>JAUJNX010000013.1 GCA_030447925.1 Egibacteraceae bacterium | reverse complement strand
CCCCCCCCCCCCCCCCCCCCCCCCCGGCCGCGCGGCCCCCCCCCCCCCCCCCCCCCCCCCCGCCCGGGGCCCCCCCCCCCGGCCCCCCCCCCGGGGGCGGGGGGGGGGGGGGGGGGCCCCCCCCCCCCCCGGGCGCCGGGGGGGGGGGGGCGCCCGCGGCGGTGGTCAGGGGATGGGGTCGGCGGGGGCGGGGAGCAGGGCCTCCAGGGTGTAGACCAGGGACTCGAAGTCGGCGGGGGTGAAGACCAGCGACGGTGACGACGCCACCTGCTGGAGGGTCGCGACGTTGACGCCGTCGCCGATGCCGACCGAGATGATCGTGCTGCCCGCCGCCTTGGCAGCGGCCGCGGAGCCCCCGACCGTGCCCTCGCCGTCGGTGACCACGATCAGGACGTTGGGCTTGTCGGGCCGGTCACCCGCGCCCGTCACGATCGACTGCCCCGCGTCGATGCCGGCGCCGATGTTGGTGCCGCCGCCGAACGGCTGGATGCCGTTGATGGCGACGTTGACGGCCAGGGGGTTGCCGCTGAGACCGGTGACCACGGCGGCGGAGTCGGAGAAGTGCGCGACGCCGACGGTCGTCGACTCCGGCGACACGGGCAGGCCCGAGACGAGGCGGGTGGCGAACGCCTGCTCCAGCTCGAACTCGCCCGCGTCGATGCTGCCGGAGGTGTCGAGCACGATCCCGATGTCGTGGGCGGACAGGCACGGCTTGATCGCGACGGTGAACGGCTCCGTCACGCTCTCGGTCCGCTCGGTCGTGCCGTTCCGCTCCCTGACCGTGTAGTCGAGGGTGAGGGTGTGCTGGCCCGCGGGGAGGTCCCGCAGTGCCGGGCTGCCCGGCAGGGTCAGCTGCGACAGGGGCGCCCCCGGGACCCCGCTGTAGGCGGCGATCTGCTCGCCGCCGTCCAGCCTCAGGGTGGCCGACAGGATGTCCCAGGTCGTGTCCGGCAGGGTCTTCAGCGACGACGACAGGCCCAGGCCCACCGCGACCTCGGGGGCGCCCGGCGGGACGCACTCGTTGCCGACGATCGCCCGGTTGTTGCCGCCCAGGTCCGGGAACACGACGCCGTTCACGTTGAACAGCACGCGGTCACCGCCGCTGCAGTCCAGCGGGATCTCGCCCAGGACCGCCGGGGTCGGCAGCCCGTACAGCGAGTTCTTGACCACGACCTCCAGCCGGCCGGCCGGCGCGCCGGTCGCGTTCTGGGTGGCCAGCTGGTCGCACAGTGCCTGGGTCACGTTCAGGGTGCCGCTCAGCTCGTTGGAGCCGTCGGCCGCGGTGACGGTGGCGCTGTCGACCAGCTGGTAGCCGGTGCCCGCGACGAATACCCAGAGGTCACCGTCGGTGGGCTCCAGGCCGATCTGCGCGGGGTCGGTGACCGTATCGGTGCCGCCGGTGCCGATGGTGTCGACGCCCCGTGCCAGCGTCGTCCGGATCCGGAGCGGGAGGGACTCGCCCGGCACGGTCACGACGGAGCGGGCCGCGTTGCTCCCGGGGCCCGAGACGGTGATGCCGTCCACGGTGATGCCCTCGGTGCGCAGCGGGCTGTACAGCGTCGCCTCGGCCGGACCGAAGTCGAGGACCTGCAGGGTCGGCAGCTCGTTGTCCAGCCCCAGCAGGTTCACGATCTCCTGGAGCTTCTCGCTCTCGAAGGTCCAGTTGCCCGCGACGCTGGCGGTGGCCTTGGACGGCGTCTGCTGGTCGGGCAGCTCGAGGACGTACAGCGAGTTGGCCCACTCCAGGCGCGACTCCAGCGGCAGCTTCACGTTCCCGAAGTCGTAGAACTCCTCGAAGTCCTCGTCCAGGCCGGGGAACAGCTCCTTGAGCTGGCCGGCGGCCTCGTTGAGCGCCTCGATCTTGAAGTTCAGCCCGCCGACCGCCTGCGGGGTGATGGTCGCCGTCGCCGCCAGCCGCGCTGGCGCGGCGTCGCCCTCGACGGTCACGAACCGCGAGTTCGCGTCGGGGTTCTGGGTCACCTCGAAGAAGATCGGCGTCGCCCCGCCCGCGTCGTCGGTGCGGTTGACGTCCACGCCGAAGCGCGCGATCAGCCCGGTCCGGTACTCGAAGACCGACTCGCTGTCGACCTCGGTCGCGTCGATCTCGAGGTTCAGCGCCAGCTCGTCCGCGGGCTGGATCTCGGCCTTGACGCTGGCCTGGACCTGGCCGGTGTAGGGGTCCTTGAAGACCTCCTGCTCCAGCGTGATCGTGGTGAAGGAGCAGGTCAGCCCGATCGAGCCGCCTGCCTTCTCCGCGAAGCGGATGTCGGCGCCGAAGTCCAGCGCCAACTCGTAGGTGAACCCGCCGCGCGACCGGTCGAACGTCGACCGCACCTCGCCCTTGGGCTCCAGCCTGGCCTCGAAGACCTCGTCGGAGCCCGTGACCTTGCACTCCTCGACGAAGCCGCCGCCGGACCCCGGGATCGGGATCTCGACGTCCTGCGCGACGAACTGGCTGGACCAGTCGAGCAGGACCAGCGAGAACTGCCCGCGGGTCTCCACCGACTGGACCGTGCCGACCACCGCGGAGCCGTCCGCGGGCTCGACCCGCTGCCCGACCGCGGGGGCCGCGCCGAGCAGGACGGCGGGGTACTGCTGCTGCGCGTCGTCGACCAGGGCCAGGACCTCGGTCTCGGGGAACGACCCGATCAGGCGGGTGCCGGTGGCGGGGTCGGTGGTGACGTGGGGCAGGGGGTAGGAGGGGGTGAGGGTCGCCGGCTCGGCGGGCAGGTTCGGCGGCGGCCAGACGACCGCGCTGTCGGGCACGAGCGTGGTCCCCGGTTGCACCGCCGCGACGCTCACGATCGCCGACGGGGAGGTGCGGGCGGGGCCGTCCGTGGCGCCGACCGTGATGCGCGCCGACCCGTCCGCCACCAGGGCCGTCACCGTCGCGGTGCCGTCGCCGTTGTCGGCCACGCTGACCTGGTCCGGTGCGCTGGAGGTCCAGACCAGTCCGCCCGCGTCGACGGGCAGCGTCTGGCCGGTGGGGCCGAACGCGGCGGCCTGGAGGACCCGGGTCTCGCCCGCGGTGGTCAGCCGGGCGCCGCCGGGGACGATCTGCAGCGGGTTCGGCGCCGCCAGGTTCGCGGGGGTGGCGGCGGTGACGTACTGCACGTCGGGGTCGCGCTCGCCGGGCTGGATGCCGTTGCCGCCGTCCAGGGGGCCGGGGGTCGGCGGGACGCCGCCGCCCAGGGGGCCGACGCCGCCGGGGCCGGCGGTGTCGGTGGGCATCAGGTTGGCGATCTCGACGTGCTCCACCGCGCTGCCCGCCGGCAGGCCGAAGTCGCCCACCAGGTCGAACGCGGTGTGGAAGACCGCGCCGGTGGGCCCGCCGACGGCCTGGTCGTAGTCCTGGACGTTGTCGGCGGGGCGGTAGACGAACGCGGTCGCGGGGGCGCCCACGGGCTTCACCCGGACGGTGAGGTACTCGGGGACGCCGACGCTGCCGGGATCGGCGATGACGAGGTCGGCGCCGGGCCGGTCGAACAGCCAGCGGTCGCTCCAGCTGACCCGCACCTGCTCGCGCAGGTTGGTGAGGTTCCCGTCGAGGTCGAGGATGTCGCCGATGCGGAAGGCCTGCCCGGGGTCGCCGCCGGTCAGGAGGGTGCACAGCGCCGTGGCGGGGTCGGGCTGCGCGGTGCCGTAGATCGCCGGGTCGATCGCGTTGGGCGAGCAGTCGTCGAGCAGGATCCCCTCCTCCAGCGACGCGGTGTCGGCGGTCAGGGTGGGATCGAACGTGATCGGCGTGCCGGCGGCGTCGCCGGGGCCGGGCAGCGGGATCGTGACCGCGCCGGTCTGCGCGGCGGCGGGTGGGGCGACGAGGAGGGCGAGGCCCCCGGCGAGCAGCAGGAGTGCGAGGACCGTCCACGCCCGTGGGCGGCGCGTCGCAGGTGCGATCTGCATGGCGTCTCTCGGGTCGGCACGCGCGCGGCGCGTGCAGCGCGTTGCGGGTACCGCCATCCAACGGCGCGCGAGACGGCCGCGGCAGACCTCTGAGAATCCCTACGGGGCCCAAACCACCTGGGTCCGGACCGGGCGCCCAGGGGCCGTTCGGCCCCTGCGGCGGGTGGCGCGCCTACGGCACCGGGTCGGCGGCGGCGGGCGTGGGTGGGGTGGTGCGGCGTTCCCAGCCGCTGACGAACAGGTGGAGGCGCCCGCCGGTGGCGGGGTGCTCGGCGCACACCGACCGGTCCAGCCGGACGCCGAGGCCGGGGCGGGTGGGCGCCGCGAAGCAGCCGTCGGCGCCCACGGCCGGCGCCTCGTCCACGAGCTGGGCGACCCAGGGGTCGGCGGCGTCGTTGAAGTGCTCGAGGACCTTGTAGTTGGGGGTCGCGACGCCGAAGTGCACGTTGGCCGCGGTGCCGACCGGGCCGCAGACGTTGTGCGGGGCCATCTGCAGGTAGTACGCGTCGGCCCAGCCGGCCAGGCGCCGCAGCTGGGAGAACCCGCCGAAGTGGGTGAGGTCGGCCTGGACGATGTCGACCAGGCCGCGCTCGAACAGCTCGCGGAAGTCGTGCAGGGTGTGGGCGCGCTCCCCGGTGGCGATCGGCAGGGCGGTGTGCCGGCGCACCCGCTCCAGCGCGGCGGGGTTCTCCGGCGGGACGGGCTCCTCCAGCCATGCGGGCGCGAACGGCTCCAGGGCGCCGGCCAGCCGGGCGGCGACGGCACCGGTGAAGCGCCCGTGCATCTCGATCATGATCTCGACGTCGGGGCCGACGGCCTCGCGGACCGCGGCGACGATCGCCAGCGAGCGCCGCACCTCGGGCGCGGCCAGCTCGCCGAAGGCCGCGCCGAACGGGTCCAGCTTCAGCGCCCGGTAGCCGCGCGCCACGACCCCGGCGGCCAGCGCGGTGAACGCCTCCGGCACCCGCTCCGCCTGGTACCAGCCGTTGGCGTAGGCGGGGACGCGGTCGCGGAAGCGGCCGCCCAGCAGCCGCCACACCGGGACCCCCAGCGCCTGGCCCATCAGGTCCCAGCAGGCCACGTCGAAGGCGGCGAGCGCGGACATGGTCACCTCGCCGGGGCGGCCGTACTCGCCGCGGGTGACGTTCCAGCCCAGCCGCTCGACCTCGAACGGGTCGGCGCCCACGACGTAGCGCCTGCCCAGCTCGCCGATGCAGGCCACCAGGGTCTCGGTCTTGTTCACCATCCGGACCTCGCCGACGCCGACGAGGCCCTCGTCGGTGGTCAGCTCGACGAAGGTGAGGTCACGCCATGGCGCGCCCACCACGACGGTCTCGACCTGGGCGATCTTCACGGCACGCTCCTCGGGCTCGTGCGGGGCCGCGGGTGCGGCGGCCGCCGGCCTGCATGATCGCCACCCGCCCCGCGCCGCGCCCACCGGATCAGGCGGTCGGGGCGGCCGCCACCAGCGCGCGCCCGCGTCCCCGCGGGGGACGGCGTAGGAACGCGTCGCAGCGGCAGGCGAGCAGGGCGAGGCCGCGCAGCGACAGGTCGAGCAGGCGGCGCCGGCTGAGCGTGGTGGCGGTCATGCGCGCCGGGGTGGACGCCGATCTTGTGGCGGGGTCGAGAAGCGGTGCGGTGCCCGGGCGGGCCCCGTCCGTCTCAGCCGGTGCCGGCGAGGTAGGCGGCGACGCGGGGCTGGGGGAGGGGGTGGGAGTACAGGTAGCCCTGGGCGGCGTCGCAGCCGAGGTCGCGCAGGAGGCGGCGCTGGTCGTCGGTCTCCACGCCCTCGGCCACGACCCGCAACCCCAGGTCGTGGGCCAGCGTGATCATGGCGCCGACGATGGTGTGGTCCTCGGCGCGGCGGGTCATGCCGGTCACGTAGGACCGGTCGATCTTCAGCACGTCGAGCGGGTAGTGGCGCAGCTGCTCCAGCGACGTGTACCCGGTCCCGAAGTCGTCGGTGGCGATGCCGACGCCCAGCCCGCGCAGGTCGTGGAGCAGCTGGAGGGTCTCCTCGCCGGGCCGGAGCACCGCGGTCTCGGTGATCTCCAGGGTGAGCGCGCCGGGGTCCAGGCCGGTGCGCCGGAGGACCCCGCCGACCTCGTCGACCAGCCGGGCGTCGCACTGGCGGGCCGACAGGTTCACCGACACCGCCGGTGGCGGCCCGTCCAGCCCGCCCCAGCGGGTCGCCTCGCCGCACGCCTCGGCCAGGACCCAGCTGCCCAGGGCGCGGGCCAGGTCGGTCTGCTCGGCCACGGGCAGGAACAGGTCGGGCTGGAGCAGGCCGTGGGTGGGGTGGCGCCAGCGCAGCAGGGCCTCCATGGCGGTGGTCCGGCCGTCGGCCAGCGAGGTGATCGGCTGGTACCACAGCTCCAGCTCCTGGCGGGAGCCGAACTCGTGCAGGTCGCGCTCGAGCTGGAGCCAGCCCGGCCGGTCGTCGGGGATCGTGCGGGCGCGCAGCTGCACCCGGTTGCCGCCGCGCGCCTTGGCCCGGTACATGGCCTGGTCGGCCTGGCGCAGCAGCCCGGCGGGGTCCAGCCCCTGCTCCGGTGACCGGGCGACCCCGACGCTGGCGGTCAGGTACAGCTCGTGGCTGCCCAGCGGAAGCGGGCGCGCGATGGCCGCCACCGCGGCCTGCCCCAGCCGGTGGGCCTCGTCGCTGCTCTCCCCGCCCTTCAGCACCACCACGAACTCGTCCCCGCCCAGGCGGGCGACCACGTCGTCGCCGCCCGCGAGCTCGGTCAGCCGGCGGCCGATCTCCAGCAGCGCCCGGTCGCCGGCGTCGTGGCCCAGGCGGTCGTTGATGCGCTTGAACCGGTCCAGGTCGCAGAACAGCACGGTGAAGGCGCAGCCGACGCGGGTCAGGGCGGCGAGGCGCTCCTCGAGCAGCTTGCGGTTGGCCAGGCCGGTGAGCTGGTCGTGGAGCGCCATCTGCGCCAGCCGCGCCTCGGCGCGCTTGCGGTCGGTGATGTCGCGCAGGACCAGGATGTGGCCCGACGCGCGCCCGTCGACGTCGAGCAGCGGCGAGGACGCGACCTCGTAGTCGCGCGGCCCGCCGGGCGGTCCCAGCCGCACCTCGGCGGCGCGTTCGCCGTCCAGGGGGCCCGCGACGGGCAGCAGGTCGGCGGCGGGGACCCCGGTCCCCTCCTGCGTCCCCAGCCCCAGCGCCAGGCGCGCCGACGGGTTGACGTCGACGATGCGCCGGTAGGCGTCCAGGACGACCACGCCGTCGCTCATGCGCTCCAGCACCATGTCGCGGGCCACCGGCACGATCGGCAGGAGGCCGTGGCGCACCACGCCCCACTCCAGCACGAAGCTCATGGCCAGCAGCGCGAACGGGGTGGGGTCCAGCAGCGCGAACGGTCCGATGCGCAGGACGTGCAGCAGGTTGGCGAGCAGGACCACCACCCAGGCCGCGGTCATCACCCACCCCTGCCGCCGGTAGGCGCGCGGCCCGGTGAGGCAGGCGTGGACCAGCAGCAGCGCGGCGCCCCCGAGCAGCGCGTAGCTGTAGCCGATCAGCGCCCAGAACAGCGGCCCGACCTGCGCCGACGGGATGTCGCGGCCGAGCACCATGGGCGGGTACCAGCGGACCAGGTCGTGGGTCCCGCCGTGGGCCAGGACCGCCACCGTCAGCACCGGGACGACGGCGAAGGCCGCGGGCAGCCAGGGCCGGATCCAGTGCGTCCGGTTGGTGTACTGCAGCACGAACAGGACCCAGGTGGGCGGCAGCAGCAGGATGCCGAGGTACTTGAGGTCGCCCCAGAGCCGCACGGTGGCGAGGTCGCGGCCGGACAGCTCCAGGGCGTAGGCGAGGGTCCACCACGTCCCGGCGGTCAGCACCAGCGCGAGGCTGCGGGCCGCCGACGCCCGCCGCTGGCGCCAGGCGCACCACGCCAGGGCAGCGAACAGTGGTGCGGTCGCGGCCACCGCCATGCCCGTCGACGACCAGTACCACCCCATGCGGCGTCCCCCCGCCCGGGGGATGGTGCCCCCCGCACCTGTCCCCGCGCCCGGCATCCTCCCATCTGGGGCAAGAATGTCAAAGGCCACGCAAGTGGTAGCTGACGGCGAACCGTCCGGACGGTACGGTCACCGCCGGACCGCGCCGTGGGTGCGATCGAGGCCGGGGGCGACGGTGGCGGGGCGGGGCACGGGGACGGGGACCCGGCGGCGGCTGCTGGACGCCGCCGTGCGGGTGGTCACCGCGCACGGGGCGGCGTTCTCGCTCGAGGCGGTGGTGCGCGAGTCCGGGGTCTCCAAGGGCGGGCTGCTCTACCACTTCCCCAGCCGCGACGCCCTGGTCGCGGGCCTGGTGACCGACCTGCTGGAGCGCTACGACGCCGCGGTGGCGCGGCACCTGGACCCCGCCGACGACCGGCCCGGACGGCTGCACCGGGCCCACGTGGCGGCCACCTTCGACCGCGAGGTCGACCTCGACGGGGCCTTCTGGTCCGATCCCAAGGTGCTCACCGCCCTGGTCGGCGTCCCGGCCGTGCGCGAGCTGTCGCGGGCGGCCGCCCGGCGCTGGCAGCAGGAGCTTGCCGCCGATGGCCTGCACCCCGAGCGCAGCGCGGTCATCACCCGCGCCCTGGACGGCACGACCATGGCGCCGCTGTTCGGCGACCCCGACGAGGGCGCGGCGCGCGACCGGCTGCGCGCGGCGCTCCTGGCCCTCACCCGCGGGCCCGGACCGCTCGCTCCCTAGTACCGTCCGGACGGTACAGTAATCGGCGTGACCGCGACGCTGCTCGCCACCATCACCGGCATCGCGCTGGCCGACAGCCTCAACCCGTCGCTGTTCGTCGCGCAGTTCTACCTGCTGACCACGCCGGACCCGGTCCCGCGCATCGTCAGCTACATCGCGGGCGTCCTGGCGGTGAACCTCGGCGGCGGGCTGCTGGTGCTCGCCGGGTTCCGGACCCTCGTCGGGCGCTACCTGGCCGCGGTCCCGCCGGCGGTGGGGTGGGGGCTGGTGCTCGCGGCCGGGCTGGCGCTGCTGGCGTTCGGGCTGTGGTACCGGCCGCGCGCGAGCAGCGAGCCCGCGCGGACCCCGCGATCGCTGCGCCCGGCCCACACCTTCCTGCTCGGCGCGGCCGTCATGCTCAACGAGCTGACCACTGCGCTGCCCTACTTCGTGGCGATCGAGCGCATCACGGCCGCCGGCCTGGGGGTGGCGGGCAACGTCGTGGCGATGCTGCTCTACAACGCGGTCTTCGCGCTGCCCCTGATCGCCTTCCTGGCCGCCCTGCTCGTCCACCGCCAGCGCTTCACCGCCCAGATCGCGCGCGTCCGCGAGGCCACGGTGCGCTGGATCCCCGCGATCCTGCGCTGGGGATCCGTGGTGGTGGGCGTCGCCCTGACCGCCTGGGGCACCGCGGGCCTCCTCCCCTGAGCGCGGGGACACGAGCCGGCGGTGGCACTACGGTCCCGGGTGGGGGGGCGACGATGCTGGAGGCGTGCGGCATGGTGGAGGTACCACCTGGGGGAGAGGACCGGCACCGTGACCACTCTGAGCGACACCGCCACCGCGCGCCGGACCGCGCCCGAGCGGCCCCGCGCCTCGCGCGCGACCGACGTCGTCATGCTCCTGCTCGCCACCTGGCTGGTGGGCGGGGCGTTCGTGGACGCCTGGGCGCACGCCAACCTGGCGGAGCTGGAGACCTTCTTCACCCCCTGGCACGCGGTGCTGTACTCGGGGTACGCGGCCTGCGCCGCGTGGATCAGCTGGCAGGTCGTGCGCGCCCAGGACCGCGGCGGGCGCGGGCTGGCCGGGGTGCCGGTGGCCTACGGGCTGGGGCTGGTGGGGCTGGCGGTGTTCGCCGTCGGCGGGGCGGGCGACCTGCTCTGGCACGAGGTCTTCGGCATCGAGACCGACATCGACGCGCTGCTGTCCCCGACCCACCTCGTGCTGTTCGGCGGCACGCTGCTGATCGTGTCCATCCCGCTGCGCAGCGCGTGGGCGCGCGCCGACGGCCGCGACGCCGGCTCCCTGGCGGCGTTCCTGGTCCCGCTGCTGTCCCTGGCGCTGGTGACCGCGGTGGTGTCGTTCTTCTTCATGTACTTCTCGGCCTTCGCCAGCGACGCGCCCGCGCAGGGGGACGAGGGGCTGATCATCGGCATCGCCGAGGCCCTGGTGACCAACCTGATCCTCGTGGGGGCGCTGCTGTTCCTGCTCAAGCGCTGGCAGCCGCCGTTCGGCGCCGTGACGATCCTGTTCGGGGTCGTGGCGCTGCTGATGACCGTGATCTTCGCGTTCACCACGGTCGTGACCGTGGTCCCCGCCCTGCTCGGCGGGCTCGCCGCCGACGTGCTGATCCGGCGCCTGCACCCGTCGGTCGACCGTCCCGCGGCCCTGCAGGTCGTCGCGACCGCGGTCCCGTTCGTGCTCTGGGTCGCCTACTACGCCACCTTCGCGGTGCAGGGGCGCCTGTCGTGGGTGCCGGAGATCTACTCGGGCCTGGTCGTGTTCAACAGCCTCGCGGGCTTCGCCCTGGCCCGGCTCCAGCTGCCCGTGACCGTGGCCCGGGCGTGACCGGGGACGCGGCGGGGGCGGCCGGCGCGGACGAGCTGGACGCCGAGCTGGGGCTGCTCCTGGCCGACCTGGAGGCCCGCGAGCTGGCGGTCTTCCCCAACGTCCCCCTCCCCGAGGGCGCGCTGTCGGTGACCTGGCCGAGCACCGACTGGCGGTCGTTCCTGGCCCTGGCCCAGGGGATCGGCGTCGGGCTGGTCTACGTCGCCGCGTTCGGCTGTCCCCGGAGGACCTCCAGCGCACCCGCGACCGCCTGACCGGCCCCGGCGACGAGGGCGCGGGCGACCACACCGCCGCCCTGGCGGAGCTCGAGGGCCGCGTCGGCCAGGTCAGCTCGCTGGAGGTCGCGTTCGCCCACGCCGGGGTCCTGCACGTCTGCGAGCTGGTCGCCGGCTGGTGGCAGCAGGTGCGCCAGGAGGAGGAGGTGCTGCAGTTCCGGCGCAACCTGGACCTCAGCGAGCGCACCCGCGAGCAGGAGGCCGGCCGCCGTCACCGCGAGGGCAACCAGGAGGCGTGGGCCCGCGCGATCGCCGCGTCCCCGGCGTTCCTGGCCGCGACCAACGAGGACGGCCGCCGCCGCGCCGCCGCCGCCGCGAACCCCGACGTCGCCGCCCTGCTGTCGCCCGACCGCACCCAGCCGGACTGGCAGCAGGGCTACTCCTTCGCGCTCGCGGTGGTGCGCTGGGCCGGCCAGATCGCCCGCCACGAGCTGCGCCCCCAGCGCGTCGACGCGGCCGCGGAGCGGCTCGACGACCTCGCCGCGGACCTGCGCGCGGCGCCCGGGTGGGCGGTGGCCACCACCCGGTCGGAGCGCCGGCGCCTGGCCCGCGGGCACCTGGCGGGCGTGCTCGGCTTCGCCCCGCCGGCCGACCTCGTCACCCGGCTGGAGGACGCGGCCCGGCGCGGGTAGGCGCGACGACCCCCCGGGTAGGGCCACCGGCGCGATGCAGACCTTCCTCCCGTACCCCGAGTTCGACCGCAGCGCCGCCGTCCTGGACCGGGCGCGCCTGGGCAAGCAGCGCGTCGAGGTGCTGCAGATCCTGCGCGCCCTGCGCATCGAGGGCTACGGCTGGCGCACCCACCCCGCGGTGACCATGTGGACCGGCCACGTCGAGGCGCTGGTCGCCTACGGCGAGGCGGTCAACCTGGAGTGGGCCGGGCGCGGGCACCCGGACTCGACGCGCCTGCAGATCGTGGAGTTCACCCCGGGGGCGCGGCCCCAGGCGGAGCTCGCCGCGGCGGGCGCGCTGCCGCCGTGGCTGGGCGACGAGGCGCTGCACCGGTCCCACCGCTCCGCGCTGGTGCGCAAGGACCCGGCGCACTACCGGCCCCTGTTCGGCGACGTCCCCGACGACCTGCCCTACCTGTGGCCGGAACCGCCCGCGGCACCGCCCGCCGAGGTCCACCCGTTCAGCGCGTGGGTCGTCCGCGCGGAGGCCCCCGAGGCGCTCGGGGCGATGCTGGCCCACGGGGTCGTCGCCCTGGCCCACCGCGAGGGCGACGAGGCGCCGTCGCGCCGCGGCAAGCGCCACCGCGTCCTGGACCGCTTCCGCGCCGAGATGGCCCCCGGCGACGTCGTCGTCGTCCCGCTGGCCGAGCGCGAGGTGCTGGTCGGCGAGGTCGCCGGCGACTACGAGTGGCGCCGCCTGCCGCCACTGAAGCCCGTCCACCACGTCCGCCGGGCGCGCTGGCGCGGCTTCGTCCCCCGCGCCGCCCTGCGCGATCCGGCCGCCCTCCAGGACCCGTCCCCGGTCTTCGCCCTCCGCGGCGAGGACGCCCTGACCTTGGACGCCCGCACGGCGCCCTAGTTGTAGTTCCTCGGGAGATTGCAGACGAGGTGAGAGCCTCCCGCCTGGTTCTTCTCACGGTTCCGGGCAAGGAGGCTCTCGTGGCGCATCGTAGTCACCCGCGTGCGGTGTTGACCGTGGCTGCCCGCAGGTTGTTGGTGGACAGGGTCCGCCGGCAGGGCTGGGCACCTGCGGTAGCGGCCGAGGCGCTGGGCTGTTCGCGGGCGACGGCATACAAGTGGCTGGCCCGCTACGACGCCGAGGGCGACGCCGGGTTGGCCGACCGCTCGTGCCGGCCGCACCACAGCCCCGGGCGGCTGTCGCCACAGCGGGAGCAGGCGATCCTTGACCGGCGCGCCGCGACGCTGGAAGGGCCCCACCGGATCGGCTGGGCGTTGGGCGAAGCCCGCTCCACGGTGCACCGGGTACTACGCCGTCACGGCATGCCGCGGCTGGCCGACATCGACCGGCCCACCCGCACGGTAGTGCGCTACCAGCGCGACAGCCCCGGCGAGCTGGTCCACGTCGACGTCAAAAAGCAAGGGCGTATCCCTGATGGCGGCGGCTGGCAGGCGCTGGGCCGCCAGGTCGGCCGCCGCAACCGCAGCGGCGTCGGATTTGACTACCTGCACAGCGCGGTGGACGACCACAGCCGCGTCGCCTACATCGAGGCGCACCCCGACGAGCGCAAAGACACCGCCGCCGGGTTCTTCGCCCGGGCGATCGCCTGGTTCGCCGCCCATGGCATCACCGTCCAGCAGGTCATGACCGACAACGCCATGGCCTACCGCTCGGCGGCCGTCGCCGGCGTCCTGACCGCCCACGACGTCCAGCACCTGCGCACCCGCGCCTACCGCCCCCAGACCAACGGCAAGGTCGAGCGGCTCAACCTCACCCTCAAGCACGAATGGGCCTACGCCACCGCCTACACCAGCAACCAGGACCGCCTCGACGACCTGGACCGCTGGCTGCACCACTACAACTGGCACCGACCCCACATGGCCCACCAAGGAGGCACACCCATGTCAGCCGTCAACAACCTCCCGGCGAAGCACACCTAGTCCCGGCTCCTTCCAGCCGGGCCGCGGGGGTGCGGGGGTCAGCGCTGGTACAGGGCGTCGAGGCGGGCGCGGTTGCGCTCCTCGACCTCGCGGCGCTTGACCTTGAGGCTCGGGGTCAGCTCGCCGGTCTCCACCGACAGGTCGGCGTCCAGGATGATGAACTCCTTGACCGTCTCCCAGCGGTTGAGCCGGCCGTTCAGCGTCTCGACGTAACCGCGGATGGTGGTGCGCATCGCCTCGCAGGTCACGACCTCGGCGTAGGGCCGCCCGGCCATGTCGTTGCGCGACGCCCAGTCGCTGACCGCGTCGGGGTCCAGGGTGATGAGGGCCGAGACGAAGTTGCGGCCCTCGCCGTGGACGATCATCTGGCTGACGAGCGGGCAGATGGCCTTGAACTGGCCCTCGATGTTGGACGGCGCGACGTACTTGCCGCCGGAGGTCTTGAACAGGTCCTTCTTGCGGTCGGTGATGCGCAGGAAGCCCGCGTCGTCGACCTCGCCGATGTCGCCGGTGGCGATCCAGCCCTCGCCGATCAGGGCGGCGGCGGTCTGGTCGGGCAGGTCCTGGTAGCCGTCCATCACGCCGGGCCCGCGCAGCAGGACCTCGCCGTCGTCGGCGATGCGGACCTCGGTGCCGGGGAACGGCCGCCCGACGGTGCCGAAGCGGTGGCCGTCGGGGCGGTTCACCGTGCTGCCGCCGGAGGTCTCGGTCAGCCCGTAGCCCTCCAGGATGAGGATGCCCGCGGCCGAGAACCACTCGGCGACGTCGCGCGACAGCGCCGCGGAGCCGGAGATGAAGAACCGCACCCGCCCGCCGAAGCGGTCGCGGACCTTGGAGAACACCAGCCGGTCCGCGATCGTGCGCTGGACCGCGAGCTGGGGCGGCACGCGCTTGCCCTCGCGCTCCAGGCGGTCCGCGCGCAGGCCGACCGCGCAGGCCCAGTCGAAGATCTTCGCCTTGGCGCCGCCCTCGGCGTGGGCCATGGTCACGACCCGCCCGTAGGCCTTCTCGAAGATGCGCGGCGCGGCGCCCATGAAGGTCGGGCGGACCACGGCGAGGTTCTCGACGATCTTGTCGATGCGCCCGTCCACGGCCGTCGGGTAGCCGATCTGCAGCTGGGTGGTCAGCAGCACCTTGCCGAACGAGTGCGCCATGGGCAGCCACAGGTACTGCAGGTCGTCGCGGCTGAGGATGCGCAGCTGGGCGACGGCGGCGCCCTCGTAGGTCCAGCTGGAGTGGCGCAGGCGCACGCCCTTGGGCCGCCCCGTGGTCCCCGAGGTGTAGATCAGGGTGGCGAGGTGGTCGGGCGCGACCGCCGCGACGCGCTCCTCGACGGCGCCGGGGTTCGCCGCGAGGTGCGCGGCCCCGCGGTCCTCCAGGTCCTGCAGGCTGATCACCCACGGGTCGTCGCCGGTGTCGGGGGTGCCGGTGAAGGTCACGACCCGCACGATCGACGGCAGCCGGTCGCGGTGCTCGCGGAGCTTGGCGATCTGGGCGTCGTCCTCGGCGAACACGACCCGGCTGTCGGAGTCGGCGAGGATGAACGCGACGTCGTCGGCCATGGTCGAGGGGTAGACCGTGGTGGTCGCGGCGCCCGCGCACATGATCGCGAGGTCGGCCAGGATCCACTCGTAGCGCGTCGACGACGCGATCGCGACGCGCTCCTGCGGCTGGACGCCCAGCGCGACCAGCCCCGCCGCCAGTCGGCGGACGCGCTCGCCCGTCTCCCCCCAGGTCACGGATGCCCAGCCGTCCCCCGACGGGTAGCGGTACGCCTCGCCGCTGGGGTCCTCGGCGACGCGGTCGAGGAACATCTGCGCCACGCTGGCGGCGCGCCCCTCCACGATCGCCAGGTCGTCCGGTCGCGCCGTCGTCGTCATCGTGCAGGGCTCCTCGGCTCGTGCCGTGATGGCATCGGGCAGCGTACCGGGGAATGACCGGGCGGGGGAGCCCGTTGCAGGGGATGCCGGCGGTGCGCGCCCGTCCCCGGGAGGCACCCCACCGCTGCGGCCGCTGCCGCCCTCCCCCGCAGGGCGAAGACCGGCCACCGCCGCCCGGCGGCGCCCGCGCACCTCGGCCCCGAGCCCGGCGACCCCCAGGTCGCCGGGCTCGCTGCGTTGGAGAAGCTCCAGAACCGTTGCCGCAGGGGTTCCGCGCTCCCTACCGTCCGTGGTGTCCGGTTTCTTCCACCCAACGGCGGGGGGCAGCATGGCGAGCAGGCGCGGCACGACGGTGATGGCTCGGTGGTGGTGTCTGGTGCTCGCGGTCGCCGCGGCGCTGGCGGTGCCCGCGGCGCCCGCGACCGCCGCGCCGGAGCTGTGCGGCCAGTTCGACAGCACGCGCGTCGACGAGGGCCGCGCGGTCGTGCAGAACAACCGCTGGGGCGCGGGCACCGCGCAGTGCATCGACGTCCAGGGGCGCGGCTTCACGATCACCCGGGCCGACCACGACAACTCGACCAGCGGCGCGCCCGCGGGCTACCCGTCGGTGTTCGAGGGCTGCCACTACGCCATCTGCACCGCCGACAGCGGGCTGCCGCTCCAGGTCAGCGCGTTCGGCGACCTGCGCAGCAGCGTGGCGGTCAGCGTCCCGCCCAGCGGCGGTGAGTACAACGTCGCCTACGACCTGTGGTTCGACCCGACCCGCCGCACCGACGGGCAGAACACCGGGGCCGAGCTGATGATCTGGCTCGACCGGCGCGGGCGCCCGCAGCCGGTCGGGTCGCGGGTGGGCAGCGCGACGATCGCCGGGGCCACCTGGGACGTCTGGGTCGGCAACATCGGCTGGAACGTCATCTCCTTCGTGCGCACGACCGGCACGTCCGCGGTCCGCGACCTCGACCTCGACCTCACGGCCTTCACCCGGGAGGCGGTGCGCCGCGGGCAGATCAGCCCGTCGTGGTACCTGACCTCGGTGCAGTTCGGGTTCGAGCCGTGGGTCGGCGGCGCGGGGCTCGCGGCCCGCGACTTCACCTTCCCGACCTCCGGGTCCGCGCCGGCGCCCGGACCCGCGCCGGCGCCCACGCCGTCACCCCGCCCCCAGCCGACCGCGCCCGCGCCCCAGGGGCGGACCGGCCGGATCGTCGGGCTGGCGGGCCGCTGCCTCGATGTGGCCGGGGCGCGCAGCGCCGACGGCACCCCGATCATCATCTGGGACTGCCACGGCGGTGCGAACCAGCGCTGGACGGTGACCCCGGGCGGGTCGATCTCCTCGCTGGGCAGGTGCCTGGCGACCGAGGGCGGCGGCACGGCCAACGGCACCCGGGTCGTCCTGCGCGGCTGCGACGGGTCGGCGACCCAGCGCTGGGAGGCCCAGCCCAACGGCAACCTGCGCAACGCCGGGTCGGGCAAGGTGCTCGACGTCGCCGGCTACGAGGGCCGGCCCGGCACCCCGACCCAGATCTGGGACGCCAACGGCTGGACGACCCAGGCCAACCAGGTCTGGCGCCTGCCCTGACCGGCCGCCCGCCTGCGTCCCCGGCCCGCGGCCCTAGGGGTGCACCTCAAACGGGTGCACCTCAAACGCCGGGCGGCTTCCGCCTGCGGAGTCAGGAGACACGGCCTAGGGAACCACGAGGGCGGCGCGCAGCCGCCGGACGGTGACCGCCGCGGTCAGCACCTGCAGGCCGCGGGCGGTCGCCACCGACAGCCCCGTCAGCTCCCCGACGCGCTGGAGCCGGTAGTCGACGGTGTTGCGGTGGATGCGCAGGGCGCGCGCGGCCTTGGCGTAGTTGAAGTCGACGCGCAGCCAGGTCTCGAGGGTGACCAGCAGGTCGGGCCGGGCCTCGAGCGGGGCGAGGAGGGTGAGCAACTGGTGCTGGGCGGACGGCTGCTGGGCCAGGGCGAGCTCCAGGGCGAAGTCGTCGACCCGGTGGAGCCCGTGCGGCTGGCCGGTCGCGCGCGCCACCGCACGACGGTGGCGGCGCGGCGCACCGCGGCGGGGACCTCGCCGGCGGGCACGGGGGCGGTCACGGCGGCGTGCACCGGCGCCCCGACGGCGATGGAGAACTCGGCGACCAGGTCGGCGAGCGTCGCGGGGGACCCGCCCTCCTCGACCAGGACCACCGCCTGGCCGGGGCTGACGAGCCCGACCAGCCCGTGACGCGCGATCAGCGCCTCGACGAGCGCGCCCATCCGCCAGGGCGCGCGCACGGCGGGCACGTCGGCCTCGACCACCGCGGCGCGTGCGCCGCGGCGCCCGGCGCCTCCCCGGCGACCAGCGCGCGGGCCAGGCCGCGCCCGTCCTCGATCCTGCTGCGCGGCGCATCGACCAGGCGCAGCGGGTGCGCCTCCTTGGGGTGCCGCCGGTGCCTCCGTCGCCATGCCCGACCCTTCCGCCTCCGCCGTTGGAGCTCGTCCAGGACCCACACACCGGCCGGGCACTGCGGGTTGCACGAAGGTGCGGCGACCGCCGATGATCCGATCCGCCGGGGCCGGGCGGAGGAACCTGTGCACATCCCACCCGCGAGGCGGGCAGCCGGACCCTGGGGCGCGTCATCATGTCGGGCGGGAATTCGCAGCGTTCTACCAGTCGTCGGTGCGGACGCTGGTGGGACAGCTGTTCGTCATCACCGGCGACCTCCAGGAGGCCGAGGACGTGGTGCAGGAGGCCTACGTGCGGGCGTGGGGTCGCTGGGCGGACCTGCGCGGCTACGACGCGCCCGAGGCCTGGGTGCGCCGGGTGGCGATCAACCTCGCGCGCAACGGCGTCCGCCGGGCCCGCCGCCAGCTGGCCGCCTGGGTGCGCCACGGGCCCGACACCGAGGTCCCCGAGCTCACCGGCGACGAGATCGCCCTCACCCAGGTCCTGCGCACCCTCCCGCGCCGGTATCGCGAGGTCCTGACCCTGCACTACCTCGCCGACCTGCCCGTGCAGGCGATCGCGGGGCAGCTCGGCGCGCCGGAGGGGACCGTGAAGGCGCGGCTGGCCCGGGGGCGACGCCTGCTGGCCGCGCGGCTGCGGGTCGCCGACCCGGCGGCCGGTCTGGGGGCGCCCGGTGGATGAGGTCGGGCGCGAGCTCGCGGGGCTGGCGGCGGCGGGCCAGCGGGAGGCGCGCGTCCCCGACGCCGCCCTGATCGTGGCGCGCGGCGGCCGCCGCCGCCGCCGCACCCGGACGGCCCGCGGGGTCGTGGCCGCGGTCGCGGCCGTGGTCGTCCTGACCGTGGTCGGCGTGGCGGCGGACGGCGCCGCGCCGCGGGTGGCCGACCTGGCCGCGTCCCCGCCGTCCGTGCTGCCGGACCGGCCCGTCCCGGCCACCCCCCGGCGACGCCGGAGGTCACACCGCCCGCGCAGGCGGGGGCGCCGACCCTCCCGGCGGATGGCCTGCCGGCCGCCACCGACCCGGCGGGGACCGGGGACGACCCGGCCGCGGGCGACGACCCCGGGGCGGGCGACGACCCCGGGGCGGGCGACGACCCCGGGGCGGGCGACGACCCGGCGGATGGCGAGCCGGGCGCGGGTCCGGGGGCTGGCGGGGACCCTGCCGCGGGCGGCCCGGCGCCGGGGGCGACCCCGACGGCCCGCCGGACCCCCGTCCCGGCCCGCCCGCCGCGCCCGCGCCGCCCGCGCCGCCCGTGCGCGTCGCGGTCGAGCAGCGCGTGCGCGAGCGCGCCGACACCGACGAGCACGTCCGCCCGCACCTGCGCCTGGTCAACCAGGGCGACGACCCCCTCGCGCTGGACGGCCTGACCCTGCGCTACCACTTCACGCCCGACGGCCCGGCGCCCCTGGTGGCCCACTGCGACTACGCCGCCGTCGGCTGCGACCGCATCGCGACGCGCTTCGGCCCGTCCTACCTCGAGGTCGGGTTCGCCGGCGCCGACCCCTGGCGCCCGGCGCCGGCACCGGCGACATCCAGCTGCGGTTCAACCACGCCGACTGGTCACCGTTCGACGAGCGCGACGACCACTCCTACGACCCCACCGCCGCGTGGGCGGCCGCGCCGCGCGTCACCGTCCACCGCGACGGCGTGCTGGTCGCGGGCGACGCGCCCTGACCGGCCGCCCTCAGCCGCCCGGGGTCGCCGGCCCGGGGCGCAGCGGGAGCCGCCCGGGGGCGGCCGCGGTCGGCGGGGCGGGCGGCGCCGCCCGGGCGGACCAGCCCGGCGTCGAAGGCGAGCACCGCGGCGCCGGTGCGGTCGCGGACCCCCAGCCGCTTCAGCAGCCGCGAGACGTAGGTGCGGACGGTGCCCTCGCTGAGGAACAGCGTGCGCGCGATCACCGCGTTGGAGCGCCCCTCGGCGACGAGCCGCAGCAGGTCCCGCTCGCGCTCGGAGAGGTCCGGCAGCCCGCGGCGCCGCGGGGCGCCGGGAGGTTGTCGAGCACGTAGCGCGCGGCCACCGGCGCCAGCATGGTCCCGCCGCGCGCGGCGCCGACCAGCTCGTCGTGCACTGCATCGGCGACGTCCGCTGCGGGCCGTCCCGCGACTCCGGCTGGGGTCTCGGGCCGCTCGAGGAGGGCGGCACCTACGAGCGCTGCGCCGTGCGGGCCGCCAACGGCGCGCTGAGCCAGGTCGAGGTGACCACCGGTCCCAACGGGCAGCAGACCATCCTCCAGCCGGGGGCGTGCCGCTCGCCTCCTTCGCCGCCGCCACCGACCCCGGGACGCGGATCACCTGCTACGAGTCGCCGTGGGGTGTGCAGCGCTTCCCCTGCGGGTCCGTGAGAAGGCCCAGGGCGCGACCGCGTTCGGGCCGGCCCGGCCGTTCCCCGCGGACCGCCAGGTCATCTACCTGGACGGAGTCGCCTACGCCGCCCAGCTGCGCTTCCGCGCCGCCCGCACCGCCGCGTTCGGCGGCGTCTACGACCTCGACGACGACCTGCTGTCCGGCATCATCTTGGGCCCGGCGAGCGCGCCCGGCGCCGACGGGTTCCCGGCGGTGAGCGCCGGGAGTTCGAGGACCGTGACCCTGAACAGCCTGCAGTTCCCGGTCCTCGACTTCGGCTGAGGCACGGGACGGCCGCCCGGGGACCCCGCCCCCGGGCGGCCGCTCAGCCGCCGAGGCGGGTGCGCAGCTCGGCGAGCACGGGGGCCAGGTACTCCTCGACCTGGCCGCGCGTGACGCCCTGGTCCAGCAGCGCGAGCTGGTCCTCGCTCACGCCGTACTGCATGCCCTCGAACCCGCCGTTGTTCTCGATGGGCGGCGATGCCCTCGAACCCGCCGTTGTTCTCGATGTAGCCGTCGACCAGGAAGCGGGGATGCCCGCCAGCTGACCCGGTCGATGACCAGCGCCTCGACCTGGTCGCGCGTGAGGACCTCCCCGGCGGGCGCGGGCGCCGCGGGTGCCGCCGCGTCGGGCGCGGCGGGTGCGGCGGCGTCGGGCGCGGCCGCCTCGGGTGCCGGGGCGGCGTTCCCGCCGGGGCCGGTGGCCGCGCCCGGGTCCGCCGGCGCGCCCGCGGGCGGTGGCGCAGCCTGCTCGTCGCCGCCCAGCGCGCCGCAGCCCGCCAGCGCAACGCCGAGCGCCGTGACCGCGATCGCCCTCCCCGCCTGCTGCATCCTCACGCGCTCCCCTCCGGTCGACCCTGCCCGGGCCCCGAGCCTACTCGTCGGGTCCAGGTCGTCCGGTTGCGCCGTCGTCGTCATCGTGCAGTGTCGGATGGACAGTGGCCCAGTCGAGACGGGCAGGGGCCGGCGGACGACGATCCCGATGACCAGTGTGATGCGGACAGGCCGAGCATCGGGGCATGGATGGGTGGGCGGTCGCGCGCGCCGGGTGCAGGGGAGCTCGTGGGCGGTCCCCCCGATCAGCCGGAGGAGGGCGTGACCCGCGTCAGCACCGCCGAGTCCCCGCCCCGGGCCGGTCCGAGCGACGCGCCCCTCACGTTCGAGGGGTTCTGCCGCGCCGTGCAGCCGCGCCTGCTCGGCACCTTGGCCTTGCAGTACGGCGGGCCCGTCGCCGAGGACCTGGTGCAGGAGACGCTCGCGCGGGTGCACGCTCACTGGCCGTCGGTGCGGGGTATGGACAACCCGCGTGCCTGGGCATACCGGGTGGCGCTCAACCTGGGGAACTCCTGGCTGCGCCGGCGGCGGGCCGAACGGCGCGCCCTCGCGCGCGCGGGGTCAGCGGTGGACGAGGTGGTCACGGGCCTGGACCGGACCGACGTCCTGGCCGTCCGGGACGCGGTGGCACGCCTGGCGAAGGGTCAGCGCACGGCGTTGTTCCTGCGCTACTACGCCGACCTGCCCGTGAAGGAGGTCGCCCAGATCATGGGCTGCTCCCCGGGGACGGTGACCTCCCAGACGCGCGACGCGCTCGCGGCCCTCCGCGCCGGGGGCCTGGTGCCCGACGACGGGGGGCGCAGCGGTGCCTGACCCCCGCGACGTGCTCCGCAGCGCCGGGGCGCAGGCGGCGGTGCCACTGGACCTGGCCGCCATCCAGCAGCGCTCGCGCCGCTACAGGCGCGCGCGACGCGCGGCCACCGTCGCCGCGACGGCGCTCCCCGTCCTGGTCCTGGTCTCCGGGCTCCTGCTGCGTACCGGCGCGGAGGTGGATGTGTCCCCCGCCACGCAGCCGGTGCCGGCGACCACGCCGGCCGCCCCCCCGACGCTCGCGAGTGCGCCGGTCCCCAGCACGACCGCCCCGCCGCCCCGGGCATCCAGGCCGCCGTCCATGCCCTCCGCCCCTGCCAGCGCGTCGGCGGCGCCGGCCCCGGCGTCCCCGGCGCCGTCGCCTGCTCCGCCGTCCCCTGCTCCCGCCGCGCAGCCCCCGCCGCCCCCCGAGGTGCCACCGCGGGTGCTCGTGGAGGCCGAGCAGGGCCAGCTGCGCCCGCCCATGCGCGCGGTCGCGGACGCGACCGCCTCCGGCGGGAGTTTCGTCCAGGTCCCGAAGGGGGCCGGTGCGGACCGCGAGGGTGGCGTCGACCTGGTGGTGGAGATCCCCGTCGCGGGCGACTACCTGGTGTGGGCCCGGGTCCGCGCACCCTCATCGGGGAGCAACTCGGTGCACGTGGTGATGGACGACGGCCCGTCGTTCATCTGGCACGTGCCCCACGTCCCGCCCGAGGGTGACGGGCCGGGGCCGTGGGTGTGGGCGGCGGCCGAGCGGCTGGATGCGCCGGAGCCGATGGTCTACCGGCTGGAGGCGGGCAGCCACGTCCTGGGTTTCACCAATCGGGAGGCCGGGTTCGCGGTCGACCGGGTGCTGCTGACCGCCGACCGCACCGTCCGGCCGCAGGATTAGCACGGGAAGCTCCTGGCGGCCACCTGTCCATCCGTGCGGGTACGCGGCGGTCGCGTACGGGGACCGTGCGGCGCCCCCCTTGCCGGCGCCCGCCGGGGCGTCTGTAGGGGTGACCGCGCGAAGTGCTGCCCGACACAACGACAGAAGGAGCGACCGTGCAGAGAACGGGACGGCGCAAGACGGTGGCGTTCGTCGTCGCGCTGCTGCTGCTCAGCGCCTGTGACGAGGTGCTGAGCTCCCCGGTGTCCATCGCCCCACCCCCTGGCGCGCTGGCCCCGGTGACCCCCCAGCCCTCTGAGGTGGCGTCCCCGTCGGAGGTGGCGTCCCCGTCGGAGGTGGCGTCCCCGAAGGAGGCGGAGGTGGCGTCCCCGAAGGAGGCGGAGGTGGCGTCCCCGAAGGAAGCGGAGGTGGCGTCCCCGTCGGAGGAGGCGTCGGCGCGCCCGTCGGAGGCGGACGGCGACGCCCTGCCCCCCCGCCACGGCGGGCTGGTCGTGGACTTCGAGAACGGCGACGCCGCGCTGGAGCCGTTCGACCTCGAGCTGCACGGCAACGTCCTCGAGGTGACCGACGACCCCGTCGAGGGCGACCACGCGGCGCGGTTCGAGTACTCCCGCGAGGAGCGGGACGAGTGGAGGCTGCCCCCTGTCGAGCGCGGTGCGGAGCACTGCTACAGCATCAGCTTCTTCTTCCCGCAGGACAGCCCGCACCCGGGAGGCATCATCACCCAGTGGCACGAGCGTCCTGACCGCCACCTCGGGGAGGACTGGCGCAGGCCGCCCATGATGGTCATCGCCGATGACGAGGACGGCATCCGGATGCACGGCTACCACACGTCCCGGGCGGTCAACACCAACGATCAGGCCACCAAGTGGCCGGCGGCGGGGTCGGCTCCGCTGGGGCCGATGACCCGCGGGCAGTGGATCGACTTCGACTTCCACGTCAAGTGGTCCCACGAGGACGACGGGCTCGTCGAGGTCTGGCGGGACGGCAGGCAGCTGTTCCACTACGAAGGCCCGAACACCTACAACGACAGGAGCGGCAATTACTGGAAGGGTGGCGTCTACAGCTCCGACGACGGCGCCCGGGGAGAGACGATCGTCCTCTACCACGACGACATCCGGCAGAGCCCCGCAGGCCAGAGCTGCTGACCGGAAGGCGGAAGGTCAGCGACACCTTCTGAGCCGCCCGCAACGGCGCGCGGCGCGGGCACCGGCCGGGTCAGCAAGGCGTGGCCCGGCCGGTAGCACCACCCCCCAGGCGGGTCGGCGGCGGGTGCGCACCCCGCGGCGGGCACGGCGGCGGCCGCGGGTCAGGGCGCCGCGTCGTCGACGAGGTGGCGGAGGAAGCGCGAGACGGTGGCGAGCTCCTCGGCGCTGAGGTCGGCGGTGGCGGCCTTCATGCGCCGGCCCACCGGCTCCAGCCACTCGGCCGCGTAGCGGCGGGCGGTGTCGGTCAGGCGGACCAGGACGCGGCGACGGTCGCCGACGTCGCGGACGCGCTCGACGAGGCCGGCGCGCTCCAGCCGGTCGACCAGCGCCGTCACCGCGGGCGAGGACAGCCCGAGCTGGGCGCCCAGGGACCCGACGGTGACGTCGCTGCCGGTGGCGGCGTCGAGCAGCTCCAGGGCGCGCGTGTCGGTCGGGTGCAGCCCGCTGGCCGCGGCGAGCCGGGCCGCCAGCACCGTGGCGGACCGGTACAGCGCCTGCACGTCCCCGCCGACCTGGCGCAGCAGGTCGTCGCGCTCCGTCCGCGTCGTCGCGCCGTCCACGTCACCTCCCGCCGTCGAGCCCCTCGACACGTGGAGACTACTCGCCCACCGCGCCGTCGATCCGCTCCCGCAGCAGGTCGGCGTGCCCGTTGTGCCGGGCGTACTCCTCGATCAGGTGGGTGACGACCCAGCGCAGCGACAGCGGTTCCCCGACGTGGCGGCGCGTGCGCGGGCGGACGTCGTCCAGCGCGGCCCCGGCCACCACGGCGCGCGCGGCGTCCGCCTCCCGCCGCCAGGTGGCGAACGCCTCGTCGACCCCGTCGACCGACACGTCGTCCAGGTCGCCGTCCCGGTTGTCCTCGGAGCAGTACAGGTACGGCAGGTCCTCGCCGGCCCACTCGAGCCGGAACCAGCCCCGCTCCACCTCTGCGAGGTGGCGGACCAGCCCCAGCAGGGTCAGCGACGAGGGCGGCACCGACGGCGCCACCAGCTGCTCGGGGGTGAGCCCCTCGCACTTCCTCATCAGCGTCGCCCGGTGGTAGTCGAGCCACCCCGCGAGCATCGTCTTCTCGTCGGCTACGAACGCTGGCTCGGTGCGCGGGATCTCCATGCTGCGGAGTCTGCCGGACCGGTGAGACTGGGGCACATGCCGAGCACCGACAACCGCCGCACCTTCCTGTCCGGGGCCCTGGTCGGGGCCGCCCTGGCGGGGGCCGCCGTCCGCCTGCTCCTGTCGCCGCGCCTGCGCGTGGCCCGGCTGCCCGGGTCCTCGATCGCCGCGCCCGACGCCGCGGGCTGGGTGACCGACTTCCTCAACGCCGCCTACTACCAGCGGCCCGCGGCCGACCGGCGCGTGCAGGACCTGCGCCTGGCCCAGATGATCCTCACCACCCGGTGGTGGCTGAACGGCTACCGGCGCCTGCGCGCCGTGGACGTCGCGGGCTTCCACCGCGCCTTCGGCGCCGCGCGGCTGGAGACCACCCGCACGCCGCGCGGGACGCTGGACCGCGACCAGCTGCTGGAGGGCTCGGCGCGCCTGCTGGGCGACTGGTTCCCCGCCGCCCTGGACGACGACCGCCGCCGCGGCTGGGGCATCGCCTTCCCCACCGAGATCGACCGCGCCGCCTACCGCCCGGAGGAGCGCCTGCGCCACACCACGCTCGGCCCGCTGTCCCCGCCGCTGGCCCCCGTCGCCGAGCAGACCTGGCACACCTACCCGCCGGTGCCCATGCCCGCGGCCGACCGCGTCCTGGCCGGGCTGCTGCGGCCCGAGACCTGGCCGGACTACGGCTCGGAGCTGGGCCGCTTCACCCCGGTCCGCGACAGCGGCCTGCTGCACCAGACCTTCGAGATCGAGATCGTCGGCCTGCCCGCCACCCCCGCGCTGGTGGTGCTGCGCGCCTACGTGACCTGCACCCGGCTGCTGACCCGCAACGACCCCGCGGCCCTGGCCGCCCACGTCGACGAGCTCAACACCGGCCTGGCCAACTGGGGCGTGCACGAGCCCGCCGCGGTGCCCGAGGGGGCGGAGGCGGTCGCCGCGATCGACCTCACCACCCACGAGGGCCACTTCATGGGCAACGCGCGCAGCCGCCTGGTGCTGTTCACCCAGGACGGGCGCACCTGGCTCCGCGACGTCGGCCAGTGGGACCCGATGCCGTGGCCGCTGGAGCCCATGTACCAGCGCGCGGGGGTCAACGCGCAGCAGGCGTTCTGGGGCATGGAGACCCCGGAGCAGAGCATGCTCGCCCAGATCGCGCTGGGGACCGCCTGATGGCCTCGCCGGAGGCCGGCACCCCGGCGCCGGCGGGCGCGTGGCGGGACACGGTGGAGGAGCACGTCGAGGTCGGCGGGCGCGACCTCGTGCTCGTGCGCCCGCGCGACAGCATGGCCCTGCTGGACGACGACCGCTTCGACCGCGACGAGTTCCTGCCGTTCTGGGCGGAGCTGTGGCCCAGCGGGGCGGCGCTCGCGCGGCTGGTGACGGGGTCGGACCTCGCGGGCAAGCGCGTGCTGGAGCTGGGCTGCGGCCTGGGGCTGCCGAGCATCCTGGCGGCCCTCGGCGGGGCGCGGGCCACGGCGACGGACTGGTCGCAGGACGCGGTGGACTTCACCCGGGCCAACGCCCAGCGCAACGGCGTCCGGCTGACCACCGTGGTCGCGTCCTGGGCGGAGCCGGGCCCGCTGGTCGACGCCGCGCCCTGGGACGTGGTCCTGGCCGCCGACGTCCTCTACGAGCCGCGCAACGTCGAGCTGCTCGTGGGCCTGCTCCCGCGCCTGGTCGACGGCGACGGCCAGGTCTGGCTGGCCGACCCCGGCCGCCGCCATGCGATGACCTTCTGGGACGAGATCGCGACGACCTGGACGCGCGACGGGTACCTGGACGAGGACGGCGCCGTCCCGGTGATGGTGGAGCGCCTCAGCAAAGCTACTCTGGGGTAACTTACTGCCGAGTAGCACGAGGTGGACCGGGATGAGCGCTCCCACGTTCGGTCGCACGCTGTTCGCCGGGGGGCTGGACCCCGCACTGGTCCTGCCCTACCCCCAGATGGAGCCCGCCGAGGCCGCTGCCGTCGCCCGCCTGGTCCGCTCGCTGGAGTCCTTCGCCGCCGAGTCCTACGACCCCGCCAAGGTCGAGGCCGATCGCTGGGTCGGCGACGACGTGATCGCGGGCCTGGCCGAGCGCGGGCTGATGGGCCTGGCCGTCCCCGCCGAGCACGGCGGCGCCGGGCTGTCCCACACCGGCTACGCCCGGGTGTCCGAGGCCTTCGGGCGCATCGACCCGACCCTGTCGGTGGTCATGGGCGTCCACCAGTCGCTGGGGACCAAGGCGGTCCTGCTCGGCGGCGACGCCGAGCAGCGCGCGCGCCTGCTGCCCGACCTGGCGTTCGGGCGCAAGCTGGCGGGCTTCGGCCTGACCGAGCCGGGGGCCGGGTCCGACGCCTTCGGGATCCGCACCCGCGCGCGGCGCCGGCCCGACGGCGCCTGGGTCCTCAACGGCGAGAAGCGCTGGATCGGCAACGGCAACCGCGACGTCCTGGTCACCTTCGCGCGCGTCGATGACGACCAGGGCGGCGGCCACGTCGCGCTGGTGCTGGAGCGCGGGATGCCCGGCTGGGAGTCGCCGTTCCGGTACCCGACGCTGGGGCTGTCGGGCAACGACAACCGCCACGTGGTCTTCCGCGACGTCGTCGTGCCCGCCGCCAACGTGCTGGGCGAGCCCGGCCAGGGGCTGCGGCTGGCCGTGTCGGTCCTCAACCAGGGGCGCATCGGGCTGGGCACCGGCTCGGTCGGGATCGTCAAGCGCCTGCTGGAGATGGCGCTGGCGCACACGGCTCGGCGCGAGCAGTTCGGCCGGCCGCTGGCCGGGTTCGAGCTGGTCCAGGAGAAGCTCGGCTGGATGGTGGCGGAGCTCTACGGGCTGGAGTCCTTCGCCTACCTGGTCGCGGGGCTCGCCGACCGCGGGGTGCGCGACGTCGCCGCCGACGCCGCCCTGCTCAAGGTCACGGCCACCGAGTTCCTCTGGTACGCCACCAACCGCGTGGTCCAGCTCGTCGGCGGGCTGGCGTACATGCGCGACCAGCCCTACGAGAAGATCCTGCGCGACGTGCGCATCTTCCCGATCTTCGAGGGCGCCAACGACGTCCTGCGGACCTTCGCGGCCGAGCGCGGGCTCACCCGGGTGGCGCGCGGCGGTCCCGCCGCCGCCGACCTGCGCGGGTTCGCGCCGGGGCTGGACGGCGAGACCAAGGTCGTGGCCGCGCAGCTCGAGCGGCTGGCCGCCGCGTCGGGCGGGCTGCTCGCCCGCCACGGCGAGGGTGTCGCGGAGCGCCAGCTCGACCTCGCCGCGCTGTCGGAGGCGGCGACGGGGGTCGCGGTCCAGGTCGCGACCCTGTCACGGCGGTCGTCGGGCACCCCCGCCGGCGACGAGGCCGCCGCCGGGCGCGCGGCCACGGCCCGTGCCGCGGCCCGCGCCGACGCCGCCCTGGACCGCCTGGAGCGCGGCGCGGCCTCGCCGCTGCCCGCGATCGCGCGCGCGGCGCCACGGCCGGCGGCTACGCGTTCGACCTGCACCCCGCCGCCTGAGACGGCGCCGCCGCCGCCGCGGCCGCCCGCGCCCCGGCCGCGGCCGCCCCCGCCGCGGCCGCCGGCGCCGGCGCCGCCGCGGCCCGCCGGCGCCGGCGCCGCGGCGGCGGGCCGGCCCGCCGCGGCGCGCGGGGCGCGGCGGCGGGCCGCCCGGTCCCCCCGGCGTGGGCGGCGGTGACCAGGCGGGTCACGGGGCCGAGCCCGGGGGGGGGGCGCGCGACGAACAGCAGGACCAGCCCCTCCCGGCCGAAGGCCTCGGCCAGCGGGTGGCGCTCCGCCCAGCCCGCGGCGATGGCCTCGCGGGCGCGGCGGGGCGGCAGGATCACGTGCAGGCTGCCGTCGGCGTGGACCTGGCCGAACTCGCGCCGCCCGCGCCAGGACGCCAGGCGCGGGTCCGGCAGCTCGACGTCGTCGGCCAGCACGATCCCCGTCGCGCTGTCGGCCACGGTGCTCGGGCGCAGCTGCACGCCGGGCAGCGCCCGGACGCGGCGGAGCAGCTCCAGGTGCAGCGCCGGGTCCATGCGCGTGTCGAGCTGCTGGTGGGGGACGCCCACGGTCGTGACCGGCGGCCGCCCCCAGCGTCGGGGGAGGGTGCCGGCTCGGGGGAGGGTGGGGGGCGTGGCGGACATCACGGCCTCCGATGGCTCGGATGGTCGCGGGGGTTGCCCGCGACGGGTGGGGCGGTGTCAGCCGTCCCCCGCCGCGGGTCACGTCGGCGGGGACAGCGGTCCGGTGGGGTCAGCGCCGGTGGCGGCCGGCGGATCTGATCGCGAGGGCCCACAGCTGGGGGAGCGGCGGGCGCGCCGCACCTCCTCCGTCTCGGGGAAGCGTACGGGGCGCCCGGTCCCCGCGGCAACCCTTATCGGGACCGCGCCCCGCGGCCCCGGCCCGGCCCCGCCCGGGCGGTCCCGCGGGCCGGGTCAGCCGGTGGCGGGGGCGTCGGCGGCGTCGAAGACGCGCTTGGCCTTGCCGGTCTCCTGGCGGGGCAGGGACCCGGGCGGGCCGACGGCGACGGCGACCCGGACGCGCAGGCGTTCCGCCAGCCGGGCGGCCAGGCGGTCGGCGACCCGGTCGGCGTCGCCGTCGCCGGCCAGCTCGCAGCGGACCTCCAGGGTCGCGAGCGTGGCGGAGCGGTCGACGACCAGGGCGTACTGCCCGGCGACGTCGGGGTCGGCGAGCACCACGGCCTCGACCTCGCTGGGGTACACGTTGACCCCGCGGATGACGAGCATGTCGTCGACGCGCCCCGTCAGCCGGGCGATGCGCGGGAAGGTCCGCCCGCAGGGGCACGGCTCGTCGACCAGGGAGGTGAGGTCGCCGGTGCGGTAGCGCACGACCGGCTGCGCCTGCTTGGTCAGGGTGGTGAGGACCAGCTCGCCCTGCTCCCCAGGCCCCAGCGGCGCGCCGGTGCTCGGGTCGACGATCTCGGGCAGGAAGTGGTCGCTGAAGACGTGCAGCGCGCCCTTGCCCTCGCGGCACTCCATCGCGACGCCGGGGCCGATGACCTCCGACAGGCCGTAGATGTCGCAGGCGTCGAACGTCCCGCCCGCCAGCGCCGACCACGCCGTCTCCAGCTTGGTGCGCAGCGCCGGTGACCACGGCTCCGCGCCGAAGACCCCGTAGCGCACGCGCAGGCCGGAGACGCCGCGCGCCGCCGCGCGCTCGGCGAGCAGGAGGGCGAACGACGGCGTGCAGCACAGCCCGGCCGCGCCGAGGTCGGCGAGCAGCTGGAGCTGCAGCGCGGTGTTGCCGCCTGAGGCCGGCACGGTGGTGGCCCCCAGCCGCTCGGCGCCGTAGTGCAGCCCCAGGCCGCCGGTGAACAGCCCGTAGCCGTAGGCGACCTGGACCACGTCGTCGGGGGTGCCGCCCGCGCAGGCGATGGCGCGGGCGTTGACCTCGGCGAAGACCTCGACGTCGCCACGGGTGTACGCCACGATCGTGGGCCGCCCGCGGGTGCCGGACGAGGCGTGGACGCGCACGCAGTCCGCCGGGGCGACGGCCAGCATCCCCAGCGGGTAGGTGTCGCGCAGCTCGGACTTGACCGTGAACGGCAGCGCGGCCAGGTCCTCCAGGCCTCGCACGGGGCCGACGCCGTCGAGCTTGACCCGCCAGTAGGGGCTGTCGACCTTGCGCAGGCGCTCGACCAGGTCCGCCAGCCGCGCTCCCTGGAGCGCGGCGCGGTCGTCGGGCGCCATGGTCTCGAGCGCACCGGAGAAGATCACGCCGCGGATCGTACGCCCCACGGGGCGCCCGGGACCCGCGCGGGCCGGTTCCTCCTCCGGGACGGGGGCTGGTCCTCCGATGGGATGATCTTCGCGCGCGGGCCGGGCGCCGGGGCGGGCGCGCTGCCAGGTTGGTGGCGTCAGAGGGCCACGGAACGGGGCAGGCGGAGGTGCCGGCATCGGGGAGCAGCCCCGCGGCAGGGCTGCGGCACGGCCTGGAGCGGTCCCGTGACGCGCTCCTGGCGGGTGCCCTGCTGGCCTGGGACCTGTGGGTGTCGGCGGTGGGGCTGCGCGTGCGCGGCGAGCAGGTCCCCGACGGCATGGTCGTGACCGCGGCCGTCCTCGCGGTCGCCTCGTGCGCGCCGCTGCCCGCCCGCCGGAACCGCCCGCTCGCGGTCCTGGCCGCCACGACGGCGGTGATGCTGGCCGGGTTCGAGCTGGCGCCCACCTTCGCCGGGGCGCCGGACCAGCCGCTGGCCTGGCTGGTCCTCAGCGTGCTGGTCGCCCTCGCGACCGTCGGGGACCGGACGCGCTGGCCCACCGCGGCGGCCGCGGCGGCGGGGGTGCTCGTCGTCGTGGCGCTGGCCCAGCTGCTCGGCCGCGCCCGGACCGCGCCCGCCGACCTGCTCGACCAGCTGCCCCTGCTCACCCTGCTGGTCGGCGGCCCGACGGCCGCCGGCGCCGTGGTCCGCCACCGGCGCGAGGCGGCGCGGGAGCGCGAGCGCGCGCTGGCCCGGGCCGCCCGCGACCGCGAGCGGCGCGCGGTGGTCGAGGAGCGGGCCCGCATCGCCCGCGAGCTGCACGACATCGTCGCCCACCACGTGTCCAGCATCGTGGTCCAGGCCGGCGCCGCCCACCGCGCCTACGACGACGACGGCGACGGCGCGCGGTCGGCGCTGGCGTCGATCCGCGCCACCGGCAGCGAGACGCTGGTCGCGATGCGCCGCCTGCTGGGGATCCTGCGCTCGGCGGACGGGGCGGCCGACCTGGCGCCGCAGGCCGGCCTGGCGCAGCTCGACCCCCTCGTCGAGCACTTCCGGCAGCTCGGGCTCACCGTGGCCCTGGAGGTCAGCGGTCAGATCCGCTCCATCCCGGTCGACGTGGATCTGTCCGCGTACCGTGTCGTCCAGGAGGCCCTCACGAACGTCCTCAAGCACGCGGGCCCGACCGCGGTGGCGGTGGCGGTCCGCTACGGGACCTGGTTCCTGGAGGTGCGCGTGGACGATGACGGCCCGGTGCCGACGACGCCGGCGGCCGCGGCGGCGGCGGGCGGCCACGGCCTGATCGGCATGCGCGAGCGCATGGCCCTGTACGCGGGGACGCTGCACGCGGGGGCCCGCCGCGGCGGCGGGTGGACCGTCCGCGCCCGCTTCCCCCTGCCCGGGGCGGAGCGGCCCGCGTGACGGTGCGCGTCCTGATCGTGGACGACCAGCCGGTCGTGCGCGCCGGCTACCGGTCGATCCTCCAGCGCGAGCGGGACCTCGACGTGGTCGGCGAGGCCGCTGACGGCCGCGCGGCCGTGGCGGCCACCCGGCGGCTGCTGCCCGACGTCGTGCTCATGGACATCCGCATGCCCGGCATGGACGGGCTGCAGGCCACGCGCGAGATCGCGGGCAGCGCCGCGCCCGCCCGCGTCCTCATCCTCACCACCTTCGACCTCGACGAGTACGTCTTCACCGCCCTGCGCTCGGGCGCGTCGGGCTTCCTGCTGAAGGACGTGCTGCCCGACGACCTGGTCAGCGCCGTCCGCGTCGTCGCCCGGGGCGAGGGGCTCCTGGCCCCCGCGGTCACCCGCCGGCTCATCGAGGCGTACTACCAGGGTCAGCCGGCCGTGGCGGCGCGCCCCGACCGCGAGGTGGACCGGCTGACCAACCGCGAGACCGAGGTGCTGCGCCTCGCCGCCCAGGGCCTGTCCAACGCCGAGATCGCCGCCACCCTGGTCGTCGCCGAGACCACGGTGAAGACCCACATCGCCAGCATCCTGGCCAAGCTGCACCTGCGCGACCGGGTGCAGGCCACGATCTTCGCCTACGAGACCGGCCTGGTCCGCCCGGGCGCCCGGGAGTAGGCGCCGCTCGCCCCCCGGTCGGCCGCGGCGCGAACCGGCGTGGACCCCGTGGACGACAGGGGGGCGGAACGGATGCCCACGAGCGGAGGCTGACGAGATGGACCGACGGATGCGACGGCGACTGGTCCTGCCGCTGCTCGTCCTGGCGGCGACGATCGCGGGGCAGGCCGCGCCGGCGGCGGCGCAGGGCGCCGGCCCGTACCCGTGGGGCGTCCCCGGGCAGCAGTGGTTCCCGGGCGCCGTGCCCGGCGGCGGCGCGGTGCGGTACCCGGGCGCGGCGCAGCTCCCGGCCTGGGCCGCCGGGGGCGTCACCGCGGCGCAGCCGTCGGGACGGTCCGGCCCGGCGGCCACGGTGGTCCCCGGCGCGACCACCGGCGCCCTCGCCCGGGGCGGGGTCGCCCCGGCCCGCCGGGAGCAGTGCTACCCGCGCCTGGCCCCGTCCTCCGGCAGCAACGCCTACGGGCAGGAGGCGTACGGGCTGGGACTCCAGGTGGAGGTCTGCACCGACGGCAGCCGGGTGCGGCTGGCGGCCCGCGACGCCGTGCGCGTGACCCCGGCGATCACGGCGCTGGGCCGGGTGGGGACCTGGCAGGTCGTGCGCGGCAGCGTGTCCTCCTCGGTCAGGGGGCAGGGCAGCCCCACGCTGCACGTCGTCGCCCGGGCCGGGTTCGCCAGCGCCCTCGCCCGCGACAGCGTCCAGATCGACCTGTTCCAGCAGGCGAACGGCAACTGCTACTACCACGTGACCCAGGGCGGGACCAGCAGCGCCCGGCCGCAGACCTGCACCTGACGCGGGGCTAGCGCCAGCCGGCGCGCAGCTCGGCGTACAGGTCCTCGAACGCGCGGGCCATGCGCTCGACGGTGAAGGAGGCCGCGGCGACCTCGCGGCCGCGGGCGCCCAGCCGGGCGCGCAGCGCCGGGTCGTCCGCGACCCGGCGCAGCGCCGCGGCCAGGGCGACGGGGTCGTCCTTGGGGACCAGCAGGCCGGTCTCGCCGTCGGCGACCGCCTCCGCCACGCTGCCCACCGCCGTCGCCACCACCGGCAGCCCGGCGAGCATCGCCTCCACGACGGTCAGCGGGAAGCCCTCCGACCGCGACGGCAGGACCAGCGCGTCGGCGCCCGCGAGGTGGCCGCGCACGTCCTCGGACCAGCCGGCGAACGTGACCCGCCCACCCAGCCCCAGGTCGGCCGCCCGCTTCTCCAGGTCCGGGCGCAGGTGCCCGTCGCCCACCACCACCAGGGTCACGTCGGGGACGTCGGGCAGGGCGTCGAGCAGGACGTCGAAGCCCTTCTGGGCGTCCAGCCGCCCGACCGCGGCCAGCACGACGCCGTCGTGGGGGCGCGGCACCACCGGCCCCCGGTCCGGCACGAGGTTGGGGATCGACCGCACCGAGCTCGCGGGCAGGCCCAGGAGCTCCTCGGTCCGCCGCGCGGCCGCGACGCCCACGGCGACGTGGGCGTCCAGGCGCCGGGCCAGGGCGCGGGTCCAGCGCCGCCGCAGGTCCCCGTCGACGCGGATCGGCAGCTGCTCGACCGCCACGGTGACGGTGCCGGGGCTCAGCAGGCCGCCGAGGATCCCGTAGGCGCAGGAGGCGGGCACGCGCAGGTTGGCGTGCAGCACGTCGGGCCGGGCCGCGAGCACCGCGCCGACGTGGGCGCCGATCCGGCCCAGGTCGCGCGGCCCGCGCACGACGGGCAGCAGGACGCGGCGCGCCCCCGGCCGCTGCCGCGCGACCCAGCCGACGACGTCGTCGTCGACGCCCATCACCGTGACCGCGTGCGCGGGGTCCAGGGCGCCGACCAGGTGCCCGAGGCTCATCTCGCCGCCGCCGCGGCCGGTCGCGTCGGTGTAGGCGACCACGTGGAGTCCGTCCATCGGGGGCCCTTACCCGCCCGGGGCTCGCGGAGCGCATCGGCGCTCGTGCCAGCAGTAGGCGGGTGCCCCTCGCACCCTGGCCGGTCCCGGTCCGACCGGACACTGACCGGTCCATCGGTCACACTTCGGCCAATCCGCCCGAAGGAGGAACTCGTGGACCCGGACGCCGCCTACGACGGCCCGCCCCCGGCGGCGTGGGCCGACCGGCCCGCCACGGCGGTCGACGCGCGCTGGCTGGCGGACCTTGACGCGGTCTACGTGGAGCCGCCGGAGTACGACCGGGCCCAGGCGGTGCTCCGCCGCCAGCACGTCCTGGTGCTGGAGGGGCCGGCGCGCACGGGGCGGACCACCACCGCCCTGCGGCTGCTGCAGCGCGCGGCGCCCGGTGACGTCCGCCGCGTCCCGGCCCTGGACGCGGTGCCGGACCGCCCGCCGCCGCGGTCGGGCTGGCTGCTGGACGAGCCGGGACCGGCCGACGTCGCGGCGCTGGACGCGGGCGCCCTGCGCGCGCGGTCCGCGGAGCTGCGCGCCGCCGGCGCCTTTCTCGTCGTGGTCGTCCGCGACGGGCGGCGCCCGCGGCGGCCGCCGCCGACGGGGTCGTGGTCCGCGCCACGGGCGAGCCGGACGCCGAGGCGGTCCTGGAGCGCGGCCTCGGGCGCGTCTGGCCCGGCGGGCTGCTGCCCCGCCGGGTCGCCCGCCTCGTGGAGCAGGACTGGGTGCAGGACTTCCTGGACGCGCGCCCGCTGCCCGCCGACGTCGGCCACCTCGTCACCGTGCTCCTCGCCGTCGGCGGCGGCGAGCTGGACCCGGCGCTGGCCGAGCGGCGGTTCGCCGCCGACCTCGCCGGCGGCATCGCCGGCTGGTTCGACCGGCACCCCGAGGGCCGCGACCGCTGCCTGCTGCTGGCGGCCGCGGTCCTCCACGACACCGGCTTCGAGCGCGTCGACGACGCGGCCCGCCTGCTGGAGGAGGAGCTGGGGATCGCCGAGGACCGCGCCTGGCGCGCGTCCAGCCCCGGGACCGGCGCCTGCGCATCGTCGGCGCCCACCTCGCGGAGGGCGAGCAGCCGACGCCCTGGGGCGGGGTCCCGACCCGCGTCGTCCGCTTCGCCCACCCTCGCTGGCCGGTGCGGTCCTGCGCCACGTGTGGGAGGACCACGACGACGCCCGCCGGCCGCTGGTCGCCTGGTTGGAGCGGCTCGCCCTCGACGAGGACGGGGACCCCGTCACCGCCCGGCGGGCCGCCGCCACCCTCGGCGAGCTGGGCCGCGACGACCTGGGCTGGCTGCTGGACCGGGTCGTGCGCCCGTGGGCGCGCGAGGGGCGGTCCGGCGCGCGCGAGGCCGCGGCGGTATCGCTGGCGGCCGTGGCGGTCGACCCCGCCGGTGCCGCCCACGTCCTGCGCCTGCTGCGCACCGTCGTCGCCGAGGACCCCGGGTCGCGCATGGCCGCGGTGGCGGCCACGGCCTACGGCGTGATCGGCGACCCGGGCTGGGCGGGCGCGGCCCGCGACGACCTGGCCGCGGTCCTGGTGGCCGACCCGGCGCAGGTGCCGGCCGTGGCGCGGAGCGTCGCGCGGCTGGCCGCCGTCGTGCCCGACGCCGTGCTCGACGCCCTGGCGGACTGGACGGGGAGACGCCGGGGCCGCGGGCGCAGCGCGCGTGCGACGTCGTCCTGCGCGTCGCCCGCCACGTGCCCGACGGCGGGGAGGGCACGCCGCTGCTGCTGGCGCTGGCCGCCGCCGATCCGGACCGCCGCGAGCGCATCGCCGGCCTCTGGCGGGCCGCCTGGGACCGGCCGGCCGCCCCGGCGGCGCTGCGCGCGTGGCTGCAGGCGGTCGAGGACGGCGCCCCCGGCGCGGAGGTGGTCGCGGCGCTGGCCGCCGACCTGGCCCGCGGGGCGCGCCGCCCGGCCGTCCTGGCGGTGCTGTCGGCCTGGGCCGCCGACCCCGCGGGCCCGCGCGCGACCGCGACCGCCTGCCTGCGCCGCGCCACGGCTCCCACGGGCCTCTCGGCGCTGCTGCGCCGGGCCCGCCCCGACCCGCGGTGAGGAACCGCGCGCGCGCCGGTTCCTCACCACCGTGGCCGGTCAGGCCACGCGCAGGATGAGCTTGCCGGTGGCGCTGCGGTCCTCCAGCGCCCGGTGGGCGTCGACGGCGCGGTCCAGGGGGAACTCCGGGCCCCGCACCACCCGCACGCGGCCGTCGCGCAGCCAGCCCAGCAGCAGGCCCGCCGCCTGCGCCCGCCAGCCCGGCAGCTGCGCCCAGGTCGGCAGCGAGAAGCCGGTGACGGTCAGGTTGCGGCGGTTGAGCTCGAAGACGTCGAGGTCCGGCGGCGCGCCGCTGGCCCCGCCGACGGTGACGATCCGCCCGGTGCGCGGCACCGCCAGGCGCAGCAGCCCGGCGGTCACCGGCCCGGCCACGCCGTCCAGCGCCAGGTCCGCGACGCCGGGCGCCGCCTGCATCGGGTTGCCCCCGGGCACCGGCCCCGGTCGCTCCCCGCTGCCGGTCACGGCGCGGACCTGGTCCTCCCAGTCCTCGGCGCGGTAGTCCACGGCCGCGTCGGCGCCCAGGTCCAGGGCCAGTGCACGCTTCTCCGCCGCGCCGGCCAGGGCGGCGGCCAGCTCGGCGCCCAGGGCGCGGGCGATCTGAACCGCCTGGGACCCGACCCCGCCGGCCGCCCCGGTCACCAGGACGGTGTCCCCGTCGGCCAGCCGCCCGCCGTCGCGCAGCGCGCCGAGGGCCGTCAGCCCCTGGATGGGGACGGCGATCGCGTCCTCCAGCGCGAGGCCGTCGGGCACGGCGATCAGCGCGTCGGCGGGGGCGACCGCGTACTCCGCGTAGCCGCCCAGGAGCTCGGCCACCACCCGGCGCCCGACCCAGGACCCGTCGACCCCGTCGCCGACGGCCTCCACGTCCCCGCCCGCCTCGAAGCCGGGGGTCGCGGGCAGCCGGCCCGCCCCGTGGAAGAACCCGGCGCGCATCCCCACGTCGGCCATGTTCACCCCGGCGACGGCGACGCGGATCAGCGCCTCGCCGGGTCCCGGCCGGGGGGCGTCGACCTCGTCGAGGCGCAGGACCTCGGGCCCGCCGGTCTGGTGCACCCGCACCGCCCGCATCAGACGAGCCCCGGCGCGAAGGGCGCCAGCTCGGCCGGCGCGCCGGGCTGCCCGGCCGCCTCCTGCTCCGCCACGTCCAGCAGTTCCGCGAGCACCGACGCCGGCTGCGCGCCCGACACCGCGACGCGGCCGTCGGCGAGGAAGAACGGCACGCCGGTGATGCCCAGCTCCGCGGCGAGGCGCTGGTCGGCCACGACCCGGTCCAGGCCGGCGCCCGCCACCAGCTCCGCGCGCAGCTCGGCGACGTCGACCGGCACGGCGGCCTCGTCGAGCAGCCGCAGGATCGTGTCGAGGTCGGCGACGTCGGCGCCGTGGGCGAAGTGACCGGCGAACAGCGCGTCGGCCGCCTGCTGCCCGGCCCCGCGCCCCTCGGCCAGCACCACGGCCCGCTGCGCGAGGCGCGTGTTCGGGGCGCGGTGCATCGCGGCGAAATCGAAGCGCACGCCGTCGGCCGCGCCCTGCGCCGCGACCGCGGCGAACGCGGCATCCCTGGCCGCGGCCGACCCGAACTTGTCCAGGAAGAACGGCTCCGCCGCCACCCCCTCCGCGGGCAGGCCGGGCTGCAGCTCGAAGGCGCGCCAGCGCACCTGCACCGAGCCCTCCGCCCGGCCCCGCAGGGCCGCCGCCAGGCGGTGACTGCCCAGGTAGCACCAGGGGCAGGCGATGTCCGCCCACACGTCGACAACGATCACGGTGCCAGCCCTCCCATCGGTTCCCCTCTGGACCCCCATGGTGTCGAGTGGGAAGGAGTATCTTCAACTGAACCATGGCGGAGGCGACCGATTCCAGGACGGGCGACCTGACCACCGGGATCGGCTGGGTCCCGGGGCAGGCCCCCGAGGAGTGCCCGATCGCGCGCACAATCCGGGTGATCGACGGGCGCTGGTCCACCCTGATCGTGCGCGAGCTGCTGAGCGGCACCAAGCGCTTCGGCCAGCTGAAGGACGGCCTGCCCGGCATCAGCCCGAAGACGCTGACCGACCGGCTGCGGACCCTCGAGTCCCAGGGCGTGGTGACCCGCAAGATCTACGCGGAGGTCCCCCCGCGGGTCGAGTACACCCTCACCGACTACGGCCGCACGCTGGAGGACGTCCTGCGCGCGATGGCCGCCTGGGGCAGCGCGCACCCCGGCTGACCCGCCCGCGCGGGCTCAGCGCCGCGCGGTCTGGGGGACGCGGGCGGCGGGCTCGGCCCGCGCCCTGCGGCGGCGCAGCGCACGCAGCCCGGCCGCGGCCGCGATCGCCGCCGTGACGGCCCTGACCGCGGCCGTCGCCGCGCCGGCCGGGTAGGCTCCCGCACCGTTGAGGGGCCGAGGAGGGACCGGATGACCGCGCCGCGGGTGGCGGTCGCGACCGCCGCCGACGTGCGCGAGCGGGACGAGGACTGGATCCCGTTCCGCGACGCGCTGGTCGCGGCCGGGGCCCGGCCCGCGCTGGTCGCCTGGGACGACCCCGGCGTGGACTGGGGCGCTTTCGACCGCGTGGTCATCCGGTCGACGTGGGACTACTACCTGGGTCGCCGCGACGAGTTCCTCGCCTGGGCGGCGGGGGTGGCGGCCCGCACCCGCCTCGCCAACCCGCCGGCGGTGCTGCGCTGGAACACCGACAAGCGCTACCTCGCCGAACTCGCCGCGGCCGGGCTGCCCGTCGTGCCGACCGCCTTCGCCGGCCCCGGCGAGGAGGTCGTGCTGCCCGACGCCGACGAGGTCGTCGTCAAGCCGACGGTGTCGGCCGGGTCGCGCGACACCGCGCGGCACCGCGACCGCGACGCCGCCCGCGACCACGTCCGCCGCCTCCAGGCCGCGGGCCGCACGGCGATGGTGCAGCCCTACCTGCCCGCCGTGGACGACGCGGGGGAGAGCGCCCTGGTGTTCCTGGCCGGGCGCTACAGCCACGCGGTGCGCAAGGGTCCGCTGCTGGCCCCGGGCGGGGCGTCGTCGGACGCGCTCTGGGCCGAGGAGGACATCCGGCCCCGCGACCCGGCCCCCGCCGAGCTGGCCGTGGCCGAGCAGGTGCTCGACGCCGTGCCGTTCCGCCGCGCCGACCTGCTCTACGCCCGCGTGGACCTGCTCCCCGGACCCGACGGGGCGCCCACCCTGCTCGAGCTGGAGCTCACCGAGCCGTCACTGTTCCTGGCCACCGCCTCCGGCGCCGCCGACCGGCTGGCCGCCGCCACCCTCGCCGGCTGAGCCGGCCGCCTGGCCCCGGGGGCCCGGCCCGCCGCGCGATCAGGCGGCGCGGGCGGCGAGGGCCTCGCGGACCTGGCGCTTGAGGCGGGCGAGGATCGCGGCCATGCCGCGCAGGCGCAGCGGCGAGATGGCCTGGCCCAGGCCCATGCGCAGGTAGAAGTCGTCGGGCACGTCCAGGACGTCCGCCGCCGTCGCGCCGGCCAGCCCCGCGGACAGGATGCCGGCGAACCCGCGGGTCGTCGGCGCCTCCGGCGGGCAGTCGAAGGTGATGTCCACGCGGTCGTCGGGCCCGAGGCGCGCGGCCAGGAAGAACGGCGTCTGGCACTCGGTGACCTGCTCCATCCCGCCGTGGCCCGCCAGCTCGGGCGGCAGGGGCGGGAGCTGCTCGGAGTACTCGAACAGCATCTCGACCCGGAGGTCGGGCGGGGCGTCGGCGAAGTCGTCGACGATCTCGTCGAGCGCGGCCGGGACGGGCATGGATCCTCCAACGCACTGTTCGCACTGCGGGGCCGCGACGCGGCGGTTCCTAGTATGGCGACACCCCGCTGCGCCAGCCCCAGGAGCCCCTCATGCCCGACGCCTCCGTCCGCGACCCCGACCCCGCCTACGCGGGCTACGCCGACCCCCGGATCCTGGTCGGCGCCGACTGGTTGCAGGAGCGGCTGGGGGCGCCCGGGCTGGTCGTCGTCGAGTCCGACGAGGACGTCCTGCTCTACGAGACCGGCCATATCCCCGGCGCCGTCAAGGTCGACTGGCACACCGAGCTGCAGGACCCGGTGACCCGCGACTACATCGACGGCGAGGGCTTCGCGCGCCTGCTGTCGGCCAAGGGCATAAGCCGGGACACCACCGTGGTCTTCTACGGGGACAAGTCCAACTGGTGGGCCGCCTACGCGCTGTGGGTGTTCTCCCTGTTCGGCCACCCCGACGTCCGCCTCCTGGACGGCGGGCGCCAGAAGTGGCTGGCCGAGGGGCGGCCGGTGACCAAGGAGCGGCCCCAGGTCACCCCCGCCGACTACCCGGTCGTCGACCGCGACGACACCGCGATCCGCGCCTACCGCGAGGACGTGGAGCGCCACCTGGCCGACAATGGCCCGCTGGTCGACGTCCGCTCCCCGCAGGAGTACTCGGGCGAGCTGCTGTCCATGCCCGACTACCCGCAGGAGGGCGCCCTGCGCGGCGGGCACATCCCCGGCGCCGTGAACGTCCCGTGGAAGCGCGCGGCCGACGACGACGGCACCTTCAAGCCGGTCGAGGAGCTGCGCGCGATCTACGCCGACGAGCAGGGCCTCACCCCCGACGACGACGTCATCGCCTACTGCCGCATCGGCGAGCGCTCCAGCCACACCTGGTTCGTGCTGCGCCACCTGCTCGGCTACCCGAAGGTGCGCAACTACGACGGGTCGTGGACCGAGTGGGGCAACCTGGTCCGCGCCCCCATCGAACGGTGACACGACCACTTGTCATGGTGTGACTGATCGGCCACCCTGCTCCTCCGGTCCATCACCTGGGGGAGCACCAGCACATGCGCAGAACGACGTGGGCGATCGCGATCGCCCTGGCCACCCTTGCCGCGGGCGCCCTGCCGGCCGCCGCCACACCCGAGCAGGAGGCGGCCGAGGAGGCCGCCTACGTCGTGGCCTACGCCGAGGGCGTGTCCGCCGCTGACGGCGCCGCCGCCCTGGCCGAGCTGGGCGCCGAGGTCGTGCGCGCCAACGACGCCGTCGGCGTGGCCACGGTCACCAGCACCGACCCGGACTTCGTCCTGGCCGCGGCCGGCCACGCGGACCTCGAGGGCGCCGTCCGCGACCGCGCCATCGGGCAGCTGCCGCAGCAGTCGCCGGCCCAGCGCGACGAGGTCGAGGCGCTCGACACGACCGCCGCCGCGGGCACCGCCGAGGCCGAGGCCGAGGCCGAGCCGCTGCTCGGCCTGCAGTGGGGCAACGAGATGATCGGCGCGACGCCGGACGGCTCCTACGCCATCCAGCAGGGCGACGAGCGCGTCCTGGTCGGCATCATCGACAGCGGTATCGACGCGTCCCACCCCGACCTCGCCGGCAAGGTGGACGTCGGGCTGAGCCGCAACTTCACCACCGACATCCCGATCATCGACGGCCCCTGCGACGAGGAGCCCGACCAGTCCTGCGACGACCCCGCCACCGTGGACGAGAGCGGCCACGGCACGCACGTCGCCGGCACCGTCGGGGCCGCGCTGAACGGCCTGGGCACCGCGGGCGTCGCCCCCGGGGTCACGCTGGTCAACCTGCGCGCCGGTCGGACATCGGCGTGGACGTGGCCAACATGTCCTTCTACGTGGACCCGTGGCTGTTCAACTGCCGCAACAACCCGGCGGACTCGCCCGAGGCGCAGATCGAGCAGCGCACCATCATCGCGGCGATGCAGCGGGCCCTGACCTACGCCCACTTCCGCGGCGTGACCCTGATCGGGTCGGCCGGCAACGAGGCGACCGACCTCGGGCGCCCGGAGACCGACACCTCCAGCCCCGACTTCCCGCCGGACATCGCCTACGAGCGCCCGGTCGACAACTCCTGCCTGGTCCTGCCCACCGAGGGCCGGTTCGTGCTGTCGGTCACCGCCGTCGGCCCCAGCGGGCGCAAGTCCTACTACTCCAGCTACGGGGTGGAGCAGGCCGAGGTGGCCGCGCCCGGCGGGGACGCCTGGGACTACCCGGGGACGCCGCAGTACGGCACCGCGGGCAACCGCATCCTGTCCACCTACCCCGAGTCCGTCCTGCGCGAGAACGAACTGATCGACGAGGCGGGCAACCCGACCACGCCGAGCGTGATCCGCAACTGCGACGAGGGCGTCTGCGGCTACTACGCCTACCTGCAGGGCACGTCGATGGCGTCGCCGCACGCGGCCGGCGTCGCGGCGCTGATCGTGTCGGAGTACGGCCGGGACGACGCGGCCCGCGGCGGGCTCAAGATGCGCCCGGCGGTGGTCGGTCGGGTCCTGCGCGGCACCGCCACCGACATCGCGTGCCCGGAGCCGCGCGACGTGCAGTACATCACCGGCGCGGCCGCGACGGTGAACCCCGCCTACGACGCCACCTGCGAGGGCGGCGCGGAGTTCAACGGCTTCTTCGGCCACGGCCTGGTGGACGCCGTCGCCGCCGTCGGCGGCCAGGAGTAAGGCCAGGAGGTCGCATGGCGGGGGCGACACCCCCCGCCATGCGACCTGGCCTCGCAGGCCCGCTGCGCGCCCCATGCTGCTGGCTCGCGGGCTCGCTGCGCACACCGGACGAGCGCTGCGCGCCCCATACTCGGGGCATGCGACTGACCGCCCGGGCCGACTACGCGCTGCGCGCGACCGCGGAGCTCGCGGCCGCCGGGCCGGGCCCCGTGAAGGGCGACCGCATCGCCGCGCTCCAGGGCATCCCGGTCAAGTTCCTCGAGAGCATCCTGGCGCAGCTCCGCCGCGCCGACATCGTGCGCAGCCAGCGCGGCGCCGACGGCGGCTACTGGCTGGCCCGCCCCGCCGGGGAGGTCAGCCTGGCCCAGGTGATCCGCGCGGTCGAGGGCCCGCTGATCAACGTCCGCGGCCGGCGGCCTGAGGACGTGGCCTACGGCGGCGCCGCCACCTCGCTCCAGGAGGTGTGGATCGCGCTGCGCGCCAACGAGCGCGCGATCCTGGAGTCGGTGACCCTCGCGCACGTGGCCTCCGGCGAGCTGCCAGCCCGCGTCGAGGAGCTCGTCGAGGACCCCGCCGCCTGGCACTAGCGTCGAACCCCGGTTTCCACGGTTGTCACACGGGCGTCGCCCGCCGTTGATCCGCTTTGACGACAATTGCGCGCGAGCTAGTAGACATGGAGCGGAGCGCGCGTGCAGAGTCTGATCGTCCTGGCCGTCGTGGGGTTCCTGGCCCAGCTGGTCGACGGCTCGCTGGGGATGGCCTACGGCGCGACCTCCTCGACCCTGCTGCTGACCGCCGGCCTGACCCCCGCGGCGGTGTCGGCGTCGGTCCACCTCGCCGAGATCGGCACGACGGTGGTGTCGGGGGCGGCGCACGCGTCGTTCGGCAACGTCTCATGGCCGACGGTGCGCCGGATCGCGCTGCCGGGCGCGGTGGGCGCCTTCGCCGGGGCGCTCGTGCTCGGGTCGGTCGCCACCGCGGCGGCGGGCCCCTGGATGGCCGGCGTGCTGCTGGCCATCGGGCTGTTCCTGCTGGCCCGCTTCGCCCTGCGCGCCGCGCCGCGCGCCCCTGCGGACGCTGCGCCGCTGGGGGCCCGGCCGCTGGCCGCCCTCGGGCTGGTCGCCGGCTTCGTCGACGCCACGGGCGGCGGCGGGTGGGGGCCGCTGGCGACGCCGTCGCTGCTGCTCAGCAACCGCATGGAGCCGCGCAGCGTCGTCGGGACGGTGGACACCAGCGAGTTCGCGGTCACCGTCGCCGCGTCCGCGGGCTTCCTGCTCTCCCTCGGCCCGGCGGGGATCGACCTGCGCATCGTGCTGGTCCTGCTCGCCGGCGGCATGGTCGCCGCGCCGCTGGCCGCCTGGCTGGTGCGGCGGCTGCCCGCGCGCCTGCTCGGCGTCGGCGTCGGCGGGCTGCTCGCGCTGACCAACGCGGGGACGCTGCTGTCGCTGCTCGGGGCGCCGGCCCCGCTCCGCGTCCTGGTGTACGTGCTGCTCGCCGCCGCCGGGGCCGGCGCGGGGGCCGTCGCCCTCGCCGTCCGGACCCCGGCCGCTCAGCCCGGGAGCGGCGGCGGGTCGGCGGGCGTCGCGCTGTCGTCGGCCCGCGAGGCCGACAGGTAGACGGGGTTGGACAGCGCCTCCATGTCCAGGCGCGAGGCGAGCAGCCGGCGCAGGTCCAGCGCCGGGGCGCCGCGGACCTCGGCGCGGACGTAGCCGGCCGCGATCGGCACCTCGGCGGTGACGGTCTGGTCGTCGGTGTCCAGGGCGGTGGTCGACAGCGTCCGCCCACCAGCGATCAGGACCAGCCGGCGTCCGGCGGCCCGCCGCACCACCGCGGCGACGCCGACGGTGTCCCCCGCGCGCCCGGTGAGGGTCGCGCCCATGCCCGCGCGCCGGCCGTCGGGGTGCTCGGCGGACAGGTAGACCTCCGCACCGCGCGGGTGGCGGGTGACGAACCCGCGGCCGCGGCGCAGCGCCTCGACGATCGCGGGCGGGCTCAGCGACGCCGCGTGCACGACGGTCGTCGGCATCCCCGCCGTGGTCGTCCCGTCCTCCGCGCGGGCGTGGGTGTCGCTGCCGCCGGTCGCCCGCCGTGGTCGTCCCGTCCTCCGCGCGGGCGTGGGTGTCGCTGCCGCCGGTCGCGCTGACCCGCTGCCCGCGGCGCAGGAGCCCGTCCCACATCGCCACCGCGGCGAGGTCGTGGGGCTGGAAGGCCCCGTTCCAGACCTCCAGCCCGTCGGTCGCCGCCCGCGGGTCGGACTCGGCCTCGCGGGCGAACTGCCACGCGGCCAGCGGGACCAGCGGGTGGGCGGCGGCGACGTAGGCGCCGTACTCCCGCGCGGTGCGCACGAAGTCCACGATGCGGCCCTCGTGGGGCAGCGACGGGAACCCCCGCGGGCGCTGGCGCCAGTCCAGCCAGGCGCCGGGCGGCAGGCCGCTGACGGTGGCGTGGCCGTGGAACCAGTTGGTCATCTCCTCGCCGCCGAGCAGCAGGACGCCCGGGCCGGCGGCCTCGGCCAGGCCGGCGTTCTGGGTGACGACGTTGTGGTCGGTCAGGGCGGCGAAGTCCAGGCCGGCGCGGCGGCACTCGTCGCCCCAGTCGCGCGGGGTCAGCGACCGGCCCGTCGCCCACGCGTCGCTGGACGCCCCGGTGTGGCAGTGCAGGTCGCCGCGGTACCAGCCGGGCTCGTCACGCACGACGTCGGCGGTGGCCGGCCCCACGGCGCGCAGCACCCGCCCGCCGGGCCCGGCGCGCAGCGTGACGGTGACCGTGACGTCGGCGGGGGTCAGGGCCAGGAACACGGGGACCACGACGGTCCAGGTCCCCGGCAGGATCGGCCCGGGCAGGAAGCCCTCCGAGGCCGCGTCGGCCTCGACCCAGCAGGAGCGGCGCTCCTCGCCGTGGACGCCGCGAAAGCCCGCCGACTGGTAGGCCGGCCCGCGCTGGTCGAACAGCCCAAGACCCACCGACGCCGGGCGGCTGGTCGCGACCGCGACCTCCACCCGGTCGGTCCCCGCGGGGACCTCGAAGGGGAAGTACAGGTAGTAGCCCAGCCCCAGCACCCGGGACTGCATGGTCACGACGTCGCCGGACCGCCGGAACCGCGCCCGCCCGAGGGGCGCGCCGATCGGCACCGTCAGCGCCGACAGTCCCGCCAGCGCCAGCAAGCTGCGCGTGAGGACCATGCACGGAGTGTGCGGCCCGCACCCGCTGCCCACGCCCCGGTTGGGGAGGAGTTCATCCCGCCCCCGGGGAGTTCATCCGGGCGCCACCACGTCGCAGGGCGGATCCGCACGGGCCGGTCGCGGGTCGGTGGTGACCAGCGCACACCCCCGCTCCTCCGCCAGCGCGACGCGCATGCGCTCGATCCACTCCGCTTGGCCGGCAGTGCGGATGGCCTGCTCCTCCGCTTCCTGTGCCAGCTCGGACAGCGGGAGGTCGCGCGCCCGCGCCTCGCGGTAGAGGTCGTCGGGCAGGTGCACGCCGACCTCGGGCATATCCCCAGTCGACTCCCGTCACCACTTGCGCAGGCGGACGCGCTCGATCTGGTGGTCGGGGCCCTTCTCCAGGACCAGGTGGGCGCGGTCGCGGGCGGGGCGGATGTTGTCGCGCAGGTTGGGGCCGTTGATCTCGCGCCAGAAGCGCAGCGCCGTGGCCTCGGCCTCGGCCATCGACAGCACCGCGTAGCGGTGGAAGTAGGAGTCGGGGTCGGTGAACACGGTGTCGCGCAGCTTGTGGAAGCGCTGGACGTACCAGCGCTCGATGTCGGCCTCGTCGGCGTCCAAGTAGATCGAGAAGTCGAAGTAGTCCGACACCGTCCCGCCGTCGCGGGGCCCCTTCTGCAGCACGTTGAGGCCCTCGACGATGAGGATGTCGGGCTGGCGGATCACCTGCGCCTCGCCGTCGAGGATGTCGTAGGACAGGTGGGAGTAGACCGGCGCCTCCACCGACGGGTGGCCCGCCTTGACGTCGGCGAGGACCTGGAGCAGCCGGGGCAGGTCGTAGGACTCCGGGAAGCCCTTGCGCTCCATCAGGCCGCGGTCGGCCAGGACCTTGTTCGGCAGCAGGAACCCGTCGGTGGTGATGAGGTCGACCCGCGGGTGGTCGGGCCAGCGGGCGAGCAGCGCGCGCAGGATGCGGGCCGCCGTGCTCTTGCCCACCGCCACGCTGCCCGCCAGGCCGATGACGTAGGGGACGGGCGCGGGTGGGGTGCCCAGGAACGTGTCGGTGACGCGGTGCAGCTGCTGGGTCGCGACGACCGAGAGGTTGAGCAGGCGCGACAGCGGCAGGTAGACGTCGGCGACCTCGGGCAGCGTGACGGGCTCGTTGATGCCGGCCAGGCGGGCCAGCTCGTCCTCACCGAGGGTCAGCGGGGTGAAGGCCCGCAGGCGCGCCCACTCCTCCCGGGAGAACCACAGGTAGGGCGAGGGGTGGGTCAGGTCGGGGTCGGGCTCCGCGAGCCGCAGCGGGGCGACCATGGACCACGACCGCACGTGCTCGGGCTCAGCCATGTGCCCATGCTCGCAGGCGCACCCTTCGTAGGCATGGCTATCATCGGGGCTCGTGGACGCTACCGCCGCTGTCGAGGACCGCCTCCGGGACCGGGCGCGCCGGGGCCGGGTGCGCAGGGGCGGGGCCCGCGGGCTGGCGGGGGTGGTGCTCGCCCTCCTGGTCGCCGGCTGCGCGGCGCTGTTCGCCGACGCCCCGGCGGGCGGCGGTGACGACGGCCGCGTCCGGGTCGTGGCGACCATGAGTGTCTTCGCGGAGTTCGCCGAGGCCGTCGGCGGCGACCGCGTGGCGGTGGAGACGATCGTCCCGGTCGGCGGTGACCCGCACACCTACCAGGCCGCGCCCTCCGACGCGGCCCGCATCACCGACGCCGACGTGGTCCTGGACAACGGGCTGGGCCTGTCGCCCTGGTTCGAGCCGCTGGCGGCCAACGTCGAGGGCGAGCTGGTGATCCTCACCGAGGGCATCACCGACCGGGCGGTCGAGGCCGGCGGGGTGGTCGACCCGCACCTGTGGATGGTCCCCCCCCTGGTCGCCGACGGCTACGTGACCGCCATCGAGGACGCGCTGCGCACCGCGGACCCCGCGGGCGCCGACGACTACGCCCGCAACGCCGAGGCCTACCGCGCCCGCCTCGCGGAGCTGGACCGGGAGCTGGCGGCCCGCATCGCCACCGTCCCGGCGGCCGACCGCAAGCTCGTCACCAGCCACGACGCGTACCGCTACTTCGCCGACCACTACGGGCTGGAGGTGACCGGGACGGTGCTGGGGGTGACCACCGAGGAGGAGCCCAGCGCGCGGTCCGTCGCGGCCCTGGTCGACCGCATCCGCGCCGAGGGCGTGCCCACGGTGTTCCTGGAGAGCACCGTCAATCCCGACCTGATCGAGCGCGTCGCGCGCGACGCGGGCGTGGACGTCGGCGACCCGCTGTACGGCGACTCGCTGGGCCCGCCCGGGTCGGGTGCCGAGACCTACGAGGGCATGCTGCGCGCGAACGTGGAGGCGATCGTGGAGGGTCTGGGATGAACCCGCCGTCCGGGCCGGGCGGCCAGGGACCGGGCCAGGGGCTGGTCGTGCGCGGCCTCACCGTCCGCTACCGGGCGGCGCCGGTGCTGCGCGACGTCGCCCTGGACGCGCCGCTCGGGCGGGTGACCGGCATCGTCGGGCCCAACGGCGCGGGCAAGTCCACCCTGCTGAAGACCGTGGTGGGCCTGGTCCGCCCCGACGCCGGCACCGTCACCGTCCTGGGCGGGCCCGTGGACCGCGTGCGCCGCCGCCTGGCCTACCTGCCCCAGCGCAGCGCGGTCGACTGGGACTACCCCGCGGAGGTCGGCGAGGTCGTGGCCATGGGCCGCTACCCCCACCTGGGCCTGCTCCAGCGCCGCCGCCCCCGGGACCGCGAGCGGGTCGCCGCGGCCCTGGAGCGCGCGGGGCTGACCGCCCTGGCGCGGCGCCAGATCGGCGAGCTGTCGGGCGGCCAGCAGCAGCGCGTGTTCCTGGCGCGCGCGCTGGCCCAGGAGGCCGAGCTGCTCCTCCTCGACGAGCCCTTCGCCGCCGTCGACGCCGTCACCGTCGACCTGCTGACCCCCCTGCTCCGCGAGCTGGCCGCCGAGGGCCGCGGCGTGGTCGTGGTCAACCACGACCTGTCCACCATCGACCGGCTGTGCGACGGCCTGGTGCTGCTCAACCAGCGGGTCGTCGCCGCGGGCCCCACCGCGGCGGTCCTGGCCCCCGCCGCCCTGGCGGAGGCCTACGGCATCGCCCCCGTGGTCGCATGATCGGCGGAGGGCGAAGCCCGGAGTCCCTGCTCGTGAGCCGCCCGGCGCCTGAGGTGCACCCATGAGCGGTGTGATCGGCGTGGGCGGGGTGGTGGACCTGGTCGTGGGGCCGGTGGTCCAGTACGGGTTCTTCCGGGCCGGGCTGGTGGCCGCCGCGGTCGTCGGGGTGACCTCGGCGGTGCTGTCGTGCCTGCTCGTCGTGCGCCACCAGGCGCTGCTCGGCGACGCCATCAGCCACGCGGTGCTGCTGGGCGTCGCGGTCGGGTACCTCGTCGGTCAGACCGCCGGCATCCTGCCGGGGGCGATGGCCGTCGCGGTGGTCACCGGCCTGCTCATCACCTGGGTGGAGCGCAACTCCCCGGTCAAGCTGGACGCGGTCATGGGCATCGTCTTCACGGCGATGTTCGCCGCCGGGCTGGCGGTCATCTCCGTCGCCCAGCCGCGCGGGATCGATCTGTTCCACATCCTGTTCGGCAACGTGCTGGGCGTGTCGCCCGGGGACCTCGTGCTCACCGCCGTCAGCGGCGGGCTGGTGCTCGCGATCGTCGTCGTGCTGTTCCGCCCGCTGCACCTGTGGAGCTTCGACCCCTTGACCGCCCGCGCCGTCGGCCTGCGCGTGGACCTGCTGGAGTACGTGTTCACCGCGCTGCTGTCGGCGACCATCGTCGCGTCGCTCCAGGCGGTCGGGCTGCTGCTCGTCATCGCCATGCTCATCACGCCGGGCGCGACGGCCCTGCTGCTCACCACCCGCCTGCGGTCGATGATGGCGGTCGCGGCGGCGGTGGGGCTGGTGGCGGCGGTGGCGGGCCTGTACGGGTCCTACTACGTCGACGTGGCCTCGGGCCCGGCGATCGTCCTGGTCGCCAGCGCCTGCTTCGCGGTCGCCTTTCTGTTCGCGCCCCGCCAGGGCGTCGTGGCGCGGGCGGCCCGCCGCCGCAGGTGAGCCCCTCGCGGCCGGTGTACAACAGCGGTTCCGGCCGGGAACTGGGGACGAGATGACCAACCTGGAACTGGCGTTCGTGAGCCTCGCGGTGCTGCTGCTGCTGGTGAGCGCCGCCGCGGAGATCGTCTTCTTCCGCACGGCCTCGACCGCGGACACCGACAAGCTCCAGGTGATGGAGCGCACCGGCCGCGCGCTGATCTCCGTCGCGCGCCTGGGCGCCCTGGCGACCCTGGTCCTGACCGCCACCTTCATCATCACCTCGACGAACTGACACCGCCCGCCGCCGTCTCCTGGCGGCCGATCGGACGGCACTCCGGACCGTTACGCCCTTCCTCCCCGTACGGCCGGACAGGTGCGCGCCGTGGCCCTGGGGAGGAGGCTCTCCCCCGGGCAGGACACGCGGGTGAAGTTCCTCGCGCATCGATCATCACGGGCGGGCGGAGATCTACCTATGGCAGTTGACGTCGTCGTGGCTCCAACCCGGGACGGGGGCGAGCCGGAACCTACGGTCACGCCGGCACCCATGAGCCGGCGCACCGTCCTGGGCGTGCTCGGTGGCGCCGCGGCCCTGGCCGCGTGCGAGGCGCTCCCCGTGAGCGTCCCGGACGTGATCGCGCCCCCGGGGCCGGGCACGATGCCGCCGCCCCCGGGCGGCGGGCCCGGTGTCCCGCCGGTGCCGGGGCCGTCGGCGCCGCCGGCGCCGGCCGCGCCGGTCACCTCGGGGCCGATCGCGACCGCCCTGACGGGCGACGCCGCGACCCACCTGGCCCGGCGGGCCACCTTCGGGCCGACGCCGGAGATCGTGGACGACATCCGCTCCATGGGCGTGGCGGCCTGGCTGGCGCAGCAGATGGCGCCTGACCCCGGCGACGACGAGGTCGTCAACCGGGCCATCGCGCGGTTCCAGACGAACCTGGGCCGCACGTCACAGCAGATCTTCAACAACCGGGAAGGCAACGGCGGGACGGACGCCGACGAGCAGACGGTCAACGCCATCGTCTACCGCAACGCCTTCAGCCAGTGGCAGCTGCTGGAGAAGATGGCGGAGTTCTGGACCAACCACTTCGCCCTGGACCACACGTCCGACGACAACCGCGGCCGGGCGACGGTCTTCCAGCGCGACGTGATCCGCGCCAACGCCTTCGGCAACTTCGCCGACTTCCTGTTCGCGGTCCTCACCCACCCCGCGATGATGCGGTTCCTGGACGGTGAGGACAACGACAAGGGCAGCAACGAGAACATGGCCCGCGAGATCATGGAGCTCCACACGCTGGGGGCCAACCGCGGGTACGACGAGAACGACATCCGCGAGGCGGCGAAGCTGCTGTCGGGTCTGACCTTCAACAACGAGACCAACGTCTTCCGCTACAACCCCGGTCGCCACTTCGTCGGGCCGGTCACCATCCGCGGCGTCACCTACGCGAACGCGAACGCGGCCGACGGCCTGGCTGCCATGCGCGCCTTCACCGACTCGCTGGCCGCGGACCCCCTCACGGCCGAGTACCTGTCGACCAAGCTCGCGCAGACGTTCGTGGCCGACGACCCGCCGGCCTCGCTGGTGGCGTCGCTGGCGTCGACCTTCTCCAGCACCGGCGGCGACATCGCGGCCTGGGTCACCGCGCTGTTCACCTCCGCGGAGTTCGCCGCGTCGGCCGGCCAGAAGGTCGCACGACCGCTGGACGACTTCATCGGCGCCATCCGGGTCCTGGGCCTGCAGCCGCAGGCGAACCCCGACGACGGCGACCGGTTGCGCAACACCGCGCGCCGCCTGCTGCAGTCCCCGGGTGAGTGGACCGGCCCGGACGGCTACGCCATCCCCGCCGGCAAGTGGCTGTCCAGCGGTGACCTGCTGAACCGGTGGAACATCCACCACGACCTGGTGCACGGCGGCTTCGACAACGCGCTGGAGCCGGCCGACGAGGTCATGGACACCTTCGTCACCGTGGAGCTGCCCAGCACCGTGGGCGCCGTGGTCGACGCCGTCGCCGCCCGGATGGTCTTCCAGACCCTCGCCGACGAGCACCGCGCGGCGGTGCTGACCTACCTGGGGCGGGCCGACGGCGACGCGGTCACCGACGCCGGCGACGTGCGCGACATCGTGCGGCCCACCGCGGTCCTGTTGCTCGACACCTACTGCATGCAGCGCTGACGGGAGCCAGGGACACCAATGAAGCTGCTGAAGGGCATGTCGGCGATCGTGGGCGGCGGCGCGGGCCGCGCCTTCGACGACGCCTCGCCGGACCACTACAAGGTCTCCCACGTCGGGTGCAACTGCGACACCAAGGTCGTCGACCCGGAGGACCCCTGGCGCAAGGGGTTCACCCGGCGCAGCCTGATCAAGGGCGGCGGGTACCTGATGGCCGCGCCGCTGGCGCACCAGATGGCGACCACGCGGATGGCGTTCCGCCAGCCGACGGACACCACGCAGGCCGCGTGCGTCGTCGCGATCAACGTGCGGGGCGGCTGGGACGGTCTCAACATCGTCGTCCCACACGGCGACCCCGTGTACGCCGACGCGCGGCCGAACATCGCCGTCCCCCGCAACATGCTGCTGAAGGCCGACAACATGTTCGGCCTCAACCCCGGGCTCGGACCCCTGATGCGGCTGTGGGACGAGGGCAGGTTCGCCGTCGTCCACGGCGCGGCGCTCGAGGAGCCCGAGTACTCCCACTTCCAGGCGATGGTCGAGCTGGAGATGGGCACCCAGCGCCAGACGCTCGGGTCGGGATGGGGCAACCGGGTGCTCGACCAGCGCGGGCTGGTGGGTGCGGCGGCGGGTCCGCTGCAGGCCGTGCAGTTCGGCGGCAGCGGCCTCCCCACGCTCCTCCGCGGGACGGCGCCCGCGGTGGCCACGGGCGGCTGGGGCGACTTCCGGATCTACGGTGACAACGGCGGCAGGCGCGCGACCGCGGTGGGTGCGCTGAACAACCTGGCCGGCAACCCCATCACCGGCGCCACCCAGAACACCCTGCGGGCGCTGGAGAGCGCGGCGGCGATCGCCGCGGAGGAGTACCAGCCGGCCGCGCAGTACCCCGGCGGCGGGTTCGGCGAGGCGCTGCAGGAGATCGCGCGCACCATCAAGGCCGGCGTCGGCCTCCAGCTGGCGTCGTGCGACATCGGCGGGTGGGACACCCACACCCAGATGGGCCGCGGCAACGACCGGAACGGGAACTTCAACCAGAAGGTCGCCGACTTCGCCACCGCCCTCGGCGCGTTCTGCGACGATCTCGGCGCCCTGCTGGACGACGTCCTCATCGTCGTGGTGTCGGAGTTCGGGCGCCGCATCCAGGAGAACAGCAGCAACGGGACCGACCACGGGTACGGCCAGCCGATGTTCGTCATCGGCGGCGGGGTGAACGGCGGGAGGTACTACGCCAATGACTTCGCGCTGGACCAGGACGAGAGGGGCAGTGTCGCCCGGGGGATCGACTACCGGGAGGTCATCGCCGAGTGCCTGCTGAAGCGCGGCGGCATCGGCAACCTGGACGCGGTCTTCCCCGCCTTCCAGTACGGCGGCGGGCTGGGCCTGGTGCGGGGCTTCTAGGGCCCGGACGCTTCCGACCGCGCGCGGTCACCGATCCCCGGCTCCGGCCGGGGATCCTCCACGTCCACGATGATGCGGGCGGCGCGGTCCCAGGTGAGGTAGTTCCACGCCCAGTTCAGCAGGACGCTGAGGCGGTTGCGGAAGCCGATGAGCTGCACCAGGTGCAGGCCGAGCCACGCCAGCCAGGCGAGCGTGCCGGTCAGGCGGATGCCCAGCGGGAGCTGGGCGACCGCCGCGCGCCGGCCGATCGTGGCCATCGTCCCGCGGTCGACGTAGGTGAAGGGCTCGCCCGCCAGGCCGGCGCGCCGGCGCAGGATCTGGCGGGCGACGTGGGTCCCCCCCTGGATCGCGACGGGCGCGAGCTGGGGCAGCGGGGTCCCGTCGCCGTCGACCGCGCCGGCCACGTCGCCGATGGCCCAGACGCCGGGGTGACCGGGGACGGCCAGGTCGGGGTCGACCGCGATCCGTCCCGCCCGGGCCAGGGGCAGCCCGGTCTCCGGGGCCACCGCACGCACGCCCGCGGCCCACAGCACCGTCCGCGCGGGCAGCTCGCGGCCGTCGTCCAGGCGCACCCCGTCCGCGTCGACCTCCGCCACCGACCGGCCGAGCGCGAGCTCGACGCCCTTGCGGACCAGCTCCCGCCGCGCGCTGGCCCGCAGGGACGGGTGGAACCCGTTCAGCACCTCCGGCGCCATCTCGACCAGGACCACCCGCGACCGGGCGATGTCCAGGCGCGGGAAGTCGCGCGCGAGGACGTTGCGGAACAGCTCGGTGAGGGCGCCGGCCATCTCCGTGCCGGTGGGCCCGCCGCCCACGACCACCACGGTCAGCGCCCCCTGGTCGATCAGGCGCGGGTCGGCGTCGGCCATCTCGAACTGGCGCAGCAGGTGGCTGCGCAGCGCGACCGCGTCGTCCAGCCGCTTCAGGCCGAAGGCGTGCTCGGCGGCGCCCGGCACCCCGAAGGTCGCGGTCGCCGCGCCCGTGGCCAGGACCAGCGAGTCGAAGGGGATCGGCGCCCCGTGCGCCACCCGCAGGGTGCGCGCGTCCCAGTCCACGCCCAGGACCTCGGCGCTGCGGAACCGCGCGGTCCGCAGGCGCCGGGCGATCCCGCGGGCCGGGTAGGCGATGTCGGCGGGCTCCAGGCCCGCCGTCGCCACCTGGTAGAGCAGCGGCTGGAACAGGTGGTAGTTGGTGCGGTCCACGACCAGGACCTCGATCCCCGGGGCGCGCGCGAGCCCGCGGGCGACCGCCAGCCCGCCGAACCCGGCCCCGACCACCACGACCCGATGGGCTGCCATGCTCCCCCCTCTCCACGAGCGCGTGGCCTAGTGTCGCAAGCGCAGCGGCCGACCGAGGAGCGCAGACGTGGCTGACGGACCGGACGTGGTGCTCGTGCGCCACGGCGAGACGGAGTGGAGCCTCACGGGGCAGCACACCGGCAAGGCGGACATCCCGTTGACCCCGCGGGGCGAGGCGCAGGCCCGCGACCGGCTCGGGTCGATCCTTGCCCGCCGCCACTTCGGGCGGGTCCTGGCCAGTCCGCTGTCACGGGCGCGCGAGACCGCCCGGCTGGCCGGCTTCCCCGACGCCGAGGTCCTCGACGACCTGCGCGAGTGGGACTACGGCGCGTACGAGGGCCGCACCACCGTCGACATCCAGGCGGAGATCCCCGGCTGGACGCCGTGGACCCACCCGATGGTCGGCGGCGAGTCGCTGGAGGAGCTGGGCGCCCGCTGCGACCGGGTCCTCGCGGTCATCGACGCCGTGGGCGACGACGTCCTGCTGTTCGCCCACGGCCACCTCCTGCGCGTGCTGGCCGCGCGCTGGTGCACCCTGCCCGCCGCGGAGGGGCGGCGGCTGCTGCTGGACACCGCGACCGTCGGCGTCCTCAGCCGCCACCACGACCTGACCTGCATCCGCCACTGGAACGTGACGGAGCAGATCCAGAGCTAGAGCTTCGCGTCGGGGTCCGGGTCGAGCACCGGGCGGTTGGGCGTCTGGTCGACGACCTCGACGCGCGGCTCCTCCCACGCGGCGTCCTCCGCGGCGGGGCGCTTGTCGGTGCGGGCGCGCAGGTCCCCGCCCAGCTGGGACAGCGTCAGCCCGATCGCGTCGACCAGCGAGTTGGCCGCCGTGCGCGCGGTGGTCTTCACCTCGGGGTCGCGCACCGCGTCGCCGACCGTGGAGGCCAGCCGGTCGGCCGCGTCGCCGAGCGTGCGCAGGGCGTCGCGGACGCTGTCCCCGGCCTCCGCCGGCGTCGGGGACGCCTCGTCCTGGGTCTGGTAGTGCTGCTTCACGCGGTCCGCGAGCGCCGAGAACTGCTCGGTGACGCGGCTCCATGCCGCTTCCCTTGCCTCCACCATCTGGCGAGCTCCTGTAGTCGACCGGGGCGGTGCCGTCCCGGCGAGTCTGACACGCGCCCGGGGAGCGGGGCGTCGGGGATCCCCCTGACCCCCCGGCCGTACGGTGGAGGGGTGCGCGCTCCCGTCGTCGTGGTCGGCGGCGGTCCCGTCGGGATCGTCGCCGCGAACCTGCTCGCTGCCCGCGGCGTCCCCGTCGTGGTGGTCGAGCGCGACCGCGACGTCCACCCGCTGCCGCGCGCGGCGAACCTGGACGACGAGGCGCTGCGCATCCTGCAGGGCATCGGCCTGGCGGGCGCGGTGCGCGGGGCCGTGCACGCGGTGCGGGGGATGCAGCTGGTGACCGCCGGCGGGCGCGTCCTGTGGCACGTCCGCGACGACGACCGCCCCGGCGCCAACGGCTGGCCGCAGACCAACCTGTTCGACCAGCCGGCCGTCGAGCGGGCGCTGCGGGCGCGCCTCGCGGGCGCCGGGGGGCGGCTGCTGCTGGGCCGGGAGGTCACCGGCCTGCGCGGGGCGGGCGACGCCGTGCGCGTCGCGGTCACCGACGTCGCGACCGGGGCGGTCGAGCACCTGGCCGCCGACGTCGTGCTCGGCTGCGACGGCGCGCGCAGCACCGTGCGGCGGCTGCTCGGCATCGGCCTGCGCGACCGCGGGTTCGAGCAGCGCTGGCTGGTGGTGGACGCCGAGGTCGACGGCCCGCCGCTGGCCGCCCGGGTGCCCCAGCAGGTCTGCGACCCGGCCGCCCCCCGGACGTTCGTGCCCATGGGCCCGGGGCGCTACCGCTGGGAGTTCCTGCTGCCCGACGGGGTCGGCGGGGAGGCGTTCCTCGCGGCCGTCCCCCTGGCCGGCCGGGTCGCCGCCTGGACCGGCGGGCGGCCCGTGCGGGTGCGCCGCCGCGCCGAGTACCGCTTCCACGCCCTGCGCGCGGAGCGCTGGCGCGCCGGGCGGGTGTTCCTGCTGGGCGACGCGGCCCACCAGATGCCGCCGTTCCTGGGCCAGGGCCTGTGCGCGGGGCTGCGCGACGCCGCCAACCTGGCCTGGAAGCTGGCGCTCGTGCGCGCCGGCGCGGGCGGCGACGCGCTGCTGGACACCTACGAGGCCGAGCGCTCCGCCCACGTGGCGACCGCGACGTCGCTGACCGTGCTGCTGGGTCAGGTGGTGACCGGCGACGGGCCGTCCGCCGGGGCGCTGCGCGGCGCCCTGCGGGCCGCCGGCCACCTGCCCGGACCGCTGCGGCGGCGCCTGTCGGCGGTGCGGACGCCGGGCCTGCGCCCGGGCCCGCTGGTCCTGCCCCGCCGCCGGGCGCTCCCCGGCCTGCGCGCCGCCGGTCTTGCGGGGGAGGCGGACGCCGGATTCCCGTTCCCCCAGCCGGCCGTCCGCCGTGACGGCCGCGACGTGCTGCTCGACGAGGTCCTGGGCGCCGGCTTCGCCCTGGTCGGGCTTGACACGGACCCGGCCGCGCGCCTGTCGCCCGCCGCGCGCGGCTTCTGGACCTCCGTCGGCGTGCGGGCGGTGCGGCTGGACCCCGCCGACGGCGCCGCGGCGGCGTGGTTCCGCCGCCACCGGGCCCGCGTGGCGGTCGTCCGCCCCGACCGCTACGTGCTGGCCGCCTGCGAGGGACCCGGCCTGCCCACCCTGGAGGCCGTGACGCGCCGCACCCGCCACGTCCTGGCCCCGTAAGGTTCCCACCGCCTCCGGACACCTCTGTGGTGCGGGCCCTCCACCGGGTCCACAGGGCGACGATCGGGAGCAGCATGATCGCCACGATGCAGAGCGTGCGGGGCCCCACCGCCGGGGACGTCTCCCCGGCGGGCCGGACCCGCGCCTTCGAGCAGATCTACGCCGAGCACGCGGGGAGGGTCCTGGCCTACGCGAAGCGGCGCACCGACGACCAGGCGGCCCACGACGTGGTGGCCGAGACGTTCCTGGTGCTGTGGCGGCGCATGGACGACGCGCCGCGCGAGCCGCTGCCGTGGCTGCTCGGGATCGCCCGCAAGCAGGTGGCCAACCGCCACCGGGGCGACCAGCGGCGCGCCGCGCTCCAGCAGCGGGCTCGCCAGCGGGCGGTGCTGCAGGAGGGGGACCACGCCGACAGCGTCGCCGCACAGCTCGCCGTGCACGCGGCGCTGGCGACGCTCAGCGACCGGGACCGGGAGGCGATCACCCTGGTGACCTGGGACGGTCTGAGCCACCGGCAGGCCGCGCAGGTGGCGGGCTGCTCGACGGGTGCGCTGGCGGTGCGCCTGCACCGGGCCCGCCGGAAGCTGGCCGGCGCGCTGCGGAGGCTGGGCGCGGGACCGCAGACCCAGGCGGGCGACGGCCTGGCCGCGGTCGGCGAGCGGCTGCTGGGCTCGCCCGTGACAGCGCAGGAGGACGTCGCATGAACGGAGCGACCATGAACGTGGACGACAGCATCCGCCGGGCCAACCCCGTGACGCCCGGCAGCCTGGACGACTGGGGCCGCAGCCCGGAGGGCCGGGCCCTGCTCACCGAGATCCGCGGCCGGGCTGCCGCCGGGGGCACGCGCACCGTCCCGCGTCCCGCGCGCCGACGCTGGGCCGCGCTCGCGGGGGGCGCCGCCGCGCTCGCGGTGGTGATCTTCGTGGGCACCACGATCGCGCCCACCGGTGCCCCGGTCCTCGACGCCGCCGCGGCCGAGACGCTGCGGGCCACCGGCCGCGCAGCAGCAGCGGCGGCGGGCCCGGGCATCCTCCAGCCCGGCCAGTACTGGTACACCCTCACCGAGGGCGTGTCGGCCTACAGCACCGACGGCGGCGAGGTCCTCCAGGGCCGGTCGCGGTACGAGGACTGGGTCACGACCGATGGCTCGGGCCGCATGATCCGCTCCGAGGAGGGCTCGGACACCTGGGAGCAGGAGGTCGGGCCCTACGTCCGGCCCGCGGACGGTGCCGCGACGGAAGCCGTCCCCGTGTCGCAGGGCAGCGGATTCACCCTCGGCCACGGCCTCGCGGGCACCTACGACGACCTGCTGGCCCTGCCTACCGACCCCGGGGCGCTCAGTGCCCACATCGAGCGCTCCCTCGAGGGCTACCGCGACCGGCCCGCACACGTCGCCCGCTTCGTGGTGGTCGGCGACATGCTCCGCCAGCCGCTCCCCCCGGCCCTGCGCGCGGCGCTGTACGAGGTCGCTGCCGCCATCCCCGGGGTGGTGCTGGTCGGCGAGACGGTGGACCCGTTCGGGCGGACCGCGACCGCGGTGGCCCTGGACGACGAGTCCGGCGAGCTGCGCGAGGAGCTCCTGTTCGACCCGGCCACCGGCGCCTACGTCGGCGAGCGGCGGGTGCTGCAGCGCGACGTCGACTGGATCGACGCCGAGCCCGGCGAGACCATCAGCTACTTCGGCATCACCGCGTCCGGCATCGTCGACGGGACCGACATCCGGCCCTGAGCCCGCCTCCCGACTCCACGTGCCCGGGACCCGCGGCGGCTGCCGCGGGTCCCGTCGTGGTGCGCGTCGCTCAGGCCTCGCCCATGACCAGGCCCTCGATGGTGTGCTGCTGCTCCACCGGGACGAGCTCGTCGACCAGGCGGTAGTCGAGGTGGGCCAGGACGTGCGGCGGCAGCGTCGCGGCGTAGGCGTGGGTCAGCTGCAGGTCGTGGCGCTCGGCGTTGCCGGCCCCCGGCGCGTCCACGCCCAGGACCAGGACCGGCCGGGCCGTGTCGGACCGGTTGGCGGTGCCGCGGTGGATCGTCAGCGCGGACCGCGCGGAGATGTCGCCCATCTTGGGCATCTTCTGCTGGGCCAGGGAGGCGTAGCGCGGCCACTCGTCGCGGGGCGGGAACATGCCGTGGTCGAAGTGGGGCCCGTGCTCCCACTGCGTGCCCGGCGCGATCTCGAACGGCCCCATCTCCGGGGTCACGTCGACGGTGGTCAGGTTGAAGGCCAGCGACGTCAGCTTGCGGTCGCGGACGGTCTCCTCGGGTGCCGGGAAGTCGCGGTGCCACGGCTGGTTCTGGGCGCCGGGGAACGGCGTGTCGAACCCGACCTCCACGATCTTCCAGTCGGGGCCCAGCACGCCCTCGGACACCGCGTGCACCCACGGGTGGGCGACCAGCTCGGCGAAGCCGCGCAGCCGCTCCGGGTTGATCTCGACGTAGTAGCGCTTCGGGCCGCGTCCCAGCGCCCCGTTCGGCCGCTGGATGGCCTCCTCGAACAGGACGTCGATGTCCTCGCGGAGCTGCTGCGCCCACTCGCGGGAGAACGCGCCCTTCAGACCGATGATGCCCTCGGTGTAGATGCCCTTGACCAGGGCGTCGACGTCGTAGGCCTGCTCTGTCGTGCTCATGGACCGCCCTTTCGTCGGGCCGTCCACCGTACGTCCCGCGCGTCCCGCAGTCGACACCGATCAGGGTTGGGACAACCTCGATCGTTCGCGGTCGGCGCAGCCCGTCAGCGCAGCTGGCGCAGCACGTAGGGCAGGATCCCGCCGTGACGGTAGTAGTCGGCCTCGCGCGGGGTGTCGATGCGGACGCGGGCGCGGAACTCGCGGTCGTCGGCGCGGACGACGAGCTCCTCCGGGAGGTCGTCCGCGCCCTCGAGGCCCTCGATGGTGAAGGTCTCGTGGCCGGTCAGCCCCAGCGACTCGACGGTGTCCCCGCCGGTGAACTGCAGCGGCAGGACGCCCATGCCGATGAGGTTGGAGCGGTGGATGCGCTCGTAGCTCTCCGCGACGACCGCCCGCACGCCCAGCAGGGCGGTGCCCTTGGCGGCCCAGTCGCGTGACGACCCGGAGCCGTACTCCTTGCCGGCCAGGATCACCAGCGGCGTCCCCGCCGCGGCGTAGCGCTGGGCCGCGTCGTAGATGGTGGTCTGCTCCGGCTCCCCGTCGCCGGACAGGAACAGCGTGACCCCGCCCTCGGTCCCCGGCGCCAGCCGGTTGCGCAGGCGGATGTTGGCGAAGGTCCCCCGGATCATGACCTCGTGGTTCCCGCGCCGGGACCCGTAGGAGTTGAAGTCCTGCGGCGCGACGCCGTGGTCGGCCAGGTACTCCCCGGCGGGGCTGTTGCGCTTGATCGACCCGGCGGGGGAGATGTGGTCCGTCGTCACGCTGTCGCCGAGCAGGGCCAGCACGCGCGCGCCGCGCACGTCGGTCAGGGGCGCCGGGTCCGCGGTGATGCCCTCGAAGAACGGCGGCCGGGCGATGTAGGTGGAGCGGTCGTCCCAGGCGAAGGTCTGCCCCTCGGCCACCTCCAGCCCGCGCCAGTGCTCGTCGCCGCTGAACACGTCGGAGTAGCGCGACGTGAACATGTCGGACTGGATGGCGTCGCGCACCACCCGGTCGACCTCCTCCGAGGTCGGCCACACGTCGCGCAGGTACACCGGCTCGCCGTCGGACCCGTTGCCCAGCGGCTCGTTGAACAGGTCGACGTCCATCGTCCCGGCCAGCGCGTAGGCGACGACCAGGGGCGGGGACATCAGGTAGTTCATCTTGCAGTCCGGGTTGATGCGTCCCTCGAAGTTGCGGTTGCCCGACAGCACCGAGGCGACGGACAGGTCGCCCTCCTCCACCGCCCGGGAGATCTCCGGCGCGAGCGGCCCGGAGTTGCCGATGCAGGTCGTGCAGCCGTAGCCGACCAGGTCGAAGCGCAGCTTCTCCAGGTAGGGGGTCAGGCCGGCGCGGTCGTAGTAGTCGGTGACGACCTGGGAACCGGGGGCCAGCGAGGTCTTCACCCACGGCTTGGACTGCAGGCCACGCTCGACCGCCTTCTTGGCGAGCAGGCCCGCGGCGATCATCACCGACGGGTTCGACGTGTTGGTGCAGCTGGTGATCGCGGCGATGACGACGTGGCCGTGGTCGAGGTCGAAGGTGGTGCCGTCCTCCAGGGTCACCGGCACGGCCGCGCGGACGCGGTCGTCGGCCTCCTGCGGCGCCGCGGGCTCCGCCCTGCCGTTGGTGGTCCCCGGCGCGACGGGGTCGCTGGCCGGGAAGCTCTCCACCACCGCCTCGTCGGGCGAGCCGTCGGCGATCCCCTGGGGTGCGTCGTCGCGCCGGGTGTCGCCCGTGCCGGCCGCGGCCGACCGGCCGGCGTCGGCGGGCACCGCGTCGGTCGACGTGCGGCGCTCCGCGGCGGTGTCCAGCGGGAGGAACCGCGGCAGCGCGCCGCGGAAGGCGGCCTTGGCGTCGGACAGGGGGATGCGGTCCTGCGGCCGGGTCGGCCCGGCCAGGCTGGGCACCACGGTCGACAGGTCCAGCTCGAGCCGCTCGGAGAACACCGGCTCGCGGTCCGGGTCGTGGAACAGGCCCTGCTCCCGCGCGTAGGCCTCGACGAGGGCGACCTGGTCCTCGGACCGGCCGGTGAAGCGCAGGTAGGTCAGGGTCTGGTCGTCGATCGGGAAGATCGAGACCGTGGACCCGTACTCGGGGGACATGTTGCCGATCGTGGCCCGGTTGGCCAGCGGGACGGCGCCCACGCCGGGGCCGTAGAACTCGACGAACTTCCCGACCACGCCGTGCCCGCGGAGCATCTCCGCGACCGTCAGCACCAGGTCGGTGGCCGTGGAGCCCTCCGGCAGCTCGCCGTGCAGCTTGAAGCCCACGACCCGGGGGATGAGCATCGGCGCGGGCTGGCCGAGCATCGCGGCCTCGGCCTCGATCCCGCCGACGCCCCAGCCCAGCACGCCCAGGCCGTTGACCATCGGCGTGTGCGAGTCGGTGCCCACCAGGGTGTCGGGGTAGGCGGCGGCGACGCCGTCGCGCTCCTCCACGAAGACCACCGAGGCCAGGTACTCCAGGTTGACCTGGTGGACGATGCCGGTGTTCGGCGGGACCACGCGCAGGCCGTCGAAGGCCTGCTGGCCCCAGCGCAGGAAGCGGTAGCGCTCCTCGTTGCGGCGGAACTCGATCTCGGCGTTGCGGCGGAACGCGTCGGGGACCCCGGCCACCTCCGCGATGATCGAGTGGTCCACGACGAGGTCGGCGGGCAGGAGCGGGCGCACCTGGTCGGGGTCGCCGCCCAGGTCGGCCATCGCGTTGCGCATGCCGGCCAGGTCGACCAGCGCCGGCACGCCGGTGAAGTCCTGCATGAGGACCCGCGCGGGCAGGAACAGGATCTCGCGGTCGGGCTCCGCGTCGGGGTCCCACCCGGCGAGCGCCTCCACGTCCTGCGCGCGGACGGTCACGCCGTCCTCGTTGCGCAGCAGGTTCTCCAGCAGGATCTTCAGCGAGTAGGGGAGCCGGTCCACGTCGAAGCGGTCGGCCAGCGCGTCCAGCCGGTGGATCTCGAACTCGCGCTCCCCGACCCGCAGCGTCCCCTTCGCCCCGAAGCTCGACTCCGCCATCTCCGCCACCCTTTCGGCCCACGTCTCTGGCTGCCGAGGATACCGACCCCCTGCGACAGCCCCGCGCGCGGCGGGCGGGTCAGCCGGCGAAGCGCTGGGTGACCCAGGTGGCGTCACGGGTGGTCGTGACGCCGATGCCGATCAGGCTGAAGTCGTCCGACAGGACGTTGGCGCGGTGGCCCGGGGAGTCCATGAACTGCTGGTGCAGCAGCGCGCCGACGTCGCTGCCGGAGGTGCGCATCGCCACGTTCTCCCCGGCCGTGCGGGCGCCGCCGGGGAGGACCAGGTCGTCGTGGGACAGCTCGCCCGCGGCGGCCATCGCGTCGGACCACTCGCGCGCGCCGGCCCGCAGCCCGTCGTCGGCGGCCAGGGCGGGCAGCCCGGCCGCGGCGCGGTCGCGGTTGACCAGCTCGAGGATGCGGGCCTCCACCGACTCGTCCACCGAGGTCGCGGGCACCGGCGCCGGGGCCGGCGCCGGCGGGGGTGCGGGCGGGGTCTGCCCGCCCGGTGCCGGCTCCTCGGTCGGTGCCGGCTCCTCGGTCGGCGATGGTTCCTCGGTGGTTTCCGGTTCCTCGGTCGGCGACGGCTCCTCGGCCGGCGCCGGGGGAGCTCGGGCGCGGGCGGCGGGGGCGGCGGCGGGACCCGCGGGTCCTCGGCGCCGCAGCGCGGCGCCTGCCCGCCGCCGGACACGCACACCGCCAGCGGCCGGGTGGCGTCGCGCACCTGCCCGGCCAGCTCCAGGGGGCTGTCGATGCCGACCAGTCCCAGCCAGCGCCAGAGCTGGCGGACCGACACCACCGGTGCGGGCCCCTCCGCGGGCGCCGCGACGGGGTGGCCCCCGACGCCGGCGCCGCCAGGGCGATCGTCGTCGCGGCGAGCAGTCCGACCAGCACCCAGCGTCCTCGCATGGGGCGAACCTGCCAGGCAAGACGCTCGCGATCAACGCAGTGATGCGGGTGATACCCCTGTACTGAAGGACAGGTCAGTGCGGCGCGACACGCTCCGGGTCGCGCCGCGGGCGGCGCAGGTCGACGGGCTGGAGCACGGCGACCGGGTCGTGCGGGCGCAGCGTGCGGGTCACCCCGTCCGAGCAGCGCACGCGTGCCGCGGGCGGGGTCGCGTCACCGACCACGCCGGGCACGGCCAGGTGCACGTTCATCACCTGGACGGCCCAGCCGCCGCGCAGCCGGATCCACGTCCCCGGCGCCAGGGTCGCGGCCTCGGCCGTGCGCAGGGTGAGGAACGTGGGGGGGGGGGTCGGGCCCTGCTGCGGGGCCTGGACGGCGGCGGCCAGCCCCGCGGCGGCGGCCACCAGCGCCGCCACCGCGGCGGCCCGGCCGGCCGCCGCGCCGACGGCGAGCACCCCGGCGAGCGCGACCAGCGCGCGCACCGGTCCCCGCTGCCTCGGGTAGGGCCGGGCCAGCGGTCGCCCCGCGCGGTCGTGCTCGACGAGCGGCGGCGCGCGGTAGCGCCCCTCCCGCGCGCCGCCGGTGGCCACGGTGCTCAGGTCCCGCAGGCGGCGAAGGCGTAGGGGGTGGGGTTGACCGCGTCGCCGCCGCCCGGGTGCACCTCCCAGTGGGTGTGCGGCGGCGTGGTCCTGGCGTTGCCGGTGTTGCCCGTGTACCCGACCAGCTGGCCCAGGGCGACCCGGTCGCCGGTGGCGAGCCCCGGCGCGTACCCCGACAGGTGCGCGTAGTAGTAGCGGTCGCCGGTGTCGCTGGTGATCCACAGCGAGATGCCGCCGATCTCCGACGACGACAGGCGCACCGTGCCCGCCTGGTAGGCGTAGTTCGGGACGCCGATGTCGGCGAAGATGTCCACGCCCTTGTGCGTGCGCGTCCCGCCGCCGCGCGGCGCCCCCCAGGTGTCGCTGAAGTCGTTGGGCTCGCCCACGGGGCACGCCACGCCGCCGGCGATCCGCGGGCCCGACCCCACCGGGCCCGGCCGGCACACCATCACCGCGCGGTCCCCCTCCGCCCCGAACTCGCGCGCGAGCTGGGAGACCTTGACCACGTACTCCTGGGTCTCCTCGTAGGGCGGGATCCCGCTGTACTCGATCACGGCGCCGGGGCCCGCGTTGTACGCGGCGGCGGCCAGCTCCCACGTGCCGAAGCGCTGGTACTGGATGGACAGGTACCGGGCCCCCCCGTTGATCGACTGCTCGGGGTCGAAGGGGTCGGTGACCCCCATCTCCCGGGCGGTCCCCGGCAGCAGCTGGGCGAGGCCCTGCGCGCCCGCGGGACTGACCACGTCGGGGTTCCACGACGACTCGGTCTGCAGCAGCGCGGCCAGCCACGGCGCCGACACCCCGTGGGCCGTCGCGGCCCCGTTGACCATGGGGGCGTACGCGGGCGGGATCTGGGCGCTGGCGACCGATCCGGACCCGCCCGGCACGCAGCCCGCCGCCTCGGTCGACGTCACCACCACCACCAGCAGCAGCGGCACCGCCACCACCAGGGGGAAGGCGAGGTAGCCGAGGATCAGCAACCAGGGCCGGCGGGCGATGTCAGCTCCTGTCCGTCGGGGTGGGGGCCGGGGACCCCGGATCCCGCTGCGGCCTCCGTTTCCCGGCGACCTGTCCGGGAATCCGTTGGTTGCGGCACGGGTCCAAGTGTTCCACGATCACCCTCGGTTGCGCCGATGGGGGTGGGGAACGCAGCGCCGCGTCCCGCCGTTCTCACCGTGTCGGTGGATACTCGTCCGGCGAGCCAGCTACCATCGTACGAATTGGCGTACACCGGGCAAGGGGAGGGAAGCGGGTGGGATCGCCCACCGACCAGCACGACGACGACGAATCGCTCGTCCAATTCCCGCGACGCCGGGCGTTGCGACCCTCCTCGTCGGTCGTCGGTCTCCCGGCCCGCGGCGGCGTGCCCGTGCAGGACCCCAACGCCCTGCGCCCCGCCGCGCCCGCCGACCCACCGGCCGCGCCCGCCCCCCCGCCGGCCCCGCCGGTGCGCGCCGAGGCGCCGCCGTCGGAGTCCGACGTCTACGACGCCGACCCCGCGCCCGCGGCGGACCCCGGCGCGGAGCACGCGCACGCCGAGCCCGGGTCGGACTTCGCCGACCAGCGCTACGTCCGCCGCTCCACGCCCAAGCCGACCTCGGGCTGGCGGCGCATCGTGCTGGAGCTGACCGGCGGGTACTGGAACCCCGGCCCCTCGCGCGCGGAGCAGGAGCGGCGCCGGCTGGAGGCCCGCGTGCTCGCGCCCGTGCAGGGCTGCCGCCGGATCGCGGTGCTCAGCCGCAAGGGCGGCGTCGGCAAGACCAGCGTGACGCTGGGTCTGGGCCACACGTTCGCGACCATCCGGCCCGACCGCGTCGTGGCGCTGGACGCCAACCCCGACGCCGGCACCCTGGGCTACCGGCTGAACGCGATCCCCAACCGCACCATCACCGACCTGCTCGCCGACGCCGACCGCATCGTGCGCTACTCCGACGTGCGCTCCTACACCGCGCAGGCGCCGTCGCGCCTGGAGGTCATGGCCTCCGACGACGACCCGCGCATCACCCGCGCGGTCGGCGAGCACGAGTACGAGGCCGCGATCGACGTGCTCGAGCGCCACTACAACCTGCTGCTCACCGACACCGGGACCGACATCACCCACTCGGTGATGCAGGGGATCCTCGCGTCGGCGGACCAGGTCGTGGTCGTCGCCGGTCCCAGCCTCGACGGCGCGCGCGCCGCGGCCAAGACCTTCGACTGGCTCGAGCAGAACGGTCACGGCTACCTGGTGAAGACCGCGGTGGTCGCGCTCAACGATGTCCACAAGGGCGGCCTGGTCGACCTGGAGGCCATCCGCGCCCACTTCGACGACCGCTGCAGGGCCGTGGTCGCCATCCCGCACGACCGTCACCTGGAGGCCGGTGCTCAGACCTCGCTCGAGGACCTCCACCCCGCGACCCGCCACGCGTACGTCGAGCTCGCCGCGGCCGTCGCCGACGGCTTCGGCCCCGCTCGCTAGGAGGATGAGAGAATGACCAGCCTGCTGCTCGCCACGATCGACGTCGCTCCGGACCCCGCGGGCCTCCCCGGCGGCGAGGCCGTCCAGGGCCTCGTCAACGGCCTCGCCTTCTACGCGCTGCTCGCCGTCGTCGCCGCGTTCCTCGCGGGCTGCGGGATGATGGCCTTCGGGTCGCTGTCCAGCAACCCGCGCTCGTCCGCCGTCGGGAAGGCGACGACGCTCGTGGCCCTGCTGGCCGCCTTCGGGATCGGTGCCGCCGCCGCGATCGTCACGTTCTTCTTCGACGTCGGCGGGAACGTGCAGTAGACGTGGCGCTGAGGTTGGCGCCGAGCCGCGCGGAGCTGGGCAGCGCGCGGCGACCGCCGCTGCTGCGCTGGGGCGCGGCCGCGCTCGCCGGCGTCGCGTTGCTCGCCGCGGCCTTCGCGGGGGCCGGCTGACCGCGCCCGTGCGCGAGGTGCCCGTCGCCGTCACCGCGCCGACGGCCGAGCAGGCCGCGCAGGGCCAGCCCGCCGCCGTCACCCGCGGGCACGGCCCCGCCGACGTCGTCGACGACGTGCCGGTGGGCTACGCGCGCACCGAGGCCGGGGCGGTCGCGGCCGCGACCAACTACATCGCGACCATCGGCGACAAGCGCGCCTTCAACGAGCCGTGGCGCGAGAACGCCTACCGGGTCATGGGCGCCCCGGACGCCTACCAGACCCTGGTCGACTCGGTGCGGGCGTCCTACCAGCGCATCGACACCGAGCTGGGGCTGGGGGAGACCGCGGCCTACGACGGCTCGATCCAGGCGGTGACGGTGCCGCTGGGCTACCGCGTCGAGGCCGTGGGCCCGGACCGCGCGACGGTGACGGTGTGGGCGGCGGGGTGGCTGGCCCGCCCGACCGGCCAGCAGCTGCCGCTGCGCGCGGTGGCCAACACCGTCGAGCTGCAGTGGATCGACGACGACTGGAAGCTCCTGCGCGTCGTCGACAGCCAGCCGCTGGACCCGCCCGGGGTGGCCGCGCCGCCGACGGCGCAGACGCTCCAGCAGATGGCCGGTTTCGTCCTGTACGAGCACGTCCCGCGCGACGGGCAGGGGGCACGGAGGTGAAGGCGACGCGAGGCGTCATCCGCGCAGGGGTGGTCGGGCTGCTGATCGCGGTCCTGCTGCTCCCGCTCGCCGGCAGCGCGGCGCGCAGAGCGTCAACCCCAACGACCGGCCGCCGGACGAGCAGATCGTCGACCCGGGGACGGGCCAGGTCGCCCCGACGGACCCTTCCTGCCAGAACGTCGTCGCGGTCCCCGCCAACACCGCCTGCAACGCGTCGGCCGCAGGCGGCGGCGGGCTCGTCGACGGGGTGCTCGGGTCGGTCACCGGGTCGGTCTTCGAGAACCTCACCCAGACCGTCTCCCAGGGCGCGGTCTGGTTCCTGTCCAAGATCGCGGCGCTGCTGGACGACAGCACCCGGCCCCAGGTCACCGCCACCTGGTTCACCGACCAGTACGAGCTGGTCATCGGGCTGGCGGCCATCATCATCCTGCCGCTGCTGCTGGTGGCCATCGCCGACGCCGCCATCCACGGGCGGCCCGGCGACATCATCAAGGCGCTGTTCGTCTACCTGCCGATCGCGGGGATCGTGTCCTACGTCGCGCTCGAGCTGGCCGACATGGCCCTGACCATCACCGACTGGGCCGCGGCCTACGTGTCGGGCGACATCGCGGCGGACGCCTCGCAGTTCCTGGACGGCCTGGGCGGGATCCTGTCCAACTCCGCGGCCGGGGGCCAGCTCCCGCTGTTCGCGGTCTTCATCGGCTCGCTGTTCGTGGTCTTCGCCGCCTTCACGCTGTGGATCGAGCTGATCCTGCGCACCGCCGCGATCTCGCTGGCGGTGCTGTTCCTGCCCCTGGCATTCGCGACCATGGTCTGGCCGCGGGTCGCCAAGTGGGCGTCGCGGACGCTGCGCCTGCTCGCCGCGCTGATCGTCTCGAAGTTCTTCATCGTCGCGGTGATCTCGCTCGGCGCCTCGATGCTCAGCGCCGTCGCCGGCGCGGGGGGCTCGAGGCCGTGATCGCCGGGTCCGCCCTGCTCATGCTCGCGACCTTCATGCCCTGGACGGTGTGGCGGATGCTCGCGCCGGTCGAGAGCGCCGTGGACATGGCCATGGACCGGCGGTCGTCGGGGGTGCGCAGCCCCGGCGAGGTGGCGACCTCGGCCCGCGGGGTCAGCCCCGCGCTGGCGGGCAGCGGCAGCGGTGCCGGCCTGCCGGTGATCGGGGCCGCAGCCCTGGGCGGCGCGGCGCGGGGGCGGCGGGCGGGGCGCACCCGATGGCGCTCAGCGCCGGGAACGGGCCGCAGCGCAGGGCGGCGGGGCCGGCATCGGTGCGGCGCGCTCGGCGCCGCCGCGGCGGGCCGCCAGACCGAGGGCGTCGTCGCCGCGGCCACGGGCGGCGGCTCCGGCGGGTCCGCGCCGCCGCCGCCGACCGGCACCACCGGCGCCGCGCGCGGCGGCTACGGCCCACCGGTGGTCACCGACCAGGCGTACGGCCCGCCCGCCCCCGCGGCCCGCCCGGTGGGCGCGGGCGCCGGCTCCGGCGGGAGCACGCGCCCGTCGGGTCCCGCGCCCGTGCTGCACGAGTAGCCGATGTCGGGTCCCCAGTACCAGTTCGGGCCGCTGGAACGGCCCGGGGTCGTGCTCGGCCTGTCGGCGGTCAAGGTCGGCGTGCTCGTCACCGGCCTGCTCCTGGCCGTCCTGGCGATCAACGCCGACAGCGGACCGGGGGGCTTCGCGGCCGCGATCGGCATCATGGTGGCGGCAGCGGTGCTCGCCTTCTGGCCGGTCGCGGGCCGGGGGCTCGACGAGTGGATCCCGACGGTGGTGCGCTGGTTCTCGCTGGGGACGCTGGGGCGCAAGCGCGTCTCGGCCATCCCGGTGCTGGGGCAGGTGCGGGCGGGCGACCCGCCCGTGCAGACGCCCCCGAACCTCGCGGGCCTCACCATCCTCGCGGCGGAGCAGACCGGGGGCGGCCCCAAGATCGGCGTCGTCAAGGACGCGTCGGCGGGCACCTACACCGCCGCCATCGCCGTCCGCGGCACCGCGTTCGCGCTGCTGTCGGTGGCCGACCAGGAGCAGCGCCTGTCGGGCTGGGCCAACGTCCTGGCCGGGCTGTCGGTCGCCAACTCACCGATCACGCGCATCCAGTGGCTGGAGCGCACCGCGCCCAGCGACAACGACGCGCTGGGACGCTACGTCGCCGAGGCCGCGGTGCTGGAGCCGCACCACCCGTCGGTGCGCTCCTACCTCCAGCTGGTCGACGAGGCCCAGCCGGTCACCCAGCAGCACGAGGCCTTCATCGTGCTGCAGGTGTCCTCGCGCAAGGCGCACAAGGCCATCCGCAAGGCCGGCGGCGGCGACGTCGGCGCCTGCGCGGTCACGCTGCGGGCGCTGGAGGGGCTGGTCGACCTGCTCTACGACGCCGACCTGCACGTCGAGGGCGTCCTGCCCCCGCGCCTGTACGCGCGGGCCATCCGCACCGGCTTCGACCCGTCGGCGCGGGTGGGCATGTCGCGCATCGGCGCCGCCGACCCGTCGCGGGAGGGCGCGCCGCCGCACGAGGCGTTCCCCCACGCCACCGAGGCCGGCTGGTCGTCCTACCGGGCCGACGGCGCCTGGCACACCACCTACTGGATCGCCGAGTGGCCGCGCATCCCGGTCGGGCCGGACTTCCTCGCCCCGCTGCTGCTGCGCACCCGCGCCGTGCGGGCGGTGTCGCTGGTCATGGAGCCCGTCGATCCCCAGCGGTCCGCGCGCGAGGTCGAGGCCGCCGTCACCTCCAACGAGGCGAACCGGCGCCTGCGCGAGGAGCGCGGCTTCGCGACCACCGCGCGGCGGTCGCGCCAGGAGAGCGCGGTCCGCGACCGCGAGCAGGAGCTGGCCGTCGGCCACAGCGAGTACCGCTTCTCCGGCTACGTGACCGTGACGGGGCGCACCCAGGACGAGCTGGAGCGTGCCTGCGGCGAGATCGAGCAGCGCGCGTCGCAGTCGCGCCTGTCCCTGCGCCGCATGTACGGCGAGCAGGACCTGGCGTTCACCACGACCCTCCCCCTGGCGCGCGGCCTGCGGGACGCGCGGGGGCTGTAGCGGTGGGCGCGGCGGCCCCGCCCGCCCGGTCAGCGGCGGTCCGCCCACCACACGTCGGTGCGGTAGGGCGTGGTGACCGTGCCGTCGGGGTCGGCGATCCGCTCCAGCACCGCGCGGATGCGGGCCAGCAGCGCCGCGCGCGGCGCGTCGGGCATCGCCGCGACGAAGCTGATCGAGGCGAACCGGTCGACGGTCGCGTCCAGCGGGAGCGTGTGCTCGTGGTCGACCGCCGCGTGGCCCAGCGGGCCGAACCAGGGCTGGTGGTCGAAGGCGCGCTGCCAGCCGCCGGTCCGGTAGCGCGGCACGTCGCCCTGGTGCTCGGCGAGCAGCGCGCTGATCTCGCCCGCCGCCCCGGTGTCGGCGCGGCTGTTCCAGACCAGGCCCAGCCGGCCGCCGGGACCCAGGACGCGCGCGAACTCGGCCAGGGCCGCGTGCGACGCGAACCAGTGGAACGCCTGGCCGGCGACCACGGCGCCGGCCGCGGCGTCGGGCAGCGGCAGCGCCTCGGCGGTGCCGTCCAGCGCCCGCGCCTGCGGCACGGCGGCGACCAGGCGGTCGCGCATGCCGGTGACGGGCTCGACGGCGACGACCTCCGCGCCGGTCGGGACCAGCCGGCGGGTCAGCTTGCCGGTCCCCGCGCCCACGTCGACGACGGTGGTGCCGGGTCCCAGGCGCAACTCGCGGACCAGGACCGCGACGGCGGCGTCGGGGTAGCCGGGCCGCCCGCGCTCGTAGGCGTCGGCCGACCGGCCGAACCCGACCTCGGCCTCCCGCTCGATCCGTGCCCGCACGACCCCTCCTCCGAAAGCCGCGAGTGATGCCGTTCCCCACCGCCCACCGCGTCACGACCGCCCACCTCCAGGCGGCCTACCCCTTCATGAGCGAGGGCGGACTGGGGGGCCGCGGGACCTACATCGGCAACGACCTGTTCGGCGGCGCCTTCGTCTACGACCCCTGGGAGCTCTACCGCCAGGGCGTCCTGACCAACCCCAACGCGCTCATCGCCGGCACCGTCGGCAAGGGCAAGGCCCTGGCCGTGGACACGCCGGTGCCGACGCCCGGGGGCTGGACCACGATGGGAGCGCTGGAGGTCGGCGACCGCGTGTTCGACGAACTCGGCCGGCAGGTCGATGTGGCCGCCGCCACCGAGGTGCTGCACGACCGCCCCTGCTACCGCGTGACGTTCTCCGACGGTCAGCAGATCGTGGCCGACGCCGAGCACCAGTGGGTGACGTGGGACCACCGCGCCCGCAACTCCCTGGAGCAGGAGCGCAAGCGGGACCGCCGGCGACCCGCGGCGCGCCGGCGGCAGGGCGCCGACGCCCAGATCCAGCGGGCCCGCCGGCTGGCCGGGGACGCAGCGATGCCCGCCGCGCTCACCAGCGCCGAGGTGGCGCGGCACGTCGGCTGCAGCGACGCGGTGGTGCGTGCGGCCGCCCGTCCGCTCATCCCGGTCGGCCGCACCCAGCGGCCGCTCGATCGCCCGACGACCACGGGACGGGTGCTCACGCGCCAGGCGCCGACCAGGACGTACGCCCGGACCCTGCTCGCCGCCAGGGTGCTGGAGCGGCTCGACGCGGCCGTGTCCGATCAGCGGGACAAGCGGATCGCACCCGGCGTGCGGACCACCGCGGAGCTGCGCGCCAGCCTGTGGCACGTCACCGGCGCTTCCCCGCGGCGCAATCACGCGATCCCCCTCTGCGGCGAGCTGGACCACCCCAAGGCGGACCTGCCCATCGACCCCTACGTCCTCGGGGCCTGGCTGGGTGACGGTGGCGCGGACCGCGGGGTGGTCACCTGCGCGCCGTCGGACCGCTGGATCGTCGACCGCATCGCCGAGGCCGGCTACGAGGTCCGGGACCGCGGTGGCATGGCGTGGTCGGTGCGCGGGCTGAAGGTCCAGCTGCGCGCGCTGGGGGTGCTGGGCGACAAGCACGTCCCCGACGTCTACCTGCTCGCGGCGCCGGACCAGCGGCTCGCGCTGCTCCAGGGACTGATGGACACCGATGGGCACGCCGCGGAATCGGGGCAGTGCGCGTTCACGTCGGTGAACCCTCGGCTGGCGGCGGCCGTGCAGGAGCTGGCGACGGGGCTGGGGATCAAGGCCGTCACCACGCAGGATCGGGCCCAGCTCGACGGACGGGACTGCGGGCCCCGGTACCGCGTGCGGTTCCAGGCGCGCCTCCCGGTCTTCTCGCTGCCGCGCAAGCAGGCCCGGCTCGATGCCAAGAACGCTCGGGGCCGCCGGTACCGCAACGAGTTCCGCTACGTGACCGCGGTCGAACCGGTGCCGAGCGTGCCGACGCGGTGCATCCAGGTGGACTCGCCCACGGGGTTGTTCCTGGCGGGCCGTGGCTGCGTCCCGACGCACAACTCCGCGCTGGTCAAGAGCTACATCTGGCGGCAGTCGATCTTCGGGCGGCGCAGCGTGGTGCTGTCGCCGAAGCCGGGGAGTACGACCGGCTGGCGGAGAAGATGGGCGCGACGCCGATCTCGCTGTTCCCCGGCGGGACCGTGCGGCTCAACCCGCTCGACCCGATGATCGCCCCGCAGGCGGGCGGGGAGACGGCGGTCGCGCAGCACCGCGAGACCCTGCTCGTGTCGCTGGCCGAGGCCGCGGTGCGCCGGCCGCTGGAGCCCGAGGAGGTCACCGCCTGCGGGCTCGCCCTCAACGAGGCCCGCCCCGACGCGAACGGCGTGCTCACCCTGCCGGCGGTCGTCGACGCGCTCCTGCGCCCCACCGAGGAGGCGGCCCGGTCGGTCGCGGTCGACGTGGCGACGCTGGCGGCCGACGGGCGCAAGTGCGGGCTGGCGCTGCGGCGGCTGGTCACCGGCGACCTGCGCGGGATGTTCGACGCGCCGACCACGGCGGGGGTCACGCTGGGCGGGCCGCTGACCGTCATCGACCTGTCGCGCATGTACAACTCGCCCGCGCTCGGGATCATCATGCTCTGCGCCAACGCCTGGCAGCAGGCGGCGGTGTCGCGGTCCGACGGGGGCAAGTGGATCGCGGTCTCGGAGGAGGCATGGGCGACGCTGCGCTACAACTCCGTGGCGCGGGCGATGCAGGAGTCGTTCAAGCTGGCGCGGTCCTACGGCGTCCAGCACGTCATCGTCATGCACCGCCTGTCCGACCTGGAGGCCGCGGGAGCGGCGGGGTCCGAGACGCGCACCCTGGCCCAGGGCCTGCTGGAGGACACCGAGACGCGCATCATCCTCAACCAGCCCCCCGGCGAGATCGCCACGGCCGTCCGCCTGCTGGGGCTGACCGAGGCCGAGGCCGCCCTGCTGCCCACCCTCCCGCGGGCGCGCGGGCTGTGGAAGATCGCCGACCGGTCGTTCCTGGTCGACCACCGCCTGTCGCCCGAGGAGTGGGACATCATCGACACCGACGCCCGGATGGCGGTGGAGGCGCCTCCCGCGCAGGGCGCCCGGTGAGGAACCGGCGTGGGTGCCGGTTCCTCACCACGGTCACCCGCGGTCGCGGTCGGCCGCGGCCCTGGCCCTGGCCACGGCGCGGGTCAGCTCCTGGGTGTCCATCTTCGACCGGCCGCTGACGCCGAGCTCCCTGGCCTCGGCGTACAGCTCCCGCTTCGTCGCCCCGACCTCCTGGCCGCCGGCGGTGGGCCGGGGGTCGTCGCGCGCCTCCGCCCCGCCGCGCGCCGCCTGGGGGTCCGACGGCCCGCGCTCCGCCTTCTCCTCCCAGTGGTCACCGACCTTGGCGTAGCTGTGCTTCAGCGCCGCGAAGGCGACCCGGTGGGCGGCCTGCTCGTCGCCGTCGTAGGTCTCGTGGGCGCTGTCCAGGGCGGCGCGGTAGATCGCCTGCGCGTGCTCGGGCGACCGCCGCAGGGTCGCGGGCAGGTCCTCGTCGTCGGCGGGCACGGGTCCTCCTGGGCCGGGTGGGACAGCCGTTCCCCGGCTCCCCCGGGCCATGCCGCGTGCGGATCAACCTGTACGGACGGCCGAGCATCACTCGGGACTGCTGCGACGTCGCACCTAGGCTGCCCTCGTCGTCGAGCGGGAGAGCAGCATGCGAGCGGTCCTGGGTGTCGTCGTGGCGGGTGCGGTGCTGCTGGCGGGGCGCCGCCGGCGGCGGGTCGGGGGCGAGGCCCGGCCGGCGGGCGCCACAGCCGGGGCGGCGGACGCGGCGGGTGCGGCGTGGGGGGCGCCGAGCGCTCCCGCGGGCACGGCCCCGGGCGCGCCCGCCATCCCGCCCGCCGGCGCGGCGGCGCCCGGCAGCGCCCCGGCGGACCTGGGCGCGGCGCCCCGCGCGACCGTCCCCGGCCCCCCCGCCCCTGCGGCCCCCGCCCCCGCTGCCCCCGCCCCCGCTGCCCCGGCACCGGCTGCCCCGGCACCTGCCCCGGCGGACCCGCCCGCCCCGGCCCAGGCCCCGGGCGCCCCGGAGGGCGTCGCCTACGTCGTCGCCCTCACCGGCGCGGCGGTCCCGCGCGGCGCGGGCGACCCGGACGGGTCGGGCACCCTCGACCTGACCGTCGACCCCGCCGGGAGCGTCTGCTTCCGCTTCTCCCTCCAGCAGGTCGACCCCACCACCACGGCGACCCTGCGCCTGGCCCGGCTGGGGATCGCCCTGTTCGAGCTGCCCTCAGCGGCGTCACCACCGGCCAGACCTGCCTGGCGGCCGACCCCGCGGCCGTCCGGTCCGCGCTGTCCGCCGACCCGTCCCAGTACGTCGTGGACGTCGCCACCACCGCGTTCCCCCAGGGCGCGCTGCGCGGGCCCCTGACCCGCCGCTGACCGGCCCCGGCACCCGAGGAGATCTCCGCATGACCCGTCCGACCCGCCACCGCCGCCGGGCCGCCCTGGCGCTGCTCGCCGTCGTCGCGCTCGCCACGCTGCCGGCGGCACCCGCCGCCGCCGCCCCGCCGTCGGTGGCGGAGGCGGCAGCGCGCGGCGCGGCACCCGCCCCGCCCGCCGCGCTGACCGCGGTCCCCGCCGTGCGGGCGGCCGACGTGGGCGCCAGCACCGGCTGGAACACCCACTGGAACTACTACGACCGCGTCTACGCGCGCTACGACGAGCTGCGCCCGCTGATCGACGACCTGGGCGTGACCCTGACGCGCGACGGCCTGCCCCTCAACGACGACCTGCTGCGCAAGTACCGGGAGCTGTGCGGGACCGGCGTGCGCTTCGTGATGGGCACCGACAACGCCGACCACCTGGCGCGCCTGCCCGGCATCGTCCGCGAGCTGGGCCCCGAGTGCGTCGCGGGCATCGCCGGCAACAACGAGCCCGACCTGTTCTGGCGCCTGCACGGCATCGCCGAGGCCGACTGGCCGCGCTGGACCCGGGACCACCAGATCGCGCTGTGGGAGGTGGTGCAGGGCGACCCCGTGCTCCGCGACATCCCGGTCCTCAGCATGTCGCCGACCGGCCAGTCCGAGCGCATCGGGGACATGAGCGCCTACTTCGACTTCTGCGACGTGCACCCCTACGGGTCCTACCAGGGCTACACCACCGACGGGTACGCCGACGTCTACCAGGCGTACGCGGAGGACCGGTGGCAGCACTGCGGCGACAAGCCGATGGTCGCGACCGAGACCGGGTTCCACGACGCGCCGAACCGCACGAACCACATCGGCAAGACCGAGCGCGCCATCGAGCTGATGCTGCCCAAGCAGGTCGCCTACCTGTGGAACGCGGGCTTCGTCCTCCACACCAACTACGAGCTGGTGGACGAGGGCACCAACCCGCTGGAGCAGGAGGACAACTTCGGCATCATCCAGAACGACCTGTCGGTGGAACCCGCCTACGCCGCCATGCGCGAGCTGCAGGGCCTGCTGGCCGACGACGGTGCCGGGTTCGAGCCCGGCGCGCTGACCTACGCCGTCGAGGGCGAGCGCGACCGGGTCCAGACGCTGCTCACCCAGCGCGCGGACGGCACCTTCGTGCTGCTGCTCCAGAGCGACGAGCCGGTGTTCGACGAGGCCGCGTTCGCCGACGTGGCGCCGCCGGTCAAGGACGTCACGGTCCGCTTCGACGGGGAGCGGACGGTCCGCGTGCACCGGATCGGCGGGGAGGAGGGCGCCGAGGAGGTGCGGGGAGCGGCGGTGCCGCTGCAGCTGGGCGCCGAGCTGCTGGTGCTGGAGATCGCGGCCGAGGGCGCCGCCCCCGCCACCGCCCCCGCTCCGGCTCCGGCTCCGGCTCCGGCGCCCGGCCCCGCCCCGGTCGCGCCGCCTCCCCCCGCGCCGGGCGGCACCCCGACGGCCCCACCGGCTCCCCGACCCGGCCCCGGCGGCCCCGGCGGCGCCGGTCCTGGCCGGCTGGTGGCAGCGGCTCACCGCCTGGTGGCAGGACCTGCTGGCGACGCTGGGCTGACCTCCGCGCCGGCCCCGGGCCCGCCCGCTCCCGCCGGCGACCGGGGAGCGGGCGGCGCCGGCCGCACGCCGGCCGCCACCGCCACGAGCAGGGCGCCAGCGGCCACAGCGCGAAGTTGGTCGGCCAGCGCGTGGCCAGGGCGAAGGCGGCGAGCAGGGGCAGGGCGACCGCCGCCGCCGCGCGCGCCGGTGTGGGCCCCCGCCGGCGGAGGGCGCGCCCGGCTGCCCAGGCGGTGGCCAGGGCCGCCGCGACCCCCGCGGCGCTCGCGGCCCGCAGCAGGCCGGGGCCGGGCAGCAGCGGCAGCCAGGCCGACAGCGGGACCGCGCCGCCGGGGTCCAGGCGGGCGGCGGGCTCCAGGATGGCGGCCAGGCCGTGCAGCCCGGGCCGGGGGAGCAGCAGGAACGGCAGCTGCAGGACGGCGGGCACGGCGCAGGCGACCAGCGCGGCCCGCGGCCCCACCGCGGCGAGCAGCAGGGCACCAGCACCAGCGCCGACGGCTTCACCGCGATCGCCAGCCCGGCCGCCACGGCCGCGGCGAGGTGGCGGCGGCGGGCCAGGGCCAGCGCGGTGAGGCCGGCGAGCAGGGTGAGCAGGACGTCGTTGGCGACCACGATCCCGGACTCGCGCACCAGGCCGGGGTGCAGCGCCCAGGCCCAGGCCAGGACGGGTGACCAGCGGCCCAGGAGCAGCACCGCCGCGACGTCCACCGCCCAGACCGCGGCGCGGGCGCTGAACCAGGGCTCGCCGGCGACCTCGCGGGCAGCACCGCCGCGGTGGGCAGGTGCGCGAGCACGGTGCCGGCCGGGTACTGGTAGGCGCCCACGGTGGCGTGGGGTTGGCCTCCAGCCACGGGTTGCGCCCCGCGAGCAGCTGGCGGGCGGCGGTGTCGCTGGCGGTGCCGAAGTCGCCGATCCCCGGGTCGGCCCAGGCCAGCGGCACCCGCACCGCCAGCGCGACGAGCACGGCGGCGGCCAGCGCCGCCCGCCGCACCACCGCCGCGCGGGCGCCCGGGCCGGTGCCGGGGGCGGCGGTGCGGGTGCGGGTGCGGGTACGCGCAGGGTGCGGGTCAGCCACGCCGCCTGCACCGCGCAGACGGCCACGACCACCGCGATGCGCAGTCCGGGAGGTCCCGCCGACGACGGCGGGTGCAGGGCGAAGGTCGGCAGCGTCGAGGCCGCCACGACGCCGACGGCCGCCCACGGACGCGCGCGCGGCGCAGGACCGCGACCAGGACCGGCGTCAGGGGCAGCCACAGGGCGAGGTAGCGGGGGATGCCGCCGCCGTAGGTCCAGGCGTCAGGCGTCACGGCGCAGGTCGAGGAAGGTGATCGTGGGACCCACCACCGGGGCGGCGCCGGTCAGCGGGACCGCCCGCAGGCCCCACGCGGGCAGCAGGTCCCAGCGGTAGGACAGCGGCAGCGACGGGCGGACGACGCGCAGGGGGTCCGCGGCGGCGCGCAGGGCGTCGTAGCCCGCGACGTGCGCGGCCCAGCGCGACGGCTCCGCGCGGTAGCGGTCCTCCTGGTAGGAGCTGAGCACCGCCACGCAGTCGCACGCGAGCACCGCGGCGGGGTCCTCGGCCAGCGAGGCGGCGCGCGCGGCGCCCTCGACGCCGGTGTGCGCCTCCGCCCACACCGTCGCGTCCAGCCCGGCCGCCTCGGCGGCGGCCAGCGCGCGCGTGTCGGGCGCCCGCGCCGCGCGCACCAGGCGCGCCGCGTCCAGCCCCGCGGGGACCACCGACGCGGCCAGCAGCCCGGCCGCCAGCACGGCGCCCGCCGCGCGGCGGGCGCGCCGCGCCGGGCCCGGGCCGGGGTGCAGCGGGCCGCAGGCTCCCAGGCGGACCAGGGCGACGGCCGCGCCGCGGCCAGGTACGGCGTGGCGATCAGCACGTAGTGGGGGAAGGCGACCCGGCTGGTGCCGACCAGGGCGACGAGCACCGCGGCGGCGCTGCCCACCAGCCGCTGGGCGCGGGTCCCGCGGACCAGGAGCAGGGCGGTCCCCGCCACGGCCGCGACGGTCAGCGGCCACCCCCAGGTCCCCGGCAGCGAGGTGCCCAGGTGGAACAGCCAACCGGGCACGCGCGCGTCGTAGCCCAGGTGCCCGCCGGCCTGGTGGCCGACCTGCCAGGCGAGGCCCGCGGGAACGCCGGGCTGAGGACCGTCCCCAGCGTGCCCACGACGAAGGCGCCCACCGCTGCGGCGCCGACCGCGGCGGCGACCGCGACCCGCCGGCCCCGCCGCGTCCCCGGCCAGGTGGCGACGGCGAGCAGGGCACCACCGCACCGGCGACGCCGAGGTACTTGACCGCCCCCGCCAGCCCCGCCAGCGCGCCCGCCCCGACCAGCCAGCGCGCCGACCGCGTCCAGTCGCCGCGCAGCGCGGCCAGGGTGGAGGCGACCAGGAGCGCGAGCTGCACGTGCTCGGGGTGCACCTGGCGCGACAGCCGCACCCCGACGACGGAGACGGCGACGGCGAGCCCCGCGACCAGCCCCGTCACCGGCGCCCGTGCGCGGCCGTCGGCGGCCGCCGCCCCAGCGCGACGGTCAGCCCGACCGTGCCGACCGCCACCCAGGCGGCCAGCACGCGGCCGAAGGCGTACAGCCCGTCGCCGGTCGGGTCGCGGCCGGCGGCGCGGGCCACCAGGACCGCCGCGGCGAGCAGGTGTGAGGACCCCGGCGGCCAGTCGAAGGCCGGCGGGGCGAGGTCACCGGCCAGGGCGGCGGTCGCGCGGTCGACCACCGTCGCCTCGTCCGGCGCCCGGACCTGCCCCGCCAGCCCCGGCAGCCGCAACCCGGCCGCGACGCCGAGGACGACGGCCAGGCCGAGGAGGAACTGCACAGAACGGAACACCCCGGCATCCTAGGCGCGCCCCGGCCGGCGCCCCGGGCGGTCATGTGCCCCTGCCCCCGCCGTGGCAGCGCGCCCGCCAGGCCGGACCGCCGCGACGCCGACCCGCGGCCCGGCCGCGCCGCTCCGCCACGGCACCGGCCCGGCCGGCTCAGGTCAGCGCGGCGGGTTCGCGTCCGCCGGGGCGGGTGGGGCCGGGGCGGCCGCCGCCGCCGATGTCGATGCGGCTGGGGGTGCGGATCGGCCCGGGGGTCGGGTCCCGCGGCGGCTGCGGGTGTCACCGCCCACCCCGGAGCTCGACCCCGACCCCGAGCCCGGCGCGGGGGCCGGCGCGGGGGCCGGGGCCGGCGCGGGGAGCTGCGGCGCGGGTCGGCTGCGCATGGCCGTCCGGCGGCCCTCGACGGTGACCTCGGTCGTGACCGTGCGGGCGCCGGCCACCGTGCCGTCGGCGTAGCGCACCCCCACGACGTAGGGCCCCGGCTGGTCGGGCAGCGGGACCTGCGCCGCGAGCCGGCCGTCCTCGTCGGCGGTGGCGTCCCCGGTGGGCGTCAGCGGCCCGCCGGCCGCGCCCAGCACGACCTCGACGGCGCCGCCCGGCGGGAAGCCCTCCCCGTCGATGCCGATGCGCTGGCCCGGTCGCGCCCGCTCGATGGCGTCCACCGACGCCCCGCCGGGCGCCGCCGCGCTCCCCGCGCCGGGCTCGGCCACGACCGGGTCCGCCGCGGGCGGTTCCGCCGGCGCGGGGCCGGGGGAGCGCGGGGCGGCCGCGGGCACGCCCGTTCGGTCCCCCGCCAGCCCCAGCGCGACGAGGGCGACGGCGAAGACCCCCAACGCGATCACCCACGCGACGTTCGCCCGCATGGGCAGGACGGTACCCGGTCATGCCCCCGGTCGACCGTCAGGCCGCAGGAGGCTAGGCCGGGGGCGGTCCCGCGTCGGTGGCCGCGAACAGCTTGGCCATCCAGTCGGCCGCGGCGCGGACCTGGGGGAGGCCGAGATCGTGACCGCCGCCGTGCCAGCGCAGGTCGACCGCGGCGCCGGCCTCGGTCAGCAGGCCGGCGAGGCGCTCGGCGTCCCGGGGCGGCGCGATCGGATCGGCGCGGCCCGCGCTGAGGTGGACCGCGACGCCGGCCAGGTCGGGGAGCGGGTCGGGCGTCAGCGGGACCATGGGCGCGAACAGCGCCGCGCCGCGCAGGACGCCGGGGTGCAGCAGGAGCACGGCGGCGGCGATGTTGGCGCCGTTGGAGAAGCCCGCCGCCACCACCTTGGACGGGTCGAAGGCGTGCTCGCCGGCCGCGCGGCCGACGAAGGCGGCCAGGTCACCCGCGCGGGCCCGCAGGTCGTCCTCGTCGAACACGCCCTCGGCCAGGCGCCGGAAGAACCGCGGCATCCCGCGCTCCAGCACCTGCCCGCGGGGGCTCAGCAGCGCCGCCCCCGGCGCCAGCGCCCGCCCCAGGGGCAGCAGGTCGCCCTCGCTGCCCCCGGTGCCGTGCAGGAGCAGGATCGTGGCGCCCGTCGACCCCGCCGCGAAGCGGTGGACGAAGTCGGTCACGGGATCTTCAGCTCGGGCAGGGCCGCCTCGATGCGCGCCCGCTCGGGCTCCAGCCAGGGCGGCAGCCGCAGCCCCGTGCCCAGCTCCGCGACCGGCTCGTCGGTGGCGAAGCCCGGGTTGTCGGTGGCGATCTCGAACAGCACCCCGCCGGGCTCGCGGAAGTAGATCGAGTGGAAGTAGCGACGGTCCAGGATCGGGGTCACGTCGATGCCCGACGCCACCAGCGCGCTGCGCCACGACTCCTGCGCCGGGTCGTCGGGGGCGCGCCAGGCGACGTGGTGGACGGTGCCCGCCGCCACCAGCCCGCGCGGGGCGGCCGGCTGGGCGACCACGTCGACCAGCGCGCCGGGGCCGCCGTCGCCCGCGGCGAAGCGGAACCGGCCGTCGCCCTCGTCGGCCAGCCGGAAGCCCAGGCGGTCGGTCAGCAGCGCGGCGGTCGGGTCCGGCCCGCCCTCCGACATGGTCACCGCGTGCAGCCCGCGCACGGCCCGGTCGCCCGGCACCGGCCCGGACTCCCACGGCGGGCGGGTGTCGGGCGACGGCGAGGCGACCAGCTCCAGGCGCAGGCCGTCGGGGTCGTACAGGGCCAGGACGTCCTCCCCGGCGCGGGTGACGGGCTCCTCGGACTCCACGCCGGCGGCGCGCAGCCGGTCCGCCCACCAGCCCAGCGACCCCTCCGGCACGCTGAAGCCGACGGTGGTGGTCTGGCCGGTGCCGCGGCGCCCGCGCGGGGCGCCGGGCCACGGGAAGAACGTCAGGATCGACCCGGGGGTGCCCGCCTCGTCGCCGTAGTACAGGTGGTAGGTGTCGGGGGCGTCGAAGTTGACGGTGCGCTTGACCAGGCGGAGCCCGAGCACCTGCAGGTAGAAGTCGACGTTGCGCTGCGGGTCGCCCGCGATCGCGGTGACGTGGTGCAGGCCCGATGGCCGGACGTCCATGGCGGTGCTCCTCCCGTGCGGTTTCCCCGACCGTACGGCGCGTCCCGCGTTTCCGCCTCTGCGGGCCGGGTAGTGGCGAGACGACGGATGAAGACACCAGTGCATCCACACCTGAGCAGCACACGTACAGGAGGCAGCGGCCAGTGAGCCAGTACCCGCAGGACCCGCTGGACCCGTCCAGGGACGCGCCGCGGGACCCCTATGACACCGATCCCGTGAGCGACGCCGTCGCCAGCGAGTCGGCGCCGTACACCACGGGTGGCGGGGCGTCGGCCGTCTCGACGGGGACCACGACGTACCCGACGGAGACCTACGGCACCGAGACCTCGAAGGCGGACCAGGCCAAGGAGCAGGCGGCCGGCGTCGCGGGCACCGCCAAGGAGCAGGCGGCCAGCGTGGCCGGCACCGCGAAGGACGAGGCGGGCAACGTCGCGCAGGAGGCCAAGACCCAGGCGCGCAACCTCGTCTCCGAGGCGACCAGCACGCTGAAGGGCCAGGCGCAGAGCCAGACCCAGCAGGTCGGCACGTTCGTCGGGGGCCTCGCCGACCAGTTCCAGGCGCTGACCGAGGGCCGCACGGAAGAGGCTGGCCCGATCGGCCAGTACGCCCAGCAGGCGGGGGACCAGGTCCGCCAGTTCGCGCAGCGCATCGACGAGCGGGGCTTCGACGGCCTCGTCGCCGATGTCGAGCGGTTCGCCCGCCGGCAGCCGGTGACCTTCCTCATCGGTGCCGCGGTGACGGGCTTCGCGGTCGGGCGCCTGCTCCGCGGCGCGCGCGACGCGGCCACGCCGGACCAGAGCTACTCGACCGGCTACACCGGCACGGGCCCGACCTACGCCACCACGACCACCGGTTACGACACCGGCGTGGACTACCGCCCGTCGACCGACTACGGCACCTCGCCGTACGAGACCTCGACGACCGGCTTCAGCACCGCGGTCGGCACCGGCTCCGTGACGGAGACGTCCCTGCCGGTCGCCGGCGAGGACGCCGCCCTGGCCGACGACGCGTTCGCCGACACCGGCACCACCGCCGACCCCGTCTACGGGCGCGGCGACTACGACGCCGGGGATCGCCGATGAGCTCGTCCAGCTCGTCGTTCGGCTTCGAGCAGGACGCGTCCGGCAACGACCGGTCGCTGGGCGAGCTGTTCTCGGACATGACCAACCAGCTGTCCACCCTGTTCCGGCAGGAGGTGCAGCTGGCCACCGCCGAGATCCGCCAGGAGGCCTCCAAGGCCGGCCAGGCGGCGGGGATGCTGGCGGCGGCGGGCGTGTTCGCGCTCGGGGGCCTCGCGCTCCTGGCGTTCTCGCTCGCCTACCTGCTGGCGGAGCTGCTCGACAGCTTCTCGCTGGGCTTCCTGATCGTCGGCATCGTGCTGGCGGCCGTCGGCGGCCTGCTGTTCGTCAGCGGTCGCAAGCGGCTGCAGACGGTCAACCCCAAGCCCGAGCAGACGATGGAAACCCTCAAGGAAGACGCGCAGACCATCAAGGAGCGCAGGCCATGAGTCAGGACCCGGACGAGATCCGGCGCGAGATCGAGCGCACCCGGCAGGGCCTGGGTGAGACGCTCGAGGACATCGAGGACAAGGTCACCCCGTCGCGCATCGCGGAGCGGCAGGTCGACAAGGTCCGCGGCGGCATCCAGAGCGTGCGCGAGCGCGTGATGGGCACCGTCGACGAGTACACCCCCAGCGGGGGTGGCTCCGGCCTCTCGGACACGGCCTCCGGGCTGACCGACCGGGCCGGCTCGGCGGTGGACTCCGCCCGCCAGACCCTGGCCGGCGCCCCCGACCAGGCGATGGCCCAGGCGCGGGGCAACCCGCTCGCCGCCGGCCTCATCGCCTTCGGCGGCGGGCTCCTGCTCGCGTCGCTGCTGCCCTCGACCCAGCCCGAGCAGCAGGCCGCGGAGGCCCTGCGCGACCGCTTCGAGGAGCCGGCCAAGCAGCAGGTCCAGCAGGTCGCGCAGGAGGCCAAGGACGCCCTGCAGCCGGCCGCTCAGCAGGCGGCCGAGTCGGTCAAGCAGACCGCGCAGGAGGGCGTCGAGCGCACCCGCGACGACGCCACCAGCTCCGCACAGCACGTGCAGGGCGAGGCCCAGCAGGCCCGCGAGAACCTCTCCTCCTAGACCGACGCTGCACCGACGGGGCCCGCGCGGACATCGCGCGGGCCCCGTCGGCGTCCGGCCTCTACAGGTCGTCAAGCACGGGGAAGATCGGCGCGAGCGCTGCCTCCAGGTCCTCGTAGACGGCCAGCACGCGGCGGTACCGGTCGGCCCGGGCCGCGTCGGGCACCACGGTGCGCGCGTCGCGGGTGACCGCGAGGGCGAGCGCGTCCGGGTCGGCCAGCCCCAGCGCGCCCATGGCCACGAGCGCCGCGCCGAAGCCCGACCCCTCCGCCCGGCGCGGGACGGTCAGCGGCACGCCCAGGACGTCGGCGGCGATGCCCAGCCACAGGTCGGATGCGGTGAACCCGCCGGACGCGCGGATCGCCCGGGGCGGGTGGCCGGCCGCCGCCATCGCCCCCACCACGGTGGCCAGGTGCAGCACCACGCCCTCCATCAGGGCGCGCAGGACCTGGTCGCGGCCGTGGCGCACCGTCAGCCCGACCAGTGCGCCGCGCAGGTCGGGGTCCCAGCGCGGCGCCCGCTCGCCGACGAGGTGGGGCAGGAACAGCAGGCCCCCCGCCCCGGGGGCCACGCCCGCGGCCAGCCGGTCGATCACGTCGTAGGGGTCCTCGCCGCCGGCCCGGGCGGCGGCGCTGAGGTCGGGGAACAGGTGGTCGCGCGCCCACTTCAGGACCAGCCCGCCGTTGCTGACCGCGCCGCCGACCACCCAGTCGTCCGGGCCCGCGCCCGCGTAGCAGAACAACCGCCCGGCGGCGTCCCCGCGCGGCCGGTCGACCCGCACGCGCACCGCGCCGCTGGTGCCGATGGTCAGGCTGGCGACGCCCGGCTCGATCGCGCCGGTGCCCAGGTTGGCCAGGGGGCCGTCGCTCGCGCCCACCACGATCGGGACGTCCTCGGGCAGCCCCACCTGCCCGGCCGCGGCGGGGGTGAGCGCGAGCACCGTGCGGGTCGGGACCAGGGTGGAGAGGTGGTCGCGGTCCACGCCGGCCAGGGCGAGGGCCTCGGGGTCCCAGTCCCGCGCGGCGATGGCGAACAGCCCCGTGGCCGACGCGATCGAGTGGTCGACGACCGCGGCGCCGGTGAGGCGCAGCAGGACGTACTCCTTCAGCGACATCCACCGCGCCGCCCGAGCCGCGACGTCGGGCGCGACCTCGGCGTACCAGCGCAGCTTGGCGAGCGGGGTCATGGGGTGCAGCGGCGTCCCGGTGCGCGCGGTCAGCGCCCCCGGGACGGTGAGGCGCCGGATCTCGGTGACCTGGTCCGCCGCCCGGTTGTCGGCCCAGAGCAGCGCCGGGGTCAGGGGCCGCCCGGCGCCGTCGACGGCCAGCAGCGAGTGCATCGCGCCGCTGAAGCCGACCCCGGCAACCCGCCGTCCCTGGCGGCGCAGGTCCGCGGCGACCGCGGCGATCACCTGGACCGCGGCGGCCAGGATCGCGTCGGGGTCCTGCTCGGCGCGGTCGTCGTCGGCGGCCGCCAGCGGCACCTCGACGTCGTGGTGGGCCAGGCGCTCCCCGTCCAGCCCGTAGGCGGCCGCCTTCGCGTTGGTCGTCCCCAGGTCCACCCCCAGCACCGCCGTGTCGTGCTCTCCCATGGCCCCTCCCACCTCCCCCGTCCGGGGGCCTTCGCTATGGTGTCCCGCGATGCGCTGGATCCTGGCACTGTTCGTCGCGCTCGCCGTCCTGGTCGTGGCCGGTGACCTGGCGCTGACGTCCTACATCGAGCGCGAGGCCGGCGCGCGCGTCAGCCGCCAGATCGGGGCCCCGGCGACGGTGGCGTTGGACGGCTGGCCGGTCACCGCCCGCCTGCTGGCCGACACCGGCGTGCCCACCGCGATCGTGTCGGCGACCGACGTGCCGCTGCAGGGTGGCGGGCCGCTGCAGCTGTCCCGGGTCGACGTCACCCTCAGCGACGTGCGCCTGCCCGAGGCGCTGCAGGGCAACCCCGAGGTGCTGACCGCCGAGTCCGGGCGCTTCACCGCCGCCGTGGACCAGGAGGCGGTGCAGGCGCTGGCCACCCAGGCCAGCGAGCTCGGCCAGGTGCAGATCCTGGACGACCGGCTCCAGCTGGCCGTCGGGGGGTTCACCGCCGACCTGCTGGTCGGCGCCCGCGACGGCGCCCTGGTCCTCACCCTGGCCAACGCCCCGCTGCCGGGCCTCGACGGCCGCGAGTTCGTGGTGCCGCTGGCGGGCCTGCCGGCGGGGGCGACCCTGGAGCAGGCGACGGTCGCGAGCGGCGCGATCCAGCTGGCCGGCCCGGTCGACGTCACCCAGCTGGTCGCGGGCGGCTGACGCCGCCCCTCACGCCAGCTCCCAGCGCTCCTCCCACGGCACGTCGCCGTCCACCGGCAGCAGGAACGGGCGCTTGGCGACGCGGTCGAGGTGCGCCCGGCCCAGGGCCCGGCGCAGCAGCCGCTCCAGCATCCACGGCGCGCCGGTGCGCAGCAGCCAGACGAGGTCCGCCACGGTCGGCGACGGGACCGCGGCGGGCGGGGGCTCCCCGCCCCGGGACGGCTCGATGCCCAGCAGGCCCGCGGCGCTGCTGGCCAGCAGCTCGTGGCCCGCCGCGTTGGGGTGGAGGCGATCGGGGCTCCAGCGGCCCCGGTCGACGGTCAGGGGGTCCTCCCACCAGTCCAGCAGCAGGGCCCCGCGGGCCTGCGCCCGATCGCGGATCACCTCGTTGATCGCCTGGGCCTTCGCGCGCAGCGGGCGGGCCAGCGGCAGCAGCCGGGCCACGTCGGGGTGGGTGGCGGTCACGACCGTGGCGCCGCTGTCGGTCAGCGCCGCGAAGGTCTCGTCGACCGCGGTGCGGAAGCGCCGCGGCTCGAACCCGGGGCGCACGAAGTCGTTGAGCCCGACCACGGCGGTCACGAGGTCGGGCTTCAGGCGCAGGGCGGTCTCCACCTGGTGCGTGCGGATCTGCGCCGCCTTCTGCCCGCGGACCGCCAGGTTGGCGTAGCCGAGACCGGGCTGCGCGGCGGCCAGGCGGGCCGCGAGCCGGTCCGCCCAGCCGCGGTAGGCGCCGGTCGGCAGCAGGTCGTCCAGCCCCTCCGTGAAGCTGTCACCGATCGCCACGAAGCGCCGGTAGCCCACCGCGCCAGCCCTCCCATGCCCGCACCCGCTCCCGCGTCATCGTGCCCGAAAGCCCGGGTGAATGCCCGATGGCCACCGGCGGGCGGGGGCGTGACACTTCCCCTGCGGGGGCACATCTGCCTGATGCGGTACCCGGACCGGCGCGCGGCCGGCCGGCTGCTCGCGGGGCGCCTGGGCGACCTGGGGCTCGCGTCGCCGGTCGTCGTCGCGCTGCCGCGCGGCGGGGTGCCGATCGGCTTCGAGGTCGCCCGGGTCCTGGGCGCGCCGCTCGAGGTCGCCATCGCCCGCAAGCTCGGCGCCCCCGGCCGCCCGGAGCTGGGCATCGGCGCGGTGGCGGAGGGCGGGGTGGTCGTGCTCGACGAGCCCGCCGTGGCCGCGCTGCGCCTGACCCCCGCCGACATCGAGGCGCTGGCGGCGGTCGAGCGCGCCGAGCTGGACCGCCGGGTGCGCGCCTACCGCGGTGACCGCCCCATGACCCCGCTGGCGGGGCGCACGGCGGTCGTCGTGGACGACGGGTTGGCGACCGGCGTCACCGCCCGGGCCGCCCTGGCATCGCTGCGCCGGCGCGGCGCCGCGCGGCTGGTGTTCGCCGCGCCGGTGTGCGCGCCGGACGCGGCGGCGCGGCTGGCGGACGGCCCCGACCTGGTCGTCTGCCTGTCCTCGCCGCCCGAGTTCGGGGCGGTGGGCCGCTGGTACGACGACTTCCGCCAGCTCGACGACGCGGTGGTGATCGACCTGCTCGAACGGGCCCGCCGTGGCCCCCTCACGCCCTGACCGCACCCGGCCGCCCGACCACCTCTCCCTGCGTAGCGCGACCGTCACTACGAGGTCATACTGCTCGAAGGTTAGAAACAGGACCAATCGGGGGGAGGCCGCAGGCGTGGTCGACGGGACGACGGCGGGTCTCACGGCCGTGCGGGCCCGCCTGGACGCCCTGCTGGCCGGGCCGCTGAGCGGGCGCGTCGCGGGCCCCGTGCCCGTGGCGGTGTCCGAGCTCCTGCACGCGCTCGACGAGCTCGAGGCCGAGCACCTGGAGCGCCTCCACCAGCTCGAGGACCTCGCCCGGGTCGAGGAGCGCACCCGGGCCGAGGGGCTGCGCTACGCCGACCTGTTCCGCGCCGCGCCACAGCCCTACCTGGTGACCGACCGCGGCGGGCTGGTGCTCCTGGCCAGCGACCGCGCGGGGGGCCTGATGGGGTCCCGGGCGGCCTGGGTCGTCGGGCGGCGGCTCGCCGAGCTGGTGCACCCCGCCGACCGCCCCGCGGTCGAGGGGGCCCTGGCCGCGCCGCTGCGCACCGGCCCCCACGACGTCCGCTTCGCCCTGGTGCCCCCCGCCGGCGCCCCGGTCCCCGTCCGCGCGACGCTGTCGGTCGCCCGCGACCTGCACGGGCACGCGACCGTCCGGTGGCTCCTGCACGCGGCGCACGGCGACCGCGACGGGCTGCGCCTGACCGGGCCGCAGCTGCGTGAGCTGGCGGCCGACGTCGCCGCGCTCGGCGCCGCCCTGGGCGCGGCCGGGGCGGCGGTCCTGCTGCGCGACCCCAGCGGGCTCGCACCGCTGGTGGCCGGCTCCGACGGTCGCGCGCTGGCGCTGGCCCAGGCCCAGGTGCGCGCGTCGGCGGGGCCGGCGCTGGAGGCCGCCGCCGCCGGCCGCGCCCTGGTCGAGCACCGTGTCCGCGACCGGGCGGGCGACTGGGCGGCGTTCGCCGACACCGCGGCCGCGACCGGGGTGACCGCCGCGGCCAGCTTCCCGGTGTGGCGGGGCGACGACGTGGCGGGCGTGCTCGACCTCTACGCCGAGCAGGCCGTGGGCGACGCCGACGTGCTCGCCGCCGGCCAGACCCTCGCCGCGGTCGTGTCGGCGTGCCTCACCGAGGCCGAGCCCGACGGCCGGGGCCGGGATCTCGTCGGCCAGCTGGAGCAGGCGCTGCTCGCGCGCGGCTGACCTCCCCCGATCGGGGGATTCGCCCCATTAGGGCAAAAGATCGGCTCCCGATGCGCCGAGACCTGCTCCATGCCCGCCAGCGCCGTGCTGACCGCGAGGCCGCGCGGTGGTCCCGTGCCGGTCGGGCTCGTCTGGTGCTACCTCGCTGCGGTGGGGATGATCGCCGTGTCCTTCCTGGCGACGGGCACACCGGCCCTCTACGTCGCGGGGGCGGTGCTCAGCGTCGGCGCGATGGAGGTCGGCGCGCGCCGCAACCGGCCCTCCTCCCGGACGCCGTGGAACCTGCTCATGGTCATCCAGCTCGTCTCCGCGGTCGGCACGGTCGTCCGCGGCGTGACGGGCGACCCGGACACCGGTGGGTCCCTGCCCGCGGACGCCGTCGGCCTGGTCGTCTACGGCCTCATCTTCGCCTGGCTGCTGCTGCTGGTCCGGGCGGCCGGCGACGGGACGCGCGAGGGGGCGCTGGCCGACGGCCTGCTCGTGACCGTCGCGGCGGCGGCCGCGCTGTGGGTCCTGCTGCTGTCCCCGACGCTCGCGGCGCCCACGCCACTGCTGTACCGGTTGACCGCCAACCTGTTCCCCCTCCTGGACGTGGTCGCGCTGTTCCTCCTGGTGCGCCTCGCACTGGCGCGGGCCCAGCGCATCCCCTCGCTGCTGCTGCTGCTGGGCACCTTGTCGCTGACCCTGACCGGTGATCTGCTCTGGGCGCTGAACGCGGCCGGCCACGCCGTCTCGACCCGGTTGGCCGACGGGAGCTACCTGGTCGCCGTCGGCCTGGCGGGCGGCGCCGTCCTGCACCCGTCGGTGCGCGTCATCACCGAGCCGTCCCCGGCGGTCGCGCGGCCCCTGTCGCGCTGGCGGCTGCTCACCGTCACGCTGGCGTTCGGGGCGCCCGCCCTGCTCGTCCTACTGCGCCCCATCGCCTCCCTGGGTGACCGCGTCGTGGTCGGCATCAGCATCCTGCTGCTCGCGGGGGTCGCATACGTGCGCACCGTCCGCGCGGTCAACCAGCACGCGGCGTCCGAGCAGCGCCTGGCCCACCAGGCGACGCACGACCCCCTGACCGGGCTGCCCAACCGCAGGCTGCTGGTCGCCCGCATCGACGACGCGCTCCAGCACCCGGCCCGGGCCCCCGAGGTGGTGGCGGTCCTGTTCGTGGACCTCGACGGCTTCAAGCGGGTGAACGACACCTGGGGCCACTCGCTGGGCGACGAACTGCTCGTGGCGGTCGGGCGCCGGCTCGCCGCCGCCATTGGGGAGGGCGAGACCCTGGCGCGCGTGGGTGGCGACGAGTTCGTCCTGGTGCGATCGGTGACGGATCCCGACGCCGAGCTGCCGTCGGTGGCCGAGCGGGTGCGGGCAGCCCTGTTGGAGCCGTTCCTCCTCAACCCGGGCGAAGTGGTGATCGGTGCCTCGATCGGCGTCACCCACTCCGGCCTGTCGGGGCCGGGGGCGACACCGGAGAACCTGATCCGCGACGCCGACGTCGCGATGTACCAGGCCAAGGGCGAGGGCCGCAACCGCTGGCTGCTGTTCGAGCCCGCCATGCGCCAGGTCGTGGCCCAGCGCCTGGACACCGAGCGCGCCCTGCGCGCCGGGCTGGAGCGCGGCGAGCTGGTGGTCCACTACCAGCCCGTCATCCGTCTCGCCGACGAGACGCCGGTCGGCTTCGAGGCGCTGGTCCGCTGGGAGCGGCCCGGGCACGGCCTGGTCCCGCCGGGGATGTTCCTCCCCGTCATCGAGGACACCGACCTCATCCTGCCGGTCGGCGCGCTGGTCCTGCGCCGCGCCGCGCGCCAGCTGGCCGAGTGGCGCGCGTCGTCACCGGCGGCCCAACACCTCAGGGTCTCGGTCAACGTCGCGGCCCGCCAGCTGCGCGACCCGGCCTTCGTGGACCTGGTGCGCTGCGTCCTCGTCGAGACGGGGCTGCCGGGCTGGGCGCTGACGCTGGAGATCACCGAGTCGGCGCTGGTGGAGGACTCCGACGTCATCCTGGAGCGCCTCCACGCCCTGCGCGCGCTGGGCGCCCGCCTGTCGGTCGACGACTTCGGGACCGGCTACTCGTCCTTGCGCTACCTCAAGAAGTTCCCGGTCAACCAGGTGAAGATCGACCGGGCCTTCGTCGACGGGCTGGGCGAGGACCGCGACGACGAGGCCATCGTCGCGGCGGTGCTGGCCATGGCTCACGCCCTCGGGCTCGAGGTCGTCGCGGAGGGCGTCGAGACCGAGGTCCAGCGCGACCACCTGCGCGCGCTGGGCTGCGACGTCGCGCAGGGCTACCTCTACGCCAGGCCGCTGCCCGTCGATCAGGTCCTGGCGGTCATCACCGGGGTGCCGTCGAAGGTGACCGCGTAGAAGCGCTGCACGTCGATGACGGCGATGTCGTGCCCCGCCCCGAGCCTCGCCACCTCCTCGTCCAGAATCCGGGTGAAGGAGAGCTGCGCGTCGTTGAACTCGCACACGTCGAAGCCGAGGACCGCCCGCCGGTCCGCCAGGGGGCGCGCAGCCTCCCGGGCCAGGGGGCCCAGCAGGCCGTGACGCTGGAACCGCGGTGCGACGAACAGGAACGCCATGAAGTGCAGCCGGCCCTCGGCCGCGGCCTCGGGCCAGCGCCGCCGGTAGAAGGCCGGGCTGATCCAGGGGATGAGGGTGAGGTCGTTGGTCAGCGACGCCTGGCCGATCAGGGCCCCGTCGTCGTCGCGGAGCAGGTACGACTCGACGCGCGGGTGGCGGACCAGGTCCAGGAACTCCTGGCGGTGCAGCAGGTGCGGATGCGCGGTGAGCGGCACCAGCGGCGTGAACGCCTCGACGTAGAGCTCCCAGGACCGCGCGGCCGTGTCCTCGTCCAGGCCGTGCACGACCTCGGTCCGGCGCAGCGCTGCCTCTGCCATGCCCCGTCCCCTCCTCAATGGTTATCGGGGAACGTACCCGGTGACCGGATAGATGAGTCGCCGTTCATCCACCGTTGGCCAGATGGCAAACTCGAGGGGCAGCGGTGGTCCCGATGTCCGAGGACACCGGCACCCTGGATTCACTACGGTGCGCAGATGCGTGCGCTGCAGAACTTCGTGGACGGCGGGTACACCGACGCGCAGGACGGGCGCAGCGCGCCGCTGGTGGACCCCGCGACGGCGGAGCCGTTCGCCGAGGCGCCGGTCTCCGGCCCCCGGGACGTGGACGCCGCCGTGCGGGCCGCGGCCAGGGCGTTCCCCGGCTGGCGCGACGCGACCCCGTCGGCCCGCAGCCTCGCGCTGCTGCGCATCGCCGACGCGCTGGAGGCGCGGGGCGAGGAGCTGGTCCGCGCCGAGGTCCGCAACACCGGCAAGCCGTTCGCCCTGACCATGCAGGAGGAGCTCCCTCCGATGGTCGACCAGATCCGCTTCTTCGCCGGTGCGGCGCGCCTGCTCGAGGGCCGCGGGGCGGGGGAGTACCTGGCGGGGCACACCTCCTACGTGCGCCGCGAGCCCGTCGGGGTCTGCGCCCAGGTCACCCCCTGGAACTACCCGATGATGATGGCGGTCTGGAAGTGGGCGCCGGCGATCGCGGCGGGCAACACCGTCGTGCTGAAGCCGTCGGACACCACGCCGGTGTCGACGCTGCTGATGGCCGAGATCATGGCCGAGTTCCTGCCCCCGGGGGTCTTCAACGTCGTCACCGGCGACCGCGACACCGGCCGCGCCCTGGTGACCCACCCGATCCCCGCGATGGCGTCGATCACCGGGTCGGTGCGCGCCGGCCGGGAGGTCGCGCAGGCCGCGGCCGGCGACCTCAAGCGCGTGCACCTGGAGCTGGGCGGCAAGGCCCCGGTCGTCGTGTTCGACGACGCCGACGTGGAGGCCGCCGCGGCGGGCATCGCCGCCGCCGGCTACTTCAACGCCGGCCAGGACTGCACCGCCGCGACCCGGGTGCTGGCCGGGCCGGGCATCCACGACGACTTCCTGGCCGCGCTCGCCGAGCAGGCGCGCGGCACGAGCACCGGGCCGCCGGACCAGGAGGGCGTCGACTACGGCCCGCTCAACAACGCCGACCAGCTCGCGCGCGTCGCGGGCTTCCTGGAGCGCGCGCCCGGCCACGCCGAGGTCGTCACCGGCGGGTCCCGGCCCCAGGGCGACGGCTACTTCTACGCTCCGACCGTCGTCGCCGGCCTGCGCCAGGACGACGAGATGATCCAGACCGAGGTCTTCGGGCCCGTCATCACCGTCCAGCGCTTCACCGACGAGGACCAGGCGCTGGCGTGGGCCAACGGCGTGGAGTACGGGCTGGCCTCAAGCGTCTGGACCCGCGACCACGGGCGCGCGCTGCGCATGGCCAGGGGCCTGGACTTCGGGTGCGTGTGGATCAACACCCACATCCCGCTGGTGGCGGAGATGCCCCACGGCGGGTTCCGCCACTCCGGGTACGGCAAGGACCTGTCGGTCTACGGCTTCGAGGACTACACCCGCGTCAAGCACGTGATGCACGCGCTCGACGTGTAGGGAAGGGACTGACCATGGACGGCGCGTCACTGGCGGACGGCAACCTCTGGTTGCACTTCACCCGCACCGCGGACTGGCGCGGGCCCAACCCCTCGGTCCCGGTGATCGACCGCGGCGAGGGCTGCTACGTGTGGGACACCGCGGGCAAGCGCTACCTGGACGGGCTGTCCGCGCTGTTCTGCGTCCAGGTCGGCTACGGCCGGCCCGAGATGCCGGCGGCGGCCGCCGAGCAGATGGCCAAGCTGCCGTTCGCGACCAACTGGGCCACCGCGCACCAGCCCGCGATCGACCTGGCCGCCGCGCTGGCCGACCGCTTCCCCGCCGACCTGGACCACTTCTTCTTCGTCAACTCCGGGTCCGAGGCGGTCGAGGCGGCGATCAAGCTGGCCCGCCAGTACCACGCGGCCAACGGCGAGCCCGGCCGCTACAAGATCATCTCGCGGGCGTACAGCTACCACGGGACCACGCTGGGGGCGCTCGGGGTGACCGGCCTGCCCGGCGCCCGCGCGCCGTACGAGCCGCTGATGCCCGGCCACTTCCACGGCCCCAACACCAACCAGTACCGCTGCCAGTCCAGCCCCAACTGCGCGCCGTGCGACCTGTCGTGCGCCATGGCGCTGGAGCGCATCGTCCTGGCGGAGGGGCCGGACAAGATCAGCGCGATCTTCCTGGAGCCGGTGCAGAACGCCGGCGGGTGCTTCACCCCGCCGCCGGGCTACCTGCAGCAGGTCCGGTCGATCTGCGACCGCTACGGCATCCTGCTGGTCTCCGACGAGGTCATCTGCGCCTTCGGGCGGCTGGGGACGTGGACCGGCGCCGAGCGCTACGACGTCGTCCCCGACATCATCACCTTCGCCAAGGGCGTGACGTCGGCCTACGCGCCGCTGGCGGGGATGGGGTTCTCGCGGCGGATCGGCGACGCGCTCAGCACCGGCCCGGCGACGATGTTCAACCACGGGGCCACCTGGGGCGGGCACCCGGTGTCGTGCGCGGTGGCGCTGGCCAACCTCGACGTCTTCGAGAAGGAGGACGTCCTGGGCAACGTGCAGCGCAACGAGCACTGGCTCGGGGACCAGCTGCGCGAGCTCCAGGCCCGCCACGAGATCGTCGGCGACGTGCGCGGGACCGGCTACTTCTGGGCGCTGGAGCTGGTCGCCGACCGCGAGCGCAAGGTCCTGTTCACCGAGCAGCAGTCCGAGGACCTCCTGCGCGGGTTCCTGTCGGCCCGGCTGCTGGAGCTGGGGCTGATCTGCCGCGCGGACGACCGCGACGAGCCCGTCATCCAGATCAGCCCGCCGCTGGTCGCCGACCGCAGCGTGCTCGGCGAGCTCGTGTCGATCCTGGACCAGGTCCTGGGCGAGGCGACCGCGCGGATGCACGGCACCCCGGGGGCCCCCGCCCCGGCCCGCCCCACCGAGTCCGGCCCCACCGCTCCCGAGGGCGGTGGCGCCCTGTGACGTCCGCGAAGCGGTCCCTGAGCGAGAGCCGCCCGGCGCCTGAGGTGCACCCGATGACGTCCGCGAAGCGGTCCCTGAGCGAGAGCCGCCCGGCGCCTGAGGTGCACCCGATGACGTCCGCGAAGCGGTCCCTGAGCGAGAGCCGCCCGGCGCCTGAGGTGCACCCATGACGAGCGTCGGGCTGCCCGCGGAGGTCAAGGACGGGGAGCGGCGCATCGCGCTGGACCCCATCGCCGTCACCGACATCGTGCGCTCCGGCTGCTCCGTCGCCGTCCAGGCCGGCGCGGGCGTCGGGGCGGGCTTCTCCGACGGCGACTACAAGGACGCCGGGGCCGACATCGTCCCCGAGGCCGCCGACGCCTGGGCGCAGGAGCTCGTCGTCAAGGTCAAGGAGCCGCAGCCGTCGGAGTACCCGCACTTCCGCGAGGACCTGACGCTGTTCACGTTCCTGCACCTGGCCGCCGAGCCGGAGCTGACCCGGGCCCTGGTCGCCTCGGGCGTGCGCGCCTACGCCTATGAGACCCTGGGCACCGGCCGCCAGCTGCCCCTGCTCGCGCCGATGTCGGAGATCGCGGGCCGCGTCGCCCCGATCGTCGGCGCCTACCACCTGTCGTCGCACCAGGGCGGGGCCGGCACGCTGCTCGGCGGGGCGGCGGGCGTGCCCCCCGCCAAGGTCGTCGTCATCGGCCTGGGCCACGTCGGGACCATGGCGGCGCGCGGGGCCAAGGGCCTGGACGCCTACGTGATGGGCGTCGACGTCGACCTCGACCGGCTGCGCACCGCGGTGATGGAGGGCGTCGTCGACGGGTCGCTGGCCTCGTCGGAGGCGGGCGTGGGCGAGGCGGTGGCCGACGCGGACCTGGTCGTCGGCGGCGCGCTGGTGCCCGGCGCGCGCGCCCCGATCGTGGTCACCGAGGAGCACGTGCGCGGCATGCGCCCCGGGTCGGTGATCGTCGACCTGGCCATCGACCAGGGCGGATGCGTCGCGACCGCGCGCCCCACCAGCCTGTCGGACCCCGTCTACGTCGAGCACGGCGTCGTGCACTACTGCGTCACCAACGTCCCCGGCCAGTACCCGCGGACCGCCAGCCGCGCGCTGTCGGCCGCGGTCGCGCCGCGCCTGCGCCGCCTGGCCCGCGACCCGCGCGGCTCGGAGGACGACGCGGAGCTGGCCCAGGCGCTCAACGTCGCCGGCGGGCGCATCGTCCACCCGATCGTGCGGGCCGCCCTGGAGGGCGCGGCCGGGGAGGGGGCGGGATGACCGCGCCCGCGGTCCCCGCCCTCCTGCATCCCTTCGCCCGGCCCGCCCGCACCGACTACCTGCGCATCGTCCGGGGCTCGGGCGCCCACGTGTGGGACGACGCCGGCCGCCGCTACGTCGACGCCATGGCCAGCCTGTGGTACTGCAACGTGGGCCACGGGCGGACCGAGATCGCCGACGCCGTCGCCGGCCAGCTGCGGACCCTCGATGCGTTCCACCTGTTCGAGCGCTTCACCAACCCGCCGGCCGAGGCGCTCGCCGAGCTCCTCGCCGGCCTGGCGCCGATGCCCGGCGCGCGGGTGTTCCTCACCAGCGGCGGGTCCGAGGCCGTGGACAGCGCCCTGAAGCTCGCGCGCCTCGCGCGGCCCGGGCGCACGCTGGTGGTCAGCCGGACGCCCAGCTACCACGGGGTCACCTACGGGGCCACCACCCTGACCGGCCTGCCGCCCAACCGCGCGGGCGTCGGCCCGCTGGTCGGCGACGTCGTGCAGGTCGGCAAGGACGACCTGGAGGCGACCGCCGCGCTGTTCGCCGAGCACGGCGAGCGCATCGCCGCGGTCGTCGCCGAGCCGGTGGTCGGGGCCGGCGGGGTCCACCCGCCCGCGCCCGGCTACCTGACCGGCCTGCGCGAGCTGTGCGACCGGCACGGGGCGCTGCTCGTCCTCGACGAGGTCATCTGCGGGTTCGGCCGCCTGGGGACCTGGTGGGGGGCGCAGCGCTACGGCGTGACGCCGGACCTGGTGACCTTCGCCAAGGCGGTGACCTCCGGCTACCAGCCGCTCGGCGGGGTGCTGGTCGGCGCGCGGGTGCGCGCGGCGCTGGAGGGCGACCCGGAGCTGGTCCTGCGCACCGGGCACACCTACAGCGGGCACCCCGCGGCCTGCGCGGCGGGGCTCGCCGCGCTGGCCATCACCGAGCGCGAGGGGCTGGTGGAGCGCGCCACCGTGGTCGGGGACCGCCTCGGCGCCGGGCTGGACGCGCTCGCCGCCGACGGGCTGGTCGCGGAGGCGCGCGGCGACGGCGCGGTGCGGGCGGTCGGCCTGCACCCCGGCCAGGACGCCGTGGCGCTGCGCGACGCGATGCTCGCCGACGGCGTCATCGCCCGGCCCATCGGCACGTCGACGGTCGCCTTCTGCCCGCCGCTGGTGATCGACCTCGCCGACGTGGACCGCTGCGTGGAGGTCCTGGCCGGCGCCATCGCCCGACTGGTCACTTCTGGGGGTCGTGATGTCCCCGTAATGGGGGGGCGGTAGAACGCCGCATCGTGCAACATGACGCGACAACCCCCGCGGGCAACGGGGCGCAGGATTCGAGGGCGAACACGTGGGTGACGTGCTCTTCCGGGGCGGGTCGGTGTGGACCGGCAACCCCGAGGAGCCGCGTGCGGGCGCGGTGGCGGTGCGGGACGGTCGGGTCCTGGCCGTGGGCGACCACGCCCCGGACGCGGTCGGGCCGGGGGCGGCCACCGTCGACCTTGCCGGCGGCTGCCTGGTCCCGGCGTTCCGCGACGGCCACGTCCACCCGCTCCACGCCGGGCTGCAGCTGTCCGGGGTCCCGCTGGTGGGCGCCACGACGATCGCGGAGCTGACCACCCGGGTCGCCGACTTCGCCCGCGCCCACCCCGACCTCCCGGTGGTGGTCGGCAAGGGCTACGACCCCACGCTGGCGCCCGGCGGCTGCTTCGACGCCGCCGACCTCGACGCGGTGGTCGCGGACCGGCCGGTGGTGCTGACCGCCAGCGACGGCCACGTGATGTGGGTGAACTCGCGGGCGCTGGCGGCGGCCCGCATCGGTGCGGCGACGCCGGACCCGCCGCGCGGGGCGATCGTGCGCCGGCCCGACGGCAGCCCGATGGGGACGCTGCTGGAGGCCGCCCGCGAGCTGATGGCCCCCGTCGTCCCGCCGCCCACGGCCGCCGACCGCCGCGAGGCGCTGCGCCGCGCCCTGGACGAGATGGCCGCGGCGGGCCTGGTCTGGGGCCTGGAGGCCTGGTGCGGCCCGGACGAGGTCGAGGCCTGGCTGGGCCTGGCCGAGGCGGGGCCGCTGCCGCTGCGCGGCGAGCTGGCGCTGCTGGTGCGCCCCGACCGCTGGCGCGAGCAGCGCGAGTTCCTGCTCGACGCGCGCCGGGAGGCCGCGCGCCGCGGCGGCGGGCAGGTCCGCGCGACGACGGTGAAGTTCTTCGCCGACGGGATCATCGAGGCCGGGACCGGCGCACTGCTGGACCCCTACACCGACGACCCGCACAGCCACGGCCTGCCCAACTGGGAAGCCGGCGAGCTGGCCGAGGCCGTCGCAGCGGTCGACGCCGAGGGGTTCCAGGCGCACCTCCACGCCATCGGGGACGCCGCGGTGCGCGCGGCCCTCGACGCGGTGGCGGCGACCGCCGCCCGCAACGGCCCCCGCGACCGCCGCCCGGTCACCGCGCACACCCAGCTCGTGCACCCCGACGACCTGCCGCGCTTCGCGCAGCTCGGCGTGGTCGCGAACTTCGAGCCGCTGTGGGCCCAGCGCAACGGCGTCATGACCCAGCTGACCGAGCCGCGCCTGGGGCCGGAGCGCAGCGCGTGGCAGTACCCGATGGGCGCGCTGCTGCGGTCCGGCTCGCTGATCAGCTTCGGCAGCGACTGGCCGGTCTCCTCGGTCGTGCCCCTCGAGGGCATCGCGGTCGCGGTCACGCGCCAGACCGCCGACGGCGAGCCGCCGGAGGGCTGGACCCCCGACCAGCGGCTGACCCTGGAGCAGGCCCTGGCCGCCTACACCACCGGCACCGCGCACCAGGCGTTCGAGGAGCCCGGCACCGGGACCCTGGTCCCCGGCGCGCGCGCCGACGCCTGCCTGCTCGCCACCGATCCCGCCACCGTCGAGCCGCCCGCCGTCGCCGGGATCCCCGTCCTGGGCACCTGGCTGGCGGGCAGGGAGGTCTTCCGCGCATGAGCCCGGCGTCCCACCCATGACCACCACCGTGCCGCACGTCGACGCGACCATCGCCGCCACCCGGGCCGGGTCGGTGGAGCTCGAGGGCGTCACCAAGCGCTTCGGCGCCGTGACCGCCGTCGACGACCTGTCGCTGGCCGTCGAGGCGGGTGAGTTCCTGTCGCTGCTGGGCCCCAGCGGGTGCGGCAAGACCACCACGCTGCGCCTGCTCGCGGGCTTCGAGGAGGCCGACGCGGGCGTCATCCGCGTCGCCGGGGTCGACGTGGCCGGGGTCCCCGCCTACCGCCGCGACGTCAACACCGTGTTCCAGCACTACGCGCTGTTCCCCCACCTGACCGTGGCCGAGAACGTCGCGTTCGGCCTGCGCCAGCGCAAGGTCGGGCGCGACGAGACCCGCGCGCGCGTCGGCGCGGCGCTGGAGATGGTGCGCATGAGCGCGCTGGCCGGGCGCCGGCCGCGCCAGCTGTCCGGCGGGCAGCAGCAGCGCGTCGCGCTGGCCCGGGCGCTGGTCAACCGCCCGGCGCTGCTGCTGCTCGACGAGCCGCTCGGCGCGCTGGACCGCAAGCTGCGCCAGGACATGCAGATCGAGCTGAAGCTCCTCCAGGCCGAGGTCGGGACGACGTTCGTCTACGTCACCCACGACCAGGAGGAGGCGCTGTCGATGTCGGACCGGATCGCGGTGATGCTGGACGGGCGCATCCAGCAGCTCGCCGACCCGGACCGGATCTACGACGACCCGCGGACCGCCTTCGTGGCCGGGTTCATCGGCGCGCAGAACTTCCTGCCGGGCACCGCCAGGGGTGACGGCCGCCAGGTGGCCGGCGACGGCTACGCGGTGGTGGGGGGGCGGGTGCGCGACGGCGTGATCCCGGGCGGTCCCGCGCTGGCCGCGGTGCGCCCGGAGTCGGTCGAGGTGCTGGCCCGCGACCCGGGACCCGGGCCCAACGTGCTCCCGGGGACCCTGGCCGGCGTCGCGCACCTCGGCGACGTCCTGCAGTACGTGGTGCGCGGTCCCGGGGACCGCGAGCTTCTGAGCCGGCGTCCGCGCCAGGACGCGCCGCGGCTGGAGGTCGGCGCCCCGGTGTGGTGCCGGTGGACCGTGGATGCGATGACCGTGTTCGGAGCGGACCAGGTCGGGCTGGTCCTCCAAGAGGCACCGTGACAGGAGGATGGGGATGACACATCACGCAGGGGGCGACGACCTCCGGCTGCTCGTGCCGCGGGCGCTGGCACAGCGGCTCACGCGGCGGCGGCTGCTGCGTCTCGGCGGGACCAGCGCGCTCGCCCTGGGCCTGGGGTCCACCCTGGCGGCCTGCGGGACGTCGGACGAGCCCGCGTCGCCGTCCGCGGAGGCGGGCGCCACCCCGGCGCCGGGCGGCGGGGGCGGGGGGTCGGGCGACCTCAACATCTACACCTGGGCCGAGTACACCGACCCGGCGACCGTCGACGCCTTCACCGCCGACAGCGGCGTCAACGTCACGCTGGACGTCTACGACTCCAACGAGGCCGCCATCGCGCGCCTGGAGCTGGGCGGCGGGTCGTCCGGCTACGACATCGTCGTGCCGACCGGCACGTTCATCCCGCTGATGGCCGAGCGCGGGCTGCTCGCCGAGCTGGACAAGTCGCTGATCCCCAACTTCGAGAACCTCGACCCCGCCTTCCTGGACCAGCCGTGGGACCCGGGCAACGTCTACACCGCGGTCAAGGACTGGGGGTCGACCGGGATCATCTACGACACCAGCGTGATCACCGAGGACGTGCCCGACTGGGCCGCGTTCTTCCGCGTGGCCGCGCAGGACGGCGTCAGCGGCAACGTGTCGGTGCTCGACGTGCCTGGTGACCTGGCCGGGATGTACTTCTGGCGCGAGGGCATCGACTGGACCACCACGGACCCCGCGGACCTCGACGCGGCGGAGCAGGCGCTGCTCGCCGAGCTGGCGCCGCACCTGCGGGCGTTCGACTCCTACCCGACCACGGCGATGCTCGAGGGCTCCTACGTCCTGTCCCAGGTCTGGAACGGCGACGCGCGCACCGCGGTGAACGAGGACCCGGAGCGCTACCGGTGGGTCCTGGCCGGGCCCAAGACCGAGGTCTGGATCGACAACTGGGCGATCCTGTCGTCGGCGGCCAACCCCGACGCCGCCCACGCCTTCATCAACCACGTCCTGGCCCCCGAGGTCTCCGCCCAGGAGATCGCCTACCACGGCTACAACACCGCGGTCCTGGGGACCGAGGAGTTCCTGCCCGAGGACCTCGAGGGCCGCGAGATCATCTACTTCACGGAGGAGGAGACCGCGCGCCTGGTGGCGGGCGAGGTCAACGAGGCGCAGGACCGCCTCGTGCAGATCCTGGACAACGTGAAGGCCGCGGCGGGCCTGGCCTGATGGCGCGGCTGCGGGCACCGCGCGCCGCGCTGGCCCTGCCGGCGTGGGGCTGGTACCTGTGGTTCTTCGTCGCCCCGCTGGCGGTCATCGTCTGGTACAGCTTCGGCTACAAGCCGCCGATCGGCACGTCGGCCAGCTCGATCGGGCTGGACCGGCTGTCGCTGGACAACTACGCCACGGCGCTGCGGCCGCCGTTCGGGGCGACCTTCGCGGACACGCTGCGGGTCGCCCTGACCGGCACCCTGCTGTGCCTGCTGGTCGGGTTCCCGCTCGCCTACTTCCTGGCGACGCGGGTCAGCGCGCGCTGGCGGGGGGTGCTGCTGGGCCTGGTCATCGTGCCGTTCTGGACCAGCTTCCTGCTGCGCACCTTCGCGTGGCGGATCATCCTCGCGCCGAACGGGGCCCTGTCCTCGGTGCTGCAGGACGTGGGCCTGCTGGCCGGGCCCCTGCAGGTGCTGGACACCCGCGGGGCGGTCCAGCTGGGGGTCGTCTACAACTACCTGCCGCTCATGGTCTTCCCGCTGTTCGTGGCGCTGGACCGGCTGGACCCGGCCCTGCGGGAGGCCGCCAAGGACCTGGGGGCCGACAGGGTGCGGACCTTCGTCCAGGTCACCCTTCCGCTGGCGATGCCGGGGATCGTGACCGGCCTGCTGCTGGTGTTCATCCCCCTGTGCGGGGAGTACGTGACGCCGCGGGTGCTGGGCGGGGCGCGCGGGCTGATGGCGGGCAGCATGGTCGCCGGCCAGTTCCTCACCGCGCAGAACTGGGCGCTGGGCTCCGCCATGGCGATCACGCTGATCCTGCTGATCCTGGCCACCGTCCTGGTGCTGGGCGCGCTGGCGCTGCTGGTCCGCACCGTGGTGCGGGCCCGGCGGCGCGTGGACCTGGAGGGAGTGCCCGCATGAGTGTCGCAGGACGAAGGTCGGAGTCCGCGCTCGGAAGCCGCCCGGCGTCTGAGGTGCATCCATGAGCACCGAGGCCCTGACCCGGGCGGCGACGGGACCGGCGGCGCGGACCGCGGCGGCGCCGCGGCGGCCGGGTCGCCGGCGCGACCCGAGCGCGCCGCTGCTGCGCGGCTGGTCGGTCCTGGTCTATGCGTTCCTGTGGCTGCCGATCCTCACCGTGGTGGTCTCCTCGTTCAACAGCGGCCGCCGCCTGGCGATCTGGGAGGGCTTCGGGACCGAGTGGTACGGGGTGGCGCTGGGCAACCAGGGCATCGCCGGGGCGCTGCGGGTGTCGGTGGTCGTGGCGGCGCTGACCGCGGTCCTGGCGGTCGTGCTCGGCAGCCTGGCCGGCATCGCGCTGGCCCGGCGGCCGGGCAGGTGGCAGCGCCCGTTCCTGGCGATCGTGTTCCTGGTCCTGGTCATCCCCGAGATCGTCGACGGGATCGCCTACCTGATCTTCTTCGTCCGCATCGACCTGGACCTGGGGCTCGCCCGGCTGGTCGTCGGGCACTCGGTGTTCACCTCGGCGGTGGTCGCGCTGGTCGTCCGGGCGCGGCTGTCGGGCCTGGACGAGTCGCTGGAGGAGGCGGCCGCCGACCTGGGCGCGTCGCCGTTGGCGGCCTTCCGCCAGGTGACGCTGCCGCTGATGCTGCCCGCCGTGCTGGCGGGCGGGCTGCTGGCCTTCACCTTCAGCCTGGACAACGTGATCATCTCGGAGTTCGTCGCCCTGGCGGGCAACTCGACGCTGCCGGTGTTCATCTTCTCGGCCCTGCGCACGGGGCTGAAGGGCGACCTCGCGGCGATCTCGACGCTGGCGCTGCTCGCCACCCTGGTGGCCCTGGGCGCCGTCGCGTGGGTCCTGCGCCGGTCGGGCGACTCCGCCGAGGAGGTCACCAAGACCCTGACGGGGGCGTGAGCCGTGTCGTCTGACTCCTTGTTCGGAAGCCGCCCGGCGCCTGCGGTGCACCCAAGGGCGTGGACGTGATCGAGGTGCGCGACCCCGCGACCCTGGAGGTGGTCGGGTCGGTCCCCGCGCAGGGCGCGGCCGAGGTCGATGCGGCGGTCGCCGCCTCGCGGGCCGCGTTCCAGGACTGGCGCTGGGTCAGCGCCAACGAGCGCGCCGACCTGCTGCACGAGGCGGCGGGGCGGACCGCCGCCGCGGCCGACGACCTCGTCGGCCTGCTCGGCCGCGAGCAGGGCAAGCCGCGGTCGGAGCAGGAGGAGGAGATCGAGTGGACCGCGACCCCCCTGCGCTACTACGCCGAGCTGGCGCGCAACGGGCGCGGGCGGGTGCTGCCCAGCGGTGAGCCGCGGTCCCAGCTGAACCTCGTCCTCAAGCAGCCGCTCGGGGTGGTCGCCGCGATCGCGCCGTGGAACTACCCGCTGCTGCTCGCCTCGTGGAAGGTCGCGCCGGCGCTGGCGGCGGGCAACACCGTCATCCTCAAGCCGTCGGAGCTGACCCCGCTGGCGACCATCGAGTGGGTGCGCCGCTGCTTCGACCACCTGCCCGAGGGCGTCCTGCAGGTCGTGACCGGCTACGGGGCCCAGGCGGGCGACGCGCTGGTCCGCCACCCCGGCGTGCGCATGGTCGCGATGACCGGGTCGGTCGCGACCGGCCAGGCGATCGCGTCGGTGGCGGCGCCGATGATGAAGCGCCTGCACCTGGAGCTGGGCGGCAAGGACGCGTTCGTGGTAGCGCCCGACGCCGACCCGGCCGCCGCGGTCGAGGCCCTGGCCTACGCCGGCATGCTGAACGCGGGCCAGGTGTGCACCTCGGCGGAGCGCGCCTACGTCCCCGCGGCGCTGCACGACGAGATCGTCGACCGCCTCGCCGCCACCGTCGGCGGGCTGCGCCTGGGCCACGGGCTGGCGGAGGGCACCGACCTCGGCCCGCTCATCAACGCGCCGGGGCGCGACAAGGTCGAGCGCCACGTCGCCGACGCCGTCGCGCGCGGGGCCCGGGTGGTCACCGGCGGGCGCCGCCCCGAGGGCCTGCCCGGCTGGTTCTACGAGCCGACGGTCCTGGTCGGCGTCGACCACGACATGGCGATCATGACCGAGGAGACCTTCGGCCCGACCATCCCGGTCATGCCCTACCGCGACATCGGCGAGGCGATCGACTGGGTCAACGCGTCGCCCTACGGCCTGGGCGCGACGCTGCGGTCGACCGACCCGGCCACCATCAAGCGCTTCTACGAGGAGGTCGAGGTCGGCACGGTCTGGATCAACGACCCCCTCACCGACAACTACGCCGGCCCCTTCGGCGGCACGAAGATGACCGGCGGCGCCCGCGAGCTGGGCGAGGAGGGCCTCGACGCCTTCTTGGACACCAAGCACGTCCACTGGGACCTCTCCGACCGCCCCAAGGACTGGTGGTACCCCTACTAGTCGTACCGCGGTAGCATCCGAGACATGGCCACCTCCCCGAAGCGCAAGGTGTCGGTGTCGCTCGACGCCGACCTCCTCGACAAGCTCGAGGCCGTCGGCGTCGACAACCTGTCCGCGCGGATCAACGCCGCGCTGCACAAGGAGCTGGAGCACGAGCTCCACCTGCTCGCGCTGCGTGCGCTGCTCGACGAGTTGGCGGAGGAACGCGGTCCGCTCGACACCCCCGAGGACCTCGCCGAGATCGCGCGGCTGACCGCGCTGATGCAGAGCTTGGACGCGGGCGCGGTTCAGCCCGACGCGGCGTGAAGACCGTCCTCGACGCGGAGGCAATGAACGCGCTCCTGGACGCGCGGCACCCGTCCGAGCGTCATGTGCGCCGGTCGCTGGAGGTCGCCCAGCGGCTGCGGGGCGACGCGTGGGTCGCTAGCGTCACGCTGGCCGAGTTGTACCGCGGGGTGGCCCGCAGCCGTGCCCTGGATTCCCTGCTCGCGCGCATGACCGTCGGCGGCGGCCTGCGCCTCCGCAACACCGACCAGCCCTTGGCCCGGCTGGTCGGCAGCATCCTGCACGAGGCGGGAGCGGGGTCGGAGCTGCTCGCGGACGCCCACGCCGTGGCCGTCGCCGTGGAGGACGGGGGCGGGGTCGTGGTCACCGGCGACCCGGCCGACCTGTCCCGCCTCGCGGCCCCCTACGGGACGGTGGTGGTCGAGGCGCTCAGGTAGGCGTGGACGGCGGGGATCACCACCGAGCCCTCGCCGACCGCGCTGGAGACGCGCTTGATCGACCCGCGGCGGACGTCGCCGACCGCGAAGATGCCGGGGACGTCGGTGGCCAGGTCGGGCCCGGTGACCAGGAACCCCTGGGGGTCGCGGGCGACGACGCCCTCCAGCCAGCCGGTGTCGGGGCGGGCGCCGATGAAGGTGAGGACGGCGTCGGCGGGCAGCTCGACCGCCCCGTCAGGGCCGGCCGCCAGGACCCGTTCCAGCCGGTCCCGGCCCGCCAGCTCGGTGATCGTCGTCTCGGTCAGGACCTCGACGTTGGGCAGGTCGAGGAGCCGGTCGACCAGGTAGGTGCTCATCCTCGCCGCCAGCGACGGGCCGCGGACCAGCACGCGCACGCGCCGGGCGACGTCGGCGAAGAACACCGCCGCCTGCCCCGCGGAGTTCGCCCCGCCGACGACGACCACCTCGGCGTCGCGCAGGGAGTGGGCGACGGCCATCGCCGACCCGTAGTACAGCCCGCGACCCTCGAAGCGCTCGGCGCCGCGGGCCTGGAGCCGGTTCCAGCTCACCCCCAGCGCCAGGACCACGGCGCGGGCGAGCACGCTGCCGCCGTCCTCGAAGACCACCCGGTGGCGGGCGCCCGGCTCGATGCGCACGACCTCGATCGGCCCGAAGGTGTCCGCGCCCAACCGGCCGGCCTGGGCGAACGCGCGTGAGGCCAGCTCCGCGCCGGACAGCCCGACGGGGAAGCCGACGTAGTTCTCGATCCGCGAGCTGGTGCCCGCCTGCCCGCCAGGGGCGAGCCGCTCGACGATCAGGGTGGACAGGCCCTCGCTGGCCCCGTTGACCGCGGCGGCGAGGCCCGCCGGACCGCCCCCGACCACCACGAGGTCGTAGCTGTCGCGCTTCGGCGCGTCCGGCTCGCCCAGGGCGACCGCGATCTGGAACAGGCTGGGGCGCGACAGGCGCTGGCCGTCGCCGGTGAGCAGGACCGGCAGCGGGTCGGCGCCCGCCAGGTCCCGGCCGGCCTCGGGGTCCAGGAAGCGGTGGGGCACCGAGTTGCGGGCGAACAGGTCGCGGATGCGGTGGGTCGCGGGGTCGTCGAGCCCGCCGATCAGGCGGATGCCCTCGCCGATGTCGGGGGCCAGGTGGTCGCGGTCGGGGGGCGCCGCCCAGGTCGCCAGCTCTTCGCCGACGGCGGTGACCAGCCCCTCCAGCCCCGGGCGCAGCTCGCGGTGCGGCGGGACGTGGCCGCGGCCGACCAGCCCGTCGCCCTCGGACTCGGGGGTGACCAGGATCCGCCGGGCGCGGGGGAACAGCGCCGCGGTCCGCTCCAGCAGCTCGGGGCCCGGCGCGTCGGGCAGCCGCCAGGCGGTGACGACCGCGGCGACGTCGCCGCCGTCGCGCTCCTGCTCGTGCAGGAGGTCCAGCCCGGCCTGGACGGTGAGCGCCGCGAGGACGCGGACGGCCGTGCCGTGCGCGGCGCGCAGCGCGCGCACGACGTCCTCGGCGATGCCCGCGTCCCAGCCCGCGACCAGCAGCACCGGTGGCTGCCCCGTGTCCTGCACCACGCCCAACCCCTCTCATCCCGGCCGACGGGCCTGGCAACAGCCGCCGGCCCGACGTATTCCGGGGCCCGCGGGGCGGTCAGTGGCGGGTGAGGCGCTCGGCGAGGGTGCGGCCGGTCGGGGGGCGCCCGGTGGCCAGACCGTGGTCGTCGAGGCGCTGCAGGGCGCGCTGCAGCGCGCGGACCGCCAGCCAGCGGACGGGCTCGGGCTCCCACCGCCGGGGGGTGCGGCCGACCATGGGCAGGTCGGCCCAGCGCTCGCCCGCCCCGGTCAGCAGGTCGGCCAGCACCCGCCCGGCCAGGTTCGCCGCCGCCACCCCCTGGCCGGTGTAGCCGTAGGCGGCGGCGATGCCGGTGCGCGGGTCGGCGGTGAACGACGGCAGCCAGGTCCGCGGCATGCCCACCGGCCCGCCCCACGCCGCGGTGAAGCGGACCCCGCGCAGCGCCGGGAACCAGTCGGTGAACTGGGCCCGCAGGGTGGCGTGGGTCGCCTCGTGGCGGTCGTAGGCGGGCTCGACGCGCGACCCGAAGTGGTACGGCGCGCCGCGCCCGCCGAACAGGATGCGCCCGTCGGCGGTCCGCGACAGGTAGTCCACGGTGTAGCGCGACGACGACAGCAGCTCGCGCCCCGCCCAGCCGACCTCGGCCCAGCGGTCCTCCCCGATCGGCTCGGTGAGCACGATCAGGGAGTACACGGGCAGGACCCGGCGCCGCCAGCCCGGCAGCTGCGCCAGCCACGCCTCGCCGGCGACGACCACCGTGTCGGCGGTGACGTCGCCGCGGGCGGTGCGCAGGCGCGGCCGCGCCCGCCCCCGGCGGCCGACGACCGCGGTGACCGGGGTGCGCTCGTGGATCACCGCGCCGCGGGCCTCGACCGCGCGGGCGAGCCCGCGGACCAGGCGGCCCGGATGCAGGACGGCGCCGTGCGGGTCGAACAGCGCCAGCTCGCCGCGGCCGACGCGCACGCGCGCCGCCAGCTCGTCGCGGTCCAGCAGCGCCATCCCCTCGGCCAGCCCCAGCCGGTCCCAGGTGGCCAGGGCGGCGCGCACGCCGGGCACCTCGTGGCGCCCGCGGGCGACGCGCAGGACCCCGGTCCGCGCGAAGCCCGCGTCGATGCCCTCCTCGGCGGCGGCGCGGCCGACCTCGTCGACGGTGTCGCGCAGCTCGGTCACCACCCGGCGCGCGGCGCCCGCGCCGTGGCGGCGGGCCAGCTCCCCGGCGGTCATCCCGACCCCGGCGACGCACCAGGCGCCGTTGCGGCCCGACGCGCCGTAGCCGGCGATCTCGGCCTCCAGCACGACCACGCGCAGCGACGGGTCGCGGCGCAGCAGCTCGCGGGCGGTCCACAGGCCGGTGAAGCCGGCGCCGAGGACCGCGACGTCGGCGTCCGCCGGGCCGTCCAGCGGCGCCCGCGGGGTGAGGTCGCCCGCGTCGGCGAGCCAGTGGCTGACCGCGGCGTAGGCCGCCGGGTCCGCGGTCACGCGTCCGCCCCCACGCCGTGCGCCAGCAGCTCCAGGGCGACGCCGTACTCGGTGAGGTGGGCGCCGTCGCGCGGGTCGCGGCCGGTGAGGTCGCGGATGCGGTCCAGCCGGTAGGCCAGGGTGTGGCGGTGGACCCGCAGCTCGCCGGCGGCGGGCCCAGGACGGCAGCCGGCGCGCAGGTAGGCGCGCAGGCTGTCGGTCAGGGCGGACGACTCGCGCGCGTCGTGGTCCAGCAGCGGCCCCAGCACCGCGGCGACGAACGCCTCCGGCCCGCCGCGGTCCCCGACCCCGGCGAGCAGGCCGGTCAGCCCCAGCGCGGTCACGTCGCGCACGCCGCCCGCGGCGTCGGCGACGGCCGCCGCGCGCGCCTCGCGCACCGCGCCCGCCAGCCCGTCGGGCTCCCGGCGCGGGCGGCTGCGCCCGATCGCCAGCCCCCGCCAGCCCCGCGCCGCACCCGCCGCGGCCAGGCGCTCGGCCGCGGCCGACCCGCCGGGCTGCACGACGGCGTAGACCAGCCCGCCGTCGCGCCCCAGGACCGGCCGCCCGTCCGCGCCGAGCACGTCCTCGGCGACCGCGCACAGCACCCGCTCCGCCACCCCCGCCGGCCGGCGCAGGCACAGCACGTGGTAGCCCGCCGCCGGGTCCAGGCCCAGGCGCGCCAGGCGCGACGCGAGCAGCGCGCCGGTGGCCCGACCGGCCAGCAGCTCCTCGAGCAGCTCGTCGACGCGTGCGCGCCGGGCCTCCCGGACCGACAGCCCGCGCGCGAGCTCCAGGTTCAGACCGGCCAGCCCCTGCTCGAACAGCAGCACCTCGCCCTCCGAGGGCCAGCGGTCCCCGACGGCCACCAGGACGGCCTCGACCTCGTCGCCCAGCCGCGCCACGCCCGCGGTGACGACGCGCTGCGCCCCGCCCAGGTCGCGGGCGACGGTCTCGGGCCGCAGCTGCGGGTGCCCGGTGGGCGACACGGCGCGCCACAGGTCGGCGTCGGCGACGTCACTGGGGCCGTGGCGCGACAGGACCTGGCCGTAGTAGTCGAACGCGACGAAGGCGCGGCCGGGCAGCCGCTCGGCGACCAGGCGCAGGACGCCGTCCAACCCGGCGCCGCCCACGACCTCGGCGAGCACCCGGCGGTGCAGGTCGACCGCGCCGCGCAGGACCGCGTACTGCTCGTCCGCGACGGCCAGCGCCACGCGCTTGCTCAGCGCCGTGAACGGCACCGCGTAGGGGACGGTGAACAGCGGCAGGCGCCGGGCGTCGGCCTCCTCGGCCAGGGCGGGCGGGACGCGGTCCAGCCAGACCCCCAGGCCGAACCCGAGCCCGGCGCACCCGCGCGCGTCGAGCCCGGCCACCAGCCGGCGCTGCAGGTCCGGGTCGTCCTTCACGCCCAGCCCGGTGGTCAGCAGGACCTCGCCGCCCTCCAGCCACGGGGTCGGCTCCGGCAGCTCGCTGACGTGCGCCCAGCCCACGGGTCCGCGCTCCGCGAGCCCGGCGTGCCCCGCCACCAGCTCCAGCCCGAGCGCGGCGTCAGCCAGCAGCTCGCTCAACCACAGCGCCATGACCGCTCTCCCCGCCCGGCGGCAAGTGTAGGCCGCCCCGGCCCCTCAGGCGCGCGGCGCCAGGCCGTGCCAGGTGACGTCGGCCAGGCGGCGTCGAGGATCGCCTGGTGGGCGCGGGTGCTGCGCGGCCGGCCGGGTGACCGCGGCAGCGGCGGCGGGGTCACGTCGCCGCCGGTCGCGGCTCCGGGAGGTCCGCGCCGGGCACGCCGTGGTCGCGGGCGCGGGCCCGCCCCCGCGCACCGACCGATGAGGAACGAACGTTCCGGAACGTGCTACGCTGCCAGCGGCAGAGAACGATCGTTCCGGAAAGGATCGCGACATGGCGAGGTTCGACGGCAGGACGGTGCTGGTGACCGGGGGCAACTCCGGGATCGGGCGGGCGGCGGCGATCGCGTTCGCCGCGGAGGGCGGGCGCGTCGTCCTCGGCGCGCGGCGCAAGGAGGAGGGCGACCGGGTCGTCGAGGAGATCCGCGCCGCGGGCGGCGAGGCGGTGTTCGTGCCCACCGACGTTACGGTGGAGGCCGACGTCGAGCGGCTCGTCGCGGCCGCCGTCGACACCTACGGCGGGCTGGACGTCGCCTTCAACAACGCCGGGGGCGGCAGCGCGTTCGGGCCCCTGCACGAGCAGACCGAGGCGGCGTTCCGCGCGGACGTCGACCTCAACCTGACCAGCGTGTTCCTGTCGATGCGCCACGAGATCCCCGCCCTGCTCGCCCGCGGCGGGGGCGCGATCGTCAACAACTCCTCCCAGCTCGGCATGGTCGGCATCGCCGGCGCGGGGCCCTACGTCGCGGCGAAGCACGCGGTGATCGGGCTGACCCGGACCGCGGCGCTCGAACTGGCGCAGTCCGGGGTACGGGTGAACGCGCTGGTGTCGGCCGGGGTCGACACGCCGATGTTCCGCACGACCATGGGCGCCACGCCCGAGGGCGCCGCGGCGATCGCCGGGCTGCACCCCCTCGGCCGCGTGGCCCAGCCGGAGGAGGTGGCGCGCGTGGTGCTGTTCCTCGCCTCGGACGAGGCGTCCTTCGTCACCGGCGCGCCGATCGTGGTGGACGGGGGGTGGACCGCGCAATGAGGAGCGGGTCACGACTCGTTGTCCGGAAGCCGCCCGGCGCCTGAGGTGCACACCTAGTGGCCAGAGCCAAGGGGTTCGACCCGGACGAGGTGCTGGACCGCGCCGTCGACCTGTTCTGGCGGCGCGGGTACGAGGCCACGTCCGTGCAGGACCTCGTCGACCACCTCGGCATCAGCCGCGTGAGCCTCTACGGCACCTTCGGGGACAAGCACACGCTGTACCTGCGGGCGCTGGACCGCTACGAGGAGCGCAACGGGGTGGCGCTGGCCTGCATGGTCGACGACGAGCAGCCGCTGGCGGCGCTGGAGCGGGTCTTCCGCGCCGCCGCCGACGACCCCGACCGGCGCGGGTGCCTGATGGTCAACACCGCGACGGAGCTGGCCACCCTGGACCCGGCCGCGGGCGAGAAGGTCGCGGCGGCGATGCGTCGCGCGGAGGACGCCTTCCGCGCGACGCTGGAGCGCGCCCGCGCCGCCGGCGACCTGCCGCCCGGCCGCGACCCCGCGGTCCTGGCGCGCTTCCTGGTCCTGGCTTACCAGGGCGTGCGCGTCCTGGCCAAGGCCGGCGCCGACCCCGCCACCCTCGACGACGCGGTCACCGTCGCCCTGTCCACACTCACCGCCCGCTGACGCGCCGGCGTCGATCTAGGCTGCGCCGATGACCGAGGAGCTGTTCGCCACCGACGCCTACCGCCGCCGGTTCGAGGCCGCCGTCACCGACGTCGACGCGGCCCAGGGCCGCGTCGCGCTGGACCGCACCGCGTTCTACCCGGGCGGGGGCGGCCAGCCCGCCGACGTGGGGACCCTGGTCTGGCACGGGGGGACCGCCGGCGTCGTCAAGGTCGCGCGCGACGGCGGCCGGGTGTGGCACTGGCTGGGCGAGGGCGCGGGGCTGCCCGACCCGGGCGCGGAGGTCGAGGGCGCGCTGGACTGGGAGCGCCGGCACCTGCTCATGCGCACCCACACCGCCCTGCACGTGCTCTGCGGGGTGATCTGGGCCGACTACGGCGTCGCGGTGACCGGCGGGAACATGGAGCCGGGCAGCGGGCGTCTGGACTTCGAGCTCGACGCGATGTCCGCGGAGCTCGGCCAGCGGGTCGAGGCGCGGATAAACGAGGAGATCGCCCGCGCCCGCGCGATCCTTGTGGACTTCGTCGACCGGTCCGAGGCCGACCGCGACCCCGCCCTGATCCGCATCAAGGCCAACCTCATCCCCGCGTCGGTGGACCCGCTGCGGGTCATCGACATCGTCGGGCTCGACAAGCAGGCCGACGGCGGCACCCACGTCGCCTCGACCGCCGAGGTCGGGCGCGCCACCGTGGTGAAGACCGAGTCCAAGGGCAAGGCGAACAAGCGCATCCGCATCGCGGTGTCCGACCCCGAGCCGGGGTCCTAGCCGCGCCCGCACCGCCCGCCGGGCGGTCGCGGCACCGCCGCCGGGCGGTCGCGGCACCGCGACGGGAGGCGGCATCCCTGCCCTCGCGGGACGGCCCGGGTGCGGCAGACTGCGCGCATGAGCGTCCCGCCGGCCGCCGGAGCGGCCCCCGAGTCGGCCCTGCTCGGCGCCGGCGCCGCCCTTGCGCTCGTCGCGTTCGGCGGCGTGTGGCGGATGGCGCCGCGCTACCTGGTGACCGTCGCCCACGAGGGCGGCCACGCCCTGGTGGCCGCGCTCCTCGGCCGCCGGGTGGCGGGCATCACGATCGACCAGGATGCCGGCGGGGTGACGCGCTACCAGGGCGGCTCGCGCCTGGGGGAGGTGCTCGTGGCGGTCGCCGGGTACACCGCGCCGTCGCTGCTCGGGCTGGGCGGCGCGGCGCTGGTCGCCTCGGGGCGGTCGGGCGCAGCGCTGCTCGTCGCCCTCGTCGGGCTGCTCCTGGCCCTGGTGAAGGTGCGCAACCCGTTCGGCTGGGTCGTGGTGGCGGCGGCGGTGGCGCTGATCGGCTGGCTCGCCCTGCGCGCGGACGCGCTCGTGCAGGACGCGGCGGCGTCCGCGGTGGTGTTCGTCCTGATCTTCGGCGGCATGCGCGCGGCGCACGAGCTGCAGGGCATCCGCCGGGTGAACCGGTCGGGCCGCTCCGACGCCGACGCCCTCCGGCGCCTCACCTGGATCCCCGGCCTGGTGTGGGTCGCGGTCTTCTGGGTGGTCGGCGCGATGGCCGTCCTGGGCGCGGCGGGTCTGCTGCTGGGCGTCGACCTCGCGCCGCTCGCCGGGGCCGCTCAGCGCCTCCAGCCGTAGGGGCGGCGCACCCCGTCCAGGACCACGTCGAACTCCTCCAGCCAGTCCATGCCCCCGCCGCCGTAGGCGCGCGGCGCCTTGGCCGCGGGCACCCGCCGGCCGCCGACCGACAGCATCCGCGGCTCGGGTGCAGTGCCGGCCCGCAGCTTGGCGGCGCAGTAGCTGCACACCCGCACCTGGCGCCGGCCGGCCGGCGTGTCGATCTCCGCCGCGAAGGTGCCCGCGCCGTGGGTGGGGTCGAAGAAGCAGGCCCGGGCGGCGTCGGGCTCGGGTGGCAGCTCCGCGCCGTCGACCAGCGCCTGGGCGGCGGCCAGCTCCCAGCGGGCGTGGTCCAGCTCGTCGGCGACGTCCTCCAGCTCCGCGGCTCGCGTCGAGCGCTCCAGGTGGTCCTGGGCCTGCTGGTACGCCGCGGTGGCGCGGGCGAACAGCCGCGCCGCCTCGGGGTCCTCGGCGAGCGCGACGCGGTCGGTGAGCGCCAGGATCTCGTCGGCCATGGCGCCGACCTGGCCGCGCACCTCGTCGCGGGCCTCGCCCAGCGCGCGCTCGCGCTCGGCGCGGAACGCCTGCCGGGTGCGGACGGTCGAGACGGCCGACAGCAGCCCGGCGACCGCCAGCCCGCCGACGACCAGGAGCACGGTGGGGTCCACACCCCGAGGGTAGTGCGTAGGCTGTCGCCGTGCGCTTCGAGGGTTGGCCGCCGGAGGCCGTCGCCTGGTTCGAGGGACTCGAGCAGGACAACAGCAGGCGCTACGTCGAGACCACCCGCGAGGTCTACGAGGCCTGCGTCAAGGGCCCCATGCTCGCCCTGCTCGACGAGGTCGAGGACGAGTTCGGCGCGGGCAAGATGTTCCGGCCCAACCGCGACGTGCGCTTCTCCCCCGACAAGTCGCCCTACAAGACCCAGGCGTCGGCCGTCGTGCGCCGCGAGGGCCGGGGCGGCGCGTACTACGTCGAGGTCTCCGCCGACGGGATGCTGGCGGGCGCCGGCTACTACCAGCTGTGGCGCGACCAGCTCGGCTGGTTCCGCCAGGCCGTGCTGGAGGACGGGCCGGGCGACCGGCTGCTCGGCATCGTGGAGGGGCTGGAGCGCGACGGCTACCGCGTCAGCGGCGAGGCCCTGAAGACGGCCCCTCGCGGGTTCGACCGCGACCACCCGCGCGTGCGGCTCCTGCGCCACAAGGGCCTGGCGATGTTCGCCGACCAGCCGCCGGGGACGGGCGTGTCGACGCGGCAGGCGTTCACCCACATCACCACGACCTGGCGGGCGGCGGGCCCCCTGGTGGACTGGCTCGACGAGCACGTCGGCCCGTCCCAGGAGGACCGCAACCCCGACGGCCGCCCCTGACCGGCGCGCTCCCGATCTGGGCGTTGCGGGTGCCCAGAGATAGTGCTTCCATGAGTGGAGAATCTCTACGGAGCGGCGAGGAGCGGATCATGGACCGGGACCGGCTGCGACAGGTGGCGGTGGTGGTCAGCGCCGTCGCGCTGATCGCCCTCGCGCTCACGGGTGACTTCGGGGAGGCGCCCGACTCGGAATCCCTGATCATCCCGGCGAACTACGCGTTCGGCATCTGGGCGCCGATCTTCGTGGGCGCGGTCGCCTTCGCCGTCCACCACGCGGCGCCCGCCCGGCGGGCGGACCCGCTCCTGCGGCGGGTGGCGTGGCCGCTGGCCGCCGGGTACGTGCTCGCCGGCCTGTGGGTCTGGGTGTTCCCGGCCGTGCCGCTGGTGGTCTCGCTGCTGCTGGTGGCGGCGACCGTGGTCGCGGCCGGGCAGGCCTTCGCCCGGCTGGGGCCGGCCCGGCGCGACACCCCGCCCCGGGAGACCTGGCTGGTGCGTGCGCCCGTGGGGCTGTTCGCGGGCTGGATCACCCTGGCGACGGCCGCGAGCACCACCGAGCTGCTCCTCGCCCAGGACGTCGGCGGGCTGGGCCTCGGCCGGGTGACCTGGGCGATCCTGATCCTGCTGGTGGCCGGCGCGATCGCGGTCGGCGTGACCCTGCGCTACCGCGGATCGCTCGCCTACCCCGCGGCGCTCACCTGGGGCTTCATCGGCAGCGCCGCCCTGCACACGGGCGAGGCCCCGGCGGTCGGGGCGGTGGCGGGCCTGATGGCGCTCGCGACCTTCGCGGCGGCGATCTGGACCGGCTGGCAGGTCTGGGGCGGTCGCGCCCCCTCCACCGGCCCCCTGGGCCGCGCCGTCTGACCCGCCAGGGGCGGCTACTCGCGGCGGGCGACGACCAGGGTGTCCAGGGCGGTGCGGGGGCCGTCGGGGGTGGCCACGGGGCGCTCGACGACCTCGGCGCGGGTCAGCGTGAGGCCGTCCAGGGCGGCGGTGACGGTGGTCGTGTCGGCCAGGACCTCCGGGTCGGACGGGCCGCCGTGGCCCTCGCGGAGGTTGCGCCGGTCGTGGGCGACGAGCACCAGCGTGCCGCCCGGCGCCAGGGCGGTCGCGGCGCGGCGCAGGACGCCGGTCAGGTCCGCGGCGGGCAGTTGCAGGTAGGCGAGCACCACCAGGTCGGCGGACGCGGGGTCGGGTCGCCACCCGTCCACGACGTCGGCGACCTCCGCCCGCAGGGTCACCCCGGCCGCGCGCGCCCGCTCCCGGGCCCGCTCCACCGCGACGGGGGAGAAGTCCAGGGCGGTCACGTCCCACCCGCGCGCGGCCAGCCACAGCGCGTTGCGCCCCTCGCCGGCCGCCAGGTCCAGCGCGCGCCCGGGCGCCAGCCCCTCGCAGACCTCGACGACGAACCGGTTGGGCTCCAGCGACCACAGCGAGGCCGTGGCGGCGTAGCGCTCGTCCCAGTCCTCCGCCCGCATCCGTGTCGCCTCCTCGCCGGTCCTCGACGCGCCTGACCGGGGTTCGCGGCCGAGGTCAGCGGCGACGGCCGCCGCTGCCGCGGGACCGCCCGCCGCCGCCGCGGCTGCGACCGCCGCCGCTGCTCATCCGCCGGACGCCGCCGCCGCCACCGCGGCTGCGACCGCCGCC
>JAUJNX010000012.1 GCA_030447925.1 Egibacteraceae bacterium | reverse complement strand
CCGCACGGATCATGAGATTGCGATCAGTATGTTCCGGCGACACAAACTCGACTACGTCAGATTTGTAGCCGCTGCTCCTCAGGATCAGCGCGCGAAAGGTATCCTTCAGGAGGTCTACCAGGCGCTGGCGGAGGATGCCGTGCTGGAACACCGGGCCGAAAGGCTCGACCGCGTGGAGCTGATCGTGCAGCTCATCGTGACAGCATGGAGCACATGCGGCGGCCCCGCCGCCAGGAACGACGCTGCCAGCCCGGCCAGCGCGATGCCGGCCCCGGCGAGCGGGCCCAGCGATCCCCGCACGACCGCCCGCGGCCCGCGCACCGCGACCAGCACGGCCAGGCCGGCGAGGAACGCCACGGCCCCGCCCCGGCTGAGCGTGGCGGCCAGCCCGGTCACCAGCAGGCAGGCGCCCGCCCCGACCACCGCCTGCGGGTCGACGCGTGCCTCCCGCCACCCGCCGCCCGCCGGCGCCCGGCCCGCGCCCGTGCGGCGCTCCGTGAGCAGGCCGAGAGCGAGCAGCGCCAGGGGCGCGAGGAGACCCGCGTTGGCGTTGGCGTAGGTGACGGTGCCCGCCGCCCGCCACAGCTGCTGGTCCTGCAGCGCCACGGGGAACAGCCGCCACGCGACCCCCGCCCAGCCGGCCAGCGCCGCCACGACGCCCAGGACCAGCAGCGCCCCAGTCAGCACCCGTCGCTGCCCCTGATCCGCGCGGCTCACGAGCACGACCACGACGGCCACCCCGAGCGCCAGGCCCGCCATCGGCATCCCGGCGCCCGCGGACCCCGCCAGCCCCGCGCGCGCGACCGCCCAGAGCGCCAGCCCCGCCGCGCCCGCGACCAGCGGCCACGCCGCCCGCGGGACGCGCCGCGGGCCGCGGGCCAGGCCCGCCACCCCGGCCAGGCCGAGCAGCACGGCGACCGCCACCTGGATCGGGCGGTGGTACGCGCCCTGCACCACCACCCCGACGACCAGCGCGGCGACCACGAGCACGAGGTCCACGGGGGGCACGCGCCGCCCCGGCCGGGGGACGCGTGCATCCTCGACGGGGGTGGCCAGGACGTCCATGCGGGGGACGGTACCCGCCGCCCGCGACCGCCGGTCCCCGGCCCTGTGGGTAACCCCTCCGCCGGGCGGGTAGTCGGCGCTCAGGCCAACGATGCAACGATCGCAGCGCGAGGAGACGGCATGGAGGTCGCACCCGGGGTCCACCGCTTCGGCACGGACCAGGTGAACTGGTACCTGGTGCTCGAGGGGCAGAAGGTGACCCTGGTCGACGCGGGCATGCCGCGGCACTGGACGCAGCTGCACGACGCGCTCGCCTCGGTGGGCCGCCGGCTGGGCGACCTCGAGGCGATCGTGCTCACCCACGCCCACGCCGACCACGTCGGCTTCGCCGAGCTGGCGCGCACGCGGTCCGGCGCGCGGGTCCACGTCGAGGCGGGCGACACGGGCAAGTCGGTGCGCAAGCTCCCCAACATGGGCCTCTACTGGCGCCCGACGAGCTGGCCCCTGCTCCTCGAGGGGCTGCGCAACGGCCTGCTGTCGACGCCGCCGGTCCGCGAGTACACGATCTACGTCGACAGCCAGGTCCTGGACGTGCCCGGCTTCCCGCGCGCCATCCACGTCCCGGGGCACACGGCGGGCAACTCGGCCCTGCACCTGCCCGACCGCGGCGTGCTGTTCACCGGCGATGCGCTGGTGACCTACGACCCCTACACGCGCGAGCGCGGCCCGCGCCTCCTGCTCGACGGGGTCCACGAGGACGCGGCGCAGGCCCGCGTGTCCCTGCCCCGGCTGGCCGAGCTGCAGGCCGACGTGCTGCTCCCCGGCCACGGCGAGCCGTGGCGCGGCGACCCGTCCACCGCGGTCTCCCAGGCGCTGCGGGCCTGACCCGCCGCGCCGCTCGACGGCCGCACGCGGGTCGGCGGCGCCCGCCGCGCGCTCGACCCCCCGCGCGCGCTAGACCACCACCGTCCGGTCGCCGCGGCGCTCGACCCGGCCGCGGCGAAGGGGCAGGTACCGGGCGTAGGCCTGCACGAAGCGGTCGTAGCCCGGGATCCGGCGCCGGATCCACAGGAAGCCCTTGGGGCCCCGCACCATCTTCCCGTCGTCCAGGTCGTAGGCGGCGAAGTGCCACGGGCACACCAGGCAGCCCTGCGCGTCCAGCCGCCCCCGGCTGAGGTCGCCGCCCTGGTGCCGGCAGAGCCGGTCGACCGCGTGCAGCGTCCCGTCGACGTTGGCGACGGCGTAGGGCCCGGCGCGGACGACCTGGCCGGGTGCGGGGACGTGGTCGACGCGGGTCTCGGTCATGGCGGCGAGGTCCCCGGCGCGCCCCGCGCTGAAACGCGACCATGGCCGGGTGACGCAGGACCCGCAGACCACGACCCTGTACGACGCGGTGGGGGGCGAGCCGACCTTCCGCCGCCTCGTCGCGGCGTTCTACCGCGGCGTGGCCGCCGACCCGGTCCTGCGCCCGCTGTACCCGGATGAGGAGCTGTCCGCGGCCGAGGACCGCCTGCGGATGTTCCTGATCCAGTACTGGGGCGGGCCGTCCACCTACCACGAGCAGCGCGGCCACCCCCGCCTGCGCATGCGCCACGCGCCGTTCGCGATCGGCGCGGCCGAGCGCGACGCGTGGCTGCGGCACATGCGCGCGGCCGTGGACGGGCTGGCCCTGGCGCCCGAGTTCGACGCGGTGCTGTGGGACTACCTGGAGCGGGCCGCGCACTCGCTGCAGAACCGCACCGAGCAGGCGCCGCCGGTCCGCACCCTGCCGATCGCCCCGCACCCCGGCCCACACTGAACCTGTCACACCCGGGTGTCAGGATCCCCGCGATGGACGACGACACCACCCCCGCGGGGGCCCCGCCGACCGGGGCGCCGCACGGCGCACGGCCGTGACCGCCTCGGCCCCTGACCCGCCCGCCTGGGCCAGCGAGCGGGTGGCGGTGGTCCCCCACGACCCGGCTTGGGAGCAGCGCGGTGACCGCGAGCGCCGTCGCCTCGATGAGCTGCTCGGGCCGTGGCTCGTCGCCCCGGTCGAGCACGTGGGGTCCACGGCGGTGCCGGGCCTGGTCGCCAAGCCGATCATCGACCTGCAGGCCGCGGTCGCCGACCTGGCGGTGGCGGATGAGATCGCGGCGGCCCTGGCACCGCACGGGTGGCACCTGGTGCCGCCGGACCTGGACGGGCGGCCCTGGCGCCGGTTCCTGGTCCAGGCCTCCGGGGACCGCCGGACCGCCCACCTGCACCTGCTGACCCCGGCGGCCGGCCGCTGGCACGACCAGATCCGCTTCCGCGACGCGCTCCGCGTCGACCCCGACCTGGCCCGGGAGTACGCGACGCTCAAGCAGGACCTCGCCGCCGCGCACCCCCACGACCGCGAGGCCTACTCCCGCGCGAAGACCGCGTTCCTGCAGCGCGTGCTGGCGGCCATCCCGCAGGCGGGGGCGACGGCGCCCCCGCCCCGCACGACCACCCACCCGGATCGCCGCGCTTGATGAGATCCACCCGCATCGCCTTGTGCCCGGGGAGGTACAGGGTGTAGGAGTTACTCCCACAAGAGGGTGACTCCGACAAGTCACTCTAAGTCCAAACAGGGGGTCTCATGTTCACTCGCCGTGTCCTGCCCCTGCTGCTCGCCCTGGTCGTCGCGAGCACCCTCTCGGGGCCCGCCGCGCCCGCGCGCGCGCAGGAGGATCCGCTCCTCGTCCCGTGGACCGAGTTGCTACCACCCGCCCCGGCCGGATACGAGGGATCGGCGTCGGACCTGTGCCCGCAGGGCCAGACCCGCTGCGTCGACATCGTGATCCGCGAGATGACGCGCCGCACGGACCGGCTGGCCAAGCGCTGCGACCACGACGCGGTCTTCGCGCTGACCTACCTGCGCACCACCGAGGAGTACCGCCGGGCCATCGACGACCCGGCCTTCTTCGACGACACCCCGTTCGTCAACCACCAGGACGTCGTCTTCGCCGACTACTACTTCCGCGCCTACGACGACTGGCACGCGGGCCGCGACGTACCGGCCGCCTGGGCGCAGGCGTTCCGCGCGGCGGACGGGCGCCGGATCACCGGCAGCGGGAACATGCTGCTGGGCATCAACGCCCACGTGAACCACGACCTGCCGTTCGTGCTCGCCGAGATCGGGATCGTCCAGCCCGACGGCGACTCCCGCAAGCCCGACCACGACCAGGTGAACGTCTTCCTCAACCGGGTCACCGAGCGCCTGATCCCCGAGCTGGCGGCGCGCTTCGACCCGTCGATCGACGACGGGTCGGTCCCCTACACCAGCCTGGACGCCACCGCGACCTTCCAGCTCATGGCTGCATGGCGCGAGCAGGCGTGGCGCAACGCCGAGCGGCTGGTGAACGCCGCCAGCCCCGCCGCCCGCGAGCGGGTCGCTGCCGAGATCGAGGACGCCGCCGGGGCGACGGGTGCGCTGCTGGCCACCCAGTACGGCTACCTGCCCCCGCTGACCGGCCCGGAGGGCCGGGACGCGTTCTGCGCCGCCCACCGGGGGGGCTCATGACCGCCGCCGGCCGCGCGGCCGGGGTGGCCGGCCGGGTGACGGGCCCGCGGCGGTGCCCCGCGACCCGACCTGGGGCGGTGGCCCGGCCGGCGCCGGCGGACCGCAGGCACCCCGCCCGGGCGGCGCGCCGGTGAGCGCCGTGGAGCTGCCGGAGCCGGGGGACGACGACGTGGCCGCGATCCTCGCCGCGGAGCGCTGGATCCCCGGGCAGCCCGACGACCCGCCCACGGACGGCCCGCAGGCGCCGCCCGCCCTGCCCGGCGGATCGCTCCCCGCACCCGCGGGGCCGGTCCGGTACCGGGCCGTCCTCGACGCGCTCGACGAGGTCGTCTTCCAGACCGACGCGGCGGGGGTGTGGACCTTCCTCAACGACGCGTGGACCAAGATCACCGGCTTCGGGGTGGCGGAGACGCTGGGCACGCACTTCCTGGACTACGTCCACCCCGACGAGCTGACCGCCACCGTCGACCTGTTCCGATCGGTGATCGAGGGCGGCCTGACCCACTGCCACCACGAGACGCGCTACCGCACCGCCGACGGCTGCTACCGCTGGCTGGAGCTGCGGTCGTCGGTCCTGCGCGACCCGAGCGGCGCCGTCATCGGCAACGTCGGGACGATCCTGGACATCACCGCCCGGCGCCAGGCCCAGGAGCAGCTGGCCGACCAGGCGCGCGTGCTGGAGATGATCGCCTGCGACAAGCCGACCGACGAAACGCTGCAGGTGATCGCGTTGGTGCTCGCCCAGCACCTGCGCTGCCGGGTGGCGATCAGCATCGCCCCGGACGCCGAGGACGGCGACAGCGGCGGGGTGCTCGCCGTCGGCCGCCCCGACGGCGGGGCCGACGACCCGGGCGGCCTCCAGGCGATCCCGGCGGCCGGCCGGCACGTCCAGGTGGCGGTCACCGCCCGCAGCGGGGGGCTGATCGGGCGCATCGTGGTCTTCGACCGCGACCGGCCGGGCCGGCGCCTGGACCAGGCCGAGACCGAGCTGCTGGAGCGCTGCGCCACGCTCGTGGCCATCGCCGTGGAGCGCGGTCGCGCCGACGCCGCGGCGCGCCACCTGGCGCTCCACGACCCCCTGACCGGCCTGCCCAACCGCACGCTCTACCAGGACCGCCTCCAGCAGGCGCTGACCGCGGCGAAGCGCAACCACGGGCGGGTCGCGCTGCTCATGATCGACCTCGACCACTTCAAGATGGTCAACGACACGCTGGGCCACGAGACCGGCGACCGGGTGCTGCGCGAGGTCGCCCGCCGGCTGGTCGCCAGCCTGCGCACCTCCGACACGGTCTGCCGCCTCGGCGGGGACGAGTTCGTCGTCGTCCTGCCCGACCTCGCGGAGGTCGGCGACGCCGAGCACCTGGCGCGCAAGGTCTACACCGCGCTGCGCCAGCCGCTGGACCTTGACGGCGCGAAGCTGCACCTGGAGTTCAGCGTCGGGATCGGCGTGTCCGCCCTGGCGGGCAGCGAGGCGACGACGCTGCTGCGCCAGGCCGACGTCGCGATGTACCGGGCGAAGCGCGGCGGGGGGCCCGCGCTGTACGACCCGCTCAGCGACGCGGGCCGGCTGAAGGGCATCGACCTCGCGGGCGAGCTGCTCCAGGCGATCGAGCGCGAGCAGCTGGTCCTGCACTACCAGCCGCGCGTCGACCTGCGCCGCGGCGAGGTCGTCGGGCTGGAGGCGCTGGTGCGCTGGCGCCACCCGACGCTGGGGCTGGTGCTGCCCGACCTGTTCGTGCCGCTGGCCGAGACGACCTCGGCGATCAAGCCGCTGTCGCTGTGGGTCCTGCGCCGGGCGCTGGCCGACCGCCGCTCGTGGCGCGACCAGGGCATCGACATCGCCGTGGCCGTCAACCTGTCGACCCGCATCCTCCACGACGTGGAACTGCCCGACCTGGTCCGCGCGGCGATCGAGGAGACCGGCGTCGACGCCCGCGGCCTGGAGCTGGAGATCACCGAGAGCACCGTCATGGCCGACCCGGAGGGGGCGCTCAGCGCGATGTCGCGGCTGGCGGCGGCGGGGGTCGCCTTCTCGATCGACGACTTCGGGACCGGTTACTCGTCGCTGTCCTACCTGAAGCGGCTGCCCGCCCGGTCCCTCAAGATCGACAAGTCCTTCGTCCTGCACATGGACACCGACGAGCGGGACGCCTCCATCGTCCGGTCCGCGATCGAACTGGCCCACTCACTCGGGCTCGACGTCGTCGCCGAGGGCGTCGAGCGCGCGTCGGTGCGGCGCATGCTCGCGCTCCTGCGCTGCGACGAGGCGCAGGGCTTCGACATCGCCCGGCCCATGCCCGCCCACGCCGTGCCCACCTGGTTCCGGACCCGGACCCCGCCACCCCGCCGCTAGCGTGACCCGGCCCGGGGGGTGCCGGGGGAGGAGGCGGGATGGCGGTGCGGTCGATCCCCACCGGGGACATCGACCTCGCGTCCACCCTGGCCTCGCTGGCGATCCTGGCCCAGGACCCCACGGTCCGGCTCTCGCCCGGTCGCTTCGACCGGGCGACGACCACGCCCGAGGGACCGGGCAGCATCATCGTGACGTGGGCGGACGGCGAGGCGGGCGCGCGGGTGGCGACCGCCGGCGACGGTGCGGGCTGGCTGGCGGACCGCGCGCCCGCGCTGCTCGGCTGCGAGGACGACGTGCGCGGGTTCGACCCGCCGGCCCCGCCCCTGCGCGACCTGTGGCGACGCCACCGCGGGGACCGCATCGCCAGGACCGCGACGCTGTGGCACGACCTGGCCTGCTTCATCGTGCAGCAGCGCGTCAGCCGCACCGACGCGGCGGCGCACTGGCGGCGGCTCGTCATCGCCCTGGGGACCCCCGCGCCGGGGCTCCCCGGCCTGGTCGCGCCGCCGGACCCCGCGACGGTGGCGCGCCTGTCCTACCACGACCTCCACCGCCACGGCATCGAGCGGCAGCGGGCGGACAACCTGCTGCACGCCGCCCGCGCCGCGGCGCGCCTGCAGCACCTCGTCGACGGCGACGTCGACCGGGCGCTGCCCCACCTGCGGGCGGTCCGCGGCATCGGCCCGTGGACGGCGAGCTGCATCGCCACCTCCACCTGGGGCGAGCAGGACGCCGTGATCGTCGGCGACGACGGCATCCCCTCGATGGTCGCCTGGCTGCTCGCCCGGGAGCGGCGAGCCGGCGACGAGCGCATGCTCGAGCTCCTCGAGCCGCACCGGCCGCACCGCTACCGGGTCGTCCGCCTCGCCTTCCTGGGCGGTGTCCGCCCGCCCCGGCGCCACCCGCGCGCCGCGCGCACCGACATCCGCCGCCGCTGACGGTCACGCGCGCCGGGTCGCCCGCGCCGGGCCGCCTGCCCGGCGCGCGCGGCGCGGCGCGCGCGGCCCGGCCTAGCCGAGGAGGTTGCGGAGGAGTCCAGGACGCGCTCCAGGGCGTTGCGGCTCTCCTCGGGGAGCTGGACGTCGGGGACCTGGACGTCGGGGAGGTTGAGGTCCGGCAGCTCGACGCCGGGGATGTCGATCGGCGGTGCGCTGCCGGCGGGCGGGGCGTTGGGGTCGGCGGGCTGCTGGGCGGCGCGCGCATCCAGCTCGGCGGCGCGCTGGTCGAGCTGCTGGGTGCGGGCGTCGAGGGCGGCCTGGCGCTCGTCGAGGGCGCGGGCCTGCTCCTCCAGCGCGGCCTGGGCCCCGGACAGGTCGGGGTCGGCGCCGCCCGCCGCGTCCACCTGGGCCTGGAGCGCCGCGTTCTGCGCCTGCAGCTCGCTGATCTGCGCCTGGGCGTCCTGGAGCGCGGCGGCGGCGCTGGCCTGCTGCTCCTCCAGCGCCGACCGGGGCACCAGGGCGCCGTCGCCCGGCGAGTCGGTGAACAGGGCCATCAGGAGCAGGCCGATGACCAGCCCGAGGATGGCCGACCACAGCAGGTACCAGGCGCTGTAGCGGCGCGGCCCCGCCGGGCGGTCGGGCGCCGCCGCCGGCGGCTCCGGGTCGTAGGCGGCGGGCTGGGCGTAGGCGTCCTGGTACTCGTCGGACAGCCCCGGCCCGGGGCCCGGGTCATCGACCCACGCCCGCGGCTGGCGCGTCGTGGCGGCGACCTCGCCGGGGTCGAGGCGTCGGGTGGGACCGGGGTCGGCGAGGTCGGCGGGGTCGATCCGCCGGGTCGCCCGCGGGTCGTCGCCGCCCGCGCGGCGCAGGGCGGCGAGGTCGTCGTCGCCCAGCGCGACGCGGCGGGTCACCTGCGGGTCGTCCGGGCCGCCCGGCTGCGTCGCCCGCGGGTCGCCCGGGCGGACCTGGCGGGTCACGGCGGGGTCGTCGCGCCCGTCCCCCGACCGCGTGACCGCGAGGTCCTCGGCGGACACCCGCTGGGTCGCGCGCGGGTCGTCGCCGCGCCCGGCCTCGAGGTCCGCGGGGTCGATGCGCCGCGTCGCGCGCGGATCGTCGCTGCCGCGCCCGTCGTTGCCGTCCATAGCTCTGCAGCCTTCCGGTTGTCCGGTTCGCCCCCTTCACGCTACCGGAAGGGGCCCCGCTGCCCACCGCAGGGTCCCCGGGGTAGGGTCGCCCCATGCGCCTCGCCATCATGCTGGAACCGCAGGAGGGTCTCACCTACGACGACCTGCTGGCCGTCGCGACGCGGGTCGCGGACCGCGGCCTGGCGGGCCTGTACCGCAGCGACCACTACGGCAGCGTCATGGGCCCGCGCGCCGGCCACGACGAGCCGCTGGCGTCCACCGACGCGTGGGCGACCCTGGCCGGGCTCGCGCGCGAGACCCGCGACATCGTCCTGGGGACCCTCGTCTCGCCGGTCACGTTCCGGCCCGCGGGCAACCTCGCCAAGGTCGTCGCCACCGTCGCGGAGATGGCCGGGCCGGCGCCCGACGGGTCCTCGCGGATCCACCTGGGCCTGGGCACGGGCTGGCTGGAGTCCGAGCACCGCCAGCACGGCTTCCCGTTCGAGGACCTGGGGACGCGGTTCCGGCGCCTCGAGGAGCACCTCGCCGCGGTCCGCGGGCTGTGGGACCCCGACCAGGACCCCTACTCCCAGGACGGCGAGCACGTGACCCTCGAGGGTGCCAGGTTCCGCCCGGTCCCCGACCCGCGCCCGCGCATCATCGTCGGCGGGCGCGGGATGGAGCGGACGCCCGCGCTGGCGGCGCGCTACGCCGACGAGCTCAACGGCGTGTCGCTCACCCCGGCGGAGTGCACAGCGCAGCGGATCGCGCTGGGCCGGTCCTGCGAGGCCCTGGGCCGCGACCCGGAGTCGGCCGGCTACTCGCTGATGACCGGCGTCCTGGTCGGCCGCGACACCGCGGACCTGCACGCCCGCGTGCGCCGCCTGCTCGACCGCAACGGCGACGGCCGGTCGCCCGAGGCGTACCTGGCGGAGCGGCGCGACTGGGTCACGGGGACGGTCGAGGAGGCGGCGGACCACCTGGGCCGCCTCGCCGAGGCCGGCGTCCAGACCGTCATGCTGCAGAACCTGCTCCACGACGACCTCGAGGTGGTCGATCTGATCGCCGGGGAGCTCGCCCCCCGCGCCTGACGGCCGGCAGGCCGCCGCACCCCGCCGCGGCCACCAGGAGGGCCGGAGCGATGACGCGCACGACCGCGGGGCCCGTGCCGGGCCCCGTGCGCCGGCTGGCGCTCGCGCGGTTCCTGTCCGCGGCGGGCGCCGACGGGGCCTACCTGGTGGGCCTGTGGGGGCGCGCGGCCTACGACTTCCGCTCCGAGGCGGGGGAGATCGCCCTGCTCGTGGTCGGGATCAAGGTCGCCGGTCTGGTCGGCGCCGCCGTCGCGGGCCCGCTGGTCGACCGCTTCGACCCGCGGCGCGTCCTGCTCGTCGCGGAGCTGCTGGCCGTCCCGGCGGCGCTCGCGCTGATCCTGCCCGACGACCTGGGAACCTTCGCCGCGGTCGCGACGCTGAGCGGCGCCCTCCACGCGGTGGCCCGCACCGCGGTCGGATCGTTCGCGCCGTTCCTGGCCGACGACGCGGGCGGGCTGTCGCGGGTCAACGCCACCCTGGAGGTGGCGTCGTCCTCGGCGCAGGTGGCGGGGTCCGGCCTGGGCGCGCTGCTGGGGTCGACGCTGGGCCTGTCGTCGGTGTTCGTCGTCGACGCGGCCACGTCCCTGGTCGCGGTGGCGCTGCTCGCGGGCCTGCCGGTCCGGCGCGTCACCGTCGCGCCGGCCGCGATGGGCCTGCGCGACCTCACCGCCGGCGTCCGCGCCGTGGCCGCCAGCGGCGCGCTGCGCTTCCTCCTGCTCCTGTGGATCGGGCTGTGGATCCTCATCGGACTGTTCGACGTCTTCGAGTCGCTGTTCTTCCGCGACGCGGTCGGACTGGGACCGGCCGCCATCGGGGTGGCGAACGCCCTGTTCGGCGTCGGGGCGGTCGCGGGCGCCGCGCTGTTCGGGCGCGTGCCCGCGCTGGGGGGCAGCCTGCGGGCCTTCGCGCTGATCGTCGCGTCGGTGGGCGCGTGCACGCTGGCCTACACCGTCGTGCCGGTGCTGTGGGTCGTGGGGGCGGGGGCGCTGCTGTTCGGCGCGACCTTCGGGCTGGCGTTCCCGGCGCGGCGGACCCTGGTCCAGCGCGCGACCCCGCCGCACCTGATCGGGCGGGTCACCGGGGTGGACACCTTCGTCGAGCAGGCCGCGTCGCTGCTCCCCGCCGTCCTCGTGCCCCTGGTCGGGCCGGGGTGGGCGGCGCAGCCGACGCTTCTCTCGGGGGGACTGGTGCTGGCGGTGGCGGGCCTGGTCGCGGCCGCACTGGCCGATCGGTCGAGGGGCCAGGTCACCGGTATCAGCTGAAGGCCGAAAGACCTCGTACAAGCGTGAACGGCGAGGGGTTCTCGCGCGTCTATAGAGCAGTCGCACGGCGCAGGAGGATTGAGATGAGCAACGGCACGGTGAAGATCCCGGCGCCCCCCGAACGGCACCCGGCCTCGGCGCTGGGTGACCAGGACGACCGCACGGTGCTGCGCGCGGCGGCGATCCTCGAGCTGCTGCGGCAGCGGACCCCGATCCCGGCCGAAGCCAAGGCCGCCTGACCGACCTCCCGCCCCAGGACGCGGGCGGAGGCGGACGCCGCACCGGGGCCACGTCGCGCCTCCCACCCGGGAGCGCGCGACGGCACCCTCCCATGGCCCCGGTGCGCTCGCCGCCCGCGATCCCGTCCGCCCCGTCGGCTTCAGGCGGGGAAGGCGTGGGCGGTCGCGCGGGTGACCAGGTCGGCGAACTCGGCGCGCTCGCCGGGGTCGAGCGCCCCGGCGGGGACGGCCATGAGATCGTCGGTCAGGTCCTCGGCGTGCTGGCGCCGACCCGCCAGCGGCGCCGGGTCGGGGAACGGACCCTGCCAGCCGAAGAACTCCGCGTTGGCGGTCCCGCCGGGCCCGGCGACGATCGCCTCCAGCGGTGTCAGGCCCGACGCCACCACGGCCAGCCCGTGCAGGCCGCCGCGCAGCTCGCGCAGGACGTGCAGGGCCTGGGCCGCCCGTTCGAGCGGGCCGTCGGGCAGCGGGACGGCCCGCCAGGCCGCGAACAGGGGCAGCGCCGCGGGGTCCGCCGCCGCGCTGATCCGGGTCGCCAGCTCCGCCACCCGCTCCGCGCCGTCGAACCCGGCGAGCTTGTCGCGCCCCCACGCGCGGCAGCCCCCCAGGTAGCCCTCGGCGATGACCGGCGGGGACGCGATCGCCCGCGCCTCGTCCCAGCCCTGGCGGAACCAGGCGGGCGGGAAGAAGACCATCGTCGCGACGGCGACCTCGGCGTCGACGTCCCCGAGCACCCCGCCCCGCCCCGCCACGTACAGCGGCCACCGCGGCACCCCGAGCCGCTCGCCGACCGCCCTGGTCCCGCGGTAGAGCATGAACCCGCCGCCCAGCCGGCGCACCGGCTCCCCGACGGCCGCTGCGAACGCCCGCGCCTCCACCCCGGCCTCCTCCGCCCTCGCCCGATGGCCCCCTGCGCGGGCGCCCGCGGGCATCCTGCCCGAACCGGCTGCCCGCCGCCGGTCGCGGCCGACCCGGGGACCGCGTCAGCCGAACTCGACGGTGACCTGCTCGAAGCCCAGCGAGCGCAGGAGCTGGTCGAGCATCGCGCGCGTGTTGCGCTCGGCGGTGTCGACCAGGTCGCTCTCGGCGGCGGCCGCCTCCAGCCGGTCCTCGGCCGCGAGGTAGAGGTCGCGCTCGCTGGTCGGCTCGTCCTGGAACACGCCCTCGACGCGGTCGATCAGGCCGCGCTCGCGCCCGAAGACGTAGCTCTCCTCGGGGTCGATGACGGCCTCGGACAACGTCGGGGCGGGCAGCGAGACCGTCACGCTGGTGCGGTCGTCGTCCACCTCGACGCGGTCGGGGCCCAGCCCGTCGAAGTCCACGGTCGCGTCGACCGACCCGGTGGCGACGAACAGCGTCCGCTCCCCGCGCAGGAACGCCGGCAGGATCGGGTCGTCCTCCTCGATGTCCACGACGACCTGGAACTGGCCGGACGCCGCGGTGTAGTCGCTGAGGTCCTGCACGGCCTGGAGCACCGCGGGCCCGCTGCGGTCGATCTGGCGCGGACCGAACAGCGTGCCCGCCGCCGACAGGAGCCCCAGCACGACGAGCGCCACCGTCCCGAGCAGGACGATGACCACGGCGGTGAGGACGCCGCGGCCGCGGCCGCCCTGGCGAACCTGGCGGTCCGGGACGTCGACCTCGGGGTCGTTGCGCTCGCGCTCGATGGTGCTCATGGGCAATGGGTACCCATTCGGTACGTCCGGAAACGTCGGGGTGTGGAGGAGGGTGTGGTGTTGCGCGGTGGGGTGCGCGGGGCGGTCGCGGCGCTGGCGCTGGGGGTCGCCGGTTGCGCGTCCCTGGCGGCCTCCGGCCCGCTGTCCGCCGGTGCCGGACCGGCCGCGGACCGGGTCGTCGAGGCGGTGGTCGACGGCGACACGATCCGCGTCCGCGGGGTCGGGACCGTGCGCCTCATCGGCATCGACACCCCCGAGACCCGCCACCCCGAGCGCGGCGAGGAGTGCTTCGGGCCCGAGGCCAGCGCCCGCACCGCCGAGCTGCTCCCGCCCGGCGAGCCCGTCCGCCTCACCTACGACGAGGACCCGCGCGACCGCTACGACCGCACCCTCGCCTACGTCGAGCGCGCCGCGGACGGGCTGTTCGTGAACGGCGACCTCGTGCGCACCGGCCATGCCCGCGCCCGCGAGTACCCGCCGAACACCGCCCGCGCGGTGGAGCTGGGCCGTCTGGAGCGCGAAGCGCGCAGCGCGGGGGCGGGACTGTGGGGCGCCTGCCCCCGACCCCCGGACCCGCCCGCCCCGGCGGGACCGTGCGACGCGGCCTACCCCGACGTCTGCCTCCCCCCGCCGCCCCCGGACCTGTCGTGCGCCGACGCCGGCGCCACCTACTTCCGCGCCCTGCCCCCCGACCCCCATGGCCTGGACGGCAACGGCGACGGCGTCGCCTGCGAGCTGCCCGGCGGCTGAGCGGGGCGGTCGATGCCCGAAAGCGGCGGTGGCCCCGGGGCGCGCGGCGGGAGAGGATGGCGGCGATGACGAGACGTCTGCTGGCCGTCGACGCGCCCAACCTCGACATGGTCGTGGCGACCCTGTTCGACCGGCGCCCGACCAGTCGCGAGCGGCCCGACTACGCCGCCCTGCTGCGCTGGTTCCGGTCGCGCGACGGCGCGGACGACGCGGAGGCCGCGGTCTTCCTCAACGTCAAGGACGACAGCGCCGACCGCGTCGCGCCGTGGGTGCTGTGGCTGACCCAGACCGGCTTCCGGGTCTTCGTCAAGCCGAAGATCGGGGACAGCGACATCGACGACGATCTCGTCGACTACGTCCAGCGCCCGGCCCGCGAGCTGTCCGAGGTCGTCCTGGTCAGCCACGACGCCCGCGCCTTCCACGATGTCGCCGAGGACCTCGCCCACGACGGCGTCCGCGTCACTGTGGTCGCCTTCGCCGAGTACGCGGGACCCATGGTCCGCAGCCGGAACCTGGACTTCGTCGACCTCGCCGACATCCCGGCCCTGTTCCAGGTCCCCCTCCCGCCCCGCATCACCCTCCACAACCTCCCCCCGCAGGGCCGCTGGTTCGAACCCACCGGCCCCCGCCCCACCGCCCCCATCCCCGACACCGACGAACTCGACCTCGACTGATGCGTCCTAGCTGGCCACGACCTTGACCTGCTGGAACAGCGCCCGCGGCATCGGTGTCGTCGCCCCGCGGCCCCGGCGAACGCGCCGGCCTGCTTGAGGGGGCGTCCGCGAGCGACCTGGCGGCCTGGGTGGGGCGGGCGCGGCTGACGCGACCGCGCCACCTCCGCCGCCTCGGCGTATGCCATGACTGCCGCCCGCGCGGCAGGCAACGTCGAAGTCGACCAGTTCGAGCACCTCATGACCGTCACAAGGTCATGAGAGAGGACACGGGGAGAGCCGGCGGACAGGAGGTGAGGCTCTGGCGCCGAGCCCGGGGGCTGCGAGGATGCGCACATGGAGCGGTCGAGCCACGCAGCCCGTCAGGCGTGCGCACCGGGCGCCCCGGCCGCACCACCACCGGCGCACGCCCGGCTCCGCAGCGCGAACCCCGATCGCGGGGCCGACAGAAGGCGGCGCCCCCGGGTCACCTCCAGCGCCGCCGAGGGCCGGTCCACCGCCTCCCCGTCGACGCGCGCGTGGGCCGGAGCGGTCGGCTGATGGCCGTCGACCCCGCCGAGGTGTCGGTCGACGACTTCGAGCGACTCGTCGCCGAGGAGCTCGACGGCTTCCCCGACTGGGTGCGGACGGCGATCGCCGACGTGGCCGTGCTCGTCGAGGACCGGCCGGCGCCCGGCGCCGCACCCCGCGGCGGCCTGCTGCTCGGCCTGTTCCGCGGCATCCCCCTCACCCGCACCGGCGCGCGCGTGCCCGGCTCGCTGCCGAACACCATCACCGTCTACCGCCTGCCGATCCTGCGCACGACCCCCGACCCCGCCGACCTCCGCGCCCGCATCCGCACCATCCTGGGTCACGAGATCGGCCACGCCCTCGGCCTCCCCGAGTCCCGCCTCCGCGAACTCGGCTGGCACTGACGACCGACCGCTCCGGCCGCGGACCATCGCGGGCGCTGCACGTCCAGGTCGTCCCGCAACGGCGCCGAGAGACGTCGCGGTCCCGGCTCATCGCACTTCCGCCGCCTCGGCAGCCTCCGGCACAACCCTCGGCACCGCTCCCCCCGCCCTTGCGCCGACCGAGCTCCGAACCGGCGTGCGGTGAGGTGGCGACGAGGTTGGGCGGCACAGGCCGGAGCGCAGGGCGTCGAGGACTACGATCGCCACATGGATGGCAGCCTCGTGCGGCGTTTACGCGCTGCCGCGGAGCGGGAACTGCCCGCGGAGCCCGTGCTCGTGGCCTACCTGTTCGGGTCGCGGGCGACGGGCCGTGCACGCGCGGGCAGCGACGTCGACCTCGCGGTGCTGACGGATGAGGGGCTGCAGCGAGCGCAGCGGCTCGATCTTGCCCTCAGGCTGCCGGACCCGTTCGAGCGGGCGGCCGGGACCGAGGTCGACCTCGTCGTCCTGAACGACGCCCCACTGCCGCTCCGGGGCAGGGTGCTGCAGCAGCGCGTCGTGCTCTACAGCCGCGACGAGCCCCTCCGCGTGCACTGGGAGAGCCTCACGATGCGGATGTTCCTCGACAGCTCGATCCCGGCCCGCCGCCTCGACCGCGAGCTCCTGGCCGAGACCGCAGCGGGGCGGCGCTGATGGTCGACCCGGGCCGGGTGCGGCGGCTGCTGGACCGGCTGCGCCTGGAGACCCAGCGGCTTCGCCGTCTCGCGGCCAGGCCGACGGACGAGTTGCTGGCGGACGAGGTCGCGATCGCCGCGGTGCAGTTCCGCTTCGTGATCGCGATCGAGATCTGCATCGACGTCGCACAGCACATCATCGCCGCCGAGGGGCTGACCGCTCCCGACTCCTACGCCGACACCTTCGCCTCCCTCGCGGAGGGCGGGGTCATCGCCGAGGAGGACCTTCCGACGCTTCGGCGGATGGCCCGCTTCCGCAACCGCCTGCTGCACCTCTACGGCGACACCGACGAGGGCGAGGTCGTGCGGATCCTGCACGCCCACCTCGACGACTTCGACCGCTACCGCCAGTCCATCGCCCGCTTCCTGCAGGGTTGATCGCCCCGGCATGGCCTCGCGGCGTGTGGTGGAGCACCTGCCCCCCGCGGCCTAGGCTGCCCCCGACGCGGTCACAGGGAGGGCGAGGCATGCAGTGCGGGTCCGGGCCGGAGGGCGACGTGGCGCTCGAGGACGCGCGGGACCGGCTGGTCGACGACCTGGAGGCGTGGGCGGCGGAGCGTGGCGTCCACGTCGAGCTCGACCCGGTCGGGTTCGCGCTGGAGATGAAGGCCGCGCAGATGGACGGGCACCTGACGCGCTGGCGGGTGGCCGACCTCGACGAGCTGCTGACCGAGGTCACCCCGCGCAAGCTGACCGCCGACGACGCCTACCAGGAGACGGTCGTCCCCGCGCTGCGCGACCTGATCCGCTACCTCGCCGAGTCCGGGCGGCTGGCGCCAGGCAGCGACCCCGCCCCGGTGCTGGACGCCGCGCTGGTCCGGCTGGCGGTCCCGTTCCGCGCGGCGATGGGCGACCGGTCGCGCTACGGGCCTGCGAAGGCGCTGGTCACGATCCTCCAGGAACGCGGCGTCGACCTGCAGGACGCCGACGCGGTCCAGCGCACGATCGACCAGATCAACGCCCTGCCGTACGAGGAGCGCGCCGCCCTCCTGCCCGTGCCGCCGGTCCCCGACGTCGAGCCCGCCGCGCCCGTCGTCCTGCCCTCCGAGGAGGAGCTGACCGCGCAGGCCGCCGCCACCCCGCTGCTCGCCCGCTTGCGGACGGTCACCGCCTTCTACGGCGAGGGGCGCAAGCTCACCGGCGGGGGCAACCCGACCCTGGCCGACGCCCGCGAGCTGGCGGGCCTGCTCGACAGCCCCGACGCCGAGGTCGCCGGCAGCGCCCGCAGTGTCAAGCGCCTGCCCCACGTCACGGCCGCGGTCGAGCTGGCCCGCGAGGCGCGACTGCTGAAGCTGGCTCGTGGCGTGCTGAGCGCGACCCGGCTCGCGCGGGCGCTGGACGACCGGCCGCTGACGGCGTGGCGCGAGGCGTTCGAGGCGGTGCTCGCCGTCGGCGCGAGCGTGCTGTCCACCGGGACCCAGGAGTACCGGTACGGGTGGCAGGACGACCTCGAGGGCGACACCGCGGGGCTGCTGGAGCTGCTGTACCGCGCGGGCGGGGACGTGCCCGTGGGGATGCTCGGGGAGGCGTTCGCCGAGGCCGCCGCCGAGGTGGGCCACCCGCTGGGCAGCGAGGAGCGGCTCCGCGACCTGGTGGACCTCATGATGCTCCAGCTCCTGGACGGGCTGGAGCTGGCCGGTGCGGTGGAGGTCGGCCCCGGGACCGCAGAGACCGACGACGGGGAGGTATGGGAGGGCGAGATCGCCCGGCTGGCGCCGCTGGGTCGCTGGTTCGTCCGCGAGGGGCTCCTCGCCCGCGGCGAGCCCGCCCCGCTGGCCGGCGACCTGGCCGGGGAGAGCGCCCTCCGGCTCCTGCAGGCCATCGCTGACCACCCGCCGGAGCCGGCCGAGGAGGAGATCCGCCGCTGGGTCGCGGCTCGCGACCCGGCCACCGCCACCGCCGAGCTGGCCGACGCGATCCGCGCCGGCGACGACCCGCTCGACCGGCAGGCGGCCGCGGGGGCCATGACCTTCCTGCCCGACGAGGCCGCAGGCGCCGTGCAGGCGCTGCGCGCCGACGACCTGCTGCGCCCCTACGCCGTGCTCTGGCTGGTCGACCGCGGCCTGGAGTCCCCCGCCGCCTTCGACCCGGCCGACCACCCCGGCCAGCTGGTCGAGACCCTCGCCGCGATCCTCCTGGGCGCCGATGCGGAGGAGGTCGTCGCCGAGCTCCAGGACGGCCACCTGGACCGCCAGGCCCTCCTCGACCTCCCCGAGCACCTCCGCCGCGTCGACAGCCCCCACACCGACCCGGTCCTGGCCGCCCTCGCCGAGGCCGGCGACCCCGCCCTCGCCAAGGCCGTCCCGCAAGGCCCAGTTCAAGCGCCGCTCCTCCCGCCCCCGCTGACCCCCCGCGTCGCGCGACCCGTTCGGCACCTCCCGGGGTCGCGCGATCATGTCGGCGCGGAGGCCGCGCTTACGCGGGAGGTCACCGCCGCCCTGCGGGCACCGCCACACGCCTCGCCGACCTCCACGGGGCGGGGGTCAAGGCGGGACGTGGCGCGCGGTGCCGCCCCGCGCGGGGGACCCCCTGCGGCGCCGCAGAGTCGGCGCTCGCCGGTCAAGGTGCGGCGCCGGCCGACACGGGCGAGTGCGCTCATGGCGGCTCCTGGAGGGTGAACCGCTGGAGGGCACGGCCCCAGTCCGCGATCGCGTCAAGCTGCTGGTCCCGGCGCCTGCGGGCCACGGCGATGTCGGCCTCCACCTGGTCCCGCTGCACCGCCAGCGCCGCCGCCGCAGCCCGCGCCCGGTCCATCAGGTGGGCGAACCCCTGGTCGAACCCGTCGCGCGTCTGACCGGCGAAGTTCACGCGCACATCGGCGGCGGCCCACTCGTGCGCCTCGATCATGTCCGCAAGCGCCCCCAGCGCGTCGTCGATCGCGCCCAGCACGGCCAGCGCCTCGACGAAGGGGAAGTCGAACTCCGGGGGCGGCGACCCCGGATGCGCCGTCATCACCACAGCCCCCTCTCGATGACTTCCGTGCTATCCGGTATCCTACGCCGCGAGCGAGCGGGGGAGTGGACATGGGACTGGTCAGCGGCGCGCCGGACCTGCTCGACGCCTACACCGCTCGGACGGTCCCGACGCTGGACCACGTCCGTGACGCGCTCGCCGACTACCGGGACGCGGTCGCGGCGTTCAACGCCGCCCCCGACGACCTCGGCGCGACCGTCACCGACCTGTCGGGCGAGGCGCAGGACACCGTCGAGCAGCTCGACGTGCTCGACCGCGTCCCCGCCGCCTTCGCCGCCGCCCTCCGCCAGGTCGACCGGTCCTACGACGCCGACGCGCAGGCGCCGGGCCAGACCCTGCACGCCGAGGACGGTCACCCGATCAACCGTCTGATCCTCGCCCACCTCGTCGAGGCCGGCGCGACCGACGCCGAGGCAGACGAGCTGGCCGCGTCGTTCCGCCACTACAACGGCACCGTCGACAGCCTCGCCGAACGCCTGCCGCTCGGGCTGGCCCGCCAGGCCCACCGCGTGTTCGAGCGCCTCAACCGCGACGACGGCTGGCGCGGCTCGCTCGCCCAGTTCGGCCGGGTCGGCGGCAACACCTGGCTCGCGCTGTCGGAGTCGGACCGCCTGGCCGACCTGCGCGCCCGCTACCCCTCCACCAGCCGCGTCGTCGTCCAGGCCGCCAACGCCGCCGACGACGCCGCCGACGTCCTGCGCGCCAACGACCCCTTCCTCCCCTCCCTCGGCGCCCGCCTGCCCCCACAGCTGGCCGGCGCCGCCCGCGTGGGCACCAAGGCCATCACGGGCCTGGGCGTCGCAGGGCTGGCCGCCTCCGGCGTGGACCTGGTCCTCGATGCCAAGAACGAGGACGTCGGTGGCGTGGTCGCCAACGCGGCCGCGCTGACGGGCGGCGGCATCCTCCTCCTCACCCTCGGTGGTCCCATCACGATGACGCTGGGAGCGGTCCTGGTGGTCGGCTCGCTGATCTATGAGGCCAACAGCGCACAGATCGACGCCGCGGTCGTGTCGGCCCTGGACAGTTCCTCATCCGATCCAGGAGACAATCGATGAGCTCCCGCCCACCGGCAAGCCAGCCGCAGAACAGCCTAGGAACGATGACCGATGGCGTGTACCTGGAGCCACGTTGGTTGACGGGCGCCGGCATCTGGGTGCTCATAGCCGCGGTGGGCCCCGGCGTCATCTATCTCGCGTTCCTCACGCCCGAGGATCCTGAGGACTTCCGCCGCGTGGCTCTCGCCGTGGTCGGTCTGCTGATTCTGATGCTCCTGCTCTTTGTGAGCCCGCTCACCAGCGAGTTCCGCCACATCCGCATCGATCAGACGGGCTTGACGCTGTGGTGGGCGCGCTACTTCCACCTCCCAGCCGATCAGATCGGCGAGATCGAGGTGGTGCCGGAGGACCAGGCCATGCGGGCGACCCGGCGGCATCGCTACCGCGGCCTGCGAATCCAGTTCGGCCGATCCACCTACGCCGCCCGCGGCTACGAGGGACCGGCCGTATTCGTGGAGCAGCGCCGCCCCGGCAAGGAGCCGGTCGGCTGGCTGCTGTCGACCCGCGACGCCGACGCCGTCGTCGCCGCGCTCGATGCCGTCCGCCACCGGTGAGCGCGATGCGGCTGTCCGACCTCGTCGACCTTACCGCGCCGGGGCCGGTCGACCTCGGCATCGTGGGCCAAGCCGCCCAGCGCGCGGACGTGCGCGTCGCGGTGCTCACCGACGAGGAACTGCACTGGTTGGGCCGGCCCGACCGGACACCCAGGGTGTTCCTCGACGCGCCACGGCTGGGGCGGCTCACCGCGGACCAGCAACAGGTCGCGCTGGAGACCGCGGCGCTGATCATGGCCGCCCGTGGCGAGCTCGACTGGACCGCCCGGCCCGCGGTCGTCCATGGCGCACCCGCGGTCATCGCCGCGATCCGCAACGCGGCGTCCTCGGTGGCGATCGTCCGCACCGATGTCCGCGGCGGGGGAACCGCGCTGTCCGCGGTCTACGACGCCGGTCCGGACCTGTTCCTGGTCGAGCACGCCGGGGACGACGGGCTCCACGACTTCATCCTGCGGTCCGCGGAGCTGGCGGCCCGGACCCTCGCCGCACAGGTCGACCCCGGCGCCCGGGCCGCCACCACCACCGCACCCCAGATCGCCCCGACCACCGCCGGCCTGGACCTCCATCCAGATGAGATCGCGGCCCGCTGCGAGACGAGCAGCCTGCTCTACCACGCCCACCTCACCAGCCCCGACAGCATCGCGGCCCGCGCCCTGACGCTCTACAGCGGCCCCGACGGCGTCCACGCCCTCGCCGGCCACCACCCCACCAGCACGACCCCCGGCCACGCCGCCTGGCAGCAGCTCGCCCCCGCCGCCCTCACCGCCCTGCTCCACGGCTTCCTCACACCCACCCCGTAGGAACCCGCAACAGCAGACCGCTACCCGTCTCCACCGGCGCGCTATGGCGGCACGGGGACCAGCCATCGCCACAGGGGAATGCCACGCGCTTAGGGACCTGGTAGGTGCTGGCGGCGGAGCTGAGCGATCCGTTCGCGGTAGGTCTCGTCATCGTCGCGTAGCGGCTTGCTCCCCGAGCGTGCTCGACTCCAGGCGGGGCGGGAACACCTGGCCGGAACTTCACCGCTGAGGTCGGCGTCGCCATCTCAGCCGGTTCAGCTGCGGTCGGGCCGGGCAGCGTTCACGATGACGATCGTTCCGGAGTCCTCGTGCCAGTACGCCGTCCGGTCAGCCGGCAACGGCTTGCGATCGGTCGGATCATCGAGGACGCGATCGACAAGCTGGGCGAACTGCTCGTGGCTCTGGATCCAGGGGTACTCACCGCCGCGCTCCACGTGCTTGCTGTACGCATGGTCGGTGATCTGCTGGGCGGTGGGGCTGGGACCGTCCCGCCCGTCCAGGTCACTGGTCGATCGATGATCCGGGTGCTCGGGACCGCCAGTCCCTCCTGGCTCCCCGCTCTCGGACGCGCCGCGAGCCCGGGGTCCCCGTCCGGGTCATCGTCGGCAGCCGGCGCAGCACATCAGCGGCCCGCTTGTCATCGGCCCGCCGGCGATCATCGGGTTGGTTGTCGGGACGCTCCCCGCCCCGCGACCCCGACCGCCGTGACCACCGGGATCGGGTGTCGCCGACGGTGGGAAGCTGTCCGCTCCCGCACGGCTCCGTGTTCCGGCGCACGCTTGGCCGTTGCTGTCGCAATCCGCTTCTATGCTGATGGCTCGCCTGACCTGGTCCGGGAGGTGACGGGCGCTGTGCGCGCTGAGGACGATCTGCGCTTCACCGTGCCGCTGTACACCGTTGCGGAGGCGGCGCGCTATGTGCGGGTGCCCTCCTCCACGCTCGGCGACTGGGCGAAGGGGTACCGCAAGCCCTACACCGGCCGCTCCGGTCGGCGCCGCGAGGCGCACGGCCAGGCGGTCATCACCGCTTTCCCGCCGGTGCGGCGGGGCCATCCGACGATCCCGTTCGTCGGGCTCGCGGAGTCCATGGTGCTCGCCGCCTTCCGCCGCGCCGGGGTGTCCCTCCAGCACATCCGCCAGACGATCCCAGTGCTGGAGCAGCAGATTGGGGTGGACCACGCGCTCGCATCCCGGCGCCTCTACACCGACGGTGCCGTGATCCTCTACGACTTCACGACGGATTCCCCCGTGGACGACGACGCGAGGCAGGAGCTGGCCGGGCTCACGCGCGTGGTGGACGGCCAGCGGGTGTTCGCCGAGGTCGTCCGCGACTACCTGCGCCGCATCACCTACGGCGACGACGGGTGGGCGCTGGAGCTCGCGCTGCCCTACGACGATCGCGACCTGGTGCGCGTCCGCGCGGACCGGGCCGGTGGCCAGCCGACGCTCGTGCACGGTGGCGCGCCCCTCGCGGCGGTCGTGTCCCGGTGGCAGGCCGGCGACCGCATCGCCGACCTCGCCGCCGACTTCGAGGTCCCGCCCGACGACCTGGAAGACGTGCTGCGAGCCGCGGTCAGGGTCGCAGCCTGACCGCCGGTGCCAGAGTTCCTGATCGACCGCAGCCTGGGACGACACATCGTCCCCGAGAAGATCAGGGCGCGGGGCTACACCGTGCGCACCCTGTGGAGCCTGTACGGCGATCGTGAGGAGACGCTCGCCGACACCGAGTTCCTCCGTCATGCGGGCCGCAACCGCTGGGCCGTCCACACCGCGGACGCCAGGATCCGGCGGCGACCCCACGAACTCGCGGTCGTCGAGGCCGAGCGCGTGCAGCTCTTCGCCCTGCCGAGCGGCGGCCTGCGGGGCGTGGAGCAGGCCCAGCGGTTCACCGACAACCTCGACCGCATCGTCGCAGCCTGCCGGCTGCCGGGACCCTTCATCTACTCGGTGCTGCCGCGCGGCATCCAGCGCCGCTGGCCCTGACGCCGCACGCCCAACGGCGGGCCGGCGGCAGCCTGCCGGGCGTGCTCACCGCACTGGTCGCGGCCGGCACCTGGGCGGCCTACATCCTCCTAGGGCGTGTCTGACGAAGGTGGTTGCGCGGGTTTGGGGGTGGGGGCCGGTAGACCGGCGGCATGCAGAGTCGTCATGATCTTTCGGATGCGGAGTGGGCGGTGATCGAGCCGTTGCTGCCGGATGCCACGCCGCGGCGGGGGGCCGGTGGCGGGATCACCGGCAGGTGGTCAACGGGGTGGTGTGGCGGGCCCGGACGGGGTGTCCGTGGCGGGACTTGCCGCCTGGGTATGGGCCGTGGCAGACGGTGTATGAGCGGCATCGCCGCTGGTCTGGCGACGGGACGTGGGAGCGGGTGCTGGACGGGCTGCGGGTCGGCTGTGACGCCGGGGAGGGCGAGTGGACGGTGGGGATCGACTCGACGGTGGTGCGGGCGCATCAGCACGCCGCCGGCGCCCGCCACGCCCCGCCCGCCGTGCCCGCCGCCCGGCTGGTCGGCGTGCTGGAGGGTGTGGCGGGACCCTCCGGTCCCACAGGGGGCGCTACCGAATCACAACGATCCGCCGCCTGACCGCACTGACGGTGACGTTGGTGACCGCCGGTCGCGGCGGCGGGCGGATCGGGAGGGGATCGGGCGGTCCCGCGGCGGGCTGAGCACCAAGATCCATCTGCTGGCCGACGCCCGCGCCAGGCCGCTGGCCAGGGTCACCACCGCCGGCCAGCGCGGCGACGCGCTGGCCGCCGGGCCGCTGCTGGACCGGCTCAAGGTCCGCCGGCCAGGGCGGGGCCGCCCGCGGACCCGGCCGGGCCGGCTGCTGGGCGACAAGGCCTACTCCAACCGGGCGCTACGCGCCCAGCTGCGCCGCCGGCGCGTCCGGGCGGTGATCCCCGAACCGGCCGACCAGCAGGCCAACCGGCGCCGCCGCGGCAGCACCGGCGGCCGCCCTCCGTCTTTGACGCCCAGGTCTACAAGCAGCGCAACAGCACCGAGCGGTGCGTCAACAAGATCAAGGCCTACCGGGCGGTCGCGATGCGCACCGACAAACGCCTGTACGTCTTCGAAGGCACCGTCGACGTCGCCTCCATGCGCATCTGGACCCGCGACCTCACCCGCCACCATCCGTCAGACACGCTCTAGGCCGCCGCGTCGCGGCCGGCGGAACCGCCCTGGCGGTCGGCTTGCTCTCCATCGTCGTGCCCTCCACGATCGAGCGGCACGCAGTGACCCAGGAACCCCCGCCCGCTTCGCCATCCTCAGCAGACTGCCCCCCGCGACGGCCGCACCCACCGGCGCCCTTGCCCTCGACCAGCTCCCGGAAACCCGCGGAGGCTCTCGGCATCGCGTTGATCTGCGCCGCCGTCGCCATCAGGCGCACCCCCACCCCTTCACGAAGCGGAGACGACGATGAACGACGTCCCCCAGTTGCTCGATCACGTGCAGCGCGTCCTGCCCCAAGAGTGGGCCGAGTGGCCGGGCGGCTGGCCGGGGGAGATCGAGGTCGCGCTGCTGGACGCGGTCTTCTCGATCCGCGCCCACTACTCCGGCGTCCTTCACGTCGTGGAGCGGTGGCGAGCGCATCGGGGGGTGCCGGTCCTGGACGACCTCGACCAGCTTGCGCGACATGGGTCCAGCCCCGACGCCCTGCAGGCGGTGGTGGGCAACAGCCAACGGGTCCCCGACGGGCAGCTCACGAAGGCCGAGGCGGTCAGCCTGGCGGCCGAGCGCCTGCTCGAGGCAGGCGTCGTGAGCAGCGGTGACCTCGACATCCGCAACGACACCCAGCGCCGGGCCTACACCTCGGTGACGGGACTGGGCGAGGTGACGTGGGCCTACCTCGGCATGCTCCTCGGTGAGCCGGGGGTGAAGGCCGACACGATGATCCGCCGCTTCGTGGCACACGCGCTTGACCTTCCCGATGTCCCCGCGGAACGAGCGCGATCACTGGTACAGGACGTCGCCGGGGAGCTAGGCGTCTCGCCCACCCAACTCGACCACGCGATCTGGAGCTACCAGCGAGACCGACCGTCCCAGGCCGACGCCGGACCAGCCCCTACGTGAGGAGACCGCCGACCAGGGACGACGGGGTCTTTACCGCGCCCAGCCAGGCGTGGTCGCGGGCGCGGGTCAGGGCGACGAACAGCTGTCGCCGGAGCAGGGCGACGCGCTCGCGGTAGGTCTCCTCGTCCTCGCCGTGGCGGGGGTGCTCGCCCAGCGCGCTGGTCTCCAGACGCGGGAGGAACACCTGCTTGAACTCCAGGCCCTTCGCCCGCTGGTAGGTCCCGACCTTCACCGCGGCGGTGGGCGTGCCGTCGTAGGCACGCAGCTCCTGGAGGCGCAGGCCCAGACCGGCGATCCGCCGCCGGTAGTCGTCCACCTGCCGGTTGGTGGGCAGCAGCACGGCGAGGTCGCCGGCGTCCACGCCAGGTGCGCCCGCCGCCGCGTCCAGCGCCAGCGCGAGCGCCTGATCATGGTCGTCGGCGGAGTCGAACACATGCACCCGCACCCGCTCCCCCTCGCGGAGGCACTCGGTCGCCCCCGGCCCCGGCATCGCGCCCCCCGGGCCCTGCGCCGCGGCCGCCAGCTGGATCGCCGCCTCCACGATCCTGCGGGTGCTGCGGTAGTTCACCCGCAGCAGCCCGGAGCGGCCGACGACGTCGATACCGGCGTCCCGCAGGTTGTACCCGCCGGGATAGACGCTCTGGGCAAGGTCACCGACCAACAGCAGGCCGTCGGGGCGATCGCCGACCAACGCATGGAGCAGGCGCACCCCGACCTCGGTCAGGTCCTGGGCCTCGTCGACGATCACCGACCGGTAGTCGTCGGGCCGCTCTGCTTGCACCCGTTGGAGAGCCTCGAGCAGGACGTCGTTGAAGTCCACCAGCCCCTTGTGCCGGAGATTGCGCTGGTAGGCCTCGTACAGCTCCCACACGGCCCGCCGGTGCCGCTCCCCCAGCGCCGTCCCGCGACCCGTGCGCTCCAGCGCCAGGTAGGCGTCCAGGGTCGCCAACCCCCGGCCCTTGACGACCCAGTCGATCTCCTCGCGGTAGTAGGACCGGGGGTAGCCGTGCTCGGCCAGGTAGTTGCCGCCCGTGGCGGTCGCCGCCCACGCGGCGTTGTAGGCGGCCTCGATGGCCTGCGCATCCAGCTTGGGCGGGCGCCCGCTACGGCGGAGGTAGGCGAAGGCCCAGCGGTGGAGGTTGACGAACTCGACCTGGTGGGCGGCCTCAGGGGCAAGCCTGGCGAACAGCCGCCCGAAGACCGGTGGCAGGTTGTTGACGAAGGTCGTGAACAGGATCCGGCCCTCCCCACGCCGGGCGAGGTGCCGGGCGCGGTGCAGGGCGACGACCGTCTTGCCGGTGCCCGCGCCACCGCGGATCCGGGCCGGGCCGGAGAAGGAGCGCTCGGTGAGCCGTGCCTGGTCCGGGTGGAGGAAGACCATCCAGTCCTCGATCGGGCGTCCGAGCACGCCGGCGAGGGCGTCGACGGCGACCGGGGCGAACTCCTCGCGCGAGGCGTTGCCGCGGAGGCGCTCCTCCAGCGCGCGCTCACTGTCGTCGGCGGGGGGCGCCATGACGGCGTCGAGCGGCGGGGCAGCTGCGTCCGCCGCGAGTGCCGGCTCCAGCGGGAGCTCCGGCGACCCGTGGGCGACCAGGTTGTAGGCACGCTCGAAGGACCGTGCGGCCATGCGCGGCTCCAGCTCGAGCAGCTGGTCATCGGTGTCGAGGGCCCGGAGGACCGCCACCTCCTGGGGCGCGAACCCGAAGCCGGCCAGCTCCTCGTCGTTCCAGGCCATGAACAGCCGGCCCTCGCCAGCGCGCCGCTCGCGGTACGGAAGGGCCTTGTGCGTCGCCGGGTCGGCGTCAACGATGCGCACGGCGTCGGTGGCGACGTCGACCTCGAGGCGGAGCCGTTCCGCCCGGCGATACACCGGGTCGTGCTCGCCGAACAGCAGCAGCACGATGGTCCTGCCCACCCGCCGCCAGATCAGCCGGTGCCCGCCCTTGCCCACCCGCGAGGTGAACGTCTCACCCTGCGCCCGCTCCACCCGATGCGTCTGGAGCACCGGGCTGTCGAACGGGTCGGCCGCGAGCAGCGTGAGGGTCTCCATCAGTGCCGCGTTGACCTGCGGCCGGCGCGCGAACGCCTCCACCGAGTCCTTGAACGGCGGGGTGAACAGGTACTGGTACACGCAGTTCAGCTCCTCGCGCCGGTCGAAGGGTCCAGCACGGCGTCGATCAGCCGCGCCATCCACGCCGCGGCCTGCCCGGTCAACCCTTCGGGCGGGACGATCGCGGTCGCCACCCACTGACCGCCGGGTGACGCGGGCAGGACGGTCCAGCCCGGGTGCTGGCCGCTGGGCTGCGGGAAGAACAGGACGCCGCCGTCGATGGCGGCGAACCGATCCGGGTAGCCGTAGGTGTAGAGGTAGCCGAGCAGCTTGTAGACACCCTGGGTGTAGTTGCCGGGCGCGTAGTTCTTCATGTCGCCCAGCACCAGGCGGTCGCCGACGCGAAGCGACACGTCGGGGATGGCGCGGACGTTCGCGTACCGCCGCTGGATCCGCGGCGAGGTCTGGTAGTACAGCTCCAGTTCCCGCCCGTCGGGCAGGTCGAAGGCGAACATCGGCCGGTCCGCATGCCCGCGGGCGCGGCGCTGGCGGGCCCGGCGTGCCCGCCCGGCGAGAGCGGTGGCCAGCTCCAGCAGGACCAGGTGCTCGTACAGCAGGTTGTCGTCGTCGGTCTGCCACGCGGCGCTGTCGCCGGCGGTCGCCTCCAGCTCCATCAGCCAGGTGCGGTACCGCCGCCGCCAGGCGACCAGCGCGAGGTACGGCGACAGCAGGCGCGGTCTCCTGACCGCACGCTCCTGGACCTCCCCCTCCAGCCGGAGCGGGTCGGCCGGACTCTGGGCCGGGAGGGTCGCCGCGGCGGCGGCCAGCTGCGGTAGCCGGAGGGTCTGCTGCGCCCCGGTGTGCAGCTGGCCAAGCTGGCGGCGCTCCTGGGCACCCAGCCGGTCCCGCAGGGTCCGCAGCAGGCGTGCGGCGTCGCGCTCGACGGTCTGCAGGGTCAGCGCGGTGAGCCGGTTCTCCGGCGTCGCGTGGTCGCGGCGCGGGCGGCGACTGACCAGGACCGTCGGGTGGGGCTCCCCGCGGCCAGCGGCCCCGCGCAGGGTGGCCGGCAGGTCCAGGGGACCGCGCACCTGGAAGGGCCGGGATTCCACCACCCGCTCCGGCAGGAAGGACAGGCGTGCCCGGATGGGCGGGAGGACCTCGCGGAAGAGCCGGTCGCCATGGGTGAGCAGCCGGAGCAGGTCGACCGCCGGGCGGAGGTACCGAAGCGGCGGGGGCTCGCCGGGTGCCGGTGCCGGCACGTCGGGGACGAACCCGCGGTCAAGCAGCGACGCGGTCAGGTAGAGGGTGCGGCGGCGGACGCGCTCGCGCGCTTCCGCGCCCTGGAGGGGGCGCTGCGCGTCGGCGAGGTCGCGCTCGTCGTCCGCCTCCTGCAGCACCGTGCTACAAGCCCCGCTCGGCGCCGTATTCGGCGAGACGGTCGGCGACCGCGGCGAACGGCTCGAGGGTGAGGGCGCCGGCCAGCGCGTCGACCAGGGCCGGCGCGCCGTCCCCGGACCCTGCAATGGCGAGCTGGATCCGGTTACCGAGGTCCTCGTCGGGGCTGCCGCTGGCAAGCTGCGCGACCTGCTCGCAACGCTCCCGCGGCACCCCGTCCGTCACCGAGGCGAGGTGGCGGGCCACCGCCGCGAGGTCGCGCAGCTCGGCGAGGCTGAGCAGGTCCTGACCGGCGAGACGGTGCAGCTCGCGGGCCAGCGCGCGGGCGTCGCCCGCGGTCCAGGCACGCAGGCAGGCGAGCGGGAACGCCGGCAGGTTCTCCAGCTGCGGCACGACGTCGGCCAGGAGTGCCTCGTCGAGGTGGGTGACCGCTGACCGTCCGCCGAAGGCCGACCGCAACGCCGCGTACTGCAGCGTGGCGATCGCCTGGGCGACCCCGACCGGGTGGAAGACCCGCACGAACGCGAGGAGGCCGTAGAGGACGTCGACGGCATCGTCGAGCTCGTCGGTGTCCACGGTGACGGCCAGCTCGTCGAGATGGCCCTGGACGCGCGCGCGTACCTTCCCGCGCTCCTCTTCCGCATCCAGCGGCAGGCCGATGTCGACGAACGCGAACCGGCGCTTGAGCGCGTCGGACAGCGCGTAGAGGTAGTTGCGGTCGACGCTGTTCATCGTCGCGATGATGCGGAAGTGGCGCGGGATGGGAAGTTCGCGGGTCGCGACGCCGGGATGGTCCGGGTCGAGCGCGGGCACGCGCAGCGACCGGTACTCGATCGCGGTGAACAGGTCGCCGAAGGCCTTGTCGATGTCGGCGCGGTTGAACTCGTCCACGACTAGCCACGTGCCCACGGTGGGCCGGCCGTCGCGCTGGTCGACGCGGCGGACGGGCCGGCCGCCGGTCTCCAGCAGGTTCCCGTCGTCATCGGCCTGCCAGTTGCGCAGCACCGCCTCGTACACGTGCCCGCGGCGGATGCCGTAGCCCAGCTGCCCGTCACCGTCCTCCTGCGCGGTCACGTGCGGCGCGATCCCGCCGATGACCTCATAGCTGGTCCAGTCGGCCGTCGCGGTGACGACGTGCGCGTCGATGTCGAAGAAGGCACGCGGGATGAGCTGGGCGAGCGCGGTCTTCCCGCTGCCCGTCGGGCCGGTGAGGATCACGCTCTTGCCCGCCACCAGGTGCGTGACGATCCGCGCGACCACCTCGCGGTCGACGGCCAGTTCCTGTGCGACCCTGCCGTAGCCCTCTTCGAAGCGCTCCGGGGTCGGCAGCGGCAGGGGGGTGTCCTCGATGACGACCTCGGCGGGGTCGTAGCGGACGTAGGCGTGGGACGGACGCTTGTTCAGGATGGCGCTGAGCCGCACACCGGGGAAGTTCAGCAGCTCGAAGTCCTCCGCGCGGACCGGCGTCGGCAGCTCGTCGGGGAGCGCGAACCGGCCGGCTCGGATCCACGTGCGGTAGCGCTGGTCGGGGTCGTAGGCGTCGGGCAGCCAGTGGGGGTCGGGGCAGGGGACGGGCTCGGGTTCCGTCCGCACGTCATGGATGGGGGCGAGCGCAACCAGCCCGACGCCCCTACGGCCCAGCACCAGGACCGGTCGCTGCCCCTCCGCGATGGCGTCGCGGAAGGCGGCAGCCCGCCCCGTCACCGAGATGTTGCCCATGAACCACACCTGCCCGTGCTGCTCGGCATGGGCGCGGTGCACGGTCACGGTCTCCTCGGCAGTGATGTGCCCGAGGTCCGCGAGCTTCACGTACAGGTGCATGACCTTCGGGTCCAGAGTTCCCGGGGAGTCGGGGGTGGGGTCGCCGAGCAGCCGTTCGATCTCCCGCGCCAGCCCGGTCAGGTCGCCGACCGCGTGCCGCCGGTTGAGCGCATGCAGCAGCTCGCCCGGAAGCCCGGCCCCGTCGAGCGGCCGGCTGGCGAGCCACTCGACGGCGCGCCGGTAGGCCTCCGGACCGGTGGCGATGCGTGACGGGTCCGACCTGATCCGGCCCACGTGAATCGCGGTCCGCGCGGGAGTGACGACCAGGTCGCCAACAGCCATCTCGTTGAGGAACCGGACGTGGTTGCCCGCGGCGGACCGCACCTGCGCGGCCGTATCGCCGGGATACCCGGCGGCGAGCAGGCCGCGGATCTCGGCGCGGTCCATGCCCGGCTCGATGCCCTGCGCGTCGGGCCAGCCCAGCGCCACGTAGCCCTCGCGGAGCCATGAGTCGGAGCGGTCCCTGTCCTCCACCCGAGGGCGCACTAGCCATGCTCTGGGGCCCGTCCCGGGCGGCGGAGGCGTGTCGGCCGAGAGCAGCTCCTCCCAGCGCTGGAGCAGCGGTGCGCCGGCCCGGAGGGCGTCGAGCAGGTCGGTCATGAGCGCACGCCCCGCCGCGACCACATCAGGGGCGGCCCAGCGCCGCACGAGGACGACCGCGTCCTCCTGCCCGGTGTCCTCGGCGAACCCCGACTCCTCGAGGCGCCGGCGCTCCATCGCGGTGGCCTGGTCAAGGTCATCCAACCGCTCGTGTGGGGGCACCCCGAGCCGGACCATGACGGCTACCCCTTCGCGGTCGACCTGCACCCGCAGCTCCGCCCCCGCCGCCGCCCCGCCCAGCTCCTCGCGCGCCGCGTACAGCCACAGCGTCGAGCGGTAGCGGCCCTCACCACCAACCGAGGCCCGCTCGCTGCAGGGGCGCAGCGGATGGTCGGGCAGCACGCTCGCGAGTTGCGGCTGCAACTCCTCCGCCAGCCACCTCAGCCTCGTGAGGACCCTGCGCGTGTTGCGCTTGGCGCGGTCCTCGGCCGCCGCATCGGCGTACCCGACCCGATTGTTCCAGCGTTCGGTGTTCAGCGCCTCGGTGTCCTGCAGGGACGCGAAGTCGGTCTCGACGAAGCCGAGGAACGGGTGGGCCCGCTGCCAGGAGAACGCATGCTCGACCTCCCAGGTCCCCGTGCCCAGCTCCTCGCGGGCCGCGGCCATCGCCTCGGCGAAGCGCCGGTAGTCCCCGGCCGCGTCACCCGTCCGCTCGAACCGCTCGAACGCCTCCAACGTCTCCCGGCTGTTGGGGAAGTAGACGGGGAAGCGATCACGATCGAACGCCTCCCAGAGGAACGACAGGACGTAGGGCATGTGCCCCGGCGCCGGCGCGCTCGGCCCCTCACCGGCGTCGCGGGCGAGCTGTTTGAGCTCGTGACACAGCACGACCAGTACTTGGATATGCACGTCCGCATCGTCGAGATCCGCGGGCAGCGCCACAGCCCGGCGGATAGGGTCGACGTCCTTGGGCCGCGCAGTGTTGGCCAGCTGATTGATCGCCATCTGCCCGAACCCGTGGAACCCCCACAGATGCTTGTGGTCCAGCGCGAAGACATGCATCCGGTCCCGGAACCCCTGGAGGTCCGCCCGCCCCTCCACGAACTCCCCGATCATCCGGTGCAACTCAGGTAGCGCCTCTTCCCGCGCGAGCATTCGCCTACGATCCCCGGCCACGCGGCCCGGGTCGGCTTGATACTCCCTCCAGAGCGCCCGCAACAGCAGTTTTCCGCTCTCAAGGGCCCCGAGGGCGAGTCCGTCAGCCATTAATGGTCCTACCGCGATGGGGGCTGCCAGGACGGTAACCGTAGTGCTCAAGGCGCCGCCGCGCGGTCTCCCGCTCCTCGTCCGAGAACAGCTCGTCGAAGCGTGGCTCCAGCAGGTGTGCCTCCACCGTCAAGTCGAGGCGATCGCGCTCCCACAACGCGGTGAACCCGTCACTGACCTCCGCTGTGCGAAGCAGCATTCGCGCGGTTTTCAGGCCCCCGTGTTCATGAAGCATGGCCAGGAACCTGGTGGCGTTGTAGCCGGCCTCGCTCTTGCCATTTCGGTAGATGCCGAGCATGGCGCGGTCAAACGTGGACTCGAGCTCGTTCGGACCGCTCACCAGACCGTCCCTCCTCTTGCCTGCACGAACGATCGTGCGCCAGCAGGCAAAGGCATAGACGTACCGGCTGTCCAGAGCGTCACGCATCGGCCGGTGCAGCCGTTCGCCGCAGGACCCCCAGCGCCAGAAGGGCCTGGAGGTGAGCGCGGATCAGGGCTGGCGCCCTGCCGCCACGGATGAGGACGCCACACTCGAGGTTGCGCTCCAGTGCCCGGCTGGTCAGGTTGGCGCTTCCCACCAGCGCGAGCGACGTGTCGACCACCAGGATCTTGGCGTGGAGGGCCGCTCCCTCCGGGCGGAGCGCGATCGGCCAGTGGAGCCGGTCGGCCGGGAGCGTGGGAAACGACACGTCGCGCGCCGTGTAAGACGGGTTGTCCGCTGGCCGCTCGACCAGCAGCGTCACCTGGACACCCCGGTCAACAGCCGCTTCCAGCGCCGCCGCGACCTCCGGTTGTGTCTGGGTGGCGTAGCTCACCAGGACGACGTCGCGCCGGGACCGTGCGATCAGATCGATGACCACCGCAAACGTCAGGCGGTTGGTGCGCTGCTGCGAATGCGGACCAGTCCACACCACCTCGATCGAGCTTGCCCGCTCCTGCTGCTCGGCCAGGGCAGCGGCGCCTGCGAGGGTGCCGGCCAGGTAGTCGGGGGAGCAGGAGGACAGTGCGGCGAGGCAGCGGTCGCAGGCGGTGCGCAGGACGGGTGCCGCGCCCCGCGTCCGCAGCCCGATCAACCCCTCCCTTCCCGCGGCGGCAGCCCGGGACAGCTCGCGCATGTCGGTGGCCGGCAGTTGCACGGCCAGGTCGGAGGCCAGAACCGCCGCCTCGTCGGTCACGACAGGAACGCCAACCCGTCGCGCGTCAGGTCGACGAGGACCGCACGGTCCAGCCAGCGGTTGTTGGTCTCACACGAGGTCTCGGACGCGAACAGGCAGGCGTGGCAGGCTGCAGCGTGCAGCGCCTCGGACGGGTTCTGGGGCACCCGTTCGGCACACAGCGGGTCCGAGGAGCAGCGACACGCGTCGTGGACGGCCTGGTCGAGCAGGCGCTGCAGGTACCGACGCTCGCCCAGCGCGACCAGGCCGCCCAAGGTGCCCTCGCTGTCGCTCGCCGCGGTGGACAGCAAGATCCCCGCGGCCCCGTCGCCGGGTACTCCCACGTACAGGCGCTCGCGGAGGCTGGCCGACGAGTAGCCGCACTCCAGCGCCACCTGGCGGATCAGCAGATGGCTCAGGGTGTGCAGCAGCAGGAACCGGGCGATCGGGAACGCCGGATCCGGCGCCCGCTCCCGGTTGACCGCCCACCGGCCGTAGGCGTCGCGCAGCGCGGCGAGGCGCTCGTGCTCCGCCACCCGCGCCGACCACTCGCCGACCCGGTCCTCGCGCAACTGGAGGAACACGCCCTCGCCGCGACGCTCCACGGCCGGCACCCACTCCGTGGGACCCCGGTTGAGCGCGACGCGGTTGTCCGGCTCGAGGTCCCGCCGCTCGGGGGCCGAGAGCCGGGTGAACCCCAGAAGTGCCTGGACCTCGCGCAGCCGTGGCACCAGCACCACCTGGTCCAGCAGGTTGTCGTACCCCTCGGGGCTGGGGGTCGGGATCGCGCGGAAATCGTCGTCCTGGCGCTCGGTGGTCGGGCGGGACAGCAGGCGCCACTCAGCCTCGAGCAGGTCGCCGGCGGGTGCGTCGCGCTGTGGCCCGCCCTCCGCGCGGAGCTGCTCGATCACGGCCCAGACCTCCGCGACGGGAGTGGTGCGGAGACCGCGCAGGATGTCCATACCATCGATCACCGTCTGGGTGACCGCAACGGTTGGGAGCTGGCCCAGCAGCTCCCAGTGCGCGGCCACCTGATCGCGGACCGCCTGTCCTTGCGGCAGGTGCAGCGCGCTGGCGGTGATGCTGAACCACAGGTTGCTGGCCCCGAGCACCATCAGGCGGAGCCGCTTGTCGCACTCGCCGAAGCGCTGGAGGTGCGGATGGCGGCCGCGGCAGCGCGGCAGCGCCTGGAAGCCCTCGCGCCCCGCAGCCTCCTGGAGGTTGCGCGACTCGCCGCACTCGGCGCACCGCACCGTGACCTGGGGGCCCAGCGTGCTGGCAGCATCGCTCATCGTCAGCTTCGAACCGGGGCATGGGTCCGTGCGACCCCGATGCACGTACTCGACGTACGGGAAGTCGTCGAGGTGCCCGTCGTCGCACGCCACCAGGAAGCGGGCGGGGACGCAGGCGCGCTTCCTCTGATCGGCGAGCTGCGCCTGCTTCGCGCAGTGGGCGTGGACGAACTTCGCCAGGTCGGGCCGGCGGCCCCAGCGATGGACGAGCTGGAACTGACCCGGCGGGTCGAGCGGGCCGAGCCGGTAGCACCTGGGGCAGCGCACCCAGCGGGGGAACGGCGTGACCGGCACGCCGACGCGCGTTAGCGGGTCGTCGGCCTCACGCGGGTCCCACGGGGCCGAGCGGAGGGAGCGCACCTGGCCACCCAGGACGCGCTGCACCTCGTCGAGCAACCGGGGCTCATCGATGACCTCCTGGCGCTCGGGGCTCCAGGCGTCGAGCCCGCGGACGACGACGCTCATCGCGGGCAGGTCGGCCACCGCCCCCACCCCGGTCACGGTGACGAGCTGGCTGGGCCGCGCCTGCCCGATCCTGGTCGGGTCGGTCTTGAACCTGGTCTGACCCATGGTCGGGACGGTCACGGCGCCTCCCTCGCGGCTTCCTCGACGTACTCCCACTCGGGCGCCTCGTCCTGGCTGGGGTCGCGGCGCTGCAGCTGCAGGACGATGTCGGGCTCGACCTCGCGGAGGCTGCGCGGTGTGGACCACAGGTCCCACGCGCCCTCTCCGGGGTCGCGGAGGAGACCCTCGACGTCGGCCGCCTCCTGGTAGCCGAGCTGCCCGGTCGGCAGCGTCGACCGCCGGTGGTGCCAGCGGTCCAGCCGGTGCTGGACCTCCTTGCCCACGGCGTCCGCGGCCTCCTTGTCATGGAGCACGGCCGCCGCGCGGTCACGGATGTCGCGCACGAGGTCGGCCGCGAACGGGCCCGTGAGGGGTGCGGTGTGCGCGGCGGTGTTGGGCAGCGTGTCCATCGATGCCTGGCGCACGGCTGCCACGACGACCGCCGACAGCCCGCGGTCGAGGGCGCGCTCGCTGAACGGCGTGGTCGTCAGACCCTCGACGCGCATGCCGAACGTCGCGTGGCCGTACGCGAAGCCCTCGTAGTGCGCGAGGTCTCGGGGCCGGGTCCACTGGAAGATGGTCAGGACCAGTCCCGGGCGCTTGGCATCGCGACCGACGCGCGAGGTCGCCTGGATGTACTCCGCGGTGTTCTTGGGCTGGCCGGTCACGACCATCAGGCCCAGCCGCGGCACGTCGACGCCGACCTGCAGCATGCTCGTGGCGAGCAGGACGTCCAGGGGCGGGACGTAGCCCTCGATTCGCTCCCTCGCCGCCTGCGGGTCCTTCTTGAACGCCTCGAGCGCGGCGGTCGAGGACACCGCCGGGTCGAACGGGCGGTCAAGGTCCGCCAGCGTCATACCGATGCGGCTGCTCGGCATGCGGCTGGTCAGCTCGCTCACGGTCGGCCGCTTGCGGCGAGTGCGGACCTGCCGGCTCCCCAGGCGGTCGGTGACGTCGTCGTCCACGAGACGGCGCATTCCCGCCAGCTCCCGCGTCGACGTGAAGTAGTCGACGACGGTCATGTAGGGGTCGGCGGCCTCGCCGTGCCGGTCGAACAGGTACTGCGCGTGCTCGAGGACCGCGGTGACGACGCGGATCTCGACGGACTTCAGGCGCTCACCCGGTGCGCAGATCCCGCGGTAGCGCCGTCCCGGCGTCTCGGGCGTCGGGGGGACCGTCGTCGAGAAGAACGTCTCGCCGGCGTCCACCACCTGGGGTGGGAAGACCGCGAGGTCGCGCGCGAAGACCTGCTGGACCTGGTCGCGGGCCCGCCGGACCGTGGCCGTCGAGGCCACGAGCACGGGCCGTACGACGCGGCCGTCGGTGGTGCGGGAGCACAAGCGGTCGACGACCGTCTCGAACAGGCCGACGAGGGACCCGAGCGCGTCGCTGATGAGGTGCAGCTCGTCCTGGATGACCAGGTCCGGCGGGCGGAGGCGGAGGGCGGGCTCGGGCTTGGCCATCGGTAGCCCGCCGGCCCGCGGGTGGTGGCTCTTGCAGAAGCCATCGAAGTCGGGGCTCTTCCAGCCGTGCCGCTGGCAGCGCTGGTCGACCAGCCCGAACAGGGTGGACGTCGCGGCCTTCCACGGGAGCTGGGCGAACTTGTCGACCGTGGCGATCACCAGCGCGGGGGTGAGGCGGTAGATCTCCTCGTCGACGGTGAGGACCGGCAGCCCCTCGTCGGGTGAGCGCCGCTTGCTGAACGGGCACTCGCCGGTCGGGTCGCTGCAGTGCAGCAGAACCCGGCGCAGGAGGTCACGGGTCGACAGGTCCTTGCCGGCTAGGCGCGAGCCGCACCAGGGGCAGGCGGCCAGCTGCAGCGGGCCACCGAGCGCTGCGTCCTGCCCCTGGGCGTCGGTGACCTGGCGCTTGGCCTCCTCGTAGGAGTTCGGCGTGACGGAGCTGCCCACCCACAGGCCCAGGCGGAACGGCCGGGACCCCCAGCGCCCGTCGCCGTTGGCGAGCCGCTCCTGGCGGAGGTGCTCGCAGGCGCAGATCAGCGCGGCGGCGCGCTGGAACTGCTGCGCGGTCAGCAGCCGCAGGGTGTAGCGCATGATCGCCGCGACCCCGTCCGTGCCGTCGCGCGCCTCGTCGCCCGCGCCGACGACGCCCTGGAGCCGGCGGACGGCCAGGGTGTAGGCGATGAGGCCGAGGTACGCCTCGGTCTTGCCGCCGCCGGTGGGGAAGAACAGCAGCTGCACCTGGGCGTCGTCGGGAGCCCGGTGCGCGTCCTGGTGTGCCGGGTCGGTGAGCCCGGGGAGACAGAGCAGGACGAACGCCAGCTGGAAGGGACGCCAGCTCCGGGTGCGGGGGACGTCGAGCCGCTGGAGCAGGTCGCCGACGGCTGCGTCCGGCTGGGCCAGGCGTGCGCGGACCAGCTCGCTGCGGACGCGCTGGAGGGCCATCGCCTGGTTGGCGAAGCGGAAGGCCTCCCGGGCCCGGCCGTCGTCGCGCAGCAGGTCGATGGCGCGTTCGAGCCGGTCGGCGAGGTCGCGCGCCGCGCTCAGGGCGAGCTGCCCCGCCGGTTCGTAGGCGGCGACCTCGGGGTCGTCGCGGAGGCGCGGTTCCTGCTGGTCCAGCCAGGTCCGGTAGCCGGTGACGAGCGGCCGGAGCGACCGAACCAGGTCGTCGCGGGCCAGCTCCGGGCTGCCCAGCCGCGCCATATCGAGGACGACCCCGGGCATGGTGCGGGTGTCGGCGGGGACGACGAGCGGGACCTCGGCGGCGGGGAAGCTGGTGGTCGTCAGCCGCCAGGCGCGCGTGTCACCCGGCCGGACATCGGCGTCGACCGCGCACTGGCGGCCGTGCGCGAACTCGCGCCGTTCCCGGTGGAGGAGGGCGAGGTGGCGCCGCTCGTCGTCGTTGCCGCTCGGCGGCTCGCTCAGCTGCGGGTCGTTGTGGCCGAGGAAGATCGCCCGCGCGCCGTCGAGGGCGGTGACGGTGAGCCGGACCTGGTACAGCCTCGCGGTGTCGGGCGTGCTGGCCGGCGCCGCCTGGGCGTTCACGAGGGCGAGCTCGACCACCCGCCGTCGCCCGCGGTGCCGGACCGCGACGCGCAGCTCCACCCGGTCGTACTGCGCGTCGGGCCGGAGCACGGCGTCGCGCTCCTCCCCGAGCTCCACATCGACCTCCCCGCCCGCGGGGACCCGCTTCCACACCGTGGCAGGCCGGCCCTGGGGTGTCTCGTGCACCGCCGAGGGCACCCGCTCGTACCGGCCCCAGCGGGCATCGACGCTGACCTCCTCGATCTCCTCGGGCACCCAGAACGACAGCCCGAGCGAGGCCGACGCCATGCTCCCGGCCCGCACGGCCGCCTCGGGCTCGACCTCGGTGTCATCGAGATCGCCGGCCTGCGCCACCTCCCGGTCCGCGAGCGACGGGTCGGTCGTCGAGCCCCCCGCCACCGGAGGCGCCTGCTCCCGCACCGGGACGAGCCGCCCCAGCAGGTACCGCTCGGCGGGGGAGGCGCCGGGCTGCAGCTCCTCGTCGGGCCCGTCCCACGGGCCCAGGAGGTCGCGCTCCAGCAGGCTCTCCAGCTCCGCCCGGACCTGGTAGGACGTGGACGTCACGCCGTCTCCGACCGGTCGGCGAGAACTCGCGGGGCCAGCCCCGGCCCGGCGACGAAGTGCGCGTTGCGGCCCATTTCTGGCCCCCTCCGGAGCAGCCCGTCCTCCGTGAGCCGCTCGAGCTGACGCAGCGCCCCGGCCTTCGTGAGCCCCGTCAGCACCGCGTGGTCGCCGGTCGTGAAGCGGTCGTGGACTGTGAACCATCGCCGGGCGACCTGCTCGGCGCTATCAGGCCGGCGGTAGGTCAGCACACCGCGTCTCCTGAGCAGCGGCCGGTCCCGCTCGGCGTCGACCAGGGCCAGAGCGGCCTGGGACAGGATCCACACGTCCTTGAAATGCGTGAGCAGCGGCTGATCCCCGACCCGGCACTCGGCGGCGGCCTCCAGGGCGTCAGCGGCCTCGGCCGCCGAGCGCTGCAGGACCGCCGCGAGCTGTTCAGGGACGACGAACGGCTCGTGCAGCAAGGTGTAGACGATGAGCGCCATGCGGACGTCCCGGCGCCGGACCGCGGGCTGGATCGCCCCCAGGAGGTTCATGACCGGCACGACAGGGTCCCCGCCGGCGAGGCGAACCCGCAGGCGTGGACCAGGGTCCTCGACGATGACGGGCGGCCGGTGCCCGAGGGCGATCATCTCGCGGTACATGCGGTCGACGCCCATCCCCTGCTTCTCCACCATCCGCATCGCCCGGAGGAGGTCGGCGAGCGCCGGGTAGCGCGCGTAGCGCTGGGTCAGCACGTTGCCCGCCATCACGCCTCCGACGAAGCCGCCCGGGCTGACGACCTGGAGGGCGGAGTCGGCCTGCACGAACGTGAGGGTGACGGGATCAGGCTGCAGCCAGTCGCGATGCGCGACCGCGTTGAGCACCGCCTCGCGGACGGCGGGCGGGGGCAGCCGTCGCACCCCGAACTCCGCGAACCCGTTCCGCAGGGTCACGGCGGTGTTGGCGGTGTCCAGGCGCGCCTCCACTGCGGCGATCTGCTCGATCAGGCTCAGGCCTGAGAGATCGGGCGGTGCGAGCAGGACGTCACCACCCTCGACGTCCCAGATGCTGAGGGACAGGTAGGTGCGGTCGGCGGGGCAGAACATCAGCGTTCCCGCCCGGGTGAGCCGGCCGTCCGGGCGTCGCACGCCGAGCCGGCTCAGCAGGTCCGCATCGCCAGCGAGGACCAGCTCGGCGTCCTCCGGTCCGGCCTCCTCCTGGAGGTAGCGGCGGGCGATCTGTAACGACGCCGGTGCGACATCCGCCAGCGTGCGGGTGCTGGTGGCCGCCATGTCGTCGTGACCCGCGCTGTTCTGGCGATGGAGCCACCACTCGGCCCGATCCACCGGCTCGCAGTGGCCGCCCGTGCGCCAGCGCAGCTTGCCGTCGGTCCCCTCGACCGGCTCCCGCGCCTCGGCCACGTAGATTGCCAGCAGCCGGACGCCGTCGATCGTGATCGGCTCCACGGCGGGGGCGAGGTCCACGCGCTCGTAGATCCGGTGCCGGAGCCACTCCTCGTCCAGGACGGCACCGAGCAGGGCGCCGGTCGCGTTCTCGACGCCGACCAGCAGCGCGCCTCCTCCCGGCGTGTTGGCGAGGCAGGCCACCTCGTTCGCCAGCTGGTCGGCAGCCGCGAGGTTGTGCGGCGAGCCAGGCAGGAGCAACCCGCCCACGCCGCGCCGGCCGGCCTCCTCCTTCAGGTCGATCCGCTCCCGCTCGACGGCGTCGGGCAGGGTGCCGTTGCGAAGCTGGCGCAGGACCTCGTCGACCGCCTGCCGGAGCTGGGCACGCGCCTCCACGAGGTCAGCGATCGGCGGGAAAGTTGACACGCGACCTCCGGACACCACGCGTACGACTTTAGGTGGCCGGTAAAGTACAACAGGGCGGCCCCATTGCGGCAGGTGTTCGACTTTAGCGGGGGGCGGTGCCGGCGCGGCGGTGGTTCTCCTCCAGCAACCGGTCGAGCAGTTCGAAGCGGGCCTGCGGGCTGAACGTCCACCGGATGCCGATCTTGGTCGGGTGGTGCCCGATCTCGGGGTCCAGGTCCCCCCACCCGTAGGCGTCGAGCACCGCGTGGTCGATCTCGGCGTGCAGGTCCCGCAGCGCGACGACGGCGGGGTCCCGCTCCGCGGGGTCGTGCACGTGGTTGTACGTGGTGGTGAGCCCCCACGCCCGCCCCAGCATCAGCTCCCGCCGCTCGCCGTCCAGCCGCTCCCCGAGCTTCTCCAGATGTAGAGTGGGCGTTGGACGCGGAAGGGTGAGGAAGGCGTCGGAGGGCGCGTAGCGGATGTCGGTCCGCATGGTCGAGGTGTAGCGGATCACCCAGGTGCTGTGCACGTTCGACGACAGCACGGCCAGGCTGGCGAAGTCCTCCAGCGCAAAGACGACGGTCGCCTCCGAGAACACCGGCCCGGTCGGCACCCGCACCGGCACTACCGCATTGCTGACCCGCGACAGCGCCAGCACGTGGTCGAGCGGCCGGATGGCGCGATAGAGATCGGGTGCGCGCTCCGCGAACATCCACCACCGGTTCCTTCGCTGTGACCGTTTGTTGAGATCGCGCTCAGGCCTCACAAGCTCGCGAACGATGGCAATGAGATCTGGGTATTGCTCAGCACGTTCCAGAGGCCAGTCGCGGAAGTTGATGACCCAGCGGCTGGCGGAGGTGTCAGGGCGCTGGTTGAGATCCTGCCCCATCGCGTAGGACTGGAGCGCGTCGGCGTTGCGCCGGTTCCGGCGGAGCAGCTCGTCGGCCCGCTCGCGCGACAGTACGAAACCGAGCCCCAGGACGTAAGAGCCGATGAAGGCAATGTCTTCGTTCTCGGCGAGTGGCTGGGGGCGACCGGAAACGCGGCCGACCGGTTCCAGGTCGGAGCCGATCGATGGGACCTCCTCGCCGTCCAGCCAGCGGGAGGCGTTCGCGGCGAGCGGTGCGCGGCTCGCCCACACCTCCACGATCTCCAGGTTCGCGCTGGCGCTGGGCCACGGGTGGCTCGACCGGCCGCGGCGGATGTGCAGGCCGCGCTCCACCGCCTGAGCCAGCCCGACCTCGTGCGTGTCCCCCTGGACCAGCGTGTTCGTCGTGATGTAACCGAGCTGGCCGCGCGCGCTGAGGAGGCGCTGGGCGCGCAGGACGAAGCGGGCGGCCAGGTCCGCGCTGCCCTTCCGGCCACCGCCATCCCAGCGCTGCAGCCACGCGAGGTAGTCCTTGCCAAGCCGGCCGGACACCTTCTGCCCGCCGAGGACCGGGGGGTTGCCGATGATCGCGTCGAAGCCCGGGTCGATGGTGTCGACCAGGACCTCGGGAAAGGCCAGGGGCCAGTGGAAGGGGCGGCGGGGCTCGACGCCCTCGGGGCGGCCCGCCTGGAGCAGGGCGACGTCGGCGGCGAGGCGCTCGGCCGCCGTCTCCAGCGGGCCGCCGCCAACGCGCACACCGAGGTGCCAGAAGGCGTCCTCCAGCTTCTCGCCCTTCAGCCCAGCCGAGACCATGCCCCGGCCCGTCACGGCATCGGCGACCACCCGCAGCCGGCCGGTCAGCTCGCCGGCCTGTGCCAGCAACCGCTGCTTGTGCTCCACGTCCCGCACGGTCACGACCGGCGCAGCCGTGATGCGGCGCCGCAGGTCCGCCGCCAGGCCCAGCGTGGTGCGCCAGTCGCCGGTGACGTCCACGCGCAGCTGCCCCGACCGCCCCGCGCGCGGGTCGGGATGCAGGGCCTCCAGCTGGGCGAACGACGCCAGGCCCAGGAGGCTGTCGCCGCACAGGAACCGGTCGTCGAGGAAGCCGAAGGGGCGCTCGTCGTCCATGGTCACCAGCCACAGCGACAGCTTGGCCATCTCCACGGCCAGCGGGTTGACGTCCACGCCGTACAGGCAGTGCTCGGCGACCAGCCGCCGAGCGTCGAGCAGCACGTCCGCGACCTCCGCGTCGGAGGCCAGCGTCGCGCCCCGGCGGGCGAGCACCACCCGCAGCGCCTCCTCGCGGCCCTCGGCCTCCCACGCCTCCAGGAGCCGGTCCGCCAGGTACCGGCACGCGGCCACCAAAAAGGCGCCCGAGCCCATGGCGATGTCCGCGACGCGCAGGTCGAGCAGCTCCGACGACGGCCGCAGCTGCCACTGCGCCCTGTCCGCCGTCTCCAGCGGTCCCGGCCGGTACACCAGGGCCTCAAGCGCCCCCTCCGCCACCTCCTCGGCGAGCCAGCGGGGCGTGTAGTGCGTGCCGGTCGCCGCCCTGCGGGTGCTCGGCGCGACGTAGCGCCGCCCGCGCAGCGTGACCGCGGGCCGCTGCTCGCGGTGGTGCAGCACCGGCAGGAACTCGACCACCACGTCGCCCAGTTGCGCGTCACCGCCGACGGCGCGCAGCAGCTCCAGGCGCTCGTCCGCCTCGATCTCGCGGCGCAGGTCGCGCTGCAGGCGGGCGACGGCCCGGTCGGTGCGCTTGACCAGCCGCTCCGCCAGCCGTAGCACCCCCTCACCCAGCCAGCCGCGGGCCTCACCGAGCGGGACCTCGCTGGGCTCGGAGCCCCGCGGCCACCTGGAGGACCGCACGAAGTGCAGCACCACGTCCTCGGCCGTGCGCACCTCCAGCTCCAGCAGCCCCTCGTAGACGTAGCCGATCTGCTCCACGTCGAGGGCGCGGAAGGTCAGGCGGCGCCGCTCGCCGCCGACCTCGACGTACTGGACCGCGCGCAGCATCCGCAGGACGGTGCGGTCGTCCACCGCGGGCGGGCGGGACCCACCCAGCGGCTCCCCGGCGCGGCGCCCCTCCAGCCACGGGTGCCGGTCGGGGTCGAACAGCCCGCCGCCGTAGGCCGGCAGCCGGAGGTCCTCGTGGGCCAGCCCGCCGTGCACCGCCCGGCTGACGGCCAGCAGCCGGTGCCAGGCGCCCGTGCGGTGCTCGAGTGACTGCTCACCCGCCAGCTGCGCCTGGCGCTCGAGCTGGTCGACCAGCTGGCCGACGCTGTAGGCGGACAGGTAGAGGTCGCTGTCGCTGGGCAGCAGCCGCCGCTCCTCGGCGAACAGCAGGAAGACGACGCGCATCATCACCGCGACGACGCCCTCGTACAGCTCGTCGTCGTCGACCCCGGCCAGGACGGTCCCGCGGCTGTCGGCGTCGAGCCGGTCGAGGGTGGCGACCAGCAGCTCGACCGCCTCTCGCACCTGCCTGCCGAGCTCGACGGTCACCTCCTCCTGGCGGCCGAGGCTCTCGTGGAACAGGGCGGGCAGCGTGTCGGTGGGGGCGACCCCGGTGAAGCGGGCCCGCTCCAGCAGGGCGACGAGGGCGCGCAGGCTGTCGGGCTCCTCGCCGAACAGCTCCGCGTCCCAGAAGGCCGCGCCGGTGGCACCGCCGCGAGGAGCCCACACCAGCGCCCACCAGCGCCCGTCGGTGACCAGGCCGACCGGCACGTCGCGGGCGCGCAGCAGGACCGCGAGGCGGTCGACGGGGCTCGCCGTCCGGCCGCCCTCCGCCGTCCGCTCCAGCGGGTGCCCGCCCCACGGGGCGATCATGCCGAGAAGGCGGTACGGCCCCTGCCCGGTGGTCACGGCGGGGGCATCGCCCTCCTCGCCGGCGTCCGGCTCGCTCTCGCCGTCCGCCGCGTCGACGTGAAAGGCGAAGTCGGGTCGCAGCAGGACCCCGCCGTCGCCGGGCTCGGCCAGGGCGGCGGGGACCCGGGTGTCGAGCAGCAGGTGCTCGCGCCAGTCGAGGACGTCGCACAGCAGCTTCTCCACCACGGCGTGCCGGCCCGCGCCGCGCTGCTCCAGCATCGCGCTCACCAGGGCGCGCAGCTCGGCGGGGCGCCGGTCTCGGGGAACCGCGGGCAGGCCGTTGGGCAGGATCCGGTGGACCACGGGCAGGGTCAGGAAGGGCCCCTCGGTCTGCAGCAGCTCCAGCCAGGCGTGGTGCCTACGCGCCGCCTCACCCACCCCGCCGCCCCGCCGCCTGCCCGTCATGCCGGCTCCTGTCCCTCGGGCGCGCAGAGCACGACGGCGAAGGGGAACACCAGCTCCCGGACGCCGGCGTAGCGGGCGGCGAGCTGGGCCACCTCGCGGTCGCGCTCCCCGGCCAGGCCGTCCAGCCGCGTCTGCCAGGCGGTGCGGTCACGGTCCAGCTGCTGGCGCTCCCGCGGCTGGAGGTCGGCGAAGCTGAGCTGGGTCGGACCCTGGTCGGCCAGCGCCGCCCGCAGGGTGGCCTCGAGTTGCACGAAGACCTCCTCGGCCCGCCGCACGTCCTCCGCGGCACGCCGTTCCAGCGTCCGCCCCAGCCGGTCGAGCACCTCCCGGGCCCGCGCGCGCACGTCCTCGGCCAGCAACGGCTGGAGACCCTCCCACTCGGCGACCAGCCGGTCCCGCGCGCCGTCGGGCGCCGGACGGCACGCGTCAGGCTCCAGCGCCGCCTCGACTGCGTCCCGCAACGGCGCGAAGCGGGGCTGCTCCAGCTCCAGCCGCCGCGAACGACCGCGTTCCGGCAGGACCCGGCCGCTCAGCACGACCTCCTCGTGCAGGCGAGCCCCGTCCGCGCCGACCACGACGAGGCGGGCGAGGACCGCGACCAGCAGCCCGCCGAGGTCGCCGGGGAGGTCGGCGCGCACCGCCGCGACGCGGTGCAACGGCGTGCGGTCGCCCCACACCGCGCTGCGCAGGAGCCGGGTGCTCTGGGCCACGAGCGGGTGTTCGAGGTGGGCCAGCACGACGTCGTCGCGCTCGCCCGACACCTGCGGGTCGAACGTCAGCGGCCGGGGCTCGCCGGTCAGCGGGTCGGCCAGGTCCATGACCGTCCGCTCCCAGCCGGACCGCAGCGCGGGCGGCGCGATCTCACCGCCCCCGAGGTCCGCGAGCGGTGGTTGCCCCGCCAGCACCAGGGCGGTGTCGACCACGCGGCGGACGTTGCGCGGGGCGACGTGCAGGCGTTCGCGGCTGCCGTCGAGCTGCGTGCGCAGCCGCTGCACCTGCTCGCGCAACCGGCGCTCCGCGTGCAGCATCGCGGTGGTCGGCTTCGCCTGCACCGCCAGCGGGTCCAGCGCGACCTGCCCGAGCATCCGCGCCTCCACCGCCGCGGCCAGCACCGGATTGACGCTGCCGAGGTCCCGGCGCTCGGTCGCGACCTTCTGCGCGACGCGGCTGAGGAACTCCAGGTCGTCCCGGTAGGAGCTCGTCCCGGCGTCCTCCCAGCCCGTGCCCACGAAGTGCGCGACCTCGACCGGCTGGGTCTGGCCGTGCCGGTCGACGCGGCCGATGCGCTGCTCGAGCCGGTTGGGGTTGAAGGGGATGTCGTAGTGGATGACCCGGTGGCAGTGGCGCTGCAGGTCGATGCCCTCGCTGGCGGAGTCGGTCGCGAGCAGGATGCGCACCGGGTCCCGGTGCGGCGCGGCCTGGAACGCGGCCTTGAGGTGCTCGCGCCTGCGCTCGTCCATGCCGCCGTACAGCAGGCCGAGCCGCTCGCCGCCCAGACCGCGGGCCTCGAGCAGTCCCGCCAGCCACCGCTGCGTGTCGACGTACTCGGTGAACACGATGACGCGGTCGTCGGTCCACCGGCCCCGGTCGACACAGATCCGCTCCAGCTCCGCAACCAGCGCGGTGGCCTTGCTGTCGGCGGGCTCCGCGGCGCGGTCCGCCCACTGCCGCAGCTGGTCGAGCAGGGCAGCGGCCTCGTCGTCGAGCGTGTCGCCGCCCTCCAGGCGGTTGAGCAGCACCCGCTCGGACTCCTCGCCCCCCTCGTCGTCGACGAGCGCGTCGTCCCAGCCCAGCGCGTCCTCCAGCCACTCGGGCAGGTCGTGGTCCGCGGGAGCCCGGCCGCGCCGGAGGGTCTCGACGTGGGCCACCAGGGTGCGGGCGAAGGCCGCGGGTGACGAGAACAGCCGCTTCTTGAGCAGCAGCAGGATCAGGTCGTGCGAGCGGTCCCCTCCGGCGCCGCGCCGGGCGGCGGCGTAGCGCTCGAGGAGGTCGTGGGCGCGGCGCTCCTGTGGCGTGTAGGTGACCTCGATGGCGCGCGGCGGGAGGCGCCCGGGGAACCGCTTGCTGCCGTCGGGGCGCAGCAGGTCGTCCTTGAGCCGGCGCACCACCACCTGATCGACGACCTCGCGGTCGGGCTCCACCCCCCGGGCGAACCGGCGCGGGTCGAGGATCTCGAGCAGTGCTTGCCACGACTCGCTGTAGCCGTTGTGCGGCGTCGCCGACAGCAGCAGCCGGTGCGTGCTGTGCTCGCTGATCCGGCGGACGCACTGGGTCTGCAGGCTGTCGACCGCATATCCCCGCCCCCGGCGCGGCGCGGGCGGCGCGCAGTGGTGCGCCTCGTCGACGATCAGGAGGTCGAAGAACCCCGCGTGCCGGGTCTGGGGCGTCAGCACCTCGTCGAGGAGGCGCTGGACGCGCGGGGTCCGCAGCCACTGGAGGCTGATGACCGTGCGCGGGTGGACGGTGAAGGGGTTGGCCTGCAGCCCGTGCGACCGCCGCAGGTCCCGCAGCGCCGCGGCGTCCAGCACCACGAAGTCCAGGCCGAACTTGGCGAGCAGCTCCTCTCGCCACTTGCGGGTCAGCGGCGCCGGGCAGACCACCAGCACCCGGCGGGCACGGTGGCGCAGCAGCAGTTCCTGCGCGACCAGCCCGGCCTCGATCGTCTTGCCCAGGCCGACGTCGTCGGCGATGAGCAGGTTGACCCGCGGCATCGCCAGCGCCCTGGCCACCGGCTCCAGCTGGTACTCCTCGATCGTGATGCCCGACCGGAACGGCGCCTGGAGGGTGGTGGTGTCGGCACTCGCCACGGTGCCCCAGCGCACGGCATCGAGGAACGCGCCCAGGCGCTGGGGGTCGTCCCAGCGGTCGGCCGTGACGTCCGGGAGGCGGGTGCTGGGGAGCACCTCGCGGCCGGGCTCCACCTCCCACAGGACGGTCAGCTCCTCGCCCAGGTCGTCGTCGCTGACGCTGGCGAGCGTCACCAGCGTCCGCGCCGGCGAGCGGGTCGCCGCCAGCTCATCGGCCGGCTGCGAACTGTGGTGGACCCGCGCGACGACCCAGTGCTGGCCCCGGACCCGGACCAGCTCCCCGATCTGGGGTCCCTGGGTGGACTGGGCGCTCGGCGCGACGGTCAGCACAGGACGCTCGAGATGCCGGCCGCGGGCCTTCGAGGTCTGATCAGCCACCTCGACCTGACGTCGCGAACGTCCACCCCTCGCCCCCTGGTCCCGCCACCCCAGTCCTCTACAGACGTCACCGCTGGAGCGGCTGTCACGCAGTTCGTCACCCTAGCCGGGCTGTACTGTTCCGCGCCCTTCGAGCCGCCTGTACCTTACGGCCAGCTAAGGGCGTCACTCAAGGTGATCTTCCGTCATCGGGCGGGGCGGTACGCGGTGCTGGGTTCGGCGGCCAGGCGGTGCTGCACGGCGTTGGTGGCGAGGCCGCCCAGCTCGAGGAGGTGGGCCACCTCCTCCAGAGTTAAGGTCCGGCCGCTGACGATGTTGCGGGCGAAGGGGATGCCGTTGGCGCGCAGCTCGGCCAGGGGAACCGGGCGGTCCAGCTCGGTGGGTTCCTCGAGGTGGATGACGCCGAGGGTGCGGCCCGGCTCGACGCCGAGGCGGTCGTACAGCTGCTGCAGCCGGTCGACGCCGAGCAGGTGGCCGTAGCGTCGCCAGAGCTGCTCGGCCTCGCCGGTCTCGAAGACGCCGGGGTAGGTGGAGAAGCCCTCGACGGTGCGCAGGTCCTCCTGCCCGCTCGGGTGCTTCACGAGGTGGAAGAACAGGCCCCCCGACGCGAGCGCGCTGAAGGCGTTGGTGTTGCGGCGCCAGAACAGCGCCCGATCGGCCTGGTCGCGCAGGCCGAGCTGGAGGGTCCACCAGTCGGGGTGGGTGATGCCGAGGTAGCCGGGCGCGCGCCGGGTGCCGGCCCGGGCGAGCCGGCCGACCAGCCGCCCCGTGGTGCGGTCCAGGCGGAGGACCTTGCGCCGGGCCTCGCGGTCGAGCAGCCGGCGGTCCCGGACCCGTTCCCGGTACTCCTCCCAGTCCCCGGACCGCCGCAGGTCCTGCAGCGGCACGCCGTGGTCCCACAGCCGCTCGAAGCGCTCCCGCTGCTCGTCGGCGCGGGGCGACGGATCGGGCAGGTGGAGCTCCTCGTACTGCTCGACGTTGTGCCGCAGCCCGCCACCGGTCAGGTTGGCCGATCCCGACAGCACCACCAGCGCACCGGGACGGCTGGCCAGGTAGAGCTTGGGGTGGAACTGGCTGGCGGCGACCGTCGCGGCGTCGACGACGCAGCGGACCTCCATGCCCGACCCCTGCAACCGCTCGACGGCCGGCGGGTCGGTCAGGCCGAACCCCAGTCCCACGACCGCTCGGCTGCTGCGCGGGACCTCCGCGCGCAGCAACTCCCCGGCCCCCGACGCCTTGGCGTAGGCGACGGCCAGGTCCAGCCGGTCCGCGCCCTCCAACGACGCCGCCAGCCGCTCCCCCAGGGGCACGACCTGGTTCAGACCCGGTCGGTACTCGAAATCCCCATCCGGCATCGGCACACGCTACTCACCGAGGAAGGTCGCGCGTCGTCCTTTCTGTACCTTGGCGTCGTACACGGTGGGAAAAGGACGTTGAACCCGGTGCGGTTCAGTCGGCGGCGACGGCGAGGCGCGGTAGGACGGCGGAACTCGGGGGAGATGCGGGTGGCGAGACCCGGCCGGATGGGTCCGCCACCCGCTCGAGCGCCGCCGGACCGGGTCACCTCCGGGTGGAGCGCAGGAGTTCATTCACCTCCTCCGCTTCGGCGCGGAGGGGCGCGTCCAGGCTAGATTCGGTCTGCAAGAGCTGCGCGACCTCCCATCGCAGACGCCCCATTATCTCGCCACCCGTCGAGCCTGAGCGCACTGCCTCATCGAGGCGCTCCGACCAGTCCTGGAGCCCCGCCGCCTCCAGACGGCGACGCAGCGCGGTCAGGCGGTCGTCAATCTCGCTCACCCAAGTCCTTTCCGTCGATGATGGAGAAGCTGCGCCCGAGGACGCCCCCTGGTGGCACCACAACCTCGATAACCGCCCGCAGGATGATCGCCGGCCTGGTTATGAAGTGCTGACCTGGGCGCATCGTCGCGCTTTCGACGAAGTCAGCGGCCCCGCGCCGCCGCTCGCCCGGCCACAGCACTACGCCCCCCCGACGGCATCCTGCCCTTGCCGGATTGACATCACCTGCTCCGCTATTCGTGCGCGCAGTTCATCGGGGAGCGCTGTTGAATCCGCAAGTACCCCTTCCAAGGCAAGCCGCGACTCGCCGACATACTCGCTCGGTGAGCCCGTGCCAAAAAAGCGCAGGGCGTAGCGGACTTGGTCGCCGAGCTCCGGTTGACCAAGACGGTCGAGCTCCTGGGCGATCCTGGTGAGCTCCGCGTGGAGGTGACCGTAACCGTGGGGATCCTGTGTCATCTCGTGAACCTATTCGTCATCGGGCATATGAAACCAGCGCATCGACACGTCGCCCGGAGTCACCACCAGTTCCGGAGCACCGCCAGCGTTCCCTCCGATACCCGGTGCCGGTCGCGTGACGTAGTCCGCGTCAGCGCCCAGCGTTCCCGCCGCCACAAAGAAGCGATAACCGGCTTGGTGCGTGTTGCCGGCCGGGAGGCCGTACTGGTCAGCGAAGCGCGTGTCCAGGAGTGGGTGCGTCCCCGACCAGAACTGCGCCTCCGGCCCCTGCTGCACCCCCAGCACCCCCTGGCGGTAGACGAGGTTCCCTCGCTCCACACGCTCACGCAACTCCAGCGACGCGCGGTCCCCTGACTGCCGCGCTTCGCCGTACGGAGTCGCGATCGATACCCGCTCGAGATCGCCCTCGGCAACCGGCGGCCGCTCCCCGTCGCGGTCGTGGTCCCCCAGCGCCTCTCGCTCCCCAAGGTTGGTGGGGGCCTGAGGCGAGGTGCTGTCCTCTGCCCGTCCAACGGCATGGCGGTCGTGCGTGTCATCGCCGCGCAGCGGCCCGCCGCTTCCATCGAGCAAGCGTGCGATCCGCTCATCTCGATCTCCGCTTCCTCCTGGGACGTCGCCGGTGTGCCGTTCCGGCTCCCTGTCCTGGATCGGCCTGATCATCGGGTTCTCGGACGGTGTCTCCCTCACCCGCCCCCTCCCCCCCTCTCTGCCAGAGCCAGGAACGCGTCGAGGCCCTCGAGGAGGGCCCGCGCGGAGTCTGCGACCACCACCGACTCCGCGATGTCCACCAACTGCGTCCCGTTGCCGAGGCCGAGCGCCTTGACCGCGCCCAGCAGACCGCTCGCCTTGAGGTCGCCCAATGCGACGTCCACCTCCAAGACGTCACCTCGGTGGAGGGCGTCCGGCCACGACTCGGGCCCCTCCAGTCCGCCGAATCCAGGAGCGCGACGTTGCCGCCACTCCTCCAGCAGAGGAGCGGGAACAGGGCGGCCGTTCCTGCGGTGCGCCGCCAGGTCCCGCCGTACATCAACCCAGCGGAACGGTCCGGCCGCGAAGCGCCGTGCATTGCCCTGTGGGGCGTCCCCGAGCAGCTCTGCCACGACGTGGCCGGCGAGGTCGTCCAGATTGGCCCAGCGAGCGACCCCGTCCGCCCGGGCGGAGACCGAACGCCGGGACGCCAGGGCAACGGCACACGCGCGACGACGAGCATCCAGCACCGCGATCCGCGTGCTGAACGTCTCGCTGGCCTCGGGTTTCGGCCGCATGGTGACGAGGGCGGCGACGTGCAGCTCGACCCAGAGGACGAGGCGGGGGTCGTGGGCGAGGTGTTCGGCGGCGCGGAGTTGGCGGAGGGTGCAGGGGGTGGTGGTGCAGTCGGGGGGGCAGAGGGGGCTGCGGGCGGCGCGGAGGGGGGCGGTGGTGATGGCGGTGGTGGCGTCCTCGCGGGGTTCGCCGAGCGGGACGGCGATCAGCAGGGGGCGGTCGGCGCCGTCGATGGCGGTGGCGGCGCGACCCGGCGGCAGGGCCACCACGTACTCCGACTGGTCCTCGTCCAGGTTGATGGTCGCGCCGACGGTGGCGCGGTCGTCGGCGGCGGGCAGGCGGTGGACGACCTTGAGCGCGGTGTTCTTAACCACGTCGGGGATCAGCTTGGAGGGGATCTGCTCGGCGACGAGCACCCCCTGGCCGTAGGCGCGGACCTCGGCGAGCAGGCCGGCGAACAGCTCGACGGCCTGCGCGGCCGGGCCCTCGACGCCGTCGCGGAGCAGCCGGTGCGCCTCCTCGATGACCAGCAGGTGCGCCAGCCCGCCCCGATGGGCGGGGCGGTGCACGCGCAGGTGCTCCACGATGCGGATGATCACCGCGCCGATCAGGAACGCCTTGTCGCGGTCGTCGGTGACGCCCTCGATCTCCAGCACCGCGTTGCGGGCCAGCAGCGCGCCGACGTCCAGGGGGTGCCCGCCCTCGAAGAACCGGCCGGGCGTGCCCTCGCGCAGGCTGCCGATGCGCACGTCGACGAACCCGCGGACGTTGGCGGTGATCTCCGGCCCGTAGCCGACCGCGTCGACGACCTCCTGAGCCGTCGCCTGCAGCTGGGTCAGGGTCGGGTAGGCGGGGGTGGCGGGCTCGTCGGGCTCGTCGAGGCGGAACTTCGGCTTCACCGGCGGGTGGGGATCGCCGGTCACCAGGTCCCACCCGGCCCGCTCGTAGACCAGCGACAGCGCCCGGTTCAGCACCTGCGGGAACGGCTCCACCGCCTGGAACGCCGCGGTGAACAGGGCGCGCACCAGATCGACGTGTGACCGCAGCGGGAACCCCGGTTCGGGCTCCAGTGGGTTGAGGCAGGCCGGCGGCACGTCCGGGTCGCCCGGACGGACCACCGTCACCCGACCCGCGCCGCCGAGGTCGGCGAGGCGGCCCGCCATGCGGGCGTACTCGGCCTTGGCGGGCTCGATCACCAGCCAGGGCACCGGCGGGTCGGCGCGGGACAGCTGCTCGAGCAGGTGGCGGATGGTCTGGGACTTCCCCGCGCCCGTCGCCCCCGCCACGAACGCGTGGCGGTTCAACGTCGACAGCGGCACGCGGTAGGGCTGCGCGGGGCGCAGCGCCTCGTCGAGGACATCGCCGAGGGTGACCGCGGGCCCGGCGGCGAGGGGTTCGGGGGTCAGGTCGAAGGCGTGGCGGGCGGTCGCGCGCAGGCCCGGCAGCTCCCGGGCCGGTGGGCGGCACAGCACCGACACCAGGGCGCTGGAGGCGGGGAACGGGCTGGCGTCGGCGTCGAGGTCCGCGCCGGCGTGACGGGCCGCCCAGGCGGCGGACAGCGGCGCCGGGGTGCCGGCCGGGGCCAGCCGGTAGCGCAGGCGACGGCTGTCGGATGCCGCGCACAGGACCGCGGCTGACGCCTGCACCGCGTCGCCGCCGCCCACCAGCACCGACACGTCCCACAGCCCCGTCGCCCGGGCGTCCTCCAGCTCGGCGTAGCGGCCGCGGTCGCGCCGGGCGCGCACCTGCGCCTTCTCCGAGCTCTCCTGCGGCCGCAACGACGCCAGCCGCGCCGCGATCCGGCCCGCCTCCTCGTCCACGGCGGCGGGTGCCAGCGGCTCGGCGACCACCAGCCACGCCCACGGCGGGGACAGGTGCGCCAGCACGTCCTCGAACGACCCCTGCAGCAGGGCCACGGGGTCGTCCTCGGCCGCCTCCCGCGCGTGGTCGGCGCGACCGGGGCAGCGCACCCACAGCGGGAACGACGCGAGCACGTCGTCGACCCATTCGGGCTCCAGGACCCGGCTGACCGCCCCTGGCGGGAACCCCGACGCCAGGAGGTCCCCCGGGCCGGAGGCCAGCACGAACATCGCCGACCGGCGCCTCTCGGGCTGCGCCCACAAGGCGGCCACCGCGCCGCCGGGACGGCCCACCGACCGCGCGTGGGCGGCGATCACCGCCGCGTGCAGCTGACCGGGGACCGGGTCGGGCCGGCCGTCGTCGGGTGCGCGCGGGACGCTCAGGACCATCCGGGCCGTCAGCCCGCCCAGCGGCCCCCGTCCCGGCAGCGCGGCCCTCACCGCCCGCCGACCGCGAGGAGCTGCGCCCGCCGCTCGTCCGTCATGACCGCAGTCTGCACGCTCGACCGGAAGGTGACGAGGCGACCGATCGACCGCGCGCGAGCTGGCTTCAGGTGACCGCGGCGCGGGCCGGGGCGTGGCCAGCGGTGAGGGGGAGGCGGGTCAGGCCGCGGAGGACGAAGGTGGGGCGGCGGGCGGGGCGTCCGGCGAGGCCGAGGGTTGGGAAGCGGTCGAGCAGCGCGCGGAGGGCGACCTCGGACTCGAGGCGGGCCAGCGCGGCGCCGAGGCAGTGGTGCACGCCGGTCGCGAAGGCAAGGTGCTGGCGCGCATTGGGGCGGTCGACGCGGAACGTCGCCGGGTCGTCGAACACCGCCGGGTCCCGGTTGGCGCCGGCCAGCAGGGTGACGACCATGGTCCCCGGGACGACGTCGACGCCCTCGAGCTGGACGGGCTCCAGCGCCTCGCGGCCGGTCAGCTGCACGGGGCCGTCCCAGCGCAGGATCTCCTCGACCGCGTTGGGGATCAGGTCCGGCTGGTCGCGCAGCAGGCCCTGCTGCCCGGGGTGGCGCAGGAGGGCGAGCGTCCCGTTGCCCAGCACGTTGACGGTGGTCTCGAAGCCGGCGAGCAGGAGCAGGACGGTGGTCGCCATCAGCTCGCGGGCGGTGAGGCGGTCGCCCTCCTCCTCCACGGCGAGCAGGCGGCTGATGAGGTCGTCGCCGGGGTCCCGCCGCCGCCGCTCGAACAGCCCCGCGAGGTAGCCCTCGAGCTCCACCAGCGCCCGTCCCGCCTGGCGCCGGGCCGCGGGAGGGCTGGACCAGTCCAGCGACGCCGCGAGGTCGGCGTTCCAGGCGCGGAACCTCGCCTCGTCCTCGGGCGGCACGCCCAGGACCTCGCCGATGACCAGGACGGGGAGCAGCGTCGCGTACTCGGCCATGAGGTCCAGGCCGCCCGCCCGGGCGGGCGCGTCCAGGAGCCGGTGCGCCAGCTCCTCCATCCGCGGGCGCAGGCCGGCGATCGCGCGCGGCGTGAACGCCTTGGTCGTCAGGCTGCGCAGGCGGGTGTGGTCGGGCGGGTTCATCCCGATCATGGACTCGCCGCCGAGCGGGTCGACGATCTCCGCCCGCCCGGCCAGCACGGGACCGGTGCCCTCCGCCCGCTGGCCCCCCTCGCCGTGGCCGAAGCGCGGGTCGCGCAGGACCGCGCCGACCGTGGCGTGGTCGGCGGTGAGCAGCCCCAGGCGGCTGTGCACGATCGGACCGCGCGCGCGGATGCGCTCGTACTGCCGGTAGGGGTCGGCGCGCGTGGCCGGGTCGAGCAACTGCGCGCCGAGGTCGCCGGACCAGGACAGCCCGGTCAGGAACGCCCACGTGGTCGCCCCGCGGACGGTGTCGCGGGCCAGCTCGACGACGGACATGTCACTCCTCCTGCCTAGGGTCAGGCCACGGTACGAGGCCGGTGTGACAGGCGCCCGCTCAGGGCGTTCGATTGTTTCCACAGCTTGCTGTTGCTTCTTCTGGTCCTACGGTCCACCATGACCGCTCCAGAGCACGGGCGGACGGAGGAGCGGATGACGCAGTGGGAGGGACGCCGGGCGTTCCTGCTGGACGAGGCACGCGATGACCTGGAGCGCGGGGAGGAGGTGCGGCCCTGCCTGCTCGCGTGGCGAGGGGACCGGCCGCTGCTGGTCGCCTACCTGCGGCCCTACCGCCGGGGCGGGCACGTCGACGCGCTGGTCGAGGTGCTGTCCGTCGCGGCGCCCCTGGGGGCGGACCGCCTGGCCCTGTCCGTCGGCGGGCGGGCGTGGTCGCTGCGCGACCCGGTGACGCCCGTGATCGACGGCGTCGGCGACCTCCGCCAGCGCGTGGTGGTGCTGGAGCAGGTCGACGCCACCTCTGGGCGCATCGTGATGGGGACCCTGGCGGTGCCGTTCCGCCTCGACGACCGCCGGCAGGTCACCTGGCTCCCGCCAGTGGACAGCGAGGAGACGATCAGCCGCGCGTGCACGGCGCTGGCCGCGTCCATCCACCACCGCGGCCGGTTCGCCGCCGAGCCCGACCGCATCCGCCGGCGCGCGCAGGCCTGCGTCGCGGCCGGGCACCAGCTCGCCCTGTCCGCGCCAGTCCACGACGAGCTCTTCGGCGAGGACGGCCCGCCGGTCCCCCCGCCGCCGGAGCCGGACCTACCCGCCGGTGCCCACGACGGGCACCGCGATCTCGTGCGACAGAACAGCCACCTGGCCAGACATGTACCGGCGGCACGGGCGGACGTGTCGCCCGACGACCCCGGTCGGTTCTAGGCTCGGCACGACAGCCGCCTGCCGGCCGGGGTTGCCCATTACGGGCAAATAGTGCAGTGTGGGCACTCGGGTTCGACACCGTAAAAGGATGAGTGTTCCGTGGGGGACTAGGTGCGGTCCGGAGGCTCTCCGGCCATGACGACGACGTCACACCTCCACCGCCGGACGGCGCCCTCGGCACCTGGTACTCCTGTGGCGCCGCTGATCGCGGACGCCGACCGATCACACGTCGGGCCCGACGGCATCCCGTCAGGCCCTTCGTCGTTTCCCGATGGTATCGATCAGGCCCAGGGGCGTGACCGGCGGCGGGGCGGCCGCGGGTGGCCGTCGTCGCGGGTGGGCGGTGCGGTCGGAGCCGGGTCGATGCGGACCACGTCACCGGTCCCGCCGGGTGGCGGGGGCGGCACGAGGCCGAGAGGTTGGGCGGGGCGGTCGTCGTCGGAGCCCTCGCTCCGTCGGGCCGCCAGGGCCTCGGTCGCCTGCACCAGCCGGCTGAGGTGCTGCTCGGCCGCCTCGCCGATCAGCACCAGCCGGGCCAGCAGCTCGACCAGCTCGCCTGCTTGACGCGGGGTCACGATCGCGGCTTCCTTCCCGGTTCCGGGCGGCGCCGGGGGGCGACGCCACCTCGTCCGGTCATGCGCCGACCACACCCCGAACTGTCACACGAGGAACTCTTGCCCCTCCGTGACAGATCTCGTGACCTCCCGCGCATATCGCTGGCACCCTGCTCGGCTGCCGGCCGTGAGGAGGTGGGATCGACGTCTTCCGAGGAACGGCGCCGTGCGCTGCTGGACCAGCTGCTGGACCAGCACTCCCGTGTCCTGGCGTACTGCCGATCGCGGCTCCCGTCGGAGCAGGACGCGCAGGACGCCTGCCAGGAGACCTACGTGCACGTGCTGGAGCGGCTCGACGTGCTGGTGGACCACGACAACCCCTACGGGTGGCTGTTCGTGACCGCGCGCAACTCCTGCCACGCCACCCTCCGCCGGCGCGACCGCGATCAGCGCCCGCCCCGACGCGGGCCCGACTCTGGCGTCCCGGCCGGCGGCCCGCCCCGCGCGAAGGCGTACCAGGACCTCGAGGATCTCCGCCGGGCCGTCGCGCAGGACGACGCGCAGGACCGGGCTGAGGCCCTCCGCCGCATCGGGCTGCTGCCCGACGGGCTGCGACAGGTGGCCCTGCTGGCCTTCGAGGGCCGGTCGCGCCAGGAGATCGCGGACCTGCTGGGCGTCACCCGCAACGCCGTCGACCTGAAGATGCACCGCATCAAGCGCTGGTTCGAGAAGGAGGCGAGTTGACCGTGGACCGCCCCGACCCCCGCGCGACCGGGTCGTCCGAGGCCGTCGAGCAGCGGCTCCGCGCCGCCCACGAGGCCGCCGACGCCCTCGCGCGTCGCGCCGACCCCGAGGCGGGCGAGGCGCTGGCGATGTGGCAGCGGATCGTGGGCGACCCGAACCTGCGCGGGGTGCTGGAGCACGCCGACCAGCACCGCGCCCGGCCGTGGCGCGTGGAGCGGGGGCGCATCGTCCTCGCCGCGCCGGAGGACCCGGTCCCGCCGTCCGCCGGCCCGGCCCCTCCGGACCGGCCGCCCGCACCGCCCGGGGCGGACGCGGCCGACGACGCGCCCCGCACCCCGTCGCCCGGCCCGCGGCCGGCCCCGGTCGCGCCGTTCCTGTCGCGCTTCGTCGGCCGGGGCGAGGAGCTGGCGAACCTGCGCGCGCTGCTCCAGGAGGAGCGGCTGGTCACGCTGACCGGTGCCGGAGGGTGCGGCAAGAGCCGCCTGGCCGTCGAGTTCGTGCGCGGCCTGCCCCCCGACCGCGAGGCGGTGGTCGTCGACCTCGCCCCGGTCACCGACAGCGCGCTGGTGGCGGGCGAGGTCGCGGCCGCGCTCGGCCGCCAGGAGGGCGGGATCGGGGCGATCACCGCCAGCTTCCAGCAGGAGGAGGTGCCGTTCGCGCAGCGGCTCGCCGACGGGCTGCGCGACCGGGACCTGCTCCTGGTACTGGACAACTGCGACCGCGTGGTCGACGCGTGCGCGGGCCTGGTCCGCACGCTGATCACGACCTGCCCGGGGCTGCAGATCGTCTGCACCTCCCGGGTCGTCCTGGACCTGGACGGCGAGCACGTCCACCGGCTGCCCAGCCTGGCGCTGCCGCCCGAGGGCGAGGCGCTGGACCCCGACGACCTCCGCGCGTACGAGTCGGTGCAGCTGTTCCTGGTCCGCGCGCGGACCAAGCGGCGCGACCTGGACCCCAGCGCCGAGGAGCTCGGGGTCATCGCCGAGATCTGCCGCGGCCTCGACGGCATCCCCTACGCGATCGAGCTGGCCGCCGCGCGGGTCGGCGTGCTGTCGCCGCGCCAGATCCTGGAGCGCCTGGACGACCAGCTGCGGTGGCGGCGGGCCGGGCGCCCCGCGACGCCCCGCCAGGAGACCATGCGGGCGATGATCGACTGGAGCTACGCGCTCCTGTCGCCCGACCAGCAGGTGCTGCTGCGGCGGCTGTCGGTGTTCCGCGGCGGGTTCGGCTTCGAGGCCGTGCAGGAGGTCTGCGCCGGACCGCCGCTGGCGGCCGACGAGACCCTCGAGCTGCTCGGGGCACTGGTCGACAAGTCGCTGCTGGAGGCCGACGACCGGTTCGGGGCGCGCCGCTACCGTCTGCTGGAGACCACCCGCCGCTACGCCCGGGAGCAGCTGGTCGAGGCGGGCGAAGAGGCGGACCTGCAGGCGCGCCACCGCGCCTGGTGCCTGCGCATCGCGCAGGAGGCGGCCCCCCACCTCAACGGGCCGCGGCAGGCCGAGTGGCTGGACCGCCTGGCCCAGGAGTTGGAGAACCTGCGCGTGGCGCTCCAGCCCGGACCCGAAGGCCGCCAGGACCGGCTGAAGCTGGTGAGCGAGCTGGCCCAGCTGTTCTTCGTCCGCGGCCAGCTCAGCGAGGGCAAGCTGCACTTCGACCGGGTCCTGGCCGAGAACCCGGAACCGTCCCGCGACCGCATCATCGCCCTGGCCCAGTCCGCGGAGCTCGCCCTCAGCGAGGGCCGGCTGGACGACGCCGCGCGGGCCGCGCACGAGGCCCTGCCCCACGCCCGCCGGTCCGCCGACGAGCGCTCGGAATCCCTGGCCCTGCGCGTCCTGGCCGTCGAGCAGTTCCGCCGCAACCCCTCCGACCGCGCCCGCGAGCTGCTGCTGACCAGCCGCAACATCGCGCGCAAGGGGGGCAGGCCGTGGAACGTGGGGATGGTCGACATCTACCTGGGCGACCTCGCGGAGGTGCGGGGCCGCTACGACGAGGCCCGGCAGTGGTATGAGACCGCGGAGCTGAGCCTGCGCGAGGCCGGCAACACCTGGGGGCACACGTGGGCGCTGCGGGCGCTCGGCAACTTCCTGCTGCACCAGAACCAGTTCGACCAGGCCGACCAGCGGCTGCGCGAGTCGCTGGCGCTCGCCCGGCACCTGAACTCGCGCCAGTTCGTGGTCCTCGCCCTCCACGACCTCGGCAACACCGCCTACCGCCGCGACGAGCAGGGCTTGGCCGCGCACTGGTACGAGGAGGCCATGGCGGCGATGGACCGCCTCGACGAGCAGACCACCCTGTGCCAGTGCCGGGCGAGCATGGCCAAGGTCTGCGTCGCCCGTGGGGACCTCGGCGGCGCGCGCCGCTGGCTGGGGAGCGTCGACGTCAACGACCCGCTGCTGCGCCGGCCCGCGCGAGCGCAGGTGCGGCGCAGCTGGGGACGCTACCTGGCCGCGACGGGCCGGGTCCGCGAGGCCGAGCGCGAGCACCGCGAGGCCCTCGGCCTGTGGTACCAGCTGCACGACCACCGCCGGCTCATCGAGGAGCTGGAGTCACTGGCCCTGCTGGCCGAGCACACGGGCCGCCGCGACCGGGCTGCGCAGTTCCACCAGGTGACCGCCACCGCCCGCCGCCGACTGGGTCTTGCCGCGCCGCCGGTCTACCGCCACGAGATCGAGGCCCTGGCGGCGGCGCTGGCCGCCGGGGGCCAGCTCGTCTCAGCCGGCGCTGCCGTCCCCAGCGTCGAGGAGACCGTGATCACCGAGCTCAAGCTCCGCACCAACGGGTGAGCCGAGCGCAACAACTTCCCCCACCATTCACCACCGACAGTAAGCCGCACCCCACTGCGGTCCACGACCGACGTGGATGTATCTGAAGGTACGACACGACTGCTGGCAGCGCGCCGGGCAGCGGGCGCAATCCAGAACAGGTGGACGACGGTCCTCCTGGACAGAAGTGCCTCGGCCTCACGCACTACTCATGGACGACCTGCTCCTCGGCTCGGGGGGGTGATGGCGATCGAGCCGCCAGTCGACGAAGTTCACGTCCGACAAATGGCCGACCTGTTGGCCCTGCGACCCCAAGTGCTGGCGTACTGCCGCTCCGAGCTGCCGGACGCGCACGACGCGCAGGACGCGTGCCAGGACACCTATCTCGTCGTGCTGCAGAGGATCGACGTGGTGACGGCGCACGACCACCCGCACGGCTGGCTGTTCGCAACCGCCCGCAACGCCTGCCGCGGGGTCGTCCGCCGGCGGGACCGCGACGTCACCCAACCCGCGAAGCGCAGCGCGATCCCGGGCGGCAGCGCGCACCCCGGACGGGATCACGAGGAACCCCGGGGGAAGCGCTACCAGGACGAGCTGGACCGCGCGCGGGACGAGGCGCTCCACGACGCCCTGGATGCCAGCGAGGCGCGCGAGCGCGTCGCCGCGCTGCCCGGGACGCTCCGGGACGTAGCCGTCCTCGCGCTGGAGGGCCGCACCGCCCAGGAGATCGCCGAGGAGCTCGGCATCAGCCGGAACGCGCTGGACCTCCGCGTGCACCGGATCAAGCGCTGGTTCGAGAAGAGGGCGAGCTAACCGTGGCGGAGATCAAGCGCGACGACGACCAGGATGTCCGGAGCCGGATGCTCGAGGCGGCGCGGGCACTCGAGCTGCTCCTCGCGCGCGAGGGCCCAGGGGTCGAAGAGACCGCCGCGATGTGGCGGCAACTGCTCGATGACCCCGCGCTGCCACAGGTGCTCCGCGACGGCAGTTCCGAGCGGGAGCGCACCTGGTTCGTCGACGACGGCCATATCGTCCTAAATCTGACCTCGCCGCCCGCGCCGGTCGTCTCCAGGCCCCTCCCGGCACTGACCGGCGGGGAGCCGTCTCCCACCGGGCCGCCGGAGCCGGTGCCGGCCCCGCCCCCCACCCCGGTGCCGCGCCGGAACCTCGGGGTCCCGCAGCCGCCGACGCGCTTCGTCGGGCGCGAGCGCGAGCTGCGCAAGCTGCGGACCCTGGTCGACGAGCAGCGACTGGTGACAGTCAGCGGGGCCGGCGGATCGGGGAAGTCGCGGCTCGTCGCTGAGTTCGTCCAGCGGCTGTCGTCCGGGGACCAACCGGCCTTCCTGGTCGATCTCGGACCCGTGCAGGACGAGGAGCTCGTCCCCAGCGAGGTCGCGGCCGCCCTGGGCCGTCAGGAGGGTGGGCTCAACGAGTTCGGGGCCAGCGCCACGCAGGCCGAGGTCTCCACGCTGGACCACCTGAAGGCGGCGCTGCGGGCGGAGCGGGTCCTGCTGGTCCTCGACAACTGCGAGCAGGTGGCTCCGGCGTGCGCGACCCTGGTGGAATCGCTGCTCGCGACCTGCCCCCAGCTCAAGGTGCTCTGCACCTCCCAGCGCCTGCTGGACGTCGAGGGGGAGCAGGTCTACCGGCTGCCCGCACTGAGCCTGCCCCCCCGGGACGCCACCCCGGACCCGGACGGGATCAGGTCCTCCGAGGCGGTGGAGCTGTTCCTCCTGCGCGCGCGGACCCGGCGACCCGACCTGGCCGGAACGCCCGACGAGCTGCGCGCCATCGCCGACATCTGCCGCGGCGTGGGCGGCATGCCGTTCGCCATCGAGCTGGCCGCGGCCCAGGCCGGGGTGCTGAGCCTCGAGCAGATCCGCGACCGCCTCACCGACCAGCTGCGCTGGCGGGGACAGGGCGGGAGCAACAGGATCGCGCGGCACGCGACCATGGACGCGGCGCTCCGGTCGTGCCACGCCCAGCTGCTGCCGGCCCAGCGCGCGCTCCTGCGCCGCCTCGCGGTCTTCCGCGGTGGGTTCGACCTGGCCGCGGCCGAGGAGGTGGGTGCCGACGACGGCAGCGAGGTGCTGGAGCTGCTGAAGGCGCTCGTCGACGCCTCGCTGGTGGAGACCGACCAGGCGGGGGAGCGCGCGCGCTATCGCCTGCTGGAGACCACCCGGCTGTTCGGGCTCGCCCGCCTGGAGGAGGCGGGCGAGACGCGCACGGCCAGGACCCGGCATCGGGCGTGGTCACTGAGCCTGGCGGAGGCGGCGACCGTGCGACTCCACGCGCACGACCAGCCGGGCTGGCTGGACCGGCTGGACCGGGAGCGCGAGAACTTCCGCGTCGCCCTCGAGTTCGACGATCCGGGGCCCGCCCACGAGCGGCTCCGGCTCGTCAATGCATTGGCGCAGTTCTGGATCGTCCGGGGGCACCTCAGCGAGGCGGAGGTGCACCTCGAGCGTGCGCTGCGGGGGGACCGGAGCCCCTGCGCGGAGAGAGCGATGACCCTGGCGATCGCGGCGGACTTCGCGTTGACCAGGGGTCAGATGCACGATGCCAGGGAGCGGGCCGGGGAGGCGCTGGCGCTGGCTGAGGAGCTGCGCGATGACCGTGCCCGGTCTTACGCCCTGCGGACCTTGGGCGTCCAGGCCTACCAGCGCGAGCCGTCCGAAACCGCGCGCCGGCTCCTCCTGGACAGCCACGCCCTCGCCGACAGGGCCGCCCGCCCGTCGGCGGGGGGGATCGCGGAGATCTACCTGGGCGAGCTGGAGGAGACGCTCGGTGACCTGGTGGAGGCCCGGACCTGGTACGCGCGGGCGGAGGCGACGATGCGCACCGCCGGCCACCGCTGGGGGCTGGCCTGGGCGCTGCTCGCCCTCGGGGAGTTGGACCTGCACGAGAACGCCTTCTCCGCCGCGGAGGCGCGGCTGCACGAGGCCCGGCAGATCGCCGAGGAGATCCGGTCGCGCCACCTCGTCGTCCTGGTCCAGCTGGCCCTCGGGAACGCCGCGTACCGGTCCGACGACCAGGAGGGCGCGGCGCAGCGCTACGAGGCGGCCATGCAGGCCATGGACCGCCTCGACGAGGAGACCAGCGTGGCCCTGGGTCGCGCCGCGATGGCCAAGGTCGCCGTCGCCCGCGGGGACCTGGACGCCGCGGGCCGCTGGCTGAAGATCCTCGACGTGGAGCGCCCCTCGATCCGCGGGCCCGCGCGCGCGCAGATCCGCAGGAGCCGCGGCCGGTACCTGGCGGCGAGGGGTCGCCTGACCGAGGCGGAGGCCGAGCACCGGGCCGCGCTGGCGGTGTGGCGGGACCTGCACGATCACCGGCGCCAGCTGGAGGAGCTGGAGTCGCTGGCCCTGCTGGCCGGCCGCGCGGCCGAGTGGGACCACGCCGCCTGGTTGTACGGCGCCACCGTCGCCGGGCGCGAACGGCTGGGGGTGGCCGCGCCGCCGGTCTACCGGTACGAGCTCGCGGCCCTCGCAGTGGACCTGGAGACCGGGGGGTTCCTCGACGAGCTGGAACCCGTGACCAGCGCCATCGACGAGACCGTCGAGGCGGTCCTCAGCCGCCGCTTCTGACGGCTACCAGGCGACGGGGAGGGACTGGAGGCCGCGGATGAGGAAGGAGGGGCGGATCTGGAGGGTGGCGGGGTCGGCCGCCAGGCGGAGGGTGGGGAGGCGGCGCAGGAGGGTGGTCAGGGCGATCGTGGCCTCCATGCGCGCGAGCGGGGCGCCCAGGCAGTAGTGCGGGCCCTTGCCGAACGCGAGGTGGCGGTTGTCGGACCGGGTGACGTCCAGGCGGTCGGGGTCGGGGAACTGGGCCGCGTCGCGGTTGGCCGAGGCCAGGACCACCAGGACCCCGTCGCCCCTGGGGATGGTCGTGCCGGCGAGCTCCACGTCCTCCAGGGCGTAGCGCATCGTCGAGGTCTCGACCGGCCCGTCGTAGCGCAGCAGCTCCTCGACCGCCGGCCCGACCAGGGCGGGGTCGTCGCGGACCCGCGCGAGCTGGTCGGGGTGGCGCAGGAGCGCGAGCACGCCGTTGCCGAGCAGGTTGACCGTGGTCTCGTGCCCGGCGACCAGGAGCAGGAAGACCATCGCCACCAGCTCGTCCTCGGTCAGCGCGCCGCGCTCGTCCTCCGCGCGCACCAGGCCGGTGACGAGGTCGTCGCCGGGCGCGCGGCGCTTGCGGTCGAACAGCGCCAGCAGGTAGTCGCGGAACTCGCCCATCGCGGCGAGCTTGTCCTGCGCGATGCCCATTCCCAGGGTCGCGAGCTCGATCGACACCACCGCCGACGACCAGACACGGAAGCGGTCGGCGTCCTCCTCCGGCACCCCGAGCAGGTGGGTGATCACCCGGATCGGCAGCGGGAAGGCGTAGTCGTCGAGCAGGTCCATCGCCCCTCGCGGCGCGACGGCGTCGAGCAGGTCGTCGGCGATGGCCTGGATGCGGTCGCGGCGGCCCTCGATCAGGCGGGGCGTGAACGCCTGGGACACCAGCGCCCGCAGGCGGGTGTGGTCCGGGGGGTCCTGCGAGAGCATGTGCTCGACCAGCGGGCGCGCGGCGTCGGGCAGCGGGGGCAGCTCCTCGGGCGCGAAGGCCCGGCGCCCGTCCTTGCCCAGGCGCGGATCACGCAGCGCGCGCTCGACGTCGACGTAGCGGGTGACCAGCCACAGGCCCCGGCCGCCCGGCAGGGGGACGCGCTGGGCCGGCGCGTCGGCGCGCATCCGCGCGTAGACCGGGTGGGGATCGAACCGCACGGCCTCGTCGAACGGGTTGTGCATCGCCTGCCTCCACCTCGCACCGGGGGGGCAACGCTACGGCCGCCCGTACGCGGTGTCCGCGGGCGGGGCGGTGGCGGCGGGATCGCGGTTGCGGGGCTTGCGGGGTGGTCCCAGCGGGTAGCTGGCAGGCATGCTGAACGGGGTGGTGGCCGGGTTGGTGGCCGGGGCGGTCGGGGCGGCGGTCATGACCGCCGGGGAGAAGGCCGAGCAGGCCCTCACCGGACGGGCGGACTCCTACATGCCGGCGCGGACGCTGTCCGCGCTGCTGGGCGACGACACCACCCGCACCCGGCAGACCGTCGCGCGCAACTGGGCGATGCACTACGGGACCGGCATCCTGGTCGGCGCCGTGCGCGGCCTGATGGCCCAGCGCGGGCTGCGGGGTCCGGGCGCCTCCCTCCTGCACACCGGCTTCCGGCTGGCCGTCGACCAGTCCCTGGAGAACGGGCTGGGGGTGGGCAGCCCCCCGTGGACGTGGCCCCGCCGGGAGCTGCTGATCGACGTCGGCCACAAGGCGGTCTACGCGCTGGTGACCGGGCTGGTCGCCGACGCGCTGCTCCACGATGGTTGACAAGGGTCGCCCGTAACACCCTGGTCCGACGATACCGGCCCCGCGTGAGGATGCTCTCATAGCGGGTGCCGCGCCAGAACGTCGGCGAACGTCACCGCGTCCTCGCTGGGTCCGCACGATCCAGACGATCGACACGAGGGGTTCCGCCGATGAGGACGACCGCGTTCGTCACCGCCCTGCTCGCCGCCCTGCTGCTCCTGCCCGCGACCGCGCTGGCCCAGGACCTGGACTGCAGCGCCTTCGCCTCGCAGGCGGAGGCGCAGGCGGTCCTGGAGGCGTATCCGAGCGACCCGAACGGGCTCGACGGCGACGGCGACGGGATCGCGTGCGAGTCGCTCCCGGGCGGCGGGTCGGTGCTGCCGCCGCCGCCCGCCACCGAGGCGCCGGTCGCCGAGCAGCCCGCCGCGGAGCAGCCGGTCGCCGAGGAGCCGGTCGCCGAGGAGCCGGTCGCCGAGGAGCCCGTCGAAGAGCAGCCCGTCGCCGCGCAGGCTGCGGCCCAGGACCTCCTCAACTGCTCGGACTTCTCCTACCAGGAGGACGCGCAGGCCGAGCTGGCGCGCGACGCCGACGACCCGAACCAGCTCGACGGCAATGACGACGACGGGGTGGCCTGCGAGGACCTGCCGAGCCGCGGCACCCCGAGCAGCGGGCGGGCGGCCGGCAACGGCATCCGCGTCCCCAGCCGGGTCGACGCCGGGGCGGGTGGCACGGCACCCGCGCCCTTCGACGGGCAGGCGGCGCCGGTGGCGGCCCTGGCCCTGGGCGTCGCCGCGCTCCTGGCCCTGCGCGTGGCCGTCACCGCTCACGCGCCGGCCGTGGCGGTGGCGCGCCGGTCGGCGCGCCGCTGAACCGGCGGCTCAGCCGGTCAGGGGGAACAGCAGGCAGGTGGAGGTGGCGTGGGCGAGGAGGCGGTCGCGGGGGTCGGTGATGCGGGCCTCGGCCATGGCGGTGCGGGTGCCGCGCGACACCACCGTCCCCGTGCAGGTGAGCCGGCCGGACGCGACCGTCGCGGGGCGCAGGAAGCGGGTCGACAGGTCCAGCGACGTGTAGCCCGTGCCGGCCGGCAGGGTCGAGTGGACCGCGCAGCCGGTGGCGGAGTCCAGGAGCGTGGCGAGCACGCCGCCGTGGACGGTGCCGATCGGGTTGTAGTGGAACTCCGCGGGCTGCAGGGCGAAGACGATGCGCCCCTCCTCGACCTCAACCGGCTCGATCGCCAGCGTGGACATGACCGGGGGGAGGGCGATCCCGCCCTCCCCCATGGCACGCAGGAAGTCCAGGCCGCTTCTGGTCGGCACGGCCGCCGCGCTGGCGAGCGGGTCGGACCAGGTGTGGGTGCGGGTCCTGCCGGCGCCGGGGATCTGGGTCTGCTCCATGGACCCAAGGGTTCCCGCGGTTGATGGGTCTGTCAAGCAGACCTAGCCTCGGCGGATGGACCCCACCGACGCCGCTGCCTGCAGCATCGCCCGCACCCTCGACGTGGTCGGCGAGAAGTGGACGTTCCTGATCCTGCGCGAGGTCTTCCGCGGCGTCCGGCGGTTCGACGACGTGCGCGTGGCGACCGGCGCGCCGCGCCAGGTCCTGTCCGAGCGCCTGGCGTCGCTGGTCGACCGGGGGATCCTGCGCCGCGAGCCCTACCGGGAGCCGGGCCAGCGCCCCCGCCACGAGTACCGGCTCACCGACCGGGGCTTCGACCTGTACCCGATCCTCATTGCCATGCTCGCCTGGGGCGACCGGCACCTGCCCGCGCCGGACGGGCCGGCGCTGCGGGCCGCGCACCGCGACTGCGGCGCCGACGTCCGCATCGCCCTGCGCTGCGAGGCGGGCCACGAGGTCGCCGCCCTGCGCGACGTCGTCCCCCGACCCGGGCCGGGCGCCCGGCGGGCTCAGACGGTGGCGGGATCGTCGGGATCGCGGGTGTAGCGCCAGCCGCCGGCGACCAGGTGCGCGACCTCGCCGGCGGGGGTCCGGACGACCTCGAGGCGCTCGCCGAGATCCGGACCGCTCACGCCCACGAAGCGGTCGGGGCCCTCGGGCTCCCAGCGGGTCGCGCCGGCGCCGCGGGTGTCGGCGGCCCGGCGCAGGTGCAGCGCGCCGTCGCGGACGTGGAGCAGGTGCTGGATCCCGCGCCACCACCACACGCCCAGCAGCTCGCGGAGCTCGGCGGGCGCGGCCTGCGCCGCCCACGGCGCCGCGTCGCCCGCGAGGTCGCCGACGACCAGGTCCACCAGGTCCAGCGACAGCGGCGCCCGCAGCCCGGGCTGCCAGGCGTTGGTGCAGAACGACGCCACCACGCCGCTCGCGCGGTGCACCGCCAGGCCCGCCAGGAACCCCGGCATCGACCCGCCGTGGCCGACGGTGACCAGCTCGCCGCGGCGGAACAGCTGCAGGCCCAGCCCGTGGGCGGCCGTCCACCCGTCGGGGTCGAGCACCACGGAGGGCCGGCACATCTCCTCCACCGTGGCGGGCGCCAGCACCTCGGCCACCGGGTCGGCGAGGAACGACCCGAAGCGGCCGAGGTCGCCCGGCGTGCTCCACAGCTGCCCGGCGGGTGCCATCGCCCCGGTGTCGGGCGCGGGTTCGGGGATCGCGGCCTGGGTCAGCGGGTCGACGCGCAGGCCGCGGGCGTGCGGCTCGCGGGGGAGGTAGGTGGTGTCGCGCAGCTCCAGCGGGCGCAGCACGTGGCGGTCGAGCGCCTCGGCCCACGGCAGGTCGCGCAGGCGCGCGACCACCAGCCCCAGCAGCGCGAACCCCAGGTTGGAGTAGTGGCCGACCCCCCGGGCCCGCGGGGACACGTCCTCCTTGCCGAGCCCCGCGACCAGCGCCCCGCTCGAGGAGCCGGGCGTCGCCTCCCAGAACTCACCCGGCGGCTCGCGGCGCAGGCCGGAGCGGTGGGCGAGCAGGTCGCCGATGGTGACGTCGCCGACCGGGGTCCCCGGCAGGTGGTCGTCGAGCGGGTCGTCCAGGCACAGCCGGCCCTCGTCGCGCAGCTGCAGCACGAGGATCGCGTTGAACGGCTTGGTGATGGACCCGATCCGGTACTGGGTGGCGGGGCCGGGCTCGGGGTCGCCCGCGCGGTGGACCGCGACCTCCTCGCCGCGCTGCCAGACCGCGGCGGACAGCGAGGGGAGGCGGGCGTCGCGCTGGGCGTCCGCCAGGTGGCGGTGGAACGCTCGCGTGGTGGCGTCGGTGAGGCGCGTCACAGATGAGAGACTACCTCGCGCTCTGCGGTCGTCCGGTCACCGTGGGCACCGCGGTCCTACTTCGGGAGCAGTTCCAACTGTGCCGCGCCCGGGCGCCGGTGCCGGGCGCGCGCCGCCGCCCGGGTCGTGTGCTGCAGCAGGGCGGGGTCGATCGCGTCGAGGAACGGCGTGGGGACCGGGTCGACGAGGACGCCGTGACGGGCGCGGCGGCGGGCGCCGCTCAGCACCAGGCGCGAGCGCGCCCGGGTCATGCCCACGAAGAACAGGCGGCGCTCCTCGTCCACGTCGACCGCGCCGCCGCGGCGCAGCGGCAGCAGGCCGTCCTCGCAGCCGACCACCAGGACCACCGCGAACTCCAGCCCCTTCGCCGCGTGCAGGGTCAGCAGGGCGATGCGGTCGGCCCGCGGGTCGAGCGTGTCGACCTCGGCGCCCAGGGCGACCTCGGCGAGGAAGCGGTCGAGGTCGTCCCCGCACCGCCGCGCGAGCGGCGCGACGAGCTCGACCGCGCGCGCCAGGTCCGCGGGCGCGACCGGGTCGGCGGCCGGCGGGGCGGCGAGGGCGACGGCGGCGGCCCGTAGGCGGTCGAGGACCGGGACGCCGTCCGGGCGGCCGCGGGGCCGGGGGAGGGCGGCCAGGAGCGCGGCGACCTCGGGGCGGTCGGCGAGCCGGTCGTGGGTGCGGCGCTGGTAGGGCATGCCCGCGCGGTCCAGCGCCTCCGCGAGCGGCTCGAGCTGCGCGCTGGTGCGCGCCAGCACCGCGATGTCGGCGAACGCGACGTCGCCGTCGGCCCCGCCGTCGGACCGGCCGCTGTCGATGGCGAAGTGCGAGGAGCCGCCCAGGGCGCGCTCGACGGTCTCCACGACGAACTCGGCCTCCGCCCGCTCCGTCGCCGCCCGGTGGACGACTACGTGCGGGGCGCCGGTGGTGCGCACGGGGTCCAGGCGCCGGCCCGGGACCAGGCTGCCGGGGGCGACCGCCTGGAGCGCGGCGCGGACGATGGCCGGGCTGGAGCGGTGGTTGCGGGTCAGGGTGACGGTCCGCGCCGCGGGGAAGTCCTCCGCGAAGCGCAGGAAGAACCCGACGTCGCCCCCGCGGAAGGCGTAGATCGCCTGGTCGGGGTCACCGATCGCGCAGATGTCCCCGTCGGGCGGGGCCAGCGCGCGCAGCAGGCGGTACTGCAGGGCGTCGACGTCCTGGTACTCGTCGACGACGAGGTGGGGCCAGCGGTCGCGCAGCACCTGGGCGAGGGCGGGATCGCGCTCCAGGAGGCGCACGGGCAGGACCGCGAGGTCGTCGACGTCGACGAGACCGTTCGCGCGCAGGGCGGCGCCGTAGCGCGCGACGACGCCGGGGTCGACCGCGTCGTCGCCCGTGCGCTTGGCGGCGCTGATGGCCTCCAGCAGCGCGCGGTCGGTCGGGGCGGCGCGGGTGGCGGCCTCGCGGGCCAGGACGAGGCGCTCGGCCTCGTCGGCGACGCGGACGTCGGCGGGCAGCCCGAGCGCCTCGTGGTGGTCGCGGACGATGCGCAGGCCCAGGCCGTGGAAGGTCGCGACGGTGATGCGGGCGGCGGCGCCCCCCGGGACGAGGTCGTCGAGGCGGTCGCGCAGCTCGTCGCACGCCCGGCGGGTGAAGGTCACCGCGAGGCAGGACTCCGGCCCGACGCCGCGCTCGGTGACCAGGTGGGCGAGGCGGTGGGTGAGGGTGCGGGTCTTGCCGGTCCCCGGCCCGGCGACGATGAGCAGCGGGCCGGGCGCCCCGGCCGCCTCGCGCTGCTCCGGGTCCAGCCCGGCCAGCACCCCGGCAGGCGCGGGAGTGGCGGGCGGCGCCGGCGCGGGGGCGGCGGGCGGCGCGGGGGCGGCGGGCGGCGCGGGGGCGGCGGGCGGCGCCGGCGCGGGGAGCTCGAAGCCGGGCAGCCGGTCGCCGTGGCCGGCAGCGGGTGCGCGGGTCGCGGTCGCGGGTGCCGTCGCCGCCGCGGGCCCGGCGGGAGCGGCGAGCTCGGCGGGCTCGGCGAGCTCGGCGGGCTCGGCGGCGGCGCTGGGCTCGGCGGCGCCGGGGGCGGGGGCGGCGGGCGCCGCGTCGTCCAGGGGGAACAGGCTGGGGGCGGCGGGGGCGGACAGCTCGGCGGGGGCGAACAGGCGGATGGTGCCGTACTCGCCGTCGTAGCCGGCGTCGCGGTGGACCTGGCCCGCGCGCAGGCGGGTGACGGCCTCGGCGAGGGGACCCGGGAGCACCGCCGCGATCTCGGCCGGGGGCACGTCCTGGAGGATCGCCAGCTCGGGCCCGAGGCGCTCCACCAGGTCCTCGACCACCCGCGCGACGGCCTTGGACTTCGACCCGACGCCGAGCACCTCCCCGACGACCTGGGGCAGCTGGACCAGGGAGCGGAAGCCCGGGGCCCCCGCGGGCACGTGGCCCTCCGCCCGGTCGGCCAGCGCCTCCACGCGCGACAGCACCCCGACGGTCACGGGCCGCCCGCACCCGGGGCAGCGCGCGTCATGGCGGCGCGTGTCCGCCGGGTCCCAGCGCACGTCGCACCGGCGGTGCCCGTCCAGGTGGTACTTGCCCTCCTCCGGGAAGAACTCAAGGGTCCCGGCGAAGCCCTCGCCGGTCTCCAGCGCCCGGCGCACGGACCAGTAGTCCAGGTCGCCGACGTCGAGGACCGTGGCCTCGCGGCCCAGCGCGGACGGCGAGTGCGCGTCGGAGTTGCTCACCAGCCGGTACCGGTCCAGCCCCGACACCCGCCAGTTCATCGCGGGGTCGCTCGACAGCCCGGTCTCGACCGCGAACACGTGGCCGGCGAGGTCGGCGTAGCAGTCAGCCACCGCGTCGAACCCCGACATCGACCCCAGCACCGCGAACCACGGCGTCCAGACGTGCGCGGGCACCAGGTAGGCGCCGGGGCCGGACTCCAGGGTGATCTCCAGCAGGTCGCGCGAGTCGAGCCCCAGGATCGGCCGCCCGTCGCTGGCGATGTTGCCGATCCCGCCCAGGGTGGCGTTGAAGCGCCGGACCGCGTCGAGGTCGGGGAAGTAGCACAGGTGGTGCACCTTGCGGGTGCGCCCGTCGCGCTTGTAGATGGTGGAGATCTCGACCGACAGCAGGAACCGCACGGGCGCGCGGCAGGACGCCGGCAGGGTGGCGGAGACGTCGCGCTCCAGGTCGGGGCGGAGCCGGTAGAGCCCGTCCTCGGCGGGGACGAGCCGGTCGGCGACCTCGGCGAACCACGCGGGGTGGGTCACGTCGCCGGTGCCCAGCAGGGCGATGCCCTTGCGCGCACCCCACCACGCCAGGTGCTCCAGGTCGCCGTCGCGGCTGGTGGCGCGCGAGTACCGGGAGTGGACGTGGAGGTCGACGATGGCCACGGCCCGGGAGACTAGTACCACCAGCCACAGCAGCAACGCAGCCGCCGTGTCCCTGCCGTCGCCTTTGCGGTCGTCACGTGCATGCCTCACCGGTTCTCCTACGATGACGTCGGCGAGGAGGTGGCGTGGACGGGTTCCGCGGGCAGGTGCTCCGGCCGGGCGACGGCGGCTACGACGCGGCGCGGCAGGTGTTCAACCGGGCGGTGGACCGGCGCCCCCGCCCTGCTGGCGCGGCCGGTCGACGCCGCCGACGTCGCCACGGCCGTGCGCCACGCCCGCGACCGGGGCCTGCCCCTGGCCGTCCGCGCCGGGGGGCACATCGCCGGGCACGCGGTCCCCGACGGCGGCCTGGTGCTCGACCTGCGCGGGCTGACCCGCGCGGCGGTCGACCCCTCCGCGGGCACGGCGGTCCTGGAGCCGGGCCTGACCTGGGGCGAGGCCGACGCCGCCACCCAGGTCCACGGCCTGGGGACCCCGGGTGGGTCGATCTCCACGGTCGGCGTGGCCGGCTTCAGCCTCGGCACCGGGCTGGGCGGGCTCGGGCGGCGCGACGGACTGACGGGCGACGCGCTGATCCGCGCCGACGTCGTCACCGCCGACGGGGACCTGGTCACGGCCTCGGCCGACGAGCCGGCCGACCTGTGGTGGGCGCTGCGCGGCGGGGGGCAACTTCGGGGTCGTCACCGCCCTCACCGTGCGCGCCGCGCCGGTGACCACGGTGCTGGCGGGGTCGCTGATGGTCCCGATCGACCGGGCCGGGGCCGCCCTCACCGCGGTGTGCGACGCGACGGCGGCGATGCCGGACCTGCTGGACGCGGCCGCCGCGGCCGCCGCGCCTCTCTCCGAGCTGGTGATCCGCCCGCTGGGCGGGGCGATCGCCGCGCCGCCGGCCGACGCGTCGCCGTTCTCGTTCCGCCACGCCGGCCTGCTGCTGGAGGTGATCGCGGGCTGGCTGCCCGGCGACCACCGGGGACCGGCCCACGGGCCTGGATGCAGGACGCGTGGGCGCGGCTGGCGCGGCGGTCCGCGGGCGGGCCCGACATCAGCCACCTCGGCCCCGGGAGGGCGAGCAGCGCGTGCGCGCCTGCTTCTCGCCCGCCACCTGCGCCCGCCTGGTCGACGTGAAGCGCCGCTACGACCCCGCCGACCTGTTCCGGTCGACCCAGCACATCCCGGTGGGGGCGGCCGTCAGCCCCACGGGCGACGCAGGGCCGGGACCATCGGGAAGCGCTCGGGGTCCAGGGTGACCAGCTCCGCGCCGTGCTCCTGCGCGGTCGCGGCGATCAGGTAGTCGGCGAGGTCCACCGACGGGTGCTCGCGCCGGTGCCGGCGCAGCAGCGCGCCCGCGCGCCGGGCGATCGCGTCGGTGACGGGCAGCAGGTCCAGCGCGTCGAACAGCTGGGTGACGTCGCGCTCGTAGGCGCGCATCCCGCCCTCCACCTCGGCGCGGGAGACCACGCTGGCCAGCGCGCCCTCCGCGACGGACCGCAGCAGCAGGTCGGTGGCGCGGACGTCCCCGCGCAGGTGGGCGATCAGGATGGTGGAGTCGAACAGGCGGGTCACGAGCGCAGGCGCAGCCGCGACAGCCGATCCTCGAGGTTGTCGCCGCGGGCGCGATCCAGCCACGTCGGCCAGTCGTCCTCGTCCGCGAAGGTCCCCACGGTGGACAGGATCGCCTGGCGCCGCGCCTCCAGCCGGTCGTCCAGACCGAAGGCCTGGTCCAGGATCCGGCGGATCATCTCCGCCTTGCCGATCCCCGCGGCCGCGGCGCGCTCCGTCAGCAACCGCTCCTGCTCATCGGTCAGCGAGATCTGGGTTCGGCGCACCCGGCAGACGATAGCGACGCGGTCGCCCGCGGGTCAGTCCAGGACGCCGAGGGCGCGCAGGTCCTCGATCGGCTCGGTGAAGCTGCAGGAGCCGTAGCCGTGGACGGCGGCCGCGCGGGCGGCCGCGACCGCCGCGGCGTCCGCCGTCGCCCCCCGCCAGGCGAAGCCCGCCGGGGTGACGGCGAAGGCGGCCGGGTCGGTCTCGGCGACGACCTCGGGGAGGCGGTCCGGCGCCACGGCGCCCGCGGCGACCAGGACCCCGGCGCCGAGCACGTTGAGGAAGCCGTGGTGGACCCAGCCGTCACCCTCGTGCAGGTGGCGGATCGGGTGGTGCAGGCCCGCCGTCGCCTTGAACGGCACGCCCGCGGCGGCGCACGCGGCCAGAAAGGCGGCGACCACCTCCACGGGCGGGACCGCGTCGGCGGTGACCCCGCCGCAGCGGATCTTGGCCGCGACCTCGACCTGGCGCGGGTGCGCGCGGGCCGCGGCCAGCCGGGCCACACCCTCGGCGGGGTCCAGGGCCGCGACCGGCACCTCGAGGTATGCGCGCCGGACGGGAGTCGGGACCTCGAGGGCGGCGAGGAAGTCGTCCCACCCGGCCGGATCGGCGGGCAGGGCGACATCCACGCTGGTGACCCGCGGGTCGCGGACGGCGAGGACCTCGGCGAGCGCGTCCGGCGACGCGCGGTCGGGCGGGATCACCGCGCCGACCTCGAACTGGTCGCCCGGCAGGTCGCCCAGCAGCGGGCTGGGGCACAGGAAGCGGCCCTGGAGCCAGGCGTGGGGGCCCTCGCGGTTGCGGGCGTAGCCGGCCAGGGCCTCGGCCAGGGGCAGCCGGGCCGGCGGGAACTGCGCCGCGTCGTCGATCAGCCCGCCGAGCAGCGCGGCGCGCGCGTCGCCCCGCGCCGTCACGGGTGCACCTCATGCGCCGGGCGGCTCCCGAGCGCGGGCACCGGCCTCCGGCCTTCGGCCTTCATGCGGGCACCGCCTGGCGGGCGCGGCCGGCGACGGCGCGCTGGAGGAGGTCGGCCAGGGTCGCGGCGTCCGGCACCTCGGCCCGGCGGGCGGCGACGTAGCCGTCGGGGCGGATCAGGAAGAACGCGCAGCCGTCGCCGGTGTAGCCGCGCGCCAGCGCCCCGGTGGGGTCGACCTCGGGGGTCACCACCAGCCAGGTCAGCGGCGGCCCGCCCGGCGGCGCCTGCGGCCCGGGCCCGGCGAAGGACAGGGCGGTGAAGCCGTCGCCCAGGGCCCGGCGCAGCCGCAGGACCTCGGGCCGCCCGGGCAGCGCGACCGGCCCGTCCGGCGCCAGCGCGCCGGGCCGGGCGGCCACCGGCGCGGTGACGGTCCGCCCGTCCATGCGCGCGGCCAGCCGGGCCAGCGCGGCGCCGGCGGCGGGGCGCGCCCGCCCCGCCAGCCCGGCCGCCGTCCCCGCCACCCGCCGGGCCAGCGCGCCGAGATCGGGCGGCAGCCCCGGCGCGACGGGCGTGCGCGCCCCGGCCCCGTTCGCCGCCGACGGCCCGGCGATGGCGTCCAGGGCGGGGGCGGCCGGGACGGGGGCGTCGGGGACCACGATCGGGGAGTCGCGGTACTCGAAGGGTTCGGCCAGGCGCCCGCTGTTGACCAGGGGGCGCAGCGCGGGGACCGCGACCGACGCGCGCAGGAGGGCGTCGCGGGCGGCCCAGCGCGCCCGGTCGCGGGGGACCATGAAGCGCATCGTGCGGTCGGTGACGCGGACGTTCTCCACCGCGGCGCCGCGGCGCTCGAGGTCGTAGGTGTCCAGCAGCGCGTCGGGCGCCTGCCCGCGGCGGACCAGGGCCAGCTTCCAGGCGAGGTTCTCCGCGTCCATGATCCCGCTGTTCATGCCCCGGGCGCCGAACGGCGACATCAGGTGCGCGGCGTCACCGGCGAGGAACACCCGCCCCACGCGGAAGCGGTCGGCGACGCGCTGGGAGAACCGGTAGACCGACATCCACACCAGCTCGTAGTCGGCGTCGCCGACCACCTGGCGGATGCGCTGGTCCAGGCGGCCGCTGCGGCGCTCCTCCTCCGCGTCGACGTCGCCGGGGACCTGCCAGTCGATGCGCCAGACCCCGCCGGGCTGGGGGTGCACGAGCACCTGGCGGCCCGGGTTCCACGGCGGGTCGAAGTAGAAGCGCCGCTCGTCGGGGAAGGGCAGGTCGGCGCGGACGTCGGCGATGAGGAACCGGTCGGCGTGGGTGTGGCCGGGGAAGCCGACGCCGAGCAGCTCGCGGACGGCGCTGCGCGACCCGTCGGCGGCGACGAGGTGGGTGCCCGGCACCGCCCCGTCGCCCTCGAGCTGGACGGTGACGCCGTCGCCGTCCTGCGCCAGCGCCGCGACGCGGGCGCCCCAGCGCAGCTCGACCAGGGGCGACGCCTCGGCGGCCGCCCGCAGCTGGGCCTCGGTCTCGACCTGGGCGATGTTGATGAAGGGCGGGAACGCGTTGGCGCCGACCTCGGGGAAGCGGGTCTGGAACACCTCGCGGTCGCGGAAGTAGGTGCGCCCGAGGGTCCAGGACACCCCGCGGGCGACCAGCGCCTCGGCCACCCCCAGCCGGTCCAGGACCGAGAGCACGTCGCGCTGCACGCAGATGGCCTTGGAGCCCGCCAGGCCGGGCCCGTCCTGGGCCTCCAGCACCAGCGACGGCACGCCGGCGCGCGCGAGCACCAGCGCGGCGGTCAGCCCCGTCGGGCCCGCGCCGACGATGAGGACGGGGTCCATGCCAACCTCCGCTCTAGGTGTGCACCTCAAGACGCCGGGCGGCTCACGGGGTGCACCTCAGCCCTGCAGCGCCCGCCAGACCTCCTGGTCGCGCGCCGCCGTCCAGACGCGGGGCCGCACCCCGCTGACCTCGTCCCACGTGCGCTGCACGTTGAACGGCATGCAGTGCTCGAAGATCGCACTGCCCGCGTAGTCCGGTGCCAGCCGCTCGTGGCAGCGGTCGAACGCCTCCTTCAGGGTGCCCTCCCGGCGCACGACGCGGAGGGTCTCCTCGTGCATCGTGCGCAGGAAGGTGCGGGTGTAGCCGACGGCGTCCGCCACCTCCGTGCCCTGCACCGCGGGCCCCCGCCCCGGCACGAGCGCGTCCGCGCCGAGCGCCACCAGGCGGTCCAGCGTCGCCCCGCCCCACTCGCCGACGTAGCTGTCGCCCATGTACGGCGCCGCGCCGGCCTCCACCAGATCACCCGCGAACAGCACGCCCTCGCCCGGCACCGACACGACGACGTCGCCCTCGGTGTGCCCGCGGCCCAGCCAGCGCAGCACGACCTCGCGGCGCGCCGGTCCCGGTCGCCCCAGGAGCAGGGTCAGCTCGTCGGCGAAGACCAGGTCGGGGTGGGTGAGCCCCGGGACGCTGCCGAGGTCGCGGAACAGCCGGGGGAAGCGTCCCGCCTCGCTGTCGAAGTCGGCCTGCCCGCGCTCCTCGATCAGCCGCGCGGTCCCGGCGTGGGCGACGACGGTGGCGTCGCCGAACGCCGCGGCGCCGAGCACCCGGACCGCGTGGTAGTGGGTCAGCACGAGGTGGCTGATCGGCTTGTCGGTGACCGTGCGCAGGTCGTCGAGCCACTCCTGCGCGTGCGTCGGTGTCGACCGCGCGTCGACCGCCACCACCGAGTCCGGCCCGACGACCGCGCCGACGTTGGGATCGCCCTCCGCGGTGTAGGCCCACACACCGTCGGCGACCTCCGACAGCGTCGCCTGCTTCGGCTGGGTGTCCGCGGTCGACGCGAACGGCTTGGCGGTCCCGGTGCTCACAGCGTCCCCTCCCCGGGCGGCAGGTGACCCATCCGGTCGCGCTTCGTGCGCAGGTAGCGCGCGTTGTGCGCGGTGGGCACCGTCGCCAGCGGCACGCGCGTGACGTCCAGCCCCGCGCCCGCGAGCTCACCGTACTTCACCGGGTTGTTGGTGAGCAGCCCCAACGCCGACACCCCGAGGTCGGCAAGGATCTGCGCGGCCGCGGTGTAGTCGCGCGCGTCGACCGGCAGGCCGAGGTCGAGGTTGGCGTCCACGGTGTCGCGCCCGCGGTCCTGCAGCGCGTAGGCGGCCAGCTTGGGCCCCAGCCCGATCCCGCGACCCTCCTGCCCGCGCAGGTAGACCAGGACACCCGCGCCCGTGTCGGCGATCCTGGACATCGAGCTGCGCAGCTGCGCGCCGCAGTCGCAGCGCAGGGACCCGAAGACGTCACCGGTCAGGCACTCCGAGTGCACGCGGACCAGGGGGACGGCCCCTGGCGCCGCAGGGTCGCCGACCACCAGGGCGAGGTGCTCGACGCCCTCGACTGCCGACGCGTAGGCGTGCGCGGTCATGTCGCCCCACAGGGTCGGCAGGGTCGTCGTCGCGGTGCGCCGGACGAGCCGCTCCGTGCGGCGGCGGTAGCGGATCAGGTCCGCGATCGCGACCAGCGGGAGGTCGTGGCGGTCGGCCAGCGCGCGCAGCTCCGGCAGGCGGGCCATGCCCCGGCGGTCGGCGCTGACGACCTCGCAGAGCACGCCGGCCGGGGTCAACCCGGCCATGCGCGCCAGGTCGACGGTGGCCTCGGTGTGGCCGGGCCGGACCAGGACCCCGCCGTCGCGCGCGCGCAGCGGGAACACGTGGCCCGGCCGGTTGAGGTCGTCGGGGCGGGTCGCGGCGTCGGCGAGGGCCCGGATCGTGAGCGCCCGGTCGGCGGCCGAGATGCCCGTCGAGGTGCCGACCCGCGCGTCGACGCTGACCGTGAAGGCGGTCCCCTTCGGGTCGGTGTTGCGCGCGACCATTGGCGGGAGGTCCAGGGCGTCGCAGCGCTCGCCGGGGAGGGCGACGCACAGCACGCCGGAGGTCAGCTCCAGCAGCAGCGCGACCGACTCGGGGGTGGCGTGCTCCGCGGCGAGGATCAGGTCCCCCTCGTCCTCGCGGTCCGCGTCGTCGACGACCAGGACGGGCCGGCCCGCCCGCAGCGCCGCCAGGGCGTCCTCGATGTGGTCGAGCCACCGCTCCACGTCCGGCAGCCGCTCGCGGTCCGCGGGCGCGGGCACGGCGGTCCGCCCGAGGGCCGCCAGCGCGACCTCCGCGTAGGGACTGTCCAGGTCCACGCCGTGACGGCGGGCCAGGTCGGGGAGCGCGGTCACGTCAGCCCTCCAGCCGGGCGTAGCCGCCGCGGAAGTACAGCAGGGGGCGGCCCGGGACGGCCCGTGACATCGCGGTGACGCGGCCGAGGACCAGTTCGTGGTCCCCGGCGTCGTGCAGGGCGGTGATCGTGCAGTCCAGCCAGCCGAGCGAGCCGCGCAGGATCGGGATGCCCGACGGCGCGGCCACGAAGCGGTCGCGGGTGGCGGGGTCGCCGAAGCGGTCCACCCCGCGGCGGGCGAAGACCCGCGACACCGGCTCCTGGTCCTCGGCCAGGATCGACACGGCGAACCGGCCCGTGTCACGGATCACCGGCCAGGTCCCGGAGCTGTACGCCGCGCAGAACGACACCAGCGGCGGGTCCAGCGACACCGAGGTGAAGGAGTTGACGGCCACACCGTGGGGCACGCCGTCGGCCAGGGCCGTCACCAGCGCGACCCCCGTCACGTACCCGCCCAGCAGGTCGCGGTAGGCCCGCTGATCCGTCGGGTCGGCGACCTCCGTCACGACCCCGCTCCCGGCATGGGGGTTGGCCATGGGCCGTATGCTACATGATTGACGATCGCAAGAGAGACGGAGGTAGGAGTGGAGGCCGCGAGCAGGTACGTCGTCATCGACGGCATCCGTACCCACTACCTGGAGGCGGGTGACGGCCCGACCCTGCTCCTCCTGCACGGCGGGGCACCCGGGGACTGCGCCGAGGCCAGCTGGGAGCGCAACATCGACGCGCTGGCCACCCGCCACCGCGTGATCGCACCGGACTGGACGGGCTATGGCGGCACGGACAAGGTCCGCGACCTCGCCGACCCGCTCGGCCGCATGGTCCGCCACCTCGCCCGCTTCACCGAGGTCCTCGACCTCGGCCGCACCGCCGCCGCCGGGCTGTCGATGGGCGGGACGCTCCTGGTGCGCGACCAGGCGAGCGCGCAGCCCCTGCTGGCCGTCGACCGGATGGTGCTGGTCAGCGGCGGCGGGTTCTCGCCCGACAACGCCGCCCGCCGCGGGCTCCGGGGCTACGACGGCTCCCTGGCGGCGATGCGCCAGGTGATCGCCGCGGTGTTCCACGACCCGTCCTTCGCCGCGGACGAGGAGTTCGTGCGCCGCCGTCACGCGTGGAGCGTGCTGCCGGGCGCCTGGGAGTTCGCCGCGAGCCTGGGCCTGCGCGCCCCCGCGGCGCCCGACCCGCCGCCGGCGCCGTTCGGCCGGGCCGACGCCACCCCCTACGAGCGGGTCGCGGCCCCGACCCTGGTCACCGCCGGGGCGCACGACCCCCTGCGCGAGGCGGGCTGGGCCGACGAGCTGGCCGCCCGCCTCCCGCAGGGCCGTGCCCTGGTCTTCGACGGATCGGGCCACTGCCCGAACCTGGAGGAGTCCGACGCCTGGAACCGCGCGGCCCTGGACTTCCTACTGGGAGGTTGAGCGCACCTTGACCGCTCGCGAAGGGCAGCCGTACGCTCATAGCGTTCAGGTGACGACAGTCACAGGAACGCCATAACCGGGAGGCAGGCGGTGCAGCAGGCAGCCGGGACCGCGGTGGCGCACGCGCCCCCGACACAGCAGGCGGAGGTCGGCGGCCTGTCGCTCACCTACCGCGAGGCGGGTGCGGGCCCGGCCGTGCTGTACCTGCACGGCAAGGACTTCGCCGCCCGCTGGCTGCCGTTCCACGTGGAACTCACCACTACGCTGCGTGTCCTGGCACCGCAGCACCCCGGCTTCGCCGCGACCCCGGCGCCGTCCTGGTTCCGCGGCTTCGACGACGGCGTGATCGTCCACCGCGAGCTGCTCGACCACCTGGGCCTGGACCGCGTGCACGTGGTCGGCCTGGACATCGGGGCCTGGATGGCGGCGGACCTCGCGGTCTTCCACCCCGAGCGGGTCGCGAGCCTCACCGTCGTCGCGCCGTTCGGCCTGCGGGTGCCCGGCTCGCCGATCGCCGACTTCTTCGGCGCCTCCGGCCCGCGCAACGCCGAGCTCCTCTTCGGCGCCGACCCCGGACCCTTCGCCGAGCTGCTCCCGGCCCCGGGGGACATCGACGCCTTCGTCGCGTCCTACGCGGACGCGTCGGGGGCGGCGCGGCTCATGTGGAACCCCCGCTACGACCTGAAGCTGGACCACCGGCTCCCGCGCCTGCACGTCCCCGCGCTGGTCGTGGCCGCCGGGGAGGACCGGCTGGTGCCCGCCGCCCACCCCGCGCGCTGGGCCGAGCTGCTGCCCGACGCCCGCCTGGAGACCATCGACGGCGCGGCGCACGCCGTCCACCTCCAGCAGCCCGAGCGCCTCGCCGCCCTGATCCAGACCTTCATCTCTGAGGTGCACCCATGAGTGGTGGAGGCCGAAGGCCGGATTCCTCGTATGCAAGCCGCCCGGCGTCTGAGGTGCACCCATGAGTGGTGGAGGCCGAAGGCCGGATTCCCCGTACGCAAGCCGCCCGGCGTCTGAGGTGCACCCATGAACCGGCTCGAGTTCTTCATGTTCCACCTCATGCCGTGGCCGTACATCCCGCCGGGCGAGGACCTCGAGTCGACCTGGGTGACGCTGCCCAACAGCCACTACGACCCGAAGGTGGGTCACCGCGTCTACACCGAGTACCTCGAGCAGCTCATCGCCTGCGAGAAGCTCGGCTACGACGGGGTCATCGTCAACGAGCACCACCAGAACGCCTTCGGCACGATGCCCGGCCCGAACCTGTGGGCCGCGTACCTGGCCGCCCGCACACAGCACATCACGATCGGGGTCGTCGGCAACGCGCTGCCGATGCACAACAACCCGGTCCGCGTCGCGGAGGAGATCGCGATGCTCGACGTGGTGTCGGGCGGGCGGATCATCTCCGGGCACGTGCGCGGGATGGGCGCGGAGTACCACTCGTCGGGCCAGAACCCCACGACCTCCAAGGCGAAGTTCTGGGAGGCCCACGACCTGATCATCAAGGCGTGGACGGAGAACGGGCCGTTCAGCTGGGAGGGCGAGTACTACAACCTCCCGTACGTGAACCCCTGGCCCCGGCCGGTCCAGCAGCCGCACCCACCGATCTGGCTGCCGGGCACCGGCTCGACCGACACGATCGAGGAGACGGCGCGCAGGAAGATCACCTACCTGCAGACGACGACCTCGAACTGGATCACCAAGAAGTCGTTCGCCCTGTACCGCCAGCTGTGCGAGGAGAAGTTCGGGTACGAGGCCGCACCGACACAGCTCGGCCGCGTGCTGCCGACCTACGTCGCGGAGACCGACGAGCAGGCGTACCGCGAGTTCAAGCCGCACGCCATGTGGTTCTTCCGCACCGGCCTGAAGATCGCCCCCCAGCACCTGTTCCCGCCCGGCTACAACACCGCCGAGGCCCTGGGCCGCACGATGCGGGGGCGGGCGCAGGCGGGGGTGCGCAACTTCTGGGAGTACAGCTACGACGAGCTCATCGAGCTCGGCTACATCATCGTCGGCTCGCCGGAGACGGTGGTCGCGGCGTACGAGCGCCAGATCGAGGAGTACGGTCTCGGCCTGGCGGTCAGCGCGGGCGGCCACCTCGGCTCGATGCCGAACTGGATGGTCATGAAGAACATGCAGATCATGGCCGAGCAGGTCATGCCGCACTTCCGGGAGGCCGACGGCAAGCCGACGTGGGCGCAGCGGGACCGCCCGGTGCCGTACACGCTCGCCGAGCAGGCCGCGGTCGTCGGCGAGCCGAAGCAGGCGCCGACGGTGCGGCTGGACAACGGCCGCGACCTCGACGCCCGGTTCGGGCACGTGCCGGAGGTCGTGGCGGAGGCGGAAGGCCGGTAGCGGCCGGCGCGCGGCGGAGGGGTCCGGACGTGGCAGACAAGGCGCGGTCGCCGATCCTCGGCAGCCCCGACCCGTTCAAGCTGGCGATCTTCGCGGCGAACATGGCCGGCGGCGCGAACCTCACGTCCGCCGACGGCCCGCCGAGGGTCACCTGGCCGGAGAGCGTGCGGATCGCCCAGGCGGCCGACCGCGCGGGGTTCGAGGCGCTCATCCCCGTCGCCCGCTGGAAGGGCATGGGCCGCGACGACGTCGCGGAGGGGCACCGGTCGTTCGAGACCTTCACCTGGGCGGCGGGCCTCGCCGCCGTCACCGAGCGCATCCAGCTGTTCGCCACCCTGCACGTGCCGACGACCCACCCCGTCGCCGCGGCGAAGATGGTCACGACCGTGGACCACATCGCCGGCGGGCGGTTCGCGCTCAACGTCGTGGCCGGGTGGAACCGCGTCGAGTTCGAGATGTTCGGCCTGGACCAGCGCGAGCACGACGAGCGCTACGCCGTCGCCGACGAGTGGATGCGCTTCGTGCGGCGGGCGTGGACCGAGGACAAGCCGTTCGACGTCGATGGGCGGTACTACGCGGCGCGGACGGTGATCTCCCAGCCCAAGCCCGTGTCGACACCCGAGCCGGTGGTGATGAGCGCGGGCGCCAGCCCCGCCGGTCGCGCCTTCGCCGCCGAGCACGCCGACATCAACTTCGTCATCCTCCCCGACACCGACGCCACGGCGCGGACGGTGTCGTCGCTCAAGGCGGACGCCCGCGAGCGGACCGGCCGCGCGATCAGGGTGTTCGGCGCCGCGCACGTCGTCTGCCGCGACACCGAGGCCGAGGCGCGCGCCTGGTTCGACCACGCGGTGCACGAGCAGGGCGACTGGGACGCGGCCGCCACGGCGCTGGACCTGCTCATCCCCAACTCCCGGAGCGCGGACTTCGACCGCGAGGGGATGGGCGCCGCGGCCATCGCCGGCTTCTTCGCGATCCCGCTGGTCGGCACGCCCGAGCAGGTCGTCGCCGGCCTGCGCGACATGGCCGACGCGGGCCTCGACGGCGTCGCGATCTCCTGGATCGACTACGAGGACGGGATCGCCCGGTACGCCCGCGACCTGCACCCGCTGATGGTCGAGGCGGGGCTGCGCGTCTGATGCGCCGGCCGGGGTGCAGCGCGCGGCCGGGGAGCGCCGGCGCGCCCCCGCCCGGCCCCGACGGCGCCCGAGGGACCCCCCGCCGACGTCCCCGCGGCCGAGGGTCCGCGCGCGACCGCCGCCATGAGCACCGGGAGCCGGCGTGAAGGCCGCCCTGCTGCCGGCGGGGGCGCCGGTCGCGGCGCTCGGGGAGCTGCCCGCGGGGCTCGACCTCGTCGAGCTGCCGGGCGCCGGCCCGCTGCCGGCGGGGCTCGACCGCATCGGCTTCCTGGTCTTCGCGCTGCTGGTGGGCCGGCGGCTGGGCGACCTCGTCCCGCGGCTCACCGGGCTGGAGGTGGTGCAGTCGCTCTACGCCGGGGTCGACCCGCTCCGCCCGCTCGCGCGCGACGGGGTGACCCTGTGCAACGCGGCCGGCGTCCACGACGGGCCGGTCGCCGAGTGGATCGTCGCGGTCACGCTGGCCCTGCGCCGCCGCCTCCCCGACTTCGACGACCGCCGCCGCGCGCACCGCTGGGACGACGCGAACCTGGCGATGGCGGAGGGCCGGGCACCCGCGATCGGGCCGCTGCCCGACCTGCGCGGCGCCCGCGTGCTGATCGTCGGCCACGGGTCGATCGGCCGGGCCACCCAGCGGCTCCTCGAGCCGTTCGGAGCGGTCGTCACCGGCGTGGCCCGGCGGCCCCGCCCCGGCGTGCGCCCGGTGGACGACCTGCCCGAGCTGGTGCCCCAGGCCGACGTCGTCGTGCTGCTCGCCCCCCACACCCCGGACACCGAGCACCTCGTCGACGCGGCGTTCCTCGCGGCTCTGCGCCCCGGCGCGGTGCTGGTCAACGCCGCGCGCGGCGCGCTCGTCGACACCGGCGCCCTGGTCGCGGCGCTGCGCGAGGGCCGGATCCGGGCGGCGCTCGACGTCACCGACCCCGAGCCCCTGCCCCCGGACCACCCGCTGTGGGACGCGCCGGGGCTGCTGCTGACCCCGCACGTCGCCGGGTCGGTCGACGGCTGGGAGGAGCGGGCGTACCGGCTGGTGGGGGACCAGCTGCGCCGCTGGGTCGGCGGCGAACCCCTGGTCAACGTGCGGTCGGTGGACGGGTAGACGAGCAGGAGGAGCGGGCGATGCGGGTCGGGACGGCGCTGCCGGTGACCATCGAGGGCGTGACGCGGGACACGATCCTGTCCTGGGCGCGGGAGGCGGAGGCGGCGGGCTACTCGTCGCTGGCGGTCCCCGACCGCCTGGCCTGGGACAACCTCGACCCGCTGCTGACCCTGGCCGCGGCGGGCGCGGTCACCGAGCGCATCGGGCTGCTGTCGAACATCCTCATCACGCCGCTGCGCTCGACCCACGTCCTGGCCAAGGAGATCGGGACGCTCACCGCCCTGGCCCCCGGCCGGGTCGTCATGGGCCTGGGCATCGGCGCGCGGCCGAACGACTACGCGCTGGCCGGCCTGCCGTTCGAGCGGCGCGGGGCGGTCATGGACACCCAGCTCGCCAAGCTCACCCGCCTGTTCGCCGGCGAGCGCGACGCCGACGGCCACCGCATCGGCCCGCCGCCGGTCGGGGAGGTGCAGATCCTCATCGGCGGCGCGTCGCCGAACGCGGTGAACCGGATCCTGCGCTGGGGGCACGGCTTCATCGGCGGCGCGGTGAACGCCCACATCACCGGGCTCGTCGCCCAGGGGCTGCGCCAGGCGTTCGCCGGGGCTGGGCGGACCGACACCCCCCGCATCGTCGCGGACTTCCGCTTCGCCTCGACCGAGGAGGAGGGCGACTGGGCCGACCAGTACGTCGACCGGTACCAGCAGGTCGGCGGCCCGCCGCCGGAGGTCGCGTCGCCGCTGTACCGCGGCGAGGCCGGCATCCGCCGGGCGCTGGAGGACTACGCGGCGGCCGGTGCCGACGAGGTCATCTTCACGCCCTGCTGCGATCGCCTCGACGAGCTGCACTGGCTGAGCGGCGCGCTCGCCCGGCTGGGCGTCCGCGACGGCACGTACGCGGCGACCGCCGCCGCCTGACCCCACGACGGGCAGGACCGCTGCGCCGGGACCGCGGTGGTCAGCCGGTGGGCGTCCCGCGCGTGCGGAAGGTCCGCCGGTAGGTGGTGGGGCTGGTCCGGCGCCGCAGGGCGAAGTGGTGGCGGAGCGTGTCGGGGCTGCCGAAGCCGCAGCGCGCGGCGATGGCGTCGACGGGCAGGTCGGTGTCCTCGAGCAGGCGTTCGGCGAGCAGCAGCCGCTGGTCGAGCAGCCAGCGGTGCGGGGTGGTGCCGGTGGCCGCCCTGAAGCGACGCGCGAAGGTGCGCGGGGACATCAGCGCCCGTGCGGCCAGGTCCCGGACCGGGAGCGGGTCGGCCAGGTGCTCCTGGATCCAGGTCAGGACCTCGGCCAGCTCGCCCCGGTCGTCGGGGACGGCGACCGGCGACTCGACGAACTGCGCCTGCCCGCCGGACCGGTGCGGCGGGACGACCATCCGCCGGGCCAGGGCGTTCGCGACGGTCGCGCCGTGCGCCTGGCGGACCAGGTGCAGGCAGGCGTCGATCGCCGCGGCGGTGCCCGCGCTGGTCACCACCGGGCCGTCCTCGACGTAGAGCACATCGGCGTCCACGTCGACCTGGGGGTACCGCGCGGCCAGCAGCGGCGCGTACTGCCAGTGCGTCGCCGCGCGGCGCCCGTCGAGCAGGCCGGCGGCGGCCAGCAGGAAGGCCCCCGAGCACACCGCGAGCACCCGGCCGCCCCGCGCGACCGCGGCGTGCAGCGCGGCGACGAGCTCCGCCGGTGGCGGCACGTCCCTCGGGGTCCACGCGGGCACCGCGATGAGGTCGGCGGTGGCCAGCCGTTCCAACCCGTGCTCGACGGCGACGGCGTAGCCGGAGGTGGTGGGGACCAGGCCCGGCTGCACCGCGCAGAGCGCGAAGTCGTAGCAGAGCGCGAAGTCGTAGCCGGGCAGGCCAGCGGTGCGCCGGTCCACCCCGAAGACCTCGCTGAGGACGCCCAACTCGAACACGGCGACGTGGTCCCCGACCACGGCCACGACGTCGACCAGCATGGGGGCCAGTGTGGCAGTTCCTACCCGATCACCGGCAGGGCTGCCACTGTCGCGACCCTGGTCGCCCCGCCCACACTGCTCGCATGACGACGACCTCCACCCCGCCACCGCCCGCCGGCAGCGCGAGCGAGGAGCGCAGGGCCGCGGCGGCAGCGGCGGCCGCGCACTTCGCCGCCAAGCTGCGCCGGGAGACCGACCCCGCCGATGTCGCGGCGGCCCGCGCCGCCCGCCGGGCCCCGCTGGTCATCGACGTGCGCAGCGCCGCCGCCTGGGACCAGGGCCACGTCCCCGGGTCGGTGCACCTGCCTGCCGCCGAGCTGCCCGCCCGCCTGGACGAGCTCCCGCCCCCGGACCAGGACCCCCACCTCGTCGTGTACTGCTGGGGGCCGGGGTGCAACGGCAGCACCAAGGCGGCGCTGATCCTCGCGCGAGCGGGCTACCAGCACGTCCAGGAGATGATCGGCGGGTTCGAGTACTGGGCTCGCGAGGGGCTGGCGATCCAGAGCGCGACCGGACGCCGTCGCCTGCCCGTGGACGGCCTCACCGCGCCGCTGCCCACCGGGGCCTGACGGCCCGGCGGCCCGCCGTCACGACCAGGGCGTCAGCGGGCGGTCCAGCCGCCGTCGACGGCGAGGTTGGCACCGGTGACGGGGGGCGGACTCGTCGGCGGCCAGGTAGAGGGCGGCCCAGGCGAGGTCCTCGGGGCGGCGTCGACCCCGCCTACCGGGGCCTGGGCCACGCGCTCGAGCAGATCGACGTGCAGGTCAAGGAGCTCGGCGCGCGGTCGATGAAGTTCTACAACGGCCACGTCGAGGGCACCTGGCGGTGTGACGACCGCGAGGTCGCCTACCCGATGTACGAGCGCTGCCAGGCGCTGGGCATCGACGTCCTGCAGTTCCACAAGGGCATGCCGTTCGGGCTGTCCAACGTCGAGGACGTGCGGCCCAACGACCTGCAGGGCGCGGCCCGCGACTTCCCCGGACCTCACCTTCGTCATCCACCACCTGGGGATGCCGTACTTCGACGAGACCGTCTCGATCGCCGCGCGCTTCCCCAACGTGCACCTCGCGCTGTCGGCGAACCTGTGCTTCACCCCGATCGCGCCGCGGCTGGTGCAGACCCAGCTCGGCCGGCTGCTTATGGAGGTCGAGGCCGACAAGCTGCTGTGGGGGTCCGAGGCGGGCGGGCTGGAGCTGGACGCCGTGGCGCCCGACGGCACCGTCCGCGTGCGCTGAACGCGCCTGTGCACCGGCTGCCCGTACCGCCCGCTGACGATGGCCGCACCGTCCGCCCCGCGCTCCTGCAGGCCCGGGGGGGGCACCGCGGTGGAGGCGACGGGCTCGCGCATCAGCGCGGAGGCCGAGGCCCGCCTCGCGGCCCTGCTGGACCCGAGGACCGGCCCCGCGCCCATCCCGCCCGGCGTCAGCGGCGGTTGACGCGCTGGACCAGGGCGGCGGCGACCGCGGCGCCGACGACGCCGACCAGGACGCGGGCGGCGGGGCCGGGCCCGGTGCTCACCGGCCGGGGACCGGCCACCAGCGGGGCCTGGCGCGGGTGGATCGGGTGCTCTGCCTCGCGGACCAGGAAGTCGGCGAGGTCCGCGGTGGTCAGCCGGTCGCCGAGACCGGTGGGGAACATGCCCGCGCGGTAGGCGCCGGTGGCGGGCCCGTCCACCAGCCGGGGCGGGCGCGCCGCCACCCATTCCAGGTCGCCGGCCCGCAGGAGGTCGAGCTGGCGGTGCTTCTCCTCCAGGTCGCGCGCGTTGAGGGCGCGCACTAGCAGGGCGGCGGCCCTGCCGCCCGGTCCCTGGTCGTCCTCGGGCAGGAGCAGGCCCGCGCCGAGGACGACCACGATCCGGCGCACGCCCTCGCGGCCCATGGCGGCGACGACGTGCTCCAGGCCGCGCGTGACCGCGGCGGGGTCCTCGCCCCCGCTGCGTCCCAGCGCGCTGATCACGGCGTCCTGGCCCCGCACGGCCTCGTCCACGACCGCGGCGTCGGTGACGTCGCCGGCGACCAGGCGCGCGTCGGACCCGTCCAGCGCGGCGGGGTCGCGCACCAGCGCCGTCACGGCGTGGCCCCGCGCCCGCGCCCGCGCGACGACCTCGCGGCCGGTCCGCCCGGTCGCCCCCAGCACCAGCAGCTGCACGGCCTGCCCTCCTCGGCGATCGTTCCCGTCCCCGCCCCTACCCCCGCCTCCCCGGCACGCAACCGCCGCGGCGCGCGATCGCCGCGCCCCGCGTGACCGGGCGGTCACGCCACGTCGTCCGGCGTCCACACCCCCAGATATCCGGCCCGTCGGTCTTCACCTCCGGGCAGCGGACCGGCAAGAGTGCGGTGCGGTACGGGCGGGGGAGGGGGCGGGTGGGGGCGGTGCTGGACGACATCGACGGGCTCTCCGACGGCGAGCTGCTCGACGTCCTGGACGCGCGCGCGCCGGCCCTGCTCTACGCCGGGGGCGCGCCCCTCCGACCGCTCGCCGGCCGGCTGGCGGCACTGCCGTCGCGGCCGCGGCCGTGGGCCCACCTCGTGGTCGCCCGCGCGCTGCACGACGCCGACGCGGCCGACCGCCGCGCCCCGGCGCTCGCGGAGGAGGCGCTGGCGGCCTTCCGGACCGCCGGTGACCCGCAGGGCGAGGGCTTCGCGCTCTGCACCCTGGCGAGCTGGGCGCTGGCGCGCGGGGACCTGGAGCGCGGCGCCGACCTGATGGCCCGCGGCGAGGCGCTGCTGGGCGACGAGCCCCGCGTCCGCGGGGTCACGCTGGTGAACCGGTCGCTGGGCGCGTACGCGCGCGGGAACCTGCGACTCGCCCAGCGCCTGGCCTCCGAGGGCGCAGCGGAGTCCGCCCGCGCGGGCATGCTGCGGGCCGAGGCGACCGCCCACCTGTTCCTCGGCTTCTTCAGCCTGTGGACCGGCGAGTTCGCCCGCGTCCAGGACGCCGTGCGCCGGGCCGAGGCCGCGTTCTCCGCGATCCCCGCGGACGGGGACCGCTCCGAGTGGCCGCTGCTCGGTGCGGTGGCGGGGCCGCTCGCCGCCCTCCGGGGCGACCGCGACGGCGCCGCGCGGGCCTTCGCCGACGGCCTCGCCGCCGCCGACCTGGTCGACGCGCCGTGGCTGCGCGCCATCGTGCTGGTCGCCCGCGCCGAGTACTCCGCGCCCCACGAGCTGCAGCGCTCCCTGGCCGACGCCCGCTGGGCGGTCGCGCAGCTGCGCGAGCGCGGCGACTCCTGGTGGAGCGTGCAGGCCGCGGTGGCCGAGGGCGTGGCGCTGGGCGCCGCCGGCGACCACGACGCGGCGGTGACGGCCATCCAGCGGGCGGCCGAGGGCGCGTTCGTCCCGCCCGTGGAGGCAGCGCGCTACGACCTGCTGCTCGGCGAGCAGCTGGCGGCGGGCGGGCACCCGGACCGCGCGATCCCGCTGCTGTTCGACGCGGAGGACCGGCTGACGCGGCTCGGCGCGCGCTTCTGGGCCGCGCGCGCGGCGGTCGCCCTGGCCGGCATCGAGACCTCGGCCAGCGTGCGCCACTGGGAGCGGGCGCGGGAGCTGGCCGGCCGCGACGCCGCCGACGACCGGCTGTTCCGCGGCGGGGAGGAGGTGCGGGTGCGCATCCTGGGCCGCCCGGGCGTCTTCGTCGGCCACCACGAGGTGCGCTTCCCCACCCGCCACGCCCGCCTCGCCGTCCTGGCGCTGGCGACCGCCGGCGCCGACGGCCTGGCCGCGGAGACGCTGCAGACCTGGCTGTGGCCGGAGGCCGACCGCGACACCGGCGCGCGGCGGCTGAAGACCGCGCTGTGGCAGGCGCGGCGCGCCCTGGGCCCCGCCAGCGGGCGCCTGCACCGGCGGGGCCAGCGCCTCCTGCTGGACCTCGGTCCCGGCGAGTGCGACCTCACCGAGGCCGTCGCCGTTGCCGAGGACCTGCTCACCGCACCCGCGCCCGCCGCCCACGAGGTCCGCCGCGCCCGCCTCCGCCTGGGCCAGCGGGTCCTGGGCGGGGAGGACCACGACGAGTGGGTGCTGGAGCTGCAGGACCGGGTGGACGCCCTGGATGCGCGCCTTGCCACCGCCTGACCTGCGGTTTGACCGCGGTGTGACCGGGGGCGGGCACCCTTCACCGACGATGTTGACGATCGCCATCAGCGGCTCGGCGACGCTCGCGGCCCACCCGGAAAGTGTGTGGATCGCGTTCCTCAACGCCATCGCCGCCCTCCGCGACCGGGTCCCGGCACCGCCGCCGTACCGCTTCCTCCACGGCGGCGCGCGCGGCGCGGACCGGATCATCGCCGCGCACCTCGAGCAGGCCGGCCGCGACGTCACGGCGGTCCCGGCCGACTGGGCGGGCCACGGCCGCGAGGCGGGCTGGCGGCGCAACGAGGAGCTGATCGCCTCGGCCGACGCGCTCGTCGCCATCTGGGACGGCTACTCCGCGGGGACCCTGCACGCGACCAACCTGGCGCTCCAGCGGCGGATCCCGTGGGAGTGCCGGATCATCGAGCCGGTGTCGGAGACCCCCCACGTGCACCTGTTCCCGTGGGAGGAGGTCGACGGGCCGGTGCCCCGCCTCGACCCCCGGCCCGCGGTGGTCGGCTGAGGCCCGCGCGGGAGGCGGGGCGGTCAGGAGCTGACCGACCAGCCGGTCGACGCGGGGAGCCCGGCGCGCCGGGCGACCCGCTCCGCAGCGGCCCCGGCCTCGGCCACGATCTCGTCCTTGACGTCCACGACGCCGTCGACCAGCAGGGGGACGCCGTCCACGATCGCGTGGACGGCGCGGGGGGCGCCGTGGACCAGCGCGTTCGCGGCGTTGCGGATCAGGGGTCCGGCGTCGAAGACGGGGAGGTCCGCGCGCCGGCCCACCGCGAGGGACCCGATCCGGTCGTCCAGGCCCAGCGCCCGCGCGCCGCCGAGCGTCGCCCACTCCAGCACGCGGGTCGCGGGCAGGACCCCGCGATCCCCGCGCACCTCGCCGTAGAGGTCTGGGGCGGTCGCAGCCGCGCGCAGCAGGTCGTGGTGGTTCGACGCGTTCACGGTGTCGGTGCCCAGCGCGACGGCGGGCAGGTCGGGGTGGCGGCCCGCGCGGCTCACCCCGGTCGGCAGGCGCAGCGCGGCGCCGGGGCAGAAGGCGACGGTGGCGCCGGTGCGGACCAGGACGTCGACCTCGGCGTCGCTCAGGTGGATCGCGTGCGCGACGACGGCGCGACGGTCCAGGACGCCGAGGCGGTCGAGGTGGACCAGCGGGTCGGCGCCGTGGCGCTCCCGGCCCGGCGCCCAGGGTGGACCGCCCGAAGAGGCGACGTCGTGCGTTTCAGTTGCGATCGTCAATGGACGCCAGGGAGGTCGGCGGGGATGTCGGCATTGCGCTCATGCTGTCGCGTTGACGCTCGACAGTAGAACGAGGGTCGCGTACCGTCGAGGGGCACGGGACGGACACCGGAGGATCGCATGGCGCTGCTGGACGAGGCCTTCGTCATCGACGCGATCGGCCACGCGTACAACCTCAGTGCCGAGAACGCCGCGGGGCCCACCGGCGGGATGGTCCGCGAGGGGCTCGCGATGCTCTACTCGGCCTGGAACCCGCCCGAGGTCCAGGTCCCCAAGGCGGTCTACCAGGCCGACCAGCCCATCGACGTGCTGTCGCGCACGTTCTTCACCGAGTCCGCGACCGACCTGGCCGTGTACCACACGCTGCGCCTGGACTCGCTGTTCCGCGACGGCATGTGCAGCCACGAGAAGAACGTCGAGGCGCAGGCGCGCTGGCCCCAGCGCTGGATCGCCTACGTCGGGGTGGACCCCACCACCGGGCTGGAGCGGGCGATCGCCGACCTGGAGCGCCAGGTCGCCGAGGTCCCCAACGCCATCGGGCTGAAGCTGTATCCCGACCAGGTCGAGCCGTACCGCACGTGGCGCATGGACGACCCCGCCCTGGCCTTCCCGCTGTTCGAGCGCGCCGCGGACCTCGGCCTGCGCATCGTGGCGGTGCACAAGGCGCTGCCCAACGGCCCCGTGCCGCTCAACCCCTACCGGGTCGAGGACCTGGAGGGCGCGGCGATGGCCTTCCCGCACCTGCAGTTCGAGATCGTGCACGCGGGCATGGCCTTCGTCGAGGAGACCGCCCACGCGCTGGCCCGGTTCCCCAACGTGTTCGCGAACCTGGAGGTCACGGCGTCGCTGCTGCACCGGGCGCCGGGGATGTTCGAGGAGGTGCTGGGGTCGTTCCTGTTCTGGGGCGGGCCGGCAAAGGTGCTGTGGGGGACGGGCTGCAACTTCGCGCACCCCCAGCCGCTGCTGGAGCGCTTCGCGGCGTTCTCCTTCTCCGAGCGCGCCCTCGACCGGTTCGGGCTGCCCCAGATCGACGACGCCACCAAGGCGCTGATCCTGGGCGGGAACTACGCGGCCATGGCGGGCATCGACATCGCGGCGCGCAGGGCGGCGATCGCCGACGACGAGTTCGCGCGGGCGGTCCGCGAGCAGGGCGGCCTGGCGCCGCCGAACAGCGCGTGGCTGGCTTCCGCGCGGGCGGCGGGCCTGCCGGTCGACGGTCCGGCGGGGCCCGGCGCGGGCGGCCCGGGCGACGTGATGGCCGGGATCACCCCGACCCCGGGGCCGACCTCGGGGGCGGGGGGCGCGGCGTGAGCCTGGCCGCCGACGTCGCCGCGGCCCTGGACCGGGTCGTCGACCCGTGCAGCCTGCAGGCCCGGGCACCGCAGTCGCTGGTCGACATGGGCCTGGTGGACTGGTCGGTCGACCCGACCGGGGCGGTCGCCCTGCGCATGTGGGTCACCAGCCCGTGCTGCGTCTACGGCCCGCGCCTGGCCGAGGCCGCCGGGCGCGAGCTGCGCGCGGTCGCGGGCGTGACCGACGTGCAGGTGACCTTCGACCACACGGTGCTGTGGAGCCCGGCGATGATGACCGCGGCGGGGCGGGCCTCCCTCGCCGCGCGCCGCGCCGCCTCGGCGGCGGCCGCCGACGTGCGCCCCCACCGCTGGGAGCCCGCCGCGCCCTGAGACGCGAGCCGGGTCGCTGCGTCCACAGGCTGGGGCACACTGCGGGGACCGGCCCCCGTACGATCTGCGCGATGGTGATCGAGATGCCACTGCACGCCACCAGACGCCCCTTCACGCTGGGCGAGTACCTGCGGCTCACCGCCGAGGGGGTCCTCGGCCCGGAGGAGCGCGTCGAGCTGATCGACGGAGAGATCCTCACGATGACGCCGATCGGCCCGCTGCACGCGGGGACGGTGAAGGCGCTGAACCGGCTGCTGAGCGCGGCGTTGGACGGCCGCGCGGTGGTGGGGGTGCAGGACCCGGTGGTGCTCGGGGAGCACCTGATGCCGCAGCCGGACCTGTCGGTCGCCCGCCTGCGCCCGGACGCCTACCGGCTGGCGCACCCGACCGCCGAGGACCTGCTGCTGCTCGTCGAGGTCGCGGACTCCTCGCTGGTGCTCGACCAGCAGCACAAGGTGCCGCTGTACGCGGCGGCGGGCGTGGCGGAGGTGTGGCTGGTCGACCTGGTCCGCCGGCGGGTGCTCACCCACCGCGACCCGGGCGCCAGCGGCTACCGCGAGGTCACCGAGGCCGGGCCCGGGTCGACGGTCGCGCCGGGCGCGTTCCCCGACGCCGCCCTCCCGGTGGACGAGATCCTGGGCTGACCCTCGGCGCCGGCCCGGCCGGGACCGGCGCCCGGGCGCGTGCGGTCAAGCGAAGAAGTCGTCCCAGGCGTCCTGGTCGAAGGGGATGTGGACGGCCCGGGCCAGCTTGCCGTCGCGCACGTCAAAGACCACGACCTCCTCGACGTCCAGGGTGCCCTTGCCCTCGCGGGTGGCGGTGACGTGCGCGCGGGCGATGGCGGTGTTCGCCCCGCCCAGGTAGTCCGTCCCGACCGCGTTGTACGTGCCCCCGGTCATCTCGATGATCTTCAGAAAGGACTGCCCGACCTCGGCCATGCCCTGGTCGACGGTGGCCGTCTGGCTGTGGCCGGTGACGATCCACTCGATGTCCTCGGCGAAGATCTCCGCGATCGTCGCCTGGTCGTTGGCCTTGAACGCGGCGTGCGCCCGCCGGACCAGCTCGGCGTTGGCCGCGGCCCGCGCCGCGAGGTCCTCCGCGGTGACCTGCTCCGGGGTGGCGGCCACGGCCTCGCCCGCCTCCATCGCCTGGTCGGGGAGCTTGTACGTCGACATCTGCCTTCTCCTGTCGTCGCCCGTCGGTCGACCGTAAGCTGGAACACTGACGACCGCAAGGGGAACGATATGGACCTGCGCGCCTCGGTCGTGGTCATCGGCGGCGAGCTGCTCGGCGGCTACGTCCGCGACCGCAAAGCTGGCTCGCAGGCTCGCTGCGCACCCGGGGACCAGCGCCTGCGCGACGCGGCGGTCCCCCTCGACCGGGTCGTGACCGTCCCCGACGACCGGGCGGCCATCGCCGAGGCGCTCGCGCTGGAGCTCGGGCGGCCCCGCCCGCGCCTGGTCCTCACCTCCGGCGGGGTCGGTCCCACCCCGACGACGTGACCGTCGAGGTGGTCGCCGAGGTCCTGGGCCTCGCCCTCGTCCCCCACCCCGAGGCCCTCGCCAGCGTCGAGGACGCGCTGGCCTGGACGCTGGCCCAGGGGATGGCGGTGCCGGAGGAGCAGCTGCGCGGGATGCGCCGCCTGCCGACCTGCCGGCGGGGGCCTGGCTGCTGGCCGGCGGGCCGGGGCGCACCCCCGGGGTGGCGGTCGACGTCGACGGCGGGTGCGGCACGCCGGGCGGGGCGACCGTGGTCGTGCTCCCCGGCGTGCCCGCGGAGCTGGAGCGCATCGTCGACGAGGGCGTCGCGCCCGCCCTGCTCGCAGGCCGCGGCGACCCGGCCCACGTCCTGGAGGTGACCCACAGCTACCCGGAGTCGTTCCTCGCCCCGCTCCTGGCCCGCCTGGCCGACGACGTCCCCGGCCTGGGCGTCGGCTCCTACCCCGGCGCCCGCTGCGTCGTCCGCCTGCGCGGCCCCCGCCCCGCCGTCGAGGCCGCCGCCGCGGCCGTGCGCGCGCACCTGGCCGCCCTCGACGCCGACCCGGCCGCCGCCGCGGTGCGCGCGCGCTGGCGCGACCGCTGGGCGGGGCCGCCCGGCTGAGGTCGGGCCAGGTCGGCCCCAGGTCGGGCCGGGCCGGGCCGCGTCGGGCCGGGCCGCATCGGGCCGGGCCGCATCGGGCCGGGCCGCATCGGGCCGGGCCGCATCGGGCCGGGCGCATCGGCCGGGCCGCGCGGGGCGGGTCAGGCCGGGGTGCCCGCGACCGTCGCGTCGACGTGGCGCTGGGCGCGCTTCTCGGTCAACCCGGACAGCTCGGCGAACAGGGCGGCGGCGGTGCGGCCCTCCCAGTCGGGGGGCAGGAGCTCGACGGGCAGGCCCGGGTCCAGGAACGGGAACTTGCGCCACTGCGACAGGGCGGTCGTGAAGTCGACGAAGGCGTCCCGGTCGGGCAGGCCGTCCCCCGCGTCGCGCCAGCGGTCGCGGACGGGGACCTGGGCGGCCAGGAACTCGCTGTACAGCGCGCGCAGCTCGTCGAGGTCCCAGGCGCGGGCGACGAGGTCGCGCAGCTCGCCGAAGCCGCGGTAGTGGGCGGCGAACACGTCGGCGTAGGCCGTCAGCCCCAGCCGCTCGAGCATCTGCTCGGCGTCCTCGGCCAGGCGCCGCGGCGCGATCCACGCCCCCGTGCCCTGCATCCCGAACCCGAGCCACTGGAGGCGCGAGCGGATCAGGTAGCGGTTGGCGCGCTCGCGCTCCGGGACGCTGAACATCACCACGACCCAGCCGTCGGCGAGGTCGGCCGGCTGGTAGGCGCGGTAGATGCGCCGGTCGGCCTCCTCCAGGCGCTGGCGGCCCAGGTCGGATAGCGCGTAGCCCACGACGTTGCGGCGGACCTCGCGGACGACGCGCCCGCGGCGCTTGAGCCGGCTGATCGACGCGCGGACGCTCTGCTCGTCCACCCCCAGGTCGGCGAGCAGGCGGATGGTGTCCGCGATCGAGATCCAGCCGCCCAGCGCGCGCAGGTACGCCCCGTAGACGTCCACGATCAGGTCGCGCGGCTGCCCGACGGGCGAGCCGGCCGGCGTCTCCGGCGGCCGGCGGTCCTGCGCCATCCCGGTTTCTCCTTCGCTCGTGATTCGCTGCCAGGGTGCGGCGCTCAGGGCAGGAGCGCCACCCTGCCGGTCGCGGCGCCGCCCGCGAGGTGGTCCAGGGCGGCGGCCGCCCGGGTCAGCGGGAAGGTGGCGACGTGCAGGCGCAGGCGGCCGGCCACCAGATCGGCCACCAGGCCCGGCGCCAGCTCCGCGGCGGGCCCGGCCAGGCGCAGCAGGTTGACGGGCAGCAGGCGGACGTCGGCCTGGAGGAGGCGGGCGAGGTCGATCGTGACCTGCGTCCCCGCGGTGTAGCCGACCAGCGCCACCCGCCCGCCGGGCCGTTGCTGGCGCCGCCGGTGGTGTGCCAGGCCAGCACCTCGGGCTCCCAGCGGCGGATGGTCCTGGCCAGCCGACGGACCTCGGGAACGCTGGAGGCGTGGCAGTGGTCATAGAAGACGGCCAGCGCTGTGCGGGCCGCACGGACGGTGGCGGCGCGGTAGACGTCGCGCAGTGCTTCCTTGGCCTGCCACGCCGCGGCGACCTGGCCGTCGGGGTCGCCGTCGGCCAGCCCTGTGGCGAGGCGGTGCCCAAGGGCGGCGACCCCGTCGAGGCGGCCGGGGTCGTCGACCAGCCGCTGGCCGCGGTCGCGGACCGCGCGCATGACGGTGTGCCAGCCCACGCCCAGGTCGCGGGCGACCAACGCCACCGACGAGCCGTCGCGGCCGACCCGCCGGCACGCCTGCTCGCGGGCCCGCTCGGTCAGCGTCGCCTTGCGGCCCACCGCCGGGTGCTGCTCGGTCCACGTCCGCACCGGACACGCCGGCTCCGGGCAGCGCCACCGCCGCTTGACCCAGCGCAGCCGTGCCCGCCGGCCGAACGCGCCCACGTCGCGGACGACCACCTGCTTGCGGCCCTTGGACCGGGCACGCACCCCGCACCCCGAACAGCCCACCAGCTCGTCGTCGGTCTCGACGGTCACCTCCAGCTCGCCGTCGACCTCGCAGACGCCCAGCACCCGGAAGCCCGGCAATCCGAGCATGACGACATCGCCAGGCGTAGCCTCTGGCATCACCTGGAGCTCCTCTTGGACTCGCTTGCCTTCGACAAGCCGCGAGTCTTGAGGGGCTTCAGGCGTTTCCCGGGGAGGTCACACCCCCGCTCCCCCCTTCCTGGCGTAGAGCTGGTTTACGTACTCTGACTCCGCTGGGGGCGTAGACCCAGAAGGCGGCTACCAAGCTCATGTTCTTGAGTGCATCCCCCGATCAGATTTCGCCCTCCCAAGCATCTTCTAGGAGATTTGCCACAATGACGTCTGCCAGGTCCTGCGGGGTGTCCTCCTGGGGGCCGTGAGTTAGGAGACCCATCAGGGCGAAGGAGCGAGGAGGGGTTGATATCACCACCCCGCGGGCTTCGGTCCTCCAGCTCGCGTAGCGCAAGGATCGAGCCAGAGCCGGCGGCTCAATATAGGTAGCCTCCTCTATCAGGAGCCGCACCACTTCGCTCGCGAGTGCTTCGCTCTTCTCATCCGGCGGTGCCATTTAGTGCCCAGCTCTAGCGCGAGTGGATCAGACAGTCCTAGCCGGGCGTCACTCGTCCCTTCGCCCCCGACTACCAGTAGGAGGTGATCAAGCCCTTGTTGTTGGGCTTCGGGTTCACGATCGCGTAGGTGTCCAGTAGCGTCGTGCATGCGGGTTATACCACTTCTTGACGTAGATCCATCGACCCTAGTTCTGCTTGTCAAGCAGGATGGGGTGCTTTGCCGTGCAACTCGTGCTACCGCTCGGGGTGGTGCTGTTGTAGAACGCCACGTCCTCGAAATCCTTTCCGGCAGCGGTTACGTCCAACCGGTACGTTCCGCTTCGGTCATAGACGTCTGCGGCTGGTACATACAGAAGGTCCAGCTCCCGGCGACATCGAAGTAGAAACTTTGGGAGTCTGGGTCGGTCGCAGATCGAGACACTAATCGCGCCTGGCCGTAGCCATCGCCCTCCCGGTCGTGGGGTTGTCCCACGCCCAGCACCAACCGCAAGGTGGGTCAGGGATGGCACGTGCGGACGGATGGCGCCGACGCCAGCGACCGACTCAAGGCTGAAGCCTGACCATAATGCGGAGGTGACGGCCGTCAAGAAAGAACCGCACAGGGGTTCGACGGGGGGCGGCGCCGTGGCATCGTGAGCGGGCGGGGACGGCGACGCGGGGGGAGTGGCGGTGCGGCGGACGTACGTGGACGGGCCGGTGGGGCAGGTGCACGTCACCACGGCCGGGGACGCCGGGGCCCCCGCGGTGCTGCTCCTGCACCAGACCCCGCGGTCCGCCGAGGAGTTCCGCGACGTGCTGGCGCTGCTGGCCGCCCGCGGCTTCCGGGCGGTGGCACCGGACCATCCCGGCATGGGCGGGAGCGATCCGGTGCCCGGCGAGCCCGCCATCGAGGACTACGCCGCGGCCGCCGTCGCGGTGCTCGACGCCCTGGACCTGGACCGGGTGGGGGTCGTGGGCCACCACACCGGCGGGGTGGTCGCGGTGGAGGTCGCCGCACGGGCCCCGGAGCGGGTCGGGACGCTGGTCCTGTCGAGCACGCCGTACGTGGACGCGGAGCGCCGGGCGCGGGTGGCGGCGTCGCGCCCGCCGATCGACGCGGTCCAGGAGCGCGCCAACGGCGCCCACCTCGTCGAGCTGTGGCAGCGCCGCCAGGCCTTCTACCCGCCGGACCGGCCCGACCTGCTGCACCGCTTCGTCGCCGATGCCCTACGGGTCGGCGTCGGGGAGGTGGTGGAGGCCGGCCACCGCGCCGTCAACGCCTACCGGATGGAGGACCGGCTGGGCCTGGTGCGCGCCCCGGTGCTGGCGATCGCGGCGCCGGACGACCCCTTCGCCTGGCCGGCCCGCCACCGGCTGGTCACCGCCCTGCGCGCGGCCGGCGTCCCGGTGACCACGGCCGTCCTGGCCGGCGGGATGGTGCCCCTGCCCGACCAGCTCCCCGCCGCCTACGCCGAGGCCGTCGCCACGTTCCTGACCCCGCACCTCCCCTGACCCGCCCGCCGGCGCCGGGCCGGCTCGGGACGGCGCGCCGGCCCGGGGCAGCGCGCCGGCCCCGGGCGGCGCGCCGGGGGCGCTCGGAAGCGCGGCGTGTCGGTGGTCAGGGCGCGGGGGCGGAGGGGGCTGCGCGGATGGGCACGGGGGTCGCGCCGGGGCCGCGCGCGGCCTCCACCTCGGCCGCCGCGGCCACCTCGTGGCCCGCGGCGCAGCGCAGGTGCACGGGGGTGTGGTCAGGTGGGGCGCTGCCAGACGGGGCCGCGGCGGTCGTGCTCCATCTCGCGGGCGACGTGGTCGGCGACGTCGGCGCCCATCTCGCGCTCGACCAGCCACAGGGCCAGGTCGATGCCGCTGGTCACCCCGCCCGCGGTGACGATGTCGCCGTCGTCCACGACGCGGGCCTCGCGCACCTCCGCCCCGGCGGCGCGCAGGTCCTCGACCGCGCCGTGGTGGGTGATGGCGGGCCGCCCGCGCAGCAGACCCGCGGCGGCCACGATCATCCCGCCGGTGCAGACCGCGGCGACCCCGCACCCCGTCCGCGTGGAGCGCGGCGAGCGCCCGCGGCAGGTCGCCGCGCTGCACCTCCCGTACGCCCCGCGCTCCGCCCGGTCGTTCCACCCGCCCCCGGGCACGACGACGAGGTCGGGCCGGCCCAGCACCCCGGTGGTCCCGACCACCGCCCCGTGCGAGCCGGTCACCGGCCCCTCGCCGTGCGCGCCGACCAGCGCGGCGTCCAGCCCGGCGTTGCGGAACACCTCGAACGGCCCGAGGGCGTCCAGCTCGTCGAAGCCGTCGAACAGCGGGATCTCGATCCTCATGCGCCCCAGCCTCTCACGGGGGTGTGACAGGTCGCTCGCGCAGGGCGCGGGACAGGGCCAGGGCGGCGGTGCGCACGACCGGGACGAGGCGCTGCGGGCTGCGGCGGTGCAGGGGCGCCGCGACCGAGAGGGCGCCGACCAGGGCCGCGTCGGCACCCAGGACCGGGGCGGCGGCGGAGCCGTGCCCGACCAGGAGCTCGTCGCGCTCGGTGGCCGCGCCGGTGCGGCGGACCTGGTCGACGACCTCGCGGAGCAGCGCGGGCGAGGTGATCGTGTGCGGGGTCAGCCGGGCGAGGCCCGCGGCGAGGACCCGCTCCAGCAGCGCGGGCGGGCTGTGGGCGAGCAGGACCTTGCCGCTGGCGGTGGCGTGCAGGGGCATGCGCCCGGCCACGCGGCTCGGCGCGTCGATCCCGCGGTGGCCCTTGATCTTCAGCAGGTAGAGGACCTCGCGGCCGTCCAGGACGCCCAGGTGCACCGTCTCACCAGTGGCGACGTAGAGGTCCTCCAGGTACGGCAGCGCGACGTCGCGGGTGGTGCGGTAGCGGGGAACGCGCTCGCCCAGCTCGAACAGCCGCCCGCCCAGGCGGAAGGCGTTGCCGTCGCGCTCGAGCAGGCCCCAGGCGACCAGCTCGCCGGCCAGGCGGTGCACGGTCGCCTTCGGCACCCCGCTGCGCCGGGCCAGCGCGGACAGCCCGAGGGCGGGCGCGTCGTCGTCGAAGGCGTCGAGGATGCGGCGCACCTTGCCGAGCACGGACGGCTCGTCCATCGGTCCAAGCTAACGGTCCGCTGAACGGACCGGAGTGCTGGCTTCCTGTCACACCCCCGTCGTTCACTGGACGCATGGCGATGACGTGCGCGGTACTGGGGTCCGGCAACATCGGGACCGACCTGATGCTGAAGCTGCGGCGATCACGGGACCTGGAGCTGACCGCCGTCGTCGGCATCGACCCGGAGTCGGAGGGCTGGCGCGCGCGCGGGCGCTGGGGCTGGACACCTCGGCGGAGGGCGCGCGGACTGGCTGGTCGCCCACCCCGACCGGGCGCAGCTGGTCTTCGACGCGACCAGCGCCGCCGCGCACCGGGCCAACGCCCCACGGCTGCACGCGGCGGGCCTGCGCTGCCTGGACCTGACCCCGGCCAAGCTGGGCCCGGCGGTCGTGCCCGTCGTGGACGTCGCCGCCCACCTCGACGCGCCGGAGCTCAACCTGCTCACCTGCGGCGGCCAGGCGACCATCCCGATGGTGGCGGCGGTCGCCGCAGTCGCGCCGGTCGACTACGCCGAGGTCGTCGCGACCATCGCCAGCGCCTCGGCGGGGCCGGGGACGCGCCAGAACATCGACGAGTTCACCGTGACGACGGCCCGCGGGCTCGAGGAGCTCGGCGGCGCCCGGCGCGGCAAGGCGATCATCGTCCTCAACCCGGCGGACCCGCCGCTGCTCATGCGCAACACCGTGTACTGCGCGGTGCCGGCCGATGCGGACCGCGACGCGGTCGCGGCGTCGGTGGCGGCGATGCGCGAGCGGGTGGCCGCCTACGTGCCCGGCTACCGGCTGCGCACCGATCCGGTGTTCGACGACCTGGGGGACCGCACCCGGGTCGCGGTGTTCGTGGAGGTCGAGGGCGCGGGCGACTTCCTGCCCCCTACGCGGGCAACCTGGACATCATGACCGCCGCCGCGGTCGCGGTCGGCGAGGCGCTGGCCCGGGTGGAGGTGGCCGCGTGATCACGCTGGTCGACTCCACGCTCCGCGACGGCAGCCACGCCAAGCGCCACCGGTTCACCGTCGAGGAGGTCGCGGCGGTGGCGGCGGGGCTGGACCGGGCCGGGGTGCCGGTGCTGGAGGTCAGCCACGGCGACGGGCTGGGCGGGTCGTCGTTCAACTTCGGCGAGCCTGGTCGACGAGTTCACGCTGCTGGAGACCGCGGTCGCGGCCGTCGACCGCGCGCGGCTGGCGGTGCTGCTCCTGCCCGGGGTGGGCGTGCGGTCGCACCTGTCGCGGGCGCGCGACGCCGGCGCGTCGGTCGCCCGGATCGCGACCCACTGCACCGAGGCGGACATCGCACCCCAGCACCTCGGGCTGGCCCGCGACCTGGGGATGACCGCGGTCGGGTTCCTGATGATGGCGCACATGGCCGAGCCCGCGATCCTGGCCGGGCAGGCCGCGGTCATGGCCCACGCGGGCGCGCAGGTCGTCTACGTCACCGACTCGGCGGGCGCGATGGCGCCGCGGGACGTCGCGGCGCGGGTCGCCGCGCTGCGCGACCGGCTGCCCGCGGACGTCGAGGTCGGCGTCCACGCCCACCACAACCTGTCGTTCGGGGTGGCCAACTCGCTGGCCGCGATCGAGGCGGGGGCCACCTGGGTGGACGGCTGCACCTGCGGGCTGGGCGCGGGCGCGGGCAACGCGCCGACGGAGGTCCTGGTCGCCGCGGCCGACAAGCAGGGGATCGACCTGGGGGTCGACGTGCGGGCGATCGTCGACGTCGCCGAGGACGTCGTCCGGCCGGTGATCGACCGGCTGCCCGTCGTCGACCGGGGGTCGCTGCTGCTGGGCTACGCCGGGGTGTACTCGTCGTTCCTGCTGCACGCCGAGCGGGCCGCGGCGGCCTTCGGCGTGCCGGTCGCCGACGTGCTGCTGGAGGCCGCGGCGCGCAAGGCCGTCGGCGGCCAGGAGGACATCCTCATCGAGATCGCGGCCCAGCTGGCCCGCACGTCCCCCAGGGCCCGCCCGTGCCTGACCCCCTCGACGGCGTGGACGCCGGCCTGACCGCAGCCGCCGCCGGCACGGCCGGCGTCGCCACCCCGGGTGGCGACCCCGGCGGGGGGCGGCTGGAGGGGCTCGCCGAGCGGTTGTGGCGGGCGGCGCAGCGGGGAGCCCGTGGCGCCGGTGCGGGAGGGGCTGTCGCTCGCCGACGCCTACGCGGTCCAGCGGATCGGGGTGGCCTGGGCGCTCGACCAGGGGCGCCGGGTCGCGGGCCGCAAGGTGGGGCTCACCAGCCGCGTCATGCAGCAGCAGCTCGGCGTGGACGAGCCCGACTTCGGCGTCCTGCTCGACGACATGCTCCTGGACGACGGCGCGGACCTCGCCGCGGTGCCGCGCCCGCTGATCCGCCCGCGGGTCGAGGCCGAGATCGCGTTCGTGCTCGGCCGCGACCTCGCCGGCCCCGGGGTCACGACCCTGGACGCCCTGCGCGCGACCGAGGCCGTGGTCGCCGGCCTGGAGATCATCGACAGCCGCGTGCGCGACTGGGACATCCGCCTGGTCGACACCGTCGCGGACAACGCGTCGTCGGCGTACGCGGTGCTGGGAGGGCGCCTGGTCGACCCGCGCGACCTGGACCTGCGCCTGGTCGGCACCGCGCTCAGCGTGAACGGGCGCGTGGTCGAGTCCGGCGCGGGGGCGGCGGTGCTCGGCCACCCGGCGGCCTGCGTCGCGTGGCTGGCCAACACCCTCGCCGCCTACGGGGAGACCCTCGCCGCCGGGTCGGTGATCCTCTCCGGCGCGCTGTGCCGCGCCGTCGACCTCGCCCCCGGTGACCACGCCCTCGCCGAGTTCGCCGGCCTCGGCGCCGTCCGCGTGTCGTGGGCACCCCCCGCACCCGCGGCCAGGACCCGAGGAGCCCGCGCATGAGCACCACCCTCCCCACCGGCCGCGCCCGCCGGCAGCCGACCGACATCGCGCAGGGGCGTCAGGACTGGTCGTCCTGGCCGCGCTACGACGCCGCGGCCAAGGGCTTCCGCGAGCACTGGTACCCCGCGATGTGGAGCGCCGAGCTGCGCGAGGGCCGGCCCCGGCAGGTGACCCTGCTCGGCGACACCATCATGCTCATGCGCGACGGCGGCGAGGCCCACGCGCTGCACGACCGCTGCCCCCACCGCGGCGTCCCGCTGTCCCAGGGCAGCCGCCAGTTCCCCGGCACCGTCTCCTGCGCCTACCACGGCTGGACCTTCCGTTTGAGGACGGGCGTGCTCGAGGCCGTCATCACCGACGGCCCCGACTCCCCGATCTGCGGCAAGGTGCGCGTGCGCCGCTACCCCACCGCGGAGCGGCTCGGCCTGGTGTGGGTCTACGTCGGCGAGCGCGAGCCCCCGCCCGTGGAGGACGCCCTGCCCGAGGAGCTGCGCGGCGCGACCCTGGTGATGGGCGGGCGCATCGACGACCGGTCCGGCAACTGGCGCCTGGCCGCCGAGAACGGCTTCGACGAGGGCCACGCCAAGTACCTGCACCGCACGTCGCTGTGGCGCCTGTTCAAGGCCATGCCGACCTGGAACCTCACCAGCATCGTGCGCGAGGGCCGCTGGCTCTACCGCACCCAGGACGAGGTCCACTGGGAGGCCGACTTCCCCGGCCTGGGCCGCTGGACGAACAAGCGCTGGTGGAAGATCAACCCGCCCGCGTCGAAGGACTTCACGCTCGGCAACACCGGGGCGGGCAAGACGCCCGACCCCGAGATCGCCGGGCTCGGCTTCCCCGGGTTCGCCTCGATCGCCTACCCCGGCGTCCTGCGCATCGCCTACCCGACCTTCATCCACTACGAGTTCTACGTGCCGGTGGACGAGGCCAACCACCGCTACGTCGGGTTCATGGTCCGGTTCAAGAGCGGCGCCACGGCCTGGTCCTGGATCGCCAAGTACCTGGCCGTCGTGCGCCCGTTCTTCCACGGCGACTTCAGCAACCAGGACAAGTGGATGGTGGAGCTGACCGACGCGCCGCCGGAGCGGCTCTACCGCCCCGACAAGTCGCTGATCGAGTGGCGCCGGCTGTGCGACGAGCAGGCGCGGGCCGAGGGGCTGAAGTTCGCCGCCCTGCCCGACCGCGCCTTCGAGCGCCTCGCGCCGGGCGGCACGGGTGGCGAGGAGACGGTCGCCGCCGCCCCGCCGGCCCCGCCCACGGGCCTGCCCGGGGACGGCCGGCCGTGACCACGACCACCGGCGACCACGCCGCCCCGGCGCCGGGCGGCACGGGTGGTGGCGGCGAGGTGCTGACGCGGCCGGCGGTGCCGGAGAGCCGGTGGGCGCAGGCCGGGACGCACCGGCTGCACTACCTGGAGATGGGGGACCCGGCGGCGGGCGGGCCGCCGATCGTGTTCCTCCACGGCGGCGGGCCGGGCTGCACCGGGTGGTCCGACTTCGGGGTCTGCGCCCCCCACCTGGCCGACCGGCGCCTGCTGCTGCTGGACCTCCTGCAGTACGGGCGCTCCGACAAGCCTGACATCGACGGCCCGGTGTGGTCGTCCCACGCCGCGGTCTACGCCGCCTTCCTCGACGACCTGGGCATCGACCGCGCGCACTTCGTCTGCAACTCCTGGGGCGGCGCGTGCGCGCTCGCGCTGGCGGCGGAGCGGCCGGACCGGGTGGCGGGGCTGGTCGTCACCGGCAGCATGCCCGTGCCCCACGGACCGTTCGGGCCGCTGGTCGACCGCGCGCGGCGCGGGCGGTTCGCGCGCCTGGACTACTACGGCGGGGACGGCCCGTCGTGGCAGAAGATGCGCGACCTGATCGCCCGCTTCGAGTGGTTCGAGAGCGACCGCATCCCCGACGAGACCGTCACGCTCCGCCACGAGCAGAGCCTGGACCCCGGCGAGCTGCGCCTGGGCCTGGCGATCGCCGAGCGCGGCGCCGCGCAGGACCTGTCCGACGCCCTCCCGCGCGTGACCGCGCCGACCCTGTTCGCCTGGGGCATGCAGGACGACTTCCTGGGCCCGGAGTACCCGCTGTGGCTGGCCAGCCGGATGCCCGCCGCCGGGGTCCACGTGATGGACCGGGTCTCCCACCACCTGCAGGAGGAGCGCCCGCGCGCCTACGCGGGCGTGGTGCGGACGTTCCTGGACCGCGTCGACGAGGAGGCGGCGGCGTGAGGCGCGCCGCCCTGCTGGCCCTGGCCGCGCTGGCGGTCGCCCGGCGGCAGGACCTGGCGCGCTGGTGGATCGCGGCGACGGGCACCGTCGTCCGGCTGGAGCAGGGCCCGTCCCCGATCGGCGCCGCGGGCACCACCCCGCGCGTCCCCCCCACCGCACCGGCCCCGACCGGTGGGCCGGCCGACGTCGCGGACGGGCCGTGAGCGCCCTGGGCCACGACCCCTGCCGCGAGGAGACCGGGCGCCCGGGTGGCGCGCGGCGCCGGAGCGCGGGAGGGACGCGGTGACCGGGGCGGCGGCGCCGGTGCGCGGGCGGCTGGACGACCGGCGCGAGGCGCTGCTGGCGGCCGCGTGGGCGCGGGTCGGCGAGGCGCGGCTGCGCGACTGGGCCGTGGCGCTGGTCGCCACCCCGTCGCCCACCGGGGAGGAGGCGCCGCTCGCCGACCTGATCGCCCGTCGCCTGGCCGCCGCGGGGGTCGAGGCCGCGACCCAGCCAATCGACGACGCGCAGGCCAACGCCGTGGCGCGGGTGCGCGGCGACGGCACGGGCACCGACCTCCTGCTCTACGCCCCCATCGACACCCTCACCACCGGCGACCCCGCGCAGGACGTCCCGGTGGTCGGCCCGGTCCTGCGCGACGACCTGCGCCCGGCGCCGCGCGTGGACGGCCCGCACGTCTACGGGCTGGGGGCTGGCAACCCCAAGGGCCACGCCGCCTGCGTGGCCGTCGCCGTCGAGGCGGTGGCCGCCGCCCTCGCCGACTCCGGGACGACCCTGCCCGGCGACCTGCTCGCGGGCTTCGGCGCCGGGGGCATGCCCACCAACCGGCGCCACGGCGGGCGCGGCAACGCCGGTCAGGGCAACGGCTGCGCCTTCCTGCTGGAGCAGGGCGCGTTCCCCGACGAGGCGGTGATCGCCAAGCCCGGCTGGGCGGTGTCGTGGGAGGAGGTCGGCCTGGCCTGGTTCGCGGTCGACGTCGCCGGTACCCACACCTACGTCGGCAGCCGCCACCTGCTGGACTACCGCAACCCGATCGTGGCGGCCACCCACGTGATCGAGGCGATCGAGCGCTGGGCCGGGGACTACACCGCGCGCCACACCGACGGCCTGGTCGCCCCGCAGGTGAGCATCGGCGCGATCGAGTCCGGCTGGCCGCGGATGCCCGCGGTGACCGGCGCGGTCTGCCGGCTGTGGGTCGACGTGCGCCTCAGCCCGCGGACCACCCCGGCGCAGGTCCGGCGCGAGTTCGCCGCCCTGATGGCCGACCTGGCCGCGCGCCACCCCGACCTGGAGGTCGGCTGGGACCTGGTCCTCGCGATCCCCGGGACCACCACGCCGGTCGACCACCCCGTCGTCGCCGCCGCCGCGCGCGCGTGGGAGCGCCAGGAGGGCCGCCCGCACGAGCCGCGCCCCGGCCTGTCGGGGGCGACCGACGCCAACATCCTGCGCGCCCACGGCATCCCGACCGCCCGGATCGGGATGCCCAAGGCGACCGAGCTGCCCGACCTGGACTTCTCGCTGGGCATGAACGTCGTCGACACCCGCCAGATGGTCCGGCTGACCCGCCTGCTCGTGCAGGTCGCGGTCGACCGCTGCAGCGAGAGGCCCCGGTCATGAGCCGCCCGGCGCGGAAGGTGCACACATGAGCAAGGTCGTCCTGGGTGTCGGCGCCAGCCACAGCACCCTGATGAACACCCACTGGGACCGCGTCGAACGGGCCGACCAGGCCGAGGCGTTCCGCGACGGGCTGTGGGTCGCGCGCGACGCCGTCCGCGCCGCCGAGCCGGACGCGGTGGTGCTCGTCGGCTCCAACCACTTCCGCGGCTTCTGGCTCGACCTGCTGCCGGCCTTCACGATCGGCGTGGGCGAGTGCATCGCCAGCGGCGAGGCCGGCACGCCCGAGGGTCCCCAGCCGGTCGACGTCGACCTCGCCCGGCACGTCACCGCGGGGGTGATGGCCGACGGCTTCGACCCGGCGTTCAGCGTGCGCCTGCAGATCGACCACGGCCTGTCCCACGCGATCCAGTACGTGCTCGACGGCGTGGACGCGCCCATCGTGCCCGTCGTGGTCAACGTCTTCGCGCCGCCGTTCCCGTCCCTGGCGCGCTGCGAGGGCCTCGGCCGTGCGATCGCCGGGGCGATCGCCACCGACGGGCAGGACAAGCGCGTCGTGGTGGTCGGGTCCGGCGGGCTGTCCCACCAGCTGCCGTTCCCCAAGTGGTTCGACCCGCGCAGCGACGACGACCACTTCCTGGTCGAGGCCTGGACCGAGGGACGCGGCGACTGGCAGAAGTACAACGCCCGCCGCCGCGACATCGTGCTGCAGGCCCCGTCGGTGATCCGCGACGACTTCGACCGCGCGTTCCTGGAGCACCTGGAGACCGGGCGGCTCGCCGAGTACGCCTCGTGGACCGACCAGCAGATCGAGGAGCGCGCCGGCAACGGCGGCCAGGAGATCCGCACCTGGATGGTGATGGCCGGGGCGGCGGGCCACGGCAAGGGCAGGACCCTCACCTACCAGCCGATCGACGAGTGGCTCACCGGCATGGCCGTCGCCCTGATCGAGCCCGAGGCGGCGCCGTGACCGTCTGGACCGACCTCACCGGCACCCCCTTCCGGCTGCACTGGGTCGACGCGGGCGGGGTGGCGACGCGCACCCTGGACGCGGGCCCCGCCGACGGGCCGCCGGTGGTCTTCCTGCACGGCACCAGCGGGCACCTGGAGGCCTTCGCCCGCAACCTCGTCCCCCACGCGGCGGTCGGGTTCCGCTGCCTGGCGATCGACATGCTCGGGCACGGCTACACGGCCAAGCCCGACCACCCCTACGAGATCCCCCACTACGTCGCCCACCTGGTCGCGTGGATGGACGCCCAGGGCCTGCCCGCCGCCCACCTGGTGGGGGAGTCGCTCGGCGGCTGGGTGGCGGCGTGGCTCGCCAGCGAGCAGCCGGACCGGGTCGCCTCGCTCCAGCTGGTCGCCGCCGGCGGGACCAAGGCCAACCCGGCGGTCATGGAGCGCATCGCCACCTCGACCCGGCGCGCCGTCGACAGCGACGACGACCAGCTGGTCCGCGAGCGGCTGGAGCTGCTGTTCCACGACCCCGCCGACGTCACCGACGAGCTGGTCGCGATCCGCGCCGCGATCTACCACCGCCCCGAGTTCCGCGCGAACCTGTCCAACCTGCTGGCGCTGCAGGACATGGGCACCCGCCAGCGCAACCTGCTGCGCCCCGAGCGCATGGGCCGGATCACCGCGCCGACGCTGATCGTGTGGGGTCGCGACAACCCGTTCGGCGAGGTCCCCGAGGCCCACGCGATGCAGGCGGCCATCCCCGGTTCGCGCCTGGAGCTGCTCGACGACTGCGGCCACTGGCCCCAGCACGAGCACCCGGAGCGGTTCAACCCCCTGTCGATCGCCTTCCTCCGCGAGGCCACCGGCGGCTGACGGGCCGTGGCGGCCGGGCGCCGCGTGCGGCAGGCTCGGCGCGGTGGGGACCACGACGGCGGGGACGGGCGCGGCCCGGTGGCGGCGGGACGGGGCGCTCCCCGAGCCGGTCGACGCGAGCGCGCTGCGCGCGACGCTGCACGCCCTGCAGGACGTCCTGGCGGCGCGCGAGGAGGTGCTGGCCGCCGACCGCGCACGGCTGGACCGGTTCGAGGCGCGCCACCTGCGCCGGGTGGGCCGGCTGCTGGCCAAGCTCGACGCGCTGACGGCCCGCCTGGCCGCCCACCGGGCCGCGCAGGACCCGGACGACGCGGGCCTGGCCGCCGAGGCGGCGCGTGCCGAGGCTGCCGCGCGGGCGTCCGCTGCGGCCGCGGCG
>JAUJNX010000011.1 GCA_030447925.1 Egibacteraceae bacterium | reverse complement strand
GATCGGCCGCTGGTGGCCCATGGTAGTCGGGAGTCGCGGGTTGGAGGAATCGATCGTTGCGGCCGGCGATAACAGCGGCGAGCTAGAAGCGCGCGGCGTCCTGCCCACTGGGCGCGAGCCGACCGTCGTGGCTGCCGGCACGTCCGTTGGCGGTCAGCGGCAGAGGGAGGTGCGCCGTCTGCTGCGGGCTGATGCTGGACCAGCGCTGGATCGTCTGGCGGCCTTCTCGACCCGCACCCGGGGACCTCGACCCCCGCCCTCTGCCAACCGACTCCCAACCACGGCTCCCCCCGGGCCGTGTCGGCCCGGGTCAGTGCGCCCCGCGATGCCCCAGGATCAGGCTCATCGCCTCCGCACGCGTCGCCGGATCGTCGCGCATCGTGCCACGGACCGCGCTGGTGACCGTCAGTGCGCCCGGCTTGCGCACTCCGCGCATGGTCATGCAGAAGTGCTCGGCCTCGATGATGACGATGACGCCCCGCGGGTCCAGGGCCTCCATCAGCGCGTCGGCGACCGTCGAGGTGATCCGCTCCTGCAGGCCCGGCCGCTTCGCCGAGACGTCGACGAGGCGGGCGAGCTTCGACAGGCCTGTCACCTGGCCGGCGCTGTTGGGGAGGTACCCGACGTGCGCGCGGCCCGCGAACGGCACCAGGTGGTGCTCGCACATCGATGCGAACGGGATGTCGCGGACCACCACGAGCTCGTCGTGGTGCTCCTCGAACACGATGTCCAGGACGTCGGCCGGCTTCACCAGCAGGCCCGCGAAGATCTCGTCGTACATGCGCGCGACGCGGTCGGGGGTGTCGCGGATGCGGTCGTCCTCGGGGTCCAGCCCGATGCCCTCGAACAGCAGCCGCACGCCCTGGCGGATCTTGTCGTGGTCGAACGTGCCCGCAGCCTCGAGACCGGTGAGGACGCGGACACGCTCGGCGGTGGGGTCGATGGTGCCGACCCCGTCGTCGGAGGTGGTCATGCAGCCAGGATGCCGCTAGTCCTCGCTGGGACGGGGCCGCAGGCTCCTGGGGTAGAGCCGCGAGGAGCGCGTGACCGTCGAGGCGGGCTCCTGCATGCGCCGCAGGCGCCCGACCACGACCGGCTTCTCCGCGTGCTGGCCGTCGCCGTTCATCAGCGGCTTGATCTTGCGCGACGGCCGCGGGACGACCTTGTCGAGGATCGCCTTGAGCTCGTCCTTCTCCACCGTCTCGCGCTCCATGAGGGCGTTGGCGAGCTCCTCGAGCACCTCGCGGTTGGCGACCAGGATCTCCAGGGCCTCGTCGTGGGCCTCGTCGATCAGGGCGCGGACCTCGCGGTCGATCTCACGGGCGACCTCCGACGAGTAGTCGGGGTCGTGGCCGAACTCCCGGCCCAGGAACGGCTGGCTGTCCTTGCGCCCGAAGGTCATGGGGCCGAGCTTGGCGCTCATCCCGTACTGGGTGACCATCTCGCGCGAGGTCTGGGTCGCCTTGGAGATGTCGTCGCTGGCACCGGTCGTGAAGTCGCCGATGGTCAGCTCCTCAGCGACCCGCCCGCCGAGCATCATCGCCAGCCGGTCGATCAGCTCGCCCCGGCTGACGAGGTACTTGTCCTCCGTCGGCAGGGTCAGCGTCCACCCCAGCGCCATGCCGCGCGGGATGATCGACACCTTGTGCACGGGGTCGGAGTGCGGCAGCGCGTGCCCGACGATGGTGTGGCCACCCTCGTGGTACGCGATGATGCGCTTCTCCTTCTCGCCCATCAGGCGCGTGCGCCGCTCCGGGCCGCCGATGACGCGGTCGATCGACTCCTCGAGCGCGGCCATCGAGATCTCGGGGTTGCCCCGCCGGGCCGACATCAGCGCGGCCTCGTTGACCAGGTTCGCCAGGTCCGCGCCAGTGAAGCCGGGGGTCCGGCGGGCGATGACGTCGAGGTCGGCGTCGGGCGCCAGCGGCTTGCCGCGGCTGTGGACCTTGAGGATCGCCTGGCGGCCCACGAGGTCGGGCTGGTCGACGACGATCTGGCGGTCGAAGCGGCCCGGGCGCAGCAGCGCCGGGTCGAGGATGTCGGGCCGGTTGGTGGCCGCGATCAGGATGACGCCGGTCTTGACGTCGAAGCCGTCCATCTCGACGAGCAGCTGGTTGAGGGTCTGCTCGCGCTCGTCGTGGCCGCCGCCCATGCCGGCGCCGCGGTGGCGGCCGACCGCGTCGATCTCGTCCATGAAGATGATCGCGGGCGCGTTGCTCTTGGCCTGCTCGAACAGGTCGCGGACGCGGCTGGCGCCCACGCCGACGAACATCTCGACGAAGTCGGACCCCGAGATCGAGAAGAAGGGCACCCCGGCCTCGCCGGCGACGGCGCGGGCCAGCAGGGTCTTGCCGGTCCCGGGCGGGCCGAACAGCAGCACGCCCTTGGGGATCTTGGCGCCCATCGACTGGAACTTGGCCGGGTTCTCCAGGAAGTCCTTGATCTCCCGGAGCTCCTCCACGGCCTCGTCCGCACCGGCGACGTCGGCGAAGGTGACCTTGGGCGCGTCCTTGTTCATCACCTTGGCGCGCGACTTGCCGAAGCTCATGACCCGGTTGCCGCCGCCCTGCATCTGGGTCATGAAGAAGAAGAACAACCCGAAGATGAAGACGAACGGGAGCAGGTTGACCAGGATGGTCAGCAGGAACGAACCGGACTCGTTGTTGGCCGTCTGCTCGAGGTCGCCGTCCGCGCGGGCCTGCTGCAGGACCCGGTCCAGCTCCTCGTCGTTGATGTCGGGGTTGTACTGGACGACGTAGGTCCCGCCGTCGTCCAGCTCGCCCTCGATGCGGTTGTCCGCGCCGTAGATGTCGGCGGTCGCGATGTCGCCGTTGCCCGTCATGGCGATGAACTCGCCGTAGGACAGCTCCTCGGGCTCCGGTTCACCGGTCACGGTGGACAACAGGACGAACAGGAGCACACCCAGCAGCGTCAGCCAGATCAACGGGCCGCGCAGGAGACGCTGAACTGTCATTCCCGACCTCTCCACGGCCATCCCGCCGTTCCGCTCGCGCAACCTCCGCGCTGCCGGGTGCGAAGCCTAGCATCGGCCGGATGGCCGCCCTCGGGCGGTCCTGGGGCTTGACGAAGCCTTTACCCGGGTCAGGCGCCGCCGTAGACGGTGGGGCGCAGCGTCCCGACGTAGGGCAGGTTGCGGTACCGCTCCGCGTAGTCCAGGCCGTAGCCGACGACGAAGACGTTGGGCACCTCGAAGCCGTGGTAGCGGATCGGCAGGTCCACGCGGATCTGGTCGGGCTTGCTCAGCAGCGCGAGGACCTCGACGGACGCGGGGTGGCGAGCGCGCAGGTTGCGCAGCAGGTAGTTGAGCGTCAGGCCGGAGTCGACGATGTCCTCGACGACCAGCACGTGGCGACCGGCGATGTCGAGCTCCAGGTCCTTGATGATGCGGACCACGCCGGAGGTCTGGTCGCCGAGCCGTAACTGGAGACGGCCATGAAATCGAACTCGACGGGGATCGTGAGGTAGCGCGCGAGGTCGGCCATGAGGATGAACGCGCCCTTGAGCACGCCGACCAGCAGCACGTCCTGGCCCGCGTAGTCGGCGTCCACGCGCGCGGCCAGGGCGCGCACCCGCTCCCTGGATGTCGTCCGCCGGGACCAGCACCTGCTCGATGTCGTCCTCGAGGGACCCGCCCACCCTCCACCCCTTCGTCCGCGCGGCGGTGCCGGAGCCTAGCCGGGGCTGGCGGGGGTGATGGACAACCGCACGCCCGGGGCGCCGGGCGGGACCGGCGCGGCGGCCACCCCGGGCACCCACAGCGGGGTGCCGCCTGCGGCGGCCACGACCGGGAGCAGCCCGCGCACCGGCCGCGGGACGCCCAGGTCGGTGAGCCGGTCGCCCAGGCGCCGCCCGGGCCGCCCGGGCACGGGGTCCCCGTCCCGCCGGGCGCGCACGACCAGGTCGCCCGCGGCCGGCACCACCACCTCGCAGGCCCCATCCGCGCCCCGCGGGGCGACCGACCGCGGCGGGAGCGCCGTGCCCGCGCCCGGGTCCCCGCCGTGCGGGTGGACCGCGCGGGCGGCACCCGGGTCCCCGGCGGCGGGTCCGGCGGCGCGCGTGTGCCCGGGGGCGCGGCGACCAGGACCAGGCCGAGCTCGGGGAGGGCCACATCGCCGGGGACCGGCAGGGGCGCGCCGGCAGGTCGGCCAGGCCCGGGGGGCGGCCGCCAGCCACCCGCCGCCCGCCTGCACGCGGGCCCCGCCGGGCACCTGCGTCGACCCGCCGGGGCGCAGGGCGAGCACGCGGTCGACCGCCGCCGCGTCGATGCCGGCCGGCCCGCCGCTGACCGCGGCCAGCAGCGCCCGCACGACGCGCCGGCCCAGGGCCGGGTGCAGCCGCCCGACGGCGTCGGCGCGCAGGTGGCGGATGGGCCCCCAGGCGCCGATCAGGCGCGCGGCCTCGAACGCGGCCAGGCCGTCGAGCAGGTCGGCGTCGTCGCGCAGCAGGTCCGCGGTGCGGGCCAGCAGCGCGACGGGGTCCCGCCCCCGCCGGACACCCCGCCCAGCGCGGGCAGGACGTCGCGGCGCACGAGGTTGCGCCGCCGCTCCACGTCGGCGTTGGTGGGGTCCTCCACGGTCGCCAGCCCGGCCTCACGGGCCGCGCGGCGCACGTCGTCGCGCCGCAGGTGCAGCAGCGGCCGCACCAGCAGCACCTCCCCGGCACCGCCCGCCGCGCCCGCCGTGGGGAGCGGGAGGGCCCGGCGCGGGGCCATGGCGGACAGGCCGCGCAGGCCGGCGCCGCGGCCCAGCGCCAGCAGGACCGTCTCCGCCTGGTCGTCGGCGGTGTGGCCGACCAGCACCGCCGCGGCGCCGAGGTCGCGCGCCGACGCCGCCAGCGCGGTGTAGCGGGCCGCCCGGGCGGCGGCCTCGGGGCCCTCGCCGCTGGCGGCGACCGCCACGCGCTCCTCCCGCCAGCCCAGGCCCAGCGCCGCCGCCACGGCGGCGGCGGCCGCCGCGTCGGCGGCGTCGTCGCGCAGCCCGTGGCGGACGTGCACCGCCGTGATCCGCAGGTCCGGGCGCGCGGCCCGGACCAGCAGCACGAGCCCCGCGGAGTCCGCGCCGCCGGACACCCCCGCCACCACCGCCGCCCCGGCGGGCAGGTCCGCCAGCGCCGCGGCGACCTCGCCGGCCAGCGCCCCCGGCGTCAGGCCGGCGCGGCGGGCCCCGACCACGCCGTCACCGCACGCCCGGGCGCACGCCTAGGCCGCGACCCGGGCGACCCAGGCCTCGGGGTCCTGCAGCTCCTCGGGCGTCGGCACGTTGTCGGGGCCGTCCCAGACGGCGTTGAACGTGTCGCGGCCGTGGGCGTCGGCCACGTCGAGGATCCAGCGCTCGCCGACCCGGTACTGCTCGGACTTGAGGTCCAACCCCAGGACGCGGCGGATCGCCCGGTCGGCGTTGCGCGAGCGCCGCTGGTTCAGCAGCCGCCGCACCGCCTGCGGATCGAGGTGGTCCCCGGGGCCGCGCGCCGCGACCTCGGCGCCCCAGTCCATGACCACGTTGCCGTGCCCCTCCAGCAGGGTCATGACCGCCTGGGCCCGCCGGATCGCGAGGGACTGCGCCGGGGTCAGCACGACGTCGAGGATGCTCTGCAGGTCCGTGAGCCGGGCCGGCTCCCGCACCAGGTCCCCGAGGCGGCCCATCAGCTGGCGGACCCGGTCGGCGTCCAGGCGGGTCTCGGAGAGGTAGCCGTCGACGAGCCCGCGCAGGTGGGGCCGCAGCCACGGCACGCCCTCGAACTGGAGGCGGTGGCCGATCTCGTGCAGGGCGACGCCCAGACGGAACTGCTGGGGCGTGACCCCACTGCCGGGCAGGACGCGGCGCTCGACGTCCAGCAGGTTCGGCCCGACCAGCACCAGGCGGCCGGGTTCGGCGTCGCCGGGCAGGAAGACCTCGTACTGGCCCAGCACCTTGGTCGACAGGTAGCCGAAGACGGCGCCGAGCTGGAGCCCGAGCACCCGCCGGCCCACCGCGCGCGAGATCTCGCTGCGGCCCGCCAGCTGCTCGGCCAGCGGGTCGGCCAGCCAGGCGATGCTGTCGATGTTCGACCGGATCCAGGCGCGCCGGCCGACGACGGACACGGTCGCGGGCGCGAGGTCGGCGCCCAGCCCCGTGGCCTCGCGGGCCAGGCCGTCCGCGCGCGCCACCAGCCGGTCGAGGTCGGCGCGCAGCAGGTCGACGTCGGCGCGCGTGACCCGCGGCTGGTCGGCCGACGCCACCCGCCAGGCGACGCGGGTGGCCAGGTCCCAGTCCGCGAGGGCGGGGCGGGAGTGGTCGGCCGCCGTCAGCGCCGCCCCTTCACCCGGTCGCGCTCCTGCGCGAAGCGGGGCTGCCAGAGCAGGAACAGCACGAGCAGCGCCACCGCGATGACCGCGGCGATGATCAGCAGGGTGTAGAGGATCGGCGGGAAGACCGACGGCTCCTCGTACGACGGCGGGCAGTGCTCGAGGACGACGGGGTTCGCCTCGTTGCAGATGTCCTCGTAGGCGGGCGCCTCCGCGCCCTCCTCGGCCGGGGCCTCGGTCGCGCCCGCGGGCACGGCCAGGGCGAGGACGAGCAGCACCAGCACCAGCACGCCGAAGAGGCGCTTTCCCATCGTGGTCTCCTGCTTCAACCGGACGGCCAGCAGTCTACCCGTGTGCCGGATGCGCGACCGATCAGGGGCGGGGCGGCGGCCCGTCGGCGCCCGTCTCCAGGCGGTAGCCCATGCCGCGGACGGTGCCGATGTGCTCGGCACCCAGCTTGCGGCGCAGGTAGCGGACGTAGACGTCTACGACGTTGGAGCCGGGGTCGAAGTCGTAGCCCCACACGTGGCTGAGGAGCTGCTCGCGGCTGAGGACCTGGCCCGGGTGGCGCAGGAAGACCTCGGCCAGGGTGAACTCCCGGGCGGTGAGGTCCACCGTGCGCTCGCCGACGCGCATGCGCCGCGTGCGCAGGTCCAGGGCCAGGTCGCCCACGCGCAGGATGGTCTCCTCCGGCGCGCCGTCGCCGCGCAGCCGCACCCGGATGCGCGCCAGCAGCTCCTCGAACACGAACGGCTTGGCCATGCGGTCGTCGGCGCCCTCCAGGGCCCCGGCGCCCTCGCCGGCCTCCTCCCTGCTGGTGAGCACCAGGACCGGCAGGACCGGGTCGGCCCGGCGCAGCTCGCGCAGGACGTCCGCGCCGTCCACCTCGGGGAGCCCCAGGTCCAGGATCACCAGGTCGAACTGGCCGCTGCGGGCCATCGCCAGGGCGGCGCGGCCGTCGCCCGCCAGGGCGGTCGCGAACCCGTTCGCCCGCAGGCCCTTCTCCAGGAACGACGCGATCCGGTGTTCGTCCTCGGCGATGAGGATGCGGTTCATGGACTGTCCTCCCCCGCGGGATCCGGTGGGTCGCCCCGACGGCGCCGGCACGGTCCCCGGCCCCGCCGGGGGGTGCGGCGCCGGCCGCCCGCGTCGCGTCCCGGTGATCGCCCGCACGATCACCGGGGCCTGGGCCCCGTCGCCACCCGCGTTGCGGGGCCCCGTCGGTCCGGGACGCCCGTCGACCCGTTGCTGGTTCTCCTGCCGCACGCCCTCGCCTCCCGCTCCGGACCCGGCACGGGTCTGGGTACCTAAGACGGCGGGAACGGGCGCACTGGTGTCCTCCAGTCGAACTCCAGCGGCCCCCCCACCGTCCCCTCTGACGTCCCAGGGCGCCCGGAGGATGAGCGCGACCTGCGATCGCGCGCGGCGGGGTCAGTCGTAGGTGGCGAGCTCCAGGAGGTTGCCGTCGGGATCGTGGACGTAGACCGACGTGATCGGGCCCAGCGCACCGGTCCGCGGCACCGGGCCCTCCACGACCGCGACGCCGTGGGCGGCCAGCCGCGCGAGCAGGTCCGGGACGGGGCTCGACACGATCAGGCAGAGGTCGGCCGTGCCGGGGCGGGCCGGGGTGGTCAGCGACGGCGGCTCGGCACCCAGGCGGTGGAGGTTGAGCTTGTGCGGGCCGAAGGCCAGGGCGCGCCGGCCGGTGCCGAAGGTGACCGGCGTCATCCCCAGCACGTCGCGGTAGAAGGCGACGGTGCGGTCGGCGTCGGTGACCTGCAGCACGAGGTGGTCGAGGCGGGTGACCAGCGGCGCGGGGCGCAGCCCCAGGCGGGTGAGGGCCGCGGCGATCCAGTCGCCCTTGGCCGCGGCGTAGGCGACCCCGTCGGTCGTGCCGGCCGCGACGATCCGCTCCTTGAGCGCCGCGTAGGCCGCGCGCAGGTCGGGGTCGGCCCGCAGGGCGTCGCGCAGGCCGCGCAGCTCGGCCACCTCGCTGCGGTCGGCGGGCACCACGTGGACGTGGACGCCGATGCGGCGGCCGTCCAGCGCCACCGAGCCCTGCAGCATCGGCCGGGCCGCGGGGAACGCCTCGGCGATCGCCTGGGGCTGGAAGCCGAGGCGGGCGAGCGCGCCGGCCACCTCGGCGACCTCCTGCGCGGGCACGGCGACCAGCAGGTCGACGATGCCCTTGCCGGGCAGCCCGGGGACGGCGCTGCTGCCCACGTGCTCCGCGCCCGTGCCGGGCCGCGCGGCGGCGATCCGCCGGGCGAGGACGTCGGCGACCAGCGCCGCCCGGGGGTCGTGGGGCCGGACGGCCACCGGCTCACGCTCGTAGGGCCCGACCGGGCCGAGCTCGTCGGACGCGCTCATGCCGCCGGGACCGGCTGGGGGGGCGGGGGCCCGACGTAGCGGGCCGCCGGGCGGATGAGGCGGTTGGCCGACGCCTGCTCCAGGACGTGGGCGCACCAGCCCACGACCCGGCTGGCCGTGAAGGTGGGGGTGAACAGCTCCCGGGGGATGCCGCAGGCGTCCATCACCACCCCGGCGTAGAACTCGACGTTGGTCGACAGTCCCCGGCCGGGCTTGTGCTCGGCGAGCACGTCCAGGACCGTGCGCTCGACCTCGGTGGCGAAGGCCACGCGCTCCCCGCCGAGCTCCTGGGCGATGCCGCGCAGGAGGCGCGACCGCGGGTCCTCGGTCCGGTACACGCGGTGGCCGAAGCCCATGATCCGGTCGCCGCGCTCGACCGCGGTGCGCACCCACGCCGCGGCGCGGTCCGGCGTGCCGATGGCGTCGAGCATGTCCAGCGCCCGGCTGGGCGCGCCGCCGTGCAGCGGCCCCGACAGCGCGCCCATGGCGCCGACCACCGCCGCGCCCAGGTCGGCGCCGGTCGAGGCGATCACCCGCGCCGTGAACGTCGAGGAGTTGAAGCCGTGGTCGACGGTCGTGATGAGGTACTGCTCCACCGCGCGGGCGTGCGCGGGGTCCGGCTCCTCGCCGTGCAGCATGTACAGGTAGTTGGCGGCGGTGGCCAGCGCCGGGTGCGGGGCGACCGGCTCCCGCCCCGATCGCAGGCGCCACAGGGCGGCGATGAGGGTGGGCACGGCGGCGGTCACGCGCAGGGCGTCGCCGCGCAGCTCGTCGGGGCCGGCGTCCAGGGTCGGGCGCAGCCCGAGGTCCGCGGCCAGCAGGGACACCGCCGTGCGCAGGGCGTCCAGCGGCGACGCGCGCTCGCCGGCGGCGGCGATCGCCGGCAGCTCGCGCAGGACGGCTGGGGGCAGGGTGCGCAGCGGGCGGGCCCGGTCGGCGAACGCCGCGCGGTCCGCGGCGCCGGGCAGCTCCCCCTCGAGGAGCAGGTGCCAGACGTCCTCGAACGTCCGGCGCTCGGCGAGCTCGACCGCCGAGTACTGCCGGTAGTGGTAGAAGCCCTCCTCGCCGCGCACGTCCCCGACGCGCGTGTCGGCCACGACCACGCCCTGGAGGCCGGCTGGCAGGCCATCGACCGTCGTCATCCCCTGCTCCCCTTCCGGCGCCGGTACGACGCCGTCTTCGTGCGGTTGCCACACCCCTGCATGGAGCACCAGCGCCGGGTGCCGGGACGCGACGCGTCCACGAACAGCAGCGCGCAGTCGTCGCGCGCGCACTCGCGCACGCGCCCGGCGTCCGGGCCCCCGAGCAGCGCCACGGCGTCGCGGGCCACGGTCGCCAGCGCGGCGGGTGCGCTCACGGGTTCGGCCCAGGCGATCCCCCCGCCGGGCACCAGCTGGGGTGCGAGCGCCGGACGGGTGGCGATGTCGTTCACGATCGCCAGGTCCGCGGCGTCGGGGGAGCGGCCGCGGGGCAGCCCCCGGGCGGCACGGTCGATCGCCTCCCGCAGCCGGTGGGCGTCGTCCAGGTCGACCGCGGTCGCGGCGACGCCCTCCAGCCCCAGCGAGGACCGCGCGAGCCAGCGATCGAGGTCGGCGGGCTGGGGCATGCGCTCGAACGCGCGCCGCCAGCGCTCCCCGACGGTGGCCACCAGGTCCAGGCACAGCCGCCCGGCCAGGAAGTGGAAGTCCAGCTCCTCCGGGGGCAGGTCGAGGTCGGCGTCCACGACACCACCGTAACCGGTGTCGCGGCGCGCGGGAAGTGCCCCGTACCCCTCAGCCGCCGCGCAGGGCGGGGGCGTACAGGTGGACGTTCGCGGCCGAGGCGGCCTGCGAGCCCTGGTGGACGGCCGCGGAGATCTGGTGGGCGTGCGGACGGGTCACGTCGCCGGCGGCGAACACGCCGGGGACCGACGTCCGCTGCTCGGCGTCCACACACACGTAGCCGTCCTCGTCCACCTCGGCGCCCAGCTGCCGCGCGAGCTCGCTGCGCGGGCGCATCCCGATCTTGGTGAACAGCCGGTCCACCGGCAGGCACCGCCCGGAGGTGGTGACCACCCCCGTCAGCAGGCCGTCCTCCGCGACGACGTCGGCGAGGTCGCCCTCGAGCACCTCGACGCCGTGCTCCGCCAGCGCCGCGCGCAGGTCGCCGTCCAGCGCCGCGGTCGTGAGCAGGGTCGTGTGCCGGGTGAAGCGGGTCAGCTGGAGCGCCTCGACCGCGGTCTCACCGGTATGACCGAGCACCAGCACGCGCTGGCCCCGCGACTCGTAGCCGTCGCAGGCCAGGCACCAGAACATCGACCGGCCCACGGTGTGCTCCCACCCCCCGAAGCGGGGGAACTCGTCGCGCACCCCGGTGGCCAGGACGATCGTCCGGCCCCGAGCGGTGCGGCCCCCGCCGCTCACGGTGAAGGCGTCGCCGTCCCGCCCCGCGCCGTCGACGGGCCCCTGCACCACCTGCACCTGGTCGTAGTCCCGCAGCTGCTCCAGCCCCCGGGCACGCAGCTCCGTCGCCGCCACCCCGCCGGGGAACCCCAGGTAGTCGCGGTTGACCTGCGCCCAGGACGAGCGGCCGTCCCCGGCGTCGAGGACCAGTGCCGTGCGGTCGTAGCGGGCGGTCCGCAGCGCGGCGGAGAGCCCCGCCGGGCCACCGCCGACCACCAGGACGTCCACCTCGGGATCTGCCATGGCTGCCATGTCCAGACCCTCGCCCCGGCGAGCGTCCGCAAACGCCCGGGAACGCAAGAAGGGTCGCCGATGGCGACCCTTGCGTGGGAACTGATAGCGAGCGCGGGCATCCGGCAAGTCCTCGGCCTATTAGTACCGGTCGGCTGAACACATCACTGTGCGTACACCTCCGGCCTATCAACCCCGTCGTCTGGCGGGGGGCCTTACCCCATCGAGTGGGTGGGAGACCTCATCTTGAAGCGGGCTTCGCGCTTAGATGCCTTCAGCGCTTATCCCTTCCGCACGTGGCAAACCGGCGGTGCCCTTGGCAGGACAACCGGCACACCAGAGGTACGTCCACCCCGGTCCTCTCGTACTAGGGGCAGCCCTTCTCAAGTCTCCTGCGCGCGCGGCGGATAGGGACCGAACTGTCTCACGACGTTCTAAACCCAGCTCGCGTACCGCTTTAATGGGCGAACAGCCCAACCCTTGGGACCTACTCCAGCCCCAGGATGCGACGAGCCGACATCGAGGTGCCAAACCTTGCCGTCGATATGGACTCTTGGGCAAGATAAGCCTGTTATCCCCGGGGTACCTTTTAGCCGTTGAGCTACGGCGCTCCCACTTGCCACCGTAGGATCACTAGGTCCTGCTGCACCTGCTCGACCTGTCAGTCTCGCAGTCAAGCTCCCTTGTGCCCTTACACTCGAAGGCTGATAGCCGACCAGCCTGAGGGAACCTTTGAGCGCCTCCGTTACATTTTAGGAGGCAACCGCCCCAGTTAAACTACCCACCAGGCGCTGTTCCTGATCCCGATCAGGGACCCAGGTTAGGAACCCAATAGTACCAGGGTGGTATTCCAAGGACGACTCCACGACCACTAGCGTGACCGCTTCACAGTCTCCCACCTATCCTACACAAGCACTACCAGATCCCAACACCAAGTTGTAGTGAAGGTCCCGGGGTCTTTCCGTCCTGCCGCGCGTAACGAGCATCTTTACTCGTATTGCAATTTCACCGAGCCTCTGGTCGAGACAGCGCCCAAGTCGTTACGCCATTCGTGCAGGTCGGAACTTACCCGACAAGGAATTTCGCTACCTTAGGACGGTTATAGTTACCGCCGCCGTTTACTGGCGCTTAACTTCGGGGCTTCGCCTTGCGGCTGACCCTCCGCGTAACGTTCCAGCACCGGCAGGCGTCAGTCCATATACCTCGTCTTACGACTTCGCATGGACCTGTGTTTTTAGTAAACAGTCGCTTGGGCCTGGTCACTGCGACCCCGGACAGCTGCCCTCCGCAAGGGAGGTCACCACCCAGGGCACCCCTTCTCCCGAAGTTACGGGGCCAATTTGCCGAGTTCCTTAACCAGAGTTCGCTCGATCGCCTCGGTATTCTCTACCTGTCCACCTGAGTCGGTTTGGGGTACGGGTGGCCCACAACCTCGCTAGAGGCTTTTCTCGGCAGCATGGGATTTGGCACTTCCGCTTACCGCGTCGGCGTCGTGTCTCAGGTGTACGCAGCCCGGATTTGCCTGGGCCGCACCACACACACTTACCCCCGACTACCATCGCCGGGGATGCCATACCCTCCTGCGTCACCCCATCGCTCACCTACTACCACCACCAGCCGGCCATCTCCCCGAAGGGACACGACCATCGGCGACGGGTTCAGCCGTTGGCGGTTGCGGACCAGTACAGGAATATCAACCTGTTGTCCATCGACTACGCCTTGCGGCCTCGCCTTAGGTCCCGACTTACCTTGGGCGGATGAACCTTCCCCAGGAACCCTTGGACATTCGGCGGAGGGGTTCCTCCCCTCATTCGCTACTCATGCCGGCATTCGCACTCGATACACGTCCACGGCTGGGTTCCCCCGCCGCTTCACCCGAATATCGACGCTCCCCTACCCAGCACACCCGCTTTCGCGTTGACGGTGCACTGCCGCAGCTTCGGTACGTGGCTTAGCCCCGCTACATTGTCGGCGCAGGACTTCTTGACCAGTGAGCTATTACGCACTCTTTAAAGGGTGGCTGCTTCTAAGCCAACCTCCTGGTTGTCTGTGACGTCCCACATCCTTTACCACTCAGCCACGATTTAGGGACCTTAGCTGGCGATCTGGGCTGTTTCCCTCTCGACCACGGAGCTTATCCCCCGCAGTCTCACTGCCGCGCTTCACGTACTGGCATTCGGAGTTTGTCTGAATTCGGTAAGCTTTTGGGCCCCCTAGTCCAAACAGTGCTCTACCTCCAGCACGAAACACGCGACGCTGCACCTAAATGCATTTCGGGGAGAACCAGCTATCACGGTGTTTGATTGGCCTTTCACCCCTATCCACAGGTCATCCCCCCAGTTTTCAACCTAGGTGGGTTCGGCCCTCCACGCGGTCTTACCCGCGCTTCAGCCTGCCCATGGATAGATCACACCGCTTCGGGTCTAGGACCAGCAACTCCACGCCCTGTGAGGACTCGCTTTCGCTACGGCTCCCCGTCAACCGGTTAACCTCGCTACTGATCGCTAACTCGCCGGCTCATTCTTCAAAAGGCACGCCGTCACCCCAACCAAGGAGGCTCCGACGGATTGTAGGCACTCGGTTTCAGGTACTATTTCACTCCTCTCCGGGGGTACTTTTCACCATTCCCTCACGGTACTATCCGCTATCGGTCGCTGGAGAGTATTTAGCCTTACGGGGTGGTCCCCGCAGATTCGCACGGAATTTCACGGGCTCCGCACTACTTGGGAACACCGGTCAGAGGTCTCACAGGTTTCGCCTACGGGACTGTTACCCGCTACGGTCGGCCTTTCCATACCGGTTCGGCTACCCAGAAACTTTGTAACTCTGCGACCCCGCGGCAGCGGAGTCCACCAGGTCCCACGACCCCCATCTGGCAACGCCTGCCGGCTATCACACCAGAAAGGTTTAGGCTGCGCCCCTTTCGCTCGCCACTACTCGGGGCATCACTGTTGTTTTCTTCTCCTCGGGGTAATGAGATGTTTCAGTTCCCCCGGTTCCCATCCGACGTCCTATGCATTCAGACGCCGACGACACCCCATGACGGGTGCCAGGTTCTCCCATTCGGACATCCACGGATCAACGCTCGCTTGGCAGCTCCCCGTGGCTTATCGCAGCCTGCAACGTCCTTCATCGGCTTCCAGCGCCAAGGCATCCACCGAGTGCCCTTCAAAACTTGCCGAGACGATGCTCGCGCTCGCTATGCAGTTCCCAAAGAACAACGCCGAACAAGCAGACGCCTACCGACACCCCCACCACCAACATGGAGATCCCGGCGGTTCGCCCGCCGATCCAGCCCCAAGAACGCAGTCGCGCCCTCAAAGCTGCACAGTGTGCCCACCAACGCCGGCCCAACAGCAACCGAAGGTCACGACCACCCGAAGGCAGCCCCCCCAACGACAACCGCCACCCGACACGATGACTAGCCAGTGATCCACGGAGTCCGACACCACACAAGGATGCCGACAAACCCCTTAGAAAGGAGGTGATCCAGCCGCACCTTCCGGTACGGCTACCTTGTTACGACTTCGTCCCAATCGCCAGCCCCACCTTCGGCAGCTCCCCCCCACAAGGGTTGGGCCACTGACTTCGGGTGTTGCCGACTTTCATGACGTGACGGGCGGTGTGTACAAGGCCCGGGAACGTATTCACCGCAGCGTTGCTGATCTGCGATTACTAGCGACTCCGCCTTCATGGAGTCGAGTTGCAGACTCCAATCCGAACTGAGACCGGCTTTTTGGGATTCGCTCACCCTCGCGGGGTCGCAGCCCTCTGTACCGGCCATTGTAGCATGTGTGCAGCCCAGGACGTAAGGGGCATGATGATTTGACGTCATCCCCACCTTCCTCCGGTTTGACACCGGCAGTCTCCCATGAGTCCCCGACACGACTCGCTGGCAACATGGGACAAGGGTTGCGCTCGTTGCGGGACTTAACCCAACACCTCACGGCACGAGCTGACGACAACCATGCACCACCTGTATACGCCCCCGAAGGACACCACATCTCTGCGGCTTTTGCGTATATTTCAAGCCCTGGTAAGGTTCTTCGCGTTGCGTCGAATTAAGCCACATGCTCCGCCGCTTGTGCGGGCCCCCGTCAATTCCTTTGAGTTTTAACCTTGCGGTCGTAATCCCCAGGCGGGGTGCTTAATGCGTTAGCTACGGCGCGGAAGGAGGGATAACCCCCACACCTAGCACCCATCGTTTACGGCGTGGACTACCAGGGTATCTAATCCTGTTCGCTCCCCACGCTTTCGCTCCTCAGCGTCAGAACAGGCCCAGAAGGCCGCCTTCGCCACCGGTGTTCCTCCTGATATCTGCGCATTTCACCGCTACACCAGGAATTCCACCTTCCCCTACCTGCCTCAAGTCCGCCAGTATCAGAAGCGGTTTCAGGGTTGAGCCCTGAGATTTCACTCCCGACTTAACGGACCGCCTACGAGCTCTTTACGCCCAATAATTCCGGACAACGCTCGCCCCCTACGTATTACCGCGGCTGCTGGCACGTAGTTGGCCGGGGCTTCTTCTGAGGGTACCGTCACTCTCGCTTCTTCCCCCCTGAAAGCGGTTTACAACCCGAAGGCCTTCTTCCCGCACGCGGCGTCGCTGCGTCAGGCTTTCGCCCATTGCGCAAGATTCCCCACTGCTGCCTCCCGTAGGAGTCTGGGCCGTGTCTCAGTCCCAGTGTGGCTGGTCGCGCTCTCACGCCAGCTACCCGTCGTCGCCTTGGTGGGCCATCACCCCACCAACAAGCTGATAGGCCGCGAGGCCATCCCGTAGCGGAAACCCATTTCCACCCCCCACCATGCGACAGGAGGTCATATCCGGCATTAGCCACAGTTTCCCATGGTTATTCCGGTCTACAGGGCAGGTTCCTCACGTGTTACTCACCCGTTCGCCGGTCTCCCCACCCGAAAGCGGTTCTCCCTCGACTTGCATGTGTTAGGCGCGCCGCCAGCGTTCGTCCTGAGCCAGGATCAAACTCTCCATTAGAAAACCCAAACCAACAGGTTCCGCGGAAGAGCCCACCGTGCGCAGACCCCCAAAGGAAAGGGCAACCTGCCTGGCCACGATGTCGATCCAGCCCCAACACAGCTGACAAACAATCAACTGTCCGGAACCAGAATCACGAAACCACGCCAAATTTCACCACACCAACAAAGGCGCAGATCCCAAAGGCGGGGTGCATGTGCACTGGCTTTTGACACACTGTGCAGTTCTCAAAGAGCAACAACGCTCCCCCCGAGTTCCGGCGGCGCGTGAAGCGCCGTTGGCTTTCGGGGCGGATGAAGCGTACAACGCCGATCGGGTGACGCCCATTCCCTGTCGGGCGGGCCTCCGGTTCGACCGGCGGAGGAACCCACACGATACCTCGTGGCGGGCCTCCTGCAACCCGCTGTCACCAGCGGGTCCCGTTCGCGCCGGCCCGGTCCGTCCGTTCCCCGGAGGGGACGACCAGCTCGCGGCCGACGAGGGGGAACCCTAGCGCGTCGTCAGCGCCGTCGCCGCACACCCCCCCCCTGTCCACCTCCTGGCCACCCGGGGCTGCCTTGCCGACCGGATGGGTAGTCAGTTGTGTACGCTCTGTCCGTTGTGTCGCCAATAGGGGGGTCGGTTGGAACGCCGCGTGCTCTTGGAACTCTTCAGCGTGATCGCCCGGGCGGCGGCCCTGCCGGCCGGCTCGCTCGACCACCTGGCCGAGCTGGCGGTGACCGTCGAGCGGCGCGGCCCCGTCGACGCCGCCCTGCTGGACGCCGTCGAGGAGCTGACGGCCAGCTACGCGGCGCAGTTCGAGTGCGCGGCGCCCGAGCAGCTGCTGGAGCTCGTGCGCGCCCACGTCAACCACCTGGGCGCGCGCATGGACCGCCCCATGTCGCCGGCGCTGCGCGCCCGCCTGGGCGGCCTGGCCGCCGAGGCCGCCGCGCTCGCGGGTTGGCTGGCCTACCTCGCGGGGCGGCGCGGGGAGGCGCGCAGCTACCTGTCCTTCGCCCGCGACGCCGCCAGGGACGCCGACGACCCCGTCCTGCACGCGCTGGCGCTGGGGTCGATGGCGGCGCTGCTCTCCGCGGTGTCGTCGGGCGCGCCCGCGGGCTCGCTGGTGGCCCTGCGCCTGCTGCAGCAGGCCGTCGCGCTCCTGCCCGCCCACGGCTCCTCGACCGCGCGGGCGTGGCTCGCCGGGCGCCTGGCCGCGGAGCACGCGCTGGTGGGCGACCGGCAGGCCTTCGGCCGCTGGCTGGGCCGGTCCGGGGCGGCCCTGGCCGAGGTGCAGCCCGAGACGGGGCGCGTGGGGGTGTTCGACGGGCGCGGGGTCCTGTCGTTCTGGGGCGCCGGCGGCATCGGCTGGGACCACGCGGCCGGCTTCGGCGGCGCGGTGCTGGGCGACCGCCGGGCGCTGGACCGCCTGGCCGCCGCCGCCGCGGCGGTGGCCGCCCCGGTGGGGCGCTCCAACGCGCTGGCGGACCTGGCCACCGCCCACCTGCTGCTGAACGAGGTCGACGCCGCGGCCGACGCCGCCGTGCGCGCCCTCGAGGTCGCCGCCCCGCTGGGCTACGGCGCCCGCGCGCAGCGCATCGTCGGGCTGCGCGAGCGCATGCCGGACGGCGCGGCGGGCGTCCCGGCGCTGGACGAGCACCTCCTCTTGGCAGGCTGACCTCCCCGGCGGGGACTCCGCCGGGCTCGCCGCGGGTAGAGCGGGAACGGCCGCGCCGCGGGGCGCGGCGGACGTGCGGTGCGGGAGGACGGACATGGCGGGGCCGCGGGTGCTGGTGCTGGTGATGGCGGGGGGCGCGGGCTCGCGCCTGGCGCTGCTGACCGAGGAGCGGGCCAAGCCCGCGGTGCCGTTCGGTGGCCGCTTCCGGCTGGTCGACTTCCCGCTCAGCAACTGCCTGCACAGCGGGTACCCCGACGTCTGGGTGATCGAGCAGTACAACCCGGTGTCCCTGGCGGACCACCTGGCCAACGGCCGCCCGTGGGACCTGGACCGCACGGAGGGCGGGCTGCTCGTGCTGCACCCCCACCTCGGCGCGGGTGGGGCCGGCTGGCACCAGGGCACCGCGGACGCGGTCTGGCGCAACGCCGCCCTGGTCCGCGAGCAGGCCCCCGACGTCCTCGTGGTGGTGTCCGCCGACGCGGTCTACCGCATGGACTACGGCGACATCGTGGCCGCCCACCTGGACGGCGGCGGCGACGTGACCATGTCGGTCGCCACGGTCGCCAAGGAGGACGCCGGGCGCTACGGCGTCGTCGAGGTCGGGGACGGCGACCGCATCACCTCCTACAGCTACAAGCCGGACGAGCCCGCGTCCGCCCAGGTCAGCGACGAGGTCTTCGCCTTCGCCCCCGAGGCCACCCTGGACCTGCTCGACGAGCTGGCCGAGGACGCCGGCGACGACGGGCTCGAGGACTTCGGCACCGCCCTGCTCCCGCGCCTGGTGGAGGGGGGCCGCGCGCGGGCGCTACCCTTCGACGGCTACTGGCGCGACGTGGGGACGCTGCCCGCCTACTGGTCGGCGCACCAGGACCTGCTCGGCGCGCAGCCCGCCTTCGACCTGGAGGACCGCAGCTGGCCGGTGCGCACCCGGGAGGCCGAGCGCCCGCCGGCCCGCGTCCTGGCGGGCGCGTCGGTGGGTGACAGCCTGCTGTCCGGCGGCGCGGTGGTCGCCGGCACCGTCGAGCGCAGCATCCTCTCGCCCGGGGCGGTGGTGGAGGCGGGCGCGGTGGTGCGCGACGCGGTCGTGCTGCACGGCGCCGTCGTGCGCGCGGGCGCCGTCGTCCAGCGCGCGATCCTGGACGAGGAGGCCGCGGTCGGGGAGGGCGCCCGGGTGGGTGGGACGGGGGGTGGCGACCTGACCCTGGTCGGCCACCGCGCCGTCGTGCCCCCCGGCGCCGAGGTCCCACCGGGCGAGCACCGCGGTCGCTGACCGGGGCCATCCTGCGGCAGGCTGTCGGCGATGACCGCCGACCGCACGACCGCACTCGCGCCGGCCGCCGCCACGCCGGCGGACCGGTTCGCCCAGCTCGACGCGCTGATCGCGCGCGTCACGGCCGCCCACAGCGCGGGGGAGGTCGCGGCCGTGACCGCGGAGCAGGCCGCGGCGATGTTCGGCGCGACCGCCGCCCTGGTCGCGCTGCTCGACGACGGGGGCACGGCGCTGGACCTGGCGGGGAGCGTCGGGTACCCGGCGGCGTTCCTGGAGCGCTGGCGCCGGATCCCGCTGGACGCCCCGCTGATGGTCGCCGGGGTCGTGCGCGCCCGCCGCCCGCTGGTCCTGCCCGTGCTCGCCCGCGACGGGTCGAGCCCCGACGCGGCGGACCTCCCGCCGGACGCGGCGGGGATGGCGCAGCGTTCGTTCGTCGCGGTCCCGATGCTGATCGGCGACCGCGTCCACGGGTCGCTCGCCCTGGGCTTCCCCCAGCCCGGCCCGCTGGCCGCGGACGAGGAGGCGCTGCTGCTGGCCGTCGGGGGGCAGGCGGCGCTGGCGCTGGAGCGCAGCCGCCTGTTCGAGGCGGAGCGGGCGTCGCGTGAGCGGCTGACCTTCCTGGCCGACGCCAGCGCGCTGCTGGCGGGCAGCCTCGACGAGCACGAGACGCTCGACCAGCTGGCGCACCTGGTCGTGCCCCGGCTGGCGGGCGGCGGCGTGGTCCACCTGCGCGACGACGACGGCCGCCTGCGCCAGGCGGCGCTGCGCCACCGCGACCCGGAGGGGCTGGCCGCGACGCGCGCGCTGCTCGCCGCGCGGCCCGTCGACCTCGACATGCCCTACGGGGCGGGGGCGGTGGTCGCCACCGGTGCCACCCAGCTGTTCCCCACCATCCCCGACGAGGTCCTCGTCACCTCGGCGCGCGGGGACGACGCGCTGCTGGCCGCGCTCCGCGACCTGCACGTGGACACCGGGCTGATCACGCCGCTCACGGCGCGGGGGCGCACGATCGGCGCCATGACCCTGACCCGGGAGCAGGGCGTGCCCTACCGCGCGGACCAGCTGGCGATCGCGGAGGACCTCGGCCGCCGTGCGGGCCTGGCCGTGGACAACGCGCGGGCGCACGGCGAGGCCCGGCGGGCGCTGGCGGAGCGCGACCGCGAGGCGGCGCGGGCCCAGCTGGAGACCGAGCGCCTCAGCGCCCTGCTGGACCAGATCCCCGTCGGGGTGATCCTGGCCGAGGCCCCGTCGGGGCGGGTCGTGAAGCGCAACGCCGCCGTGGACGACATCTTCCGCGACCCCTTCGAGGAGTTCGACAACGTCGCGGCCTACGGCCGGCTGGACGCCAGCCGCCCCGACGGCACCCCGCTGCCGGCGCAGGACTGGCCGCTCGCCCGCGCGGTCCAGCGGGGCGAGACCGTCCGCAACGAGCGCGTGGACCTGCGCTGGTCCGACGGGTCGCGCAGCACGCTGGAGATCAACGCCGGCCCCGTGCGCGACCCCCTGGGTCAGGTGGTGGCCGGGGTCGCGGCCGTCACCGACGTGACCAGCCGCAGCCGCGACGAGCGCGAGCTCGCCGCGGCGGCCCGCCGCAACGCCGAGCTCGCCCACGTGCTGCAGGCCAACCTGCTGCCGCCCGGCCTGCCGGAGGTCCCCGGACTGGACCTGGCGGCGGTGTACCTGCCCGTCGGCGCGGGGCTGGAGGTGGGCGGGGACTTCTACGACGTCTTCCCCACCGGCCGGGACGAGGAGTGGGCGTTCGCCATCGGCGACGTGTGCGGCAAGGGCGCGGAGGCTGCCGGGGTCACGTCGCTCGCGCGCCACACGCTCCAGGTCGGCAGCGTCCGTGCGCGCCGCCCGTCGGTCCTGCTGGCCCTGCTCAACGAGACCATGCTGCGCCAGGACACCGCGCGGCCCTTCATCACGGCGGTGTTCGGCGTCCTGCAGGCGGGCGAGGGGCGGGCCGGCGCCACCGTCACCCTGGCCGTCGGCGGGCACCCGCCCCCCTACGTGCTGCGGGCGGACGGGACCGTGGACGCCGTCGGGCGCCCGGGCAGCCTGGTCGGCGTCCTGGACGACGCCGAGTTCCACGACGTCGGCCTGCGCCTGGCACCCGGCGACGCCCTGGTCCTTTACACCGACGGCGCCACCGAGGCGCGGTCGGGCGACCAGCTCTTCGGCGAGGGTCGCCTGCGGGCGACGCTGGAGGCGGCGGCGGGCCGTTCGGCCCAGGCGATCGTCACGAGACTGATCGAGAGCATACGCAGCTTTCAGTCCGGTACCCAGCGCGACGACCTGGCCCTGCTCGTGATCCGGGCCACCCTGTGAATGTTCGACAGAACGCGCCGATTCCGCGCGGAAACGGGTACAGGTAGCTGCGCCATGGCAGCAGCCCCACCAGGAGCGCGAAGGAGCGTCGTGCAGATCAGCCTGCGCCTGTCCTTCCCGCGTGACGCCCGCTCGGTGCCGCTGCTGCGGACCATCGTGAAGGACCTGCTCGACAACGTCGGCGCGCCGCTGGAGGCCAGCTCCGACATCGAGCTGGCGCTCAGCGAGGCGTGCTCGAACGCCGTGCGCCATGCGCACGGCAGCGCCGCCTACTCGGTGTCGATGGCCATGGACGGCGACGGCTGCGAGGTCGAGGTCTCCGACCACGGCACCTGGGCCACGACCGTGCCCGACCCGCCCGACCACGTCGAGCTGGAGGCCGAGTCCGGCCGGGGCCTGTACCTCATGGAGGCCCTGGTCGACGACTTCCAGTTCATCCGCGAGGACGACGAGACCAGGGTGCGGCTGGTCAAGCGGTGGCCGGGGCTGGGCCTCCTGCTGGACGCCCCCGCCCCGGCCGAACCGGCGGTCTAGCGCACGCGGGGTGCGCCCGCCTGCGCCTCGTCCTCGGACGACTCGCCGGGGAAGACCAGGTCGGCGACCTGCACGTTCACCTCGACGACCGACAGGCCGGTCATCGACTCGATGCGCTCGGTGACGCGCTCGCGGAGCTCGTCAGCGACGCGCTTGATCGGCTCCGGGTAGCGCACGCGGACCGCGAGGTCCACGGCCGCCTCGGTCTCACCGACCTCCACCCCCACCCCGGCGGTGGTGTGCTCCTGGCCGCGCAGGCGGCCCACCACGCCGCCCAGCGCGTTGGACGCACCCCCGCCCATCTGCACCACGCCGCGGACCTCGCGGGCGGCGAGGGCCGCGATCTTGGCCACGACGCCGTCGGCGATCGTGGTGGTCCCGCGGTCCGTGCGCAGGCCCGTGGGTGCCCGCTCCCCGTCCGCCCCGCTGGTGACCGGCAGGTCTGACATCGCGTAGTGCTCCCGTTCTCACCGGTCCCACCGGTGGTCGTCGCCGGGCGTCCCCGGCGGGCGTGCTCAGGGCGAGGGGATGGTCTCCTCGTCGACCGCGACCTGCTCGCGGCGCACGGGCTCGGTGATCTGCACCTGGTCGGCGACCACGGTGCGGCGCACGGTCACCCGCTCGCGCGGCACGACGCGGCGCTGCACGACCGGCACCTCCTCGTAGAGGGTCACGTCCAGCAGCGTGCTCTCGACCTCGTCGAGGGACGCGCCATCGACCGCGGCGTCGGGCGACGCGGGCACCGGGTCGGGCAGGGCGACGGGCTCCAGGCGCAGCTCCTCGCGCCGCAGCGTGACGGTGACCGTGACGTCCTCGGTGACGATGACCTTGCGCACGCGCACCACGCCGGCGGCGCGGGGGGCGGTGCTGACGTGCAGCTGCTCCTCGGCGACCACCAGTTCCAGGTCGCCCGCGGCCGGGCCGCCGTAGTGGGCGTCCAGGCGCTCCTCCTCCTGGGCGGTCAGCTGGCCGGTGGGGGGCAGCGTGACGGCGGCCTCGTCCACCGACCGCCGCCCGACGAGGATGCGCACGTCGCCGCCCTGCTGCCGCGCGCCCGTGAGCGGCACGAAGCTCAGCCTGCCGTCGCCCAGGCGCACGACGGCCCAGCGCGGGCGCCCGCCGCCCACGTCGTGGTAGACCTCCTCGAGCGTGCCGATCGCCTCCCCGTCGCCCGCGATCACCCGCGACCCCTGCCAGGAGTCGAAATCCTCCACCGTCTTACCGTCCGACATGCCCGTCTCCCCTTCTGAACCGTCCGAGCGTGGCGAAGGCGACGCCCTCCGCATCGAGGAGGTCACGTTGCCCCGGTCCGAGGGGTGTAACCCGCCCGGACGCGACCGCGGGCCCGGACCCGGGCGGTCGCGCGGATGCCCGCGCCGAGCAGGATCGCACCCAGGACCAGGGCGGCGACGGGGCCGTCGACGGTGAGGCGGCGCAGATCGGTGCGCAGGGCGCCGGCCTCGGCCACCGCCTCGCCCACCGACGCCGCCGACCAGGTCAGGTCCGCGGACCGGTAGGGCCGCGAGGGGGCGCCAGGGCCCTCCAGCGTCCAGCGCAGGTTCTCGTCCACCCGCACGATCAGCCCGGTGACGGGCTCGACCCACACCTCGCGGTCCGCCGCGTAGACCAGGGTGCCCCGGGCGCCGCCCGACGCGACGGGCGTCGGCTCCACCCGCTGGACGTAGACCGCGACATCCAGGCCGCCGACGCGATCGTTGCGCGCCAGGGCGGCGGGGCGCGCGGCGCGCAGGTGGGGGTCCCACAGGTCGTGGGGTCCGGGGCCTGCGTCCAGCGGGAACCGCAGGGTCAGGCCCTCGTGCGGCGGGTCCTCCCCGCAGCAGGACACCGCGCGCGCCGTGCGGCGGTCCAGGGCGACGGTCTCCTGGAGCTCGTCCAGGACCCGGTCCGCCGCGTCGACCGAGGGGGCGACGTCCTCGGTGGTGGCGAACACCTGCCAGACCGCGACCTCGTCGGAGCCCCGGTCCACGTCCCCGCGCACGGTGGTGGTGTGGCGCAGGTCGTCGGTGGACACCAGGTCGCCGGTGCGCGGGGAGGTGTAGGTGCCGCTGCCCTCCGAGCTGGTGACGCTGAAGCGGTCCAGCGGCAGGAGGCGGAGCGCCGGAGCGACCACCAGGGGCAGCAGCAGCGCCATGAACAGCAGGAACGACCCGGCCAGGAGCAGCAGCCCGGGCAGCACGACGGCGCGCGCGGGCACCGGCGCCGTGGCCGGCGCGCGGGACCGGGGCGGGTCGGCGACCTCCGGGGCCGCCCGGCTGGGAGGGCGCACGGCCAGCACGCTAGCGGCCGCGCAGGGAGCCCACCGCTCTGCGGCGCAGAGTACTCTGCCGATGTACGCACCGCCACGGGCTCCTAGGCTCTGCCGCATGCACATCACGATCGTGGGGATCGGCTCGCGCGGGGACGTCCAGCCCTACATCGGGCTCGGCGAGGGCCTGGCGGCGGCGGGCCACGACATCCGGATCGCCGCGCAGGAGGAGTTCCGGCCCGTCGTCGAGTCGCGGGGCCTGTCGTTCTCCCCGATCGACTACGACCCCGCGGTCCTGCTCGGGTCTGAGGAGGGCGTGTCCTGGCTGGAGTCGGGGCGCAACCCGATCGCCTTCATGGCCCGGCTCGTCGAGGCGCTCGGGCCGCTGTCGCTGAAGGTGGCGGAGGGCGTGCTGGCCGCGACCGACGGCACCGACGCGGTCATCGCCTCGGTCCTGGGCGTCAGCGCGTACCACGTCGCCGAGGCCCGCGGCATCCCCTACATCGGGGCGTTCCTCCAGCCGATCCACCCCACGCGCGCGTTCCCCGCCTTCCCCCTGCTGCGCGACCTGGGACCGTGGGGCAACGTGGCCAGCGCGCGCCTGGGCGCCGTGGCGCTGGAGCTGCCGTTCCGCCGCGGCCTCAACGCCTTCCGGCGCGACGTCCTGGGCCTGCCGCCCCGCCGCGACGTCGACTTCGTCGGCAGCCTCATGCGCGAGCGCGTCCCGGTCCTCTACGGCTTCAGCCCCAACCTGGTCCCCCGCCCGGCCGACTGGCCGCCGGAGGCGCGGCTGTGCGGGTACTGGACCCTTCGGGTCCGGCGGGACTGGGAGCCGGACCCCAAGCTCGCGGCGTTCCTGGAGGACGGGCCCCCGCCGGTGTTCGTGGGCTTCGGCAGCATGCGCCCGCGCGATCCGCGGCGCACCAGCGCGATCGTGGTCGACGCCCTGCGCAGGGCGGGCCGCCGCGGCATCGTCGCCGCCGGCTGGGCCGGGCTGGAGGCCGACGGCGAGGACCTCCACGTCGTCGGCGAGGTCCCCCACGACTGGCTGTTCCCCCGCTGCGCCGCCGTCGTCCACCACGGCGGTGCGGGCACGACCGCGACCGCGGTGCGCGCCGGCGTCCCGTCGTTCGCCGTGCCGTTCTTCGCCGACCAGTTCTTCTGGGCCGCGCGCACCGCCCGCGAGGGCGTCGGGCCCGACCCGCTGCCCGCCCGGCGGCTGGAGGCCGGGCGCCTCGCCGCCGGCATCCGCGTCGCGGTGTCCGACCCGGGGATGCGCGACCGCGCGGCCGCCGCGGGCGCCCGCCTCGCCGCCGAGGACGGGGTGGCCGCCGCCGCGGCGGTGCTGCCCCGGGTGCTCGACGGGCGCGCCGCGGGCTCGGGGCGGTCGCGGTTGCGCGCGGTCGGTGCCCGGGCCGCCGGGACGGCGACCGTGGGCGCCGCCCGGCTCAGGCGGCCGACAGCGCGACGGTGACGTTCGTCCCGCCGAAGCCGAACGAGTTCGAGATGGCGTGGCCGCCGGCGCCGATGTCCTGGGTGGTCGTGGCCACCGGCAGGGCGCAGGCGTCGTCCTGCTGCTCCAGGTTCAGCGTGCCGGGCAGCACCCGGTCGACAGGGCGAGGGCGGACGCGGCGATCTCGGTGGTGCCCGCGCCGCCGAGCAGGTGGCCCCGCGCCGACTTGGGCGCGTAGACCGGGGGCGGCGCCCCGTCGAAGACGCGCAGGAGCGCGGACGCCTCGGCCCGGTCGCCCGACGGGGTGGACGTCGCGTGCGCGTTCACGTGGGTCAGGTCGCCGGGTTCCAGGTCCGCGTCGCGGATGGCGTTGCGCATGGCCAGCTCCGCCCCGGCGCCCTCCGGCTCCGGCGCCATGTAGTGGTAGGCGTCGCCCGACAGGCCGATGCCGGTCACCTTGGCGTAGATCCGCGCGCCGCGCGCCCGGGCGTCGGACTCGCGCTCCAGCACCAGGACGGTCGCGCCCTCGGCGAGGAGGAACCCGTCGCGGCCGACGTCGAAGGGCCGCGAGGCGAGCTCCGGAGCGTCGTGGCGCGCCGACAGCGTGCGCGCGGCCGCGAATGCGGCCAGGCCGCTGCGTGTGATGACCGCCTCCGTCCCGCCGGTCAGCACCGCGTCGGCGTAGCCGGCGTGCAGCAGGCTGACGGCGCGGGCGACGGCGTGCCCGCCGGTCGCGCAGGCGGTCGCGACGCACTCGGTCGGGCCGCGGGCGCCCTGCTGCTGGCCGACCGCGCCGGCCGCGGCGTTGGCGATCCCCAGGCCGATGATCTCGGGCCGCGCGCGCAGCGGGCCGCGCTCGAACATGCCCTGGAGGCCGTTCGCCAGCGTCGCCCACCCGCCGATGCCCGACCCGACGACCACGCCCACACGGGTGTCGTCGAGGTCGCCGCGCCCCAGCCCCGAGTCGGCGCGCGCCAGCTCGGCGGCGATCACGGCCAGGTGGCTGGTGCGGTCCATCCGGCGCGCGACCTCGGGCTCCAGGAACGCGCTCACGTCGACGTCGACCGGCGCCGCGATGCGCACGCGCAGGTCGTCGAACTCCGGGCCGGACAGCAGGCGCGCGCCGCTGCGGCCCTTCACCAGCCCCTGCCAGAAGTCCTCGAGCCCGACGCCGACGGGGGTGACCGGGCCGATGCCGGTGATGACGATGGGTTCGCCCGCCTTCATGAGCCGCCTCCTGTCAGACCTGTGCGCCCGGCAGGGCGCCGGCCGGTGCCGCGCTCTCCGCGGGGATGCCGTAGCGCTCCCGGTAGGGACCAGCGAACCGCTCCACGGCCGCGGGGTCCAGCCCGAACTGCGCCAGCGAGTAGTGGTGGGCGCCGTGCTTGCCCTGCGGGTTGGCGGCCAGCCAGGCCCGCATCCGCGCCTCGCCCGCCGCCGACAGCGAGCGGCCCGCGCGCTCCTGGACACCTGCGGCCACGCCGACCGGGTCGCGGACCAGGTCGGCGTAGCGCACGTCGACGACGCGGTCGCCCAGCGCCGCGCGCGTGCGGTCGACCACCGCCAGCGTGCGCTCGGTCCGGGCCAGCACCTGGCGCCCGATCGTGCGCGGGTCCGGCGCGTCCGCCAGCAGGCCGACCCCGACCGACACGAGCGAGGACAGCGACCCCAGCACCTTCGCGGGGTCGCGGTGGGTCTGCACCACGGTGGCGTCGGGGTAGGCCGCGAGCAGCGCGCCGAGGGTCGGCAGGTGCGCGGGCGACTTCAGGACCCAGTGCCCCGGCCGCCCGTCGGCCTGGAGGGTCTGCAGCTGCATCCGGTGCAGGGCGTAGACGGGGGCGAGGGCCGCGTCGTCGAGCCCCCACAGCCAGTCCTCGTAGGACGCGGCCGGGACCATGTGGGGGAACAGGTGGCTGACGAAGCTGCGCCCCAGCAGGCGCAGGCACTCGGCCGGCCCACCGCTGAAGTCGTGGATGCGGGTGATCTCGGGCGACAGGTAGTACAGCCCGCGCTGCTGGAGCCCGAACTGCAGCGGGCGGGTGTCGCGGGCGGTGCCGCGCAGGGCCGGCGGGATCGGGTCGACGGCCTCGTGCATGTACAGCGGCCGCGCCCCGTCGGCCTGGGCGAGCAGGTTGTGCAGCAGGGTCGTGCCCGTCCGCCAGTACCCGACCACGAAGATCGGCCGGACCACCGGCGTGGCCGCCAGCGCCGGCGAGCGCCGGTGCTCGGCGACGATGCGCAGCCGCTGGGCGACGAAGGTCCGCAGCATGCGGTTGACGATCAGGCGGCCCAGCGCGGTCAGGCGGGCCTCGGCGTTCACGGCGTCGACCAGGCGGCCCAGCGCGTCCCCGGTGTCCGGGCCCAGGTCCGACAGCCCGGTCCGGCGCCGCGCGTCGCGCAGCATGTCGTCGGCGTCCAGCGGCCCCAGGGGCCCGCGGTCGCCCGCGCGGCGCCCGACCGCGTTGAGCAGCCGCACGGGGCGCGGCACCCCGCGGACGGCGTCGCGGGTGGCAAGGCTCACACGGCGCCCTGCTGGAGCCGCGGGCGCACCCAGTCGATGGCGTCGCCCACGGTGGCGATGGCGGCGAGGTCCTCGTCCTCCAGCCGCACGCCCCAGCGGTCCTCGATGGCGAGGGACGCCGACACCAGGTCGAGGGAGTCCAGGCCCAGGTCGTCCACCAGCCGCGAGTCCCGCCGCACCCGGTCGGGCTCGATGCTGAACTCCTCGTGCAGCATGCCCCGGAACTGCGTCAGCAGGTCGCCGTCGTCCACGTGCCCTCCTAGCCCTCTCGTCCGTGCACGTCAGGCGCCGGGCGGCTCGGGAGGGACGCCGAACCGGTCGCGGTACGGGGCGGCGAACCGCTCCACCGCCCCGCGATCCAGCCCGAACTGCTCCAGCGAGTAGCGGTGCGCGCCGTGCTTGCCCTTGGGGTTGTCCGCCAGCCAGCGGTGCATCCGGCTCTCCGACGCCGCCGACAGGGGGTAGCCGAAGTGGTTGTGGATCGCGCCGACCACGGCGACGGGGTCGCGCAGCAGGTCGGCGTAACGCACGTCCAGGATGCGGTCGCCGCCGACCTGCGCGCGCGTGCGCTCGACCTGGTCCAGGGTGCGCTCGGTCCGCTCCAGCACCTGGCGGCCCACGGTGCGGGGCTCGGGCTCCTCGGCGAGCAGCCCGATGCCGCGGGCGACCAGCGACGACAGCGAGCCGAGGACCTTGGCCGGGTCGCGGTGGGTCTGGATCACCGCCGCGTCGGGGTAGGCCTTCAGCAGCGCCGCCAGCGTGCCCAGGTGGGCGGGCGACTTCAGCACCCAGTAGCCGGGCCGCCCGTCGGCCTGCAGCGTCTGCAGCTGCATGCGGTGCAGCGCGAAGACCGCGTCGAAGGTCTCGACCTCCTGCTCCCACAGCCAGCGCTCGTAGGACGGCACGTTGACCATCGACGGGTAGTGCAGCGTGGCGAAGCTGCGGCACAGCAGCTGGAGGCACTCGGTCGGCTGGTGCGTGCCCTCGTCGTGGATGGAGGACAGGTCGGGGGCGAGGTAGTACATCCCGCGCAGGGTGAGGTCGTAGCGGGGGCCGCGCATGTCGGGACCCCAGCCCGCGATCCCGCCGCCCAGGGCCGGCGGGACCGGGTCGGACGCCTCGTAGCCCAGCAGCGGGCGGGCGCCGTCGGCCTGCGACAGCAGGTTGTGGAGCAGCGTCGTGCCCGTGCGCCAGTAGCCGACCACGAACAGCGGCCGGTGCACCCTCGCGGCCGACAGCTCGGGGAGGCGGCGGTGCGCCTCGACGACGCGCAGCCGCTGAGCGAGGAACGACCGCAGCATGCGCGCGAGCACCAGGCGGCCCAGGGTGGTGAGCCGCCCCTCGGTGTTGAGCGCGTCGATCAGCCGCGGGTAGGCCTCGTCGGTGTCGGGACCCAGGTCCGACAGCCCGGTGCGACGCCGCGCGTCGCGCAGCATCTCGTCGGCGTCGAGGCGGCCGAGGGGGCCGAGGTGGTCCGCCCTGCGCCCCAGGGAGTTCAGCAGCCGGACCGGCCCGGGGGGCCGGTGGGCCGTGTGCTCCGCCGCGCGCGCGATGGCGGTCACCGGGTCGCCCTCCCGCGGTACTCAGCGATCGTGATCGTGATGCCCGCCCCGCCGGCGAGCAGCAGCACCCGCCGTGCGCGCTCCCACGCGGGCTCCGCCATCGCCGCGGCCAGGGCCATGCCCAGCCCCGCCGTGTGCAGCGGCCCGCCAGCGTCGGGCGGCAGCACCAGCCGGGCGGGGTCGAGCCCCGCGCGGCGGCACAGCTCCGCGCCGGCGTCGGGCTGCGGCGGGGCGGTGACCAGCAGGTCGACCTCCGCCGGGGCGAGCCCGCGGTCGTCGAGGAACGCCTTCAGCGCATCCTCCGCGCAGCCCAGCCAGCGCTCCGCCCAGGTCTGGTCCTCGTGGACGTGCACGGCGTGGTGCCGGCCGTCCCAGTCCAGGCTGGCGCGGTAGAGGTCGGCGAACTCCGGGTAGCTGCGCTCGCAAAAGGCGGCGAAGCCCTCCTCCCCGGTCCCGGGCCCCACGAGCACCGCGGCGCCGGCGGGGACGTGGGCGAGCCCCTGCGACACCCCCGGGGTGGGGTCCACGTCCCCCGTGACCACCAGGCCGTGGGCGATGTCCCCGGTCTCCACGAAGCCGGCCACCACCTGGAGGCCGGTCAGGAGCCCGGCCCCGCCGTTGGTCAGGTCGAAGGCGAGCGTGCCCGCCCCCTTGACCACGCCGACCTGCAGGTTGGCGCCGAGGGCGCGCTGGACGAACGTCGCGTTGGCCGGCTCCATCACGTTGTCGTCGTGGTAGACGGCCGCGTTGACGATCATGCCGACGTCGTCGGGGTCGACCGCGCCGGCGGCCAGGGCCCGTCCCGCCGCGGCGGCGGCCAGACCGGTCGACGAGGTGTCGTCGCCCGCCGCCGGCAGGACGGTGCCGACCGCCTCAAGCGCTGCGCGCATGGTCCACCGCGATCCCGTCGATGGGGAACCCGGTCACGCCCACGGTCAGACCGGACGCGTAGCACAACATCACCACGCGGTCACCTTCGTTCACCCGCCCGTCATTCAGGCATTCATGCAACGCGACGAAATGGGTCGTGGACGAGGTGTTGCCGAATTTCTCCACGTTGTAGATCACGTTCTTGGCGTACGTCCCGACCTTGCGCTCCGTGTGCTTGATGCCCGCGCGAATGGCGGGGACGGAGGTCTGATGGGGGATGACGTGGTCGACGTCGTCGGGAGTGAAACCGTTGCGCTCCATCGAGCGAAGAATGGTTCTGGGCGCCGAGAGGATCGCCGCGCGGTGGATCCCCGACCCGTCGGTGTCCATGCGCGCGCCGGGGGCGTCCGGGTCGGGCCTGCCGATGCACAGGTCCGCGTGCTCGGCGTAGGTGGTCACCTCCGAGAACAGCCCGGGCGCGCCGTCGGGGGCCCGCTCCAGGACGACGGCGGCCCCCGCGTCACCCAGCGTCAGGCTCGCCAGCTGCTTGCTGGTGTAGCTGCGGATGGTCCGCGCGGCGTTGGCCGCCAGGCTGGTGATCCGCTCCCCGCTGACCACCAGCCCGCTGCGGACCACCCCGCGGCGGATGAAGTTGTCCACCAGGTGGACGCCGGTCAGCATGCCGGCGCACGCGTTGTTCACGTCGAAGTGCAGGGCGTCGTGCGCCCCGATGGCCTCCTTGACCGCGAAGCCGTAGCCCGGCTCGAAGTCGTAGGCGTCCTCGCCGCGGTACCGGGTGATGCTGCAGCTCACCACCATCCCCAGGCCCGCCGGGTCCCCGCCCCAGTGCGCCAGGGCGTCGCGCGCGGCGCCCACCGCCAGCGTGCCGGAGTCCTCGCCGGGGCCGCAGACGCGCCGCTCGGCGATGCCCGTGTGCTGCTGGAACGGGAGGGGGAAGCGGTGGCGCCGGGTGGCGAGGAGCTCGTCGGTGGTCTGGCGCCGCTCGGGGAGGGCGATGCCGACCGCCGCCACCCGGGTGGTCGCCTGCTCTGTCGCGTGCTGCACCAGCGAGAACTCCTGTCCGGGCACGAGGACGCGCCGCATCCCGCCCACCACGTCGCGCACCTGCAGAGCGGGCACACCGCCGGCCCTCGGCGCCCCCGACCCGCCCCGGTCGGGTGGACCCACGCCGACCGCCGGTTACCGTACACGGTGTGGGAGAAGTGACCAAAGCCATCACCGCCCGTTTGGGGGATCTCGGTCTGCGGGGGGAGGCGTTCGTGCAACGATCTCATCCTGCCGGGGGACCTGTGCTATTCACCATCCAATCGATGGGGAAGATGACGGTCCTGCGCTGGAAGATCGCCATCTCCGCGCCGCGGGCACGCGTGTGGGCGGCGCTGTGTGATTTCCCGACCTGGCCGGCGTGGTTCCCCGGGGTGCGCGACGTCGCCGTGCCCGGAGGGGCGCCCCGGGTGGGCGGGGGGCGGCTCCTCACGCTGGTGGTCGGGCGGCCCCACCACGAGCGCTTCGCGGTGTGGGAGGAGGGGCGCTCGTTCGCGGTCGTGGTCACCGACCCGCCGCTCGTCGCGCGCAGCATGCGCGGGCAGCCCGCGCTGCGCGACGCCGGCGCGGGGACCGTGCTGGACTGGGAGCTGCGCTACGAGCCGCGGCCGGGCCCCGCCGGGCGGGTCCTGGACCGCGGCACCGCCGTCGTGCTGGGCCTGGTGTTCCGGGTGGCGCTGGCCCGCCTGCGGCGGCGGGTGGAGTCGGGTGGCTGACGGCGCCCCGCCGGGCGCGGTGGGCGGCGGGGGGCCGGGCGCGGGCGGGGCGGGTTCCGGCGGGGCGCCGGACGGGGCTGGGGGCAGCGGCGGCGGGGTGGTGGCCCCGACGTGGCAGGCGCGGGGGTTGCTGGCGGGGCCGGACCGGCGGACGGCCTGGGTGGTGGTGGCGGCGGCCACGCTGGGCGTACCGGTGGGCGACCTGGCCGGGCGGGTCGCGGCGGTCTGCGACCGGGTGCCGGTGGCGGGGTCGCGGCTGGGGCCCGACGGCTGGGTGCGGGGGCGGCGCCGCGGGTCGATCAGACGGCTGGTGACCCGCTGGACGCGGCGGGGCTCCTGCGCCGGTTCGCGCTGGACGGCGAGGCGCCCTGGCGGGTGGTGTGGGGGGCGGGGGCCGGCGCGTGGCCGTCGCGGCCCACCACGCGGCCTTCGACGGGCTGGGGGTGGTGGCGCTGCTCGGCGCGCTGGTGGGGGCCCCGTCCCCGACCCCGCGCCGCCCCGTCCCCCCGGGCCCCCGCCTCCCCGTGGCCCGCCCTGGCGCGCCTCCTGCGGCCCGCCGCGCGCATCGCACCGTCCCCCTCGCCCCCGCGCGGGGACTCCGTGGCCGTCCGCGCCGTCGACCCCGCGCTGCTCCGCGGGAGCGGGGGCGTGACGGCGCGGCTGGCGGCGGCGGCCGCGGCGGCTGGCGCGGCGCGCAGCCGCGCCCGCGGCGGGCGCTGGCTGCGGGTGGGGGTGTCGGTCGGGGTCGGCGGGCCGCGCGCCGGGGCCGGGGGCGCCCCGTCGCGGGCAACGTAGCGAGCTACCGGCGCGTCGACGTCGACGCCGGGGGGACGTGGCCGGGGCGGTCGCCGCGGCGCTGGCCGACCCGCGCGAGCCCTACGCCCTGGTCGGTGCGCGGGCGGCGCGCCTGCTCGCCCCGTGGCCGACCGCTTCGCCGACTCGCTGCTGGTGTCCAACGTCGGGCGCCACGACCTGCCCGGCGTCACGCGCCTGGACTTCCTGCCGGTCGCCCGCGGGCGGTCAGCGGTGGCGATCGGCGCGGCGGGCGTTCCCGGCGGCCCCAGCACCCTGTCGGTGCGCGCCCGCGACCTGTCCCCGCCGACGCCGCGGCCCTCCTCGACGGCATCGTCGCCCGCCTCGGCGGCTGACCCGCCGGCGACGTCGCGCACGACGCCGACGACCAGCAGGACCGCGCCGCGCCGCCAGCCACGCCGCGGCGGGCCGCCGGCCCACCAGTGCGGGGTTCAGGTCCACCCCGGCCGGGATGCCCGCGGCCAGCCAGGCGACCGGCACCAGGCCGAGCAGCGCGGCGCGGCGGCCACCAGCGCCCGCGGCGGGGGCGGCGCCAGCAGGTGCCAGAGCGCCAGCGCGACCCCGGCGACCGCCCCGGGCCAGTCCAGCACCGCCCACAGCAGCACCGGCGCCAGCCCCCACCACCACGACCCGCGCCGCCTCATCCCCCCCCCCCACCGCGCCGCCGCCGCGGCGCGCCGGGAGCCCACCCGACCCCGCGGTGCGGCGGCGGGGTCCTCGCCGGGGCGAGGGGCGGAGGGCGGCGGCGGCGCAGGCGGCCAGGGCGAGTGCGGAGGCGGCGCGGGTGACCTCGGCGGCCTGCTGGGGGCCGTAGCGCAGCTCGACGCGGCCGCCGTCCGGCGCGTCCACGCGCCATGCCGCGGCGTAGCCGTCCAGGAGCACCGGCGGGCCGAGGTCGCGCCCGTCCAGGGTGGCGGTCCAGCGGTCGTCGTGGGCCTGGCCGCTCACCAGCCACCAGGACCCCGCCGCGGCTCCGGCGCGGACGGTCATCGCGGTCGGGGCGCGCCGGTCGACCTCCAGGGCGGGCACGGGGCGGGAGCGCGCGCGCGCCCTCGCCGCGCAGGTGCAGGGCGTCGATCAGCCAGCCGTCCTCCGCGCGCAGCCGCACCGGCCCGGCGGCCAGCGCCACGGGCCCGTCGCAGCCCGTGAACGGCAGCGGCGCCCCCGCCTCCAGGTCGGCCCAGGTGCCCGCCGGGCGGATCGACCGCAGCGCCCCGCCGGCGCGGTAGGCCGGGACGCACGGCAGCGGCGCGCCCGGGTCGGGCGGCTCGATGCGCAGGTCGCCGGGGCCGACCTCGTCGAGGCGCACCACCCGCTCCGGCTCGCCGGGCAGCCCCGCCCGCCGCACGACGGTGACGCGTAGCCGGTCGGCGAGGATCCCGGGCAGCGGCACCGCCGTCGACCCCGGCCCGAGGACCGCCCGCACCGGCGGCGCGTCCCCCACGGCGATCGCGACCTCGGCGATCCCGCCCGCCGCGGGCTGGTCCAGGCGCACGGCGGTCACCGGCTGCTCGGGGAAGCGCACCTCGAGCCACGGCTCGGCCTCGGCGGGGTCCGGCTCCCAGCCGGTCGCCGGGTCGCCGTCCAGCGCCGCCGCCGCGCGCCGGGCGACGTCGCCGTCCCGCCGCGACGAGGCCGCCGCGCGCACCGGCCCGTCGGCGCCGGCCAGCCGGTCCAGCGCCGCGTCGGGCAGGCCCGGCCCGGGTGCCGCCACCCCTGACGCGGTGAACGAGCGCGGGGCGGGCAGCTCGATCTCGCGGTCCAGGCGGCGCTCCTCGTCGTCGCGGGGTCGTCGCGCTCGCCCGCCTCGCGGGTGAGCAGCACGTCGAGGGCGCGGCGGCGAGGGCGGCGCGCCCGGGCCCGTCGAGCTGCGCGGCCAGCACCGCGAGCGTGCGCGGCAGGCGGGCCACGGTGTCCACGCGCGCGCCGGGCACGGCGATCTCGCGGAAGCCGACCGGGTTCTGGCCCGCCCCGCGCGTGGCGGTGACCTCGACGCGCAGCGTGTCGGTGCGCGTGGGCGGGAGGTCGAGCGTGACCGCGCCGTCGCCGGGCAGGGGCCGGTCGACGCTGCGCCCGCCCAGGGTGACGCGCACGGCGGCGATGCGGACCCCGGCCTCGCGGGTGGGGTCCAGGGTGAGCCGGCTGACCAGCGCGGGCGCGGGCAGGCGCAGGGTGACCGACTGGCCGTCGGCGGTGCCGAACCCGCCGAAGGTCCACGCGGTCGACGGGTCCCCGTCGAAGGCGAGCGCGGGGGCGCCGACCGGGGTCGGGGCGAACGGCGACCCCGACGCCGTCGCCGACACCGTCCCCCCGACCCCGCGCGCCACCGTCTGCGCGTCGCGGTCCAGGAACAGCGTGCGGCTGGTCGCCGGGTCCAGCGGGTCCTCCGCCGCCAGGGTCGGGGAGTGCGCGCGGCCCGCCTGCTGCACGTCCCAGGTGCGCCGGCGGTTGCTGTCGGTGAGCACGATCCGGCCCCCGTCGGCCAGGGCGGCGGCCAGGCCCGGCGCGTCGAGGTCGCCCAGGTAGCGGAAGGGCGGGGCGCCGTCCAGCAGCCTGGCGCGGGCGAGCGCGGGCACCGCGAAGCCGTCGCCGTCGACCAGCAGGGTCCCGGCGGCCGGCTCGGCGCGGACGACGGGCCGGGGGTCGGCCACGGTCACGCGGCGCAGGGGCGGCAGCGCGGCCTCGGCCGGGTCGGGGCGGACCAGCGACCCGCCGCCCGCCGGCGCCACGGTGGTGCTCCCCGGCGGACCGTAGGACGCCGCGGGCTCGAGGCCGGGCTCGGCGGCCACCGCGGCGTCGAGCACCGCGGGGCGGGCGGCGCCCACCCGCTCCCACTCGGTGTCGTGGCGGACCAGGATCTCCCCGGCACCCAGGTAGCGGGCGAAGGCCGACAGCGCGCCGGGGGGCAGGCCGCCGTCGTTGAGGGTCACGTCCAGGGCGGCGAGCGCGTTGGCCGCCGCCCGCGAGCCCGCGGGGACGGTGGGGCGCCAGACGACCTCGCGGTCGAACAGGACCGCGTCGAGGTCGTCCACGCCCTCGTGGCCCCAGCGGTAGCGGGCGAGGGACTGGCCGGGCAGGAACAGCACCCGGGTCGCGGGGTCGCCCGCGCCGGCGTCGGCCGCCGCCGCGCGCCAGTACCCGGGGACGGTCAGCGTGGTGGGGTGCAGGTCCCCGGTCCAGGCGGGGGCGGTCGCGCCGACCAGGACCGCGACACCGCCCGCCGCCACGGCCACCCGGGTCCAGCCGGGCCGGCGGGCGGCCGCCGCGGCGCCGAGGCCGGCCAGGACGGCGACCGCCAGCGCCCACAGCGCGCCCGCCTTGTTGGTCGTGCGGAACGCGATGGCGCCGGGGACCTCGGCGAAGGCCCACGCCAGCGCGCGCCCGAACGGGGTCGGCGACGCGGGCGGGTGCAGGCCGACCATCACCGGGAGGGCGACGGCGAGCAGGAGCACCGGGGCCAGCCGCGCGCGGGCGCGCGACACCGCGGCGCCCAGGACCGCGGCGGCGGGCAGGGCCCAGGTCGCCGCGACCACCGCGGGGTTCGTCAGGTAGGCGGCGAACGAGCTGGTCGGGAGCCGCCCCCACCCCTCTCCGTACATGGTCCACATCCCCAGCCCGCGGATGCTCTCGGACCACGACGAGGTCAGGGCGACGGCGTCGGGGCGTTCGGTGTTGGCGGCGACCGCCTCGCCGGCGCGCCGCGGCCAGGACCGTCGGCACCAGCCAGTAGAGGCTGACGGCGGCGGCGAGCACCCCGCACCGGGCGGCGGCGGCGAGCGCGGCGCGGGCCGGCGGCGCTCGGCGAGGCACAGGTGGACGGCCAGCGCCGGCAGGGCCAGCAGCTGGAACAGGGGAACGACGCCCGCGTTCATGCCCCCGCGGCGAAGAAGGCCAGGGCGAAGCGGGCGGGCGGCCGCCAGGCCCGCGGGTCGCGGACGGCGTCGACGAAGGCCGCCAGGAGCCACGGCAGGAACGCGTAGGGCAGCAGCACCGGCAGGGTGGACCCGGCCACGACCACATAGGGGTTGGCGACCGCGACGGTGGCGGCGACCACGCGGGCGACCGGGTCGGCGCGGCCACCGGCCAGCCGGTCCAGGAAGCGGGCCGTGCCCCAGGCGGCGACCAGCAGCAGCGCCACGCGCAGGACGCGGGCCGCGACCCACGGTTCGGCCCCAGCGACCGCAGCGCGGCGACGACCGCGACGACCGGTGCGAAGCCCAGGTGGTAGTTGGGCTGCCCGAGGTGGGGCCCCGCCCGCCAGGTCTGGAGCTCGCGGGCGAGGGTGCGCCACGGCGCCTCGTAGAGCTCGGGCTTGGTGTCGAAGGCGAGCACGCCCCAGTCGTTGGCGAACACGACGGCGGCCAGGAGCACGGCGAGCACCGCGAAGGCCGGCCCCTCGCCGGTCGCGCGACGGCGGGGCCCTCGGCCGCCCGCGGCCCCGCGGCGGCCGGCCCCGCTCCCGGCCCGGCGGCGCAGCGGCGCATCGACACCGGCCGCCGCGGCGGGATCGGTGCCGGTCGGGGCGGCGGCGGGGCGGGCCGCGGCGGCGGCCTCGGGGGCGGGGGCGGGTGGGCGGGAGGTCGGGGACGCGGTCATGGGCGGGAGGCGCCCGCCGCCGCCAGCGCCAGCGGGCGCTCCTCCGGGGCCCGCGGGGGGTCGCCGCGCAGCGCGAGGGCGGCCGCGCCGCGGTCGCCGCGACCACGCCCAGGGCGGTCCCCGACAGGCCCGCGACGGTCGCGGGGCCGGACCCAGCAGCAGCGCCGCGGCGGCCGCGCAGCCGCCGGCGAGGACCCCGACGACGGCGTGGCGGCCGCGGGCCAGACCCGCCCACAGCAGCAGCTGCGCGAGCGCCAGCGCGGTGCCCAGCAGCCCGAACGGCCACAGGTCCGCCGTCACCGGCGCGTACGCCGCGCCGAACACCAGCGGCACCAGCCACGGGCCCGTCAGGGCCGCGCCGGCGGTGACCGCGCCGCCCAGCGCGGCGACGGCGGCGGCGCCGCGGCGCAGCACGCCGCCCGGGTCCCCGGCGGCGGCCAGGCGCGGGTAGGCCACGACCACGACCGCCTGCGGCGCCCAGTACGCGACCTTGGCGACGACCGAGCCGACCGCGTAGCGCCCCGACGCCACGTCGTCGAGCACCACCCGGGCCAGGAGCAGGTCCAGGTTCGCCAGCACGGTGAGGGCGAGCACCCCGGCCAGTGCGGGGACCAGCTCGGCGCGCAGCGGCGCCGTCACCGCCGCCGGGCGGCCACCGGCGCCGCGGGTGGGGGCGACCAGGGTCCAGGCGATCGCGACCTCGGCCGCGTAGCCCAGGGCGGCGCCCAGCATGGCGCCGGGGACGCCGGCGCCGGCGAGCAGCAGGGCGGTCCCCGCGGCGAGCTTGACCGCCGCGCCGCCCACCAGCACCGCCGCCAGCCCCTCCCAGCGCCCGCGGCCCTGGAGCAGGCCGTGCAGCACCGACAGCAGCGGCAGCGGCGCGACGCACACCGCGACGAGCAGCGCCGGCACGGGCGACCCCAGGCGCAGCACCGTCGCGAGCGCCGGGGCCGCGACCGCCGCGACGGCGGCCAGGGCGACCCCGGACGCCGCCACCGCCGGCAGCAGCGCGGCCCACGGCGTCGCCGCGTCAGCGCCCCGCGCGGGCGCTGCGGCGCGCGGCCACGCTCTGCAGCGCGATCCCGGGGACGGTCCCGGCGAGCACCAGCCCGAGCAGCGCGGCCAGCCCGCCGTACGGCCCGGGCCCCAGCAGGCGCGACGCGACCACCGCGGCCAGCCAGTGCAGCGCGTTGGCCGCGACCATGGCCGGGCCGAGGAGCGCCGCTCCCCTGGCCGTCCCGTCCCTCGTCGACACCGTGTCTGCGCCCGCCTCGGCCACCCGCTAGCGTCCCGAGCATAGGAGTGCCGACGTGGGAGGGGCGCGGGGCCGGGTGCGCAGCGCGGCGCGCACGGGGACGATCGGCCTGGCCGTCGGCGCGCTGCTCGCGCTGCTGGCCCTGTGGCCGCTGCTGCGGCGCGGCTACGTCCTGACCTACGACATGGTCTTCGTGCCCGAGCCCGGGCCGCTGCCGTCGCTGCTCGGCGTGGACGGCAGCGTCGCCCGCGGCGTGCCCAGCGACGGGCTCGCCGCGCTGCTCGGGCGCCTGGCGCCCGCCGACGTGGTCCAGAAGGCGCTGCTGGCGGGCGCCTTCGCCGTGGGCGGGTGGGGCGTGGCGCGGCTGGTCCCCGGCCGGCCCGCGGCGCGCGCGGCGGCGGCGGCGCTCGGGGTCTGGAACGCGTGGGTCTACGAGCGGCTCGTGCTGGGCCACTGGACCCTGCTGCTGGCGGCGGCGGCGCTGCCGTGGGCGGTGGAGCGGGCCGCCGCGCTGCGCCGGGACGCTCGCGGCGCCCTGCCCGGGCTCGCGCTGGCGCTGGCGGCGGGTGCGGCGACCGGCGCGTCGGGGACCCTCGTGGTGGTGGGCACGGCGCTGGCGGTGGCGGGGGTGCCGGGGCGCCGCGAGCGAGCAGGCGCGGTGGCGGCGCGCGCCGGGACGGTGCTGGCCCTGGGGCTGGTCCTGAGCCTGCCGTGGCTGGTCCCGACCCTGACCCGCCCCGGGGGGCTGCCGCCGCGGCCGGAGGCCGTCGCGGTCTTCGCCGCGCGCGCCGACACCCCGCTGGGGGTGGTGGGCAGCCTGCTCACGCTCGGCGGCGCCTGGAACCCCGACGTGGTCCCGCCGGGCCGCGACTCCTGGGCGGCGGTCCCCGCCCTCGTCCTGCTGACCGGCCTGGCGCTGTGGGGGCTCGCGACCCTGCTGCGCCCCGCCGGCGGCGACCCCGGGCGGGCGGGGGCGGGCGGCCCGGCGGCGGGGGCCTTCGGCGGGGGGTTGCCGCCGGGGGCGGCGGCGGGGCTGGTGCTGGCGGCTGCGGCGGCCCTGGTGGTGGCGGTCGCCGGCGCGCTGCCGCTGCCCGCCCGGGCGCTGCGGGCGCTGGTCGCGGCCGTGCCGGCCGCCGGGGTGCTGCGCGACGGGCAGCGCTACCTGCTGCCGCTGGTCCTGGCGCAGGCCGTCGGCTACGGCGTGGCGGCCGACCGCCTGCTCGCGCGCGCCGCGCGGGCGTGCGGGGGCGGGGGCGGGGCCGAGCGCGGGGGCGGGTGCTGCGGGGGTGGCCGCGCTGGTGCTGGTGCTCGCGCCCGTGGGGGTGCTGCCGGTGCTGGCGGGCGGGGCGGGCGGGCGGCTGGCCGCGGTGACCTACCCGAAGGGCTACGCGACCGCGCGCGCCGCCATGGCGGCGGACCCGGTGCCCGGCGCCGTGCTGGTCCTGCCCTGGAGCCAGTACGCCGCGCCGGGGTGGAACGGCGGGCGGCCGGTGGCGGATCCGGGCCGCGCTGGGCCCCCGGCGGGCGGTGGCGTCGGCCGACCTCACGACCCGCGACGCGGTGATCCCCGGCGAGGACCCGTGGGCGGCGCTGGCCGCGCCCGCCGCCCGCGGCGACGGCCCGCTCGCCCCGGCCCTACCCGGCCTGGGGGTCCGCTGGGTGCTGCTGTCCAAGGTCGGCGACTGGCGGGCGCAGGCCGCGCGCCTGTCGGGCCTGGAGGTCGTCGTCGACACCCCCGCGCTGCGCCTGCACCGCGCCCCGCCGCCGGGCCCGCCGCCCGTCGAGCTGCCGCCGCCCGCCCCCGCGCTCGCCGGTAGCGCCGCGGCCGCGGCGGTCCCGCTGGTCGCGGGGGCCGTCCTGCTGGCCCGCCGCGCCCGCGGGCCCGCTGCTAGCCTGCCCGCGGCGGACGAGGGTGCGGGCCCGGAGGCCAGGCGATGAGCGGTGCGGCGAACGTGCGGTGGCTGGTGGTGCTCGTCGTCGCGCTCGCGGCGGTCCTGGCGGCCGGCGCGACCAGCCTGGCGCGCAACGAGGCCGTGTCCGTGCGCCCGGTCGAGCAGAACGCCCTGGTGAACTACGACGGGTCGGTCACGGCGCCCTGAGGCGCGGGCGCGCCGGGCCGCTGGGCTCGGCGGCCTGGGCCAGGACCTTCGCGGTCTCGGCCACCGCGCGATCCCAGCCGAAGGTGCGGGCCCGGTCGCGGGCGGCGCCGCCCAGCCGGGCGCGCAGGTCGCGGTCGGTGAGCAGGCGGCGGACCGCCGCGACGAAGTCGTCGCCGTCGGCGGCCAGCAGCCCGGTCCGCCCGTCCAGGATCGACTCCGCGAGCCCGCCCGCGCCGCGGAAGCCGACCGCGGGGGTGCCCTGGACCGCCGCCTCCATCACCGCGAGGCCCCAGCCCTCCTTGACCGAGGGCATGGCCAGCACCCAGGCGCGGCGCAGGAGGCGGTCCCGTTCTCCGGGGGCGACGTGGCCGTGGAAGGTCACCGCGTCGGCGACCCCCGCGCGTTCGGCGGCGGCGCGCAGCTGCCCCTCCCAGTCCCCCGCCCCCACCACGTCGAGGGTCAGGCCGGGCAGCTCCGGCCGCAGCCGCGCGACCGCGTCGATCGCCAGCTCCACGCGCTTGTGGGGGACCAGTCGCCCCAGCACGCACAGCGACGGGTGCGCGCTGCCGGCGCCGTCCGCGGGGGCGTCGCGGGTGCCGTTGGCGACCACGGTGATCCGGGCGGGGTCGACGCCCAGGGCGGCGAGCTCGGCCCGGGTGTGCTCGGACACCGCGAGATAGTCGCAGTCGCGGTAGACCCGGACGGCCGCGCGCGACTCCAGCCACCAGCCCAGGCGCGCGAGGGGGGCCGGGAAGATGATGGGCCACTGCTCGCGGTGGACGTGGTGCACCAGGACGACCACGGGGCGGCGCGTGGCCAGCGGGGACAGGAACGGCATGCCGTTGTGCACGTCCAGCACGACGTCGGCGTCGCCGAACCGGCCCGTGCGGTGCCACCACAGCGCGCGGGCGAACACGGTCAGGCGCCCGCCCCGGCGCAGCAGGCGCACGCCGCGGACCAGCTCGCGACGGGGCGCGCCCGCTGGTCCGCGGCGGAACGACGCGGACAGCTGGGTGACGCGCCAGCCGGCCGCGGCCAGGCCGGCGGTGACCTCGGCGAGGAAGACCTCGGACCCCCCGCCGTCGGGGTTGGCCAGGTCGCGCCAGCTCAGGACCGCGACGTGGCGCCCACCGCCCGCCATCAGCGGCCCGGGGCGACGCGGTCGGGGGTGCTGCGCTCCGCGGCGACGCGCCCGGAGAGGACCAGGACGTCGCCGTCGAGCTCGACGTCGTCCACGACCCCGCCGGCGGGCAGGTGCGCCGGCGGCAGGAGGAGCTCGAGGCCGGGGACGCCGTCGAGGTCGGGCGCGGCCCCGCCGCCGCCGCGCGTCACGACCGCCTCGACGGGCCGGCCGTCGACCAGCAGCAGGCGCACCCCGCCGTCGCCCAGCACCGCCTGCTGGACGCCGCGGGGCGGGTCGGGCAGGGCGCGCACCAGGGCCGCCCACTCCAGGCGCACCTGGAACCGCGACGGGTCCCGGTCCCCCGCGCGGGCCGCGGCCAGCACCGCCGCCGCCAGCTCCAGCGTCGGCGCCTGGTCGGGCGGCCCGCCGGGCGACGGCCGCGGGCGCAGCCGGCGGCGGCCCCACACCGCCAGGACCGCGGGCAGGACCATGACCGCCCCGGCGATCGCGTAGAGGATGCTGAGCGAGCTGACGATCCCGAACTGCTGGAGCGGGAGCAGCGAGGAGATCGTGAGCGCGCCGAAGCCGGCGACCGTCGCCGCGCCGGACGATGCCAGCGCCGCGCCGGTGCTCTGGACCGCCGCGCGCACCGCGTCGTCCACCCCCGCCCCGCGATCGACCTCCTGGACGGTCCGGTAGGTCATGTGGATCGCGAACGTCACGCCGACGCCGACCGCGATCGCGGCCACGGTGACCGTCAGCCCGTTGTAGGGGATGCCGGTCAGGTACATGGTCCCCAGCACCATCCCGACGACGAACACCGCCGCCGTCATGGTCAGCAGGCCGAGCACCGGGCGCCGGACCCTCAACCCGAAGTAGACGGTGAGCAGCAGGAGCGCGGCGCCCAGCGCCAGGACGATGGAGCGGGAGCCCGACGCGGTCAGGGCCGCGTTGGTCTCGTCGTTCACCAGCGGCCGGCTGACCACGGTGACGTCGAGGCCCGCCGCGCGCAGGGGTCCCGCGGCGTCCTCCAGCCGGTCGCGCAGGCCCAGCGCGCCGCGCTGGCCCGCCGCCGTGGACAGGCGCAGCACCCCCCGCGCGTCGCCGTCCAGGACCTCCCCCGCCCGCAGCGGCTCGGCGCGCGCCGCAAGCGCGTAGAGCCCGGCGACGTCGGCGTCGGCGGCGACGCCGTCGCCCTCCCAGCCCAGCCGCGCCGCCTCGGCCCGGGTGCGGGGGTCGGCGGCCACGTCGGCGACCAGGCCCGCGATCGAGCGCACGTCCGGGGTGCCGTCCTGGCCCGGGCGCACCGCCGGGTCGCCGGACAGGGCGGCCTCCGCGCCGAGCAGCGCGGCCGCGGCCGCGGGCGTGGCGAGCGGGCCGCGCAGCAGCAGGTAGGTCTGCTCGTTGCGGTCCCCGCCGAACTCGGACTCCAGCAGCGTGATCGCGTCGCGCACGTCGGAGCCGCGGGGCAGGAAGTCGCGGCGGTCGAACTGGGCGGGGATGCGCGAGGAGACGGCGAACCCGGCCGCGGTCAGCGCGACGGCGACCAGGATCGTCAGCACCGGCAGGCGCAGGGCCAGGCCCGACGCGCGGGCGACCAGCCGGGTGAGGGCCAGCGGCTCGGCCGGGATGCGGCGGCGGCGGGCGGCCCGCCGGGTGTCGAGCAGGTTGCGCACCGAGGGGACGAGCAGGAGCATGATCGTCGTCGCCGCGAGCTGGCCGATCGCGGTGAACAGCCCGAAGTCCTGGATCGACGGGATCGGCGAGGAGTAGTTGGTGACGAAGCCCAGGATGGTCGTGGCGCTGGTGAGCACGATCGCGCCGCCCACCGCGACCAGGGCGCGGCGGGCCGCCGTGCGCGGCGTCAGGCCCGCCGCCTGGTGCTCGCGGTAGCGGGTCGTGAGCTGGATGGCGTCGTCGATGCCCAGGCCCAGGAACACCACCGGCGCGATGTTGCTCACCGTGGTGAACGGCCCGCTGACCCCCAGGTAGCGCGGCCCGAGCAGCACGGCCACGCCGAACATCCAGACGACCGCGACGCCCAGGCCGGCCAGCCCGATGACCACGTCGGACAGCGTGCGGTAGTTGAAGGCCAGGATCAGCGCGATCACGCCGAGCCCGGCCGCGAACAGCACCGGCAGCTCCGCGGCGGTGGCGGCGGCGATCTCGCGCTGCAGCACCGTGCGGTTGAACGGCAGGACGCGCACGCCGGTGGTGTCGACCCCGTCGACGACGTCCACGACCGCCTGGGCGGCGGCCCGCGCCGTCGCCGGGTCGAGGTCCGGGTCGAAGTTGACCAGCAGCAGGCCGGCCCGGGCGCGGGCCCCGTCCAGGTCGAGGTCGCGGGAGTACAGCGCGACCGCGGGGGCGCCCTCCGCGGTCGCCAGGGCCCGTCGCGCGCCCTCGTCGACCGCGTAGCCGGGCGCCTGGAGCGGGTCGATCGGCACGGGCTCGACGCGCTCGAACGCCTCGAAGATGGGCGTCGCGAAGCTGACCACCGGGAACTCGACGTCGGCGAGGTGGGGTGCCACCTCCGGCGACGCGAGCAGCGCGTTGGTGACGCGCGCGGCCGCGGCCACCGGTTCGACGCCGATCACGTCGGCGTTGCCCGCGTCGAAGACGATCTGGACGCGGCTGTCGGTCGCAGCGCCGCCGAAGCGGTCCTCGACCAGGGTCTGGTCGCGCGACAGCGCCGAGTCGGTGGCGAACAGCTCCAGCGCGCCGCTCACCTCGCGCTGGGACGCGAAGACGCCCAGCACGCCGGTGACCGCGAGGAGGACGGCGACCACCAGCAGGGGCGCCCGCCCGACCGCGGTGCCCGCCCAGCCCAGCGGCCCGCGCGACGATGCCATGCGCCGGATCATCGACGGCGCGCGGCGGCGTCACAAGGCGTGCACCCCAGGCGCGGGCGCCCGGGGTGCACGGACAGCGGGTGCGGGTGGACGAAGGGCTTACGCGGTGGCGGTGCGGTTCGAACGCTCGCGGTCCGTTGCGGGCCACAGGGCGGCCGCGAGGCCGACGACCACGCTGGCCGCGTGCAGCCAGTTGTCGGCGGCGTTCAGCGACAGGAAGTTGAGGTCGTCGTTGCCCACCGCGAACAGGCCGTAGAGGAACGTCAGGCCGTACACGGCCGCCAGCAGCCAGCCGTAGCTGCGGGCCGAGCGGATGGTGCCGGACATGGCCAGGCCGAGCAGGCCGATGCCGAGGTGCACGATGTTGTGCAGCGGGTTGATCTCGAAGCCCAGCAGGGTCTCGTTGGTGACACCGGCGAACTGGTCGAACCCGGTGACGAAGAAGCCGGCGATGCCGATCAGCGTGTAGATCGCACCGACGGTCAGGGCGATGATGCGGCTGGGGTGCATGCCCTCGGCGCGCGACTGCCGGGCATCGGATGAGGCGCTGCTCATGGGTGGCCCTCCAGGACGACGTACTAGTGATGTCGCAGGTGGCAGTACCCTGGGGTCCCGTCCGCAAACAGCCAGCAGGGAGCGCCGTGGCACGCCGTCAGCTGCGCAACAGCAACCCCTTCTTCACCCCGCGCGCCTTCGCCTTCTCCGGCCCCCAGGGCGCCGCGCCGGACCTGGCCCTGTCGCCCGCGGGCGTGCGCACCGGGGGCGGCCCGCGCGCGCTCACCATCGACGGCGTCGTGGGCAAGGCCGCGGTCCTGCTCGCGCTGCTCGTGCTGTCGGCCGGGGTGACGTGGGCCCGGGTGATCAGCGACGACGGGGTCGACGCCGCCGCGCTGCCCCTGGCGATCGGGGCCGCGCTGGTCGGCCTGGTCCTCGCCCTGGTCACCGGCTTCCGGCCCGCCGCGGCGCGCTTCACCGCCCCCGCGTACGCCCTGGTCGAGGGCGTGCTCGTCGGCGCGATCAGCGGGATCTACGCCTTTCTCTACGACGGTGTCGTGCCGCTGGCGGTCGGGCTGACCTTCGGCGTGCTGGCCGTGCTCCTGGCGCTGTACCGCGCCCGGGTGATCCGCGTCACCGAGCGCTTCCGGTCCGTCGTCGTCGCCGCCACCGGGGCGATCTTCCTGGTCTACCTGGTGAACCTGGTGCTGGGCCTGTTCGGCGTGTCGGTGCCGTTCCTGCACCAGACCGGCCCGATCGGCATCGGCATCAGCCTGGTGATCGTCGCCGTGGCGGCGCTGAACCTGCTGCTGGACTTCGACTTCATCGAGCGCAGCGCCCGCGCCGGCGCGGACGCCCGGCTGGAGTGGTTCGCGGCGTTCGGCCTGCTGGTCACCCTGGTGTGGCTGTACCTGGAGATCCTGCGCCTGCTCGCGCTGCTGCGCGGCGACGACTGAACCTGGCGGCGGGGTTCCGGGGGCGCGGAGCGGGAATCGGTCCAGCCTGACCCGCTCCCCTGGAGGACCCTTGCCCGCTCCCGTCATGGCGCCCGACGTGCGCGCGCTGCTGGACCCCGACCCCGATCCCGCCAGCGCGCGCTCCCCCGCGCCGCCGGCCCCGGCGGCGGCCGCCGCGGCCGCCGCGTTCGCCACCCTGTCGCGGCTGCGTGGCACCCGGTCCCTGCACCCCTCGGGGATCGTGCTGGCCGGGACCCTGCGGGTGCCCGCCGGAGGGCGGGTGCGCCTCCCCGCCGCCTGGCGGGAACTGGACGGGGCGCCCGCGATCGTGCGGGCCTCGCGCAGCCTGGGGCTGCCGGAGTCGCTGCCCGACGTCCTGGGGCTGGCGGTCCGCGCCGGCGGCCAGGACCTGCTGCTGACCACGTCGCGGCGGGGGCCGGGGGTCCAGCACCTGTTCGTTCCGGCGCGCCACTTCCTGGGGCCCACGTTCTCCTCCGTGCTGGCGTTCCGGGTCGCCGGCCGGACGCTGCTGGTCACCGCGGCCCTGCGCGCGCCCGGGCCGCACCGCTCGGCCCCGACCCTCGGCGAGCTTGCCCGGCTAGCGGCTGGAGGACTCACCCTCGACCTAAGGTTGACCTCCTTCGCCGGCCGTTCCGCGCCGCTCGCCACCATCCCCCTGGACGCGGTGCTCCCCGACGGGAACGCGGCGGCGGTGCGCTTCGACCCCTGGCGCGCCGGCGGTGGGCTGGTGCCCGCCGGGTGCCTGCAGGACCTGCGCAGGCCCGCCTACGCCGCCAGCCGGCGCGGCACCCCCGCGCGCGGTTCGCGATGAGCACGGCCGAGGACATCCGCCGGGCCGCCCGCGAGGCGCTCGGCTTCGACGAGCTGCGCCCCGGCCAGGCCGAGGCGGCGGCGGCCGTGGTCGGCGGGTCCGACACGCTCGCGGTCATGCCCACGGGGTCGGGCAAGTCCGCGGTCTACCAGATCGCCGCGGTCCTGCTGGACGGCCCCACGATCGTCGTCTCGCCCCTGGTCGCCCTGCAGCGCGACCAGGTCGAGGCCATCGCCGCGCAGCGCAGCGGCGCGGCCGCGCTGGTCAACGCCACCATCAGCGAGGGCAGGCGCCGGGAGGCCTTCGAGCGGCTGGCGTCGGGCGACCTGGAGTTCCTGTTCCTGGCCCCCGAGCAGCTGGCCAAGGAGGAGACGGTCGCCGCCGTCGCGGCGGCGCGCCCGTCGCTGTTCGTCGTGGACGAGGCGCACCTGGTCAGCTCGTGGGGCCACGACTTCCGCCCCGACTACCTGCGCCTGGGCGGGGTGCGCGACGCGCTGGGCGGGCCGACGCTGCTCGCCCTCACCGCCACCGCCGCCCCGCCGGTGCGCGAGGACATCCTCGTCAAGCTCGGCATGCGCGACGCCGCGGTCCTGGTGCGCGGGTTCGACCGTCCCAACATCCACCTGGCCGTGGAGCCCCACCACGACGCGGACCGCAAGGACGCCGCGCTGCGCGAGCGCCTCGCGGCCGACCCCGGTCCCGGCCTGGTCTACGTCCCCACGCGCAGGGAGGCCGAGGAGATCGGGGCGGACCTGCGCGACGCCGGCCTGCGCGCGGCCGCGTACCACGCGGGACTGCCCGGGAAGGAGCGCCGCGTCGTGCAGGACGCGTTCCTGGCCGGCGAGCTCGACGTCGTGGCCGCGACGACCGCCTTCGGCATGGGCATCGACAAGCCCGACGTGCGCTACGTCCACCACGCCGCGCCCAGCGAGTCCCTGGACGCCTATTACCAGGAGATCGGCCGCGCCGGGCGCGACGGCGAACCCGCCCGGGCGGTGCTGTTCTACCGGCAGGAGGACCTGGGCATCCGGCGCTTCTTCGCCGCGGGCGGCAAGGTGAGGGAGGAGGACCTGGCGGAGGTCGGCGAGGCCGTCGCCGACCACGACGCCCCGGTCTCCGAGGGCGAGATCCGGGCCGAGACCGGGCTGTCGGGCCGCAAGCTGACCCAGGCGGTCAACGCGCTGGAGGAGGCCGACGCCGTCCGGCGCCTGCCCCACGACCGCCTCGAGGTCGTCGACGCGGGCCGCGTGGAGGAGGCCGTCGGCGAGGCCGCCCACGACGGCGAGGTCGCCGCCCGGATCGAGCGGTCGCGCGTGGAGATGATGCGCCAGTACGCCGAGACCACCGACTGCCGGCGCCAGTTCCTGCTGAACTACTTCGGCGAGGAGTACGAGCGCCGCTGCGGCAACTGCGACAACTGCGACCGCGGCACCACCACGATCGACGCCGAGGGCCCGTTCGCGCTCAACACCCGCGTCCGGCACGCGCTGTGGGGCGAGGGCCTTGTGCTGCGCTACGAGGGCGCCACGATGACCGTGCTGTTCGACGAGGTCGGCTACAAGAGCCTGTCCGTGGAGGTCGTCGAGTCCGCCGGCCTGCTCGAGGAGGTCGGCTGACCCCCGCGAGGCGCCCGGGCGCCCGGCGCCCCGGGCGCGGTCAGGCGGGCAGCTCCTCGAGCAGCCCGTCGCGCTCGGCGTAGCGGCGGTCCTCGACCGGGCAGCGCCAGCGGCCGTCGCCCTCGGACGCCAGGCGCACGCCCGCGCGGCCGACCCAGCCGGTCCGCCGCGCGGGGTTGCCCACCACCAGGGCGTGGTCGGGCACGTCGCGGGTGACGACCGCGCCCGCGCCCACCAGCGCCCACGCGCCGATGCGCACCCCGGCCACCACCACCGCGCCCGCCCCGACCGCGGCGCCGTCCCCAACCCGGACCCCGGCGGCCAGCCAGTCGTCGGCGCGCTTGAGCCCGCCGTCGGGCCGCACCGCCCGCGGGTGCACGTCGTTGGTGAGGATCGCCCCCGGACCGATGAACACCCCGTCGCCCAGGACCGCGGGGGCGTAGACCAGGGCGTTGTTCTGCAGCTTGCAGCGGTCGCCCATGCGCACCCCGGCGTCCACGTAGGCGCCGCGCCCGACGATGCAGTCCGCACCCAGCTCGGCCTGCTCGCGCACGTGCGCCCCGGGCCAGACCGTGGTCCCCGCCCCCAGCCGCGCCCGCGGGTCGACCTCCGCGCCGGGCAGCACCCGCGCGCCGCCGGCCACGACCAGGTCCCCGTGCTCCGCCCGCGCCATCGCCTGCCCCCCGGCGGCCCCCGCGCTCGGGGAGCGGCCCCGCCGGCCCGGCTGCCGGCCACCGGATGCTACGCCAGAAACGGACAACTCAGGCATAGACTCCCGCTCGTGCTCACCACGGCGGTCATCGGCCTGGGCTACTGGGGCCCCAACCTCGTCCGCAACCTGGCGGTCTCACCCAGGACGCGCGCCGCGTGGATCTGCGACCGCAGCCCGGGCCGGCTGGACGCCGTCGGTGCGCACTTCCCGGCCGCGGCGCGCGCGGAGGACCCGGCGGCGGTGCTCGCCGACCCCGAGGTCGACGCGGTCGTGATCGCCACCCCGGTCGCGACCCACCACGCGCTGGCGCGGGCCGCCCTGCTGGCGGGCAAGCACGTGCTGGTGGAGAAGCCGCTGGCGGCCACCGCCGAGCAGGCCGAGGAGCTGCGCGAGCTGGCCGAGCGCCGCGGGCTCGTGCTGCTGGTCGACCACGTCTTCCTCTACAGCCCCGCGGTGCGCAAGCTGGCCCAGCTGGTCGCGGCGGGCGACCTCGGCGAGCCGCTGTTCATCGACTCGGTGCGCATCAACCTCGGCCTGGTGCAGCACGACGTCGACGTCGTCTGGGACCTGGCGCCCCACGACCTGGCGATCATCGACCACCTGGTGGGCCGCGTCCCCGACAGCGTCGTGGCGATCGGCGCGAGCCACTCCGGCGGCGGGCCGGTCGACGGCGCCCACCTGCACCTGGACTACGGCGCCGGGCTGCACGCCGCCATCCACGTGAGCTGGCTGTCGCCGGTGAAGATCCGCTCGTTCCTGCTCGGCGGGACCCGGCGCAGCGTGCTCTACAACGACCTGGACGCCGCCGAGCGCCTGAAGGTCTACGACCGCGGCATCGAGGTCACCGAGGCGCTGAGCCCCGAGGGCCGCCGCGAGCTGCTGGTGTCCTACCGCTCCGGCGACGTCGTCGCCCCGCGCCTGGACAGCGCCGAACCGCTCGCGCTCCTGGTGGAGCACTTCGCCGACTGCATCGAGAAGGACGTCCCGCCGCTGTCCGGCGGGGACCAGGGCCTGCGCGTCGTGCGCGTGCTGGAGGCCGCGCAGCGCTCGCGGGCCGCGGCCGGCGAGCGGGTGGCGGTGTGACCGTGAGCGTGACCGCGGGCGCGGCCGTCGCCGTGCCGCTGGTGGACCTGCGCGCCCAGACCGCGGCGGTGCGCGCCGACCTGGACCGGGCGGTCGGCGAGGTCCTGGACTCGGCGGGCTTCGTGCTGGGCCCGGCCGTGGCCGCCTTCGAGGCCGACTTCGCCGCCTACACCGGCCGCGCGTTCTGCGTCGGGGTCGACTCCGGCACCTCGGCGCTGCACCTGGCCCTGCTGGCGGCGGGCGTGGGACCCGGCGACGAGGTCGTGACCACGCCGCACACCTGGATCTCGACGTCGTGGGCGATCTCCTACTGCGGCGCGCGGCCGGTCTTCGCCGACGTCGACCCGGCCACCGGCACCCTGGACCCGGCCGCCGCGGAACGGGCCGTCAGCGCCCGCACCCGCGCGCTGCTCGCGGTCGACCTCTACGGCCACCCCGCCGACCTGGACCGCCTGCAGGCGGTCGCCGACCGCCACGGCCTCGCCCTGGTCGAGGACGCGGCGCAGGCCCACGGCGCCCGCCTGGGCGGGCGGCCCGCGGGGTCGTTCGGCCGGCTCGCCTGCTTCTCGTTCTACCCGGGCAAGAACCTCGGCGCGGCCGGGGAGGCCGGGGCGGTCGTCACAGAAGACCCGGCCCTGGCGGCACGGGTGCGCCGGCTGCGCGACCACGCGCACGAACGCCGCCACCACCACGTCGAGCTGGGCTACAACGCGCGCAGGGACGGGGTCCAGGGCGCCGTCCTGGGCGTCAAGCTCCGCCACCTGGACGCCGGCAACGACGCCCGCAGGGCGGCGGCGGCGCGCTACGGCGAGCTGCTCGCGGACCTCCCCGGCGTGGTGGCGCCGGCGGTGGCGCCCGGCGCGGACCCCTGCTGGCACCTGTACGTCGTGCGCGTCGAGGACCGCGACGGCGTCGCGGCGCGGATGGCCGACCGCGGCGTGGCCACCGGCGTCCACTACCCGGTGCCGGTCCACCTCCAGCCCGCCTACGCGGCCCTGGGGCACGCCCCCGGCGACTTCCCGCAGGCCGAGCGGTTCGCACGCACCTGCCTGTCGCTGCCGATGTTCCCGGGCATCACGACGGGCCAGCAGCGCACCGTCGCCGAGGCGCTGCGCGCGGCGCTGGATGTGCGGCGGTGACCGGCGTGGCGCTGGTCGTCGGCGGGGCCGGCTTCATCGGCTCCGCGCTGGTGCGCCTGCTCGCCACGCGCGGGCCCGTGCGCGTGCTGGACGACCTCAGCACCGGCCGGCGCGAGCACCTGGACGGCGTCGCGGGGGTGGACCTGCGGGTCGGGTCGATGCTGGACCCCGCCGACGTGGCCGCGGCGGTGGACGGCGCGGGCGTGGTCTTCTCCCTCGCCTGCCTGGGGGTCCGCCACTCCCTGGCCCGGCCGGTCGAGAACCACGAGGTCAACGCGACCGGCGTGCTGCGGCTGCTGGAGGCGGCGCGGCGGGCGGGCGTGGACCGCCTGGTGCACACCAGCACCAGCGAGGTCTACGGCACGGCCCAGCGGGTGCCCATGGACGAGGACCACCCGCCCTGGCCACACACCGTCTACGGCGGCTCCAAGCTGTGCGGTGAGGCCCACGTCCGCGCCTACCACCGCACCTACGGGCTGCCCACCGTGGTGCTGCGCCCCTTCAACGCCTACGGCCCCCGCTCCCACCACGAGGGCGACAGCGGCGAGGTGATCCCCAAGTTCCTGGTCCGCGCGCGCAACGGCCTGCCGCCGATCGTCTTCGGCGACGGCTCCCAGACGCGCGACTTCACCTACGTGGAGGACACCGCGCACGCGATCGCCGCCGCCGCGACGGCCCCCGGCGCGGTCGGCGCCACCCTCAACGTCGGCAGCGGGACCGAGGTGTCGGTGCTGGACCTCGCCGCGCGCGTGACCGCCGCCGCAGGGCGTCCCGACCTGCGCCCCGACTTCGCCCCGCCGCGTCCCGGCGACGTGCTGCGGCTGGTGGCCGACTCCTCGGCGGCGACCCGGCTGCTGGGCTGGCGCCCGACGGTGGGGCTGGACGAGGGGCTGGCCCGGCTGGTGGCCTGGCACCGCGACGCGGGCACCGACTGGGCCGCCGCGCTGACCGAGGACCGGGCGCGCAACTGGGAGCTGGTCGGATGATCCCCGTCGCGAGGCCGGAGCTGGGCGAGGCCGAGTGGCGGGCCCTGCGCGAGGTCGTGGAGTCCGGCTGGGTGGCGCAGGGCCCCCGGGTCGAGGCCTTCGAGCGCGCACTGGCGGCGCGCTGCGGAGCCGCGCACGGCGTGGCCCTGTCCTCGTGCACCGCGGCGCTGCACCTGGCGCTGGTCGTGGCCGGGGTGGGTCCCGGCGACGAGGTCGTCGTCCCGTCGCTGTCGTTCATCGCCACGGCCAACGCCGTGCGCCACGCGGGCGCGACCCCGGTGTTCGCCGACGTCGACGCGGGCACGCAGAACCTCACCGCGGCGACCATCGCGCCCCTGCTCGGCGCGCGCACCAGGGCCGTGATCGTGGTCCACCAGGCGGGCATGCCCGCCGACGTCGCCCCGGTGCACGCGCTGTGCGACCCCTTGGGGGTCGCGGTGGTCGAGGACGCCGCCTGCGCCATCGGCTCGGTGTACCGGGACGCGCCCGTGGGCGGGCACTCCGACCTCGTCGCGTTCTCGTTCCACCCGCGCAAGGTCCTGACCACCGGCGAGGGCGGCATGCTGCTGACCTCCCGGGAGGACCTCGCGGTGCGGCTGCGGCGCCTGCGCGAGCACGGCATGTCGGTGAGCGCGTCGGAGCGCCACCGCAGCGACCGCGTGGTGCTGGAGCAGTACCTGGAGCCGGGCTTCAACTACCGCATGACCGACCTGCAGGCGGCGATGGGCGTGGTGCAGCTGGACCGCCTCGACGGCCTGGTCGCGCGCCGGCGGGCCCTCGCCGACGCCTACCGCGAGCGGTTGGCCGCCCTGCCCGGCGTGCGCGTGCCGCAGGACCCGCCCCACGGCCGCACCAACCACCAGTCCTACTGGGTGGTGCTGCCCGACGACGCGCCCGCCGACCGCGACGACCTGCTGGCCCGCCTGCACCGGCGCGGCGTCTCCTGCCGCCGCGGGATCATGGCCGCCCACCTCGAGCCCGCCTACGCCGGGACCGCGTCCGCCCCGCTGCCCGTGACCGAGCACCTCACCCGCCGGTCGCTGATCCTGCCCCTGCACCACGCCCTGACCGCGGCCGAGCAGGACCAGGTGGTCGACGCCCTGGCCGCCGAGCTGCACGCCGCCCCAGCCCCCCGCGCCGCGGCGCACGCGGCCCAGGCGTAGCTGGCGGACGCGGGGGCGGCGGCCGGGCGCCGCCGCGAGGAGCCGGGCGAGGGGCGCCGCGGTTCACGGCGGGCCGGCGGCCAGGCGCAGCCGGAGGGAGCCGAGCACCGCGGCCGCGGGCTGCTCGGGGCCGCCGTCGGGCTGGACGCGCAGCACGGCGAGGGCGCTGCGGTCGCCGCAGGCGATGTGGACCTCGTCGCCGACCACGCGGACGACCTGGCCGGGGGTGCCGAAGCAGGGCACGCCGGCCGGGCGCGCCGACCACAGCCGCACGGTGCGGCCCGCCGCGGTGGTGAACGCCCCCGGGTAGGGCCGTGACTGCGCGCGGACGAAGTCGTGCACGCGCACGGCCGGCCAGTCCCAGCGCACCAGCCCGTCCTCGGGCCGGCGCAGCGCGGCGTAGCTGACCCCGTCCCGCCGCTGCGCCCGGGGTCGGGCCCGGCGCGCGAGGATGTCGCCGTAGGTCGCCTCGATCAGGTCCAGGGTGGCCCGCTCGACGCGGTCCAGAACCTCGGCGATGGGGTCCAGGGGCCCGACGGGGACGGCGCGCTGGGCCCACAGGTCGCCCTCGTCCATGCCCTCGGTGAGGGTGAACAGCGACACCCCGACCTCGCGGTCGCCGTTGGCGACGGCCCACACCAGGGGCGACCCGCCGCGGTAGGCGGGCAGCAGCGACGGGTGGACGCCCAGGAACCCACCGGGGGCGCAGGCCAGGACGTCGGGGGCCAGCAGGCGGTACCAGCCGGACACGACCACCAGCTCCGGCCGCGCGGCGCGCAGCAGGTCCAGCAGGCCGCCGCGGTCGGCGACGACCGCCAGGGGCAGCCCGGCCCCGGCGCAGAAGGCCGCGAGATCGTCGGGGACCCCCCGCGGGTCGTCGCGGTCGTCGATGGTGCCGGCGCCCACCAGCACCGCGGGCTCCAGCCGGTGCAGGGCCTGCAGGACGCGCAGGCCCAGGCGCTTGCTGCCCAGGAACAGGACCCGGCGGACGGGGGTCACGCGCTNCCCGCCGGAGCGCGCCGTCGTCGCGCGACGACCGCGCGCTGACGCCGGAGCCACCGCCGCCGGGCACGCCGCCGGAGACCGCGTAGCTCTTGCCGTCGAACTTGCCGCCGGCGTGCAGCGTCGTCAGGACGACCTCGATGGCAGGCCGGTTCTCGACCGGGTGGTTGTCCACCGGGATGCCGCGTCCGTTGTCCTGGACGCGGACACCGCCGTCGGCGAGCAACGTCACTGTGATGGCGTCGCAGTGGCCGGCGAGCGCCTCGTCGACGGCGTTGTCCACGACCTCGTAGACCAGGTGGTGCAGCCCGCGCTCACCGGTCGATCCGATGTACATGCCGGGGCGCTTCCGGACCGCCTCGAGCCCCTCGAGGACGGTGATGGACGACGCGCTGTAACCCGGAGGCGGCGGGGCCGCGGGGCCGGACGCGGGGCCGGACGCGACGTCAGCCTCGGCGGGTGCGGCCGGCTGGGTCGCCGGCTGGGGGTCAGCGGGGGATGAGGTCATCGCGGCGGGCTCCGCTTCCTCCCGCCGATCGGCGGGCCAGGTGGGTGCGCGCCCGGGCGAGGCCGGACCGCAGGCGCCGACGGCGGCAACCGCCGGCGGCAGGGGCGTCGGGCGCGGGAGGTCGGCGGGAGCCGCCGATGACCCGACGAGACGTCACCATCATAGCCCGGGCACGGGTCCCGGCCGCGCAGAAGCGCGCTCAGCCCCCGCGTGGCGCATCGGGACCCGGGTTGCGTGGGTACCCACGGGCGCCGTCGTCTGCGGCCTCAGCGCCCGACGTCGCGACGTCCCCTCCGCCGACCACAGCCCGGCGACGTCGTTCGGGTCAGCCGTACGTGTCGCGAGGACCGCGTCCGCGGACGCGTCGTGGACCCTTGCGCCAGTCCGGCTGGTCAGGGCCGTGGACGACGACCGAGGTGACCACGCCCTCGCCGACCTGTGCGGTGACGCGGGCCTGGAGGGTGCGGGTGAGCATGCGCAGCTGCGTCGCCCACGCCGTCGACTCCGCGACGAGGACCAGCGTGCCGTCCACGAGGCTCTCCGGTCGGCAGTGGTCGGCGATCTCCGGGCCGACCAGGTGCGCCCAACGGCCGACCACGGTCGCCGCGGCGGTCGTGTCCTGCCACCCGCGCTCGCCGACCAGCCGGCGGATGGCCACGCCGAGCAGCGCCGGGTCGCGGGCGTCAGGCCCTGAACCCGACCGCTCGACGGGCGCCCGACGCGGGCGGCTGCGCGTCGGCGTTGCACCCTTGGCGCGTGCGGCGGCCTTGGCCTGCGCCAGCGCGGCGCGCACGAGGTCGGGACCACGCAGCCCGACGGACGCCGCACCGGCACCCGTCGCCTCAGGCGTCGGGCCGGGGCCCGTGTCCTCGACGCCGTGCTCGGCAGGGGTGTCAGCGGACACGGGTCACCGTCCCGTCGTGCACGTCGTACCGGCTTCCGACGAGGGCTTCGGGGACGTCGGCCGCGACCGCCGCCGTCACGAGGACCTGCTCCGCGCCGCTGACCAGCGCCGCCAGCCGCTCCCGGCGGCCGACGTCCAGCTCGGCGAACACGTCGTCGAGCACGAGGACTGGCTCGCCGCCATCCGCCTTCAGCAGCTCGTACGACGCCAGCCGCAAGGCCAGCGCGACCGACCACGACTCGCCGTGCGACGCGTAGCCCTTCACCGGCAACGCACCGAGGGACAGGACGAGCTCGTCGCGGTGCGGGCCGACCAGCGACACGCCGCGCTCGACCTCCTGCGGCCTCACGCGAGCGAGCTCGGAGAGCAAGGCCGCCGCGAGCACCTCGCGGTCGCCGCTCTCCGGCATCGCGTCGCCGAGTGAGGAGCGGTAGGTCAGGTCGGTGCCGCCCTGGCCGGCCGACACCTGGCGGTAGGCGGACGCGACGTGCGGGCGCAGCGCGTAGCCCCGCAGGGCGGGACCGGTGCGGTAGGCGTCGAGCGTGGCGTTGAGCCTGCTGCCCTCGACCAGGCCGCGGATCGTGACCACCGACCCGAGCAGCTCGCGGGCGAGCAGCAGCCAGGCCAGGGCGGCGCCCACCGCCAGCAGACCGGCCGCGGCGGACCCCCGCCGCCCGCCCAGGACCACGAGGGTGACGGCCAGCAACCCCGCCACGACCACCGCCGTCGGCCACTTCACGAAGGCGTGGGTCCCCAGCAGGAAGCCGGTCGCCAGCGCGGCGGCGACCGCCGGCCCGCGCGGCGACCGCCGGGGCCGGGACAGGATCCACAGCACCAGGGCGGTCTCGACCTGGAGCAGCACCGCGCTGAGGCCGTTGTAGGACAGCGCGAGCGGCAGCCACGCGGAGCCCAGCAGCCCGGCGAGCGCCACGATCGCCACCGTCGCCCCCGCCGGGGGCAGGGCGCGGGCGAGGTCGGGCAGGCGCGCGCGGCAGAAGGCCAGGAACGCGACCGCGAGCCCCGCCGCCGACCCGGCGAGCAGCACCAGGCGCAGGACCCGGTAGCCGACCAGGCCGAGGTCCAGCGGGGCCGTCAGCGCCGCGACCAGGAGGTGGAACTGCGTCGCCCCGGCCGTGGCCGGGTCGGGGGCGGCGTAGCTCAGCAGGTAGTAGCCCTCGTCGCTGAGGTCGAACCCGCGGTCCCGCGCCCACCACAGGGTGGCGACGACGACCGCGAGGAGCAGCCAGAGCACGACCTCGGCCCCGGCGGCGGCCGGTCCCGGGCGGGCCCCACCCAGGCGGCCCGAGGCCCGCGTGCGGTCGCGTTCCCCGGTGCGCGGGACGGCCACGGCGCGGGCGTGCATGCCCGGCACTATACGGACAAAAGGTTCTACCCCGCGATCCCGCCGTGGCGCCTTGCGCCGGCGCAGTGCTCAGTCGCAGGTCAGGAGCTCCCGCAACGCGGCGCTGCTGGCAGGCAGGCCGTCCCGCTCGGGCACGGCGATCACGTCCGTCGTGGTCAGCTTCCGGTTCCCTCGCCGTCCTGTCGCCGCGGCCATGTCGCCGACGGCCGCCCGCACCGCGTCCGGGTCCAGGTCGATGATGTGACCGACGAAGACGTCGGGATGCTGAGCCTTGATGCCGAACGGAGCGAGTATCTCCCCGGGGAAGTCGCGGAGGTTCGCAGTGACGATGACCTGCGCCCCGGCGCGGATCGCGGCAGCGAGAACGTGGCGGTCATCCGGATCCGGCAGCTTCGCGAACCTTCCAGGGTCTCGTAGCCCGACACCATGCCATCCGGGATGGCCAGTTCCATCCGCTGCCGCATGCTGGCGAACCGCGCCGCATCGATGTCCGGGAAGCGCTGCACGAGGCTGCGCTCCATCTCGTCGAGCACCCCGGCCGACCACTTCGCCTGGAACAGCCGGCCGTTGGCCAGCTGGACCAGCAGGTCGCGGAGGTGCTGAGGGTGAAGCACGCATGCGTCGTAGAACGCCACGAAGGCCACGAGGAAGTATCGCCGCTACTCGTAGCCGAGACCAAGCTCCTGCGCCTCCGCCGTCAGGTCGTCCAGCAGCTTGCGGCGCTGATCCGCGTCGCGACGCTGGTAGGCGAGGAGGTCCTCGACGCGCACGCGCCGGTGGGTGCCCACCCGGTGTGCGGGCAGCGCGCCGTCATCGATCAGCTTGATCACGTGGGGCCGGGAGACGTTGAGCAGATCGGCCGCCTGCTGGGTGGTGAGCACGGCATGGATCGGCATGACCGTCACCGCCTTGCCCTCCGCCATCGCTGCCAGGACGGTGCGGAACAGGTGGAGCGCGGGGGCGGGGACGATCAGCGGCGTCGAGTCGCCACCCTGCTCGTCGTCGGCTCGGAGTACCACGCGCTCGTGACCGGGACTCATGCCTCGCATGTACCGGTCCAGCTGCTCGACCGTGCCGCGCGCCACCCGGGCCTGGTCAGGCGTGAGCGGCTCCTCGATATCAGCGATCGCCATCGTCAACCACCTCCACCGGAAGCCGGCTGCGTCGTTGCCATGAACCCACTAAAGCAAGACCCCTTGACAAACGCAATAACCGAAACTCGCCGGCGCGCGGTGGGGGCCTCCCCGTCGACCTCCCGACGTCGCCCGGCACGACCGAGGGGTGGTGGCGGGGGCGGCGATCGGGAACCATGTCCTACCCGGACGAGCCCGGACGACCTGCTGGGAGGCCACCCCATGACGCTGCGGGATCTGCTCAACGCCTGGCCGGTGTACCGCCAGGTCCGGGACCGCGACCTGCTGGCCAAGGGCTTGACGGCCCGGTCGGCCGCGACCGCGGCGCTGCGGCCCCGCACCCAGGACGCCGACACCGTCACGCGGTCGGTCTGCCCGTTCTGCGCGGTCGGCTGCGGCCAGCTCGTCTACAGCCGCGACGGCCAGGTCACCCAGATCGAGGGCGACCCGGACTCGCCGATCTCGCGGGGGCGCCTGTGCGCGCGCGGGTCGTCCACCAAGGAGCTGGTGACCGGCCCCGCCCGCGAGCTGAAGGTCAAGTACCGCGCCCCGCACGCGGCGGACTGGCAGGAGCTGGCGCTGGAGGAGGCGATGGACATGATCGCCGACCGCGTCATCGCCACCCGCGCCGCGACCTGGCAGGACCGGACCGAGGACGGCGCGCCGGCCAACCGGACCCTGGGCCTGGCCAGCCTGGGCGGGGCCACGCTGGACAACGAGGAGAACCACCTCCTCAAGAAGCTGCTCACCGCCGGGCTCGGCGTCGTCTGCGTGGAGAACCAGGCGAGGATCTGACACTCCTCCACCGTCCCCGGTCTGGGGACGTCGTTCGGTCGGGGCGGCGCCACGACCTTCCAGCAGGACCTCGCGAACGCGGACTGCATCGTGATCATGGGGTCGAACATGGCCGAGAACCACCCGGTGGGCTTCCAGTGGGTGACCGAGGCCAAGCTGCGCGGCGCCCGCCTGTTCCACGTCGACCCGCGCTTCACGCGCACCAGCGCGGTGGCCGACCGTCACGTGCCCATCCGCGGCGGCACCGACATCGCGTTCCTGGGCGGGGTGATCCACCACATCCTCGAGAACCGGCGCGAGTTCCGCGAGTACGTGCTGGCCTACACCAACGCCGCCTACCTGGTCGGCGAGGACTTCGTCGACACCGAGGACCTCGACGGGGTGTTCTCCGGCCTGGACCGCGAGCACGGGGTCTACGACGACGCGTCCTGGCAGTTCCAGGACACCGGCGACGGCGGGGACGCGCCCACCGGCTCCGCCGCCCACGACACCGCGGCGCAGGAGACCCACGGGGCGCAGGGCGCGGCGGTGGAGGGCCCCGGCCCCCCCACCGACCCCACGCTGGAGCACCCGCGCTGCGTGTTCCAGGTCCTGCGGCGCCACTACGCGCGCTACACCCCGGCGATGGTCGCCGAGGTCTGCGGCGTGAGCGAGGCGGCGTTCCTCGAGGTCGCCGACGCGCTGTGCGACAACGCCGGGCGCGACCGGACCTCCACGCTGGTCTACTCGGTCGGCTGGACCCACCACACCAAGGGCGTCCAGTACATCCGCGCCGCGTCGATCATCCAGCTCCTGCTGGGCAACATGGGCCGGCCCGGCGGCGGCATCCTCGCCCTGCGCGGTCACGCGAGCATCCAGGGCTCGACCGACATCCCCACGCTGTTCAACCTGCTGCCCGGCTACCTGCCGATGCCCCAGGCCCGCGACTACCCGGGTGGGCTGGCGGGCTACGTCGCCGAGCACGGCGCCCCGGCCGGGCAGCGCGACCGCTTCCGCGCGCACGTCACCAGCCTGCTCAAGGCGTACTACGGGGCGGCGGCGACGCCGGACAACGACTTCTGCTTCGACCACCTGCCGCGCATCAGCGGGGACCACTCCATCTACCCCACGATCCTGGGGATGCTCGACGGGTCGGTGAAGGGCTTCCTGGTCCTGGGCGAGAACCCGGCGGTCGGGTCGGCCAACGGCCGCGTCCACCGCCTGGCGATGGCGCAGCTGGACTGGCTGGTGGTGCGCGACCTCGTCGAGGTCGAGACCGCCACCTTCTGGAAGGACGGCCCGGAGATCGCCACCGGCGAGCTGCGCACCGCTGACATCGCCACCGAGGTCTTCCTGCTCCCCGCCGCGGCGCACACCGAGAAGTCGGGCAGCTTCACCAACACCCAGCGCCTGCTGCAGTGGCACCGCAAGGCCGTCGAACCCGAGGGCGACCGCCGGTCGGACCTGTGGTTCGCCTACCACCTGGGCCGGCTGATCCGCGAGAAGCTGGCCGGGTCGACCGACCCGCGGGACCGCGCGCTGCTCGACCTCGCCTGGGACTACCCGATCGAGGGGCCGGGGGGCGAGGGGGACACCTGGGGCGAGCCTGACCCCCACGCCGTGCTCGCCGAGATCAGCGGGTGGCGCGACGAGCCCGGCGCGGGCCGCACGTGGCTGTCGTCGCCCGAGCAGCTGCGCGCGGACGGGTCGACCACCGGCGCCTGCTGGATCTACTGCGGGTCCTTCGCGGACGGGGTCAACCAGACCGACCGGCGGCGGCCCGGCCGGGAGCAGTCCTGGGTGGCGCCGGAGTGGGGCTGGGCGTGGCCGGGCAACCGCCGGATCCTGTACAACCGCGCGTCGGCGGACCCGCAGGGGCGGCCGTGGTCGGCGCGCAAGGCCTACGTCTGGTGGGACGAGCAGCGCGGCGCCTGGACGGGCCACGACGTCCCCGACGTCGACGCCGGCGCGACCCCCGACGCGGGCCCGTTCGTCATGCAGTCCGACGGCAGGGGCTGGCTGTACGTGCCGGCCGGCCTGTCCGACGGCCCGCTGCCGACCCACTACGAGGCGCACGAGTCGCCGGTGCCCAACCCGCTGTACGGCCAGCAGGCCAGCCCCACCCGCGAGCGCTTCGACCGGCGCCACAACCGCTCCAACCCCTCCGCCGGGGAGCCGGGGACCGGCGCCTACCCCTGCGTGCTGCTGACCTACCGCATCGCCGAGCACCACACCGCGGGCGGGATGAGCCGCTTCGGGCAGCGCCTGTCGGAGCTGGCGCCGGAGCCGTTCTGCGAGGTCTCCCCCCGCCTGGCCGCCGCGCGCGGCCTCACCAACGGCGACTGGGCCACGATCGTCAGCGCGCGGACCGCGATCGAGGCCCGCGTCCTGGTCACCGAGCGCATGAAGCCGCTGCGGGTCGGCGACCGCCGGGTCGACACCGTCGGCGTGCCCTACCACTGGGGGTGGAAGGGCACGGTGACCGGCGACGCCGCCAACGACCTGACCGCGCTGGTGCTGGACCGCAACGTCCACATCAGCGAGTTCAAGGTCGCCACCTGCGACATCCGCCCCGGGCGCCGGCCGCAGGGCGCGGCCCTGCCCGCCTACGTCGAGCAGCACCGCCGCAGCGCGGGGATCGGGGAGCAGCCATGACGACCCTGGACCCGGGCGCCTGGTTCACCCCCGACGGGGAACCCCGCCGGATGGGCTTCTTCACCGACACCAGCGTCTGCATCGGCTGCAAGGCGTGCGAGGTCGCCTGCAAGGAGTGGAACGGCGTCCCGTCCGACGTCGCCGGCTTCACGGGCATGTCCTTCGACAACACCGTGGCGCTGGGGGCCGACACCTGGCGTCACGTCGCGTTCGTCGAGCAGGCGCCGGTCGGCCTGGAGTGGTTCGGGGAGGACGCGGCGGCCGGGACCGCGCCCGCCGCGCCCTCCGCGCAGGACCTGCGCTTCCTGATGAGCTCCGACGTCTGCAAGCACTGCACCCGCGCGGGCTGCCTGGACGTGTGCCCCACCGGCGCGATCTTCCGCACCGAGTTCGGCAGCGTCGTGGTGCAGGAGGACGTCTGCAACGGCTGCGGCTACTGCGTGAGCGCCTGCCCGTTCGGCGTGATCGAGCGCCGCGAGGACGACGGCCGCGCCTTCAAGTGCACCCTGTGCTACGACCGGTCCAAGGGCGGCCTGGAGCCGGCCTGCGCGACGGCCTGCCCCACCGACTCGATCCAGTTCGGGCCCCTCGACGAGCTGCGCGACCGCGCCGCCGGGCGGGTGGAGCACCTCGTGGCGGCGGGCCAGTCGCGCGCGCAGCTGTACGGGGCGGACCCCGACGACGGCGTGGGCGGGTTCGGCGCGTTCTTCCTGCTGCTGGACCGGCCCGAGGTCTACGGGCTCCCGCCGGACCCGGTCGTCCCGACCCGCGACGCCGCGCGCATGTGGCGCATGGCGGGCGCCGCGGCGGGCGTGCTGGTGGCGGGCATCGCCGCGCTGGTGGGCCTGTCCCCGCGGGGCGGCCGGTGAGCGCGGCCGCGGGCGGGACGGCGGCGGGCGCGCCCGGCGCGGACGGCTACTACGGCCGCCCGGTCCTCAAGCGCCCCGCCTGGACCTGGGAGGTCCCCTGGTACTTCTGGACCGGGGGGCTCGCAGGCGCGTCGTCGGTGCTCAGCGTCGCGGCGCGGGCGGCGGGCAACCGGCCCCTGGCGCGCGCCGCGGCGATCGCCGCCGCGCCCGCGGCCGCGGTCAGCCCGGCGCTGCTGGTCTCCGACCTCGGCCGGCCCGAGCGCTTCCTCAACATGCTGCGGGTGTTCCGGCCCAGCTCGCCGCTGAGCATGGGCGCCTGGCTGCTGTCGGCCTACGCGCCGCTGGCCGTCGGCGCCGGCGCGGCCGAGCTGCTGGGGATCCTGCCGCGCACGCGCACCGCCGCCGCCGTCGGCGCGGCCGCGCTGGGACCGGGGCTGGTGACCTACACCGCGGTCCTGCTCGCCCACAACGCCGTCCCGGTCTGGCACGGCGCCCAGCGCGAGCTGCCCTTCGTGTTCGCGGGCAGCGCGGCCGCCAGCGCGGGCGGCGCGGCGTTCCTGCTGGCCCCCGCCGCCGCGGCGGAACCGGCCCGCAGGGTGGCGATCGCCGGCGGCCTGCTGGAGCTGGCCGCGGAGCGGGCGATGGAGCGGCGCCTGGGCCCGCTCGCCGCACCCTTCGAGGGCGACGGCCCCGCCGCCCGCCTGGGGCGCTGGGCCCGAGGGCTGACCGCCGCCGGGACGACGCTGGCCGCGGCCGGCGGGGGCCGCGCCGGCCGCTGGCGGCGGCGGGGGCCGCCCTGCTGCTCGCCGGCAGCGCCTGCGAGCGCTGGGCGGTGTACCGGGCGGGCTTCGCCTCCGCCGCGGACCCGCGCGCCACCATCGGGCCGCAGCGCGCCCGCCTGGACGCCGGCGAGCCCGCGGGCGCGTGACCCTCAGGCGAGGTCGACCCGGCCGGTGCGCCCCGCCCCGGTCCGGGTGCGGAACTCCGCGACGCTGGGACCGGCGAGCTCGTTGAGCCGCCACGGCACGTACCGGTAGGTGATCACGGCCGCCAGGGCCGAGGCGGGCCAGCCCAGCACGAGCGCGGTGAGGACCAGCGCGGACAGCGACCCGCGCAGCAGCAGGAACGTCTGCACGACGCTGCGGCCCAGGTACAGCGCGGCCCACAGCAGGCTGACCTCGCGGAAGGCCGGGCGGACGCGCGGGTGCAGCGACCAGCCCAGGGGCCAGCCGTAGGCGAACCAGGCGACGATCGCGACCAGTGGGCGCCCGACCAGCACGCTGACCAGGGCGGCGGTGCCCGACGCGAAGCCGGAGATGATCCCGGGCAGGAAGTAGCCGGCCGCCTCGCCGGTCAGGACCGCCAGGCCCACGCTGAAGGTCACCCCGCCCATGCCCGCCAGCGCGTGCGCCGCGCGCTCGCGGCGCAGGAGGCGCCACAGGACGCGGACGACGGCCAGCCCGATCGCCGCGGCGGCGGCGACCTGCAGCCCGCCGAGGCCGTTGGCGGCGACGAAGACCAGCGGCGGCCCGAACGTGTCGACCAGCACGCGGCGGTCCGCCATCAGGTCCCCGAGCCGCACGCGCACGCCCACGAACCCGGGCACGTCAGCGGCGCTCCCCGTCGCGCGTCCCCCGCCAGCTCGCCATCTGCACATGGTGCCCCGGCGGCGCGCAGATAGGCCGTGTCTCCTGACCCTTGCGGGCTCCGCCCTCCGGCCCGGCCGAGCCCGGCGTGCCGGTGCACCCGGGCCCTCCCCGGCGCGCGGGATCCCGTGGGTTTCGCGGCGGGCGGCGCGGTCCAGGGTTCTGGGGGATGCCGACCGGAGGTGCGGGGACGTGAGGGGACGAGGAACGGTCGCGGGCGGGGCGCTGGCCGTGCTGCTGGCCGGGTGCCTGGCGGACGCGCCGGCGGAGCCCGCCGCGCGGGCGGAGCGGGTGCCGGGGGCGGAGGCGGCGCTGGGCGAGTCCGCCGCGGGCGGGCCGGCCGGCACCGGGCCGGTCATCGCCCAGGCCGACGTCCCCGGGATCGTGCGCACCGTGGAGCCCTCGATCGTGACCGTCCTGCGACCCGACGGGCAGGGCAGCGGCGTGGTGTACGACGAGGAGGGTCTGATCGTCACCAACTACCACGTCATCGCGGGCGCGCGGGACCTGGCCGTGCAGTTCGCCGACGCCAGCCGGGCGCCGGCGGAGCTGGTGGCCGGCGCCCCCGACTTCGACCTCGCGGTCCTGCGCGTCGACCGCGACGGCCTGCCCGCCGCGACCTTCGCCGACGACCTGCCGCAGGTCGGGGAGCTGGCGGTCGCCCTCGGCAGCCCGCTGGGCTTCGAGGGCTCCGCGACGGCGGGCATCATCTCCGGGCTGCAGCGGTCCCTGCCGGCCTCCCAGACCAACCGCAACCCGCTGGTGAACCTCATCCAGACCGACGCCCCGATCTCGCCCGGCAACTCCGGCGGCGCGCTGGTCGGCCCCGGCGCGGAGGTCGTGGGCATCAACGTCGCCTACCTGCCGCCCGGGCAGACCGGCGCGGTCGCCATCGGCTTCGCCATCCCCTCGACCACCGTCGTGGACGTCGTGGAGCAGCTGGTGGCGACCGGCGAGGTCCGCGAGGCCTTCCTCGGGGTGCAGGCCGTCCCGCTGACCGCGCAGGTCATCGAGCAGTTCGGGGTGCAGGCCGACCGCGGCGTGCTGGTGGTCGGCGTGGTGGAGGGCTCCCCCGCCGAGGACGCCGGGCTGGAGCGCGGCGACGTCGTCACCGCCATCGACGGGCGGCCGATCGACGACCTGCCCGACCTCCAGGGGGCGCTGCGCGAGGTCGGCGCGGACGCCACGGTGACGCTGACGGTGGTCCGCGACGGCGAAGAGCGCGAGATCGAGGCGGACCTGGCCGACCGCCCGGCGGTGCGCTAGCCGTGGCCGCCAGGGACCGCGGGCGACGGCCCCGCATCCTCCTCGTGGGCGGCGGCTGGGTGGGCACCTACACCGCCCTGCGCCTGGAGCGCCGCCTGGGGCCCGCCGAGGCCGAGGTGACCCTGGTGTCGCCCGAGAACTTCCTGCTCTACCAGCCGCTGCTGCCCGAGGTCGCCTCGGGGACGCTGGAGGCGCGCCACGCCGTGGTGCCGCTCCGCCGCGTCCTGCGGCGCACGCGCCTGGTCCACGGCCGGCTCACGGCGCTGGACCACGACCGCCGCGTCGCCGCCGTGGACGTCGGCGAGGGCGAGACCCGCGAGCTGGGCTACGACCACGTCGCGATCGGCCTCGGGTCGGTGACCCGGCTGCTGCCCGTCCCCGGCCTGGCCGACCACGCGATCGGCTTCGCGACCGTCGCCGACGCGACCTGGCTGCGCGACCACGTGCTGGACCGGCTGGAGTTCGCCGACGCCAGCCGCGACCCGGAGCGCCGGCGCCGGGCGCTGACCTTCGTGTTCGTCGGCGGCGGCTACACCGGGGTCGAGGCCCTGGGCGAGTTGCAGGACCTGGCCGCCGAGGCGTGCGCGAGCTACGCCTCCCTGGAGCCCGACGACCTGCGCTGGGTCCTGGTCGAGGCCACCGACCGCATCCTGCCGATCGTCGACCCGGGGCTGTCGGCGTACGCCACGCAGGCCCTGCGCGACCGCGGCGTGCGCGTCGAGCTGTCCAGCACCCTGGAGCGCGTCGAGGACGGGTGCCTGCACCTGTCCACCGGCGAGCAGCTCGCCGCCGACACGCTGGTCTGGGCGGCGGGGGTGCGCCCCAACCCCCTGGCCGCCGAGCTGGGCCTGCCCGTGGACGACCGTGGCGCCATCCGGGTCGACGCGACCCTCGCCGTGCGCGGCACGCCCGGGGCGTGGGCGGCGGGCGACTGCGCCGTCGTGCCCGACCTGGTGGCGGGCGACGGGGCGCGCGCCCCCGCGACCGCGCAGTACGCCGTGCGCGAGGCCCGCACGCTGGGCGACAACCTGGCCGCGGCGGTCCGGGGCGACGCGCCGCAGCCGTTCCGCCACCGGGCGCTGGGCGAGCTCATCACCCTGGGCCGCCACGACGGCGTGGCCCAGGTGCTGGGCCGCGTCACCCTCCGCGGGTTCCTGCCCTGGTACCTGCGCCGCCTGTACTACCTGCTCCAGGTGCCCACCCCGGAGCGCAAGCTTCGGGTCTTGCTGGACTGGACGATCAGCCTGGCGTTCCGGCGCGACATCACCGGACTGGGGTCGGTCACCCGCGGTTCCAGGGCCCGGGCCATGGGAACGGGTGGAGCATGACGACTCAAGGGCAAGGGCTCCAGTACGCGGTCGACATCGTCTTCGCGATCGACGTCACCGGCAGCATGTCCCCGATCCTGGACCAGGTGAAGGCCAACGCGCTGCGCTTCTACGACGACGTCCAGCGCAACCTGACCGAGAAGGGCAAGAACGTCGACCACCTGCGGGTGCGGGTGGTGGCGTTCCGCGACCTCGTCCACGACGGCGAGGGCGCGCTGGCCGAGTCGCCGTTCTTCGCGCTGCCCGGGGAGCAGGACAGCTTCTCCGCGTTCGTGAACGGCCTGGTGCCGGAGGGCGGCGGCGACGCCCCCGAGTCCGGGCTGGAGGCCCTGGCGCTGGCGATCAACTCCGACTGGACCGGCGCGGGCGACCGCCGCCGCCAGGTCATCGTCCTGTGGACCGACCAGCCGGCCCAGCCGCTGGGCGCGGGCGCGGTGCCCGCGGGCTTGAGCGGCCGCGTGCCGGCCGACTTCAGCGCCCTCACCGACATGTGGGAGAACGAGCAGGGCGCGATGGGCGCGGGCTCCAAGCGCCTCATCCTCTTCGCCCCCGACGGCAGCGGGTGGAGCGACATCTCCAGCGTGTGGGAGAACGTCGTGCACCACCCCTCCAAGGCGGGCGAGGGCCTCTCCGACGTCGACTACGGCACGATCATCGACTCGATCGGGAACTCGGTGTGAGCGAGGTGGCGCCCGTCTCGTTCCGGTTCAACTTTCACAAGATCCCGGGGCAGGGCGAGGACTCCGACCCGATCCTGCGGGTGGGGCCCGACCTCGGCCTGCTCGCGGTGTTCGACGGCATGGGCGGGGCCGGCGGGACGGTCTACGAGACGCCCGACGGCCGCCGCACCGGCGCCTACCTCGGGTCGCGGGTCGCACGCGACGCCGTGGAGCGCCGCATGCTCGAGCTGATCGGCCCGTCGTGGATCCTGGACGGCGAGGCGACCGCCGCCGAGCTGCGCCGCACGCTGCAGACGGCCCTGGCGGAGCGGTTCGCGGAGCTGAAGGCGCCCGCCAGCGGCCTGCGGTCCAAGCTGGTGCGGCAGCTGCCGACGACCATGGCGCTGCTCGCGCTCCAGCGCACCGCGGCGGGCGGGTCGACCTACGCCTGCCACGCGTTCTGGGCGGGCGACTCGCGCGCCTACGTCCTGACCGCCGACGGCGTGCGCCAGGTGACCACCGACGACCTGCGCACCAGCGGCGACGCGCTGCACAACCTCAGCAGCGACTCGCCGATGAGCAACACCGTGTCCGCGGACACCGACTTCGCGGTCCGCCACCGCCAGTTCGAGCTGGAGGCGCCGTTCGTCGCGCTGACCGCCACCGACGGGTGCTTCCACTACGTGCGGTCGCCGATGCACTTCGAGGACCTGCTGCTGTCGACCCTGCGCGACGCCCGCGACGCGGCCGCCTGGGGCGCCGCGCTGCAGGAGCGCATCGTCGCGGTCGCCGGCGACGACGCCGCCATGGCGCTCCTGGGCGTCGGGACGGATCTCGAGGGCCTCCGCGAGCTGCTCGCCCCGCGCACCGCGCTCCTGCAGGAGCGCTACATCGCCCCGCTCGACGAGCTGGACGCCGAGGTCGAGCGCGCGGAGAAGGCCCTGGACGACCTGCGCGCCCGCAGGGTCGCCCGCGTCGCCGAGCTGTGGCACGACTACAAGCCGGGCTACGAGCGCGTGCTGGACACGCCCGAGACGCCACCGGCCGCGAGCCCGGCGGCCGCGCCGGAAGCGGCTCCTGCAGCGGAGGCTCCTGCGGCGGGCGCATCGTCAACCGAGGCGGCCGAGGCGGGGAGCGACGCGCGGTGAGGGCCGGGGAGCTGGTCAACGGGTACCGGCTGCTGGCCGACTTCACCGTCGTCGGGGCGGGGCTGAGCCGGTGGACCTTCGCCGAGCGCGGTGGCCGCCAGTACTTCCTCAAGGAGTTCCTCAGCCCGACCTACCCGGGGCCCGACGCGCCCGGCAGCGAACGGATCAAGGCCCGCAAGCGCGAGCGCTGCGCGGTGTTCGAGGCCCACCACCGCGGGATCCAGGAGGCGCTGGCGCCGATCTCCCACCTCGGCGGGAACCTGATCGTCACCCTGGACTTCTTCCGCTGGGGCGCGAAGTACTACAAGGTCACCGAGAAGGTCGACGTCGCCGGCCTGGAGCCGCCCCAGGTCGCGGCGCTGCCCCTGGCGACGCGGATGGTGCTGCTCAAGACCGTCGCCCACAGCCTGAAGATCCTGCACGACCGCGGGATCGTGCACGGGGACCTCAAGCCCAACCAGGTCCTCATCAAGCGCACCGAGTTCGGCTACACGACCAAGCTGATCGACTTCGACAGCGCCTTCCTCGTGGGCCGGCCCGCGCCGCCCGACGAGATCGTGGGGACGATCAACTACTACTCCCCCGAGACCGTCGGCTACATCCAGGAGTCGGGCGTCGCCGCGGAGGACCTGGGCACCGCGGCGGACATCTTCACCCTCGGGCTGGTGTACGCCGAGCTGCTGACCGGCTCGCCGCCGGTGTTCGACCGCGAGCGCTACGGCTACGCGAGCATCGCGGCGCGCTCCGGCGAGGTGTTGCGCCTGCGCGACAGCGACGTCCCCGACGCGGTCCGCGACCTGGTCGAGCGGATGATGCTGGTCGACCCCGCGGCGCGGCCCACCATCGGGGAGGTGCACGCCGAGCTGCTGCGCGTGCGCGTGCCGGATGACCCGGCGGCCGCGCCCGCCCCCGAGCCGCCCGCGACGGCCACCCCGCCCACGCCGGAGGGGATGCCGGCCGCCGTCGCGGCGCCCACCGCGCTGCGCGGCCGGGGGCTCCGGGCGGTCGGCAGGGTCGCGCCCGAGTCGGCGCCGCCGCCTGCGCCCGACGCGGCGCCCGAGCCCGAGCGCGAGCCCGCGGCCGAGGCCGCCACCGAGGCCGAGGGGCCGCCCAGCCGCCTGCGGGGCAAGCTGCTGGGGCGGACGCGCGACCCCGGATCGTCATGAGCGACGGCTGGCGCTGCGGCGTCTGCGACGGCGTCAACGACGGCGGCGAGACCTGCGCGATCTGCGGCTCGTCGCGCGCCCTGGCGGTCGCCGTGACGCCCCCGCCGGCAGTCCCGCCTGCGGCGGAACCCGAGGAGCAGGCGCCCGCGGACGGGCAGGGGTGGCGGTACGAGCCCGAGCCGTGGGCTGAACCGGAGCCGTGGGCGGAGCCCGAGCCCCGGGCGGAGCCGGAGCCCTGGGCGGAGCCGGAGCCCTGGGCGGAGCCGCCGCGGCGCCGGGGACTGTTCGGGCGCCTGGTGGAGGCGGCGGTCGACGCGGTCGACCGGGCGCTCACCATCCCCCCCGAGCCGCCGCCGCTGTCCGAGGAGGAGCCCGAGCGCCCGCCGGAGGGCCGGCGCTCCCGGCTGTCGGTGCGCCCCTTCCCCTTCGGCGTGATGGTCACCTGGCGCGGGGGCCATCCCGAGGAGCCCGAGGACCCCTACTACCCCGAGGACCCCGACCGCCGCTGACGCCGCCCGGCCCCCCGCCGGTCGGCCCCACCCGCGCCCGTGTGCGGGGGCGGCGGGCGGCGCCGGGCGGGGTGGGTCAGCGGGTGCGGCGGCGGCCGCCGCGGGCGGCGCGGCCGGCGGCGGCGGCGCGGGGCCGCCCGCCGGGGGCCGCCCGGTCGGACCCGGGGGGGCTGCGGTCGGCGCGGGGGCTGCCCGACGACCGGCCGCTGCGCTCCGGGCGGGGACCGGCGGCACGCGGGGTGTGCGCCGGGCCGGTGCGGTCGGCGATCCGGGGGGTCGCGGCGCCCGCGACGCCGACGGCGCCCACGGCGAGCGCGTCGACCGCCACCGGGTCCAGCCCCGCGGGCAGGCGCAGCGCGCGCTGCAGGGCGGCGACGTCCTTGCGCTTGTCGGGGGCGACCAGGGTCACGACGACGCCCTCGGCACCGGCACGGCCGGTGCGGCCGGAGCGGTGGACGTAGTCCTTGTCGCTGGCCGGCGGGTCGAAGTGCACGACCAGCGCCACGTCGTCGACGTGGATGCCGCGGGCGGCGACGTCGGTGGCCACCAGGGTCCCGACCCGGCCGGCGGTGAAGTCGGCCAGCGCGCGCTCGCGCTGGTTCTGGGACCGGTCGCCGTGGATCGCCGCGGCGCTGACGCCGCGCTTGACCAGCTGCTTGGCCACCCGGTCCGCGCCGTGCTTGGTGCGCGTGAACACGATCGCGGGGGCGAACTGGTGCACCAGGTCGCCGGTGATCCGCACGCGGTCCGCGACCTCGGCGCCCCAGAAGACGTGGCGCACGTCGCCGCGCTCCTCGGCGGGCTGGGCCAGCTCGACGCGGACCGGGTCGCGCTGGTAGCGCGTGGTCAGCACGTCGACGTCGCCGTCCAGCGTCGCGGAGAACAGCAGCGTCTGGCGCGTCGGGGAGGTGCGGTCCAGCAGGCGGCGGACCTCGGGCAGGAAGCCCATGTCGGCCATGCGGTCGGCCTCGTCCAGGACGACGAGGTCGACGTCGGCCAGCGAGATGTCGCGGCGGTTGACCAGGTCGGCGAGGCGGCCGGGGCAGGCGACGGCGATGTCGACGCCGGAGCGCAGGCGGCGCTGGTCGGCGGGGATCGAGGTGCCGCCGTAGAAGGTGGCGACGGACCGCCCGCGCCGCTCGGCCAGCGGTCGCAGCGTGGCGGTGATCTGGGCGGCGAGTTCGCGGGTGGGGGCCAGCACCAGGGCGCGGGGCCGCTTGAGGGCGGCCTTGCCGGCGCGGGCGGCCAGCGGGATGGCGAACGCCAGGGTCTTGCCGGACCCGGTGGGGGCGCGCCCGCACAGGTCGCGGCCGGCCAGGGCCTCGGCGATGGTGGCGGCCTGGACAGGGAACGGCTCGGTCACCCCGCCGTCCGCGAGGACGTCGATGAGGTCGCGGGGGACGCCGAGTTCGGAGAACGAGGGCAAGAGGAAGCTCCTATGGCCCGGCCGGATATGGGGCCGGGAACGGGTGTCGCGGTGCGCTGCGCCGAGGTGAACACGTCAGAAGGACGGAAGACGGCGGGACCGCGATCGAGTCCGGCGCCGCGGGACGGCGCCCGTGTTCCACAGGCGGCGAGCCGCCTGCGTGCCGCCACTGTAGCCGTTCGCGCTAGCGTGCCGCCGCATGACCGACGAGCAGGCCTTCTACGTGCCGGAGGGCGCCGGGCCGGACGGCGACCGCTACACCGCGACGCCCTGGACGACGGGCCCCTGGGACGAGGGCGCCCAGCACGCGGGTCCGCCGACCGCCCTGGCGGCCGACGCCATCGAGCGCCGCCACCCGCGGGCCGACGCGCGCGTGGTGCGCGTGACCGCCGAGATCCTCGGGCCGGTGCCGGTCGGGCCGCTGACGGTCACGACCGCGGTGGCGCGGCCGGGCCGGCGCGTGGAGCTGCTGACCGCCGCGCTCACCGCGGGCGGGCGCGAGGCGCTGCGCGCGTCGGTGTGGCGCATCCGGGTCCTGGAGCCGGGCGACGGCGACGCCCCGGGCGCCGTCCCCGACCTGCCCGCGCCGCCGGCCCCCGACAAGGCCGCGCCGGACGCCTTCATCGCGGCGCAGGCGGGGCCGAGCTACCTGGCGGGCATGGAGTGGCGCTACCTGCACGGCGCGTTCGACCGGCCCGGCCCCGCGGCGGCCTGGCTGCGCATGCGCCACCCGCTGGTCGCCGGGCTGCCGGTCACACCCCTGGTCCGCGCCCTCATCGCCGCCGACAGCGGCAACGGCATCTCCAGTGCGCTGCCCTTCGGCGACTGGCTGTACGTGAACCCGGACCTGACCGTCTACCTCCACCGCCACCCGGTCGGCGAGTGGGTCTGCCTGGACGCCCGCACGACCGTGGATCCCTCGGGCATCGGCCTGGCCACCTCGCTGCTGGCCGATACCACCGGCGCCATCGGCCGCGGCACCCAGTCCCTCTACCTCGCCCCCCGCTGACCCCGCCCTCCGCGGGGGACCCAGCGGCTCAGCCGCCGCGCGCGAGGGTGACGACGGCGGGGGCGACCTCCTCGGCGAAGCGGCGGAGCTGGCGGTCCGGGTCGCCGGTGGGCCACAGGACGTAGGTGTCCATGCCCTGGTCCAGGGTCAGGGCGGTCAGGTCGTCCACCCAGCGGGCGGGCGGGCCGTCCAGGAAGCCGCGGGACGGGCCGTCGGTGATCTCGCCGTTGACGTTGTAGACCCGGCGGACGGCGGCGGGGTCGCGGCCGGCGGCCTGGGCGGCGTCGTCGATCCGCGCCTGCGCGGCGGCCAGCTGGTCGGGCGGGGTGTAGGGGGCGCTGGGAACCCAGCCGTCGGCCGCGCGCCCGATCAGGCCGAGCATCCGCGGGCCGTACCCGCCGACCCAGATGCCGATCGGGTGGGCGGGCCGCGGACCCGGGTGGATGCCGGCGACGCGGTAGTGGTCGCCCTCGAAGCGGACCGTGCGCTGGTCGCTCCAGAGCAGGCGGAGCACCTGGATCGCCTCCTCCAGCGCGCCGACCGCCTCACCCGGGGTGCGGCGCGGTCCGCCCATGCCCGCGATGCCGTCCCAGAACCCCCCGGCCCCCAGCCCCAGCTCGAGGCGCCCGCCGCTTGCGAGGTCCAGCGACGCCGCCGCCTTGGCGAGCACCGCGGGCGGACGCAGCGGCAGGTTGGCGACGTCGGGGAAGAACGCGATGCGATCGGTCTGGGCGACCAGCAGCGCGAGCAGCGTCCAGGTGTCCAGGAAGCGCCGCTGGTAGGGGTGGTCCTGGATGCCGATCAGGTCCAGGCCCAGCCGGTCGGCGAGCTGCGCCTGCGCCACCAGCTGCGGGTACTCGTCCGCGTTCGGGGTCAGGAACCATCCGAACGCCACGGGTCGGCCTCGGTCCGGCATGGCCGGACCCTACCCTGGCCGGGTGACGACCGACGCCGCCGGGCGCGCGGGGAGCGCCGCGGCGGTGCGGTTGCTGCCGCTGGCCAACTTCACCAGCACCTTCGACCGCTTCTCCGTCCCGCCGCTGCTGCTGGTCATCGCCGCGGAGTTCCAGGTCTCGCTGGCCCGGGTGACGGCCGCGGCCACGCTGTACTTCCTGGCCTACGGCCTCAGCCAGCCGTTCTGGGGGCTGGTGTCGGACCGGCTTGGCCGCGTCCGCACGATCCGGGTGACGCTGGCCGCCGCGGGCGCGATCGGCCTGGCGTCCGCCGCGGCACCGGGGATCGGCTGGCTGGTCGCCGCGCGCACGCTGCAGGGCGCGCTGTTCGCGGGCACGATCCCGACCGCGATCGTGTACATGGGTGACGCGTTCCCCGCCGACCAGCGCCAGCGCCCGCTGTCGCGCCTGTTCACCGGGTCGGCGCTGGCGATCGCGTCGGCGTCGCCGGTGGCCGGGCTGGTCGCCGACCTCGCGAGCTGGCGGCTGGCCTTCGTCCTGCCCGCGCTTCTGGCGCTGGGGTTGGCGGTCGGGCTGCGGCGGGTGCCCGACCCGCCCCGCGCCGGACCGGCGCCGTCCCCGCTGGCGGGCCTGCGGGCGGTGGTGCGCAACCGCTGGGCGCTGGCGGTGCTCGGGCTGGCGCTGGCCGAGGGCGCCTGCGTCCTGGGGCTCGTCACGTTCCTGGCACCCGCGCTGCAGGACCGGGGGCTGGGGCCCGCCGTCGCGGGTCTGGCCTCCGCCGCGTACGGCGCGGGGTCGCTCGCCGGTTCGCGCTCCGTCGCCGCGCTGGCGGGCCGCCTCGCGCCGCGCACGATGATGGCGGCGGGTGCGGGCCTGGTCGTAGTCGGCCAGGTGGTGCCCGCGACCGGGGTGTCGTTCGCCGCCATCGCCGCGGCGGGGCTGCTGGTCGGGGCCGGCTTCGCCCTGCTGCACACCAACCTGCAGGTCTGGGCGACCGACGTGAACCCCGCGGCCCGCGCCGCGACCATCAGCCTGTTCGCCGCCTCGCTGTTCGCGGGCAGCGCGGCGGGCACGGCGCTGCTCGCCCCCCTGGCCGATGCGGGCCGCTTCCCGCTCCTGTTCGCCCTGGCCGCGGCCCTCGCCCTGCCGACGGGCATCGCCGCCACCGTCGGGCGCACCCGCTACGACCGCCGTCGCTGACCGGACGGCGGGGGGCGCCGGGCTACGCTGACGCGGTCCGGCCGAGGGGGGCACCGTGACGACGACCGCGGGCGCGTACGAGCAGCTGCGCGCCGACATCCTTGACGGCCGCCACCCGGCGGGGACGCGGCTGGCGCCCGGCGAGCTCGCCGCCGGGCTGGGCTGCCCGCCGGCGCACGTCGGCGAGGCGCTGGCCCTGCTGGCCGCCGACGGCCTGGTCGACGGCGGCGACGGCGACCCCCGGGTGGTGGTCTGGTCCCGCGAGGACCTGCGCGAGGTCTTCCGCCTGCGCGCGGTCCTGGAGGGCTTCGCCGCGTCCCTGGCCGCCGAGGCCATGAAGACCGCCGACATCCTGGCCCTGCACGAGCTCGCCGACACCATGGAGGAGCTGGCCGGTGACGGCGGCCCCCGCGAGGAACTGGCCCGCCTGGACCTGGCGTTCCACCACCTGGTGCTGGTGGGCAGCGGCAGCCGCCGCCTGCCGGGCACCCACGACCACGTCCTGGTGACGCCCCTGCACCACCGCGTCTTCCGCGCCTACTCCCCTGTGCAGCTCGCCCAGGCCCTGGCCCACCACCGCGAGGTCGCCCGCGCCATCGAGCTGCGGGCCCCCGACTGGGCCGACGCCGCGATGCGGAGCCACGTCCTGTCCGGCCTCCACATCCTGCTCTCCCACGACCCCTACTGACCAACAACCCGTTGCAAAGATACCTTTGCAACGACTACGCTGCAGGGGATGAACGACGACGTCCGGCGCCTGTCCGACCCCCGCGAGCTGCGTGCCCTGGCCCACCCGCTGCGCACCTCCCTGCTCGCCGCCCTGCGCCGCCACGGGCCGGCCACCGCCACCCACCTGGCCCAGCGCTTCGACGAGACCACCGGCGCGACCAGCTACCACCTCCGCCAGCTCGCCCGGCACGGGTTCGTGGAGGAGGACCCCGGGCGCGGCCGCGGGCGTGAGCGGTGGTGGCGGGCCGTCCACCGCGGCAGCGCGTGGGACACCGCGGACTTCGAGGCCGACGGCGAGGGCCGCGAGGCCGCGGAGTGGCTGCAGCGCCACCAGGCGCAGCTGATCGCCCGGCGCCACGAGGAGTGGATCGCGCGCCAGTCCGAGGTCGACACGGCCTGGCGCCGGGCGGCGATCAGCAGCGACTACCAGCTGCGCCTCACCCCCGACGCCCTGGCGGCGCTGGCCCGCGAACTGGACGAGGTCATCCGGCGCCACCGGGCGGCCGGGGACGCCGCAGCGGACGCCCCCGGCGCCGCCGACGTCTTCCTCGGCCTCATCGGCGTCCCGCTCCCGCCGGACGCACCGTGACCCCCGCCGACCGGGCACGGCGGGCGCGCGCGACGTTCTTCGCGCTGACCGCGCTGCGCTGGCTGCCCACCGGCCTGCTGATCCCGATCCTGGTGCTGTACTGGACCTCCAAAGGGCTCACGCTCGTGCAGGTCGGGGTCGTCAGCGCCGTGCAGGCGGCCGTCGTCCTGGCCCTGGAGCTGCCGACCGGCGGCCTCGCCGACGCCCTGGGCCGGCGCCCGGTGCTCGCGGCCGCCGCCGCGGTCGGGGCCACCAGCACCGCGCTGCTGCTCGCGGCCGACGGCTTCGCGGGCATCGCGGCGGCCTGGGCGCTCCAGGGCGTGTTCCGGGCGCTGGACTCCGGGCCCCTGGAGGCCTGGTACGTGGACGCGGCGCTGGCGGCCGACCCCCGCCGCGACCTGGAGCGCGACCTGTCGGGGGCGAGCACCGTGCTGTACGCGGCCGTGGCCACCGGGTCCCTGGCCACCGCCGGGCTCGGCCTGCTGGGGCCGGCGGTCGACCCGCTCGCGACGGCGGTGGCGGCCGCCCTCGTCCTGGATGTCGTCTCCCTCGTCGCGGTCCTGGTCCTGGTCCGCGAGGTCCGCCCGGGACGGGGCCTGCGCGCGGCCGTCGCGGCCGCCCGGGCGACGCCGCAGGTCGTGCGCGCCGCCGTGCGCCTGGGCTGGGCGCGCCGGCCGCTGCGCCTGCTGCTCGCGGTGGAGCTGCTGTGGGGCGCCGGCCTCACCTTCCTGGAGCTGCTGTGGCAGCCGCGCACCGCAGCGCTGGTCGGGTCCGGCGACGACGCCGTCGTCCTGGGCGCCATGGCCGCGGGCGGCTGGGTCGCGGGGGCGGTCGGCGCGGCGGGCCTGCCGCCGCTGGTCCGCCTCGCTGGCGGGACCGAACGCGCCGCCGCCGCCATGCGCGTCGCCCAGGGCCTCGCCGTCCTGGGCCTGGGGCTGGCGGGCGGCATCCTCGGCGTCGTCACCGCCTACGTCGCCTTCTACGCGGTCCACGGTGCCGCCAACCCCGCCCACTCCGCGCTGCTGCACCGCCAGGTGGGGGCCGGTGAGCGCGCCACCGTGCTGTCGGTCAACTCCCTGCTGTCGCGGGCGGGCGGCCTGCCCGCCGCCCTCGCCGTCGGCGTCCTGGCCGACGGCTTCGGCCTGCCCGCCGCCCTGGCCGTGGGCGCGGCCGTCACGGCCGCCGCGGCGCCGCTCTACCTGCGCAGCGCGCGCCTGGACCGCCTGGCGGCCCCCCGCCGTCAGGCGGACCAGCGCGCAGGATGAGGGGCATCAGCCCGGCGCGGTGGTGAGCACGTCCACGGTGCTGTCGTCCCCACCCTGGCCGCGCAGGCGGCGATCGAAGGTGACGAGACGACCGGCGTGCCGCCGCGCGATCGCGACGAGCCGCGCGTCGGTGACGTGACGGTGGGTCGTCACCGAGGCCCAGGGCATGGCCGGGTCGGCGAACTCGAGGTCGTCCAGCCACCGGTGGTGGCGGGCACGGGTCATCAGGACGGTCAGCAGTGTTGCCGCGTCGGAGGGGGTGACCGCCTCGTCGGTGAACGCGGGGTTCGAGGAGATGCGAACGAAGGCGAGCTCGGTGAGTGCGGTCGTCGACCACGGACGCTGGTCGTCGGCATCGAACCAGCCCGTGGCGGCGGCGTGCTGCACGTGCTGCGGCCAGGCCAGCGCGAGGAGCACGTTGACGTCCAGCAGGCTGGTCACCAGTCGTCCATGGCCCGCTCGACGTCCGCGGGCGTGATGGGCCGGGCGTCGGGCGAGACCACGAAGTACGGAGCGCCGTTCTCCCGCCGTGCGATCCGCGAGCCCGGTCGCAGACCGCGGCGGGCCAGGGTGGAGATGACCTCGCCCAGGCTCCGGTGCTGGGCCCGCGCGATGTCACGGGCGACGTCCAGCACGTCGTCATCGATCACCAGCGTCGTGCGCATGGCATCAGAATAACCGCCTGATGCGGTTTGCATCAGATGCCGAGGAGGCGGGACAGGGGGGCGAGGGCGAAGTAGAGGGCGAACAGGACCGTGGACAGGATCATCAGCCAGTGCAGGCGGCGCGCGCCACCGGTCGCGAGCTGCAGCACGGTGTAGGAGACGAAACCCGCCCCGATCCCGTCGGTGATCGAGAACGTGAAGGGCATGACGACCAGGGTCAGGAACGCCGGGATGGCGATGGCGTAGTCGTCCCAGGGCAGCTCGCGGGCCACCGAGAGCATCAGGAACCCGACGAGCACGAGCGCGGGGGCGGTCGCCTCCGGCGGGATCACGCCCGCGAGCGGTGACAGGAACAGCGCGACCAGGAACAACCCGCCCGTGACGATGCTGGCAAGGCCCGTGCGCCCGCCCTCGGAGATCCCGCTGGCCGACTCGATGTAGGTCGTGGCGCTGGAGGCCGAGGCCGCCCCGCCGACCACCGCGGCCGCGGAGTCGACCAGCAGCACCCGCCCCACGCCTGGCAGGCGCCCCTCCTCGTCGAGGAAGCCCGCCTCGTCGCCGAGCGCGACCGCGGTCCCCATGGTGTCGAAGAAGTCCGCGAGCAGGAGGGTGAAGACCGCCAGCAGGGCGGCCAGCGCGCCGAGCGCACCGAAGTAGCCGAAGGAGAACTGCCCGACCAGCGAGAAGTCGGGCAGGGCCACCAGCGACGACGGCACCTGCGCCACACCGGGGCCGGTCTCCGCCCACAGGTCACCGCCCGCCACCGCGTTGACGATGATCGCCAACACGGTCGTGGCCACGATCCCGGCGAGCAGCGCGCCGGGCGTGCGCCGGGCCAGCAGCAGCGCGGTGATCAGCAGGCCGACCACGAAGACCGCGATGCGCGCGGAGTCCAGCTCCCCGCGCGCCAGCAGGGTCCCCTCCCCCGGCACGACCAGCCCGCTGTTGGCGAACCCGATGATGGTGATGAACAGCCCGATGCCGGCGCCGATGGCCTTCTTGAGCTCCAGCGGGATGGCCTCGAGCACGGCCTCCCGGAACCCGGTGAGGACGAGCGCGGTGATGATCAGGCCCTCGGTGACCACGACGCCCATGGCCTCGGGGTAGGACAGGCCCTGCGCGCCGACGAGCTGGAACGCCACCACCGCGTTCAGCCCCAGGCCGCTCGCGATCGCGAACGGGTAGTTGGCGACCAGGCCCATGGCGATGGTCATCACGCCTGCGACCAGGGCGGTGACGGTGAGCACCGCCGGGAACGGCAGCCCCGGGTCGCCCGTGCCCAGCACCGCCGGGTTCACGAACAGGATGTAGGCCATGGTCAGGAACGTGGTGATCCCGGCCACCACCTCCCGGCGCACGGTACTGCCGCGCTCGGCGATGCGGAACCGCCGCTCCAGCGGCCCCTGCGCCGCACCCCGCCCGACCTGGGTCGCCTCGGTCGCCATGCCCGTCTCCCCCCCGTGGACCGTGCTGTCGATGGCAGGCTACGGAGGGGGTGTGACGGGGATGTTGCGTCAGCCCGTCCGGAGGACCGCGTGCGCCGCGGCCAGCCGGTGGCGCTCCAGCACCCGGCGCTGGCGGTCCGCCTGGTCCTTGAGCCGCGCCAGCGGTAGGTCCGCCAGCTCCGGCTGCGCGTCGGCCTCGGCGAGCAGCGCGCGCCAGAGGCCGTCCTTGCCCTCGACGGCGGCCGACATCGCCTCCAGCTCGAGCAGCCGGCTGAGGTCCCCGCTGCGCGTCACCTGGCGCGCGAAGCGCAGCCGGGCGGCCTTCTCCCCGGCCCAGCCCACCGCCTGGCGGATCGGGTCCTCGCGCGCGCCGAGGCGGCGCAGCAGCCCCTTCAGGAGGGCCCGCTCCTCCTCCAGTTCGCCGATCAGCGGGGTGAGGTCACGGGCCAGGTCGGTCCCGGGGTTGCTGCTGACCAGGAAGCGCAGCAGCTCCAGACCTCCCGCGGCACCCCCCAGGTGGTCGTTCACGTAGGCACCCAGCAGCTCGCGTCCGTCCGGCACGTCCATCCCTCTCCCTCGCCTGCGGCACTGCCTTCCCGCAGCCGGGCGAGCTATGCGTCGTCCCCGCAACGCCGGCTACCGCGGTTCCTGTCACACCTCCCTGGTACGTTCCATGACATGACGAACAGGTGTTCGGACGTCGAGGAGTTGGGTCTCCTGCTTGACGACGTGCGCCGCGCCGAGCACCACCTGGCCCGCGCCGCCGTCCGGGCAGGCCGCCCTCGCCTCGTCCGGGGTGTCGGAGGCGGTGGAGGGCCTGCCGTTGGACCTGCTCCTGGGTGTGGCCTGCCGTCTGACCGGCGCGGACCGGCGCGGACCGGCGGATGCTGATCGCCGCCGGTGAAACGCTGGCCGACCTGCCCGCGGTGTCCACCCTGTTCACCGAGGGCGGCCTGTCGTGGGGTCAGGTCCGCGCGATCACCACCGCCGCCAAGCGCCTGTCCGCCGACGCCCGCGCCGTGCTGGACGCCCGGGTCGCCGCGAGCGCGGCGGATGCCGTTGACCCCGACGACCTCGTCTGGGCGGTCCAGGCGGCGGCGGATGAGTTGCGCGCCCCGCGCGAGGTGGAGCGGGCCGAGGTGCGCCGCCGCGAGTCCAGGTTCGTGTCGGTGCAGGCGGCGTTGGATGGTGGTGTGCGGCTGTACGGCGAGTTCGACGCGGTCACCGCCGCGCCGATCCTGAACGCCCTGGACACCGCCGCCGGCCCACCAACCCCCACCCACACCGCCGCTCACGCCGCGGCAGCCGACGGCGGGGTGGACAGCGCCGACGCCGCGGCGGATGGTGACGGGCAGGCGCCGGGCTGGTCGGCGGGATCGCGGTCGCGGCAGTACGCCACCGCCCTGGCGCGGATCGCCGCGGACTGGCTGGGCGGCGACACCCGACGGCCGGCGCGGCCGCTGCTGATCGCCCACGTCCAGGTCGCCGACCTCACCGCCTCGGCCGCGGGGACCGTCGAGTTGAACGTGCGCGGGCCGCTGCCGCGCCTGACCGCACGGCTCGCCGACGGCCTCGCCGCCGACGCCGACATCCGCGCCGTCGTCTTCGACGGGGCGCGGCCGCTGGCGGTGTCCGACAAGCTCACCGCAGCATCGATCTCCACCAAGACACGGATCGCGGTCCAGGCTCGGGATCGGGGGTGCCGGTTCCCCGGGTCGCAAGACCCCGTCGGCCACAGCGACGTCCACCGCCTCGTCCACCGCGAACACGGCGGCGACCACCACCCCGACAACCTGGTGTTGCTGTCACGCCGCCACCACACCCTGACCCACCACCACGGCTGGACGCTCACCCTGGAACCCGACACCGGCCAGATCACCGCCACCCGCCGCACCCGCACCTGGCGCAGCCTGCCGCGCGGCACACCCCTGACCCCACCCGCACGCCACGACCCCGACCGACCCGGCTGACCACCGCCCACCCGCGACGGCGCGTCGCCATGCGCGCGGGATGGGCTAGGCGCGCCGGGCGGGGTCCAGGACCGCGGGGAGCTGCTCGAGGAACGACTCGATCGCGGCCAGCCCGTCGTCGTCGTAGCGGTCCAGGACGACGAGCGTGCGCTGGGCGAGGTCGGCGAAGAAGCGGTCCGTCATCGCGACCGCCTTGGGCGTGAGGCGCAGCCGCGTGCGGCGCCGGTCGTGGGCGTCGGCGACGCGGGTGACGTGGCCGGACCGCTCCAGCCGGTCCACCAGCCCGGTGACGGCCCCCGCCGTGAGCTGCAGCCGCTGGCCCAGCTCGCGCATCGTCAGCGGCTCCCCGCCGCCGTGCAGGTGGGTGACCGCGTCCAGGTCGGTGACGTGCAGCCCCACCGCACGCGCGTAGTCGTCCTGCAGGCCGTCCATCGCCTCGGCCATCTCGCGCAGCAGCAGCAGGATCCGCAGCCGGCGCGGATCGGGGGCGGCCACAGGCACGGGCGAATCTTCTTCTTGCATGGAGTGCTTCAGTCGCTGTACGGTCGGGGCAGGTACTTCAGTCGCCGAAGTTTCGTGTCAAGGGTAACCGGTCCAGAAGGGGAGCACATGACAGCGGGGATCGAGGTCGAGGGCCTCGGACGCACCTACCCCGGCGGCGTGGAGGCGGTGCGCAGCGTCGACCTGTCCGTCCGCCCGGGCGAGGTGTTCGGGTTCCTCGGACCCAACGGCGCCGGCAAGACCACCACGGTGCGGATGCTGACCACGCTGCTCGCCCCCACGCGGGGGCGGGCGCTGGTCGCGGGGCACGACGTGGCCCGGGACCCGGAGCGGGTCCGCCTGGCGATCGGCGTGGCGCTGCAGGAGTCCGACCTGGACAACCTGCAGACCGGGCGCGAGCTGCTCGCCTTCCACGCCCGCCTGCACGGGATGGGGCGCCGGTCCGCGGCCCAGCGCACCGACGAGCTGCTCGAGCTGGTGGACCTCACCGGCGCCGCGGGCCGCCAGGTCCGCACCTACTCCGGCGGGATGCGCCGGCGGCTGGACCTGGCGATCGCGCTGGTCCACCGCCCGCGGGTCCTGTTCCTGGACGAGCCGACCACGGGGCTGGACCCCGCCAGCCGCCTCACCGTCTGGGACGAGGTCCGCCGGCTCAACCGCGAGGACGGCCTCACGGTCTTCCTGACCACCCAGTACCTGGAGGAGGCCGACGTGCTCGCCGGCCGGGTCGCCATCATCGCCGGCGGCACGATCGTGGCGGACGGGACCCCCGCCGGTCTCAAGGCGTCGATCGGCGCCGACGTCGTCACCGTCGCCGTGCCGGCGGCCGACCGGCCCGGCGCCGAGCGCCTCCTGGCCGCGCTCCCCGGCGTCCAGCGCATCCAGGTGACCGGCGACGGGGTGACCCTGTACGTCCCCGACGGGCCCGGGACCGTGGCCCGCCTCGTCACCGCCCTGAACGCCGCCGAGGTGCCGATCGGCGCGGTGTCGACCTCCAGCCCCACCCTCGACGACGTGTTCCTGCAGAAGACCGGCCAGCGCCTCGCGGCGGCGGCCTGAGCCCACGGGAGATCGCCCCATGACCACCATCGCCGCCGCGCCGACCGCGCCGACCGCGCCCACCGCGCCCACCGCGCCCGCCACGCTGTCGCGCCCGGGCGGGTTCCTCCGCGACGTCGGTCTCGTCGCCGGGCGGGTGCTGCGCATCACCGCGCGCATGCCCGCCGAGGTGCTGCCCAACCTGGTCATCACCGTCGTCTTCTACCTGATCCAGATCGAGGCCTTCGCGGGCGTGACCTCGTTCGTGGGCGTGACCGACCCGGAGGGGTTCTTCCTGGCCGTCGCGGTGTTCTTCGCCACCGCCGGCGGCGCCTACGGCCTGCAGCTCGCGACCGACATCGAGCGCGGCTACTTCGACAAGCTCCTGCTCACGCCGGTGAACCGGTGGGCGCTGCTGATCGGCTCGATGGGCGGGGACCTCACCCGCGCCCTCGTCCAGGTCCTGATCGTCGTGGGGCTGGGCGTGCTGGTCGGCGCGGAGTTCGGGCAGGGCGTCGCCGGCGCCGCGCTGCTGGTGCTGCTCGCGATGGTCTGGGCCCTGGCCTACGCCGGGATCGGCTACGCCATCGCCCTGCGCACCGGCAGCACCCAGGCCACGCAGGTCGCTTCGATCATCTTCCTGCCCCTGAACTTCCTGACCACCGCGTTCGTGCCCGAGCAGGCGCTGTCGGGCTGGCTGCGCACCGCGGTCGGCTACAACCCCGTCACCTACCTGCTGGACGGCCTGCGCGCGCTGCTCTCGGCCGACGCCGCGACCGGCACCGTCGCCCTCGCGTTCGCCGTCGTCGGCGGCCTGGCCGTGGTCACCCTGACCGTCGCCGCGACCGCGCTGGGACGCCGGGCGCGCTGAGCGCCCCGCGCCCCCGACGGTGCCCCGGTCAGCCGACCGGGGCGCCGCGGTGGTCGCGCAACCAGGCAACGGTGTCCGCGATGGTCTCGGCCAGCGGGCGGAACGTGACGCCCAGCTCCCGCTGCGCCTTGGCCGAGGACACGGTCCGGGCGTCCAGCAGGGTGCGCACGCCCTCGCGCGTGGTCCCGGTCGGGCGCCCGGTCCCCCGGGCGACCGCCTCGCTGGCGGTCGCCCCCGCCATCGCCCCCGGCGCGGGGACGCGCCGCCGCGGGCCGGGGACGCCGGGGGCGGCCACCCGCCGGCGCAGCACCACCGCGGGCGACGCGGAGGCGCCGAGCACGGCGTAGCGCTCGCCCGACCGGCCGCGCTCGGCCGCGGCGATCATCCCGCGCGCGACGTCGCGGGCGTCGGTGACCTGGGCGCCGCCCGGCGGACCACGGGCAGCTTGCGGTCGAGGAACTCCAGCACGATCTGGCCCGCGGTGGTGGGGGCGGCGTCACCCGGCCCCCACATCCAGCCGGGCAGGACCATCGGCACCCGGACGGGCAGGCGGGCGATCGCCTCGCGGACGACCTGCTCGGCGGCGACCTTGCTGGCGAAGTAGGCGTTGCGCAGGGCCAGGCCGTTGGGCGGGGTGGTCTCGTCCGCCGGCCGCCCGTCGGCGCGGGCGCCGATCACGCCCGACGAGCTGGTGTGCACCACCGTGGGGACGCCCGCGCGCGCGGCGGCCTCGAGCAGGTCGCGGACCGCGTCGACGTTGGTGGCGCGCAGCAGCGCGGCGTGGTCGCCGGGGCCGTAGTACTCGCGGAAGTAGGCGGCGGTGTGGAAGACGACGTCGGTGCCCGGCAGGTGGGGCGCGTAGGAGGTGACGTCGCGGATGTCACCGGCCACGACGTCGGCGTCGAGCCCGTCCAGGACGCCGCGCGCCTTGGCCGGCGAGCGCACGAGGGCGCGGACGTCGTGGCCCTGCTCGTGCAGCTCACGGACGAGGTTCCCGCCGAGCAGGCCGGTGGCGCCGGTGACGAGGGCGCGCATGAGCGTTCCTTCCCTGTATATGATTGGCAGTCATAGGACGGCGTCCACTGTGTGCGGGCGGAGGGGAGGCTGTCAAGCCGTCATATGGCGTGGCAGCATGAGCGGGCCGTGGCACGACGCGAGACCTGGCCGATCACGTACGCGGTCCTGGGCCTGCTCACCCTCAAGGGCCCACTGACCGGGTACGACCTCAAGCGCGCCTTCGACGACACGCTGTCGGGGCTGTGGGGCGCGGCGCACAGCCAGATCTACCGGGAGCTGCGCCGGCTGGCGGACCTCGGCTGGGCCGAGATGGAGCGCGAGGAGCAGCTCGACCGGCCCGACCGCAAGGTCTACCGGGTGACCGCCGCCGGGCAGGAGGCCCTGGCCGCCTGGCAGCGGGAGCCGGTCGAGCCGCCGCAGCTGCGCGACGAGGTCCTCCTGCGCATGGTCCTGGGGGCCTTCGCACCGCCCGGCCGGCTGCGCGCCCTGCTGGAGGACGCGCGTCCCGCCCACGCCGCCGCCCTCGCGCGCTACGAGGCGCTCGCGGCCGACAAGGCGAACCCCGCCTGGCGGCACGCGGCCCTCGCGGCGCGCATGGGCGTGGAGCTCGAGGGGGCTACCTGCGCTGGATCGACGCGACCCTGGCCGCCCTCGACGACTGACCCGGCGCACCGCCCCGCAGCGCGCACGGGCAGGGCGGGCGGCGGTCAGCGGCGGCGGAGCCAGGCGGCGGCGACCCGGGCGGCGAGGGCGGGGGTGAGCGCGCCCTTGCCGAACGCGATGTCGGCGACGGACTGCAGCACCCGCGGGTCGGCGGCGGCGCGGACCAGGACGTCGGTGAGGCCGGGCAGCCGCGCCGCCACGCGCGCGAGGACCGCCGTGTCGCGCAGGTGGCGCCCGAGGTGGCGCGCAGCGAGGCGCGCGGCGTGGGCGGGGCCGGGCGCGGCGCGCGCGGTGAGCGCCGCGTCGGCGGCGTGGCGGCCGGACGCCAGCGCGTAGAAGATGAAGGCCCCGCCCGCGCCACGGCGCCGGGCGTGCCGTGGACAGCGGCAGGTGGTGGGCGGCCAGGGTGGCCGGGTCGCAGGCGACGTCGGGCAGGTGGCGGCGCAGCTCCCCGATCAGCTGCGCGCGCCCGCCGGTCAGGTCGGTCAGCGGCAGCCCGTAGCCCGCGTTCACGCGGCCGCCCGGCAGCGGGAAGGACCAGGCGTAGCTGATGCCGGCGCGGCGGGCGCCGCTCCAGTCGAGGTACAGCTCGTCGCCGCGGCCCTCCGCGGGGCCGTAGCCGCGCAGGGCGATGGCGGTGTGCGCGGCGGGCGGTGCGGGGACCCCCGCCAGCCGCCGCACCGCGGAGTGCGCGCCGTCGGCGCCGACGAGCACCGGCGCCGCCAGCACCGCGCCGCCCGCCTCCGCGCGCACCTCCCCCCCGTCCTGGGTGAGCCCCGCCAGCCGCGCCCGCCGCAGCTCGGCCCCGCGGGCCACGGCGACCTCGACCAGGCGGGCGTCCAGGACCGCCCGCGGCACGACGTGCCCCTCGGTCGGCGGCGTGCCGCGCACCTCGCGGCCCCCCGCGGAGCGGACCCGCACCGCGCGGACGGGCGGGTGGCCCGCCAGCACGCCCCGGGCCCCGAGCCGGTCCAGCTCCGCCACCCCCTCGGCGCTGACGGCGTCCCCGCAGACCTTGTCGCGCGGGAACGCGGCGCGGTCGATCAGGACGACCCGCGCCGAGGGACGCACCTGCAGGAACCGCAGCGCCGCCGCCGCCCCGGCCGGCCCGGCCCCGACGACCAGGAGGTCGACCCGCTCCACCGCCACGAGGCCATGCTGACCCGCCGTCCACCGCCGCGCCGCGAGGGATGAGGGCCCACAGGGCACCGGCCCTGGCGGGGTGCCCCCGTATGCTCGCCGGATGCGGCACTTCGCGGCCCCCGGGCGGGTCAACCTCATCGGCGAGCACACCGACTACAGCGGCGGGCTGGTCCTGCCGCTCGCGATCGACCGGGGCATCCGCCTGCGCGTGGAGCCCTCCGACCGGATCACCCTGACCTCCGAGCAGTTCGACGGCGGGGTGGACGTCGCGGCGGACGGCAGCGGCGACGCGCCGGAGGGCTGGGGGCGCTACGTCGCGGCCTTGGCGCAGGAGCTGGGCGACCTGGGGCGCCCGCCCGCCGGGATGGCGGGGTCGCTCACCTCGGACCTGCCCGCCGGGGCAGGGCTGTCGTCCTCCGCGGCCCTGGAGATGGCGGTCGGCACGGCGCTGGCGGCGCTGGCGGACTTCCCCCTGGAGCCACTGGCCCTCGCCGCAGCGGGCCAGCGGGCGGAGCGCCGCGCCGTCGGCGTCCCGGTGGGGATCATGGACCAGGCCGCGTCGGTGCTGGGCGTCGCGGGCCACGCGATCCTGCTGGACTGCGCCAGCCTGGCCCACCGGGCCGTGCCCCTGCCGCCGGACCTGGCCGTCGCGGTCCTGCACAGCGGGGTCAGCCGGGAGCTGGAGGGATCGGGCTACGGCCGGCGCCGCGCGGAGCTGGAGCAGGGCCTGGCCGCCCTGGGTGGCCGCTCCCCCCGCGAGGTCGACCCCGACGAGGCCGTCGCCGCCGCCCGCGCGGCCGGCGTGGGCGACGTGGCCGTGCGGCGCGTGCGCCACGTGGTCACCGAGAACCGGCGCGTCGAGGCGACCGTGGCGGCCCTGGAGGCCGGCGACCGCCCCGCGCTGCGCCGCCTGCTCGAGGAGGGCCACGCCAGCCTGCGCGACGACTACGAGGTGTCGGTCCCGGAGCTGGACCTGCTCGTCGGCCTGGCCCTGGAGCACGGCGCGGTGGCGGCCAGGATGACCGGGGGCGGCTTCGGCGGGGCGATCGTCGCCCTGGTCGACGCCGAGGGGGCGGAGCAGGTCGTCACCGCGACCGCCGCGGCCTACGCCGCGCGCACCGGCACCGACCCGCTGACCCTGCTCACGACCGCCGTCGACGGCGCCGGCGAGCGCGAGGAGCCCTGACCCTCGCCCGACGCCGCGCGGCGAGGACTGGCGCGGTCGCTTCTTCCTCTGTACTGTTCGCCAACAAAGATGTATGGTCGACGTACAAGCGCGAGGTGGGCAGATGGCGGGACGACGGCGTCGGAGCTCGATGGTCATGGCGGGGGCGGCGCTCCTGGCGCTCCTCGCGCTCCTGTCGGCGGTGCCGGCGGGGGCCGCGGCGGCGGCGGCGGGGCCCGGGTCGGTGGTGACCCCGGCGGCGCTGCCGGGCGCGACGGGGATGGCGGTGGACGCACAGGGCCGGCTGTACGTCGCGAACATCGCGGCCAGCCGCATCACCGTGATCGACCCGGACACGGGGGCCCAGCTCGAGCAGTTCGGGCCGGAGCAGGGGGTCACCTTCCCCGAGGACCTCGCCCTGGGGCCCGACGGGTCGCTGTACTGGACGGGGTTCCTCACCGGTGACGTCGGGCGCATCGACCCCGACGGGCGGGGCACCATCATCGCCAACGTCGGGCCGGGCGCGAACCCGATCGCCTTCCACCCCGACGGCCGGCTGTTCGTCGCCCGCTGCGCGTTCGCCGACGGGCTGTACGAGGTCGACCCGGCCGGCGTGGCCCCGGTCCGGGTCGTGGCCGAGGGCATCGGGGCCGGCTGCGCCCTGAACGGCATGGACGTCGGCCCCGACGGGCGGCTGTACGGCCCGCAGCCCTTCCTGGGCCGCATCGTCGCGGTCGACGTCGATTCCGGCGCGGTCGACGTGGTCACCGAGGACGTGGGGACGACGGCCTTCGGCGTCGACGTGGCGCCGGACGGGTCGATCCTGGCCGTGGACGGGCCGCAGCTGCGCCGCTTCGACCCGGTGACGGGCGCGGGCGGCACCGTCGCCGCCCTGGACTTCCTCCCCGACAACCTGGTCCTGGACGACGCCACCGGCGCGGTCTACGTCTCCAGCATCTACACCGCCGAGGTCGTGGAGGTCGCGCCCGACGGCGCCGTGCGCACGGTGTCCCCGGGCGGCACCGTGAACCCGCAGGGCGTCGCGGTCGTGGGCCGCGGGCGCGACCGGCGCCTGCTGGTCAGCTCCGTGGCCGGGGTGCGCGCGGTCGACCCCGCCACCGGCGCCGAGACCGACGTCCTGCCCGCCCCGCAGACCGGCCAGCCCAGCGTGGTCACGGCCCTGTCCGCCGACCGCGACCGCTGGGTCGCGACCGCGCCGTTCCTCGGCTCGGTGCTCGTCTTCGACGGGCTCGGCGGGGCGCCCGCCGCCACCGTGGACGGCCTGGTCCTGCCGGTCGGGGCCGTGCTGCTGGGCGACGACGTGGTGGTCGCGGAGGCGTCCGGGCGGGTGCTGCGCGTGCCCCTGGCCGACCCGGCGGCGCGCGAGGTCGTCACCGAGGCCGCCGGGTCACCCGGCGGGATCGTCCGGGACGGCCGCGACGTCTGGGTCACCGACACCGCGGGCGGCCGGGTGCTGCAGGTGCTCGACCGCGGGCGTCCCCTGCCCACCCCGCTCGTCCTGGCCGCCGGGCTGGACCGGCCGGAGGGCATCGCGGTGAGCGGGCGCGAGGTCGTCGTGGTCGAGGCCGGGCCGGGACGGGTCACCGCCATCCGCCCCGGCGGCCGGCGCCGGGCGCTGGACGTCGCGCTGACCCCGGCGAACCCGCCGCTGCCGGGCCTGCCCGCCACCCTCGCGGGCATCGCCGCCGGTCCCGGCCGGACCGTCTACGTGGCCGATCCCCTGACCAACCGCGTCGTGCCGGTCGACCTCCGCGGCCGCGGCCACCACTGACCGCGCGCCGCCGCGGCCGCCCCGCCCCCGGCTATCGACCGGCCCCGTACATGGCGTCCGTGCGGCGCTGGATCTCGTCGGGCTGGAGCTGCTCGAGCGGCTGGGAGACCATCCACAGGTGCCCGAACGGGTCGGCCAGCCGGCCGGCCCGGCTGCCGTAGGGCCAGTCCTGGATCGGGAACACCACGGTCGCGCCGGCACGGGTCATGGCGGCCCCGACGGCGTCGGCGTCGGCGACCTCCAGGGCCATGATCACGGATGAGCCGCCGAGCGTCGGCGGGGCCGGGTCGCCGTCGCCCTCGTCCTTGACCGCGAAGGTGGCGCCGCCGAGGCGCAGCTCGGCGTGCACGATGCGCCCGCCGGGGCCGGTGTAGCGGGCCACCTCCTCCGCGCCGAGGGCGGCGGTGTAGAAGTCGATCGCCCGCGCCCCGTCGGTGACGACCAGGCGCGGGTGCAGGGCGGTGATGAGCGAGCGTGCCGCAGGTGGTGTCGTCATGCCGCGCAGCATCCTCCTCCTGAGCCTGGGGCGATTGAACGAATGGGAGGCCGCGCGGGGCGTACCCCTCAGGGGTGGGCGTCGCGCAGGCGCTGGGCGGCGAACTCGGGGAGGACGTCGTTGATGAAGGTGCCCGCTCCGGACTCCGACCCCGCGAGGTACTTCAGCTTGCCCTCGGTGCGGCGGATGGTGAAGACCTCGGCGTGGAGGTGGGCGAGGTCGCGATGCTGGGTCACCGGTGCCTGGGTCCAGCCCGCCACGTACGGGGCGGGGGCGGAGAACAGGTGGTCGAACCGGCCCAGGACCTCCTGGTAGACCGCGAGCAGCCCGCCGAGCTCGTCGGGGGCCAGGGCGGGCAGGTCGGGGACGTGGCGGCGCGGGTAGACGTGGACCTCGTAGGGCCAGCGCGCCGCGCGGGGGACGAACGCGACGACGTCGTCGGTCAGCGCGATCACCCGCGACCCGTCGGCGATCTCGTCGGCGACGACGTCGCAGGACAGGCAGGCGCCGTGGCGCTCCGCGGCGCGCAGCGCCTGCGCGACCCGCGGGGGCAGGAACGGGTAGCCGTAGATCTGTCCGTGGGGGTGCTGGAGGGTGACGCCGATCTCCGGCCCGCGGTTCTCGAACACGAACACGTACTCGACGGCCTCCATGCGGCCGATCTCCACGGTGCGGTCGACCCAGGCGCGCCCGACGGTGGCCAGGCGCTCGGCGGACAGCCCCGCGAAGGTGCCGTCGTGGTCGCTGGTGAAGCACACGACCTCGCAGCGCCCGAGCCCCGCCAGCCCGCCCGGCGGGGCGGGGACGCCCTGGGCCAAGGACGGGAAGCGGTTCTCGAAGACCACGACGTCATAGGCGGGCGCGGGGATCTCGGTGGCGCGGCCCGGCCGCGACGGGTCCAGCGGGCAGTCGTCGGCGGGCGGCAGGAAGGTGCGGCCCTGCCGGTGCGCGGCGATCACGACCCACTCGTCGGCGACGCGGTCGTAGCGGATCTCCGGGCGCGGCTCCCGCGGCGGCAGGTCACGGGTGTCCGCCGGCCGGGGGCCGGCGCCGGGCCGGTCGTCGAAGTACAGCAGCTCCCTGCCGTCGGCCAGGATCGTCGCCACGCGCGTCACCTTCGCTGGGTCCTGCTGAGCCACGCCTGCACGACGACGACCACGACCAGGAACAGGCCGCTCACCACCGATTGGAAGTTGGAGTTCAGGGTGCCCACCTGGTTGATCAGGTTCTGGATGACGCCGAGCAGCAGCACGCCGGTCAGCGTGCCGAGCAGCGACCCGGCCCCGCCCGACAGCAGCGTGCCGCCCAGGATGACCGCGGCGATGGCGTCGAGCTCCAGCCCCACGCCCAGGATGGTGACGCCCGACGACAGGCGGGCCGCGTTCAGGGCCCCGGCCAGGCCGGCGAGCAGGCCGCTGAGGACGTAGACCCACACCTTCACCCGCGTGACCGGCAGGCCCATGAGGACCGCGGCGTCCTCGCTGCCGCCGACGGCGAACACCGCCTGGCCGAAGCGGGTGCGGTTGAGCCCGAGCCACCCCAGCCCGTAGGCGAGCAGCGCGATGATCACGGGCACGCCCAGGGTGAGCAGCGAGCCCTGGCCCAGGAACGTGAAGGCGGGCTGGTCGCGCACCAGGAAGGTCTCCGCGCCCTCGTCGGTGAGCGCCAGCAGCAGCCCGCGCGCGCCGAGCAGGGTGGCCAGCGTGACGATGAACGGCGCGAGCCGGCCGCGGGCGATGAGGACCCCGTTCAGCAGCCCGATCGCCCCGCAGACCGCCAGGGGCAGGGCCAGCGCGGCGAGGAGGCCGAACTGGCTGGCCCAGGCGGCCAGCACCCCGCCCAGGGCGTACACCGACCCGACCGACAGGTCGATGCCCCCGCTGATGATCACGAAGGTCATCCCCAGGGCGATGAGCGCGAGGAAGGACACCTGCACCGCGATGTTGCGCAGGTTGACGCCCGTCGCGAAGCTCGGGAACGCCAGCGCCCCCGCCACCACGACGAGGACCAGGACGACCAGCGCCCCGTTGCGCTGGAAGAACGCGGCCGCGCGCTCACGGCGCGCGACGCCGGCGGTGTCGACCTCGACCGCGACGGCACTCATGACGCCCTCCGCTGCAGCAGGACCGCCGCGACGATGATCGCCGCCTGGACGATCCGGGCGATCGAGTCGGGGAAGTTGTTCGCGATGAGCGCGGCGCGGATCAGCTGCATGAGGATCGCGCCCGCGACGGTCGCGAGCACCCGCACCCGGCCGCCGGTCAGCGGCGTGCCGCCGACGACCACGGCGGTGATCGCCTCCAGCTCGATGAGGTCGCCGATCGCGCGCGGGTCGCTCGCGGTCAGCCGCGCGGTGGTGACCACGCCCGAGAGCGCGGCCAGGACCCCGCTGATGACGTAGACGCCCAGCAGGACGCGGCGGACGGGCAGCCCGCCGAGCGCGGCCGCGGCGCGGTTGCCGCCGATGGCCACGACCTGGCGGCCGAAGGTCGAGCGGCGCACGACGAAGCCGACCGCCAGGGCCACCACCGCGGTGAGCAGGATGGGCACCGGGATGCCGAGCACGTCGCCGTTGCCCAGCGCGAGCAGGGTCTCGTTGCGCACCTGCTTGAGCTGCCCGTTGGCGATGACCAGCGCCAGCCCGCGCCCGCCGACCAGCAGCGCGAGCGTCGCGACGATCGGCTGGACGCCCACGAACGCGACCAGGAACCCGTTGAACGCGCCGGCCAGGGCCCCGACCAGCAGGGCGGCGGCCAGCGCGACGGCGAAGCCGTAGCCCAGGTAGAGCGGGATGACGGCCGCGGCCAGGGCCATGATCGACCCGACCGAGATGTCGATGCCCTCGGTGCCGATGACCAGCGCCAGGCCCAGCGCCACCAGCAGGACGGGCGCCACCTGGATCAGCTGCACCCGGGCGCTGGTGAGCGACAGGAAGTTGGGGGTGAACAGCGCGTTCACCAGGACCAGCAGGGCCAGCCCCACGTAGACGCCGTAGTCCTGGAGCCACCCGGCCGGCAGGGACCGGCGGCCCGATCCCACCCCGGCGGTCGCCTCAGCCATCCCGCCCGCCCCCCTCCGTGGCGAGGAGCGCCAGCACGCGGTCCTCGGTGATGTCGTCGCCCTCCACGGTGCCCGACACGGCGCCGTCGCGGAGGACGACCACGCGGTCAGCGCCCTCGACGACCTCCTCGAGGTCCGACGACACCAGCACGACCCCGAGGCCCTGCTCGGCCAGCTCGTCGACCAGCGCCTGCACCTCGGCCTTGGCGCCGACGTCGATGCCGCGGGTCGGCTCGTCGAGCAGCAGCACCCGGGGCTCCATGCACAGCCAGCGCGCGAGCAGCACCTTCTGCTGGTTCCCGCCCGACAGCTCGCCGACCTTCTGGTCCGGCCCGGAGGCCTTGATCTGCAGCCGCTTCATGAAGGTCGCGACGAGCTCGTCGGCGCGGCGGTCCGACACCAGCCCGGCGCGCGACAGCCGCGGCAGCGCCGCCAGGACGATGTTGTCGCGGATCGACAGGTTCGGGATGATGCCCTCCGCCTTGCGGTCCTCCGGCAGCAGGGCGATGCCCGCCGCGATCGCCGCCTTGGTCGACCCGCCGCGGACGCGGGTGCCGCCGACCGACACCCCGCCGGCGTCGAGGGGGTCGGCCCCCGCGATCGCGCGCAGGGTCTCGGACCGCCCGGCCCCCAGCAGCCCGGCCAGCCCCACGACCTCCCCGGGGCGGACGGTCAGCGACACGTCGTCCAGGACGTGCAGCCGGGTGAGGTGCTCGGCGGTCAGGACCGGCGCGGCCGCCGCGACGTGCCCGCCCTCCAGCTGGGTCAGCCCGCGCTCGCGGACGTCGGTGAGGTCGCGCCCGAGCATGGTCGCGACCAGCTTGAGCCGCGGGAGCTCGGCGATCGGGCCGGTGTGGACCATGCGCCCGTCGCGCAGGACGGTGATGCGCTGGCAGATGCGGTAGAGCTCGTCGAGGCGGTGCGACACGTACAGCAGCGCGACGCCCTCGCCGCGGAGCTGGTCAACGACCCGGAACAGGGTGTCGACCTCGCGCGGCTCCAGCGCGCTGGTGGGCTCGTCCATGATCACCACGCGCGCCTCACCGGTGGTGAGGGCGCGGACGATCGCCACCATCTGCTGGGTGCCCACGCCCAGGGTGCGCAGCTCGCGGGTGACGTCGATGTCCAGGCCGTAGCGGCCGAGGACCTCGCGGGCCTGGCGGTGCAGGCGCGCGCTGTCGATCAGGCCCAGGCGGTTGAGGGGCTCGTGGCCCAGGAACAGGTTGCGGGCGACCGACAGCAGGGGGACCAGGTTGATCTCCTGGTAGATGGTGCTGATCCCCGCCTGCTGCGCCTCCAGGGGCGTCGCGAACCGGACCGGGCGGCCCAGGTGGCGGACCTCGCCCTCGTCGGGCTGGTGGACGCCGGTGAGGATCTTGATCAGCGTCGACTTGCCGGCGCCGTTCTCCCCCACCAGCCCGTGGACCTCGCCCCCGCCGAGCTGGAGCGAGACCCCGTCCAGGGCGAGGACGCCGGCGAAGCGCTTGACGACGCCGGCGGCCTCGAGCAGGACCTCGGCCACGCGCTAGTACGCGGTGTCGAGGTCGGCCTCGGCGTTCTCCTCCGAGTACTCGCGGTCCTGGATGATGATGTCCTCCGGGATCGCCTCGCCGGCGTAGAACTGCTCCAGGGTCTGGAACGCCAGCGGGCCGAAGCGCGGGTTGGACTCGATGACGGCGTTGATGTCGCCGTCGACGATGGCTTGGACGGCGTTGCGGGTGCCGTCGATGGAGACCACGGCGACGTCGCCGCCGGGGCCCGGGTCGCGCCCGACGTCGCGCAGGGCCGGCAGCGCGCCCAGCGCCATCTCGTCGTTGTGGGCGTAGACGGCGGTGATCTCGGGGTTCGCCTGGATCAGCTGCTCCATGACCTGCTGCCCCTCCTCGCGGGAGAAGTTGCCGGTCTGCTCGGCGACGACCTCCAGGCCCGGCGCCTCCTCCTCGATGTAGTCGAGGAAGCCCTCGTTGCGCTGCTCGGTGACGTTGTTGCCCGCCGAGCCCAGCAGGATCGCGACCTGCGCCTCGCCGCCGGTGGCCTCGACCATGGCCTCGGCCGCGCGCCGGCCCTGCTCGTAGAAGTCCGACCCGATGAAGGTCAGGTAGTCGGTGCAGTGCTCCAGGGTGACCTTGCGGTCGATGGTCACGACCGGGATGCCGGCCTCGCGCGCCGCGTTGAAGGCGGGCTCCAGCCCGTCGGAGTTCAGCGGGGGCGCGCCGCGTTGAAGGCGGGCTCCAGCCCGTCGGAGTTCAGCGGGGCGACGATCAGCGCCTGGACGCCCTGGGCGACCATGCCCTCGATGTCGGCGATCTGCTGGGACAGGTCCGCGTTGGCGTTGGTGACCGTCAGGTCGGCGCCGACCTCGGCGGCCTGGTCGCGGATCGACTGGGTCTCGGCGATGCGGAAGGGGTTGGCCTCCGGCTCGGACTGCGAGAAGCCGATCGAGGCGCCCTCGAGCTCGATCGCCTCGACGCCGCCGCCGCCGTAGGTCTCCAGGGTGCAGCCCTCACCGGCCGCGCCCTCCGACGCGCTGGCGTCGGGCTCCGGCGTGCGGACGACCTGCTCGGTGTCCGCGCCCCCCGCCTCCGCGGCCCCGTCGCCGCCGCCCCCCGCGGCCGGCTCCTCCGCCTGCGTGCAGCCCGCGATCAGCAGGACGAGGACGGTCAGCGCCCCCGCCAGCGACGGTGCGCGACCCCTGCGTGCCCTGGTCATACGCGATCACTCCTTGACGTCGTTCGTAGAGTTCGGCTCCGCGTGAGTACCGGTCATTGACCCACGAGCGCGGTAGTCGTGTCAAGAGTGATCAGATGGTGGTCAGCTTCGGTCACTCCGCGCGCGGGAGGCGCTGGTCCTCGACCGCGGCCACGTGCACGATCGTGCCCGACTCCGCCAGGCGGCCCAGCTCGCCCGGGTCAGCCGCCGCGTCGGTCACCAGGTGGGTGATGCGCTCCGGCGGGACCGTCTGGCACATGGTGTCGATCCCGACCTTGGTGTGATCGGCCAGGACGACGACGTCGTTGGCGGCGTGGGCGAGCGCCTGGTCGATCCCCGCCACCGACAGGTTCGGCGTCGACAGGCCCCGCTCCGCGGTCAGCCCGTTGCCCGAGATGAACGCCTTGGAGGTGCGCATGCCCGACAGGGACCGCTCCGCGGCGCTGCCGATCAGGGCGTGGATCGAGCCGCGCAGGATCCCGCCGGTGACCACGACGTCCACCCCGCGGGCGCGCACCAGGGCGCTGGCGACCAGCAGGCTGTTGGTGACCACGGTGAGGTCGCGGAAGCGCGACAGGCGCCGCGCGAGGGCCTGGGTCGTGGTCCCCGCCCCCACCACGATCGCGTCGCCGTCGTCGATCAGCCCGGCCGCCAGCTCCGCGATCGCGGCCTTCTCGACCGCCGCGACGCGCGCCTTCTCGCTGTAGGTCGGCTCGTGGGACAGCGCGTCGGGCAGGACCGCCCCGCCGTGGCGGCGGTCCAGCAGCCCCTCGGCCTCCAGCGCGCGCAGGTCGCGGCGGACCGTCACCTCGGAGGTCTGCAGCGACCGGGCCATGTCGCGCAGCGACACCGCCCCGCTGCTGCGCACCAGCTCGAGGATCCGCTGTCGACGTTCCGCCGCGAACACGACCGCCAGCGTAACCGCGGTTCCTCCGTAGGCTGTGGCGGGACGCCGCCGAACGAGAGAGGGGATGCCGTGCTGGACCTGGAGGGACCCGCGCGCGAGGCCGCGGAGGCCCGCCTGCGCGACGAGCAGATCGCCTGGATCACCACGGTCCGCGCCGACGGGCAGCCGCAGTCCTCGCCGGTGTGGTTCTTGTGGGACGGCGACCGCTTCCTGGTCTACAGCGAGCCGACGTCGGGGAAGGTGGCCAACCTCGCGAGCTCCGACCGGGTGTCGCTGCACCTGGAGGGCGACGGGCGCGGCGGGCGGATCCTGACCATCGAGGGCACCGCGACGACCGGGCCGGCGGGTGAGACGCCCGCCGCGTACCTGGAGAAGTACGCCCAGGGCATGGAGGCCCTCGGCCTCACGCCCGAGTCGATGGTGCAGCAGTACTCCACCGCGATCCGGATCACCCCGACGCGCGCCCGCGCCTGGTAGGGCCGCGCCGTGTACGACGCGATCGTGCTCGGCCTCGGCGGGATGGGGTCCGCCGCCGCGGCGCACCTGGCCCGCCGCGGGCGGCGGGTGCTGGGCCTGGAGCGCTTCGGGCCCGCGCACGACCGGGGGTCCAGCCACGGCGAGTCGCGGATCATCCGCCAGGCCTACTTCGAGGGCCCGGCCTACGTCCCGCTGCTGCTGCGCGCCTACGAGCTGTGGTCGCAGCTGGAGGCCGACACCGGCGCCGACCTGCTCACCCTCACCGGCGCGCTGATGATCGGCCCCGAGGACAGCCGCACGGTCGCGGGGGCCGTCGCCAGCGCCCGGGCGTGGGACCTCCCCCACGAGGTGCTGCCCGCCGCGGAGCTGCGCCGGCGCTTCCCGACCCTGGCGCCGGGGCCCGGCGACGTCGCCCTGCACGAGCGGCGGGGCGGGTTCCTGCGCCCCGAGGCGGTCGTGTCGGCGCACCTGGCGGTGGCCCGGCGGGCGGGGGCCGAGCTGCGCTTCGCCGACCCCGCCCTGGGCTGGGAGCCCGACGGCGGCGGGGTGGCGGTGCGCACCGCGTCCGGCACGGTGCGCGCGGACCACCTGGTGGTGACGGCCGGGCCGTGGGCGCCGCAGGTGCTGGCCGGGCTGGGGCTGCCGCTGGTCGTCGAGCGCCAGGTGCAGTACTGGTTCGACCCGCGCGGCGGCACCGGGGCCTTCGCGCCCGACCGGCACCCGGTGTGGATCTGGGAGGAGCCGGGCGGCCTGCAGTTCTACGGCTTCCCGGCGGTCGGCGGCCCGGGCGGCGGCGTCAAGGCGGCGTTCTTCCGCCGCGGGGCGCCCACGACCCCCGAGACCATCGACCGCGCCGTGCCGCCCGAGGAGGCCGACGACCTGCGCGCGCGCCTGCGCCGGTCGGTCCCCGACCTGGGCGGGCCCCTCCTGCGCGCGACCGCCTGCATGTACACCACGACGCCCGACGAGCACTTCGTCATCGACCGCCACCCGTCGCTGCCCCAGGTGACCCTCGCCGGCGGCTTCTCGGGGCACGGCTTCAAGTTCGTGTCGGTGGTGGGCGAGATCCTGGCCGACCTCGCGCTGGCGGGGTCGACCGCGCACGACATCGGCCTGTTCCGCGCGGCCCGGTTCGCGGGCCGCGCGGCCGCCGCGCCCCGCGGCTGACGCCCCCGGCCCGGCGGCGCCTCAGCTCCGGGCGGGCCGGCGCGAGCGGGCGTCGTCGACCCACGCCCCCAGCAGGCCCCGGTAGTGAGGGACGAACCGCTCGTGCTCGTGCGCCGGGAAGGTCCCGCGCACGGTGCGCTCCAGCAGCGCGGCGAACCAGGGGCTGTCGATGAGGTCGACGAGGACCTCGTCGAGGTGGCCGAGGTGGCGGTCGCAGAACTCCTCGTAGGCGTCCTGCCCGAAGTAGTCGTCGGTCAGGCGGTGCAGCGCCGCCAGCCTCTGGCCGTAGGACAGGTCCGGGTCGTCGCCGATGCGGAACCAGTTCGTGAGGTCCTGGTCGATCTGCATCGGCCGGCCCGTCACCGTGCAGAACACCGTCCACCTCAGCAGGGTCCTGATCGCCCACGGGAAGTAGTAGTGCAGCGAGATCACCGAGATGTCGGGGCAGGCGTTGGCGTAGTCGATGGGGTGGACCTCGCCGTCCTTGACCAGCGTCTCGCAGGAGTTGAACTCCCAGCGGAAGAACGCGTTGACGGTGCGCCCGATCGTGACGACCTCCTGGCCGACCCCGGGATCCAGGAAGCCGTGCGCCAGCCGGTAGCGGTCGTGCATCGGCTGCGACGGGTCGAACTTCATGGTCATGGTCTCGGCGCCGATGGACAGCGTGCGCACGAACACGTCGAAGTCGACCGCGGCCTGCAGGTGCATGATCCGCTGCCCGGACTCGTCGTAGCCGCGGTGCAGCTGCTCGGCGTCCTCGATGCGGGTGACCCCCACCCACGCGCCGCCGTCGTAGGGCTTCATGTACAGGGGATAGCCGATGCGCTCCGCGACCTCCTCCAGGTCGAAGGGCAGGTTGTAGCGCGCGGCGGTGTAGGCGAAGCGGTTGTCGGCCGGCGGGTGCTTGGAGGGCAGCAGCCAGGTCTCGGGGACCTTCAGCCCCAGGCGCATCATCGCGCAGTAGGCGGCGTGCTTCTCCATCGACTGGAACGTGAAGGGGTTGTTCATCAGGTAGACGCCGTCCATCAGCGCCACCTTCTTGAGCCACTCGCGCGGCACGTAGTACCAGTGCGCCAGGCGGTCGATGACCAGGTCGTAGCGCGGCTTGGCGCGCAGGCGGAACGGCTCGATCGTGATGCGCTCGGTGGCGAACGTGTGCGTCCCGCCGCCGTGGTCGACGCGCAGGTCCAGGCGCCGGACCAGCTCCTCGAAGGTGGACGACCAGTCCTCCTCCATGCCCAGCAGCAGGCCGATCAGGTGCGACGGCATCCGCTCCCCCTCCCCCTCATGCCGCGTACAGGTGCAACTCCGTGGCGAAGCGGTCGGCCATCTCCAGGGTGGTGGCCAGGTCCGGGTGGCGGACGACCACCCGGCCGTCGCCGATCACCGACGCCTGCCAGTCGCGGCGCGGCTCGCCGGGCGCGGCGAGGTCGACCGCGACGACGCCGTCGCCGTACTCCGCCAGCAGTCGCGACAGGCCGTCGACGGCCACGATCCGGCCCTGGCCCTGCGCCCGCTTGTAGACCGCGGCGGCGTTGTAGCGGCGGGTGAGGTCCTGGTCGATGCGCCCGCGCACCAGCGCCTCCGCCCAGCCGGAGTAGAGGTCGGCGTCGCAGGCGTGGTTCATGGTGTCGACGCTGCGCGCACCGGGCGGCCGCGCGCCGATCTCGCCGAACACCACCTCGCCGTCGGCCTTGCGGTACCACTCCATGTGGGTGAACCCGTCCTGGAAGCCGAGCGCCGCCAGGACGGCGCGGCCCATGGCCCGCCCGCCGGCGAGGTCCTCGGCGTCCAGGTCGCGCAGGGCGACGATCTGCTGGCTGATCCACTCGTTCAGGCGCCCGATCAGCGGGCGGGGGCGGTACCAGGAGATGTTCTCGAACAGGATCCGCCCGCCCGCGCAGACGGTGTCGTAGGTGAACTCCTCGCCGTCGACGAACTCCTCGACGCTGACCTCGGGGACGTGGGCCAGCAGCGGCAGGGCGGCCTCCAGCCCCGCGTCGTCGTCGATCCGATAGGTGTCGGCGCTGCCGGCCCCGGCGATCGGCTTGACGATCACCGGGTAGCCGATGCGCGCGGCCAGCTCGCGCACGCCCGCCGCCGTGGTCGTGGTCGCGTGCCACGGGGTGCGGATGCCGGCCGCGTCGAGGCGCTGCTTCATGCGCTCCTTGTCGCGGAACGGGACGGTCTGCTCGACGGTCAGGCCGGGCAGCCCCATCGCCTCGCGCACGCGGGCGGCCAGGAGCAGGTAGGGCTCCCACAGGCACTCGACGCGGTCCAGGGGCAGGTGCCGGGCGGCGTCGAGCACCGCGCCCTCGTCCTGCAGCGAGCCGACCTGCACGTAGTGCAGGAGCGCCTCGCGGGCGGCGGGGGGCAGGGCGGCGGCCGGCTGGTCACCGACCCCGGCCACGCGCGCCCCCGCGCGCGCGAGCCCCAGGTGAACAGCGCCATCTCGGCCGGGTAGCCGGGCGAGAGCATGAGGACGTCGATCACGCCAGCTCCACGCGGATGCCGGTGACCAGCCGGCGCATCGCCTCCTGGACGACCGCGGTCTCCTGGTGCCGGACGATCACGAAGCCCTCGCCCTCGTAGGTGCCGGTGGGGGCCTGGCGGGGCTGCGGCAGGTGGGCCTCCACCACCAGGTGGCCCAACTCCTGCTGCAGGCGCTCCAGGCCGCGGACGGCCGCCACCCGGCCGGCCGGGTCGCCCTGGCCGCGCAGGAACACCGCCCCCGCCGCCCAGCGCCGCTCCAGCGGGGCCAGGGTGTCGGCGATCATCAGCTCGGCCCACACGCGCCGGAAGTCGACGTCGTGGGTCCAGCCGAGCATCGCGGTGATCTGCGCGCCGGGCGGGCGGGCGGCGACCTCGGAGACCGCGACGGAGCCGTCGGGGCGGCGGAACCACTCCATATGCGTGAGGCCGGTGCGCAGCCCCAGCGCGCGCAGGGCCGCGGGGCCGGCGGCGCGGATGCCGTCGTACTCGGGACCGTCGACGTGGCGGGGCAGCAGGACCATCCACTGGATCCAGGGGGTGCGCAGGACCTCCAGCGGGGTCGGCAGGTAATGGCTGATCGAGTACCAGCGCACCTCGCCGTCCACGGTGATGCTGTCGAAGGACAGCTCCTCGCCGACCAGGAACTCCTCGACCATCGCGGGCTCCCCGGCGACGGGCTGGCGGCGTCCAGCCAGGCGCGCAGGGCGTCGGGGCCGTCGAGGCGGAAGGTGCTGCGCGCGCCCGCGCCGGCGGGCGGCTTGACCACCAGCGGGTAGCCGACCTCGGCCGCGAAGTCCCCGGCGTCCTGCGGCGACCGGGCCAGGCGGTGGCGCGCGCACGCCGGCCGCGCGCAGGACCTCCTTCATGCGCGCCTTGTCGCGGAAGTTACGGGCGGTCGCGGCGTCCATGCCGGGCAGGCCCAGCTCCTCGCGCGCCCGGCCGAGGGGCTCCTGGAGCTGCTCCAGCGCCCCGAACAGGCGGTCGACGCCGCCGAGCTGGCCGGCCAGCCCGCGCACCGCCGCGACGATCTGGGCGGGGTCGAGGGCGTCGTCGACCCGCCAGTGGGCGGCGAGGGACTCCTTGAGGACGGGCGGCAGCCGGTCGGCGGTCTCGTGGGTCACCAGCGCCAGCCGGACCCCGGGCAGGCGGGCCGCGACATCGACGAACCGCGTGGTCGCCTCCAGCAGGTAGGGGGCGACGAACACGGCGACCGTCATGGCCCTGGAGGGTAACCGGGGGTGTGGGCCCGTACCATCCGGGGGGTGAACATCGTCTTCGTGGAGCCGTTCTTCCCCGCAACCAGCGCGAGTTCGTGCGCGGGCTCGCCGCGGCCGGCGCCACGGTGATCGGCATCGGCGAGTACCCCCTCGACGCCATGGACGACGACCTCAGGTCCTGGCTGCACCACTACGAGCAGGTGCCGAACGTCACCGACGTGGGCCGCATGACCGAGGTCGTGCGCTGGGTCCAGTCCAAGGTCTGGGTCGACCGGCTGGAGGCGACGATCGAGTCGCACACCCCCTGCCCGGCCGCGCGCGGGGCGGCGTCGTCGGCCAGCGTGCCCGACAGCGCGGCGCCGGCCGCGCCGCCGGCCAGGAACGCGGTGGCCAGCCAGGCGAACGCCTCCGCGCCCCCGCCCGCCGCCCCCCCGCGCGCCGCCCGCGCGTCGCGCGGGGCCATGGCGGGGGCGCCGGTCGCCCCGGCGACGGCCTGGCCGGCGCCGAGCCCGTACGGCGCGGGCAGGAACGCCAGCGCCGCGTGGGCGGCGGTGACCAGCAGCAGCAGGCGCGGGAGCAGGCGCTCGGGCGGGACGGCGATCGGCCGCGCACCCGCGAGCAGCCCGCCGGCGAGCGACCCGAAGCTCCAGCCCGCCAGCAGCACGCCCGCGGCGGCGGGGATCCCGCGCGCGTCGACCGCCGCGACGACCGCGACCTCGACGCCGGAGAAGGTCGCCGCGATCAGCAGCCCGGCCGCGAACGCGGGCCACAGGCCGCGGACGTCACGCCCGCCGGCCGCCGCCTCGACCGGGCGGCGCCGGCCCGCGGCGCCGCTGAGGAACAGCACGGTCCCGGCCAGGGCGAGCAGGCCCGACGCGGCCACCGCCGCCCCCGGGGCGGCCAGGGCGACCAGGCCGGTGACCAGCGACGGGCCGACGATGTAGGTCAGCTCCTGGGTGGTGGCCTCCAGCGCGTACATCGCGGTGAGGCGCTCCTCGTCGGGCAGCAGCTGCGGCCACAGCGCCCGGGCGATGGTCGTGATCGGCGGCGTGCCGACCCCCGCGACCGCGGCGAGTGACAGCAGGACCGCCACCCGGTCGGTGTCGAGCCAGCCCAGCGCGACCGACGCCGTCGCGCAGAGCACGGCGGCGGGCAGGAGCACCGGGCGCGGCCCGACCCGGTCCGACAGCCGCGCCAGCAGGGGGCCGCCGACGGCCGCGCCCGCGACGTAGGCCGCGGAGACCAGGCCCGCGGCGGCGAACGAGCCGGTGCGGGACTGGACGAGCAGGACCACGGCCAGCCCGACCATGCCCTGGGGCAGGCGGGCGATCAGCGAGGTCCCGAGCGCCCAGGGGACGTCGGGGGTGCGGAGCAGGCTGCGGTAGGACGCGGGGAACATGCGGGCCAGCCTGCGCCGCACCTATCCTCGGGTCCACCGATTCGGTCCTCGCCGAAAGGTGCCCGGTGATCGTGCTGTCCTTCGGCCCGCAGGACCTCCTGCGGGTGCGCTTCGCGGTCTCCCCACTGTGGGAGCTGGTCAACGCCGTCCGCGCGGTGCTGGACGGCGGGCGGCAGCTGGGTCCGGTCCCCTGGCTGCGGACCGCGGGGGGACGGCTCGGTGACCTCGACCTGGGCCCGCTGCGGGCGGTGCTGCCCGCCACCGGCTACACCCCCGACTTCCTCAGCCCGCCGCCCGAGGGGCCGCTGGAGACCATGCCGGAGGGCCTGGCCCGCCTGCGCGCCACCCCGCCCGCCCAGGTCGCCCGCGAGCTGGCCTGGGTCGACCTGGACAACCCGGCGGACCCGGCCCGCGACGCGCTGCTCCCCGACCCGGCCGGGGCGCGCGACCGCCTCGCCGACCTGCTCGACGCCTGCTGGGACCGGCTGCTCGCCCCCCTGTGGCCGCAGCTGCGCGACGTGCTGGAGGGCGACCTGGCCGAGCGCGCGCGCCAGCTCGCGGCCGGCGGTATGGAGCGGCTGCTGGCCGACCTGCACCCCGATGTCGCCTGGCGCGACGGCCGCATCGAGGTCGACAAGGCATTCGACGACCACCGGCGCTTGGACGGCGCCGGGCTGGTGCTGCTGCCGACGGTGTTCGCGTCGTGGGGGCCGCAGGTGATGCTCGACCCGCCGTGGCAGCCGACCCTCGCCTACCCCGCCCGCGGCACCGCGCAGCTGTGGCTGCCCCCGGACCGCGACGACGGCGCGCTGGCCGCGCTGCTGGGCCGGACGCGGGCGACCCTGCTCGCGGCGCTGGTGGAGCCCGCGACCACCACCCGCCTGGCGGCCCGCCACCACCTGGCCCCCGGCACGGTCTCCGAGCACCTGTCGGTGCTGCGCGGCACCGGGCTGGTCACCGCCCAGCGCGCCGGCCGAGAGGTCCGCTACGCCCTCACCCCCATCGGCCACGCCCTCCTGTCCGGCCCGCACCCCTGAACGGGGCGCTGGGTGGCTAGTCGAAGAAGCGGGCGAGGTGCTCCGGCGGGGCCGGCCCCTCGCCCGGGGCCAGGGGCGACAGGTCGGCGAAGATGCTCGCCCCGTCGGTGCTGACCAGGTGGGGCCACCAGGAGCGCACGCCCGCGCGCGGGGTGCAGAAGTGCTTGAAGGTCTGCACGTCGAAGAAGCGCACGTGGGTGGGGTCGGCGTAGGCGTTCACGTGGGCGCGGTCCGGTGACATCGCGTGCAGCACCCCGCCGGGCGCGACGACGCGGTGCAGCTCGTTCATCGCGGCGACCACGTCGGTCAGGTGCTCCAGGACGTGGACGGCGAACACGCGGTCGCACGCGCCGTCGGCCAGGGGCAGGGCGAGCAGGTCCCCGACGACGTCGACGCCGGGGAGCGCCGCCCGGTCGACGCCCACGTTCCCGGCGTACTGCTTGGTCCCGCCCGAGCCCACGTCCAGGACGCGCAGCGGCCCGGCGTCCCCCGCCCGCACCCGGTCCCACACGGCGTGCACGCCGCGCAACCGGCCGATCAGGTCGCGCAGGCTCGCCCGGTCGGCCTCGGCCGGCACGGCGCCCTCCAGGTGGACGACCCCGCCGTCGACCCGCACCGCCACGTCCAACCCCGCCAGCCGCGGGTCGTGCGCCCGCAGGTCGGCGACGTCGGCTGCCAACGTGCGGTCCCGCAACCGTGCCCTGGTGGCCTGCATGCCCGCACCGTAGCCGGTGGGGGCGGCCCCGGACCGGCACACTGCAGGGGAGCCCCCTCCCGGAAGGACCCCGCGTGACCCTGGCCCCGGCTGCCGTCTTCGAGGTGCGCGACCCCCGGTCCGGCGAGGTCGTCGCCGCCCACCCCGAGACCTCCGCCGCCGAGGTCGCGGCGGCCGTCGCGCAGGCGCGGACCGCCGCCGCGTGGTGGGGCGACCTGGGCTGGGACGAGCGCCGCGCGCGGCTGCGGTCGTGGTCGGCGGTGCTGGCCCGGCGCCAGGGCGACCTGGCGGCGGCGGTCCAGCGCGAGAACGGCAAGACCGTCGACGACGCGCTGCTGGAGATCGCCCTGGCCCAGCACCACCTCGGCTGGGCGGCCGCCAACGCGCGGCGCGTGCTGGGGGCGCGGCGCGTGCCCAGCGGGCTGCTGGCGGCCAACCAGCAGAGCTGGCTGGAGTACCAGCCGCTCGGGGTCGTGGGGGTGATAGGACCGTGGAACTACCCGGTCTTCACCCCGATGGGCTCCATCGCCTACGCGCTGGCGGCGGGCAACGCGGTGGTCTTCAAGCCCTCGGAGTACACGCCCGGCGCGGCGCTGGTGCTCGGGGCCACGCTGGCCGAGGCGGTGCCCGACGCGCCCGCCCCGCTGCTGTCGGTGGTGACCGGCCTCGGCGAGACCGGGGCGGCGCTGTGCCGGTCCGGGGTCGACAAGCTCGCGTTCACCGGCAGCGCGCGCACGGGGCGCAAGGTGATGGCGGCGTGCGCCGAGAACCTCACCCCCGTGCTGATGGAGTGCGGCGGCAAGGACGCCCTGATCGTCGACGACGGCGCGGACGTCGCCGCGGCGGCGGAGGCGGCGCTGTGGGGCGGGATGACCAACGCCGGGCAGACCTGCATCGGGATCGAGCGCGTCTACGCGACCGACGCGGTGTACGAGCCGTTCGTGGCGGCGCTCGCGGAGCGCGCCCGCGCCGTGCGGCCCGCCACCCCCGCGGGCTACGGCCCGATCACCATGCCGGCGCAGCTGGGGATCATCGGGCGGCACATCGACGACGCGCTCGCCCGCGGCGCCCGGGCGGTCGTCGGTGGCCGCGGGGCCGTGCACGGGCCCTGGGTCGACCCGACCGTGCTGGTCGACGTCCCCGACGACGCGGCGGCCATGCGCGAGGAGACGTTCGGGCCCACCATCACCGTCACGCGGGTGCGCGACGGCGACGAGGCCGTCCGCCGCGCCAACGACTCGGGCTACGGGCTGGGCGGGTCGGTGTTCGCCGCCACCCGGCGCCGGGGCATGGCCCTGGCGCGGCGCCTGCGCGGCGGCATGACCTCGGTCAACAGCGTGATGTCGTTCACCGCCGTGCCCGCCCTGCCCTTCGGCGGGGTCGGGGAGTCGGGCTTCGGGCGCATCCACGGCGACGACGGGCTGCGCGAGTTCGCGCGCGCCAAGGCGGTGACCGTCCAGCGCTTCGCCCTGCCCGTCCCGGTGATGTCGTTCCGCCGCTCCCCCGGCGCGGTCGCGTCGCTGGCCCGCGCGGCCGCGCTGCTCGCCCGCCGTTGACCACCCGCGTCGTGGTCGTCGGCGCCGGGGTCGTCGGCCTGACCGCGGCGATCCGGCTGCGCGAGGCCGGCCACGCCGTGCGGGTCGTGGCCCGCGAGGTCGGGGAGGCGACGACCTCGGCTGTCGCGGCGGCCCTGTGGTACCCGTACCGCGCCCTGCCCCACGAGGCGGTCACGCGCTGGGCGGGGGTCGGCTACCGGGTGCTCGCCGGGCTCGCGGAGGTCCCGGGCAGCGGGGTGGCGATCCGCTGGGGCACCGAGGTGTTCCGCGACCCCCCGGCCGGGGACCCGTGGTGGCGCGCGGCGGTGCCGGTCCTGGAGCGCGCCGCCCCGCCCGCCCTGCCGCCCGGTCGTGCTGGCGGGTTCCGCCTGCCCGTGCCGGTCGCGGACATGGCGGTGCACCTGCCCTGGCTGGCGGCGCGGCTCGCCGACCTGGGCGGGGAGGTCGAGCGGCGGGCGGTCGGCGACCTGGACGCCGAGCTGCGCGGCGCCGACGTGGTCGTCGACTGCGCCGGGCTGGGGGCGCGCGACCTCGCGGCTGACCCCAGCGTCACGCCCGTGCGCGGCCAGGTCGCCGTGCTCGGCCAGGTCGGGCTGGCCGAGTGGCTCCTGGACCAGGCCGACCCCGCCGCCCTGGCCTACGTCGTGCCGCGCACCCGCGACATCGTCTGCGGCGGCACCGCGCAGGAGGGCGCCGAGGACCTCGTCGTGGACCCGGGCACCGCCGCGGACGTGCTGGCGCGCTGCCGCGCGCTGGTCCCCGCCCTGCGCGACGCCCGGGTCCTGGCCCACCGCGTCGGGCTGCGCCCCGCGCGGCCCGCGGTGCGGCTGGAGGCGCAGGACCGGCCGGGCGGGCGCATCGTGCACTGCTACGGCCACGGCGGCGCGGGCGTGACGCTGTCGTGGGGCTGCGCGGCCGACGTCGCCGCCCTGGTCGGCTGACGCGGGCTGTACCCGCGCTGTACCCGGGGCGCGTGCCTGCCGAGAACATCGTCAGTGACCGGCGACCCGGCCGGCCCGGAGCTCCGGGGGCCACGAACGTGGGAGGGAGGGAGGCCGCGCGGCTGGCCGCGCTGGCGACCGTCGCCTCGAGCGGCCCGGAACCGCCGCTGGAGGACCTGCCGCGCCTGGCCAGCCGCCTGCTCGGGGTGCCCATCGCCGGGATCAGCCTCGTCGACGCCGACCGCTGGCACGGCCACACCTTCTTCGGGCTGCCGCCGGACACCGGCGGCATCCCGCGGGACCTGAGCTTCTGCGACTGGACCATCCGCGGCGAGGGCCTGTTCCAGGTCCCCGACGCGACCCGCGACCCGCGCTTCGCGGACAACCCCGCCGTCACCCACGGCCCGTTCGTGCGCGCCTACGCCGGCGTGCCGCTGCACGTCGACGGGCAGCCGGTCGGCGCGCTGTGCGTCGTGGACCGCCAGCCGCGGACGCTCACCGAGGAGCAGGCGCACCTGCTGGAGGTCCTGGGGCGCCAGGCGAGCGGCCTGCTCGAGCTGCGCCGCCTGCGCGGGCTGCTCGGGCGGCTGGCCGACCTCCACGGCCGCAGCGCCGCCGGCGCCGAGCGCCTGGCCGCTGTCGTCCAGGACCTGCTGGCCGCGTCGGCGGCGGGCCGGGCCGGCGACGGCGAGGTCACCGCCGTCGGCGAGCTGCTGGGCCAGGTCGGCGACGCCGTCGCGCCGATGGTGGCCGACGCGGGCGTGCCGCTGGAGATCGAGGTCGCGCCGGGGCTGGACGCCGCCCGCGTGCGCGGCCGCGCGGGGGCGCTGACCGGGACGCTGGTCGCCGTCCTGCGCCGCGCCGTGGCCACCGCCGACGGGCCGGTCCGCCTCGCCGTCGACGGCGCCGGCGACGCCGTCACCGTCGAGGTCCGCGGCGGCGACGCCCGCCCCTACGCGCCCGTCGTCGCCTCCCCCGCCGCCCGCGGCCCCGACCCCGGCGACCGCTCCGTCGCGCGCCTGCTCGCCGAGCTCGACGCCATCCTCACCCGCACCCCCGGCCGCGCCGTCCTCACCCTCCCCCTCGCCCCCGCCCGCTGACCCGGGCCCACCGGGCGGCTGCTTATGATGGTCGTATGAAGAAGCGCCGCGTCACGTTGAACCTCGACGAGGACGTCGTCGAGGCGCTCGAGGCGATCGGCGGCCGCAGCCTCTCCGCCACCGCGAACGATGCACTGCGGGACGCGGTCGCGGTGGCGGCGCACCAGGCCGCGCTGTCGCGCTGGCTGGACGAGCTGGACGAGCGCCACGGACCGCCGTCCGCCGAGGAGTACGACCTCGCCGACGCCACGCTCGACGCGGCGATGGGTCTCCACGAGGACAGCTCGAGCGGTGCGTGACCACCAGGACCGTGCTGGACGCGGCGGCGTTCGACCACCTCGACCACGCCGACGGCGGCGGCCTCCGCGCGCTGCTGCGCCGCACGGTGGAGCGGGGCGGCGAGGTCGCCTGCGCCGCGGTCACCCTCGCGGAGGTCTGCCGCGGCACCGCACGGACCCGGCGGGTCGAGGCCGCCCTCCGGCGCGACCGCGGAGGGCAGCGGCTCCGCGTCGTCCCGACCGACGAGCGGCTGGCCAAGCTGGTCGGCGCCGTGCTCGCCCACGGCGGCGCGGGGAGCGACCGGTTGGCCGACGCCCACGTCGTGGCGCTGTGCGCCGGCGCCGACGCCGCCGTCGTGGTGACGGCGGACCCCGGCGACATCGCGGAACTGTCCGCCGCGGTCCCCGGCACCCGCATCGTCGTGCGCGACCCGCACGGCCGCTGACCGGCGCGACGAGCGGGCCGAGCCGGTCGCAACGTGGGCACCGTGACCGGATCGGTCAGCGGGAGGAGAGGCGGGCGACGGCTGGCTACTCGCGCTGGCTGCGCACCATCCCGCCGAAGGCGAGACCGCCGAGGACGAACCAGGGCTCGATGGCGAGGAGGACCAGGGGCGCCTGCTCGTCGAACGTGCCGGACAGCACGCTGCCCCCGAGCAAGGTCAACCCGAGGGCGCCCCGGAGGAGCAGGAGGACGCAGGCGACCGACGCCGCGCTCAGGAGCCAGCGGCGCACCCGCCGGCCGCCCCACGTGGTTGCGACCACGACGCCCACCACCGCACCCGAGATCCCCAGGATCCCGGCGGCCAGGTTGTAGGCGGCGAACCAGCCCTGCTGCAGCGCGGCGTCGGCTGCGGCCGCCTGGGCTCCGAGACCTCCGCGCCCGCCGAGCGCCCAGTAGAAGTGGGGTGCGGCGAACACCAGCGACCAGCCGGCGACCAGGACGCACCAGAGGAGCTTCGACGACGACGTCGTCCTGGCGGGCGTCATGATCCGGACCGTACTCGCCGGGGCCGCCCGGCACGGGAGGTACGCCGTGGCACACCTCGCCGACATCTCCGGCGACCACACCTAGGGTGACGGGCGTGGCGGGGACGCGGACGGCGGGGGCGATGCTGGGGCGGCGGGCGCTGAACCGTGCGCTGCTCGCCCGCCAGCTGCTGCTGGAACGCGTGGCGCTGCCCGCCCGGGAGGCGGTCCAGCGGCTGGTCGGGCTCCAGGCCCAGGCGCCCGACCCGCCCTACGTCGGGCTGTGGTCGCGGCTGGAGGGCTTCGACCCCGCGGAGCTGGGCGGCCTGCTGACCCGGCGCGCGGCCGTGCGCGCCACGCTGCTGCGCGGGACCATCCACCTCGTCACCGCCGAGGACTGCCTCGCCCTGCGGCCTGCCGTGCAGCCGGTGCTGGAGCGCAGCTGGGCGGGCGCGCCGTGGGCGAAGGCCCTGCGCGGGCTGGACCTGGGGCCGGTGCTGGCGGAGGGCCGCGCGCTGCTCGCGGCCGCGCCGCGCACCCGGGCCGAGCTGGCCCCGCTGCTCGCCGCCCGCTGCCCCGACCGCGACCCGGCCGCACTGGCCTCGGCCGTGGCCTACCTGGTCCCGACCGTCCAGGTGACGCCCCGCGGGGTGTGGGGCGCGGGCGGGCGGCCGACCCTCACCACCGTCGAGTCCTGGCTGGGGCGGCCCCTGGCCCCCGCTGCGGACCTCGAGGACCTGGTGCTGCGCTACCTCGGCGCGTTCGGCCCCGCGTCGGTGGCCGACGCGCAGGTCTGGTCGGGGCTGATCGGGCTCGGCGAGGTGGTCGACCGCCTGCGCCCCCGCCTGGTCACCTTCCGCGACGAGGCCGGCCGCGAGCTGTTCGACCTGCCCGGCGCGCCGCGCCCCGACCCGGCGACGCCGGCCCCGCCCCGGCTGGTCGCGGAGTTCGACAACCTGGTGCTCGCCCACGCCGACCGATCGCGGGTCATCGCCGAGGACGACCGGCGCCGCATCTGGACGGTCAACGGGCTGATCCCCGGCACGGTGCTCCTCGACGGGTTCGTGGCCGGCACCTGGAAGCTGACCCGGTCGCGCGGCTCGGCGACGGTGCGGATCGCCCCGTTCGCGCCCTGGCAGCCGGCGGAGCGCGCGGAGGTGGAGCGGGAGGCCGCCGCGCTGCTGGCCTTCGCCGCCCCCGGCGCGGCCCCGTACGTGGACCTCGCGGCCCCGGCGTGACGCCGCGGGCCGTGGCGCCCGTTGTGGCGGCACAAGCAGGTGGTGCTGGCGCCGCTGCCCTGGTAGCCGGAGGAGCGGGGCCGCTCCCGCTCGATGTCGGGATCCCGCCAGACATCCGCGTCCGGCGGCCGCAAGCTGGGCGCGTGTACGAGGACGTGGACCGATGTGCGCGCGCCGTGCAGTCACGCGATGCGCGCTTCGACGGGTGGTTCTTCGTCGCCGTCGTGACCACCGGCATCTATTGCCGGCCGAGTTGTCCCGCGGTGGCGCCGAAGCCCGGCAACATGCGCTTCTACCCCAGCGCCGCCGCCGCCCAGGCAGCCGGCTTCCGGGCCTGCAAGCGCTGCCGGCCCGACGCCGCGCCCGGCTCGCCCGCCTGGAACGAGCGCGCCGACCTCGTCGCCCGGGCCATGCGCCTCATCGGCGACGGGGTCGTGGACCGCGAGGGCGTGCCCGGGCTCGCCGCCCGGCTGGGCTACAGCGCGCGGCAGGTCGAGCGCCAGCTGCTCGCCGAGCTGGGCGCCGGTCCGCTGGCGCTGGCCCGCGCCCAGCGCGCCCAGACCGCGCGGGTCCTGATCGAGACCACGCCCCTGCCCATGGTCGACGTCGCCCTGGGCGCCGGGTTCGCCAGCGTGCGCCAGTTCAACGACACCGTGCGCGCGGTCTTCGCGCTGACCCCGACCGAGCTGCGCGCGCGGGCGGCGGGGCGGCGCGGGCCGTCGGCGGCGGGGACCCTGACCCTGCGCCTGCCGTTCCGGGCGCCGCTGTGCCCCGACAACCTGTTCGGGCACCTGGCGGTGACCGGCGTGCCCGGGGTCGAGGAGTGGCGCGACGGTGCCTACCGGCGGACCCTGCGCCTCCCCCACGGGCCGGGCGTCGTCGCCCTGGCGCCGCGGCCCGAGCACGTCGCCTGCACGCTCGCGCTGGCCGACCTGCGCGACCTCGCCACCGCGATCGCGCGGTGCCGGCGCCTGCTGGACCTCGACGCCGACCCCGTCGCCGTCGACGAGGCGCTGGCCGCCGAGCCGGCGCTCGCGCCGCTGGTGGCCAAGGCGCCGGGGCGGCGGGTGCCGCGGACGGTCGACGAGGCCGAGCTCGCGGTGCGGGCCGTGCTGGGCCAACAGGTCTCCACCGCCGCCGCGCGGACCCACGCCGGTCGGCTGGTGACGGCGCTGGGCGAGCCAGTCGCCGACCCCGGCGGCGGGCTCACCCACCTGTTCCCCGCCTCCGCCGCGCTCGCCGGCGCCGACCCGGCGGTGCTGGCCCTGCCCGCCGCGCGACGGCGTGCGGTGCTGGGGCTGGCCGCGGCCCTCGCCGACGGCACCGTCGACCTGGGACCGGGGACCGACTGGACGGCGGCCCGCGCCGCGCTGGACGCCCTGCCCGGCCTGGGGCAGTGGACGGTCGAGACCATCGCGATGCGCGCCCTCGGCGACCCCGACGCCTTCGTGCCCACCGACCTGGGGGTCAGGATGGCGGCCGACGAACTCGGCCTGCCCGCCACGCCGGGCGCGCTGGTCCGCCGCGCCGCGGGCTGGCGCCCCTGGCGCGCGTACGCCGTCCAGCACCTATGGGCCACCGGCGACCACCCGATCAACCGCCTGCCCGTGGAGAGGTCCTCATGCGCACCCACACCACCGTCGACAGCCCGATCGGCCCGATCACCCTCGTCGAGGAGGACGGCGCCCTGACCGACCTGCGCATGGAGGACCACCGCCACGCGCCCCCGCCCGACGCCTACGGGGTCCCCGACCCCGGCTGGTTCGGCCACGTGACCGACCAGCTCACCGCCTACTTCGAGGGCCGGCTGCAGACCTTCGATGTGCCGCTCGCGCCGGTGGGGACCCCGTTCCAACTGCAGGTCTGGGAGGCCCTGCGCGAGATCCCCTACGGCGCGACGACCTCCTACGGCGCGATCGCCGAGCGCATCGGCCGCCCCACCGCCGCCCGTGCCGTGGGCCTGGCCAACGGGCGCAACCCGATCAGCATCATCGTCCCCTGCCACCGCGTCGTCGGCGCCAACGGCGCCCTGGTCGGCTACGGCGGCGGCCTCCCCCGCAAGCAGCACCTCCTCGCCCTCGAGCGCGCCACCACCGCCACCCCCGCCGACCGCCTCTTCGCCTGACCGTTCTCCCCAGGGTCGGGGCTGCTCGGGCCGGGGAGATCGGGCGGCGTGGCGTAGCCTGCTCAGCGGGCGGGCGGCGGGCGTGCGTGCTAAGACGGCCAGGTCGGGAGGTCGCGGGTGCGGGCGTGGTGGGTGGCGGTGGCGGGGGTCGCGGCCCTGGCATTCCTGCTGCTGGTGGATGGGCCCGTGGCCGGGCCGGACGGGGTGCCGACGGCGCTGGTGGACGGGTCCGCGCCGGGGCGCGTTCCGGCGGCCCTCGCCTCGGCCTACGGCAAGCCCGTCGTGGGCGTGCGGCCCGTCGCCCAGCTGCCGTGGCAACTGGTCGAGTGCCGCCAGGGATCGGCTGGGATCCGCCCTGACTGGGCGGTCGAGTTCGGCTTCGCGACCCCTGAGGCCCTGGTCCTGGCCTACCGGGGTGAGGATCTGCGGGTCGTCTGCCACGCGACCCGGGACGGCCTGGGCTGGGACGCGCACGACGCGGTCCGCGAGCCGGCCGACGCCGACATGGACGCCGGCAGCCACCGCTGCGGGGACCGCTGCATCGCCCACGCGGTCGTGGCGGTCCCGCCTGGCGCGGACTGGATGGTCCAGGACCGGGGCGCCTACGGCCTGGCCCACCCCGTCGCCGGCCGCACCTCGATGCTGGTCACCTGGCACGCGCCACCCGCACCGGAGGGGCGCCCGCACGGCACCCACCTGACCTTCCTGGACGCCACCGCCAGCGTCCTCCAGGACCGCCTCCTCGGTGACCCCCCGCCGACCTGACCCGTCGGATGTCGCGGGGCGCGGGCGTCGGCCGGGCTGAGAGGCAGGGCGCCGCCGGTCGGCTCGTGCCGGGCGGGATCCCGCCGCGGCCGGGCCGCGTGCCGGGGTCAGCGGCAGCGGGCGGCGCGGGCGAGGAGCACCGCGCGCTCGCGGTCGTTGCGGGTGAGGGCCGCCGCGCGCTCGAACTCCCCGCGTGCCTCCCCGAGCCGGCCCAGCCGGGCGAGCAGGTCGCCGCGCACACCGTGCAGCAGGTGGTAGCCGTGCAGCGCCGGCTCGCCGGTCAGCCGGTCGGCGAGCTCCAGGCCGGCCCCGGGCCCGAAGGCCATGCCGACCGCGACGGCGCGGTTCAGCTCCGCGACCGGGGACGGCTGCAGCTGCACCAGCGCGTCGTAGAGGGCCGCGATGCGCGGCCAGTCCGTCGCCTCCGCCACGGGCGCCCGGGCGTGGCAGGCGGCGATCGCCGCCTGGAGCGCGTAGGGACCGAGGGCGCCGCCGAGCGCCTCGCACCGTTCCAGCGCCGCGAGCCCGCGGCGGATGAGCAGCTGGTCCCAGCGCCCGCGGTCCTGGTCGAGCAGCAGGACGGGCTCGCCCCCGGGTCCGGTCCGCGCCGCGGTGCGCGACGCCTGGATCTCCATGAGCGCGACGAGGCCGTGGACCTCGGGCTCGCCCGGGACCAGCTCGGCCAGGATGCGCCCGAGCCGCAGCGCCTCCTCGCAGAGCGCCGGGCGCATCCAGTCCCCGCCCGCGGTGGCCGCGTAGCCCTCGTTGAACACGAGGTAGACGACCTCGAGCACCGACGCAAGCCGCGGCGCCAGCTCCGCGCCCTGCGGCGTCTCGAACGGGACGTTCGCCGCGGCCAGGGTCCGCTTCGCGCGCACGATGCGCTGGGCGACGGTCGGCTCGGCGACGAGGAACGCGCGGGCGATCTCCTCGGTCGTGAGCCCGCCGAGCAGCCGGAGCGTGAGCGCGACGCGCGCCTCCGCCGACAGCACCGGGTGGCAGGCGGTGAACACGAGGCGCAGCAGATCGTCCTCGATGTCCCCGTCGAGTGACGCCGCCGCCTCGCCGATCGGGAGGTCGCGGCCGATCTCCGCGAGCCTGCGCCCCAGCCGCTCGTCGCGGCGCAGGTGGTCGATCGCGCGGCGCTTCGCGACGGATGTGAGCCAGGCCCCCGGGTTGCGGGGGATGCCCGACTCCGGCCACTGCTCGAGCGCGGCGACGAGCGCGTCCTGGGCCAGCTCCTCGGCCCGGCCGACTTCGCGCACCAGGCGCGCGACGCCGGCGACGACCCGGGCCGACTCGATCCGCCAGACCGCCTCGACGGCGGGCCGGGCGTCGACCAGGGTCACGACCCGGACTGCTCGGCCGTCTGCGCGCGCAGGCGCTCCTCCTGCTCCTGCAGCTCCGGGGTGAAGGCCTCGCCGAAGTCCTCCGCCTCGGCCACGCGCCGGACCTCGATCTCCTGGCCCTCCAGCGGGACGCGCGACGCCCACTCGATCGCGGCCTCGTGGGACGGGACCTGGATCAGCCAGAAGCCGGCGATCAGCTCCTTGGTCTCGGCGAACGGGCCGTCGGTGACCGTGCGGCGGCCGCCCGTGTTCGAGACCCGCGCCCCCTCCGAGCTGGGCCGCAGGCCCTCGCCCGCCAGCAGCACGCCCGCCTTCACCAGCTCCTCGTTGTAGGCGCCCATGGTGGCGAGCTGCTCCTCGGTGGGCAGGGTGCCCGCCTCGCTGTCGGCGGTGGCCTTGACGATCATCATGTACCGCATCGTGACGCCTTCCGGGATCGGCGGGCGGGCCCTCGTGACCCTCGCTCACTGGACGCGTCGAACGAGCCCCCGCGGGATCGACACGTCGCCCGGAACATTCTTCCACCGGTCTCCGCGGGCCGGCGGTGCCGGATCAGGGGCGGGGCCAGCGTTCGGCGGCGTAGAGGGCGGCCTGGGTGCGGTCGCGGAGGCCGAGCTTGCGCAGGACGCTGCTCACGTGGTTGCGCGCCGTGCCCTCGCCGATGAACAGGCGCGCGGCGATCTCGCGGTTGGTCGCGCCCGCGCCGACGAGGCGGAGGACCTCGGTCTCGCGGGCGGACAGCCCGTCGGGGGCCGCGGCCTCGGGGGGTGGCGCCGCGGGGGCGCGCAGGGCGGCGACAACCCGCCCGGTCACCGCGGGCGCCAGGACGGTCTCCCCCGCCGCGACCCGCACGACCGCGTCGGCGAGCTCCTCCGGGGAGGCGTCCTTCAGCAGGTAACCGCGCGCCCCCGCGCGCAGGCCGCCCACGACGTACTCGTCGTCGTCGAAGGTGGTGAGGATCAGCGCGCGCACGCCCGGCTGCTCCGCGGCGAGCCGGGCGACCAACTCGATCCCGTCCATCCCCGGCATGCGCGCGTCGACGAGCACGACGTCGGGCCGCCGGTCGCGGATCAGGTGCAGGGCCGCCTCGCCGCTCGCGGCCTCGCCGACCACCTCCAGGGCGGGCTCCAGCTCGAGCAGCTTCACCAGCCCCCGCCGCACGAGCAGCTGGTCGTCGACGACCAGCACGCGCACCAGCGCCGCGGCGTCCGCGCCGGGAGGCCCCGGCCCCGCAGCCTTCACGCCCGCCCCGCCGCGGCCGCGCCCGCCGCGGGCGCGGTCACGGCCGCCCCGCCGTTGCCAGGGGGACGGCGAGGTCGACGACGAACCCGCCGGCCGGTCCGTCCGCCGCCGTCAGCGTCCCGCCGAGCGCCGCCGCGCGCTCGCGCAGCGCGGACAGCCCGAAGCCGACGCCCGCGCCGCCCGATCCGCGCCCGTCGTCGGCCACGGTCAGCCGGACCTCCTCGCCGCCCAGGTCCAGCGTCACCGCCACCGAGCGGGCGTCCGCATGGCGGGCGGCGTTGGTCAGCGCCTCCTGGAGCGCCCGGTAGAGCATCAGCCCGACCTCGTCGGGGAGCGGGCGCTCCGGCCCGCGCACGGTCACGTCGACGTGCAGGCCCGCCGCCGCGCTCGCGGTGGCCAGCGCCCGCAGCGCGTCGACCTGGGACCCGCCCTCCAGCGCCGCGGGCTTCAGCGCTCGGACCGACCGCCGCACCTCCCCGAGCGCCGCCAGCGTGAGCGCGCGCGCCTGCTCGACCTCGTCCCACGCCTCGTCGGGCCGGGACCGGCGGTAGCGCTGGGCGGTCTGCAGCTGGAGGTTGATGACGGTCAGGGAGTGGCCGAGCGAGTCGTGCAGCTCGCGGGCCAGCCGGGCCCGCTCCTCGGCGAGGGCCAGCTCGCGCACCCGGTCCGACGACGCGCGCAGCCGCACGAGCAGCTCCTGGGCCTGCTCGCCGCGACGGGCGACCTCGGCGAACGCCGCCCCGATCACCGCGATCGCCACCGCCAGTGCGACCGGCACCAGCAGGAGCAGGCCCCCGTCGACGTCCAGGCGCAGCGGCTGCCACGACACCGCGGCGTTGAGCGCGAGGGCCAGGAGCACCGGCAGGCCCAGCCAGCGCCCGCCGCGCAGCCCGAAGGCGACCATGGCGTGGAGGAACACGACGGGGTAGAGCAGCAGCGACCAGCGCAGCCCGGTGGCCAGGCCCAGGAGCAGGGTGGCCGCCAGGAACGCCGCCGCGGCGACCCGCGCGCGCCTGTCCGCGGGCGGCCCCCAGCGCAGCGCCGACCAGGCGGCGACCACCGCCGCGGCCGCGAGGGCGCCGCCCGCCGCCAGCCGCCAGGAGGCCCCACCGGCGGTCCGCACGGCGACGTCGACGAGGGTGGCGGCGAGCCCTCCCCAGAAGACCGCCGTTGCGATCCACGGCCGCGCGCTGTCCATCGCGACGGACGGTAGCGCAGGGCCGCGGTGCCGGAGGTCACGGGCGGGGGTGACGGGGAGCACGCCCGCGGGCGCGGCGGGACGTGACGGGATCGGTGCCGGGCGGCAGGTCCGCGGCCCGGGGGGGCGGACCTACGGTGCCGAGGAGCTTCCGACACGAGCAGATGGAGTGACGGACCGTGACCGCGACCGACACCGCGACCCTCGACATCACCGACCCGGCGTTCAAGGCCGACCCGTTCCCGCGGTACGCGCGGATGCGGGCCACGGCCCCGGTCGTGCGCGTGACGGCGGGGCGGCGGCAGGGCGCCGCCTGGCTCGTGCCGCGCTACGCCGACGTCCAGGAGCTCCTCCGCGACGACCGCTTCGCGAAGAAGCCCGCCAACGCCATGACCCGCGAGCAGCTGCGCCGCGCGCCGACGTTGCCCGGCGGGCCGTTCCGGCCCCTCCAGGAGGGCCTGCTCAACGTCGACCCGCCCCAGCACACCCGCCTGCGCGCGCTGGTCCACAAAGCCTTCACCCCGCGGATGGTCGAGCGCATGCGCGCCGACGTCGAGGTGCTGACCGAGGAGCTGCTCGACGCCGCGCTGCACAAGGGCGACGTGGACCTCATCACCGACCTCGCCAACCCCCTGCCGCTCACCGTCGTCGGGAGGATCCTCGGCGTACCCGGCGAGGACCAGGTCCGCTTCCAGCGCGGCTGGCAGGTGCTGTCGTCGGCCGCGGACGGGCGGCCCGGCGGCGCGTTGCGGGCCGTCCCGGCGGTGCTGGGGATGATGCGCCTGCTGCGCGGGCTGGTGCGGGCGCGGGCGTCGGCCCCGCGCGACGACCTGATCAGCGCGCTGGTGGCCGCCAGGGAGGGCGACGACGCACTCACCGAGGACGAGATCCTCGCGATGATCGTCATCCTGCTCAGCGCCGGCCACGAGACCACGGTCAACCTGATCGCGAGCGGGACGCTCGCGCTGCTCCAGCACCCCGACCAGCTCGCGCGCCTGCGCGACGACCCGGGCCTGGGCCGGACGGCGACCGAGGAGCTGCTCCGCTTCGTCGCCCCCGCCGAGACCGCGACCGAGCGCTACCCGCGCGAGGACCTCGTCATCGGCGGCGTGAGGATCCCGCGCGGCGAGCTGGTGCTCGCGGGCATCGCGTCGGCCAACCGCGACGAGGCGGTCTTCGCCGACCCCGACCGCCTCGACCTCGGCCGCGACCCCAACCCGCACCTCGCCTTCGGCAAGGGCATCCACTACTGCGTCGGCGCCCCGCTCGCCCGCATGGAGGGCGAGATCGCCATCGCCGCCCTCCTGCGCCGCGCCCCCCACCTCCGCCTCGCCATCCCCGCCGCCAACCTGCGCTGGCGCAGCACCTCCATCATCCGCGGCCTCACCTCCCTCCCCCTGACCCTCCGCTGACTCGCGGGGCCGCCCCCCGCTGATGCGGACGCCGAGGAAGGCCATGGCGGTGCCCGCGCCCCAGGCCGCCATCGTCCTTCAGCCGGCCCCGCTCAGGCGCCGGCCTCCGTCCGCAGCCGCTCCCTGAGGTCTGCGGGGAGGTGGCGCCAGTCGACGCCGAGGAGGGCGCCCGCCAGGGCCCACAGCAGGGTGGTGGTGAGGCCCGGCCAGCCGGCGTCGACCAGGCGCCGGTACGCCTCCACCGGCCCGGCCTCCTCGAGCTCCTCCGGGGTGGTGATGCCGACCGCGGCCAGCCACTCCTCCGACCGGGGGCCGAGGTTGGGTAGGTCGCGGATGCCGCGCACGGTCACGTCGCTAGCGTCGCCTGCACCGCCGCCCGTGAGCAACCGACGGCACGGTGGAGCGCCCACCTCCCCGTGGGCGACACCCCTGCGACCCCGCGCTGCGACGAGTTGGTGGCAGCGGCAGGAGGGCCGTGACCTGGGAGGTTGTGGAGCCGAGGCGGGGAATCGAACCCCGGACCTGCTCATTACGAGTAGTGCCCGGCCGCCCCTCGCCGTGAGCAGGGAGGCGCCCTGCGCCTGCGATCCCAGGTCCCTTCCGCGCTCCCTGGCCTGAGTACGGTTCCACCTCTCGGCCAGTAGTGTCCGCCAGATGCCACTCTCGCCCCGGACGCCCGTCACGAGCCCGTCACGGCACCACTACCCGTTCGGTCACGGTCGCATGGGGCCATGAACGCGGAGACAACGACCTCGTCTCCCCTGGAAAACACCATCCCGTGGGTCCAAGACGGCTCAGAGTGGTGGATCCTCCTTCTCTTTGCCTTGGCCGTGAGCATCGCCGGCAGTGCGATCGTCGTTTGGTGGGCACAGAACTATCTCGCTCCGAGACTGCATGAGGAAGCACTCAACCATTCGTCCACGCTCGCCCGGGAGTCGCGCCGAGGCCAGGCGCTGTTTGAGCTACGCAAGGACGCGGATGATCTTGTACTGCTGACCAGCTCGTTGCCCGGCAAACCCGCTGCTGCCTCTAGGGCCGCGCTACAGCAAGCCTGGTATCGCGCTAGAGGCGCGAGAAGACTTGCCGGCCACCTGGAACTGGATGAGGCCGTCGATGCACTTCGGCGCGTGGAACTCCTCCTAGTCGAGGTCTTGAACCACCTAGAGAAGTCAGAAAGCTGGTGGAGGGCCTTCGGCGAGGGAAAGACCGCCAAAGCGCGGCGCCTGGGCGATGACCTGGGGCAGGTAGCCTCGGAGGCCGTGACCTTGATCTACGTCGAGCTGATGCAATGGATCAGGGAGCCTTCACCAGAGAGCTCCCGACTTCACGAAGACAGATAGTCAGGTCGCTTGAGGGCGGGGTGTAGGTGTAGACCGTCTGAGTGCTGGCCACTTCCAGTACTTTGTCGTCGAAGGTGGTAATGCTGAGGACCGGCGATCGTGCCTTCAGAAAGCGCCAACTGAGCGTATCGGCCCAGCAGACCTCGTCCGCGAAGCGCATGAAGGATCTCCCATTCTCTTTGTCGTGCTCTACCATCTCGGCCTGCTGCCGCATGTACTCCTCGCCAACCACCCGCCGTACAAGAGCAACGGCGACGTCAACATCGCCGAGTTTGTCCCGCTGCAAGTCAAGATAGCTGCCGAAAACATCGATGCGAGTTACCCAATTCAGAAACCTTGAATACTCGTTCAGCTCCTGCGCTCTTTGTAGGAGTCCCTCAAGCGCCTTCCGTGCCGTCCGCCTAGTCACTGGCTTGCGCGCCGACGCATTGACCAGCGCACCACCCTTGAGTGTAAGTACGTATTGGCTATCGCCATATTTCTCGATGTAGCCCTGTCGCCGCAACTCAAGCATGAGCGTCTCGACCGTCGCTAGGGGTAGCTCGAGCGTCCCGCTCAGCAGCAGGGCGTCAAATGCCCTACCAGCCAGGCGGCGAAGGCCATTTCGCAAGTGGATGAGAGCCACTCCACCCAACTCGGCCCCGGGAGCAATGTTCACTGGTCCATCCTCCGCGCCTCCAGCATCGCCTCGAACCTAGCTCTTCCAAGGGCCTCGTCTCCACGCATGACTCCCAAATAAGTGTCCAGGACGACGGACGCGGTCTTGTGCCCGCTCCACGCCTGCACCGTCTTCAGGGGCACACCCGCGTTCAGCCACGCAGTGATCGCCGAATGGCGAAGGTCGTGGCGGCGCACCTGGCGGAGCGGGCTGCTCCGTGGGAACACGTCCTCGCGCGCATGCCGCCAGACGTCGCGATGGAAGTTCGACAGGTTGAGGCGCGCCCCCGCCGCGGTGGTGAACAGCGGGGCGTCGGACTCCGCGGCGACGTCCCCCGCGAGGTGCTCGCGCAGCAGCTCGGCGAGGTGCGCGGGAATCGGCACGTGACGACGGGCACGAGCACCACGCCCCTTCATCGGACGCTGGCGCGTCTCGCCCTCGACAAAGAACCGAGCAGGTATCTCTGAGTGCGTCCCGCGGATGGTGAGCAGCCGGTTCGTCAGGTCGACGTCGCGGCGGCGCAGCTCCACCGCCTCCCCCGGCCTCGGACCGCACAGGCCCTGCACGAGCACGAAGGACTCCGCGCGTCGATCACGCCGTCTGCACGCACGCGCGAGGTCGAAGACCTGGTCGAGGTCCATGACCAGGTCCGGGTCGACCTGCTCGTGATCGCGCGCCTGGTTGGACTCGACACCACTCCACGGGTCCCACTCGATCAGCCGGCGCTTGATCGCGTTCGTGAACGCGCCTCGCACGACGGCGCGCGTCCGGCGCAAGCTGGAATCGCGGAGGGCTCGCGTCGTCCCGTCCAGCGCGCGGGCGCGCACATCCTCCAGGAAGTCCTGCAACTCGCGATCGCCGATCTCTGCCAGCGGCCTCGACCATTCCTCGAACCACGCGCGCCAGCGGTCGTCGTCCTGCTCGGGCACGTCCGGTTTCGGAACCATGAGCGCCGAGCGGCGGAGGAACTCGTCCGCCTCGCGGCGCTCCGCCGCGGACAGCTCGGGAGCACTCGAGCGCAGCAGGAACAGGCAGGCTCGCGCGAGGTCACGCTGACCATTGCGCCTACTGGCCGGCTGCCAGGTCGGCCACTTCCGCGCGACGTACTCCACCGCGTGCGCGAAGAACGTGAGGGGCTCGTCCTCGACCGGGTCCTCGCGCGGCTCCACGAACCGGCGCGCGGCAGGATCGAACGGCCAGCCCCGAGCGTGGCCCTCGTGGAGGCTCCGCACGAAGTCCTCGGCCCACCCGCGCTGAGCGAACCCGTAGCGGAACTCCCAGCCGTCGACCACGTAGCGCGCGTCGAAGACGCGCTCGGTCCTGGACCTGCGCTCACCCGACCGATGGTCCCGGACGCGCGTCGCGCGCGACCGTGCGTAGATGCCGTAGACGTGCAACCGCGCCGGCTGCCACGGAGCCGTGGGACGTGAGGTGCTAGGCATCCGCGCTCAGCCCCTCCATCCACGCCTCGAACCAATCGCGACGGATGCGGATGCTGCCGTTTGGCAGCTTGCGGCACCGGGGGAAGCGGCCGGATCCCGGTCCTGCCGCCGACCACTTGTAGGCGGTCGAGAGCGAGATCCCGAGTTCGGCGCTCAGGTCCTCGATCGTGAGCCACTGCGCCCGCGGCGCGGGCGTAGGGCGGGTGCTGCGGTGGCCGGCGCCAAGCGCGCCGGGCTCTCTCCTGGGCACGTCGTTCCTCCTGCTTTTGGTGACGCTGCGTGATGTGCTGGGGCCCGTTGGGTTCGGGCTTGGTTGGGGCGCCGCTACAGGCGCTACGCCGCTACATCCGCTGGTCAGGGCGGGTTGCGGGCGTGGCGGGGCGGGCGGGTGTAGCGGCGGGTTGCCGCTACAGGTCATGGCGGGACCTCGGGTTCCGGGTCTGTGACCTGCGGTGTAGCGGCGTAGCGGATGTAGCTCTCGTCTAAGGGAGGCGGCGGGAGGTAGCGCCGCCAGGCGTCGGCGAGGTCACTGTGGGTGTAGCCCTTGGCGACGCCGGAGGCGAGGCGCAGGTTGCGGGAGGTGACGCCGTACTCGCGGAGCCGGTCGGCCAGCCCGCGCGGGTCGAGGCCGCGGCCTGCCGCGAGGGCGCCCCAGGGGGCTTCCTCGATGGCGTTGAGCCGCTCCAGGACGACGGCGGTGGGCAGCTTGTCGGCGGTGCCGAAGACCTGGCGGAGGTCGGCAAGGAGGCGGACGCCGGTGGAGGGTTCGTGGTCGGCGCGCAGCTGGTTGAGCACCACCGCAGCGGCACGCGCCCGGGCGGGCCAGGTGGCGCCGGCGGCGTCGGCGATGACGATGAGCGGTTCCCAGACGTCGGCGGGCCGGTCGACCAGCCCGGCGGGCAGGTCGGGGATCGCCGCGCCGAGCGCTTGCTGCTTGTCGTCGGCGAGCGCCCAGGCGGCCAACTTGTCGTGGAGGAGGCGGCCGGCGGGTTCGTGGGTGCGGCGTCGGAACGGCTCGACCTGTTCGTCGGGGGCGCGGCGGCGCATGCGCACGAACACGCTGCGGTCGGTGATGGTGTCGGGCAGCTCGCCGATGCCGGCGATGGCGGCGGGGGCGAAGACGGGGAACTTGCGGACGGCCATGGAGGCGCCGTCGCCGGTGACGCGGGGGACGGTCGCGCCGGCGCGGTGGCCGGCGTTGACCAGGGCGATGAGGTCCTCGTGCTGGTCGGCGGACTTCCGGCCGAAGTAGCGGTCTGCTTCGTCGAGCAGGAACGTCGGCTTCTCGGCCTCGACCAGGCGGAACAGCGCGGCGACGGTGATGTTGGCCACGTGCACCGCGCGGGGGACGAGCAGTTCGAGCAGTTCGAGGGTTCGGGTCTTGCCGGACTGCTTCTCCGCGCTCACCAGGCACAGGCGGGGGGTGGAGTCGAACCGGTCGAACACGTGGCAGTGGGCGGCCCACAGCGCCACCGCGTCCCGCGCGGCGGTCGAGGGGAAGGCGACGTGGCGGGCGAGCAGGGCGGCGACCTGGTCCAGGACGTCGGCGAGGACCGGCGGCGGCACCGGCGCCGGCTGCGGGCGGCCGGCGGGGGGCTGCCCATCCCCGCGCTCCGCCGCGCTCGCGATGGTGGTGCGGGCGGCACTGGCGGGTGGTGGCGGGTCGCCGGGTCGGACGACGTGAAGCGGCGGCCCGCCCGGCGCCGGCGGCGGGTGGTCATGGGCGGGCCTGCCGTGGGCGGGCGGCGCCGGCGCGCAGCCCCGACGCGATCGTGGCGTGCGCCTCGCGCTCGCCGAGTCCGGCCGCGGCGGCGGCGGGCAGCAGCACGGCGTGGACGTCGGCGGCGGTGAGCGCGCCGGCGCCGGCGAGGGTGCCGAGCGCGAAGGCCGCGGCGTTCAGCGCAACGTTCCGGCCGCCGGGCTGAGCGGCGCGGACGCGGTCGGCCTCGCGGGCGAGGGCGGCGCGGGCGTACCGCGACCGCACCGCCACCTCGTCCGGCACCGCCGCGCCGGCGCGATGGGGACGGCCGGTTGCCGCCAGGCGTAGACGGCGCCGGTGGCGTGGCGGGAGGGGGCGGCGACGATGAATCCGCCGTCGCCGCGGACGTCGACACCGGGGCCGAACTTGCCGGCGCTGTTGGGCACCGGGCGGCCGGGGTGGGCGAACAGCAGATGCCGGCCGCCGCCGGTGCGCTGCTCGCGGGTGGCCGGCAGCGGCGTTCGGGCGGCCTCCAGATCGCGGAGGGTCTGCTCGCCGGCGTCGCCGTCGACGTCGACCACCAGCAGGCCCGAGCGGGTGCCGGTGACCGCCGCGACGTTGGCCGCCGGCCACCGGACCCACCACCGCATCACCTGGACGTGGTCAGTCGCGGCGGCGTGCAGGCCACGGGCGATCCGAGGGTGCTTGCCCACCTGCCCGCACCCGTCGCGCCGCTGGCAGGAGCAGCCGCCGTCGGGGCGGGGGGTGTGCAGCGGCAGGACGGGCCAGCCGAGGGCGGCGTAGCGCAGCGCCGCCGCCCCGGTACGCGAGGCGGCGCCGGGTGTGGCGGGTCGGTGGGCGGGGGGCATGCGGGGCTCCTTGCACGACGGCGGGCACGAGCAGCACGAACGGGACTCGGCTGGTGGGGCGCGAGCGCTGCGGCTGGTCATGGGGTGAGCCGCCAGCCGGTGAGCAGCAGCAACGCGAACGCCAGGACCGCCTGGAGCGCCCGCTCCGCCCACGACCCGGTGGTGAACACGGCGACGCCGATCCGGGTCGGCTGTGGCCACCACAGAGGCACGCCTCGGGGGGTGAGCGCGTCGCCGGCGATGTGCAGGAGGCAGCCGAGGCCGACGGCGGCGGGCAGCCAGGACCAGGTGGCGACGGTCGCGGCGGCGAGGGCGGTCACCCCTGCCGCCGCGGCGGCGAGCTCCAGGTCCAGGATCGGGTCGTCGCGCAGCTCGTCCGGTCCGAGCGCACGCAGCCCGAACGCGACGCACACCCCCGCCACCACCAGCGCAGCGGTTGCACCGGCCGCGACGGCGGCCGCGGCGCCGACCGCGCACAGCGCCACGAACACGAGGCCGTGGGTGGCCTGCCGGTGGCCGCCCGCCAGCGCGGCGACGGCGCGGGTGAGCAGGCGGGTGACGGGGCCGAGGGTCCCGGCGATCCCGGCGGAGGGGTGGTCCAGGTCGGGCAGCATCGCGGCGCCGGCGGCGACCGCAGTGCCGGCGAGCAGCTCGGCCGCGCCGATGGGCAGCCCCGCGCTGTCCGCGATCGCGGGGGCAAGCGTGAGCCAGGCGGACGCGCCGGACAGGGCGTGGGTGCGGCCCATCACTGCGGCACCCCGTCCCCGACCACCGGCAGCCGCCCGCGCGTCGACCGGTGCGCCCGCCGCCGCGCCGCCGGCTCGGCCGTGGGCTGAACGTGCAGCTGCAGGTACAGGCGGTGGCGGCCGGGGTCGCCGGGCAGCGCCACGCGCGGGGCGGTGTGGGTGAGGCGGCCGGTGGTGGTGAGCGCGGCGACGGCGGCGTCCAGCTCGGCGGGGGTGCCCGACAGCCAGACCTCCAGCGGGAAGGTCACGACCGCCCCTCCTGGCCCACCAGGAGGCCGCGCTCGGCGAGCTGGCCGGCGACGGTCAGGGCGCGGGTGCAGGTGGGGCAGGCGTCGGGGTGGAACACCCAGCGGATGCCGGCGGGGCCGTGCAGGGCGGCGGCGATAAGCTCCGCCGCCCGCCGGCGCACCTCGCCGCCCGCGGCGACAGGGGCCGTGGCGGGGGCGGTCATCGGTTGCCCTCGCGTTCGGCGCGGCGCAGCAGGTTGTACAGGTGGCGACCCAGGCGCAGGCGCAGTCCGGTGTGGTTGCAGCGGGGGCAGTAGCGGATGCCGCCGAAGCCGCCGTGCAGCTTGCCGGTCCCGCCGCACCGCCGGCAGGGCCGGTACGGCCAGACGGCACACACGAGCACGTAACCGAACGTGATGAGGGCGAGGAGGAGTAGCAGGTCGGGTGTGACGGTCACCAGGGGCCTCCAGGAGCGGTTTCGGGCATGGCGAGGCTGGGGGTGCTAGCTGCTACGCCGCTGGCCAGCGGCTATGTGGGGTGCTAGCGGGGGTGCTACCGGTAGCGGCGTGCGCCGCTACCGGTAGCGGCGGTCACCGGTCAGCCGGTCCCCCGTCGGCGGTCACGCTCGGTGACTACGGCGGCGATGGTGGCGCGGTCGATGCCGCGCCGGTTGACCTGACGGCCGTCGATGCGCCGGCTGATCTGCACCGTCTCGATCCCGTGCGGGCGCAGCGCGCCAGCGAGCTGCTCGGGCTCCCAGCCGCCGTACACCTCCGGGCGGAGTTCGGCGAGCCGGTCGATCACCGTCTCTGACCACACCTTGGCCTCGCCGGCGCCGACGACGGCGAGGACGTCGTCCAGCAGCGACCCCGCCACCGCCGGGGCGGCCTGGGTGTCGCCGGCGGCGTGGCCGGTCAGCCGGCCCGCCTTGTCGCGCAGGGCGCGGGCGCGTTCGCAGACGCGCTCGGCGGCGGGGCCGTCCAGGTAGGCCGAGCGGACGACCTGAGGGTCGGCCGCGGCGCCGAGCAGGTAGCCGATGCCCAGGTCGCGGGAGGTGAACGTGGTCGCGCGCAGCCCGTTGCGGTACGCCGACGTGCCGAGAACCATGTCGTTTTCGACCTGGCCCATCACCGTTGCGGTACGCCGACGTGCCGAGAACCATGTCGTTTTCGACCTGGCCCATCACCCGCAGGCAGAAGCGGATGCCCACGTTCGCGCTGACGCCGGTGGGCAGGGAGTCCTTGTCGGGGCGTTGGGTGGCCAGCAGCAGGATCACCCCGAACGCCGGGCCGCGCTTGATGATCGCGGTGCACAGCACCGCGGCCTCCTTGCCGTGCTCGGGGTGGGAGAACAGCTCCTGGCACTCATCGATGGCCACGACCAGCGGGTGCAGACCCAGACCCTTTCTGGAGGCGAGTTCGGGGGTGACCTTGTTCTCCGGCGCCTGCTCGCGGGGCAGCTCCCGGATCGTCCGCGCGCGGGTGTCCAGCTCCCGGTAGACCTCGCGCAGGGAGGCCATGAGCTGCTCGATGGTGTCGTCGTCGGCGCCGGAGGCGTAGTGGTGGGCGACGCGCTCCAGCGGGCCGAGGTCACCGGAGCCCTTCAGCTCGAACACCCGCAGCTCGGCGCGCACATCCAGCGCACAGGCCAGCAGCAGGACCCGCAGCGCGAAGGTCTTGCCGACCCGCGGCATCGCGCCGATCAGGACGTTGGCGTACATCAGCGGCACCGACACCTGCCGGCCGCGCTGGTCGACGCCGAACGGCACCGGCTTGAACAGATCCGCCGTGCCCTTGCGGGCCAGCGGCCAGGCGGCCGGCGGCTGGCGGGACATGTCGGTGTCGGCGACCCACAACACCAGCCGCCCCTCATGTACCTCCGCCACGGGCTCCGGCCACACGCAGCCCAGCGGGCGGCGCAGCCCGGACGCGAGCTGGCGGCGGCGTTCCAAGACATCGGCGGCGGTGACGCCGTAGGGCAGGTTGACATCGGCGCGGTAGCCGGGCCCGTCGCGGGTGATCGGGGCGGGGAACTCGATCGGCAGCCCCTTGGCCAAGGTCTGGTTGATCCCCACGATCCCCAACGTGGACAGCGCCCGGATCACCACATCGCTGGTGAGCTTGGGGGCCTGCGCCTCGGGGATGACCGCCCGGTCGATCAGCGGTCGATCCGCCGGCGACCCCGCCACCCCCAACAGCGCCACCAGCACGGCGGCGGCGAGCCACTGCCACACCGGGTCGGCGCCGGCGATCTGCACCGCGCCGGCGACGCAGCCGACCGCGACGGCGGCGGTCAGCATGGTCCGCCACCGGACCCTGCCGTCACGCTGACGGGTCAGCTTCAGGTACTCCTCGGCGTTCTCCCGGCGCACCACGGCATTGATGACCGGGGCGGACTGGGTGTCGAACTCCCAGCGCACCGCCTCGACCGCCAGGCGCACCGCCCCGAACGGCGCCCGCCAGACCAGCCGAGCGACGTACACCGGCAGCCGGGCCAGGTGGTAGGCGAGGGTGTGGCCGTAGAACCCGCCCGCCCACCGCACCGCCGCCGCGACATCGCCGCGGTTGCGCAGCCACGTCGGAACGACCGGGCGGCGCTCGGCGGTGCGAGCACGGTCCAGCCACCCCGGCGTCGGCGGACCCGCCAGCCCCGCCGGGTCCACCAGCTCGCCCGCCACCACCCCCTCCTCACGCTCGGCGTCGACGTCCCGGTCCACGTTGTCGTGGTCCACCGAGGCGCTGCGGTTGCGGGTCACGTCCAACACCACCACCTCCGCCCCCTCGGACTCCCGGCCCTGCTCGTGCTGGTCCACCGCGCGCTCCTCCTGTCCGCTGCCCATCCCCGCCCGCCGTCCGGGCCGGACCTCGTGCTCGTGCCCGTGGTTCACGCCGGCACCTCCACCCGCACGCCCTCGCCCTCGGGGTCGGCGTGAGGGCCGGTTAGGGCGGTCCAGGCGTCGCGGTTGGCGTCGATCGCCCGTTGCACCGACCCGCGGCCGACCCCCAGCGCCGCGGCGAGCTGCCGCTGCGACACCCGCCCGCCGGCGTGGCCGGTAACGTGGGCGGCGATCCGCGGCCACAGCACCTCCGGCGCCACCTCCCCCCGCCGAGCCGCCACGGTCCGCTCCCCCGGCCCAGACGCCGCGCGGGGCGTCCGGACACGACCCGCCGGGGGCATGGGCAGCTCACCGGCCGCGGGCTGGACCTGGTCCACCCCCGCCGCGGGCGGGTCGACGCGGACCGCGTCGACAGCCACCGGCCCGGCGACCTGCTCGCGGGTACGGCGAAACGCCCTGCGGAGCTGCCACGCAGCCAGCTCGACGGCGACGATCAACGCGACCGGCGGGACACCAGCCAGCACCTGGCCCAACAGCACGTTCGAGCCGGCGTGGGCCACGTTCGCCGTGACGCTGAGCACCGAGGCGGCGGCGACGGTCGCGAGGGGGAAGGCGTGCCAGCGGTCCTCCAGCGACTCAGTCCACAACACCGCCGAGCCGACGACGATCAGCCCGTCCAGGGCGAGGGGGATGGTCCAGCCCAGCTCCGGCGCCACCGCCTCCAGCGACACCGCGACCTCGGCCACCGCGTCAAAGGAGGTGACGAAGGTCACCACGGTGATGACCAGCAGCCCCAGGCGGGCCAGGATCACGAGGAAGCGGCGCATCAGGAGTCCTCTCCGAGGGTCGGGCAGGTGGCACGGGCGCGGTCCAACACCGCCGCGAAGTCCGCGGCGACGTCCGCCGACGCCCGGCCCGTGTCGTCGGCGGCGGCCAGGGCGGCGCACTCGTCCACCCCCAGCGGGCCGCCGTCGGGGGCGGTCGTGTCGGCGAGGTCGGCGATGGCGGCGTCGTACAGCTCCACCACCGCGGTGTGGCCGCCGTCGGCGTCGGCGGCGAGGTCGTTGACCTCCTGCGGCAGGTAGTGGCCGTGGAGGCGGACGGTGGCGTCCTCCAGCGCCCGGCACGCCCGGTGCGACACCTCCCACGACACGTTGAGGTCGTGAGCGGCGCGGTCCAGCGCCCCCGACGCGCACCACGCGACCGCCGCCGGGTCATCAGGGGCGACCTCCGCCCCCTCCAGATCGCGGGCGGGAGCGCGGGTGCACCAGCGGACCGAATCGGCGATCAGCGCACGGGCCCGGTGCAGGACCGCCAGCGCCGACCCTGCCGGGTCGACGGGGTCCCCGCCGTGGTCCGGGTCCTCTGCGTCGTCGTACTCGGGCAGGCCGGGGGCGACCAGCCCGCGGTCGTAGACGGTCACGTCGGCGACGCCGACCGCCGGGCGGCCGGGTAGGACCGCCTGGTCGCGGACGACCCGCTCCAGCTCGGCGGCCGCGGCGTCCACGTCCAGCACGGGCGCGCCGGTGAGGTCGACCACCACGACGATGCGGCGCAGCGGCAGGCTCATCGCCGACCACCCGCCTTCCACACCCTTGCCGGCCACGCGATGCCGGCTGCGACGTCCAGCAGCGCCAGCACCTCGGCGTGGCTGGTGGCCGGCGCGTCGTTGACCACCTGTGGCGGCTGGCCGTGCAACAGCGCGGCCGCGGCCTCCAGCGCCTCGGTCGCTACCCACTCCGCATCCACCGGCGCGCCAAGCACCGCCGCCGCGCGGGCGACCGCGGCGACCGCGCAGAACGCGCACGCCGTTGGATCATCGAACGTCACCGGCTCGCCGGCCGGGTTGACCGCGGCGGTGCCCTGCACCCACACGGCCGGGTCGGTGAGCAGCCGGCGGGCGGCGCGCAACACCGCCACCTCCCCGCGCGGACGCACCGGCTGAACGGTCGGGAGGGTGGCGGTCACCGGGCCACCTCCCCGGCCTCACCGACGCCGGCGGGGGCGGGCTTGGTGAGCTGGTCGAGGTGGTCGGCGAGGCGGTCCAGCTCGTCGGCGACGATCCGTGCGGACTGGAACAGATAGCCCGACCACCACGGGTAGTCCGGCGCCGGCGAACCGGGCGTGCGACCCCGGCGGGTCTCGGCGTCGAACCGGTCCAGCGCCTCGCGGGTCACCTCGACCAGGTGGCGGGCGTGCTCGGTCCGCCACGAGCCCGGCGAGGGCAGGTTGTGAGCGGGCGTGGGTGTGGACAGCATGAACAGCACCTCCGGTACGTCGATTCCAGGCGGTACAGGGGGAGCAGGCGGTCCCGGACGCCGGCCGAGGCTTCTTGGCGGTTGCAGCGGCGCGGCGTCCGGTGGCCCCTGCGGCGCTACCCGGCGAGAGCGGCGGCGTGGGCGTGGTCGCCGCGGGCCTGGCGGATGGCGGGCTGGTCGGCGGGGTAGCGGCGGTGCCCGCCCAACGTCCGGACCGAGGCGAGGCGGCCGGTCTTGGCCCACCTGGTCACGGTCTTGGGGTCCACTCGGAACAGCCGGCCGACCTCGCCGGGCGTGAGCAGCTCCGCCGCCTCACGGCCGGCGGCGGTGCGGGTGGTGGTGGGCATGGGCGTCTCCTTGCTCAGACGGGACGAGGACGAGGTACGGGGGCACAGGGCCCGCACGGTCGCGCCGGCGGGCCGGGCGCGGCGGGCGCGGGGCAGGTGCAGCAGCTGGCGGTAGGGGCCGGCCTCGGCGGCGACCGCGACCGCCAGGCCCTCGCTGATCAGCCAGGCGGCCAGTTCCGGGGTGCACGCGCGCACCCCGGCAGGGGCAGAGGTCGGGTCGGCGGTGACCGCCGCCCACCGCCCGCCGGCGGCGGGCAGCAGCGGCGCGGTGATCGGCTGGAGGGCGGGAGACGGCGTCGGGCGGGGCATCACGGGCTCCATGCGGGTTAGGCGGCGCGGGCCGCGGGCGGGGCGGCGTCGTCAGCGGCGAGGTCGTCGAGCAGCTCGGCGGCGTCGGCGGCCGCGTCCAGGCAGTCCGACAGCCGGGAGGCGGCGGCCAGCTGGTCCAGCACGTCCGACAGGGCGGCGGTGACCGCGTCGCGGTCGCGCAGGGCGGCGCCCAGCTCGCCGCGCAGGCGGACGGCGTCGGCGGTCAGCTCGGCGACCGGGTCGCCCGGCAGCGCGGCGGCCAGGTTGCGGCCCTGCGGCGCCGGACCAGCGGCCGGCGCCAGCGCGTGGCGGCAGGAAGGGGTGAGCAGCGGAACGGCCGCGGTCAGCGCGGCGTCGGCCAGCAGCGGCCAGACGACGTCGGGGACCATCACCGGGTCCCGGGGCCCGGGGCGGGCCGCGGCCGCCCCGGCCAAACACACCAGACGCAAAGCGCCCGCC
>JAUJNX010000017.1 GCA_030447925.1 Egibacteraceae bacterium | reverse complement strand
GGGGGCACGTGGGGGTGGGGGCCCTGCGGGGTCGGGGCTCGGGGTTGGGCCTGGCCGGGGTGGTGGGGTGGGATGAGCGGTCGGGCGGGGTGGGGGTGGGGCCCCCGGGCGCGGTGGGCGGGGGCGACGTGCCCCGCGGCGATGTGCGCCCCGCCCACGACGACGTCCCACTCCCCCACCAGCGGGTCGGCGGGGTCGATCGGGCCGCCCCGCACCCCCGGCAGCGGCTCGGCCGCCATGCCGGCGCCCAGCGCGCCGACGAACGCCGCCCGCCCGACCAGGTCGGTGTACCGGCGGCGGGTGGCCGGGGTGAAGAACCCGGCGTGCTGGAAGGTCGCCGCGACCACGGCCGACTCGCCCGCCGCCGCGGCCTGGCGCTCGAGGTGCTTGCTGACCTCGATGAGCAGGGGCTTGCGCGCGATGCGGGGCGGGCGCGCCGTGGCCACGTGGTCGTAGGGCGACCGGCCCGGATCCGGCTCCGCCCCCCCGCCGAGCCGCAGCGCCCGGTCCGGCGCCGCCGGGAGCGGCGCGGGCAGCGCGGCGGGGCGGCCGAACAGCCAGCCCTGCCCGAGGGTCGCGCCCAGGGCGCGCGCCACCATGAGGTGGGCGGGGGTCTCGATGCCCTCGGCGAGCAGCAGGCTCCCCGACCGCTCCGCCTCCGCGTTGACGGCGTTCATGATCGCGGCGATGTCGGCGGTGGGGCGGGCCTGGACCAGCCGCAGGTCCAGCTTGATGACGTCGGGCCGCAGCAGCGGGAGCAGGGCCAGGGAGTCGCGGTCCGCGCCGACGTCGTCCAGCGCGATCCGCCAGCCCTGCGCGCGGGCGCAGGCCACCAGGCGCAGCAGCTGGGCGGGCCGGGAGGTGAGCGCGCGCTCGGTGAGCTCCAGCACGACGGGCAGGTTCCCGGTGCGGCCGCCGGGCGGGGGCGCCTCGGCCGTCTCCGGCTCGACGTTCACGAACAGCGCCCAGGGGGCGGCCAGACCCGCCGCGCGCGCGCCGTCCAGCGCGGCGGCCTGGCAGGCGCGGTCCAGGTCGCCGAGCCGCCCCGCGCGCCGGGCCGTGCCGAACAGGGCGGCCGGGTTCTCCAGCTCGCTGCCGCGGGGACCGCGGATGAGGGCCTCGTACCCCACCGGCGCCCCGGTCGCCAGGTCGACGATCGGCTGGTAGACGGGGCGCAGGCCGCCGCCGGTGAGCACGTCGGACAGCAGGGCCTGACGCGTGCCCGCGGCGGCGGTCGCGGTTCCCTCGGCGGTACGGGTCGCAGCGGGCACGGTCGCGTCCCCCGGAACTCGTCGTCGCGGGCGCGCCCGCACCGGTCGTCTCGTGGGATCGGCCGAACGCGCGCCGGGGTTGAGCCGTCCTACGCGGGAACCAACCGGTACATCCCGTCGTAGAGGGTGAGGACGAGCAGCTCGCCGTCGGGCAGCTCGCCGAAGGCGGTCACGCTGCCGTCCAGCTCGATCGGGAGCTCCACGACCTGGTCGCTGCCGCGGGCCCACGTGGTCCCGCCGAGGTCCGCGAACAGGTACGCACCCTGCAGGTTCGGGATGGCGGCACCCCGGTAGACGTGCCCGCCGATCGCGGCGGGCCCGATGTCGTGGGAGTACTCGAAGACCGGCGGGGTCAGCACCAGCCCCTCGGGGACCGGGTCGCTGCTCTGCTGCCGGGTGCCCTCGTAGAAGTACCAGCCGAAGTTGAGCCCGCTCTGCCCGGCGGGGACCACGTTGATCTCCTCGATCTCGCTGTTGCCCACGTCGGCGATGAACATGTCGCCGGTGGGCTCGTCGATGGAGAACCGCCACGGGTTGCGCAGGCCCTTGGCCCACAGCTCCGGCGCGACGCCCGCCTGGCCCACCCACGGGTTGTCGGGGGGCACGGTGTAGCCGGGGGCGTCGCGGTTCGGGGTGATGCGGATGATCGACCCGAGCAGCTTGGTCATGTCCTGGGCGTCGCGGCCGTTGCTGCCGCCGCCGTCCCCGATGGACACGAACAGGTTGCCGGCGGCGTCGAACTCCATGTGGCCGGCCTTGTGGCCGAGGCCCGGCTGGGGCACGAGCAGCACCTCGCGCCGCGAGTCCGGCTGCGCCACGCCGTCGGGGCCGACGGCGTAGGAGACGACGTTGGTCGCCCCGTCGGTCACGGCCGTGTAGTACAGGTACATGCGGGTCGTGTCGAGCGGGTCGAAGGCGATGCCCAGCAGCCCGCGCTCGGACCCCGGCCCGTCCACGTTCACGACCTGGGTGAGGTCGAGCACCGGTGTCGGGCTGCGCACCCCGTCGACGACCCGCCACACCGACCCGAACTGGGTGATGACGTAGATCGCCGGGTCGCCGGGGCGGGTGGCCATGCCGGTGAGGTCGGTGACGTCCTGGAGCCCGTAGGGCTCGGCCGCGAGGCGCACCTGCTGGAGGGTCGCGCCCGGGGGCGGCGGGGCCACGGGCTGCTCGACCGCTGCGGGCGGGACGGTGACCTCGGGTGAGGGGGCCAGGGGCGAGGGGGCGGCGGCCGCCGGCGCCGTCGCGGGGGCGGGCGGCGACGTGCTGGTCGTCGCGACCTCGTCGGCGCCCGAGCACGCGCTCAGAGCGAGGGCGGCGGCCAGTGCTGCCGCAGCGTTGCGGGCACGGGTCGTCATCAGACATCTCCTGACGGCGGCCGCGGGGGGTCGGCCGACGCGCGGGAGGCTAGGGAGCGCTCCGTGCAGGGGTCAAGCGTCCCGACGGGCGGGCGCCGTCTCACCGTGGCGCCCGCGTGGGCGCGTCGGGGCCGGAGCGGTCAGAACTCGGCGTCGATCTGGAACGCGATCTGGTCCCAGGAGGTCGTGAAGTCGCTCAGCCCGCTGAGCGTGATCGGCTGGGTGTCCCCGGTGCCGAAGGCCTGGGCCTGCCCGGTGACGGTCCCCACGACCGTGCCCGTCTCGAAGATGGAGGCGGTGAACAGGACGCCCGCGCACGGCTCCCCGTTGTTGCGCACATCGGCCCGGATCGAGAAGTCGCCGAGCCCGTCGTTGACGACCTGCACGTTGCTGAAGGTGTACCGGCCGACGTCGTAGGTGTCCTGGACCGGGCTGGGCGACGACTCCGCCGCGGGCGGCGTGGTCGGCTCCCCCTGCCCGGCCGCCGCCGCCGCCACGGGCCGGTCCTCCTGCACCGCGCCCCCCCGGCCCAGCAGCAGGACCCCCCCGTACAGCCCGGCGACGAACGCCGCCACGATCATGGCCAGCACCGGCAGGCTGATGCGCCGCCCCGGCACCGCGGCCGCGACCACCGTTGCGTCCTCGTTGCTGACGTCCCCCGCCACTCCCGACCCGTCCCCCGAACCTTGCCGACGGCCCCCCCGCCCGGCGCCGACCACGTGTTCTAGCGGAACCGTACCGGAAGGTCGAGCGACGAACCATGAGAAGCCGCTCACGGGGGTGCACGGGTGGGGGGTAGCGGGTACCCCCTTCCCAGTGACGACGTCGATGGTGCGCCGCGTCGCCGACCGGTACGAGCTGCGACGCCTGTTGGGCCGCGGCGGTGCCGGCGCGGTCTGGTTGGCGCGCGACACGCTGCTCGACCGCGACGTGGCCATCAAGGAGATCCTGGTCCCCGGCCACCTGGACGAGGCCGAGCGCGCCGTCGTGCGCGCGCGCGTCGTGCGCGAGGCCCGCGCCGCCGCGCGGCTGAACCACCCCGGGGTCATCACCGTCTTCGACATCGTCCACGACGACGCCACCGCGTTCCTGATCATGGAGCTGGTGCAGGCGCCGACCCTCAGCGAGGTCGTCGACCGGGGCGGGCCGATGTCGCCCCAGCGCGCCGCCGCGATCGGCCTGCAGCTCCTGGCCGCCCTCGAGGCCGCGCACGCGGCGGGCATCGTCCACCGCGACGTGAAGCCCGGCAACGTGATGGTGCGGGAGGGCAAGGCGCCGGGGCCGGTCGACACCGTGCTGCTGGCCGACTTCGGGGTCGCGGCGATCACCGACGACCCGCGGCTGACCACGACGGGGCTGATCATCGGATCGCCGTCGTTCATGTCCCCGGAGCAGGCGCGGGGCCAGCTCGCGGGGCCCGAGGTCGACCTGTGGGGCCTGGGGGCGACGCTGTGGTACGCGGTCGAGGGCGCGCCGCCCTTCGAGCGGCCCGCCACCCTGGCGACGCTCCACGCCGTCGTCTCCGAGGAGCCCCCGCCCCCGCGGCGCGCGGGCGCGCTCGGGCCGACGCTGCTGGGCCTGCTCGCCAAGGACCCGTCGGCCCGGCCCTCCGGCGCGGCCCTGCGCGAGGCCCTCACCGACGTGGGCACCGCCCCCGCCGCCGACGTCCCGTCCGCGCCGGCCGCGCGCGGCGACCGCACGGCGATGGCGACGACCGCCGCGGTGGTCGCGGGCGCCGTCAGGACCGAGGGGTTGGGCCTGGCGCCGAGGTCGAGCGGGGTGAGGCCGCGCCGGTCGAGGATGCGTCCGCGCCCGAGGTGGTCGCGTCCGGCGCGGAGGTCGAGCGGGGTGAGGCCGCGGGGGTCGAGGATGCGTCCGCGCCCGAGGTGGTCGCGCCCGCCGCGGAGGTCGAGCAGGGCGAGGCCGCGGGGGTCGAGGAGGTGGCCGCGCGCGAGGGGGCCGCGCCCGAGGTGGTCGCGCCTGCCGCGGAGGTCGAGCGGGCCGAGGCCGCGGCGGTCGAGGACCTCGCCGCGCCCGAGGTGGCCGCCCGCGGCGCCGAGGTCGCGCAGGCGGACACGGCGGGGGCACCCGCCCGGCCTCGACCGCAGGAGCGCGGTCGGGGTCGCTGGCGCCGCCGCACCCGGCGCAGCCGCCCGGGCGGCGAGGAGCCCGTCGCCCCGCGGGGGCGGTCGAGGGGCCCGCCGCGGCGCGGCTGCCGCTGCGGGGGGCGCGGCGGCGGTCGAGGCCGCACGTGCCGGAGCGGTCCAGCCGCTGGACGGAGCGGATGCCACGCCCGAGGGCGCCGACGCCGCGCCGGTCGACGCGGTTCCCCCGGTGGAGGTCGAGCGGACCGCGGCGATGGGAGCGCCCGGGGCGGTCGCGTCCGGGGCCGAACCCGACGGCGCCGCCGAGGGCGAGGAACCGGACCGGCCGGAGGCCAGCGGCCCCGGTGCGGCGGTCAAGCGGGTCGCCGGTCCGCTGGCGGCCGCGGGGGCCGCCGCTGCGGCCGCCGCGGCGGCTGTCGCCACCCGTGCCGGTGACGCCGAGCGGGTGGACGCTGCCGCCGACGGCGCTGCCGCACCGACCGGAACCGCCCACCCCGCCGAGGTCGAGCGAGCGGAGGCGCCGGCCGCGGAGGCGCCGGAAGCCCCACGTGGCGAGGCCGGGCGGGTGGAGGCGCCGGCGGAGGCCGGGCGGGTGGAGGCGCCGGCGGAGGCCGGGCGGGTGGAGGTGCCGACCGAGGTGGGACGGGTGGAGGCGGTGCCCGAGGCCCCTCGGGGCGAGGTGGAGGCGTCGGAGGCGCCCGCCCGGAGCGAGGGGGTCGAGGCGGCAGCCCCCGAGCGGGAGGCGGGCCAGGAGCGCGCGCCGGATCTGGTCGGCGGCGAGGCGGTGCGGGGGGACGGCAGCGGGCGGCGACGGGTCCTGGCCTCGGTCCTCGCGGGGCTGGCGCTGCTCGCCGCGCTGGGGCTCGCGGCGGTCCTCGGGCAGCGCGGTGGCGACGGGGGGGTCGTCGCGCAGGAGGACGCGTCACCTGGCGAGGGCGACCAGACCCCGCAACCGGGACCGGGCCTGGGCGGGGCGCCCTACGACGGTGACGCCGACGACCAGGCACCCGCGGGGGACGACGACACCGGGGCGCAGGACGGCGACCCCGGCGCCATCGCGGGCGGCGACGACGACGCACCGCCCACCGGTGACCAGGACGACCCCGCCGCCCCCGCCGACGGAGGGGCCCCTCCGCCCGATCCCGCTCCCGCCCCGGTCGCGGCCGCGCCGGCCATCCCCGACGACTGGGTCCGCTACACCGAGCCAGGGGGCCGCTACTCGCTGGCCCACCCCCCGGACTGGACCGTCGTGCCCAACAGCCGCACCGGGACCACGACCGACTTCCGCGAGCCCGGCACCGGCACGTACCTGCGCGTGGACTACACCGAAGACCCGCCCGCCGACGCGGTGGCCGACTGGACCGAGCAGTCGCAGTACTTCGGCGCGCGACGCGAGGGCTACACCGAGATCGCCATCCGCCCCGTCGAGTTCCGCGGGCTACCGGCCGCGGTCTGGGAGTACGAGTACGGCGACGGCGGCGCCCGCCTGCGCGCCAGCAACCTCGGGGTCAACACCGGCGACTACGGCTACGGCCTCAACTTCCAGACCCGGGCGGAGAACTGGGAGGCGTCCCAGGAGCTGGCCGAGACCCTCATCGCGAGCTTCGAGTGGACCACCGAGGGCCCGGAGCCCGAACCCGCCGCCGAGGCCGCTCAGCCCCCCCAGCCCGTGGGCGGGTCCTGACGGCCGCTCTCCAGGTGGCCGTACTCGCGCAGCTCGGCGCAGCGGCCGTCGGCCGCGAAGCGCAGGACGAGGCAGCCGGCCAGTGTCACCTCGTCCTCGTCGTCCTCCACGGTGGCCCAGCGCTCGACCGCCGCGCGATCCCCGTCAACGAGCGGTGTCCCGAAACGCAGGTCGAGGTCGCTGTCGGCGTCGGTGTGCCCCCGCCAGTGGTCACGGATGGCCGTGCGCCCGCGGTGGGGGTCGCGCAGGGGGTGCGTGCGGTAGACCGCGTCCTCGGTGAACAGGTCGGCGGCGAGGTCCGCGTCGCGCTCCCGCCAGGCGCGGGCGTACCGGTCGATCCAGGTGTCGGCGTCCATGCGAGGATTGTCGCCTAGAGCAGGCCCAGCTTCCGCGCGCACGTCGGCCAGGCGCCCCAGCCCTGCGCGTCCTGGAGGAGCTCACCGCGACGGATCTGCTCCTCGCGGCTGTGCTGGTGCGGCAGGCCGGTGCCGCCGACGGCGCGCCACGAGCTCGCCGAGAACTGCAGGCCGCCGTAGTAGCCGTTGCCGGTGTTGATCGACCAGTTGCCGCCGGACTCGCACTGGGCCAGCTGGTCCCACACGCTGCCCGACGGCACCGCGGGGGCGTCGTCGGCGGGGGCCTCGGCCTCCTCCGCGGTCTCCTCGTCCTCCTCGTCCTCCTCCTCGGCGGTCGCCTCCTCGGTCGGCTCCGGGGTGGGCTCCTGCGTCGGCAGGGCGCGCGGGGTCAGGACCTCGGCGGCGTCGGGGATGCGCAGGACCAGGCCGACGGGCAGCAGCTCCGGTCGCTCGATCTGGGGGTTCGCGTCGAACAGGCGGCGCCAGCCGTCGTCGGGGTCCAGGCCGAACTGCAGCGCGATCGACTGGAGGGTGTCGGCGGAGCCGACCGTGTGGGTCGTCGGCGGCGGCGGGGGCGGCGGGGCCTGCTCCGCGGGTGCGGGTGCGGGGGCGGCCGCGACCGTCTCCGTCGGCGACGGCGAGGGACTGGGCGACGTCGACGGCGACGCGGTCACCGGCGGTGCCGCCGCCAGCGACGGCGTGGGGACGGGGCGGGCGCCGAGCAGGTCCAGCCCGCCGGCGTTCATGGCCGTCACGCCGATCCCCGAGCCGCCGAGGACGGCGATGGCCGCCACGGCCGCGGCCCACGTGACGGCGGTGCGGCGGCCCTGGTGCACCTCGCGGCGCCGCGGGAGGACGACGGTGTCGTCGAACAGCGCGTCGGCGCGCTCGTCGATGCCGGGGACCGGCGGCGGCTCCACCGACCGCGCGCGGGCGCCCTGGCCCTCGGGGGCGCCCTGGCTCTCGCGGGCGCCCTGGCCCTCCGGCTCGGCGTGGCCCTCGCGGGCGGCTCCGGGCTCGCCGGCGGGGTGGGGGGCGGGGGCCGCGGGGGCGGGCTGGGAGGGGAGGTCGGGGGCCACCAGTGCGGCGGCCGGGCTGGCCGACCGGGCGGCCCTGCGGGCGCGCAGGGCGCCGGCGGTGACCCCGGGCATGGGGACCGGTGCGCGCGGGGCGGTCGGGTCGGCGCCCGCCTGGGGCGCCGCGGGCCCGCCGTCGACCGCGGCCGTGGCGGGTTCCCCCTCGCGCGTGCGGGCGGGCACCGGCGCGCCGATGGGGCCGGCGGAGGCCGCGTCGCGCACGCCCACGGGCCGGCGGCCGGCCGCGGGTGCCGCGTCCGGGCGGGGTCCCGCGGGCGGGAGGCCGACGGGACCGGTGTCGTCCAGCGGGGCGAGGGCGGACCGCAGGTCGTCGCCGCTGTCCAGGTCCGCGGCGGTGGCGCGCGGCGGGGCGGGGCGGGCGGGGCGGTGCACCGGCGACGGCGCGTCGGCCACTGGCCGCCCGGTCGCCACCGGTCGGGGGGTCGTGGCCCGCTGGGGGCCGGGAGCCACGCGCGGGGGCGGGGGCGCCTGGCGCAGCTGGGCCAGCCGGGCGCGCACGAAGGCGCGCGCCTCGTCGTTCTCCGGGCCGGTCCCGGTGGCCAGCGCGCCCGACCGGCGCAGCTGGGTCACCCGTTCCCGCACCAGGGCCCTGGCGTCGTCGTCGGCGGTGCCCGCCGCCCGGTCCTGCTCGCTCGCCTGCACGGCGTCCTCACTGTCGTGGCTCCGCAGACCACGGCCCGCGTGCCCGTACGCGGTCGTGCCCCCGCGCCCTTCCCCGCCGCGCCGGCACGTGTGGTCCCGTTGCACCCCGTCCGGTCCGCCTGCGACCGCACGATGCTCGTTGCCCCGACGAACCTAGGCCACCGCGAGGCGGTCCCACAGGACCCTCCCCCGGTCGGGGGGACAGTGCCTCACCGTCCCAACGGACAGGAGGGGCCCCGTAGGACCCCTCCCGGACCGTTCGTCGCCCGAACGTCAGCGCAGCCCGATGCTGCTGCTGCACGACGGCCAGGCACCCCAGCCCTGCTGGGCCTGGAGGTTCTCCGCCGCGGCGATCTGCTCCTCGCGGCTGGCCTGGTCGGCACGGCCCTCGCCGCCCGCGGCCTCCCAGGAGCTCTGGGAGAACTGCAGGCCGCCGTAGTAGCCGTTGCCCGTGTTGATCGACCAGTTGCCGCCGGACTCGCACTGCGCGAGCTGGTCCCACACGCCGTCACCCGACGACGCCTGCTGCGGGGCGGCGGCGCGGGACGCGCCGTCGTCGCTGCCGCCGTCGTCCTGGTCGGACTCCTCGTACGACGCCTCGGACGAGTCGTCGTCGTCGTCCGAGCGCTCGGCGCGGTCGGCGCGGTCGGCGCGGACCTCGACGACCGGGGCGGGGGGCGCCGGCAGGGGCCGGGCCGGAGGGTTGTCGTTGACGCCGGGGATGGTCAGGAGCTGACCGACCTCGATGACGTCGGGGTGGGCGATGGACGTGTTCTGGTTGAAGATGCGGACCCAGTCCGACGCGCCGGTCAGCCCGTGCTGATCCGCGATGGCGCTGAGCGAGTCACCCGGTGCGACCGTGTACTGCACGGCCTGTGCGGGGCCCGTGGCGGGCGCCTGGGCGGAGGCGGAGGGTGCGGCGACCGTGCCGAGCGCGAGCACGGCGGTCGTCGCGGTCAGGACCGTGCGGATGCGCGGCGGGCGGACCCGCGTCGTCTCCACAGCGTCGCGGACAGGATCGAGATGCTTCGCGTGCATACATCCTCGTTGCTCGCAATGAACGGATGCAGCACTGCGGACTCCCGTTCGGGAGCGGTCGCGGGTGCTGATCCGGGCCCGCCATCTGGGCGGACCTGGCCGCCGCGCCCTTCCCCGGCGCGGGGCCTGCGGCCCTGGCGGTCCCGGTGGCTCGCCTGGCGGGCGGCGCACCGGCCACTCGGGCCGATCGTCCAAGGCGACCGCTGGCGGCGGTCCGAGCCCTGACGCGCATCCGGGCAGCCCGGAGCGACGTGGGAACGCTAACGAGGACGAGTCCCCAGCTCCTCGTACTCCATGCCCTATCGGACAGGTGTAAGGGGGTTGAAAAGCGCAGCGCGCCTGTTCTAAGGCACGCTCAGTAATCAACAACCACGCTGGACTCGCGCTCGGTCAGCATGCGCGATCGGACGCGGACGCGAGAGCGATCCATCTGGGACGTCCGGACAGGTGCCGCCTGTCCTCAGGTCACGGCCCCGCAGGGCACGCCGCCCGCCGCCCGGACGGGGCGGCGGGAGCGCCGGTCGGCGGGGTCAGCGGTCCTCCGCCACGCGCACGGCGACGGCGGCCTCCTGCTCCTCGCCGACGAGCCGGTAGCGGACCGCGAGGAGGTCACCGACCCCCGCTGCCTCCGGGACCTCGACCCCGTCCAGCACGAAGCAGCGGGTGCGGTCCGGCTCGTCGTCGCGGGGGTCGGCGAGGCAGAGCTCCTCGCCGGGCTCCTCCACGAGGTTGCCGTAGAAGTACCGGGGCGCGACCGCCTCCGTCACGTCGGCGCAGCCCGCCGACAGGAGGGCGACGGTGGCCGTGACCAGGAGACGCGTCCGCATGGCGCGGATCCTACCGGGCGACCGGCGTCGTCCCGCGCATGGCGGGGGGCCGGACGGGGCAATGACCGCAGGAGCGGTGCACCCGGAGCGGCCGCCGGCGCACCGCGCCCGCGCGCCGCCGACGGGTCCGGAGCAGGAGGCACCAGAGCCGGTGGACGACAGCTTGTGAGGGACCTGGACGACGCGCTGCGCCGGTACTTCCCGCACCTCGCCGGCTTCCTCCCGGGCCAGCGCGAGGCGCTGGAGGGGATCCTGGCCGGCCGCGACACCGTGGCGGTCCTGCCGACCGGCGGGGGCAAGACGCTGGTCTACCAGCTCGCCGGCCTGCTGCTCCCGGGCATCACGGTCGTCGCGACCCCCCTCCTGGCGCTCATGCAGGACCAGGTGCGCCGCCTGCACGAGACCGACGGGCGCGGCGGCGGGCAGCGCGTCGCCGCGATCTCCGGGACCGTCCGCGGCGAGGCGCGCGAGCGCATGCTCGCCGACGTGCGGGCCGGGCGGCTCGACTTCCTGTTCGCCACCCCCGAGCAGCTGGCCCGCGACGACGTCCGGGCCGCGCTGTCCGCCTCCCCCATCGGCCTGCTCTGCATCGACGAGGCCCACTGCATCTCGGAGTGGGGCCACGACTTCCGCCCCGCCTACCGCGAGCTGGCCACCAGCGCGGAGGTCATCGGGCGCCCGCCCGTCCTCGCCCTCACCGCGACCGCGCCGGAGGCGGTGCGCCGCGACATCGCCGCCGAGCTGCGCCTGCGCGACCCGCTGCTGGTCGCCCGCGGGTTCGACCGGCCCAACCTGCACTTCTCCGTCGTGCGCGTCCCCGACCCCGACCGGCGCGACCGCCAGCTCGCCAAGGTGCTGGACACCGTCGAGCGCCCCGCCGTCGTCTACTGCTCCACCCGCCGCGAGGCCGAGGACACCGCGCTCGCCCTCGTCGCCCAGGGCCTGGCCGCCGGCCACTACCACGGCGGGATGGACCGGTCGCTGCGCGAGGAGGTCCAGGAGGCCTTCCACCACGACAAGCTCGAGGTCCTCTGCGCCACCAGCGCGTTCGGCATGGGCATCGACAAGCGCGACATCCGGGCGGTGCTGCACTGGACCATGCCGGACTCGCTGGAGGCCTACTGGCAGGAGGCGGGCCGCGCCGGGCGCGACGGCGGCCCGGCCGACTGCGTCCTGTTCTACCGGACCGGGGACCGCGCCACCCACGAGCACCTGCACCGCCGCAGCCGACCGTCGGAGCCGACCGTCGCCCGCATGGTCCACGTCCTGTCCTCGGTGTCGGTCCCGACCCCCGAGGCCGAGGTCACCGCAGCGCTCGCCCGCTCCGCCGGGGTGGCGCGGTCGGGGGCCGTGGCACTCATCGAGGACCTCGACCGCTTCGGGTACCTGGAGCGCGGCGAGGGCGGCCTGGCGTTCCGCGGCGACCCCGCCGCCGCCATGGAGGCGATGGCCGCCCACCAGCGCGTCCAGGTCGAGGTCGAGCAGTCGCGCCTGGCGATGGTCGCCAGCTACGCGGAGGCGACGACCTGCCGGCGCCGCTTCCTGCTCAACTACCTGGGCGACGAGTACCACGCGGAGCTGTGCCTGCGCTGCGACGAGTGCCTGCGCCGCGCGGGCGAGCGCGGGCCCGAGGACTGGGACCTCGCCGGCCAGCAGGAGCGCGTGGACGCCGCCCGGGGCGGGCCGTTCGCGGTCGGCGACGGCGTGCGCCACGCCAGCTGGGGGCGCGGGACCATCCAGCGGGTCGAGGGCGACGTCGTCGTGGTCCGCTTCGACACCGTCGGCTACCGGTCGATGCACGCGCCGACGGTCGTCGAGCGCGCGCTGCTGGAGCCGGCCGCGAGCTGACGGGGCCCAACCTCCCGCGGGGGCCCGAGGTAGCATCGCCGAGGCGAGGAGGAGGGACGTGGAGCAGCTCGGGACGGAGTCCCCCGCCCGCAGCGGTGGGCGGGCAACCGCCCATGCCCTCCACGGCCGGCCGCCCACGCCGACGCAGAACGGGCGCGCGCCCGTCGCCGACGTCGCCCTGGACGACCCGTCGCTGTACCTGAACCGCGAGCTGTCGTGGCTCGAGTTCGACCGGCGGGTCCTCGCCCAGGCCACCGACGCCCGCGTGCCGCTGCTCGAGCGCGTCCGCTTCGTCGCGATCTTCGCGGACAACCTCGACGAGTTCTTCCAGGTGCGCGTCGCCGGGCTGAAGCGCCAGGTCGCGGCCGGGGTGACCACGCCGACCGCCGACGGGCGCACCCCCGAGGAGCAGCTCGCCGCCGTCGCCGAGCGCACCCGGCCGATGGTCGAGGCCGCCGCGGAGGTCCTGCACGAGCAGCTCGTGCCGCTGCTCGCCCGCAACGGCGTCGTCCTGCTGTCGCTGGCCGACGCGGCCGCGGACGAGCGCGTGCAGCTCGACGCCTGGTTCGAGTCCGACGTCTTCCCGGTGCTGACCCCCCTGGCCGTCGACCCGGGTCACCCGTTCCCCTACATCTCCAACCTCAGCCTGTCGCTGGCGGTCACGGTCACCGACGCGCGCAGGGACCGCCGCCACTTCGCGCGCGTGAAGGTGCCGGAGGTCCTCCCGCGCTTCGTCGCCCTGCGCGACGGCCGCGCCTTCGTGCCGCTCGAGGAGCTGATCGTCGCCAACCTCGGCCGGCTGTTCCCCGGCATGGAGGTCGACGAGGCCTATCCCTTCCGGGTCACCCGCAACAGCGACCTGGACCTGGAGGAGGACGACGCCGACGACCTGCTGCTCACCATCGAGCTGCAGCTGCGCAAGCGCCGCTTCGGCCCCGTCGTCCGGCTGGAGGTCGCGGAGGGCACACCGGACCGCTTCGTCCGCCTGCTCCAGGAGGAGCTCGAGGTCGGCGAGGTCGACACCTACCGCGTCCCCGGCCTGCTGGGCCTCGGCGACCTCCACGAGCTCGCGGCCCTGGACCGCCCCCGGCTCACCTGGCCGTCGTGGACCCCCGTCACCCCGCCGCGCCTGCGCCGGTCCGACGAGGAGGCGCTCGACCCGGAGCACATGTTCGCCGAGATCCGCCGGGGCGACCTGCTGGTCCACCACCCCTACGACAGCTTCAGCGACTCGGTGGAGCGGCTGATCGTCGCCGCCGCCGCCGACCCCGGCGTGCTCGCGATCAAGCAGACCCTGTACCGCACCAGCGGGGACTCCCCCATCGTGCGGGCGCTGATCCGCGCGGCGGAGCGCGGCAAGCAGGTGGTCGTCCTGGTCGAGCTGAAGGCGCGCTTCGACGAGGAGAACAACATCGCCTGGGCGCGCGCGCTGGAGCGCGCCGGCGTCCACGTCGTCTACGGCCTGGTGGGGCTCAAGACCCACACCAAGACCGCCCTGGTGGTGCGCCGCGAGCCCGAGGGCATCCGCCGCTACGTCCACGTGGGCACCGGCAACTACAACCCCAAGACCGCGCGGCTCTACACCGACCTCGGCGTGCTGAGCGCGGACGCGGACCTGGGCGCCGACCTCACCGACCTGTTCAACTTCCTCACCGGCTACGCGCGCCAGGACACCTACCGCCAGCTGCTGGTCGCGCCGTACTCCCTGCGCGACCGCATCGTCGAGCTCATCGCCCGCGAGGTGCTGGTGCACTCCCCCGAGCGGCCCGGGCTGATCCGGCTGAAGCTCAACTCCCTGATCGACGCGGAGCTGATCAGCGAGCTGTACGCGGCGTCCCAGGCCGGCGTGCGGGTCGACATCGTCTGCCGGGGGATCTGCGGCCTGCGCCCCCAGATCCCCGGCGTCTCGGACCGCATCGGCGTCGTCAGCATCGTCGGGCGGTTCCTGGAGCACGCGCGCATCCTGCAGTTCGGGGACGACTTCTGGATCGGCTCGGCCGACTGGATGCCCCGCAACCTGGACCGCCGGGTCGAGGCGATGATCCCGGTGACCGACCCCGCGCAGCGTGAGGAGCTGCGCACCGTCCTGGACCTCCAGCTCGCCGACAACGTCCTGGCCTGGACCCTGGCGGGCGACGGGACCTGGACGCGGCGGCGGCCCCAGGACGGTGAGGAACCCCGCAACAGCCAGGACCAGCTGATGGAACGGGCCCGGGCCCGCGCGGCGGGAGGCCCCGAGCAGGAGCTCGGGAACCTGGCCACGTCGCTGTCGACGCATCGGGGTCCCTGACGGAACGCGCGATCGTCCGCCGCGGCCTCGCGTACCTGGGCCGCGACATCCGCATGGAGCCGGCCACGTTCGCGGTGGCGCTCGGCGGTGCCGTGCTGTACGCGGGCATGACCGTCGGGTCGACGCTGGTCGTGGGCCGGGTCACCGACCAGGTGGTCGCGCCGGCCTTCCGGCGCGGCGACGTGCCCGCGGGCGCCCTGGCCGCCACCGCCCTGGTGATCGTCGCGGTCGCGGCCGCCAAGGCGCTGGGGATCGTGCTGCGCCGGTCGGCGGGGTCGGCGATGGCCCTGCGCCTGCACGCCACCCACCGCCGCGCGCTCGCCCGCCAGTACCTGCGCCTGCCCCTGGCCTGGCACCGCCGCCACCCCACCGGCGAGCTGCTGTCGACGGTGAACGCCGACGTCGAGGCCGCGTTCGCCCCGATCTACCCGCTGCCGTTCGCGTGCGGCGTGCTGCTCCTGCTCGCCATCGCGATGGGCGTCCTGCTCACGATCGACCCGCCGCTCGCGCTGGTCGGCGTGGTGCTGTGGCCCGCGCTGGCGGTCGTCAACACCTGGTACAACCGCCGCTCCCAGGGCCCGGCCGGCCGTGCCCAGGAGCTGCGCGGGCGGGTCTCGGCCATCGCCCACGAGAGCGTCGACGGCGCGCTGGTCGTGAAGACCCTGGGGCGCGAGGCCGACGAGGCCGAGCGCCTGCGCGCCGCGTCGGAGCGCCTCCGCGACGAGCTGGTGGAGCTCGGGCGCATCCGCAGCGTGTCGGACCCGCTCACCGAGGCGCTGCCCGCGCTGGCGACGCTCGTCGTGCTGGTGGTCGGCGCCCTGCGCGTCGGGGCGGGCGCGATGTCCCTCGGCGACCTCGTCACCGTGGCCTACCTGTTCACCCTGCTCGCCTTCCCGGTGCGGATGATCGGCTTCCTGCTCGCCGAGCTGCCGCGCAGCGTGGTCGGCTGGGAGCGCATGACCGGCGTGCTCGGCGCCCGCGCCGACACCGCCTTCTCCGGCCGCGCGGCGCTGGACGGGAGCGGACCGGCGCGGGTCGACCTGCGCGGCGTCACCTTCCGCCACGGCGACCACGAGGTCCTGCGCGACGTCGACCTGGACATCGCCCCCGGGCGCACCGTCGCCCTGGTCGGGCCCACCGGCGCGGGCAAGTCGACGCTGGCGGCCCTGCTCGTGCGCCTGTCGGACCCCGACGCCGGCGCCGTGCACCTGGACGGGGTCGACCTGCGCGACGTCGCCCCCGCCGAGGTCGCCCGCCACACGGCGCTGGCGTTCCAGGAGGCGTTCCTGTTCGACGACACGGTGCGCGGCAACGTCACCCTGGGCGAGCCGTTCCCCGACGAGGAGGTCGTGCGCGCCTGCCGGCTGGCGCAGGCCGACGCGTTCGTGCGCGACCTGCCCGACGGCTACGACACCCTGGTCGGCGAGCGCGGGGCGTCGCTGTCGGGCGGCCAGCGCCAGCGCCTGGCGCTGGCGCGCGCGCTGGTGCGCCGCCCGCGCCTGCTGGTCCTCGACGACGCGACCTCGTCGGTGGACCCGTCGGTCGAGGCGGCGATCCTGGGCGGGCTGCGCGACGCGGACCTGCCCACGACCCTCGTGGTCGTCGCCTACCGCCGCGCCACCATCGGACTGGCCGACGAGGTCGTGTTCCTCGACGGCGGCGGCGTGCGCGCCCGCGGCACCCACGCCGCGCTGCTCGCCCGCCTGCCGGCCTACGCCGCCCTGGTGTCAGCCTACGAGACCGAGGGCGCGGTCCCCGCCGAGGCCGACCGTTGAGCGGCGCAGGGCGGAGCCCGGCGTCTGAGGTGCACCCATGAGCGCCCGCGCCGACGCGCCCGCGCGCGACGGCGCGTGGGCCACGCTGGTGCGGGGCATCCGGCTGTCGCCCGAGCTGCGCACCGGCCTGCCCCTCACGCTCGTGCTCGCGCTGCTGGCCACCGCCGGGCGCGTCGTCGTGCCGCTGGCCATCCAGCGCATCGTCGACGACGGGCTGGGCGGCGCCGCCGCGGAGCTGGACCGGGGCGCCCTCGCGCGCGCCGCGGGCCTCGCGCTGGGCGCGATCGCCCTGACCGCCGTCGCCGGCTCGCTGATGAACCGGCGCCTGGCGCGGGTGGCGGAGACCGCGCTGTCCAACCTGCGCGTGCGCGCGTTCCGCCACCTGCACGACCTGTCGGCGCTGCACCTCGCCGCCGAGCAGCGCGGCGCCCTGGTCGCCCGGGTCACCGCCGACGTCGACACCATCAGCGTGTTCATGCAGTGGGGCGGGATCTGGCTGCTGGTCAACAGCGCCCAGCTCGTCCTGGCCGTGGTGGTCATGGCCCTGTCCAGCTGGCAGCTGACGCTGGTCGTGCTCGTCACCTTCGTCCCGCTGCTGTTCCTGCTGCGCTGGTTCGCCGGCCTGCTGGAGCGCGCCTACGACCGCGTGCGCGTGCGGGTCGCGGCGATGCTCGGCGCGCTGTCGGAGAGCGTCGTCGGCGCCGAGGTCATCCGCGCCTACGGGGCCGAGGACCGCACCCGCGAGCGCGTCGACGCGACCATCGACGGCGCCTACCGCGCGTCATTCACCGCCGCCCGGACCGGGTCGATGATGTTCGCGTCCGGCGAGGTCTTCGCGTCCCTGGCCACGGCGGGGGTGGTGGCGCTGGGGGTCGTGCTGGGCGTCGGCGGCGATCTGACCCTGGGCCAGCTCCTGTCGTTCCTCTTCCTGGTCAACCTGTTCGTGGCGCCGGTGCAGCTGGTCACCGAGGTCCTGGACCAGGCCCAGACCGCGGTGGCGGGCTGGCGCCGGGTGCTGGACCTGCTGGAGGAGCGGCCCGACGTCCCGGACCCGGGCCCCGCGGGCGTCGACCTGCCGCCCGGTCCGGTCGGCGTCCGCTTCGAGGCCGTCACCTTCGCCTACCCGCCGCGCGCCGGGGAGCAGGGCGCGGCCCGGCTCGCCCTCGACGGCGTCGACCTGGCCCTCGCGCCGCGCACGCGGGTCGCCATCGTCGGCGCCACCGGGTCGGGCAAGACCACCTTCGCGCGGCTCCTGGTGCGCCTGACCGACCCCACCAGCGGCCGGGTCTGCCTGAACGGCGTCGACCTGCGCCGCGTCCGCACCGCGTCGCTGCGCCGCGCCGTCGTCCTGGTCCCCCAGGACGGGTTCCTGTTCGACGCCACCGTCGAGGAGAACGTCCGCTACGGCCGGCCCGGCGCGACCAGCGCCCAGATCGCCGCCGCGTTCGACGCGCTGGGCCTGGGCGACTGGGCCCGCGGCCTGCCCCAGGGCCTGGCCACCCCGGTCGGCGAGCGCGGGCGGCACCTGTCCAGCGGGGAGCGCCAGCTGGTGTCCCTGGCCCGGGCCCTCGTCGCCGACCCCGCGCTGCTCGTGCTCGACGAGGCCACCTCGGCCGTCGACCCGGGCACCGAGGCCCGCCTGACCTGGGCGCTGGAGCAGCTCACCGCCGGGCGGACCTCGGTCACCATCGCCCACCGCCTGTCCACCGCGGCGGCCGCCGACGAGGTGCTGGTCTTCGACCGCGGCCGGCTGGTCCAGCGCGGCACCCACGACCGGCTGGTGCGCGAGCCGGGGCCCTACCGCGGCCTGTACGCGAGCTGGATGGCCAACGCGGCCTGACGGTTACCATCTGGTAACCTCCCGACCTCCGGTCGGGACACCGGGAGGTTCCGGACGGTCGCCACGGGTGGACGGGCGTCCCCCTCGTTACGGCGCTAGTTTCCTTTGGTACCGTTACTACACCCATAGGACCGTCCGAGGTGCGGGCGGCGCCTGAGAGGCATCTCGGAGGAGAGAGCCCATGACGTTGAGGATCCGCGGGCGCCGCTGGGCGACGCTCGCACTGATGCTGGCGCTGGCCATGATCGCGGCCGCGTGCAGCGGCGGCGGTGGCGGCGAGGGCGAGGGCGGCGGCGAGGCCGCGACCTCGGAGTCCGCCGACGCCGGTGGGTCGGAGGGCGGCGAGGCCGCCCAGGGCGGGGAGTTCTCCGTCTACATCGGCGAGCCGGAGCTGCTCTCCCCGCCGTCGAACGTCACCGAGTCCAACGGCGGCGAGGTCATCAACGCCCTCTACGCCCCGCTGGTCGGGATCGACTTCGAGAGCTCCGAGGCGCTGTACGGCGAGGACGCCCCCGCCGCGGTCGCGGAGTCCATCGAGACCGAGGACAACCAGACCTTCACCATCACGCTGAAGGAGGGCTGGACCTTCCACAACGGCGAGCCGGTGAACGCGCAGTCCTACGTGGACGCCTGGAACTACGGCGCCTACGGCCCCAACGCGAACAACGGCGCGTACTTCTTCGCCAACATCGCGGGCTACGAGGACCTGCAGTGCACCGACGACAACCCCGACGACGACGACGACTGCCCGACGCCGCCGGCGTCGGAGGAGATGTCCGGCCTGACCGTCGTCGACGAGCAGACCTTCACCGTCGAGCTGACCGAGCCGTTCTCGATCTTCCCGATCACGCTGCAGTACAGCTCCTTCAACCCGCTGCCTGCCGCGTTCTTCGACGACCCCGAGGCGTACGCCGAGGAGCCGATCGGCAACGGCCCCTACCAGATGGCCGAGCCCTGGGCCCGCGGCCAATACATCCGCGTGGAGCGCTTCGAGGACTACGCCGGTGAGCCGGCCCCCAGCGCCGACGCCGTCGAGTTCCGGATCTACGAGGAGATCGACACCGCCTACAACGACCTGCTCGCCGGCAACCTCGACGTCATGGACCAGGTGCCGTCCGCGCAGATCGACGCGGCCGAGGCCGAGTTCGGCGAGAACTTCCTGCGCCAGCCCAGCGCGACCATCCAGTTCCTGGGCTTCCCCACCTACGACCCGCGCTTCTCCAACCCCGACCTGCGCCGCGCGTTCTCGCTGGCCATCGACCGCGCGTCGATCGCCCAGGCCGTGCGCCCCGACTTCGCGCCGCTGGGCGGCTTCGTCCCGGAGATCACCCCGGGCGCGCTTGACAACGAGTGCGACGGCAACTGCCCCGCCGAGGCCAACCCGGAGGAGGCCCGGGCCGCCCTGGAGGCCGCCGGCGGCTGGGAGGGCCCGCTGGTCCTGTGGTTCAACTCGGGCGCCGACCACGACGCCTGGATCGAGGCCGTGGGCAACCAGATCCGTGACAACCTGGGGATCCAGGACATCACCTTCGAGCAGCTCCAGTTCGCGGAGTACCTGCCCCTCCTGGAGGGCCAGCAGATCACCGGGCCGTACCGCCTCGGCTGGATCCCGGACTACCCCAGCCCGCACACCTACCTGGACTCGCTGTACTCCACCGGCGCGTCGTCCAACTACACCGGCTACGCCAACCCCGAGTTCGACGCCGCCATCGCCGAGGGCGAGGCCGCGGACAGCCCCGAGGCCAGCGTCGAGTCCTTCCAGGAGGCCGAGTCGATCCTCAACGCCGACATGCCGGCGATCCCGATGTTCTCCGCGGAGAACACCGGCGCCTGGAGCGAGCGCGTCTCCGGGGTCGAGATCGACTTCTTCGACGAGCTGAACATCGCCGAGATCCAGGTCACCGAGTAGGGACACCCCCCGCTTCGGTACCCTCTGGGGG
>JAUJNX010000002.1 GCA_030447925.1 Egibacteraceae bacterium | reverse complement strand
TCGCCCTGTTCCCCCACCTGACGGTCGCCGACAACATCGCGTTCGGCATGGCCGCCCGGGGCGTGCGGTCGCAGGCGCGCCGCGCTGCCCCCCGGGCGGGGTTTTGGCGCCGTCGGCGGTCGGGTGGGGGCCGGCGAGGCGCCGCGCGCCGGCCCACGACTCCGTCGCGGCGATCTCGACGATCATCCGCGATGCGCGGTCCGCCCGGGCCCACACCACCCCGGAGCGCTCCCCGACGTCGCCGCTCATGACCCCGTGGGTCACCTGCGGGCGGCCGCCGCGGACGACGCCGGGCATCGCGGCGGCGCCCCCCGGACCGCCCAGCAGCACCGCCGCGCCGGTCCCGGCCAGCGCGGTGTGGCGCAGGAACGTGCGCCGAGTGGATCGATTGCTCACGGTCTCCCCCTGAGGACGTCGAGAAGCGACGCCCTCAGGGGAACCGACGCAGCTTGCCGTTCCCGCGCCGGACCGTGACGCCCGGCTGAACGACCGGCGAGCAGCCGGTGGCGCGTCAGGCGGTGCGCGACCGCGACGCCGCCTGCTCGGCGATGAACCCGTACGGGTAGTCGGGCAGCGGCGGGGCGCTGACCTCATCCAGCTCGGCGACCTGCTCGGGGGACAGCGTGACCGCGGCCGCCCCCAGGTTGTCCTCCAGCTGGGCGACGGACCGCACCCCCAGGATGGTCGAGCTGACCCCGGGGCGGTCGGTGACCCAGCGCAGGGCGACCTGGGCCATCGAGGCGCCGACATCGTCGGCGATGCGCCGGACGGTGTCGACCACCCGCCAGGTCCGCTCGGTGTTGCGGCGGTCGTAGGCCTCGACGCCGCGGCCGGGGTCCTCGCCCAGCCGGGTCTCGCCGGTTGGCGCGGTCTCGCGGCGGTACTTGCCGGTCAGCCACCCCCCGCCGAGCGGGGACCAGGGCAGCAGGCCCAGCCCCTCGTCCAGGCACAGGGGGACCAGCTCCCACTCGATCTCGCGGGACAGCAGGTTGTACTGCGGCTGCAGGGTCACCGGCGGGGCCTGCCCGCTCTGGCGCGCCAGCAGGACCGCCCGCTGGAGCTGCCAGCCCGTGAAGTTGCTGATGCCCCAGTACTGGATGGCGCCCTCGGCGACCAGCTCGTCCATCGCCCCGATGGTCTCCTCCAGCGGGGTCAGCGGGTCCCAGCAGTGCACCTGGTACAGGTCGATGGTCTCGACCTGGAGCCGGCGCAGGCTCGCCTCGATCGCGCGGCGCAGGTACGGGCGCGACAGGCCCTCGTCGTTGGGGCCGGGACCCGTGCGGAACCGCCCCTTGGTGGCGATCACCAGATCCTCCGAGGCCCCGCGCTTGGCCAGCCAGCGTCCGAGGATCTCCTCCGAGGCGCCGCCCGCGTACACGTCGGCGGTGTCGACGAAGGTCCCGCCCGCCTCCACGTAGCGGTCGAGCACGGCGTGGGCGTCGTCCTCACCCGTCTCCGCGCCGAAGGTCATGGTGCCGAGGCACAGCTCGCTGACGAGCGTGCCCGTGCGTCCGAGCAGTCGTTGGTCCATGCCGCCGATCCTGCCCCGGGCGGGACCGGCGGATGCCGCTACTGGGGCAGGTTGTCGTGGCGGAAGCGCGGTTCCAGGGCGCGCTCAAGGCCCGCGAGGGTCTCGACCACGACGTCGCGGGTCTCGTCCGGCGCGACGACCTCGTCGACGCTGAGGCGCTCGGCGGGCAGGTGCGGCGCCATGGCCTCGTCGCGGTAGCGCTGGAGCAGCTCCGCGCGCCGGGACGGGTCGGCCTCCAGGTCGCGGCGGAAGATGACGTCGATCGCGCCCTCCGCGCCCATGACCGCCAGCTCCGCGCCGGGCCAGGAGTAGACGCGGTCGGCGCCCAGGGACTTGGAGTTCATGACGATGTAGGCGCCGCCGAACGCCTTGCGCAGCACCACGGTCATGCGCGGGACGGTCGCCTCGGCGAACGCGTAGAGCAGCTTGGCGCCCTTGCGGATGATCCCGCCCGCCTCCTGGCCGAGCCCGGGCAGGAAGCCGGGCACGTCGACGAGGACGAGCAGCGGGAGCCCGAACGCGTCGCACAGGCGCACGAAGCGCGCGCCCTTCTCCGACGCGTTGATGTCCAGGCAGCCCGCCAGCACCTGCGGCTGGTTGGCGACCACTCCGACGGGGCGCCCCTCGACCCGGGCGAACCCGGTGACGATGTTGCCGGCGAACTGCTCCTGGAGCTCCAAGAAACTGCCCTCGTCCACGACCCCGCGGACGATCCCGCGGACGTCGTAGGGCATGCGGTGGTCGGCGGGGACGCCCACGGTCCCGTCCGGGCCCCAGCGCGGCATCGGCTCCGGGTCGACGGGCGGCGCGAGCGGCGCCTCGTCCCAGCAGGAGGTGGGCAGGTAGCCCAGGACCGCGCGCGCGAGGTCCAGGGCGTGGTCGGCGTCGTCGGCGACGAGGTGGGCGACGCCCGAGGCGCTGGCGTGGATCCGCGACCCGCCCAGCTCCTCCAGGGTGACGTCCTCGAAGGTGACGGCGCGGACGACCTTGGGCCCGGTCACGAACATGTGCGCGGTCCCGCGCTGCATGATCACGATGTCGGTGAGGGCGGGGGAGTAGACCGCGCCGCCGGCGCAGGCGCCTAGCACGACCGACAGCTGCGGCACGCGCCCGCTCAGCGCGACGTTGCGGAAGAAGATGCTGCCGTAGCCGTCGAGGGCCGCGACGCCCTCCTGGATGCGCGCGCCGCCGGAGTCCAGCAGCCCGATCACGGGCACGCGCGCCCGCGCGGCGTGGTCCAGGACCGCGGTGATCTTGGCCGCGTGCACCTCGCCCAGTGACCCGCCGAGCGCGCTGGGGTCCTGCGCGAAGACCCCCGCGGGGCGGCCGTCGATGCGGGCCGTGCCCGTGACGACGCCGTCGCCCGCGGGGCGCTTGCGGTCCATGCCGAAGGCGGTGACCCGGTGCCGGGCCTGGCTGCCGAACTCCCGGAACGAACCCGGGTCGACCAGTGCCTCCAGCCGCTGCGTCCGCGTGGCGGGCAGGGTCACCCGTCAGCCCGCGTCGACCTGGCGGAGCCAGGCCAGCGGCTGGCCGGCCTGCACCGTCTGGCCCTGCATCGCGAGGAAGCCGCTGACCTCCGCGGCCACGGGGATGCGCACCTCGTCCGCGCGGCCGGCGCCGCCGGTGACCACGCCGACGACGCTGCCGGGGCCCAGCAGCCCGGCGTCGGCCACCGGCTGGAAGCGGCCGACCGTGGGGGCGACCAGCAGCGCCATCCCCGCGGCGGTGGTGCCCGCCAGCGCGGAGTGCGGGTCCTGGCCGCAGACGTCGCCGGCCTCGAGGTCGGGGAGGTCGGTGTCGACGGTGAGGACGTCAGCCGGGCGCACGGGGGCGAGATCGATGGTGGTGGGAGCCATGCCCCCACCGTACTGACGTTGACGTCAGTGTCAACTCCGGGCCGGTGACCATCCGGGCGATCCTGCCGGGGGGACGTTGCGCGCAGGTTGCCGGCGCGGGACGCCCGGGTCAGGGACGCCGCTCGGCGCGCGGGTCGTTGGCCCCCAGGTCATCGGCGTCCAGGGGCCGGAAGTAGGCGAGGTCGACCCACAGCCACAGGGTCACGGCCAGCGGCAGGAACAGGATGGGCACCACGACCACCGACAGCGCGCTGAGGGTGCCCACGAGGACCCACGGCACGTCGGGTGCCGTCACCGCGGCGCCGCCGACCAGCACGACCATCAGCACCAGCAGCGTCGCGGACAGGTTGAACCAGGTCGCGCCCGACAGGTAGCCGCGCTCGCGGCTGAAGGCGAAGTTGCACCCGGGGCAGCGCTCGCGGATCGCGCCCCACCCGCGCCGCAGGCCCGGCGTGGCGCACAGGGGGCAGCGCCCCCGCACCGCCCGCCACAGCATCGCGCGGCGCTCGCGCCGCGCCTCGCGGACCTCCCGCGGAGGAGGGACGGGCAGGAACAGGTCCACGACCGACCGGGGGCGACCGTCCTCCCGACGTGCCACGCCAGCCTCCTAGCAGGGACCCCCGGGCGCCAGGATGCCCTACCAGACGTACCCGAACCGCTCCATCAGCGGCTCGACGTGGCGGCGGGCCAGGTCGCGCTCCGCGGGGGTCCAGCAGCGCCAGCCCCCGCCCTCCGGGTCGCCGACATGGTCGGCGTGCAGCAGCGTGCGCGGGTCGACCGCGCCGTCGCCGGCGGGCAGCGCCGACGCCCCCGCGGCGGCGGCCGCGGCGGCGGCCGCCGGGTCGCGGGGAGGCCGGCCCAGGCCACCACGCGGTCCAGCGCCGCCGCTGGGTCGGCCACCAGGTCCTCGTAGCGCAGCACGTGCGCGCCGCGCGCCAGCCAGGCCTCGAGGTTGGCGGTGTTCAGCGCCCAGCGCGCGGACGCGAACACCTCATCGACCCGCTGGTCGAACTTGCGGGTCCAGGAGTGCACGACGTCGCGCCAGTCGCGCACCGTGTAGACCGCGCAGACCCGTCCGCGGTCGAGGAGGGCGTCCCAGGCTCCGCTGCGCTCGTCGACGCCGGGCGCGAGGTGGCACTTCGCCACGGCGGTGCCCAGCGCCTCGACGAAGGACCAGACCTGGGGCAGCACGGCCGCCTGGTCAGGCTCGACGAAGCCGATGCGCCGGCCGATGCCCGCGCGCTCGGCATACTCCCCGACGACGTTGTACTGCAGCGTGGATCCGGAGCGGTAGCCGCCGCAGGCCAGGACCACCGTCCCGCCGGTCGTGGTCGTCATGGGAGGTCCCGTCGTTCATGTGCGCTGCGCGGGTTGATGGCGTCGAGCGCCTGCTGGTGCTGCGGGCCAACGGCCTCGGCGACCTGGTGGTGGCCGAGCCGGCGCTGGCCGCGCTGCGCGCCGCCTACCGCGGGGCCGAGATCGTGCTGGCGGGTGCTACCCACGCCGCGGCGCTGTTCAACAACCGCCCGGCGCCCGTGGACCGCGTGGAGCTCGCACCGCGGGTCCCCGGGGTGCGGTTCGACGCGGGCGGGGCCGAGCGCGTCCCCGACGACCCGCCGGAGGTGGTGGAGGCGTTCTGCGCCCGGATGCGCGCGGAGGGCTTCGACCTGGCCGTCCAGCTGCACGGCGGCGGTGGCAACGCCAACCCGCTCCTGCGCCGGTTCGGCGCCCGCGTGACCGCCGGGAGCCGCGCGCCGGGCGCGCCCCCGCTGGATCGGACCGTGCCGTACCATCCGTTCCAGCACGACGTCCTGCGCTGGCTCGAGGTCGTGGGCCTGGTAGTCGGGGCCGACCCGGTGCGCCTGTCCCCGCGCCTGGCCGTGACCGCCGAGGACCTCGCCGCCGCTGACGCGGCCCTGTCCGCCGCCGGCCTCGAGGGCTGCGGCCGCGACCCCGCGCCCACGCCCGGGCCCCGCACGGCCGGGCCCCGCACGGCCGGGGCGGGGCCTGCCGGCGCGCGGGGGCGGGGTGGGCGCGCGCCGCTGGTGGCGCTGCACCCCGGGGCGACCGACGCGCGGCGGCGGTGGCCGCCGGAGCGGCTCGCGGCGGTCGCCGACGCGCTCGCCGCGCGCGGCGCGCCGGTGGTGGTGCGCCGCGGGCCCGGGGACACCGACCTCGTCGCGCGCATCCTGGACGCCGCGGCGTCGGCGCCCGCGGACCTGTCGGGCGCGTTGTCGCTGGCCGGGCTCGTGGGCGTGCTCGCCCGCGCCGACCTGTTCGTGGGCAACGACTCGGGTCCGCGCCACGTCGCGGAGGCGGTCGGCACCCCCACCGTCGGGGTGTTCACCAAGGCCAACCTCGTCGACGTCGCGCCGCTGTTCCGCGCCCGCCACCGGGTCCTGGTGTCGTGGGCCAGCCGCTGCGCCGTCTGCGGCCTGGACTACCTCGACGGCGTCTGCGGTCACGACGCCACCGTCCTGGGCGACGTCGACGCCGGCACGGTCGCCGCCGCCGCCATCGACCTCCTGGCCGCCGGAGCGGGCGCCGACGGCGCGCCCCCCGGCGGTTCCCACCGCCCGGGCCGGGGGTAGGGAGGGGCGACGGCCCGCGACTCGTCGGCCGCGACCTGCCGGGGTGGTCGCCACCGCCCCGGCGCGCGCCGCCACGAGGCCGCGGCGACGGGACCCGCCGACCTCCTGGAGACCGACGCGTGAGCAGATGGCGCACCGCCCTGGTGACCGGCGCCTCGAGCGGTATCGGGCGGGAGATCGCGCGGCAGGCCGCCGCGCGGGGCGTCGACGTCGTCGCCGTCGCCCGCCGCGAGGACGAGCTGCGGACGCTGGCCCGCGAGGTCCGCGACACCTGGGGCCGGACCGTCGAGGTCCTGCCCGCCGACCTGCTGACCGCCGGTGGCCTGGCCGCCGTCGAGGCCCGGCTGGCCGACCCGGACCGGCCGGTCGACCTGCTGGTCAACAACGCCGGGTTCGGCTCGCTCGGCTGGTTCCACGAGCTGCCGATCGATCGCGAGGACCGCCAGATCCGGCTCAACGTGCTGGCCGTCACCCGCCTGGCCTCCGCCGCGCTGGCCGCGATGGTTCCCCGCGGCCGGGGCGGCGTGCTCAACGTGTCGTCGGTGTCCGGCTTCCAGCCGATGCCGACCAACGCGGTCTACGGCGCGTCCAAGGCGTTCGTCACGTCCCTGAGCCAGGCGCTGCACGAGGAGGTGCGCGGCGCCGGGGTCCACGTCACCGCCCTGTGCCCCGGCTTCACCCGCACCGAGTTCCAGGCGGTGGCGGGCTCTGACGTGCGCAGCCTGCCGCCCTGGGTGTGGATGACCAGCGCGGCGGTCGCCCGCGCCGGCCTGGACGCGGTCACCCGCAACCGGGCGGTGTGCGTGCCCGGCGCCGGGTACCGGGCCGTCGCCACGGTCGTCGACCTCGCGCCCCGGGACGTCGTGCGCCGCCTCACCGCGCTGGCCACCCGGGCGTCCCTACCGGCGCCGGAGGCGGGGCGCTAGCGTGCGTGCCCGATGAGCGTGCCGGGGGCAGCGGCGGGGCGGCGGGGGCGGGACGGCAACACCGACGTCAGCCTCGCCGGGTTCCTGCTGGCCTCGTCCGCCGTCGCGCTCGTCACGCCCGCGGTGCAGGCGGGCATCACACTGGGCCAGGGGCCGCCGCGCCCGGTCGACGCCCTCACCGTCGCCGTGGTCGTGGCCCAGAGCGTCCCCCTGGTGTGGCGCCGGCGGGACCCGCTGGTCGTCGCCGCGGTCGTGCTGACCGCCTTCGTCGCCGGGCAGACCCTGGGGGTGCGCCCCACGCCGTCGGACGTCGGCGCGCTCGTCGCGCTGTACTCGGCGGCCGCGTACGGCGACGCGGTGCCGGTGTGGGTGCCGTGGGTGGCCGCGACCGCGCTGTGGTGGGGGCTGTTCGCGCTGCTGCCCGGCATCGACCTGGGCGACCTCGCGACGGTCGCCGGGCTGTGGGTGCTGCTCGTCGTCGTGCCGCTGGTGCTCGGCACCCGGCTGCGCCAGCGCCGGTCCGGGATGCTCCAGGAGCACGTCGCCCGCGCCCGCGCGGAACGCGAGCGCGACGAGGCCGCCTCGCGGGTGGCCGCGGAGGAGCGCGCCCGCATCGTCGGCGAGCTGCACGACCTGGTCGCCCGCCGCGTCGGCGCGATCGTCGCGGAGGCCGAGCGGGCGGCCGCGGTGGCGGCGGAGGCCGCGACGCCCGTCCCCGCCACCTCCCCCCCCCCCCCCCCGGCCGCCGCCCTCCCGGCCGCAACGGCCGCACCGGCCGCGCCGGCCCGCGCCACCGCGCCGAGCGTCGGGCCTGCGGAGGTCCTGCGCGGCATCGCCCGGGACGGGCGCCAGGCGCTGACCGACCTGCGCCACCTGGTGGGCGCGCCCGCCGTGCTGGCCGCCGCGCACCCCGGCGGCGAGGCGGGGCTGGCGGTCGCGCCGGTCGCGCCCCCGCCGGGCGCGCCCGCGCCGCCCGGGCTGGCCGCGCTGGACGACCTGATCGCGCGGCTCGCCGCCGAAGGGCTGGAGGTCGTGCTGGCCGTCGAGGGCACCCCCCGGACCCTGCCGCTGGGGGTCGACGTCTCCGCCTACCGCATCGTGGAGGAGGCGCTGGGCAACGCGGCCCGCCACGGCCGGGCCGACCGCGCCCGGGTCACGGTGCGCTACGGGCCCGACGAGGTCGAGCTGGAGGTCGTCGACGAGGGCCGCGCGTCGCCCACCGCCTCGCGCTCCGGCGCGGTGGTCGGCCGCGGCGTCATCAACATGCGCGAGCGCGCCGCGCTGTTCGGCGGCGCGTTCTCCGCCGCGGCCCGCCCGGGCGGCGGCTTCCAGGTCCGCGCCTCCCTGCGGACGGCGTGATGGCGGGCGCCGAGGAGGTCCGTGCGCTGGAGCGCAGCGTGGGGCGGGTCCTGGCGGCGTGGGCCGCCCTGAGCGTCGCGGGTGGGGCGCACCTGGCGTTCTGGCACCGCCGCGACCCCGTGGTGGCCGCCTTCGGCCAGCAGACCGCGGCCTGGGGCGCGGTCGACGGACTGATCGCCGCCGCCGCCGCCCGCGCCGGCCGTCCTCCGCTCACCGATCCGCCCGGGCGGTTGCGGCGGTTGCGGCGGTTGCTGGCGGTCAACGCCGCGCTGGACGTGGGCTACATCGCGGCCGGGGGCGCGCTGCGGCGCCGGGCGCGGGCGGGCGGTCCGCCGCGGCTGCGCGGGGACGGCCTGGCGATCGCGGTGCAGGGCGCGTTCCTGCTGGTCCTCGACACCACCGCCCTGGCGGCGGCGCGCCGCCGTCAGGCCCGCGTCCAGGCCGACCCCGACGTGTAGCGGCGCAGCCCCACGGTGAACAGCGCCCACCCCAGGACCGCGAACCCGCCCGCGGCGGTGAGCAGCGCGGCCGCCGCCCCCGCGTCGGGCGCGTCGACCAGGCGCGCGGGCACCGCGGCGACGAAGGCGGCCGGGACGACGGTGTGCAGGGCGACCCGCAGCGCGGCGGGGAACACGTCGACCGGGTAGGAGCCGAGCAGGACGATCGCCTGGAAGCCCAGCTCGCCGGTCCGGCCGCCGCCGCTGAAGAACACCAGCGACTCGACGGCGACGAGGAAGCCGGTCAGCACCGCCGCCGCCGCGACCACCCCGACCGCGAAGCGCGCCGCCCGCGCCGGCGTCGGGTCGCCGGCCAGGGCGAACAGCACCAGCCCGAACAGCGCGTCGCCGACGAACACGCCGTCGATCCGGCGCAGCAGCAGCCAGGGCAGCGGCCGCACGGGCAGCGCGAGCACCGCGTCCAGGCTGCCGTCGGTGACCATCTGCCCGATGCGCCGCGCGTTGGCCAGCACCCCCAGGACCAGCCCGGCGGCGGTGGTGAGCACCGACCACAGCAGCACGACGGCGTCGAAGTCCCAGCCGCGCACGGTGCCCGCGCGCTGGAAGAACACCCACCAGAAGCCGATCCACGCGCCGTCGTTCAGGGCCATGATCCCCGCCTGCAGGCCCAGGGCCCGGGGGTTGGCCAGCAGCTCGGCGACGGCCCCGCGCAGCGCGGCCAGCGGGGCGCCCACCTCAGGCCCCCACCCGCTGCAGGCGGCGCTCGCCCACGGCGAAGCCCAGCGCGGCCAGTCCCGTGAGGACCACCAGCCAGGCGACCTGGACGGCCGCCAGCCACGGCTCGCCCTCGCCCGACAGCAGGCGCGCGGGCGCGTAGCTCATGGCCGCGAACGGCAGCGACCGCGCGGCCGCCGCGAGCCAGGGCGGCAGCAGCTCCAGCGGCACGAGCATCCCGCCGAGCACGAACACCAGCTTCTGGTACAGGAACCAGGCCGAGCGCGCGTCGCGGACCACAAAGGCCAGGGACGCGAAGGCGTGCTGGGCGGCGATGTTGCAGGCGACGGCCAGGACCAGGGCGGGCGCGGCCAGCGCGACCGCACCCGCGGGTGGCGCCGTCCCGGTCACCAGCAGGCCCAGCGCCGCTCCGGTGACCCCGCAGACCGCCAGCCGCGGGAGGGTCGCGCCGAGCTCGGCGGCCAGTCGCAGCGCCAGCACGCCGACCGGGCGCACCAGCTCGACCTCGATCGACCCGTCGGCGATGTCGTCGCCGATGCGCTCGATCAGGCGCATGGCCACCGGCACGGTCGCGGCCTCGGAGGCGACGATGTACCAGAACAGGGCGTCGGCGTCGTAGCCGCCCAGCGTCTCGCCCCCCGCCGCCGCGCGCCACAGGGAGCCCAGCGCGCTGACGACCAGCAGGTGGAACACGGCGGTCATCAGCAGCGCGCCGCGGTCCGCGGCCGTGCGCCGCGCCGCGGCTCCCACGGCCACCGCCGCCCAGCGCCGGTTCACGGGCCGACCGGCATGCGGTAGATCGCCGCGATGACCTGCTCCAGCGGCGGGTCGACCACGGAGATGTCGGCGACCTCGCCGCGGTCGAGCAGCTCGTCGAGCACCGCGCGGATCGGCCGCGCCGCGGTGTCCACGACCAGGTCCAGCTCGGTCGGCGAGCGCCAGGCGGCCTGCACGCCGGGCAGGTCCAGCGCGCCGGGCGGGCGCTCGAAGCGGACCTCGACGCGCTTGGTCGCCAGCAGGGTGCGGCGCAGGACGGCCACGTCGGCGTCGTGGATCAGCGTGCCGTGGTTGACGACCACGACCCGGCGGGCGACGTGCTCGATGTCGGCGACGTCGTGGCTGGTCAGGAACACCGTGGTGCCGCGCTCGGCGTTCACGCGCACCAGCAGCTCGCGGAAGCGCTGCTTGGCCAGCAGGTCCAGCCCGATCGTGGGCTCGTCAAGGAACAGGACCTCGGGCTCGTGGAGCAGGCTGGCGGCCAGCTCGGCGCGCATGCGCTGGCCCAGCGACAGCGTGCGGACGGGCGCGTCCAGCTCCCCGGCGGCACCCAGCAGCTCGGCCAGCTCGCCGACGCGGTCGCGCACGGCCCGCGGGGCCAGCCCGTAGACCGCGCCGAGCAGGTCGTAGCCCTGGCGCGGGGTGAGCTCGGACCACAGCTGGGAGCGCTGCCCGAACAGCGTGCCGATGCGCAGGGCGAGGTCGCGCCGGCGCTGCCACGGCACCAGGGCCAGCACCCGCGCCGTCCCCGCGGTGGGGTGCAGGATGCCCGTCAGCATCTTGATCGCGGTCGACTTGCCCGCCCCGTTCGGCCCGATGCAGGCGAAGCGCTCGCCGGGCCCGACCCGGAAGGTCAGGTCGCGCACGGCCTCGACCTGCTGCCCGCCCCGGCGCCGGGCCGGGAAGGTCTTGCGGAGCCCCTCGACCTCGATCATCCGTCCCGTCCCGTCCGTCCCCCGGCCCTCGATGCTGCCAGGCCGGGGGACGGCGGGCGGGGAGGGTGGATCAGACGTCGCCCCGCGACCAGGGGCCGCGGATGGCGAACGACAGGCCGGGTGTCTGGATGTTGACGAACAGGACGCGCCCGTCGGGGCTGAAGGTCGCGCCGGCGAACTCCTGGTCCGTGTTCTCCGACACCAGGTTCTGGGCGAAGTCGAAGATCCGGCCGCGGCGGTCCAGCCCGCGGACGAACTGCACGTCGTCGCCGTCCTCGCACAGCAGCAGGCCGCCGCGGGGGCTGACGGTGATGTTGTCGGGGGCGTCGAGCAGGTTGGCGCTCGGCGACTCGAAGATCAGGGTGAGCCGGCCGCCGAGGGGGCCCGGGCGGTACTCCCAGACCTGGCCGAGGCCCTGGTCCCCACCGCTGGTCGAGTTGATGTACACGGCGTTCTCGCCGTACCAGCAGCCCTCGAGGCGCGCGAAGCTCGCCCCGCCCTGCTCGAAGCCCTGCAGGAACACCAGCGAGCCCGCGAAGTCGTCGAACTCGGTGGGGTAGGTGGGGTCGGGCTCGGCGATGTCGACCCAGCGGACGGGCAGCGACTCGCCCACGCGCTGGCGGGTGCGGGTGTCGTAGTTGGGGCGCCGGTCGATGGCGAGCATCTGCAGCCGGCCGCCCGCGGTCAGGTCGTCGTGCACGTTGGGCAGGAAGCGGTAGAAGCCCGAGGGGTTGTTGTCCTCGGTCTCGTAGATGATGCCGGTGGTCGGATCGATCGCGACCGCCTCGTGGACGAAGCGCCCCATCTCCTTGAGCGCGACGGGCTCGGTCACGACGGAGCCATCGGACGGGACCTCGAAGACGTAGCCGTGGTCCTGCTCGTAGACCAGGGCCGGGTTCGGCTCGCCGGTGCTCTCGTCGGAGAACTGCGACTGCGTGCCGTTGGTGGTCTCCTCGCAGGTCAGCCACGTGCCCCACGGGGTGCGGCCACCGGCGCAGTTCACGCTCGTCCCGTTGATCGAGATGACGCTGCGCTCCAGCTCGAAGGTGTTGGTGTTGAACGTCATCGAGGTGCAGGCGCCGCCGGAGTTGCGGTCATAGGCGTACTCGGGGTTCCCGACCAGCGGCTGGGCCTCCTCGCCCTCGACGCCGCCCTCCGCGGGCACGGGGCTGTAGCCGCGCTCGTGGTTGCGGACCAGGTTGACCAGGCCGGGCGCGGTGCCCGGGAACGTGGCCATGCCGTCGTGGCGGTCGGGGGTCGGGTAGCCGTCGTCGCCCATGTCGCCGGTCTTGCCGAACACGACGTACTCGAAGCCGCTGGGCAGCGCGAGGTAGACGACGTCGTCGTTGAGTGCGGGGACGCCGGAGATGGCCCCGTAGCCGCCGTTGTTGGGGGCGACGAGGTTGCGCCGGTTCGGGCGCACGTCCGCGAGCGCCGGGTTGGCCATGAAGGCGGTGAGCGGCGCCGCGGCGGCGGTGCCGCCGACCAGCGCGGCCCCGCTGCCCTTCAGGAATGACCGTCGATCGAGTGCCACAGGTGTCCCCCTCCGTACGGTGCGTGCCGGAACGGCACGGTCGCGGAGGAGACTGGGGGACCTACCTTGCGACGCCGGGGCGACAAGGTGAACGCCCGCTTACCTGCGTGGAAACGGTTCTCAGGAGCGCGCGGCGATCGTGGCGCGCTTGGCGGTCTTCCCGCGGGTCGAGGCGTCGAGGATGACCTTGCGCAGCCGGACCCGCGAGGGCGTGACCTCGACGCTCTCGTCGCCGCGGATGAACTCCAGCGCCTGCTCCAGCGACAGGACCGTGGCGGGAGTGAGGCGCACCAGCTCGTCGCCCGTGGACGAGCGCATGTTGGTGAGCTTCTTCTCCTTGGTGGGGTTCACGTCCATGTCCTCGGACCGGGCGTTCTCCCCGATGATCATGCCCTCGTAGACCTCGACGCCGGGGTCGACGAACAGGCGGCCGCGCTCGCCCAGGGCGTGCAGCGCGAACGGCGTCGTCACCCCGCTGCGGTCGGCGACCAGGGACCCGTTGGGCCGGGTGCGCAGCTCGCCCGCCCACGACTCGTAGCGGTCGAAGACGTGGTGGAGGATGCCGGTGCCGCGCGTCTCGGTCAGGAACTCGGTGCGGAAGCCGACCAGGCCGCGGGCGGGGACCAGCTGCTCGATGCGGACCCAGCCGGTGCCGTGGTTGACGAGGTTCTCCAGGCGGCCGCGGCGCAGGGCCAGCAGCTGGGTGACGGTGCCGAGGTACTCCTCGGGCACGTCGATGGAGACCCGCTCCACGGGTTCGTGGACCGCGCCGTCGATCAGGCGGGTCACGACCTGGGGCTTGCCCACGGTCAGCTCGAAGCCCTCGCGGCGCATGGTCTCGACCAGGACGGCCAGCTGGAGCTCGCCGCGGCCCTGGACCTCCCAGGTGTCGGGGCGCTCGGTGGGCAGGACGCGCAGGGACACGTTGCCGATCAGCTCGGCGTCCAGGCGGCCCTTGACCAGGCGCGCGGTGAGCTTCTTGCCGTCCTTGCCCGCCAGCGGCGAGGTGTTCACGCCGATGGTCATGCCCAGGCTGGGCTCGTCGACGGCGATGACCGGCAGCGGGCGCGGGTCGTCGGGGTCGGCGAGGGTCTCGCCGATGGTGACGTCGGGCAGGCCCGCGATGGCGATGATGTCGCCCGGCCCCGCCTGCTCGGTGGGCACGCGGTTGAAGGCGCGGGTGATCGTCATCTCGGTGATCTTCACGCGCTCGACCGTGCCGTCGACCCGGCACCAGGCGACCTGCTGGCCCCGGGTGATGGTGCCGTGGCGGACGCGGCACAGCGCCAGGCGGCCGAGGTAGGGCGACGCGTCGAGGTTGGTGACCAGGGCCTGGAGCGGGTGGTCGGGGTCGTAGGACGGCGCGGGGACCGTGGCGACGAGCGCGTCGAACAGGGGGCCGAGGTCCTCGGCCAGGTCGTCGGGCGACGTGCCGGCGCGCCCCGCCCGCGCGTTGCAGTACACGATCGGGAAGTCGATCTGGTCCTCGGCGGCGTCGAGGTCGAGGAACAGCTCGTAGACCTCGTCGACGACCTCCTTCGCCCGCGCGTCGGGGCGGTCGACCTTGTTCACGACCAGGACCACGGGCAGGCGGGACTGGAGCGCCTTGCGCAGGACGAAGCGCGTCTGGGGCAGCGGGCCCTCGCTGGCGTCGACCAGCAGCAGGACGCCGTCGACCATCGTCAGCCCGCGCTCGACCTCGCCGCCGAAGTCGGCGTGGCCGGGGGTGTCGATCACGTTGATGGTTCTGTCGCCGCGCTGCACCGCGGTGTTCTTTGCCAGGATCGTGATGCCCTTCTCACGCTCCAGGTCGGTGTTGTCCATGACCCGGTCGGTGAGCTCCCCGTGCGCCGAGAAGGCGCCGGTCTGGCGCAGCATGGCGTCGACCAGCGTCGTCTTGCCGTGGTCGACGTGCGCGACGATGGCGACGTTGCGCAGGTCGTCGCGGGTGGCGGTCAGGGGCATGCGGGGACCTCGGCGTCGGTTGCAGGCGTGAGGGAACGGTGACGCCGAGCGGCGACACCCCGGAATTGTAGCGAGGGGGACCATGGACTCGGCACGGATCGGCGCGGTCTGCACCGGCGCGGCGAAGGCCCACACCTGGCTGGGGCGCAGCGTGCGCACCGCCATCTTCAAGACCCCCGTCGCGGGCCGGGTCCCGGTGCGCGGGGTGAACCTGGACGGCGACGACCAGGCCGACCGGCGCGTCCACGGCGGGCCCGACAAGGCGGTCTACGCCTACGGCGCGTCGGACACCGCGTGGTGGTCGCGCGAGCTCGGGCGCGACCTGCCCGCGGGGACCTTCGGGGAGAACCTGCACGTCGAGGGGCTGGACGTCTCCCAGGCGGTGGTGGGGGAGCGCTGGCGGGTCGGCTCCGCGCTGCTGGAGGTCTGCCAGCCGCGCATCCCCTGCTTCAAGCTGGGCCTGGCCCTGGGCGACCCGCGCTTCCCCCCGCGCTTCGGCGACGCGGGGCGCCCCGGGGCGTACCTGCGCATCGTCGAGGAGGGCGACGTCGGCGCCGGCGACGCCGTGGTGGTCCAGGACCGGCCCGGCCACGACGTGACCGTGGCCCTGGTCGCGGAGGCCTACCACCGCGACCGCACCCTGGCCCCGCGGCTGCTGGAGGCGCCGCAGCTGACCGCGTCGTGGGTGGCGTGGGCGGCCGACGTCGTCGCGCGACAGACTGGTGGGGAGCGTTGAACAGCGCTCAATACTAAGCATTGCAGAAGGAGCGGTCCCATGGACCAGCGCACGCGCACCCTGGTCAGCAACGTCCTGGTGATCGGCTCCGGTGCCGCCGGGCTGCGCGCCGCCATCGCCGCGCACCAGGCGGGGAGCGACGTCGTCGTGGTCGGCAAGCGCTCGCGCAAGGACGCCCACACCGTCCTCGCGGCGGGCGGGATCAACGCGGCCCTGGGCACGGTCGACCCCGAGGACTCCTGGCAGCAGCACTTCGCCGACACCCTGCGCGAGGGCTACTTCCTGTCCGACCCGCGGGTCGTGGAGATCATGGCCCGCGAGTCCCCGCGGGCGGTGCAGGAGCTGGCCGACTGGGGCACGCCCTTCGCCCGCCGGCCCGACGGCACCCTGGACCAGCGCTTCTTCGGCGCCCACCGGTGGCGCCGCACCTGCTATGCGGGGGACTACACCGGGCGCGCCATGCAGTTCACGCTGGCCGACAAGGTCGATGAGCTGGGCATCCCGGTGGTGGAGGACAACTACATCACCCGGCTGCTCGTGGCCCGCGACGGCAGCGGGCACGGCACCTGCTTCGGGGCCTACGGCTTCGACCTGCAGTCGGGCCAGCGCACCGTCTTCCAGGCCGACGCGGTCGTGCTCGCGGCCGGCGGGCACACCCGCTTGTGGCGGCGCAGCTCGTCGCGCCGTGACGAGAACACCGGCGACGGCATGGCCCTGGCCCTGCAGGCCGGGTGCGCGCTGGCCGACATGGAGCTGGTCCAGTTCCACCCCACCGGCATGGTCGTGCCGGAGGAGTGGGCGGGGACGCTGGTGACCGAGGCTGTCCGCGGCGAGGGCGGGCACCTGAAGAACCGCGACGGCGAGCGCTTCATGGCCCGCTACGACGCCGAGCGCATGGAGCTGTCGACCCGCGACCGCGTCGCGCTGGCCAACTACACCGAGATCGCCGAGGGCCGCGGCACCGAGCACGGCGGGGTCTTCCTCGACATCAGCCACATCAGCAAGGACACGATCCTGGAGAAGCTGCCGCGCATGTACCGCCAGTTCCTCGAGTCCTCGATGCTGGACATCTCCCGCCAGCCGATGGAGGTCGCGCCGACCGCGCACTACTCCATGGGCGGGGTCGTGGTCGACCCGGAGACCCACGCGACCGAGGTCGAGGGCCTCTACGCCGCGGGCGAGGTCACCGCCGGCCTGCACGGCGCCAACCGGCTGGGCGGCAACTCCCTGGCCGAGACCGTCATCTTCGGCCGCCGCGCCGGCGAGGCCGCCGCGGCGCACTCCGAGGGGCTGGCCGTGCAGCTGCGGTCGCGCGGGGACGTGCGCGCCGCCGCCGACGACCTCGACGACACCCTGCGCGAGGGCGAGGAGTTCGCCCGCCCCGTCCAGCGCGCGCTGCGCGACGCCATGTGGGAGCACTGCGGGGTCGTGCGCACCGAGGACGGCCTCAAGCAGGGCCTGGACCGCCTGGCCGAGCTGCGCGAGCGCGCGCGCACGGTCGACGTCCGCCCGACGTCGGAGGGCTGGGGCGACCTCGCCCACGCGCTGGACCTGCGCGCGTCGCTGCTCACCGCCGAGGCGTCGCTGCTCGGCGCCATCGAGCGGCGCGAGACGCGCGGCGCGCACAACCGGTCCGACTACCCCGCGCTGGACCCGGCCCTGCAGCGCAACGTCGTCGTCCGCCAAGGCGCCGACGGCGGTCTGACCGTCGCCTGGCACGAGGTGCCGGCCGTGCCCGCGGAGCTGCGGTCGTGGGCCGACGGCGAGGGCGAGCTGGCCGTCGAGGGCCGGCTGCTGGAGTAGCGGCCGGTCAGGAGGGTATTGGGCCGGACATGGGATCTCTTGCCCTCATCGTCGTGGTGGTCGCGGTCGTCGTCGGCGTGGTCGGCTTCCTGGTCGTCCGCGCCCGCCAGCCCGCCCCGCCGCCCAACGCGAACGAGCACCGCCACGTCGACGCGGCCTGGGACAGCGACGGTGCGGTGCCCAAGGAGGCCGGGGGCATGCCGATGCAGTCGCCCGGCGAGGCGCCCAGCCACAGCGACGCCATCCAGGAGCAGGCCCAGCGCGAAGCCGGCCGCGGCCCCGGCCAGGACTAGACCGCGTCGATCGGCAGTGCCCGTCCGCTCGCCTCGACGCCGCTGACCTCGAGCCTCCCCGACCAGGGCGCCCTGATCAGCGCCATGAACGCCCCGGTGACGGGATGGACGTCGACGGTGCGCTGGTCGGACCCCGAGCGCACGGTGATCGCGACGAACCGCTCCGCGGCCACACCGGTCACGGACTTCCAGCCGCGCTGCGGGCGGGCGACGGTCCCGTCGTCGCCGGTGTCGGCGGCGGGGGCCCAGCCGTGGACGCCGACGCCGAGGACGGAGCCCCACCCCTCCCACGCCTGCCCGGCCCGCTGCCGTGCCTCCCCGTACCACGGGCTCGCGCCCCTGAGCTCGGGGAGCTGCCACCCGCCGTCGCGGAGCCGGTGCAGGAGCAGCGGGACCCCGTAGCAGGCCGACATCGATGAGCACGCCAGGACCCACACGCCTGCGCGGTCCTCCGCCTGATCCAGCGCGATGACGCGTGGGCTGCCGTGCTGTGGCGGCGCGAGGGTATCGGCGGGCGGGAGGTCCAGCGTCACCGTGGCGATCGCCACCTCATCCACGCCGTCGAGGAAATCGAAGTCGACAGCCACGCACATCCTCTGGAGTAGGCCGACAAGAAGTGCTGCTTATGCGACTCTACCGCTCCATGTGAACGACGTCGGGCCGCACGATCCGCCCCACGTACCAACGGCACCAGCACAAGAATCGACTGCCGCTGTACTCGGTGTTCGGTGTTCTCATGCCAGTTGCCGTGGAAACCCTCCTGATGAACCTTGGTACGGAATGCAGTTGCGCCGCTGGCCCGGTCGCTGCAGCCAGCGCGTTGGTCCGGCCTTCTCGAAGCGGATCGGCGAGCGCCTCCTCGCCTTGTACAACAAGATCTCCTGAGCTTCGCCCGACGCCTTCCTCCACGAGGGCGGGGGGCGTCGGCCCGGCAGCCGCCCAACTCCCCGAGGCGAGGGCCATGAAGACCATCAGCAGCGTCACCAGTACGGCGGAGGAAAGCAAAGACGCGCGGAACAGTTGTTCCCATGGCATCTCCTAGTCGGTGATCTCTCGCGTCTGAGGTTACGACTCGTCGCGATTCTTGTACATAAGATGCACCACACACTCCCCAATGTCTTCACCAGGGGAATTGCACGTGCTCGAGAGCGCAGTGGGCTGGGCGGTGTTCGCCATCAGTGCGTCAACAAATCACCTGGAGTAGATGCCTCACGGCGGTTGAAGGGGACGTTTGATGGCCCATGGCTACCAACCGCGGTGCGGTGGCTCGAGCGATCGCTAGATCGGCGGTGGCGGGGACGGCTGCTCGTCGTCGGGGAGGATGCGCTCGCGGGCGGGGTGCTCGACGAGGGCGAGCATCCGGTTGGACAGGAAGCGCGCGGTGCGGACGGCGGTCCCGCCTCGGGTGACCTCGGTGACCTCGACCAGGCCCCGGCCGGTGGTGACCTCGACCCGCCGGCCCGCCCGGGTCGCCTCGACCTGGTAGACGCGCACCCCGCCGCCCGCGTCGACCACGACCTCCACCCGGTCGCCCTTCATCGCAGCCCGAGGGTCTCCGACAGCAGCAGCACCAGCATCACGATCATGATCCCGAAGATGATCCGCACCGCGGTCCGTCAGATGCCGCACATGGGTCGTACGGTGCCACGGCGCGCACGGTCGGCGCCAGCGCTCCGCGGCGGCCCCGGCCACCTCCCGGACGTGCGCGGTGGCGCCCAGCGCGCCGCACGTCCCGCCCGCCTTCGGCCGGCGCGACGTCCGCGAACCCCTCCGGCGGTGGGCCAGCCCCTCCTGGTCCAGCAGCCCGCGGTAGATCGCGGCGGCCGCTGGAGAACTGCGCCCGCGGCAGCGCCCGTCGGGGCCATCCCCGGGTTGGCGCCACCCCGCCCGGATGGCTACGCTTCCCCTCCGCGGGCGTATAGCTCAGGGGGAGAGCGCTTCCTTGACACGGAAGAGGTCCGAGGTTCAAATCCTCGTACGCCCACCGCACATCCCCGCACGTCACGGCCCCTCCACTCACTCCACGGCCTGACCGCCAGCCCCTCCCTCTGCCCTCGGAGGCCCGATGGGGGGCCATTTCGCATTCGCGTGGAGCCCGCCCGACGGCGCGCTCGATCGCCTCTGCTGCCCCGTCAAAGGTTCTCCGGCGTTCTCGCTCCCGCTTGCGCGGCTACCGCAGTCGCGGGTCGAGGAGTCTGGCGAGGATGTCCACGGTCAGTGACAGCAGGACGGTGAGGCTGGCGAGGACGACGACGCCGCCGGCAATCAGCGGTGCCTGGCGGGCTCCAACCGCGGCGAGGAGGAGGCTGCCGAGGCCGCCGAGTCGGAACACCTGCTCCACCAGGACGGCGGCGCTGACCAGGACGCCGGCCTGCGCTCCGACGAGCGTCATCGCTGCCGGCAGGACCGGCCGGAGTGCGTGGAGCCAGATGATCCTCCGCGCCGGCAGCCCCGACACGAGGGCCCGCTTGCTGTAGAGGCTGTCGTAGGTGGCACCGACGCCGTCGCGCACGAGGCGGGCCTGCAGGACGATGGGGATGAGGGCCAGGGCGAGCGCCGGCAGGATGTACCCGCTCCAGCCGGACCCGGTTCCCGAGCCAGGGAGCCAGCCCCACTGGTAGGCGACCGTGCGCTGCAGTACGCGCGCGACGACGAATACCGGGACCGACAGTACGGCAACCGTCGCGAGCGACAGCGACGCGTTCACGGTCCTGCTGCGCCGGGCGGCGGCTGCGGCACCTAGCGGTATGCCGACGGCCAGCTGCAGACCGACGGCGAGGCCGACGAGGCGGAAGGTCGACGGCAGGGCGGCGCGGATGGCGTCGCTGACGCGCCCGCCGCCGTAGGTGGGGCCGAGGTCGCCACGCAGCAGACCGGCGAGGTATCGCAGGTACTGGACGATGAAGGGATCGTCGAGTCCGTAGAACCCGCGGAGGAAGCGCACGTCGGCGGGGTCGGGCCGACCCTGACCGAACAGCGCCCGGATGGGGTCGCCGGGTAGCGCGAAGGCCGCCAGGCGCACCACGAAGGTGACGATCAGCAGCGTGACGATCGCCTGTCCTACGCGCGAGGCGAGCCAGCGCGTCACGCCCGGCGTCCATCGACCGCGCTCCTGACCGCGTCGCCGACGACGAGCAGGCTCGCCACGGCGACGGCCAGGAACAGGGCGGGCAGCGCCGTGAGGTGCCAGGAGGCCAAGAACCGTTCGCCCGGCTCGGCCAGCAGCAGGCCCCAGGAGGTGGTGGGCAGTTGCAACCCGATGCCCAGGTAGGACAGCGTTGCCTCGCCCGCGACGGCGGTGGCGAAGGCCACCGGCAGGTAGGCCACGAACGGTCCCGAGGCGTTCGGCAGCACGTGGTGGCGCAGGACACGGTACGGACCGGCGCCCAGGGCCCGGGCGGCGGTCACGTAATCGGCGGAGCGCTCGGTCCGTGCCGCCGTGCGCAGGAGGCGCAGCAGGACGGGCCAGTTGAACAGCGCCAGCACCAGCGTGACGTTGGCGATGCCGCGCTCCTCGGTCAGGGCGAGTACCACGGCGCCCCCCAGCACGACAGGAAAGGAAAGCCAGGCGTCCGTCAATCTGGCGATGACGGCGTCAACGGCGCCGCCGACATACCCCGCCAGCAGCCCTCCCACCGCCGCGAGAAGTGCGGCTGCCGACGTGGCGACGGTGGCGGCGACGAACGACGGCCGGGTGCCGTACACCGACTGCGTCCAAAGATCGCACCCGAGTAGGTCGAACCCGAACCAGTGACCGGGCGACGGGAGCTCTCGAGAGCGATCGAGGTCGCACTCCTGCAGAGCGACGGTGACGAACCACTGCGGCGCCACTGCCATGAGCGACAACACCGAGACGACCACGACGCCGACGATGAACCTCGGATCGGTCCGCAGCTGCGCCCACACTCCGAGTGCCACCTCCCCAGCCGCCAACCGCCAACCGCCACAGGGCCACCTCGGGCGAGAGCGACGGCGCACAGGCTAACGGGGGACGACAAGCCGGAAGCGCCGCCACCACGGCCCATCTACGGGCTCTGGGACGGGTGTGAGAGCTTGCCTCACGTCGACAAAGGTGTCTCCGGCGCGCAAGCACGCCGTCCTCGGCCGCCGCCCGCGCGCACGAGTCGACGCGGCAGGTGGAGGACGCCTCGAACCGCCGTCCCGAAGTTGTTGGAACTCCACGTCGAGTAGGCGCGTCCAACGCGCATGCACCGGCCCTTGGCACTCACGCTCGCGGCAGTGGCCGTGATCCTGGCGAGCTGCGCCGCGGCCGCAGTTCCCGCTGAGGAGCCGGGCGATGGTGCACCCATCGAGTTCGACGCGTACCCCGGTCCGACCTGGCGCGATGCGAAGGGCCGCGCGGTCGATGCAGACACCATGAACCTGATCCTTGGTCACGAGCACTGCGGCTGGCAGTCCGTGGGCCTGCTGCACACGTCGTGGCCGCTCGGCGCCGAGGGTGGCGCCGACGCCGAGCACAGGATGTATGTCCGTGACCCGGACCAGGTCCTCCCGCCTCACCTCGTACCGGCCACGCTCGACCTGGCGGCCGCCCTGCCAGATGGCGCTCGGCCGTCGGGCTTCACCGCTGAGGGCCTCGAGCTGTGGCTCGCCGCCGACGTCGATGAGTTCGTCTACCTGGTGGCCGGGGACCGCACGGAGCGCTGGCCACGCGCCCGCGAGTTGTTCTCCTGCGCGTGATCGTGGACGCCGGGGCGCGAGCGATGGGCGCGCGAGCCTCGTTTCGGCGGTGATCGGTCAGGCTGGAGTCGTGCCGGAGCTTCCCCTACCGCGTCCACTTCCGGCGGGCGAGCCTCGACACCGACGCCGTGGAGTCCGAGGAGTTCGAGATCGACGGCGCCGATGCCGATGCCGTCCTCACCTCGGCCGCCTCCCTGGCAGGACCCGGCCGGAGCTACACGGTGTACGCCGTCGTGCATGGCGGCCAGGGACTGGGCCTGCTCCGGCTCGTGGGCTCGGACCCGGCTGCGGCACCGGGGACGCCTGCTGCGTGACGCCACATCACCGGTCATCGGCGACGCCGCCGTCCGCCGTTGTCTCGGGGCGACCACAGGCGGAGCGGCAGCGGCCGTGGACGCCGCGAGGTCGGGAACCTGAGGCAGGGGCCCCGGGTCGCGAGCGGGTGCCGTCGGTGCCGGCGCGTGCGGCCGGGGAGCCGCGGGGAACGGCAGGATCGGCGCCGTGGATCTCATGATGGACCTCGATCTGGACCACGGCGGGTCCTGCCTGCGGACGCTGACCGTGCAGGACGCGCCGCTGGTGGTGGAGGCGACCAGCGGGGAGACGGCCAGGGCGCTGTGGGGTGCGCGGCCCCGGGGGCCGTACTCGTGGCGGGACGCGCTGGCGGCGCTGGCGGATTGGGACCCGCGCGGGGGGCGGCAGGTCTCCTACGGTGTGCTCGAGGACGCACGGCTCCTCGCGGCGGTGGGCCTGATGATCGACGACCGCCAGAGCGCGGAGGTGGCCTACTGGGTGCGGCCGGAGGAGCGCCGCCGTGGCATCGCGTCGCGTGCCGTGGGCGCGGTCACCGACTGGGCGCATCGGACCGCGGGCATCTCACGCCTGTGGCTGGAGGTCAACCCGGACAACGTCGCCTCGCTGCGGCTCGCCCACAGGGCCGGCTACCACCTCGAGGGGCGGCTGCCCGCGCACTGCCGCTCCTGGTCCGACGACGACCCCGCGCACGACGAGTGGCACGACTGCCTGATCCTGGCGCACACGAGGTAGGACTCGGCAGCGCCGGTTGCCGTGCTCGCGGGGGCAGGGCAGGCTTCGCGGCCATGGTGGGCACGGTCGCGGTCCTGTCCGACATCCACGGCGTGCTGCCGGTCCTGGATGCGGTGCTCGCCGAGCCGCGGGTGGCCGCCGCCGACCTGATCGTGGTCACCGGCGACCACGCCTCGGGTCCGCAGCCGACCGCGGTGCTCGACCGCCTCCTGTCGCTCGGGGAGCGCGCGGTGCTGGTGCGCGGCAACGCCGACCGCGAGCTGGTGGCGTTGGCGCGCGGGGCGGCCGTCGATCCGCCCGACGACGTCACGCCGTGGGCGGCGGCGCAGCTGTCGCCCGCCCACGTGGAGCTGCTCGCCGGGTTGCCGCACCCCGTCACGCTGGACGTCGACGGCTTCGGGCCGGTGGTGTTCTGCCATGCGACCCCCCGCAGCGACGAGGAGGTCGTCCTGGTCGACTCCCGCCTCGAGCGCTGGGAGGAGGTGTTCGCCGGCGTGGCCGGCGAGACGCGGACGGTGGTGTGCGGGCACACCCACATGCCGTTCGTGCGGCTGGTCGACCGTCGGCTGGTCGTCAACCCGGGGAGTATCGGCATGCCCTACGGCCGGCCGGGCGGGCACTGGGCCCTGCTGGACGGCGGCGCGGTCACGCTGCACCGGACCCCCGTCGACGTCGAGCAGGCGATCGCCGAGGTGGTCGCGGACTCCGCGTACCCGCTCCGGCACGAGTGGGCCGACCACCACCTGCGCGCGCGGGCGGGCGACGTCGACGCCCTCCTCGCGTTCGGCCCGCGCGACGGGCGCGGGCGCCCCGACCCCGATCTGCCAGACCGGCAGCCGCGCGCCTGACCCCGGCCGCCGTCGCCCTGTCGCCGTCGGCGCCGGGCGACGTCGCGACCGCTACGCTGCCGCTCGTGAACGCCCAGCTGACGGTGCTGCACGACGGCTACGCCAACGCCGATGGCGTCGCTTCCACGGTGGTCTTCGTGCGCGACGGTGCCGCCCTGGTGGTCATCGACCCCGGCATGGTTCGTCATCCGCGGCTGATCCTGGACCCGCTGGCCGGGCTCGGCGTGCGGCCCGACGAGATCACCGACGTCATCCTCAGCCACCACCACCCCGACCACAGCTGGCACCTTGCGCTGTTCCCGTCCGCCCGTGTGCACGACGTGTGGGCCGTGTACCAGGGCGACCGATGGGACGACCAGCCCGCCGAGGGCCGGCACGTGTCAGACCACGTTCGTCTGATCGAGACGCCAGGTCACACGCCGCAGGACGTCACGACCCTGGTGGACACCGACGACGGGCTCATCGCCTGCACCCACCTGTGGTGGCACGCCGACGGCCCCGCCGACGACCCGCGGGCCACCGACACCTCCGCGTTGCGTGCGGGGCGCCAACGCGTCCTCAACCTGCACGTCAGCAAGGTCGTACCCGGACATGGCCCGGCCTTCGCACCAGGGCCGTCGACGCCCCGGTAGTCGACCCAGACGGCGGACAGGGAGCGAGCTCGCCCGTCCACGGCGACGCGCAGGCCGCACCGTCTGGCGCTGTCCCGCAGGGGCGCGGGCGGGGGTCAAGGGACGAAAGGGACAGGCCGAGAACCCTGGGCATGGGCGTGCGCAGGCGGGGGAGCGTTCGAGGACCCGCGCGGTCCGACGACGGCTTCACCCTCGTCGAGCTCCTGGTCACCATCATCCTGCTGGGGATCCTCGCGGGCATCGCCATCCCGACCATGCTCGAGGTGCGCCAGCGGGCGCAGGACGGCGCCGCCCAGGCCCAGCTGCGCGAGGCCCTCAGCGCCAGTCGCCAGTACTACGTGGAGAACGAGCAGTACACGACCAGCCAGCCGGTCATGCGCGCGTTCCAGCCCACGCTGGACTGGCGCGCATCCGCGGGCGTGAACGACCGCATGACCACCGCCGCGGACGTGGGGCGCATCCACTTCGAGCGCGACGGCCGCGACTTCCTCGTGCTCGGCACGCGGAGCGGCTCGAACCGCTGCTTCTACCTGTACAGCCGGCTCGTCGCCGGCACCGAGCGGCTCTACTACGCCAGCCCGCCCAACGCCGCCGACTGCCGCGACCCCTGGGACTACCGCTTCAGCACCGACACCGGCTGGTGACGGCCCGCCGCGCGCGGCGGGCTACCCGCGGGCGGCGAAGCGATCGGTGGCCGCGACGATCCGGTCGGTGAGCGCGCCGGAGGTGTGGCCCGAGCCCTCGAGCACCACCAGCTCACTGCCGGGCCAGGCCGCGGCCAGCTCCCAGGCGGTGACCAGCGGGCTGCCCAGGTCGAGCCGGCCGTGGACCAGGACCCCCGGGACGCCGGCCAGCAGGTGCGCGTCGGCCAGGAGCCGACCCTCCTCCAGCCAGGCCCCGTGGCGGAAGTAGTGGGTGACGACGCGGGCGAACCCCCGGCGGAAGCGGGCGTCGGCGTACCGCGGGTTCCCGGCCGCGCCCGACCCGGCGGCGGCCACGGCGTCCTCCCAGTCGCACCACCGCCGCGCGGCGCCGTCGTGGACGGCGGGATCGGGGTCGGCGAGCAGCCGGGCGTACGCCGCGACGAGGTCGCCGTCGCGCTCGCCGGCGGGGACGCCGTCGCGGAAGCGCGCCCACTCCGCGGGGAAGAAGCGGCGCAGGCCGTGGTACAGCCAGTCGATGTCGGACCGGCGGGTCATGGTCACGGGCGCCAGGACGACCTCGCTGACCCGCTCCGGGTCCCGCTGCGCGTGGGCGAGCGCGAGCGTGGACCCCCACGAGCTGCCCAGGACCAGCCAGCGGTCGATGCCCAGGTGCGCGCGGAGCAGCTCCAGATCGTCGAGCAGGTGGGCGGTGGTGTTGACCGACAGGTCACCGTCGGGGTCGCCCGCGTGCGGGCGGCTCCTGCCCGCCCCGCGCTGATCGAACAGCACGACGCGATAGGCGCCGGGGTCGAACAGGCGGCGCTTGCCCGGTGTGCACCCCGACCCCGGCCCGCCGTGCAGGACGACGGCGGGCCTGCCGTCAGGGTTCCCGCAGACCTCCCAGTACAGGAGTTGCCCGTCCCCCACGTCGAGCAGCCCGTGGTCGTACGGCTCGATCGGCGGGTGGAGCGTGGGCACGGGGTGAACCGTAGCCCGTCGGCGTCCGCCGGGTGCAGGGCCGCGGGGGTCGCGGGGGTCGCGGGGGTCGCGCCGGTACGCTGGCGGGCAGGAGCGCGAGGGGGAGGGGACGCGATGACCGATCCGAGGGCGCTGCTGGAGCGGGTGCGGGTGATCGCGGTCGTCGGGTGCTCGACGGACCCGCGCAAGGCGGCCCACCGCATCCCCGCGCAGCTGCAGGAGGCGGGCTTCCGCATCATCCCCGTCCACCCCGGCGCGGAGGAGATCCTCGGCGAGCGCGCCTACCGGTCGCTGCGCGACATCCCCGAGCCCGTCGACCTGGTGGACGTCTTCCGCCCCGGGCCGGAGACCCCGCCCTTCGCCCGGGACGCGGTGGCCATCGGGGCCTCGGCGCTGTGGCTCCAGCTGGGCATCACCTCCGCCGAGTCGCGCGCCATCGCCCGCGAGGGCGGCCTGGACTACGTCGAGGACCGCTGCACCGGCGCCGACGCCCGCTGGTGGGGCATCACCAAGGCGGCCGCCTGAGCGCCGGCTCCGGGACGCCCGGCGCGGCCAGCGCGAGGGCGGCCCGTCAACGCCGCCAGCCCCGCCAGCGCGCGCTCCAGGGCGGGCACGTGGTCTGCCCGGGCGGGCCCGTCGACCCACGGGTGGCCCAGCGACACGTGCGGCGGCCCCAGCAGCGTGACCTCGGCGAGCCCGGCCGCGGCGACGGTCCGCAGCACCGGGGCGGCCTCGTGCACGTCGACCTGCAGCGCCGTGCGGGTGGGCGTCACCGGCGCCGCGCCCCGCGGCGTAGCGGCCGGGCGGCTCGCCGACGCCGGCGCGGAAGTCGCGGACCAGGTGCGCCTGGTCGCAGTAGCCCAGGTCGGCCGCAAGGGCCGCCCAGTCGACCGGCCCGGCCTCCGCGCGGGCGGCGGCCTCGTGCAGGCGGGCGCGCTGCAGGACCCACTTGGGCCCCACCCCGACGTAGGTGCGGAACAGCCGCTGCAGGCGCCGCACGCCGACGCCCAGCCGCGCCGCCACGTCCTCCACCCGGCCCGCCCCGGGGTCGGCGGCGACGGCGTCGACCAGCCGGGCGAGGACCTCGGCCACGGGGTCGCGGCCGGGCAGGACGGCGCGCAGCGCGTCCTCCAGCCGGGCGGCGCGCGCCTCGCCGGTGCCAGGCGCCAGGACGCGGTGCGCCAGGTCGTCGCCGTCGAGGTCGAGGACCTCCCCGGCGGGCACCACCTGGTCGGTCAGCGCCGACACCGGCGGTCCGGCGGGCCCGAGGAACGGCCGGAACCCGCCGGGCCGGAAGCGCACCGCGACGACGACCCCCTCGCCCTCCAGGGTGCGGGCGAACCGGGCCCGCGGGACACCGACCACGTCGGCGCCCGACGGCTCCACCGACAGGTGCACCGCCGGGTGGGGCAGCACCTCCTGCACGTGCGGCGCCCGCCCGCGCAGGTCCCAGGTGACGCTCCACAGGTGCTCGACGAACGGAGCCAGGTCGGGCGACGGCAGCCAGCGGCCCATGGCCACGCCGTCGGGCAGCCCGCGCAGGACCCCGCGCGGCTCGTCGGGACGGGGCGACAGCATCGCCGCCGATGGTAGGCGCTGTCGCACTTCTCCAATCCCCCCGGCCCGCGGCGGTGCAGGATCGGCGCCCCCGACCGGAGAGGAGCGCCAGGGTGGCCGAGGCGACGGCGCAGTTCGAGATCACGGCATGGCAGGAGGGCGCCTACGACGAGGCCGAGGGCACGCCCGGCACCTCCGCGACCGAGGCCCGCGCGGCCTACACCGGCGACCTGGAGGGCGAGGGCAGCGTCCGGGCGCTGACCGTCTACGGCGCGGGCGACGCCGTCGCCTACCTGTGGCAGGAGCGGTTCACCGGCCGGCTGGGCGACCGCACCGGCACGTTCGTGCTCCAGGGCGGCGGCACGTGGGCCGACGACACCGCCCGCTACCGCCTCACCGTCGCCCCCGGCTCCGCGACCGGCGACCTGGAGGGCCTGACCGGCGAGGCCAGGATCGAGGCGGGCCACGGCGCCCCCGGCCGGCTCACCCTGGTCTACGAGCTGGGCTAGACGTTGAAGCGGAAGTGCACGACGTCGCCGTCGGCGAGCACGTAGTCGCGGCCCTCCACGCGCAGCCGGCCCGCCTCGCGCGCGGCCGCCTCGCTGCCCAGGGCCGCGTAGTCGGTGTAGGCGATGACCTCGGCGCGGATGAAGCCGCGCTCGATGTCGCTGTGGATCTCGCGCGCGGCGCGCGGCGCGGCGGTGCCCGCGGCGACGGTCCACGCGCGGGCCTCCTTGGGCCCGGCGGTGAAGAACGTGATCAGCCCGAGGAGCCGGTACGCCGCGGCCACCAGCACGTCCAGGCCCGACCGCTCCAGCCCCAGCGCGGCGAGGAACTCGGCCCGCTCCTCAGGCGCCAGCTCGCTGATCTGCGCCTCCGCCTCGGCGCAGATGACGACGGCCTCGGCGCCCTGCTCGCGCGCGAGCTCGCGGACGATCTCCACGTTCTTGCCCGACGGGCCCGCGTCGGCGCCGCCGCCCGCCGCCAGGGCGCCGACCTCGTCCTCGGCGACGTTGGCGACGTAGAGGACGGGCTTCTCGGTGAGCAGGCCGAGCTCGTGGGCCAGGGCGCGCTCCTCGACCTCGGTCCCGCCCGCCGGGCCGAACGACCGCGCGGGCCGGCCCGCCGCGAGGTGCTCCTGCAGCCCGGCCACCAGCTGGGCGGCCCGCTGGGCCGCCCGGTCACCGGAGCGCGCGGCGCGCACGGCGCGGTCGCCGCGCTTGTCGACGGTGGCGAGGTCGGCGAGCAGCAGCTCGGTCTCGATGGTGTCGATGTCGCGGGCCGGGTCCACCGACCCCTCCACGTGGACGACGTCGGGGTCGTCGAAGCAGCGCACGACGTGGACGATCGCGTCGGTCTCGCGGATGTGGGACAGGAACTGGTTGCCCAACCCCTCCCCGGTGCTGGCGCCGCGCACCAGGCCGGCGATGTCGCGGAACTCCACGGTGGCCGCGACGACCCGCTGGGACGCGGCGAGCCGCGCCAGGACGTCGAGGCGCTCGTCGGGGACGGCGACGACGCCGACGTTCGGCTCGATGGTGGCGAACGGGTAGTTCGCCGCCTCGACCCGCGCGGCGCTCACGGCGTTGAACAGCGTGGACTTGCCCACGTTGGGGAGCCCGACGATCCCGATATCGGTGTTGGCCATCGAGGTCCGAGCCTACCCGTCCCCCGCGGCCCCCCCTGCGCGCGTCCCTAGTATCCCCGGGATGCACATCGAGCACGAGGGACCCGAGGACGGCACGCCGCTGGTGCTGCTGCACGGCGGCATCGGCACGGGGCGCTACCACTGGTCCAAGCAGCTCAAGGGGCTGGCCGCGGCCGGGTACCGGATGGCGCTGCCCGACCTGCCGGGCCACGGCTCGACGCCCCTGCCGGACGGCGGGCGCTACGACCGCGACCTGCTGGTCGGGGCGGTCGAGGAGCTGCTCGAGCAGGCCGGGCCCCCGGTGCGCGTCGCGGGGTTCTCGATGGGCGGGCACGCCGCCATGGCCCTGGCCGCCCGCCGGCCCGAGCTGTTCGCCGGCCTGGTCCTGGTCGGCGTCAGCCACCGCGACCACGACGGGCTGGGCCGCTGGCGGGCCCGCTTCGACCCCGACCGGCTGCAGGCCGAGTACCCGGTGTGGGCGCGGGCGCTGTCCAAGCTGCACGCCCCGCTCGGCGGCCCCGACGCCTGGCGCGACGTGTGCCGTCGCGACGCGGGCGGCCTGGCGGTCGACGTCGACCTCGGCGCCCTGGCCGGGCTGACCGCCCCCGTCCTGCTGGTCCGCGGCGACCGCGACGAGGCCGTCCAGCCCGCCCAGTACGCCGAGCTGCGCGAGGTCTGGGGCGAGCCCGCCGAGGAGCTGGTCGTGCCGCGCGGCGGGCACGACGTGCAGCTCACGCGGGCCGCGCTGACGGCCCCGCCGCTCCTGGATTTCCTCGCCCGTACGCGGGGATGACCATCGGGGCGACCGTCGGTGGCCCGTGCAAGACTGGCGGCGGCAACGGAAGGAACCTCACCCGTGGACGTCGTGACCATCCTGGATCGTCCCCCCGCACTGCGGAAGCCGGTGCTGCTCGCCGCCTTCCAGGGTTGGAACGATGCCGGCGAGGCCGCGTCCGGGGCGATCGACGTGCTCGGTCGCGAGCTGCACGCCAACCCGTTCGCCGAGATCGACCCGGAGGAGTTCTTCGACTTCCAGGTGTCGCGGCCGACCGTCGCGATGGTCGGGGACGGCCAGCGCATCATCGAGTGGCCGTCCAACCGCTTCTCCTGGGCGGCGCTGCCGGGCAGCGGGCGCCACGTCGTGCTGCTGTCGGGCACCGAGCCCAACCTGCGCTGGCGGTCGTTCACGCGCGGGATCGTGGACCTGGCCAGCTCGCTGGGGGTCGAGGCGCTCGTCACCCTCGGCGCCCTCCAGGTCGACGTGCCCCACACCCGCCCGGTGCCGGTGACCGGCAGCGCCAGCGACGCGGCGGTCGCGGCGCAGCTCGGTCTGCGCCGCTCCACCTACGAGGGCCCGACCGGGATCACCGGCGTCCTCAACCAGGTGGCCACGACCCGGGGGCTGCGGTCGATGAGCATGTGGGCGGGCGTGCCGCACTACCTGTCGGGGACGACGTACCTGCCCGGGGCCCTCGCGCTGGCGGAGCGCGTCACCCGCCTGCTGAACGTCGACCTGCCCCTGGGCCGCCTGGCCCGCGACGCGGTCGCCCAGCGCGACGAGATCGCGGAGCTGGTGGCCGACGACGACGACCTGGCCGAGTACGTGACCGAGCTCGAGCAGCGGACCGACGACGGCACCGCGGAACTGCCCGCGGGGCCCTACGACACCGACGAGCTCGTCGCCGAGGTGGAGCGCTTCCTGCGTGATCGCGACGTCTGACCGCCACCGGCCCGTCCGGTGGCTCGCCGTTCTTCTCGTGCCCGTGCTCCTGACGGGCTGTGCTTCCTCGCCCACGGCGCGCAGCCCGATCGTGGCGCCGCCGCCGTCGCCGGAGCAGCCGGTCGACGCGACCGCGACGCCCTCGCCGTCGCCCACGGCACCGCCGTCGCCGTCGTCCTCGCCGTCCCCGACGGGCGAGCCCCTGCCCGACGTCGAGGCGGTCGACGTCACGCTGACCGAGGTCGCGCAGCTCGACGCCCCCATCGACCTGGCGGTCCGGCCGGGCGACGACGCGCTGTGGATCGCCGAGCGCGGCGGCACCGTGCGCGCCGTCCGCGGCGGGGTCGTCGACCCCGCTCCGCTGATCGACCTGTCCGGCGACATCAGCACCGACGGTGAGCGCGGGCTGCTCGGCATCACCTTCTCGCCGGACGGCGGCCGGCTCTACGCCTACTTCACCGGCCGCGAGGGCGACATCCGCGTCGACGAGTGGGTGATGGACAGCGCCGGCGGACCGGCCGGCAACCGCCGCATGCTCGTCAGCCAGCCGCACCCGCGCAGCAACCACAACGGCGGGACCGTCACCTTCGGCCCCGACGGGCTGCTGTACCTGGGCATCGGCGACGGCGGCGGCCAGGGTGACCCGGCCGGCAACGGCCAGGCCCTGGACACGGTGCTCGGCAAGATCGTGCGCATCGACCCGGCGCCGTCGAACGGTTTCAACTACACCGTGCCGCCGGACAACCCCTTCGTCGGGCGCGAGGGCGCCAGGCCGGAGATCTGGGCCTACGGGCTGCGCAACCCGTGGCGCTGGTCGTTCGACCGTGCGACGGGCGACGTCTGGATCGGCGACGTCGGCGAGCGCCAGGTCGAGGAGGTGAACGTCGTCCCCTTCGCCGAGGCGCCGGGGGCAAACTTCGGCTGGAGCCTGTTCGAGGGCTCCCTGCCGTTCGCCGCCCCCGCGTCCGCCACGCCGGAGGGGGTGGTCCCGATCGCGGAGTACAGCCACGACGAGGGCTGCTCGGTGACCGGGGGATACGTGTACCGGGGCGAGGCGATCCCCGACTTGCGGGGCGCCTACGTGTTCGGCGACTTCTGCCAGGGCCGGGTCCAGGCGATCGTGGCGTCCGAGGGCGCCCTGTACGCCAGCGCCGACCTCGGCGTCCAGGTCGACAGCCTGGTCTCCTTCGGCGAGGACGCCACCGGCGAGCTCTACGCCCTGTCCCTCGACGGTGGCGTCTACCGCCTGGACCCCGCACCCGGCTGAACCGCGGCGGCGAGCGCCGCCAACGACCGCTCCATCGGCCGGGCGATGTCGGACCGGGTGCCCGTGCGCATGAGCAGCCCCTGGAAGAAGCCGGCAGGCTCCTGGGCGCTCTCGAGCCGGACCAGCGTGCCGTCGCCGTCAGGGGCGAGCGTGACCGTGAAGCGCGTTGCCGCGGAGAACCGAGGCGCCGGCTTGCCGTCCAGCCGCTCCGCCAGGTGCCGCCACGTCAGGCTCCGGCCCGGCTCGTAGGCCGTGATCTCCTGATCGACCTCCGTGCGCCGACGGCCCCAGCGGCCGTGGAGCCGCTGGCGGCGGCCCACCCCGGCGCCCTCCAGCAGCTCCATGGACTCGGCGAAGGCCAGCCAACCACCCATCCGCTCCGGGTCGTCCACCAGCGGCCAGACCTGGTCCGGCGCCACCGGCACCCGCCGTTCCCGCACCACCGTGATCATGGGGTCCCCGTCGATAGCCTGGGTCCAGCATGCCAAACCGTTCCGATGCTGAACAGTTCGAGAGACTGTACACCCGCCTGTGGGCAGCGCTGCACCGACCGGACGACCCCGACCTGACCCAGCACGAGCGCGAGGTCCTCCACCACGTTCCGGCGACCGGCGGGATCGATCTCACCGGGCTGGCGCGCCACCTCGCGTTGCCGAAGAGCACCGCGTCGGTCCTGGCGAAGGACCTGGCGGCCCGCGGCTTCCTGACCCGACGCCGCGACCCTGCCGACGAGCGCCGCCTCCAGCTGGTGCTCACCGCGGAGGGGCGCCGCCGGGTGGAGGCCGACCACGTCCTGGAGCCCGACCGCCTCGCCGCGGCCATGGCCTCGCTCACCCACGGCGAGCGGGCCACGCTCCTGACCGGCCTGGCCCGCCTGGTCGCGCACGCGGAGCACGGGCGCTGACGCAGGGTGCTCGTCCCCGGGTAGGAGGCACCGCCCGTGGTCCGGCGTCAGGGCGCGCGGCGCCACGTCGGGGCGGTGCGGCGGAGCTGCTCGGCGACGGCGCGCACGCGGGCGCTGCCGGGGTGGCCGGAGCGGGTGGCCAGGTGGATGGTGTTGGCCGGCGCGCGGGCCCCGGGGTGCAGGTCGACCAGGTCGCCGCGGGCGAGCAGGTCGGCGGCCAGGTAGCGGGGCACGACGCTGACGCCGGCGCCCGCCGCGACCGCGGCGGTCACCGCGCGCAGGTCGCCGACGACGATCGCCGCGGAGGCGACCAGGCGGGTGCCGAGGACGGCGCGGACCCAGCGGCGGATGATGGGCAGGTCCTCGGCGAAGGCGACCAGCGGGACCCCGGCGAGGGCCGCGGCGCCCGCGGCCTGCAGCGCCGCGGGGTCGATGCGCCGGGCCCATGCGGGCGCGGCGACCAGGACGAAGTCCTCGTCGACCAGCGGCTCGTAGTCGATGCCGCTGCGGCGGGTCCGCTGGGTGGCGATGACCACGTCCAGCGCGCCCTCGGCCAGCGCGGCGAGCAGGTCGTCGGCCAGCCCGGTGGTGACGCGCAGGCGCACGCCCTGGGCGACCACCGGGACCAGGGCGGGCAGCGCCGCGGCGGCCAGCAGGTCGACCGGGCCGCCCAGGAACACCGTGCCGGCCAGGTCGTCCCCGCCGGGGCGCAGCCGCTGGGTGGCGGCCTGCAGCGCGTCCAGCGGCCCGGCGACGTCGCGGGCCAGCGCGTGCGCGGCGGCGGTGGGCGCGACCCCGCGGGCGAGGCGCACGAACAGCGGCTTCCCGGCCTGGCGCTCGAGGGTCTTCAGCTGCTGGGTGACGGCCGGCTGGGACAGGTGGCGGGCGCGCGCCGCAGCCGTCAGGGACCCGGCCCGGTAGATGGCGAGGAAGGTCTGCAGGAGGTCCACGTCCATGCCCCAGCCATAGCTCTCCTTATGGTACCGGGCAAGAAGTCGAAGTGGTGGAATGGCTCGTGGTGCCTAGCGTGGGGGTCGTGCCGCGGACATCCCGAGGCCACGAACCCCGACTCCCAGGAGCCACCTGCCATGACCCGAGCATTGATCGTGCTGTCCAGCCACGCCGAGCTGGGGAGCACGGGGCGGACCACCGGCTTCTACCTGCCCGAGGCCGCCCACCCGCACCGGCTGTTCACCGCGGCCGGCTGGGACGTCGACTTCGTCTCCCCGCAGGGGGGCCGCCCGCCGATGGACGGCGTCGACCTGTCCGATCCGGTCCAGCGGGCGTTCCTCGACGACCCGCGGGTCGCCGCCGCCCTGGCCGACACCCCCACGCCCGACCAGATCGACCCGGCCGACTACGACGTGGTCCTCTACGCGGGCGGGCACGGCACGATGTGGGACTTCCCCGGCAACCCGGCGCTCGCGGGCATCGCCGCGCGGCTCTACGAGGCGGGCGGGGTGGTGGGCGCGGTCTGCCACGGGCCCGCCGGGCTGGTCGACGTGCGCCTGTCCGACGGCTCGCACCTGGTCGCCGGCAAGCAGGTCGCGTCGTTCACCGACGACGAGGAGCGGGCGGTCGGCCTCGACGAGGTGGTGCCCTTCCTGCTCCAGACCCGCCTGACCGAACGGGGCGCCCGTCACAGCGGGGCGCCCGACTTCCAGCCGCACGTCGTCGTCGACGACCGGCTGGTGACCGGCCAGAACCCCGCCTCCGCGGTCGGCGTGGCCGAGCGCATCGTGGCGCTGGTCACCGCCCGCGGACCCCGGGCCGACGCTCCGGCCCCCGGCGCCTGACCACCCGCCGACGCCCGCGTCGGCGCCGGCGCCGGCGGCTCAGGCGCCGGGGCCGCCGGTCAGGCGGTCGCGGACCAGGGCGTTGACCTGCTTGCCGTCGGCGCGGCCGCGGACGCGGGGCATGACCGCGGACATGACCCGGCCGAGGTCGGAGGGGGCGGTGGCGCCGGTCTCGGCCACCGCCTCGTCCACGATGCGCGCGAGCTCGTCCTCGCCGAGCTGCTCGGGCAGGTAGCGCCGGATGATCGCGAGCTCGTGGCGCTCCTTCTCGGCGAGGTCGTCGCGCCCGGCCGCGGCGTACGCCTCGGCGGCCTCGGTCCGGCGCTTCGCCTCGCGGGTCAGCAGGTCCACGGCCTCGGCGTCGGTGACCTCGCCGCTGTGGCCCTCCGCGACGCGCAGGGTGCGGATCGCGCTGACCACCAGGCGCAGCGTGGCGACGGTGTCGCGGTCGCGCGCCTTCATCGCCGCGGTCAGGTCGGCCTGGATCCGGTCGGGGAGGGCCATGGTCAGTCCGTGTGGGCGACGGGGGCGAGGATCTCGTCCATGCGCGCGAGCAGCGCCGGGTCCGGGTGCAGGTCGGCGGCGGCGACGTTGTCGTCGACGTGGCCCGTCCTGGTCGCCCCGACGATCACGCTGGACACGCCGGGCTCCCGCAGGCACCAGGCCAGGGCCAGCTGCGACATCGACGCCCCCGCCTCCTGCGCGAGCGGCCGCAACTCCTGCACCGCCGCGAGCGTCTCGGCGTTGAGGAAGTTGCCCATGAACTGGCGGTCGTCCCCGGCGGCGCGGCTGCCCTCCGGCACGTCGTCCAGGGACGTGTACTTGCCGGTCAGCACGCCCATCGCGAGCGGCGACCACACCACCTGGCCGAGCCCGAGCTCGGTGCTGACGGGCAGGACGCGCTGCTCGATGCGCCGCCACAGGGCGGAGTACTGGGGCTGGTTGCTGACCGGCTCCGGCCACCCGTGGGCCCGGCAGACGCCGACGGCGTGGGCGATCTGATCGGCGGTCCACTCGGACACGCCCCAGTACAGGACCTCGCCGCGGGTGATGAGGTCCGCCATCACCCGGCAGGTCTCCTCCAGGGGGACCGACTCGTCGTAGCGGTGGCACTGATAGAGGTCGACGTAGTCGGTGCCCAGCCGCCGCAGTGAGTGGTGGAGCTGCTCCCAGACGTGCTTGCGCGACAGGCCGCGGTCGTTGGGGCCGTCGCCCATCGGGAAGAAGACCTTGGTGGCCAGCACGAACGAGTCGCGCGGCACAGCCGCGAGGGTCTTGCCCACGACCTGTTCCGCCTGCCCGCGCATGTAGACGTTGGCGGTGTCGAAGAAGTTCACGCCCAGGTCGTAGGCGCGGCGGATGCAGTCCTGCGCGGCCTGCTCCTGCACGCTGCCGCCGTAGGTCAGCCAGGACCCCAGGCCGACCGTCGACACCTGCACGCCCCAGCGGCCCAACTTGCGGTACTCCACCGATGCACTCCTGTTCGTGGTGATCGCGACCCGCCCCTCAGCGGTCGGGGTGCAGCCCCAGCGCGCCGCGGAGGAAGGCGAGCTGGAGGTGCAGGAGGTTCTCCGCCACCGTCGTCTGCGGGGTCATGTGGGTGACCCCGGACAGGGGCAGGACCTGGTGGGGGCGGCCGGCCTCCAGGAGCGCGCGCGACAGGCGCAGCGTGTGGGCGGCCACGACGTTGTCGTCGGCCAGGCCGTGGAGCAGCAGCAGGGGCCGGGCCGGGGCGTCGTCGGGCGGCACCCGCACGGCGCTGCGGTCGTAGGCCTCCGGGTGCTCCTGCGGCAGGCCCAGGTAGCGCTCCGTGTAGTGGGTGTCGTACAGGCGCCAGTCGGTCACGGGGGCGCCGGCGATGGCCGCGTGGAACACGTCGGGGGCGTGCAGCACGCCCAGCGCCGCCAGGTACCCGCCGAACGACCAGCCGCGGATCGCGACGCGGCGCAGGTCCAGGGCGGGGTTCTCCGCCGCGGTGGCGCGCAGCGCGTCGATCTGGTCCTCCAGCACCGGGCCGGCGAGGTCGCCCGCGACCGCCCGCTCCCAGGCCGGGCCACGTCCGGGGGTGCCGCGGCCGTCGGCGACCAGCACGGCGAAGCCCTGCTCGGCGAACCACTGCGACACCAGGTGGGCGTCCTGGCCCGCGAGCACGCGCTGGGCCCCCGGCCCGCCGTAGGGGTCGACCAGCACGGGCAGCGCCGCCCCGCCGTCGCGCCACCAGCTGGGCAGCAGCAGCGCGGTGCGCAGCGCCCGGGGTCCCAGGCTGCGGATGGCCATGCGCAGCGGCAGGGGCGGCTCCTCGGCACGGCTCGCGACCGTCCAGACCGCCTCGCGGGCGTGGACCGTGACCACGGCGCCCGGGCGGTCCAGGCCGCGCTGGGCGACGACGACGGTGTCCCCGCCGGCGACCGCCCCGGCCACCCCGTCGGGCGTGGACAGCCGCACCGGGTCGTCGCCGTCCAGGGGGACGCGCCAGACGACGACGGCGGTCGGCTCCTCGCTGGCGCTGACCAGGACCGCGGTGGGGGTGACGCCGAGCACGGCGCGGACCTGCAGGCCCGGCGGCGTCAGCGCCCGGTCGCCGACCAGCAGGGTGCGGGTGTCGTCCAAGTCCGCCGTGCGCACCAGCCGCCCGTCGGGCGTCCAGCGCGGGGTGCCGGGGACCAGGGCGACCCAGTGGAGGTCGTGCTCCTCGGCCGCCACCGCGGTCCGGCCGGTCTCCGGGTCGACGGTCAGGGTCCGCAGGACCTTCTGGTCGCGGCTCTGGACGACGATGGTCAGCGGGCCGTGGTCGCCCCACACGACGTCGGCGAGGTAGGGGAAGTAGCCGCGGTCCCAGCGCACCTCGATCCGGCTGCCGCCGAACAGCGGCACGAGGTGGAGGCTGACGTCGGCGTTGGGCGCGCCCGCCGCGGGGTAGGCGATCGCGACCGGGGCGACGTCGGGGTCCACGGGGCTGGCGATGTGCCAGCGGGGGACCGGGCTGGTGTCGACGCGGGTGATGGCCAGGGTGCGCCCGTCCGGGGACCACCAGAACCCGCGGGTGCGGTCCATCTCCTCGGCGGCGACGAACTCCGGCAGGCCCCAGGTGACCTCGGGGTCGTCCTGGTCCGCGGCGCCGGCCACCCGCACCGCCACGGCGCCGGCGGTGTCGACGATCGAGACGCCGCCCGTCGAGGCGAAGGCGAGGCGCTGGCCGTCGGGGGAGGGGCGCGGGTCGGCCACCACGTCGGGCAGCGGGATCGGGGTCAGGGTGGCGGTGTCGAGGTCGGCGCTGTAGAGGCGCCCGCCGACCGCGAACGCGGCGGTGCGCACGGCGCGGTCGGTGGCGTAGGACGTGATGCCCGACGCGCCCTCGCGCGCCCGCTCGCGGCGCAGGCGCTCCTCGTCGGTGATGCGCCGGCCGTGCTCCAGGGCGGCCGGGTCACCGACCTGAACCTCGCGCCCGGTGGCGACGTCGAGCACCCACAGGCCGGTCGCCGGGTCGTCCCCCGCGGCGGCGCGCAGGAAGACGACCCGGGTGCCGTCGGGGGAGACGGTGAGGTCGCGGGGGGACCCCAGCGAGAAGCGCTGGGTCCGGGCGTAGCGGCGGGGGAACGCGTCGGCGGCCTGGGCGAGGTCGCTCACGCGCCCGGCCCGGGCGTCCCGTCCTCCGGCGGGACAGTGCCCTCGCCACCCGCGCCGGTCACCCCGGCGCCGAGCGCGGCCGAGGCGTAGTCGGCGCCCGCGGCGGCGGCCGCGTCGGCGTCCGGCAGCGCCGAACCCTCCTCGGGGGTGGGGGCCTGGACCGCGGACGGCGCCGCCGCCACCCCCACACCGGCGCCGACCCGGCCCCGGTCGGCGCCCCCGCCGCGGCGACCTCGTCGGCCACGCCGCTGGGCGCGGCGCCGGGGGCGCCGGTGGGGGCGGCTCCGTCGGCCGCGACGTCGGGGGCGGGGCCGGCGCCGGTGGGGCGGCGGCGGTCGCCGCGGCGATGGCGTCGTAGCCGGTCGGCTCCGAGGGGCGGGGAGCGGCCCGGCGGCGCCTGCGCCGTTCCCGGCTGCGGGCTGCTCGGCCGGGGCGGCGCGGCGGGGCTGGGCGCCGGGGGCTGCGCCGCCGCGGCGGCGGCGGGTGCGGCCGGGCTGGGTGCCGGGGGCTGCTCCGCGGCGGCGGGTGCGGCCGGGGGCGCCGCGGCGGGGGCGGCGGCTGCCGGGGGTGCGGGCTGCTCGGCCCCCGCGCCGTTGGCAGTGGCGGCCGGGTGAGGGCCGCCGTTGGTCGGGGCGGTGGAGGACTCCGCGGCGGCGGCCGCGTCCCAGGCCGCGGTGACCGCGTCGCCCTCGGGCGTCGGGGCGGGCTGCGGCGCGGCCGGCTCGGCCGGGGTCTCGGCGACCGGCTCGCCCGCCGGGCGGCGGGGGCAGCGGCGCTCGTGGCCCGCGCGGACGTAGGTCCACGACTGGCACCAGGGGCAGCGCGTCCCCTCCTTGACCAGCGGGTTGTTGGCCAGCCCCGCCGGCAGGGTCACGGGCAGCCCGGCGCAGACGTACGCCTCGTAGGCCTTCTCCGCCAGCTGGCGGTTCCTGGTGGCCAGGTCGGCGACGACGGCCTGCATGTCCAGCGGGGCCCCGTCGGCGATCAGCGCGGCCGCCAGCGCGGCGGTGTCGGGGCGACTCACGTCCAGCCCGTCCAGGTCGGGCGACCGCAGCGCCGCGGGCAGCGGCACGTCGACGCCGCGCTCGCGCCAGGAGTACCAGGCGGCGACGCCCTCGGCCCGCGACCGGCCGGCGGCCTCCTCGACGGTCGCGCGGACCCGGCCGGCGACCTGGTCGCCCAGCCCGTGGTCGCGCGCCCACGCCAGCAGCGCGCCGATCTGGGGGCTGTCCAGGTCGATGCGCGCGACCAGCCCGGGCGCCTGGTCGGGGTAGTGGTCGAAGGCCAGCGACAGCGTCGCGATGGTGGCGGGCAGGCGCCCGGCGTTCTCGGCCAGGAGGCGCTCGACGGGCGGGGCGAGCGGGCCCTCGCGGCGCGCCTCCGCCGCCTCCGCGAGCCAGCGGTCGTCGGGGTCGTCGGGCAGGGGGAGGTCGACGTCGGGTTCGCGGTGCAGCCACGCGGACGCGATCGCCGGGCGCGCGGCCACGGCGGTCTGCTCCTCGTCCAGCACCTCGCGCAGCCAGGTCCAGATCAGGCCCTGCGCGTCGCGCACGTCGCGGGCGACGCGCTCCGCCCGGCCCGACAGGCCCAGCCGGACCGCGGTGCCCAGGGCCATGCGCCCCTTCTCCAGCGCCTTCTGGCGCTCGGCCAGCACGGGCCGGCACTCGTCGGGCCGCTGGCGGAACAGCTCCCACAGCGCGAACAGGTCCCGGTACCGCCCGCTGGCGGCCGACGCCACGAAGTGGCGGGCCAGCGCGGCGGGGCCCAGCAGGGCGCCGGCGGTGACCGGCGGCAGGTCCGCGATGATCGACTCCCGGACCTTGCGGGACAGCCGCGACAGCTGGGGGTCGGGGGCCAGGACGTAGGCCATGGCCCGCTCGTTGGAGTCGCCGATCCGGCGGATCAGGTCCTCCGGCCGGACGTTGGTGGTCGCCTGGGCCATGTGGGCAGCCTCCTCGCCGCCGTCGGCGGCGCATCGGGACCGGATCCCACGGGGCGATCGCCGCGCGGGGGTCAGACCTGGGAACGGGCGCATGATAGACGTCCCGGGCGCCGGTCGAGCACCGCCGCCGCCGCCCCGTCAGGCCCCGGCGGTCGCCACCCGTTCGTCCGCTCTTGCCCGCGGCCGCGCCCCGTCGGCCGTGGCCTGCTCGCGGGTCAGGAGCACGTCGACGTCCGCGGCGGGCATCGGCCGCCCCAGGTAGTACCCCTGGCCGAGGTCGCAGCCCAGGCGGCGCAGGGCGAGGAACTGGTGGTGGTCCTCGATGCCCTCGGCGATGGTCTCCATGCCCAGGGTGCGCCCCAGGCCGACGATCGTGCGCACCAGCTCGGCGTCCTGGTTGGGGTCGCCCAGCCGCTCCACGAAGGACCGGTCGATCTTGAGGATGTCGACGGGGAAGCGGTGGAGGTAGCTCAGCGACGAGTAACCGGTCCCGAAGTCGTCGATCGCCAGCCGCACCCCGAGCTCCTTGAGCCGGCGCAGCAGCGACAGGTTCTCCGCCGTGTGCTCCATGAGCACGCTCTCGGTCATCTCCAGCACCAGGTGCTCGGGCTGGAGCCCCGACTCGTGGAGGGCGTCGGCGACCTGCTGGGGGAGGTCGCCGCGCTGGAGCTGGCGACCGGAGATGTTCAGCCCGATCGACATCGGGATCTCGGGGTGCTCGCGGTGCCAGCGCGCCATCTGGTCGCACGCCGAGCGCAGGACCCAGCGGCCGAGCGGCTCGATCAGCCCCGTGTCCTCGGCCAGCCCGATGAACTGCGAGGGCATGATCAGGCCGTGGTCGGGGTGCGCCCAGCGGGCCAGGGCCTCGACGCCGGTCAGCCGCCCCGAGGCCAGCGCCACCGTCGGCTGGTAGTGCAGCAGGAGCTGGCCGGTGTCCAGCGCGGTGCGCAGGTCGGCCTCCAGCTCCAGGCGCTGGACGAGGTGGGTGTGCATCGCGGGGTCGAAGACCTCGAACCCGCTGCCGCCCTGGGCCTTCGCCCGGTACATGGCCAGGTCGGCGTTGCGCAGCAGCTGGTCGGTGTCCTGCGTATCGGGGCCGCGCACGGCGATGCCGACGCTGCCGGTGACGTGGATCTGCTTGCCGTCCAGCACGAACGGCTCGCGCAGGGAGCGGGTGACGCGGCTCGCCGCCTCCTCGGCGTCGACCTGGCCGGACGTCCCGTCGAGCAGGATCGCGAACTCGTCCCCGCCGAAGCGCGCGACGGTGTCGCCCGGCCGGACGCAGGTGCGCAGGCGCTGGGCGACCTGGACGAGCAGCAGGTCGCCGGCGGCGTGGCCCATGCTGTCGTTGACCTCCTTGAAGCCGTCCAGGTCCAGGAACAGCACCGCGACGCTCTCGCTGCGGCCGCGCAGCAGCGCGTGCTCGACGCGGTCCTTGAACAGCGCGCGGTTGGCCAGCGACGTGAGCGCGTCGTGGAACGCCTGGTGCACGAGCTGGTCGGCCAGCGCCTTGCGCTCGCTGGTGTCGCGGGTGTTGAGCACGAGCCCGCCCACGTTCGGGTCGGCGAGCAGGTTGGTGATGGTCACCTCGGCGTGGCAGGAGCGGCCCTCGCGGTGGCGGACCTCCAGCTCCACGACGCGCAGGCTGTAGGGCTCGCGGGCGGCGTCCTGCAGGGCCGCCTCCAGGGCGATGGTCTCCGCCGGGTCGAGCATGATCGACAGGGGTCGGCCGGTGAGCGACTCCGACGACCAGCCGAAGACCCGCTGGATCGACTCGCTCTGGTACAGCACGGTGCCGGCCCGGTCGACGATGGTGACGACGTCGGAGCTGTGCAGGACCAGCGCCTCGAAGCGCTGCTCGCTGGCACGCAGCTCGGCCGTGCGCTCCAGGACGCGCGCCTCCAGGTCGCGGGTCAGCGACAGGTTCTCCAGCAGGGTGAGCACCTGGCGGACGATGAGCATGAGGATCAACGCCGAGCGCATCCAGGAGACGACCGGGTCGGCGAAGCCCTGGTCGGCCAGTTCCACCACCGAGCTGGCCAGGGCGACCGTGACCGCGGCGTAGGGCAGGAGCAATCCCAGGGGGCGCGCCGGCCCGTCGTCCGGAGCGGGTTCCGCCGGCGGCGGGGGCGGCACGCGCGCCGCGACCAGTAGCACCGCGTAGCCCAGGAACCAGCCGATGTCGATCACCCCGCCCGACGCGTAGTTCTCCGTCGCGGTCAGGTAGGCGAACCCGCTGTCGCTCACCGCCACGGCGACCAGGGCCGTCCCGATCAGCTCCAGGGGCACCGGCGCGCGCACCGAGGACTGGCGGGAGCGCAGCAGGACGTACAGGACGATGGTGATGGCGATCACGTCGCCGATGGGGTAGGCCAGGCTGATCGCCTGGCTGACCCAGCCGTCGCCCCCCGCCCGCACCACCGGGGCGAGCACCGTGAGCCAGCTGACCATGAGCATGGCCGTGGCGATCATCAGCCCGTCCAGGACGGTGCGCAGGCGCCCCGCCAGGGTCTGCGCGGACAGCGGGACGGCCAGCAACGCCGCGGAGGCCAGCGGCACGGCGCAGAGGTAGCCGACGTCGGGCAGGGACGGGAACGGGACGTCGACGCCCAGCACCGACTCGTACCAGGTCCAGGCGACCTGCCCGCCGCCCCATGACAGGGCGCTGAGGCCCAGCAGGCGCCACACGGTCCGGTACCGGCCCTCGCTGCGGCGGGCGGTGAGCAGGCAGGCGACGCCCGCGGACAGGGCGGCCACGGCGAGGCCGACGTTGGAGAGCGTCTGCGAGACGCCCGGCGTGGTGATGCCGGACACGATCGTGCCGACCCAGGCCGCGGACACGACGAGCACCCCCGCGCACTCCGCGAGGAACCGGTGCTGCCTGTTGGTCACGCGGAGGTGATCGGCCCCGCCGTCCGTGACCTGAAACGTGGTGGTCGTGGCTCAACCTGCGCCCACCGCAGCCGAGACGAAGGGGGAACCGGCCGACCCCCCACCGAGGTGCCCCCCCCATGCGCGTCCCGCTGCTCGACCACCACGCCCGGCTCGAGGTCCCGTCGCACTGGCCGGCCGCCCTGCTGCCGCCCGCGCTGGCCGACATCGACGCGCGGTCGCCCTACCTCGTCTGCGACCTGGGCACCGTCCGCGAGCGCCACCGCCGCTTCAGCGAGCTGCTCCCCGGCGTGGAGTCGTTCTTCGCCCTGAAGTGCAACTCCTCGCCGGAGGTGCTCGTCGCCCTGCACGAGCAGGGATCGCGCTTCGAGGTCGCCTCGCTGGGGGAGCTGCGGATGCTCCAGGCCATCGGCGTCCGTCCGGCCGACGTCCTCTACAGCAACACCGTGAAGCCGGCTGGCCACATCGCCGCCGCCCACGCCGAGGGCCTGTGGCGGTTCGCCTTCGACTCCGAGGGCGAGCTGTACAAGCTGGCCCGCCACGCGCCCGGCGCAGCGGTCTACGTGCGCCTGCGCGTGGACGACAGCACCGCGATGTTCCCGCTGTCGCGCAAGTTCGGGGCCGAGGCCCACGAGGCCAGGGCGCTTCTGCTGCTGGCGCGCAACCTCGGGCTGCGCCCCTACGGCGTCACCTTCCACGTCGGGTCGCAGTGCACCACCACCGGCGCCTGGCGCCAGGCGGTGTCGGCGGCGGGGACGCTGCTGGACCGGCTCGCCGACGACGGGATCGAGCTGACCATGGTCGACCTCGGCGGCGGGTTCCCCGCGCGCTACGTCGAACCCGTGCCCGCGATCGAGCAGGTCGCTGCCACGCTGCGCACCGCGCTGACCGAGCTGCTGCCCTACCAGCCGGAGGTGCTGGCCGCCGAGCCCGGGCGCCACTTCGTCGCCGAGAGCGCCGTCATGGTCACCACCGTCCTGGGCCGGGAGGTCCGGGCCGGCGAGAACTGGCTGTACCTGGACGTCGGCGCGTACAACGGCCTGTTCGAGACCCAGCAGACCGTCAACCAGTGGCTGTTCCCGCTGTGGACGTCGCGGTCCGACCACGCGACGTCGCCCACGCTGCCCTTCACCGTCACGGGACCGAGCTGCGACAGCTCCGACACCATGTTCTACGGGGCCGCGCTGCCGTCGACCATGGACCTGGACGACCGCCTCTACATCGGGTCGGCGGGCGCGTACACGCTGAGCTACGCGTCGAGCTTCAACGGGTTCCCACCGCCGGCCACGGTCTTCGTCGGCTGATGGAGGGGGGGCTCCAGCGGCGCATCCGGCGGCGCCGGGTCCGGCGCCTGCTGGGCGCCGGCACGGTCGACTCCTTCGGCCTGTCCGTCGGCTGGACCGCGGTCACCCTCCAGGTGGTCGCCCAGCACGGGCTGGGGGCCGCCGCGGGCATCAACGCGGCGATGCTCGGCGGGGTCGCGCTGTCGGCGCCGGTCGCGACCCTGCTCAGCGCCCGGCTGCCCGGCGGCGTCCTGCTGCGCTGGTCGGCGGTGGGCGAGGGCGTGCTGCGGGTGAGCCTGTTCGCGCTGCTGGCGGCGGGGGCGCCGCTGCCGCTGCTCGGCGCGGCCGTGGTCGTGCTGCACGTCCTGGCGTGGACCGGCTTCGCGGTCATGCGCGCCGAGGTCGCGGCCGCCGACCCCCGCCCGGCGGCGATGACCACCTACCTCATGGCCATTGCGGCGGCCGAGGCCGTCGGCGCGGCGGTGGCGGCCCTGCTCCCCGCCGGACCGGACGGGGCGATCGGCGGCCGGCTGGCCGTCGCCGTGGCCGTGCTCTACGGCGGTGCGCTGGTGCCGACCGTGGTCATCGCCCGGCGCGCCCGCACCGCCCCACCCGCCGGGGCTGGGCAGGCGGCGAGCTGGGCGCGGCGAGCGACCTCGGGCCGGCCGGCGGCCTGGTCGATCCCGGCGACGGCGGCGCACACCCTGCCCCGGGCACCGGAGCGGCCGCGACGGCGCCGGCGGGCCGGGCGCGGCTGGCCCTCCCCGCCCTGCCCGCCCTCCCCGGCGGCGCGGCGCTGCTCGCGGGCACGGGGGTGATGCTGCTGGCGTCGGGACCCACGCTCCTGTCGGTCGGGCTGGCCGCGGAGTTCCACGGCCGCCGCGCGGTCGCGATCGCGGCGGTGGCCTTCACCCTCGGGACGATGCTCGCGCCGGTGGTCGGGGGCCTGCTGGACCGCCGGCGCGTGCCGCCCGGGGTGGCGTGGCCGCTGCTGGGCGTCGGGATGGTGGCCGGCTGGGTGTTCGCGCCGGTGTCCGTCGCCGCCCTGGCCGTGGCCCAACTGCTGTCCGGCGCGTCGCTCACCGCCTTCGAGGGGTCGATGGACGCGGCCGCGGGGCCGTCGGCCGGGCGGCTGGCTTGGGCGGGCGCGGCCCGCGGCCTGGGCGGGGCGGCCGGGACCGCCGCCCTGCCGCGCCTCCTGGCGGCGGCGCCGATCGGCGCGCTGGGCCTGGCGGTGACCGCGGTGCTGGGTGCGGCCGCGCGCCGCGACGCTCCTGCGCCGCCCCCGCACACCCGCACCGCCGCGCGCACGGGCGGGGAGGTCGTGGTCGCGGTCGCGGGGACCGGCGGCGGGGTGCGCTGGTCGGCCCGGCCGGGACATGCCCCCGCGCGCGCCGGCCGCCCCGCGGCGGCGCGCCCCATCTGATCATCGGCGACGGCCCGGTCGTGGCCGAGGCGCTGCCCCCGGGCACGGGCCTGCGCTGGTCGGCGGCGCCAGCAGCCCCGCCCCCGCCCCGCCCCCGCGCGCGACCCCCGCGCCCCCCGCCCCACCGGCGCCCGCCGTCGTGCCTGCCGCGGCCCTCGTGCCGCCGCCCGCCGTCGTGCCTGCCGCGGCGCGGGGAAGGGCGCCGCCGTCAGGCCGGTGGACGCCGCGGGGGGCCGGGCTGGGCGCGGGGCGGGCGCGGGGTCGGGGCGGGTCGTGGCGGTGGCGGTGCCGTGGCGGCGCGCGGCGGCGGGGTCCGCCGGGGCGCCCGGCGCCGGACGCGACGTGCCGATCGACCGGGTGATCCGCGTCGATCAGCCCGCGCGGTCCTCGTCGGCGGAGGTCGGCGGGTAGGCGGCATCGCGGTCGCGCACCGCCGCGGCGCGCAGCAGCGCGACGGCCTCGGCGGCGTCCGGGGCGGCGAGCAGCCCCCGCACCGACCGCACCGCGGTCTCCGACACCTGCACGCGCGGGCGGGTGTCCATGAGGTTGCGCCCGAACGCCGCCTGGTCCGCCGCCGTCGGCCCGATGCACAGGGTCGGCACCCCGTCGGCGGCCAGCGCGGCGATCTCGCTGGTCAGTCGCCGGCCGGCGAACCGGCGCCAGGGCGCGAGGTAGCGGTCGACCAGCCCGGTCGCGGCGTGGCCCTCCAGCGACGACAGCGGCGAGATCACCACCACGAGGTCGAGGTCCAGCCCCCGCGCCAGGTCGGCGTTGCTGGGGGAGTGCAGCCCGCCGTCGACGTAGCGGTCGCGGCCGATGCGGACCGGCCGGTACAGCGCCGGGATGGCGCAGGACGCCCGCACCGCCCGGTCGACGTGCGCCCGCGGCGCCCCTGGCCGCCCGAAGACGGTGCGCTCGCCCGTGCGGACGTTGCTGGCGACGACCCAGGTCCTGGGGTGGGGGACCCAGCCGCTGGGCACGACCCGCCGCAGCATCACCCCGATCGCGGCGTTGGTCAGCCAGCCCTCCGGCAGCCACGCCGACAGCGCGACCTCCGGCGGGTGCGCCCAGGGCCGCAGGGCGGCCCGCAGCGCCAGCTGCTTGGACGACGGTCCCAGGCGCGGCAGCGCGCGGGCGGGCAGGAAGAGGTCGCGCAGGTCGAGCTCCTCCTCCCGGTCCAGGTCGCGGTCCAGGTCCGGCCCGTGGGACCACGGTCCCAGCGCCACGACGTCGGCGTCGGGGAGGACCCCGCCGCGGGTCCGCCACAGCCCGAACACCGCGGGCATGCCCGCCCCGTACAGCGCGGCGTGGATCGACCCGGCCGAGGTGCCGATCAGCACCGAGGAGGTGCGCGGCTCGAAGCCGGTGGCCTCCCACAGCGCCGCGACGGCACCGTTGAGGTAGGCGTTGCCCAGCACGCCGCCCGCACCGAGGACCAGCCCGATGCGCGGCCGCCGGTCCAGGTCCGCGGGCGACGGCGGCGGACGGCGCGAGGGCAGGTTGCCCAGCGCCTGCGCGGTCAGGTCCCCGTCCAGCTCCACCGGGGGTCAGCCGTCGTCGGCGTCGCCCGCGGCCTCCGGGTCGGGCGGGATCCGCAGCTGCTGGCCGGGCACCAGGTTGGTGGCGTCCACGTCGTTGGCCTCCGCGAGGAGTGGGAACCGGGAGCCGTCGCCGTACTGCTCGGCGGCGATGCTCTCCAGGGTGTCACCCTCCTGCACGGTGTAGACCTCGCCGTCGCCGTCCGCCGCGGCGGGCTGACCCCCCGGGCCGTCGTCGGCCGCCGCCGGCCGGGCGTCGATGCCGCCCGCCGCCAGCGCCTTCTGGGCCTCGGCGAGGTTGAGGTTCTCCTGCTCCAGCTCGGCGATGCGCGAGCGCGCGGCGGCGAGCTCCTCCGGCGGCGCGCCGTCCGGCGCCGACAGGCGGCCGAACAGGAACGCCAGCGCGACCGCGAGGGCGAAGGCGCCCACCCGGCCCCACAGGACGCGTCCATCGTCCCGTCGGCCCCTGCTCGTCTTGCGGTTCATCACTGACCAGTATCACCCTCGGTCACCGATTTCCCCGCAACCCCCGCACGCGCCGCCCCCGGCCGGTCGTCCGCGGCGATCCGGTACAGGACGTGGCGCCGCAGCGGACCCGGCGGGACCCTCGGGTGGTCGAAGTCGCCGTCGGGGTCGCGGGTCATCCCGATCCGCCGCATCACCGCCTGTGAGCGCTCGTTGGGCACCGCGGTGAACGACACGATCTCGTCCAGGCCCAGCTCGTCGAACCCGACGGCCAGGGCCGCGGTGGCGGCCTCCGTGGCGTAGCCGTGCCCCCAGGCCCAGCGGGCCAGCCGCCAGCCGATCTCCACGGCCGAGGCGAACGGGTCGAACCCCGGGACCGACAGACCGGTGTACCCCGCGAACCGGCCGTGGCCGCCGGGGCCGGCCCCGACCACCTCGACCGCCCACAGGCCCCAAGCTTCCCGCTCGAGGTGCTCGCCGGCCCGAGCCGCCATCGCGTCGCTCTGCGCGCGCGTCAGCGGCGCCGGGTAGTGGCGCATGACCTCGGGGTCGGCGTTGAGCGCGGCGAAGGGCTCCCGGTCGTCCTCGCGCCAGCCGCGCAGCACCAGCCGGTCGGTCCTGTGCTCCCGTGCCATGCACCGGATCGTCGCACCCCGCCGCCGGGCCTGCCACGCCAGCCCAGGCGGCCGGCCGGCCGGCGCTACCGGCGAGAGCGGGGCGGGCGCAGGGCGCGGGGGGACCAGCGGTCGAAGCGCCGGCGCAGGTCGGGCCCGCCGAGCAGCGAGAAGCGCAGGGCCGACCGGCGGTCCGCGGGGGCGAACGCGCCGGCCAGGACGATGCGGCTGCCCGCCGCGTCGGGGAACACCTGCGCCCCGATGCCCAGGACACCGGAGGGCAGGAAGGTCGCGGCCTCGATCAGGCGGCGGTCCAGGGTGCGGACCCGCCAGTCCAGGCGGCGGTCGCCCACGCGGACCGCGAAGGTCGTCCCGACCGCGACGGGTCCCGGGCCCAGGTCCTCGACGGCGGTGGCGTCGGTCCACTCCGGCAGGCGGTGGGGGTCCGACACCAGGTCCCAGACCGCGGCGGGGTCGCCGGGGCCGGACGCGTAGACCTCGAAGCGGGCGGTCCGCAGGGTCACGCGGCGCTGACGCGGCGGACGAACGCGGCCGTGCGCTCCAGGATCAGGTCGGCGTCGTGGTCCAGGGTGGCGACGTGGTAGCTGCGCTCCAGCCACACCTGCTCGGTGTCGTCCGACGACACCCCGTCCAGGACCATGCGCGAGTTCTCCGGCTCCACCACGTGGTCCACCCGGGAGGTGAACACCAGCAGGGGCGAGCGGATCGCGCGCAGGTCGGCGCGCACCGACCGCTGCAGCGCCAGCAGCGACCCCAGCGCCTTGAGCGGCACGCGGTCGTAGCCGTGCTCGTCGCCCCCCTCCCGCGCGATGTCGTTGCCGATCGCGGACGAGGTCGGCAGCACCCACTTCAGCACGGGCACGAGGCGCAGCTGCGGGTTGCTGCTGGCCACGAACGGGTTGACCACCGCGACGCCCGCGAGGTCCGCGGCGCGGGTCTCGGCCAGGTGCAGCGCCAGCGTCCCGCCCATCGACAGCCCGGCCACCACGACCGGCCGCGGCGTCCCGCGGGTGCCCTCGGGGTGGCGCAGCCGGTGCAGCGCGGCGGCGGCCTCGCGCACCCAGTCGTGCCAGGTGGTGCGCTGCAGCTCCTGCCAGACGGTCCCGTGGCCCGGCAGCAGCGGCATCTCGACCGCGAAGCCCTCCGCGGCCATCGCCTCCGCCACCGGGCGCACGCTCACCGGGCTGCCGGTGAAGCCGTGCAGCACGAGCACGCCCGGCGCCCCCGGCTCGCCGGGCGCGGACCACGCGGTCAGGTCGGGCAGGAGCTCGGTCATGCGCCCATCCTCGGCTCGCCGGGGGCGGGCGTCCAGCGCGCCGCTCAGGGGCCGCGCTCGACCGGCACGTCGACCAGGGACCCGTACTCGGTCCACGACCCGTCGTAGTTGCGCACGCGGTCGTAGCCCAGGACCTCGTGCAGCACGAACCAGGTGTGGGCGCTGCGCTCGCCGATCCGGCAGTAGGCGACGATGTCGCGGTCCCCGGTCACGCCGACCCCCTCGTACAGGGAACGCAGCCGGTCAACCGGCAGCAGCTCCCCGGTGTCGGCGTCGACGGCCTTCCCCCACGGCACGTTGATCGCCCCGGGGATGTGGCCTCCGACCATCGCCGACTCCTGCGGGAACGAGGGCGGCGCCAGCAGCTCACCGCTGAACTCGGCGGGCGAGCGCACGTCCAGCACCGCGGTGCCCTCGGGAGCTCCGACGTAGCGCGACAGCACCTCGTCCCGGCGGGCGCGCAGCTCCGGATCGGCCGACGGCACGGGATAGGAGACGGCCTCGCGGGTGACGGTCTCGTCGGAGAGGGGCCGGCCCTGCAGCTCCCACAGCTTGCGGCCACCGTCCATGAGGCTGACCCGGGGGTGCCCGTAGACCTTCAGGTACCAGTACCCGTACGCCGCGAACCAGTTGTTGTTGCCCCCGTACAGCACCACGTGGGTGTCCGGGCCGATGCCGCGGGAGCCGAGCAGGGCGGCGAAGTCCTCCGGACCCAGGAAGGTCCGGCGCACCGGGTCCTGGAAGTCGGCCTTCCAGTCGAAGCCGATCGCCCCGGGGATGTGGTTCTTCTCATAGGCGTTCGAGTCCTCGTCGACCTCGGCGACGACGACGGCCGGGTCGTCGAGGTGGGCGGCGACCCAGTCGGTCGAGACGAGTGCGTCGGGGTTGGTCGGCATGGCTGCTCCGGGACGGGACGGCGGTGGTCGGAGGACCGAGGCTCGCGCCAGGGGCAGCCGCCCGGCGGCGGGGAAGGGTGGAAACGTTCGTTAGTAGGCTGCCGAGCGAGTTCGAGACCCCGAGGAGTGCCGTGCCCACGCGCCTGTCCGGGATGGACGCCATCTGGCTGTACCTCGAGACGCCGACCACGCACCTGCACGTGGGGAGCGCGCTGGTCCTCGACCCCTCGACGGCGCCGGGAGGCCGGCTGACCCGCGACGACGTCGCAGCGTTCCTCGAGGCGCGGCTGCACCTCGCTCCGCCCTTCCGCCGGCGTCTGGTGACCACGCCCCTGCGCCTGGATCACCCCGTCTGGATCGAGGACCCCGACTTCGACCTCGACTTCCACGTCCGGCGCGCCGCGCTCCCGAGCCCCGGGGGGATGGCGGAGCTCGCGGAGTTCACCGGCGACGTGATGAGCCGGCCGCTGGACCGGAGGCGACCGCTCTGGGGGCTGCACGTCGTCGAGGGGCTGGAGGGCGGTCGGGTCGCGCTGGTCCCCAAGACCCACCACGCGGCGGTCGACGGGATCTCGGGGGTCGAGCTGGCCGCCGCCCGGCTGTCGCGAGCCGCATCCGTGGTGGTCGAGGCCGACGCGGCGGCCGGCGCCGCCGACGCGCACGTATGGCGCCCCGAGCCCGAGTNCGCTCCACGACCCGTCGTAGGGGCCCCCGCGGTCCTAGCCCAGGACCTCGTGGACGACGAACCAGGTGTGCGCGCTGCGCTCGCCGATCCCGCAGTACGCCACGACCTCCTTGTCCGGCGTGATGCCCGCCCCCTCGTAGAGGCCGCGGAGCTGGTCGACCGGCAGGAACTGGCCCGTGTCGGCGTTCACGGCCCTCCCCCAGGGGATGTTCGTCGCCCCGGGGATGTGCCCGGGGACCATCGCCGCCTCCTGAGGGAAGTTCGGCGGGTTGACGATCTCGCCGGCGAACTCGGCGGGGGAGCGCACGTCGACCAGCGCGGTGCCCTCCGGCGCCCCGACGTAGGCGGACAGGATCTCGTCGCGCCGGGCCCGCAGCCGGGCGTCGGGCTCCGACGCGCGGTACTCGACGGGCTCGGCCTTGGTCACCTCGTCGGTGAGCGGGCGGCCCTGCAGCTCCCACAGCTTGCGCCCGCCGTCGAGCAGGCTGACCTTGTCGTGGCCGTAGACCTTGAAGTACCAGTACGCGTAGGCCGCGAACCAGTTGTTGTTCCCGCCGTACAGCACGACGTGGGTGTCGTTGCCGATGCCGCGCGACCCCACCAGCTGCTCGAAGCCCTCCCGGCCCAGGAAGGTGCGCCGCAGCGGGTCCTGGAAGTCCGTCTTCCAGTCGAAGCCGATGGCCCCGGGGATGTGGCCCGCCGCGTAGGCGCCGGCGTCCTCGTCGACCTCGACCACGCGGACGCCGGGGTCGTCGAGGTGCTCGGCGAGCCAGTCGGTGGTGACGAGCGCGTCCGGGCTTGCGGCCATGGGTGGTCCTCCTCGAGGCTCGGGTCCTGGTGCACCGCGCCGCCCGGCGTCCGTGCGGGCCGGCGGGTTCCCCCGCAGCCTGCCCGGCGGGCCCGGCCCCGGCCGGGGACGCCGACGTGGAAACAGTGAGTACGACGACGACGGGAGCGGCGCACATGGTCATGGATCCGGGCGGACTGGTCGAGACGGCGCGACCCGATCGGGAACCGATCGTCCCGGCCGTCATCGAGGCGGGACCCGAGACCGCGACCAGCCCCGCGCCCGACCCCGTCGTGGTCCGCGGCGAGCGCTTCTCCGGGCGCCGCGCGCTGGTGACCGGCGCGGGGTCGGGCATCGGGCTGGCGGTCGTCCGGCGGCTGCTGGCCGACGGCGCCTGGGTGCTGGCTGCCGACCTGGACCCGGCCGCCGCCGGGGCCGCGGGCGCGGAGACGGTGGTCTGCGACGTCACCGACGAGGACGCCGTGGCCGCCGCGGCCGCGATCGCCGAGCCGGTCGACCTGGTCGTGGCCAACGCGGGCGTCGCACCGCCGCTGCAGGAGCTGTGGGACGTCGACGCGGCCACCTTCGACGCGACCTTTGCGGTCAACGTCCGCGGGGTCTTCCTGACCCTGAAGCACACGCTGCCCGGCATGGTCGACCGCGGGCGGGGGTCGGTCGTCGCGACCGCGTCGTCGGCGGGGCTCCAGGGCGTCAACTGGATGTCGGCCTACTGCGCGTCCAAGCACGCCGTCGTCGGGCTGGTGCGCGCCGCGGCCCTGGACGTCGCCGACCGCGGCGTGCGCGTCAACGCGGTCTGCCCCGGCAGCGTCCGCACGCCCCTGCTGCGCGGCGCGGAGACCGACCCGGAGGTGGCGGCGCGCTGGCGCCGCAGCGGCACCGCCCTGGTGCCGATGGACCGGCTGGGCGACCCCGACGAGATCGCCGCCGCCGTGGCGTTCCTGCTCTCCGACGAGGCGGGCTTCGTGACCGGGTCCGCGATGGCGGTCGACGGCGGCTACACCGCCGGGACCATGCAGAAGCTGGTCAACCGCGCCGTCGACCCGGAGCTCTGACCGTCCCGCCGGGGATGCGGCGGCCGACCATCCAGCCCAGGACGCCGCCGTAGACCCAGTGGATGAGCATGGCGCCGGCCACGACCGAGGGCAGCAGCGGGAAGAAGTGGGTCTGGGCGACGGGGAACACGGCGAGCACCACGACCAGCCCGGTCGCGATCGCGGTGCCGTAGATCAGCCCCGCCCAGGTCCCGCGCCAGGGCAGCATCGCGAAGGCCACGCCCATCCCGGCGCCGTTGCCGAACAGCCGCCAGGTGTAGCCCAGGCGCAGGTCGACGCCCAGGTCGGCGAGGAGCAGGTCGCCGATCCCCGGGATCGGGTCCTCCCACAGGCCCATCTCGCCCAGGCTCAGCCGCACCACGTCGTCGACCGCGGTGGCGACCACGCCGGCGGTGAAGCCGATCAGCGCCCGCCAGCCCCACTCGCGGTTGGTGACGCCCAGCACGATGCCCGCGACCACGGCGGGCAGCAGGATGTAGCGGGCGCCCAGCGGCAGCGGCAGCACCTCGATGTAGGCCAGCGTGAGCGCGCCGATGGCGGAGAACCCGATCGGCAGGTAGGCCAGGCGCACCAGGGTCGACCGGGTCACCAGCGGGGCGAGGGCGGTGACCAGCCGCTGGTCCTCGGCGACCGCGGCCGACGCCGGGTCGTGCGCGGCCACGGCGGTCGCCGCCGTCGCGCCGCTGCGGCGCCGCGGCCCGGCGTCCCCGTCGTCCAGTTCCCGGTACCGGGGGCCGGACAGGTCCGTCGTGCGCGTGGAGATGGCCATGGCCCACAGCAGAGTCCAGCCCGGCGACGCCCGCACGGCGCCCACGACGGGCGTCCGACGAAGGGCCAGCGCCCGCCTACCCCTCGTCACCCAGCGGTTACGTCGAGTTCCAGGGTCGTGACCAGGGGGAGGTGGTCGCTGGGGCCCTGCGGCCCGACGACGACGTCCAGGATCCGCACCGGCCCGCGGACCAGCAGCTGGTCGGGCTGCAGGCGCGGGTTCCAGGCGGGGTAGGTCGCGAAGCCCTGCGCGCTGCGCCAGCCGCGGACCAGGCCGCGGACCCCGAGCGCGGGCAGGTTGAGGTCGCCGGTCAGGACCGCCGGCACGCCGTCGGCGCCCGCCGCGGCGGCGGCCAGCGCGGCGCGGAGCTGGCCCACCGCGCGCCACGGCAGGTAGGACAGGTGCGTGGTCGCGACCCGCACCCGCACCCCGTCGAGGTCGAGGTCGGCCAGCAGCGCCGCCCGCGGCTCGCGGTCCCAGCCGGGGTTCGGCGGGCCGGTCCGCCCGGCCGGGTCGACCGGCTCGCGCCGCCCCACGCCGCCCCCGGGCAGCGCGACCCGGCGCCCGCATCGACCTTGCCTACGAAGTCTCCGAGAACATGTACGGCGAACCCCAGCTCAAGGTGCTCGATTTCACTTCGGAACAGGCCCACTGATCACCGTCACTGCAGCGCCCCGCTTCAACCTCGCACGATGGTCGGACGCAGCCACAGCAGCGCATAACGCATAGCAGAGCCGCCGCTACGCGCCGCCCGCCGCCGCTGCGCGACCCGGCGCACCGCTGCAGGCGGCCGGCGGGTGAGCAGCCATCAAGGGCCGCCGAGGTCGTCGGCGGGCACGAACCTCCAGCGGTCGTCGAGGTCGCCGAGCAGCGCGGCGCCGAGGTGGCGGTAGCCCCGTCCGCCGAGATCGGCGACCTGGTCCCCGCCGCCGCGCAGGCGGGCTGATCCACCTCCTGCACCGCGACGACGTCGGCGTCCAGGCGGGCGATCAGTCGGCGGCCGGACCGAGGTCGACGCGGCCGGTCGCGGAGATGCCGTGCAGGACGTTGTACGTGCCGACGCGCAGCCGCACCCCACCTCCGGTTGTACGGCACGCCCAGGAAGAAGCCCTGGCCTGTCCCCCGACCCCGGCCTGGGAGGACGTCCGCGTGCTCGTCCAGATACGGCTCAGCCTGCCGAGGACGCCAACTACGTCCCGGTGACCAGGAGTGTCGCGACCTCACTGTTGCAGACCATGAACGTGCCGGAGGACGCCGCCGGCGACGTCAAGGTCGTGCCTGAGCGAAGCCTGCACCAACGTCATCCGCCGCCGCGGGCGATCGACTACCATGACTACGACGGGGATGTTCGACGCGGGCCCCGGCACCGGCGCGCCCGACTTCGCCCTGCCCCTCGAACTCGACGTGGACCTCGCTGGGACGCCGAGACCGGCCGGGGCTGTTCCTCATGCGCGCGCTGGTCGACGACTTCCAGTTCGCCCAGGAGCGCGACGGGACCCGCCTGCAGCTGATCAAGCCACTGGAGGCCGCGTCGGCCCCCCAGTTCCCAGCCTCCCTGCCCGCGGCCGCGGCGCCTCGGCAGCCGACGGGTCGTGGACGCGCCTCGCGCGGCCACCGCCGCACCGGCCCCAGCCCGAGGCGGTAGACCGCGTCGGCGCACGCCCGCACCCCCGCCCACCAGCGGGGGTGGGCCGCCGCCGCCTCCGCGGTCACGATCATCCACGCCGAGCCCTCCGGGGCGCCGGCGCGGGGGGTGTCCCCGACCACCCGGTAGCCCAGCAGCTCCAGCGTCGGGCCGTGCTCCCGCCCCGCCCCGGGCGAGGAGAACGACACCGTGACCTCGTGCCCGTCGGGCACCGGCGGCAGCACCTCCGCCCAGGGTCCCGGCGTCACCGGCAGGCGCAGCAGGGCCCGATCCCCACCACCAGGCACGTGATCCCTCCCGTCGGTCCGCTGCCGCCGATGCGTCGACCGCACCGTGGCCCCTTCCTGCCGAGCACCTGCTCGGAGCCCCCGCAGCTCGGGCCAGGCCGGGCATTGTGCGACGCCGATCCCCCGTGGGCCGGGAACCCGTGCTAGACAGGCAGGGCTGGAGCCCCCCGCCGCCGAGGCGGGGAGCCGCCTCTCTCTGGAGGACGCATGACCTCCCCGACCTCGACCATCAGGGCCCTGCGCGACGCGGGCTACCCCGACCGGACCGTGAAGCAGGAGGTGGCGGCCAGCGCCGCGGCGTGTTGCGGGCCGGCGAGCCCTCGTCTGACGGCCTCGTCGGCTTCGACGACACCGTCCTGCCGGCGCTGGAGACCGCGGTGCTCGCCGGCCACGGCCTGATCCTGCTGGGAGGCCAGGCCAAGGCGACCGCATCCTGCGGTCGCTGGTGGGCCTGCTCGACGACGCAGTGCAGCACGAGGTCAACGACCGCACCACCCGTTCTCGCCGCGGCTACCCGGTCCGCGAGCACGGCGAGGACGCCTGGTGTGGATCGACCGTGACGCGCTTCGCCGTCGCCTACCGGACATCGCCGTGGGCGACCTGATCGACGACATCGACCCGATCCGCGTCGCCGGGGCCGCTACCTGTCCAGGCAAGCTTTCCATGCGCCGGGCTCGTCCCGCGCTGTGCTGGCATCGTGGCGATCAACCGGTTGCCCGACCTCGCCGAGCGCATCCAGATCGCCCTGCTCAACGTCGCTGGAGGGCGCGACGTCCAGGTGCGCGGCTACTCGCGCCTGCGCCTGCCGCTCGACCTGCTCGTCACGACCGCCCTCAACCCGCGGGCGCATCATCACCCACTCCAGGATCGCTTCGGTGCGGTGCGGACCCGCTACCCGCTGCGCCTCGCGGAGAAGGTCGCGGTCATGCGCCAGGAGCGCGCCTGGGCACCAGGTCGCCGCACCGTCGACTCGGACGACCACCGACCCCACCGCCCTGCCGCCGTGGTGGTGCCGATCTTCATGGCCGAGGTCCTGGCCGCCTTCACCCGCGCGCTGCGCGCCCTGCGCCAGCGCTCCGGGGTGTCGGTGCGCTTCTCGACCGGCAACTACGAGACGCTGGCCGCCTCCGCGCTGCACCGGGCGGTGCGCACCGGCGAAGACACCGCGGTGGCGCGCTGACCGACCTCGCGCAGGTGCTGTCGGCGGGCATGAGCAAGATCCCGAGTTCGAGACCTTCGAGGAACCCGCCGGCGAGGCCGACGTCCTGGAGCAACTCCTGCGCCGGTCGCTGCGAGGACAACTTCCGCCGCGCCGGACCGGCGAGCTGAACCTCAGCGGGCCTGGTCGCCAAGTTCGAGCCGGCCTGGCGGTGGAGACGGGCGACCCTGGTCCCCGCCGAGCAGCTGCTGGGCCAGCTGGACGCCGTGCCCGGCCTGGCCCGGCTCCTGACCGCCGCTGGAGGTCGGGAAGAGTCCTCGACCCTGGCCGCCGCCGCGCTCGGTTCGCGCTGGGGGCTGCACCTGTCGCGCAAGGTCGACCGGTCGAGGTGGGCTGCGCCGGCTACCGCTACGGGCGGGCCGAAGTGGGTCGCCGAAGCAGGTCGGGGAGGACTGGGCATGCGCGTCGGGTTCGGGCAGTGGAGCGGCACGCGGGACCCTTCCCCGGCCGACGTCGCCGCCGACGACGTCCTGGCCGAGATCGGCGACGAGCTGCTGGGCGGGCTGGCGCCGAGGACGCGCTGCGGTCGCTGCTCCAGCGCGGGATGCGCGGCCAGGTCCGGGGCTGGACGACCTGCGCCGCCGCGTCGAGGAGGCGCGCCGCCGCGAAGCTGGCCCGCCTGGGCCTGGAGGGCCCGCTCCGCGACGTCGAGGAGCGCCTCGCCGACATCCTGGACCGCGAGCGCACCGCGCGCTGCACTTCGACGCCGACACCGAGGCCGCCGCGGCCAAGGGCGAGCAGCTCGACGACCTGCCGCCGGACACCGCGGCCCGGCTCGCCGAGCTCGAGCAGTACGACTTCACCGACCGGCAGGCGAAGGCGACTTCCGCGACCTCGTCGACCAGCTCCGCCGCGACGTCGCGCAGGCGACCTTCGGGCGCCTCGCCGGGGCGATGGGGTCGATGTCGCCCAGGGACCTCGAGCGCATGCGCGACCTGCTCGCCGACCTCAACGGGCTGACCGCCCGCCAGGAGCGCGGCGAGGACGTCAGCGACGACTTCCAGCGCTTCAAGGGCGCTACGGCGACCTGCTGGGCGGGCTGGGTGGACCCCAGGGCCCGCAGACCCTCGACGAGCTGCTCGAGGAGCTGGCCCGGCGCATGGCGGCGATGTCGCGGCTGATGGCGTCGTTGGACCCCGACCAGCGCGCCCAGCTCGCGCAGATGGCCGAGCAGCTCCTCGGCGACATGGACCTGTCGTTCCAGGCCGACCAGCTCCAGCGGGCGCTGCAGGGCCAGTTCCCCGAGCTGGGCTGGGGCGAGGGAATGGGCGGCGCGATGCCGTCGGGGCGGCAGTCGAGGTCGCTGTCGGAGACCCTCGACTGGGTCGAGCACCTCCAGGGTACGAGGACCTCGCCGAGGCCCTGGGCCAGCAGTACGCCGGGGCGCGGCTGGAGGACGTCGACGAGGACGCGCTGCGCCGCGCGCTGGGCGAGGACGCCGTCCGCGACCTGCGCGGAGCTGCGCGACATCGAGCAGGCGCTGGAGCAGGCCGGCGCGGCGCGCCACCGGCGGGCGGCTGGGCTGACCCCGCGCGGGGTGCGCGCTATCGGCGAGCGCTCGCTGGCCAAGATCTACGAGCGCGCCGTCGGCGGCCAGGTCGGGTCCACCGGGCCAGCGGGTCCGGCGGCGACGGCGAGCTGACCGGGTCGACCCGCCCTGCGCTTCGGCGACCCGTTCCGCCTCGACGTCCCGCGCACGCTCTACAACGATCACCGCAACGCGGGCCTGGGACGAACATGGCCTCACGCGCCGGCGGGCCGGCCGAGCGCGCCCTGCGCCTCGCTGCCGACGACTTCGAGCTGGCCGAGGCCGAGAAGCAGGTGCGCGCGGCGACCGTCTGCTGCTCGACATGTCGTTCTCGATGCCGCTGCGCGGCAACTGGGTGCTCGGCCAAGCGCGTGGCGCTGGCGCTGCGCACTCGCTGGTGTCGTCGAAGTTCCCGAGGACCGCTTCTACATCGTCGGGTTCAGCGACTACGCGCAGCGCCTCAGCCCGCGACCTGCTCAACACCGGCTGGGAGCGGGTCTGCGGCATAACATGCAGCATGCGTTCATGATCGCCCAGCGCGCTCCTGGCGGCCCACCCGGAGGCGCGGAGCAGCAGGTGATCATGAGTGCCGACGGCGACCGACCGCCCACCTGGAGGAGCGACACGCCCTGGTTCAACTGGCCGCCGGAGCCGCGCACGCTGCAGCTCGCCCTGGCCGAGGCCGCGCGCCTGGCCCGCACCGGCGCGACCCTCAACGTCTTCCTGCTCGACCACGACCCCGGCGCGGCGGCGTTCGTGGAGCGCATGGTCCGCTCCTACGGCGGGCGGATCTTCCTGACCTCGCCGACCTGGGCAACCTCGTCGTCCGCGACTTCCTGGACCGGCGCGCCTCCTGAGCCATGTCCTGCGCCTGCCCGCACCCCCAGGAGCCGCATGCCCGTCCGCAGTTCCGCTGAAGGTGGTCCGCACCTATCGCGAGGACGTGGGCGTTCGTGCGCATCGTCAACCTTGGGATCGTGGCACATGTCGACGCCGGTAAGACCAGCCTGACGGAGCGGCTCCTCCACGGCCGGCGTCACCGAGGAGCTGGGCAGCGTCGACGCGGGCACCACCCGGACGGACACGCTCGCGCTGGAGCGCCGGCGCGGGATCACGATCCGGTCCGCCGTGGTGTCGTTCGCCGTGCGCGGCACGACCGTCAACCTGGTCGACACGCCCGGCCGCCCCGACTTCGTCGCGGAGGTGGAGCGCGTGCTCGGCGTGCTCGATGGCGCGGTGCTCGTGGTGTCGGCCGTCGAGGGCGTGCAGCCCAGACCCGGCTGCTCCTGCGCACGCTGCGCCGGCTGCATCCCGACGCTGCTGTTCGCCAACAAGATCGACCGCCGGGGCGCGGACGTCGAGGCCGTCCTGCGCGCCGTCGCGGAGCGGCTCACGCCTGCGGCCGTGCCCTGGGCACCGTCGCGCGCGTCAGCACGCCCGCGGCCCGCCTTCGTGCCGTTCCCCGCCGGGCCGCCCGGACTGGCGGCGGTGCTGGCCGAGCACGACGACGCGCGCTGCTGGCCGCCTACCTCGACGACGCGGCCGTCCCGGAGCGCCGCCTGCGGGCGGCGCTGGCGGCCTGAACGGCGCGGGCGCTCGTGCACCCGGTGTTCTTCGGCTCGGCGCTCACCGGCGCCGGCGTCGACGAGCTGATGGGCGGCATCGCCGAGCTGCTGCCCGCCGCGCCGGGGACGCCGAGGGCCCGCTGTCCGCCACCGTCTTCAAGGTCGAGCGCGGCACGGCCTGCGCGCGCCTGTTCTCCCGGCACGCTGCGCGTGCGCGACCGCCTGCCGCAGGGCCGCGTCACGGCGCTGGAGGTGTTCGAGGACGGCGCGGTGGTCCCGCGCCCGTCGGTGTCGGCGGGGCGGATCGCCACGCTGCAGGGCCTGGCGGGCGTGCGCATCGGCGACGCGCTCGGCGCGCCGCCGTCCACGGCGCCGGCGCAGGTGTTCGCCCCGCCGACGCTCGCGACCGTGGTGGAGCCGGTCCGCCCCGCCGACCGCGGCGCTGCAGGTCGCGCTCGACGAGCTCGCGGCGCAGGACCCGCTGCTGGCCGTCCGGCGCGACGACCGGCGCGGCGAGGTGTCGGTGTCGCTGTACGGCGAGGTCCAGAAGAGGTGCTGGAGGCGACCCTGGCCGACGACTTCGGCGTCGCCGTCACCTTCCGCGCGACCACGACCATCTGCGTCGAGCGGCCCGCCGGCACCGGCGCCGCCGTGGAGATCGGCGAGCAGGACCCCAACCCGTTCCTCGCCACCGTCGGGCTGCGCGTCGAGCCCGGCACGGGCGTCACGTTCCGGCTGGCGGTCTCGCCGGGCTCGATGCCGGCCGCGTTCTTCACCGCGGTCGAGGAGACCGTGCACCGGACCCTGCGCGAGGGGCTGCACGGCTGGGAGGTCGTCGACTGCGCGGTCACGATGACCCACGCCGGCTACTGGCCACGGCAGAGCCACGCCCACGCCACGTTCGACAAGGCCATGTCGAGCACCGCGAGCGACTTCCGCAACCTCACGCCGCTGGTCCTCCTGGCCGCGCTCGCCGGGCGGGGACGCGGGTCCTCCAGCCGCTGCACCGCTTCCGGCTCGAGGTCCCGGTGGACGCGCTGGGGCCACTGCTGCCGGTGCTGGCGCGGCTGGGCGCGGTGCCCGGCACCCCGGTCGTGCGCGGGGCGGAGTGCGTGCTGGAGGGCGACGTCCCGGCGGCGCAGGTGCACGCGCTGACCCGGGCGCTGCCCGCGATGACCCGCGGCGAGGGGTCCTGGAGTCCGCCTTCGACCGCTACGAACCGGTCCGCGGCGCGGTCCCGTCCCGCCCGCGCACCGACCACGATCCTCTCGACCGGCGGGCGTACCTGCTGCGGGTCGCGCGGCGGGTCCGCGGGGCGTGACGGCCGCGCCGCGGGGATCAGCCCGCCAGGGCGTCGAGCAGCGAGCTGGTCCAGACCAGCACGACCACGACGCTGTTGAAGGTGGCGTGCCAGGTGGTGGCGGCGAGCACGCCCGCCGCCCGGGCGCCCGGCGCGCGCAGCGGGTCGCGCGCCGCCCGGGCGTGGGCGTGGCGGTAGACGCGCCCGTACGCCCAGCCCGCCACGGCGATCGCCAGCGCCGCGCCCACGGGGACCAGCATCACCAGGTGGGCGAGGCCGAAGCGCAGCGCCGACCACAGCTCCTGCGCGGGGCCGGCGTCCTCCAGGCCCAGCCGGAACGCGCTCCTCGGCGTGGGCCAGGAAGGGGAACAGCGCGAGCAGCACCGCGAAGAAGGCGCCCGACGCGACCAGCAGGACGGTGTCGGCGCCGTCGCCCCCGCCGGTGCGGGCGCTGACCTCCTCCACGGGGGCGAACACCACGTTGCCGGTGACCCCGATCAGCGACCCCAGGCCCAGGCGCGCGGGCGGGACCCAGGTGAGCAGCGCCCCGGCCACGCCGAGCACGACGGCGAGCAGCGCCAGGCTCCCCACGACGTGGCGCGGGCGGATGCCCGACCAGACCGCCAGCGCGAGCCGCCGCGCGCGCCACGCCTGCCCGGCGGCCCGCGCCAGCAGGGCGACCACCGCGAGCGCCGCGATCGTGCGCACCGTCTCCGCCATCCCCCAGCATGGCGCGCCGCGGTTTCCGCCCGATGGATGCCGGGAAGGTCCGAGCCGACGCCCGGCGCCGCCTTCCGCGCGCGCCGGTACCGACGGTGTGGAGGGATCCCGATGGGACGCAAGGCGGAGGCACGGGCCCGTGCCGCAGAACAGGCGGAGGCGAAGAGCCGGCAGTGGGCCGTGCGGGCGGCCGAGCTGCGCAGCGGCGAGCTGCTGGAGCGCGTCCGGTCGTCGGAGGCGGTCGCCAAGGCCCAGGCCCGCGGTGCCGAGCTGGCCGAGCTCGCGCGCGCGACGCGGGTCGGAGCTGGCGGGCGTCGCCTCGGCGCGCGCGGCGGAGCTGGCCGAGGTGACCTCGGCGCGCGCCGCGGATCTGGCCGGGGTCACCTCGGCGCGCGGCGCGGAGCTGGCGGAGGTCGCCCGCGAGCGGGGCGCGGTGCTGGGCACGCAGGCGCGCGCGAGCGGGGCGCGGTGCTGGGCACGCAGGCGCGCGAGCAGGGCGCGGTGCTGGGCACGCAGGCGCGCGAGCGGGGCGCGGAGCTGGCGGGGGTCGCCCGCGAGCGCGGCGGCGTGCTGGGCGCCCAGGCCCTGGAGCGCGGGGGTGCTGGCGACCCAGGCCCGCGAGCGCGGGGCGGAGCTGGCCGAGGTGACCACGGCGCGCGCCGCCGAGCTGGCCGCCCAGGCCGCGCCCGCCGCGCGGAGCTGGCCGCCCAGGGCGCGTGACCGCGCGGAGGAGGCCGCCCTGGAGGCGGGGCAGGCCGCCGAGCAGACCGAGCAGGCCGCGGAGGCGACGGTGCAGGCGGCGGAGGCCGCCGTCGAGCAGGCCGCGGTGCAGGGCCGCGGGGCGAAGCGGGCGGCCAAGCGGTCGGCGAAGGCCGCTGCCGCGGAGTCGGCCCAGGCCGTCGAGGCCGCGACCGCCGACGCGGCGGGCAAGGGCCGCGCGGCGAAGCGGGCGGCCAAGGCCGCCGCCGTGGAGTCGGCGCAGGCGGTGGAGGCCGCCGCGCTGGTGGCGGCCACCGCGGCGGGGGCCGGGGCCGCGCGGCGCGCAGGGCCGCGGTCGCCGCCGCCCAGGAGGCCGGCGGGTCGGGGCGCGCGGCGAAGCGCGCCGCCAAGGCCGCCGTCGCCCGCGCCGGGCGGGAGGGCGCCGCCGCGACGGCCGATCTGGCCGGTGAGGGCATGTCGCGCCGGGCGCAGAAGCGCGCGGCCCGCCAGCAGGCCCAGGCGGCGCAGACCGCGGTGGAGGTCGCGCGGGGTTCGCACCGCGAGGCCGCCGAGGTCCAGGAGGCCGCGTCCGCTGCGGTCGTCGCCCGGGTCGAGGAGGCCCAGGCGACCGGCTCCCGCCGGGCGCGCAGGACCGCCGCCCGGGCCGCCAAGGTCGAGCGGGCCGAGCTCGCCGCGGCCGCGAAGGCCGCGGCGCGCTTGGCCAAGGCGCAGCGCGGGGAGCTGGCCAAGGCGGCCAGGTCCGGCCGCAGCGGCCCGCCGCTGCTGCTCCTGGTGGCCATCGGGGCCGCCATCGGCTATCTGGTGACCCGCTTCCTCGCCCGGCCCGGCGCCACCGCCGCCCTGGACGACTCCTTCGTCACGTCGGCCGACGGGCTGGTCGCCACGCCCCCGCCGGACGACCTCGCCACCCCGGCGCCCGAGGCGCAGCCGGCCCCCGCGCCCTCGACGGAGGCGGCCGCGGCCGTCACCGAGCCGGTCACCGACCCGGTGACCGAGCCGGTCGCCGCGTCGCCCGCGCCGCCGCCGCCGCCGGTCGAGCCCGTCGCCGACCAGGCGGTGGGCGCGACCACCCTGGAGCTGGCCGACCGCATCCGCGCCACCCTGGAGGCCGACCCGCGCACCACGCACCTGCCGGCGCTGTCGATCAACGTCGCCGACACCACGGTGTTCGTCCGCGGCGTGGTCCCGCCGAGCACCGACGCAAGCGTGGTCCGCGAGGTCATCGCGGCCGTCCCCGGCGTGGACGACGTCGACCTGCAGGTCACCGCCGCCACCTGACCCGGCGCGGCCCCGCCGCACCCGCTCCGCCCGACGCCCCGGCCTCCCCGGCCGGGGCGTCGGCGTTCCCCCGCGCACCTCCGGCGGGGGCGTCCGGCGCTGCCTCGATCGTGGGGTATTGCGGTATGAGCGGGGCTCATGGCAGCTTGTGCGCACTACTGTTACGCAGAGAGATGCCCGGATGGCTCTCTGCGACGGCTACGGAGTCCCCGCTATGAAGGACCTCAGGGAACGGGACCGTGCGGTCAGCGCGAACCGGAAGCAGGACGCGGCACCGCCATCCGCAGCCGCCTCCACGCCGGACGCGCCGGTGATCGTGCTGGACGACGAACCCGGCCAGGGATCCCCCGAGCCCGAGCGCCCCTTCGTCCGCCGCGCGGCCGACGCGGTCGTCGCCTGCGCCGACCCCGGCCAGCTCCGCGACCGCGCCCGCCTGATCGCCAGCCGCCTGGAGAACGAGGGCTTCTGCGTGGTGGGCGGCTGGGACACCGGCGTGGACGTCCTCACCGCCGTCGTCCGGCAGTTCGGGCGGCCCCAGATCCATCCCGGCACCGACGGCCACGGCGTGGACGACATCACCCCGGCCCGCCTCCAGCGCATCGACGCCACCAGTGCGCGCACGACGCCCGCCACCGAGGGCCCCCACCTCCAGGGCATCGTCGCCGAGGGCGACCGCGTCCGCCGCCTCGACCCGCCGGCCCTGGTGGCCCTGCAGTGCGTGCAGCAGTCCGCCAACGGCGGCTCCACGATCCTGCTGGACGGGGAGCAGATCCTGCGCGACCTCGTCCTGGACGACCCGTCGCACGCCCGGCTGCTGCTGCGGCCCGGCTGCGTCTCCTTCGTCCAGGACGACCAGGCGGCCGTGGACGTCGCGGTCTTCGAGCGCCGCTCCGCGACCCGCTACCGCATCCGCTTCCGCTACGACGACGGCCTCTACGCCGCGCACTGGGCCCGGACCTCGCTGGACCACCTGGAGCGCACCTACCTCACCGAGCCCGAGTACGCCCTGCGCGTGCGCCTGGACCGCGGGCAGATCCTGCTGTGGGACAACTCGCGCATGCTCGTGGCCGACGGCGGACGCCCCGGCGCCACGGTCAACCGCTTCCTGCGCCGGGTGTGGATCGCCGACGAGACCGACCCCGCCATCCTCACCCGGATGGGTCAGGGGACGCGTCCCGCGGCGCCCGAGAAGGCCCCCTACCGCATCCTGGGCGGTCCCTCCAGCGCCTACGCGGCGACCCTCCAGCTGGGCATCCCGGTGGGGCCGGACCTGGAGCACGCGCTGCGGCTGCTCACCCGCGACCCCGCCTGACCCGGCCCCGGCCTGACCCGGCCCCCGGTGGGGCCCCGGGCATCCACAGCCCGCGACCCGCCGCGGTCGCCGTCGCGGACCGGCCGCTGGCACACTCGCCCCCGTGGTGGAGACGGCGGACGGCATCCCCGGACTGGTCGGTGACCAGGAGCTCGCCGGCGAGGTCGCCGCCGTGGTGTTCACCAACCCGGCGACCGGCTTCGGCGTGGTCGAGCTGACCCCGTCGGGCCTGGGCGTGCCCGACGGCGCACGGACCGGCGCCCCGCCCCGCGCCTCGGGGCCGCTCGCCGACCTCGTCGAGGGCCAGGCGGTCCGGCTGTCGGGCCGCTGGACCGCCCACGAGCGCTACGGGCCCACCTTCGCGGCCACCACCTGGGCGCCGGCCGCCCCGCGCAGCCCCGCCGCGCTGGTCACCTTCCTCAGCTCCGACCGCTTCCCCGGGGTGGGCACGACGCTGGCCCAGCGCCTGGTCGCCCGTTTCGGCCTGGACCTGGGCGACGTCATCGACCGGGAGCCGGAGCTGCTGGCCGAGGTCCGCGGCGTCTCGGCCGAGCTCGCCGGGCAGGTCGCCGACGCCTGGCGCCGGGCGGGCGCCCTCGCGGGGCTGGTCGGCGCGCTGGGCGCGGCGGGCGTGCCGCCTGGCATCGCCCACGCCGCCCACCGCCGGCTGGGCGACGATGCCGAGGCGCTGCTCGCCCGCGACCCGTTCGCCCTGCTGGACGTCCGCGGCGCGTCGTGGCAGCACGCGGAGGCGCTCGCGCGCGCGGCCGGCATCGGCGGGGACGACCCGCGCCGCCTCGTCGCCGGCGCCGTCGCCGCCCAGCGCCAGGCGACGGGGGAGAGCGGGTCGACCGCGCTGGAGGACGGCGCGCTGCTGACCGCCGCCCGCCGCCTGCTCGGCACCGACGACACCACGGCCCGGCGCGCGCTGGACCTGGCCGGCGAGGCCGGGCGCCTGGAGCGCGACGACGGGTCCTGGTACCTGCCGGAGGACCTGGCCGCGGAGCGCCAGCTCGCCGCGGAGCTCGTCCGGCTCGCGCGGGCCACCCCCCGGACGGGGGTCCTCGAGGAGGGCTTCACCCTCGACCCGCAGTTGACCCCGGAGCAGCGCCTGGCCGTCGAGCAGGCCCTGGTGCGCGGCGTCTCGGTGCTGACCGGCGGGCCCGGGACCGGCAAGACCCGCACGGTGACCGAGCTCGTGCGCGCCTGCGAGGCGCGCGGGCTGCGCGTGGCGCTGTGCGCCCCCACCGGCCGGGCCGCGCGGCGCCTGGAGGAGCTGACCAACCGGGGCGCCACCACCGTCCACCGGCTGCTCGAGGCGCGCGGCGTGCCCGGGGCGGGCTTCACGTTCGGCTACGACGCCACCCGCCGCCTGCCCCAGGACGTGGTCGTCGCCGACGAGTGGTCGATGGCCGACACCCGCCTCGCCCGCGCCCTGGTCCGCGCCGTGCCCGACGGCGCCCACCTCGTCCTGGTCGGCGACGCCGACCAGCTCCCGTCGGTTGGCCCCGGGGCCGTCCTGCGCGACCTGCTGGCGCCCGAGGCGGCGCCGGTGGTCGCGGCGACGACCCTCACCCACGTCCACCGCCAGGCGGCGCAGAGCCGCATCGTGACCCTGGCGCACGAGATCGACGCCGGGTCCCCGCCGGCCTGGGACCGGCGGCCCCGGCGCGACGGCGACGTCTTCGTGGTGCCGGAGCGGTCGGCGGGGGTGCCCGGCAGGGTCGCGGCGATCGTCGCCGAGCGGGCGCCGTCCTTCTACGGGCTGGCGCCCTCCGACGTGCAGGTGCTCGCGCCCATGTACCGGGGTCCGGCCGGGGTCGACGCCCTCAACGCGGCGCTCAAGGCGGCGCTCAACCCGGGGGGCAACCGCCCCGCCGTCGCCGGCTTCCACGAGGGCGACCGGGTCGTGCAGACGCGCAACGACGTGGAGCTGGACGTGGCCAACGGCGACGTCGGCGAGGTCGCCGTCGTCGACCGCGCCGCCCGGACCCTCGAGGTCCAGTTCCCGTCGGGCCCGGTGACCTACGACGCGGAGCGCGCCGCGGACCTCGCCCCCGCCTGGTGCCTCACGGTGCACAAGTCACAGGGCGGCGAGTGGCCCGTCGTGGTCGTCGTCCTGGACCCCGGGCACCGCACCATGCTAACCCGCGAGCTGGTCTACACCGCCGTCACCCGCGCCGCCTGCGGCCTGCTGCTGGTCGGTGACCCCACGCTGCTGGCGGCGGCGGCGCGCCGGCCCGGCGGCGGGGCGCGGGGGCGGCGCACCGGCCTGACCGCCCGCCTGGCCGCCGCCTGGTCTGCGCAGGGGCCCGCCGGGGAATGATTCCCGGAATGCCGACAGGAGAGGGCATGGGAGGTTCGCGCCGGGTGCGGTTCCGCTCCTGGCCCCTGCCCGCGCACCTGGACCGCGAGGTGCGGTCCCGGCTGCGGGCCGCGCACCGCCAGGAGCCGTTCTCGCCCGCCGACCCCCGCGCCGCGGCGCAGCGCGCCGCCCAGGTGCTGGCGCCGCTGGGGCTGGAGGTCACCGTCTTCCGCGGCGGGCTGGACCTGCGCGGCGCGGAGGTCGACCACCTCTGGCTGGCGGGCTTCGCCGCCGGCGCGCCCGACGGCGGCCCGTTCGTGCTCGACCCCGCGTTCCCGCTGTTCGACCGCGACTTCGTCGCGGCGCTGCGGTCCTACGTCGCCGGCGACGGCTCGCGGGAGGACCTCGCCGCCCTGGCCGCCGGGGCGGACCTCGACGACCGGGTCCTCGGGGAGTTCCCGCCGCCGATCAACTACCTGGGCTCACCGGTCTGGTCCCAGCGCTGAGCTGCGGGAGTGCGCCGTGGTGAGGACCCGCGCGCACAGGTCGCCCCGCGCGCCGGCCGGGTCGAACCAGCACTCCTCCCCGGGGTGCGCGATGCGACGGCACCACGACACGGCCGGCGTCGACGCGGCCAGGGCGTCGAGGTAGGTCCCCAGCGGGTCGTGCTGGGCGATCGCCAGCGCGCGGCGCTGCTGGGCCCGCGACAGGGGCAGCGCGGCGGCGAGGTCGGTGGCGAGGCGGCGCAGCTCGTCGCCGGCGGCCACGGCCACGAACACCGACGACCCGGCCCCCGCGATGACGGCCCGCGCGGCCACGGCCAGGTCGGCCACCAGGCGGGCCGCGAGCTCCATCGGGTCCTGGCGCTCCCCGTGCTGCACCGTGAGGCCGCGCGCGCGGCCGGTCAGGTCACCGTGGGGGATCCGGGCGGTGCTCACGCACCACACCCGCCCGTCCGGTCGGACGCGCCGGGGGCGGCGTCGGAGGTACTACCGTCGTCGTCGGGCATCCGCCCTGCCGCCGACCCGGAGGACACCATCCCCATGCTCCGCGATCTCCGCGCGTTCCTGCTGCGCGGCAACGTGCTGGACCTCGCCGTCGCGTTCGTGCTCGGCACCGCGTTCGGGGCGGTGGTGAACACGTTCGCCAAGCACGTCCTGCTCGGCCTGGTCAGCGCGTTCTTCGGGGTGCCGGACTTCGACGACGTCGGCATCGGCCTGGGCGGCGGCCGCCTCTGGCTGGTCGGCCCGTTCCTCACGGCCGTCGTCAACTTCCTGCTCATCGGGACCGCCCTCTTCTTCATCATCCGGATGGCGGCGCGCTTCCAGCGTCCTGCGGACGAGACGCCGACTCCGGACTCCGACGAGGTCGTACTCCTGCGTGAGATCAGGGACACTCTACGTCAAAGCGGGCGTTTTTAGTCCTTTTGTCCGAACCTGCGGCGCGGCGGAGGCGGTCCATGACCGCGGTGCCCAGGCCGCGGTCGTCCACGGCCTCGACCACGAGCGCGTCGAGGCCCCCCGACTCCGCCGCGCGCAGCGCGCCGTACAGGACCCGGCCCAGCGCCGCGGCGTCCCCGGGCCGTGCCACCTGCACGACGCCCTCGGGCGCGCGCCCGGGCGCCACGAGCCCCACCGCGCGCCCCTGGGCGGCGAGCCCGGCGGCGACGCGCGCCCCCGCGCCGACGGGCGCGATCTCCACGGCGCAGGCCGGGGCGTAGTGGCGGTAGCGCGTGCCCGGCGAGGCCGCGAGGTCGCCGCCGCCCAGCCCGGCGAGGCCGAGGTCGGCGGGGGTGACGGCGCCGGGACGCAGGATCACGGGGGCGCCGGAGCGCACGTCGACCACGGTCGACTCGACGCCGATCGCCGTCGGGCCGCCGTCCAGCACGACGTCGACGCGGTCGGCGAGGTCGGCGAGCACGTGGGCGGCGGTCGTGGGGCTGGGGCGCCCGGAGCGGTTCGCGCTGGGGGCGGCGACCGGCACGCCGGCCGCGCGCAGCAGCGCCAGCGCCACCGGGTGGCCGGGCACGCGCACCGCCACCGAGTCCAGCCCGCCGGTCGTGACCCGCGGCAGCCCCGGCCGGGCGCGCACGACCAGGGTCAGCGGGCCCGGCCAGAAGCGCGCCGCCAGGTCGCGCACGACGGGCGGCACGTCGGCGCCCAGGTCGGCCAGGCCCGCCGCGTCGGCGACGTGGACGATCAGCGGGTTGTCGGCCGGCCGGCCCTTGACGGCGAACACCCGCGCGACGGCCGCGGCGGCGCGGGCGGCCGCCCCCAGCCCGTACACGGTCTCGGTGGGGAAGGCGACCAGCCCGCTAGCGCGGAGGACCGCGGCGGCCTCGGCGACGGCGTCGGGGTCGGCGGTCAGCAGACGGGCCATCCCGCCAGGCTAGGGGTGCACCTCAAACGCCGGGCGGCTCGGGGGGTGGCGCGGGTCAGAAGGCGTCGTCGGGCAGGTCCATGACCGCGAGGTCGGTCTGCTCCAGCACCGCGCGCCGCGCGCTGAGCTGGGGCAGGACCCGCCGGGTGAAGTAGCGCGCGGAGGCGACCTTGCCCTCGTAGAACGCGCGCTCGGCCGCCGACGGTCCCGCCGCGAGCGCCGCCAGCGCCACCTCGGCCTGGCGCACCAGCAGCCAGCCGATCACCAGTTCCGACAGCGACATCAGCAGGGAGGTGGTGTTGAGCCCGATGCGATACAGCCCCCGGCCCGACGGGTCGCCGAAGAAGCCCACCAGCGCGGCGAGCATCCCCTGGACGTCGCCGACCGCGGTCCCCAGCAGCGCCCGCTCGGTCGCCAGCGCGCCGTTGCCCGCGTCGCCCTTGGCGGTGGCGAGGATCTCGTCGACCAGCGCCCCCAGCGTCGCGCCCTGGTCCCGGGCGACCTTGCGGAAGAACAGGTCCTGGCCCTGGATGCCGGTCGTGCCCTCGTAGAGGGTGTCGATCTTGGCGTCGCGCAGGTACTGCTCGTGGGGGTAGTCGCGGCAGTAGCCCGACCCGCCGAGGGTCTGCAGCGACAGGGCCAGCAGCTCGTAGCTCTTCTCCGACCCGTAGCCCTTGACCATCGGCAGCAGCAGGTCGTTGCGCCGGGCGAGGGCCTCGGCGTCGTCGGTCCCCAGTCGGATCCGGTCCTGCAGGGAGGCGGTGTAGAGCACCAGGGCGCGCATGCCCTCGACGTGGGCCTTCTGCTCCATCAGCATCCGGCGCACGTCGGGGTGGCGGATGATGGCCACGCGCGGGGCGGTGCGGTCGGCCGCCTGGAGCAGGTCGGGGCCCTGGACGCGCTGCTTGGCGTAGTCCAGCGCGTTGAGGTAGCCGGTCGACAGCGTGGCGATGGCCTTGGTGCCGACCAGCATCCGCGCGTACTCGATGACGCGGAACATGTGGCGGATGCCGTCGTCGACCTCGCCGACCAGCAGACCGCGGGCCGGCACCGACTCACCGAAGGCCAGCGTGCAGGTGGCCGACGCCTTGAGGCCCATCTTGTCCTCGAGGCCGGTGACGACGACGCCGTTGCGCTCGCCCAGCGACCCGTCCTCCTCGACCCAGTACTTGGGGACCAGGAACAGCGAGAGGCCCTTGGTGCCCGGGCCCGAGCCCTCGGCGCGCGCCAGGACGAGGTGGACGATGTTCTCGGGCCAGTCGAAGTCGCCGTTGGTGATGAAGCGCTTGGTCCCGGTGAGGTGCCAGGTGCCGTCGCCGGCGCGGACCGCCCTGGTCCGCCCGGCCCCGACGTCGGAGCCCGCGTCGGGCTCGGTCAGGACCATGGTGGCGCCCCAGCGCCGCTCGATCATCGGCACGACGTAGCGCGCGCGCAGGGCGTCGTCGACGAGCGGGTCGACGATCGCGGCGAAGAACGGCCCCGCGGCGTACATGAGCGTCGCGGGGTTGGCGCCCAGGAACAGCTCGGAGGCGGCCCAGGTGAGGCTGGGCGGGGAGCCCGCCCCGCCGAGGTGCTCGGGCAGGGCCAGGCGGAACCACTCGCCGTCGAAGAAGGCGTCCAGTCCGGCTTTGATGCCGTCGGGGATGACCACCTCGCCCTCGCCGGCCAGGTGCGCGCCCTCGCGGTCACCGGACACGAACCCGTCGGCGAAGACCTTGCCGGCGACCCGCTCGACCTCCTCCAGCACCCCCCGCGCGGTGTCGGGGTCCATCTGCGCGAACGGCCCCGTCCCCAGGTACCCGCCCACCTCCAGGACCTCGAACAGGTTGAACGCGATGTCCCGCAGGTTGCTGCGGTAGTGCCCCATGCCGTGCTCCCCGCCGTTGACTACCCGCGAGTAGGTTACCGGTCGGTACGTCCCGCAGGCAAGGGGGCCGTCACTCCGTCTCCTCCAGCAGCCGCCAGACCTCGTCGGCCAGCAGGCGTGCACTGGCGGGGCGATCCCCGGGCCCCGGCCGCGACCACTCCTCCAGCACGACGCTGAGCAGGTCGAAGCTGACGCGCCGGCGGTCGGCCTCCGGCCGCGACCCCCGGTCGATCTCGGCGTCGCGGCGCACGACCTCGTCGCGCACCAGTTCCAGGGCCTCGACCAGGACCTGCGCGGTCTCCGTGTCGCCCAGGACGTCGCCGACGTAGCGGCGCTGCGCCGGCAGGTCGGGGTGGCCGACGGTCAGCACCTCGTCGAAGCGCCCGGGCCGCCGGACCCGGGGATCGAGCAGGTCCGGGTCCTGGTCGACCGGCAGGACCAGGACGATCCAGCGCCGGTCGCGCAGCTCGCGGAGTCGTGACAGCATCCCCGACGCCAGCAGCGCGCCCGCACGGCGGGGCGGGGGCGTCCGCAGGGCATCGGGTGCCTGGAACAGCACCTCGCAGTCGTCCAGCAGCACGACGACCCGGCGCAGCCTGGCGAGGTCGTCGAACACCTCGGCGGCCCTTGCCTCCACCATGTCCAGGCCGCCCGGGACCAGGAAGTCCGCGGGCGTGAGCACCAGGAGCGGCCAGGCGAGCCGGTCGGACAGCGCGCGGACCAGTGCCGCCTTCGCCCCGTCCGGCGGGCCGGCCAGCGCGAGGGTCACGTGGCGCGGGCGGTCGATCCAGCTGGCCTCGGCGGGGGCGACGTAGCGCGCCGCCACCGCGCGGCTGAGGGAGCCGTCGCCGGTGGGGTCGGCGGGCAGGAGGAAGGGGTCGCGGGACCGGCGCGACCGCGCCCGCACCAGCGGGCCCGCGTCGGACCAGCGCAGGACGGGCGGGGACGACGGCGGCGTGCTGCGGTAGCGGCGCAGGACCTCGACGTTGCGGTGGGCCAGCAGCAGCTCGCGGTAGCGGGTCAGGAACGACAGCACGACCGCGGTCGCCCACGACTCGAGCAGGGTGGACACCCGCGCCCGGTCGCTGGCCCAGCCCTCCAGCGCCCCGACGGTGGTGTGGGTCTGGCGCACCAGGGTGAACGCGCGCCCGAGGATGCCCAGGAGCCGGTCGGGGTCCTCGGCCCCCTCCTCGATCCAGCCCCGCGCGACGATGGTCAGGGTCAGCGCGACCTCGTAGCTGGCCACGTAGAGCAGGCGCCGGGTCGCCGACACGACCCGCGAGCTGGGCCACGCCCCGTCGGCGCTCTGCGTGCGCTCCAGCACGTGCAGGGCCCGCGCGCGCAGCAGCCCGCTGTTCTGCACGCCCAGCCGATCGAGCAGGGCGAGGGAGAAGGCCAGCTCGGCGGGGTCGAACCGGAAGGTGATCCCCGCCTCGTAGTAGGCGAGCTGGCGCAGCACGTCGACCTCGACGCGGTCGGCCAGCGCGCTTCTGCCGGCGAGCTGCGCCTCGGTCGGGCGGTCGGGCTCCACCGCCCCCTCGGACTGGCCCGCCAGGTACGGCTCGGGGGGTCGGTGGGGGAACGCGTCGAGCCCGCGCAGCACCGCGAAGGTGATGAAGTCGTGAGTCTGCTCCTCCGGGCCCAGGTGTCCGCCGCGGGCCGTCAGCAGCTCCTGCTCCCGCCGGGCGGCGATGCCCGCGCCCCATTCGCGCAGGCGTTCGTGCTCCTCAGCGTCCAGGCCGTCCAGGTCGGCGGGCAGGGCGTCGAGCAGCGCCAGCGCGGCCAGCAGGTGGCTGTCGGTGAACATGTTGAGCTGGTTGACGCCGGACTCTCGGAACGCGGGCTGTCCGGGACCGTCGCCGTCGGGCAGCGTCGTCGTCGCGTAGGCGCGGGCCACGCCCCGCAGCACCCGCGCCACCTCGGCGAGCAGCTCCTCGTCGCGGGCGGCGGCCCCGCCGCGCGTCAGCTGGGCCGTGCCCTCCCGCCGCTCCTCCAGCAGGAGCAGCAGCAGGTCGGTGAGCGCCTGGAACGCCCGGTTGGTGGAGGTCGCCCCCAGCTCCTCGGGATCGGTCGTGTCGCGCCAGAACAGGCCGCGCCCGGGGTCGTGGAAGCGCAGCAGCGCCCACCCCGCCCGCCGCGCCCACGCCGAGGCCAGCGCGATCTCGGCGTCGATGGCGGCGAGGTCAGCCAACGGGTGCCGCGGTGCTGTCGTAGTACTCGCGCAGGTGGCGGACCAGACCGCGGTCGGGATCGGCCTCCAGCGTCATGGCGCCGCGCAGCAGCCGGTCCCGCCCGTCCCGGGTGAAGCACGTCTCCCATTCGACCAGGGCGCGGTCGTCGTCGTAGCCGACCGCGAGCAGGCGCGGGCGGACGTCGGACTGCGTCTCGACCTGGGTCCGCCAGTACGCCTCGATGGCCGGCAGGCCCTCCAGCGGTTCCTGGAACGGGTGGTGGGCGTAGGTGGCGTCGGTCGTGAACACGCGCGCCAGCGCAGCGGTGGACCGGGTCGCCCAGCAGGCGAAGTAGTCGCGGACCAGCCGGGCCAGCCACGGCTGGCGGGGCTGGCGCAGCGCGGCCCAGCGGTACCCTCCGGCGCCGTTCCACCGTGCGGGCCGCTGCTCGGGGGCGCTGACCCGTCCGCTGCCCTCGCTGCGGGGGACCGCCCCGGCCTCCAGCGCCGGGGTCAGGGTGCGCCAGACGGGGTCGTCGGGGCGCTCCACGATCAGCGCCACGCCCTCGGCCAGGGTCGCGTCGCGGATGCCGCCCAGCAGCGCGTCGGCGTCCCGCGCGTTCTCGGTGAGGACGTGACCCGCCAGCACCAGGTCCGCCACCGGCGCCCCGCGCCCGAGGAACGCGGCCAGGGGCCGGCGCACCGCCTCGGTCTCGACGCGGACGGCGCGCAGCACCGGGCCGAGGGAGAGCACCAGGCGGCGGGCCAGCCGCAGCTGCGCGGCGCTCGCGTCCACCAGGGTCAGGCGGACGACGGCGGGCGCGCGCTCGGCGTGGGCATCGATGTAGGCGAGCGCCGCGGCCGCCGCCGCGCCGCTGCCCGCCCCCAGGTCCAGGACGTCGGCGGCCGCGCGCGGGCGGACCGCCTGGAGCGCGGCGGCCACCTTCCAGAAGTTGAGCCCCAGGTAGGCCGCCGCGAACGCCTCGGCCGCCCGGTCGTGCGGCACCGGCCGGCCCTCGCGCAGGTGGGCGCGCAGCTCGACGACGTCGGCGTCGCGGACGCCCAGGTCGCGGGCGAACCGCGTCAGCTCCCCGGCGACGCTCTCGAAGTGCTTGTGCAGGGTGCCCTCGTCGGGCACGTCGGCCGCCGCGCCCGGCGTCATCGTCGCTCTCCGGCGTCCATGGCGCCGAGTCTCCCATCCCCGCGGTCCTCACGCGATGAGGCGGGTGACCGGGATCTCCTTGGACCGGGGCCGCCCCCGACCCCCGCCGCCGGCCGGGTAGCCGTCCCGCCAGTTCAGCTGCGCGACGCCGTGCCAGGTCCCGGCGAAGCGGAACGGCAGCGCGTAGCGCGCGCCCGCGTCTAGCAGGGACAGCGGCAGGCGGCCGTCGTCCTCCAGGTCCCCGTTCTGCGTCCCGTCGGCGTTGCGCACCGTCAGGCGCACGTCGCGGGCACCGGCGGGGCCGCGGTTCTCGATCACGAGGTCGACGGCGACGTTCTCGCGCGGCGCGGCGCGGGGGCTGCGCTCGACGCGGACGGTGACGTCGGCGCGGCGGCGCTCGACCACCGTCGACCAAGCCTGGAGCACCGCGGTCCCCACCGACACGAGCAGCGCGAGCACGGCGATGACGTCCGACGTCGCCACCCGGCCCACCGCCACCTCCTGTCCCGTTCCCTGCCCGCACTCTAGGGAGGTGTAGGGTCCCGGGGACGAGGCGCAGGGGAGCAGGAAGCCGGTGGGAGTCCGGCGCGGTCCCGCCACTGTGACCGGATCGGTGATCCGGCAGCCAGAGACTGGCCCTGCGCGACGACCCAGGGGACGGGAGATCCCCGAGGAGGGTTGCGTGCCGACCTGTCTGCTCATCCGCCACGCCGCGACGGCCGCGACGCGCCGGTCGGCGTTCCCCGCGACGTCGGGGGCGGCGGCGGCCGGCGGGTGCGCGCCGCTGGACGGCGGCGGCCGGGCCGCGGCGGCCGCCCTGGGGCCCCACCTGCCCGCGGCCGACCGGGTCTGGGCGTCCTTCGCCCGGCGCGCGGCCGACACGGCCGCCGCGTGGGGCGCCACCGCCGAGCCGGACGCCGACCTCGCCGAGTGCGACTTCGGCCGCTGGGCGGGGCGCACCCCCGACGAGGTGCACGCGGCCGACCCGGCGGGGCTGGCGGCCTGGTACGCCGACCCCGGCACGGCGCCCCACGGCGGCGAGCGGCTGGCCGCGGTGCGCGGCGCGCGCGGCGGGTGCTGGCGCGGGCCGCGGCGCTGGGCGGCACGACGGTCGCCGTCACCCACGGCGGGCTGGTGAAGGCCGCGCTGCTGGAGGTGCTGGACCTGCCCGACGCCGCGGTCTGGCGGCTGGACGCCGGTCCCGCCTCGGTCACCGAGCTGCGCACCGCCGGACCTGCCTGGCGGGTGGCGCGCCTGAACTGGACGCCGCGGCTGGCGGTGCCGGCGTGAGGGCCGGCGTGCGGGCCGGCGGGCTGCTCGCGGGGGCGCTGCTGGACGTGCTGCTCGGCGACCCCCGGCGCGGCCACCCGGTCGCGCTGTTCGGGGCGGCGGCGCAGCGCGTCGAGGGGGTGCTCTACCGCGACGACCGGGCCGCGGGGTCGCCCACGCGGCGCTGCTCGTCGCGCTGCCCGCGGCGGCGGCGCGGGTGCTGGAGCGGCGGGCCGGGCGCCGCGCGGGCTGGGTCGTCGCGCTGCTGACCTGGACGGCCCTGGGCGGGCGGTCCCTGGGGCGCGAGGCGCTGGGCGTCGCCGCCGCCGTCGCCGACGGCGACCTCGCGGACGCGCGGCGGCGCCTGCCGGCGCTGGCCGGGCGGGACCCCGCGGGGCTCGACGCGGGCGAGCTGTGCCGCGCGGTGGTGGAGAGCGTGGCGGAGAACACCGCCGACGCCGTCGTCGCCCCGCTGGCCTGGGGGCGGTGCTGGGGCCCGCGGGCGTCGTCGCGCACCGCTGCGCCAACACCCTGGACGCCATGGTCGGGCACCGCAGCCCCCGCTACCTGCGCTTCGGCTGGGCGTCGGCGCGCCTGGACGACGTGCTCGCCTGGTTCCCGGCGCGGCTCACCGCGCTGCTGGCGGCCCTGCTCGCGCCGGTGGTGCGCGGGTCGATCGCGCGGGCGGCGCGGGTGGCGCTGCGCGACGGGGGCAACTCGCCCAGCCCGAACGCCGGGCGCTGCGAGGCGGCGTTCGCCGGCGCCCTGGACGTGGGGCTGGGCGGCACCAACCGCTACGGCGACCGCGTCGAGCACCGCGGCGCGCTGGGCGACGGCCCCGCCCCCACCCCCGCCGACGTCCGCCGCGCGGTCACCCTGTCGCGGGCGGTGTCCGCCGCCGCCGCCGTCCTCGCCGCCGCGGCCGCCCTGGCCCTGACCCGGCGCGGGGGGCGGGCGTGAGGGGTGCGCTGCTGGTCGCGGGCACCGGCTCGGACGTCGGCAAGAGCACCGTGGTGGCGGGCCTGTGCCGCTGGCTCGCCCGCCAGGGGGTGCGGGTCGCGCCGTTCAAGGCGCAGAACATGGCGCTCAACAGCGGGGTGACGCCGGACGGGGCGGAGATCGGACGGGCGCAGGTGCTCCAGGCCGCCGCGGCGGGCGTCCCGCCCGAGGTCGCGATGAACCCCGTGCTGCTGAAGCCGTCCGGCGACCGCGCCAGCCACGTGGTCGTCCTGGGCCGGCCCGCGGGGCTCGCCGACGCCGCCGCCTACCAGGAGCGCAAGGCGGCGCTGCGGACGACGGTGCTGGCCGCGCTGGCCGACCTGCGCGCGCGCTTCGACGTCGTGGTCTGCGAGGGCGCCGGGTCGCCCGCCGAGGTCAACCTCCGCGCCGGGGACCTGGTGAACATGGGGCTGGCGCGGGCGGCGCACCTGCCCACCATCGTGGTCGGCGACATCGACCGCGGCGGGGTGCTGGCGGCGTTCGCCGGGACGCTCGCCCTCCTGGAACCGGCCGACCAGGCCCTGGTCGCCGGCTTCGTCGTCAACCGCTTCCGCGGCGACCCCGCGCTGCTGGCCCCCGGCCTGGACGCCGTCCGGGCCGCGACCGGCCGCCCGACCCTCGGGGTCCTGCCGTTCCTGGACGGGCTGACGCTGGAGGCCGAGGACTCCCTGGTCCCCTTCGCCGCCCCGTCGGCCGCGCGGCCCGCGGGGCGCGACGGGCTGACCGTCGCCGTCGTCGCCCACCGGCGGCTGTCCAACGTCACCGACGTCGACGCCCTCGCCGCCGAGCCGGGCGTCGCCGTCCGCCTCACCACCTCGCCCGTCGAGGTCGAGCGCGCCGACCTGGCCGTCGTGCCCGGCACCCGCGCCACCGTCGCCGACCTGGCGGCGCTGCGCGCGCTCGGCATCGACGAGGCCCTCGCCCGCCGGGCGGCGGCCGGGGCGCCGATCCTGGGCATCTGCGGCGGCTACCAGCTGCTCGGCGCGGCCATCGACGACCCGGTCGAGAGCGGCGCCGGGCGCGTCCCCGGCCTGGGCCTGCTGCCGGTGACCACCCGGTTCGCCGAGGACAAGATCCTTGCCCGGCCCCGCGGGCGCGGCGCCGCGGTCGGGGCGGGCGTGCCCGTGGCGGGCTACGAGATCCACCACGGCCGCACCGCGCGCCACGGCGGGGATCCCCTGCTGGCCCGCGAGGACGGCGGCGAGGACGGCTGCGCCGAGGGTGCGGTCCTCGGCACCACCTGGCACGGGCTGCTGGAGGGCGACGCCTGGCGCGCGGCGCTGCTGCGCTGGGTGGCGCAGCGGCGCGGGCGCGCGTTCACCCCCGCCGGCGTGACCTTCGCCGCGGTGCGCGAGGCGTCGCTGGACCGTCTCGGCGACCTGGTCGCCGACCACCTCGACACCGTCGCGATCACCCGCCTGGTGGAGCACGGGCCGCCCGCCCTGCCCACCGTCGCCCTGGAGAGGATCCCCGCATGACCACCGCCGACCAGGCCCCGCGCCGCGCGGCCCGCGAGCACGCGCTGCTGGTGGTCAACACCGGCGAGGGCAAGGGCAAGTCGACCGCGGCCTTCGGCGTCGTCCAGCGCGCCTGGGCGCAGGGCTGGCGGGTCGGGGTCTACCAGTTCCTGAAGTCCGGGAAGTGGAAGGTGGGGGAGCAGGCCGCGGCGGCCGCCCTCACCGCCTCGGGGGCGGGCGGGCGCATCGACTGGTTCACCATGGGCGACGGCTGGACGTGGACCTCGCGCGACCTCGAGGAGAGCGCCGAGCTCGCCCGCGAGGGCTGGGCCGAGGTCCGGCGGCGCCTGGCCGACGAGACCTACCGGCTGGTCGTGCTCGACGAGTTCACCTACGCCATGACCTACGGGTGGGTCGACACCGCCGAGGTCGTCGAGGTCCTCACCGCACGGCCCGGTCTCCAGCACGTGGTCGTGACCGGCCGTGACGCACCCGGCGCGCTGATCGAGGCCGCCGACCTGGTCAGCCGCGTCACCAAGGTCAAGCACCCCTACGACCAGGGCATCCGGGGTCAGAAGGGCATCGAGTGGTGACCGGGCCGGCGGTGACGCGGGTGCTGCTGGTGCCCGACGGGGGCGCCGAGCCCGCGGGGGGCGCGCCGACCAGCCTGGAGGCCGCCGCGACGCCGGTGCTGGACCGCCTCGCCGGGGAGGGCCGCCTGGCGCGGGTGCGCGCCATCCCCGCGGGGACCGCGCCCGGCACCGAGGTCGGCGTCCCGGCGCTGCTCGGGGTCCCCGCCCCGGCGCGCGGGCGGCTGGAGGCCGCCGCGGCCGGGATCGTGCCCGGCCCGGAGGAGGGCGCGTGGCGCCTGGACGTCCTGGGCGCCGGGCGCCGCCTCGCCCCCCTGGCCGACGAGGACCTCGCCCGGCTGGACGCCGCCCTCGGCGAGCTGGGCGGGCGCGTGGTCCGCCTGCGCGGGTCCCGGCTGCTGCTGATCGGGCCGTCCTGGTGGGGCGACGCGCCCCCCGGCCCGCACCAGACCACCGCCCCCCTGCGCGACCTGGCGATCGGCCCGTTCGGCGGGGTCGCCAAGGCCGCCCGGACGGCCCTGCGCGACCGCGTCGCCGGGCCCGGGGCGGCGCTCGGCGAGGCCGGCGCGCGCGCCGGGGCGCCCGGCCCGCCCCCGCCGCCCGGGCCGCTGACCGTGGTCACGCCGGGCCCCGGCGCGGTCGCCGGGCTGGCCCTGCTGCTGGGCGCGACCCTGCGCGCCGCGGTGCCCGACCCCTGCCGGCCGGGCTGGTCGTCGTGCACGTCCCCGACCCCGACGACGCCGCCCACGCGCGCGACCGGGCGGGCAAGGTCGCCGCCCTGGAGCGCGTCGACGCGCTGGCGGGCCGCCTGGCCGCGCAGGCCGACCTGCTGGTCGTCTGCCCCGACCACGGCTGCGACCCGGCCACGGGCGCGCACACCGCCGACCCCGTGCCGGCGCTGGTCTGGCGGCCGGGCGGGACCGGCGCACCCGCGGGCTACAGCGAGCGCGCGGTCGCCGCCCTGCCGGTCACCCACCCGGCCGGTCTCGGCCTGCTCCAGGAGGTGCCCGCGTGACCACCCCCCACCACCGCCACCCCCGCCCGCCCGGGGCCGCCTGGGGGGCGCCGGAGGGTGAGGGCGCGGCGACCGGACGGGTCGTGCTGGCCGGCGTGGGCGACGGCGACCCGGACCCCGCGTTGCTGGCGGCGCTGGCGGGCGCCGCGTCGGTCGCGGCGCCGCGCGCGCTGCTGGCCGCCCACCGGGGCCTGGTCCCGCCGGGCGCGGTCGTCGAGGTCCTGCCCGACACCGCCCTGGACGACCCCGGCGGCCTGCGCATCGACCTGCCCGCGCAGGGCGGGGACCTGCTCGTCCTGTTCCCCTCCGGCCGGGCCCTGACGACCCTGGCGGCGGCCCTCACCGCCGACCTCGGCGCCGACCGCGTCACCCTCCTCCCCCGCACCCCGACCGCAGCCACTGCCCCGCCCGCCCCCGCGGGTGGGGCCTCGGCCCCTCCCGCGGGCGGGACGCCGGCTGCCGGCGAGGACGGCGGGCCGGTCGCGGACGACGGCAAACCGGGACCGGTCGCGGCGGAGGACCTAGCGGGGGAGGGGCGGCGGCTGCTGCGGGCCGCGGTGGACCTCGCGCGGTTCGGGCCGCTGGGGCGGGCGGTGGTCGAGCGCGTCGTGCTCGTCAGCGGCGACGAGCGCTGGGCCGACGACCTCGTCCTGGACGAGGCCGTCCTCACCCGCGCGACGGCGGCGCTGCGGCGCGGCGCGCCGGTCGTCGTCGACGTCGAGCCGCTCGCCGCCGCGCTGCCCCAGGTCGAGGCGCTGTGCGGGCTGCGCGACGACCTCGTCGCCCTGTTCGCCCAGCGCGAGCGCACCACCCGGATCGCCGCCGGCCTGCGCCTGGCCGTCAGGGCGGCCGGGCGCGGCGCGGTCTGCGTCGTCGGCCGGGACCCCGCGGCCCTGGCGGCCCTGGTCGACCTCGACGCCGACCCCGCCCTGGTCCTCGGCCTGCCCGGCGGCTGGGCCGGTGTGGTGGAGGCGAAGCGCGCCGTGCGCGACGCCGGCCTGCCCGCCCTCACCAACCGCTCGCGGCGCGGCGGCACCGACGTGGCCGCCGCCGCGCTGGAGGCACTGCTGGACCATGGCTGAGCGCGTCGTCGTGCTCGGAGGCGCGCGCTCGGGGAAGAGCGCCGTCGCCCAGGACCTGGTGGCCGGGGCCGCCCAGGTGCTCTACGTCGCCACCGGGACCCCCGGCGACGCCGAGCAGGCGGAGCGCATCGCCGCCCACCGGGCCGCCCGCCCCCCAGGCTGGCTGACGGTGGAGACCCGCGACCTCACGGCCGCAGTGCGGGCCGCACCCGTCGGGTCGGCGGTGCTCGTCGACGCGCTGGCGCCGTGGCTGGCGGCGCAGATGACCGCCCACGGCCTGTGGGCGGACCCCGGGGCGACCGTGGCGCCGCTGGGCGCGGCCGGCCGGGCGGCGGCCGACGCCGTCCTGGCCGAGGCGGACGCCTTCTGGGCGGCGGCGGCGGCCCACCCCGGCGGGCCCGTCGTCCTCGTCGCCGACGAGTCGGGCCTGGGCGTCACCCCCGCCGACCCGTCCTCGCGGCGGTGGCTCGACCTGGCCGGGGAGGTCGTCCAGCACCTGGCGGCGCGCGCCGACCGGGCGCTGCTCGTCGTCGCGGGCCGCCCGCTCCAACTGCCCGCGCCGCCCGGCCCGCCGAGCCCGCCCGCGGTGGGCGGGCACGTCGATCTCGCCGCCCACGGGGACCGGATGGTGCCCGACGGCACGATCGACTTCGCCGTCAACGTCTGGGGGGACGGGCCACCCGCGCACCTGCGGGCCGCGCTGGCCGCCGCGCTCGACGACGTCGGGCGCTACCCGGACCTGGGCGCCGCCCGCGCCGCGCGGCCGCCGCCCGCCACGGCCGCGACGAGGCCGACGTGCTCGTCGCCGCGGGCGCCGCGGAGGTGTTCCGCCTGCTGCCCGCCGCCGCCCGCATCCGCCTCGCCGCGGTCGTCCACCCCGCCTTCACCGAACCGGAGGCCGCCCTGCGCGCCGCCGGCGTGGCGGTGACCCACGTCGTGCGCGCCCCCGGCGACGGCTGGGCCCTGGACCCGGCGGCGGTGCCCGCCGACGCCGACCTCGTCGTCCTGGGCAACCCGACCAACCCGACCGGTGCGCTGGACCCCCCGGACCGGATCGCCGCGCTGTGCCGTCCGGGGCGTCTCACCGTGGTCGACGAGGCCTTCGTCGACTTCGTCGCCGACCCCGCGGCCTCGCTGGCCGCCCGGGCCGACCTGCCGGGCCTGGTCGTGGTGCGCAGCGTGACCAAGTTGTGGGCGCTGGCGGGCCTGCGGGCCGGCTACGTCCTCGCGCCCGCCGGCCTGGTGCGGCGGATGGACGCGCTGCGCCAGCCGTGGCCGGTGTCGGGACCGGCGGCCGCGGCGGTGGCCGCCTGCTGCGCCGACGAGGCCCACCGCCTGGCGGTCGCCGCGGCGGTCGCCGCGGCCCGGGCCGACCTCGCCGCCCGGCTCGCGCGCCTGCCGGCGGTGACGACCTGGCCCGCCGCGGCCAACTTCGTCCTCGCCCGCGTGCCCGGCGGCCCGGCCGTCGACGCCGCCCTGCGGGAGCGGGGTGTCGCGGTGCGGCCCTCGACCTTCCCGCACCTGTCACCCGACCACCTGCGCATCGCCGTCCGCGACCCCGCCCGCCACCGCCTCCTGGAGTCCGCCCTGTCCGAGATCCTGCCTCGCCCCGCCGCCCCCCTTCCCACCCCGGGGGCGCGGCCGTGACGCTCGAGGAGCGGGTGGGGGAGCTGGCCGGGGACGTGCGGCCCGCGGACGCGGGGGCGGCGCGCGCGGCGGCGGACCGGCTCGCCGGGCTGGCCACGCCGCCCGGCGGGCTGGGGCGGCTGGGGGCCGTCGCCGTCCGCCTCGCCGCGGTGGCGGGCCGCTGCCCGCCACCCGTGCCCGCCGCCCCCGCGGTGGTGGTGGCGGCGGGCGACCACGGCGTCCACGCCCGGGGCGTCAGCGCCTGGCCCCAGGAGGTGACCGCCGCGATCGTCGCGGGGGCGCTGGAGGGCCGGGCCGCGGTCAGCGCGATCGCGCGGTCCGTCGGCGCGCAGGTCGCCGTCCTGGACGTCGGGGTCGCCACCCCGCTGCCCGACCACCCCGGGCTCCGCCGGGCGCGGGTGCGGGCGGGGACCGCGGACCTGTCCCGGGGTCCGGCGATGACCCGCGAGGAGGCCGCCCGCGCCCTGCTCGCCGGCGCCGGCCTCGCCGAGGAGCTGGTGACCGGCGGCGCGGACCTGCTGGTCGCCGGCGAGATGGGCATCGCCAACACCACGCCGGCCGCCGCGCTGGTCGCCGCCTTCACCGGCCGGCCGGCGGACGAGGTCACCGGGCCGGGCGCCGGCGCCGACGACGCCGCGCTGGCGCGCAAGACCGCCACGGTCGCGGCGGCGCTCGCGCACCACCGGCCCGACCCCGCCGACCCGCTGGGCGTGCTGGCCGCCGTGGGCGGGCTCGAGCACGCCGCCCTGGCCGGCGTGCTCCTGTCCGGCGCGGCGGACGGGGTCCCGGTGGTCCTGGACGGCGTGTCGTCGGCGGCGGCCGCGCTGGTCGCCGCCGCCCTCGCCCCCGCCGTGACCGGCCGCCTGATCGCCGGCCACCGCTCCGCCGAGCCCGGCTGCGCGGCGGCGCTGGACAGCCTGGGCCTGGACCCCGTCCTGGACCTGGGCCTGCGCCTGGGCGAGGGCACCGGCGGGCTCCTGGCCGTCCCCCTGGTCCAGGCCGCCGCCCGCGCCCTGGCCGAGACGGCGCTGCTCGCCGACGTGGCCCCCGGGTGACGCCCCCGTCGGGCGGCCGGCGCGCCGGCGGGACCGGCGCGTGATCGCGGCGCTGCGGTTCCTGACCGTCCTGCCGCTGCCGGGGCCGCACCGGGCGCCCACCGCGGGGTCGCTGGTCGCCTTCCCGCTGGCCGGGGTCGTCGTCGGGGCGGTCTGGGTGGCGACCGCGATCGCGGCCGAGGCCGTGGCGCCCAGCCTGCTGCTCGTGGCCGCCGTGATCCTGGTCGCCGACGCGGCGGTCACCGGCGGCCTGCACCTGGACGCGCTCGCCGACGTCGCCGACGGCGTGGCCAGCCGCCGCCCGGCGGAGGAGGCGGTGCGGGTCATGCGCGACAGCGCGGTCGGCGCCGGCGGGGTGGTGGCCGTGGTGCTGGCGTGCCTGGTGCGCCAGGCCGCGCTGCTCAGCGTGCTGGGCGCCCAGCCGCGCCCCTGGAGCCTGGTCGCGGTCCCGGTGGCGGGCCGCGCGGCGATGGTCCTGGTCCTGGCGCTGGTCCCCGCGCGCACCGACGGGTCGCTGGCCGGCGCCGTCCCGCGGCCGGGCCCGCGCACGACGGCCGCGAGCCTCGCCGTCGCCGCCGCGTGCGCCGCCGCCGCGGCCGGCCCGCGCGGCGCCGCCGTCCTGGTCCTGGCGCTGGCCGTCACCGCGGGTTACGCTGCGTGGTGGCGTCGTCGGTTCGGAGGGCTCTCCGGGGACGGGGCCGGCGCCGTCGGCGTCCTCGCGGAGACCCTGGCACTGCTCGGGCTGGTCGTCCCCGGGTAGGTGCGCGTCGGCCCGGGGAATTGTCCGACCGCCTGGTAGGTTACATCCACGTACCCCTGTGACCGTCGTCGCCGCTGGCGCGCGGTCATCTCCACGTCAGGAAGGAAACGAACAGCGCATGGCGCGACGACGCACAGGCCGACCGCCCTCCAGGCGGCAGGCAGACCCAGAGACACGAGCGAAGCGCGAGGCCCGGGCAGGGTCGGTGAAGGAGGCGGCGCTCGAGTTGGAGGGCGTCGTCGAGGAAGCGCTGCCGAACACCATGTTCCGGATCGCCCTGGACAACGGGCACGAGGTCCTGGGACACATCTCCGGCAAGATGCGCAAGCACTACATCCGCATCCTGCCGGGTGACCGCGTCACCGTGGAGCTCTCGCCCTACGACCTCACGCGGGGCCGCATCACCTACCGGTACAAGTGAGCCGCTGGTAGCCTTGCAGCACCGCCTGTCACATACCCCCCATGCGGCCGCGTTGCCGCGAGAGGAGCAGAGTGTCTGTTTCGGTAGGCACCATCGTCACCGGTAAGGTCGTGCGCCTGCACGACTACGGCGCGTTCGTCGAGGTCGCGCCGGACACGACCGGTCTCGTGCACATCAGCGAGGTGCACCGTGACTTCGTGGAGAACATCCACGCGTACCTGACCGAGGGCCAGGACGTCACGGTGAAGGTCCTCGCCATCAAGGACGACGGTCGCATCGACCTGTCCATCAAGCGCGCGGACGCGTCCTGGGAGGACGACGTCCAGCGCAAGCAGTCGACCCGCCCGGACAAGGAGTTCAACTCCCGGCTCCGGAAGTTCATGCACCAGTCCGACATGATCCAGGGTGAGGTCCGCCGCAGGAAGCGCGCCCGGCAGTAGCCGCGGCGTCCTCGGCCGGGTCTGACCCTCGCCGCGGGGCGGGAGGCGCAACGGCGCCCCTCCCGGCATCGCGGGACGGCGGCCGCCGCGGCAGTGTGGTGGCCGTGGCCGAGCCCCCCGCCATCCAGTGCACCGCGCTGACGCGCCACTTCGGCGCGTTGCGGGCGGTTGACGGCGTCGACCTGACCGTCCCGCCCGGGGTCGTGTTCGGGTTCCTCGGACCCAACGGCGCCGGCAAGACCACCACGATCCGCCTCCTGCTCGGCCTGCTCCCCCCGACGGCCGGGCACCTCCGCGTCCTGGGCCACGACCTGCCGGCGGGCGGCCGCGCGGTCCGCGCCCGCACCGGTACGGTGCTGGAGCACCACGGCCTCTACGAGGGGCTGTCGGCGCGGCGCACGCTGGAGTTCGCCGCGGGCGCGCACGGGCTCGGGCCCCGGACCGCCGCCGCCCGCGTCACCGAGGTGGTCGGGCGCATGGGCCTGGCCGACCGCCTGGACGACCGGCCCCAGGCACTGTCGCGGGGGATGCGCCAGCGCATGGCGGTGGCGCGGGCGCTGCTCGCCGCCCCGGACCTGCTGATCCTGGACGAGCCCACCAACGGCCTGGACGCCGAGGCCGCCGCGGGCCTGCGCGCCGCCGTCCGCGACCTGGCCGCGGGGGGGACCACCGTCTTCTACACGACCCACATCCTGGGCGAGGCCGAGCGCTTCTGCGACCTGGTCACCGTCGTGCGCCGCGGGCGGGTGCTGGGCACCGGGGCGCCCGCGGACCTGCGCCGCCGCGCGCCGGTGCGCGCGGTGCGACTGGAGGGTCCCGACCTCGCCGCCCGCCTCGGGCTGCTCGACGGCGTCCCGGCCGCCTGGACCGCGGTCGCGCCGGAGGTCGTCCGCGCCGACGTCGACGGCGTCGACGGCGTGGCCCGGCTCGTCGCCGCCCTGGCCGCCGCCGGCGTGGCCCTGCACCGCGTCGAACCCGAGGGCCAGACCCTGGAGGCCGCCTTCCTCGACCTGGTCGCCGGCGACGCGCCCGGGCCCGCGACGTGACCGCCTCGGACGCGGCCGCCCCCGACGCGGCCGCCCCCGACGCGGCCGCCCCCGACGCGACCGCCCCCGCCGGGACGGACCGCCCGGCGCCCGACCGGCCGGTGCCGGCGTGGCGCCTGGTCGCGGGCAAGGAGCTCGGGGACCTGCTCGGGCGCATCGGGCGCCGGCCGGTGACCCGCACCCTCGCGGTGGTCGGCGTGTTCGGGCTGCTGATCCCGCTGCGGTTCTCCGGCACGGCCAACCTGCCGGCGTTCTTCGCCGCGTTCACCGCCTTCTTGCCCGCCCGGCTGGTCGCCATCGACGCCTACGCGGGGGAGCGGGAGCGGGGGACGCTGGAGGCGCTGCTCGCCTCGCCGCTTTCGGACCGTGCCATCGCCGTGGGCAAGGTCGCCGCCGCCACCGCCTACGGCGTCGCCCGCGGGTGGCTGTTCCTCGCCGTCTGGCTGGCGTCCGCCGGGCTGCTGCGCGCGACGGGCCTGGCCCCGCGCGCGCCGCTGCCCACCCCGGCCGTGCTCGTCGCCGTGGTCGTGGCCGCCGTCGTGGTCGCGTTCGGCGCCGCGCTGTTCGGCGTCTACCAGTCCGCGCAGGCCCCGTCGGTGCGGGCGATCGTGGAGAGCGGCGGCCTGCTGCGCCTGGTCGTGATCCTGGTCGTCTTCTTCGTCGTGCCCTGGGTGCTGGGGCTGCTGAGCCCCGACGGGACCGCGCCGGCGCTGCCGGTCCCCGGTGGCGGCGGGGTGTCGGCGGACGCGCTGGTCGACGCCCTCGCCGTCCGGCCCGCCGCCGTGGCCGCAGCGGCCGCGGGCGCGGCGCTCGCGGGGCTCGGCTGGCTGTGGTGGCTCGCCCGTGCGACGCTGCGCCGCACCGGCCGCGAGGCCCTCGCCCTGGTCGGCACCGACCCGGACGGGGCCCGGCGGTCCCGCCGGCGGCGCGCGGGCGGGCCACGCTCCTGACACCCGCCCGGGTCCGGGCCGGGTACCTGCACGCACGCGACGGAAGGGTTCGGTGGTGGTCGACGTCCAGGCGGTCATCCTGGCGGGTGGCAAGGGCACGCGCCTGCGCCCCATCACGGAGGACGTCCCCAAGCCGCTGGTGCCGATCGCCAACCGGCCCCTGGTCGTGCACCAGCTGGCCCACCTGGCCGCCAGCGGCATCACCGACGTGACCCTGGCGCTGGGCTACCACGCCGAGGCGTTCGAGCCGGTGGAGGCCGAGGCCGTCCGCCTGGGCATCGACCTGCGCCTGATCGTCGAGCCCCAGCCCCTGGGCACCGGCGGGGCGCTGCGCTGGTGCGCCGACCAGGCGATCTTCGACGACCGCCCGCTGCTGTGGCTCAACGGCGACGTCGTCGCGACCCCCAACGTCCGCGCCCTCCACGAGGTCCACACGGCCCGCGACAGCGTCCTGACGCTGTGGCTGTCGTCGGCCCGCGACGTGCAGGAGTTCGGCGTGCTGGAGCTGGACGCCGACGGGCGCGTGCAGCGGTTCCTGGAGAAGCCGGCGCCGGAGGAGACCGCGTCGCACCTCATCAACGCCGGCATCCTGATGATCGACCCGCGCGTCCTGCGCCGGATCCCGCCGGACACCTTCTTCAGCTTCGAGCAGCAGCTCCTGCCCATGATGGTCCGGGAGCGCGAGCAGGTCTACGGCATGTTCCAGGGCGGGTACTGGCTGGACACCGGCCGCCCGCGCGCCTACCTGGCGGCCAACCGCCACGTGCTGGAGGGCCGCGTCGACTGGTGGCCGGCGGGCCGCCACACCGACGACGGCATGTGGGAGGGCGACGGGGTGAAGCGCGACGGGGTGACGGTCATCAACCCCGCCGCGCTGGGCGACGACGTGCACCTGGAGTCCGGGGCCAAGCTGTTCGGCCGGACCGTGCTGGGCGACGGCGTCGTGGTGGGCAGCGGGACGGCGCTGGAGAACTGCGTGATCTTCGACGGCGCCGAGATCGGCCGGGACGCCGAGATCGTGAACTCGATCGTCTGCGCCGACGCCCGCATCGGCGACCGCGCCATCGTCCGCGACTCGATCGTCGGGGCCCGCGCGCGCGTGGGCGGTCGCAACGAGCTGCACCGCACCCGGCTGTGGAACGACACCGTCCTGCCGCCCGGCGTCCTGGTCGTCGACCGCTGAGCACGGCCGCCGGGCGCTGCGATTTCCGCAACAGATCCGTAGACTTATTGGTATGAGCGACGCGGGCGGCGGGGCACTCCTCGACCTCCTCGGGGGCACCCGGGGCCAGGTCGTGGACCTGCTGCGCGCGGAGCCCCGGCCGGTCGCCGCGCTCGCGGCCGACCTCGGCCTGACCGAGGCCGCGGTCCGCCGCCACCTGACCTCCCTGGAGCGCGACGGGCTGGTCACCAGCAGCGCGCTGCGACCCCGCGGGCGCGGGCGCCCCGCGACCGCCTGGACCCTGACCGACCGCGCCCGCCGCCTGTACCCGGACCGCTCGGCGGAGTTCGCCAACGAGGTCCTGGAGTACCTGGAGGCCCAGCACGGCCGCACCGCGCTGCTCGCGTTCCTGCGCTGGCGGCAGGGCCGCCACGCGGAGCGTTACGGCGACGCGCTGGCGGGCCTGTCCGACACCGCCCAGCGCGCCGCCCGGCTGGCCGAGCTGCTGGACGCCGACGGCTTCGCCTCGGGGGTGGACGAGCACGTCACCCCCGACGGCCGGACCGTCCTGGAGCTGCGCCAGGGCCACTGCACCATCTCCGACGTCGCCGCCGCGCACCCCGAGATCTGCGCGTACGAGGCGGCGCTGTTCCAGCGGCTCCTCGGGGGCCGGCTGTCGCGCCGCCAGACGATCGCGGGCGGCGCGGGCGAATGCGTCTGCACGATCTCCCAGCAAGCACAAGGAGCAGTTGATGGCCACGAAGGCTGAGGACCTCCAGCTCGGTACCTACAAGTACGGCTGGCACGACGAGTCCAAGCCGGTCTTCGAGCCGAAGCGCGGCCTGTCCAGCGACGTCGTCGAGGAGATCTCGGCGCTCAAGGACGAGCCGCGGTGGATGCGCGACCTGCGCCTCAAGGCCTACCGCCACTTCGAGCGCCGCCCGATGCCGCAGTGGGGCTCGGACCTGTCGGGCATCGACCTGGACTCGATCTTCTACTTCGTCCGGTCGACGGAGAAGCAGGCCAACTCGTGGGAGGACCTGCCCGCCGAGATCAAGGACACCTACGACCGGCTCGGCATCCCGGAGGCGGAGAAGCAGCGCCTCGTCGCGGGCGTGGCCGCCCAGTACGAGTCCGAGGTCGTCTACCACAAGATCCGCGAGGACCTCGAGGCCCAGGGCGTGGTGTTCATGGACACCGACACGGCCCTCAGGCAGCACGAGGACCTGTTCCGCGCGCACTTCGGCACGATCATCCCGGCCAACGACAACAAGCTGGCCGCGCTGAACACCGCGGTGTGGTCCGGCGGGTCGTTCATCTGGGTGCCCGAGGGCGTCAAGGTCGACATCCCGCTGCAGGCCTACTTCCGGATCAACACCGAGAACATGGGCCAGTTCGAGCGCACGCTGATCATCGCCGACGAGGGGTCCTCGGTGCACTACGTCGAGGGCTGCACCGCCCCGATCTACTCGTCGGACTCGCTGCACTCGGCCGTCGTGGAGATCATCTGCAAGCCCGGCTCCCGCGTGCGCTACACGACCATCCAGAACTGGTCGAACAACGTCTACAACCTGGTGACCAAGCGGGCGGCGGCCTACGAGGACGCCACCATGGAGTGGATCGACGGCAACATCGGCTCCAAGGTCACGATGAAGTACCCGGCGGTGCACCTGATGGGCCGCGGCGCCCGCGGTGAGGTCCTGTCGGTGGCGTTCGCCGGCGACGGCCAGCACCAGGACGCCGGCGCCAAGATGGTCCACCACGCCCCGGACACCTCGTCGTCGATCGTGTCGAAGTCGGTGTCCCAGGGCAACGGCCGCACCAGCTACCGCGGCCAGGTCGCCATCGAGGAGGGCGCGCACCGCGTGAAGAACACGACGGTGTGCGACGCGCTGCTCCTCGATGAGCACGCCCGCAGCGACACCTACCCCTACATGGAGGTCGCCGAGCAGGACGCCCAGATCGGCCACGAGGCCAGCGTCAGCAAGATCGGCGACGAGCAGCTGTTCTACCTCCAGTCCCGCGGCGTGGACGAGGCCGAGGCCCGCGCGATGATCGTGCGCGGCTTCATCGAGCCCATCGCCAAGGAGCTGCCGATGGAGTACTCGGTCGAGCTGAACCGCCTGATCTCGCTGAACATGGAGGGCTCGGTCGGCTGATGGCCACGCTGGCGACCCTGACCGAGTCCGACGTCATCGCCCTGTCCGAGCGCCTCGGGGAGCCCGCCTGGCTCCTCGAGCGCCGGCTGGAGGCGTACAAGGCGTTCGCGGACCTCCCCTGGCCCGACCGGCGGGTCGAGGAGTGGCGCTACACCGACCCCGCCCGGTTCGACCTCACCCGGCCGGTCCTGGAGCCGCCCGCGGCCGCGCCGCTCGCCTCGGCACCGGCCCCGCGCGCCGAGGGCGTCGTCGCCGCCGTGCGCGACCGCGTCGCCGCCCACGTCGCGCTGACCGGCGCGGCCGCGGCGGCGACCGTGACCCCCGCGGCGGCCGCCGCCGGGGTGGTCGCGACCAGCCTGTCCGCCGCCGCGCACGACCACGAGGCCGCGGTCCGCGACGCCCTGGGCGCCGCGGTCGGCGCGGAGCGCAAGTTCGACGCGGCCAACCTCGCCGCGTTCACCGCGGGCGCGTTCGTGCACGTCCCCGCCGACGTCGAGTTGGCGGACCCGATCGCGGTGACCGTCGCGGTGACCGCGGACGGGACCGCCCTCCCGCGGGTCCTGGTGGTCCTCGGCGCCCACGCCCGGGCGCAGGTCTACGTCGACCACCACGGCCCAGACTCCGCCTCAAGCGCCGGCGAGGCTGGCGCGGCCACCGTCGTCGAGGTCGTCGAGGCCGTCCTCGGCGAGGGCGCGCGCCTGGATCTCGTCACCGCCCAGGACTGGGGCACCCGCGTCGACCACGTCGGCGCGCACAAGGGCTGGGTCGGCGCCAACGCCGTCCACCACCACCTCGAGGTCACCACCGGGGGCCGGACGGTCTACCTGACCCCCGACGTGCGCCTGGCGCAGCCCGGCGCCGCCGCGGACCTGCTGGGCGTCTACCTGACCGGGGCGGGCCAGCAGGTCGAGCACCGCTCGCTGATCCACCACGACGCCTCGGCCACCACCAGCGACACCGTCTACAAGGGCGCGCTGGCCGGTGACGGCGTGGCGTCGTGGTACGGCAACATCCGCATCGAGCCGCACGCCAAGGCGACGGCGTCGGACGAGACCAACCGCAACCTGATCCTGTCCGACGACGCCCGGGCCAACTCGATCCCGTTCCTGGAGATCCTGTGCTCCGACGTCGTGCGCTGCGGGCACCACAGCAGCGTCGGCCAGCTCGACCGGCTGCAGGAGTTCTACCTGACCTCGCGCGGGATCCCGCCGGCGGAGGCCCGGCGCCTGCTGGTGCTCGGCTTCTTCGCCGAGGTCGTCGAGCGCGTCGACCTGCCCGGCGTCAAGGACGCCGTGCTGGCCGAGGTGGCCGCCCGGATCGGGGCGTGACCGCGGTGGAGCGCGTCGCCGATCTCGCCAAGGTCCCCGTCGGCGGGGCTCTGCAGGTGACCGCCGCGGGCGAGCCGGTGTGCCTGGTCCGCCTCGACGACGCCACCGTCAAGGCGGTCCACGACACCTGCAGCCACCAGCAGTACTCGCTGGCGGAGGGCTGGGTCGAGGACGGGGCGATCGAGTGCAACCTGCACGGGTCGTCGTTCGACCTGGACACCGGGCGACCCCGGTCGCTGCCCGCCGTCCGGCCCATCCCCGTGTACCGGTGCGAGGTCCGCGACGGCGGCGTCTACGTGGACGCCGCCACCCCGCTGAACGACGCGCCCGTCCCCCGTCACTGAGACCACCTGGAGTTGACTGAGTTGGCAGAGCTGGAGATCAACGACCTCCACGTCGCGGTCGAGGGCAACGAGATCCTCAAGGGCCTCACGCTGTCGGTGCCCAAGGGCGAGACCCACGCCCTCATGGGTCCCAACGGGTCGGGCAAGTCGACGCTGGCCTACGCCATCGCGGGCCACCCGGCGTACGAGATCACCGGCGGGTCGGTGCGGCTGAAGGGCCAGGAGCTGGCCGGCATGTCGCCGGACCAGCGGGCCCAGTTGGGCCTGTTCCTGGCCATGCAGTACCCGACCGAGATCCCCGGGGTCTCGATGACCAACTTCCTGCGCACCGCCGTGCAGGCGGTCCGCGCGGAGGACCTGCCGGTCCGCCAGTTCATGAAGGAGCTGCGCGCGGAGATGGCGCAGCTGGACATGAACCCCGACTTCCTGCAGCGCAACGTCAACGAGGGCTTCTCCGGCGGTGAGAAGAAGCGCTTCGAGATCCTGCAGATGGCGATGCTGCACCCCGAGGTCGCCGTGCTGGACGAGACCGACTCCGGCCTGGACGTCGACGCGCTGCGCGTGGTGTCGGAGGGCGTGAACCGCCTGCGGGGACCCGGCCTGGGCGTGCTCATCATCACCCACTACACCCGCATCCTGCGCTACATCACCCCGGATCGTGTCCACGTGATGGTCGCCGGGCGTATCGTCGAGTCGGGCGGACCGGAGCTGGCGGAGCGGCTGGAGGCGCAGGGCTACGAGTCGTACCGGGTCCCCGCCCTGTAGGGAGGCCGTCGTGCTCGACGTCGAGACGATCAGGAAGGACTTCCCGCTGCTGCAGCGGGAGGTCCACGGGCGCCCGCTGGTCTACCTGGACTCCGCGGCGACCGCCCAGAAGCCGCAGGCCGTCCTGGACGCCATGACGCACTTCTACGAGGAGCGCAACGCCAACGTGCACGCACCGCGGCGTGCACTACCTCGCGGAGGCGGCGACGGAGGCGTACGAGGCGGCCCGCGCCACCGTCGCGCGCTTCGTCGGCGCCGACCCGCGCGGCGTGGTCTTCACCAAGAACGCCACCGAGGCGCTGAACCTCCTGGCGTACTCCCTCGCGCGGCGGTCCCTCGGTCCGGGCGACATCCTGCTGTCCACCCAGATGGAGCACCACGCGAACCTGGTGCCGTGGCAGCTGGTGCAACCCGATGCCGGCTTCGAGCTGCGCCACGTGCCCGTGCGCCCCGGCGGCACGCTGGACCTCGACGCCTTCGAGGCCGTGGTCGCCACCGGCCGGGTCAGGCTGTTCACCGTCACCGGGGCCAGCAACGTGGTCGGCACGATCAACCCGGTGCGGGAGCTGGCGGCGCGCGTCAGGGCCGCCAACCCGGAGGCGGTGGTGGTCGTCGACGGCGCCCAGCTCGTCCCGCAGGTGCCGACCGACCTGCTCGACCTGGGCGCGGACTTCCTGGTCTTCACCGGCCACAAGCTGTACGGGCCCACCGGCATCGGCGTCCTCGCCGGCCGGCCCGAGCTGCTCGAGGCCATGCCCCCCTTCCTGGGCGGGGGCGAGATGATCGCCAACGTCACGCTGGAGGGCGCGACCTTCAACGAGGTCCCCTACAAGTTCGAGGCGGGCACGCCGATGATCGCGGAGGCCGTCGGGCTGGCCGCCGCCATCGACTACGTCAACGGCATCGGCATGGGCGCGGTCCGCGCCCATGAGGTCGCGCTCCTCGGGGCCGCGATCCCCGCGCTGGAGGCGGTCGACGGCGTGACCGTCCACGGGCCGCACGATCCCGCGGCGCGCTGCGCGGTGGTCAGCTTCAGCGTCGAGGGGCTGCACCCCCACGACATCGGCACGATCATGGACCGCGAGGGCGTGGCGGTCCGCGCGGGGCACCACTGCGCGAAGCCGCTGGTCCGCGCCCTGGGCTCCGCCGCGACGACGCGGGCGTCCTTCGCCGTCTACAACACCCTGGACGAGGTCGACGCGCTGGTCGCCGCGCTGGCCGCCACCAGGCGGTTCTTCGACCGGTAGGGGAGGGGCCATGGCCGCGCTGGACGACCTGTACCAGGAGATCATCCTGGACCACTACCGCACGCCCCGGCACCGCTCGGCGACCCTGGACCCCCACGACGTCCACGTCCACCACTCCAACCCGCTGTGCGGCGACGAGCTCGACCTGCGCCTGCGCGTCGGCGACGACGGCCAGGGCCGCCCGACCGTGGCGGCGGTCGCCTATGACGGCGACGGCTGCTCGATCTCCATGGCCTCGGCGTCGGTGATGTCGGAGGCGGTGACCGGCCGCACGCTGGCCGACGCCGACGACGTGGCCGAGGCCTTCCGGCTGATGATGCACGGCGAGGGCGTGAAGCGTGAGGAGGACCTGGGCGACGGCGTCGCGTTCACCGGCGTCGCCAAGTTCCCCGTCCGCGTGAAGTGCGCGCTGCTGGGCTGGATGGCCCTGCGCGACGCGATCCGGACCTACGACGAGGGCGCGCGCGAGCACCGCGTGACCCACGAGTGAGGCGACACCCATGAGCAGCGACACCGAGCACCTGCGGGCCTGGCCCGACGAGGAGCAGTCCGACGCCGTCACCGGCGACTTCGACGTCGCGGTCGAGGACGACGGCATGCCCGCTGAGGCGGCCCTGCGCGAGGCGCTCAAGGACGTCGTCGACCCCGAGCTCGGCATCAACGTCGTCGACCTCGGGCTGGTCTACGACGTGAGCAAGGACGAGGGCCGGGTCGACGTGCGCATGACCCTGACCTCCATGGGCTGCCCGCTGACCGAGATGATCCACCAGCAGTGCACCCTGGTCCTGACCCGCCTGCCCGGCGTCCACCAGGTCGAGGTCGACTTCGTGTTCTCCCCGCCGTGGTCGACCGACATGATGTCGGACGAGGCCAAGGACGAGCTGCGCGCCATGGGCTTCAACGTCTGATGGCCTCCACCACCGCCCCCCGGGAGTCGCTGTGGGTGGTGGTGCTGGGCGACGGGAGGCCCGCGCTGTTCGCCGTCGCCGCCAGCCTGGTGTTCGCGGGCGGGTTCGCGATGTTCGTCGCCGGGTCGGGGCTGCTGCTGCCCCACGACGTCGCCCACCTGGGCATGGACGCCGGCGAGCTCGCCGCGGTGGCGGGGGAGCGGGTCGTCGCCTTCATGGTCCACGACCGGGTCGCGTGGGGCGGGTCGGTCGCCGCGGTCGGCGTGCTCTACGTCTGGCTCGCGGCCTTCCCGCTCGCGCATGGCGAGGGCTGGGCGTGGTGGACGCTCGCCGTCAGCGGGGCCGTCGGGTTCGCGACGTTCCTGCTCTACCTGGACTCGGGCTACCTCGACACCTGGCACGGCACCGGGACCCTGCTGCTCCTGCCGGTGTTCTGGACCGGCGTCGCCCGGAGCCGTGGGCTCCTGCGCGGTGACCGGTCGTGGCGGTCGCTGTTGCGCCCGGCTGCGGAGCCCTGGCATCTCGGGCGCGTCCTGCTGCTCGCCGTCGCGATCGGCGCCGCGGTCGGCGGGGCGGTGGTGGCGTGGGTCGGCGTGACCGGGGTGTTCGTGCCGCAGGACCTCGCCTTCATGGGTGTGACCGCGGCGGGCCTCGACGCGGTCGACCCCCGGCTCGTGCCGCTCATGGCCCACGACCGCGTCGGGTTCGGGGGCGGGGTCCTGACCACCGGCCTCGTCGCGGCGCTGTGCGTGTGGTGTGCGGGGACGCCGCGCAGCCTGCGCGAGGCCCTCGGCCTCGCCGGCACGCTCGGGTTCGGCGCGGCCATCGCGATCCACCCGGTGGTCGGCTACGACGACCTCGTGCACGTGGGCCCCGCCGTCGTGGCCGCGCTCCTGCTCGCACTCGGGCTGGGGGTTTCCACTGTTGCGACCCGCCTGGGAACACCCGGCGCGCGTCGCGTGCTGAAGTGGTGACACCCACGAGAGAGGACCGCACCCGCATGGACCCGCTGGTCGCCGAGCCGTCCGCGCTCACCAACGACGAGATCCGCCGCTACTCGCGCCACCTGATCATGCCCAACGTCGGCGTGGACGGGCAGGGGCGGCTCAAGGCGGCCAAGGTCCTGGTCGTGGGCACCGGGGGTCTGGGGTCACCGGTGCTGATGTACCTGGCCGCAGCGGGCGTCGGCACCATCGGCGTCGTGGACTACGACACCGTCGACGAGTCCAACCTGCACCGCCAGGTGATCCACGGGACCTCCGACATCGGCAAGTCCAAGACGCAGTCGGCCGCCGAGACGATGGCCGACATCAACCCCCACGTCGAGGTCGTCGTCCACGACACCCTGCTCACCAGCGACAACGCGATGGAGATCATCGCGCCCTACGACCTGGTGATCGACGGGACGGACAACTTCCCCACCCGCTACCTGGTCAACGACGCGTGCGTCCTGCTGGGCAAGCCCAACGTCTACGGGTCGATCTTCCGCTTCGACGGCCAGCTGGCGGTCTTCTGGGCCGAGCAGGGGCCGTGCTACCGCTGCATGTTCCCCGAGCCGCCGCCGCCCGGGATGGTGCCCTCGTGCGCGGAGGGCGGCGTCTTCGGCGTCCTGCCCGCCACCGTCGGCGCGGGCCAGGCGACCGAGGCGATCAAGCTGCTCGTCGGCATCGGCGACCCGCTGGTCGGCCGGATGCAGATCTACGACGCCCTCGAGGCGCGCTGGCAGACCATCAAGGTCAACAAGGACCCGGAGTGCCCGGTCTGCGGCAAGAACCCGACCGTCACGCAGCTGATCGACTACGAGGAGTTCTGCGGCATCCCCGCGAACGACCACGAGGCCGACGGCCGTGACGGGTTCAGCGAGTTCGAGATCAGCGCGACGGAGTACGCCGAGCACCGCGACGAGTACCGGCTGATCGACGTGCGCGACCCGCACGAGTTCGCGATCAACCGCATCCCGGGCGCGGAGCTCATGCCCCTGGGCGAGCTGCACCGCCACCTGTCGGAGCTGGACTCGGCCGAGCAGATCGTCCTGCAGTGCAAGTCCGGCATGCGCTCGATGCAGGCCGTCGAGCTGCTCCAGGGCGCCGGCTTCAAGAAGGTCAAGAGCATGGCCGGCGGCATCAACGCCTACGCCCGCGACGTCGACCCCTCCATCCCCACCTACTAGGCGGACCCTTCGCGCCCGCGCTCAGGCGCGGGCGCGACGCCGCGCCCGCAGGGCGAGGCCGCACCCGGCCACCGGCCCGGCGAGCACCACGGGCGCGCCCGCGGGCCCGGGTCACCCTGTCGCCGTTGGCGGGGACGCCCAGTTCCGGCCGTCGGCCCGCCGGGTCGTGACCACCACCGACAGGGGCGTGGCGTCACCGTCGCCCCAGGCGTGCCTCCTGCCGTCCCTGACGGCGGAGGGGGCCCGGGGTTGCCATGGCGTCAGGCGCGGGCGCGGGCGTGGGCCGTGGCGAGCAGGCGGTCGACGTCGGGCACGCGGCGGGGGCTGGGGGAGAGGATGCAGGCCCAGCCCTGGGTGGCGTAGACGGGGTGGGGCAGCACCTCGTCGAGCCGGGTGAAGTCGATGGCGTCCCGGCGCGCGGCGAAGCCCGCCGGCGGGTAGCCGAACGTGGCCGTGAAGGCCTCGCGCCCGATCCCGATGTTGAGGCGCAGCACGCCGGGGCGGTCCAGGTCCGAGGCCTCGTCGAAGCCCGGGGTGTCGTGCTCGACGATGGTCGCGAACGGCCAGGTGCGCTCGGGCTCGACGTAGAAGAAGCGGTCGCCCCAGGCGCTCCGGGGCGCGCCCCCGGCCTCGTCGGCCACGACCACCGTCACGCCCGGCAGGGCGAGGATGCGCGCCGCCAGCTCCTCCGCCGTCACGGCGGGCAGCCTACGGGCGGGACGTCGCGGCGTCCATGCCGGGACGTGCGGTCAGGCGGTCTGCTGGTCGGCGTAGACGGTGATGTTGTCCTCGTAGTGACCGATGCTGCGGTCGAAGATGCCCCCGCAGGTGATCAGGCGCAGGACCGGGGCGTCGGTCGCGTTCCAGATCCGGTCGGCGGGCAGCTCGTCCTTGTCGGTCTGCTCCGGCGGCGCGGTCACGGCCCACGTCGCGGTCGTGCCGTCGGCGCGTGCCACCGTGATCTCGTCGCCCGGCTGGAGGTCCTTCAGGCGGTAGAAGACGTCGGGACCGTCGCGGGAGTCAACGTGCGCGACGACGACGGCGGGACCCTTCGCGCCGGGGTTGGGGCCCTCGGTGTAGATCCCGGCGAGCCCGAAGTCCGGGGTCTCCATCGACCCGTCGGCGGCCAGGCCCACCGGCACGATCTCGGCGTCGACCCCGATGGCGGGGATGGTGATGCGCACCGGGTCGGGCGCCACGTCCGGCGCGCCGGCGGGCGTCGGCGCCGCGGGCGGGGCGGGCGCTGCCGGCGCGCCGGCGCGGGCGCGGGAGCGGACCCGGGCGCCGGCGCGGGTGCCGCCGGAGCGGCCTCCTCCGTGCCGCCGCAGGCGGACAGGCCCAGCGCGAGCACGGCCAGCAGCGCGGCCAGGGTGGTCTTGGTCACGGTCGTTCCCTCGGGTCGGTCACGGCCAGGATGTGCGGGCGAGCGAAGGGCCGCACACCCGAGGGTGTGCGGCCCCTGCCGTGCGGCGTGGGTCAGGCGGCGCGCTTGCGGGTGGTGGCCACGGCCACGGCGCCCGCGGCCAGGCCGGCCAGCACCAGGGCGGCCGTGGTGCCGCCGTTGCCCTCGGTGCCACCGGCGCCGGTGTCGACGCGGGTCGGCGTGCGGATGGGCGTGGGCGAGGCGGTCGCGGTGGCGGTCTCGGTGGGCGACGGCGACGGGGCCGGGGTGCCCAGGACCGACGACGCGCGCACCGTGGTGACGGTGTCGGCGGCGATGGAGAACTCGGTCGACCCGAGGTCCTGCTCGCCCGCCTCGTCGGTGATGACCAGGACGTGGTCGCCGACGGGGAGGTCCTGCTCGAAGCTCTCGCCGGCGTCGACGGTGCCGAGGTCCACCGCGTCGTCCTCCTCACCGAAGGGCAGGACGACCACGCCGACGGTCGGGCCGCCGGTGATGTCGTGCTGGAAGGCGAGCGTGCCGGTCTCGACCAGCGGCTCCTCCTCGACCACGAGGTCCGGGGTGCCGTTCACCAGCGTGGCGGTGACGGTGTACGCGATGCCCGCCTCGAGGGTCAGGTCGACCGGCCCGAGCAGGGGAACGCTGGGTTCCGCCGCATCGGCGACCGCGACCTCGTAGGTCCCGGCCTCGAAGTCGACCGGCCCGGCGCTCTCACCGTAGGCGAGCGACGGCACGGCGACCTCGCCGTCGACGATGATCGCGACGGGACCGAGGCTCTCGATGTCGTGGACGACGGTCACCGTGGACCCGCCCTCCTCTTGCGCCGACGCGACACCGGTCATGGCGAAGGCCAGACCGATGACGGTGGCGAGCAGCAGCCGGAGCCGCATGCGCGTTCCTCCCTGGAAGAATGTGACGTGCCCGATCGCGGGCAGGAACGCGTCCTGCCTCGCCACGAGTGTCCCTCTTTCGGGGGATGGCGCCCATCGGCCGGAACGGCAGTGGCCGTCCGGGCGTATCGACCTGCAACCCTCGCGCGTCACCCCTCGCACCTCACCCGCGGGCGATGACCTCCGGGCGGGCCACGTAGCTCGTGTTGAACTGCTGCTGGTCGGTGCGGCCGTCGGGGAAGGTGCGCGTGCGCGTGACGGTGATGTCGAAGCCCTCGCCCGACCCGGTCTGCACGACCCGCTCCTCGCCCGGCGCGATGCCCTCGTCCGGCTCCGCCGGCCGGTACACGGTCTCCGGCCCGCGGAAGTTGGTGCGGGGGCCGGTCGACTCGGTCACCTCGACCCACTTGCAGCCCCAGAACGTCACCGTGATCGACGTCGCCGTGTAGGAGGTGTCGACGAGCAGGCCGCACGGCGAGTCGTTGCGCACCTTCAGGTCGACGGCCGGGTAGCTCAGGGTGGCCTCGCGGCCCGGGGGGTAGCGGGAGATGTACTGCGAGTGCGGCTTGTGGTCGGGGATGTCGTAGCCCCCGAAGAACGCCGCGTTGAACATCGTCGTGGCGAACTGGCTGACGCCGCCGCCGACGGAGGGCACGAACTCGCCGTCCTGGATGGCGGGCGCGTCGACGAACCCCTTGGCGACCGTGCGCTCGCCGACGAACTCGTTGATCGAGAAGGTCTCGCCCGGCTCGATGACGACGCCGTCCAGGAGGTCGGCCATGCGGTGGATGTTCTGGACGCGCGGCTCCCCGCCCGGGTGGGTGGTGGTGAACGTCGACACCTGCTCGGTGATGCGCAGGGCCTCCGCCTCCGCCAGCGTGCGGTCGGGCTCGGTCACCGCCTCGCCCTCCAGGGGCGCGCTGCGCGGGCCGTCGCCGGTGGCCAGCTCCAGCACCTGCTCGGCGGCCGCGTCCGGGTCGAAGGCGACGCCGGGGCGCCCGTCCACGATCCGCACGGCGCCGCCCTCCACCACGAACGACGCGTCGACCGGCGCGGTCTCCAGGGCCGCGACCTGGTCGCCGGCGACCTCGCGCAGGAGCGCCGGGTCCGCGGCCAGGGCGAAGGTGCCCTCCGGTGACCGGTCGACGCGCAGGACCCGGGCGATCTGGTCCGGCTGGAGGGTCAGCGCGGCGCCGTCGCCGGTCAGCTCGACGGGGCCCGAGACCGCGGCCCGCGCCTGCTGCTCGGCCTGGTCCAGCGACGCCGCGTCGGTGACCGGAGGGACCTCGACGGTCGCGACCGCGAGCTCGTCGGGGCCGGGCGCCAGCACCGCGGCGCGCGCCTGCTCCGCCAGGGCCTGGGCGTCCGCCCGCTGCCCGGGGGCCGGGTCGGTGCGGACCACGGTGGCGCCGTCGAAGCGCAGCTCGCCCTCGATGGGCGTGACCTCCAGCTCGCCGCTCACCCGGTCGACGAAGGCGTTGAGCGCCCCGTCGCCGACGATCTCGACCGGCGGCACCACGGTCTCCCCGCCGAAGGCGCGCAGGTGGTCGCCCATCGCCGCGACCGGGTTGAGCTGGCGCCCGCGCGCGAGGACCGCCTCCACCGTCGCGTCGACGTCCAGGTCGTAGCCCAGGTCCCCGGCGGTGGCCTCCACGCGGCGTGGCCCGCCGGTCACCGCGACCGCCTCGGCCGCGCGCCGGTCGCGCTCCGCGGTGACGGCCTCGCGCAGGTCGTCGCCCGCCAGCCCGCCGACGTCGGCCCCGCCGACGCGCGTGCCCGGCAGCGCGCCCGCGCGCGCGCCCTGGAGCGCGAACCGCGCCAGGAGGAACAGCAGGACGAGCCCGCCGACCACGCCGACCGCGATCAGCAGCGCGCGGCGCCGGCCGGCGGCGGGCGCGGGCGCCGGCGGCGCCGGGGTGGATGTGGACGTCGAAGTGGTCATGGGGGTAACCTCCACTTTCATCTTTCCACGTCCACGTGGCGGCGCGGTGACAAGGACTGGGCGGGCCTTGTCCGACCGGCCGCTGCATCGGCAGGAGAACCTGCGAACGCGATGCGTGACACCCCTCGTACCTGGCCGCGCGTCCTCACCGCGGCCGGCCTGCTCGTGGTCCTGTGGGCGGCCGCGCTGCTGCCGGCGTCGGCGCAGACCGCGGAGGAGCAGCGCCTCGCCGACATCCAGGCCCGCCTCGAGCAGGTCCGCGCGGACATCGCGTCGCGCGAGGGCGTCGTCGAGCAGGGCCAGGCGGCCCTCGCCGAGGCCGAGGCGCAGCTGCGCGTGGTGCTGGAGGCGGTCGGGGTCGCCGAGCAGGCGGTGGCGCGCCAGCAGCAGGCGTTCGACGCCGCGCGCGTGCGGCTGGCCGCGGCCCAGGAGGAGGTCGCCCGCCGCCAGCAGGTGGCGGCCGAGCGCGCCATCGAGCTCTACAAGCAGGGCAACGACGTCGCCTTCCAGGAGATGCTCCTGGCCCAGGACACCGGCGAGGCACTGCGCCGCTCCGCCTACGTCGGCATCGTCAGCCAGTCGGACCGCCGCACCATCGAGGGGCTGGAGGCGGCCCGCCGGCGTGTCGACGCCGAGACCCGCCTGGTCCGCCAGGAGGAGGAGGCGCTGAACGGCGTCCTCGCCCAGCAGCGCGCGATCCTGGCCGAGACCGAGGCCCTGCGCAACGACCGAAGCCTGGTCCTCGCGGCCGACGCGGCGGACCTGGAGAACCTGCAGAACCAGGAGCTGCTCCTGGAGAGCGACGCGCGCGAGCTGTCGCGGCTGGCGCTGCGCAACGGCACCGGCGCCGCCGGCCGCCCGGCGCCGTCGCGCGCCGGCTGGGTCTTCCCGGCCGACGGGCCGATCACCAGCGAGTTCGGCTTCCGCTGGGGCCGCCTGCACGCCGGCATCGACGTGGGCGCGCCGACGGGCACACCGATCGTCGCCGCCGCCGACGGGTGCGTGAGCTTCGCCGGGCGCCAGGGCGGCTACGGCAACCTCATGCTCGTGGAGCACGGCGGCGGCATCGTCACCGCCTACGCCCACCAGAGCCAGTTCGTCGCGTCGCAGGGGGACTGCGTGCTGGCGGGCGACGAGATCGGGCGGGTCGGGTCGACGGGCAACTCCACCGGCCCCCACCTGCACTTCGAGGTGCGGGTCAACGGCGAGGCCGAGGACCCGCTGCCCTGGGTGGGCTAGCGCAGCCCGCGCACGGACCGCCGGCGCGCCTGCTCTGGCGGGCGGTGCGCGCCGTCGGGGCGCAGGCCGGCCCGTGGGCGGGGCGCGCGCTGGCCGGCGCCGTCCTGCGCCGCCAGGCGCGGACCCGCGAGGGCTACCACCGCGCGCTCCTGCGGGTGGCCACGCGGCGCCTGGCCCCCGGGCTCACCCCGCTGCCCGCCTGGTGGTGGGCGATCTCCCCGCTCGTGCGCACCCGCCGGCTGGGCCTGCGCCTGGTGCTGGACCTGCGCGACAACCTCCAGCGGACGCTGTGGCTGACCGGCACCTACGAGCCGGCCACCCTGGCCTTTTTGCGCGCCGAGCTGCGCCGCGGCGACGTGTTCGCCGATGTCGGCGCCCACGTCGGGGTGCATGCCCTGACCGCGGCGGCCCGCCTGCGCGACCTCGGCGGGGGGACGGTGCTGGCCTTCGAGCCCGCGCCCGACTCCGTCGCCGTCCTGCGCCGCGCGGCGCGGCGCAACGGGCTGGACGTCACCGCCGTGCCGACGGCGCTGGGGGCGGCGGCGGGGGAGGGGCGCCTGGGCGCCGACCCGCGCTACGGCGACGCCGACGCCGGGGTGCGGTCGCTGCACGCGGTGGGCGGCAGGGCCGCCGTCGTCCCGGTCGCGACCTTCGACGGCTGGGCGGAGGGCGCCGGCCTGGACCGCCTCGACGTCGTGAAGATCGACGTCGAGGGCGCGGAGCTCGACGTCCTGCGCGGCATGCGCGCGTCCCTGGCCCGGCTGCGCCCCCGCGTCGTGGTGCTCGAGGTCAAGGCCGCCGTCCTGGAGCGCGCCGGGGTCGACCCGGCGGCGCTGCACGCGTTCCTGCGCGGCGCCGGCTACGCCCCCACCGGCCAGGTCCTGGACCGCAACGAGGTCCACCGCCGCGTCGCCACCCGCTGAACGGCGCCGATCACCCGGCGGCCGGGGCAACCGGCGGCCGGGCCGCGGTCAGCAGGTGGCGGGGACGGGGGCGGTGCCCAGGGCGGGCGCGGGGGCGCCGGCGGACGGGGCGGGCGCCGCGGGGGCGGGCGCGGGTGCCGGGGCGGGCGCGGCGATCGCCCCCTGCGCGTCGGGGCCCACGACGACGGTGAGGGTGGCGGTGTCGGCCAGCTCGAGAACCGCGCCGGGGAACTGGGACGCGACCAGCTGCGCCGCGGCCTCCTGGCCGGGCGGGTGGCGCACCGTGGTGGTGGGCACCGGGTCGGCGTTGCCGACCGCGCCCACGACGAAGCCCTGCCCCGCCAGGCGGTCGCGGGCCTGGCCCGCCAGCCCGTCGATGCCGCTGCCGTTGAGCACGTCCACGGTCACGTCGGCGGGCTGCAGCCCGCCCTCGGGCACCGGCGCCACGTCCAGGATCGCGCCGGAGCGGAAGCTGGCGAACAGCGCCTCGGCCTCGCCGGTGGGCACCAGGACCGCCGCGCCGTCGATGTCCTGCGCCTCGGTGGGGATGGTGTAGGTGGCCAGGCCGCCGCCGGCCAGCCCGCGGGCGACGCGGGCCAGCCGGGCCAGGTCCAGCAGGCCGAAGCCGGCGTCGGCGGTGAGCGACCGGGCGACGCTGCCGGTGATGGCGAACAGTCGCGCGGGGTTGAGCAGCGTGGACGGGTCGGCGGCGCGCTCGGCCAGCTGGCGCAGGAAGCGCTGCTGGCGCGCGATGCGGCCGAGGTCGTCGTCGATCGACCGGGCGCGCACGAAGCCCACCGACTGCGCGCCGTCCAGCGTCACGCAGCCCTGGGGCAGGTTCACGCCCGCCGCCACGTCGACCATCGGCTGCTCGAGGAACACCTGGACGCCGCCGAGCGCGTCGACCACGTCGACGACCCCGCGCAGGTTGACCTCCATGTAGTGGGTGACGGGGATGCCCGAGGTCTGGCGCACGGTCTCGACCAGGCAGTCCACGCTGTTGGCGAAGGCGGCGTTGATCCGCCCGTTGGAGCCGTCGCAGCGGGTCACGTACAGGTCGCGGGGGAACGACAGCAGCGCCGCCGCCCCGCCGCGGACCGACAGCAGGAAGATCGTGTCGGTGCGCTGGCCGTCGACCGCGTCGGTGCCCAGGGCCTGGAGCTGCTCGGGCGACAGCCCGTCGCGGCTGTCGGACCCGACCACCAGGATGTTCATCTGGCCGCCCGCGCTCGCGTCCAGCGACGCGACCTCGGCGCGCTGCAGGGACACGCTCGCGTACGCCAGCAGGGCGACGCCGGTCGCCGCCGCCAGCAGCGCCAGGGTCAGCAGGAGCGCGAGGACCGTGCGCAGCGCCCGGCGCGCCCCGCGCGGGACGCGCGGCACCGCCCGGCGGCGCTGCGGCGGCAGGAAGTCGCCCCGGCCGTCGCCGGGCAGCGCGAAGGACGGGCCGCGCGGGCGGCGGTCGCCGGGCGGCGCGGGCGTCTCGTCGCGCCCGCCGCGACGCCGCGGCCGTGGGGCGGGCGGACGCCGTCGGCCCCGCCGTCGGCGGGGCGCGACGGGGGGAGGCCCCCGCCACTGGACAGCACGGGCCCGAAGTCGTCATCGGGTCCGTCGCCGCGGCGCCCGTCCGCCACGCGCTCCTCTTCTCGGTCGTCGGCTGCCGTCGAGGGTCGGCACGGTAGCCTCGGCGGTGGGGCCCGGTGACCGTCCGCCCGGACGTGCGGCGGCGGTCAAGCGCCGGGGAGGTCGCGCCGATGATGGCGCGGGACCAGCGTAGGGGAATTCCCAGGGGGGCTGCGTGGACGGGAACCTGCAGTGGTGGGCCCTGGCGCTGTGTGTCGCCGTCCCGTTCCTGCTGCTCCTGGGGCTGCTGCTGCTCGCGCGCCTGGAGGCGTGGGTCGAGGCGCCGGAGCAGCGCGCCGCCGCGGTGGCCGATCTCATCGCCAACGTCGACGAGACGGGCGAGCTGGAGGTCGCGGTCGCCCGCCTGCTGGACGAGGCCACCCGCCGCCGGCCCGTCCGCCGAGGGGCTACGCGCCTGCCGGCCAGCGCGACCCACTCCCCGGTCGCCGACCCCCGCCGCACGCCGACCCCGCGACCCCGACAGCCCGCCGATCCCGTTCCCCACCGGGACTGACACGGATATCCTGCGACGATGGACCAGGTTCCGGGCGACCGTCACCGCTACTTCGAGGAGTTGGCGGTCTCCCACGTGCTGGGCGGCCTGAGCGAGTCCGACGGCCGCGTCTTCCGGTCCCACCTCCTGGACTGCCCGCAGTGCCGCGCCCGGGTCGGGGAGCTGCGCCGCATCGCCAACGACCTGGCCGACGTGGAGCGCGACGAGCGCCGCGTCAAGGCCGCGAAGGCGATCGAGACGAAGCGGCGGGAGACCGACGAGGACGACGGCGACTTCGACGAGGCGCCGCCCGACCCGCGCCGGTCACGGCTGGTCGCCCTGGTCGGGCTGCTCGTCGTGCTCGCGCTGGCGGGCTGGAACATCTACCTGCGGGCGGAGAACAACGGCTACCGCCGCAACGTCGAGGGCCTCGAGCTGACGCGGGACCTCCTGGTCGACGGCACCTTCGGCCGCCACCGCTCACCGACGGGCCTGTTCGCCGACGCCGAGGTGCGCTTCGACGCCGAGCACGCGCTCATCGTGGTGGACGGCGTTGCCGACGTCGAGGAGTTCATCGTCTACCAGACCAACGCGGCGGGCGACGTGGTCGACAGCGGGCGCCAGGCGGTCACCGGCGACCGCCTGACGCTGCTGGTCGACCGCGCGCCCAACAGCGCGACGATCTTCCTCACCACCCTGGCCGACGGCCAGCGTCCCAAGGCCGACCAGGTCACCGGCCAGCGCGCGCTCGAGGCCATCCTCGGCTGAGCACGCGCTATGCTGCGCTCTCGTCCGGGCTCGTAGCTCAGTGGGAGAGCGCTCGCTTCACACGCGAGAGGTCACAGGTTCGAACCCTGTCGGGCCCACCGGATGTTCACGGTCGAGCAGCGGGCGGCACTGCGGGAGCGTGTGCTGCGGCTCGCCGAGGAGGACGACCGGGTCGTTGCGGTCCGGCTCGCCGATCTCCGGCGGGGCCCGACGACCTACCGCGTGCTCCTGCTGCCGGACGCCCTCCAGCTCGACCTGTCGATGACCCCCGCGACGGCGTTCCGTCCCGCGGGGCCGCGGTTCCGGCTCCTGTTCGGGGCGACGTCGCCGGGGGACCCCGAGGTCCCCGCGCCGCCCGTGAGCCTGTTCCTCCCCACCCCGGCCGTGGCGGGCGACATCTTCGGCTGGGAGGTGCTCTACGCGCTGCACGCGCGGGCGTGCACCGAGCGCGGACGCGGCTTCCAGGCCGAGCACTACGTCGGGGCCGTGCGCGACCACGCGCTCGCGCTCGCGTGCCTGCGCCACGGGCTGCCGGCGGTCCAGGCGCGCCGCTACGACGACCTCCCCGCCGCCACCCTCGCCCGCTTCGCGGGCACCCACGTCGACGCGGTCGAGCCCGCGGCGCTGCGCGCAGCCCTCGCCGCGTCCGTGCGCGCGCTCCTGCGCGAGGGCGTCGAGGCGGCCCTCCCGCCCGCCGACGTGGTCGCGGAGCGACTCGCAGCGCTCCCCTGACGCTCACCTGGCGGGGAGTCCGTGGGGTCGGTAGCGCAGCAGGGCCACGCCCGAGTCGAAGCTGCGCGACCCGAGCAGCTCCAGCTCGACGCGGGCGCCGTGGAACGGCCGCTCGCCGGCGCCCTGGATCGACGGGTTGACGAAGAACAGCAGCTCGTCGACCAGGTCGTGCGCGACCAGGAGCCGGGCGAGGCCGCCGAGGCCCGACGACACCAGGTTCCCGTCCTGCTCCTCCTTGAGCCGGCGGACCTGCTCGGCGACGTCGCCGTCGAGCAGGGTGGCGTTCCACGCCAGCGGTCCCCGCAGGGTGGTCGAGGCCACCCACTTGCGCATCGGGTTGAGCCGGTCGGCCCAGCGGCCGTCGCCCGCCGCGGTCGGCCAGTACCCGGCCAGCCCCTCGTAGTTCTTGCGCCCGAGCAGCATCCCGGCGGCGCTGTCGAAGACGTCGAACTGCGCCTGCTCGCTGTCGCCCTCCAGCACCAGCCAGCCGTGCGGCCGCGGAGCGGGCGACTCGATCAGCCCGTCGACGGTGATCGCGCAGGTGATGACGACCTTGCCCATGACCCGTTCCTCTCGCCCCGCCGGGGCCCCGCCCCGGGATGTCGATGGTGGGACCGCCGGCGGGCCGGAGAGTCATCGGCGCGGGCGTAGCCTGCGGGCATGACCACCTGGCGCGAGGTCGCGGAAGGCGTCTACCTGCGCGCCTACCAGCCGCTGGACGTCACCACCTGCGCGGTGGCGGGGGCCGACGGCCTGCTGCTGGTCGACACCCGTGCCTCCCCCTCGGAGGCGGCGGAGATCGAGGCGGACATCGCAGAACTGGGTCGCGGCCCGGTGCGCTGGGTGGTCAACACCCACGCGCACTTCGACCACACCTTCGGTAACCAGCACTTCGGCCCCGGTTCGGCGCTCGACTTGCCCATCTACGGCCACCACCTGCTGCCCCTCCACCTCGACGACCACGAGCGGCCCCGCCTCGCGGCGTGGCGCGCCGACCCGAGCAACGAACCGCCGCGCGACTGGGGCCAGGTCGAGATCACCCCGCCGACGGACCTTGTCGCCGCGCGCCGGTCGATCGACCTCGGCGGCCGGAGCGTCGACCTGCTGCCGCTCGGCCGGGGCCACACCGACAACGATCTCGTCGTCCACGTGCCGGACGCGCGGGTCTGGATCTTGGGCGACGTCGTCGAGGCGTCGGGCCCGCCCATGTACGGATCCGGCTGCTTCCCGCTCGACTGGCCCGCGACGGTGGCGGGACTCGTGGAGCAGATCGACCCGGGCGATGTCGTCATCCCCGGCCACGGGGACCCCGTCGACCGGGAGTTCGTGGTCGGGCAGCTCGCCGACCTCGCGACCCTTGCGGACCGCCTGCGGGCGCTGCACGCCGCGGGCACGACGGTCGAGGAGGCATTGGGCACGCAGGACGGCTGGCCGTTCCCCGTGGAGGGGCTCCGCCTGGCCGTCACCCGGGCCTTCCGGCAGCTGGACGAGATCGGGTGCGAGGTCCCGGCGGCCGGCGGTAGATGAGGGGTCGCTCATCCGCCGGTGTGACGGATGTGAAGCGCTGTGGACGAAAGCCCACCAATCCGTGACCGTGCGAGTCGCGAACCGGGTTGGTGATGACGCAGCGTTACGGGGCGGGCCGGCCGGAGCCGGTCGGGCCGCCCGTGCTGGACGGCCTCCTGGCAGCCGTCGCGCGCGGTGACCAGGCGGCGTTCGCGCGGCTGTACGACCACTGCGCGGGCCAGGTGTACGGGATCGTCCGACGCGTGCTGCGCGATCCCGCGCAGTCCGAGGAGGTCGCGCAGGAGGTGCTCGTGGAGGTCTGGCGCACGGCGCCCCGGTACGACGCCGCCCGCGGCTCGGCGACCGGGTGGATCCTGACCATCGCGCACCGGCGCGCCGTCGACCGGGTGCGCAGCGAGCAGGCGTCCCGGGCCCGCGAGGTCCGCAGCGGCCGGCAGGACCGCGCCCCCCACGACGAGGTCGCGGAGGAGGTCGAGCTCCGCCTGGAGCACCAGCAGGTCCGCCGGGCGCTGAGCGCCCTGACCGACCTGCAGCGCCAGGCCGTGGAGCTCGCCTACTACGGCGGCCACACCCACCGCGAGGTCGCCGAGCTGCTCGGCGCGCCCCTCGGCACCGTGAAGACCCGGCTGCGCGATGGCCTGCTCCGCCTGCGCGACGAGATGGGGGTGACGAGGTGAGCGCCGACGTCCACGACCTCGCGGGCGCCTACGCGGTCGCGGCCCTGTCCGACTTCGAGCGGGTGCGCTTCGAGCGCCACCTCGCCACCTGCACGGCGTGCAGCGCGGAGGCCGATGAGCTGATCGCCACCGCCGCCCGGCTGGGCGCCGCGGTGGCCGTCGCGCCGCCGCCGTCGCTGCGCGGGCGCGTGATGGCCCAGGTCGACATCACCCGCCAGGTCGCGCCCCGGCCCGCGGCGCCCGGCGCCGCGCCGCAGCGGTCCGCCCCCCGGTTCCTGCCCGCCGCAGCGGTCCGCCCCCCGGGTCCTGCCGGCCGTGGCCGCCGCGGTCGCCGTGGCGGTGACCCTCGGCGCCGTCGGCGTCCTGGGGCAGGGGCAGCCCGCCGGCGACCGCACCGTCGCGGTGCTGGCCGCGCCCGACGCCCGCACCGTGGAACTGGCCGGCGCCCCCGGGGTGGCCGGCCGGGTGATCGCGTCGGCCTCGGCGGACACCGCCGTCCTGGCCGTCGACGGCCTGCCCGCCCGCGAGGGCGCCTATGTGGTCTGGACCATCCGCGACGGCCGCCCCGTGAACGAGCGCACCGTCGCCGGCGGGACCGGGGAGCCCCAGGTGGTCGTCCTGCCCGCGGAGGGCGTCGAGGCGGTCGCGGTCACCCTCGAGGCGCGCGCCGACGCCGCCGCCCCGACCGGCCCGTTCGTCGCCCGGGCCGCCCTCGGCTAGGGGTGCGCCCCAGGCGCCGGCGCCTCAGGCCGGTGCGGCGAGCACCAGGGGCACCGTCAGGACGATGACGACGACGAGCACCCACACCGCCGGCGCCCCCTGGAGGCTGGCGCGGTGGCGGGCGATGCGCGTCGCCTCGGCCTCGGTGCGGGTGAGCCACCACGGGCTGGTGCGCGCCTGCAGGACGAAGAAGCCGGCGCCCAGGACCGCGCCGTGCGCCAGGTGGCCCAGGAGCTGGGGGAAGGCGGCGGCGACCTCCGGTGCGTTCCAGTGCGGGGTCCCGCCCAGCGCGACCGGCAGCAGCGTGAGCGACCCCAGCACCCACCACACGAACCCGTAGGCGACCCCCCACCCGAGCCCGGAGGCGAGGTCGTGGGTCTGGCGGCGGAAGCCGAGGCCGAACGTCGCGCCGACGGCCGCCGCCCACGCCAGGGCGGCGAGGAGGCCGGCGGGCCCGCGGACGGGCAGTGCCGGGAGGAACACCACCACGCCCGCGAGACCCGCCGCGGCGCCGCGGAGGGCCGCGTGCAGCCCGCGGGCGCCAGGTCCCTCGTCCTCGTCGTCGCGCGCGGCCGGGTCGGCGAACAGGAGCCGTCCCGCGGCGCCCAGCCAGTGGTGCACCAGCGCGACGGCCGCGCCGGCCAGGACCCAGCCGGGGAACGCCGCGAAGCCGGCGCGGATGCCCTCGGCGGACCACACCAGGTCGCGCCCGCCGACCGCCGGGGCGATGGTCAGCGCGACCGCCACCCACAGCAGGAACCCGTAGCAGGCGCCGCGCACGACGGTCGGGCCGCCACCGTCGGGGGAGCGGGGGTACAGCACCGCGAAGCCCGCGCCGGTGAGCAGCCCCAGCGGGACGGCCCAGCGGGGGACGGCGACGGCCAGCGCGGGGACCGCGCCGAGCCCGGCCACGGCCCCCCGGGCCAGCGACCCGGCGACCAGGCGCGCGGACCCGCGCGACACCGACGGCGGCCGCAGCGCGGTGCCCAGCGCCAGCCCGGTCACGGCGCCGACCAGCAGGTGGCTGATGAGGCTGGGCAGCTGCGCCTGCGCGGCCGCCAGGCTCCAGTCGGGGCGGGCGCCGGTGACCAGCGGCAGCAGCGTCAGCGCGCTGAGCAGCCACCACAGGGCCCCGAACGCCAGGCCCCACAGCATCGTCTCGCCGCCGCCCAGCCGCCGGGCGGGCAGCAGCAGCGAGAACCCGACCCCGAACAGCGCCGCGACGACGTGGTAGACGACCAGGCCGGCGATCGGGTCGTCGGTGCCGATCAGCAGGGCGATCGTGGACAGCAGCCCCAGGCGCGTCATCGCGACGTCCAGCAGGATCCCGCTGAGCAGCCCGGCGAGGGCGCCGGCCAGGGCGTCGAAGGACCGCGAGGTGCGCATCGGGTGGTGCCTCCTTGTTCGCGGGCGCCGCCGGCGCCGGTGGACGCCTAGGGGTGCACCTCGGACGCCGGGCTCGACCGGCGTGCGGGGCGGAGCCCGCAGGGGTCAGGGGACACGGCCTACCCGCGCACCTCCGAGGGCGGGCGGGGATCGGGGGCGGGGGCCCGGCCGCGCAGCGCGTGGGGGCGGGGGCGGCGCAGGGGGATGCGCTCGATCGTGCGGTCGTCCCAGGCCAGGTGCAGGGTGTCGTCGGGCGCCGGGGCCGGGTCGATCGCCCCGTCGCCGGCGATCAGCTCGGGCCGCGCGGCGGCGCGGGGGACCTGGGTCAGCACGATGTCGCGGGGGAAGAACAGGTCCAGCCCCCAGTCCAGCAGCACGCGGATGCGCTTCTCCAGCCCCGGCAGCTTGGCCAGGTAGATCCCGCGCCACATCAGCCAGGCGACCAGCCCGGAGAACTTCAGGCCGCGGATCTCGGCGGCCGCCTGCTGGTGGCCGAGCACGACGAGCATGCCGATCGCGCGGAACCGGAACGGCCGCGGCGGCGCGCCGTCCAGGACCGCGGCGATGTTGCGCGCCAGGGTCTTGGCCTGGCGCAGCGCGTGCTGGGCGGTCGGCGGGTGGTAGGTGCCGCGGTTGAGCGCGTCGGGGACCGACGCGCAGTCGCCCAGCGCCCACACGTTGCTCGCGCCGAGCACGCGCAGGTTCGCCGCGCAGGCCAGGGCGCCGGACCGGGTCTCGAATCCCAGGGTCTTGACCAGCGGGTTGGGCTGGTTGCCGGCGGTCCACACCATCGTCCTGGTCGGCAGCACGGTGCCGTCGTCCAGGCGCACCTCCGCCGGGGTCATGCCAGCGACGCGCCGCCCGAGCCGGAACTCGATGCCCTTGTCCCGCAGCTTGCGCAGGGCGTACCCGGCCAGCCCCTCGCTGAGCTCCGGCAGGATCCGCTCCTGGGAGTGGACCAGCACGAAGCGCAGCCGGTCGCGCTGGATGCCGCGGTAGTACCGGCGCACGCCGTGGACGAGGTCGAACAGCTCGGCGATCAGCTCGGCGCCGGCGAAGCCGCCGCCCGCGACCACGAAGGTCAGCTGGCGGGCGCGCTCGTCGGGGTCGGGTTCGACGTCCGCGCGCTCCAGCTGGCTGATGACGTGGTTGCGCAGCCCGGTCGCGTCCTCGAGCGTCTTCAGCGTGAGCGCGTGCTCCTCGACCCCGGGCAGGTCGCGGTAGTTGGGGATCCCGCCGACCGCCATCACCAGGTGGTCGTAGGGCAGGTCCTCCGGGGGGGTCGCGGGTCCGGCGGCCAGGCGCACGCGTTGCGCGGCGGTGTCCACGGCGTCGACCCGCGCGTGGCGGAAGGTCACGCCCGGGGCGAACGCGCGCAGGGGGACGCTGATGTGCTGCGGCTCCAGGGCGCTGGACGCGACCTCGGCGAGCATCGGGGTGAACAGCAGGTAGTTGCTGGCGCTGACCACGGTGATGTCGACGGGCCGCCCGCGGGGCAGGACCCGGTCCAGCGTCTGGGCGGTGGTGATCCCGCCGAAGCCCCCGCCGACGACGACGACGCGGACGGGCTCCGCCGGCGGGGCGGCCCGCTCCTCCGCCAGGGTCGGGAACGCGCGCACCAGCACCGGCGCCAGCACCGGCACGCCGACCCCCAGCGCGCCGCCCAGCAGCAGGGCGCCGACGAGATCGGGCACCGCGGCGCCCGCCGCCGCGAGCGACCACGCCGCGCCGGCGCCGGTGACCAGCGGCCCGATGGTCAGGGACCGCACGAGCCACCACAGCAGGCCGACGACCAGGCCGCTGCCGACGATCGCGCCGTGGCCGTTGGCGCGGTGGCCGAACGCGGCGCCGAACAGCGCCCCGGCGCCGGTCGCCAGCGCGACGTGGGCGACCAGGCCGCCCGCCGCGAGCAGGCCCTGCGCGACGAGCAGCCCGCCGACCACCAGGCCCCCCAGCAGCCCGGCGCAGGACCCGGCGGCGACGGCGGGGGTGCGCAGGCGGACGCGCTCCGTGCGCTGCACCCCCAGCACCGCGAGCGCCCGGTCCGCGAGGCGGCGGCCGCCGCGCTCCAGCGGACCCGAATAGCCCGGCGTCATGGTCGTGGCGCTCCTGTCGACGTCGTCGGCGACAGGGGGACGTTCCCGTCCGCGCCGCTGCGCGGCCGCCCCCCCGAGGACGGGTCGAGCCTAGCCCCGGGCCATGGTTTCCCCTAGGGAAGTGGCCCAAGGGAGGACCAGCGGCCACCCGCGCGGTACGCTGCCCGGGTTCGGCCCGACCGGAGGAGGTGGCGTGCGATGCCCGTGGACGTCTACGTCGCCGCGCTCTGCTCCCGGAGCCCCCTGCGCCGCTGACGGCGCACGCGCGGGTCCCGGGCGAACCGCACCTCCCCGAGGAGACCCCGTGCACGACCTGCGCGCGCTCGGCTGGGACGACGTCCTGGCCGCCGCGCTCCACGACCTGCCCGAAGCGTCCCGCACGCCCGCGCGCGTCGCCCGCGCCGACCGCGGGGGCCACCTCACCGTCGAGGGGGTCGGCGGCGCCCTGCGCGCCCGCGTCCCCCCGCGCCGGTCCCGCTCGGGCACGGACCGCGCCGTCGTGGGCGACTGGGTGGCCCTGGGGCCCGACCGCATCGACGGCGACCCCGTCGTCGCCGCCGTCCTGCCCCGCCGCGGGGTCCTGGTGCGCCAGGCGCCCGAGGACCGCGCCGAGGACGTCCAGGTCCTGGCCGCCAACGTCGACCTGACCCTCATCGCCGTGGCGCTGGACCAGCCGGTCAACCTCCGCCGCTTGGACCGCTTCCTGACCCTGGCCTGGCAGGGCGGCACGACCCCGGTGGTGGTGCTCACCAAGGCCGACCGGGCGGCGGACCCGGACGGCACCGCCGAGGAGGTGCGGGCGGCGACCGTGGGCGCCGGCGTCGTCGCCCTCAGCGCGGTCACGGGTGCCGGCGTGGACGAGCTGGCGGCGCACCTGCGGCCCGGCCGGACGGCGGTGCTGGTGGGGCCGTCGGGGACGGGCAAGTCGACCCTGGCGAACCGGCTGATCGGCGGCGACGTGATGGCCACCGGTGAGATCCGCGAGGACGGCCGCGGCCGGCACACCACCACCGCCCGCCAGCTCCTGCGCCTCGCCGGCGGCGCCCTGCTCATCGACACGCCGGGGGTCCGGGAGCTGGCCCTGTGGGACGCCGACGAGGGCCTCGGCGAGACCTTCGCCGACGTCGAGGAGCTGGCCGCGTCCTGCCGGTTCAGCGACTGCGGGCACGCCAGCGAGCCCGGCTGCGCGGTCACCGCGGCGCTGGCGGACGGGACGCTGGACCCGGCGCGGCTCGACAGCTACCGCACGCTCCAGCGCGAGCAGGCCCACGCCGCCCGCAAGCAGGACGCGGCCCTGCGGCGGGGCGCTAGCCGGCGGCGCCCTCCAGCCGGGTCGGCTGGCCGAGGTGGCGGGGGTTGAAGTAGGCGGTGAAGCGCCGGGCGCGGTCGCCGTCGACCTCCAGCACGCTCACGCCCTCGTAGTCCACGGCCTCGCCGTGGACCAGCGTCCCGCGCGTGCGCCACTCCAGCACGGCGCGGTCGTCCTGGATCGTGCGGGTGCGGAACTCCGAGCGCATGTCGTCGAAGACCGACCGGTACTCGCGCCAGAAGTCGCGGGCGCCGTCGGGGCCCTCGAAGGTGCGCGCCGCGACCACGTTGCCGATCGCGGCGTCGTCGGCGAAGACCGCCACGATCGGGTCCATCTCGCGCTGGTCGCCCTCCAGGGCCCACAGGGCCTCCACGAACCGGTCCGCCACGTCCTGCGTGCTCATCCTGGGTCTCCTCGCGCTCTGCGACCCCCCGGCCTGCCCCTACCCGCCGGGCTGCTCGCCACGCGCGCGCAGCGCCCGGGCACGCAGGTCGTCCACGCCCTCGCGGCGGGTCGGGTAGCGGAACAGCGCGCTGCCGCTGACGAAGACATCGGCGCCGGCGGCCGCGGGGGCCGCGATGGTGTCGGGCCCGATGCCGCCGTCGACCTCCAGCTCGATCGGGCGGCCGCTGGCGGCGATCAGCGCGCGGGCGGCGGCGACCTTGGGCTCCATCGACGACAGGTAGACCTGCCCGCCGAACCCCGGGTTGACGGTCATGACCAGGATCAGGTCGATGACGTCCAGGACGTGCTCGACCAGGGTCAGCGGGGTCGCGGGCGACAGGGCGACCCCCGCGCGGGCGCCCAGCTCGCGGATCTGGCGGTAGGCCTGGTGGGGCTGGCGCAGGGTCTCGGGGTGGACCAGGAGCAGCTCGCAGCCCGCCTCGACGTAGCGGGTGAACAGCTCCTCGGGGCGCCAGCACATCAGGTGCGCCTCGAACCCGCAGGTGGCGTGGGGGCGGCACGCGCCGATCACCTCCGGGCCGAACGTGAGGTTGGGCACGAACTCGCCGTCCATCGCGTCCCAGTGGATGCGGTCGACGCCCGCCCCGGACAGCGCGGCGGTCTCCTCGCCCAGGCGGGAGAAGTCGGCGGGCAGGACGGAGGGCACGATCTTGACGGGCATGGCCGCAGGCTGCGCCACGGCCACCGACTTCTCAAGTCGTCCGGCGCCCCGGTCGAGCCTCTCCGCGTGGTGCGACAACTGCGGCGGACGGGACGGGAGGCGCCTGCCGCCGCGCCCTCGCCGACCTGGTACGAGCGGCGCGGCAAGCGCGCGCTGGACCTGGCGGGGGCGGTGGTGCTGCTGATCGCGCTGTGGCCGGTCCTCGCCGGGGTCGCGGTGGCGGTCCGCATCGTGCTCGGCGCGCCGGTGCTGTTCCGCCAGTCCCGCGTCGGTCGCGGCGGCGCGGCCTTCACGCTCTACAAGTTCCGGACCATGAAGACCGACCGCCGGGTCCGCGCGGAGCGCCGCGCCCAGGACCGCGCCCGCGACCGCGCGGGGGACCGGCGCAAGACCCACAAGTCCACGGCGGACCCGCGCCACACGCCCCTGGGCCGGTTCCTGCGCCGCTCAAGCCTCGACGAGCTGCCCCAGCTGTGGAACGTCGTGCGCGGCGACATGTCCCTGGTCGGCCCCCGCCCCGAGCTCACCGAGGTCGTCGACCGCTACGGCCTGCGCGAGCACCCCCGCCACCGCGTCCGCCCCGGCCTCACCGGCCGGTGGCAGGTCTCCGCCCGCGGCGACGGCCTCCTCCACGAGCACGTGGACGTCGACCTCGCCTACGTGGCCCGCATCACCCTCCTGCGCGACCTCGCCATCCTCCTCGCCACCCCGGCGGCCGTCCTGCGCCGCACCGGCAGCTAGCGGCCGGGGTGGCGGAACAGCGCCAGGGGCGTGAGCGCCAGCAGCCGCAGGTCCAGCCACAGGGTGCGCGTGCGGATGTAGCGCAGGTCGATCTCGACCCAGCGCTCGAAGTCCGGGTCGTCGCGCGCCGTCACCTGCCACAGGCCGGTGAGCCCCGGCTTCACCGCAAGGCGGGTGCGGTGGCGGGGGAGGTAGGCCGCCACCTCCTCGGTCGTCGCGGGCCGGGGCCCGACCAGGGACATGTGGCCCTGCAGGACGTTGAGCAGCTGGGGCAGCTCGTCCAGGCTGGTCCGGCGCAGGAACCGCCCCACCGGCGTGACTCGCGGGTCGTCGCGCAGCTTGAACGCCGGCCCGGTGCGCTCGTTGCGGTCCGCCAGGGCCGCCTTGCGCGCCTCGGCGTCGGGGACCATCGTGCGCAGCTTGTACAGCGCGAAGGGCCGCCCCAGGAGCCCGGCGCGCTGCTGGGTGAAGAACGGCGCGTGTCCGTCCGATACCAGCACCAGCGCCGCCAGCGCCAGCAGCAGCGGCGCGAAGACCAGCAGCAGGGCCGCGGCGCCGACCACGTCGAGCGCGCGCTTCGGCCAGCCGCCGTCCCCCGCGCGGAGGGGCGCTGGCGCCGTGCCGCCGCCGACGAAGACCGTCGACGGCAGGTCCTGCGCGACGTCGATGAACATCACGACCCGATCCCGCGTAGAGCTGCCCGGACCCGACCGCCGCGCGACCCGGAACGGGTGACCGCCGCGCTGCGTCGAGAGTTCTGAGGATCGCGGGAGTGGGGGGAGCGGCCATCGACAACATTGATGAATCCGTGCCGACGCATGCGGTCGCGGGTCCGCAGGTCGTGCTGGGCGGCCTGCGCGTGGACCTGCTCAACCGCGGGGACCTCCTGGCGGCGGTCGCGGCGCACCTGCCCGCGGCCGGCCCACCGCTGCTGGTCGCCTCGGCGAACCTGGACCACCTCGACGTGTTCGGCGGCGACCGGCCCCTGCCGACCCCGCGCGGGGCGGCGCGCTGGCTGGTGCTGCTCGACGGCCGCCCGCTGGTCTGGGCCGCCCGGCTGCTCACCGGACGGCCCTGGGAGCAGCTCGCCGGGTCCGACCTGCTGCCCGCGGTCCTGGAGGTCGCCCGGGACCGCGGTGCGCGCGTCGGGTTCCTGGGCGGGCGGCCCGAGGTGCACCGCGCGCTGGCGGAGCGGCTCGCGGACGGGCCGGGCCTGCGCGTGAGCGGCTGGTGGGCGCCCGCGCGCGCGGAGCTGGCGGATCCCGCGGCGATGGCGCGGCTGGCCGCCCAGGTGCGCGCGGCCGGCACCGACCTGCTGGTGGTCGCGCTGGGCAAGCCGCGCCAGGAGGAGTGGCTCGCCCGCCACGGCGCGGACGCGGGCATCGGGGTCGGCGTGGCCTTCGGCGCCGCCCTGGACTTCCTGGCCGGCGCCTCCCCGCGGGCGCCGCGGCACCTGCGCTTCCTGGGGCTGGAGTGGGCGCACCGCCTGGCCCGCGACCCGCGACGGCTGTGGCGGCGCTACCTGCTGCGGGCGCCGGTGGCCGCGTGGCGGCTGGCCCTGCGGTCCTCGGGGGCGCGCCGGTGACCGTCCCGCACGACGTCGAGGGCCTGAGCCCGGCGGCGTACTACGCGTGGCAGCTGGAGGACAGCGACGAGTTCTGGCGGCGCATGGGCGGGCGGCCGGACCTGGCCGGGCGCGACGTGCTGGACCTGGGCTGCGGGCACGGGGCGCTGTCGGTCCAGCTCGCCCGGGCCGGCGCCCGCGTCCTGGGGGTCGACCTCGACGCGGAGCGGGTGGCCTTCGCCCGCGAGCACGCCGCGTCGGCGCACCCGGAGCTCGCCGACCGGCTGGCCTTCGCCACCGCCGACGTGGGCGACCTCGACCGCCGGTTCGACGCGGTCGTGTCCAAGGACACCTTCGAGCACGTGCAGGACCTGCCCGGCGTGCTGGCGGCGCTCGCCGCCCGGCTCCGCCCCGGCGGGGTGGTGCTGGCCGGCTTCAGCCCGCTGTACCCCAGCCCGTGGGGCGACCACGGGGCGGCCGGGCTGCGCGTCCCCTGGGCGCACCTGGTGCTGGGCGAGCGCGGTGTCGTGGCGCGCGCCCGCCGTCGCGGCCGCGAGGTCGCGACCCTGGCCGACCTCGGCCTCAACGGCTGGGGGATCGCGGAGTACCGCGACGCGTTCGCGCGGTCGCCGCTGGAGGTCGTGTCGCTGCGGACCAACCGGGGCGACAAGCGTCTGCTGCCCGTGCTGGGGTGGGTGGGCAGGGCGGTCCCGCCGCTGGCGCGCTACTGCACGGTGAGCGTCTACGTGACGCTGCGCCGCCCGGGCGGGTCGTAGAGGGCGGCCAGCTCGGCCGCCACGGCCGCGGGCGCGTGGGCCCCGCCACCCGCCTCCGGCCCGCCTCGCCCCGCGCGGTCGCGAGGCCGGGGTCGGTCAGCACGTCCACCAGCGCCCCGGCCAGCGCGGCGGGGTCGCCCGGGCGGACCAGCACCCCCGCGCCGTCGACCAGGTGCGCCACCTCCCCGACCGGCGTGGCGACGACGGGCCGCGCCGCGGCCATCGCCTCCAGCAGGAACACGGGCAGCACCTCCGCGCGCGACGGCAGGACCGCCGCGCGGGCGCCGGCCAGCAGGTCGCCCACGGCGGCGCGCGGGCGCGCGCCCAGCACGTCGACGCCGGGCAGGGGTGGGGGCGCGACGTCGCCGGGCGGCCCGGCGAGGACCAGCCGCGCGCCCGGCCGCGCGGCGCGGACCCGGGGCCAGGCGGCGAGGAGGACGTCGACGCCCTTGCGCCGCCCCACCTCCCCGGCGAACACCACCGTCTCCGGCCGGTCGCCCGCCGGGCCCGGGTGCGGCGGCAGGCCGACCGGGTTGGGGACGACGGCGAGCCGGGTGCGGGGTCCCAGCAGCGGCGCGACCGCGTCCGCCCCCGCCGGCCCCAGGGCGACGACGACGTCGGCGCGGGCCAGCACGGCGCGCACCAGCCGCGGGCACCGGGCCGCGAACGGCGCGAAGTCCGCGCCGTGCAGCGACACGACCACCCGCGCGCCGCGCAGCCCCGCCACCGCCGCGAGCCCGCCCTCGCGCAGGAACGACCCGCCCTCGGACAGGTGGGCGTGGACCACCGGTGGGGCCCCGCCCGGCCCCAGCAGCCGGGCCAGGGCGCCGAGGAACGGCGCGAGGCTCGCGGCGCGGGCGCCGGGGCGGTACGAGGCGGTCGACGCCATGCGGTGGCGGGGCAGCGGCAGGGCGAGGTAGGCGGCGACCACGGCCGACATGCCGCCGGGGTCGTCGGGGCCGGGCCCGTAGTGGCGGACCAGGGTGGGCGCGTCAGCCACGCCGGGCGGCACGGTCGGCACCGGGGGCTGGGTCGGCACCGGGGGCTGGGTCGGCACGGGGGGCGCGGGGGGCGCGCTCGACGGCAGCGGTGAGGACGCGCTCGAGCAGCCGCGCACCGTGGTCGGGGTCGAAGCGGCGCAGCCAGCCGGCGGCCAGGGCCGGGTCGCGGGGCAGGTCGACGGCTTCCAGCACGGCGTCGGCGAGGTCCCGCGGCGCGGTCGACAGGGACAGGATGCCGGTCAGGCCGGGCACGACCGCGTCGGCGACGCCCAGCGCCGGCGACGGCGCGACGCTGGGCAGGCCCATGCCCGCCGCCTCGACCAGCACCATCCCCAGCCCCTCCACGTCGGAGGGCAGCAGCAGGCAGTCGCAACCGGCCGCCAGCGGCTGCCAGTCGTCGACCCAGCCGGGGAACGCCACGTCGAGCCCGGCGCTCGCGGCCTCGCGCTCCAGCCGCGCGCGCTGGTCGCCGTCGCCGATGAAGACCGCCGACGCGGACACGCCGCGCGCGCCGAGTTCGCGCAGGACCGCCAGCACCCGCTCCGGGCGCTTCTGGGCGACCAGGCGGCCCGCGAACGCGATGCGCAGGGGCCGCCCGGCCTGGGCGGGGCGGGCCCGCGGCGGGGTGACCCGCGCGATCGGCTCCAGCAGCACGTGCAGGCGGTCCGCCGGCACGCCGTAGCGCACGGCCAGGTCGGTCGCGACGGCGTGCGAGCACCCCACCACCGCGTCGGCCCGCCGGTACAGCGCGCGGGCGAGCGCGCGCTTGCCCGTCCCGGCCGCGCCCTCCGCGCGGGTCAGGACGCTGAGCACGTTGTGCTCGGTCAGCACGACGGCGGGACGCGGCTCCCCGCCCGTGCGGCGGGCGACCGCGGCCAGGACGACGAGGTTGGCGAAGTCCATCACCCCGACGACGACGTCCAGGCGCCGCTCCCGGGTCACGTCGCGGACCCAGCCGGGCAGCGCCGTCCAGCGCTCGCGGGCGCCGGCCGCGGTCCGCTGGAACCGCGTGACCCCCGGCACCGCCGCGCCGGGCGACGGGTCCTCGTAGGTCAGCACGGTGACGTCGTGCCCGCGCCGCGCGAGCCCCTCCGCCCACGCGCGGGCGGTGCGCTCGGCGCCGCCGCCCCCCAGCGCGCGGACGAGGATGCCGATCCGCAGGCCGGTCACGCCGGCACCGGTCGGAAGCGCGGGCTGACGCCGGCGGGCACGGCGGCGCGGGCCGGGCCGGCGGCGGCGACCAGCAGCGCGCCGAGGAGCACGTGGGCCGGGCGGTGGCCCTCGAGCAGGTTGAAGGTCGCGGCGGTGATGGCGTAGGCGACGACGGCCCCCGCCACCCCCGCGCGGCCCGCGCGCGCGGCGCGCCGGGCCGCCAGGGCGCACAGCACCGCGAGCAGCAGCGCACCGGGTGCCCCCGTCGCGACCACCATCTCCACCCAGGCGTTCTCGTAGGGGAACGCGGCGACGCCGCGCTCCGCCTCGCCCTTGACCACCCCGGCGGCACCCGGGCCGACGCCGAAGGCGACGTTGTCCCCCGCGACGGCGAGCGCGTCGCCGAGCACCTCGATCCGGTAGGTGAGCGAGTCCCGGCCCTCGGCGCTGGCCGTGCGCGCCAGCAGCGTCGTGCCGCCGACCACGACCCCCACCGCGACGAGCGCCAGCACGGCGGGCGCCCATCGGCGGGCGTCGGCGTCGCGCACGGCGAGCGCGCAGGTCACCGTCGCCGCCACCGCCCCGGCCACCAGCGCACCGCGGCTGCCGGTGGCCAGCAGGCCCGCCCCGGTCGCGGCGACCGCGGCGAGGTCCAGCGGCCGCCGGTGGCGCAGGGCGCGGTCGACGGCCAGCGGCAGGGCGACCGCGAAGAAGGTCGCGTTCACCAGCGGGTGGCCCATGGTGGTCGTCGCCCGGTACACCGACCAGATCTGGTCGAAGCCGTCGGGCGCCGGCGCGGACCGGTAGGCCCAGCCGAGCAGCGGGTTGTCGCGCAGCACCCACGCCTCCAGCGACGCGTACACCCCCAGGACCGCCGCCAGCCCGGTCCAGGTGGACACGATCGGCCGGGCCGCGGCCGGCTCGAACGGGGCGAGCGCGGCGGGCAGCAGGGCCAGCACCGCGAACCCCGCCGTCCAGGCGACGGCGGTGCCCACGAAGCGGGTCAGCAGCAGCGACGCGACGAGCCAGCCGGCCAGCCCCACGGCCACCAGGGCGGGCGCCCGGCTCCCGGGGGTCGGGCGCCGCAGCCGCAGCGGCGCCTCCGCGGCGGCCAGGCGCAGGCACCACACGCCGATCACGGCGACGGCGGGGCTGAGGGTCACGAGCACCCGGGGGACCGGCAGCCAGGTGACCGGGAGCAGCGCCGCCAGGGCCAGCGCCAGCGCGGGCAGCCACGCGCGGGGCAGCACGAGCAGCGCCGCACCGCCCACCACCGCCGTGACCGCCACCGCGGCGAGCGCCGGGGAGGTCGCGGCCAGGCGCCCGCGGGCAGGGCGAGCAGGAGCGCCGCGGTCCAGGCCCGGCTCACGCCGGCCGCCCGCGCAGCAGCCGCCAGGTCACGACCAGCACGAACGCGGCGTTGGCGGCCCGCGCGACGGTGGAGGCCAGGGCGATGCCGTCCAGACCCAGCAGGGCCGCGCCGATCAGGTCGCCGGCGAGGTTCACGGTGACGATCAGCACCGCGCTGCCGACCATCAGCCAGGTCCGGCGGAACGCGACGACGAGGCGGACGCCCAGGTCGCCGACGACGGCGAAGGGCAGGCCGGCGAGGAACAGGGTCAGCGTGGAGGCGAACGGCAGGCCCGGTGGGATGGCCAGCAGCCGGCGCGCCAGCGGCTCGGCCAGCCAGAGGGCGCCGGCGCAGACCAGCGCCACAGCGGTGGCGGCGGCCGCGACCCCGGCCTGGCTGCGGGCGTAGTCGCGCCGGAGGGCGTCGGTGGGGCCGCCGCGCTCCAGCGCCTCCGCCCAGGCCGTCCCGCTCACCACCGCGATGCCCGCGCCCACCAGGACGAGCGGCGCGTAGAACAGCTTGTCGCAGAGCTCGACGACGGTGACCGCGCCGGCGCCCAGCGGCGCCGCCACCGCCTTGTCGACCAGCGGCGTGGTCACGACCAGGCCCATGGACAGGGTGTGGGGACCGACGGTGCGCCAGAACGCGGCGGTGGACGGGCGCGTGGCCGGGGCGTGCGACGGGGCCGTCCGCGGGGTGGGCGCCGGCGGCGGGCGCGCGGCGGGGACGTCGCGCAGCGCGCGGTCCAGCAGCAGCGCCCGGGCGGCCTCGCCGAGGACCAGGCCTGCCGCGACCGCGGGCGCGCCCAGCGCGGGGCCGGCGACGAGGCCCACCACCAGCCCGCCGCCCGCGCGCAGCGCCACCGACGCCGCCGGGAGGAGGTAGACGCCGCGCGCGTACAGCCCGCCGGCGGCCGCGGCGCTCGCGGCGGCCAGGGCGGGCAGCGGCAGCAGCACGAGGGCGAGCCGCAGCGCCAGCTCCCCGGCCCCGTGACCGGGCCCACCGCGGCGACCAGCACCGCGCTCGTCGCGGCCCCGGCCAGCCCGGCGGCGAGCGCCGCCTGACGGCCGATCGCGCGCACGAGGGCGTGCAGCGCCCCGGGCGCGCCGAGCCCGGCGGCGAACGGCACGACACCACGCTCCAGGACGACGGCGAAGACCGTCGCGACGGTCGTGACCACCCCGTTGACCAGGAAGAACACGTCGGTGTCGCGACCCGTGCCGAGCCAGGCGGTGACCAGGAACGGCAGGACCGCCCCGGCGCCGTTGCCCAGGAGGGTGCCCCAGCCGGCGCGCAGGACCGCCGCCCTGCGCCCGGTCCGGGGCGGCGCCGCCCCCGGGACCGCCCCGGCGACGGCGACCGGCGCCGTCGCGGCGTCAGGACCGGGCCGGCGCCTCCGCGCGTGCACCAGGACCACCACGCTGCGCCCGGGCGCGAGGGCCGCGAGCGCCGCCGCGGCGTCGCGCAGGTCAGCGGTGCGCGTCTGCCCCGCCAGGGCGACCAGGCACACCGCGCCGGCGCCGCGGGCGGTCGCGGCCCCGGCCGCGGGGGGCGGGCACGTGCCCGGGCGCCGGAAGGTCGTCGCCCTGGTGGACGAGCGCGTCGCGGCCCTGCAGGCGCAGGGCGGCGCTCAGGACGTGGGCCACCAGCTCGCCGGCCGGTTCCTCGCCCGCGCCGACCGGGGCGACGAGCACCACCCGGACGGGGGCGCCGCTCACCTGCTCCACCCGTGCGGCCAGGCGCAGCGCGTGGTCGTCGACCGGCGCCGTCCGCGGCGCCGACAGCGCCCGGCGGGACACGACCAGCGGCCCGGGGGCGGGCAGCCCGGTCAGCCGGGCGACCGTCTCCGCCGTCCGCACGCGGTCGTCCAGCTGGTGGCGCAGCAGCCCCGCGCCCGCGCCGAGGAGGGTCCCCAGGACCAGCGCGACCGCGACGGTGCGCACCGGCCGGGGGCTGACGGGGGCGGTGGGCGGAACGGCCTGGGCGATGATCTCCGCCAGTCCCTGCTGCAGCTCCGCGCGGACCACGAGGTTCTCGCGCAGCCCGAACAGGCGCTGGTACTCGGCCTCCGCCGCCTGGCGGGCCAGGGGCGACGTCGAGGCGGCGGCGGCCTGGGCCTCCAGCTCCTGGAGGCGGGCGGCGATGGCCTCCACGGCGTCGTCGATGCCCTGCACGGCGGCGGCGCGCCGGTTCTCCACGTAGGACTCGGCCACGGCGTCGGCGTACGCCGCGGCGAGGTCGGGCCGGGCGGCCCTGCCCGCCACCGACAGGGTGTCGGTGGTGGATCCCGGGCTGATGCTCACCGCCTCGGCGAGCGCCTCCGCGCTGTTGAACCCGACCCGCCCCGCCGCCTGCTCCAGCACGGCCCGGCTGCGCGCCACGTCGACCTGGGTCGCGACGAAGCGCTCGGGTGCGTTGGGCTGCTGCACGAAGTCCTGGAGCAGCCCCTCCGCGGGGTCGTCGAGGTAGAGCAGGATGCTGGCCGTCGCGACGTACACCGGGGACTGGAAGCGCAGGCCCACCACCGCGCCGAGCACCCCGAGCACCGCGCCCGCGACCGCCAACGCCACGACGCCCGCCGCGGCCGACAGCGGCGGCCGTCCGCCCGCGGGCAGGCCGGCACGGCGGCGCGCTGCGCCCGGCCGTGCCTCCGTGCGGTCCGGGCGCGCCTCCGCGCCCACGCTGCTCACGTCTCGACCTCCGGACCCCGGCACCTGGTCACTCCTTCGGCGGCCGGTGCGGACTCCTTGACGACCACCGCGATGCTCGCGGCCCCGCACGCCGCCGACTTCCCCAATTGTGGGGATGTCCGGCTCCCACCCGGCGCCCAGTCTCACATGCGTGCCTCGCTGCCCGATCGGTCGATCTGGGGACGGGGCCTCCCGCGTATGGCTGATCCGGAGGTCAACCAACCCCATGAGCACCGTGTCACGGCGCGATCTCCGCGCCCTCGCGTGCGTCGTCTTGCTGGCGATCGCCACCACACTCATCCCCCTGGCGCCACCCGCCCGGGCCGAGGACTTCAGCGGCTCCGTCGACGCCGACGGCGCCAAGTACCAGCGCTTCCCCCTGGCCGTGGCCGGGGCGGGCCTGGTGACCGTCGACCTCACCTGGGAGGGTGCGGCGGACCTCCAGCTGTACGTCGACGGCGCATCCGGCAACGTCGGCTACGCGACCTCCGCGGCCAACCCCGAGACGGTCGAGTTCTACGCCGCCGGTCCCGGCAGCTACGACCTCGTCGTCGAGGCGGCCACCGGCGCGGCGGACTTCGACCTGTCGACCTCGGTCGACGAGGACGCGCTGCCCGCGCAGGTCCTGCGCGGCTCCGTCGGCGGGTCCGCGGGGGAGTGGCACAAGCAGACCCTGTCGGTGCCGACGGCGGGCCTGGTCACGGCCCAGCTCCGGTGGAACGGGCCGGCCGCGACCGACCTGGACTTCTACCTGGACGCCGCCACCGGCAACGTCGGCTACGCGGAGACGCCGAGCAACCCCGAGGTCATCCGCTTCTACGCCGACGCCCCGGGCGACTACACCCTGATCGTCCACGCCGCCGCCGGCGAGGCGCAGTACCGGGCGATCGCGTCGGTGGACGCCACGGCCCGCCCGACCACGGTCCTGCGCGGCCGCGTCGACGCCGCCGGGTCCGCCTGGTCGACCCAGCCGCTGGAGGTCGCGTCGGCCGGGCTGGTCACCGCCCGGCTGGAGTGGACCCAGCCCCCGGCCGGGAACCTGGACCTGTACGTCAAGGACGCCGGCGGCGCGACCGTCGGCTACTCCCAGACCCAGCTCGCCGGCGAGATCGTGCAGTTCTACGCCCCGGCAGCGGGGACCTACTCGGTGATCGTCGGGGCCCGCTCCGGCGTGGGCGACTTCCGCCTGCTGGCCGACGTCGACGCCGCGGTGCCTGCCAGCACCGTGGAGTACGGCTCGCTGGACGCCGCCGGCCAGCAGTGGGGCTCCTACCCGTTCGAGGTCACCCAGGCCGGGACCATCCGAGCGGAGCTCGCGTGGGGCGGTCCGGCGGACCTGAACGTCTACCTGAAGAAGGACGGCCAGTCGGTCGACTTCTCCCAGACCGCGGGCAACCCGGAGGTCGTCGAGTACGACGCCGAGCCGGGCAGCTACGAGGTCGTCGTCGGGGCGGCGTCCGGCGCCGCGGACTACCGGCTGCTGCTGACCGTCCCGCAGGACGCGCCGGTGGAGCCGTGCGCGCCGTACTCGAGCCTCACCTGCGACGAGGTGCTGGTCGACGGGGTGGACCTGGACTTCTCCGCCGCGGCGGGCGGCCTGGGCGACGCCCAGGGCGAGGGCACCGGCTTCACGATGGTGCAGCCCAGCACCACCGGTGAGTACCTGCCGGACCTGCTGGACCTGGACACCGCGGCCTCGGCGCTGCGGATCACCACCACCAACGGCATCCAGTTCAAGACGCCGACGACGACCACCAACGGCAACAGCCTGGACAACGGGCTGGGCGTGGGGCTCGACACCGCGGGCCGGACGACCACGCTGACCACCACCGTCGTGAACCCCTCGGCGGCGGGCAACACCTCCCAGCAGGCCGGGCTGTGGTTCGGTCCGGACCAGGACAACTACGTGAAGCTGGTGGTGGCCGCCACCGGCGCCAACTCCCAGCGCATCCAGCTCCTCCGTGAGGTCGGCGGCGCCGCGGCCGGGGCGGACGAGATCAACAACCCGACCTCGGGCGGGGTCGACCGCACCCAGCAGCGGGTGCACCTGACCCTGATCGCCGACGCGGCCACCAACCAGGTGCGCGGCTCGTTCCGCATCGACGACAGCACCACCGAGACGCCGATCGGGCCGATGACCGTCCCGGCCAGCTTCTTCAACGGGACGCTGGTCACCGGCGGGCCGGACGAGCTGAACGGCTTCGGCGGCATCTTCGCCACCCGGCGCAACAACACCACTGCGGGTGCGGTCGTGTACACCTTCGACGGGTTCTCCGCCGAGGTGTCCGGGGACGAGCCGCCGGCGAACACGCCGCCGTCGGTCACCCCCGTGGCCGACGCGACGGTCACCGAGGGCGAGGCCATCGCCCCGATCCAGGTGACCGCCACCGACCCGGACGCCGGTGACACCCTCACCTACGCCGCGGCGGGGCTCCCGGGCGGCCTGGCCATCGACGGGGCGACCGGTGCGATCACCGGGACCCCCGCCGCCGGCACCGCCCGGACCGAGCCGTATCCGGTCACCGTGACCGTCACCGACGAGGCGGACGCGACCGCGACCGACGAGTTCCTCGTCACCGTGGAGCCCGCCGACGTGCCGGCCGAGCCGTGCGCGCCGTACTCGAGCCTCACCTGCGACGAGGTGCTGGTCGACGGGGTGGACCTGGACTTCTCCGCCGCGGCGGGCGGCCTGGGCGACGCCCAGGGCGAGGGCACCGGCTTCACGATGGTGCAGCCCAGCACCACCGGTGAGTACCTGCCGGACCTGCTGGACCTGGACACCGCGGCCTCGGCGCTGCGGATCACCACCACCAACGGCATCCAGTTCAAGACGCCGACGACGACCACCAACGGCAACAGCCTGGACAACGGGCTGGGCGTGGGGCTCGACACCGCGGGCCGGACGACCACGCTGACCACCACCGTCGTGAACCCCTCGGCGGCGGGCAACACCTCCCAGCAGGCCGGGCTGTGGTTCGGTCCGGACCAGGACAACTACGTGAAGCTGGTGGTGGCCGCCACCGGCGCCAACTCCCAGCGCATCCAGCTCCTCCGTGAGGTCGGCGGCGCCGCGGCCGGGGCGGACGAGATCAACAACCCGACCTCGGGCGGGGTCGACCGCACCCAGCAGCGGGTGCACCTGACCCTGATCGCCGACGCGGCCACCAACCAGGTGCGCGGCTCGTTCCGCATCGACGACAGCACCACCGAGACGCCGATCGGCCCGCTGACGGTCCCCGCGAGTTTCTTCGACGGGACGCTGGTCTCCGGCTCGCCGGCCGAGCTGAACGGCTTCGGCGGCATCTTCGCCACCCGGCGCAACAACACCGCGGCCGGCGACGTCGTCTACACCTTCGACGGGTTCTCCGCGGCGCTGTCCGGCGCCGCGGAGCAGCGGCCGCGGATCACCGCGGTCCGCCCGGCGAACGGCGCCACCGGCGTCGACGTCGACGAGGGCGTGGGCGCCGACGTGTTCCTGCCCACCAGCGAGGCCGGGGTCGACGAGGCCACGCTGACCCCCGACACCGTCCGGCTCGTGAAGGTGAGCGACGGGACCGCGGTCGCGGCGACGCGCGGCACCTCCGGGGGCAACGACGTCATCACCCTCGCGCCGACCGCTCCGCTGGTCCCCAACACCCAGTACCGCTTCGAGGTCACCGACGGCGTGAAGGACGAGGCCGGCGCGGCCTTCGTCCCCTTCAGCAGCACCTTCACCACGGGGGCCGGCGACGTCGGCCCGCCGCCGGACCTGTCGGAGGTCGCGTTCGAGCAGGTGGCCCTGCCCACCGCCGCCGGGACCCAGTACACGACCCTGGTCATGGGCCCCGACGACAAGCTCTACGCGGCCACCAACAACGGCAAGATCGCCCGCTTCCCGGTGAACCCGGACGGGACCCTGGGCACGCCCCAGGTCATCGAGTCCCTGCAGACGGCCAACGGCGGCAACCGCCTGCTCATCGGCATGGTCTTCGACCCGTCGGCCACCGCGGCGAACCCGGTGCTGTGGGTCACCCACACCACCTTCGGGTTCTCCAACGTGACCGAGGAGTGGGGCGGCAAGATCACCCGGATGTCCGGGGCGAACCTGGAGACCGTGCAGGACTGGGTCGTCGGGCTGCCCCGGTCGGCCAAGGACCACGTCACCAACGGCATCGTGATCCGCGACGGCAAGCTCTACGTCAACCAGGGCTCCAACCAGGCGGCCGGGGCTCCCGACACCGCCTGGGGCGACCGCGGCGAGCAGCTGCTCACCGCCACCGTGCTGGAGATCGACCCCGCCGCCATCGCCAGCCCGCCGCTGAACGTGCAGACGGCCGACGGCGGCACCTACGACCCGTTCGCGCCCGGCGCGCCCGTGCGGCCCTTCGCCACCGGCGTGCGCAACGCCTACGACCTGGTCTGGCACAGCAACGGCGAGCTCTACGTCCCGACCAACGGCACCGCGGCGGGCGGCAACTCGCCCGGCACGCCCGCGACCCTGCCCGCGTCGTGCGCCGACCGCATCGACGACGCCGCCAACGGCGACTACACCGGCCCGCAGGTGCCGGCGGCCAACAACCACCCAACCCAGCGCGACTTCCTGTTCCGCGTCGAGGCCGGCGGCTACTACGGCCACCCGAACCCCCTGCGCTGCGAGTGGGTGCTGAACGGCGGCAACCCGACCGCGGGCCTGGACCCGGGCGAGGCCGCGGCCGACACCAACCGGTACCCGGTGGGCACCCTGCCGGACCGCAACTACCGCGGGGCCGCCTACGACTTCGGCTTCAACAAGTCGCCGAACGGGGTCATCGAGTACCAGAGCGACACGTTCGGCGGGGCCCTCGCCGGGCAGCTGCTGGTGGTCCGCTACAGCAACAGCAACGACATCCTGGTCATGGACCCGCGGGCGGCGGGCGGGGACATCCCCCAGGCCGACGGCGCGACCGAGGGCCTGCCCGGCATGGGCGGCTTCAACGACCCCCTCGACCTGGTCGAGGACACCGACAACGGCAACATCTACGTCAGCCAGTACGCCCAGAGCAGCCCGAGCCAGGCGCGCATCACCCTGCTGCGCCCGGTCGGGGAGCCCGCGGGCGACGCCGGCAACGCCGAGGTGGGCCCCGCCCGCGTCGTCGCCACGGACGTCGCCGGCGGCCCGGCGGGCCCGACCGAGGTCGTCACCGTCCGCAACACCGGCACCGGGCCGCTCCAGGTCACGGGCCTCACCCTCGGCGGCGCCGACGCGGGGCAGTTCGCCCTGTCCGGCGCCCCGGCCCTGCCGGCGACCGTGCCGGTCGGCGGGCAGGTCACCGTCACGGTGGGCTTCAACCCGACCACGGCCGGGCCCAAGGGGGCGACGCTGACCGTCGCCTCCGACGACCCCGACGCCGCGTCGATCGTGGTCCCGCTGCGCGGCCTCGGCGCGCAGGGGCTGGGCGGGGCGCAAGAGCCGTCGCTGCAGTGGATCCTGGACACCCTCCAGGTGCCGATCGCCACCGGCGACCCCGACCCGTCCAACAACGTCATGCCGATCACGCCGCTGCTGGGCGACGAGGTCGCCGCCCAGACCTTCGAGCGCGCGGGCGCCGGCCCCGTCACCGTCGAGAACCTCGCGGTGTTCGGGCCGACCAGCACCAACCCGATCGTGCGCTTCGGCCACAAGGCCCCGGGCGCCGGTGCGCCCGTGACCGAGCTGTTCACGGTCTCCAACAGCCCCGCCTCCAACGGCCAGCGGCTCCTGCCGCCGACCAGTCCTGCGCCTCAAGCGCCGGGCGGGGCTGGGGGCACGTTCAGCTTCGACCCGGGCACGTCGCCCTTCGCGATCGCCTCGCAGTGGCCCTTCTTCTCCAACCGCTGGGTCTACGGCGAGGACGCCCTCAACACGTGGGACACCCGCAACGCCCACCACGTGCGCGTCTACCCGCTGCCCGGCGAGGCGAACGCCTACGTCGTCGCCACCGAGGAGCACACCTCCGGTGACGACTTCCAGGACGTCGTCGTGATCCTGCGCAACGTCCGGCCGGTGGGCAGCCTGCCGCCGCCCCCGCCGGTGGAGGGCCAGATCGACTTCGGCCCCGCCACCGCCGCCCTGGCCCCCGGCTACGCCCGCGACAGCGGCATGGCCTACAGCGACACCCGCGGCTACGGCTGGGTCCAGCCCGGCACGGCCACCGGCGTCAACGTGACCAACAACATGCGTGCCCGCACGGTCCCGTCCGACGCCCTGCGCCAGACCCTGGTCATCATGCAGAACGACGTGGTGACCACCCTGGTCGACGGGTCGTGGGAGCACGAGGTCCCCGACGGCACCTACGAGGTGACCGTCAACGCGGGCGACAGCGGGTTCTACGACAGCGTCCACTCCCTGGACGTGGAGGGCACCCGGGCGATCGACGGCTTCGTGCCCTCGGCGGCCGACCCCTTCCGCCAGGCGACGGTCGACGTGACCGTCACCGACGGCCGCCTGACCCTGGACGCGGTGGGCAGCAACACCAAGCTCACCCACGTCACCTTCACCCGCACCGGCGATGTCGGCGCCGACGACGTCGCGCCGACGGTCGAGGTCGCCGTCGACGGGTCCCAGGACCCGGACGGGAACTACCTGAACACCGCGACGGTGACCATCACCGCCGCCGACGACGGCGGGTCCGGCCTCGACGCGGTCGAGTACCAGCTCGACGGCGGGGCGTTCCAGCCCTACACCGCCCCGTTCGCGGTGAACGCCGACGGCGACCACACCGTCGTCGCCCGCGCCACCGACGGCGCCGGCAACGTCACGACGTCGCCGCCGACCACCTTCACCGTCGAGGTCCCCCCGCCGTCGGCGGCGGAGATCGCGGTCGAGAACCTCGACTGGCCGCAGCCGGTCCCGGCCGGACTGCGCAACGACTGGATGGTCTTCAGCCGCCTCAACAGCATCCCGTCGGGCGGGCTCCACAAGGTCCACGACACCGCGACCCTGCGCATCCGCAACACCAACGGGACCGACCCGCTGGTGATCACCGGGCTGGCGATCAGCGACACGACCGAGTTCGCGCTGCCCGGCGGGGAGGCGGATCAGCTCCCGATCACGGTCGCGCCGAACGCGTTCCGCGACGTGCAGGTGAAGTTCGTCGAGACCGCCGGGAGCAAGGGCGTCCGCGCCCGGACCCTGACCATCACGACCAACGACGCCGACGAGCCCACGACCGTCGTGCAGCTGCGCGGCGCCTGGATGCCCGGGCCCGAGGGCGGCAACGAGCTCACCCTCACCCAGTTCGCCCAGGTCATGGGCTACTCCACGACCATCGGGGAGCCGCTCCAGGAGGAGCCGACCACCCCGCTGGCCGGCGACGAGGTGCGCTCGAAGCTGTGGCGCCGGGCCGACACGACCAAGCCGGTGTACATCCGCCAGCTGGCCGCGTACCACGGCTGCTGCACCGCCGGGGACGAGTTCGCCATCGTCGGCACCGGGGGCGGCTCCTTCCGCCACAACCCGGAGTTCGGCCAGTCGATGCTCCCGCCCCAGCAGGGGTCGGCCACCGTCCCGGCGGCGCGGACCTTCAGCCCGACCGGCGACTTCGCCATCCGGATCGCGGGCTACAGCACCAACACGACGGGCAACCTCGGCGTGCGGCTGTGGCCGGTCGAGATCGACGGCCAGGTCGTGCCCGGCTCCTTCTACGTCGCCCAGGACTTCGTCCAGAACGGGTGCGGGGCCGGCAGCGCGAACTGCGACTACCAGGACAACGTGTACCTGGTCACCAACCTCGCCCCGGTGGCGCCGACGGACACGACGGCGCCCGCCGCCCCCGCCGGCCTCACCGCCGAGGGGTCCGAGGACGGCATCGCCCTGGACTGGGCCGACAACACCGAGCCGGACCTGGCCGGGTACCACGTCGAGCGCAGCGCAACCGCCGGGGGCACCTTCACCCGGCTGACCAGCTCGCCGATCGCGGCGTCCGCGTACACCGACGCGGCCGCCCCCGGCGGGGCCACCTCCTTCTACCGGGTGCTGGCGGTCGACGCCTCCGGCAACGCCTCCGCGCCGGCCACGGCCAGCGCGGAGCGCCCCGGCACCCCGCCGCCGGCAGCCGAGCCGGTGCGCATCAACACCGGCGGGCCCGCGGTGACGGTCAACGGCGTCGCCTACGGCGCCGACCAGGCCTTCAGCGGCGGGAAGAGCTACAGCAACCCGCAGGTCACGGGGATCGCCGGGACCACCGACGACGCCATCTACCTCAACGAGCGCAGCGCGACCGCCAACCTGGGGTCGTTCTCCTACGCGGTGCCGCTGCCGCAGGCCGGCACCTACACCGTCCGGCTGCACTTCGCCGAGCTGTACCACGGCGCGCCGGGCGGCGGCCCCGGCGGGGCGGGCAAGCGGGTCATGAGCGCCAACCTCGAGGGCGGCGCCGTCGAGCTGGCCAACTTCGACATCTTCGCCGAGGCCGGCGCGGCCGCCACCGCCGTCGTCAAGCAGTACACGCTGGACGTCACCGACGGCACGCTGAACATCGCGTTCGGCGCCACCGTCAACCAGCCGTCCGTCGGCGCGATCGAGATCATCCCGGGGGCGGCTCCGCCGCCCCCGGGCCCCACCCCGGCCGACCCGGTCGCCTTCTCCTACACCGGCATCGCCGCCCAGCCCTTCGGCGTGTCCGAGGCCCAGGGCGAGGTGGTCGACGGCCTGCTCTACACCTTCGGCGGCTTCGACAGCACCAAGAGCTGCTGCACCCCGACCAGCCGGTCCTACGTCCACGACCCGGCTGCGAACACCTGGACGCCCATCGCCGACCAGCCGGTCCTACGTCCACGACCCGGCTGCGAACACCTGGACGCCCATCGCCCCGCTGCCGTCCTTCGAGGCCGCCACCACCTTCGGCGGGGTCACCCACGCCGGCATGGCCACCGACGGGACCGACATCTTCGTCGTCGGCGGCTACACCGCCAACGCCGCGGGCACCGGACAGATCTTCGGCACCACCTGGGGCTACCGCTACGACGTCGGCGACGACGCCTACGTGCGGCTGCCCGACCTGCCCGTCGCGCGCGCCGCGGGGCAGCTGGAGTACCTCGACGGGAAGCTGCACTACGTCGGCGGCACGAACAAGGCCCGGACGCAGGACGTCGGCGACCACTACGTGCTCGACATCGCCGGCGGCGCCACCTCCTGGACCACGGCCGCGGCCGTGCCCAATCCGCGCCACCACGCCGGGTCCGCCGTCCTCGACGGCGCGCTCTACCTCGTCGGCGGCCAGCACGGCCACGACGGCGCGCTGACCACCCAGGCCGACGTGCACCGCTACGACCCGGCCGGCAACACCTGGACCGCCGTGGCGGACCTGCCCCGGGCCCGCGGCCACGTCTCGAACTCCACGTTCGTCCTCGACGGCCGCATCGTCGTCGCCGGCGGGGAGATCGCCCACTCCCGCGCGGTCGGCGACGTCAGCGTCTACGACCCGGCCGCCGACGAGTGGGCGCCGGGGACCGGCCTGCCCGCCAACCGGGTGTCCGGCGTCGCCGGGGCGATCGGCGACGGCTTCGTCTTCACCGGCGGCGGCGGCTCGGCCGGCGGCTGGCGCGCGACCCCGGCCGCGGCAGGTGCGACGGCCACCCCCGTCGCCTTCACGTCCGCCTCGGCGGAGCGGCGCCTGTTCTGCTCGCTGTCCGCCCCCGTCGAGGCCTGACCGAGGACGGACGGGGCGGGCAGGTCGGGGGACCGCCCCGTCGCGATCAGCGGGACCCCGTCATCCCGTCGTCGTGATCGAGGGGGTCCGGAGCAGGGGGGCGAGCAGTGTCGTGGCGGCCAGCGACGCGAGCGCCGCGATGGTCATGGCGAGGGCGGGCGTCGTGAGCTGGGCCGTCAGGCCGGCCGCTGCGGCGGCGATGGCCTGGGAGGTCAGCATGCCGCTGCCGGCCAGCCCCAGTGCGTGGCCGCGCAGGTCGTCGGGGACGACCGCGAGGAGCCGCTCCTGCAGTGCGAGGGAGGCGGCGAAGCCGACGGAGGCGATGGCGACGAGGGCCGCCGCGAGCCAGGTCCCCGGCTGCCCGGCGAACGCCAGGTAGGGCACGGCCAGCAGGATGCGCAGCGGCACGATGAGGCGAGGGCGCAGGCTGGACGGGACCCAGCGGCCGACGAGCAGGTCCCCGGCGAGCATGCCGGCGGCTGCGGCGGCGAACAGCGCGCCGGCCGAGTCGCCGGCGTAGGGGACGTACAGCGCCTCCGCGCCGACGATCAGCCCGTTGGGGATCCAGCCGGCGAGCAGCAGGGCGCGGGTGGTGCGGTCGCCGAGCAGCGCGCGGTTGCCCTGGCTGGTCGCCCGCAGTGACGCGCGACCCCGCCCCACGGGTGCGCGCGACCGCAGGCCGGCGCCCAGCACGAGCGCGGTGGACGTGGCGAGGGCGGCGCTGGTGAGCAGCGCCGGCCGGGGGCCGAGCGCCGCGAGCAGCGTGCCCCCGGTGGCGTAGCCCAGGATCTGCATGGTGCCGACGCTGAGGTTCAGCAGCGACCGGCCCACGACCTACCCCTCCTGGCCGACCACGGCGGCTACCACCGAGGTGCGCACCGGGGACGCGACCGCGTCGACGACCCCGACGGCCATCACCAGGCCGATCATCCCGGCCACCGGCAGCACGTCGAGGGCGAGCACCAGGGCGACGCCCGCGCGGGCGACGTTCCAGCGTGCCAGGAAGGTCCGGGGCCGGACCCGGTCGGCCAGCGACAGCAGCGTGGCCGCGCCGATGGCCTGGGGCAGGAACCCGCCGAGGTAGGCCACGGCCGCGAGCAGCGGTGAGCTCGTCCGCTCGTACACCAGGGCCGAGAGGGCCAGCTGCTGCACGGTCAACCCGGCGACCGCGAGCGAGTTGCCCGCGAGCAGCGCCCGGAACTCGGGGATGGCGAGGATGTCACGGTAGGTGCGCACGGCCGCAGGGTCCGCGGCCCCCGCGGTCTGGGCTACGGTTTCGTTTGGAGGCGAAACATGACCGTCCTGCGGGTCCACGCGGAGAACCTGGCCGCCACGAGGTTCGCCCTGTCGCCACTGGCCGAGACCATCGGCGCACTGGCGCTGCTCGCGTCCGGTCGGCGCCCCGCGCAGCTCGGCGTCTGGGTGGGCCGGCACCGCGCCGCCTTTCACGACCTCGCCCGCGACCCGGTGGTCGCCGCCCTGGGCGCGACGCTGACATCGGGCGCCCGCTGGATGCCCGACTTCCTGGTGCCGCCCCCGCCCGGCATGCACACGCGCGTGCGCGACGAGCTCGCGGTCGTCGCCGCCACGCCGCCGGAGCGGGCCCGTGCCGACCTCGCGCTCGGGGCGGGGGGTACCTGCCCGCCCGCCCTGGACCGGCCCGACGTCGCCGAGCGCACCGCGAGCGCGCTCAGCCGGGTGTGGAACCGGCTGGTCGAGCCGGACTGGGCCCGCCCCCGGGCCGTCCTCGAGCGTGACGTCGTCCACCGCGCCGGGCTGCTGGCCACCTACGGCTGGGCGCGCGCCCTCGACGGCCTGAGCGCCAGGATCCGCTGGCTCGGCGACGGGCGGCTGGAGATCAACCGCTACGACCATCCCGACCGATCCGTCGGTGACGCCGACGTGCTCCTGGTCCCGTGCAGCTTCGGCGACGGGTGGCTCGGCATCGCCCCGCAGCAGGCCTACACCATCGTGTACCCCGCCCGCGGCATCCACGCGCCGGCGACGCCGGCGGCGCACGACAGCATCGACCGGCTCATCGGCCCGACCCGCAGCGCGGTCCTGCGCAGCCTCGACGGTCCCGCGACCACCAGCCAGCTCGCCGCCCAGCTCGAGCTCAGCCTGGCCACGGTGAGCACCCACCTCGCGGTCCTGCACGCCGCCGGCATCGTCAGCCGCACGCGCACGGGTCGCTCGGTCCTGTACGCCCGCACCGACCTCGGTGCCGGTCTCCTCGCGACGGCCGCCGCGCCCCACCCGCGATGACCACCTCCGGTGCCGGCCAGGTGCGCCCTTCGGCGGGCGACGACCAGATCCGCCGAGGTCCGACGGGTGGCTCAGGCAGGGGGGTCGGCGTCGGGCCAGCCGGCTCGGCGGGCCAGGGCGACGGCCTCCAGCTGGGAGTTGACCGCCAGCTTCTGCAGGACCGCGCGGATCTGGCTGCGGACCGTGGCCAGCGACACGTAGGCGCGGCGGGCGATGACCTCGGCGGACTCGCCCTCGACCAGGCCGTGGAGCACCGCCCGCTCGCGGGCGGTCAGGCGCGAGAAGCGCTCCAGGCGCCGGCCGCGCGCGGCGCGGCGGGCGCGGGCGCGGGCCGCCAGCGCCGAACGGTCCGCGGGCGTCATCAGGCGGTCGCGGTCCAGCGCGGCCCGCAGCCGGTCGACGAGGACGTCGAACGCCACCGACTTGGACAGGACCCCCTCCGCGCCCGCGGCCAGGCAGGCGGCCAGGCGCTCCGGGTCGGTCGCGCCGCTCAGGACCCCCACGCGCACCCCGCGGTCGACGAGCGGGCCGATGAGGGCGAGGCCGTCGAGGACCGGCGGGCCGAGGTCCAGGTCGACGAGCACCAGCGCCGGCTGCTCGGCGTCCACGGCGTCCAGCACGGCGGCCTCGTGGGCGGGAGCCTGCACGACCACCCGGAAGCCCTGCGGCCGCAGCGCGAACGCCAGGCTCTGCGCGAACAGCTCGTGGTCCTCCACCAGCAGCAGCGTCGGCTGGTCCACGGGTGCTACGCGACCGCGTCCCACAGGGCGCCCGCGTCGGGGGCCTGCGGGGCGGCGACGACGGGCAGCGCGACGGCGAACGACGCGCCGCCGCCGCTGCGGTCCTCGACCCAGACCCGACCGCCGGTGCGCTGCAGCGCCTCCGCGGCCAGCCACAGCCCCAGGCCGCGGCCCGCGCCCGGCCCCGACCGCCGCCCGCGGGCGAAGATCGCCCCCCGACGGCGGGAGGGGACGCCCGGGCCGCGGTCCTCGACGCGCACCACGACGTCGCCGCGCTCCAGGCCCGCGCGGACGGTCACGGGCCCCGGCGCGTGGCGCCGGGCGTTGTCCAGCAGCGTGCGCACCGCGTCGGCGACGGCCTCGGGCGCGCCGTGGGCGGTCAGGCCGCCGGGGACCAGGTAGCGGACCGTCGTCCCGCGGGCGCGCTCGGCGGCCACCAGCGGTTTCAGCAGCGCGGCGAGGCCGAAGGTCTGGACGGTGGGGGCGACCGGGTCGACGAGGCGGCGCAGGCGCCGGACCTCGCCGGACACCGCGGAGGCCAGGGCGCGGTAGTCGTCGGGCAGGTACTCGTCGCAGCGGGCCAGGTTGGTCGTCGCGCCCTCGATGGCGGCGAAGGACGACCGCGCCTCGTGGGCGACCTCCTCCGCGCGGCGGCGGGCGGCGCCCAGCCCCGCCAGGACCCGGTGCAGTACCGCCGCGGCGGTGACCAGCAGCGCGAGGGGCAGCACCGGACCCGGGGCGCGGCCCAGGGCCAGCGCCAGGACCGTGCCACCGGCGAGCAGCCCCAGCGCGACGGCGGCGGCCGGGGCCGTCCGGCGGACCTCCGCGGCGAGCGCCAGCGCCCCGGCGATCTGCAGGACCGCCGCGGCCGCGAGGGCGCGGGCGGGGCCGACAGCGGTGCCCGCCAGCAGCACCGCGCCGCCCAGCAGGACCCCGAACACCAGGTGGGCCGCCGCGGCGGCCAGGTCCCGGCGCCGGTGGCCCTCGAGCGCGCGCACCAGGCGCAGGGTCCCGACCACCAGCGCGAACGCGGCGACCGCCGCGTCCAGTGCCGCCACCAGCGCCGTTCCATCCATGCGAAGGCTCCTGAATCCGCGCGTGCCGGGGCACACCCCCCGCCCATGGCGGTGGCGCCCCCCGTACCCTCTGTACAGACGTCCGGCGCGCCGCCGCTGTTGCGTCCGCTCACCCGATCGGGTGCCCGGATTCCCCCAACATTGGGGAGGCGGGGGCGCCGCCCGTGGCGCAGGGTCAGGACATGAGCGGACGGAACGGACCGGTGCTCCAGGCCCGGGGCCTCGAGCGCGTGCACCCGGGCGCGGGCGGCGACGTGACCGCGCTGCGCGGGGTGGACCTGGAGGTCCGGGCCGGCGAGCTGCTGGCCGTCACCGGACCGTCGGGGTCGGGCAAGACCACGCTGCTGCACTGCCTGGCCGGCCTGGACGACCCCGACCGCGGGACCGTCCTGGTGCGCGGGGTCGCGCTGTCGGACCTGCCCACCCACGAGCGCGCGCGCCACGCCGCGGTCGTCCTGCAGTCGGGGAACCTGCTGGGCGTCCTGTCGGCCGTGGAGAACGTCGAGGTGCCGCTGCTGCTGGCGGGGACGTCGCCGCGGCGGGCGCGGCCGTTGGCGCTCGCCGCGCTCGACCGCGTCGGGCTGGCGGCCCGGGCCGGCCACCGGCCGGCCGCCCTGTCGGGCGGGGAGCAGCAGCGCGTGGCGATCGCCCGCGCGCTGGCGGCCGAGCCCGCCGTCCTCGTCGCCGACGAGCCGACCGCCAGCCTCGACGCGGCCCGCGCCGCCGCGGTCGCCGACCTGCTGGCCGAGCTGCCGCGGGCGGGCGTCGCGGTCGTGGTCGCGACCCACGACCCCGCGGTGGCGGCCCGCGCCGACCGCCGCGTGGCGCTGTCCGACGGCCGCGTCACCGCCGCCACCCCATGAGCCACCCGCCCCGCCCCGCCCCGCCCCGCGGCCGCCCCGCCCCCCGCCCGCCACGCCGCACCACGCCCGCGGCGCAGGCGGAGGCGGGGACCGGCGCGCCGACGCCGAAGGGCGCGCCGGCGGGGGACCACCGGGCGCCGGTGGGGGACCACCGGGCGCCGGCGGGGACCACCGGGCGCAGGTGGGGGACCGGGGGCACGCGGCAGCCGGCGGGGCCGGTCGCCGGTCCGGGCCGAGCTGGGTGTGGCCTGGGGGCTGGCGGTCCGCCAGGCGGTGCGCCGCCCCGCCGACAGCCTCCTCGCGGTGCTCGGCTGCCTGGTGGGCACCGCCGTGGTCACGTCGTCGCTGCTGGTCGGGGCGTCGCTGGAGGCCTCGGTGCGCGACCAGGCGGGCGCGCGGCTGGGACCGGTCGACGTGGTGGTCGCCAGCTTCTCGCCCTGATCGCCGACGCGGTCGAGACGGCGGTCGCCGCCGACCCGCTGCCGTCGGCCGACGGCGTCCTCGGCGTGACCACCGCCGAGGGCAGCCTGCTGGCCGGCGGGGCCACCGTCCCGGGCGTGCAGCTGCTCGAGGCCGACCTGACCGCGGCCGCCGCCTTCGGGGGCGACCCGGCCGCGACGGGCGTCAGCGGACCGACCCCGGCCCCGACGAGGTCGTGCTCGTCGCGGCCACCGCCCGCGAGCTGGGCGTCGGCCCCGGCGGGCGGGTCACCCTGGTCGCGTGGGGCCAGCGGCGCGACCTCACCGTCGCGCGCGTCCTGCCCGGCACCGGGCTGGCCGGCTGGACCGCGGACTTCGAGCCGGGCGCCCGCAGCGCGTTCGTCGCGCCGGGGACGCTCCAGACCCTCGCCTACGCGCTGCCGCTGCCCGACGGCGCCGCCGGGCCGGAGCGCCTGGTGCTGCTGTCCGGCCGGGGCGGGGTCCTCGCCGGTGCGGACCGCACCGCGGACCTGGAGCGCGAGGTCGTCGAGCGACTTCCCGGCGTCGAGGGCTACGCCGTGGCCCCGGTGAAGCGCGACCTCCTGGAGGCCGCCGCCCGCGACGGGGCGAGCTTCGGGGAGCTGTTCACCTCGCTCGGGGCGGTCGGGGTGCTCGCCGGGGTCGTGCTGCTCGTGCAGGTGCTGGTCCTGCTCGGTGAGGACCGGCGCCGCGACCTCGCGCTGCTGCGCGCTGGGCGCGCGGCGCCGGGTCGTGGTCGCCGCCCTCGCGCTGGAGGGGACGGTGCAGGCCGCCGCCGGGGCGCTGCTGGGCGCCGCCGGCGGCATCGCGGTGGCGGCGCTGGTCCTGCGCCTGGCCGACCGCGCGGTGACGACCGCGGCGCGCGGGGCGCTGGACCTGCGCCTGGCCGTCCCGCCCGGCCCGATCCTCACCGGCGCGGGCATCGGGCTGGCCGTCGCGGTCGCCACGGTCCTGATCGTCGCCCTGGGCGTCGCGGGCGCGGCCACCACCGCGGGCCTGCGCGACCTCCCCCCGCAGCGCCGCCGCCCCGCGGCGGCCCTGCCCCGGCGCACCACCGGGCGGCGGGCCCGGTGGTGGCGGCTCCCGCGCCCGCCGACCCGGCGGTGGGGCGGCGCCGGGACGGCGGGCCGGGCGGGCCTCCCACCACCCCGGCGGCCCTCGCGGCCGGGGTGCTGGGGCTGCTGGCGGCAGCGGGCGCGGCGGCGGTGGTGGCGGGGGTGCGGCCGCCGTGGGGGGACCGCCGCTGGCGGCGGCCGGGGCGGTGCTCGTCGTGCGCCGGCGGTGGCCGGGGGCCGGCGGCGTCGCGGCCCTGGTCGCGGCCGTCGCCGCGCTGGCCTGGGCCGTCGCCGCGCTGCCGCTGCGCGGCATCGGCGGGGACGACGCCGCGGTGTTCGTCGTGCAGGGCGTCGTGCTCACCCTCGCCGCGGTCGTCCTGCTGGCCGGCCCGCGCACCGGCGGCCTGCTCACCGACCGGCTGCCGGGCCGCGCGGCCCTCGTCGCCCGGATCGCCGGGGGCACCTGCGCGCCGCGCCGCTGCGCCGCGCGCTGACCCTCGCCCTCTACGCCCTGGTCGTGTTCACCCTCACGTTCTCTCTGGTCCTCGCCGACCTGTTCGCCGGCGAGGCGTCCCAGCAGGCCCGCGACGAGGGCGGCGGCGCCGACGTGCTGGTCACCGCCGGCGGTGCGCTGCCCGTCGCCGCCGACCCCCTGCGCGCGGCCGACGGCGTCGCCGCCGTCGCCACCCTGCGCTGGGCCGTCGCCGACCTCGGGGTCGAGGGCCGCGAGGAGCCCGTGGCCTGGCCGGTGTCCGGCTTCGGCGCCGACCTGCTCGAGATGGGCCCGCCCGCGCTGGAGGAGCACGACCCGGCCTACGCCGACGAGGCCGCGGTGTGGGCGGCGGTCCTGGCCGACCCGGACCTCGCGATCGCCGACGTCGCCTTCCTGGAGCGCGGCGGTGGGCCGCCCGAGCGCCGGGTGGCGGTGGGCGAGCGCATCAGCGTGACCGACCCCCGCGAGGGCACCACCGTCACGCGCCGGGTGGTGGCGATCAGCGCGGCCGGCGCCGCGGGCGGGGCGTGCTGCTGTCCGGCGCCTCGTTCGCCGAGGCCGTCGGCCAGGCCGGCGCCCTGCGCCACCACGTCGCCGTCGAACCGGACCGCGACCCGGCCGCGGTCGCCGCGGCGCTGGAGTCCGCCCTGGCCGAGGGCGGCGTGCGCGCCCGCACCTTCGCGTCCGTGGTCGACGAGGCCCTGGCCCGCGAGGGCCGCTTCTTCGACCTCATCGAGGCCTACCTGGCGCTGGGGCTGCTGATCGGCATCGGCGGGCTGGGGGTCACCGCCGCCCGCGGCGCCTGCCGCCGCCGCCGCGAGCTGGCCGTCCTGCGCGCCCTCGGCGCGTCCCCTGGCCTGCTGCGCGCCGCCCTGCTGGTCGAGCCCGCCGCCCTCGCCGCCCAGGGCCTGCTGCTGGGCGCCGGCCTGGCGGTCGTGACGGCGGCCCAGCTGATCGCGGCCGGCACGGTCTTCGGCGACGTCGCCGTTGCCTTCCGCGTGCCCTGGGGCGAGCTGGCGCTGCTGCTGACCGCGGCGCTGGCCGCCTCGGTCGCCGCCGCCTTGCCCGCGGCGCTGTCGGGCGGACGCGCCCGCGCCGCCCGCCTGCGCGAGCCCGCCGGCTGACGCACGGCGCCACCGGCCCGGGTCAGACCTCGGGCCAGCCCTCGCGCCGGGCCATGGCCACCGCGGCCAGCTGCGAGTTGACGTTCAGCTTGGTCAGGACCGACCGGATCTGGCTGCGCACCGTGGCCAGGCTCACGTAGGACGTGGTGGCGATGGCCTCGGCCTGCTGGCCCTGGAGGAGGGCCTTGAGGACCTCCTGCTCGCGGGGGGTCAGCCGGCGGAAGGGCTCCAGGCGCCGGATGCGGTTGGCGCGCTGGCGGCGCAGCTCGGCGAGCAGGTCCTGGCGCCGCGACGGGGTCAGCAGGGTGCCGAGCTCGGCCACCTCGCGCACCGACTCGACCAGGTGGTCGAACGACGTCGACTTGTCCAGCAGCCCTGCGGCCCCGGCCTCCAGGCACTCGGCCAGGCGTACGCGGTCGGTCACGCCGGTGACCACGACCACGAGCGCCCCCCCGGCGCGCAGCGGGGCGACGAGCGGCAGCCCGCTGCCGACCGGCTCGCCGAGCTCCAGGTCGAGCAGGACGACCGCCGGGTCCGCCGTCCGCGCGGCCGCCAGCACCTCGTCGGTGCTGGTCGGCGGGACGACGGTGACGTCGAAGCCCTCGCCGCGCAGCGACCACGCCAGGCTCTGGGCCAGCAGCGCATGGTCGTCGATGACCAGCACGTCGGTCACGACACCGTCCGCCCCGCGGCCTCGTGGCGCGCCGCCTCCACCCCCGCCGCGGTGTCCCAGGACCACGCGGGCAGCGACAGCACGAAGGAGGCGCCGCCGCCGGGGCGCTCCTCCACCCACAGCTGCCCGCCCTGCCCGCGGGCGAGCTCCTCGGCGATCGTGAGGCCCAGGCCGCGCCCGGCCGCGCCGGCGTCCTGGCCGCGCGCCCCGCGGCGGAACACGGTGCGCCGCTGCTCCGCGGGCACGCCGGGGCCCCGGTCCTCGACGCGCAGCAGGACGCGGTGGCCGGCCGCCTCGGCGCGCAGGGTGACCTCCGACCCGCGCGCGTGGACGCGGGCGTTGTCCAGCAGCGCGCGCAGGGCGTCGGCGGTGGCCCCGCGCGGGCGGCGGCGACGAGCCCGGCCGGGACCTCGCGGTGCACGACGGTGCCGCGGGCGCGCTCGGCGGCCACGAGCGGGTCGAGCAGCTCGGTCAGGTCCACGCGCACCACCTCGTCGTCGGTCACGGCGATGAGGCGCTGGAGGCGCTGGATCTCGCCCTGCACCGCGGCCGCGAGCTGGCCGCGGGTGCCGGGCGGGAGGCGGTCGTGGTAGCGCTCCAGGGTCCGGGTGGCGCGTCGATCGCGGCGAGCGCGGAGCGGGCCTCGTGGGCGCGCTCCTCGTCGCGCTCCTCCTGCGCGCGGAGGCGGTCCTGGGCGGATCGCAGCGACGTGCGGGCGCGGAACAGGTGCGTGCGCTGGGTCCGGTAGCCCAGCTGGAGCTGGCGGGCGGCGCCGGCGGCGACCGCACCGAGCCCCGCGACGTGCGCCACCCCGGTCACCAGCGCGGCGCCGCCGGGCCCCGCGGCGGGACCGGCCAGGGCGGCCGCCGCCGACGCCGCCGCCAGGACCCCGGCCCCGGCCGCCAGCGGGTGGCCGTCCACGACGGCGCGGCAGCAGCAGCGCGGCCACCCCCGCCGCGCCGGCCGCGAGCAGGAGCGCGGGGCCCATCCCGCCCGGACCGGCCCCCTCGGCCGGCCAGCGCGCCGGCGGCGAGCGGGGCCGCCACCACTGCGGCGACGATCGGCAGCACCCGCAGGCGCGTGTCCACGGCCGGCGCCAGCGCCGCCACCAGCCCGCCCCGACGGCGAGCCCCGCCGCCACGGCCACCGCCACCGCCAGACCCCCGCCCCCGCCGCATCCCCGGCGCCCGCCGCACCGCCGGCGCCGGCCGCACCGCCGGCGCCCGCCAGACCCGCGTCCGCGAGGGCCACGACGCCGGCCAGGGCCACCCCGGCGGCCAGCAGGCCCGCGCCGATCCACAGGGAGGGCGCCTCGCCCGACGACGTCCAGCGGGCCAGGGCCAGCCCGGCGGTGGTGAAGGCGCCCCCCGCCGCCACGGCGGTCAGCAGGGCGCCCGCCCGGGCCGCCACCGCGGGGTCCAGCGCGCGGCCCACCACCAGCGCGGACGCCACGACCGCGGCCAGCGCGGCGCCGGCCAGCAGCGCCACGCCGGCCGGCACCGGTGCGCTGCCCAGCTCGTCGCGCCGGTCCACGCCCCGGTACCCGGGATCCTGCGGCACTCTCCGTCGATAGGACATCTACGGAGAGTGTAGTTCCTCCTAGCTGAGCCGCTCCACGATCATCGCCATGCCCTGGCCGCCGCCGACGCACATGGTCTCCAGCCCGATGGTCCCGCCGGAGGTCTGGAGCCCGTTCAGCAGCGTGGTCATGATCCGCGCGCCGGTCATGCCGAAGGGGTGGCCGACCGCGATCGACCCGCCGTTCACGTTCAGCTTGTCCCAGTCGATGCCCAGGGCCCGGGCGGACGGGATCACCTGGGCGGCGAAGGCCTCGTTGATCTCGACCAGGTCGACGTCGTCGATGGTCATGCCCGCCCGGCGCAGGGCCTGGCGGCTGGCGGCGATCGGCCCCAGGCCCATGATCTCGGGGTCCAGCGCCGTCAGGCCCGTGGACACCACGCGCGCGAGCGGCGTGATCCCCAGCTCCGCCGCGCGCCGGTCGCTCATGACCACGACCGCCGCGGCGCCGTCGTTCAGGGGGCAGGCGTTGCCGGCGGTCACGCGCCCGTCGGGCCGGAACACCGGCTTCAGCCCGGCCAGCACCTCGACCGTCGTCCCCGGCCGCGGGCCGTCGTCACGGCTCACGGTGTCCCCGCTCGGCAGGGTCACCGGGGTGATCTCGCGGTCGAAGAACCCGTTCTTCTGCGACTCCACGGCGCGGGTCTGGGACAGCGTGGCGAACTCGTCCATCTCCTGGCGCGTCACGCCCTCCAGGTCGGCGACGTTCTCCGCCGTCTCGCCCATGGCGATGTAGATGTCCGGCAGCGGCGACGGCGTCCACTCCGGCGCCCCGCCCTCGGCCCGCTTCGCGGTCCGCGCCCCCGCCTCGGCGAAGCGCGGGTTCATGGTGTCGGGCCAGGTGTCGCTGTTGCCACGGGTGAACCGCGACACGGTCTCGACCCCCGCGGCGACGAAGACGTCGCCCTCGCCGGCCCGGATGGCGTGCGCCGCCATGCGGATGGTCTGCAGCGACGAGGAGCAGTAGCGCGTGATCGTGGTCCCGGGCACCCCGGGCAGGCCCGCGAGCACGGCCACCACCCGGCCCATGTTGAAGCCCTGCTCGCCGCCGGGGAGACCGCAGCCCAGCAGCACGTCCTCGACCTCGCCGGGGTCGAGCTCGGGGACCTTGGCGAGGGCGGCCTTGATGATCTCGGCGGCCAGGTCGTCGGGGCGGACGTCGACCAGGGACCCCTTGAAGGCGCGGCCGATGGGGGAGCGGGCGGTGGCGACGAGGACGGCTTCGGCCATGGGGGGCTCCTGGCGTGCTCAGCGGATGGACCACCAAGTATGGGACGGGCGCGGCCTACGCTGTGGGGGTGACCGTCTACCGGCCCCTCACCGCGCGGCCGCACGTGCAGGCACGGCTGCTGGCCGGCGCGCTGGCGGCCGAGGGGCTGGACGTGCGGCTCGACCGGCCGGGGCTCGCGGCGGTCTACGCCCTGGACGTCGGGTCGTTCGCGACGCGGGTCCTGGTCGCCGAGCCCCAGCTGGAGCGGGCGCGCGCCCTCCTGGCGGAGCTCGAGGACCTCGATTCCTGACCCCCGGCGTATCCTCCCGCGATCGCCGCGAGAACTGGAGCATCCTGTGCCCGACCAGATCGTCGTCAAGTCACCGCTCGGGGTCAGCGCCGTCGTGGCCACCCCGGGGGGGACGTCGGCGACGGTCCGCGCGGCGCTGGACGCCCTGCGCGCCGCGGGGCTGCCCGCGCGCGGCATGGTCCCGGTCGCCCGGGTCGACGGGGTGCTGGTGGACCTGTCCGCCCCGGTGCCCGACGGCGCGACCGTCGAGCCGGTCCTGGTCGACACCGAGGAGGGCCGCGCGGTCCTGCGCCACTCGACCGCGCACGTCCTGGCCCAGGCGGTCACCGACCTGTTCCCCGGCGCCAAGTTCGCCATCGGCCCTCCGATCACCGACGGCTTCTACTACGACTTCGACGTCGAGCGGCCCTTCACCCCCGACGACCTCGAGCGCCTGACCGCGCGCATGGCCGAGATCGTGCGCGAGGACCAGGCCTTCCGGCGCCGCGAGGTCAGCCCCGACGAGGCCCGCGCGCTGTTCGCCGACCAGCCCTACAAGCTGGAGATCATCGACGGCGTGGCGCAGCCGGACGCCGCGGCGGGCGACGACCCGACGGCGCCCCGCCCCGGCGAGACCATCACGGTGTACGAGAACGTGCGCCCCGACGGCTCGCTGTGGGTCGACCTGTGCCGCGGCCCGCACGTGCCCACCACCAAGTGGATCCCCGCCTTCGCCCTCCAGCGCAGCGGCGGGGCGTACTGGCGCGGGGACGAGCGCAACCGGATGCTCCAGCGCGTCTACGGCACCGCGTGGGAGTCGCGCAAGGCGCTGGCCGCGTACGAGGAGCGGCTGGAGCAGGCCCGCCAGCGCGACCACCGCAAGCTGGGGCGGGAGCTGGACCTGGTGTCGTTCCCGGAGGAGCTGGGCCCCGGCCTGGCCGTCTGGCACCCCAACGGCGGGATCGTGCGCAAGGAGATGGAGGACTACGCCCGCGCGGAGCACCTGCGCCGGGGCTACGTCCCCGTCTACACCCCGCACCTGAGCCAGGCGCAGCTGTTCCAGACCTCCGGCCACCTGGGGTTCTACGCCCACGGCATGTACCCGCCGATGGAGCTGGACGAGGGCACCGACTACTACCCCAAGCCGATGAACTGCCCCATGCACGTGCTGATCTTCGGCTCGCGCACCAGGTCCTACCGGGAGCTGCCGCTGCGCCTGTTCGAGCTGGGCACCGTCTACCGGTACGAGCGCAGCGGCACCATCCACGGCCTGCTGCGCGCGCGCGGGTTCACCCAGGACGACAGCCACATCTTCTGCACCCCCGATCAGCTGGTCGAGGAGGTGGAGGCGGCACTGCGCTTCGCGGTGGACGTGCTGCGCGACTTCGGCTTCAGCCCGGCGCGCGTGGCCCTGTCCACCCGGCCGGACAAGTCGGTGGGCCCGGACGAGGGCTGGGCCCACGCGGAGGGCGCGCTGGCGCAGGCGCTGGACCGGGCCGGCCTCGACCACGTCGTCGACCCGGGGGAGGGCGCGTTCTACGGGCCCAAGATCGACGTTTCCGTCTACGACGCCATCGGGCGTCTGTGGCAGCTGTCGACCGTGCAGGTCGACTTCAACCACCCGGACCGCTTCGACCTCACCTACGCGGGACCCGACGGCGCCGGGCACCGCCCCTACATGGTTCACCGCGCGCTCTACGGGTCGCTGGACCGGTTCTTCGCGATCCTGCTGGAGCACTACGCCGGGGCCTTCCCGACCTGGCTGGCCCCCGTCCAGGCGGTGGTCGTGCCCATCGCCGACCGCCACGTCGCCTACGGGCGCGAGGTCGCCGCCGCCCTGGCCGCCCGCGGCCTGCGCGCCACCGTGGACGACTCCGACGACACCATGGGCGCGAAGATCCGCAAGCACCAGCTGGGCAAGGTGCCCTACCAGCTGGTGGTCGGGGACACCGAGGCGGCGGCGCGGACGGTGTCGGTGCGCCCGCGCACCGGGCCCCAGCGCAAGGACGTGGCGGTCGAGGACGTCGCCGCGGAGCTGGCGGCCGAGGTCGCCAGGAGGGGGGCGCCCGGGTGACGGCCCCCGACGAGCTGCAGCGGCTCTGGACGCCCTGGCGGTCGGCCTACGTCCAGGGCACGTCCGAACCGGAGCCCGGCTGCCCGTTCTGCCGCCTCCCGGCGCGCGGGCCGGAGCACGACCGGGACTCGCTGATCGTGCACCGGGGCGACCAGGCGTACGCGATCCTCAACGCCTACCCCTACAACCCGGGGCACCTGATGGCCGTGCCGTACCGGCACGTGGCCGGGTTCGACGAGCTGACGCCCGACGAGGCGCACGAGCTCGCCGACCTGTGCCAGCGGGGCATCCGGGCGCTGCGCGCGGCCTCGCAGCCGCACGCGTTCAACATCGGGCTGAACGTCGGCGCGGTCGCGGGCGCGGGCATCGCCGACCACGTCCACCAGCACGTCGTCCCGCGCTGGGGCGGCGACACCAACTTCATGCCGGTGATCGGTTCCACCAAGGTCCTCCCCCAGCTGCTGGAGGAGACCTGGGACCGGCTGGCGCCCGCGTTCGCCGCGGCGGGGTGAGCATGACCATCAACGCACACGCACGACATGCGACCGACCGGGTCGCCGTGCCCGTGGGGCGCAGCCTCGTCCGGGTCGGGGTCACGGCCAACATGCTCACGGCGGCGGGGCTGGTCGGCACGCTCGTCGGCGTCGCCGTCGTCGTCGGGGGCGAGCCGGTCGCGGGGGGGTGGCTGCTGGGGATCGCGTCGCTGCTGGACGCGCTGGACGGGACCGTCGCCCGCCTGCGCGGCGCGCCCTCACCGGTCGGGTCCTTCTACGACAGCGTCGCGGACCGCGTCAGCGACGCCGCGATCCTGGGCGCGGCGGCCTGGCTGGTGCGCGACGATCCGCTGCTGTTCGCCGCGGCGGTCGTCGCGCTGGCCGGGGCGCAGCTCACCAGCTACGTCCGCGCGAAGGCGGAGTCGCTGGGCTGGCACGCCACCGTGGGCGTCATCGAGCGCCCGGAGCGCCTCGTGATCGTCCTCGCCGGCATGATCCTGGGCCAGCTGGGCGTCGCGCTGCTGGTGCTGGCGGTCGGCTCGGTCATCACCGTGGGGCAGCGCTTCCACGCGGTCCTGCGCCAGGCCGGCGTGACGTGACCCCGGTGGCCCCACCTCCCCGCGGCGGCGCGGGCCACCCCCCCGCGCCCGCGCCCCCCGCCGCGGTGGCCGCGCACGGGGGCACCGCGTGGGCGCGGGGCCGCTACCGGGGGTCGGGGTGGCCGGGTGCGCCGGTGGACCGGCGGCCCGGCGTGGCCGACCGGCTGCCCGCCGACCCCCGCCCGGAGTCCCCGCGGCTGCGCTGGACCGGGGCCGCGTGGCTGGCCGCCTGGGAGGTCGCCCGGCGGGTGCCGGAACCCGTCGCCTTCGGCCTGGCCGATGTCGCCGCCCGCGTGGGCCACGCCCGCCTGGCCGCCACCCGGGAGCGCGTGCGCACCACCCTCGCGCGCGTGGCCCCCGGCACCGACCTGTCCCTCCCGGCCTTCCGGTCCTACGCCCGCTACTGGGTCGAGGCCTTCCGCGCCGCCGACCTGGACCCCGACGACGTCGACCGGCGCACGACCACCGACGGGTTCGCCCACCTCGACGCGGCGCTGGACCGCGGCCGCGGCGTGGTGGTCCTGCTCGCCCACCACGGGTCGTGGGACGTGGCGGCCCGCTGGGCGGAGACCCACGGCTACCACCTGGCCGTCGTCGCCGAGGTCCTCCGGCCGCGCCGCCTGTTCGCCCGCTTCGCCGCGCTGCGCGAGGGCATCGGCCTGGAGATCGTGCCGTTCCTCCGCACGCGCACGGCCACCGGGCGGCGCGCGGGCGCGTCGACCGCCGCCCTCGCGCGGGTGCTGGCCGCCAACCACCTCGTCGGCCTGCTCGCCGACCGCGACCTGGGCGGCGACGGCGAGGTCGTCGAGCTGTTCGGCGCCCCCGCCCGCATCCCGCGCGGGCCCGCGGTCCTGGCCCAGCGCACGGGCGCGGCGCTGGTCCCCATCACCCTGCTCCAGCGCCCCGGCCGGCGCTGGCACCTGCAGGTCCTGCCGGTGGTCGACGTCGCCGGGGTGGACCCGGCGACCGCGACGCGCCGGGTCGCCGCCGCGCTGGAGGACCTGGTGCGGCTGGACCCGGCCCAGTGGCACGCGGCCTTCTCCGACCTGGCGCCGTGAAGATCGCGCTGGTCTGCTCCTACGACTGGTCGCGCCCCGGCGGCGTCCGCAACCACGTCGCCAACCATGCCGGGTTCCTGGCGCCCGACCACGAGGTCCGCGTCCTGGCGCCCGCGTCCCAGGCCCGGCCCGGCGCGCCCGCCTACGGCCCGCTGGCCCGGCAGGTCACCGCCGTCGGCCGCCCGGTCCCGGTGCCCTACAACGGGTCGGTGGCGCCGGTCTCGCTCTCGCCGGTGGCCGCGCGCCGGGTGGTGGCGGCGCTGACTGCCTTCGACCCCCACGTCGTCCACGTCCACGAGCCGTTCGCCCCGATCGTGTCGCTGGCCGCCGCCGCCTGGGGGCCGCGCCCGGTCGTGGCGACCTTCCACGCCTGGTCGCGCAGCACCCGCGCATACCGGCTGATCGGGCCGGCCGCGCGGCGCGTCGCCCGGCGCCTGGACGCGCGCATCGCGGTGTCGCCCGCCGCCCAGCAGTTCGCGGGCGAGGCCCTCGGCCTGCCCCTCGGCGCGTTCCGGGTGGTGCCCAACGGCGTCGACGCGCCCGCCTTCGCCGGCGCCGAGCCGCTGCCGGAGCTCGCCGACCCCGACCGCCCGCTGCTGCTGTTCCTCGGCCGCCTGGAGCCGCGCAAGGGCCTGGACGTCGCCATCCGCGCGTTCCTGCGCCTGCGCGCCGCCGGCAGCCGCGTGCGGCTGTGCGTGGTGGGCGACGGGCCGGAGCGCTCGCGGGCGCAGGAGATGGTGCCCCCGTCCCTGCGCCCCGACGTGCTGTTCGTCGGGTCGGTCGACCAGGTCGAGCTGCCCCGCTACCACGCCAGCGCGGACCTGTTCGTGGCCCCCGCGACCGGCGGGGAGTCCTTCGGGATCGTGCTGCTGGAGGCCATGGCCGCGGGCCTGCCGCTGGTCGCCTCCGACATCCCGGGCTACCGCACGGTGGTGAAGGACGGCCGCGAGGGCCGCCTGGTCCCGCCCACCGACGCCTTCGCCCTGGCCGAGGCCATCGGCACCCTGCTGGCCAACCCCGCCCTGCGCCGCGCCATGGCCGAGGAGGGCCGCCGCACCGCCGCCTCCTACGCCTGGCCCGTCGTCGGCCGCCAGGTCCTCGACGTCTACCGCTCGGTCCTCCGCACCCCCCGCTGAGGACTGCTTGCATACCGCAAGCGTTGCGCGTAGCATGGCGCGATGACGGTCAACCTGCTCATCCGCGACGTACCCGATGACGTCCGCGACGCCATCGCCGCCCGTGCGCGCGCACAGGGGCGGTCCATGCAGGCGTACCTGTACGAGCTCGTGCGCGACGACGCCGCCCGCGACGTGAACCTCCGGCTCCTCGCCGCCGTGCGCGATCTCGGCGGCGGGGCGGACGATGCCGACCCCTCGGCCGCGGACGTCCTGCGCGGGGAGCGCGCGGTCGGCCGGTCGTGATCGTCGTGGACGCGTCGGTGCTGGCCGAGGCCCTGACCGGCAGCGGCGAGCGCGGCGCCGCCGCGGCGACAGCGCTCGCCCGCGACGACCGCTGGGCAGGCCCGGAGCACCTCCTGGTGGAAACCGCCGCGGCGATCCGCGGCCGCTGGCTGGGCGGCAAGCTCCGGGATGAGCGGGCTTCCGCCGCCGTGCGGTTCCTCCGCGAGGCCGTGATCGCCGTCGTCGGCACCGCGCCGCTGCTCGATCGCATCTGGGAGCTGCGCGCCCACCTCACCGCGTACGACGCGGCCTACGTGGCAGTGGCGGAGGCGCTCGACGTTCCCCTGCTGACCGCGGACGACCGTCTCGCCGCGGCGCCCGGCCGCCGCTGCTCGATCCTCCGACCGTAGGGCACCACGGCGGTACGCTGGGGGGGATGACCGAGACCTCCACCCCCCAGGCGCAGCGCGGCACGGACCGCGTCAAGCGCGGCCTCGCCGACATGCTCAAGGGCGGGGTCATCATGGACGTCGTCGACGCCGAGCAGGCCAAGATCGCCGAGGCCTCGGGCGCCGTGGCCGTCATGGCCCTGGAGCGCGTGCCGGCCGACATCCGCCGCGACGGCGGCGTGGCGCGGATGAGCGACCCCGGCATGATCGAGCGGATCATGGGCGCGGTGTCGATCCCGGTCATGGCCAAGGCCCGCATCGGCCACTTCGTCGAGGCCCAGGTCCTCCAGGCCCTCGGCGTGGACTACGTCGACGAGTCCGAGGTCCTCACCCCGGCCGACGAGGCCCACCACATCGACAAGCACGCCTTCACCGTGCCGTTCGTGTGCGGGGCGACCAACCTGGGCGAGGCCCTGCGCCGCCTGGGCGAGGGCGCGGCGATGATCCGCTCCAAGGGCGAGGCGGGCACCGGCGACGTCGTCCAGGCCACGCGCCACATGCGCGCGATCGTCGGCGCGATCCGCCGGCTCACCACGCTGGACGAGACCGAGCTCTACGCCGAGGCCAAGGAGCTGCGCGCCCCCGTGGACCTCGTCCGCGAGGTCGCCGCGACCGGCAAGCTGCCCGTCGTGCTGTTCACCGCGGGCGGGATCGCCACCCCCGCCGACGCGGCCCTGATGATGCAGCTCGGCGCGGACGGGGTGTTCGTCGGGTCCGGCATCTTCAAGTCGGGGGACCCGGAGCGCCGCGCCCGCGCGATCGTCGAGGCGACGACCTACTTCACCGACGCCGACGTCATCGCCAGGGTCAGCCGCAACCTCGGCGAGCCCATGGTCGGCATCAGCGGCGACAGCCTGGCGACGGGCGACCGGCTGGAGCACCGCGGCTGGTGACCGCAACGGCCCCTTGACGGCCGGGCAGGACGGCAAGTAAGAACGCTCCCGACAACTACATGGGAGTGCGCATGCGCCGGCTCGCGGTCCTGGCCCTGTCCCTGACGCTGCTGCTGGGTCTGCTCCCGGCGGCCGGCGCGGTCCAGGAGCCGGGTGGCCGCTCCGAACGCGCCGAGCCCGAGGAGTTCCTCGATCGCGTCCAGGTCCGCCGGGCCGCGCGGGACCAGGCCGTCCAGGCGGCTCCGGCGGAGATCCCCGACCCGCCGGTCGAGGAGAACGTCGACCTGCCGCCGGGCCTGATCCCCTACCACGAGATCGCCGGCGTCCTGCGCGACCTGCGCGACCGCAGCGACCGCGTGTCCGTCGAGGTGTTCGGGCAGTCCGCCGGTGGGCGCGACCTCTACCTGGTCACCATCGCCGACCCGGAGTACGGCGACCTGGAGGCCGACCTCGCCTTCCGCAGCCTGATGGTGGAGGACCCGGAGCGGGCCGCGGAGGTCGCCGCGGCGAACCCGGGCCTGCGCTCGCCGGTGTGGGTGCACGGCTCGATCCACGGCAACGAGTGGGAGGGCACCGACGCCGCGCTCGCGCTGGCGGAGCGCCTCGCCACCGCCGAGGACGAGGAGACGCTCGCCATCCTGCGCGAGCACGTCGTCCTGCTCAACATCGTCGCCAACCCGGACGGCCGCGTGCAGGGCACCCGCCGCAACGCCAGCGACATCGACCTGAACCGCGACTTCATCACCCGCAGCGAGCCGGAGACGCGCGCCACCGTCGAGCAGTTCGTGAAGTGGAACCCCGCGGCGGTCTACGACCTGCACGGCTACGTGAACCCGTACCTGTTCGAGCCGACCACGGCGCCCCACAACCCGAACTACGAGTACGACCTCTACATCCGCCACGCCCTGCCCGCCGCGCAGTCGGGCCGGGCCAACGTCGTCGCCGAGGGCGTGCCGATCGAGGAGCCGGACATCCCGTTCGAGGAGTACCCGCGCGGGGACTGGGACGACTGGCCGCCGATCTTCACCCCGATGTACGCGATGTACCACGGCTCCATCGGCCACACGATGGAGACGCCGCTGCGCCAGAACGGCCGCGGGCTCAGCCTCCCGCCGGAGGAGCGCCGCCGACAGGGTGAGATCAACACCGCGGCCCACGTCGCGGCCACCTGGGGCGCCATCGAGTACATGACCGCGAACGCCCAGCAGGTGATGCTCGACCAGGTCGAGGTCTTCCGCCGCGGCGCCGCCGCCGAGCCGCCGGCCTCCGACCCGTTCCTGGAGCCGCCGGGGAACAGCGCCGGCTACCCGTCCCCGCGGGAGGACTACACCGCCGACCCCCCAGCCGCCTACCTGATCCCGGCGGGGGTCGGCCAGGAGTCCGGCGCTGCCGCGGTCCGGCTCGTCGAGCACCTGCTCGCCAACGGCGTCGAGGTCGGGACCGCCCGCGTGCCGTTCCGCGCGGACGGCCGCTGGTACCCGCGCGGCACCTACGTCGTGGACATGGCCCAGGCGCGGCGCGGCTGGCCAACACGATGCTGGAGCCCGGCTACGACCTCACCCCGGTCAGCCCCCAGATGTACGACATCTCGGGCTGGAGCCTGGCCGAACTGTGGGGCGCGACCGTCGTGCCGGTGGAGACGACGCCGCGCCTGCGGCCGCGGCGGCTGACCGAACCCGTCCAGGGCGTGGTCAGCGCCGCCCCGGGCGCGGCCGGCTACGCGCTGGAGCTGACCGACCCGTCGGCCATCCGCGCCGTCAACGCGCTGCTCGACCAGGGCGTCGAGGTCGTGCGCCTCGCCGACGGGCGCGCGGCGGTCGCCGGTGACGCGTACGCGGCCCTGGCGGCGGCTGCGGGCGAGGAGGGACTGGACGTCCGCGCCCTGCGCGCCGCTCCCCAGGGGGAGCCCCTGGAGGACCTGCGCGTGGCGATCTCCACCGCGCTCAACGAGGAGCTGACGCTCACCGAGCTCGGCTTCGACGTCACCTACCTGGAGGACCTCGCCGCGCTGTCCGCCGACGAGTACGACGTGCTCGCCTACTCGCAGGGCGCGCCGTGGGAGGACCTGGAGCCCGCGGCCCAGGCGGCGGTGACCGCGTTCCTCGCCGAGGGCGGCGGCCTGGTCGCCTGGACGCGTGACGGCGCGGCGTTCAACGAGGGCGCGGGCGCCCTGGACGTCGGCTACGCCTTCGCCGACATCGACGCCACGCCGAACGGCGTGGGCGCCGTGACGCACGCGCGCCGCTCGCCGGTGGTGGCGGGCTACCCGCTGGCGGACGCGACCTTCGTGTTCGACCCGCTGTGGTTCCCCGAGGTCGGCCCCGGGGTGCGGGTGGACGAGCGCTACGGTGACGGGGACTTCTTCTTCGCCGGCCACTGGATCGGGCAGGAGGGCGCGGCGGGCCAGCCGTCGGTCGTCTCGGGCGACACCGCCCAGGGCGGGCGGGCCGTGCTGTTCGGCACGGACCCGCTGTTCCGCGACCACCCGAAGGGGCTCTACGGGCAGATGGCCCAGGCGCTGCACTGGGCCGACGGGGACTAGCCTGGAGCGGATGCACACCGTGGAACGGGTGCCCGGGGAGGAGCTGGCCCCGGGCACCGTCACCGCCGAGCGGCGGGAGCCCGGCCCCGACGCGCCGCTGATCGGGGTGCTCGCCCTGCAGGGCGACGTCCTGGAGCACCTGCGGATGCTGGCCGAGGCCGGCGCTCGCGCGGTGCCGGTGAAGCGGGCGGCCGAGCTGGCCGGCCTGGACGGGCTGGTCATCCCCGGCGGGGAGTCCACCACGATCGGCCGGCTGGCCGACCTCTACGGGCTGCTCGACCCGATCCGCGCGCGCATCGGGGACGGGCTGCCCGTCTTCGGCACCTGCGCCGGGGCGATCCTGCTCGCGTCCTCCGCCCTGTCGGCCGACGGCACCCCCAGCGCCCAGCCCCTGCTGGGGGTCATGGACACGGTGGTGCGGCGCAACGCCTTCGGCCGCCAGGTCGACAGCGCGGAGCTCGACGTCGGTGTGGAGGGCCTCGAGGGTGGCCCGGTGCGCGTCGCCTTCATCCGCGCGCCGTGGATCGAGTCCGCGGGGCCGGGCGTGGAGGTGCTGGCCACCGTCGCCACCCCCGCCGGGGATAAGATCGTGGTGGCCCGCCAGGGCCGTCTCCTCGCGTCGGCGTTCCACCCCGAGCTGACCGGAGACGCGCGCCTCCACCGCCTGTTCGTGGACCTGGCGCGACGGTCCCGGCAGGACCGCGAGCCGAACTGAGAGAGGCGGATCCCGTGTCCGGACACAGCAAGTGGTCCACGATCAAGCACAAGAAGGGCGCGGCGGACGCCAAGCGCGGGAAGCTGTTCGCGCGCCTGATCCGCGGGATCGAGGCCGCGGCCAAGGTCGGCGGCGCGAACCCCGACGGCAACCCCACCCTGGCCGACGCCGTGCAGAAGGCGCGTGACGCGTCGGTGCCCAAGGACAACATCGAGCGGGCGCTGAAGCGCGCCGCCGGTGACCTCGACGGCATCGACTACCAGACCATCTACTACGAGGGCTACGCCCCCGGCGGGGTCGCGCTGTACGTCGAGTGCCTCACCGACAACCGCAACCGCGCCGCCAACGACGTGCGCGCGGCGTTCAACAAGAACGGCGGGTCCCTGGCGGAGCCGGGGGCGGTGAACTACCTGTTCAGCCGCGGCGGGGTGGTCGAGGTGCGCGGCCAGGGCGTGGACGAGGACGACATCCTGATGGCCGGGCTGGAGGCGGGGATCGTCGACGTCACCACCGATGGCGACACCTACGCGGTCACGACCGGGCCGGGCGACGTGCTGGCCGTGCGCAAGGCGCTGGAGGACGCCGGCCTGCCGGTGCTGACCTCCGAGGTCACGATGCTGCCGTCGGTGACCGTCCCGATCGCCGACGAGGGCGTGGCCAAGCAGGTCCTGCGCCTGGTCGAGGCCCTCGAGGACTGCGACGACGTGCAGAACGTCTACGCGAACTTCGACATCCCCGACCGGATCCTCCAGGCCGTCGCCTAGCGCGCGCTACAGCTAGTCCGGGGTCGCGCGCCACTGGAAGTCGGCGTTCGCGGTCGCGTCGCCCGGGTCGCCGACCAGCGCCAAGGTCATGCGGAACGACCGCGACGTGGGCGTGCTGGTGATGCGCAGCGCGTCCAGCCCGGCGCCGTCGGGCCCGTGCAGGTCCGCCAACCCGGCGAGCGTGCCCGTGAACACGGTGCCCTCGGGGACGAAGTCGGTGCAGTCGGCGTACGAGCCCGACCGGCCGACCTCGATGCGCACGTCCAGCTGCTCCGCCAGCGCCCCGTCCGCCTCGGTCACCAGCGCGACGCGCGCCGGCGTGGCGCCCTCGTAGGTGACGGTGATGCAGCGCTGGTAGGACCGTCCCGGCGCCATCGCGGGCAGGCTGAACAGGGCGGCGCCCTCATCGTCGTCGTACAGCCGGACCGCGGGGGCCGGTGCGGGCGTGACCGCGGGGACGGCCGGGACCGCGGGTGCGCCGGGCGCCGGGGCGGGCGGGTCGCCGGGGGCCGCGGGACGGCCCGGCCCCGGGTCGACCGGATCCGCTCCGCCGTCCTCGTCGGTGGCGGGGTCCCCCTCCGGGTCGGCGGGGTCGCCCTCGTCGACGTCATCGGGGAAGCCGTCGTCGTCGGTGACGCCGTCGTCGGTGACGCCGTCGTCCGGCACACCCTCGTCCAGGGCGGGCGCGTCCCCGGCCGCCGGGTCGGCGGGCGCGTCCCCCGCCGCGATCACCTGCCCGTCGCTCGCCGCGTCACCGCCCGGCGCGGTCGACCCCGCGGCCAGGACGCCGAACACGTTGTCCAGGTTGGCGGCGCCGCTGGTCAGGGCCCCGGCCGAGGCCGACACCACCAGCAGGCTCACCAGCAGCGACGACACGGCGGCGGCCATCGCCGGCACGGCCGCCCCGCCGGTGGCGTCGGGGCGGTCCGCGTGCTCGGGCCGGTCGATCTCGGCGCGGTCGAACACGCGGGGCACGTCAGCGGCTCCCGGCCAGCGACGCCGCGGGCGCGCGGTCGCGGGCCAGCGCGGGGACCTCCGCGCCGTCGACCGGGCGGTCCAGGTGGAAGCCCTGGCCCAGCCGGCAGCCCAGCTCCCGCAGCAGGCGCGCCTGCGGCTCGTCCTCCACGCCCTCGGCCACCAGGGCGAGGCCCAGCGCGGACGCCAGGCCCAGGATCGCCTCGAACACCACGCGGTCGCGGCGGTCACCGGCGGCACCCGACACGATGCTCTTGTCGACCTTCAGCACGTCCAGCGGGAAGCGGCGCAGGTAGCGCAGCGAGGTCTGCCCGGTGCCGAAGTCGTCCAGCGCCAGGCGCAGCCCGCGCCGGCGCAGCTCGTGGAGGAGCTGCTCGCAGTCGTCGAAGGCCACGACGCGCTCGCTGATCTCCAGCAGCAGCCCGTTGGGGTCCACGCCGGCGTCGGCGACGACGGTGTCCAGGATCGCCAGGAACCCCGGGTGGCGCAGCTGCCGCGGGGACACGTTGACCGACACGAACGGCGCGACGGGCAGGTCGGCCTGGAGGCCGCGGAGCTGCTCGGCCGCACGGTCCAGCACCCAGCGGCCCAGCTCGTCGATGAGCCCGGACTCCTCCGCGACGGGCAGGAAGCGCTCGGGCCCCAGGAGGCCCAGGCGCGGGTGGTGCCAGCGCAGCAGCGCCTCGAAGCCCTCGATGGCCCCGTCGGCCAGGCGCACGATCGGCTGGTAGACCAGGCCGAGCTCGTCGCGCTCCAAGGCGTGGCGCAGGTCGGCCTCCAGGGACACCCGCTCGCGCACCTCGGCGTCCAGCTCGACCGACCAGTGCCGCCACCGGCCCTGGCCGGCCGCCTTGGCCGAGTACATCGCCACGTCGGCGCGCCGCAGGGTCTCCGCGGCCGACTCCAGGGTGCCGTCGACGGCGGCGATGCCGACGCTGGTCGAGATCACGACCTCGTGGCCCGACGGCGTGAACGGGGCGGACAGCGCCGCGACGATGCGCTCGGCGACCTGGTCCGGCTCGGCGTCGTCGGCCGTGCGGTCCATGAGCACCACGAACTCGTCGCCCCCGAGCCGCGCCACCAGGTCGCCCGCGCGGACGGCCTGCACCAGCCGCCCGGCGACGTCGCGCAGCAGCTCGTCGCCGACGTCGTGGCCGAGGGTGTCGTTCACCGGCTTGAAGCGGTCGAGGTCGAGGAACAGCACGGCGCCCCGCCCGCCCTCGGCGGTGCGGCGGGCCAGGGTGTCCTGGAGGCGCAGCAGGAACAGCGCGCGGTTGGCCAGCGAGGTCAGCCCGTCGGTGAACGCCAGGTGCTCCAGCTGGGCCTGCGCGGCGCGCAGCTCGGTGACCAGCAGCCCGTTGCGCAGCGCCGTCCCCGCCTGCCCGGCCAGCAGCTCCAGGCTCTCGATCTGGGGCGCGGCCAGCGGGCCCTCGCGCACGCCGGCCATGAGCAGCAGGGCGACGTCGTCGCGGCGCACCAGCGGGGTGAGGACCACGGCGGCCCGGTCGTGGTCGGCCAGGACGCGCAGCTCCGCGGGGTCGGCGTCGGCCGGTTCGACCACGACGGTGGCGCGCTGGCGCACCGCCAGGTCGGTGGCGGCGCGCAGCGCCGCGGGCGAGGGCAGGGTCCCGGCGTCGCGCCCGGCGGCCGCCGCGACCCGCCCGCCGCCGGCGCGCGGCTCCCAGACGCTCGCGTCGGGGAAGCCCAGCGCGGTGGCGCAGTCCAGGACCGCCTGGAGCACCTCCTCGTCCAGCTGGGTGACGCGCTCGCCGGCCTCGGCGACGCGCTGCAGCAGCAGGCTGCGGCGCACGGCGTCGCGGGTCGCGCGGCGCTGGGTGTCGATGTCGACCAGCAGCTGGCCCGAGAGGTAGCCCGCGGGGACCGCCACGAGCAGGATGACCGCGAGGCGCTGCACGGCGGTCGCCAGGGTGCCGAGGAACAGCTCCTCGTCGAGGGTCGCGTCGCCGACGCCGCTGAGCTGGGCGGCGAGGTAGGCGCACGACAGCAGGGCCCAGGTCGCCACGGCGCCCGGCAGCCGGTAGCGCAGCGCGCCCTCCAGGACGGGGATGACGAAGGCCACCCACATGAGGTCCTCGCGGCCCACGCCGAGCACGGTGACGACCAGGAAGACCAGGGCCGCGTCGGCCGCGAGCTCCGCGGCGCCCAGCACCACGGCCCGGCGACCGGTGGCGCGCTGCCCGCGCAGCGAGAGCAGGTTCACACCGCCGAGCAGCAGCGCCAGCACCACGGCCACCGCCTGCGGGGACAGGCCGAAGGGCAGGTCCGCGGTCCCGGCGGGTTGGCGGGCGAACTGGAGGAACAGGACGGCGGCGGCGAGCACCCGGACCTGGCGCAGCGCGGCCTCGACGGCCTCCAGCGCGGCCGGGGCGAGCCGGTCGCCGGCGTCGGTCGCCGTGGCCGGGCTCACGGCCGGCCCCCGGTCCACGCCGGGCGGGCGTGCACCGCGCGCCGGCGCAGCGGGGGACCGGCGCCGCGGCCCGCGGTGATCCACCCCGCCGGCGCGGGGACCCGGAGCAGGTGCGCGTGGGACTCGCCGGGGCGCTGCCGCCACCACACGGCCGGGGTGGCGACGGCCGGCCCGCGCAGCCTGCCCACGCCGCCGACGTCGGCGCCGGCGATCTCCCCGCCGCCGTCGGTCGACCAGCGCCCGGGCGCGACCTGCTCCCGGACGCGCGCCAGGGCGCCGTCGGCGGTGACCACGACCATGCCGGTCCCCAGCGCGTCGGACGACGAGGGGTCGACGAGGACCACGTCGCCGGGCTGCACGTCGGGACCGACGCCGCCCTCGACCACGCGCGGGTGCCAACCCAGCGCGGCCCACGGCACCGCGGTCCAGATGAGCAGCCACGCCACGATCGCCAGGTAGAACCAGCCCAGGAGCAGGGCCGCGGGGCCGAGCCGTCGGCCCAGCCACGCCGGGACCGTCGCGGCGTCCACGCCTCTCGCCTCCCCCCTGCGAACGGTGCGGTTTCCGACCCCTCTCGTCTCGGCGGTTCACGGGGTGCCCTTGACGTCGAGAACCCCCCTCAAGCCCGGAATCGGGTGTCCGAACACCTGGGGGAGGCGCCCATCCCCAGGGCGCCCTGACAGGAGGCGCCCGTGTCCACGTTCTCGCTGCCGGCCGGGTCCCCGCCTCCGACGTCCCGCTCGCTGCGCCTGGGACTGACCGCCCTCGTGCTCCTCCTGGCCGGCGCGCTGGGCGGCGCGGGCACCTGGGCGGCGTTCAGCGCCGCCACCGCCAACACCGGCAACGCGTTCGCGGCGGGCTCGGTGACCCTGGACAACAGCGGCAGCTCGGGGTCGACGCCGATGCTGAGCCTGGCCGGGGCCGTGCCGGGCGACACGGACACCTCGTGCATCACGGTGGACTACGACGGGACCCTGGACGCCAACGTCTCGCTCTACGGCAGAACCGGCGACGGCGCCCCCGCCACTGCCGGCACCTTCGAGCTGGCTCCGTACCTCGACCTCACCGTCCGACGGGGTACCGGCCTCACCCAGCCCTACGACTCGTGCGTGGGCTTCACCGCCGACACGGGGGACTACGGCCACGGGCCCCACGGCATCGTGTACGACGGGACGCTCGAGGACTTCCCCGACGACTTCGACGCCGGGCGCTGGGACCCGACCTTCGGCACCCCGGAGGTCTGGACCACCGGCGAGTCCCACGACTACGAGTTCGTCATCACGGTGCGGGACGACAACGCGGCGCAGGGGCTGAGCGCGGAGCAGACCTTCACCTGGGAGGCGCGGCTCGCGCCGTAGTTCCCCCGCCCCTGACACGCCCGGCGTGCCCGCCGGGCGCGTCGTCGTGACCGCCCACGTCGACCTGTCACCGGCAGCGGCAACCCCGCCAGCGGCGTGGCCAGGGTGACCGCCGACGTCAGCGCTGTCCCCGGCGGCGCCGCCCCCTGGCCCGTCGCGCCTGTCGCGCGCGCCCGCACCCCGGTGCTAGCGTCCGGCGCGAACGGGTGTTCGTCCGCCGGGACGGCGGGGAGCGGGAGGGGCGGCGTGCGGGTCGTGGGGGTGGACCCCGGGCTGTCGCGGTGCGGGGTCGGCGTCGTCGAGGGGCCGGGGCACCGGCCCCGCGCGATCCGCGCGGGGGTGATCCGCACCCCGCCGGGCGACCGCACGTCGCGGCGCCTGCACCAGATCCACCGCGAGCTGTCCGCCCTGCTCGCCGACGCCCGTCCCGACGCCGTCGCCGTGGAGCGCGTGTTCGTCAACAACAACACCCCGACCGCGATGGGCGTGGGCCAGGCCGCCGGGGTCGTCCTGCTCTGCGCGGAGCAGGTGGGCGTGCCGGTCGCCGAGTACACCCCGACCCAGGTCAAGGCCACGGTGACCGGCGACGGGTCGGCGGACAAGCGGCAGGTCGGCTTCATGGTCCGCGCCCTGCTGGGCCTGGAGTCCGTGCCCCGGCCGGCCGACACCGCCGATGCCCTCGCCCTGGCCATCTGCCACCTGCAGCTCGGCACCGTCCTGCGGTGACCCTGCCCGCGGGCTTCCGCCCGGTAGGGAGGTGACCATCGACTGGTCAGGTGATGGCGTAGGTCGCACTGCTGATGGGGCCGGAGAAGACCTTCTGGACGGCGGACGGGGTGCTGAGCTGGGTGGGACTGGTCCGCCCGGTGGTGCCGCCGATTCCGAGCTGACCGCTGGCGTTGGTTCCCCAGCACCAGGCGGTGGCGTCGGTGCGGGTGGCGCATGTGTGGAACTCGCCCGCGGCCGGGGTGGCCCAGGTGGTGGCGGTGCCGACCTGGGTGGGGCTGGTCCGGTCGGTGGTGTCGCCGAGTCCCAGTTGCCCGTCGAAGTTGTTGCCCCAGCACCACAGGGTGGCGTCGGTGCGGGTGGCGCAGGTGTGGGAGCCGCCGGCGGTGACGCCGGCCCAGGTGGTGGCGGTGCCGACCTGGGTGGGGCTGGTCCGGGTGGTGGTGTCGCCGAGTCCCAGTTGCCCGTCGAAGTTTTCGCCCCAGCACCACAGGGTGGCGTCGGTGCGGGTGGCGCAGGTGTGGGAGCCGCCGGCGGTGACGCCGGCCCAGGTGGTGGTGGCGGTGCCGACCTGGGTGGGGCTGGTCCGATCGGTGGTGTCGCCGAGTCCGAGCTGGCTGGCGACGTTGTCCCCCCAGCACCACAGGGTGGCGTCGGTGCGGGTGGCGCAGGTGTGGGAGCCGCCGGCGGTGACGCTGGCCCAGGTGGTGGCGGTGCCGACCTGGGTGGGGCTGCTGCGGCCGGCGGCGTCGCCCATCCCGAGCTCCCCGCTGGTGTTGTTGCCCCAGCACCACAGGGTGGCGTCGGTGCGGGTGGCGCACGTGTGCAGCTCACCGGCGGTGACGCTGGACCAGGTGGTGGCGGTGCCGACCTGGGTGGGCCTGGTCCGGTCGGCGGCGTGCCGAGTCCGAGCTGGTCGGCGTCGGCGTTGCCCCAGCACCACAGGGTGCCGTCGGTGCGGGTCGCGCAGACGTGGGCCCACCCGGCGGCGGCACTGTCCCAGGTGGTGGCGGTGCCCACCTGTACCGCGGTCGTCCCCATCGACGCGTCGACGCCCGCCTGGCCCGAGTAGCTGTCGCCCCAACACCACAGGGTGGCGTCGGTGCGGGTGGCGCACGTGTGGAACCCGCCCGCGGCGGGGCCGGCCCACGTGGTGGCGGTGCCGACCTGGGTGGGGCTGGTCTGGCCGGTGGCGTCGCCGAGCCCGAGCTGGCCGTTGTCGTTGTTGCCCCAGCACCACAGGGTGGCGTCGGTGCGGGTGGCGCAGGTGTGGGACGAGCCGGCGGTGATGCTGGCCCAGGTGGTGGCGGTGCCGACCTGGGTGGGGCTGGTCTGGCCGGTGGTGTCGCCGAGCCCGAGCTGGCCGCTGGCGTTCCGGCCCCAGCACCACAGGGTGGCGTCGGTGCGGGTGGCGCAGGTGTGGGCCTCGCCCGCGGCAGGGTCCGCCCAGGTGGTGGCGGTGCCGACCCGGGTGGGGCTGGTCTGGCCGGTGGTGTCGCCGAGCCCGAGCTGGCCGCTGGCGTTCCGGCCCCAGCACCACAGGGTGGCGTCGGTGCGGGTGGCGCAGGTGTGGGCCTCGCCCGCGGCAGGGTCCGCCCAGGTGGTGGCGGTGCCGACCTGGATGGGGCTGGTCCGCCCGGTGGTGTCGCCCAATCCGAGCTGGCCGGGAGATGTTGTCGCCCCAGCACCACAGGGTGGCGTCGGTGCGGGTCGCGCAGGTGTGCCCGCCGCCCGCGGTGACGCTGTCCCAGGTGGTGGCGGTGCCGACCTGGGTCGGGCTGGTCCGGTCGCTGACGTCGCCGACGCCCAGCTGCCCGTCGGCGTTCCGGCCCCAGCACCACAGGGTGCCGTCGGTGCGGGTGGCGCAGGTGTGGACGAGCCGGCGGTGACGCTGTCCCAGGTGGTGGCGGTGCCGACCTGGGTGGGGCTGGCCCGGTCCGCGGTGTCGCCGACCCCGAGCCGCCCGAAGCCGTTGGCGCCGAAGCACCACAGCGTCCCGTCCGTGCGCGTCGCGCAGGTGTGCCCAAGGCCGCCGGCTGCGCCGGCCCAGCTGGCGGCGGTGCCGACCTGGTCGGGGCTGATGCGGTCGTTCGGGTCCCCCAGTCCGAGCTGGCCGTGGGTGTTGGCGCCCCAGCACCACCCCGTGCCGTCGGTTCTGGTCGCGCAGCTGTGTCCGGCGCCCGCGGTCGGGGCGGCCCAGGTGGTGGCGGCGCCCACCTGGGTGGGGGCGGTCCGGTTCGTGGTGTCGTCCAGCCCGAGCTGGCCGGAGAGGTTGTCGCCCCAGCACCACAGGGTGGCGTCGGTGCGGGTGGTGTGGTCCCAGCGCACTGGCCCAGGTGTGGCGTCCCAGCCCGCGGTGGGGCTGTCGCCAGGTGGTGGCGGTGTCCGCGCCGGCGGCGGGCCTGCCGGCCCGCGGGTGGGGTCGCCGAGTGGGCCGGAGGCACCACAGTTGGTTGGTCGCAGCGCCTGTCGCCGACCCCGAGCTGACCGAAGGAGTTGTCGCCCCAGCACCACCAGCACCACAGGGTGGTGCGGGTCGCGCAGCTGTGTCCCGTGTCCCAGGTGGTGGCGGTGCCGACCTGGGTGGGGCTGGTCCGCTGGGTGGTGTCGTCGAGTCCCAGCTGGCCGGAGGCGTGTGGAGCCCCAGCACCACAGGGTGGCGTCGGTGCGGGTCGCGCAGGTGTGTAGGGCCGTGACACTGTCCCAGGTGGTGGCGGTGCCGACCTGGGTGGGGCTGGTCCGCTGGGTGGTGTCGTCGAGTCCCAGCTGGCCGGAGGCGTTGGAGCCCCAGCACCACAGGGTGGCGTCGGTGCGGGTCGCGCAGGTGTGGTAGCTCCCGGCCGTGACACTGTCCCAGGTGGTGGCGGTGCCGACCTGGGTGGGGCTGGTCCGCTGGGTGGTGTCGTCGAGTCCCAGCTGGCCGGAGGCGTTGGAGCCCCAGCACCACAGGGTGGCGTCGGTGCGGGTCGCGCAGGTGTGTTCGTCCCCAGCCGCGAAGCCGGCCCAGGGCGCGTCGGTGCCGAGCTTGGTCGGCACGGTCGGGGTGGCGCCCTGGCCGGAGCTACCGTCGCCCCACCACGACAGGGCCCCGGCGATCGCCGCCGCCCAGGTGCCAGCGGTGAAGGTGGACCCCGCGCTGGTGGAGCCGGTGAACGCGGCGCGCGTGAAGGGCAGCGTGAGCACTGCGGCGGCCAGCAGCGACACGGCAGCCACCCCCGCCGCCGAGCGGCGGGTCGCCGTGGCGTCGGTGCCGTCGCGCATCGCCGTCTGCTCCCGTCGGATCACGTCCCGCAAACCCTGCTCCGCGGCCTGTCCCCGTCCTAGCTAGCTATCGGCGCGACGGCAGGCGGGTTGAACCCGCCGGCCCGATCGGGGGACCCAGGGGAAGGAGGTCAAGGCCGTTCAGGGGATGCCGACAGAAGGGCGGAGGGCAGCAGCGTGCGGCCCGGGTGGAGGCATGGGACATGCTCGTTCCGGGGGGCTTGCGACTTGCGGCGGCGGTGCTGTCGGTGGCGCTGGTGACGTCGTTCGTGGTGCGCGGTTCGTACGCGGCCTTCTCCGGGGCGACGTCGAGCACCGGTAACAGCTGGGAGGCCGGGACGGTGACGATCCGTGACGACGACAGCGGCTCGACGCTGTTCACGGCATCGGGGCTCACCCCCGGCGACACCGGCGAGCGCTGCATCCTGGTCACCTACGACGGGTCGGCGGCTGCGGACGTCCGCCTGTACGGCTCGGTCTCCGACGACACGGCCGGCGACACCCTGGACAGCAACCTCGACCTGGTGGTGACCTACGACAGCACCACCACCGGCACGTTCGCGGGCGGGTGCGGGGACTTCTCGCCCGAGGGCACGGTGTACACCGGCACGCTCGCGGCCTTCGGCACCACCCACAGCGCCTACGCCAGCGGCGCGGGGTCGTGGGCGGCGACCACCAACCAGACGCGGGTGTACCGCTTCGTCTACACGCTGAACGCCGCGGCGGGCGACGACGTCCAGGGCGACGGCGTGTCGGCGATCTTCACCTGGGAAGCGCAGAACACCTAGTGCGCGCAGGGGACGCCGCGCGTCGGCCCGGGCGCGGCGGGGCGGGCGCCGCGGTCGAGCTGGCCTGCCTGCTGTACGCGGCAGGCATGCTGTGGCTCGGGCTGCTCGCCATCGGCCCGGCCCTGCTGACGCCGATGCGCGCCGTGGTCGTGCTGTCCGGCTCCATGCAGCCCACCGTGCGGGCGGGTGACGTGGTCCTGTTCGCTCCAGCCGCGGGCCGGGACCTGCTACCCGGCCAGGTGATCCTGTTCCCGGACCCGAGCCGCCCGCAGCGCCTGCTCACCCACCGCGTGGAGGAGGTGCTGTCCGGCGGCAGCTACCGGACCAGGGGTGATGCCAACGACGCCGCGGACTCCACCCCCGTACGCGGGGAGGACGTGGCCGGGGTCGCGCGGCTGCTGGTCCCGCTGGCCGGCCTCCCCGCGTTGTGGGCGCGGACGGGGCAGCTCGCGCCGCTGACGGTGTGGGCGGCGGCGACCGTCGGCCTGGCATCCGGGGCGGGCCTGACGCGGTCCGCCCGCCGGTCGCAGAGGCCAGGTGCCAAGGGTGCCATCTGGAGCCTGCCCGTCGGCGCCGATCCCGCGCCCCCGGACGGCTCCCCCTGACCGGTCCGCTCACGTGGCGGCCGCCCCTGTCCCCGTATCGGAGGTGACCATCGAGCAGACCGAACGTGACGGCGAATCCGCCCTCGCCGGTGTAGCGTCCGCGCGAACGGACGTTCGAAAGGGGGCGGCATGACGGTGGGGGCGGATGGCCGGGGGCGGGGGATCGCGGTCACGTCGGCCGGGCTGGCCGCCGCAGCGTCGCGCCGGATCCCCGATCGGGCCAGGCCGCAGCGGTGATCGCGCTGCTGCGGGGCCGCATCGTCAGCGCCGCCCTGGGCGAGGTGGTCCTGGACGTCGGCGGCGTCGGCTACGCGGTGCGCACCGTCCCCGGCCGGCGCGTCGGCGCCCCCGGGACGGAGGTCGTCCTGCACACCCACCTGGCCGTGCGCGAGGACGCCCTCACCCTGTACGGCTTCCCCGACGCGACCAGCCGAGCGCTGTTCGAGACCCTGCTCGGCGTGACCGGCGTCGGCCCGAAGCTGGCGCTGGCCGCGCTCGGGGCGCTGGGCGCCGACGGCCTGCGCCGGGCCGTGGTCACCGAGGACGTGGCCGCGCTGACCGTCGTGCCGGGCGTCGGCCGCAAGGGCGCGGCGCGGATGGTGCTGGAGCTGCGCGAGAAGCTGGGCGCGGCCGGGCCGCTCGCCGGGGTCCCCGGCGGCGGGCCGGTCCCGGCGGAAGGCACCCGCGGCGAGGTCGCGCAGGCGCTGGAGACCCTCGGCTACGCACCGGCGGAGGCCGTGGCGGTCCTGGACCGGCTGGAGGTCGCCGACGACGCGGTGCCGGAGGACGTCCTGCGCGCCGCCCTGCGCACCATCGGGCAGCGGGCCTGACGTGGACGAGATCCTCGTGCCCGCGAAGCTCGACGGCGACACCGACCTGGACAACAGCCTGCGGCCCCGCCGGCTGGACGAGTTCGTCGGCCAGGACCGGGTGAAGGACCAGCTCCAGCTGGTCCTGGACGGCGCCCGGCGGCGCGGCGACGCCGCGGACCACCTGCTGTTCTCCGGGCCGCCCGGTCTCGGCAAGACCAGCCTGGCGGGCATCGTCGCCGCGGAGCTCGGTGTCGACCTGCGCACCACCAGCGGGCCGGCGCTGGAGCGGCCCGGCGACCTCGCCGCCATCCTCACCAACCTGGAGCGCGGCGACGTCCTGTTCGTCGACGAGATCCACCGGCTCCCGCGCCCCGTCGAGGAGATCCTCTACCCGGCCATGGAGGACTTCTGCCTCGACGTGGTCGTGGGCAAGGGGCCGGGCGCGCGCGCCTTCCGCCTGCCGCTGCCGCCGTTCACCCTGGTCGGCGCCACCACCCGGACCGGGCTCATCACCAGCCCGCTGCGCGACCGCTTCGGCTTCGCCACCCGGCTGGAGTACTACGCCGCGGACGAGCTGGCGGGCATCCTCACCCGCAGCGCCGGCATCCTGGGGATCGAGGTCGCCCCCGACGCGGCGCTGGAGGTCGCCCGCCGCAGCCGCGGCACGCCGCGCATCGCCAACCGCCTGCTCAAGCGCGTGCGGGACTACGCCGAGGTCCGCGCCGACGGGGTCGCGACCCTGGGCGTCGCCCGCCTGGCGCTGGACCTGTTCGAGGTCGACGGGCGCGGGCTGGACCGCCTGGACCGCCAGATCCTGCAGGTGCTGTGCCGCGACTTCGGCGGCGGGCCCGTCGGGCTGTCCACCCTGGCGGTCGCGGTGGGGGAGGAGCCCGAGACCGTCGAGGACGTCGTCGAGCCGTTCCTCATCCAGCAGGGGCTGCTGGCGCGCACCCCGCGCGGGCGGGTGGCCACCGCCGGCGGCTACGCGCACCTCGGCCTGGCCGTGCCGCCCGGCATGCCGGGCACCGCCAGCCTGTTCCCGGGCTAGATGCTCGACTGGTACCCTCGGCCGCCGTCCCGCACCAGCACGAAGGCATCCCGATGAACCCCGCCGTCTCCCAGCTGATCCTCCTCCTGTTCGTCGGCGTCTTCGGCTACTTCGTGCTCATCCGCCCCCAGCGGGCCCAGCGGCAGCGGCAGAAGGACCTGGTGGACGCGCTGCAGGCGGGCGACCGGATCATCACGATCGGCGGGTTCTACGGCACCGTCCGCTCGATCGACGGCGACGACATCCACCTCGAGCTGGGGCGCGGCACGGAGGCGACCATCGTCAAGGCGGCGGTCGCGCGCAAGGTCGTGGACCTGGACGCCCAGCCCGCCGCGGGCGGCGCCTCCGCGGCGGGGAAGTAGGCGCGCCGCATGGACCGTCGCAGCGACGGCCTCGCCACGGCGCGCGCGGGCAACGGGTCCGGGCCGGACGACGCGGCGCCCGGGCGCGACGCCGACCGGGCGCGCGACCTCGACGCGCGCGCGGCCGGGGACCGCGAGGCCGCGGAGGCCGAGGCGGACCGCGCGGCGGCGGCCGACGCGGAGCGCCGTGCGGAGGCGGCCGCGACCGGCCTCGCCGACCGCGACGCCGACGGCGGGAACGGGCACGCCGCCGCGAACGGCGCCGGGCGCGTCGTCGCCCTGGGCGGGCGCACGCCCGCGGGCATCGAGCGGGCGACGCCCGCGCAGTCCACCGGCCGCGCCCGCATCCCCCTGCTGGACCGCGTCCGCGGGCACGAGCGCGCCTCGGCGTTCATCGAGGCGGCCGACGAGTTCCTGGGCGCGCAGGGCTTCACCGAGCACGGCTTCCGCCACGCCAACCTGGTGGGCCACATCTCCTTCAACGTGCTGACCCACCTGGGCCACGACCAGCGCACCGCGGAGCTCGGTGCCGTCGCCGGCTACCTCCACGACATCGGCAACGTGGTCAGCCGCGCCTACCACGGCCAGACCTCGGCGATGATCGCCTACGACCTGCTCAAGGAGCTCGAGGTCCCGCCCCGCGACATGGCCCACGTGCTGTCCGCGGTCGGCAACCACGAGGAGCAGTACGGCGTCGCGGTGTCGCCGGTCGGCGCCGCGGTGATCCTGGCCGACAAGTCCGACGTCCACCGCAGCCGCGTCCGCAAGGACGCGTCGATCGAGATGGACATCCACGACCGCGTGAACTTCGCCGTTCAGGCGTCGTTCCTGCGCGTGGACCTCCAGGCCCGCACGCTCACCCTCGAGCTGACGATCGACACGTCGATCAGCCAGGTGCTGGAGTACTTCGAGATCTTCCTGGACCGCATGATCATGTGCCGCCGCGCCGCACGCACGCTCGGCTGCGACTTCAAGATCACGGTCAACGACGTCCCGATCCTGTAGGGGAGGCGGCACCGCACATGGGCAGGGGGCGGCTGATCGCCGCGCTGATCACGTTCCTCGTCCTGCTGGGCGGGCTCTGGGGGTTTCTCACCTGGCGCGGCATCGAGCCGCAGCTGGGCCTGGACCTCCAGGGCGGGGTGAGCATCACCCTCATCCCCGCACCCGGGCAGGACCCGTCGACCGAGACGCTGGACCAGACCGTCGAGATCATCCGCCAGCGCGTCGACGGCCTCGGCGTCGCCGAGCCGGAGATCGCGCGGCAGGGCGACACGATCCAGGTGCAGCTGCCCGGGGTCACCGACCAGCAGCGCGCCCAGGACGTCATCGGGCGGACCGCGCAGCTGCAGTTCCGCCCCGTGCAGCGCATCGTCGAGCCCGGGACGCCGGAGTACGACGCCACCGGCGCCCCCTGCGCGGAGAGCGCCGACGACGTCCCGCCCCCGGACGAGGTGGTCATCCTGTGCGGGCCGTCGCAGCTCACGCCCGAGCTGCAGGGCGAGCAGACGCCGCCAGAGGGGCGCGCCAAGTACGAGATGGGTCCGGTCGCGGTGTCGGGCGACCAGCTCGCCGACGCGAGCGCCGCGTTGAGTTCGAGTGGCGCGGCGGAATGGATCGTCAACCTGTCGCTGGAGGGCGAGGGCGTGCAAGCGTTCCAGGAGGTCACCGGCACCCTGGCCTGTGCCCCGGAGGGCGATCCCGCCCGCCGGCTGGCCATCGTCCTGGACGGCGTCGTCCAGTCCGCGCCGCCGATGGACACCACCATCCTCTGCAACCAGGGCATCCCCGACGGCAACGCGATCATCACCACCGGCGGCGGCGAGGACGAGGCGCGCGAGCTCGCGCTGGTCCTGCGCACCGGCGCGCTGCCGATCCAGCTGGACTTCGCCACCTCCCAGAGCGTCTCGCCGACCCTGGGCCGGGAATCGCTGGACGCGGGCCTGCTGGCCGGCGGCCTGGGCCTCCTGCTCGTCGCCGCCTACCTGCTGGTCCTCTACAAGGGCGTCGGCCTGGCCGCCATCGCCGAGCTGCTCGTCTTCGGCGCGCTGTCGCTCGGCCTGATCCTGCTGCTCGGCGAGTACGCGGGCTTCACCCTGACCCTGGCGGGCATCGCCGGCCTGATCGTGTCGGTGGGCACCGCGGCGGACAGCTCGATCATCTACCGCGAGCGCTTCCGCGACGAGCTGCGCGCGGGGCGCACCGTGCGCACCGCCGCCGACCACGCGTTCTCCAACGCCTGGCGCACCAACCTGACCGGCAACGCGGTGTCGCTGCTGGCCGCGCTCGTCCTGTACTTCCTCGCTGTCGGCCCGGTGCGCGGCTTCGCGTTCACGCTGGGCCTGTCGACCCTGGTCGACACCTTCATCTTCGCGACCTTCACGCGGTCGCTGCTCGGCCTCATCGCCCGCACCCCGCGCCTGGCGCGGTCGCGGTTCATGGGCCTGAACGCCGACATCGCCGCCGCGCGCGCGGCCACGACGCGCCCGGCCCGCAAGCCCGCCGCGCGACAGGGGGCACGATGAGCACCGCCGGCCGCCGCACACCCGAGGTGCACCCATGAGCACCGCCGCACCGGCACCGCCGGCCCCCTCCACCGCTCCCACGGGGCTGCGGGGGGTCCTGGCCGGCCGCGAGTACGACTTCGTCGGGCGCTCGCGGACCTGGCTGTACACCTCCCTGGTCCTGCTGGCGATCTGCGCCCTGGGCGTGGCCGTCCGCGGCCTCAACTTCGGCATCGACTTCACCGGCGGCACGTCGGTGGTCGCCCGCGGCACCACCCAGGACTTCACCGCCGACGAGCTGCGCACCGCACTGGAGGCCGAGGGCGTCCGCGAGAGCGTCGTGCAGATCGCCGAGGACCGCGACGGCCGCGCCGCGCTCATCCGCACCGAGCAGATCGAGGTCGGCGGCCCGCAGCAGGCCGCCGTGGTCGACACCGTCGCGCGGATCACCGGCGCGCCGCGCGAGGGCATCGGCGTCGACGCGGTCGGGCCGCGGTGGGGGGCACAGATCAGCCGCCAGGCGCTGATCGGCCTCGCGGTCTTCCTGGCCCTGACCGTGCTCTACCTGTCGATCCGCCTGGAGTGGCGGATGGCCCTGACCGCCATCGTCACCATGCTCCACGACATCGCCGTCACCATCGGCGTGTACGCGATCGTGGGCTTCGAGGTCACGCCCGCCTCGGTGATCGCGCTGCTGACCATCCTGGGCTACTCGATCTACGACACGGTGGTCGTGTTCGACCGCGTGCAGGAGAACGCCGCCCGGCTGACCTCGGTGTCCTCCCAGACCTACGCCCAGGTTGCGAACACCTCGCTGAACCAGGTCCTGGTCCGGTCGATCTCGACGTCGGTCACCGCGCTGTTGCCCGTCGGGTCGCTGCTGTTCGTCGGCGCGAGCCTGCTGGGGGCCGACACGCTGCGCGACCTCGCGCTCGCGCTGTTCGTGGGCATGGCCGTCGGCACCTACTCGTCGGTGTTCGTCGCCACGCCGCTCCTTGTCTGGCTCAAGGAGCGCGAGCCCCGCTACGCCCAGCTGCGCGAGCGGGCGGCCGCCCGTGGTCGCTGACCGGTCACTGGAGACCCGCATGCGCATCGAGTTCGACACGGCCATCCTGCGCCGGTCGATCCGCGACGTCCCCGACTTCCCGACGCCGGGGGTGATCTTCAAGGACATCACCCCGCTGCTCGCCGACCCCGCCGCGTTCTCCAGCGCGGTCGACGCGATCGTCGTGTCGTGGGGCCGCGGGCACATCGACAAGGTCGTGGGCATCGAGGCGCGCGGCTTCATCGTCGCCGCCCCCGTCGCCTACCACTTCGGCGCCGGTTTCGTCCCCCTGCGCAAGGCCGGCAAGCTGCCGTGGGAGACGATGAGTGAGTCCTACGCGCTGGAGTACGGCCAGGAGACCCTGGAGATCCATGCCGACGCGTTCGCGCCGGGCGATAGGGTGCTGATCGTCGACGACGTCCTGGCCACCGGGGGCACCGCCAAGGCGGCCTGCAATCTGGTCGAGCAGGCCGGCGCGACGGTCGTCGGGCTGGCGTTCGTGATCGAGCTGTCGTTCCTGGAAGGTGCGCGGCGTCTCGATGGTTATGACTACGTGAGCCTGTTGGAGTACTAATGGGGGTGGAGCGCGAGCTCCACGGACGAGCAGGGAGGCACGACGAGTCCCGAGCAGCCGCGCAGCGCTGCCGCCGAGCACGTCCTCGAGCGGGTGCCTGACGCCGCCCCGTCCGAGGAGGACCTGCTCGCCCGCGACGTGCGCGCGGCCGCGGACGACGTCGAGCGCCGCGCCCCGATCTCGGCCCGTCCCCGCCAGTCGGGGGTCCGCGCCGTCCTGGCCCGCCTGCCGATGTTCGACCTCGGTTCGCCGGTGCCGGAGCGCGTCGTCCCGCTGGTCAACGCGCTGAAGGCGTTCTCGCCGAAGGTCGACCTCAAGGAGGTCCTGCGCGCCTACGAGATCGCCGAGGCCGCCCACGCCGGCCAGCGCCGCCGTTCCGGCGAGCCCTACATCGTCCACCCGATCGGCGTGGCGGAGGTCCTCGCCGAGCTGGGCATGGACACCCCGACGATCGTGGCGGCGCTCCTGCACGACACCGTCGAGGACACCCACCTGTCGGTCGATGACGTCGCGCGCGAGTTCGGCGACACCGCCGCGCTGCTGGTCGACGGCGTCACCAAGCTGGACCGCATCAAGACCTCCTCCAAGGAGGAGCAGCAGGCCGAGTCGCTGCGCAAGATGCTCATCGCGATGGCGTCGGACCTGCGCGTGCTGCTCATCAAGCTGGCCGACCGCCTGCACAACATGAAGACCATCCACCACCTGCCGCGGGCCAAGCAGGAGCGCATCGCGGAGGAGACCCTGGCGATCTACGCGCCGCTGGCGCACCGCCTGGGCATGCAGAACTTCAAGTGGCAGCTGGAGGACCTCGCCTTCGCCACGCTGCACCCCAAGCTCTACGACGAGATCAAGGTGCTCGTCACCGACCGCCAGCCCAAGCGCGACGCGTTCCTGGAGAACGTCGTCGAGAAGGTCGGGGAGCACCTGCGGTCGGTGAAGATCAAGGCCGACGTCACCGGCCGGCCGAAGCACTACTACTCGATCTACGAGAAGATGGTGCTGCGCGGCAAGGAGTTCAACGACATCTACGACCTGGTCGGCATCCGGGTCATCGTGGAGTCGGTCAAGGACTGCTACGCGGCGCTGGGCACCCTGCACGCGATGTGGCGCCCCATCCCGGGGCGGTTCAAGGACTACATCGCGATGCCCAAGTTCAATCTCTACCAGAGCCTCCACACCACGGTCGTCGGGCCGGAGGGCAAGGCGATCGAGGTGCAGATCCGCACCCGCGCCATGCACCGGACCGCGGAGTTCGGCATCGCGGCGCACTGGAAGTACAAGCAGGCCGTCCGAGCCGACCAGTCCGAGACCCAGTGGCTGTCGTCGATGCTGACCATGCAGTCCGACACCCAGGACTCCGGGGAGTTCCTGCGCAACGTGCGCCTGGACCTCTACGCCGACGAGGTCTTCGTCTTCACCCCCAAGGGCGACGTCACCGCGCTCCCGCGCGGGTCGACCCCCGTGGACTTCGCCTACGCCGTCCACACCGAGGTCGGGCACCGCTGCGTCGGCGCGCGCATCAACGGCCGGCTCGTCGCGCTGGAGTACGAGCTGCGCAACGGCGAGACGGTCGAGATCCTCACCTCCAAGGCCTCCGACGCCGGCCCGAGCCGCGACTGGCTCGACTTCGTCGGGTCGTCGCGCGCGCGCTCCAAGATCCGCCAGTGGTTCTCCCGCGAGCGCCGCGAGGACGCGATCGAGAAGGGCCGCGACGAGCTCCAGCGCGCGCTCGGCAAGCTCGGTCTCGGGTGGAAGCGCCTGATGACCAGCGCGGAGCTCAAGGCGCAGGCCAAGCGGCTCGGGCACCCCGACCTCGACGGGCTGTACCGCGCGATCGGCGACGGGCACGTGTCGGCGGCGTCGGTCGCCCAGCAGCTCGCCGGCGCCGTCGCGGACGAGGAGGAGGCCGAGGAGGTCCTCCAGCCCACCCAGATCGCGCCGCGCGCGCGGTCGTCGGACGCCGTCCTGGTCGAGGAGACCGAGGACGTCCTGGTCACCCTCGCGCGCTGCTGCACACCGGTTCCGCGTGACGAGATCATCGGCTTCGTCACCCGCGGGCGGGGGGTGTCGGTGCACCGCGCCGACTGCCCGAACGCGGCGGACCTGCGGCGGGACCCCGAGCGCATGCTGGCGGTCAAGTGGAACACCTCGACGCCGTCGTCGTTCCGCGTGACGGTGCAGGTGGAGGCGCTGGACCGCAAGCACCTGCTGCGTGACATCACCACCGTGCTCGGCGACCTGCACGTCAGCATCCTGTCGGCGCAGGTCACCACCCAGCGTGACCGGGCGGCCTACCTGAAGTTCACCTTCGAGCTGGCCGACATCGCCCACCTCGACCACATCCTGGGCCAGATGCGCCGGGTCGACTCGGTGTACGACGCCTACCGCGTCGTCCCGCGCGGCAACGGCAACGGCAACGGGCACGGCAACGGCAACGGCAGCAGGTGATCGAGGGCTTCGCGCTGGGCGCCTGGCAGGCGAACTGCTGGGTGGTGGGGGACCGCGACCGCGGCACCTGCGTCGTGGTGGACCCCGGCCAGGGCGGCGAGGAGGCGGTCCCCGCGCGGCTGGACGACCTGGGCCTGCGCTGCGAGGCGATCCTGCTGACCCACGGCCACCTGGACCACCTGTGGGCGGCGCCGGTGCTGGCGGAGCGCTTCGACGTGGAGATCCTCCTGCACCGCGAGGACCGCTGGCTGTGGGACGACCCGGTCAGCGCGGTCGGGCTGCCCCGCGCGGCCGCTGCCCAGCTCGGGTTCGACTGGGCGCCCGACGACGCCCGCCTGCGGCTGTTCGACGACGGGGCGGAGCTGCTGCACGGGCTGCGCGCCCGCCACACCCCAGGGCACACCCCGGGCTCCTGCGTGTTCCTGGTCGACGGCGCGCTGCTGTCGGGCGACCTGCTGTTCGCCGGGTCGGTCGGCCGCACCGACTTCCCGCGCGGGTCCTGGGACCAGCAGATGGACTCCCTGTCCCGGGTGGTCCTGCCCCTGCCCGACGCCACCCCGGTCCACCCCGGCCACGGCCCCTCCACGACCGTCGGCCGCGAACGCGCCACCAACCCCTACCTGGCCGGCCTCGGCGCCTGATCCCAGAACGCCGACGGCAGGTGCGAGAGGATCCGCTTGTCCGCGGTCAGGAGGTCCGCGCGGTCCGCCACGGCGTGCGCCGCGATGAGCCGGTCGAACGGGTCCCGAGTCCACGTCAGCGACCGCGCCGTGAGGATCACCGCGCGGTAGGACGCGACGGAGAACGTCAGATCGAGCGCGAACTCCAGACCCTGCAGGATCTCGGTCGCCGGGACCGTCAGGCGCTTGACCTCCTCGAGGTAGTGCAACTCCAGGTCCACGAGCGGCGAGACGGCGATCGCCTCGTCCGCCAGTCGCTCCTGGGCGTACACCGGCACGGCGTCTGGTCCCCGCTGGTACAGCCAGAGCACGGCGTTGGTGTCCAAGTGGATCACGACGGCTCGCCCGCGTCGTAATCCCAGTAGACCGACCAGTCCATGTGGATGATGTCCTCAAGATCGCCGACCACGGTGCCGGGGTGCGGGACGAGCCGGTCCAGCTTGGAGGGCCGCTGGTCGGGGACGACTCGCAGCCGCCGGCCGTTGCGTTCGATCTCCAGCGGCTCGCCGGTCTCCAGGACCTGGTCGAGCAGGCGGTAGATGTTGGCACGCAGCTCCGACGCGGTCACGGGCATGACGTTCCCCTCGAACGTACGTGTGCTGCCTTCGATCGTACGTTAGCGCAGCTGGTCGGCGGTGGCGATGAGGGCGGTGACGCAGGTGGCCGCGGCGCCGATGGTCAGGGGGAAGGCGAGGCGGGGGCGGCCCGCGATGCCGGCCGCCAGCGCGGACGCGACCAGCGCCGCGCCGGCGGCGAGGGCGACCAGGCGGACCGGCCCGGGGGCGCCCGCGGGCGCGAGGGTCACCACGGCGATGCCGGCGCCGAGCAGGAGCGCCGCGGCGACCAGCGACCCCGTCGGCCCCAGGCGCTGGGGCAGCCCGCGGATCCCCGCCGCCTCGTCCTCGGCGAGGTCGGGCAGCGCGTTGGTGAAGTGCGCGCCCGCACCCAGCAGCGCGGCCCCGGTGACCGCCCACCAGGGCCCGCCGGGACCGGCGATGAACACCGGGAGGGACCCGAAGCCGACGGCGTAGGGGAGGGGGGACAGCGGCGTGGACTTCACCCCCAGGTCGTACGCCCAGCCGGCGCCGACGCCGACCAGGTGCACGGCCCCGGCGACGGGCCCGGCCGCCAGCGACAGCGGGACGCACGCCGCCAGCGCGGCCCGCGCGCCGATCCAGACCGTCCGCGCCCCCACGGCCCCCGTCGCGATCGGCTTGTCGGCCCGGCCGGCGCGGCGGTCGCGGTCGCGGTCGATCCAGTCGTTGGCCCAGCCGATGGAGCACTGGCCGGTCAGCACGGCCGCGAACACCAGCACGGCGCCGGCCCCGCGCCCCGCGGCGACGGCCACGGCGGTGGCGAAGGCGGTGACCGCCACGGTCGGTGCCAGGTGCGTCGCCCGCGCCATGGCGATCGCCGCGGCCACCGCGCCCTGGCGCGGCCGGTCGCCGCCGGTCACGGCCGCCGCGGGAGCGCCGCGCGCACGCGCCGCCCCCGCCCCGCGCTCACCGCTTGGCGGGCCGGACGGCGATGCCCAGGTCGGTGAGCTGCCGGGGCTCCACCGTGGACGGCGCGTCGGTCAGCGGGTCGCCGCCGCTCTGCAGCTTGGGGAACGGGATGACGTCGCGGATGGACGAGCGCCCCGCCATCAGCATGACGATGCGGTCCAGGCCCAGCCCCATGCCGCCGTGCGGCGGGGCGCCGTAGGACAGGCCGCGGAGGAGGAAGGAGAAGCGCTCCTGCGCCTCCTCCGGCGCGATGCCCAGGAGCGCGAAGACGCGCTGCTGCATCGCCGGGTCGTGGATCCGCAGCGACCCGGTGCCCAGCTCCACCCCGTTGAGCACGAGGTCGAACGCCGTCGCCGTCGCCTCGCCGGGCCGCTCGTCGAAGGTGTCGCGGAACTCCGGGCTCGGCTGGACGAAGGGGTGGTGGGCGGCGTCCCAGCGGCCGCCCTCGGCGTCCCACTCGAACATCGGCGGAGCCGTGACCCACAGGAAGTCCCACCGGGTGGGTCGGGTGCCGGGCTCAGGCACGAGGCCGCGGCGGCGGGCGAGCTCGACACGCACCGCGCCCAGCAGCTCCTGCGCCGCGCGCACCTGGGGGTCGGCGGCGAGGAACACCGCGTCGCCGTCCTCGGCGCCCAGCGCGTCGCGCAGCCCGGCGACCTCGGCGTCGGACAGGAACTTGCGCACGGGGGAGCGCAGCTCGCCGCCCGGCTCGGCCACCATCCAGACCAGGCCCTTCGCCCCGCGCCCGCGGGCGAAGTCGACGAGCTCGTCGAACTCCCGCCGGGAGAGGTCCCCCCCGCCCGGCAGGCGCAGCCCGACGACGGTCCCGCCGGCACCCAGCGCGGCCGCGAAGACCTGGAACCCGGTGTCGGCCACCACCTTGTCGAGCTCCACAAGCTCCAGCCCGTAGCGGGTGTCGGGCTTGTCCGACCCGAAGCGGCGCATGGCCTCGCTGAAGCTCAGCCGCGGGAGCGGCAGGGGGATCTCCACGCCCAGAAGCTCCGACCACAGGGTCGCGAAGACCTCCTCCAGCAGGGCGTGGATGTCGGCCTCCACCACGAAGCTCGCCTCGAGGTCGAGCTGGGTGAACTCCAGCTGGCGGTCGGCGCGCTGGTCCTCGTCGCGGAACGACCGCGCGATCTGGTAGTAGCGCTCCATGCCCGCGACCATCAGCAGCTGCTTGAACAGCTGCGGCGACTGCGGCAGCGCGTAGAAGCGGCCCGGGGCCAGGCGCGCGGGGACGAGGAAGTCGCGCGCGCCCTCCGGCGTGGACTTCGTGAGGATCGGCGTCTCGATCTCCAGGAAGCCGTTGGCCTCCATCACGCGCCGGATGACCTGGACCGCGCGGGCGCGCAGGATGATCGCCGACGCCATGCGCGGTCGGCGCAGGTCGACGTAGCGGTGGCGCAGGCGCAGCGCCTCGTCGGTCTCGATGTCGTCGGCCACCGGGAACGGCGGGGTGAGCGACGGCGACAGCACGGTGATCGCCGTCGCCTCGACCTCCACCTCACCCGTGCTCAACCCCGGGTTGACGGTCCCCGCCGGGCGGGCCCGCACGGTGCCCTCCACCCGCACGACGAACTCGCCGCGCAGCGCGCCCGCCGCGTCCCGCACCCCCTCGGCCTCCGCCACCACCTGGACGACCCCGGACCGGTCCCGCAGGTCCAGGAACACCACCCCGCCGTGGTCCCGCGAGCTGGCGACCCAGCCGCCCAGCACGACGCGGCGGTCGAGGTCGGCGGATCGCAGCGTCCCTGCGCCATCCGTGCGCAGCGAGCCGAACGGTTCCACGGTCGGGGGCCTCCCTGATCGTCCGATGTGGCACCGAAACCTACCCGAGCGGGGGTCGGGCCACGGTCGGGCTGTGGGCAGCGTGAGGAGAAGTCCGTAACGAGGCTATTGCCAGCTGAAGAGGCTTTCGCTACGTTCTCCCGTGCTCACTTAGAGTGAGAAGTAGCGAACCAGCCCAAAACGGATTCACCGCGGCCGGCGTCCTCGCTTCGCGACTGTTCACGGCCAAGGGAGGCCACACGTATGACGGACACCCACCGACCGCCGCTGGCGTCGGTACCACGCCGCCTGGCGATGGTGATGGCGGGCACCCTGCTCGCCACCACGATCCCGTTCGCGGGCAGCGCCATGGCGGAGACGGAGGTGATCACCGGGGACGGCCTCGTGCCGACCGTCCGCTTCGCCGGTGAGAACCGCTTCGACACCGCGCAGCTGATCGCCACCGAGAACACGGGCTTCGAGGCCGCGTTCTCCGGCGACGCCATGATCGTGGCGACCGGGGACCGGTTCCCGGACGCGCTGGCCGGGTCCAGCCTCGGCGGCGCGGAGGCCGCGCCGATCGTGCTGACCCCGTCGACGACGGCGATCACCCCCGGTGAGCTCGACGAGGACCTCGTCGAGGCCATCGAGGGTGTCGACCCCGAGACCATCTACATCCTGGGCGAGACCGAGGCGGTCTCCGCCGAGATCGAGTCGCTGATCGACACCGGCTACGACGCCGCGGTCACCCGCATCGGCGGCGAGAACCGCTACGAGACCGCCGCCCTGCTGGCGCGCGAGCGCGCCGACGAGCTGGCCGCCTCGGCCGAGACCCGCACGGCGATCGTCGCCCGCGCGGACGAGTTCCCCGACGCGCTGGTCGCGGGCGCCATCGCGGCCGCCACCTCGGCCGGGGACGACCCCGCGCCGATCCCGATCCTGCTGACCGACACCTCCGGTCCGGTCAACCCGTTCACCGCCGACGCCCTCGAGGACCTCGACATCGAGCGGGTCATCATCGCCGGTGGCGAGGAGGCCGTCAGCGCCGAGGTCGCCACCGAGCTCGGCACCATCGTCGGCAGCGAGCCGGACCGGGTGTCCGGGCCGAACCGCTACAGCACCGCCGCAGCGTTCGCCACGCTGGCGGAGATCGAGTTCGACGACGCCGGCTTCGGCTTCGGCACCGACCACGTGAACCTGGCCACCGGCCAGAACTTCCCCGACGCCCTGGCGCTCGGGCCGCACGCCGGCCTGGACGTGGGCGGTCCCGCACCGATCCTGCTGACCGAGGGCCCGATCCTCGGTGAGCCCGCCACCGCCTACCTCGAGTCCATCGGGGACTGCGACTACGGCGCCGGCGTCCCCGGTGGCGCCGCCCTGCACGTCGCCGGCGGCCCCGTGGCCGTGCCGGACACCGTCGTCGAGGAGGCCCGCGAGGCCCTCACCGCCGTGGGCGACGCCTGCGCGATCGCGCTGACCCCGGAGACCGCCACCAACCTGGTCGGCGAGACCCACACCGTGACCGCCGCCGTCGTGGACAACGCCGGCAACCCCGTCGACGCGACCCTGTTCGACGAGCCCGTCACGGTCAGCTTCACCACCGCCGAGACCGGCACCGCCCAGGTCTCCCCGGAGACCGCCACCGTCGAGGTCGCCGCCGACGGCACCGCGACCTTCGACTTCACCTCCAACCTCCCGGGTGACGTGACCGTCACCGCCGAGGTCACCGACCTTTCCGGGGTGGTCCGCACCGCCACCGCCACGAAGACCTTCGCACTGCCCGCCGAGCCTGAGACCCTGGTGGGCTTCTCCGGCACGGGTCCCACCACGACCCTGTTCGTCCCGGACGAGCCGGACACGTTGGAGGTCACCGCGACCGCCCCCGTGACCGGCGTGCCGGCCGGCGAGACCATCGTGGGGACGGACTTCCGGCCCTACACCCGGGAGCTGTTCGCGATCAGCGACGCCGGGACCATCTACACGATCACGCTCGGGGTCGCGCCCAACGCGGTGGCGGTCAACTCCGTCCCGCTGCCGGGTGACTACACCGGCGGTGTCGCCTTCGACTTCAACCCCGTCGTGGACCGCATCCGCGTCGTCACGCCCGGCGCAGCCGGTGTGAACCTCGTCGTCGACCCGGACACCGGCACCCCCGTGACCGCGCAGCCGACGGTGACGTACGCCGCCGGCGACGCCTCGGAGGGCCTCGCCGCCCAGGTGACCGCCGCGGCCTACGTCGGCGGCAACTTCGGCGAGACCGCGACCGCGACCGCGCTGTTCGACATCGACAGCGGCACCAACGCGCTGGTCCGCCAGTCGGCGACCGGCGACACGGCCGGGCAGCTCACGACCGTGGGCCCCCTCGGTGTCGCGGTGACCTCCGTCAACGGCTTCGACGTGTCGGGTGACACCGGCATCGCCTACGCCGCCCTGCAGACCGAGGGCGACGCGGACCTGGGCCTGTACGTCGTGGACCTCGACAGCGGCGCCACGGCGCTCGTCGACGACCTGCCCGACGGCCTGACCGCCTTGGCGGTCGCGCCGCGCGTCGCCACCGAGCTCGGCCTGCTGCTGCAGGACGACAACACGATCATCGCGGTCAACGTCCTGGCCGCCCTGGACGCCGCCGTGCCCCAGCCGGTCGCCGGCGTCACCGCCGGCACCACGCTGGTGGGCATGGACTACCGCGACTCGACCGGGACCGTCTACGCGCTGGGCGACGACGGCCAGCTCTACGTCGTCCTCGCCAACGCGAGCGGGGCGGGCTACACCGCCACCCCCATCGGCGAGCCCCTGCCCCTCGCGGCGGGGACCGACCTGACCGCCGGCGTCGGCTTCGACGTCAACCCGGTCGTGGACCGCATCCGCCTAGTCACCGCCGACGGCTCGAACTACCGCATCAACCCGGAGTCGGTGACCGCCGGCACCGGCGTGGTGACCTCGGATGGGACGCTCTCCTACGGCCCCGGCGAGACCGGGACCGTCACCGCGGCCGCCTACACCGGCAACGTGTCCGGGGCGACGGCGACCGAGCTCTACGACATCGACACCCAGCGCGACGCGCTCGTGCTCCAGGCTCCGCCCAACGAGGGCACGCTGACCGAGGTCGGGGACCTGCTCCCCGGCGGCGGCGACGTCACCGCCGCGAACGGCTTCGACATCTCCGGTGTCACCGGTGACGCCTACGCGGTGCTGGAGACCGGCGCGGACGACACCGGCATCTACCGGGTCGACCTCGCCAACGGCGACGTGACCCTGATCGGCCCGGCCGTGAGCGCGGCCGTGGCGACCGCCACCGACACCGTCGGGTTCACCATCGTCCCCACCTTCACCGACGTCCTCGGTGCGGCGCTGGAGGACGAGAACGAGGTGCCGCCCGTCGACGCAGGTGCCGCCGGTGTGGCCGCCCTGCGCATCAACACCGCCTCCAACGTCATCTGCTCCACCCTGGCGGTGGAGAAGGGCCCAGAGGACGGGACCTTCGCCGGATCTCCCGGCGCGCACGTCCACGAGGCACCGGTCGGTGAGAACGGCCCGATCGTGCAGCCGCTGCCGGTGCCGAGCGACGAGGCGGACGAGCGCAACGGACGGTCCGGGAGCTGCTTCCCGGCCGACGCGCTGCTGGTCCTCGACGAGCTCGTCGAGGACCCGGCCGGCTACTACGTCAACGTCCACACCACCGAGTACCCGGCCGGCATCGTCCGCGGCCAGCTCGAGACCGTGGTCGACCTGGCGCAGGCGCTGAGCCTCCAGCCGTAACGCTCCGCACCATCGACGGCCCCGGTCCTTGGTGACCGGGGCCGTCCCCGTTGCCGTCGCACCCGTTCGCTAGGATCCGGGTCGGGATGGATGTCGTCGAACGCACGCTGCGCTGGCAGCGGATCGTGCTCCAGGTCGTGGTGGCCGCCGCCGCGCTGCTGTTCTGGCGCGCGTCCTACGACGTGTTCAACACCGTCAAGGCCACCGCCATCGTGCTCGGCGCGATCGCCGTGGTCGCGATCGGGGCGTACCGGGTCGCGCGCACCCGGCGGCTCCAGGTCCCGCGCAGCCCGGTCCTGATCGGCGCGGGCGCGCTGGCCGCCGCGCTGGTCGTCGCCACCGCCGTGTCGCCGCTGCCCGTCGCCTCGATCGTCGGGCGGCCCGGGCGCCACACGGGCCTCGCGCTGTACCTCACCTACCTCGTGCTGTTCGCCGTCGCGGTGCGGCTCTACCACGCGACGGCGCCGACCGACCTCGTCCTCACCCTGCTCGGGGCCGCCGTCCCGGTCACGCTCTACGGGACGCTGCAGGCGGCGGGGATCGACCCGCTCGGCTGGCAGGCCGTCGAGGGCGGCCCGCAGGTCTTCTCGACCTTCGGCAACGCCAACTTCATGGCCGCCTACCTGGGCGTGGTCGTGCCGCTCGCGGCCTGGGGGGCGATCACGCCCACCTGGGACGCGCCCTGGCGGGTCGCCAGCGCGGTGCTGGGGGTCTGGGCGCTGGTGGTCGCGGTGCTGTCCAACTCCCAGCAGGGGCCGCTGATGGCCGCCGCCGGCACCGCCTTCGTCGTGGCGGTGGCCGTGGGCACGGCGCCGGGGCTGTCGCGCCGGGTGCGGGCGCTGGTCCTGGGTGGCGGCGCGGCGCTGGGGCTGGCAGCGGTGGCGCTGGTGGCCGCGGGGGTCGGGCCGCTGGGGGCCGTGCGCGCCAACCTGGCCGCCAGCCTGGGGACGCGCACGCCCAAGTGGACGACGGCGCTGGCGATCTGGCGCGACAACCCCGTCGCGGGGGTCGGGCTGGAGCGCTACGCCGACTGGTTCCACGCCTACCGCCCCGCGGACCTGGCGGCGCGGACGGGCCTGCTGCGGACCACCGACACGCCGCACAACATCCCGCTGGACATGCTCGCCAACGGCGGGCTGCTGCTGGCCGTCGCCTACCTCGCCTTCGTCGGGCTGACCGGCTGGGCGCTGGTCGCGGGCCTGCGCCGGCGCTCCGGCGCGGACCGCCTGCTGCTCGCCGGCATCGGCGGCGGCTGGGTCGCCTACCAGGTGCAGTCGCTGGTCTCGATCGACGTCCCGCCGGTGGCGCTGCTGCACTACGTCCTGGCCGGGGTGATCGTGGGCTACGGGACCGTCCCGGCGCTGCGGGCGGTCGCGCTGCCGGGCGCGCCGCCGCTCCCCGCGGCCGCGCCCGCCCGGCCGGGCCGCAAGCGCAAGGTCGCGCCGCCCGCCCCGCCCGTGGTGCCGGTCAGCCCGGTGCTCGTCGGCCTGATCGCCGTGGTCGCGGTCGCCGCCGCGGTGGTGGCCACCCGGCCGCTGCGGGCCGACGTCGCCGCCGCGTCCGGCGCCCGCCTGGCCGCGGCGCAGCCCCAGGCGGCGGCGCGGCGTACCGGCGGGCGGGCGAGCTGGCGCCCTGGGAGTCGCGCTACCCGGTGCTGGAGGCGGGGGTGCTCGCGGCCACCGACCCGCAGGCCGCGCTGGCCGCCTACGACCGCGCCGCCGCTGCCGACCCGCGCGGGCTGGCCGTGGCCCTGAACGAGGCGCGGCTGGCGACGTCGGCGGGGGCCACGGACCGGGCCGACGCGGCGTGGGAGCGGGTCCTGGCCATCGACCCCACCACCCCCGAGGTGCTGGCCGGCGCGGGCGGGTACTGGCTGGAGCGCGGCGACGTCGACCGGGCCGCCGACCTCGTCGACCGCGGCATGGCCGTCGCCGGTGACGACGCGCGGCTGTGGGTCGCCCTCGGCGAGGTCCGCGAGGCCGGGGAGGACGCCGCGGGCGCCCGCGAGGCCTTCCAGCGCGCCATCGAGCTGGACCCCGGCGTGCGCGGGGCCGCGGAGGGCCTGGAACGGGTCAACGGCCTCGCCGCCGCCGACGCCGCCCCGGGCCGCTGACCGTGGCGGCCGGCGCCGACCGCGACCTCCACCCCGCAGCCCCCGCGGGGCCGCCCCCCGCGGGACCGGCCGCAGGGGGACCGGCCGCAGGGGGACCGGCCGCAGCGGGGCCGGGGGCGCTGCGCCGGCCGCTGTCGCGGGCCGCGGTCCGCGAGCTGCACCGGCGCGGGCTGCGCCTGCTCCAGGTCGCCGACCTCCTCGGCGTCCTGGCCGTCCTGGTCGCCACCAACCTCGTCCGCTTCGGCGAGCCCACCGCGGGCACCGAGCCGCTGTGGGCCTACGCCGCCGCCTACCTGGTCACCGCGGCGGTGCACGTCGTCGTCGCGTACTTCGGCGGGCTGTACGAGCGCGAGGCCCGCCTGGGGTCGCGCCCCGTGCTGCCGCGGATCGTGGGGCTCGCCGCGGTCGCGGCGGCGATCGTGGCCGCCCTGCAGCTGTACGCCGAGGTCTACTACGTCCCCCGCGCCAGCCTGCCCCTGCTGCCGGTGCTGACCAGCCTGGTCCTGGCGGGGAACCGCCGCGTGGCCCGGTCCCGGCGGCTGCTGCGCGAGGGCGTGCCGCGCGTCGTCCTGGCCGGCGCCCCCGACGACATCGCGCTGGCGCGGGCCCACCTGGCCGCCACCGGGCCGGCGGCAGAGGTGGTGGGGGAGACCGCGTCGGGCCGCGACCTGGTCGCGCGGGTCGCCGCGACAGGTGCCACCGACGTGCTGCTGGTGTCCCCGGGGATGCTCGACGAGGTCTACCCCGACCCCCTCGCGGTGCTGGAGCGCAACGGCGTCGGGGTCCTCCAGCGCATCGGCGCGCGCGACACCCTGCTCGGCCTGCGCGCGGTGCGCGAGCTGGCGGGGATGCCGTTCGTGGCCCTGGGCCCCTCGGCGCTGCCGCCCTCGCGCGCGCGCTTCAAGCGCGTCCTGGAGCTCGCCGCCCTGGTGGTCGCGGCGCTCCCGCTGCTCCTGCTCACGGGCGCGGTCGCGCTGCTCGTGCGCGTGGCCGCGGGGTCCCCGGTGCTGTTCCGCCAGGTCCGCGTCGGGCGGGAGGGACGGCACTTCACCATGCTGAAGTTCCGCACGATGGTCCCCGACGCGGAGGCCGGCCGCGGGGCGGTGCTGGCCGCGGCGGACGACGACCGGGTCGTGCCCGCGCTGCGCTGGCTGCGCGGCGCCCGCCTCGACGAGCTGCCCCAGCTGTGGAACGTCGTCCGCGGCGAGATGTCGATCGTCGGGCCGCGACCGGAGCGGCCCGAGCTGACGGCCCGCTACGACCGGCTGATCCCCGGCTACACCCGCCGCCAGGAGATCCCGCCGGGGATGACGGGCCTGGCCCAGGTGCACGGGCGATACCACACCGACCCGGAGTACAAGCTGGGCCACGACCTGCAGTACCTCGTGAACTGGTCGCCCGTCCTGGACGTCCAGATCCTGCTGCGCACGGTGTGGGTGGTGCTCACGCGCAGGGTTTGATACGGTCCGCCGGTCTCCGCGACGCCGATGCACGCCACTGCGGGAAGGAGGAGCCGATGCCGCGATACCTGCGCACGCACTGCTGCGCACTCGCGGGCATGGCCCTCCAGGGGCCACCCGCGTAGGTGCTCCCCGGCGCGTGCCGCGCCGGCGTCCCTCCCGCTCCGGTACCGCCGCCTCCTGCGCGCGGCGGAGGAGACCTGCTCGTCATGCACCCCGCCCTGGTGGACGTCTGCCTCCGCCTGCACCGCGAACGCCTGCTCGCCGAGGCCGCCGACCAGCGACTGCGCAACGGCGCCGCCCGCATCCCGCGGGTGCCGCTGGCCGCGCGGCTCGCCTCGCGCCGCCGTGCCCTCGGCTACCGCCTCGTCGAGATCGGGTTGCGCCTCGCCCTGGGCCCCGCCCGCCCACGCGCGCGGCGCGCGCGGCCTGCGCTAGCGCCGCGCCCGGGTCCTCCCGGGGGCCACCACCGGGACACCGGCTCCCGGCCGGGCCCGCGGCGATCCATACTGGGGCACCGGGCAACGTCGGAGGGCCGGGCATGAGTGTCGTCATCGCGATCCTGCTGGTGTTCGTGGGCCTGCCGGTCCTGACCACCGTCCTGGCCGTCGCCGGGCGCCGTGCGCGGGCGCTGGTCGGCGGGCTGGCCGCGGTCGGCGGCGGGGTGCTGCTCGCCGCCGGGCGGTTCGCGCCGGCCGGCCCCGGTGCCGGCGGGTGGCTGCTGCTCGGGCTCGCGTTCCTCCTGCTGGTGCCCCAGCTGCGCAGCGGCAGCGGGCCGCGCCTGGCGCTGCCCGACCGGGCCGGCGGGCGCCGGCGGCGCACGCGCGTCGACCCGTCGGCGGTCGGGGGCACCTGGTCGGTGCTCCTGCGCGACGCGGTGTCCGCGCGCGACCAGTTCGTCGCCGTCGTGCGGCGTGCCCCCGCCGGCGCCATCCGCGACCAGCTCACCGACCTGCGCGCCGACGTGGACCACGCCCTGGCCCAGGCGTGGGACCGCGCCCGGCGCGGGTGGGAGCTGGAGGGCGCCGCCGCGGGGGTGGCGGCCGCCGCCCGCGCCCAGCGCCCGCGCGCGCGGTGGGGCCGCGGCTGGTGGGTGGCGTCCGAGGAGTGGCACGACCCGCGCGTGCGCGAGGCCCAGCGGTCGCGCGACCAGGCCGCGGCACGCCTGGGCGCCGCCCTGGCCGAGGAGCGCGCCCAGCTCCAGGTCCTGGTCGCCCGCCTCGGCGAGGCGGCCTGCTCCGCCGCGGAGCTGTCGGCCGCCGGCCAGGGCGTCCTCGCCCCCCTGCCGGGCCCGGACCGCTCCCGCGAGCTGGTCGACCGCCTCACCTCCCTGCGCGCCGCCCTCGCCGAGGCCAGCGCCGCCTGACCCCGCGCGCGGCCGGCGCGGGCGCGGGGCGGCGCGGTTGTCCACAGCTGCATCCGCCCGTCTCTGGCCGTCCTCCACGGCGCGTCCTAGCCTCCCGTGCATGTCCACGACCACGCCGCCCCTCCCGCTGCGCTGCGACCACGACGGGCCGTGCCCGCAGCCGTCCACCGCCCGGCGCGTGCGCGCCGCGGCCCTGTGCCTGCGCCTGTGGCCCGCCGCGGAGGCGCTCGGCGGGTTCGCCAGCGCCCAGCTCCACGTGCGCGTCCCGCCGTTCGTCGACGCCCGCCCCGACGTCGCGGTCGCGCTGACCGACCCGCCCCGCGACGGCCGCCTGCGGGTCGCGCCGGTCCTCGTCGTCCTGCTCGGCCCGGGCGGGCCGGCCGCGCCGGAGCGCTGGCTGGCCGCCGGGGTCGCCGCCGTCTGGGTCCGCCACGACGACGGCGCGGTGGAGTGGACCCGCCGGCGCGCCCGGCGCGTCCCCGCCGACGGGGTCCTAGACGTCCCGCGCCACCCCGCGCTGTCGGTGCCCGCCGCCGTCCTGACGGGCGAGGGCCGGGCGGGCACGGGGAGTTCGTCCGCGCGCACGGCGCTGGGCTAGGCTCCGACCCCGCGGACGGGCCAGTCCGCCGATCGGCACGTGGGAGAAGGGTGCACGCATGAGGTCCCGAGGAGCACTCGCCGCGACCGTCCTCGCGCTCGTGGTCGTGGCTGCGCTCGTGCTCGCCGGGTCCCTGCTGGACGACATCAACGCCTACGGCGTCGCTGCGATCGTGTTCGCGGTGGCCTTCGGCGCGGCCATGCTCGCCCTCATGTCGCTGCTGCTCAGCCTCGTGGGCACGGTGCGGGAGCTGACCAGCACCGTCGAGCAGCTGACGGCCCAGACGGTCCCCCTGCTCGGCGGCGTCAGCGAGACCGTGGCGGGCGTGAACACCGAGCTCGCCCGCGTCGACGGGATCGTCGCCAGCGTCCAGCACATCTCCGGCCAGGCGGAGCGCGTGTCCGACGTCGTGGCCACCGCCGTGGCCAACCCGCTCATCAAGGCCATCGCCTTCTTCACCGGCACCGGCGTCGCGCTGCGCGCGGCCCGCCGCGTCGCGGACTGACCGTGGTCCGGCGACTGTTCGTGCTCACGGTCGGCGTCGGCGCCGGCCTGGCCATCGGCGTGTGGGCGGTGCGCAAGGTCGAGGACACCTCCCGCCGCCTGCGGCCGGAGGCGCTCGCGGCCAGTGCGGCCGACCGGGCCGCCGGCCTGGGCGACCGCCTCCGGGTGGCCGTGGCCCAGGGCCGCGCCGCCGCCGCCGCCAAGGAGGCTGAGCTGCGCGGGGTCTACGGTGGGGCGGGGGACACCCGCCCCTCGATCTGAGAGAAGTGCCCAGATGCGCTCGTCGGAGATCCGTTCCACGTTCCTCGAGTTCTTCCGCGCCCGCGATCACGCCGTGCGGCCGTCGGCATCGCTGATCCCCAGCGACCCCAGCGTGCTGCTGACCATCGCCGGGATGCTGCCGTTCAAGCCGTACTTCCTCGGTGAGTCGCCGGCCCCCTTCAAGCGCGCCACCAGCGTGCAGAAGTGCGTGCGGACCAACGACATCGAGAACGTCGGCCGCACGGCCCGGCACGGCACGTTCTTCGAGATGCTCGGCAACTTCAGCTTCGGCGACTACTTCAAGCGCGAGGCGATCGCCTGGGCCTGGGAGCTGTCGACCGAGCACTTCGGCCTGGACCCCGAGCGCATCTGGGTCAGCGTGTTCGAGGACGACGACGAGGCCGAGCAGCTGTGGCTCGCCGAGACCGACCTGCCGCTCGCGCGCATCGTCCGCCTGGGTGCCGAGGACAACTGGTGGGACACCGGCACGGCGGGGCCGTGCGGGCCGGACACCGAGCTGTTCTACGACCGCGGGCCCCGGCACGGGGCGGAGGGCGGCCCCGCCGTCGACCCGGACCGCTACGTCGAGTTCTACAACCTGGTGTTCATGCAGTACGAGCGCGACGACGCCGGCACGATCCTCGGCGAGCTGCCCGCCCGCAACGTCGACACCGGCATGGGTCTCGAGCGCATGGCGATGATCCTGCAGGACGTCGACAACATGTACGAGACCGACGTCGTGCGGCCGCTGCTGGACCGGGCCGCCGAGCTCACCGGCACCGCGTACGGGGCGCCCACCGACGACCCGGCGGCCGCCGAGGTCCGCGACATGAGCCTGCGGGTCATGGGCGACCACGCCCGCACCTCCGCGCTGCTCATCGCCGACGGCGTCCTGCCCGGCAACGCCGGGCGGGGCTACGTCCTGCGCCGGCTGCTGCGCCGCGCGGTGCGCCACGCGCGCCTGCTCGGGCACGAGGGCGCGGTCATGCCCGCGATGATGGACCAGGTCGTCACCATCCTGGGCGACGCCTACCCGGAGCTGCACGACCAGCGCCAGCTGGTGGCCCGGGTCGCCGCGGCGGAGGAGGAGCAGTTCGCCTCGACGCTGCGCAGCGGCCTGCGCCTGCTCGACCAGGCGGTCGCGGAGGCCAGCGGGCTGGGCGCGAGCGAGCTGCCCGCGGAGACGGCGTTCGCGCTGCACGACACCTACGGCTTCCCCATGGACCTGACCCTGGAGATCGCCGCCGAGCACGGCCTGGCGCTGGACCGCGACGAGTTCGGCGCGCTGATGGACGCGCAGCGCCGCCGGGCCCGCGCGGCCCGCGACACCCGCACCCAGACCGGGGTGACCGTCGACGTGTACCGCGACGCGGCGGCGCGGGTCGGCGTGACCGAGTTCCTCGGCTACGGCCAGACCGAGGCCGAGTCCCACGTGGGCGCCCTGGCGGTGCCGGGCGGGCTGCTGGAGGTCGCCGAGGAGGGCGACGAGGTCGAGCTGGTCCTGCGCTCCACCCCGTTCTACGCGGAGGGCGGCGGCCAGCTGGGCGACCACGGCGTGATCGAGACCCCGACGGGGCGGATCACCGTGGGCGACACCTTCGCCCCGGTCGAGGGCCTGATCGTCCACCGCGGCCGGGTCACCGCCGGCGAGGTCCGCACCGGCCAGGAGGCCACGGCGCGCATCGACCTGGGCCGGCGCCGCAGCATCACCCGCGGGCACACCGCCACCCACCTGCTGCACGCCACGCTCAAGGAGGTGGTGGGCCCGCACGCGGTGCAGGCGGGCTCGGCCATCGACCAGGGCCGGTTCCGCTTCGACTTCCCGCACTTCGACAGCGTGGGGCGCGACCAGCTCGCGGAGCTGGAGCGCCGCGTGAACGAGCGCATCGCCGCGGACCCGCAGGTGACCACGGTGGAGACGTCGCGTGACGACGCCCAGGCGATGGGGGCCACGGCGCTGTTCGGCGAGAAGTACGGCGACCGCGTCCGCGTGGTCCGCATCGGGGACTTCTCCACCGAGCTGTGCGGGGGCACCCACGTCGACCGCACGGGCCAGGTCGGGGTCTTCTCGATCCTCACCGAGGGCTCGATCGCGGCGAACCTGCGCCGCATCGAGGCCACCACCGGCGATGACGCCCTGCGCTACCTGTCCGCCCAGCGGCTGGTGGCCGAGGAGGCGTCCCGGCTGCTGAAGGTCGGCCCGGACGAGCTGGTGGCCCGCATCGCCGAGCTCGCGAGCCGGGTGCGCACCCTGGAGCGCCAGCTCGCCGCGGCCCGCCAGCAGGCGGTCCTCACCGGCGCGACCCGGCTGCTGGACGACGCCGAGACCGTGGACGGCGCCCGTGTGGTGGCCGGCGAGGTCGAGGGCGCCGACCGCGACGGGCTGAAGACCCTGGCGACGGACCTGCGCAACCGCATCGGCTCGGGGGTGGTGGTCCTGGGCACCCGCACCGACGACGGCTCGGCCCAGCTCATCGCCACGGTCACGCCCGACCTCGCCGCCCGCGGCGTGAGCGCGCGCGACCTGCTCCAGCCCGGTGCCCGCGCGGTCGGGGGCGGCGCCGGTGGCCGCGGCGACACGGCGCAGGCGGGGGGCCGCGAGGGCGGTCGCCTGGGCGAGGCGCTCGACGCCGTCCGTCGCGCGGCGCGGGACCGCCTTGCCGCGGGCGCCTGACGGGCCGGGCGTGCGCATGCTGGGCGTGGACGTCGGGACGGCGCGCGTCGGTCTGGCCGTCAGCGACCCCGACGGCCTGGTCGCCACGCCGCTGACGACCCTGACCATCGACGCGCCGCGGGACCGCGACACCGGCCTGCCGCGCGACCCCGCGACGTGGGGGCGGGCGGTCGCCGTCCGGGTGGCCAGTGCCGCCGCCGAGCACGCGTGCGACGCTGTCGTCGTGGGCCTGCCGCGGGCGCTCTCGGGGCGGGAGACCGCCAGCAGTGACCTGGCCCGCAGGGTCGTGCGGGAGCTGGAGGAGCAGGGCGCGGCCGTCGAGGTCTGGGACGAGCGGCTGAGCTCGGTGGAGGCGGATCGGGTGCTGCGCGCGGCCTCGGGGGGGCGCGGGAGCAGGCGCCGCGGCCGCGACGGGCAGCGCGACCGGACCGCGGCGGCGATCATCCTGCAGGGCTGGTTGGACGCGCACCGGACGTGACCGGCAGGACGTGACCGACAGGAAAGGGGACCGGTTGTGGCGCTGTCGAGGAGCTCGATGGGCTTCCTCGTCGTCCTGGTGCTGCTGGGCGCCGGGTTCGCCGGAGGGCTGCTGTTCCTGCGGTCGGGGTCGGCCGCGGAGCAGGGGGGCGCACCCGTCACGGTCGTCGTGCCGGAGGGTGTCGGCACCAACACCGTGGCCGACATCCTGGCCGAGCAGGGCGTCGTCGAGTCGTCGCTGGGGTTCCGCCTCGCGGCCCGCTTCGACGACCGCTCCGCACGCATCCGGCCGGGGACCTACCAGCTGACGCCGGGCATGGACACCGACCAGATCCTCGCGGTCCTGTCGGCGGCGCCCCCCGCGGTGCCGACCTTCACGGTCACGATCCCCGAGGGCCTGACCGTGGCGCAGACCCTGGACCGGATCGCCACCGCGGAAGGCAGCACCCTCACGGTCGACCTCCTGCGCGGCGCGCTGCCGCAGACGACGCGCCCGGCGTGGGCGCCGCCCGTCGACCAACTGCCGGCCGAGCAGCCGTACCCGGGCCTCACCCCCTACGAGGGGCTGCTGTTCCCCGACACCTACGAGTTCCGCCAGGACCAGGACCCCGTCAGCGTGCTGGAGGAGCTGGTCGCGCGCACCCAGGAGGTGATGGCGGGGGTCGCCGTCCCGCCGGAGCTGACCCCCTACCAGGTGCTGACGATCGCGTCGCTGATCGAGCGCGAGGCGCGGGTGCCCGAGGAGCAGCCGACCATCAGCTCGGTGATCCGCAACCGCATCGCCAACGACCGGCTGCTCCAGGTCGACGCGACCGTGCTGTACGCCAACGCCTCCGACGCCGACCGGGTCCTCAACGAGGACCTCGAGATCGCCTCGCCGTGGAACACCTACGCCGACAGCGGGGAGATCCTGCCGCCGACGCCGATCGCGGGCGCCGGCCAGGCGGCGATCCAGGCCGCGGCGGCCCCGCAGGCGACCTCCTACCTCTACTACGTGGTGTGCGATCCGGCCAACGGGCGGCACGCGTTCGCCGAGACCAACGAGCAGCACGCGGCGAACGTGGCCCGGTTCCGCGCCGGCGAGACCTTCTGCTGACCCCGCACCCCGCGCACCGCGCGACGACCCGGCTGGTCGGGCTGCTCGGCGAGCCGGTCGCGCACAGCGTGTCGCCGCAGATCCACGCGGCGGCGTTCGCCGCGACCGGCCTGGACCTGGCCTACCTGGCGTTCGCGGTGCCGCGGGTGCGCCTGGCCGACGCCGTCCGCGGGCTGGGGGCGCTGGGTGCGCTGGGGGCGAACGTGACGGTGCCCCACAAGCAGGCGGTCCTGGCCCTGGCCGACACCGTCGGGGAGGACGCGCGCCAGGCCGGTGCGGCCAACACCCTCACCTGGGAGGGCGGCGCGCTGGCCGCCGACAACACCGACGTCGGGGGCCTGGCCCGGGTCCTGGACGACGTCGGGCTGCGCCCGGGCGAGCGGCTGGTGCTGTTCGGCGCCGGCGGCGCGGCGCTGGCCGCGGCGGTGGCGCTGGGGCGGGCCGGCGCCCGCGTCGAGGTCGTCGCCCGGCGGGCGGAGGCGGCGGCGGCGGTGGGGGCGCGTCGTCGCGACGCGGGCGGCGAGCTCGGCCCGGCGCCGGATCCGCGCCTGGTGGTCAACGCGACCCCGCTGGGGCTGCACGGCGAGCAGGTCCCCGACCGCTTCCTGCACCTGGGTCCGGGGCAGGTCGCCCTCGACCTGGTCTACGGCCCGGAGCCCACCCCGTTCCTGCGCGCGGCGGCCGCGGCCGGCGCGCGGGCGGTCGACGGGCGGGCGCTGCTGCTCGCCCAGGCGGCCCTGTCGTTCGAGCGCTGGACGGGCGTCCGTGCTCCCCTCCTAGCGATGTCGCAAGCGGCCGACGCCGCGCTCCCAAGAAAAACCTGAGCGCCGATCTCCTCCACCTCGTCCGGGTGCGAGCGATTTCTCCCCTGTACGTCCGGTCATGGCGGTGCAGAATCGCCGAGCCCAGATCACCCGCAGGCTGGGGAACCCGACCGTTGAATGGGTGGGATGATGCTCTCAGGAAGTCTCGACGCGTTCCGTCTCTCGGACGTCTTCCAGCTCCTCACGCTGACCGAGAAGACCGGGGTGCTGCACATCAGCACCGGTCCGGCCGACGGGCGGGTGGAGTTCCTGCGCGGGGAGATCGCCTACGCGGTGTCGGACTCCCGCCACATGCCCCTGGCGGGGCGGCTCCTGCGGGGGGGCATGGTCACCGACTCGCAGCTGCGCACCGTGGTCGCCGCGCAGCGCGGCGGGGCCCCGGCGCTGTCGCGCGTGCTGCTCGAAGGCGGCGTCCTCGACGACAAGGCGTTCGACCAGCTCCTGCGCGAGCAGATCCAGGACGCGGTCTTCGAGCTGATGCGCCTGGAGGAGGGCACGTTCACCTTCGACGTCCGCGACGAGGGCGCCGACGAGACGGAAACGGTGCGCTTCACCGTCCCCACGGGCGAGGTGGTGGCCGAGGGCACCCGCCGTCTGCACGAGTGGCCCAAGATCCAGGAGCACGTCGTGTCGCCCGCGGCGATCGTGACCCTGGCGCCGCAGATGCCGTCGGACACCGGCACCATCTCGATGGACGCCGACCAGTGGCAGCTGCTCACCCTGGTCGACGGGCGGCGGACGGTCCGCGACCTGGTCGACCTCACCGGTCTGGGGGAGTACGCGACCTGCCAGGGCATCGCCGGGCTGGTCGCGTCCGGTCTCATCGAGGTCGAGGACCCCGCCAGCGGCACCCGCACCGGCATCGCGGAGCTGGTGGCGCGCCACGACCTGCTGCGGCGGCTGGAGGAGCGCGAGCTGGGCGCACCGGGCTCGCCCCTGGTCGGGCTCTCCGGCAGCGGGTCGGACGACACCGTCCGCAGCGACCGGCCCGCCCGCGACGGGGCGCCGCTGGTCCTGGCGGGGGACAACGGCGACCAGCGCGCCCGCGACGGGCTGCAGGCCGTGCCGGTCCGGCCGGCGCAGGACGGCGCTCCCGACCGCTCGGCGCAAGAGGCCGGGCTGGGCCGCCCGGCCCGCGACGGGGTGGTGCTCGACGAGCTGCCCACGGTCGTGGAGACCCCGGCGGCCACCATGCGCTACGCCGACGAGGACGACGACGACCTCGACCCGCCGCGCAGCGAGCTGGAGGTCGTCGACGACGAGGACGACGACTACGAGTACTACGAGGACGACGAGGTCGAGGCCGAGCTCCCCGAGGAGCAGCGCCCCGACGACCGCGCCCCCGCCCGCCGCGAGGACATGGACCCGGCCGAGGTCGCGGTGGCCCGCGAGCTCGCCGCGCTCGGCATCAGCGGCGAGGTCTCCACGGTCCACTTCCGCAACCGGCCGAAGCCGCAGGGCCAGGGCCAGGGCCAGCCGGCTCCCGCGCCGGAGGACGACCGCGACAACGGCTGGGGCCGGGCCAACCGGCAGGAGGAGGCCGGCCGCGGTCTCCTGGGCCGCCTGATCGACGTCCGCAAGAACACCTGACACCACCGACGGCGGCCGCTCAAGTGCGGTCGCCGCCACTCCGAAACCCCTGGGACAGGCGGGCGCCTCGGCCCGCGCTGCACCAGGGGAGCAGATGAGCACGTTCGCGGACCTGCAGCGGCAGCGGGGCGCCGCGCCGCCGGTCGCGTCCGCGCCCCCGGAGGCCCGACCTCCGGCCGGGACGGGGGGCGGCGCCCGCCTCCCCCTGGTGGACTGCTCGGCTGCGGCGGTGGACCCCACGGCCGCGGCGCTGCTGCCGCCCGGCCTGGCCGCCGAGCTCGGCGCGCTGCCCGTCCAGTTCACCCCCGACGGCGGCGTCCTGGTCGCGCTGTCGCGACCCGACGACGCGGTCCTGGAGCGCATCGCCCGCGAGGTCGGCCTGCCCGCGCACGGCGCCCTGCCCTCGCGGACCGACGACCTGCGCGCCGCGATCACCGCTCTCGGCGGCGCCGGCCCCCCGGAGCCGACGGGCGTCACGCCCCCCGGTCCCGCCCGCGCGCTGCTGGCATACGAGCAGGCGCCGACGATCGACCTCGACGCGATCCTGCGCGAGCTCGTCGCGGGCGGCGGGTCCGACCTGCACCTCACCGTGGGCGTCCCGCCGATGATCCGGCTGCACGGCGAGCTGACCCCCCTGGCGGACCAGCCCAAGCTCACCCCCCGCGAGCTGCGCACCGTCCTGTACGGGATCCTCAACCAGAAGCAGCGCGAGGTGTTCGAGAACCACCTGGAGCTGGACCTCAGCTACCAGCTCCCCGGCACCGCGCGCTTCCGCGTGAACATCTTCCAGCAGCGCGACTCCATCGGCGCCGTCATGCGCGTCATCCCCTCCACCATCAAGACCATCCAGGAGCTGGGGATCCCGGCGACGATCGCGCAGTTCGCGCAGCTGCACCGCGGGTTCGTGCTGGTCACCGGACCGACCGGGTCGGGCAAGTCGACGACCCTGGCGGCCCTGATCGACGGCATCAACCGCAACCGCAAGGCGCACATCATGACCGTGGAGGACCCCATCGAGTTCCTCCACGAGCACCGCCAGTCGCTGGTCAACCAGCGCGAGCTGGGCACCGACACGCACTCGTTCGCGGCGGCCCTCAAGCACGTCCTGCGCCAGGACCCCGACGTGATCCTGGTCGGCGAGCTGCGCGACCTGGAGACCATCCAGGTCGCGCTGACCGCCGCGGAGACCGGCCACCTGGTGTTCGCGACGCTGCACACCCAGGACGCGCCGCAGACCGTGGACCGCATCATCGACGTGTTCCCGCCGCACCAGCAGGAGCAGATCCGCGTGATGCTGTCCGGCGCCCTGCAGGGCGTCGTCTGCCAGCAGCTGCTGAAGACCATCGACGGCAAGGGCCGGATCGCCGCGACAGAGGTGATGGTGGCGACCCCCGCCATCAAGAACCTCATCCGCGAGGGCAAGACCCACCAGATGTACTCGGCCCTCCAGGCCGGCAAGCAGTTCGGGATGATCACCATGGATCAGTCCCTCGCCGACCTCGTCCTCGCCGGGAAGGTGGCGTTCGACGTCGCCGCCGAGCACTGCCACGCCCTCCCCGAGTTCAAGCGCCTCGCCGGGCGGGCCTAGGAGCACGCGCATGTCCGCGACCGTCAGCACCTACCGCTACACCGCCCGCGACGCCGAGGGCAAGACCAAGACCGGCACCCTGGACGCCCCCACCGAGCGGGCGGCCTACCAGCAGCTTCGCCAGCAGGGCTTCGTCCCCGTCGAGGTCGCGGCGGGGAGCGCCGCCGGCCTGAACCGGGAGGTGAAGATCCCCGGTCTTGGGGAGAAGGTCGGCCTGGCCGACCTGTCGATCTTCTCGCGGCAGTTCGCGACCATGATCAACTCCGGCCTGTCGCTCCTGCGCGCGCTGAACATCCTGGCGGAGCAGACCGACAACAAGAAGCTCGCCGAGATCCTCAACGTCGTCCGCGCCGACGTGCAGGAGGGCGCGTCGCTGTCCACGGCGATGGCGAAGCACCGCCAGTTCCCCAAGCTGTACCTCGCCATGGTCAAGGCGGGCGAGACCGCGGGCCTGCTCGACTCGGTCCTGCTGCGCATCGCCGACACGCTGGAGAGCGACCTGGCGCTGCGCCGCAAGATCAAGTCGGCGATGACCTATCCGGTCGTCGTGCTCGTCCTGGCCGTGATCCTCACCGTGGTGATGCTGATCTTCATCGTCCCCACCTTCGTGGGGATGTTCGAGTCGCTGGGCGGCGAGCTGCCCCTGCCGACCAAGATCATGCTCGCCATGTCCGCCGCCGTGCGCGGGTACTGGTGGGCGTTGCTGCTGGTGCCCGTCGCGGTCGTGCAGGGCTTCCGCCGCGCCAAGCGGGTCCCCGCGTTCCAGTTCCAGCTGGACCGGCTGAAGCTCAAGGCGCCGGTGTTCGGGCCCCTGTTCCACAAGGTCGCGATCAGCCGCTTCGCGCGCAACTTCGGCATCCTGCTCAAGGCCGGCGTGCCGATCCTGTCTGCGCTGGAGATCACCGCCGAGACCGTCAACAACGGCGTCATCAGCAACGCCGTCGACGACGTGCGCGAGAGCGTCAAGGAGGGCGAGGCGGTCGCGGCCCCGCTCGCCGCCCACCCGGTCTTCCCCCCGATGGTCGTGCAGATGATGGCGGTGGGCGAGGAGACCGGCGCGATGGACGACATGCTCGCCAAGATCTCCGACTTCTACGACCAGGAGGTGACGGCGGCGACCGAGTCGCTGACCGCCGCCCTGGAGCCCCTGATGATCGTGGTCCTGGCCAGCATCGTGGGCGCCATGGTCATCGCGCTGTACATGCCGATGTTCAAGATCTTCGACCTGGTCCAGTAGGTGGCACCGCGCGGGCACGGCGACGCCGGCTTCTCCCTGATCGAGCTGCTGGTCGCGATCTCGATCCTCGGCGTGGTCATGACCGGCCTCGCCGCGGGCCTCATCACCGCCCTGGATGTGACCGCCGACAGCCGCGACCGCACCATCGCGGCCAACCTCGCCAGCCAGGAGATCGACCTGGCCGGCGCGGTCCCCGCCGACCGGCTGACCGACGGCACGGTCTTCCACACGGAGGACGTGCAGGGCACCCGGTTCGATGTCACGCGGGTCGCCACCTGGGAGCAGGGCGTCACCGAGGCGCGGGCCTGCACCGCCCTGGCGAACTCCGCCACCGGCCGGGGCCGGCGCTTCCTCCAGGTGAACGTGACCGTCCGGTGGGAGGGCCAGGGCCTGCGCGGCCCGGTACGGGCCAGCACCGCCATGACCCCGGCGGTCGCCTCTTACCGCAACGGGTTCGGTCATGTCGCCGTCACCGTCGTCGACCGCGACGCGGCCCCGGTGGCCGGCGTCACCGTCACGCTCACGGGCCCCGGCGTGTCGCGGGTCGTCCCCACGACGAGCATCGGCTGCGCGTTCTTCTCCGACGTCCCACCGGGCACGAGCTACCGCGTGACCGTGGACAAGCCCGGCCACGTCGACCAGGACGCGGCCACTCCGGGATACGAGGAGCCGCTCGTCGTTGAGGATCGCACCACGACGAAGCGCCAGTTCACCTACGACCGCGGCGTGGGTCTGGACCTGACCGTCGCAGGCCGGTTCGGCGGGGTGATCCCCAACGGCATCGTGGTCACCGCCCGCTCCAACGCGGCGACGTCCACCGACCGGCTGTCCGAGGTGGGGGCCGGGACCGCGCAGCGCACGATCGGGGCGACCCAGGCGGACGGCACCCCGACCAGGACCCTGTTCCCGCACACGGGTGGCTGGACGACGTGGGCGGGCTGCGCGGCGAACCAACCGGAGGCTGCCACCTGGGTGGAGGCGGGAGGCACCCGGGTGGTCAACAGCACCGCCCTCGCCCCGGCCCCCGGCCTGGTGGGCAGCGGCACGGTCAACGCCGGCACCCTGCAGATCCGTGCCCGGGAGGCGCAGTCGGCCAGGGCGGGGCAGCCGCTGTACGCGGTCGACACGGGGGCGGTCGCGGGCAGCCCCTGCGCCGCGCCCCTGCTCGTGGGGACGTTCGGCGCCCTCGGTTCCTTCTCCGGCGACGTGGCCCTGCCCATCGGCGACTGGCAACTGGTCTACGGCACCGCCTCCACGCCGATCGGCGGTGTCGTCCGGGTCGGCCCGTATGCGGCCGCCCTCTACGCCGAGACCGCGTTCCTGCCCTACTTCGACGAGGTGCGCGCCAGCGGCCCATTCTTGTACTACCGCTTGGGGGAGGCCGCGAACCGGACCGCCCTGGACTCGTCCATCAACGCCCGAAACGGCACCTACCAGTCAGGTGTGACGTTCCCGGTCACCCCAGGGGCGATCACCGGCGAGGACGACGGCGCGGCCCGGTTCGACGGGACGGCCAACGCCTACGTGTCGTCGAGCCCGACGACGCTGAGCAACCCGTCCCCGTTCAGCCTCGAGGTCTGGTTCCGCGTCGCCAACGGCTACGCCAGCGGGGGCAGGCTGATCGGGTTCAGCAACGCGCGGACCGGGACCAGCACCAGGTACGACCGGCACGTGTACCTGCGCAACGACGGGCAGCTGGTCTGGGGCACCTACACCAGGACGACCGCCAGCAGCACTGTCGCGACGCAGACCGTGGCGACCAACCGGCAGCAGAACGGCGTGAGCGTCGGGTACAACGACGGCCTCTGGCACCACGTCGTCGCGACCGTCGGTCCCGCCGGCATGGCCCTCTACGTGGACGGGGCGTTGGCCGCCAGCCGCGCGGATGTCGTGGGTGGCGAGGCCTTCGTCGGGTACGTGCGCGTCGGCCATGACAACCTGGCCACCTGGCCGGCCGCCCCGTCCAGCTCTGGGATCGTAGGCGACCTGGACGAGGCGGCCGCCTACACCTCCGCGCTGCCCGCGACCCGGGTGACCGCGCACCACGCCGCGCGCACGTCCACGGGCTACGCGGGGGCGGTCCGGGCGGACAGCCCCTTCCTGCACTACCGGTTCGACGACCCTGGGGCCGCCGACTCCTCCGGCAACGCCCGGCACGGCTCCTACCGCGGCGCGGTCACGCTGGGCCGCACGGGCGCCCTCACCGGTGACACCGACACCGCCGTCGGGGTCAGCGGCCTGCCGTCCAGGGTGGATGCGGGCGACGTGTTCGACCGGACCGGACGGTCCCCCTTCACCCTCGAGCTCTGGGTCCGTCCCACGCTGGTCGACGGCGACTACCGCCCCCTGGTGGACAAGGAACCCCGGTTCGGGACCCGCAACGGCGTCAGCTTCTGGCACCAGGGCCAGTACGGCGTGGGTCTGGAGCGCCGGGGCGGCGGTGCGCGCGACGCGGCGGTGTCCAACACCCCCCTCGCCGTCAACGTGTGGCAGCACGTCGCGGGCACCTACGACGGGACCACCCTGAGGGTCTACGTCAACGGCGTGGAGCGGGGGAGCGCGGTGAGCACGCTGTCCGTGCCCGACATCCCGGACCCGCTCCTGGTCGGGGGATGGGGGTTCGACTACATCGACTACCGCGGCGATCTCGACGAGGTCGCGCTCTACGAGACCGCCCTGCCGGCCGCGGAGATCGCGCGGCACTACCGCTCGGGCCGGCCATGACCGACCCGGGGCGGCAGCGGGCGGCGGCCGGTGAGGAGGGTTTCACCCTCGTCGAGCTGATGGTCGTCCTGGTCCTCATGGGCATCGTGCTGGGGATCCTGACCAACTCGATGATCCAGGCCCAGCGCACGGTCACCGGGACCCTCCAGCGCCAGAACGACCTGGGCCAGGCGCGGATCGCGGCCGACGCGATCAGCGCCGACCTGCGCGCGCTGGTGACCCTGCAGTCGGTGACCTTCGAGCGAGCGGCGGACGGCGAGGTGATCTTCTACGCCGACCGCACCATCGCCTGCACCCCGTCGGCCCCTGGCCCGCCGCCCACGCCGCCCGTGTGTGAACCGCCGGTGAAGATCCACATCCTGCGCGACGCGAGCGGCACCGTGACGCGCTCGACCATCCGGCCGCCGGCCGGGACGGCGCGGACCCCGCCGCTCACCGCCTACACGACGGGCACCGTCCAGACCACCAGCCGTGTCCTGGCCCGCGGGCTGCGGACCGACGTGCCGCTGTTCCGCTACCACTCGTCATTCGCCTATAGCGCCGGGCCCACACCGACGCCGGTGCCCAGCAACCTGGCGACCACCGGCACCCCGGCACTCCTGCCCGAGGCCCGCAAGCCCCTCGTGCGGTTCGTCGAGGTCACCCTGGCCGTCGATCCCCCGGACGCCCGGGCTATCGGCACGACGCGGGTCCGCTCCGTGGTGCGGCTGCCCAACCTCGCACTGCGGTGACGTCTAGCTCAAGCCGCACCTGAGCCTGCCGACATCCCCTGGTAGGTGCCGTGCGGGGGACTCCCACGGCGTACCGACCCCGCAGGTGGTGCCCGTTGCTCACGTTCCCCGGATCCCTCCGCCGCACCGAGCAGGAGGATGGCGTCGCGCTGGTCTCGACCATCGGGATCCTGGGCGCCGTCACGCTCCTGGTGGTGGCGGTCCTGTCGTCGACGATCAACCTCAGCCGCCAGACGCGCCGGGACGTGCATTGGAACGCGGCGCTGGGCGCCGCCGAGGCGGGCATCCAGGACCTCCTCTACCGCCTCAACGCCCAGCCGGACTACTGGCGGCGGATCCCCGACGCGGCCAACCCCGCCTTCACCTCGTTCGTCCCGGTGCCGGGAGCCCAGAACGGCGCGCACTTCACCTACACCGTGGATCCCCACGTCGAGGCGGACGGGAAGCTCACCGTGACGTCAACGGGGGCCGTAGGCGGGACGACCAGGACGGTCCGCTCGATCGTCGGCCGCGAGTCGTTCCTGAACTACGTCTACTTCGCCGACTACGGCACCCTCGACCCGGACCTGTACACGACCTGGCCCCCGAACCTCTACGACGGCGACATCGGCTACGGCGACAGGGACAGCCCCACGCTGAACCCCGACGGCACGGTCGTCGACATCTACGGCAACCTCGTGGAGGACTTCAAGTTCGGGCAGGAGGCCCGGGATCGGGCGAGGGAGCAGTGCACCTACCACCGGTACGACACGGACCGGCCGGTCGTCGCCGGTGACAGGAACACGACCAACCGCTTCCCGTACTACGGCCGGCACGCGGACTGCAACGAGTTCTCGTTCACCCAGGCCACCTTCGTGGGGCCGTTCCACTTCAACGACGTCATCCAGGTCCGCCGTGAGCGGTCGACCTGGCGGTCGCCGTGGCTGGCGACGACGAGCTTCGGGGACCCGAACTCGGCGTCGGTGCACCCGCCCGGCTACCGGATCCCCAACGGCGGCGGCACCCACGCCACCCCGCTGTTCGAGGGCACCGTCGACAACCGGCCCAGCTACCGCATGCCCATCGACATCCCGCCGAACAACCGCGAGCTGCGCGACACCGCCGCGCTGGGCGGGTACGTGTTCACCGGCCCCACCCGCATCATCCTGCGGCCCGACGGGCAGCTCTACGTCCGCAGTCCCGGGTCGGCGGGCAGGGTCATCGGCAAGGACACCAGCGGGGCCACCGTCACCCTGCCGGCGTCGGGCGAGCGTGAGGTGGCGCTGCCCGGCAACGGGGTGGTGTACGTCGAGGACGCCACCAGTTGCGCCCAGGCACGGCCGCCGCTCCAGGGCTCGACCGGTCACGCCTACGTGCAGGACTACCTCACCCCCATGTACCCGGCCGACCCGGCCGGGTGGGACGTCACCACCTACTCCTGCAGCGCCGGCGATGCGTTCGTCGAGGGTGAGCTCCGCGGACGGCTGACGATCGCGAGCCAGAGCGACATCGTCATCACCTGGGACATCGGCTACGAGTCCGCGCGGGCCGATCCCGGCGTCCCGGGCGCCTACACCCGCCAGCCGCCCGCCACCGACCGCGACCTCCTGGGCCTCATCGCCACCGGCCAGCTCAGGATCTTCAAGCCCACCCGCTGCCGGTACCGGCTCCAGTACGGGGGGGTGGAGCGCGAGGTCTGCCTCCACGGCGCCAACATCCCCTTCCGCGACGGGGGCACCAGGGCGATGTCCGACCCCGTCATCTACGCCGCCATGCTCTCCACGGACCACGCCCTGAACACCGCGAACGGGACGATGGGCGGCAACCGGGGGACGCTCACCGTCGTCGGCACCCTGTCGGAGCGCTTCTCCTCGTACGTGGGGACCCCGGCCTACACCAGCGGGCAGGGCGGCGGGAGCCAGGTGCCCAACAGCGGACCCGACGGCTGGGCGAACTGCGTGGACCCCCTGGTGTCGGGAGGCCTGAACCAGAACGTCAACGACTGCCGCACCCTCGGCGGGTTCTACAAGGCCTTCGTCTACGACACCCGCGTCCGGTACATGGAACCGCCCTCGTTCCTGTCACCGGACCGGGTGAGCTGGAGCCGCTCCAGCTACGAGGAGCGCACGGCCCCGGCGAGCCTGCCGCCGATCCCGTCCCCATAGGGCAATCATGTTGAAGACCATCGACGGCAAGGCTCGGATCGTGACGACCGAGGTCGTCATCAGCGACACCGTCAACGACGTGCGCGAGCGCATCAACAAGGGCGAGGCGGTCGCGGTCGCCCTGGGGCCCCTGGTGATCGTGGTCCTGGCCAGCATCGTGGCCGCCATGGTCGTCGCGCTGTACATGCCGATGTTCAAGACCTTCGACCTGGTCCAGTAGGTGGCCGCCGGCGGGAGGGAGGAGGAGGCGGGGGTCACGCTCGTCGAGGTGCTCGTCTCGATGGCGCTGCTCGCCGTGATCGGGACCGTCACGGCCGCCGGCCTGACGGCGGCGCTCAAGGCGACCGCGGACAGCCGGGACCGGATCGTGGCGGCCAACCTCGCCGCGCAGCAGATGGACATCCTGAGGACCGTGCGCAACGACGAGCTCCAGGCGGAGACGACCACCACGTACCAGCAGGTGGGCCAGACGACGTTCACGATCGACACCGTCACGGCGTGGACCGTCGGGCGCAGCGAGGCGGAGGCGTGCACGGCCTTCGCCCACAGCAACGGCGGCCTGGGCCGCAGGTTCCTCGAGGTCAACGTCGAGGTCAGCTGGCCGCGGCTGGGGAACCGGCAGCCGGTGCGGTCCAGCTCGATCATCACGCCCGCGGTGACCTCCTACCGCCCCGGCCTGGGCCACGTGGCGGTGCTCGTGCGCGACGCGGCGGGCGCGTTCCCCGCCGGTCGCCTGGTGACGCTGCGGCGCGACGACGGCGGCTACCAGGACACCGAGGTGACGAGCAGCATCGGCTGCGCGTTCTTCGCCGACGTCCCGCCGGGCACCTACGCGGTGACGATCGGCGTCCCGGGCTACGTCGACGAGGTCGACGGGGTCCAGCAGGGCGAGGAGCAGGTGATCGTGCAGCAGGGGCAGACAGCCTCCGCCGCGTTCACCTACGACCGCGCCGCCGCGCTGGAACTGGGGATCGCCGGCGAGGCGGGCGGGGCGGTCCCCCCGGCGCTGCTGATGACCGCCGCCTCGTCGTCGCGCACGCTGGCACCGGCGGGCGGGAGCGGCGGACGGTGGGTGCTCGACCCGCTCTTCCCCTACGACACGGGCTGGCGCGCGTGGGCCGGCTGTGCCCACAACCGCCCCGCGGACTGGGGCGGGGAGGACGCCGCGTTCGACCTCGACCGCGGCGAGCGCGCCACCTCCGTGCAGGTCACCGCGGGGACCCTGGGCGTGTCGATCGGCGGCCACCAGTCCCTGGCGGGGCAGGACGTGGTCGCCCGCGACGTGTCGCCCGCCGTGGTGGGCTCACCCTGCGCCGGCACGCTGACCCTGGGCGCCCTCGACGCCGGCGGCACCTTCGTGCAGGACGTCGCCCTGCCCTATGGCGACTGGCAGCTCAGCTACGGCGGGCGCACGAGCCCGGTGCTCGAGGTGCGCCCCGGCGCCCCGGCGGTCCACGTCGACGCCCTGCCGGCCAGCTACCCCGACAGCGTGCTGTCCGGCGCGCCCTCCCTCTACTACCGGCTGGGCGAGGGCGCGGGCGCGACCGTGGCCGCCGACGCGTCCGGCAACGGGCGGCACGGGTCGTACCACGGGGCGGTGACCCTCGGGCGGGCGGGCGCCCTCGCCGGTGACACCGACAGCGCGATCGCGGTGGACACCATGAGCGAGCGCGTGGACGCCGGCGACGTGTTCGACCTCGCCGGCCGCGTCCCCTTCACCCTGGAGCTGTGGACCCGCCCCACGATCGTCGACGCGCAGTACCGCCCGCTGCTGCTCAAGGAGGTGGGGTCCAGCCCCCGCAATGGCTGGAGCCTGTGGCACCAGGGCGAGTACGGCCTGGGGCTGGAGCGCAGAGTCGACGGCGTGCAGGACGTGGCCCTCACCTACACCGCGCTGACACCGGGCACGTGGCACCACGTGGCGGCCACCTACGACGGCACCACCGCGCGGATCTACGTGGACGGGGTCCAGCAGACGAGCCGGGTGCTGACCAGCAGCCTGCCGGACACCAGCGCGGCGCTGCGCGTCGGCGCCTGGCCGTTCGACTACGTGGAGTACGCGGGCGACCTCGACGAGGTGGCCCTCTACGAACGGGCCCTGTCGGCCGAGGAGATCGTCGCCCACCACCAGGCCGGGCGGCCGTGACCGGCCGGCGGGCCGACGGTCAGGAGGGCTTCAGCCTGGTGGAGCTGCTCGTGGCCACGGCCCTGGTGGGCGTGGTGCTCGGCGCGGCCGCCACCGCGCTGATCGCCACCCACCGGTTCAGCGCCGCGGCGGCGGAGCAGCAGGTCGACCTGGGGCAGGCGCGGATCGCCGCCGGCGCGGTGTCGGCGGACCTGCGCACCCTGACCCCCAACGGCGCGACCGTGTTCCTGATCGCCCAGCCGGGCCAGGTGCAGTTCTTCGCCAACCGCGACGTCGAGGCGGGGCGGGCGCCGTCCCGCATCCGCATCGCGCTGGAGGGGGACCGGCTGGTCCGGTACCTGACGCCCGGGCCGGTCAGCGGTGGCGGCAACGTGGACCCGGCCGCGTACCCGGCGGCGGAGACCTCCCGCGTCCTGGCCCGTGGTCTGGTACCGGGCCAGGCGGTCTTCTCCTTCCTGCCCACGGTCCGGCCGACGCCGTCGGCCTACCCCGCCCCCTCGCCCAGCACGGCGTCGCTCCCGGCGGCCAGCCAGGAACTGGTCCGCTTCGTCCGCGTGGACCTGCGGGTCCAGGGTCGTCCCGGCCGCAGCGTGCCCGACACACCGATCAGCCAGATCGTCCGCCTGCCCAACCGCTTCAACCGTGACGAGGGGAACTGACATGCGCGGCCTGAGGGAGGACGACCGGGGCGCGGCCCTGGTCACCACGATCGGCATCCTCGGTGCCGTGTCGCTGCTGCTGGCCGCGATCCTGTCCAGCAGCGTCAGCGCCCTGCGCCAGAGCGCCCAGGACGTCAACTGGCACGCCGCCCTGGCGGCCGCTGAGGCCGGCGTCGAGGACTATCTCTACCGGATCAACTCCGACCCCTACTACTGGGAGCGGGCGCCGACCCTCCCCGGCACCGACGGTGACCCGGCCAACGACGTGGCCAACCCGGACGTCGACACGACCAACGCCGCCTACACGGCCTTCGTGGACGTGCCGGGGGCCGCGAACGGCGCCCGGTTCACCTACACCGTCGACCCGTTGGTGCGCTTCAACGGCACGATCCGCATCACCTCGACGGGGCTGGTCGGGAACCGGACACGGACGATCACCACCACGCTGCGCCGGCGCTCCTTCCTGGACTACGTCTACGTCAGCACCTACGAGACCCGCGACCCCGACCAGTACGAGACCTGGCCGCCCAGCGACAACGACGCGGAGACCGGCCGCGGGGGCACCCCGGTCAACGACCTGCACGACAACGACGGCCGGGCGCCACTGCTGGTCGGGCCGGACGCGGCGCGCGAGGCCGAGGCGCAGTGCGCGCACTTCCGCTACGCCCCCGCGGCCGACCGCCCGGCCTCCGTGTCCGACTCCACGCCGGGCTACCGGGCGGACCGCCTGCTGGCGGGCTGGTCGGGGCGGCACCCCGACTGCAGCGAACCGCACTGGACCACCGATGTCTTCGACGGCCCATACCACAGCAACGACGCGACCCCGATCCGCCAGGACGGGAGCGGGCGGACCCGGTTCCCCCGGACGCCCGTGTCGACGAGCTGGGGGGTGGACGCCGACGGGAACCCCGGCACGCCGCTGACCGTCCCCGCCCCCGGCTTCCTCGACGTCCACCGCGTGGTCAACGGGCACAGCGCGGCCGCGCAGCCCGAGTTCCCCTACACGCCGCCCAGGCCCTTGTACTCCCCGCCCCTGGACCTGCCGCCGGAGAACCAGGAGGTGCGCGACGCCGCCGCCGACGGGGGATACGTGTTCACCGGTCCGACGCGGATCGTGCTGCGCGGCGACCGGCTGTGGGTGCAGAGCGAGCTGACCCCCGGCTACGAGACCGGCCGCGACGTCGCGCTGCCCCCGAACGGCGTGGTCTACGTCGACGACGCGGGCGCGGCGGACTGCACCGGCTGGCTGCCACCGCTGGGTCCCGTGCCGGCGATGAACGGCTACCCGGCCGTCCCGGACTACCGGGACGGCCCGGTGGGCATCGGCATGTACCCCTCCGGCGTGCCGGGCGCCGCCGACGCCGACATCACCCCCTACGGGTGCAGCGACGGTGACGTCTACGTGGAGGGCGAGCTGCGGGGCCGGCTGACGCTGGCTGCCGAGCACGACGTCGTCGTCACCTGGCACATCGGCTACGCCTCGACGCCGCGCAGTTCCTCGACGGCCTCCGGCTACAGCCAGGTGAGCGGCTCGCCGGCGCCGCCGACCGGCGACCGCGACCTGCTCGGCCTGGTCTCCGGCCTGGGGTCGGTGAAGCTGTTCAAGCCGGTGGTCTGCCGCGCGGAGCGCTACGGGATCTGCCAGCACGGCCACAACATCACCTACCGCGCGGGCAGCGGCACCGGCCGGGCGACCCCGCACGACCTCACGATCTACGCGGCGATCCTGGCGCCCCGGCACTCGATGCGCCTGCTCAACCAGATGATCGGGGGGCCGGTGGGCACCCTCTTCATCCACGGGTCGATCGGGCAGAAGTTCCGCGGGAACCTCGGCACCGCGAACGGCAACGCGCTCCCCCGGGGCTACACGTCCACGCCGTACCCCGCCATCCCGCCGAACTGCTTCAGCAGCTTCTCCGACAACGGCACGACCGTGCAGACCCTCTACCGCAGCGGGGGGACGTGCAACACCAGGGGCGGGTTCTCGAAGGTGTTCTCCTACGACGACCGCCTGCAGTACCTGTCCCCGCCGTCGTTCCTGCAGCCCGTGAACGTCAGCTGGGCCCCGTTCGCGTTCGCGGAGGACGCGCTCGACGACGGCCACCGTGGCCGCCTGCCGGTGCCGGGGGGCTAGTCAGGACGCGTCAAACGGGCCGTGGTCACTCAAGGTCTCCGACCGCGATCCGAGACACCAGGTGTCACCAGTGATGACACCAAACGTCTCGCAGCCCTTACCCAGCACCCGGAGGTGCACCGTGCTCACCGCCATCCGCCCGCGCCTCGAGGACCGCGAGGAGGGCTTCACCCTCATCGAGCTCCTCGTCGTGGTCATCATCATCGGCATCCTCGCCGCCATCGCCATCCCCACCTTCCTCAACCAGCGCCGCCGTGGCTGGGATGCCGCCGCCCAGGCGGAGGTGCGCAACATGGCCGTCGCACAGGAGTCCTACGCCACCGGCGCGAACGGGGACTACACGGGCACCATCCTCGGCGGCACCGCCAGCCTGCAGTCCGAGGGCTTCCAGCCCTCCACCAACGTCGTGCGCGGGGCGGCTGTGGGCACGGACGCTTCGACGGGCTACTGCATCGCGGCCAAGCACGAGCAGTCCTCGAACACCTACTGGATGACGAACCTCAGCGGCTCGCCCAGTACGACCACCCCCCCCGCCGGGCAGCTCCCGGCCGGGGTGACCTGCCCCACCGTCGCCGGCCTGGCCGCCACCGGCAACTGATCCACCGCAAGCACGCGGAGCGCCGGACCCGCAGGCTCATCGCCTGCGGGTCACTGACGTGGGCCGCCCACTCGCGGCGCTGGCGGCGCCTTGGCCGCCGGTGTCACGCGGGCCGCGGGCTCAAGCCCCGACCCTCACGTGCCGAACGTGACGCTTGACGTGGTTCGGTGGTCTTGTTACGAATGGTAGTCAGGGCGTGGCTTAGCGCTACGCGGCGTGATCGTCCGGCAAGAACTCCGGGCGGCACAGTTCGAAGGGAAGCACGCGATGGAGAACCGGGGCCCCTTCGAGGGGGACCAGCTCCACACCGTCGCTGAGGTCGCCGACCACATGCGCGTGTCGAACATGACCGTGTACCGGCTGATCAAGGCCGGGGAGATGCCCGCTGTGCGCGTCGGCAAGAGCTACCGCATCCGGCGCACCGACCTGCAGGAGTACCTGCAGGCGTCGCGGACCGTCATGGGGGACGCCGAGGGCGGGCCGTGAGCATCCGGATCGGGCTGGACCTGGGCTCGTCCGCGGTCCGGGCCGTCCAGCTCCGGACCGGCGGGCGTGGCGCGCCCACCCTGGAGCGGCTGGGCCAGGTGCCGCTGGCGCCCGGCGTCGTCCGCGACGGCGAGATCGTCGAGCCCGACCAGGTCGTGGCGGCCCTGCGCCGCCTCTGGCAGTCGTTCGGCTTCCGCAGCCGCAACGTCCGCCTGGGCCTCGCCAACCAGCAGGTCATCGTCCGCCAGATGGACCTGCCCTACCTCCCCGAGGCCGACCTGCGCCGGTCGCTGGCCCTGCAGGTCGGCGACCAGCTCCCGATCGCCGTCGACCAGTCGATCCTGGACCTGTACCTGCTCGCCAACATCGAGAACGAGCAGGGTCAGCGCACCAGCCGTGTCCTGGTCGTCGCCGCCCCGCGCGCCATGGTCCAGCAGGTCGTGCAGGTCGTGCGCCAGGCCCGGCTGGCGCCCGTCGGCATCGACCTGGACGCCTTCGCCGTCCTGCGTTCCCTCGCCGACCCCCAGGTCCTGCCCACCGGCGACGCCGAGCTGCTGATCGACGCGGGTGCGGCGGTCACCAACCTGCTGGTCCACCAGGGCGGGCGCCCCCGCTTCGTGCGCATCGTCGTCGCGGGCGGCGGCGCCATCACCGAGACGCTGGTCAACGCGCTGGGCGTCACCGCCGAGGAGGCCGAGACCGCCAAGGCCACCGTCGGCATGCCCTTCGACCAGGTCACCGGACCCGTGGACGACCGCAGCCGCCTGATCGCCGACCGTGCGGAGCAGTTCGTGGACGAGATCCGCGCCTCGATGGACTACTACGCCGTCAGCGGCGAGGCGGTCCCGCTGGAGCGCGCCCTGCTGACCGGCGGGGCGACGCTCATGCCCAACCTCCGCGAGCGCCTCGAGGACCTGCTCGGCATCCCCGTGCAGCACGGCCGCCCGCTCCAGCGTGTGCGCGTCGGCCGGGTCGGGCTGCCGCCGGAGGAGGTGGCCCGCGCCGAGCCGTTCCTCGCCGTGGCGCTCGGCCTGGCGCTGGGGGGCCGGCGATGATCGACGTCGCCGACGTCAGGGAGGTCCGCGTCGACCTCCTCCCGCCCGAGGTGGGGGAGCGCACCACCCGGCGGCGGGTCGCGATCGTCACCGGCTCGCTGCTGGGCCTGTGGGTCCTGGTCCTCGGGGGCATCCTGCTGCTGACCCTCGCCAGCGTGGACCGGGCGCGGGAGGAGCGCGACGTCGCCCAGGCCGAGGTCACCCGGCTGCAGGGCCGCGTCACCGAGCTGGCGCCCTTCGGCCGACTCGAGGATCGCCTGGCCGAGCAGAACACGATCCTGGCCACCGCCATGGGCGAGGAGGTCTCGACCGCCGCGGTCCTCAACGACCTCGCGCTCACCTTCCCCGCGTCGTCGTCGCTGCGCACCCTCACGCTGACCCTGGAGGCGCCCGTCGCCGCCGACGGCACCCCCGTGGCCCCCGCCCCCGCACCGGCGTCACCCGCACCGCAGGCGTCGGAGGGGACCACGGGCGCCGACGGCGAGACGGCTCCGCCGGCGCCCGCGACGCCCGGCGCGCCGGCGACGCCGGCGACGCCGGCTCCCGGCGCCATCGGGCTGCTGTCGGTGGAGGGCTACTCCACCGAGGGCTACGCGCCCGGGGTCGAGGCCGTGCTCGTGCAGGTCGACCAGGCCGACCGCATCGACGGCCCCTACGTGACCGGAGCGCAGGTCGAGGAGCTGTCCTCGACGGAGGTGACCGGCTTCAGCGCCACCGCCGACATCGGCACGGCCGCCTACACCGACCGGTACCGCAACGGCCTGCCCCCCCAGGAGCGCCTCGAATGAGGATCAGCGTCCCCGTCATCGGCGCCGTCGTCGCCGTCCTGCTGGCGATCGCCTTCTTCTTCCTGCTCTACCAGCCGCGCACGCAGGAGCGGGCAGCCCTCCAGGCCGAGACGGTGACCCTGGAGGGCCAGCAGCTGAGCCTCCAGGCGGAGGTCGCGCGCCTGGAGGCGGTCCGCGACGACCAGTCGCGCATCGACCGCGAGCTCGCCGCCCTCGCCGAACTCATCCCCGGCGAGGTGCGCCAGCCCGCCGTTATCGACGAGTTCCAGAGCGTGGCCGACGCCGCCGGGGTGGCGATCTCGTCGCTCACCTTCGCCGACCCGGTGCCCGCCAACCCGCCGGCGGTCGCCGCCGACGGGCGCCAGCTCGCCAGCGTGGCGGTCAACCTGACCCTCCAGGGTGGCTACTTCCAGGCGGTCGACTTCCTGCGCCGGCTCGAGACGGAGGCGTCGCGGGTGAGCCTGATCGAGAACGTCGCGATGGCCGAGGGCGAGGAGCAGTTCCCGTCGCTGGTCACCACCGTGACGGGGGACATCTTCGCTCTGCTGCCGCCCGGGGCGGGGCTGCCGCCCGCGACCGAGCAGCTGGCACCCGCGGCCCCCGCCCCTGCCCCGGCGGCGCCGTGAGGGACACCCGCCGGCCCCTGCAGCCGGCCGCCACGCTGCTGGCGGTCCTGACCGCCGCGCTCCTCGCGGGCCTGGTCGCCCCGGGCTCCGCGCCGCCCGCCCGCGCCGCCCCGCACGCCCAGGCTGCCGCGGACCCGGCCGCCGCCGCCGCGGCCCCCGCCGCGGGTCCGGCCGCCGCCGCTGGGGTGACCTCCGGCACGGCCGGCGCCACCGCCGCGCCCCCGGCCCCCGCCGCCGCACCGAGCCCCGCCGCTGGGGGCTCCGCCACCGCCGAGGGCGCCGCCGCAGGCCCCACCGCGGCCGAGGGCCCCACCGCGCAGCCGGTGCAGGACAGCGACGCCTTCCCCGTGTACTCCGCGCGCGACCCCTTCGACCAGCTGGTCGTCGACACCGGGGCGGGCGACGGCGCCACCGTGCCCGCCGAGGGCGTCCCACCCGCCGACCCGGCCGGGGGCACGGGCTCGACCGACACCGGCGGCACCTCAGCCGGTGGCACCGCGATCGACGGCACCTCCACCGACGGCACGTCGACCGACGGCACGTCGACCGGCGGCACCTCGACGGACCCCGGCACCGCACCGTCGCCGTCCTCGTCGCCCGCGCCCCGGTCGACCGCCACCGGCACCGGCGGGCGCCGCATCGAGCTCGTCGACGTCTACACCGCCCCCGCGGGCGGGCTGGCCGCCGTGGTCATCGTCAACGGCAGCGGGTACACGCCCGCCGTCGGGGACACCTTCGCCGGCGACATCGTGCTGGTGTCGGCCGAGGACCGCTGCGTGGCCCTGCGCGTCGACGGTGCCGCCGTCGGCCTGTGCGAGGGGGACGCGGTCCGCAAGTAGCTACCCTGCGGGCATGGTGTTGCGGTGGCTGACAGCGGGGGAGTCCCACGGCCCGGCCCTGGTCGGGATCCTGGAGGGGCTGCCGGCCGGGGTGCCCGTGGCGCGCGCGGAGGTCGAGCGCGAGCTCGCCCGGCGGCGTCTCGGGCACGGGCGCTCGCCGCGCATGGCCTTCGAGGAGGACCGGCTCGAGATCCTGGGCGGGGTCCGCCACGGGCGCACCCTCGGCTCGCCGGTCGCCGTGGTGATCCACAACACCGAGTGGCCGAAGTGGGTCGAGGTCATGGGCGTGGACGCCCCCGACGACCCCGCCGCCCTCGCGGCGACGGGCCGCGGCGCCCCGCTGACCCGCCCCCGCCCGGGCCACGCGGACCTCGCCGGCATGCAGAAGTACGGGTTCGACGACGCCCGCGACGTGCTCGAGCGCGCCAGCGCCCGCGAGACCGCCGTGCGCGTCGCCCTGGCCGCGTTCGCGCGCCCCCTGCTGGCCGCGGCGGGCATCAGCGTCCTCTCCCACGTCGTGCGCATCGCCGAGGTCGCGGTCCCGGGCGGGGCCCCGGTCCCCGGGCCCGGCGACCTCGCCCGCATCGACGCCGACCCCGTCCGCTGCGCCGACCCGGAGGCGAGCGCCGCCATGCAGGCGCGCATCGACCTGGCCAAGCGCGAGCGCGACACCCTCGGCGGCGTGGTCGAGGTCGTCGCTCACGGCCTGCCGCCCGGCCTGGGCAGCCACGTGCACTGGGACCGCCGCCTCGACGCCCGGCTCGCCGCCGCGCTGATGGGCGTCCAGGCCATCAAGGGCGTCGAGGTCGGCGACGGCTTCCGCAGCGGCGAGGTCCCCGGCTCGCTGGCCCACGACGAGATCGTGGCCCGCCCCGACGGCACCGTCGCGCGCACCACCGGACGGTCCGGCGGCACCGAGGGCGGGATGACCACCGGCGAGCCGCTGCGGGTGCGCGCCGCGATGAAGCCGCTGTCCAGCCTGACCCAGCCCCTCGCGACGGTCGACACCCGCACCGGCGAGGCCGCCGAGGCGATCACCCAGCGCTCCGACACCTGCGCGGTGCCGCGCGCGGGCGTGGTCCTGGAGGCGGTCGTCGTCCTCACCCTCGCCGACGCGCTGCTGGAGAAGACCGGCGGCGACAGCCTGGCCGAGGTGGCCCGCAACCTCGACGGCTACCTGGCCGCCCTGCCGCGCCTGCCGGTGCCCGTGGGTCCCGGCGCGGCCGGCGCCTGAGCGCGGCGGGATGGCCAGCCTGCTCAGCCCCGGCCGCAACCTCGTCCTGGTCGGGATGATGGGGACGGGTAAGTCCACCGTCGGGCGGATCCTGGCCGGGCGCCTGGACCGCCCGTTCGTCGACACCGACGCGGCGATCGAGACGCGGACCGGGCGGACCGTGGCGCAGCTGTTCGCCGAGCTGGGGGAGCGGCGCTTCCGCGCCCTGGAGGCCGAGGAGGTCCGCCGCGTCGCCGCGCTCCGCGGCCAGGTCGTCGCCGTCGGCGGCGGCGCGGTCCTGGACCCGGCCAACGTCACCCACCTGCGCGGCACCGGCGACCTCGTCCTGCTCGACGGCGACCCCGACGCCCTGGCCGCGCGCATCGCCGCCCAGCAGGGCGACGACCCGGCCCGCCCGCTCCTGGCGGCGCACGCCGACCCCGCCGCGGCCCTCGCCGCGCTGCGCCGCGCCCGCGAGGACGCCTACCTGGCCGCCGCGTCCCACACGATCGACACGACCGCCACCGACCCCGACGAGGTCGCCGACGCCGTCCTGTGGTGGGCCCGCCTCGTCCCCGGCCTCCTCACCCCCCCGGAACGCGCCACCCTGCCCACCTGACCCGCCCGTCCTACTCCGGCCGCCGCACCGCCAGCAGCCCCGACCGCCGGCCCACCACCTCGACGCCGGCCACGCGGCAGACCACCTCCCCGATTCGGCAGAGGCGCCGCGGCGCCGCAGCAGCGCTGGGCGCGCGGACCAGCGCCCGCAGGGTGACGGCCCCGGCGGTGGGCAGGACGGCGGGCTGGCGGACCAGGCCGGTGGTCGCCAGCGTCGCGAGCAGGCGGGCGCGGTCCTCAGGGTGCAGCGGCCCGGTGAGCACGTGGACGCACTGCGCCCGGAAGACCGGCTCCTCGTCCTGATCCCATGGCCGGTACACCTGATTCTCCCGCGTCGGCGTGCTCCTCAGGCGGGTCAGCGTGGGGCGTGCGGCAGGTCAGGGGTACCGAGGAACGGGCGGAGGAGGGCACGGAGGGCTGCACGGAGACTTGGAGCGCCGCCCTCCTTCCCGTACGGTCGACGTCCGGTCGCGACGAGGGAAGTGCCGGTCATGGGTCACGAGCCCAACCAGAAGCTGCGCAGCGCCCGCCAGCACCTGGGCCTGACGCTGGAGCAGGTCGCGGCCCGCGTCGCCGACCACCTCGAGCTGATGACCGGTACGCGCCCGCCGATCGACGCCGACCACATCGGGAAGTACGAGCGCGGTGTCCACACCTGGCCGGGCAGGGAGTACCGCAGCGCGCTGCGCACCGTGCTGGGCGTGGACCGTGACGAGCAGCTCGGCTTCTACTCCCGGCGGTCCGGCGGGCGTCGCCCGGAGGATGGGCTACCGTCCGGCCTGCTCCAACCCGTCGAGGTCCACAGGTTCCTGTCGGGGGCGACGGGCGGTCGCGGTGCGGCCGACCTCATCACCGGCATGCGGGTGGGGACCCCGGAGGTCGAGCATTATCGGAGCGTGCAGCAGCGCCTCGCGGCGCGCGACGCCCTGGTTGGCGGTGACCAGCTGTACGACAGCGCGACGGCGCAGCTCCAGCGCCTGTCGCGGGTCATCAACATGTGCAGCTTCACCGCCGACGTCGGCCGCACCCTGCGGCTGGTGGCGGCTCAACTCTCGGTGACCACCGGCTGGCTGGCCTTCGACGCCGGTCGCCACGCGGAGGCCTTCTACTACTACCAGGAGGGGCTGACCTCGGCCCGGCTGGCCGGGGACGGCGGCGTCGAGGTCTGGGCGCTGGAGAAGCTCTCTCGCCTGGCCTTCGAGGCCGACCGGCCCCGCGACGCGGTGGAGCTCGCCCAGCAGGCCAGGGGCAGTCCCGACGGGGCGACGTCGAGGTGCGCCTCCTTCCTGCACCTCCGGGAGGCGCTCGGTTGGGCGGGTCTCGGCGATGCTGCGGCCGCGCGCGCCGCGCTGGGGCGCGCGCGGACGCTGTTCGAGCGCGGCGTGGCGGACGACGACCCCACCTGGCTGGACTTCTACGACGAGGCGGAGCTGGAGGGGTTGGCGGCGCGCTGCCAGACGGTCCTGGGGCAGGCGGCCGACGCGAAGGCGTCCCACCAGCGCGCGCTCTCGTCGCTGCGACCCGCTTACCGGCGCAACCGCGCGCTGGTCCTGATCGGGCTGGGCGAGGCGTGCGCGGGGGCGGGCCAGCCCGACGAGGCCGCGGCGGCGGCCACCGCCGCGTTGGAGCTGCTCCGACAGGTGGCGTCCCGGCGTGCGGCGCAGCGCCTGCACGCGCTGGGCAGCACCTTGGCCCGCGGCTACGGCGGGGTGGCGGAGGTCGAGGAGCTGGCGGAGCGGCTGCGGGCCTCGGCGTGACGAGGGTCGCGATGCTGGCGCCGGACGAGGTGCGGCGGCGGCGGGAGGAGTTCGCCGACCTCTACGAGGCGGCCTACGCCGACCGGTTGGACGGGGGGTTCTTCTCCCGCCGCAGCTTCCTGGGCTGGTTCACGCGCCACCTCGACACCTACGACGTCGGCCTCGCGGCCGCGTCCGACGGCGACCGGCTGGTGGGCTGGATGTACGGGTTCCGGCTGCCCGGGGGCACGAGCTGGTGGGACAACCTCGAGGAGTCCCTGCCCGACGAGGTGGCGGCATCGACCGCCGCAGGTCGTGTCCACGCCTTCGCCGAGATCGTGGTCGACCCGTCCCTGCGCCGGCGCGGGATCGCGCGACGGTTGTACGCGGCGGTTCGGGCGACCTGGACCGAGGCCGACTTCGCCTCGCTCGGCGTGCTGCCCGACAACCACGCCGCGGTCGCCGCGTACGCGTCCTGGGGGTGGCGTCAGCTGGGCCACTTCCAGATCCCCCGCGGTCCGCGATTCGTGGCCATGGTGCTGGACCTCCGCGCAGACTGACCAGGTGGTGGTCACAAGGTGCTGGGGATCGATCGCGCCGGCCCTGGCCGAGGTGGCGCGGAACCGGCGGTGCACTGTGGGGCCTGCGGCGGCAGCCGGTCCCGGGGCGTCGTGGGCGCCGGCGGGCGCCGGTCCGCTCACGCGGCGCCGTCCTGCGCGTCGCGCGGGCGGTGGAGGGCGACGCCGGCGACGACGAGGGCCACGCCGAGGACCTCGGGGGCGGTGGGGACCTGGGCCAGGACCGCGAGGCCGATGACGGTGGCCGTGGCGCGCAGCAGCGCGACCAGGAGGGCGTAGGTGGCGCGGGGGAGGCGGGCCATGGCCAGCTGGTCGCAGACGTAGGGGATCACCGAGGAGGTCACCCCGACGCCGATGCCTGCGGCCAGCGCGGCGGGGTCGGCGAACGCGGGGGCGGCATCCAGGGCGCCGAGCGGGGCGGCGACGGCCGCGGCGAGGAGCATGGCCAGCGCCAGCCCGTCGATGCCGGCGACCTGCCGGCTGCGCGCCACGCGGTGCCCGAGCACGATGTAGAGGGCGAACAGCGCGGCGTTGGCGGCGGCGAAGGCGAAGCCCACCGGCTCTGCGACCAGGCGGACGTCGGTGATCAGGTAGACCCCCGCGACGGCGGCCAGCAGCGCGACCGCGTTGCGCCGCGTGCGCGCCGCCAGCGCCGCGAGGGCGATGACCGGCAGGAACTCGATCGCCGCGACCGTGCCGAGCGGCAGCCGGTGGATGGCCAGGTAGAAGCAGCTGTTCATGACCGCCAGCACCGCCCCCCAGCCCGCGAGCAGCCGCCGCGTCGCCCCGTCGAGGCGCGTCCAGGCGCGCCAGGGGCGGCGCCACAGCGCGAAGACGACCGCGGCGGAGGCGATGCGCAGCCAGGCCACCCCGAGGACGTCGACGCGGGCAAACAGCAGCACCGCGAAGGCGGGGCCAAGGTAGTGGAAGACCGCGCTGACCACGAAGTAGGCGTGCGGGGGCACCCGACCCGCGAGCGTCGGCGGGACGGGGCGGGGGGCGGGCGTTGCGGGCGCGGCGCTGCCGGTGCTGGTCATGGATCTATCGTGGAACCCGGGTGGTGGTCGCTCCAGTACCGATCGAAGGCGGAGGCCGCGTCGTGAGTTCGCCCCGGGCAGCAAGACCGCCGCAGGGCCTTCCGGACGGAAGGTCGCTGCTCGACGAGGTCAACCGCGGGCTGCTCGCGCTGCTGGCCGAGGATCCGCGCAGCAGCGCGTCCGAGCTCGCCCGGCGGATCGGGATGTCGGCGCCCGCGGTGCGGGAGCGGATCGCCCGCCTCGAGCAGGCGGGGGTCATCCGCGGGTACCGGCTGGACGTCGACCCCGCCGCGCTGGGGCTGCCGGTGGCCGCGTGGGTGCGCGTCCGCCCCGGCCCCGGTCAGCTCCCGCGCATCGCGGAGCTGGCCGCACGCGTCCCCGAGGTCGCCGAGTGCCACCGCATCAGCGGCGAGGACTGCTTCCTGCTGAAGGTGCACGTCCCCGCCATCGAGGACCTCGGGGCGGTCCTGGACCGGTTCCTCCTGCACGGGCAGACGACCAGCTCCTTCATCGTCGCCACGCCGGTCCCCCCGCGCCCCCCGGCGCCGAGCCCCCCGCCGGTCGGCGGCTGACGCCGGGCCGTGGCGACGGTGGCGGACCTCGGCGCAGACTGACCGCCATGACCACGATGCAGCCCGCGCCCATCCGCATCCCCGTCGCGGTGCCGGGGGCCCCGTACGACGTGGTGGTCGGGGCGGGTGTGGCCGGGCGGCTGGGGGAGGTCGTGCCCGTGCCGCCGCACGCGCGGCGCGCGGTCGTCGTGACCAACCCGGGGGTGGGCGCGCGCTGGGGGCGGGCCGCCCGGGAGGGGCTGGCGGGGGCGGGGCTGGAGGTCGGCGCGGTCGAGGTGCCCGACGGGGAGACCGCGAAGTCCCCGGCGGTGCTGGGCGAGCTGTGGAGCCGGCTCGCGGCGCTGCCGCTGGGCCGCGACGACCTGGTGGTCGGGCTGGGGGGCGGGGTGGTGACCGACCTCGCCGGCTTCGCGGCGGCCACCTGGCATCGCGGCGTCGCCGTCGCGCAGGTGCCCACCACCCTGCTCGGGCAGGTCGACGCGGCCGTCGGCGGCAAGACCGGGATCAACCTGCCGGAGGGCAAGAACCTCGTCGGCGCGTTCCACCAGCCCGTCGCCGTGGTCGCCGACACCGCGACCCTGGCGACGCTGCCCCCGCGGGAGCTGCGCTCCGGCCTGGGCGAGGTCGCCAAGTACGGCTTCCTCGCCGACCCGGGCGTGCTGGACCTGCTGGAGGGCGATCCCGCCGCGGCGGTGGCGGGCGACCCGGACCTGCTGACCGACGTGGTCGTCCGCGGCGTGCGCGTGAAGGCGGCGCTGGTCGCCGCCGACGAGCGCGAGGGCGGCGACCGCGCGCTGCTCAACTACGGGCACACCTTCGGCCACGCCATCGAGGCCGTGACCGGCTACGGCACCTACCGCCACGGCGAGGCGGTGGCCCTGGGCATGATCGCCGCCGCCCGCCTGGGCGAGGCCCTGGGCGTGACCGAGGCCGGCCTGGCCGACCGGACCGTCGCGCTGCTCGCCCCCCTCGGCCTGCCCACGGGCGGGCTGACCGCCGACCCGGCGGCGCTGTGGGCGGCGATGGCGCGGGACAAGAAGGCCCGCGGCGGCGTGCGCTTCGTCCTGTGCCGCCGGCCCGGCGCGGCCTTCCTGAGCGACCCGGTGGACCGCGCCGCCGTCGAGGCGGTCCTCGCCACCCTGCGCTGACGTGCGCGGCATCCGGCGGCCGGATGTCACGTCCGGCGCGCCCGTCCCGTCAGGTCGGCAGACCGACCGGGACGAGGAGGGTGCGATGGGACGCGACGTGGTGGTCGTCGGGGGCGGGCTGGCCGGGCTGGCGGCCGCGACCGCGCTGGGCCGGGCCGGGCGGGACGTGACCGTCCTGGAGGCCGCCGGGCGGCTGGGCGGACGCGCCGCCACCGAGCTGCGCGACGGCTTCGCGCTGAACCTCGGACCCCACGCCCTCTACCTTGGCGGCGCCGGGATCCGGGTGCTGCGCGGGCTGGGCGTCGACCCGCCGGGCGGGTCGCCCGACCTGTCCCGGGCCGCGATGCTGTTCGAGGGGGCGCTGCACCCGGGGCTGTTCACCGCCCGCGGGCTGGCGACCTCGCGGCTGCTCGGGCTGGGGGAGCGGGCCGCGGTGGCGGCCTTCCTCGCCCGCCTGCCCCGGGCGCGCCTCGACGGGCTGGGCGGGGTGACGGAGGCGGACTGGCTGGACGGGTGCCGCCTGCCGGGGCGCGCGCGACTGGTCGCCGAGACGCTCGTGCGCGTCGCGGCCTACAGCGACGCGCCGGGCCTGCTGGCCGCCGACGCGGCGGCGGGGCAGGTCGCCCGCTCGCTGCGGGGCGTGCGCTACGTCCACGGCGGGTGGGCCAGGATCGTCGACGCGCTGCGGCGGCGCGCCGTCGAGGCCGGCGTGCGCATCCGCACCGGGGTGCGGGTCGACGCCGTCGGCAGCGACGGCGGGCGGCCCGTCGTCGCCCTGGCCGGCGGCGGGGAGGTGCCCGGCGACGGCGGCGTCGTGGTCGCCGCGGGCGGGCCCCGCGCGCTGGCACGGCTGACCGGGACGGCCCCGCGCCAGGCCGTCGCCGCCCGCGCCGCCGTGCTGGACGTCGCGCTGCGGCGCTGGCCGTCCTCCGCCCCCGGCTTCGTCGTCGGCCTCGACACCCCGATCTACCTGTCGAACCACTCGGCGTCGGCGCGGCTGGGACCCGGCGCGGTCGTGCACGTCGCCGCCTACCTCGGCCCCGGCGCCGCCGCGGACCGCGGGCAGCTCGAGCGCGTCCTGGACCTCGCCGCCCCCGGCTGGCGCGACGACCTCGTCCGCGCCCGCTTCCTGCCCGACCTCACGGTCGCGAGCGCGGTGCCGCTGGCCGCCGAGGGCGGGCTGGCGGGGCGGCCGGACGCCGAGGTGGCGGGCCTGCCCGGCGTCACCGCGGCCGGGGACTGGGTCGGCCCCGAGGGCCTGCTCGCCGACGCCTCCCTGGCCAGCGCGCAGCGCGCCGCCGCGGCGCTGCTGCGCCCCGCCCCCGGCCCGCCGGCGCCGCGCGGTGACCGCCGAGCCGCCCCGCACCGCGGAGGAGGTCTGGGTGGGGGCGCGACCGGCTGATCGGCCTGGCCTACCGGTTGCTGGGGTCGATCACCGAGGCCGAGGACGTCGTGTCCGGGTCTACCTGCGCCTGCGGCGCGTCGACCTGGCCACCGTCGGCGAGCCCGCCGCCTGGCTGACGACCGTCACCACCCGCGCCGCGCTCGACGTCCTGCGCTCGGCCAGGGTCCGGCGCGAGGCCTACGTCGGTCCGTGGCTGCCCGAGCCGGTCGGCGCGGGCGGGGACCCCGGCGAGCACGCGGCCGCGGCGGCGTCGGTCGACCTCGCGCTGCTCGTCGTCCTGGAGACCCTGTCGCCCCTGGAGCGCGCGGTCTTCGTGCTCCGCGAGGTCTTCGCCCACGACCACGCGACCATCGCCGCGATCCTGGGCCGGTCAGAGGTCGCCGTCCGCCAGACCGCCCGCCGCGCCCGGGCGCACGTGCAGGCACGCCGCCCGCGCTTCGAGCCCGATCCCGCCCGCCGGGAGGAGGTCGTGCGGCGCTTCCTGGCCGCGGCGACCGGCGGGAGCGTGCCCGCCCTGCTGGAGGTGCTCGCCGAGGACGTCGTCCTGGTCAGCGACGGCGGCGGCGTCGTCAGCGCCGCGCGGCGGCCCATCACCGGCGCCGGCCGGGTCGCGGGCTTCCTCGCCGGGCTCGTCCGCCTCGCCACCGACCGCCACCGGCTGCGCCTGCTGCGGGTCAACGGCCACGCCGCGGTGGTGCTGGAGGAGGACGCGGCCCTCGCCGGGGTCTACGCCCTGGACGTGGCCGACGGCAGGGTCACCGCCATCCACGTGATCCGCAACCCCGCGAAGCTCGGCGCGGTCCTGCGCTGAGCGCCCCGCCGCGCCCGGCCCGGGTTCAGGGGCGGGTGTGGCGCTCCTCGCGGGGCGGGCCGGGGCAGAACAGGCGCAGCCGGTCGTCGCGGACCACGGCGAGGGACCGGTAGATGTCGCGGCCGTCCCCGGTGTCGTGCAGGGACACGGGCCACCAGTCGCCCAGCGCGCCGCGCCGGTACAGGTGCCAGCGGCCGTCGGCCGACAGGCGCAGGTGCGCCAGGGGCCGGTCGCCCCCGTCCCGCGGCGGTCGCGCAGCCAGATGGTCACGCGGTTGCGCCACACGTCGGCCCGGGCCGACCGCCCGGAAGCTGCGCAGGGCCCAGGTCTCGACCGCCACCCTGGCGTGCAGCATGGTGAGCTGGTCGGGCTGCTCGGGCGCGGGCCCAGCGCGGCGACGCCGGAGCGGCCGCCCGCCGCCCACGCCTCCGCGAGCAGCCGCAGCTGGCGCGACGGCACCCCCAGCCGGCCCCCGAGCGCGTCGAGCGCGCCGGGACCGCGCAGCCGGGTGCGGTCGGCGCGCCGGGCCAGGCCGGCGACGCGCCGGGGCGACCAGCCCTCGAGCGGGGTCGGCGGGCCGGTCCTGGGGGGCTGTCCAGGGTCCAGGAGACCGCCTCGCCGTGGCGTCCGCGGGCAGCTGGGGTGATCCGTGCGTCATCCATGACCGCATGCTGCGGGGCGGGGGCCCGCGGCGAATCGCCAAAGCTGATGATCCTCCCGAGGGCCGAGCGTCGGGCGCCGGGCGCCGCGCTTCAGCGGCGGCGCCGCCAGCGCAGGCGCCCGCGGGGCGGGGGCTCGGGGATCGGCGGTGTGCTCGCCCAGGCCAGCGACGGCGCCTGGGACCCGTAGGACCGCCACGCCTCGAGGGCCTGGCCCATGCCGCGGCGCGCGATGCCCGCCAGGTCCCGCGACCACGGCTGGCCGTCGAGCACGACCAGGGCCGCGGACCAGATCGCCGCGCAGTGCTGGGCGAGGTCGTCCTCCAGCGCCCCGGCCGACACGTCGTCGGCCTGACCGGGCAGGAAGCGGCGCGCCGCGGGTCCCGGCGGGCCCGCGAGCACCAGGTGCACCCCGTACTCCTCGGGCGACCAGCCCGTCACCACCCGGCGCGCCATCGCGTCGGGGTCCAGGCGCGCCGCCAGCTCGTCGGCCGACGCGGTGCGCCACCACAGCGCCGCGTCGCGGTCCTGGGTGAACCAGCCGGCCAGGTGCTCGATCTCGGCGAGCTGGCGCAGCAGCGGCAGCACCGCCGCCTGCCGCCCGGCGGCGAGCAGCACGACGGACCCGCGCACCAGCTCGCCGGCCAGCAGCAGCGCCTCGCCCACGGCGGCGCGGAACGCGTCGTGCTCCGCGATGGGGTGCCGCACCACCGCCGCGCCGAGGTCGGCGAAGGCGACGCCCGCCTCCCGGCACAACCAGTCGCGCGCCGTGGGCCCCGACGCGACCCGATCGGCTGCGGTTCGCTCGTTCACCTGTGCCCGTCTACGTGTACGTCCGGTCGGGAAGGATGCGCACGGCCCGTCCCCTGCACCCAGGCAGTCTAGGTACCGGCGGCCAGAGGGGAGCGGCGGTGACGGACCGATCGGTCAAGGAGGCGGGCCTGCCCGTCGAGGGTGTGGTCCTCGACGACCGCTACCTCCTGCAGGAGCGGGTCGGCGCGGGCGGCATGGGGGTGGTGCACCGCGGGTGGGACCAGGTGCTGCGCCGGCCGGTCGCGATCAAGCTGCTGCCTCCGGTGCTGGCCGGCCACCCGGAGCTGCGCCGGCGCTTCCTGCTGGAGGCGCGGGCGGCGGCCGGGCTCGCCAGCCCCGCGGTGGTCGCCGTCTTCGACCACGGCGAGGACGTCGTCCCCTACCTGGTCATGGAGTTCGTCGACGGGCCGTCGCTGCGGGCCGTCCTGCACGTCCGCGGGCGGCTCCCGGCGGCGGAGGCGCTGACCGTGGTCGAGGCGGTCGGCGCCGCCCTGGGCGAGGCCCACGGCCGCGGGATCGTGCACCGGGACGTGAAGCCGGAGAACGTGCTGCTGGGCCGGGACGGGTCCACCGTCAAGCTGGCCGACTTCGGCCTGGCGCGCGTCCTGGGGGCCAGCCAGGCGACCGACGGGGTCGCGGTGCTGGGGACGGCGCGGTACCTGGCCCCGGAGCTGCTGGCCGGCGGGTCGGCCACCCCGGCGAGCGACCAGTTCGCCCTCGGCGTGCTGCTGGCGGAGATGGTCGCCGGGGCGGGGGCGCCCCAGCCGCTGGCGGCGCTCGTGCCGCGGGGTGCGGGGTCGGGGCGGACCGGGACGGTCGAGGGCCCGCTCGCCGCGGTCGTCGCCCGGGCCACCGCCAGGGACCCCGGGGACCGCTACCCCGGGGTCGTCGCCCTGGTCGCGGCGCGGCGCGGCGGTGCCGCCGGCCGTCCGCCTGGCCCTGCCCGAGGAGCCGACCGCCCCCGTCACCCCGCGAGCCCGGCGGGCCCGCGGGCCGGTGCGCCCGGGGCGGACGCCGCGCCTGCGCAGCCCCGCCGGGACCGGCGGCGGGTGGGCGGGCCAGCGGGTGGTCGTGGTCGGGGCCGTGACCCTGGCGCTGCTGGGTGCGGGCGCGGCGCTGGAGCGCGGGGGCACCACCGCGGGCCGGGTCGACGGCGGGTCGGGCGCGCCGGTGGCGGGCGCAGTGGCGCCGGACGCGGCGGCCGGGGCCCCATCTGCTGCCGTCACCGCCGCGCCCGACGCGACCGCGGCGGCCCGGGCGACGCGGACCGACGCCGCGGCGGGGACCGACGCCGCCGCGGGGACGGACGCCCCGGCGGGTGCGGCCGGGACGGGCGGGACGGGCGGTGCAGCGGGTCCCGCTGCTGCGCCCGGTTCGGCCGGCGCGGGCGGGTCCGGCGACGACGGCGGTGCGGGCGGGTCCGGCGACGCGGGCGGCGCCGAGGGCTCGGGTGCGACCGGCGGGGCGGGGGGTGCGGGCGGGGCGGGGGGGGCGGGCGGGGCCGGCGGGAGGGGCGGGGTCCCGGCGCCGGCCACGCCGACACCCGAGCCGACCGAGGAGACGGTCGCCGACGGCACCCCGCCGGGCCACGGTGGCACCCCGCCCGGCCACGGCGGGACCCCGCCCGGGCAGGCCAAGGACAAGGACAAAGAAAAGGACAAGAAAGACAAGAAGGACAAGAACCAGCCGTGACGCCGACCGCCGCGGCGACCGCCGTGGAGGTCCTCAACCCCGACCTCCCCGGGCACCCGTAGGTCCGCCGCCGCTTCCCATCCCGGACGCCGGCGTGCCCGTCGACCACGGGACCGACTCGGTGATCGTCACCTACGGCGCCTGACGGCGTGTCATCCTGCCCCCCGTGATCCTCCTGCTGCACGGCCCCAACCTGTCCCAGCTCGGCGCCCGCGACCCGGCGGTGTACGGGCGGGCGACCCTCGACGACCTGGTCGCCGCCGCCCGCGCCGAGCACCCCGACATCGACGCGTTCGCGTCGGAGTCCGAGGGCGACCTCGTCGCCCGCGTCCACGCCGCCCGGACCGACGGCACCGCGGCGGTGGTCGTGAACCCCGGCGCGCTGACCCACTACAGCTACGCGCTGCGCGACGCCCTCGAGCTGCTGGCCCAGCCCAAGGTCGAGGTGCACCTGTCCCAGACCGCCGCCCGCGAGGCCTTCCGCCACCGCAGCGTGGTCAGCGCCGTCGTCGACGTCACCATCACCGGGGCGGGCGACTTCGGCTACCGGCTCGCGGTGCGCGCGGCGCTGGAGCTGCTGCACCGGCGGGCCCGTGGCTGAGCGCCGCCGTGCCGCCCTGCGCGACCGGCTGGGGGCTGCCGACCTCGACGCGCTGGTCGTCACCGCCCCGGTCAACCTGCGCTGGCTGACCGGCTTCACCGGCAGCACCGGGGCGCTGCTGGTCACCGCCGACGGGCGCAACGAGCTCCTGGTCGTCGACGGCCGCTACACCGAGCGGGCCGCGGCGGAGGCCCCCGACATCGAGCGGCTCCAGGCGCGCGGCCTGGACTGGCTGCGCGGCCGCCTCGGCGCCCGGCGGCGCCTGGGCGTGGAGAGCCACGTCCTGCCGTGGGACCGGGCCCTGTCGCTGGCCGCGGCCCTCGAGGGCGTCGAGGTCGTGCCCGCCCCCGGCCACGTCGAGGCCCTGCGCGCTATCAAGGACAGCGACGAGCTGGCCCTCCTGGAGCGCGCATGCGCGGCGACCGACGCCGCGTTCGCCGCCCTCACCGGCTGGCTGGCGCCCGGCCTGACCGAGCGCGAGGTCGCCCGGCGCCTGGAGGCGGAGCTGCTCGACGCCGGCGCCGACGAGCCGGCCTTCCCCGCGCTCGTCGCCTCCGGCCCGCACGCCGCCCGTCCCCACCACACGCCGGGGGACCGCCCCCTGGGCCGCGGCGACCTCGTCGTCCTGGACTTCGGTGCAGCCGTGGGCGGGTACAGGGCGGACATGACCCGGACCGTCGCCCTCGGCCCACCGCCCCCCGCCGCCGCGCGCCTCCACGCGGTCGCGCTCGCCGCATCCCTTGCCGGGACGGCCGCGCTGGTGCCGGGCGGCACGGCGGGCCGCGTCCACGACGTCTGCCGCGCGGTGGTCGAGGCGGCGGGCCTGGCGGAGGGCTGGTTGCACCCGCCGGGCCACGGCCTCGGCCTGGAGATCCACGAGGAGCCGGTCTTCCGCGAGGGTTCCGCTGCTACCCTTCTGCGCGGCATGACGGTCGCCCTCGAGCCCGGCGTCTACGTGCCGGGGCTCGGCGGCGTCCGGGTCGAGGACACCTTCGCCATCGCCACCACACCCCGCGCCCTCACCCGCGCCCCGCGGGACCTGGTGACCCTCTAGAACCGCGAGGACAACGGACCATGGTCAGCACCAACAGCCTCAAGAACGGCATGACCCTCGAGCTCGACGGCGACCTCTGGCGCGTCGACTACTTCCAGCACGTCAAGCCGGGCAAGGGCGGGGCGTTCGTGCGCACCACGCTGAAGGGCGTGGAGAACGGCAAGACCGTCGACCGCACCTTCCGGGCCGGTGAGGACCTGACCCAGGCGATCCTGACCCGCCGCCCCCTGCAGTACCTGTACCGCGAGGGCGACGACCTCGTGTTCATGGACACCGAGCACTTCGAGCAGACCCCGGTGCCCGTCGCCGCCCTGCGCGACGGCGCGCTGGATCAAGGAGGGCGACACCATCGAGCTGGTCTTCCACAACGACCGGGTCGTGGACGTCAACCTGCCCCCCAACGTCGAGCTGGAGATCACCGAGACCGAGCCGGGCCTGCAGGGCGACCGGGTCTCGGGCGCGACGAAGCCGGCGACGCTGGAGACCGGGGCCGTCGTGTCGGTCCCGCTGTTCATCAACGTCGGCGAGCGCGTCAAGGTCGACACGCGCTCCGGCGCGTACATCTCGCGGGCCTGATGGCCGCGAGCCGGCGGGCGGCGCGCAAGCGGGCGCTGGACGTGCTGTACGAGGCCGACCTGCGGCGCCGCGACATCCCCGTGGTGCTGTCCGAGCACCTGGGGCGCGAGGACGACCCGCTCCCCGACTTCGCGCTCGCGCTGGTGCGCGGGGTCAACCGCCACGCCGACGAGCTCGACGCGGTCATCACCGGCCACGCGCGCGACTGGAAGCTGTCGCGCATGCCCGTGATCGACCGCAACCTGCTGCGCATGGGCCTGTACGAGCTGCTCCACGACCCCGAGATCCCGCCGGCCGTGGCCATCAACGAGGCGGTCGAGCTGGCCAAGGAGCTGTCGACCGACGACTCCGGCCGCTTCGTGAACGGCATCCTCGCCCGCGTCGCCGACGAGCGCGCGCTGCCGCCCCGACCCCCGCCGCGCCCGCGCCGGACGGCGCCCCGGCGGCGACCCCCGCCGAGGCGTCCCCCGCCGAGGACCCGGCCGCCGGCGCGTGACCCGCGGTCAAGGTCGCGGCCGCACGCGCCGAGAACCGCGGGCGTGGGACCTCGCCGGTGGGTGCTCGGGCTGACGGCCGCCGCGGTCCTCGCCGCGGTGGCCGCGCCCGCCGGGGCGCAGGCGCCCGGGCCGCCCCTGCTCGACGCCGCCGTCGTTCAGGCGGCCCCCGACCACTTCACCGAGACCTTCGCCGACCCGGTCGACTACGCCAACCCAGAGGACCAGCTGCTGATCGCGGCGGCCACGCAGAACGCCGCCCCGGCGATGGCCGACGGCCAGCTGCGCTGGGAGCGGCGCCAGACGATGGACATCGCCCCGGTCTTCGCCGGCTACGGCCGTCGGCGCTGGCCGCCGGCCGGGAGGGGCTCGCCGCGCCGGTCGACGCCGCCCGCCACACCACCGCCTCGTTCCGCCTGTACTCGGCCAACCGCAGCGCCGGGGCGATCCTGTGGGACCGGTGCGGGCCCGACCGGGGCCACTGCGGCGGGGAGACCGGCTTCGACGTCCTGCCCGGCTGGCACACCTACCGGGTGCCGCTGGTCGCGCGCTCCGGCGAGCCGTGGGCGCCGCCGGTCGTCGAGGTCCGCCTGACCATCGCCGGGGACGGCAACCCGGTGCCGACGGCCCTGGACTGGTTCCGGCTGCACGCCGACGGGCCGGGGGTGACCGTGCGCTGGAACGGAGGACCTGCTCTACTGGGACGCCGACGACGACCGCGCCAACAACACCCCGACCGGCCCGGCTGGGGCCTGCTGGCCGAGGGCGGCGGCACCGCCGTCTTCCCCGCCGCGTCGTACCCCGACGGGGTCTACCGGTTCCACGCCGACGACGGCCCCTCGTCGGCCCCGCTGACCGTGACCGCGCCGGTCCCCGACTTCCTGGAGCCCGACGCGCGCGGCGGCGAGGACTACGCGACCGCGGTGCGCGGCGACGCGTGGGACCTCGACCAGCCCGGCGACGTCGCCCTGCTGGGCAACGCCACCGACGTGCGCTACGAGGGCGGCGCCCTGCGCGCGGTCAACGGCGGTCCCTCGCTCGGCGACCCCTTCCTGTTCCTGGCCATGGGCGCGCCGCTGGACGCGGCCCGCTACCACCGGCTGACGGTGCGCACGACCCTGGAGGGTGCGTTCGACCTCGGCTTCGGGCCCGGCGGCGGCAGCCACGGCCGCCTGCTGTGGGACGCCGGTGACGGCGGGCAGCTCGTGGACTCCAAGGAGGTGGTGGTCTACCCGGGCGTGGGGGAGTACGTCGTCGACCTGACCACCGACCCGCCCACCGACGTCGTCGAGACCGAGCGGCCCGGCCGCCCCGGCTGGGTCGGGAACATCCTGCGCGTGCGCTACGACCCCAACGAGGACCCGGGCCCGCGGCGCTGGACGGTCGAGGAGATCGCCCTGCGCGCCGACGACCGCACCGCCGGCGACGCCTTCGAGGTGGTCTGGCGCGACACCGCCCCGGCGTCGGTCGCGCTGTTCGCCGACACCGACCGCGCGGGCTTCGACGGCCGCCTGCTCGTCGACGGGCTGGCGCAGCAGCCGGGGAGAACCGCTGGCGCTGGGACGCGCGACGTCCCGGCCGGCCGGTACCACCTCTACGCGGTGGGCGAGCGGTCCGGCACCACCGGGCGCCGCTATGCCGGCGGCCCGGTCGTGGTCGACCCGCGCCTGGCCGGGTCCGACCGCATCGCGACCGCCGTGCGCCTGTCGCAGGCGGCGCACCCGGACGGCGCCCCCGCCGCGGTGGTCGTGTCCGGGCGCGACTTCGCCGACGCGCTGGCGGCGGCGCCGCTGGCCGCGGCGGTCGGCGGGCCGCTGCTGCTCAACGATCCCGGCGCGCTGGCCCCCGCGGTGGCCGCGGAGCTGGACCGCCTGGGCGCGCGGACGGTGCACCTGGTGGGCGGACCGGCGGCGCGGTCCCCCGCGGTGGAGGGCGCGCTGCGGGCGCGGGGACCGTCGTGCGCGTCGCGGGGACCGACCGCTTCGCCACCGCCGCCGCCGCGCGCGTGCCGCGGTGGACGAGTGGCGCGCCGACGGCGACACGTGGGCGGGCGAGCGCGTCCTGGTCGCCTCCGGCGCTGACTTCCCGACGCGCTCGCGGCCGGCCCGCTGGCCGCCGCCGCCCGCGCCCCGCTGCTGCTGACCGCGCCCGGCGGGGTCCCGCCCGCCACCGCCGCCGCCCTGGCCGAGCTGGACCCCGACCGGGTCACCGTCCTGGGCGGCCCCGGCGCGATCGCCGAGCCGACCGCGCCGCCCTCGGCGCCGACGAGCGCCTCGGCGGCGCGGACCCCGCCGCCACCGCGGCGGTCCTTGCGGGCGCGGCGGCGGCGGCGGCGCCGACCCCGCCGACATCGTGGTCGCCTCCGGGCGCGCGTTCCCCGACGCGCTCGCGGCGGGCCCGCTGGCCGCCGCCCGCGGCGGCGTGCTCCTGCTCACCGAGCCCGCCGCCGTCCCCCCCGCCACCGCGGACGCGCTGCGCGCCCGGGCCGCGGACCTGGCCTGGCTGCGCGTCGCCGGCGGCCCCGCCGCGATCCCCGACCCCACCGCCGAGGCCCTCCTCCGCGCCGCCGGCCGCTGACCCCGCTTGTGCGGGGTCCGGGACAGGGCTAGCGTCGCGCGACCGCGGGAGCTCGGACGACGCCGGGCTGAGAGGGCGGGCCGATCGCCGCCGACCGCTGAACCTGTCCGGGTAACGCCGGCGTAGGGAGGGCGACATGGCGGGTGCCACGATGCGGGCGGCGCGGTTCCTGGGCCCGGGACGGCCGCTCGCGGTCCAGGAGGTCCCCCGCCCGGTCCCCGCCGCCGGCGAGGTCCTGGTGCGCGTCGGTGCGGCCGGGGTCTGCGGGACCGAGCTGCACTTCCTCGACGGGCTGCTCACCCCGGCGACGACCCCGGTCACCCTGGGCCACGAGGTGGCCGGCTCCGTCGCCGCGGTGGGGGACGGCGCCGACCCCGCCCTGGTCGGGCAGCGCGTCGCCGTCCACTACCTGCACCCGTGCCGCCGGTGCCCCTGGTGCCGGTCGGGGGCCGAGCACCTCTGCGGCGCCCCGCGCGGCTTCCTCGCCTTCGTCACCGACGGCGGGTTCGCCGAGTACGTCGCGGTGCCCGACACCGCGGTCGCGCCGGTGCCCGACGGCCTCGCGCCGGAGCAGGCCGCCCCCCTGTGCTGCGGCGCCGCCACCGCGCTGCACGCGCGCCGCGTGGCGGGCCTGCAGCCCGGATCGACCGCGGTCGTGGTCGGCTGCGGCGGGGTCGGCCTCGCGCTCGTCCAGGTGCTGGCGCTGGCCGGCGCCCGCGTGCTGGCGGTCAGCCGCGACCCGGCGAAGCTGGCGCTCGCCGCGGAGCTGGGCGCCGAGGACACCCTCGCCGCCGAGGGCATGGCCGCCGCCGTGCGCGCCCGGGCCGGGGGGCGCGGCGCCGACGCGGTGTTCGACACCGCCGGGACCGCGGCGACGATGCGCGACGGTGTCGCCGCGCTGGCCAAGGGCGGTGCGCTGGTGCTCGTCGGCTACGGGACCGACCGGCTCGACCTGCACCCGCTGGACCTCGTGGTCCCCGAGCTGCGGATCCTGACCTCGGTCGGCAACACCTACCCGGAACTGGTGGAGGCCCTGGACCTCGCCGCCCGCGGCCTGCTGCGCACGGTGGTGGCGGAGGTCGCCCCGCTGGGCGAGGTCAACCGCGTCCTGGAGGCGCTGCGGGCGGGCACCGTCCGCGGGCGCGCGGTGCTGGTGCCGTGAGGGGTCAGGGAACGGGGCGCTCGCGGTCGAAGGCGACGAGCTCGCCGTCCACCACGGCGTCGGCGGTCGCGCGCGCCACCAGGGCCGCGACGACCTCGGGGTAGGTGCCGGTCAGGTCGCGGCCGGTCCGGGACCGCAGCTCCGCGCGGCCCCCGGGCCACGGTCGCGACGCAGCGCTCGCCGTCGAGCTTGCGCCCGAAGACCCACCCCTCGCCGGGCGGCCGCCCACCGCTCAGCGTCGCCAGCATCAGGTCCGCCACGCCGCCCCCTCGACAAGTGTGCACCTCAAACGCCGGGCGGCTTCCGCGCGCGGAGTCGGGTGACCCGCATAGGTTGCCCCCATGGACATCGACATCGTGACCGCCGTCGACGACGACCTGGTGGAGGCGTTGCGCGCCCTGCTGCCCCAGCTGTCCTCGTCCGCCCCGCCGGTGACCGCCGAGGGCCTGCGCGCCATCGCCGAGGCGCCCGCCTGCACCCTGCTCGTCGCCCGCGACGGCGGCCGCGTCGTCGGCACGACGACCCTGGTGGTGTTCCCCATCCCCACCGGGGTGCGAGCCTGGATCGAGGACGTCGTCGTCGACGCCGCCGCCCGCCGCCGCGGCGCCGGTGCCGCCCTCACCACCGCCGCCCTCGACCACGCCCGCACCCTGGGCGCCACGACCGTGGACCTCACCTCCCGCCCCTCCCGCGAGGCCGCCAACGCCCTCTACCAGCGCCTGGGCTTCACCCGCCGCGACACCAACGTCTACCGCTACCGCCTCTGAGCAGCGCGATCGCGCTGCTTCAGCGCTATCCTGCGGCGATGGCGACCATTCAGATCCGCGACGTGCCGGAGGAGGCCTACGAGATCCTGCGCCGCCGGGCGCGGGCAGAGGGCCGTTCCATCCAGACCTACATGCGTGAGCGGGTCATCGAGCTGGCGGCCGCCCCGGCCAAGGCCGAGCTCGCGGTCGCGATCGAGCGGGCGCTGGAGGAGCGCGGCGGCGGCGCCGGCGACCCGACAGCCATCGCGGAGGACGTGGCGGCCGAACGGCGGTGACCCTGGTCGTCGACACCTCCGCGCTGGTGCTGGCGACGACGGCCACAACGCCCGCGGCACGCGCGCTCCGCGGCCGCCTCGTGAGCGAGGTCTGCCACGCGCCGCAGCTGCTGGACGCGGAGTTCGGCAACGTGCTGCGCCGGATGGCCGCCCGGGACGAGCTCGCCGCCGACCTCGCGGAGCGGCTGCTGGAGCTGGGCCCCGGGCTGGTCGACCACCGCCACCGCCAATCCGGCGCGCTGGGCAGGGCGGCGTGGTCGCTGCGCGCGAACCTCACCTTCTACGACGCCCTCTACGTGGCGTTGGCCGCGGCCCTGGACGTGGCGCTGGTCACCGCCGATGCCCGGCTCGCGGCGTCGCCGCGCCTGCCCTGCCCGGTGGAGGTCGTCGGCTGACGGCGGTGCGGGGGGAGGGGGTGGGCGGCGTGCTACGGTCCCCGCGACCCACCCGCCTTTAAGCCTGGTCCGGCGAGGCCAGAAAGGTGACCGCGACGGTGCGGACGGTCCTGACGCGCGACGAGATCGCGCGCTCCCTGCGGCGCATGGCCCACCAGATCGTCGAGCGCAACCACGGCGCCGACCGGCTGGTCCTGCTCGGCATCCCGACCCGCGGGGTCCCGCTGGCCCAGCGCCTCGCCGCCCTGGTCGGCGACGTCGAGGACGTCGCGGTCCCGGTCGGCAGCCTGGACGTCGCCCTCTACCGCGACGACTACGCCCGCCGCGGGCCCCGGCCCCTGCGCCCGACGCGCCTGCCCGTGGCCCTCGACGGCCGCGTCGTGGTCCTCGTGGACGACGTGCTGTTCACCGGCCGCACGGTGCGCGCGGCCATGGACGCCGCCGTCGACAACGGGCGCCCGGCCTCGATCCAGCTGGCCGTGCTGGTCGACCGCGGGCACCGCGAGCTGCCGGTGCGGGCCGACTTCGTCGGCAAGAACCTGCCCACGGCGCGCCACGAGGACGTGCGCGTCCGCCTGGAGGAGACCGACGGCCAGGACGCCGTGCTGCTCGGCGCGGACCAGGAGGCGCGGGCGTGACCAGAGAGCACCTGCTCGGCATCGACGACCTGACCGCCGACGAGGTCACCACCATCCTGGACACCGCGGCCGGCCTCGCTGACGTGGCGGCCCGCCCGATCAAGAAGGTGCCGGTCCTGCGCGGGCGGACCGTGTGCAACCTGTTCTACGAGGACTCCACGCGCACGCGCATCAGCTTCGAGCTGGCCGCCAAGCGCCTGTCCGCCGACGTGCTGAACTTCTCCGCCCGCGGCTCCAGCGTCAGCAAGGGCGAGTCGCTGAAGGACACCGCCCTGACGCTGGAGGCGATGGGCGTCGACGCGATCGTCATCCGCCACTCCATGTCCGGCGCCCCGCGCCAGCTGACCCGCTGGGTCGGCGCGAAGGTCGTGAACGCCGGCGACGGCGCCCACCAGCACCCGACCCAGGCGCTGCTGGACCTCTACACCATCCGCGCCCACCTCGGCCGGATCGAGGGCCTCCGCGTCGCGGTCTGCGGCGACATCGAGCACAGCCGGGTGGCCCGCAGCCTCGTCCAGGCCCTCACCCTGCTCGGCGCCGAGGTCACCCTGGTCGGCCCGCCGACGCTGCTGCCCCTGCACGCCGCCACCTGGGGCGTGACCGTCAGCCACGACCTCGACGCGGTGCTGCCCAAGCTGGACGTCCTGTACCTGCTGCGCGTCCAGAGCGAGCGGATGCACCGCCAGCACTTCCCCTCCGCCCGCGAGTACGCGCGCATCTGGGGCGTCGACCGCGACCGCATGGCGCGGCTGCCGGAGGGCGCGATCGTCCTGCACCCCGGGCCGATGAACCGCGGGGTCGAGGTCAGCGCCGACGTCGCCGACGCCCACGCCCGCGTCATCACCGACCAGGTGCGCAACGGCATCGCGGTGCGCATGGCGGTCCTGTATCTGCTGCTCGGCGGCGAGGAGGCGGCGTGACCGCGCGCACGTTCACCGGGGCGCGGGTCGTGGACCCCGCGTCGGGCACCGACAAGGTCGCCAACGTCACCGTCGAGGGCGGCGTGGTCACCGAGGTCGGCGGCGCCGTCCACGGCGAGCGGGTCGACGCGGACGGCCTGGTGCTGGCCCCCGGCCTGGTCGACCTGCACACCCACCTGCGCGAGCCGGGCCGCGACGACGCCGAGACCGTCGCCAGCGGGACCGCGGCCGCGGCGGCGGGCGGGTTCACCGCGGTCTGCGCGATGGCCAACACCGACCCGGTCTGCGACCACGCGGGCGTCGTCGAGCAGGTCCTGCGCCTGGCCCGCGACGCCGGGCACGCCGACGTCTTCCCCGTCGGCGCGGTCACCAAGGGCCTGGCCGGCGATGACCTCGCCGAGATCGGCGCCATGGCGGCGGTCGGCGTCCGCTGCTTCTCCGACGACGGCCACCCGGTCCGCTCGGCGCGGGTGATGCGCCGCGCGCTGGCCTACGCCCGCACCTGGGACGCCGTCATCGCCAACCACGCCGAGGAGGCCAGCCTCACCGAGGACGCCCAGCTCAACGAGGGCGAGGTCGCCGGCCTCCTCGGCCTCGCCGGCTGGCCCCGCGAGGCCGAGGAGGTGATGGTCGCCCGGGACCTGATCCTGGCCGCCGGGCTGGGCGCGCGCCTGCACGTCCCGCACGTGTCGACCCGCGGCACGGTGGACCTGGTGCGCGCGGCCAAGGCCCGCGGCGTGCGCGTGACCGCCGAGGTCACCCCCCACCACCTGTCGCTCACCGACGAGGCCGCGACCGGCTACGACCCGGTCTTCAAGGTGAACCCGCCCCTGCGCACCGCCGACGATGTCGCCGCCGTCCGCGCCGGCCTGGCCGACGGCACCATCGACGCGGTCGCCACCGACCACGCCCCGCACGCCCCCGAGCAGAAGGAGCAGGAGTGGGGGCAGGCGCCGTGCGGGATGCTCGGGCTGGAGACGGCGCTGGCGGTCACCCTCACCGACCTCGTCGACACCGGCACGGTCGGGCTGGCACGGGCCCTGGACGCGCTGTCCACCGCGCCCGCCCGCAGCCGCGACCTCGCCGGGCACGGCGGGCCGATCGTGGCCGGGGCGCCCGCGACGCTGGTCCTGTTCGACCCCGCCGCGACCTGGACCGTGGACCCGGCGGCGTCGCGCAGCCGCAGCCGCAACACCCCGTTCGCGGGCCGGCGGCTGCGCGGCCGCGTCGTCCACACCCTGCTGCGCGGCCGGTTCACGTTCCGGGACGGCCAGGTGGTCTAGTGCTGGAGTTCCTGCGGTCCGGGTCGAACCCCTGGGGGGAGGTGCTGGCGGTGGCCCTGGTGGTCCTGCCCGCGCTGCTCGCGGGCTGGGGGATGCTGCGGTCCTACCGCGGCCGCCGGCAGGCGGAGGAGCAGGCCCTCGGGCCGCTCCCGCCGGGCGACGCGCCCGACCGCGACCCCGACGGCGAGGCGCTCTACACCGGCACGACGCACGGCGGGTCACGGGCCGTCCGGGTCACCGCCCACGGGCTGTTCGGCCGCGGGCCCGCCGTCTACTGGTTCGAGGAGGGGCGCCACCTGCCGCCCGCCGAGCCGCGCCTGCCCGCGCTGGTCTTCCAGCGCTACCGCGGCCCGCTCGTGCGCATCGAGGCGATCCGCGAGATCGGGCTGGTCGGCGCCCACGCGGGGCGCGTGCTGGCCCCGCGCCGCATCGTCGTGGTCGGCTGGCGCCTGGGCGACGCCGACGTGGACAGCGGGTTCGCCTTCGAGGACGTGGCGCTGGCGGAGCACTTCGCCGACCGCGCCGCGGCCACCCTCAACGTGCCGCCGGACCGGGGACCCCATGCCGCCTGACGCGGTACTCGTCGTCGAGGACGGGACGGTGGTGCGCGGCGACGCCTTCGGGGCCACCGGCACCGCCCACGGCGAGCTGGTCTTCAACACCGCGCTGACCGGCTACCAGGAGGTCCTGTCGGACCCCAGCTACCGGCGCCAGCTGGTGACCTTCACCACCCCGCACATCGGCAACTACGGCATCAACGACGAGGACGGCGAGTCCGCCGGGGTGCAGGTCGCCGGCCTGATCGTCCGCGACCTCGCGCGCCGCCACAGCAACCACCGCGCCGTGCGCAGCCTGCACGACGAGCTGGCCGCCGGGGGCGCGGTGGGCATCGCGGGCGTCGACACCCGGCGCATCGCGCGCCACGTCCGCGAGCGCGGCGCGCTGCGGGCCGCCGTCTCCACCGAGGGCCGCGACCCCGACGACCTGCTCGCCGAGGTGCGCGCCGCCCCCGGCATGGAGGGCAGCGACCTGGCCACCGGCGCGGGGACCGGCCGCGTGTACGAGCACGGCCCCGCCGACCCCCGGTTCCGCGTCGTCGCGCTGGACTTCGGCATGAAGCGCAACCAGCTCCGGCTGTTCGCGGCCGGGGGCGTGCACGTCACCGTGGTGCCGGCCACGACCGGCGCCGACGAGGTCCTGGAGCGCCGCCCCGACGGGCTGTTCGTGTCCAACGGCCCGGGTGACCCGGCGGCGGTGACCGGCGGGATCGCGACCCTGCGCACGCTGCTGGCGGCGGGGCTGCCGACCTTCGGCATCTGCCTGGGCCACCAGCTGCTCGCCCTGGCGGGCGGCGCGACGACGCGCAAGCTGCGCTTCGGCCACCGCGGCACCAACCAGCCGGTCCGCGACCTGGACACCGGGATGGTGGAGATCACCAGCCACAACCACGGCTTCGCCGTCGACGCCGACCTCCCGCCGGGCCTGCGCGCGACCCACGTCAACCTCAACGACGGCGTGAACGAAGGGCTCGCCTTCGTGGACCTGCCGGCCTTCAGCGTCCAGTACCACCCGGAGTCCGCGCCGGGACCGCACGACGCGCGCCACCTGTTCACCCGCTTCACCGACCTGATGGGGGGCCGGCGTGCCGCGGCGTGACGACCTCGCGACCATCCTGATCCTGGGCTCCGGGCCGATCGTGATCGGCCAGGCCAGCGAGTTCGACTACTCCGGCGCGCAGGCGTGCAAGGCGCTGCGGGCGGAGGGCTACCGGGTCGTGCTGGTCAACCCCAACCCGGCGACGATCATGACCGACCCGGAGATGGCCGAGGCCACCTACCTCGAGCCCCTCACCGCCGAGTACGTCGAGCGCGTCATCGCCATCGAGCGGCCGGACGCGCTGCTCCCGACCCTGGGCGGCCAGACCGCGCTGAACGTGGCCATGGCGCTGGCCGAGGGCGGGGTCCTCGACCGCCACGGGGTCGAGCTGATCGGCGCGGGCCTGGACACCATCCGGGTCGCGGAGGACCGGCGCGCGTTCGCCGAGGCGATGGCCGAGATCGGTCTGGAGGTCGCCGCCTCGGGGCGGGCGCGCACGCCGGCGGAGGCCCGGGCGCTCGCCGACCGGCTCGGCTTCCCGGCCCTGGTGCGCTCGTCGTTCACCCTGGGCGGGGCGGGCAGCGGCGTCGCCCACGACGCGGCGTCGTTCGACCGGCTCGCCGCCGAGGGGATCGCGGCCTCGCCCATCGGTGAGATCCAGGTCGACCAGTCCCTGCTGGGCTGGAAGGAGTACGAGCTGGAGGTGATGCGCGACCGCGCGGACAACTGCGTGGTCGTGTGCGCCATCGAGAACCTCGACGCGATGGGCGTCCACACCGGCGACTCGATCACCGTCGCGCCGGCGATGACGCTCACCGACCGCGAGTACCAGTCCCTGCGCGACGCCGCCTTCGCCGTCCTGCGCCGGGTCGGGGTGGAGACCGGCGGCGCCAACGTGCAGTTCGCCGTCGACCCGGCGACCGGCCACCAGGTGGTCGTCGAGATGAACCCGCGCGTGTCGCGGTCCTCGGCGCTGGCGTCCAAGGCGACCGGCTTCCCGATCGCCAAGATCGCCGCCCGGCTGGCGGTCGGCTACCGCCTGGACGAGATCCCCAACGACATCACCGGCGAGACGCTGGCGGCGTTCGAGCCGTCGATCGACTACGTCGTCACCAAGATCCCGCGCTTCGCCTTCGAGAAGTTCCCCGAGGCCGACCCCGTCCTGACCACGCGGATGAAGTCGGTCGGCGAGGTCATGGGCATCGGCCGCACCTTCCCGGAGTCCCTGGGCAAGGCCCTGCGCTCCCTCGAGGACGGCGGCGCCGGGCTCGCCGTCCCGCCGGGGGGCGGCGCGGCCGGCGCGGACCCCGACCTGGAGGCCACGCTGCGGACCCCCACCGACCACCGCATCCACGCGGCGGCGGCCGCGCTGGGGGCCGGCTGGGCGGTGGACAGGGTCGCAGCCCTGACCGGCTACGACCCGTGGTTCGTCGACCAGATCCTGGGGGTGGTCCAGACCGGCGCAGAGGTCGCCGCCGCCGGGTCCCCCGACGCGGTCGACGCCGCACTGCTGCGGCGGGCCAAGCGCGCAGGGCTCTCCGACCGCGCGCTCGCCCGCCACCTGCACACCGACGAGGGGACCGTGCGGGCGCGGCGGGTCGCGCTGGGGGTCACGCCGGTCTACAAGACCGTCGACACCTGCGCGGCGGAGTTCGCCGCGGTCACGCCGTACCACTACTCGGCCTACGAGGACGAGACCGAGGTCGCGCCGTCGGACCGCCCGCGCGTGCTGATCCTGGGGTCGGGCCCCAACCGCATCGGCCAGGGCATCGAGTTCGACTACTGCTGCGTCCACGCCGTCCAGGCCCTGCGCGCCGCGGGCTACGAGACGGTGATGGTCAACTGCAACCCCGAGACCGTCTCCACCGACTACGACACCGCGGACCGGCTGTACTTCGAGCCGCTGACGCTGGAGGACGTCCTCGCCGTCCACGACGCGGAACTCGCCGCCGTCGGCGGGGACCGCGACAAGGTCGGCGTGCTCGTCCAGCTCGGCGGGCAGACCCCGCTGCGCCTCGCCCGCGCCCTGGAGGCCGCCGGCGTCCGCATCCTGGGCACCGCCCCCGACGCGATCGACCTCGCCGAGGACCGGGGCCGGTTCAGCGCCGTGCTCGACGAGCTGGGGCTGGACCAGCCGCCGGGCGGGGTCGCGGCCTCCGCCCAGGAGGCCGTCGACGTCGCCCGCCGGATCGGCCTGCCGGTCCTGGTCCGGCCCAGCTACGTGCTCGGCGGCCAGTCCATGGCCATCGTCTACGCCGAGGACGACCTGCGCGCGTGGCTCGCGGCCCACGCGGGCGAGGGCGAGGTCCTCGTCGACAAGTTCCTGGAGGGCGCGGTCGAGGTCGACGTCGACGCGGTCTTCGACGGCGAGGAGCTGCACGTCGGCGGGGTGATGGAGCACATCGAGGAGGCGGGCGTCCACTCCGGCGACTCCGCAGCCGTCCTGCCGCCCTACACCCTGGGCCGGGGCCAGCTCCAGCGCCTGCGCGACGCCACCGGGGCGATCGCCCGCGCCCTGGGCACCCGCGGGCTCATCAACATCCAGTTCGCCCTGCGCGACGACGACCTCACCGTCATCGAGGCGAACCCGCGGGCGTCGCGCACGGTGCCGTTCGTGTCCAAGGCGACGGGCGTGCCGCTCGCCCGGGTGGCGGCGCGGGTCATGGCCGGCGCGACCCTGGCCGAGCTGCGCGCCGAGGGTGCCCTGCCCGCCACCGACGCCGTCACCGGCCCCGTGCCGCCCTACGTGACGGTGAAGGAGGCGGTCCTGCCGTTCAACCGCTTCCCCGGCGTCGACACCCGGCTGGGCCCGGAGATGCGCTCGACCGGGGAGGTCATGGGCATCGACCCCGACTTCGGCGCCGCCTTCGCCAAGAGCCAGGCGGGGACCGGGGCGATGGTCCTGCCCACCAAGGGCGTGGTGTTCGCCTCGCTGGCCAACCGCGACAAGCGGGCGATGATCTTCCCCCTGAAGCGGCTCGCCGAGCTGGGCTTCAGCGTCGTCGCCACCGAGGGCACCGCCGCCACCCTGCGCCGCGCGGGCGTCGACGCCGAGGTCGTGGGCAAGGTCAGCGAGGGCACCCCCAACATCGTCGAGCGCATCGTCGCCGGCGAGATCGACCTGGTGCTCAACACCCCGATGGGGTCCGGCCCGCGCGCGGACGGCTACGAGATCCGCACCGCGGCGGTGAACCACGGCGTGCCGTGCGTCACGACCATGTCGGGGATGCTCGCCGCGATCCAGGGGATCGAGGCGCTGCGCGGGGGCACCGTGGGGGTCCGGTCGCTGCAGGACTACCACCGCGAGCTGCGCGCGCGGTGACCGTCGTCGAGCGCGTCACCGACCAGGACGGCGTCGCCGTCCTGCGCCTGCACGCACCCGCGCTGGCGGCGGGGGCCGCGCCCGGCACGTTCGTCACCGTCGCGACCCCGGTCGCCCTGCTGCGCCGGCCGTTCTGGATCGCCGGCGCCGAGGGCGACGCGCTGACCCTGCGCGTGCGCCCCGTGGGCGCGGCCAGCGCCTGGCTGGCGGACCGCCGCCCCGGGGACGACCTCGACGTCCTGGGCCCGCTCGGCCGCCCGATCGACCTGCCGCCGCCGGGCGGCGCCTGCGTCCTGGCCGGCCCCGCCGACGCGCCGCTGCTGTCCTGGCTCGCCGTCCTGCTCCCCGCCCGCGGGGTGACGGTGACCACGACCCCCGCCGGCGCCGCCCCCGCCGTCCGCCACGCCCTGCTCGCCGCCGCCCTCCCCGCCGCTGCCCCGCCCGCCTCCGCCCCGCCCGCCTCCGCGTCGGCCGCCCCGGGCGGGCTGGGGATCGGGCGGCGGGGCGGGGTGTGGGCGCCGTCCGCGGGGGCCGCGGTCGTGCCGCGCCGGCCCGCGGGGTGCTGGTCGTGGCGGCGGGGACGCCGGCCGAGCAGGCGCGGGTGGCAGCCGTCGCCGCCGAGGCCGGGGTGCGCTGCCTCGTCCCCACCCAGCCCGCCATGGCCTGCGGGATCGGGGTGTGCTGGACCTGCGCCGTCCCGGTCGCCGACGGCGCGCCCCTCCGCGCCTGCCTCGACGGCCCCGTCCTGGACGCCGCGCGCCTGACCTGGCCGGAACCGGAACCGGCACCGGCGGTGGCCGGGTGACCCTGACCGCCGCGGCCGTGGACCTCGCCGTCGACCTCGGGCCCCTCCGGCTGGCCAACCCCGTCGTCACCGCCGCGGGGACCTTCGGCACCGGGCGCGAGGCCGCCCCTACCTGGACCCGGCGCGCCTCGGCGCGGTGGTGGTGAAGTCGGTCACGCGGGAGCCCCGCGCCGGGCGCCCCGGCCCGCGCATGGTCGAGACCCCCGCCGGGATGCTGAACGCCATCGGCCTGCAGAACCCCGGCGTCGACGCCTGGGTCGCCCGGGACCTGCCCTGGCTGGTGGCGCGCGGCGTCCCCACGATCGTCAGCATCGCGGGGTCGGCCGCCGCTGACTACGGCGCGGTCGCCGCCCGCCTCGCAGGGCGCCCCGGCATCCTGGCCATCGAGGCCAACGTCTCCTGCCCCAACGTGGAGGACCGCGGCCGCGTCTTCGCCCGCGACCCCGCCGCCACCGGCGCCGCGGTCGCGGCGGCCGTCGCGGCGGCGACGGTCCCGGTCTTCGTCAAGCTCACCGCCGACGTGACCGACCTGGCCGAAGTCGCCGCCGCGGCCGCAGCCGCGGGCGCGGCGGGGGTGACGCTGGTCAACACCCTGCTGGGCCTGGCCGTGGACGTGGAGACGGGCCGCCCCGTCCTGGGCGGCGGCACCGGCGGCCTGTCGGGCCCCGCGATCCGCCCCGTCGCGGTCCGCGCCGTCGCCGAGGTCGCCCGCGCCCTGCCCGGCCTGCCGATCATCGGCGCCGGCGGCGCCCGCAGCGTCGCCGACGTCGTCGAGTTCGTCATGGCCGGCGCGACCGCCGTGGCGATCGGGACCGCCACGTTCACCGCGCCAACCACCGCCGCCGACATCGTCGACGCCCTGCCCGGCTGGCTGGCCGCCCGCGGCCACCGCCGCATCACCGACCTCCGCGGGCTGGCCCTGCGATGACCGCGCCCGCATCCGGGCCGCGCCCCCGCCGGGGACCCGGTGTGAACCCCCTCATCGTGGCGCTCGACACGCCGGACGCGGACCGGCTGGCCGCGCTCGCAGCGGCGGTCGGGCCCGAGGCCGGCGGGCTCAAGGTCGGCCTGGAGGCGTACGCGGCGCTCGGCCCGCGCGCCGTCGCCGTGGCGGGCGCGCACGCCCCGGTGTTCCTGGACCTCAAGCTGCACGACATCCCCGCCACCGTGGCGGGTGCCGCCCGCGCCGTGGCCGGCCTGGGCATCGAGCTGCTCACCGTCCACGCCGCGGGCGGCCCCGCCATGGTCGCCGCCGCGGCCGAGGCGGCCCCGGGCGTCACCGTCCTGGCGGTCACGGTCCTCACCAGCCTCGACGCGGAGGTCCTGGCCCGCATGGGCTTCCCCGCCGGCCGAGGCAGTGCCCCGGCTGGCCGCGCTCGCGGTCGCGGCCGGCGCGCGCGGCGTGGTCTGCGCCGCGGCCGAGGCGCCGGCCGTCCGCGCCGCCGTCGGCCCCGACCCCCTCCTCGTCGTGCCCGGCATCCGGCCCGCCGGGGCCGACGCGGGCGACCAGGCGCGCGTGGCCACGCCGCGCGCGGCCCTGGCCGCCGGCGCCGACCGGCTGGTCGTCGGGCGGCCCATCACCACGGCGGCGGACCCCGCCGCCGCAGCCCGCGCAACGGTGCGCGAGGCCACCACTGCCTGAGGAACCCCCCATGCCCACCACCGATGTCGAGTCGCTGCTGACCGAGGCCGACGTCCTGCGGACCGGCCACTTCCGGCTGTCCAGCGGCGCCCACTCCGACACCTACCTGCAGTGCGCCGCGGCGCTCCAGCACCCCGGCACCGCCCTGCGCCTGGGGCGCGAGCTCGCCGCGCGCGCCGTCGCCGCCCTCGGCCACGACACCGTGGACGTCGTCGCGTCGCCGGCCCTCGGCGGGATCCTCGCCGGCTTCGCGGTCGCCGCCGCCCTGGACCGCCGCTTCGTCTTCGCCGAGCGCGGCGCCGACCGCACCTTCACGCTGCGCCGCGGGCAGGAGATCGCGCCGGGGGAGCGGGTCCTGGTCGTCGAGGACGTCGTCACCACCGGCCTGTCCGCCCGCGAGGTCGCCGCGCTGGTCCGCGCCGCGGGCGGGCGCCTCGCCGGGATCGCCTGCATCGTCGACCGGTCGGTGGCGGTCGACCCGTCGCGCCGCCCCGACTCTCCGCCCATCAGCCTGCTCGCCGTCGGCGCCAGCGCCTGGGACCCCGCCACCTGCCCCCTGTGCGCCGCGGGCCGCCCCCTCGACACCCCCGGCAGCCGCCACACCTCCTGAGCCTGACCCCGGCCATCACCCGCCCCGCCGCGCCTGGCGTGGGCGTAGCATCCCGACATGGACCCGGACGGCGTGCAGCGGCTCCGCGCGGCCGCCGGCGCACCCTTCCCCTCCGAGTCGGTGCGCTTCGCCTACCTGTTCGGGTCGCGCGCCCGCGGCTCCCCCCGGCCCTCCAGCGACACCGACGTCGCGGTCTACCTGGCTTCCGCAACCTGCTGGTGCGCGGCTACGCGCGGGTCGACGACGATCGCGTCCGCGGCATCCTGCACAGTCGGCTCGGGGACCTCGACGCCTTCCGGCGGGTCCTGGCGACCGCGGCGGGGCGGGACGCGGGGTAGGCGGGCCGGGGGGCGCCACCCGGGGCGGCACCCGCGTTGACCGTCGCGGCGTGACCGTTAGGATGCGCACGCTTCCCTGTCCCGCGGACCGGCCTCCCCACCGGCACCGCTGTCTCCTCGGAGATCCGATGCCGCTCCCCGATCTGGATTATCAGAGCAAGATGAGGGCGCTGGACAAAGCGGCGGATGCGCGGAAGATTCGGGCGGAGTTCAAGCAGCAGCTGAAGGCCGGCGAGATCGACTTCCGCGAGGTCCTCCGGCGCGCGGAGCACGACAAGATCGTCGCCAAGACCAAGGTGATCGCGGTCCTGGAGTCCATGCCCCGCGTCGGCAAGGTCCGGGCCCGCCGCCTGATGGAGCGCCTCAACATCGCCTTCGTCAAGAGCATCGGCGGCTTGGGCGTGCACCAGAAGGAGCGGCTGCTGCGCGAGTTCGACGGGGGCGACCCCGCTCCGTGAGCGGCCGCCTCTACGTCCTGTCGGGCCCCAGCGGGGTCGGCAAGGGGACGCTGGTCCGCGAGCTGCGCCGGCGCCGCCCGGACATCGAGGTCTCGGTCTCGGCCACCACCCGCCCCCGCCGGCCCGGTGAGGTCGACGGCGCCGACTACCTGTTCCTCGACGACGAGGCGTTCGACGAGCTGGTCGCCGCCGGCGGGTTCCTGGAGTGGGCCGCCTTCGCGGGCCAGCGCTACGGCACCCCGGAGGCCCCGGTCCGCAAGGCCCTGGAGTCCGGCGCCGACGTGGTGCTGGAGATCGAGGTCCAGGGCGCCCGCCAGGTCCGCCAGCGGATGCCCGACGCGATCCTCGTCCTCGTCGTCCCGCCGTCGTTCGACGTGCTGGCCCAGCGCCTGGCCGCCCGCGGGACCGAGACCCCGGACATGGCCGCGGTGCGGCTGGCCGCGGCGCGCCAGGAGCTGGCCGAGGCCGACATGTTCGACCACCTGGTGGTGAACGACCGCGTCGAGGACGCCGTCACGGGCCTCGAACGTATACTCGACGGGTCCACCCCCTCGCGCGTACGGAGCTGATCAGCCATCGCCACCATCGACGACCTGCTCGACAAGGTCGACAGCAAGTACACGCTGGTCCACCTCTCCGCCCGCCGCGCCCGCGAGATCAACGCCTACTACCACTCGCTGGGCGAGGGCCTCGGCCAGTACACCCCGCCGCTGGTCGACCAGGTGGACTCCAACAAGCCGCTGTCGATCGCCCTCGAGGAGATCGCGGCCAGCAAGATCGTGCCGCAGTACCCGGGCGACGCCCGCCGCGAGGCGGAGGAGCTGCTGGGCGCGGAGACCGAGGACGAGGGCGGCGCCGAGGTCGTGGAGCTCGGCCTGGCCGACCCGCCCCAGTCCTGAGGTGACCCTGCAGGGCAGCCACGTCCTGCTGGGGGTCGGCGGCGGCATCGCCGCCTACAAGGCGGCGGAGCTCGCCCGCGGGCTGATCAAGGCCGGCGCCACGGTCCAGGTGGTCATGACCGCCGCCGCCACCGCCTTCGTCGGCCCGGCCACCTTCGAGGGGCTGACGGGCCGGCCGGTCCACACCGGCGTCTTCGAGGACGTCCACCGCGTGCTGCACATCCGGCTGGCGCGGGAGGCCGACGTCGCGGTGTTCGCGCCCGCGACCACCAACCTGCTGGCCAAGTTCGCCGGCGGGCTCGCCGACGACCTGGTCAGCAGCCTCTACACCGCGCTGACCTGCCCGATCGTGGTCGCGCCGGCCATGCACACCGAGATGTGGCTGCACCCGGCGACCCAGGCCAACGTGGCGCGGCTGCGCGGGTGGGGCGTGCACGTCGCCGGCCCGGGGGAGGGGCCGCTCGCGGGCGGCGACGTCGGCCCGGGCCGGATGCTGGAGCCGGAGGACCTCGTCGCCGCCGTCGCCGCGGCCCTGGCGGACGGGGCCGGCGGGCCGGCCGCCGGTGCCCTCGCCGGGCGCCGGGTCCTGGTGACCGCGGGCGGCACCCGCGAACCCATCGACCCCGTGCGCTTCATCGGCAACCGGTCGTCGGGGAAGATGGGCTACGCGCTGGCCGCCGAGGCGGTCCGCCGCGGCGCGACCGTCGACCTCGTCAGCGCTCCGACCGCCCTGCCCCCGCCGCCCGGGGTCGAGGTCCACGACGTGGAGACCGCGATGCAGATGCGCGCCGCGGTCCTCCCGCTCGCCGACAAGGCCGACGTCGTGGTCGCCGCCGCCGCCGTCGCCGACTTCCGTCCCACGTCGTACCGCGACCAGAAGATCAAGAAGGAGGCCGGGGGGCTCGGCTCGGTCGAGCTGACCCAGAACCCCGACATCCTCGCCGAGCTGGGGGCGTCCCCGCACCGGGCCATCCTGGTCGGCTTCGCCGCGGAGACGGACCTGGAGGAGGAGCGCGGCCGCGACAAGCTCCACCGCAAGGGCCTGGACCTCGTGGTCATCAACCGCGTCGACATGGCCGACGCCGGCTTCAACGTCGACACCAACCGCGCGCTGCTGCTGACCCGCACCGGCGGGCGGCGCGAGGTGCCGCTGACCACCAAGTCGGAGATGGCGGCCGTCGTGTGGGACGAGGTCGAGGCCCTGCTGGCACCGGCCCCCGAGGTCGGCACATAGACTCCGCGGATCACATCCCCCGTCCGAGCGATCCAGGGAGACCCGTCCGTTGACGACCCGCAGCACGCTGTTCACCTCGGAGTCGGTGACGGAGGGGCATCCCGACAAGGTCGCCGACCAGATCTCCGACGCCGTCCTCGACGCGGTGCTCGCCGGGGACCCCAACCCCGCCAGCGCGCGGGTCGCCTGCGAGACCATGGTCACCACCGGCCTGGTGGTCGTCGCGGGGGAGATGACGACCGAGACCTACGTCGACGTCGCGCGGATCGCGCGCGAGACCGTCGTCGGCATCGGCTACGACCGCGCCGCCGCCGGCTTCGACGGCAACACCTGCGGCGTGCTGGTCGCCTTCGACGAGCAGTCGCCCGACATCGCCGGCGGGGTCGACCACTCCTACGAGTCGCGCCTGGGGTCCGCCAGCGACGGCGACCTGGACCAGCTCGGCGCGGGCGACCAGGGGATGATGTTCGGCTACGCGTGCCGGGAGACCGCCGCGCTCATGCCGCTGCCGATCCACCTCGCCCACCGGATGGCCGAGCGGCTCGCGGCCGTGCGCAAGAGCGGCACGGTCCCCTACCTGCGCCCCGACGGCAAGACCCAGGTGACCGTCGCCTACGACGGCACCCGCCCCGTCCGGGTCGAGCGGGTGCTCATCTCCACCCAGCACCAGCCCGACATCGACATCCCGACGCTGCTGCTGCCTGACCTCGTCGAGCACGTCATCGCCCCCGTCATCCCCGACGGGCTGGCGTGGGACGCCGACGACGTCCTGGTCAACCCCAGCGGGCGGTTCGAGCTCGGTGGGCCCCACGCCGACGCGGGGCTCACGGGCCGCAAGATCATCGTCGACACCTACGGGGGCATGGCCCGCCACGGCGGCGGCGCGTTCAGCGGCAAGGACCCGACCAAGGTCGACCGGTCCGCGGCCTACGCCGCCCGCTGGGTCGCCAAGACGATCGTGGCGGCGGGGCTGGCGGAGCGCGCGGAGCTCCAGGTCGCCTACGCCATCGGCGTCGCCCACCCGGTGTCGCTGGCCCTGGAGACCTTCGGGACCGAGACCCAGGACCCCGAGAAGATCCTGGCCGGGGTGCGCGACGTGTTCGACCTGCGCCCCGCCGCCATCATCCGCGACCTCGACCTGCACCGGCCGGTGTTCAAGGCCACGGCGACCTACGGCCACTTCGGCCGCGAGGGCGACGGCTTCACCTGGGAGCGGCTCGACCGCGTCGACGACCTGCGCGCCGCGGCGGGTGCCTGACCCCGGGACCCCCCGGGCGCCCGCGGCGCACCCCCGGTACTGCCGCGTCATCGTCGAGGTCGCGCCCGCGCACCTCGACCACCCGTTCGACTACGCCGTGCCCGAGGGCATGGCCGTCCGCGTGGGGCAGCGGGTGCGCGTGCCCTTCGCCGGGCGGCGGCGCCCGGGGTGGGTGGTGGACGCGGGATCCGCGCCCGAGACCGACCCCGACCGCGTCCGGCCGCTCGCGTCGGTCGATGGGCCGTGGTCGTGGTTCGGGCCCGACGACCTGCGACTGTACCGCTGGGTGGCCGACCGCTGGGCCTCCACCCTGCCGGCCGTCCTGCGCCACGCGGTGCCGCCGCGCATCGCCGCGGTCGACCGCGAGGCCCTGGGCTGGCCCGAGCCCGCCCCCTGGACCCCGCCGGCGGCGCCGGCCGTCCCCGACGCGGCCTGGCGCCCCTACCGCGCGGAGCCGCTGCTGGCGGCCGCGGACAAGGGCGCGGGGGGAGGGGCGTGGTGGTGGCCGGCGCTCCCCGGCGACGACCGGCCCGCGATGGCCGCCGATCTGGTCGCGCGCTGCCTGGCGGCCGGGCGGTCGGCGCTGGTGCTGACCGCCGACCCGCAGGGGCCGATGGCGCGGCGGGGTGCTGGAGGTCGCCGGCCCGGTCGCGGCCGACCTGCGCGGCGACGGCGGCGGGCCCGTCGACCGGGCGCGCTACCGGGCCGCGCTGCGCTGCCGCACCGGCCACGCCCGCGTGGCCGTCGGCGGGCGCGGCGCCGTCCTCGCCCCGCTGCGCGACGTCGGCCTGGTGCTCGTCGACGACGAGGCCAGCCCCGCCTACAAGGAGCGCCGGGAACCGCGCCACCACGCCCGCGACGTCGCCCTGGCCCGCGCGCGCATGGGCGGGGCGGTCGCCGTCCTGACCGGCGACCTGCCCAGCGCGGCCCTGTGGCGGCTGCTCACCCACGGCCACGTCACGTCGCTGGCCCCCGCCCGGCCGGACCGCCGGGCCCGCGCGCCGCGCGTGGACGTCGTCGACCTCGACGCGCCCCGGCCCGGCACCCGGCGGGCGCGGCTGTCGCAGACCGCCGCCCGCGCGCTGTCCGCGGCGGTGCGCGCGGGCGGCGCCGCGGTGGTGCTGGCCTCCCGCCGCGGCGACGGCACCGCCCTGGCCTGCCGCACCTGCGGCCGCCGCCGCGCCTGCCCCGTCTGCGACAGCGCCCTCGCCCCCGACGCCACGCCCGCCGCCGCGGCGCCCCCGCCCCCGCGGCCCGCCCCGCCGAGGCCGCCCCCGCCGGCGTGGGTGGCGACGCCGCGTGGTGGCGGTGCGCGACCTGCGCGTGGGAGGGGGCGCCGACCGCGTGCCCCTCCTGCGGCGGCACCGGGACGGCGCCGCTGGCGGCGGGGGCGGGCCGCTACGCCCTCGAGTTGGCGCGGGCGCACCCCGCCGCCGAGGTCGTGCGCATGGAGGGCTTCGACGCCCCGGGCCCCACCCGCCGCCCGGCGGTGGCGGTCATGACCCGCGGCAGCGTGGTCGCGGCGCCCGCGTGGCTCGCGGGGGAGCGGGCCGACGTCGTGGTCGTCCCCGACGCCGAGGCGCTGCTGGGCCGCCCCGTGCTCGACGCCGCCGAGGACGCGCTGCGCCTGTGGCTGGCCGCGGGCTTCTGGACCCGCCACCTCGTCCTGCAGACCCGCGAGCCCCTCAACCCCGCGGTCCAGGCCCTCGTCCGCTGGGACCCCGAGGGGTTCTGGCGCCACGAGTCCGAGCGCCGCGCGGAGCTCGCCTGGCCGCCGCACTCGTCGCTGGTCCGCATCCGCCTGCCCGCCGACGCCGCCGACGACCTGGCGGCCGCCGTCCGCGCCGCGCTCCCGCCTGCCGACGAGGTGCTCGGCCCCGACCCGGACGGGGATGTGCTCGTGAAGAGCGCGCACCTGCGTGGCACGCTTGACGGCCTGACCCCCCTCCGCCACGAGTGGGGGCGACGTTCGGTCGGCGTGCGCGTGGACGTCGACCCCGTCTGACTGCGAGCACCGTCGTGTCCCTGCTGTCGATCCGCCTGTTCGGCGACCCCGTCCTGCGCCTGCGCGCGGGCGAGGTCACCGACTTCGACGACGCGTTGCGCCGCCTCGCCGACGACATGCTCCAGACCATGCGCGAGGCCGACGGGGCGGGCCTGGCGGCCAACCAGGTCGGCGTGCTCAAGCGCCTGTTCACCTGGGAGGCGGGCGACGAGCACGGGGCCTTCGTCAACCCCGAGGTGCTGGAGACGTCGGAGGAGATCCAGGAGGGCGACGAGGGCTGCCTGTCCTTCCCCGGCCTGTTCTACCCGACCAAGCGCCCGCTGCGGGTCAGCCTGCGGATCAACGACGTGCACGGGGAGGAGCACAAGATCGAGAGCGCCACGCCGCTCCAGGCACGGATCTTCCTCCACGAGCTGGACCACCTCAACGGGATCCTGTTCATCGATCACCTCGCGCGCCACGACCGCAAGGAGGCCATGAGGCGGATCCGCAACGGCGAGCTGGAGCACCCCCGCCCCCGTCCCGAGGGCGAGCCCCCGCCGGCCTAGCCGGTCCCCACCGCCCACGCGCGAGGTGCACACAGTGCGGATCGCCTTCCTGGGCACGCCCGAGCCGGCCGTGCCCGCCCTCGCCGCGTTCCTCGCGGCCGGCGACGTCGAGGTCGCGGCCGTCGTCACCAACCCCGACCGGCCCAGCGGGCGCGGGCACCGCCTGACCCCGCCCCCGGTCAAGGTCGCCGCCGAGGCCGCCGGCATCCCCGTGTGGCAGCCGGACCGGCCGCGCGAGGTCCTCGACGACCTGCGCGCCCTGGACCTGGACGCCGCCGCCGTCGTGGCCTACGGGTCGATCCTGCCGCCCGACGTGCTGGCGGCGGGGGGCCGCGGCTTCGTCAACCTGCACTTCTCGCTGCTGCCGCGCTGGCGGGGGGCGGCGCCGGTGCAGGCGGCGGTCCTGGCCGGCGACGACGAGACCGGCGTCACCTGCTTCGTGCTGGAGCGGGGCATGGACACGGGTCCGGTCCTCGCCGTCGAGCGGACCCCGCTCGGCCCGGCCGAGACCTCCGGCGACCTGCTCCGCCGACTGGCCGTGCTGGGGGCGCCGGTCCTGGTCCGCGCCGTCCGCGGGCTGGTCGACGGGTCGCTCGCGCCGGTGCCCCAGGACCACGAGCGGGCGACGCTGGCGCCGAAGATCACGCCGGACCAGGCGCGGCTGGACTGGACCCGCGGCGCGGCGGCGCTGGACCGCGCCGTGCGCGCGTTCAACCCGGTGCCGGGCGCGCACACGACCCTGGACGGGCAGCGCCTCAAGGTCCACCGGGCGGTGCCGGTCGCGGGGGACGGCGTCCCCGGCGCGGTGGTGCGCCTGGATCCCGACGGGCCCGTGGTCGCGGCGGGGGACGGCGCCCTCCTGCTCGCCGAGGTCCAGCCCGCGGGCCGTCCGCGCATGGCCGGGGCCGCCTTCGTCAACGGCTACCAGCCCCTCGGCAAGGTCCTGGGTGCCGAGGCCGTCGCCCGATGAGCCCCGCCGACGCCGGCGGCGACGTCGTCGGGCTGCCGGCGCGGCGGGCCGCGTACCGGGCCGTGCGGCGGGTGCACAGCACCGACGCCTGGTCGACGCGCGCGGTCGACTCCGCGCTGCGGGGCGGCGACCTGGACGCGCGCGACCGGTCGTTCGCGGCGAACCTCGCCTACCAGACCCTGCGCTGGGAGGGGACGCTGGACTGGGCGCTGGCGCGGGTGCTGACCCGGCCCCTGGACCAGGTCCAGCCGGAGCTGGTCGACATCCTGCGCCTGGGCGCCTGGCAGCTCCTGCGCGGCGGGGTCCCCGACCGCGCCGCCGTCGGCACCGCGGTCGACCTCGCCCGCGCGGAGCTGGGCCCGCAGGCCACCGGCTTCGCCAACGGCGTGCTGCGCGGGCTGGCCCGCACGCGCGACGCCCTGCCCTGGCCGGACCCGGCCACCGACGAGGGCCTGGGCCTGGCGCTGGGCTACGCCCCGTGGATCGTCGCCGAGGCCCGGGCCGTGCACGGCGACCGCACCCGCGCGGTCCTGGAGGCCGGCAACGAACCGCCCGGGCTGACCCTGCGGGCGTCACCCCCCGGCACCCGCGACGACCTGGTCGCCGAGCTGCGCGCCGCGGGCCTGGACGCCGCCCCCACCCGCCACGCCGCCGATGGCGTGCGCGTCCCCGGCGCCGACCCCGCGGCCCTCCCCGCCGTCGCCGAGGGCCGTGCCACGCCCCAGGACGAGGCCTCGATGCTCGTCGTCGAGGCCCTCACCGCCGCCCTCGCCGGCCCCGGCGGTGGGCCGCTGGACGGGTGGCGGGTCCTGGACGCCGCGGCGGCGCCGGGCGGCAAGACCACCCACCTGGCCGGGCTGGGCGCCGAGGTCGTGGCCGCCGACGTCCGCCCCGGCCGCACCCGCCTGGTCGCCGAGGCCGCGCAGCGCCTGCACCTGGCGGACCGCGTGGAGACCGTCACCGCGGACATGACCGCCCCGCCGTTCGGGCCGGCGTCGTTCGACGCGGTGCTCCTCGACGCCCCCTGCACCGGCCTGGGCGTCGTGCGCCGCCGCCCCGAGCTGCGCTGGCGCCGCGACCCCGGCGACCCGGCCCGCCTCGGCGCCCTCCAGGCCCAGCTGCTCGGCGCCCTGGCCCCCCTGGTCCGCCCCGGCGGGGTGCTGCTGTACAGCGCGTGCACCTGGACCCGCGCGGAGACGACCGCCGTCGTCGAGCGCTTCCTGGCCGCCGAGGGCGACCGCTTCGCCGCCGAGCCCGCCCGCACCGGCGCGGCCGGGCGCCCCGCCCCCGCCGGCCCCGGCACCCTCCTGGACCCCGCCGCCGACACCACCGACGGCTTCTACCTCTCCCCCCTGCGCCGCACCTGACGGCAGCTTGCGAGGTGTCGCGGGGACCGCGTCCCGCTCGAGCCCCGAGCCGCGGACTCGGCTGGGCAAGCGCCGCGTGCCACCGGTGGAGTCGGTCGGCCAAGCTTCCCCATGGCCGATCGTCCGTTCAGAAGGTGGGAAGGTCACGTAAGCTGCCGTCTATGGCACGTGGTCAGGATCGGACATGAGATCCCGTTCCGGGGTCACCGTGGTGCTGACGGTGGCACTCGTCATCCAGTGCCTGACCCTGCTGGCCCTAGCCGCTCAACGGACCTCCTTGGTGCTGGACTGCCAGCAGCAGATCGCGGCACGGCTTGCGCAGGCCGTCCGCCACCGCGTCCGGGCGGGCGGTGTGGATTGCATCGTCACCACCGAGAACAACGAGATGACCCTCGTGCTCTCGACGTTCCCCGCGCTCGTCGCGGCCGTCGGGGTGGGGCTGACGATGGCACTGACGGCCTACGTGTTGTGGACGACTGCGCGAAAGGCATGAGGGTGCAGGAGCGGCGTGCTGGTCTGGTGGTGTTGATCATCCTCGCCCTGGGTGCGCTCGCTGTGGTCACGGCCGGTGCACGTGGGGCAGGTCCACGACAGGCCATGACGTCGCCGGACGAACGTGAGCTGCCGGTGCAGGTGGACCTACCGCACCCCGTGTCCGTCAGGGAGGCGCTCGAGGCCGCCAGTTCCGCCGGTGTCGATGTCGTGGAGGTGCGGCTCGAGGGCAACGGCCTGATCGGGGGTCACGCGCCAGGGCCCTCACCGGACATCGCCGAGTCGGTGGCCGAGGCCGAGGGGGCCTTCCGCCAGCGCTTCGGGGCGGTGCCCGTCGTCCCGGGACTGATCCTGGCGCCGGGCACTCGGGCTGAGGACGTGGCGGTGCTGGTGGCCGGTCTCACCGCCGCGCCGGAGGCCGAGATCGACCGCACCCCTCCGGACCTCCGGGGGCCGGCGGCAGCGGGCTCCGGGCAGACATCCGCACCCGCCTCCGCGACGCGCGAGTCCTCTGCGGGAGCGCTGGACCCGCAGGACCTGCCCTCGCACTTCCCATCGGCCATGACCATCCTGGCCTACTACGGGATCGTCCCGCCCGGCTCGGAACGGTCGGTCTTCGAGTACCAGGTGCGCTGGTCCAGCGCGCTGGGCCACACCCCGCAGGACGTTCCCGACGACTTCGGTCTGGAACTGGGCGCCACGCAGTTCAACGACGAGATCGTGTCGTCCACGCCGCGTCCCTTCTGCCCGGTCGAGGCGGAGAGCGCGTTCTGGTCGCGGATCTATCAGATCGGCACCTACACCTGGGGCGGGAACGTCCCCGCCGCGGCCGGTGCCTATGCCGACAGCAACATCGCCGGCGACGCGTGCGGCGTGAACTCGGTGGAGGTCGGGATCGGCTATCCGCGCCAGCTCCAGGCCGATGTCGCCTACTACCTCTTCGTGGTGCTGCCCACCGGCACGCAGGGCGAGTCGGAGTTCGGAGCATCCGCGTCGCTCAAGAGCAACGACTGCAATGATGTGGGCCTCGAGCCGGACACCGACTGCATGGGGTTGGACGCGAACCGCGATCCGCCTGGTGGTCTCGACGGTGCCGCCCTCTACGTGAATCAGGATAGGGGCTTCCTCCTCCCGGGCTGCGCGGGGATGCGAGGCGGCTGGGACGCACCACTCCGGTTGCCGAACGGCGTGGGGGACTGCCCGTTCAATGCGCTCTAACCAAGGGATGGTCACGTGACGACCTCGAGGGCCTTTCGGCAGGTAGTGGTCATGGGCGTGCTGGTCGCCGCGTTCTCCGCACTGTCGCTGCCCAGAGCAGGGGCGCAGGTGCCACCCCTGCCGCCGGTCGCACCGGTGCCGTCGATCTGTGTGAACGCGCATGTCCAGAACGTCGGGTGGCAGGGCTGGACGTGCGGGTCCAGGGTCCAGGCGGGGACGATCGGGCGAACGCTGCGCATGGAGGCCCTGGCCATCGCCACCACCGGGACGGGGGGTGTCTGCGCGCGGGCTCATGTCCAGAACATCGGTTGGCAGCCGCTCTCCTGCCGCTCCGGCGACCGGGAGCCGGTGGTCGTCGGCACCACGGGCCAATCGCTGCGCATCGAGGCGCTGACCCTGGAGGCGCGGTCCGGCCTCTGCGCCGAGGCCCACGTGCAGAACGTGGGCGACCAGGGCTGGCGATGCGGTGACTCGATCGAGCTGGGCACTACGGGGCAGAGCCTGCAGATGGAGGCCGTCCGGTTGACGATCCCGCTCCAGATCCTCTGAGTTGGTCCTACCGGCCTGACCCGCCGCCTCGCCCCGGACGGCCGGGGGAGCGGGAGGGGTAGCCTGGGGGTGCGCTTTCGGGGCAGGGTGGAAGTCCCTACCGGCGGTGGCTCGGCGGGCCCGTGCCCGGCGGGGAGCCCGCGACCCCCACGTGAGTGGGGTTGATCCGGTCAGACGCCGGAGCCGACGGTCACAGTCCGGATGAGAGAAGGCGTGGGCGCCAGCGCGCCCGCCCGTGCCCCGGAGCCGCGCGACGCGGCGAGGAGGGGGCAGGTGGACGGGCCGGTCACGGACCGCGCCGCCATGGCGCGCGCCCTGGAGCTCGCCGCCCGCGGGCGTGGCACCGTCGCGCCCAACCCCCTGGTCGGGGCCGTCGTCGTCCGCGACGGCCGGATCGTGGGGGAGGGGTGGCACCAGGTCGCGGGCGGGCCCCACGCCGAGGTCGCGGCGCTCGCCGACGCCGGGGCGCTGGCGACCGGGTCGACGGTGTTCGTGACCCTGGAGCCGTGCGCCCACACCGGGCGGACCGGTCCCTGCACGACGGCGCTGCTCGCCGCCGGGGTGGCGCGCGTGGTCGTGGCGGTCGCCGACCCCGACCCGCTCGCCGCCGGCGGGGCCGAGGTCCTGCGCGCCGCGGGCGTGCCCGTCGAGGTCGGGCTGCTGGGCGACGAGGCCGGGCGGCAGAACCGGGCGTTCCTGTTCGCCGTCACGCGCGGGCGCCCGCTGGTCGTGCTCAAGGCCGCCGTGTCGCTGGACGGGCGCATCGCCGCCGCGGACGGGACCTCGCGGTGGATCACCGGACCCCAGGCCCGCGCGCGGGCGCACGAGCTGCGCGCCGACGCGGGGGCCGTCCTGGTCGGCGCCGGCACCGCGCTGGCCGACGACCCCCGCCTCACCGTCCGCCAGCCCGGCTGGGCCGGCCGCCAGCCGCTGCGCGTCGTCCTGGACGGCCGCGCCCGCCTGCCCGCCACCGCCGCGGTCCTGGACGGCGAGGCCCCCACCCTGGTGGTCGTGGGCCCGGCGGCGGACCCGGCCCGTGTCGCCGCCCTCCGCGCCGCCGGCGCCGACGTCGCCGCCGCCGCCGCCACCCCGCCCGCCCCGGCGCCCACGTCCCCCGTCGCGCCGCTCGACCTCGCCGCCGTGCTCGGGCTGCTGCACGATCGCGGGGTGCGGTCGGTGCTCGTCGAGGGCGGGGCGGGGGTCGCCGGCGCGTTCGTCCGCGCGGGGCTGGTGGACGAACTGGTCGTCTTCGTCGCGCCGCTGCTGCTCGGCGCCCGTGGGCACCCGCTGCTGGCCGGCGACGGCATCGCCACCCTCGCCGACGGCCCGCGCTTCCGCACCGTCGCCGTCGACCGCGCCGGCGACGACACCGCCCTCACCCTCGTCCCCGCCTGAAGGAGCCCCATGTTCACCGGCATCGTGGAGGAGGTCGGCGCCGTCGCGGCGCTGCACCGCGGCCAGGGGTCGGCGCGCCTGTCGATCGCCTGCACCACCGTGGTCGCCGACGCGCGCCCCGGCGACTCGATCAGCGTGAACGGCGTGTGCCTCACCGTCACGACCCTGGACCAGGGCGGGTTCACCGCGGACCTGATGGGCGAGACCCTCGACCGCACCGCGCTGGGCGACCTCGCCCCCGGTGCCCCCGTGGACCTGGAGCGCGCGCTGCGCGCCGACGCCCGCCTGGGCGGGCACCTCGTCCAGGGCCACGTCGACGGGGTCGGCACGGTCGCCGCGGTCCGCCCCGTGGCGGGCGCCGACGGCGCCCTGGAATGGACGGCCATGACCATCGCGTTGCCCGAGGCGCTGGCCCCCTACGTCGTCGAGAAGGGCTCGATCACGGTGGACGGGACCTCGCTGACCGTGACCGCCGTCGACGACAGGTCCTTCTCGGTCGGCCTCATCCCGCACACGCTCGCCCACACCGTCCTGGGCGTGCGCCGCGCGGGCGACCGCGTGAACCTCGAGGTCGACGTCATCGCCAAGTACGTGGAGCGCATGCTCCGCGGCGGTGTCGCGACGCCGTACAACCCCTGAGCAGAGGCCCCCATGTTCGCCAGCATCGAGCAGGCCGTCGCCCGGATCCGCGACGGCGGCATCGTCGTGGTGGTCGACGACGCCGACCGCGAGAACGAGGGCGACCTGATCATGGCCGCCGAGACCGCGACGCCGGAGGCCATCGCCTTCTTCGTCCGCCACACCTCGGGCGTCATCTGCGTCCCCCTGACCGGCGAGCGGCTGGACCAGCTGGACCTCCCACTCATGGTCAGCGCCAACACGGAGTCCCACCGCACGGCGTTCACCGTCACGGTGGACGCCCGCGAGGGCGTCTCCACCGGCATCTCGGCCGCGGACCGGACGCGCACGATCCGCGCGCTGGTCGACCCGGCCACCCGCCCCGCGGACCTGGCCAAGCCGGGCCACATCTTCCCGCTGCGCTACGCCGAGGGCGGCGTGCTGAAGCGCGCGGGCCACACCGAGGCGGCCGTCGACCTGGCCCGGCTGGCCGGGCTGGCCCCCGCAGGCGTGCTCTGCGAGGTCGTCAACGACGACGGGACGATGGCCCGCACCCCCCAGCTCGCGGCCTTCGCGCAGGCCCACGACCTGCCGCTGATCTCGATCGCCGACCTCATCGCCTACCGCCGCCGGACCGAGAAGCTCGTCCGCCGGGTCGCCGAGGCCCCCATCCCCACCCCCTACGGCCCGTTCACCGCGGTCGGCTACGAGAGCACGACGGACGGCGAGCAGCACGTCGCCCTGGTCCGCGGGGACGTCCGCGGCCAGCCCGACGTCCTGGTGCGCATGCACTCGGAGTGCTTGACCGGCGACGTCTTCGGCAGCCTGCGCTGCGACTGCGGCACCCAGCTCGACGACGCGATGCGCCAGATCGCCGCGGAGGGCCGCGGCGTGGTCGTCTACATCCGCGGGCACGAGGGGCGCGGCATCGGCATCCTCCACAAGCTGCAGGCGTACAAGCTGCAGGACGGCGGCCTGGACACCGTCGAGGCCAACCTCGAGCTGGGCTTCCCCGCCGACCTGCGCGACTACGGCACCGGGGCGCAGATCCTGGCCGATCTCGGCCTGTCCACCCTGCGCCTGCTGAGCAACAACCCGGCCAAGCGGGCGGGCCTGGAGGGCTACGGTCTGCAGATCGTCGAGCGGCTCCCGCTGGAGACCATCCCGACGACCCAGAACCTGCGCTACCTGCAGACCAAGCGGGACCGCATGGACCACGAACTGGCGCTGGAGAGCGCCGAGGAGCAGATCCGATGAGGACGTACCAGGGGTCGCTGGACGCCAGCGGGCTGCGGGTGGCGATCGCGGCCGCCCGCTTCAACGAGTCGGTGGTCGAGCGCCTGGTGTCCGGCGCGCAGGACTGCCTGCGCCGCCACGGAGCGCGCGAGGACGACCTGGAGCTCGCGTGGGTGCCCGGGTCGTGGGAGCTGCCGGTCGTGGTCCAGCGGCTGGCGTCCAGCGGCCGGTTCGACGCGATCGTGGCGCTGGGCGCGGTCGTGCGCGGGCAGACGGCCCACTTCGACTACGTGGCCGGCGCCGCCGCCGACGTCGGGCGCATCGCGGTGGCGACCGGCGTGCCGATCACCTTCGGCGTGCTGACCACCGAGAACTTCGAGCAGGCGGTCGACCGCGCCGGGGGGAAGCTGGGCAACAAGGGCTGGGAGGCCGCCCAGGCGGCCATCGAGACCGCGCGGCTGCTCGCCGACCTGAAGTAGCGCCCCGCCTCAAGGCGCGGGGGTCGGGCGTCGATCTCCACAGGCGCCCGGCCCCCGCCCTCGTGCCGGCCGTCCCCGCCGGTCAGGATGTGCCCCGTGAACGCCGTCGTCGCCGCCGCCTGCGCCGTGCTCGGCCTGCTCGCCGGGTCGTTCGCCAACGTCGTCATCCACCGTGTCCCGGCCGGCCGGTCGGTGGTGCGCCCGCGCAGCGCGTGCCCCGGCTGCGGCGCGGCGATCGCCCCGCGCGACAACGTGCCGGTGCTGTCGTGGCTGCTGCTGCGCGGGCGGTGCCGCCACTGCGGCCAGGCGATCAGCGTCCGCTACCCGCTGGTCGAGGTCGCGATGGCGCTGGCGTTCGCCGTCGTCGGCGCGCGCATCGGCGCGGACTGGGCCCTGCCCGCCTACCTGCTGTTCACCTGGACCCTGGTGGTCGTCGCGGTGATCGACGCGGCCACCCGCAGGATCCCCAACCGCCTGACCTACCCGCTGACGCCGGCGCTGGCCGCCCTGCTGGTCGCCGCGGCGCTGCTGGACGGCGCGCCGGGCGCGGCGCTGCGCGCGCTGGCGGGCGGGGCGGCCGCCTTCGCCGCGCTGCTCGCGCTGGCGCTGCTCAGCCCGCGGGGGATGGGCATGGGCGACGTGAAGCTCGCCGCCTTCATCGGGCTGGGCCTGGGCTACCTCGGCTGGGGCCACCTGGCCCTCGGCCTGTTCGGCGCCTTCGTGCTGGGCGGCGTGGCCGGGCTGGCCCTGATCGCGACCCGGCTGCGCAGCCGCAAGGACCAGATCCCGTTCGGGCCCTACCTGGCCGCCGCGGCGCTGCTCGCGGTGGTCGCCGGCCGACCCCTCATCGACGGCTACGCGCGCCTGACGGGCCTGGGCTGACCGGGGGGTGCGCGCCGGGCTGTCCCGGGCGTGATCCCGGGGACGCGGCGCTAGGATGCGCGCGATGACCAGCACGGACCAACCCGGCGCGCCGTCCGAGGACGAGCTCCGCGCCTACGTCGACCAGCTCCGCCGGGCCGAGCCCGCGGAGATCGTCCTGCAGGCCTTCACCATGCTCGGCACCGGGGCGGAGGCCAAGCTCGGCCGGCCCGACGCGCGCGTGCTCATCGACGCGCTCATCGGCATGGTCCAGGCGGTGGGGGATCGCCTGGGGCCGCAGCTGACCGCGGGGATGCGCAACGGCCTCCAGCAGTTGCAGATGTTGCAGGTCGAGGCGGAGCGGCAGGCGGCGGCGCCGCCGGCCGGCGACGCGCCGGCGGCCCCGCCGCCGCAGCCCCCGCCGGCGCAACCCGGCCCGGGCTCGGCGCCGCGCCCGGCCGCCGCACCACCGGCCGCCGCGCCGCGCGGCGGGCCGGCGCGCGGCGGGCAGGGCGAGCCGATGACCGATCGGCTCTGGATCCCCGGGCGGGGTCCGCGCACGTCGCGCTGACGGTACACTTCAGCACGCCGTGCCCCGTGACCGTGAGGTCGTGGATCCGCGGCACCAGCACGCATCGCACACAAGTCGGGGGCGGCCGCGCCTCCCACCCGGCAGGGCCACCGCTCCCCACGGGACCGGGGCACCTCGCCGGGTCCGCGATCGTCGAACGGATGCGCGTCGGACCGTGCCCGCAGTGGGGGCCCGGCCCGGTGCACCTGCCGGCGATCGCATGGGACCGTGGCCGCTGCCGTTGGCAGCGGCCTTTCGCTCGTTCCCGCACCCACCCCCAACTCCCCAGGAGGGAAGTTGATCGGTCCCGACGGCGAGCAGGTCGGCGTCGGCCCGCTCGCCGAGGCGCTGCGCATGGCCCGGTCCCAGGAGATGGACCTCGTCGAGGTCGCCCCCCAGGCCCGTCCGCCGGTCTGCCGCGTCATGGACTACGGCAAGTTCAAGTACCAGCAGGACGTCAAGGCGAAGGAGGCGCGCAAGCGCCAGAGCCACATCGTCATCAAGGAGATGAAGATGCGGCCCAAGATCGACCGGCACGACTACGAGACGAAGTCGCGCCACGTCGAGCGCTTCCTGCGCGAAGGCAGCAAGGTGAAGGCGACGATCATGTTCCGCGGGCGCGAGATGGCCCACCAGGAACTCGGCCAGCGGCTCCTGGACCGCCTCGCGGCGGACATGGACGCGGTCGCCTTCGTCGAGAGCGCACCGAACACCGAGGGCCGGAACATGAGCATGGTCCTGGCCCCGCACAAGGACGGGCCGCGCGACGGCTCGGCCGACGAGGTGGCGGCGACCTAGCCGCCGCCGCCCCCGCGGCACGACGACCAACGAGGACCGACCTCCCATGCCCAAGCAGCGCACGCACTCCGGCACCAAGGACCGCTTCCGGGTCACCAAGACCGGCAAGGTGATCCACGGCCGCCAGAACCGCAACCACCTGCTCGAGAAGAAGAGCAGCGTCCGCAAGCGCCGCCTCCAGCGGCCCGGCGTGCTCACCGGCGGCGACGCCGCGCAGGTCAAGCGCCTGCTCGGGCTCCGCTAGGCACCCGCGAACCCCCCGACAGAGAGGTACACCGACCATGGCACGCGTGAAGCGCGGGGTCCACGGGCGCAAGCAGCGCCGCACCGTCCTCGACCGCGCCAAGGGCTTCCGCGGCGCCCGCAGCCGCCGGTACCGCATCGCCAACGAGGCTGTCCTGCACGCGATGCGGTACGCCTACCGCGACCGCAGGGCGCGCAAGGGTGACTTCCGCAAGCTGTGGATCACCCGCATCAACGCCGCGGCCCGCGCGGAGGGGCTGTCCTACAGCCGCTTCATCAACGGGCTGAAGCTGGCCGAGGTCGAGGTCGACCGCAAGATGCTGGCCGACCTCGCCGTCCGCGACCCCGCCGCGTTCCGCGGCCTGGTGGGCGTGGCCAGGACCGCCCTGGGCTAGGGCCCGGGGCGGCGCCCGCGCCGGCCGTGATCACCAGCACCGACAACCCCGCGGTCCGCGCCGCCCGGCGACTGGCTCGCGGGGCGGGGACCGGCGGCGCGTTCCTGGTCGAGGGCCCGCAGGCCGTGGCGGAGGCCGCGGGCCGGGTCACCGACCTGTTCGCGACGCCCGCCGCGCTCGGCGCCCACGCCGACCTGGTGGCGCGCGCCCGCGCCGCGGGCGCGCGGGTGCGCGCGGTCGACGACCGCGTCCTGGCGGCGCTGGCGGACACCGTGACGCCCCAGGGGATCGTCGCCGTCGCGACCCTGCCACCGGCCCCACTGGACGCGGCCCTGGCGGCGTCGTCGCTCGCGGTCGTGCTGGTCGAGGCCCGCGACCCCGGCAACGTCGGCACCGCCGTGCGGACCGCGGACGCGGCGGGGGCCGACTGCGTGGTGGTGACCGCGGGCAGCGCCGACCCGCGCAGCCCCAAGGCGGTGCGGGCCTCGGCCGGGTCGCTGTTCCACCTGCCCGTGGTCACCGGGGCGAGCGCGGCGGTCGCCGTGTCGGCGGCCCGCTCGGCGGGCCTGACGACCGTGGCGACGACCCCCCGCGCGCCGGCGCTGCACACCGATGTCGACCTGACCGGCCCAAGCGCACTAGTCTTCGGCAACGAAGCCCGCGGGCTCCCGGCCGAGGTCGTCGCCTCCTGCGACGTCGCGGTGCGGGTGCCCATCGTGGGGCGCGCGGAGTCGCTGAACCTCGCCGCCACCGTGGCCGTGGTGTGCTACGAGGCGGCGCGGCAGCGACGTGACGACGGATTGACCTGATGGACCCTGCAACGCTGGACCTGCTGCCGGACCCCACCGTCGTCGTCGACGCGGACGGGACGGTGCGGTCGGCCAACGACCTGGCCTGCCGCCTGGCCGGCCTCGCGCGCGCCGACCTGGAGGGCCGGCCCGCCGCGGAGGTCCTGCCGCTGGCCGACGAGGTCGCCACCGACTGGTGGGCCTGTGTCGCGCCGCTGTCCGGCGACGCGCGCCTGATCCCCCGGCTGGCCGAGGCCGACCTGCGGCTGCGGACGCGGGCGGGCCGCGACCGGCCCGTGACCGTGACCGCGGCGCGCACCCCCGGCCCTGACGGCCAGGTCGCGCTGCTGGTGCTGTCCCTGCGCCGGGCCGACCGCCGCGCCCGCCGCGACGCCAACCGCAGCGAGCTGGTCTCCACCGTCAGCCACGAGCTGCGCTCCCCGCTGACCAGCGTGCGCGGCTTCACCAAGACCCTGCTCGACAAGTGGGACCGGTTCACCGACGCCCAGAAGCGCCAGATGCTGGCCACCGTCAACGAGGACGCCGACCGCGTGACCCGCCTCCTCGGCGAGCTGCTCGACGTCAGCCGCATCGACGCGGGCCAGCTGCGCCTGCGCCGCCAGATGGTCGCCGTCCCCCAGGTCGTGGACAAGGTCCTCCAGCGCTTCTCCCTGGCCGACGAGGAGCGCCCCCTCCGATCGGTCGTCCCCCCCGACCTGACGCGCCTCTACGCTGACCCCGACAAGGTCGAGCAGGTCTTCACCAACCTGGTGGAGAACGCGATGCAGTACGGGACGGGGCGGGTCGAGGTGCGGGCGACGGAGCTGGAGGACGCGGTCGAGTTCTGCGTGGCCGACGAGGGCGACGGCATCCCGGTGGGGCAGATGCCCTACCTGTTCGCCAAGTTCTCCCGGCGGGCGGGGGAGCGCCGGTCGGGCACCGGCCTGGGGCTGTACATCTCCAAGGGCATCGTCGAGGCCCACGGCGGGCGGATCTGGGCGGCGGACGCCGACGGTGAGGGCACCCGCTTCCTGTTCACCCTGCCCAAGGGCGGCCTGGAGCTTGCGGGCATCGAGGTGCAGCCGTCATGACCGACGTCGACCTCGACGCGGTGGTGGCGGACGGGCTCGCGGCGGTCGCGGCGGCCCCCGACCTCGACGCGCTCGACACGGCGGTCGGCGGGCTGTTCGGCCGCCGCGGCGCGGTGTCGGCGGTGCAGCGCTCGCTGGGCCGGCTGGACGAGGCGGCCCGCCGGGAGCGCGGCCGCGCCGTCAACGACGCGCGCGCCCGCCTCCAGACGGCGATCGCGGAGCGCCGCGCGGTGCTGGAGGACCAGCGCGACCGCGTCGTGCTGGCCGCGGAGGCGGTGGACGTGACCCTGCCGCCGCGCACCCCGCGGCGCGGGTCGCTGCACCCGATCACCGAGACCGTCGAGGCGCTGGTCGACGTCTTCGCGGGCCTGGGCTACACCGCCCTGTCCGGGCCGGAGGCGGAGAGCGAGTGGTTCAACTTCACCGCGCTGAACCTCCCGCGCGACCACCCGGCGCGCTCCGAGGAGGACACGATCTACCTCGAGCCGCTCACCCCCGGCGGCCCGGCCTGGTCGACGCTGCTGCGGACCTCGACGTCGCCGATGCAGGTGCGCACGATGCTGGCGACCCCGCCGCCGCTCCACGTCGTCGTCCCCGGCCGGGTGTTCCGCCAGGACACCCCCGACGCGACCCACACCCCGGTGTTCCACCAGATCGAGGGCCTGTCGGTCGACACCGACATCAGCATGGCGGACCTGCGGGGGACCCTCGCAGCGGTCGCCCGCGCGGTGCTCGGGCCGGCGACACGGATCCGCCTGCTGCCCGACCACTTCCCCTTCACCGAGCCGTCCTGCCAGGTCGAGGCCTGGGACGGCACCCGATGGCTGGAGCTGCTCGGCGCCGGCATGGTCCACCCGACGGTGCTGGAGGCCGGCGGGTACGACCCGGAGGCGGTCGGCGGCTTCGCCTTCGGCATCGGCATCGAGCGCGTCGCGATGCTGCGCTACGGCATCGACGACCTGCGGTTGTTCTCCGACAACGACCTGCGCTTCCTCGCCGCCTTCTAGATGGTGTCGCCAGACTCGCCTTGCGAAAGCCGCCCGGCGCCTGAGGTGCACACCTAGTCTTCCCTGGTCGCCTGCCGGTCGTCCGCCGACCACCCGTGAGGTCCTTCCCGTGCGCGTCCCCGTCTCCTGGCTCGCCGACCACGTCGAGCTGCCCCCGACCGTCGACGAGCTCGCCGAGGTCCTGACCCTCGGCGGGCTGAAGGTCGAGGGCGTCGAGCACCCCACCGCCGGGGTCCGCGGCGTCGTCGTCGCCGAGGTCCGGTCGGTCCGGCGCATGGAGGGCAGCGACAAGCTGTCCTTCGTCGAGGTCACCACCGGCGACCGCGACTACGGCATCGTCTGCGGGGCCTCCAACTTCGCCCCCGGCGACCGCGTCCCGGCGGCCCTGCCCGGCGCCACCCTGCCCAGCCGCGACCCGGCGTCGCCGGAGCCGGTGCGGATCGGCGCCAAGACCCTGTTCGGCACGACCTCCAACGGCATGCTCGCCAGCGCGCGCGAGCTGGGCGTCGGCGACGACCACCGCGGCATCTGGGTGCTCGACGGCGACGCGCCCCTGGGCGCCGACCTCGCCGAGTGGCTGGGGCTGGACGACGCCGTCCTGGACCTGGAGCTGACCCCCGACCGCGGGTACGCCCTGTCGATGTGGGGCATCGCGCGGGACCTGCACGCGCTGACCGGCGCCGCGCTGCGCCTGCCCGCCGAACCCCACGCCGCGCCGGCGCTGCCGGACGGCTTCGGCGTCGAGCTCACGGACCCGCGGCGCAGCCCGCGCTTCGTGCTCACCACCGTCGAGGGCGTGGCGTGGGGCCCGTCCCCGGCCTGGCTGCAGCGCCGGCTGGCGGCCGCGGGCATGCGCCCGATCGCCAACCTCGTCGACGCCACCAACTACGGGATGCTGGAGACCGGCCAGCCGACCCACGCCTACGACGCCGCGCGGGTGGCGGGGGACCGGCTCGTCGTCCGCGACGCCCGGCCGGGCGAGACGCTGGTCACCCTCGACGACGTCGAGCGCCGCCTGGACCCCGACGACGTCGTCATCGCCGACGCCGAGGGCGCGGCGGGCCTGGCGGGGGTCATGGGCGGCGCGCGCACCGAGGTCGGGGCGACCACGACCACCGTCCTGCTCGAGGGCGCCAGCTGGGACGCCCCGTCGGTCAACCGCACCGCCCGGCGCCACGGCCTGCGCAGCGAGGCCTCGGCCCGCTTCGAGAAGGTCGTCCCCGACGCCCTGTGCGCCGAGGCGTCCGACCACATCGCCGCCCTGCTCGTGCGCATCGCCGGCGGGCGGGCCACGGCCCGCACCGACCACCACCCGGCGCCGCGGCCCCGACCGACCATCACCCTGCGCCCGGCCAGGGCGGCCCGCCGCCTGGGCCTGGACCTCTCCGCCGCCCGCCAGGCCGAGCTCCTGGAGGCCATCGGCTGCGCGGTCGACGCGGACGGCGGCGCGGCCGCCGTGCGCCCGCCGGCCTACCGGCCGGACCTGCAGATCGAGGAGGACCTGTACGAGGAGATCGCGCGGGTCCACGGCTACGACCTGATCCCCGAGACGCTGCCCTCGACCGGCCAGGTCGGGGGCCGCACGCCGCAGGACACCGCCCGGCGGGCCGTGCGGACAGCGCTGGCCGGGGCGGGCTGGACCGAGGTGCTGGTCTTCCCGTTCATCGCCACCGAGGACCTGAGCGCCCTGGGCCTGGCCGGGGACGACCGCCGGCGCCGCCCGGTCGCGCTGCTGAACCCGCTGTCCAAGGAGGAGGCGGTCCTGCGCACGACGCTCCTGCCGGGCCTGCTGCGCACGGTCGCCAAGAACGTCAACCGCCAGACCCCCGACGTCGCGGTCTTCGAGGTCGGCCACGTGTTCCTCCCCCCGACCGCGGAGGAGCCCGGCGCGGACAGCCGCCAGGAGGGCGCGGTCCTGCCCGCGGAGCCGACCTTCCTCGGCCTGGCCGCCGCCGGTGCGTTCGCGCCCGAGCGCTGGGACGCCCCGGCCCGCGCCGTCGACCTCGGCGACGTGCTGGGCGCGGTCGACCTGGTCGCGCGCACCGTCCGACTGCCCGGCCTGGCCGTGGAGCCCACCGACCAGCGGCCGTTCCACCCGGGCCGCGCGGCCCGGCTGCTGCTCGACGGGGTGGCGCTCGGCACCGTCGGCGAGCTGCACCCCAAGGTCGCGGCCGCCTTCGGCCTGCCCCCGCGGACCCTGGCCGGCGAGCTGCGCCTCGACCCGCTGGTCGCCGAGGGCATCCGCCCGCCCGCGCCGGTCCCGCCGTCGGCGCTGCCCAGCCTGCGCATCGACGTCGCCGTCGTGGTCGACGCCGCCGTGCCCGCCGCCCGCGTCGAGGCGGCGGTCCGCGCGGGCGCCGGCGACCGGCTCACCGAGTTGCGCCTGTTCGACGTCTACACCGGCCCGTCGGTGGGGGAGGGCCGGCGCAGCCTCGCCTACCGGCTGCGCCTGGACGACCCCCGCCGCCAGCTCACCGACGACGACGCCCACACGGTCATCGAGGCCGTCGCCACCGCCGTCGCCGCCCAGGTCGACGGCACCCTGCGCCGCTGACCCCACCCCCACTGCCGGCGGGCCGGGCTAGGTGAGCGCGGCGGCCAGGGTCGCCTGGTTGGCGAGCACCCAGGCGCGGTCGCGCAGGGGCCCCTCGACGTGGTCGGTCCCCACCATCGCCTGGAAGGCGGGCACCCCCAGCCGCGCCTGCTCCAGGACGGTGTCGTGCAGGCACTGCTGGCGGCGGCGCACCACCTCGGGCAGGTCGTCGCGCTCCGCCAGGCCGTAGGCGTCGCAGAACCGCCGCACCCGCCGCGCGGCGGCGACCGGGTCGGCCCCGGCCGTGAGGGGCACGAACCGCCAGACGGCGTGCGCGACGTCCCACACCCGGGGTCCCGGCGACGCGGTGTCCCAGTCGATGAAGGCCACCGGCAGCCCGCCGTCGTACACGGTGTTGTAGGGCGCCAGGTCGTTGTGGCAGACGACCTCGCCGTCCTCGGGCGCCCCGGGCATCCGCCACCAGCGGGCCCCCGGCGGTGGCCGGAAGCCGACGGTGGCGTCGTGGAACGCCCGCACGAGCCGCGCGACGGCGCCGAGCGCGTCGTCGGTGAGGACCGCCGCGGGCAGCGGGTACGTCGGCACGGTGCCCGGCAGGAACGACACCAGCTCGTGCCCCTCGCCGTCCAGCCCGAGCGCGCGCGGCGCCCCCGCGAAGCCGCGGTCCTCCAGATGGCGGAGGAGGGCCTGGACCGCGGGCGTCCACGGCCGCGCCGGGCGGACGACGGCCGCACCGCGGCGGACCACGGCGCTGGTGTTGCCGCCGACCAGCGGTTCGTCCATCTGGCGCTCCGCGCGAAACAGGGCTAACGGCCGGGGTGGCGGGGTAGCCGGGAGGCGTCCAGTCTGCCCGCCCAGCCAGGAGCCGCCGTGACCGACTACACCGGGAGCTCGCGCGTCGACGCGCCCGCCGACGCCCTGTTCGACTACCTGTCCGACGTGGGCAACCTGCCCGACTACTTCAGCCGCATGCGCGCCGCCGAGCCGGGCGAGGGCGAGGAGGTCCACACCGTCGCGGAGGGCCCCGACGGCCAGACCGTCGAGGGCGACGCGTGGTTCCGGGTCGACCAGGGCGCCAAGCGGATCGAGTGGGGGTCGGAGGGGCCCAACGACTACCACGGCCACCTCGACGTGACCGAGGAGGGCCGCTCGTCGCGCGTCGAGGTGCACATCAGCACCGCCCGCGTCACCAGCGGCGAGGTCGACCGGGGCATCGAGGACACGCTGGCCGCGATCCGGCGCCTGGTCGAGGATGAGGGAGCCGCCTCCTGACCGTCGCCCGCCCCGAACCCTCGCTGTATAGTCATGCAGAGCTTTGCATGACAAGCGGATCGGAGGTCGGGTGGACGTCGGGGTCGTGGGCGGGTCGGGCTACGCCGGCGGGGAGCTGCTGCGCCTCCTCGCCGGCCATCCCGCCCTGAAGGTCCGCGTGGTCGCCGGGCAGCGGACCGCCGGGGCCGAGCTGCGCGCGCTGTTCCCGCACCTCGGCCTGGACGGCCGGGTCGTCCCCGCCGACCCCGGCGCGCTGGCGGACTGCGACGCGGTGTTCCTCGCCACCCCGCACGCGGCCAGCCTCGGGCTCGCCCCGGCGCTGGTGGCGGCGGGGACCCCGGTGCTGGACCTGTCGGGCGCCTTCCGCCTGCCGGAGGAGGTCTTCGCCGACTGGTACGGCGAGCCGCACGCCGCCCCCGCGCTGACCCCCGCGGTCTACGGCCTGCCGGAGCTGCACCGCGACCGGCTCCCCGGGGCGGCCCTGGTGGCGGTCCCCGGCTGCTACCCGACCGCCGCCCTGCTGGCGCTCGCGCCCCTGGCGGGCCTCGTCGACCCCGCCGGCGTGGTCGTCGCCGGGCTGTCGGGCACCTCGGGCGCGGGCAGCGGGCTGCGCGAGGACCTGCACGCCAGCCACGCCTTCGGCAACGTCGCGCCGTACGGCGCCCCGCGGCACCGCCACACCCCCGAGATCGAGCACCACTGGGGGCAGGGCGCGCCGATCACGTTCACGCCCCACGTGGTGCCGATGGCCCGCGGGCTGGTCGCCACGGTGACCGCGACGCTGACCGCGGACCCCGCGGCCGTGGGTCCCGCCTTCTGCGAGGCCTACGGCGGCGAGCCGTTCGTCACCGTCCTGCCCGACGGCGCCTGGCCCGCCACCGCCCACGTCCGCGGCGCGAACACCGCCCACCTCGGCGTCGCGGTGGACCTGCGCACGGGGCGCGTGACGGTCGCGTGCGTGATCGACAACCTCGTCAAGGGCGCGGCCGGTCAGGCCATCCAGGCCGCCAACGCCGTCCTCGGCCTCCCCGAGGCCACCGGCCTGCCGACCGCGGCGGTCTACCCGTGACCGCCCCCGACCTCCCCGCCGCCCCGCCCGCCCCCGGGGGTGGGCGGGGCGGCGGGCTCGGACGGGAGGGCGGGGCGCCGGTGCACGCCGTGCCGCGGCCCGCGTGGACCTGGCACGCCCCCGCCGGCCGGGCCGACGACGAGGTCGTCCTCCACGACGTGCCCGGCGGGGTCTGCGCGGTGCCGGGGTTCCGCGCCGCGGGCATCCGCGCCGGGCTGAAGCGCAGCGGCAAGCCCGACCTCGCCCTCGTGGCCGCCGACGCCCCGGTCACCGCCGCGGCGGTCCAGACCACCAACCAGGTGCAGGCCGCGCCGGTCCGCGTCACCGCCGCCCACGTCGCCGACGGCCGCGCCCGCGCGGTCGTGCTCAACAGCGGCAACGCCAACGCCTGCACCGGCGTCGACGGGCTGGCTCTCGCCGAGGCGACGGCCGCGGCGGTCGCCGACGCGCTCGGCTGCGCCGCGAGCGACGTCCTGGTCTGCTCGACGGGCGTCATCGGCGTGCCGCTGGCGGCGACCCCGCTCCTGCCCGCGATCCCCGACCTGGTCGCGGCGCTGTCGCCCGACGGCTCCGCCGACGCGGCGCGGGCGATCATGACCACCGACACCGTGCCGAAGGAGGCGGCGGTCCGCGCGGCCGACGCCGAGGGCGCCTGCGTGGTCGGGGGGATCGCCAAGGGGGCCGGCATGCTGGCCCCGGCGCTGGCGACCATGCTCTGCGTCCTCACCACCGACGCGCCGCTCGACGCGCCCGACCTGCACGCCGCCCTGGCCCGCGCGACCGCCCGCACGTTCGGCCGCGTGTCGGTGGACTCGTGCCGGTCGACCAACGACGCGGTCATCCTGCTGTCGAGCGGCCGGGCGCCGTCGCCGCCGTCGCCCGCGACCTTCCAGCGCGCGCTGAACGAGGTCTGCGGCGAGCTGGCCGAGGCCCTCGTCCGCGACGGCGAGGGCGCCACCAAGCTGCTGCGCGTCCGCGTCACCGGCGCGGCCGCCGAGGACGACGCCCTCGCCGTCGCCCGCACGATCGCGGGCAGCGAGCTGGTGCGCACCGCGGTGGCCGGCGGGGACCCGAACTGGGGGCGCATCCTCGCCGCCACCGGCGCAGCCCCCGTCCCGGTCGACCCCGACACCATCGACGTCGCCTTCGGGGGGGTGACCGTCTGCCGGGACGGCGTCGCCGCCCCCTTCGACGCCGGCGCCGCCCGCGCCCACCTCGCCGGCGACGACGTCGACCTCCACGTCGACCTGCGCATGGGCCTGGAGCAGGCCACGGTCCTGACCACCGACCTGACCCACGGCTACATCACCATCAACGCGGACTACACGACATGACGGCGCTCGTGGACGAGCTGCTGCCCGCGCGGGCGCGCGACGCGCAGGCCAAGGCGCGCGTCCTGCGCGAGGCGCTGCCCTGGATCACCCGCTGGGCCGGGCGCACGGTGGTCGGTCCTGCGCGAGGCGCTGCCCTGGATCACCCGCTGGGCCGGGCGCACGGTGGTCGTGAAGTACGGCGGCAGCGTCGCCGACGGCGGCGGGACCTTCGCCAGCGACGTCGCGCTGCTCCACCGCGTCGGCCTGCGCGTCGTCGTCGTCCACGGCGGCGGGCCCCAGATCAGCCGGTTGTCGAGCCGGCTGGGCCTGGAGCCGCGCTTCGTGCAGGGCCGCCGCGTCACCGACGCGGCCACCCTCGACGTCGTCCAGATGGTCCTCCTCGGCCAGGTCAACCCCCAGCTCGTCGGGGCGATCAGCGGCGCGGGCGCTACGGCGGTCGGGGTGTCGGGCACCGACGGGACCCTGCTCACCGTCGCACCCGCCGACCCCGCCCTCGGCCGCGTCGGCGACGTGGCCGCGGTCAACCCCCACGTCCTGTCGACCCTGCTGGACCAGGGCGCGGTCCCCGTCGTCGCCCCGCTGGGCCGCGGCCCCGACGGCCTGCCCTACAACGTGAACGCCGACGCCGCGGCCGGCGCCCTGGCCGCGGCCCTGCACGCCGACAAGCTGCTGGTGCTCACCAACGTCGCGGGGCTGTACGACGACTTCGGGGCCGACGGCGGCGGCACGCTGCTGGCCACCACGACCCCGGACCACCTGCGCGAGCTGCTCGCCGCCGGCGCGCTCAGCGACGGCATGGTGCCCAAGATCGCCAGCGTCCTGACCGCCCTCGACGCCGGCGTCGCGTCGGCCCACCTGCTGGACGGCCGCGCCGAGCACGCGCTGCTGCTGGAGATCTTCACCGACGAAGGGGTGGGGACCATGATCGAGCGGGGGACACCGTGACCGCGATCCAGGCACCATCCCTGGCCGACCGCGAGGCGGCCGCGCTGCTGCCCACCTACGCCCGCCAGCCGGTCGCGTTCACCTCCGGCTCCGGCGCCTGGCTGACCGACGACGAGGGCCGCCGCTACCTGGACTTCCTCGGCGGGCTGGCCGTGACCGCCCTCGGCCACGCCCACCCGGCCGTCACCGGGGCCGTCGCCGCGCAGGCCGCCCGCCTGGTGCACACCTCCAACCTCTACCTGACCGAACCGCAGGTCGCGCTCGCCGAGGCCCTCCAGCGCCACCTCGGCTGGAGCGACGGGCGCGCCTTCTTCTGCAACTCCGGCGCCGAGGCCAACGAGGCCGCGATCAAGCTGGCCCGCCGCCACGGCCTCGCCCAGCACCCCGGCAAGGTCAAGGTCGTCAGCCTGCTCGGCGGTTTCCACGGGCGCCTGCTCGGCGCCCTGCTGCTGACCGGCAACCCCGCGAAGCACGCGCCGTTCCAGCCGCTGGGCGACTGGGTCACCCACGTCGCGCACGATGACCCTGCGGCGCTGGACGCCGCGGTGGACGACGACACCTGCGCGGTGTGGATCGAGGTCGTGCAGGGCGAGGGCGGGGTCCGCCCGCTGTCGGCGGACATGCTGGCGGCGGCGCGGGCGGCCTGTGACCGGGTCGGTGCGCTGCTGGTCGCCGACGAGGTCCAGACCGGCGTCGGCCGCCTCGGCGCCTGGTTCGGCTGGCAGACCACCGCGGTCGAGCCCGACGTCGTCTGCCTGGCCAAGGCCCTCGCCAACGGCCTGCCGATCGGCGCGATCGTCGCCCGCGGCGCCGCCGCCGCGGCGTTCCGCCCCGGCGACCACGCCTCGACCTTCGGGGGCAACCCGGTCGTGGCCGCGGCCGCCCTCGCGGTGCTCGACACCATCGAGCGCGAGGGTCTGGTCGACCGCGCCGCCGCCCGCGGCCGGCACCTCGCCGCGGGCCTTGAGGACCTCGCCGCCCGCCACCCGCTGGCCGTCGGCGAGCGCGGCCGCGGCCTGCTGCGCGCCCTCGTCCTGCACCGGCCGGCCGCCGCCGCGGTCACCGCCGCCGCCCTGGAGCGCGGCCTGGTCGTGAACGCCGTCGCCCCCGACGCGGTCCGCCTGGCCCCGCCCCTGACCGTCACCGAGGCCGAGATCGACGAGGCGCTGACCCTGCTGGACCGCGCCCTGTCCGCCGTGGAGGACACCGCATGACCCGCCACTTCCTGACCGTCTCCGCGCTGTCGCCGGAGGAGCTCGTCGCGGTGCTCGACCTGGCCGACGACCTCAAGGTCACGCGCGGCCAGCGGGCGGACCTGGCGGGCAGGTCGATCGGCCTGCTGTTCGAGCAGCCCTCGACCCGCACGCGGGTGTCGTTCCAGGTCGGCATCGCCGAGCTGGGCGCCTCCCCCGTCGTGCTCCACCGCGCGGAGCTGCAGCTCGGCCGCGGCGAGACCATCGAGGACACCGCGCGGGTCTTCTCGCGCTACCTGTCCGCGCTGGTGGTGCGGACCCTGGACCACCAGACCGTCGAGCGGCTCGCGCTGGCCGCGTCGATCCCGATCGTCAACGCGCTCACCGAGTACAGCCACCCCTGCCAGGCGCTCGCGGACCTCCAGACCATCCGCGAGTACAAGGGCGGCCTCGCCGGCCTGCGCCTCACCTACCTCGGCGACGGCAACAACGTCGCCCACGCGCTGCTCCAGGCCGGGGCGATGGCCGGCATGCACGTCACCGTCGCCGCACCGCCCGGCTACGAGCCGGTGCCGCAGGTCGTGGAGGCCGCGCGCGAGTCCGCCGCCCACGGCGGCACCGTCACCGTCACCGACGACCCGGTCGCGGCCGCGACCGACGCCGACGTCCTCTACACCGACGTCTGGGCCTCGATGGGCCGCGACGACGAGCACGACGCCCGGGTCCTGCTGTTCCAGCCCTACCAGGTGAACGGGGCGCTGCTCGCACGGGCCCGCCCGGACGCCGTCGTCCTGCACTGCCTGCCCGCCCACCGCGGCGAGGAGATCACCGCGGAGGTCATCGACGGGCCCCAGTCGGTGGTGTGGGAGCAGGCCGAGAACCGCCTCCACGCGCAGAAGGCGCTGCTGCTGCTCCTGCTCGGCGCCGCCGACCGGATCCCGGCGGTGACCCCGTCGTGACGCTGCCGGCGGAACCGGCGCGCCAGCGCGACCGGCGCCAGGCGCTGCTGCGCCGCCTCGTCGCCGCCGGCCCGGTCGCCAGCCAGTCCGAGCTGGTGACCCTGCTGCGCGCCAAGGGCGTCGAGGCGACCCAGGCCACCGTCAGCCGCGACCTCGACGACCTCGGCATCACCAAGCGTCGCGACGCCGACGGGCGGATCGCCTACGCGCTGCCCGAGACCCTGGGCCTGGCGACCCTGCTGCGCCAGTTCCATGTCACCGTGGACGCCAGCGGGAACCTCGCCGTCGTCCGCGCCATCCCCGGCGCCGCCGGCGCCGTCGCCAACGCCATCGACCTCGCCGGCGTCCCCGGCGTCCTCGCCACCGTCCAGGGCGACGACACCGTGCTGGTCGTCGCCGCCGAGGGCACCACCGGCCGCCAGATCGCCGACCACCTGCTGGCGCTCGCCGCCCGCTACCGCACCCCCGATCCGTCGACAGGATCGTGGCCCGCACCCGCAGCTCCCGCTGCGGGCCCCGCCTCCGCAGCTCCCGCTGCGGGCCCGGAACAGGAGCCCACGCAATGAAGCGCCTCGTCCTCGCCTACTCCGGCGGGCTCGACACGTCCGTCGCCATCCGCTGGCTCCAGGAGCACAAGGGCTACGAGGTCGTGGCCTGCGCCGTCGACGTCGGGCAGGCCGCCCCCGGGGAGATGGACCGCATCCGCCGGCGCGCCCTGGACTGCGGCGCCGTGGAGGCCGTCGTCGTCGACGCCCGCGACGAGTTCGCCGACGACTTCGTCGCCGCCGCGATCCGCACCAACGCCCTGTACATGGGCAAGTACCCGCTGGTCTCGTCGCTGTCGCGGCCGCTCATCACCCGCCACCTCGTCCGCCTGGCGCGCGAGACCGGCGCGGGGGCGATCGGGCACGGCTGCACCGGCAAGGGCAACGACCAGGCCCGCTTCGAGGTCACGGCGATGGCGATCGCGCCAGACCTCGTCGTCGAGGCCCCGATCCGTGAGTGGGGCCTGTCGCGCGACGCCGCCATCGCCTGGGCGGAGGAGCGCGGCATCCCGATCCCGGTGAAGAAGTCCTCGCCGTACTCCTTCGACGAGAACCTGTGGGGCCGGACCGCGGAGTGCGGGATCCTGGAGGACCCGTGGGCCTCGCCGCCGGAGGAGGTCTTCGCGCGCTCCGCAGCGCTGGCCGACACCCCCGACCAGCCCGAGGAGCTGACCCTGACCTTCGAGCAGGGCCTGCCCGTCGCCGTCGACGGCCGCAAGCTGGAGCTCGCCGCCCTGGTCGCCGAGGTCGACCGCCGCGCCGGCGCGCACGGCGTCGGGCGGATCGACATGATCGAGGACCGGCTGGTCGGCATCAAGAGCCGCGAGATCTACGAGTGCCCCGGCGCGATCACCCTGCTGACCGCCCACCGCGACCTCGAGGACCTCTGTCTGGAGCAGGAGCTGGCGCAGGAGAAGCGCTCGCTGGAGGGCCGCTGGGCCCAGCTGGTCTACAACGGGCTGTGGTACACGCCCCTGAAGCGGGCGCTCGACGCGTTCGTCGGCGAGTCCCAGCGCGTCGTGGACGGCGAGGTGCGGATGCGCCTGTTCAAGGGCTCCGCGTCGGTCGCGGGCCGGCGCTCCCCGCTGGGCCTGTACGACCACGACCTCGCGACCTACGACGCCGCCGACCAGTTCGACCAGACCCAGGCCGAGGGCTTCGTCAAGCTCTGGGGCCTGCCGACCAAGGTCTGGGCGAAGCGCCAGGGTCAGCTGCACGAGGGCCGCCTGCATGACTGACGCCGCGGTCGACGCGGGCCGCCTGTGGGGCGGGCGGTTCGCGGAGGGCCCCGCGCAGGCGGCGTGGGCGCTGGGGCGCAGCGTGGACGTCGATGCGCGGCTGTGGCGGGAGGACCTCGCCGGGTCGCGCGCCCACGCCGACGAGCTGCTGCGCATCGGCGTCCTCGACGCGGGTGACCACGGGGCGATCGTCGCCGCCCTCGACGCGATCGCGGGCGAGTTCGCCCAGGACCGCTTCGCCTTCCTCCCCGGCGACGAGGACCTCCACGGCGCCGTCGAGCGCCGCCTGGTCGAGCGCTGCGGTGAGGCCGGCGGGCGCCTGCGCGCGGGCCGGTCGCGCAACGACCAGATCGCCTCGGACCTGCGCCGCTACGTCGTGGCCGCCGCCGGCCGCCTGGTCAACGGCGTGCGCGAGGTCCAGACCGCCCTGGCGGACCAGGCCGAGACGGCCCTGGACTGGATCGCCCCCGGCTACACCCACCTCCAGCGCGCCCAGCCGGTGACCCTGGGCCACCACCTGCTGGCGCACGCGTGGGCGCTGGACCGCGACGCGGGCCGGCTGGCCGACGCCGCGGCCCGCGCGGACGTCGAGCCGCTCGGTTGCGGCGCCCTCGCGGGGCTGACCCTGCCGCTGGACCCCGCCCGCTACGCGGCGGCCCTGGGCGTGAGCCGTCCGGCGGAGAACTCGATGGACGCCGTCGCCGACCGCGACTTCGCCGTGGAGTTCCTCGCCGCCTGCGCCCTGCTCGGCGTGCACCTGTCCCGCCTCGGCGAGGAGATCGTCCTGTGGTCGACCGAGGAGTTCGGCTGGGCCCGCGTCGGCGACGCCTACTCGACCGGGTCGTCGATCATGCCCCAGAAGCGCAACCCCGACGTCGCCGAGCTGGTGCGCGGCAAGAGCGGGCGCCTGATCGGTGACCTCGTCGCGCTGCTCGTGACCCTCAAGGGCCTGCCGCTCACCTACGACCGCGACCTGCAGGAGGACAAGGCGGCGGTGTTCGACGCCGTCGACACCCTGGAGCTGGTCCTGCCCGCCACCGCCGGGACCGTGGCGTCGCTGACCTTCGACCGCGAGCGCCTGCGCGGCGCGGCCGCGGGCGGCGCCGCCCTGGCGACCGACCTGGCCGAGGTCCTGGTGGTCCGCGGCGTCGCGTTCCGCACCGCCCACGAGCGCGTCGGCGCCCTGGTCCGCGCCGTCGAGGAGCGCGGCGCCGACCTCGACGCGGCCGCGGTCGCCGCGGCGCTGCCGGAGCTCGCCGACCGGGCCGCCGACCTGCTCGACCCCGACGCCGCCGTCGCCCGCCGCACCTCCCCGTCCGGCACCGCCCCGTCCTCGGTCCGCACCCAGCTCGCCACCCTCCGCACCCGCCTCACCGCCCCCGCCTAGCGCGGCCCCCCCGCCCCGCCCCGTCCCGCACCCGCGAAGGCCGCCGGCGGTGCGCGCACCGTCGCCGCCCGCGGCAGGCCGGAGTGTGCGCCTGCCGCCGGATCCGGCGGCAGGCGGTCGTCGGGGGCGAGCTGGCGGCGGAGCAGGCCGGCCAGCGGCACCGCGACCGCGGTGGAGACGGCCACGGCCAGGGCGGCGGCGACCGCGCCCGCGAGCTCGCGGTCCACCACCGCCTGACCGATCAGGAAGAACGTGCTGAACAGCCCGACGACCGCGGGGAACCACAGCACGGCCGCCACCAGGGCGTAGACGAGCAGCCGCCGCATGCTCACGTGCCCGGCCCCGGCCCGCCCGCCGAGAACACGTCGGGCGCCTCCCGGCGGCTCGCCGGGGCTGCCGCGTCCCGCCCGCAGGTGGTGCAGGCCCCCGGCGCGGGGGAGCGGTGGCCCGCCAGGCAGACCGCGTCGTCGCCGGGAGGCGGGGTGACCACCAGCGCGACGGCTGCGAGCGCCGCGCCCTCGTCCAGCCCGGCGGCGCGCAGCGCCTCGGCCGCGCGGCCGCGCAGGACCTCGTCGGTCAGCGCGGCGACCCAGCGGCGCAGGTCGGCCTCGGCCACGCCGTGGGCGACGGGCAGGTCCACGGTCACGGTCACGCGCACCGCCCCGGCGGGCAGCGGGGTGACCTCGCCCGCGGGCGCCCGCCCCGTGCGCCGCGCCGCGGGGTCGAACAGGGCGACGCCGCCCTCGTCGACCGCGGCCACGACCCCGACCAGCTCCCCGGCCCGGGCCCAGCTCCCCAGGCGCACGCCCGCGCCCTCCGGCGGACCGCTCACGCCGCAACCGGGCGGATGCCGATCATGCGCTGCCCGGCGGCGCCGAACGCCGGCCGGTCGCCGTCGTCCATCCAGTCGGCCCGCCATGCCCCGCCCGCCACGGGGGCGTGGGCGAGGCAGTGGTCCACGACCTGCCCGAGCAGCTCCGGCGACCAGTCCAGCCGCTCGCGCACGACCTCCAGGGGCAGGAACACCTGCCCCAGCTCGCGCATCAGCTGGAGCGTGGTCGCGTAGAGGTGCGCCACGAGGTCGTGCTCCCCTGTCATACCCCGAGACTACGATCCGCCCGATGGCATGGACCAACGAGGACGTGGCCCGTCAGTTCGCCGAGATCGCGGCCCTGCTCACGCTGCGCGGGGAGGACGCCTTCCGCGTGCGCGCCTACGAGCGCGCCGCCGCGGCGGTGGGGGCCGCGCCGCGGGACCTCGCGGGCCTGTCGGCCGACGAGATGACCGCGATCAAGGGCATCGGCGCCTCGACCGCCAAGCGCATCGTGGAGTACCTGACCACGGGCCGGATCGCGATGCTCGAGGACCTCCGCGCCCAGGTCCCCGCGGGGGTGCTGGAGCTGACCCGCATCCCGGGCCTCGGACCCAAGACCGCGCTGCTCCTGCACGACCAGCTCGGCATCAGCACGGTGGAGGAGCTGCGGGCCGCGCTGGACGCCGGGTCGCTGCGGGGCCTGAAGGGCCTGGGCGCCAAGACCGAGGACAACCTGCGCCAGTCCCTGGGCCGCATGGGCGCCAAGGACACCGACCGCGTGCCGGTCGCCGACGCCGTCGCCCTCGCCGATGAGCTGTGCGACCGCCTCGCCCGCCTGCCCCAGGTCCGCCGGGTGACCTGGGCCGGCAGCCTGCGCCGGATGCGCGAGACCATCGGCGACCTCGACCTGCTGGCCGCCGCCGACGACCCGGCGCCGGTGATGGCGGCCCTGCGCGACGCCGACCTCGTCGACCGCATCCTCGTCGCGGGGGAGAAGAAGACCTCCGTCGTCCTGCGCCGGGGCATCCAGGCCGACCTGCGCGTGGTCGAGCCGGACGCGTGGGGCGCGGCCCTCGTCTACTTCACCGGGAGCAAGGCGCACAACATCCGCATCCGCGAGCGCGCGGTCCGCAAGGGTCTGACCCTCAACGAGTACGGCCTGTGGGAGGTCCAGGACCCCGACGCGGCGGCGGAGGCCGCCCCGGTCCGGGTCGCGGGGTCGACCGAGGCGGACGTCTACGCCGCGCTGGGCCTCCAGCCGGTGCCCGCCCCCCTGCGCGAGGACGCCGGCGAGGTCGAGGCCGCGGCGGAGGGGCGCCTGCCGGCCGTCGTCACGCTGGCGGACCTCCGCGGGGACCTTCATGGGCACAGCGACTGGTCCGGCGACGGCAAGGCGTCGCTGGAGGACATGGTCGCCGCGGCCGCGGCGCGCGGCCTGGAGTACTGGGCGGTGACCGACCACGCCGAGGACCTCACCATCAACGGCCTCACGCGCGACGACATGCGCGCCCGGCGCCGCGCGATCGCGGAGCTGCAGGACCGCTACGCCATCCGCATCCTCGACGGCGCGGAGCTGAACATCGGCGTCGGCGGCGGGGTGGACTACGACCTGGACTTCTTACTGGACTTCGACTTCTGCGTCGCGAGCGTCCACACGCTGTTCAACAGGCCGCGCGAGGAGCAGACCGCCCGCATCCTCGCGGCCATGGAGCACCCCGCGGTCAACGTCATCGGCCACCCCACCGGCCGCAAGATCGGCCGCCGGCCCGGCTACGACATCGACGTCGACGCGGTGGTCGCCGCGGCGGTCAGGACCGGCACGGCGGTCGAGGTCAACGCGTCGCCGCAGCGCCTGGACCTGTCCGGCGACCACGTCCGCCGCGCGGTGGACGCCGGGGCGCTGCTGACCATCTCCAGCGACGCGCACTCGGTCGGCGACCTCGCGAGCCTGCGCTACGGCGTGGCCACCGCCCAGCGCGGCTGGGCGACCCCCGGCGGGGTCCTCAACTGCCTCCCGCTGGACGGGCTGCTGGAGGTCGTGAACGCCAAGCGCGGGCCCGGCCACCGCCGCGTCACGTGAGGCGGCTGGAGCGGGCGTTCTTCGCGCGCGCCGCCGTCGACGTCGGCCGCGACCTGGTCGGCCGGCTGCTCGTGCGCGACGACGACGGGATCGTCGCCCGGCTGGTCGAGACCGAGGCGTACCACCAGGACGACCCCGCCAGCCACGCCTACCAGCGCCGCACGGCCCGCAACGCCCCCCTCTACGGCCCGCCGGGCCACGCCTACGTCTACCTGAACTACGGCATCCACTGGTGCCTGAACGTGTCGACCGGCGTGGACGGGGTGGGGGAGGGGTGCCTGCTGCGCGCGGCGGAGCCGCTGGACGGCCTGGCCACCGTGCGCGCCCGCCGCGGCGGCGCCGCCGACCGCGACCTGCTGCGCGGGCCCGGCCGGCTGGGCCAGGCGTACGGGCTGGACGGGTCGTGGTCCGGGCGCGACCTCTGCGCCGGGGGACCGCTGTTCCTCGCTGACGACGGTGTCCGCCCGGAGGTCGCGACCGGCCCCCGGGTCGGGGTCAGCCGGGCCGCGGACCTGCCCTGGCGCTTCTGGATCCCCGGTTCCCGCTGGGTCTCGTCCTACAAGCGCAGCCCCCGGGCTCCCGCCGCCCCCTGACCCGCGGGCCGGGGAGCGTCACCCGGCACCCGATCGTGGGCGTGCGGGACGGCGATCACGGCCCGCGCGGGGGGCGCGGCGGGGCGGTCAGCCGGTGGTGCCGCGCGACACCACCAGGCGGACGGCCCGGCCCGCCTGCCCGTCGCGGTCGCCGGTGGCGACGACGTCCTGGGCGACGACGTAGCCGGGGGGGAGGCGCGGGTCGGGGACGCCGACGACCTCCACCTCCCAGCCCGCGGCGGCGAGCTGTTCCCGCGCGCGCTCGGCGGGCAGGCCGACGACCGACGGCACCGCCGGCGCGGCGGCAGTGTCCACGGCGGCCTCCTCCGCCGCGGTGGACCCGGGTGGCGCCGGGAACTCCGCAGCGGGCACCTGCGCCAGCGCCTGGACGCCGAAGCGCGCGAAGGCCTCGGCGGGCCAGGTGCCGCCGAGCACGGGGATGCGCGTCCGCGGGGGCACCATCGGCACGCGCCCCTCGGGGAAGCCGACCCAGACCGCCGCCGCCAGGTCCGGGGTGTAGCCGGCGAACCACGCGTCGGCGAGGTCCTGGGTCGTGCCGGTCTTGCCGGCCAGCGGGCGGAGGATGTCCGCGCCCGCGCCGCTGCCGCGCTGGACCACCCCGCGCAGGGCGCGGGTGACCTCGGCGGCCACCGCGGCATCGAGCACCCGCTCGGCGGGGACCTCCCCCCGGTCGTACAGCACCGCCCCGTCCGGCCCGACGATCCTGCGGACCACCGACGGCGCGCGGTACTCCCCGCCCGCCGCCAGCGTCGCCTGCACCGACGCGAGCTCCAGCGCGCTCACCTCCTGGGCCCCCAGCGCCAGCGACGGCAGCGGCGCGAGCGGCCGCCGGATGCCCAGCGCCGCCGCGGTCCGCGCCACCGCCTCCGGCCCGACCTCGTCGATGAGGCGCGCGTAGGCGGTGTTGACGCTCAGCGCGGTGGCGCGCTCCAGGGTCACCGGGCCGGGGTCCGTGCCCTCGAAGTTCCCCACGGTCCAGTCGCCGACGGTCACCGACGCCCCGCCCGGGAACCTCGAAGTTCCCCACGGTCCAGTCGCCGACGGTCACCGACGCCCCGCCCGGGAAGACCTCGTCGAGCCGGTGCCCCTGCGTCAGGGCGGTCGCCAGGACCAGCGGCTTGAACGCCGACCCGGGCTGGCGGCGCCCGTCGACGGCGAGGTTGAACCGCCCCCACGGGTCCGCCGGGTCGTCGTCGCGCCCGCCGACCAGCGCGCGCACCTCGCCGGTGGCGGGGTCGATGGCCACCAGCGCCGCGCGCGGCCCGGCCGGATCCGGCAGCGTCCGGGCCAGTGCCTGCTCCGCCGCCGCCTGCCAGCCCGGGTCCAGGGTGGTCTCGACCACGACCCCCCCGCGGTACAGCTGGTCCGCGCGCGTGGCGGCGTCGGCCCCCAGGGCCGCGAAGGCCGGGTCGCGCTGGAGCCGGTCCAGGACGTGGTCGACGAACCAGGGCGCGGACCGGTCGTCGGGCGGCGGGGGCACGACCCCCAGCGGCGCGGCCGCGGACGCCGCCGCGGCCGCGGGGTCCAGCCACCCGAGGGCCACCAGCCGGTCCAGGACCACGCCGCGGCGCGCGGCCGCCGCCTCGGGGTGGCGGTGGGGGTCGTAGCGGGCGGGCGCACGGATCATCCCGGCGAGCAGCGCCGCCTGGGGGAGCGTGAGGTCGTCGACCTCCACGCCGAAGTAGCGGCGCGACGCGGTGGCGACCCCGTACGTGCCGTTGCCCAGCGGCACGAGGTTGAGGTAGCGCTGGAGGATGTCGTCCTTGTCGTGGCGCTGCTCGATCTGGACCGCCACGACGGCCTCGGCGAGCTTGCGCCGGAACGTGCGCTCGTCGCCGGTGACGGTGTGCTTGGCCAGTTGCTGGGTGATGGTGGACCCGCCCTGGGCGACGCGCCCCTCCTGCACGTTGCGGCGGGCCGCACGGGCGATCGCGCGGGCGTCGACCCCGCCGTGGAGGTAGAAGCGGGCGTCCTCGGCGGCGAGGACCGCGTCGACCAGGACCCGGGGCACGCGCGCGAGGGGGACGACCTCGCGGTCCTCCTCGGCGTGCAGGTCCGCAAGGTGGCTGCCGTCGGCGGCCAGGACGCGGCTGGTCTGCGCCGGGGGCGGAAGGGCGACGTCGGCGGTGGCGCGCACCTCCACGAGCCCCGCGCACCCCGCCAGCACGACGGCCAGGACCACGGTGAGGGCGGGTAGGGTGCGGGGCACATGGAACCTGCCGACGACCAGCTGCGCGACCTGCTCGACGGGGTGGAGGAGGCGCTGCCGGCGGGCGAGCTGGAGCGCAAGGTGCGCCAGGTCGCCCGCGGCGAGCGCCCCCCGCTCCGCGTCAAGCTCGGTCTTGATCCCACCAAACCGGACATTCATCTCGGACACACGGTACAACTGCGCAAGCTACGCGACTTCCAGCGCCACGGGCACACGGCGGTCCTCATCATCGGCGGGTTCACCGCGCAGGTGGGGGACCCCTCGGGGCGGTCCACGACCCGGCCGCGCCTGACCCCGGCCGAGGTCGCGGCCAATGCCGCCACCTACCTGGAGCAGGCGGGCCGGGTGCTGCTGCCCGAGCGGCTCGAGGTGGTGGACAACAGCACCTGGCTCGGGCGCCTGGCCCTGCCCGACGTGCTCGGCCTCACCGCGCAGATGACGGTCGCGCGCATGCTGGAGCGCAGCGACTTCTCCGCCCGCTACCGCGAGGGGCGCCCGATCGCGATCGCCGAGTTCCTCTACCCGCTCCTGCAGGGGCAGGACTCCGTGGAGGTCACCAGCGACGTCGAACTGGGCGGGACCGACCAGACCTTCAACCTGCTGGTGGGGCGCGACCTGCAGCAGGCCGCGGGCCAGGAGCCCCAGACGGTGCTGACCATGCCGCTGATCGAGGGGCTCGACGGGTCGGCCAAGATGTCGAAGACGGCGGGCAACACCATCGACGTCGACGACGACCCCGCGGAGATGTTCGGCAAGGTCATGCGCATCCGCGACGAGCTGCTGGTCAAGTACCTGCGCCTGGTCACCGACGTGCCCCCGGACGAGGTCGACCGCGTCGCGGCCGGCCTGGCGGACGGCTCCCTGCACCCGGGCGACCAGAAGCGGCGGCTGGCGCGGGAGATCGTGGCCGCGCTGCACGGGCCGGGAGACGCGGCCGCGGCCGAGGAGCGCTTCAACGTGCAGTTCCGGGACCGCGCCATCCCCGACGACGTGCCCGAGCACCCGGTCGGCGACGACGGGGACGTGTTCCTCCCGGCGCTGCTCACCGGCGCCGGCCTGGCGGGGACGGGGTCCGAGGCGCGCCGGTTGGTGACCAGCGGGGGCGTGCGCCTGGACGGCGAGGTCCTCACCGACCCCACGGCCCAGCTCCCCGCGGCGTCCCTGCGCGGCCGCGTCCTCCAGGTCGGGCGCCGCCGCTTCGTCCGCCTGACCTGAGCCGGCGCGCGCCGGCCGGGACGGCACCGAGGTGGACGTCCGGTTGACGCCGGGTGTCCTACGGCCTATACTGCTGAGCCCGGCCACGGTCGGGATTGACAAGCAAGCAGACGACGCAGCAGCGGTTGCAGGGGAGCATCTCCTCGGCTACCGTGACCTGCGGAACGGACCACTCGGGGTCGGCTCGCAGAGTTGCACTCCGGAGACCCTCCGGGTACTGTTCCGCTCCGCCGCGGCGACCAACTGGTCGTCCGGCATCCCGGCCGAAAGGCCACCACGGTCGAGACCCTACGGGTCCCGCACGTGTAACCTCCGAAAGCCGCCCGCAGCCTTGCGTTGTGGAGGAACTCGGGGGGAGCGTTGTTGCTCTTTGAGAACTGCACAGTGTGTCAAAAGCCAGTGCACATGCACCCCGCCTTTGGGATCTGCGCCTTTGTTGGTGTGGTGAAATTTGGCGTGGTTTCGTGATTCTGGTTCCGGACAGTTGATTGTTTGTCAGCTGTGTTGGGGCTGGATCGACATCGTGGCCAGGCAGGTTGCCCTTTCCTTTGGGGGTCTGCGCACGGTGGGCTCTTCCGCGGAACCTGTTGGTTTGGGTTTTCTAATGGAGAGTTTGATCCTGGCTCAGGACGAACGCTGGCGGCGCGCCTAACACATGCAAGTCGAGGGAGAACCGCTTTCGGGTGGGGAGACCGGCGAACGGGTGAGTAACACGTGAGGAACCTGCCCTGTAGACCGGAATAACCATGGGAAACTGTGGCTAATGCCGGATATGACCTCCTGTCGCATGGTGGGGGGTGGAAATGGGTTTCCGCTACGGGATGGCCTCGCGGCCTATCAGCTTGTTGGTGGGGTGATGGCCCACCAAGGCGACGACGGGTAGCTGGCGTGAGAGCGCGACCAGCCACACTGGGACTGAGACACGGCCCAGACTCCTACGGGAGGCAGCAGTGGGGAATCTTGCGCAATGGGCGAAAGCCTGACGCAGCGACGCCGCGTGCGGGAAGAAGGCCTTCGGGTTGTAAACCGCTTTCAGGGGGGAAGAAGCGAGAGTGACGGTACCCTCAGAAGAAGCCCCGGCCAACTACGTGCCAGCAGCCGCGGTAATACGTAGGGGGCGAGCGTTGTCCGGAATTATTGGGCGTAAAGAGCTCGTAGGCGGTCCGTTAAGTCGGGAGTGAAATCTCAGGGCTCAACCCTGAAACCGCTTCTGATACTGGCGGACTTGAGGCAGGTAGGGGAAGGTGGAATTCCTGGTGTAGCGGTGAAATGCGCAGATATCAGGAGGAACACCGGTGGCGAAGGCGGCCTTCTGGGCCTGTTCTGACGCTGAGGAGCGAAAGCGTGGGGAGCGAACAGGATTAGATACCCTGGTAGTCCACGCCGTAAACGATGGGTGCTAGGTGTGGGGGTTATCCACTCCTTCCGCGCCGTAGCTAACGCATTAAGCACCCCGCCTGGGGATTACGACCGCAAGGTTAAAACTCAAAGGAATTGACGGGGGCCCGCACAAGCGGCGGAGCATGTGGCTTAATTCGACGCAACGCGAAGAACCTTACCAGGGCTTGAAATATACGCAAAAGCCGCAGAGATGTGGTGTCCTTCGGGGGCGTATACAGGTGGTGCATGGTTGTCGTCAGCTCGTGCCGTGAGGTGTTGGGTTAAGTCCCGCAACGAGCGCAACCCTTGTCCCATGTTGCCAGCGAGTCGTGTCGGGGACTCATGGGAGACTGCCGGTGTCAAACCGGAGGAAGGTGGGGATGACGTCAAATCATCATGCCCCTTACGTCCTGGGCTGCACACATGCTACAATGGCCGGTACAGAGGGCTGCGACCCCGCGAGGGTGAGCGAATCCCAAAAAGCCGGTCTCAGTTCGGATTGGAGTCTGCAACTCGACTCCATGAAGGCGGAGTCGCTAGTAATCGCAGATCAGCAACGCTGCGGTGAATACGTTCCCGGGCCTTGTACACACCGCCCGTCACGTCATGAAAGTCGGCAACACCCGAAGTCAGTGGCCCAACCCTTGTGGGGGGAGCTGCCGAAGGTGGGGCTGGCGATTGGGACGAAGTCGTAACAAGGTAGCCGTACCGGAAGGTGCGGCTGGATCACCTCCTTTCTAAGGGGTTTGTCGGCATCCTTGTGTGGTGTCGGACTCCGTGGATCACTGGCTAGTCATCGTGTCGGGTGGCGGTTGTCGTTGGGGGGGCTGCCTTCGGGTGGTCGTGACCTTCGGTTGCTGTTGGGCCGGCGTTGGTGGGCACACTGTGCAGCTTTGAGGGCGCGACTGCGTTCTTGGGGCTGGATCGGCGGGCGAACCGCCGGGATCTCCATGTTGGTGGTGGGGGTGTCGGTAGGCGTCTGCTTGTTCGGCGTTGTTCTTTGGGAACTGCATAGCGAGCGCGAGCATCGTCTCGGCAAGTTTTGAAGGGCACTCGGTGGATGCCTTGGCGCTGGAAGCCGATGAAGGACGTTGCAGGCTGCGATAAGCCACGGGGAGCTGCCAAGCGAGCGTTGATCCGTGGATGTCCGAATGGGAGAACCTGGCACCCGTCATGGGGTGTCGTCGGCGTCTGAATGCATAGGACGTCGGATGGGAACCGGGGGAACTGAAACATCTCATTACCCCGAGGAGAAGAAAACAACAGTGATGCCCCGAGTAGTGGCGAGCGAAAGGGGCGCAGCCTAAACCTTTCTGGTGTGATAGCCGGCAGGCGTTGCCAGATGGGGGTCGTGGGACCTGGTGGACTCCGCTGCCGCGGGGTCGCAGAGTTACAAAGTTTCTGGGTAGCCGAACCGGTATGGAAAGGCCGACCGTAGCGGGTAACAGTCCCGTAGGCGAAACCTGTGAGACCTCTGACCGGTGTTCCCAAGTAGTGCGGAGCCCGTGAAATTCCGTGCGAATCTGCGGGGACCACCCCGTAAGGCTAAATACTCTCCAGCGACCGATAGCGGATAGTACCGTGAGGGAATGGTGAAAAGTACCCCGGGAGGGGAGTGAAATAGTACCTGAAACCGAGTGCCTACAATCCGTCGGAGCCTCCTTGGTTGGGGTGACGGCGTGCCTTTTGAAGAATGAGCCGGCGAGTTAGCGATCAGTAGCGAGGTTAACCGGTTGACGGGGAGCCGTAGCGAAAGCGAGTCCTCACAGGGCGTGGAGTTGCTGGTCCTAGACCCGAAGCGGTGTGATCTATCCATGGGCAGGCTGAAGCGCGGGTAAGACCGCGTGGAGGGCCGAACCCACCTAGGTTGAAAACTGGGGGGATGACCTGTGGATAGGGGTGAAAGGCCAATCAAACACCGTGATAGCTGGTTCTCCCCGAAATGCATTTAGGTGCAGCGTCGCGTGTTTCGTGCTGGAGGTAGAGCACTGTTTGGACTAGGGGGCCCAAAAGCTTACCGAATTCAGACAAACTCCGAATGCCAGTACGTGAAGCGCGGCAGTGAGACTGCGGGGGATAAGCTCCGTGGTCGAGAGGGAAACAGCCCAGATCGCCAGCTAAGGTCCCTAAATCGTGGCTGAGTGGTAAAGGATGTGGGACGTCACAGACAACCAGGAGGTTGGCTTAGAAGCAGCCACCCTTTAAAGAGTGCGTAATAGCTCACTGGTCAAGAAGTCCTGCGCCGACAATGTAGCGGGGCTAAGCCACGTACCGAAGCTGCGGCAGTGCACCGTCAACGCGAAAGCGGGTGTGCTGGGTAGGGGAGCGTCGATATTCGGGTGAAGCGGCGGGGGAACCCAGCCGTGGACGTGTATCGAGTGCGAATGCCGGCATGAGTAGCGAATGAGGGGGGAGGAACCCCTCCGCCGAATGTCCAAGGGTTCCTGGGGAAGGTTCATCCGCCCAGGGTAAGTCGGGACCTAAGGCGAGGCCGCAAGGCGTAGTCGATGGACAACAGGTTGATATTCCTGTACTGGTCCGCAACCGCCAACGGCTGAACCCGTCGCCGATGGTCGTGTCCTTCGGGGAGATGGCCGGCTGGTGGTGGTAGTAGGTGAGCGATGGGGTGACGCAGGAGGGTATGGCATCCCCGGCGATGGTAGTCCGGGGGTAAGTGTGTAGGGTGCGGCCCAGGCAAATCCGGGCTGCGTACACCTGAGACACGACGCCGACGCGGTAAGCGGAAGTGCCAAATCCCATGCTGCCGAGAAAAGCCTCTAGCGAGGTTGTGGGCCACCCGTACCCCAAACCGACTCAGGTGGACAGGTAGAGAATACCGAGGCGATCGAGCGAACTCTGGTTAAGGAACTCGGCAAATTGGCCCCGTAACTTCGGGAGAAGGGGTGCCCTGGGTGGTGACCTCCCTTGCGGAGGGCAGCTGTCCGGGGTCGCAGTGACCAGGCCCAAGCGACTGTTTACTAAAAACACAGGTCCATGCGAAGTCGTAAGACGAGGTATATGGACTGACGCCTGCCCGGTGCTGGAACGTTACGCGGAGGGTCAGCCGCAAGGCGAAGCCCCGAAGTTAAGCGCCAGTAAACGGCGGCGGTAACTATAACCGTCCTAAGGTAGCGAAATTCCTTGTCGGGTAAGTTCCGACCTGCACGAATGGCGTAACGACTTGGGCGCTGTCTCGACCAGAGGCTCGGTGAAATTGCAATACGAGTAAAGATGCTCGTTACGCGCGGCAGGACGGAAAGACCCCGGGACCTTCACTACAACTTGGTGTTGGGATCTGGTAGTGCTTGTGTAGGATAGGTGGGAGACTGTGAAGCGGTCACGCTAGTGGTCGTGGAGTCGTCCTTGGAATACCACCCTGGTACTATTGGGTTCCTAACCTGGGTCCCTGATCGGGATCAGGAACAGCGCCTGGTGGGTAGTTTAACTGGGGCGGTTGCCTCCTAAAATGTAACGGAGGCGCTCAAAGGTTCCTCAGGCTGGTCGGCTATCAGCCTTCGAGTGTAAGGGCACAAGGGAGCTTGACTGCGAGACTGACAGGTCGAGCAGGTGCGAAAGCAGGACCTAGTGATCCTACGGTGGCAAGTGGGAGCGCCGTAGCTCAACGGCTAAAAGGTACCCCGGGGATAACAGGCTTATCTTGCCCAAGAGTCCATATCGACGGCAAGGTTTGGCACCTCGATGTCGGCTCGTCGCATCCTGGGGCTGGAGTAGGTCCCAAGGGTTGGGCTGTTCGCCCATTAAAGCGGTACGCGAGCTGGGTTTAGAACGTCGTGAGACAGTTCGGTCCCTATCCGCCGCGCGCGCAGGAGACTTGAGAAGGGCTGCCCCTAGTACGAGAGGACCGGGGTGGACGTACCTCTGGTGTGCCGGTTGTCCTGCCAAGGGCACCGCCGGTTTGCCACGTGCGGAAGGGATAAGCGCTGAAGGCATCTAAGCGCGAAGCCCGCTTCAAGATGAGGTCTCCCACCCACTCGATGGTAAGGCCCCCCGCCAGACGACGGGGTTGATAGGCCGGAGGTGTACGCACAGTGATGTGTTCAGCCGACCGGTACTAATAGGCCGAGGACTTGCCGGATGCCCGCGCTCGCTATACAGTTCCCTCCAGCAGAGGTCGTGCTCCGCTCGACCCACAAGTTTATAGAGTTCGTTCCGTGGTCACAGCGGAGAGGGTACACCCGGTCCCATTCCGAACCCGGAAGTTAAGCTCTCCAGCGCCGATGGTACTGCACGGGTAACTGTGTGGGAGAGTAGGTCGCCGCGGAACGATGAACTCGGAAAGGGCCGCCCTCGTGCGGCCCTTTTCCTTTGCTCCTGATGAGAGGCGGCGCCGACGTGGCGCGAGAAGACGGACCCCAGCAGGGCGACGGCGGCGGCGACGAGCGACGCCGTCCACCCCTGCGCCGTGGCACTCCCCGCCCGCAGGGCGGCCAGCGCGGCGACGCGGCCAGCGGCGCTCCGCGCCCCTTCCGCCCCTCCCGCGGCTCCACTGCCGGCGGCGGCGAGCGCGGTGGCGCACGTCCCGATCGCGGCGCCCCATCGGGGAGCGGCGACCGCCGGCCGTACCAGGGCGGCGGCCGGCGACGCCCGCCCGAGGGTGACCAGCGCCCCTCCCGCCCGGGCGGCCCCGACCGTCGTCCCTCCCCAGGCACCGACCAGCGACCCGACCGCGGCGACCGCCGCCCGTCCCCCGGCAGCGGCGAGCGCCGGCCCGACCCGGGCGGCGGCCCCCCAGCGGGCGCCCAGCGCCCCAGCCGCGGCGACCGCCTCCCGTCCCCGCGCGGGCAACCGGCTGGCGGCGATCGCGGCCGACCGGGCGGCGACCAGCGCCCCGGCGGCGACACGGGGCGCCCCGACCAGGCCGGCGGCCGCCCGGGCGGCGATCAGCGGCGCCCGTACCAGGGTGGCGACCAGCGGCCCGGCGGCGACCAGCGGCGCCCGTACCAGGGTGGCGACCAGCGGCCCGGCGGCGACCAGCGGCGGCCCTATCAGGGCGGCGACCAGCGGCCCGGCGGGGGGGAGCGGCGGCCCTATCAGGGTGGCGATCGGCCCGGTCGCGGGGAGCGGCGGCCTTACCAGGGTGGTGGCGAGCGGCGGCCCCAGCAGGGTGGTGGGGAGCGGCGGACGTTCCGGGAGCGGCCGGAGGGGGCGGGCCCGCGGCCGCCGCGGTTGGGGGCGGAGGGGCCGCGCCACGAGGGCGCCGCGCCGAAGCCTGGGGAGCCGGGCTGGCGGCCGGTGCGGGCGCTCGTCGCGCCGCGGGAGCGGGTTCCGCGCCCGCCCCTGCCAGAGACGCGTCCGCGGGTCGACCGGGAGGCCTACCGCGACCTGCGCGGCTCCGCCCCGGCCGGCGGGCTCGACGACGTCGTGAAGGCGTACGGCGCGGCAGGCGAGGCCCTCGCGGCGGGGGATCCCGCCGCGGCGCTGCCCTACCTGCGCTGGGCCCGCCAGGCCGCCCCGCGCAGTGCGGTGGTCAGGGAGGCCCTCGGCATCGCCGCCTACCAGCTGGGCGCGTACGCCGAGGCGCTGGCGGAGCTCACCGCCTACCGGCGCATCGCCGGGCGCCAGGACCAGAACCACCTCCTGGCCGACAGCTCGCGCGCGACCGGCCACCCGGAGCGCGTGGAGGACCTGGTCGAGGCCATGACCGGCGACCCCGACGTCCCCCGCATCAACCAGATCGAGGGGCTGCTGGTCCTGTCCGGCACGCGCGCCGACGCCGACGACCTCCGCGGCGCCCTGGCCGTCCTGGAGCGCGGCGCCGACCTCAACCCCACCCGGGTCGAGTCCTGGCACCCGCGCGTCTGGTACGCGGCGGCCGACCTGCACGACCGCCTCGGCGAGACCGAGGACGCGCGCGGCTACCTGGAGGCCGTCGTGGCGATCGACGACGACTTCCTCGACGCCGCCGACCGGCTGGCGGCGATGCCCTGACGGGTCAGCCGGGCCCCGGCGCCTGCCGGCGCTGGAAGTACCGCACCAGCCCGGCGGCGTTGGACCGCGCGGCGGTCAGCAGCTCGACCCGCCGGCCCCGGTCGGGGTCCGACGGGTCGGGGGTGACCTCGTCGGCGAAGCGCACGGCCAGCGTCTCAGCGACGTGGTCGAGCTCGTCGTGCTCGGCGAGCGCGGCCTCGGCCGTCTCCGCCCACAGGCGCAGCCGGTCCGATGCCTCCGCCAGCGACGGCTGCGGCGAGGGGACGGCGCCGTAGTGCGCGAGGTAGACGGCCGCCGGGTCCAGCGCGGCGTAGCGGTCGATGGTGGCGAAGGCCAGCTCGAGGTCGAAGTCGGGCGGCGGCGTGGCGGGACGGATCGCCGTCATCCCCGGCATCAGGACGCCGACGGAGTCACCGACGAACAGCGCGCCGAGGTCGGCCTCGAACGCCGCGATGTGGTGCTTCGCGTGGCCCGGGGTGTAGAGCAGGTCCAGGCGCCGCCCGCCTCCGAGGTCCAGCACGTCGCCGTCGGCGACCCCGAGCACGCGGTCGGCAGCGATCGGCGTGCACGCGCCGTACACGGTGTCCATGAGCGGGCCGTACACCCGCCGGGACGACGCGTTCAGCCGCTCCGGGTCGACGAGGTGGCGCGCGCCGACCTCGCTGACCACGACGGTGGCCCGCGGGAACGCGGCGGCGACGTCACCGGCGCCGCCCGCGTGGTCGAGGTGGACGTGGCTCAGCACGACGTAGGCGAGGTCGTCGGGCCCCATGCCGCGGGCGCGCAGCGCCGCGATGACCGACCCGACCGACAGCGCCGGCCCGACCTCGACCAGCGCGGGGCGGGGCGCGTCGAGCAGGTAGCCGGCGGTCACGCGGGTCATGCCGCCCGTCAGCGTGTCGATGCTGAGCAGCCCGCCGCCGAGGTCCTCGACGGGACCTGCGACCGGCGGCGTGTCGCCGGCGGTCACGCCCCCGCCTCGCGCTCGCGGGTCGGGCGCCCGACCGCTGTCGAGCCGCGGGTCCGTCGGCCGCCCTCGGGCACGGCCGGGGGGATGGGGACCTCGGCCAGCTCGGCGATCAGCTGGTGGCGCCGGACGTAGGTGGACAGCAGCGCCTGGATGATCGCCGTCGCCGGCAGCGCGAGCAGCGCGCCGACGGCGCCCAGCAGCGTGCCGCCGACCAGCACCGACACGAACGCCACCGCCGGGTGGACGTCCATGGTCTGGGACTGGATGCGCGGGGCGATGAGGTAGTTCTCGACGTTCTGGTAGGCGGCCAGGAACAGCACCGTCCAGATCGCCTTCGGCGGGTCGTCGGCCAGGGCCACCACGACGGGCAGCGCGCCGCCGATGTAGGTGCCGACGACCGGGATGAACACGGTGCTGAAGCCGACGAACAGCCCGAGCGGCACGGGGTAGGGGACCTGGATGAGCAGCAGGAACAGCGTGGTGGCGACCCCGCAGATGATCGCGAGCAGCGCCCGGCTGTAGATGTAGCCGCCGGTCTTGGCGACCGCGAGCTCCCAGATGGCCAGCATCTCGCGCTGGCGCTCCGGCGACAGCGGGCGGGCGAGGACCCGGCGCGCCCGAGGCCCGTCGGCGACCAGGTAGAAGGTGATCAGCGCGACGGAGGACAGCTGGAACAGCAGGCCGGCGGCGGTGGCGCCCAGGTCGACGACGCTGCCCGCCGCCCCCAGCGCGAGGTCGCGCAGGCGCGCCTGCAGGTCGCCGGAGCCCTGGAGCACCGAGTCCAGGGCCTCGCCGTCCTCGCTCGGGTCGCCGATGAACGGCAGGTCGGGGAACATCGCCGCGATGTCGTCCAGGGAGCGGGGGAGGGCCCCGGCGAGGCCCTCCACCTGGGCGATGATCAGCGGGATGATCGCGGCCACCGAGGCGAGGACGATCAGCACCAGGCCGACGAAGACCGCGCCGGTCGCCAGCCCCCGGCTCCAGCCCCGCCGCGCCAGCCACTGCACGCCCGGCTCCATGGCGAAGGACAGGAACAGCGAGACGAGCAGCAGCACCAGGATCGATCGCAGCGCCGAGATCACCCCGACCGCGACCCAGGCCCCGAGCGCCACGGCGACCAGGGCGACGAGCCGCCCGGGCCTCAGCCAGGGCTCGCGGAGCCGCACCTCGGGCGCCGGGTCGGCGGGCCGCTGGGCGCCGGGCGGCTGTGCGGCGGGGGCCTGGTCTCCGGGCCGCCCCCCGGCGGGCGCCGGATCGGCGGGCCGCTGCGCGGCGGGCGCCCGGTCGCGGGTGGGGCCTGTGGCGGGGGCCGGCGCACCGGCCGCACCCGCGGTGGGGGCCGGGGCGCCGGGCGGGCCCGGGGCGCCCGGGGGCCGTGCGGCGGGCGCCGGGGCGGCGGGGGGCCGTGCGGCGGGCGCCGGGGCGGCGGGGGGCCGTGCGGCGGGCGCCGGGGCGGCGGGGGGCCGTGCGGCGGGCGCCGGGTCGGCGGGGGGCCGTGCGACGGGCGCCGGGGCGGCGGGCTCGGGGGAGGTCACGGGTCTACAGGATACGCCGGGGGAGAGGCTCCAGGCTGCGCATGACCAGCCCCGTCCGCGGCTTGGGGCGGAACGATGTGGACTTGGGCGGCATGCGCTCGCCGGCCACCGCGACCGCCCGCACGGTGGCCAGGTCGGGCGGCGCCAGCACGGCCAGCGCGGCGGCCCGCCCCGCGTCGACCTGCTCGGCCGCCGCGGTGTCCGCGCGCGGTTCGACCTCGCCCGGCGCCACCCCCAAGCGGGGCAGCAGGACGAGATCGGTGAGCGCGGTGTCCAGCCCCCGCCAGGCCGGGGACCCGGCGGGCAGCAGCGCGCGCAGGGCGGCCTCGTCGCGCGGGCGCAAGAGGTGGGCCGATCCCGGCAGGCGCAGGCCGACGGTGCCGCCACCCGCGGCGGCCGCCGCCGCCGAGAGCGCCGCCACGTCGAGGGGCCCCGGCGCCACGGCCACGTCCGCCGCCACCCGCTCGCGCCAGCCCTCGGGCAGGCGGCGCAGCAGGCGATGGACGGGCAGCACCTCGGGACCGCCGTGATCGGCGTCGACGACCACGGCCAGCGTGCGGGCGCGCGGGTCGTCGGCGGGCGCGCCCTCGGCGCCGGCCAGCGCCGCGGCCCAGCGGTGGTGGCCGTCGGCGATGACCGCCCGCACGCCCGCCAGGTTCGCCCGCAGCGCCGCGACCTCGCCGGGGTCGGCGGCTGGCACCACCCGGTGGGTGATCCCGCCCTCGTCGGTCAGCTCGACCAGGGCGGGGCGTCCCAGGACGGCGGCGATCAGGGCGCGCAGGGCGGGCGGGAAGGCGACCGCGACGGTGTAGACGGGCGCGAGGTCCGCGGGCACCGCCCTCAGGCGTGCCACGCGGGCGGCCACCCGCCCGGCGTCCACGTCCTCGTGGGGGAGGACGCCGTCGCCGTCGCCGACGCGGACCGCCGCGAGCAGGCCGCGCTGGGCGGGGCGGGCCGGGTCGCGGTGCTCGTAGGCGAAGAAGGCGGGGTCGGGGTCCTCGACGAGCACGCCGGTCCGCCGCCAGCGCCGCAGCGCCGCGCCGGCCGCCTGGTAGCCGCCGCCCACATCGGGCGTGAGCAGCTCGAGCACCGTGTAGGGGGCGGCGGTACGGTGGCGGGCGTAGTCGAAGCGGTCCAGGTCGTCCCTCGCGGGCGCCGAGGTGGACAGCGGATCGCCCGTGACGGCGGGGTCGTAGCGCAGGGCCCTGAACGGCGCCGCGTCGACCATCCACCCCCCTCCTCCCGGGCCCGGGACCCATACTGTTGCCCCTGCGCCGCACCGCGAGGAGGTCGTCGTGACCGTTCCCGAACCCACCCAGGTCTACGACCTGTACCACATGGCCCGCCGGCGGCTGGAGGACGGGGACCCCGCCGCCGCCGCCGCGCTGCTGCAGCAGGCCGTCGCGCAGGAGCCCGAGCAGGCCAGCCTGCACGAGGCGCTCGGCCGCGCGCTGTTCGCCGCCGGCAGGCCGGCGGACGCCAAACGCCACTTCCAGCGGGCGCTGGACCTGGACCCCACCGACGACTACGCCCACTACGGCGTCGGGCGGTGCTACGAGCGCCAGGGCCGGCTGCCGGAGGCCCGGAAGTTCTACCGGCTGGCAGTCGCCCTGGCGCCGCGGGCGGACTACACCGCGGCGCTGGACCGTGTGGACGCGCGCGCCGGTTGAGCTACCGCCACGGCGGGGGCTGCACCGGGGCGTAGCGCACCGGCGGGGGCGGGCGCCGCCGCTGGGGCCGCCCGCCCATCAGCAGCACGACGGCGACCCCGGCGACGAACCCGGCCACGTGGGCGAGGTAGGCCACCCCGCCGCCGGCCATATCCGCCGCGCGCCCGCTGAACAGCTGCAGCACGAACCAGAAGCCGAGGACCAGCAGCGCGGGCAGGCGGAACGGGAAGAAGAACAGCGGCGGGATGATCAGGGTCACCCGGGCGGACGGGAACAGCACGAGGTAGGCCCCCAGGACCCCGGCGATCGCGCCCGACGCGCCCACCAGGGTGGACAGCACGCTGGCGTTGACGGCCACGAAGACCAGCGTCGCCACCACGCCGGTGCCCAGGTAGAACAGCAGGAACCGCAGCCGCCCGAGCCGGTCCTCGACGTTATTGCCGAAGATCCACAGGTAGAGCATGTTGCCGAGCAGGTGCGCCCACCCGCCGTGCAGGAACATGGCGGTCAGCACCGACAGGTAGACGTTCTTGCCGGGGTCGGGGGCGATGCCGCACCCGGGCGTGGTGGAGGCGGCGACCTCGCCGGCGTCGAGCGGCTCGCCCGTCACGATCTCCTCCGGCACCGCCGCCCAGTCCACGAAGAATGCCTGCTGGGTGCAGCCGTCCGCCTGCCACGGCTGGACGAGCACGAAGACCGCGATGTTGAGCGCGAGCAGCGTCCACGTCACCAGGGGGCGGCGGCGGGTCGGGTTGTCGTCGGAGATGGGGATGACCACGGTCGTCCTTGGGACGGAGGGCGGGGGCGTGCGCACTATGCTTCCCGGCGTGACGGCACACGAACGGGCGTCCGGCGGTGATGACCGGCAGCGGTACCTGGACGCCGCCGGGGCGCTGGGGAACCTGACACGCCGGGGTGCGGAGTCCGCGGTCCGCGCGCTGGTCCGCCGCGGCGAGGTGGCCGCCGACGCGGCCGAGTCCCTGGTCGACGACCTGCTCGCCCGGTCCGACCGCAACCGCCGGTGGATCGCGGCGCAGGTGGCGGCGGAGACCGAGCGCACGGTGGCGCGCCTGGGCCTCGCCCGCCAGCGCGACCTGGACCGCTCCGAGGCGCTGGTCGCCGCCCTGACCGCGCGGGTCGACGCGCTGGAGGCCCGCCTCGAGGACCGCGCGGGGCCGCGCTGATGGCCGACCGCCTCGACGACCTCGCGCGCCGGCTGACCGCGCTGGACGACGCGCCGGTCGGCGAGCACCCGGCGGTGCTGGAGGCCGTCCACGACGCGCTGGTGGCGGAGCTGGACGCCCTGGCCCGCACGACCGCGGCGCCGCCGGCCGGCCCGCCCGCCTGACGACGTGGCCGGGCGCCGTCCCGCGCGCGCCCGCCTGGACGCCGAGCTGGTCCGCCGGGGCCTGGTGCCCACGCGGGCGGAGGCCCAGCGCCTCATCGCCGCGGGCCGCGTGACTGTCGCGGGCTCCCCGGCGGGCAAGCCCGCCGCCATGGTGGCGCCGGACGACGCGCTGGTCGTCGTGGACCCCGGCCCGGGCTGGGCGTCGCGGGGGGCGCACAAGCTGGAGGGCGCCCTGGACACCCTGGGGGTCGCCGTCGCCGGGCGCGACTGCCTGGACGCGGGGGCGTCGACGGGCGGGTTCACCGACGTGCTGCTGCGCCGCGGCGCGGCCCGGGTGCTGGCGGTCGACGTCGGCTACGGGCAGCTGGACTGGCGGCTGCGCACCGACGCGCGGGTCGTCGTCCGCGAGCGCACCAACGTCCGCCACCTCGCCCCCGGCGACCTGCCCCCGCCGCCGCCGGACCTGGTCGTCGCCGACCTGTCGTTCATCTCCCTGCGGCTGGTCCTCCCCGCGCTGCGCGCTGTCGCCGACCCCGCGGCCGACCACGTCCTGCTGGTCAAGCCGCAGTTCGAGGCGGGGCCCGAGCGCGTCGGCCGGGGCGGGGTGGTGCGCGACCCGGCGGTCTGGCGCGACGCCCTCGACGGGGTGGTGGGCGCCGCCCGGGACCTCGGGCTGGCGCTGGCGGGGGCGTGCGCGTCGCCGCTGCCCGGGCCGGCCGGCAACGTCGAGTTCTTCGTCCACCTCGCCGAGGGCCGGCCCGACGCCGGCGGGCCCGCGCTGGACGCCGCCGTGGCCGCCGGCCTGGCGCTGCGGCCCGCCTCCGGTTAGGGGCCGGACCCCGGGCCGCTCAGGCGGGGGGGGTCGGGATCGAGGAGGCGCTGGCACCGCTGCGTCACACCCACCCGCACCTCGACCTGCGCCGGCTGGCCATCGCCATCCGCTCGGCGACCGGGATCGAGTCGCTCGTCTGGCTCACCGACATCGCCGGGCTCCCGCGCGACGAGGCCGCCGGCGTGCTGCGGGCCTCCGCGCGCGCCCTGCTGGAGCGCGCGCTCCCCGCGGGTGGGGCGGCCGCGCCCTAGCATCGCGTGGTGAGCAGCAACGGGGAGCGCCCGCCGCCCAAGGCGGTGGGACTGGTCGTCCACGGCGGCCGCCGCGAGGCGTGCGGCGCCGCCTCCGAGGTCGCGCGCCGCTTCGCCGACGCCGGCGCCCAGGTCGTCGGCGTCCGCGGCGAGGGCTGGTCGCACCCCGCGGCGGAGCTGCGCGAGCCGCAGGCCTTCGGCGACGGCCTGGACCTGGTCATCGTCTTCGGCGGCGACGGGACCTTCCTGCGCGCCGCCTACCTCGCCCGCGACCTCGGCGTGCCCCTGCTGGGGGTGAACGTCGGGCGGCTGGGCTTCCTCTCCGAGATCGAGATCCCCCAGGTCCCGACGATGGTGGAGCGGATCACCGGCGGGCGGTACCAGGTCGAGGAGCGGATGACGCTGGCCGTCCAGGTGCTCGACGCCGCCGGCGCGGTCGTGGAGACCCGCTGGGCCCTGAACGAGGCGTCGATCGAGCGCACCGTCCCGCAGCGCATCATCCTGCTGGAGCTGGGGGTCGGCGGCGAGCTGTTCGCCAGCCTCCCCGCCGACGGCATCATCTGCGCCACGCCGACGGGGTCGACGGCCTACGCCTTCAGCGCGCGCGGCCCGATCCTGTCGCCCCTGGTCGAGGCGTTCGTGGTCGTACCCGTCGCCCCGCACTCGCTGTTCGACCGCACCATCGTGGTCGACCCGCGCGAGACCCTGACGGTCCGCCCCGTGGGCGGCGACAACACCTGCGTCGTCACCACCGACGGCCGGGAGTCGGTCCGCGTGCCGGACGGCGGGTCGATCCGCATCGTCCGCGGCGAGCGCCCCGTGCTCATGGCCCGCCTCGGGGCGTTCCACTTCTACCGCCGCGTGCGCACCAAGTTCGGCCTGCCCTAGCCGCTCGCGAGCCGTGCGTCGTGCGCCACCGTGGCGAGGCGGCGCTGGAGGAAGGCGCGCTCGGGGGCGGTCCCGACCAGGGCGAGGGCGGCGCGGTAGGCCGCGGCCGCCTCGGGGCGGCGACCCAGCCGGCGCAGCAGGTCGGCCCGGGTCGCGGGCAGCAGGTGGGTGCGGGCCAGGCGAGGGTCACCGGCCACGCGCTCCAGGAGGGCGAGCCCCGCCGCCGCCCCCTGCGTTTGGGACACCGCCACCGCGCGGTTCAGCTCGACCACCGGCGACGGGGCGACCCGGGCCAGCGCCCCGTACAGCGCCGCGATGCGCGGCCAGTCGGTGGACGCCCAGTCCGGCGCGGTCGCGTGCGCCGCCGCGATCGCGGCCTGGAGCCCGTACGGCCCGGTGCTCGCGCGGGTCAGCGCGTCCAGCCCCGCGGCGATGCGGGCCGCGTCCCAGCGCGACCGGTCCTGGTCCTCCAGGAGCACGAGCCCGCCGCCGGGCCCCACCCGGGCCGCCCGGCGGCTGTCCTGCAGCAGGACCAGCGCGAGCAGGCCGTGCGCCTCCGCCTCGCCGGGCAGCAGTTCGGCGGTGAGGCGCGCGAGCCGCACGGCCTCGTCGCAGAGCTCGCGGCGGACCAGGTCGTCCCCCGCGGTCGCGGCGTAGCCCTCGGTGAAGACCAGGTAGACGCAGGCCAGGACGCCCGGCACCCGCTCGGGGAGCAGCTCGGCCGGTGGGACCCGGAACGGGATCCCCGCCGCGCGCACCTTCGCCTTGGCGCGGACCAGCCGCTGGGCGACGGTCGGGACGGGCACCAGGAACGCCCGCGCGATCTGCGGCGTCTGCAGGCCGCAGACCAGGCGCAGGGTCAGCGCGACCCGGGCCTCGGGTGCCAGCGCGGGGTGGCAGCAGGTGAACAGCAGGCGCAGCTGGTCGTCGGCGACCGGCGACCACGGGGGCGGTCCCGGTCCGGGCAGGTCGCGCACCGCCTCCTCCTCCCGTCCCGGCCGCCGGGCCTCGCGGCGCAGGTGGTCCAGCGCCCGGTGGTGCGCGACCGTGGTGATCCACGCGCCGGGGCTGCGCGGCACCCCGCGCGCCGGCCAGGTCGCCAGCGCCAGGACGAAGGCGTCCTGCACCGCGTCCTCCGCAAGCGACAGGTCACCGAGGCGGCGTGCGAGCGTCGCGAGCGCGCGCCCCGCCTCCGCCCGGAACGCGCGCTCGACGACCTGCGCCTCAGTCAAAGGTCACCACGGGCCGGATCTCCACCGCCCCCTGCGGGCCGATGGGGATGCGCGTCGCCAGGGCGACGGCCGCGTCGCGGTCCGGCGCGGCCAGCTGGTAGAGCCCGCCGACCGCCGGCGTGCCGCCCGCGACCGCGCCGTCGGTCAGCAGGACCTCCCCGTCGCGGACGCGCACGGTCGTCGCGGTCGCGGACGGGTGCAGCGCCGCACCTGCGACCACGGCGTCGCCCGCCTCCTCCCCGAAGCGCCCGTGGGCCTCCGCGCCTGCGTCCCAGGCCGCCGTCCCGGGCACGGCGGCATCGTCCTCGACCTCCAGCAGCAGCGTCAGCCACGTCGGCGTGCCCGCCGGCGGGACCCGCTGCTCCCACTGCACGAGCGGGCGCAGCTCCACCGACCCGTCCTCGGCGGACGGGATGCGGCGCGCCAGCTCCACCGCCGCGTCGAGGTCCGCGGCCTCCAGCGCGTAGAACCCGCCGATCACCTCGGTGGTCTCCGCGAACGGGCCGGCGGTGACCAGCGGGGGGTCGCCGGGGCGCACCGTCACCGCGGTCCGGCTGTGGTCGAGGGCGGCCCCGCCCAGCACCGCGTCGCCGGCCGCCTCGTTGAACCGTTCGTAGCGGGCCAGGTCCGCGTCGAACTCCGGTGTGCCGGGCACCAGCTCCTCCACGTCGGACGCGTACCGCAGGATCGCCAGGTACTGCATGGTGCTCCCTCCCTCCTCGCCGGGCGGCCGTCGCCCGTCACGGGGACGACGAACGGGATCGCACCCGATCGACAGCCCGGTGTCCACAGCCTCCGCCGGTCGGGGGAGTCCGGTCCCTAGACTCGGGACTCGTGCTGGAGGAGCTGCATATCCGGGACGTGGGCGTGATCGACGACGTCACCGTCCAGTTCGGTCCGGGCCTCACCGTCGTGACGGGGGAGACCGGCGCGGGCAAGACCATGGTGGTCCAGTCGCTGCGCCTGCTGATGGGCGCGCGGGCCGACAGCGACCAGGTCCGACGCGGGGCGAAGGCGGCGCTGGTGGAGGGTCGCATCGCACCGCCTCCGCCCGGGTCGGCGGACTGGGTCGACGACGGCGAGGACGAGCTGGTGGTCGCCCGGGAGGTCGCGGCCGGCGGCCGCGGGCGCGCCAGGATCGGGGGGCGCATGGCGCCCGCGTCGGCGCTGGAGGCGCTCGTCGGCGGCGTGGTGGAGCTGCACGGCCAGTCCGACTCCGCCCGGCTGGCCGAACCCGCCCTCCAGCGCGAGCTGCTCGACCGCTCCGGCGGGCCCCGGCTGAGCGCGGCGCTGGCGGCCTACCGCGAGGCCTACCAGGAGTGGCGTGCTGCGGAGGCGGAGCTCGCGGCGCTGCAGGGCAGCGAGCGCGACCGCGCCCGCGAGGTCGACCGGCTCCAGTTCGAGCTCGGCGAGATCGACGAGGTCACCCCCGTGGCGGGGGAAGAGGAGACCCTCGACGCCGACCTCGCGCGGCTCGAGCACGCCGAGGCGCTGATCGACGCCGCCCGCACCGCCGCCGCCGCCGTCACCGACGACGGCGGGGCGCGCGACGGCCTGGGCATCGCGGTGGCCGGGCTGCGCCAGGTGGCGGGGACCGATCCCCAGCTGGACGCCCTGCACGACCGGGCGGAGGGGCTGGCGGCCGAGGTCCAGGACCTCGCCCTGGAGCTGAGCGCCTACGCGGGCGACCTGGAGCTGGACCCGGAGCGACTGGACCAGCTGCGCGACCGGCGCATGGCGCTGTCGCGCCTGACCCGCAAGTACGGCATCGACGCCGCCGCGGTCGCGGCCTACGCCGAGGAGGCCCGCGCCCGCCTGATCTCCCTGCAGTCCGGCGACGAGCGGCGCGAGGCGCTCGCCGCGCGGGTCGGGGACCTCGCCGCGCGGGTGGGGGAGCGGGCCGCGGCCCTGCGCCGCGAGCGCACCGCGGCGGGGCGGCGCCTGGCCAAGGCCGTCGACGGGCACCTCGGCGAGCTGGCGATGACCGCCGCGCGCATGACCGTCGCCGTCGAGACCGCCGACCCGGGGCCCACCGGGGCCGACAAGGTCACCTTCCTGCTCGCCGCCAACCTCGGCGAGCCCGCCCTGCCGCTGGGCAAGGCGGCCAGCGGCGGCGAGCGCAGCCGCGTCGCACTGGCCGTCCGCCTGGCGCTGGCCGACGCCGACGACACCTCCGTCCTGGTGTTCGACGAGGTCGACGCCGGCATCGGCGGGGCCACCGCGCTGGCGGTCGGCCGCAAGCTGGCGCGCCTGGCCAGGGGCCGCCAGGTGCTGTGCGTCACCCACCTCGCCCAGCTCGCCGCGTTCGCCGACGCCCACGTCGTGGTGTCCAAGTCGACCGCCGGGGGGCGCACGCGGGCCGATGTCGTCGCGCTCGGCGAGGACGAGCGCGTGGTGGAGCTGTCCCGGATGCTGTCGGGCGCCGCCGACAGCGAGGTCGCGGCGCGGCACGCGGCCGAGCTGCGCGCGTCGGCGCTCGCGTCGGTGGGGGCGCCGGCCCCGGCGGGCGCCCCGGCGGGCAGCGATCAGGTGGGCGTCGTTGAGCGCTGACGGGCCGTGATGCTACGGTTGCCGAGGCCGCGCACGTCGGCTCCCCGCGCCCACTGGCGACCTTCCCCCGCGATCTTCGGTCGGCTGTGGCGTGTGCCCGCAGGGAGGGAGACAGCACCGTGGCCAAGCACATCCTCGTGACGGGGGGCGTCGCCTCGTCGCTCGGCAAGGGGATCACCGCCGCATCGCTCGGCCGCCTGCTCAAGGCACGGGGCCTGAGGATCACGATGCAGAAGCTCGACCCCTACGTGAACGTCGACCCCGGGACCATGAACCCGTTCCAGCACGGCGAGGTCTTCGTCACCGAGGACGGGGGTGAGACCGACCTCGACCTGGGCCACTACGAGCGCTTCATCGACGAGAACCTCCACCGGGACTCGTCGGTGTCGACCGGGCAGATCTACTCGCGGGTGATCGCCCGCGAGCGCCGCGGGGACTACGCGGGGGAGACCGTCCAGGTCATCCCCCACATCACCGACGAGATCAAGTCGCGCATCCTGGCGCTGGGCCGCGACGCCGACGTCGTCATCACCGAGGTCGGCGGCACCGTCGGCGACATCGAGGGCCTGCCGTTCCTGGAGGCCATCCGCCAGCTTCGCTACGAGGTCGGGCGCGAGAACGTCTGCTACGTGCACTGCGCGCTCGTCCCCTACATCGGCCCCACCGGCGAGCTGAAGACCAAGCCGGCCCAGCACTCCGTGCGCGAGCTGCGCTCCATCGGCATCCAGCCCGACGCCGTGGTCTGCCGCAGCGACCGCCCGCTGTCGCGCGAGCTGAAGCGCAAGATCGCGCTGCTGTCCGACGTCGACATCGAGGGCGTCGTGTCCGCCCACGACGCCGAGTCGCTCTACACCGTGCCGCTGATCCTGCGCGCCGAGGGGCTGGACGACTTCGTCGTCCGCAAGCTCGGGCTCGACGCGACCGTCGCCCCGGACCTGTCGGAGTGGCAGGCGATGGTGACGCGGGCGCTGAACCCGTCCGACACCGTCCGCATCGCGATGGTCGGCAAGTACGTGTCGCTGCCCGACGCCTACCTGTCGGTCGTCGAGGCGCTGACCCACGGCGGGATCGCCCACGGGCTGGAGGTCCAGCTGGCGTGGATCTCCGCCGACGACCTGCAGGCGCCCGGCGCGGCGGAGCGCGCCCTGCGCGACGTCCACGGCGTGTGCGTGCTGCCCGGCTTCGGCCTGCGCGGCATCGAGGGCAAGATCGCCGCCGCGCGGGTCGCCCGCGAGCGCCGGATCCCCTACCTCGGCCTCTGCCTGGGCCTGCAGATCGCCGTCATCGAGTTCGCCCGCAACGTGCTGGAGCTGGCCGGGGCCCACTCCACCGAGTTCGAGCCGGAGACCCCGCACCCCGTCATCGACCTGATGGCCGACCAGCGCGGCGTGGAGGAGCTCGGCGGGACGATGCGCCTGGGCGTCTACCCCTGCACCCTGCGGCCGGGGACCAAGGCCGCCGCGGCCTACGGCGAGCCGGTGGTGCACGAGCGCCACCGCCACCGCTGGGAGGTCAACAACGCCTACCGGGCGGCGATGGCCGACGCCGGGATGGTCTTCAGCGGCACCTCGCCCGACGACCGCCTGGTCGAGGTGATCGAGCTGCGCGACCACCCGTGGTTCGTCGCCAGCCAGTTCCACCCCGAGTTCCGCTCGCGCCCCAACCGCGCGCAGCCGCTGTTCCGCGACTTCGTGGGCGCCGCCCGCGACCGCATGCTCGGCACGCAGGGCCGCCTGCCCGAGCCCCGTCCCGAGCCCGCCCCCGCCAACGCCTGAACCGCGCGCCCAGCCCGGGCAGCCGGGCCGCCGGCTAGCGGGCGTCCACCCGCGTGGGGCGGCCGTCACGCCCGGCGCGCGCCCGCGCGACGCCCTGGTCGAAGCGCCGGCGCAGCCACACGCGGACGCGGCCGGCCCACGAGAACTCCAGGGACAGGATCGCCAGGCCGAGCAGCGTCACGAGGATGCCGGGGCCGGGGAGAATCAGCATCGCCAGACCGGCCAGCGTCACGGCGCCGCCGACCACGCCGATCACGATCTTGCGGGCGTAGCGGACGTAGAACGGGGACTGCGGGCCCTGCGCCGGGGACGAGGCCATCGGTGGCTCCTTTCCGCTGCTCGACCCGAGTCTCGCGGAGGTCCCCCCGATGCGCATCCGGGATCCCCCCGACCGGTTGCCGGGGACCGCCACCCGGTTCCCGCGGGCAGCCATGTCACCCCCGATATGGCGCGATGCAGAATAACTATCGTTGGCGGCAAGGATTCATCCGTCCGAACCAGTACGGGCGGACACTTTGTCCTACAGTGGTCTCCGCCACATTGTTCTCATAGGTCTGTGGCTCCGGCATTGATCACCATATGGCGATTCCCTGATCAGGAGAAAAGAATGCTCATCGCTGTTCCCTCCCCGAGACGGTCCGCCGCGGCGGTGGCGGTGCTCGTGGCGCTCCTCATGGCCATCTCGGTCGTCGCCCCCGCCGGTTCGGGAGTGCTGCCGTCCGCCGAGGCGCACGTCCCGACCGCGTCCGATCCGCGGGGGTGTCACCCGCACACGTCCGCCCGCACCTACAACGTCCCCATCCCGCTCACCAACGAGCACCATGCCTACCTGGACGGCACCCTGCGGGTCGACTGCACCGCCGACGTTGCGATCTGGACCGGCACCGTGCAGGTCCTGCGCAACGGCAGGCTGGTCTGGTCCGAGCCCCGCCGCTGCAACGAACCGGCGGGCGTGGAGCAGAGCTTCCAGTGCACGTGGGAGTTCCGTGTGCGCGATAACTACGTCCCCAACGGCACGCTCTCGCGGTGGTCGATCCGGGTCGTGAACCAGGCGGCGCATCCGGGGTGACACCGACGGGCACGACGCGCCGCTCCACGCCGATCGCGAGGTGAGCGGCGAGGACCACGCCGACGGGCAGACCGGGCCGCCGGTCAGCCCGACGGCGCGCTCTCGGCGTAGGCGCAACCGATCCGCGGACGGCACGCTCGCGGCGTTCTCGGCGGTCGGGGCCCCCCCCCCGCCCCCCCCCACGGCGCGCTCCTCGGCGTAGGCGCAACCTCGATCCGCGGACGGCACGCTCTAGGCTGCCCGGCATGGCGTTCGAGGTGGTCGGGTCGCGAGTCGTGTACGACGGGACGCTCGCGCGGGTGCGCATGGACCGCGTCGCCATGCCGGACGGCGAGGTCGCGGAGCGCGAGATCGTCGAGCACCCGGAGGCCGTCGCGGTCGTGGCGCTGGACGACGCCGGGTCGGTCCTGCTCGTCCGCCAGTACCGCACCGCGCTCGCGCGCCACGAGCTGGAGCTGCCCGCCGGCCTGCGCGACGTCGACGGCGAGGACGCCCTGGCCACCGCGCAGCGCGAGCTGGCCGAGGAGGTCGCCACCGCCGCGGCGCACTGGGAGGTGCTGGTGCGCTTCGCCAACTCCGGCGGCTGGACCGACGAGGCGACGACGGTCTACCTCGCCACGGGCCTGCGCCAGGTGCCGGTCCCCGACGGCTTCCTCGCGCAGGGTGAGGAGGCCGACCTGGAGGTCGTGCGCCTGCCGCTGACCGAGGCCGCGGCGCGGGCCGCGGCGGGCGAGCTGACCACCGACGCCAAGACCCTCATCGGCCTGCTCCTGGCCGACCGGCGGCCCGACCCGACCCGACCCGACCGACCGCCCGCGTGACCCCGTCCCGCCATCCGGCCGCGCCGGGGGCGGCGCGGGCGGGGGCGGGACTGCCGCGCCACGCCGGCCGCTACCTGGACCACCTGGCCGTCGAGCGCGGCCTGTCGCCGCACTCCCTCGCCGCGTACCGCCGCGACCTGGCCCTGTACGGGGAGTACCTGGCCGCGCGCGGGATCGCCGGGCCGCTGGAGGCCGCGCCGGAGGACCTCGCGGGCTTCGTGCGCTGGGTCCGCGACCGGCGCACCGGCGAGGGGCGTCCCTTCGCGACCTCGACGGTGGCGCGGACCCTGGTGGCCGTCCGCGGCCTGCACCGCTTCCTGGTCCGCGAGGGCCTGACCGCATCGGACCCCACCACCGAGATCACGGGGCCGCGGGCGCCGCGGCCGCTGCCCAAGGCGCTGCCGCTGGAGGCCGTCGAGCGCCTGCTCGCCGCGCCCGTCGGCGACGACCCGCCCGCGCTGCGCGACCGCGCGATGCTCGAGCTGCTCTACGGCAGCGGTCTGCGCATCTCCGAGCTGGTCGACCTGGACGTCGACGACACCGACCTGGCGGACGGCACGGTGCGCTGCCTGGGCAAGGGCGCCAAGGAGCGCCAGGTCCCCGTGGGCCGGCCGGCGCGCCGGGCCCTGGAGGCGTGGTGCACGCGCGGGCGGCCGGCCCTGGGCGCCGCGGGCCCCGCGCTGTTCGTCAACACCCGCGGCGGGCGGCTCACCCGGCAGGGCGCGTGGAAGCTGGTGAAGGGCCACGCCGAGGCGGCGGGGATCGGCGACGAGGTCAGCCCCCACACCCTGCGCCACAGCTTCGCGACCCATCTGCTGGACAACGGCGCCGATGTCCGCGTCGTCCAGGAGCTGCTGGGCCACGCCAACGTGAACACGACCCAGGTCTATACACTGGTGAGTCGCGCCCGATTGCGGGCGGTGTACGAGCGCGCGCACCCGCGCGCCGTCGCGGCCGCCCCCGAGCCGACCCGCTGAGCGCCGGAACCCCGGCGCCGCGGCACCGAGGGCGGGCGCGCACGGAAAACCGAGGAGCCGATCATGGACACCCGACTGCAGGCGCGCCTGCGCGACGAGCTGGAGGCCGAGCGCGCCTCCCTGGTCGCCGACCTGCGCGCCCAGGGGGCAGACCCCGACAGCGAGAAGGTCGACCGCATCGCGGTCGACCAGAACTTCGCCGACTCCGCGCAGGCCAGCGCGGAGCGCGCCCAGACCCTGGCCCGCATCGCCGGCGCCCGCGAGCGGCTGGCGGAGGTCGACGGGGCGCTCGCGCGCATGGACGAGGGCACCTACGGCCTGTGCGAGGTCTGCGGCGGCGTCATCCCCGAGGCCCGCCTGGAGGCCCGGCCCATGTCCACCCGCGACGTGCAGCACGCGAGCGCCTGATGGCGGCCCCTCCCGCGGCGCCCCCGCCGGCCCGCGCCGTCGACCTCATCGGCCGCAAGCGCGACGGCGGCGAGCTGCGCGAGGACGAGCTGGCCGTCCTGGTCGGTGGCTACCTCGACGGGTCCGTGGGCGAGGGCCAGATGGCGGCCTTCCTGATGGCCGGGGTCCTGCGCGGGTTCTCCGACGACGAGGCCCTCGCCCTGACCCGCATCCTGGAGGGCAGCGGCGAGGTGCTCGACCTGTCCGCGCTGGCCGGCCCGACGCTGGACAAGCACTCGACGGGCGGGGTGGGGGACGCCACCACGCTGCTGGTCGCGCCGCTGTGCGCGGCCGCCGGCGCCCAGCTGGTCAAGCTGTCGGGCCGCGGCCTGGGCCACACCGGCGGGACGCTGGACAAGCTGGAGTCGATCCCCGGCCTGCGCGTGGACCTCGCCGAGGACGAACTGCTGCGCATCGCCGGGGAGGTCGGTTGCGTCGTCGGCGCCCAGACCGACCGGCTGGTGCCCGCGGACAAGGCCCTCTACGCGCTGCGCGACGTCACCGGGACGGTCGCGTCGCGGGCGCTGATCGCCTCCAGCGTCATGTCGAAGAAGCTGGCGTCGGGCGCCGGAACGATCGTGCTCGACGTCAAGGCCGGCGACGGCGCCTTCCTGCCCACGGGGGCGGAGGCGGCGGACCTCGCCCGGCTGTGCGTGCGCATCGGCATCGCCGCGGGCCGCCGCTGCGTCGCGCTGGTGACCGCCATGGACCAGCCGCTGGGCCGCGGGATCGGCAACGCGCTGGAGGTGGCCGAGGCCGTGCGCCTGCTGTCGGCGCCGCCGTCGGGCTCCCGCCTGGCCGGCGTCGCGCTGGACCTCGCCGCGCACGGGGTGGCGGTCGCGCGCCACGGCGACGTCCGCACGGTCGCGGCGGTGCGCCGCGAGCTGGAGCGCCGCTGGGGCGAGGGCGAGGCGCTGGAGCGCCTGCGGGCGATGGTCGCCGCCCAGGGCGGGGACCCGCGGGTCTGCGACGACCCGGCGGCGGTGCTGCCCGCCGCCCCGGTCGTGCTGCCGGCGCCGGCGCCGCGGGCCGGCACCGTCACCGCCCTGCCCGCGCGCCGCGTCGGGGAGCTGGCGGCGGCCCTGGGGGCGGGCCGGGCCCGCAAGGGCGACGCCGTCGACCCCGCGGTCGGCCTGGACCTGGCGGTCGAGGTGGGCGACGCGGTGGAGGCGGGTCAGCCGCTGGCGATGGTCCACGCCCGCGACCGCGGGGCCGCCGAGCGCGTCGCCGCGGAGCTTGCCGCGCTGCTGCGGATCGGGGACGGCCCTGGCGGGGCCGTCCCCGACCTGCTCGACGTGATCAGGTGATCGCGTTCTTGACCTTGTCGACCATGCCGCTGATCGCACCGGTGACGTTGCCGGTCACGAACAGGCGCTTGTCCGGCGGCGGCGGGACGGGCTCGCCGGTGGTCGGGCCGGGGTTCTCCAGGTAGGAGAACTGGCCGTTGCCGTCGGGGCTGGGACCCTGGGCCCACCTGCCCTCGGAGGACTCGGTACCGGTCGACAGGTTCCAGAACTGGTAGCTGACGGCCTGGTTCTCCTGGGACTGGGGAAGTCGCTGGGGACCGGCAGGCCCTCCAGCCCGTCCTCCTTCAGCTGCTCGATGGCGGCGAGCCACTGGTTCTGGTGCATGGTGTCGCGGGCGATCATGAAGCTGAGCATCTTCCGCACGCCCGCGTCATCGGTCATGTTGTAGAGCCGGGTGGCCTGCAGGCGGCCGTTCATCTCCGCCGTGACGTTGTAGTGGAAGTCCGCCATCAGGCTGCCGCTGGCGTGGGCGAAGTTGCCGCTCCAGGGGTTGCCGTTGCTGTCCTGCAGCTTGGCACCCAGCCCGGTCACGATGGCGTGCTGGGGGTTGGCCCCGCCCATGACGGCGGCCACGGCGGCGTCGCCGTTCACGGCGGCCATCTGCGCCTCGATCGGCGCACCCTCCAGGAGACGGCCGATCATCACCGACAGCATCTCGATGTGGGCGAGCTCCTCGGTGCCGATGTCGAGCAGCATGTCCTTGTACTTGCCGGGCATGTGGGCGCTCCAGCCCTGGAGCAGGTAGCTCATGGCCACGCTGACCTCGCCCCACTGACCGCCCAGGACCTCCTGGAGGCGCCGCGCGTAGATCGCGTCGGGCTTGTCCGGGCTGGCCTCGAACTGCAGGCCCTTGTTGTGGAAGAACATCGTCGACCTCTCGTCGGCTCCGTGCGGTTGGAAGATCGCGCAGGCCTCACTGCCCCGGGGGCCCGGGCCTTATGCACCCTCCGCGGGATCCGGACGGCCGTGTGGCAGACTCCCGCGGACATGCCGACGAGCCCCTACACCGTGTCGCTCACGGCCTTCGAGGGGCCGTTCGACCTCCTGCTGCACCTCATAGGGCGCCGCAAGCTCGACGTCCACGACATCCCGATCGCCCAGATCACCGACGACTACCTGGCGGTGCTGAAGGCGTCGGAGACCGTCGACTTGGAGGTCACCACCGAGTTCCTGGTCGTCGCCGCCACCCTCATCGAGCTCAAGGCCGCGCGCCTGCTGCCCGGCGAGGACGACCCCGAGCTCGAGGAGCTGGCGCTGGAGGCGCGCGACCTGCTCTACGCCCGGCTGCTGGACTACCGGACCTTCAAGGAGGCGGCCGGCTGGGTGCGCGACCGGTTCGACGCCCAGGTCGGGTCCTGGCCCCGCTCCGCGCCGCTGGAGCCCCGCTTCGCGCGCCTGCGGCCCGACGCCGAGCTGCCCGCGGCCGCCGACCTGGCGCTGCTGGCGGCCCGCGCGCTGGCCGAGCGCCCCGCGCCGGTCGTCGACCTCTCCCACGTGCAGCCGGCGCGCCTGACCGTGCGCGAGGCGTGCGGGCTGGTGCTGGGCCGGCTCGACCACGACGCGACGCCGGTGCCGTTCGACGAGCTGACCGCCGGCTGGGGCCGCGCCGACGTCGTCGTCGGCTTCCTCGCGCTGCTCGAGCTGTACAAGCTGGAGCTGATCGACCTCGACCAGGACGGGCCCGACGCGGAGCTGGCGGTGCGGCGCGCCGACGCGCCCGCCCGCTCCCCGGAGGCCGCCGTCGTCGCGGTCGCGCCATGACCGGGGACGACTGGACCGCCCTGGAGCCGTGGGCCCAGCGGGCGGTGGAGGCGATCCTGTTCGCCGCCGACGAGCCCGTCGACGCCCACGCGCTGGCGCAGGTGCTGGAGCTGCCCACCGACCGGGTCGTCGCCGCGCTGCAGGCCCACCGGCGCCGCTGCGTGGACGAGGGCCGCGGGTTCGTGCTGCGGGAGACCGAGGACGGCTGGCGCCTCTACACCGACCCCGGGTCGGCGGCGTACGTCGAGCGCTTCGTGCTGTCCGGCCGGTCGGGCCGGTTGTCGCAGCAAGCGCTGGAGACGCTCGCCATCATCGCCTGGAAGCAGCCGGTGACGAGGTCGGAGGTGTCGGAGATCCGCGGGGTGGACGCCGACGGCGCCGTGCGCAGCCTGGTGAACCGCGGGCTGGTCGCCGAGGTCGGGCGGGACCCGTCGCCCGGCCAGCCGCTGCTGTACGGGACCACGCCCGCGTTCCTGGAACGCCTGGGCCTGGCCGACATCGCCGACCTGCCCGCGCTGCCGGACCTCACCCCCGCCGGCCCGCTGCCCGCGGAGCCGGGCCCCGGGGGCTACCGGGCGGCGCGCCGCGACCTCGCCGACCAGGTGGGGGACTGACGTGGCCGTCGAGCGCGTGCAGAAGGTCCTGGCGGCGGCGGGCGTGGGCAGCCGCCGCGCCTGCGAGCAGCTCATCGCCGAGGGCCGCGTGGCGGTCGACGGCGAGGTCGTCGGGCTGGGGTCCAAGGCCGACCCGCTGACCCAGGTCCTCACCGTGGACGGCGAGCGGGTGGCGACCAACCCCCACCTCGTCTACTTCCTGCTGAACAAGCCGGCGGGGGTCGTCACCACCGTCACCGACCCGCAGGGGCGGCCCACGGTCATGGACCTCGTGCCCGCCAACCCGCGCGTCTACCCCGTGGGCCGGCTGGACCGCGACACCGAGGGCCTGCTGCTGCTGACCAACGACGGCGAGCTGGCCAACCGGCTGTCGCACCCGCGCTACGAGGTCGAGAAGACCTACGTCGCCCAGATCCGCGGCCAGCTCAAGCGCCAGGCCGTGCGCGCGCTGCTGGAGGGCGTGGAGCTGGAGGACGGCCCCGCGCGTGCTCGCAGCGTGCGCGAGCTGGGCTCGTCGGGGGACAAGACGCTGCTGGAGCTCACCATCGCGGAGGGGCGCAAGCGCGAGGTGCGCCGGATGCTCGCCGCGGTCGGCGTGCCGCTGGAGCGGCTCGCGCGGGTGCGCCTGGGGCCGCTGACCCTCGGCGAGCTGGGGCCGGGCAAGTTCCGGCCGCTGACCGGCGCGGAGATCCGGTCGCTGTGGGGGGCCGTGGAGCGGGGCAACCTCGACCGCCCCGAGCAGCCGGCGCCGCCACGGGCGACGCGGGCGTCGCGGTGAGGATCGCGGCGCTGCGCGGGGCGACGACCCTGCCCGCGGACACCCGCGAGCACGTCCTGGCCCGGACCAGCGAGCTGCTCGCCGCCCTGCTGGAGCGCAACGGGCTCACCCACGACCAGGTCGTCAGCCTGCTGTTCACCGCCACCCCGGACATCCACGCCGAGTTCCCCGCCGCCGCCGTCCGCGCCGCGGGCATCAGCGACGTGCCGATGATGTGCGCGCTGGAGCTGGACATCACCGGCGGGAGCGCGATCCCGCTGTGCATCCGGGTGATGGCCCACGTCGAGACCGACCGCTCGCGCGCCGACCTGCGCCACGTCTACCTGCACGAGGCCCGGCAGCTGCGCAGCGACCTCCCCGAATGACCCGCCCGGCCAGCGGCCCGTCCGACCCGCCCGGGCGGGGGGCAACGGCGCCCGGCGCGCTGAGTAGGGTGGCTCCCATGCGCGTCGCGGTGGTGGGGACCGGGTTGGTCGGCGGGTCGCTCGCCGCCGCGCTGCGGCGCCTGGACGACGTCGCCGAGGTCGTCGGCGCCGACCGCGACGAGGGCGCGGTGGCCACCGCCCTGGCCCGCGGGCTGATCGACCGGGCGGCACCCGGCGCCGCGGAGGCCGCGGAGGGCGCCGACCTCGTCGTGCTCGCCGTGCCGGTGTCCGCGGTGGAGGCGGCGGCCAAGGAGGTCGGCAGCGTGCTGGCGCCCGGCGCCGTGCTCACCGACGTCGCCAGCGTGAAGGCCCGGCTGGTGCCGGCGATGGAGGCGGCGGTCGCGCCCGGCGTCTCGGTGATCGGCGGGCACCCCATGGCCGGCTCGCACGAGGGCGGCGCCGCGCACGCCACGCCGGACCTGTTCGTCGGCGCGACCTACCTGCTGATGCCCACCGCGTCCACCGACCCCGACGCCTACCGGCGCCTGCACGGCCTGGTGTCGCGGGTCGGCGCCCGGGTCCTGGCGGTCGATCCCGCGCGCCACGACCTGCTGGTGGCGGTCACCAGCCACCTGCCCCAGCTCGCGGCGACCACCCTGATGAACCTCGCGGCGGACCGGGCCCGCGAGCAGGACGCCGAGCTGCTGCTGCTCGCCGCCGGCGGGTTCCGCGACGCCACCCGGGTGGCGGCCAGCAACCCGGACCTGTGGCTGGACATCTGCGCGCAGAACCGCGATGCGATCGTCGCGGTGCTCGACGACTACCGCGAGCGCATCGGGTCGCTGCGGTCGCTGCTGTCGGTCGGCGACGACGTTGGCCTGCGCCGGGAGCTGGCCGACGCGCGGGCGGCGCGGCGGGCGCTGCCGGGCAAGGAGAGCGTGACCGGCGTCCTGGTCGAGCTGCACCTGCCGATCCCCGACCGGCCCGGGGTCATCGCCGAGGTCGCAACCGGCGTGGGCAGCGTGGCGGTCAACATCGAGGACATCGCCGTCGAGCACGACCCCGAGGGCGGGCGCGGCACCCTGCGCCTGGCCATCGTCGGTGAGGAGCAGGCCGCCCGCGCCCGCGCCGCCCTGGAGTCCCGCGGCTACGACGTCCTGGAGCACCGGCCGTGATGGCCGTGGAGGTCGTGCCGTCGGGGCCGGTGGTGGCGCGGCTGCGCGCGCCGGCCAGCAAGAGCGTCACCAACCGGCTGCTCGTGCTGGCGGCGCTGGCCGACGGCGTCAGCGTCCTGGAGCACCCCCTGGACAGCGACGACTCCCAGGCCATGCGCCGGGTGGTGCGCGGGCTGGGGATCGGGGTGGAGGAGGAGCCGGGCGCCTGGCGGGTCACCGGCGGGAGCGCCCGCCTGCGCGCCCCCGCCGCGCCCCTGGACGCGGGCCTGTCGGGGACCACGATGCGCTTCGGGTCGGCCCTGGCCGCCCTGGCGCCGGGCCCCGCCACCGTCACCGGGCTGCCGCCGCTGCTGCGCCGCCCCGTCGGCCCGCTGGTCCGCGCCCTGGGCGACCTGGGCGCGGGGGCGCGCGACCACGACGGCCGGCCCCCGGTGACGCTGGACGGCGGCGGCCTGGACGGCGGCGCCGTCACCGTGGACGCCACCCGCAGCAGCCAGTTCGCCAGCGCGGTCCTGCTGGTCGCGCCGTGCGCCCGCCGCGACGTGCGCGTGCGCGTCGCCGGGGAGACCGCCCTGGCCTACGTCGCCCTGACCGCGGACCTGCTGCGCGAGTGGGGCGCCGACATCACCGCCGACGGCGAGGCCACCTGGCACGTCCGGGGCGGCAGCGGCTACCGCGCCCGGCGCGTGGGCGTCGAGTACGACGCGAGCGCGGCCGCGCACCTGCTCGCCCTGGCCGTCGCGACCGGCGGCGCGGTCACGGTGGTCAACGCCCGCAAGGGCAGCGGCCAGCCCGACGCGGACCTGCCCGGCGTCCTCGCGCGCATGGGCGCGACCACCGCGCGGGAGGGCGACGCGCTGACCGTCACCGGTCCCGACCTGCCCGCGCCCGTCGACGTCGACCTGCGCGCCATGCCCGACATGGTCACGACCGTCGCGGCGCTGGCGGCCCTGGCCCCGGGGACCTCGCGGATCACCGGGGTGGCGGTGGCCCGCACCCACGAGACCGACCGGCTCGCGGCGCTCGCCGCGGAACTGGGCAAGCTGGGGGTGGAGGTCGCCGAGCAGCCCGACGGACTGGTGGTGCGCGGCGGCAGCGCCCGGGGGCCGGCGCGGCTGTCCACCCACGACGACCACCGCCTCGCGATGGCCTTCGCAGCGGTCGCCGCGCGGGTGCCCGGCGTGGTGGTCGAGGACCCCGGCTGCGTGGCCAAGACCTATCCGGAGTTCTGGGCGGACCTGCGGTCCGCGGGGGTGACATGGAGGCCGGTCGCATGACCGTGGTGGCGATCGACGGGCCCTCGGGGGCGGGCAAGTCCACCCTGGCGCGGGCGCTGGCGACCCGGCTGGGCCTGCGCCATGTCGACACGGGCGCCTACTACCGCGCGGCGGCCCTGGCCGTCCTGCGCGCCGGGGTGGACCCGGCCGACGCCACCACCACGGCCAAGGTCGTGCGCGGCGCCGGGATCGCCCGCTCCGGCGGGCGCACCCGCCTGGACGGCGCGGACGTCGAGGACGACATCCGCGGCCCGGAGGTGACCGCGGTGGTCTCCGACGTCGCGGCGATCCCGGAGGTGCGGGCCCACCTGGTGCACCTGCAGCGCGACGAGGTCGGCGACGACCCGGCCGGCGCGGTCGTGGAGGGCCGCGATGCGGGCACCGTCGTCGTGCCCGACGCCGACCTCAAGGTCTGGCTGACCGCCTCGCCGGCGGAGCGGGCGCTGCGCCGCGCCGCGGAACGCGGCGGGGACGTCGCGGCGGAGGCCGACGCCCTGGTCCGCCGCGACCGCCGCGATGCGCACGCGATGGCGCGCGCGGACGGCGTGGTCGAGGTCGACGGGACCGACGCCACGGTCGAGCAGCTGGTGGAGCGGCTGGTCACCCTGCTCCGCGACCGCGTGACCGCGCTGGCGGAGGGCCGCGGGTGACCGACCTCTCCGACCCCGGGCCCCGGCGGCCCAGCGCGACCCGGCGCCGCGGCGGCGTCGGCGCGGGCGGGATCGGGCGCATCCGCCCGTCCGGCGCGCCCACCGTCGTGATCGTCGGGCGCCCCAACGTCGGCAAGTCGACGCTGGTGAACCGCCTGGTCGGCCGGCGCGACGCGATCGTGGAGGAGCGCCCGGGCGTCACCCGGGACCGCACCGCGCACCAGCTGGACTGGCGCGGGCGCGAGGTCACGCTGCTGGACACCGGCGGGTGGACGCCGGGCTGGGCCCGCGACGAGACCGCGACCCTGGACGCCGCCATCAGCGAGCAGTCCGAGCGCGCCACCGCCGGGGCCGACCTCGTCCTGCTGGTGGTCGACGCCACCGTCGGGATCACCGAGGAGGACGCCGCCGCGGCCGGCTGGTTGCGGCGCACCGGCGTGCCGGTCCTGCTGGTGGCCAACAAGGTCGACGAGCTGGGCGCCGGGTCGGCGCTGACGGCGTCCGTCGCCGAGCTGTCCGCGCTGGGCCTGGGCGAGCCGGTGCCCGTCAGCGCCCTGCACGGGCGCGGGTCCGGCGACCTGCTCGACGAGGTCTGGGACCGGGTGGCCGACGCGGGCGGCTTCGACCGCGAGGCGGTGCCCGCCGACGACGTCCCCGGGGTCGCCATCATCGGCCGCCCCAACGTCGGCAAGTCGTCGCTGTTCAACCGGCTGCTCGGCGAGGACCGCGTCATCGTCCACGACGCGCCCGGCACCACCCGCGACGCGGTCGACACCACGGTGGAGGTCGGCGACGGCCGGGCCTACCGCTTCGTGGACACCGCGGGGTTGCGCAAGCACGCCCGGCGCGGCGACGCCACGGAGTACTACTCGACGGTGCGCACGGTGCAGGCGCTGGACCGGTCGGCGGTCGCCCTGCTGGTCGCCGACGTGTCCGAGCCGCTGGGGGAGCAGGAGCAGCGCCTGGCCCGCCAGATCATCGACGCGGGCCGCGGGCTGGTGCTGGTGTGGAACAAGTGGGACCTGGTCGACGAGCACCGGCGCGACCGGCTGGAGCGCGAGCAGGACCGGCTGCTCGGGTTCGTGTCGTGGGCGGCGGTCGTGCGCACCTCCGCCGCGACCGGGCGCGGCCTGGACCGGCTGCTGCCCGTGATCGACGCGGTGCTGGAGGAGTGGTCCAAGCGCATCGCCACCGCCCAGCTCAACACCTGGCTGGCCGACGCCGTCGCGGCCAGCCCGCCGCCCCTGGCGAAGGGCCGCCAGGTGCGCCTGCGCTACATCACCCAGGTCGCCGTGGGGCCGCCGACGTTCCGGGTGTTCACCACCGGTGAGCTGGAGCCCGGCTACCTGCGCTACCTGGAGCGGCGCCTGCGCGAGTCGTTCGGGTTCGGCGGCACCCCGCTGGTCGTCACCTACCGCGTCCGGGAGCGCTGGGAGGAGCGCGCCGCGGGCCGCGGGTCGCGCTGACGGTCAGGCGCCGCAGCCGGGGACGCCGGTGAACACCAGCGTCGGCCCGTTGGGCGACTCCGACGCGTCGAACACGACCTCGCGGCCGATCGCGCCCTCGTCGGTCGCGCGCACCGCCACGGTGAAGCGGGTGCCCTCGGGGACCGTCGCGCCGCCGGCGAACGGCTGGCCCGACGCCCATGTCCGGTAGACGTCCAGGACGTCCCAGCGCAGCCGCCCCGGCGTGCCGTCGGTCAGCTGCACCGGCGGGGCGGTGCGGTCAAGGACGAGCTCGCCCTGCACTGGCCCGGCGTCGGCCAGCCCGCCGGTCTCGAAGACCCCCGACGGGTAGGCGCCCAGCTCCGTCGGCCCGGTCGCGGACACGACCGACATCTCCAGGTTCAGGGTGGCGAGGCAGTCGGGGCTGCCCTGGACCAGGTCGAAGGCGAGCAGGGCGGCGTCGCCGGGGCCGGGGCCGATGGTCAGGGTGGGGGCGGTGAGCCCGGTGGCCGTGCCGCCCGCCACTGAGACGTCGACCACGGGGGCGATGGCGCCGTCGCTCACGGGACCGCCCTCGGCGATGTCGCCGTCGTCCTCGGGCTCCTCGTCGCCGCCGAGGGCGACGCCCTGGGAGATCGCGGGCCCCAGGTTCTCCAGCGCGTAGAGCACGACACCGGCCAGGACCAGGAGCGCCACGGTCCACTTCACGAAGGTCTGCGCCGGCTCTGTCATGCGTCCGCTTCCCCTTGCGCCGAACCCCTCCCGGGACGGCCCGGGCGGGGCTGCGGAGGCTACCGGGTGCGGAGGGGCTCGGCCATGAGCCGCGCGGCGCAGGCGCCGATCACCGCGGTGTAGGTGGGGTAGGCGAACTCGACGCGCGCGAGGGTGGCGACGTCCGCGCCGGCCGCCATGGCCGTGGTCACCGCCTGGATGACCTCGACGGCCGCCTCGCCCGCCGCGTGGGCGCCGAGCAGGATCGACCGGCGCCGGTCCGCGATCAGCTTCAGGAAGCCGGTGGTGCGGTCGTCGATCCGGGCGCGCTCCAGCTCGTCGTACGCGACGGTCGCGACCAGGCACTCGCGGTCGCGCTCGCGGGCCTCGTGCTCGGTCAGCCCGACCCCGGCGATGTCGGGGTCGGTGAACCCGCCCCAGGGGAGCAGCCCGTGCGGGACGCTGGTGGTCGGCCCGAGCACCGCGTTGGTGGCCGCGGCGACGGCCTCGAACTCCGCGGCCTGGACCAGCATCGCCTGCCCGTTGGCGTCGCCGGGGACGAAGATGTGGGGGACGTCGGTCTGCAGGTAGGCGTTGACGGGGATCGCGCTGCGGCCGACCGTCACGCCCGCGGCGTCCAGGCCCAGGTCCTCGACGGACGCGGGCCAGCCCACGCTCATCACGACCGCGTCGACCTCGGCGCTGCGCTCGCCCGTGTCGTCGCTCCAGACCACGCGCCGCCGCCCGCCGGCGTCCTCGACGCGCTCGACGCCGCCGATGCCGGTGTGCACCTGCGCGCCCTGCGCGGCGAAGCTCTCGGCGAGCACCCGCGCGACGTCGTGGTCGGCCCCCGGCAGGATCCGCGGGGCCACCTCCAGCAGCGTCACCCGGCTGCCGAACGCGGCCAGGATGGTCGCGATCTGCACGCCGGTGTTGCCGGTGCCGACGATCGCGACCTCGCGGGGGAGGGCGGGCAGGTCCAGGAGGTGCTCGGCGGTGGTGGTCAGGTCGGCGCCGGGGATGGGCAGGCGGCGCGAGTGGCCGCCGACGCACACCAGGACGCGGTCGGCGTGCAGCCGCCGCCCGCTGCCCGCCAGCTCCAGGGTGGTGGGACCGGTGAAGCGCGCACGGCCCTCCAGGTACAGGTCGACCCCGGCCTTGTCGAGCCGCGCCGCGGTGTCCTTGCCGGCCTGGACGCGGTCGACGATCTCGCGCACGCGCGCGACGGTCCGGTCCCAGTCCAGCCGCGGGGCGGTGGTCAGGACCCCGTAGTCCGCCGCGCTGCGCACGTCGCGCATGAGCCGCGCGGTCCGCGCCAGCGCCCGGGTCGGCACGCACCCGGTGTTCACGCAGGTCCCGCCGACCCGGTCGCCCTCCGCGACCGCGACCCTGGCGCCCAGCTCGGCGGCCCGCAGGGCGGCCGCGGTGCCCGCGGGTCCCGCTCCTATCACCACGACGTCGTACCGCTGCTCCACACGTCCCTCCCGGTCGTCCCCGCCCGCGACCCTTCCCCGCGCGGGCCGCGGATGATCGCCGGGGCGCGGGCCGGCTCAGGTGCGGGTGAGCTGCGTGACCAGGGTGTCGAAGTGGGCGAACGCGGCGTCGGCGCGGGCGGGCGCGAGGTCGCGGAGGCCGCGGATGCGGGCGACGTGGGCGACCAGGCCCGCGTCGTGGGCCAGGGGCAGGACGTCGCAGGCCAGGCGCGCCGCCTCGTCGAGGTCGTCGCCGGCCAGGCGCAGCTCGGTGAGGTCCAGCAGCGCGTTGCAGCGCTGGCGCAGGTCGGGCGAGCCCCCGGCCACACCCGTCAGCAGCGCCACGGCGCGGTCGTCGCCGAGCCGGCCCAGCGCCCGCCCGCGGGTGTAGTCCAGCCACCACGGGTCCTCCAGGTCGCGGAACCACCCGAGGTCGGCGAGGAAGCCGCCGCCCGGGTCCGCCGGCGCGCGCGTCGCGTGGGCCTGGGCGACGAGGTCCAGGTAGCGGTGCGCGTTGCCGGCGTCGCCGTTGACGGCGCTCTCGCGCCCGGTGAGCGCCCACAGCCAGGCGCGGGCGCGCGCCGGGGCGTCGGCGGGCAGGTTGCGCTCGGCCTGGACCAGGAACCACAGGGCGCGGCGCGGGTCGCCCTCCGCGATGCCGTTGAGGAAGACCGAGTGGCTCTGCCCGGTGGACCCGACCGCCAGGGCGTGCAGCGCCGCGTCCCCCGCCTCACGGGCGGCCGACCCGGCGAGGCCGAACCAGGCCCGCGCCCCGCCCGGCTGCCCCAGGTCGTAGCCCAGCCAGCCCGCGAACGCCGCCGTGTCGGCGAGCAGCCGGTGCAGGCGGGTGCGGGTGGCGGGGGCCGCGGACAGCCCGCTGAGGGCGGCGATGCGGTCGACGTGGGCGCGGACGGGGACCGACAGCGTCTCGGGCGGGACGGTGTAGAAGGCGCGGGCGCAGGCCGCGGTGATGCGCTCGACCGCGTCGAGGGTCGCGTCGCCCAGGGGCCCGCGGCGGCGCAGCGCGTGCTGGACCTGGTCCAGGGCGTCGCGGGGGACCAGGCGGGCGCCGTCGAGCAGGGCATCGAACCGGTCGCGGACGCGCACCCGCGCGGCCGCGCGGGCCTCGCCCTGCTCCAGGGCGGCCAGCGCCTCGCGCAGGAGCGCCGCGCCGGCGCGGACGTGGTCGCGCACGGCGTCCTGCGCCTCCCCGGGCCGGGTCAGCCGGGCCGCGCCCTCCGCGGCGTCCAGCCGCGCCAGCGCGTCGTGCACGCGCGTTCCGACGTCGTCCACCTCGTCCCGCCCCCCTGCTCCCGGTCCGGGCGGCACTGTACGGGGGGTTATGGGATGCTTCGCTCCTACCGATCGGTCCTGTCCGGATGATCGGTCCGTGACGACGGCGAGTCAGAAGCCGATCGCGGACCGTGAGTAGGGGTGTGCGTGCTCACACCAGCTGTGGAGCGACCTCACCGAAGGTGACCGCCTCCAGTGCGTCGGCCCCCGCGCGGTCGACCACCCTGACGGTCGCGAAGCCCTCCCGGCCGGCAGGGTGCCGGCCGCCAGATCGGCCCGCAGCCGGGCCTCCCGGCGGACGTGGCGGCGCATGCCGGCCGCGGTCAGTCGCCGCCCCCGCGCGCGCGCTGGCCGGCGACGGCCGTGTCCGGCTCCACCTGGAGGAACAGCAGGTGGGCGGTGCGCCCCCGGGCGGCCCCGGCGAGCAGCCGGCGGTCCCACCCCCGGGTCGCGGTGCTGTGGACGACGATCGCACCGGGGCTGCGCAGCGCCACACGACCGCCGCCCCGTGCCACAGGTGCACGAGGGGGCGGTACAGGCGGTACCCCCGCCGGCTGCCCAGCAGCCCGGCGACGGCGGCGTGCACGTGCTCGGGGTCCAGGACGGTCACGCCGGGGGTGTCGCGGGGGAACAGCCGGCGCAGCAGCGTGCTCTTGCCCGCGCCGGGGAGGCCGCCCACCACGAGCAGCGCGCGGGCGGGGAGGCGCAGCACCCCGCCCGGCTCGCCGCCGCTCCCTGCCGATACGGCCATGACCGTACGAACCGCGCGACCCGCCGGTTCGTTCCCCCGCCCGTCGGCGCCGTGTCCGCTGCGCGTCACCCCGGCCCCGTACCGTCCGGACGTCCGGTTCGCACCGACGAGGGGGAACTCGTGCGCTTCCGACCCATCCGCCTGCCCGTGGTCGTCCTGACCGCGCTGGCGGTGCTGCTGGCGCTCGCCGCCGGCGCGACCGCCACCACCCGCACGGAGCCGAACGAGCGGCCGTGGCGCCGGGGCGGCGAGCTGCCCCTGGTCATCGGCCACCGCGGTGCCAGCGGGCACCGGCCCGAGCACACGCTGGCCGCCTACCAGCTCGCGATCGACATGGGCGCGGACTACATCGAGCCCGACCTGGTGTCGACGCGCGACGGCGTGCTCGTGGCCCGGCACGAGAACGAGATCGGCGGCACCACCGACGTCGCCGACCGGCCCGAGTTCGCCGACCGGCGGACGACCAGGACCATCGACGGGGTCGAGCTGACCGGCTGGTTCACCGAGGACTTCACGCTGGCCGAGCTGAAGACGCTGCGGGCGACCGAGCGCATCCCCGAGCTGCGCCCGGACAACACCGCGTTCGACGGGCTGTACGAGATCCCGACCCTCGACGAGGTCCTCGCCCTGGCGCGGGCGGAGGGCGTCGGGGTGTACCCCGAGACCAAGCACCCGACCTACTTCGACGGCATCGGCCTGTCGCTCGAGGAGCCGCTGGTCGCCGCGCTGCACGCCGCCGGCTACCGGCGCCCCTCGGACCCGGTCTTCATCCAGTCCTTCGAGACCGCCAACCTGCGCGACCTGGCCCGGATGACGCGGCTGCCGCTGGTGCAGCTGATCGGCGGGAGCGGGGCGCCCTACGACCTGGTCGCGGCGGGCGACCCGCGCACCTACGACGACCTGGTCACCCGCGAGGGCCTGCGCGCCATCGCGCGCTACGCCGACGGGATCGGCCCGGACAAGAACCGCGTCATCCCGCGCGACGCCGACGGCCGCCTGCTGGCGCCGACCACGCTGGTCGACGACGCCCACCGGCGCGGCCTCGTCGTCCACCCCTACACGTTCCGCAACGAGAACGTGTTCCTGCCGGCCGACCTGCGCGCCGGGGACCCGGCCGCACCCGCCTACCCCGGCGCGACCGGGGACGCGCCGACCGAGTACCGCCTGTTCTTCGAGCTCGGCGTGGACGGGGTCTTCAGCGACTACCCCGACACGGCCGTGGCCGCGCGCACCGAGGTGTTCGGCACCCGCTGACGCCGCGCCGGCCCCCGCGACCCGCCCCCGCCCGCGGACAGCTTGCGGACGGGGCGGCCACGGGCCGCCCTCGACGCCCCAGCGGCGAGGAGACGGCTGTGGAGCGAGCGGACGCGCGGCTGCCCCTGCGCGCGGTGCGCCCGCGCCTGTTGGCCGAGCTGCGCGCCTGCGCCCGCAACCCGTCGTTCCTGGCGGTGACCGGGGTGTTGCTGTTCTCCTGGCTCGGCCTGCTGTCCGTGCAGAACAACCTGCTGCTCTACGTCCGCTACGCCACCGACGTCGAGGACGCCGTCACCACCATCCTGGTCGTGTTCCAGCTCTCGGCCATCGCGTTCCTGGTCGGCGCCGGCGCGGCGGTCGCCTACCTGATCCCGTGGAGCATGCTCCCCGACGTCGTCGCCGAGGACGAGCTGCAGACCGGCGTCCGCCGCGAGGGCACCCACTACGGCGTGTTCGTCTTGGTCCAGCAGGCGGGCCTGTCCCTGGGCCTGGCCGGGTCGAACCTCGCGCTGGAGGCGGCGGGCTACGTCAACGCCGACCTCGCCGGCGGGGTCCCCGTCCAGCCGGCGTCGGTCGCCACCACCCTCCGCGCGCTGGTGAGCCTGGTCCCCGCGACCTTCCTCCTGCTCAGCCTGCCCTTCCTGGCCGCCTACCCGATCACCCGCGCCCGCCACACCGCGACCGCCGCGGCCCTCGCCGCCCGCCACGCCCTGGCCGCCCTGCCCCCGGTGGACGGGCCCGTCCCGGACCGCGACGCCGCGGTCTGACCCGCCCGCCCGCCACGCCTGATCGTCAGCCCGCGCCGGCGGCGGACCCGCCGCGGCGGCGGCGGCGCGCGCGGCGATGGCGTCGAGGAGCAGGGCGGCGGCGGGGGCGGTCGGGCCCGCCGGGGTGACGGCCAGCACGCGCCGGGCCAGCTCCGGCCGGTGCAGGGCGACGACGGCGACCCCGGGCAGCAGGTGGGCCGCGGCGAGCCGGGGGAGCAGGGCCACGCCGGCCCCCGCCGCCACGAGCGCCTGGAGCAGCACGAGGTCGTCGCTGTGGTGGCGGATGACCGGGTCGAAGCCGGCGGCCCGGCATGCGTCCTGGAGCAGCCGGACGCTCGGCCCCCAGTCGCGCCCCTCCACCCAGGTCTCGTCCCGGCAGTCGACCAGGCGCACCCGCGGCCGCGCCGCCAGGCGGTGGCCGGACGGCACGGCGAGCAGCAGCGGGTCGTCGAGCAGGACGCGTGACGCGAGGCCGTCCAGCGACGGCGGCGATGCCACGGGGTAGGTGAAGACCACGGCCAGGTCGGCCTCGCCGGCGTGGACCCGGGGGATGCTCTCGCTGGGCTCCAGCTGCTCGACCTCGACGTCGACCTGCGGGCGCAGCGCCCGGAACGCGGGCAGCGCGGGGGCGACCAGGGCGGCACCGGCGCTGGCGAAGGCGGCGACGCGGAGCCGGCCGGCCTCCCCGGCGACCACGCCGCGCGCCTCGCGCTCGGCGATCACCAGCTGCCCCCGCACGGCCCGGGCGTGGCGGGCGAGGACCGCGCCGGCCTCGGTGAGCCGGACGCCGCGGGGCCCGCGCACCAGCACCGCGCCCTGGATCTCGCGCTCCAGCGCCGCGACCTGCTGGGACAGCGCCGAGGTGGTGCAGCCCAGCTCGCGGGCGGCGGCCGTCAGCGACCCGGTCCGCTCCACCGCCAGGAGCAGGGCCAGCCGCTGGGTCGAGAGCATGTAGCGCAGCTTACGGCTGCCTGCACAGATGTGCGCTTCTGCTTCACGCTGCGGCCCCGCATGCTCGGGGCATGGCACCCGACCTGGCCGCGCGCGCCGCCACCCCGTCCCTGTTCGACGTGCTGGCGACGGTGCGCAGCCGTCGGGTGGGCCGGGGCTACCGCGTCGACTCCGGGACGGCCGACCCGCATCCGGTCACGGGCCGCGTGCTGACCCAGGCCGACGGCCCCCAGCGCTTCGTGTCGGCGCGGGCGCCGGTGGCGCTGTCGGAGGAGGAGGAGGCGCTGCTGGCGTGGGCGGCGCTGGGCCCCAACGGGGTCGTCGCCTGGGAGGCGTCGATGTCGGGCGGGTTCTCCCAGCTGGTCGGCTGGCGCGGGCGCACGGCGCCGGAGGCGAACAACCTCGGCGCCACCGAGCTGCTGCTGGTCAACGACCGCGGCGTGTTCCTGTACCGCCCCCGCCCCGACCCGCTCCCGGTGAGCCTGGAGGGGGCGGTGGACGTGGCCGCCCACGCGCTCGCCTGCTACCGCGACGGCCTGGTGCAGGTGCTGGAGGGGCGGCCCGACCTCGACCACGGGCTGCGCCGAGAAGGCGCGCCGGAGGTGCCGCTGCTGGGCACCCACCAGCACAACCTGAACCGGCCGGGCAGCACCTGGCTCCTGCCGGTCACCGACGCCGGTCGGCTGCTGAGCGGGATGGTGGACCTGTTCGCGGGCAAGCGGACCTACCTGGTGGACGAGTTCGCCGGGGGCCGGGTCGCCGGTGCCGACGCCCAGGTCGCGGCGGGGCACCTCGTCCGGCCGCTGCCCATCTCGGTCTACGAGCAGACGGTGCTGCGCACCTCCACCTACCCGGCGGGCTGCACGGTGCAGAACACGCGGCTGGCCGCGGAGGCCCTGGGCCTGGGGGCGTGGTGCCTGTCGGGCTACGACCAGGACGTGGTGCTCGGCACGGCGCCGGAGGTCACGCGCGGCCTGGGCTTCACGGCCGGGCCCGCGAACCCGCGCGCGCCGCTGCCCGGCGGCCGCCGCCACACCCACGGCATCCCCGGCGTGCTGGCCACGACCTGCGTGCCGTCACCGCGGTACCCGACGCCGGAGGCGCTGGTCGACCACTGGTACGCCGAGCGCTACGGCCCGGGCGGCTGGGGCAACCCGGCGACGTCGCCGCTGGCCGAGGGCCGGGGCCCGTGGCCCGCGGACAAGGCCGGCGCGATCATCACCCACCCGAGAGCCCGGCCGCCGGAGTGGGCGTGGGCGGCGACCCTGGCCACCGTCCGCTACTGCGTCGACACCTTCGGCCAGTTCCCGGTGACCTTCGACCCGGCCCTGGCCGGCTTCGGCACCGTCGTCCACCACCTGGACACCGACTACTACGACCAGCACCTGCGTCCCGGCTTCGTCACCGATCGCATCCGCCACCACGACGACCGCTGGCACCCGACCCGCTGACGGGCGCCCGCCCTCAGCCGAACAGCTCTCCCAGGTCGACGGCCACCCCGGCCACCGCGACCGGTGCCAGGACGCCGCCCCGGTGCTCGGTGCGGTGGCCGTACCCAGCGGGCGCGGGATCCAGGTGGACGACGACGGCACGTGCGGGCAGGTCGACGACCCAGTACTCCGGGACCCCCGCGCGGGCGTAGAGCGCCGCCTTCGCGCCCAGGTCCAGCGCCTGGCTGGTGTTGGCGACCTCGATGACCAGCATCGGCTCGTCGGGGTGGGCGTCGCGGTAGCGGCCCGCGGGCACGACCGCGAGATCGGGCTCCGGCTCCGAGGTGTCCCCGGCCGCGAGGGGCAGCTGCACCTGGAGGTCCAGCTCCGGGGGGAGCGCCCGTCCGAGGGTCCTGCTCAGCCAGCGCACGGCGTCGGCGTGGCGCGGGTCCTGGGGCGACATCGCGACCAGCACCCCTTCGAGCAGCTCCACGCGGTCGTCGGTGAACGCCCCCGCGGCGACGAGCGCGTCGTAGTCGGCCCGCCGCAGCGGCACCACCTGGCCGGGCACGGCCCGCATCACGTCGACGGTCGCGGACATCGCCGCAGTGTAGAGCGCTGCACCGCAGCGGGGCCGTCGCGCTCGCCGGTGGCGCCGGTGGGGCATGCTGCGGGGGATGGGGCTGGCGCCTGCGCTCGGGTCGTACGCGGGCCGCGTGCTGGACGCGGCGGAGCGCGGGCTCGGGCGGCCGCTGGTGGCAGCAGCCGTCGTGGGGTCGGTCGCCAACGGCGACGTGGCGGGGGAGGCGTCGGACCTCGACCTGCTCCTGGTGGTGGAGCGCGCCCCGGACGCCGCCACGCTCCGCGGCGCGGGCGAGCGGCTGGCGGACCTGGCCGCCGACTGCCCGCTGCGCGGGCTCGAGCTGGTCGTCTACCGGCGTGACGTCCTCGCCCGCCCGCGGCACCCGCTGCCCTACCTGCTCAACGTCAACGGCGGGCGGGCGATCACGCGCCTCGTCGCCACCGGCGGGGACCCCAGCTTCTGGTTCCTCCTGGACGTCGCCGCCGCGCGCGAGCACGCGCTGGCCCTGACCGGCCCCCCGCTGCGCGACCTGATCGCGCCGGTCCCGCGCCCCGCGGTGCTGCGAGCACTGCGCGAGTCGCTGGACTGGCACGACCGCCACGGCGGCCACGGCCCGGACCCGGTGCTCAACGCCTGCAGGGCGCTGCACTGGCTGGAGCGCGGCACGTGGCCGTCCAAGACCGCCGCCGGGGAGTGGGTCGCCCAGCAGCCCGGCGCACCCGCGATCGTCGCGGCGGCACTGGCCCGCAGGGCCACCGGCAGCGACGCCGACCTGGACGCCCCCGCGGTCGGGTCCTTCCTCGACCCCGTGCGCCGCACCGTCGAAGCGGCCGCCGCCGCGGAGCAGCCCTCGGTCCGGCCGTCCGCGCCGGTCCGGCCGGAGCAGCGCGACGCCGGCGGTTCGCCGGGGTAGAATCCTCCACCAGTAGAGTGGTTCACTGACGAAAGGACCTACGGTGGCGGAGCGAACCCGGTGTGTGGTGGTCGGTGGGGGGCCGGGTGGCGTGGTCCTCGCGCACCTGCTGGCCCGCGGCGGCGTGGAGGTGGTGCTGCTGGAGTCGCGCGGCGACTTCGACCGGCGCTTCCGCGGCGACACGATCGCCCCGCCCGTCCTGGACTACCTCGACCTGCTCGGCCTCGCGGACCCGCTGCTCGACGCGACCCCGCACGTCCGCGGGAACGCCTTCGTGTGGCGGACGCCGGACGCGACCTGGACGCTGGCCGACTACCGCAATGCCAGTCGCAAGTACCCCTACTACGCGCTGGTGCCGCAAGCGGTGTTCCTGCCCTTCCTGGTCGAGCAGGCCCGCCGCTACCCCGGTCTCACCGTGCGCATGGGCGCGCGCGTCAGCGACCTCGTGCGCGCCGACGACGGCCGCGTGACCGGCGTGGTCTACACCCAGGACGGCGAGCGCCGCACGGTGCTCGCCGACCTGGTGGTGGGCGCGGACGGGCGCACGTCCAAGGTCCGCCAGCTCGCCGGCGTCGCCGCCACCGAGCTCGGGGCCAGCATCGACATCGCCTGGTTCGCGGTGCCGCGCCGGGACAGCGACCCGGTGACGTCGGGGCTGGAGGCCCGCGCCGAACCCGGTCAGCTGCTCGCCGTGCTCGGCCAGGGCACGGACTGGCAGCTGGGCTTCGCCCTGCCCGCGGGCACGTTCGGGGCCTTCAAGGCCGCGGGGGTGGAGCCGCTGCGCGCCGTGCTCCGCCGGCTCGTGCCCTGGCTGGGCGACCGCATCGACCTGCTCGCCGACGTCAACCAGCTCACGCTCCTGCCGGTGCGCATCACCACGGTCGACGCCTGGAGCCGGCCGGGACTGCTCCTGATCGGCGACGCCGCCCACGTCATCTCCCCGGTGGGGGGCAACGGCATCAATTACGCGATCGTCGACGCCGCCGAGGCGGCCAATCGCCTGGTCGGCCCGCTGCGGTCCACGCCGGTCGGCCCGGGCGCCGTGGACGCCGCCACCGCCGCCGTCGAGCGCGCCCGCAGGCCCTCCGTGGAACGCGAGCAGCGCGGCCAGGTGCGCATCGAGCGCGAGACCGCCCGCGCGCTGCGCGACCGCGACCCGCGCCCCGCCCTGGCCCTCCGCCTGATCGCCTCGATTCCCGGCTTCCCCCGCCTCGTCGGGACCCTGGCCTCCCGCTCCCTGGCGGTCCCGCGCCCCGTGCCCGCCATCCTCACCGGCCCCGCGCACGAGCGCGCGGAACCCCTACACCGTGCGCGACTGACCGCCGCGGCGGCCACCCGCCACCTCCACGGCGGAGCGGTGCGGGGTCGTGGTCGGGATGCGGGGATTTGAACCCCGGATCTCCGGTCCCCCAGACCGGCGCCCTAGACCAAACTGGGCCACATCCCGGTGGTGCAGGGGCGAAGTCTAGCGGCTCGCGGCGTCGGTGGGATCAGGCGCGCCGGACAGGTGGTGATGACGGCCGGGACCGTTCCGCGGGCGGGCTGCGAGGTCGGCGCGGTCGTTACCCTTGCGCAGGAGGTGCCCATGCGATCGCCGACGCTGCACCATGGCCTGGCCCTGATCGAGTCGCAGCGCACCCCCGTGCTGCAGCGGATGACCGCCGTGCCCCTGCGCACGCTCTGGCAGTCGCCACCCGCCGCTCCGCCGGGGACCTCGGGTGCCTCGGCGGGCTGGTCGGCGGGGCAGTGGCTGGAGCACCTGGTCCGGACCCTGCGGCTGCAGCGCCGCGGGCTGGCGCTGTGGGTGCCCCTCGCGCGCCCGTTCGCGACCCGCGTGCGGCACCGGCCGTTCGCGCGCGACCTGCCCGACCCGTTCCAGCTCGCCCAGGGTGCCGGGAAGGCGCCCGCGCCCGGCCCGTTCGCCGGCACGCGCGTCCCCGACCGCAGCGCCTCGCCGCTGCCGCTCGCCGCGCTGGCCGGCCGGCTGGCGGGCGAGACGTCCGCCCTGCGACGCGTCCTGGACGACGTCGAGGATGACGTGGCCGGACACGTCAAGGTCTGGGACGGGCCCTCGGGGTGGATCAACCTCCATCAGGTGGTGCGCAACATCGCCCATCACGAGCGCAACGACCTGGCACACATCCGCGCGGTGCTCGACGCGGTCGGCGCTCCCGCCTGAGCTGTGCTGCGGCGTCGGTAGGATCGGGCGGGCCGGACAGGGGTGAGACGACGGGGGAGCGGGCCGGTGCGGTGGTTTGACGCCGGGGCACCGGAGGGGCGACCGGTCGTGGTGCACGACCGGGTGTGGACCGTGGCCAACGGCATCACGGCGGTCCGGCTGCTGGGGCTGCCGCTGTTCGTCTGGCTCGTGCTCGGCCCCGGCGCGTACGGGTGGGCGTTCACGGTCCTGTGCGTCGTCGCCGCCACCGACTGGGTCGACGGGTACGTGGCGCGGCGGTTCGACCAGGTCACGCGGCTCGGGCGGATCATGGACCCGCTCATCGACCGGCTCCTGCTAGCCACCGCGGCGGTGACCCTGGTCGTCGTGGGGTTCCTGCCCCTGGTCCTGGCCCTGCTGGTGCTCGCGCGCGACGCGGCTTTGCTGGGCGGCGTGGCGATCCGCTACCGCGGCATCCCGCCGGTCCCGGTCAGCCGGGCCGGCAAGTTCGCCACCGCCTGCCTGCTCATCGGCGTCCCCGGGTTCCTGCTGGGCAACATGGGCTGGCCCGGCGCGGCCGTCGTGCTGGCGGCGGCGTGGGTGACCACCGTGGTGGGCATCGTCGCGTACTACGTGGCGGGTGTGCAGTACGTGCGCGACGCCGCGGCACTGCAGCGCTAGGATCCCCGCCCACCCGGCACGACCGAGGAGCCCCACGTGGCCACCCCCGACGACCTCCGCTACACCCAGGAGCACGAATGGGCGCGGGCGGACGGACCCCGGGTGACGATCGGCATCACCGACTACGCCCAGGACCAGCTCGGCGACGTCGTCTACGTCGACCTGCCCGCCTCGGGCACCCGCGTCGAGAAGGGTCAACCGTTCGGTGAGGTGGAGTCGACCAAGAGCGTGTCGGACCTCTACGCCCCGCTGACCGGCACCATCGTCGAGCGCAACGAGACCCTGGAGTCCTCCCCGGAGCTGGTGAACGCCGACCCCTACGGACGCGGCTGGATGGTCGTCATCGAGGCCGAGCAGCCCGACGAGGTGGGCGGCCTGCTGTCGGCCACGGACTACCAGGAACTGACCGGTTCCTGAGGGTCACAGCGGTTCCGCTGCCGCCGCGCCGTCGTGCGGTAGCATCCTGACCCTCGAGTGGCCCGGCAGACATTTCCGGGCTCCAAGCCGGAGGGGGGACCATGTACTGCACGCATTGCGGGCATGAGAACCCGGCGGGCGCCAACTTCTGCGGCAACTGCGGCCGCCCGCTCACGCAGGCCGACGACCCCAACCAGACCCTCGCCACGGGCATCCTCCCCAGCAGTGGGGCGGAAGGTGAGGTGGAGACCGGGGCCGACGACGGCGACGACGGGATCACGACCCTCGACCTGGAGCCCGGCACGGCGCTCCTGGTCGCGGTCCGCGGCCCCAACCACGGCGCGCGGTTCCTGCTGGACCGCGACCTCACCACCGTGGGGCGGCACCCCGAGAGCGACATCTTCCTGGACGACATCACCGTCTCCCGCCGGCACGCGGAGTTCCGCCGGGACGCGCACGACTTCTGGGTCCACGACGTCGGCAGCCTCAACGGCACCTACGTCAACGGGGAGCGTGCGGACGAGCGGCAGCTCAAGACCGGTGACGAGGTGCAGGTCGGGAAGTTCAAGCTCGTGGCCTACGTCGCGGACGCGTCGTGAGCCCGTGAGGGATGTCGGCTCGGCAGAGGTGAAGGTGGCGATCGACGGTTTCACCATCGGGGAGGTCCTGAACCGGCTCAAGCAGGAGTTCGAGGACATCTCGATCTCCAAGATCCGGTTCCTGGAGAGCGAGGGCCTCATCTATCCCGATCGGACCGAGTCGGGGTACCGCAAGTTCTCCGACGACGACGTCGATCGCCTCCGTTTCATCCTCACCGCGCAGCGGGACCACTACCTGCCGCTCAAGGTCATCCGCGAGCAGCTGGAGCGCGTCGACGCCGGGGTGATCGACGCGCCCGTCGGCAACGGCGCGGTCCACCTGCCCGGCATGGAGGTCCCGGCGGAACCGCGCCCGGACCACCGGGGAGGCGACCCAGCCCCGCCCGGCGACCACCAGCGGCTGACGGAGGGCAACGGCACCGCGGCGCTCAGCTTCGGCGAACTGTGCGAGGCGACGGGACTGGAGCCCGCGGAGGTCCGCGCGCTCAAGGAGTACGGGATCCTGTCGGTGGGCGGCGAGGACGCGGTGTTCGACGCCGACGACCTGGCGGCCGCCCGCGCCGCCCGCGACCTGCTGCGCCTGGGCCTGGAGCCGCGCCACCTGCGCATGTACGCGCTGTTCGTCGCCCGCGAGGTCGCGCTGTTCGAGCAGCTGGTCGTCCCGCTGCTGCGCCAGCGCAACCCCGAGACGCGCAAGCAGGCCACCCGCCTGCTGGAGACGCTGGCGTCCTCGACCGGGCGGATGAAGCGCGCGCTGCTGGGCCGGGAGCTGCGCTCCCTCGTCAACGGCAGTTGAGGGTGCGGCGACGCGTCCCGGGCGCCGGCCTGGCCGCCGCCGCCACCGCCCTCACCCTGCTCGGCGCCGCGCCCGCTACCTCGACCGCGCCCGCCCCCGGGACCGCGACCGCGCCACCGGCGACCGCGCCACCCGCCGCTGCGACCGCCCCGCCGGCCCCCGCAGCCGCGCCGCCGGCCGGCGCGCTCCCGCCGGTCGTGCCCGTCGAGCAGCTGGGCCTGGCGGCTCCGCCCGCACCGGACGTGTCCGCGCGCGGCGCGGTGCTGTGGGACCCGGCCGACGGGCGGGTGCTGGCGGGGGAGGACCCCGGCACGGGACGCCCGATCGCCTCGACGACCAAGATCCTGACGGCACTGCTCGCGCTGGAGGCGGGCACGCTGCCCGACACCGTCACCGTGTCGGCGACCGCCGCCGCAGCGGGGGCCGCCCCCGGCGTCGCGACGCTCAACCTGCGCCCCGGCCAGACCCTGCCCATGGCCGACCTGCTCGCCGGGCTGGTCCTGCGCAGCGGCAACGACGCCGCCGTCGCCGTCGCCGAGCACGTCGCCGGGTCCGAGGCCGCCTTCGTCGCGCGCATGAACGCCCGCGCCGCGGAGCTGGGCCTGACGGCGTCGTTCACCGACGCCAGCGGGCTTGCCGAGGACCCGCCCAACCAGGCCACCCCGCTGGACCTCGCCCGCCTCGCGCAGGTCGCCATGGCGGTGCCGGAGTTCGCCGCGTGGGCGGCGGCGCCCTCGGCCCGCATCCCGGCCCTCGCGCCCGCCGCGCTGACCAACCGCAACGAGCTGATCGGGGCCTATCCGGGCGCGACCGGCGTGAAGACGGGGTTCACCACCCTGGCCGGCCAGTGCCTGGTGGCCAGCGCGGAGCGCGACGGGCGCACCCTGTTCGCCGTCGTCCTGGGCAGCGCCGACCGCGCCGCGGACACCGCGGCCCTGCTGGACCACGGGTTCGCCGACTACCGCCGCGCCGCCGCGGCCGACCCGGCCGCCCCCGCGACGCGCTACACCTGGGACGCCGCCAGCGTCGACGTCGTCGTCACGGAGCCCCTGGCCGTGACCCTGCCCGCGTCGGAGCCGGCGTCGTGGCGCGTGCTGCTCGACCCGGCCGTCCCCCTGCCCGCCCCGGCGGGCACCCCGGTCGGCCGGGCGGAGCTCGTCGTCGCCGGCCAGGTCGTGGACCGCGCGGAGCTGCGCACCGTCCAGGACGCCGCGCCCGCGCCGCCCGGGCCGTCCGCCGCCGCCGCCGGGGGCGCGCTGGAGGACGCGCTGCGCGCCTTCGCCCGCAGCGCCCCGCAGGATCGTCCCGTCCCGTGAGACCGGTGCATGGCACCCTGGCAGCGCTCGCCAGGGCGGTCAGGTCGTAGACTCGCTGCGGGGCCTCCGGGTCCTGGAAGCACGGAGGTGTCCCAGGTGATCGAGCTGGAACTGGTCGGTGTGCGGGTCGAGCTGCCGCACAACCAGCCGATCGTGCTGCTCAAGGAGCGGGCCGGGGACCGGTTCCTGCCCATCTGGATCGGCGCGGTCGAGGCGACCTCGATCGCCTTCGCGATGCAGGGCGTCGTGACCCAGCGGCCCATGACCCACGACCTGATGAAGGACCTGCTGACCGGCCTGGAGGTCAAGGTCGAGCGCATCGTGGTGACCGCCCTGCGCGAGGGCACCTTCTACGCCGAGATCCAGATGACCAACGACGGCGAGTCCGTCGTCGTGTCGTCGCGCCCCTCCGACGCCATCGCGCTGGCCGTCCGCGCCACCGTCCCGATCTTCGCCGACGAGAGCGTGCTGGCCGAGGCCGGCATCGAGATCGAGGACGACGACGAGGCCCAGGTCGAGCAGTTCAAGGCCTTCATCGACAGCGTCAGCCCGGAGGACTTCCGCTAGCGGGACCCTGCCGGGCTCCCCGCGGGGAGGCCCCGTTCCCCCGTCCCCCACAGAGTTGTCCACACCCTGTGGATGCCCGTTCGGGAGCGGAGGCTTGACCGACGGGGTCCCCAGCGCGTGTAATTCCGGGAATGGAATCGCCCCGCGCCGCCCGTTCCGCACGCCAGGAGGCCCTGCCGGGCCTCGGCGACGAGCGAGACGAGCGGCCGGGGTACCGCGGGCCGGCGGTGTGCAAGTTGCTGGGCATCAGCTACCGCCAGCTCGACTACTGGACCACCACCGGCCTGGTGCGCGCGTCGGTCCGCGACGCCGGCGGTTCGGGGTCCCAGCGGCTCTACGGCTTCGAGGACATCGTCCAGCTGAAGCTCATCAAGCGGCTGCTGGACGCCGGTGTCGGCCTCCAGAAGATCCGCGCAGCCATCGACGTCGTCCGCCACCATGGCATGTCGCCCGGCGACGTGACCCTGGTCAGCGACGGCACGCGGGTCTACGCGCTGGACGACCAGCGCCACCTCATCGACCTGCTGCAGGGCGGCCAGGGCGTGTTCGCGATCGCCGTCCAGCCGGTGGTCGCGGAGACCGAGGCGCAGGTGGTGGCCCTGCCGTCGGAGCGGGCGCTGGACGTGGCGCCCGACGCCGCCCCCGACGTCGCGGAGGCGTCGCAGGCGCAGGGCTAGCCTGGCCCCTTCCGACCGGCCGGGAGGTCAGCCGTGGAGTTCGCGCCGCACACCGATGCCGACATCGAGGCGATGCTCGCCGCCGTGGGTGTCGCCGACCTCGACGCGCTGTTCGACCACCTGCCCGCGGAGGCGCGGCTGGACCGGCCGCTGGACCTGCCCCCGGGCCGCAGCGAGGACGAGGTCCTGCGTGCCCTCGCCGACCACGCGGCCCGCAACGTCACCGGCACGGTCTGCTTCGCGGGCGGCGGCGCCTACGACCACTACGTCCCCGCGCTGCTGCCCGCCATCATCGGGCGCGGCGAGTTCCTGACCTCCTACACCCCGTACCAGCCGGAGGTCAGCCAGGGCATCCTCCAGGCGATCTTCGAGTACCAGACGGTCATCAGCGAGCTGACCGGCCTGCCGGTGTCCAACGCCAGCCTGTACGACGGGGCCTCGGCGGTCGCCGAGGCCGTGTCCATGGCCGCCGCCGCGACCCGCCGGTCGCGGGTGCTGCTGTCCCAGGCGCTGGACGCGCCCACTCGCCAGGTGGTGCGGACCTACGGGCACCCCCTCGGACGGGTCGTGGAGGACCTGCCGTACGGGCCCGACGGGCGGACCCCCGTCGCGGTGCCCGACGACGGCACGGTCGCCGCCGTCGTGGTGCAGCAGCCCAACGCCCTCGGCGTCGTCGAGGACGTGCGCGCCTGGGCGGATGCGGCGCACGCCGCGGGCGCGCAGCTGATCGTCAAGTGGGAGCCGACCGCCGCGGGGCTGCTCGCGACCCCGGGCGCGCAGGGCGCGGACCTGGTGGTCGGCGAGGGCCAGCCCCTGGGCCAGGGGCTGGCGTACGGCGGGCCGACCTTCGGGTTCCTCGCCTGCGGCCAGGACCAGGTCCGGCGCCTCCCGGGCCGGATCGTCGGGGAGACCGTCGACGTCCGCGGCAACCGCGGCTACGTCATGACCCTGCGCGCCCGCGAGCAGGACATCCGCCGTGAGAGGGCGACCAGCAACATCTGCACCAACCAGACGCTCTGCGCGCTGGCGGGGCTGATCCACCTGACCTGGCTCGGGCCGCGCGGGCTGCAGGAGCTGGCCCGCCACTGCCTGGCCCGGGCCCGCCACGCCGCGGACCGGCTCACCCGCATCGACGGGGTCGACCTGGCGGTCGACGGCCCGTTCCTCAAGGAGTTCGCCCTGCGCGTCCCCGCCGACCCCCACGCCGTGGTCCGGGCGCTGTCGGGGGAGGGCTGGCTGGTCGGGCCGGTCGTGCCCGACGGCCTCGCCGCCGGCGCCGTCCTGGTCGCCACCACCGAGCGCCGCACCCCCGCCCAGGTCGAGGGCCTCGCCGACGCGCTGGACCGCGTCCTCAAGGAGGTGGGCTGAGATGCCCCTGATGGGACCGCCCCACGCGGACGAGCCGACCGCCTTTGCGCACTCCCGGCCCGGTCGCCGCGCCTCGTCGCTGCCGGTCCTGGACGTCCCCGAGGTCGACCCGGCCGGCGCGCTGCCCGGCGTGGAGCTCGCGGACGCCCCCATCGCGCTGCCCGAGCTGGGCGAGCTGGACGTCGTGCGCCACCTCACCCGGCTGTCCCAGCGCAACCACGGGATCGACGCGGGCTTCTACCCGCTGGGCTCGTGCTCCATGAAGTACAACCCGCGCGTCGCGGACGCCGCCGCGGCCCTGCCCGGGTTCCGGGACCTGCACCCGTGGGCGCCGGACAGCGCGGCGCAGGGGACCCTCGGGCTGCTGTGGGACCTGGAGCGCTGGCTGGCGGAGCTGACCGGCCTGTCGGCCGCATCGTTCCAGCCCGCCGCCGGTGCCCAGGGCGAGCTGACCGGGCTGATGCTCATCCGCGCCTACCACGAGGACCGCGGGGACGCCCGCCGCACGATCATCGTCCCGGACTCCGCGCACGGGACCAACCCCGCCAGCGCCGCCATGTGCGGGTACGACGTCGTGACCGTCCCCAGCGGCCCCGACGGGCTGGTGGACGTCGACGCGCTGGAGGGCCTGGTCGACGGGCAGACCGCCGGGCTGATGCTGACCAACCCCAACACCGTCGGGGTCTTCGAGGTCGAGATCGCAAGGATCTCCTCGATCCTGCGGGCGGCGGGCGCGCTGCTGTACTACGACGGCGCGAACTTCAACGCCATCTGCGGGCGCGCGCGGCCGGGGGACATGGGCTTCGACGTCGTCCACCTCAACGTCCACAAGACCTTCGCGACCCCCCACGGCGGCGGCGGCCCCGGCGCCGGCCCGGTGGTCGTCTCCGACCGGCTGGCGCCCTACCTGCCCGGACCGGTGGTCGCCCTGGACGGCGAGACCTACCGCTGGGATGCCGACCGCCCCAAGTCGATCGGCCGCCTCCACGGCTTCCACGGCAACGTCGGGGTCCTGGTGCGCGCGTACGCGTTCCTGCTGGCCCTCGGCGGCGACGGGCTGGCGCAGATGAGCGCCAAGGCGGTGCTGAACGCCAACTACGTCGCCGCGCAGGTGACCGGGTCGCTGCCCCTGGGTTTCCCGCAGCACCGGCCGATGCACGAGTTCGTCGTCACCGGCGCGTCGCTGCGCGCCCACGGGGTGCGCGTCACCGACCTGTGCAAGCGCCTCATCGACCTGGGCTTCCACCCGCCGACCAACTACTTCCCGCTGATCGTCGACGAGGCGCTCATGGTCGAGCCGACCGAGACCGAGTCGCGCGAGACCCTCGACGCCTTCGCCGCCGCGCTCAACCAGGCCGTCGCCGAGGCGGGCACCGACCCCGACCTGCTGCGCGCCGCGCCGACGACGACGCCGGTGGGGCGGCTGGACGAGGCCCTGGCCGCACGCCGCCTGCGGGTGCGCTGGCAGCCCGACGGCGGTTGACGCCGCTGTGGTCGACTGACGTGCCCGAGGGCCACACGATCCACCGCGCGGCGCGCCTCCAGCGCCGCGCGCTGAAGGGCAAGGTGGTCCGCGCCGACTCGCCCCAGGGGCGGTTCGCGGCGGGCGCGGCGGTGCTGGACGGCCAGACCCTCACCGGCATCGAGGCCTACGGCAAGCACCTGTTCTACCGGTGGTCGGCGGGGGACACCCTGCACGTCCACCTGGGCCTGTACGGCAAGTTCCGGGCCTTCCGCCGCGAGGACCCCGCCGATCCCCTCCCGCCCACGACGGCGGGGACGCGCCTGCGCCTGGTGGCCGACGACATCGTCCTGCACCTCGCCGGGCCGACGGCGTGCGACCTGGTCGACCCGGCGCAGGAGGACGCGCTCGTGGCGCGCCTGGGGCCCGACCCGCTGCGCCGCGACGCCGACCCCGAGCGGGCGTGGGCGGCGCTGGCCCGCCGGACCATCCCGATCGGCGCGGCGCTGCTCGACCAGCGCATCCTCTCCGGCGTCGGCAACGTCTATCGCTGCGAGGCGCTGTTCGTCACCGGGCTGTGGCCCGAGCGCCCCGCCCGCGCGCTCAGCCGCCCCGAGTTCGACCGGATCTGGGCGACCGTCGCCGCGATGCTCCGCGACGGTGAGAAGGCGGGGCGCATCCTCACCGTCGACCCGGCCGACGTGGGCGTGCGCACCCGCAGCCAGGTCCCCGGCGGCGAGCGGGTCTACGTCTACAAGCGCGACGGGTTGCCCTGCCGCCGGTGCGGCACGACGGTCCTGACCTGGACCTCCGCGCTGCGCGCGATCTTCGCCTGCCCCTCCTGCCAGCACGCCCCCGCCGCCCTGGAGGCCGCGAGCTGACCCCGCGTGGGCCGGCCAGCGCGGGCCGGCCGGCGGGGCGCCGCGGTCAGGCGGCCCGGTAGCGGTCCGCGAGGGTGGGCGAGGTGCCGCCCGAGAACAGCAGCGCCCGCTCCGCCCCCGCCAGGGCGTCGACCGCGGCGGGGTCCGCCAGGCCCGGCGCGCAGATCACCTCGCCCGTGCGCAGGGCGGCCAGGCTGGCGGTCACGACGTCCTCCGCCGCCATCAGCGGGAGCCCGGGTGCCGCCGCGCCCGCGTGGAACCCGCTGGCCACCATCCCCGGGCACAGGACCTGCGCCACGGCGCCGGTGCCGGCGATCTCGCCGGCGAGCAGCCGGGTGAAGGCGACGAGGTAGGCCTTGCCCGCCGCGTAGGTGGCGCGCGCGGGGAAGAAGTCCTCGGTCAGGCCGCTGCTGAACGCCAGCATCGAGGCGACGTTGACGATCGCCCCGCCGCCGCGGGCCACCAGGTGGGGCACCGCCGCGTGGGTGAGCGCCACGGGCGCGTGCACGTTCAGCGCGTTGACGGCGCTGACGGTGGCGGCGTCGACCTCCGCGAAGGGCGCGTACCCGCCGATGCCCGCGTTGTTCACCAGCACCGCGACGTCGCCGGCCCCGACCCGGGCCGTGGCGCGCGCGAGATCAGCCGGGTCGGTGAGGTCGGCCGCCAGGACCTCCGCCACCACCCCGTGGTCCCGCTCGACCTCCTCGGCGAGGTCCTGCAGACGGTCGGCGCGCCGGGCGACCAGCACGAGCGGGTGGCCGAGGCGGGCCAGGGCGCGGGCGTAGGCCAGGCCGATCCCGGATGAGGCGCCGGTGACCACGGCGGTGCGGGGGGTGCTGGCGGGGGGCGGCAGGAGGCTCATGCACCGTACTCTCCGCCATCACCTGTTATAGGTCAAGCACTTGATGATAGGTCGGTCATTGGAACAGCCACTACGATGAGGCGATGCCGCACGCGCCGGGGTCCTCTCACCGGGTCATCTGGGCCCTGCGGCGCGCGTTCCTGGCCGTCGAGGCCGCGAAGGAGCAGCGCCTGCGGCCCACCGGCATCGCGGGCGCCCACTACGCGGTCCTTCTCCACGTCGCTAGGGCGCCGGGGATCACCGGGGCCGCGCTCGCCCGCGCGCTGGGGGTGACGCCGCAGAACGTCGCCGGGTTGGTGGCCCGTCTCGAGGAGCGCGGGCTGCTGGAGCGCCGCCGCCACGAGCTGCACGCCCACGTGCTCGAGCTGCACCTCACCGCCGAGGGCGTGGGTCGGCTGGCCGAGGCGGACGCGGCGGTCAGCGACCTGGACCGCGCGGCCGTCGACGCGCTCGGCGTCGCCGCCGCCGCCGACCTGCGCGCGCTGCTCGAGGTGGTGGCGACCGCCGACGACCTGGCCGGGGCCGGAGACGGCGCCAGCTCGAGGCGCACCTCGGACGCCGGGCGGCGCCCCAGCCCGGCGTCGGGAGACACGGGCTAGGTGTAGTTCCTCGGGAGATTGCAGACGAGGTGAGAGCCTCCCGCCTGGTTCTTCTCACGGTTCCGGGCAAGGAGGCTCTCGTGGCGCATCGTAGTCACCCGCGTGCGGTGTTGACCGTGGCTGCCCGCAGGTTGTTGGTGGACAGGGTCCGCCGGCAGGGCTGGACACCTGCGGTAGCGGCCGAGGCGCTGGGCTGTTCGCGGGCGACGGCATACAAGTGGCTGGCCCGCTACGACGCCGAGGGCGACGCCGGGTTGGCCGACCGCTCGTGCCGGCCGCACCACAGCCCCGGGCGGCTGTCGCCACAGCGGGAGCAGGCGATCCTTGACCGGCGCGCCGCGACGCTGGAAGGGCCCCACCGGATCGGCTGGGCGTTGGGCGAAGCCCGCTCCACGGTGCACCGGGTACTACGCCGTCACGGCATGCCGCGGCTGGCCGACATCGACCGGCCCACCCGCACGGTAGTGCGCTACCAGCGCGACAGCCCCGGCGAGCTGGTCCACGTCGACGTCAAAAAGCAAGGGCGTATCCCTGATGGCGGCGGCTGGCAGGCGCTGGGCCGCCAGGTCGGCCGCCGCAACCGCAGCGGCGTCGGATTTGACTACCTGCACAGCGCGGTGGACGACCACAGCCGCGTCGCCTACATCGAGGCGCACCCCGACGAGCGCAAAGACACCGCCGCCGGGTTCTTCGCCCGGGCGATCGCCTGGTTCGCCGCCCATGGCATCACCGTCCAGCAGGTCATGACCGACAACGCCATGGCCTACCGCTCGGCGGCCGTCGCCGGCGTCCTGACCGCCCACGACGTCCAGCACCTGCGCACCCGCGCCTACCGCCCCCAGACCAACGGCAAGGTCGAGCGGCTCAACCTCACCCTCAAGCACGAATGGGCCTACGCCACCGCCTACACCAGCAACCAGGACCGCCTCGACGACCTGGACCGCTGGCTGCACCACTACAACTGGCACCGACCCCACATGGCCCACCAAGGAGGCACACCCATGTCAGCCGTCAACAACCTCCCGGCGAAGCACAGCTAGGGCGTGTCTGACGAAGGTGGTTGCGCGGGTTTGGGTGCGGGCCGGGTAGACCGGCGGCATGCAGAGTCGTCATGATCTTTCGGATGCAGAGTGGGCGGTGATCGAGCCGTTGCTGCCGGATGCCACGCCGCGGCGGGGGCCGGTGGCGGGATCACCGGCAGGTGGTCAACGGGGTGGTGTGGCGGGCCCGGACGGGGTGTCCGTGGCGGGACTTGCCGCCTGGGTATGGGCCGTGGCAGACGGTGTATGAGCGGCATCGCCGCTGGTCTGGCGACGGGACGTGGGAGCGGGTGCTGGACGGGCTGCGGGTCGGCTGTGACGCCGGGGAGGGCGAGTGGACGGTGGGGATCGACTCGACGGTGGTGCGGGCGCATCAGCACGCCGCCGGCGCCCGCCACGCCCCGCCCGCCGACGTGCCCGCCGCCCGGCTGGTCGGCGTGCTGGAGGAGGTGGCGGGACCCTCCGGTCCCACAGGGGGCGCTACCGAATCACAACGATCCGCCGCCTGACCGCACTGACGGTGACGTTGGTGCCGCCGGTCGCGGCGGCGGGCGGATCGGGAGGGGATCGGGCGGTCCCGCGGCGGGCTGAGCACCAAGATCCATCTGCTGGCCGACGCCCGCGCCAGGCCGCTGGCCAGGGTCACCACCGCCGGCCAGCGCGGCGACGCGCTGGCCGCCGGGCCGCTGCTGGACCGGCTCAAGGTCCGCCGGCCAGGGCGGGGGCCGCCCGCGGACCCGGCCGGGCCGGCTGCTGGGCGACAAGGCCTACTCCAACCGGGCGCTACGCGCCCAGCTGCGCCGCCGGCGCGTCCGGGCGGTGATCCCGAACCGGCCGACCAGCAGGCCAACCGGCGCCGCCGCGGCAGCACCGGCGGCCGCCCTCCCGTCTTTGACGCCCAGGTCTACAAGCAGCGCAACAGCACCGAGCGGTGCGTCAACAAGATCAAGGCCTACCGGGCGGTCGCGATGCGCACCGACAAACGCCTGTACGTCTTCGAAGGCACCATCGACGTCGCCTCCATGCGCATCTGGACCCGCGACCTCACCCGCCACCATCCGTCAGACACGCTCTAGGCGGGGCGGCGCTCGAGCCAGGCGAGCAGGGTGCGGACGCCGAATCCGGTGCCGCCGGCGGGCATGTGGCCGCGGGCCAGCTCGGGTTCCAGGAACGCGGGTCCGGCGATGTCCAGGTGCGCCCAGGGGACGCCCGCGGTGAAGCGCCGCAGGAACAGCCCGCCCATGATCGACCCGCCGCCGTGGTCGTCGCCGGTGTTGACCAGGTCGGCGACGGGGGTGTCGAGGAACCGCTCGAGGGCGGGCCACAGCGGCAGCGGCCACACGTCCTCACCCGCGACCTGGGCGGCCTGGCGCAGGTCGCCGACCAGCGCGTCGTCGGTGCCCATCAGCGCCGCGGCGTAGGGGCCGACGGCGGTGGCCGCGGCTCCGGTCAGGGTCGCGAGGTCCACCATCGCGTCGGGCCCCAGCCCCGCGCCGTAGCGCAGCGCGTCGGCCAGGACCAGCCGGCCCTCCGCGTCGGTGTCCAGCACCTCGACGGTCGTCCCGCCGTAGGACGCCAGCACGTCGGACGGGCGCTGGGCGTCGCCGCCGGGCATGTTCTCCGCGAGCGCGCACAGGCCGGTCACCTCGACGCGGATGCCCAGGTCGGCCAGCGCGGAGCAGGCCGCCGCGACCGCCGCGGCCCCGGCCATGTCGCTCTTCATCGCCGCCAGGGACGTGCCGCGCTTGAGGTTCAGCCCGCCGGTGTCGAACGTGATGCCCTTGCCCGCCACCACGACCGACCCGAGGGGGTCCTCCGGGCGGTAGTGCAGCTCCACCAGCCGCGGCCCGGCCGACGAACCGCGGCCGACGGCGAGCAGGCCGCCGAAGCCCTCGCGCGCCAGGTCGTCGCGGTCGCGCACCCGCACCTCGCACGCGGGCCCGGCCAGGTCGGCGATCAGCCCTGCCAGCTCCGGCGGGCGCTTGCGGTCGGGGGGGAGGTTCACCAGGTCGCGCGCGGCGAGCGTGGCGCGCGCCGTCACCGTCGCGTGGGCGAGGGCGGCGCGCGCGTCCTCCATCTGGGTCGACGGCACCAGCACGACGACCTCGCGGAGCCGGGGGGCGCCCCCGTCGCGCGTGCGGAAGCGGTGGTCGGCGTGCGCCCCGAGGGCGAAGCCCTCCGCCACGGCCTCCAGCGTCGCGCGGCCGGCGTCGACCTGGGCGAGGGTCGTGGCGATGCGCTCGACCTCCGCGCCGGCACGGGCGGCCACGCCCGCGGCCTCGCGCAGCCGGGTCGCGTCGACCTCGTCCATGCGCCCCAGCCCGACGAGCAGGACCCCGGCCGCGGCGATCCCCGGCGCGGCCAGCAGCAGCGACTGGCCGATCTCGCCCCGGAAGTCGGGGGTGACGGGGAAGGCGTCCAGCCCCAGGGCGGCGAGGGTGAGCTGCACGCCCGGCCCGTCGATCCCGCCCTTGAAGACGGGGACGGCGACCAGGTCGGCGCGCACCTCGCGCGGGTCGGCGGAGTCGGGGAGAAGGGTCAGCACCGCGCGAGTCTACGGGGACGGCCGACCGTCGACCGCGCCGCCGGCAGGCGCGGGCGGCTCACGAACAGGGAGACGACGCTCTAGCGTTGGCGGCATGGAGCCCGCGCTGCTGGTCGGCGCCGGCGGGCTGGTGCTCGCCGCCGCCTGGCTGGTCACCAACCACCACCACGTCCGCCGACGCCGCGGGGACGCGCGGGAGTGGTCGGCGGCCGGTGACCGGCCCGACCTGTGGACGTCGTCCGCGCGGTGCCCCCGCTGCGCCCGCCGCGGCGGGGTGCTGGAGCTGCGTGACGACGCCGTGGAGTTCGTCTGCCTGACCTGCGGCGACCGCCACGCCCGCTTGGAGCGCGGCTGACCCGCGCGACCCGGAGGCCGGCCTAGGGTTCCTCGACGTGGGAGGGGGTGCGGGCGTCGGCGGTGGCGGGCTCCTCCAGGAGGCGCTTGCCCGTCGGCCTGCCGTCGGTGATCTCGTAGACGATCGGGACGCCGTAGCCGATCTCCAGCTTTGTCACCTCGTCCTCGGACAGCCCGTCGAGCTCCTTGACGATCGCCCGCAGCGAGTTGCCGTGGGCCGCGACCAGGACCGTGTCGACCTCGGCGCACGCGGCCAGCACGACCTCGCGGAAGTAGGGCAGCGTCCGCGCGGTGGTGTCCTTGAGGCTCTCGCCGCCGGGCGGGGGCGTGGCGTAGCTGCGCCGCCAGATCCGGACCTGCTCCTCGCCGAACTCCTCGGCGGTCTGGGCCTTGTTGCGCCCCGTCAGCGCGCCGTAGAAGCGCTCGTTCAGCTGCCACGCGCGGGTCTGCTCGAGGTCGCCCTGCCCGATCTCCTCCAGCATGATCCGGCCGGTGTCGATGGCCCGCCGCAGGGTCGAGGTGAAGGCGCGGTCGACCCGGATGCCCTCCGCCGCCATGAGGCGGCCGCCGCGCCGGGCGTCCTCCACCCCGCGCTCCGTGAGCTCCACGTCCACCCAACCGGTGAACAGGTTCTCCGCGTTCCAGACCGATTGCCCGTGCCGGGCGAGGATGAGCTGGCTCATGCCCCGCACCCTACCCCGCCCCCCTGGCGATCAGCTCCGCCCGGGCCGTGCCGCGCCGGCCGTTCCTCCAGCGTGCGCAGGGAGTTTACGAGCCGGCAGTTTCGGTTACGCTGGCGTAGGTTACGCTGACGTAGCCGTAACCACCCGCTGGACGAGGAGCTGCCGCAACATGAGCGTCATCGAGGAGCGCGACCTGCTCGGCGAGCTGGAGCCCGTGGTCGAGGAGCTGCTCGAGCGGCACCTCCGCATGGCCAAGGAGTGGTTCCCGCACGACTACATCCCGTACTCGCTCGGCCGGGACTTCGACAAGGAGCCGTGGACGCCCGACCACTCGCGGCTGACGGGCGTCGCGCAGACGGCCTTCGAGGTCAACCTGCTGACCGAGGACAACCTCCCCAGCTACCACCGCGAGATCCACCGCATGTTCGGCCGCAAGGACTCGCCGTGGAACGCGTGGGTCCACCGCTGGACCGCGGAGGAGGGGCGTCACGCCATCGTCCTGCGCGACTACCTGGTGGTCACCCGCGCCGTCGACCCCGTCGCGCTGGAGCGCGGGCGCGTGCAGATCATGTCGACCGGCTACGAGGCCGACCAGCGCGACACGCTGCGCGGCATGGCCTACGTGTCGTTCCAGGAGCTGGCGACCCGCATCGCCCACCGCAACACCGGGCGCTACAGCAACGACCCGGTCGCGGACCGGATCATGGCGCGGATCTCGGCGGACGAGAACCTGCACATGGTCTTCTACCGCGACGCCCTGGACGCCGCGCTGGAGCTGGACCCGTCGTCCGCGGTCAAGGCGATCGTCGCCGAGGTCATCGGCTTCGAGATGCCAGGCGCCGGGATGGACGACTACGGCGCCAAGGCCGTCACCATCGCCAAGGCCGGCATCTACGACCTGCGCTCCCACCACGACGACGTCCTGTGGCCCCTCCTGCGCCACTGGCGCATCTTCGAGCGCGAAGGGCTGGACGCCGAGGCCGAGCAGCGTCGCACGGAGATGGCCCAGTTCCTCGACGCACTGGACCAGGCCGCCAAGAAGATCGAGGAGAAGCGCGCCCGCCGCGAGGCCCGCCGCGCCCTGTCGGTGTGACGACGCCGGCACCGGGGGCCCCGGCGGGCGGGCGCGAAGCCGCGGGGCTGTGGGTGGTGGGAGTACCCTCGCTGGCCGGCGCCGTCCTGGACGCCGCCGACGTCGTGATCCCCTCGCTGGCCGACGTGGACCCGCGGAGCTGCCTCACGGCCCCCGGCGGTCCGGCGGACGGTCGCTGAACAGGGTCATGGGGTCGGGCCGCAGGCGCGACAGCCCGACGTAGGCCAGCGCGGTGAGGTGGGCGGCGACCACCTCCTTGGCCGGCTCGCGCTCCTCGGCCCACCAGGTGCCGACCTGCACGACCATGCCGACCAGCGCGCGGGCGTAGAGCGGGACCACCGCGGGGTCCAGGCCGCCGCCGACGAGGTAGGCGCGCAGGACGTCCTCGGCCTTGCCGGTGACGTCGGCGAGCAGCCCGGCCATCCCGCCCGAGCCGATGGCCGGCGGCGAGTCCCGGGTGAGGACCCGGAAGCCGTCGGGGTCGGCCTCGATGTAGTCCAGGAACGCGGTGGCCGCCCCGTACAGCAGCGCGCGCGCCCCCCGGCCGGACTCGAGCCGCGAGGTGATGAGGTCGAGCAGGCGGCTGACCTCGCGGTCGACGACGACGGCGTAGAGCCCCTCCTTGCCGCCGAAGTGCTCGTAGACGATGGGCTTGGAGACGTGGGCGCGGGCCGCGATCTCCTCGACGCTGGCCCCGACGTAGCCCAGCTCGGCGAAGACGGCCTTGCCGACCTCCACCAGCTGCGTCCGGCGCTGGCCCGCGCTCATGCGCGTGCCGCCGGAACCCTGTCGATTGCCCACAGTCCGCGACCGTAGCATCCGGCCCATGGATCTCCCCGTGTCGCCGCCGGTCAAGCCGATGCTCGCCAAGGCCGTCAAGGGCATCCCGCCAGGGATGGTCTACGAGCCGAAGTTCGACGGCTTCCGCTGCATCGTCTTCCGCGACGGCGACGAGGTGGAGCTGGGGAGCCGCAACGAGCGGCCCCTGACCCGCTACTTCCCCGAGGTCGTCGAGCAGGTGCGCGCCCAGCTCCCGCCGCGCTGCGTGCTGGACGGCGAGATCGTCGTCGTCCGCGGGTCGGGGCTGGACTTCGAGGCGCTCCAGCAGCGCATCCACCCGGCCGCGTCGCGCATCAACCTGCTGGCCGGGGAGACCCCGGCGTCGCTCATCCTGTTCGACCTGCTGGCGCTGGGGGACCGGTCCCTCCTCGAGGCGCCCTTCGCCGAGCGCCGCGCCGTCCTGCAGGAGGCGCTGGCGGCGGTCCGCCCCCCCGTCCACGTCACCCCCTCGACCGAGGACCCGGCGGTCGCGCAGGAGTGGTTCCGGGTCTTCGAGGGGGCCGGCTTCGACGGCGTCATCGCCAAGCCGCGCGACATCCCCTACGCCCAGGACCAGCGCCTGATGTGCAAGGTCAAGCACGAGCGCACCGCGGACTGCGTGGTGGCCGGCTACCGGCTGCACAAGGACGGGCTGGGGGTCGGGTCGCTGGTGCTCGGGCTGTACCAGGACGACGGGCGCCTGCGCCACATCGGCGTCGCGTCGTCGTTCACGCGCACCCGGCGGGCCGAGCTGCTCGACGAGCTGGCGCCCTACCGGCTGGACCCCGGCGCGCCGCACCCGTGGGCGGACGAGGGCTGGGAGGGCCGCCCCGGCGGCAACGTGTCGCGTTGGAACAACGGCAAGGACCTGTCCGTCGAGCCCCTGCGCCCGGAGCTGGTCGTCGAGGTCGCCTACGACGCCATGGAGGGCGACCGCCTCCGCCACGTCGCCCACTTCCGCCGCTGGCGCCCCGACCGCGACCCCCGCTCCTGCACCTACGACCAGCTCGAGCGCCCCGTCGACTTCGACGTCCAGCGGGTCCTGACCACCGGCACCGTCTAGCGCTGCCCCGGCGGGGGAGCGGGCCTCAGAGGGTGCGCAGGTCGACGACGGCGCCGTGGTCGAGGTCGCGGTCGGCCAGGGACCACAGCTGGCGGGCGGCGTCGGCGGGGTCGCGCAGCTCGCCCGCGTCGTGCAGGGACCGGAAGCGCGTGACGGCGGGGAACAGGGCCGGGTCGGTCGCGCGGATCTCCTCCTGCATCGGGGTGGCGACCACCCCCGGGGCGACGGCCACGACGCGGCAGGCGGGCAGCCCCGCCGCGGCGCGGGCGCGCTGCTCCTCACCGACCGTCCGCACCCAGTGGTCCACCCCCGCCTTGCCGCCGCAGTAGCTGGACCAGCCCGGGTACGGCTTGGTCGCCGCGCCCGAGGTCAGCAGGTACAGCTGCGCCTCGCCCGGGAAGTCCGCCACGGCCTTGAGGAACGCGTGCCCGAGGACCTGCGGCGCGGCCGCGTTCAGCAGCACGTTGGTCGCGTACGCCCGGGAGTCGACCGCGCCCGCCGGACCCATCGGGTCCAGCGTCCCCGCGTTGTGGACGAACACCGCGCGCCGGGCGTCGGTGCCGGCCAGCCGCGCGAGGAAGTGCGCCTCGACCAGCGACCAGGCGTCGGGGTCGGCGAGGTCGGCCGGCAGGTGCTCGGTGCCGGGGGTCCCGCCCGAGCGGGAGATGTCCACCACGGTCGCGTCGCGCCACGGCACGGTCGCCGCGAGCGCCGCCCCGATGCCCGACGACGCGCCCGAGATCCACACCAGAGAGGTCATGGCCGCGCAGCCTACGGCCCGGCCCGCGCGCGGTAGCGTTGCCCCGTCATGGCCCATCGGCTGCTGCTGGACACCGCCAGCCTCGCGTACCGGGCGTTCTTCGCCCTGCCCGCCACGATCACCGACAGCGACGGCCGCCCCGTCAACGCGGTCCGCGGCTACCTCGACATGGTCGCGCAGCTGTACCGCGACCACCGCCCCGACGAGCTGCTGCACTGCCTCGACGACGACTGGCGCCCCGCGCCGCGGGTCGCCGCCTACGCGGGCTACAAGGCCGAGCGCCCGCCGGACCCCGCCGACCTGCCGTGGCAGTTCGAGCTCCTCGACGAGGTGCTCGACGCCTTCGGCGCCGTGCGCGTGCTGGCCGTGGGCTGGGAGGCCGACGACGTCATCGGCACGCTCGCCGAGCAGGCGGGCCCCGGCGACCGCGTCGACATCGTCACCGGCGACCGCGATCTGCTCCAGCTCGTCCGCGACGGCGCGGGCGGAGGGGGATCGGTCCGGGTGCTGTTCACCGTCAAGGGCGTGAAGGAGCTGGCGCGCTTCGACGAGGCCGGGGTGGAGGCCCGCTACGGCGTCCCCGCGGCCCACTACGCCGACTTCGCCATCCTGCGCGGCGACCCGTCCGACGGGCTGCCCGGGGTGCCGGGGGTGGGGGAGAAGACCGCGCGCCAGCTCGTCGCCGTCCACGGCGGGATCGCGGACGTGGTGGCGGCGGCGGACCGCCAGACGCCCAAGCTGCGCGAGCGACTGCTGGCCGCCGCCGGCTACCTCGCCGCCATGCGCGACGTCGTCCCGGTCCGCCGCGACCTGCCGCTGGTGCGCCGCGAGGGCACCTTCGACGCGGACCGGCTGGCCGCCCTGGCCACCCGCCACGCGCTGGAGACCCCCGTGGCCCGGCTGCGCGAGGCCCTCGGTGCGTAGCCCGTGGTCGGACCGCCCGGCCGGGGGCCGGGCGGGCGGTCACCGGCGCGGCGCGCGCGCGGGCCGGGGGCGGCGCGGGGGCGGTGCGCTGCTCGCCGCGGTGCTGGCCGCCGTGCTGCTCGGCGGCTGCGGCGAGCCCCCCGTCGACCTGGACCTGCCGCCGCGCGCGGAGGGCCAGACGGTCCTGGACCACGGCGACGTCCTCGACGACGCGGCGGTCGACGCGGCGCTGGGCGGCCTGCGCGACCTCGGCTACGACGCCGTGGCCGTCACCTACGAGACCGAGCAGGCCGGGCGCGGCGAGGCGGCCCGCGCGGGGCGCCTGGTCGTCGAGCGCTGGGGGGCCGACCTCGTCCTGGTCGCGGTCGCGCGGCCGGGCGACTTCACCAGCGAGGTCGTCGACCCGGAGGACCCCGCCGCGCGCGAGCGCTTCTTCGGCATCGAGCCGGCCGACACCTTCGCCGTCCCCGGCGACCTGCGCGAGGAGATCGTCGAGGTCACGATCCCGCCGATCGCCGCGGGCAACGACTGGGACGCGGTGTTCACGACCGCCGCGGCCGACCTGGCCGAGGGGCTGGCGCCGCGGTGAGGATGGAGGAGCTGGACGCCGTCTGCCGCCAGGCGGCGCGCGACCTGCTCGCGCGGGACGGCCGCCCCCTGCGCCCCGCTGTGGTGCTGCCCCTGCCCGAGGCCACGCGCGTCACCACCCTGCCCGACTTCCCCGACGACGACGAGGGCCGCGCCGCGCTGCTCGACCGCTTCGCCGCCGACGTCATGGCGCCGGCCAACGCCCCCGCCTTCGGGTTCGTCGCCGAGGGCGCCGTCGGCGACGTCGAGGTCGTGACCGTGGTGTACGGCGCCCGCAACCAGGCCGCGCAGATCGTGGCCGCCGTGCTGGACGGCGACGAGGCGGGCGAGTTCAGCGTCCCCGAGCCCCTCGCCGACGCGGCCCTGCCGTTCCTCGCCCCCCTGCGCCGCGCCGCCGACGCCGCCCACGCCCCCGACGTCTTCGGGACCTAGACCCCGGATGACGCGTCGCGGACCGGGGGTTATGCCTTCGCCGGGGCGTCGGGGAGGAGGTCGCGCTGGGCGAACGTGTCCACCCTGAGCACCTCCCCGCCCACCGACTGCACGCGCTCGCCCCAGGAGCGACGCGGGTTCCAGTCCGCGATCGGCATGCGTGCGACGACACCGGTGGGGATCCAGTCGCGTTCCGCGGACAGGACGACGACCTCGCCGGGAACCGTGGCGATGAGCCGCCGCTTGTACCAGACGTAGGCCAGGACGACGCCGGCGACGACCGCGACCCAGCCGACGGCATCCAGCCAGTCCGGCCCGCCCACCGCGAGGCCGAACACGATCAACCCGGCGATGACCGCGAACTGCGGCGTGCTGTAGCGCACGCGGGCGGTCGCCACCCGCTCCACCCGGGTGCCGTCCCCGAGGAACCGGCCGACCTCGCCGGCCAGCTGGCCGCTCCGCCGGCGGATCGACCAGGCCGTGAGCAGCAGGGGCACCCCGAGAACCAGGGCGAACACCCCGACCAGGAACAGCAGGAAGATCAGGAACTCCGACGCGCTCATGTCTGCGGACGGTAGGGCGTCCGCGCCCGCCCGTCATCGTCCTGCCGACCATCGCCGCCCGGCGGTGCGGCGACGATGACAGAGCCGGATCGGGCTACCACTGGAGGGTCCTGGTCGATGTCGGCGTGCGTGAGTTGCGCGATGGGTGGAGCCGCCACCTGGCGGGCGTGCGGTCGGGTCGGCCCGTCACGGTGACCCATCACGGCCAGCCGATCGCGCGGATCGTGCCGGTCGGGCGGCTGACCCGGCTGGAGCAGCTGCGCGCCGAGGGTCGCGTGCAGGTCACTCGCCGGCGGAAGCGTGACCACGTTCGACGCGATCGTCGCCGCCTGAGGGCGACCCAGGCTGACCCCGGCATCATGCGGACCTGCCCGCCCTCGCCCGGCCGGGCGACGCGTCAGCGGGGGGCGAGGACCAGCAGCAGGAGCGTCCCGACGAGCATCACCGCGACGAGGAAACGGGCGGTGGCGGCGGAGAAGGCGCGCGCGTAGGCGTCGCGGTCGGCGGAGTAGCCGCTGCCGTACGCCGTCGCGCGGGGGCGGGGGGCGCCGGACAGCGGGTCGGTCACCCACTGCGGGCCGGGGGTGGGGCGGGGGTCGGGGCCCGGCCGCGCGCGGCGGCGGTCGTAGGCGGCGCGCCGCACGGGATCGCCCAGCACGTCGTAGGCGGCGTTGGCCCGGCGCGCCACCGCGGCCGCCCCGGCGTCACCGGGGCGGAGGTCGGGGTGGTTGGCCCGCATCAGCGTGAGGTACGCCCCGCGCAGCGCCGCCCCGTCCGCGTCCGGCGGCACCCCGAGGACCTCGTAGTGGTCCGGCTGCATCCCCGCCAGGCTACCGGCCGACCTCCTTGGGTACGAAGGAACGCATGAACCAGCGTGTGCTCGTGCTCGGAGCGTCCGGTTACGTCGGCGGCCGCCTGGTGCCGCGCCTGGTGGCCGCGGGGCACCGCGTGCGCTGCCTCGCGCGGTCCCCGCAGAAGCTGGAGGGCATGCCCTGGGCGGGCGACGTGGAGATCGTCAGGGGCGACCTGCTCGACCGCGACGACATCCTCCCGGCCTTCGCGGACGTCGACGCGGTCTATCACCTGGTGCACTCGATGGGGTCGCAGTCCGACTTCGCGTTCGCCGACCGCAAGATCGCCCGCCACGTCGCCCGCGCCGCCGAGCTGAACGACCTGCGGCGCATCGTCTACCTGGGCGGGCTCGGCGAGGTCGACGAGCACACCAGCGAGCACCTGCGCAGCCGCGCGGAGGTGGGGGAGATCCTGCTGGACTCCTCGGTCCCCACGACGGTCCTGCGGGCGGCGGTGATCATCGGGTCCGGCAGCGCGTCGTTCGAGATGGTCCGCCACCTGGTCGAGAAGCTGCCGTTCATGATCACCCCGCGCTGGGTGAACACCCGCACCCAGCCGATCGCGATCCGCGACGTGCTGCGCTACCTGGTCGGGGTGCTGGACGACGACAGCGGCCGCGAGCACGTGTTCGACATCGGCGGCCCCGACGTCATGACCTACCTCGACATGATGGAGGGCTACGCGCGCGCGGCGGGGCTGCCCCGGCGGGTGGTCGTGCGCGTGCCCGTGCTGACCCCGCGGCTGTCGTCGGGGTGGGTGAACCTGTTCACCCCGGTCCCCTACGACCTGGCCCGCCCGCTGATCGACAGCCTGGCCAACGAGGTCGTGGTCCGCCCCGACGGGGAGCGCATCCAGGACCTGGTCCCCGGCCCGACCGTCCCCTACGACGAGGCGCTGCGCCTGGCCCTGGCCCGCATCTCCGGCCACGAGGTCGAGACGTCGTGGCGCGACGCCGACCTGGCCGGCCGCAGCCCCGCCGAGCCGTACCCGGGCGACCCGGAGTGGACCGGCGCGACCCTGCTTCGCGACGTGCGCACCGCCCACGCGCGGGCCCTGCCGCGCCACGTGTTCGCGGCGGTGTCGCGCATCGGCGGCGAGCGCGGGTGGCCCAGCTACACCTGGGCGTGGAAGCTGCGCGGGCTGATCGACCGGCTCACCGGCGGGGTGGGCCTGCGCCGCGGGCGCCGGGACCCCGAGACGCTGCGCGTCGGCGACGCGCTGGACCTGTGGCGCGTGGAGGAGCTGCGCCAGGGCGGCGACGACGGCGAGTGGGTGATCCGCCTGCGCGCGGAGTTCTGGGCGCCGGGGCGGGCGTGGCTGGAGTTCCGCATCCGCGCCGGCGGCGAGGGCATGCGCCCGGGCGAGGCCGGGTCCGAGATCACCCAGCGCGCCCTGTACGCGCCCAAGGGCCTGCTGGGCCGGCTGTACTGGTGGGTGCTGCTGCCGATCCACCCGTCGATCTTCTCGACCATGATCGCCGCGATCGCCCTGGACGCCGAGGACATCGCCCGCACCCAGCCGCACGCCGACGTCACGCCCGTCACCAGTAGCGATGGGCCGACAGGGCCGCCCGCGCGGCGCGACGGGGCGGGCGGCGCGCCAGACCCGACCGGGCAGCCCGCTCGCAGAGCCGGATGACCCTGCCGCGCTGGCCGGCGAACGGCGCGAGCAGCGCGAGCATCTCCTCGTCGGTCCACTCCGTGCGGAACGCCGACCGGCCGGGGTCGCCCAGGACCGCGCCGACGATGCTGGGCAGGTGGTAGTCCCCGACGCTGACCGCGTCGGGGTCGCCCAGCACCAGGCGCGTCTCCCCGCTGGTCCACACCCCGACCCCCGGCAGGGTCCGCAGGCGGCGGTCGAGCAGCGCCCAGTCCCTCCCGGCCTCGGTCAGCCGGCCGTCGTGCACGGCGCCCGCGTGCAGCGCGCCGGCGCCCTTGAGCGACACCCCGCAGCGGCGCAGCGTCCACGCGGGCACCGCGCCGAGCTGCGCGGCGGTCGGCCAGGTCCACAGGCCGGAGGGGGCGGCGGTGCCGGAGCAGGCGGCGACCTGCAGGATGCTGCGCGCCGCCTCGGCGCTCTGCACGAGTTGCGCGAGCACCGCGCGACCCAGCGCCTCGCCCACGCGCGGCAGCCGGCTGAGCCGGACCTCGCCGACGGCGCGCAGCAGGCCGCGCGCGACCGGGTGCCCGGCGACGGCGTCGGCGAGGTCGGCGGGCGTGTCGCGCAGGCCCGCCCAGGCGGCGCACGCCTCCAGCGCGGCCGCGGCGTCGTCGGGGGGCGTGGCCCCCGGACCCCAGACCTCGCAGACGACCTCCCCGCCGCGGGACCGCGCCTCGAGCAGCAGCGGTCCGCGGGGCCCCGGCTCCGCCCGTCGCGCGAGCCCGTCGCGCACGCGCACGCAGACCGCCCCACGCCGGGCGGCGTCGCGCAGGACGACGCGGCTGACGTCGTACCCGCCCGCCCACCTGCCTGCGGCCAGGAGGGTCGTCGTCGCGGCGGGGGCGATCGCGCTCATGGTCGTGGAGCTTGCCACGGGGGTGTGACAGGCGGCGTCCGGGGAGCCCGGCGCGCGCGCCGGAGCGCCCCGCCCCGCGGGAGCGGGACGGGGCGCCGGTGGTGCGGGTTCGCGCGGAGCTAGGCGGCGACGCCCAGCTCGGCCTGCAGGCGGGCCAGCGCGGTGTTCTCGATCTTGCGGACCGACTCGCGCGACAGGCCGAGCTCGCGGCCCAGCGCGTCCAGGGTCAGCACCTGGCGGCCGTCCAGCCCGTACCGGCGGGTCAGGACGTACCAGCTGCGCTCGTCGAGCGACTCCTGCGCCTTGGCGAAGACGCCGTCGACGAACTCCTTCTCCACGACCTCGTCGGCCGGGGAGTCCTGCGCCACGGCGACGAACTCGCCGAGGTCGCTCGCGTCGCTGTCGAAGCCGACCGGCCGGTCCAGCGACGTCATCGCGTGGTCGCCCTCAAGGGCGCGGATGACCTTCGCAGGGGTGAGCCTCGTGGCCTTGGCCAGCTCCTCGACCGTGGGCTCGCGCCCCATCTCCGACTCCAGGCGCGCCGCGGCGGCGCGGACCTTGACCAGCGCGTCGTGCAGCGCCACGGGCAGGCGGATCGTGCGCTCGCTGCCCGCGACCCCGCGCTGGATCGCCTGGCGGATCCACCAGGTCGCGTAGGTGGAGAACTTGAACCCGCGCCGCCAGTCGAACTTCTCGACCGCGCGCAGCAGGCCCAGGTTGCCCTCCTGGATCAGCTCGCCGAGGTCCAGCGTCGAACGCTTGCTGAACTGCGCGGCGACGCTGACCACCAGCCGCAGGTTCGCGGCGACGAAGTGGTCGAACGCCTCCTGCCCCTGACGGGCGAGCCGCTCCAGGTCGTCGACGTTGTCCGTCGCGCCCGCGTCCAACTGCTCCTGGGCCTCCCGACCGGCCTCGATGGTCTTGGCCAGGCGGATCTCGTCCGCTGCGGTCAGCAGCCGCACCTTGCCGAGCTCAGAGAAGTACAGGTCGAGGAGGTCCTCCGGGACACTCATGGTCCACCCTCCCGTGCTTGTGCGTGTCTTCACAAGGTGCCCAACACACGGGGAGGCTGAATCGTTCCCCGAGAGAGATTCTCATTCGACATTCTCCCGGGTCGGCTTGAGCCTAACGCGGGCCGTCCACAGCCGCAGCGACCGGCCCGGTGCCGCCCCCTATAGGCTGCGCGGGGTGAACCCGCTCCTCCGCCGCCTGGGCGGCTACCCCCTCGCCAGGTTCCAGGACCTGAAGCTGCAGCTGGCGGCCGACGGGACTCCGCTGCACGACTTCTCGGTGGGCGACCCCGTCGAACCGACCCCCGCGTTCATCCGCCGCGCGCTGGTGGAGGGGCTGGACCCGGTCAGCCAGTACCCGACGGCCGCGGGCCTGGCGGACCTGCGCGGCGCGATCGCGGACTGGGTCGCGCGGCGCTTCGGCGTCGCCGTCGACCCGGCCACGCAGGTCGTGCCGACCGCGGGCAGCAAGGAGGCGATCTTCCACATCCCCCTCGCGCTGGTCGACCCGGCGGGGCCCAAACGTGCGGCCATCTGGGGCGATCCCGGCTACCCCGTGTACGGCCGGGGCCAGCAGTTCGCCGGCGGCGTCAGCGACCCGGTCCGCCTGACGCCCGCGTCCGGCTGGCGCCTGGAGCTGGGCGACCTGGACCCGGCGCGCCTGGACGCCGCCGCCATCGCCTGGGTCAACCACCCCCACAACCCGACCGGGGCCACCGCGGACCTCGACTACTACCGCCGCGCGCTCGCCGCGGCTCGGGCCGCCGGCGTGGTCCTCGGCAGCGACGAGTGCTACGTCGACGTGCACCCCGAGGGCGCCGCCCCGCCGCCGTCGCTGCTGCAGGCCGCTGACGGCGACCTCACCGGCGTGCTGGTCGCCTTCAGCCTCTCCAAGCGCTCCGGGATGACCGGGTACCGGTCCGGCGCCCTGGTCGGCGACCCGGAGCTGATCGCCGCCCAGAAGGTGCTGCGCCCCAACATCGGCACGGCCTCGCCCGACTTCGTCCAGCGCGCCGCGATCGCCGCCTGGGGTGACGAGGCGCACGTCGCCGACCGGCGCCGGGTGTTCGACGCCAAGCGCGCGATCGTGCGGGAGTTCCTCGACGCGGCCGGGCTGGAGGTCAGCGGCAGCGACGCCACCTTCTACGTGTGGTTCGCCGCCCCCGGCGGCGACGACGCCGCCTACGCCGAGGCGCTGCTGGCCCAGCGCATCGTCGCCTCGCCCGGCCGCGCCTTCGGTCCGGGCGGACAGGGGTGGCTGCGCCTGGCGCTGGTCCCCTCGGTGGAGGGTTGCAAGGAGGCCGTCGCCCGCTGGGGCGACGCGATCTCCTCCGGCGCCCTCCCCGGTTCCCCCTGACAGGAGCTCCCGACGTGACCGCGACCGACACCGACGCCCTCGCCGCCGCCATCGACGCGGCCTTCGCCGACCCCGCGCGCGCCACCGAGCCCGCGGTCGTGGCCGCCGTCGAGGAGGCGCTGGACCTGCTCGACCGCGGCGAGGCCCGCGTCGCGGAGCGGTCCGGCGGCGAGTGGGTCGTGAACGAGTGGCTGAAGCGGGCCATCCTGCTGTCCTTCCGCCAGCGGCGCATGGCCACGGTGGAGGTCGGCCCGTTCGAGTACCACGACAAGATCCCGCTGAAGCACGGCTTCGAGGAGGCGGGCGTGCGCGTCGTGCCGCCCGCCGTCGTGCGCCACGGCGCCTTCGTCGAGCGCGGCGCGGTCCTGATGCCCAGCTACGTCAACATCGGCGCCTGGGTGGGCGCGGGGACCATGGTCGACACCTGGGCGACGGTCGGCTCCTGCGCGCAGATCGGGCGCAACGTCCACCTCGCCGGCGGGGTGGGCATCGGCGGGGTGCTGGAGCCGCCCGGCGCCCGCCCCGTGATCGTCGAGGACGACGTCTTCATCGGGTCGCGCTGCGTGATCACCGAGGGCGTCGTGGTGGAGGAAGGGGCGGTGCTCGGCGCGCTGACCGTCCTGACCGCGTCGGTCCCGATCATCGACGTCACCGGCCCCGAGCCCGTCGAGCACCGGGGTCGCGTGCCCGCCCGCTCGGTCGTCATCCCCGGCACCCGCCCGCGGACGTTCCCGGCGGGGGAGTACCGCATCCCGTGCGCGCTCATCATCGGGCGGCGGTCGGCGGCGACGGACACCAAGGTGTCGCTGAACGACGCCCTCCGCGAGCACGACCTGCCGGTCTGACCGGCGGGCACGGGGGGGCGGGCGGTGGTCGTGGAGGCGCACGAGCGGGTGGCGGACCTGCTGCTGGACCTGCTCGCGGTCCCGTCGGTCACCGGCGACGAGGCCGCCATCGCGGCGGTCCTGGCCGACCGCTACGCCGCCCGCGGGGAGCGGGTCCGCCGCGTCGCGGAGTCGCTGGTGGTCGGGGACCCCGAGGCCTCCCGGCCGGTGGTCCTGCTGGTCGCCCACACCGACACCGTCCCGCCGACCGACGCCGACCGCGTGCCGCGCCGCGACGGCGAGCGGGTGGTGGGGCGCGGGGCCAGCGACATGAAGGCCGGTCTCGCGGTCGCCATGGACGTGCTGGAGGACCGGGCCGCGCGGTCCGGGCCGGTGGAGCTGGTGCTGGTCGCCTACGCGGGCGAGGAGGGCGCGCACGCGGGCAACCAGCTCGGCCGGGTGCTCGACGAGGTGCCGGCCCTGCGCCGCGCGGCGCTGGCCGTCGTGCTGGAGCCGACCGACCTCGAGGTGCACCTGGGCTGCATGGGCACGCTGCACGCCGAGGTCGCCTTCCCCGGCCGCGCGGCGCACTCCGCGCGGCCCTGGCAGGGCGAGAACGCCCTGACCGCCGCGGCGCCGCTGCTGGCCGCGCTCGCCGCCCGCCCGCCGGCAGACCTGACCGTCGACGGCCTGCCCTTCCGCGAGGTCCTGGTCCCCACCCAGGCGTGGACCGCCAACGCCCGCAACGTCGTGCCCGACCGCTTCACGGTCAACCTGAACTACCGCTACGCGCCCGACAAGTCCCCGGCCGAGGCCGAGGACGCGGTGCGCGCGGCGGTCACCGAGGCCGCGGGCACCGCGGTCGAGCTGACCGTCAGCGACCACGCGCCGGCCGGGCGGCCCGCCCGGGACGACGCATACGTGGCCGCGTTCACCGCGGCCACCGGCGCGACGGTCGGCCCGAAGCAGGCGTGGACCGACGTGGGGCGGCTGTCGGCGGCCGGGGTGCCGGCGCTGAACTTCGGCCCCGGGCTGACGGCGCAGGCGCACCAGGCCGGCGAGCACGTCCCCCTGGCCAACCTGGCCGCGGGCCGGGCGGCCCTGGTCCACGCGCTGGGCGCCCTGCCCGGCGGACGGTACACGTGACCCGGCGGCGGTCTGGGCTAGGCTGCCGCCCATGAGTGACGACCTGCGCCCGCTCGGGGACGAGGACCCCAGCGCGGACACCGAGCGGTTCCGCCGCTTCGCCACGGAGGCGGACCCGGTCGCCTCGCCGGCCGCGCCCGGCGGCGCCGCCACGCGCTTCCGGGTGCTCGCGCTCGTGGGCGGGCTCGTCGTCCTCGCGCTGCTCGTCTGGCTGATCCTCAGCCTCTAGCCGGCGCGGCGCGCCTGGCCGTGCCCGTCACCGGGGTGGCCGTCCGAGGACGGGCCGTGCCCCGCACCGGCGTGGCCGTTGAGGAAGGCCGCCAGCCGCCGCGCGTCCTCCGCCGGCAGGGTGAAGGTCCCCACGCAGAGGTCCTCCTGCCAGAGGCTGAGGACCGCGAGGCCGCGGTCGGCGTGCCACGAGGCGCGCATCCCCCGGCGCCCGTCGCTGAACAGGGCCCGCCGCGGCGGCCTCCGCCCGTCGTCCATGCGCCGACGGTGCCGCCCGCGGGCGGCGAGGTCAAGGGCCGCAGCCGTCGCCTTCCACCGGGAGGCGCAGCGTGAACGTGACCTGCTCCCGTCCGGAGGTGACATCGATGCGCCCGCCCGCGGCGGTCGCCAGCCGCCAGGCGATTGACAGGCCCAGCCCGACGCCGGAGGAGCGCGCACCGGGCCCGCGCTGGAACGGCTCGAACAGGGCGTCGCCGTCCAGCTCCTCGGGCAGGCGGCCCGCGTTGCGCACGGCGATGCGCAGCTGCCCCCCGGCGACGGCGGCCTCGACGGCGATCTCGGTGCCCTCCGGGGCGTGGGCGACGGCGTTCTCCAGCAGGATCCCGACCACGCGCCGGACGGCCTCGGCGTCGACGGGCACCTCGACGTCCGCGACCGGCCCCTGCACCAGCCGCCCCGTCGCCTGGAAGCCGTCCACCGCCCCGGCCACCAGCTCGGGCAGCGCCACCGAGTGCCGCTCGGCGGCCAGCTCCGCGCGGGAGCCCTGGAGCAGCCGGTCGATGAGCCGCTCGAGGTCCCGGCCGCGCTGGAAGGCCGCCGCCAGCAGGCGTGTGCGGACCTCGGCGGGCAGGGCGTCGCGCCGTTCGAGGGTCCGCAGCGTGCCCATGATCACCGTCAGCGGGGTCTTCAGCTCGTGGCTGACCATGGCCAGGAACAGGTCCTTGGCGTGCTGGGCCTCGCGCAGCTCCTCCACGGTGGAGGCGTCGGTGAGCGCCAGGCTGGCGTGCTCGGCGAAGGCCAGCAGCACGTCCTGCTCCTCGGCGCTGAAGCGCCGGCCGGGCTCGTGGGAGCCCAGCGCCAGCGACCCGGCGACCCGGCCCTGGCGGTGCACCGGCGCGGCCATCGCGGCGTGCAGGCGGGTGGCGGGGCCTCCGCCGTGCCCCGGTGCCGGCAGGCCGTCGGGGTCCCCGTGCTCGTCGACGACGACCAGGCGCTGCTCGGCGTAGGCGGCGCCGCCGACGCCCTCGCCGATGCGGATGCGCCGCAGCGCGGCCTGCTGGGCCGGCGGCAGGCCGTAGGAGGAGATCAGGCGCAGCCGGCCGGGGTCGGCGTCGTCGTGCAGGCGCAGGGTGACCAGGCCGACGCCGAGCAGCTCGCTGGCGCCGGTGGTGATGGCGTCGACGACGTCCTGGAGCGGGGCGCGGTGCGAGATCGACCGCTGGATGCGCACGAGGCGCTCCAGCAGGCGGCTGCGCTCGCGGAGGGACCGCAGCTCGTCCAGGTGACCCAACCGTCGCTCCCCAGCCGACCGTACAGGTGCAGATGGAGCATACGCACCAGCGGCCAGGTGCCTCCTCCCCGACGTTGTCACAGGCGGCGGGCACACTGCGCGCATGGTCTACGACGCCGGTTCCATCAGCGTGCTCGAGGGGCTGCAGGCCGTCCGGCGCCGGCCCGGCATGTACATCGGCTCCACCGATGCCCGCGGGCTGCACCACCTCGTGTGGGAGGTGGTGGACAACGCCGTGGACGAGCACCTGGCGGGACACGGCGACCACATCCGCGTCGTGCTGCGCGCCGACGGCGGGGTGGAGGTGGCCGACAACGGCCGCGGGATCCCCGTCGACCCGCACCCCAAGGAGAAGCGCCCGGCGGTCGAGGTCGTGCTCACCAAGCTGCACGCGGGCGGCAAGTTCGACCAGCAGGCCTACGCCGTGTCCGGTGGCCTGCACGGTGTGGGCATCTCGGTGGTCAACGCGCTGTCGGTGCGCACGGAGGTCGAGGTCGCGCGCGACCGCGCCGTGCACCGCATCGCCTTCGCCCGCGGCAAGCGGGTGGAGCCGCTCACGCGCACCGGACGCGCGAAGGGCACCGGGACGACGGTGCGCTTCTGGCCGGACCCGGAGGTGTTCGACGCCACCCGCTTCGACCGCGACACCATCGCCGCGCGCCTGCGGGAGACCGCGCTGCTGAACCCCGGGCTGCGGATGGACCTGGTGGACGACCGCGACGGCGGGGCGGGCGAGGAGACGTTCCTGTTCCGCCGCGGGCTGGCCGACTTCGTGGGCCTGCTGCTGGGCGACGAGGAACCGCTGCTGGCCAGGCCGCTGCTGGTGTCGCGGCGGGCGGAGGTGGACGGGCGGGCCCTGGCCGTGGACGCCGCCATCAACTGGTCGGCGCCGGGCTACGGCGAGCGCGTCGCCAGCTTCGTCAACGTCATCCGCACCACCGACGGCGGCACGCACGAGGAGGGCTTCCGCGCCGCGCTGACCGCGCGGGTGAACCGCTGGGCCAGGACCGACGGCCCCAAGCGCGGCGACGTGGAGCTGACCGGGGACGACCTGCGGGAGGGGCTCGTCGCGGTCGTGTCGGTGAAGATGCCCGACCCGCAGTTCGAGGGCCAGACCAAGGGCAAGCTCGGCAGCGCGGTCATGCGCAAGTTCGTGATGGAGCAGGTCGGCGACGCCCTGGCGGAGTGGCTGGAGGACGACCCGGCGTCCGCGCGCAAGGTCGTGCGCAAGGCGCAGCTCGCCGCGCGGGCGCGCCAGGCGGCGACGGCGGCGCGGGAGCTGGCGCGGGGGCGCAAGACGCTGCTCGACCCGGCGTCGGCGGGGCTGCCGGGCAAGCTGGCGGAGTGCTCGTCGCGCAACCCGGAGGAGTGCGAGCTGTTCGTGGTCGAGGGCGACTCGGCCGGCGGGTCCAGCAAGATGGCGCGCGACCGCCACACCCAGGCGGTGCTCCCGCTGCGCGGCAAGGTCCTCAACGTCGAGAAGGCCCAGCTGCGCCGCGTGCTGGCCAACAGCGAGATCCAGGCGCTGGTCAAGGCGATCGGCACCGGGATCGGCGACGACTTCGACTACTCGCGCCTGCGCTACCACCGCGTCTGCCTGATGGCCGACGCCGACGTGGACGGCGGCCACATCACGACCCTGCTGCTGACGTTCTTCTACCGGCTGATGCCCAAGCTGGTCGACGGCGGGCACCTGTACCTCACCCAGCCGCCGCTCTACCAGCTCCGCCGCGGCAAGGTCACCGCCTACGCCATGGACGACGGCGAGCGCGACCGGCTGGTGAAGCGGACCTTCCGCGGGTCAGGCGCGGTCGACATCAGCCGCTTCAAGGGGCTGGGCGAGATGGACCCGCTCCAGTTGTGGGAGACCACGATGGACCCGCAGCGCCGGACGCTGCTGCGGGTGACGGTCGCCGCGGCGGAGCGGGCGGACGCGACCTTCTCCCTGCTGATGGGGGAGTCGGCCGCGGACCGGCGGGAATGGATCGAAGCGAACGCGCGCTACGCCGCGAACATCGACGCATAGCCGAAGGAGCCGACATGGCCGGGCAGGACCGCACCGCGACCACCGACTGGGAGGGCGACCTGCGCTCGGGCAAGGGCGAGGTCAGCTTCGACTCGTCCGGCGCCGCCGGGCCGCTGCCGGTCAGCTTCCCGTCGCGCTTCGAGCGCGCCGGCGGGCAGACCAGCCCGGAGGAGCTGCTGGCCGCCGCCCACGCGGCCTGCTACTCCATGGCGCTGTCCAACATCCTGGGGTCCGGCGGGAACCCGCCGGAGCGCCTGGAGACCTCCGCGACGGCGACCCTGGAGCCCGTCGAGGGCGGCTTCGGGATCACCAAGGTCCGCCTGGTGGTCCGCGGCACCGTCCCGGGCATCGACGAGGACCAGTTCCTGGAGGCCGCGCGCCAGGCGGAGCAGGGCTGCCCCGTGTCCAAGGCGATCGCCGGCAACGTGGAGCTGACCCTGGACGCCGCCCTCGCCCAGCCCGGCGCCTGAGGGCCCGGCCGGGGTGGCATCGCAGCCCTCGCTGCTCGACGGCCCGTCGCCCTCCGGCGGCGGGCCGTCCGGCCGCGTCTTGGACGTCGACATCGCCGAGCGCATGGAGCGCTCGTTCCTGGACTACTCCATGTCGGTCATCGTCGGGCGCGCGCTGCCCGACGTCCGCGACGGCCTGAAGCCGGTCCAGCGGCGGATCCTCTACGCGATGTGGGAGGCGGGGCTGCGGCCGGACCGTCCGTACCGCAAGTGCGCGTCGGCCGTCGGCGACGTGATGAAGAAGTACCACCCGCACGGCGACACCTCGATCTATGACGCGCTCGTGCGCATGGCCCAGGACTTCTCCACCCGCGCCCCGCTGATCGACGGGCACGGCAACTTCGGGTCCGTGGACGGCGACGCCGCGGCGGCCATGCGCTACACCGAGGCGCGGCTGTCCGCGCTGGCCATGGAGCTGCTCGACGGCATCGACGAGGACACCGTCGACCTGCGGCCCAACTACGACGGCTACGAGCGCGAACCCGACGTCCTCCCGGCGCGGTTCCCCAACCTCCTGGTCAACGGGGCGTCGGGCATCGCCGTGGGCATGGCGACCAACATCCCGCCCCACCACCTCGGCGAGACCGTCGCCGCCTGCCGGCACCTGCTGGCCCACCCCGACGCGTCGCTGGACGACCTCCTGCGCATCATCCCGGCGCCGGACTTCCCCACGGGCGCGCGCATCCTGGACACCCCCGGCATCCGCGACGCCTACGCGACCGGGCGCGGCGCCATCACCATGGAGGCGGTCGCGACCACCGAGACGCGGGCCGGCGGGCTCCCGCGGATCGTGGTCACCGAGCTGCCCTACCAGGTCAACAAGGCCATGCTGCTGGAGCGCATCGCCGACCTGGTGCGCGCGCGCAAGCTCGATGCCATCCGCGACCTGCGCGACGAGTCGTCGCGCGACGGGATGCGCGTGGTGGTCGAGCTGAAGCGCGGCGAGGACCCGGCCGCCGTGCTCGACGCCCTCTACCGCCTGACCGACCTGCGCACCAACTTCAACGTCAACCTCGTGGCCCTGGTGGCGGGCGGCGACGGCCAGCCGCAGCCGCGGACCCTGGGCCTGCGCGACGCGCTGCTCGCCTACGTCGCCCACCAGCGCACCGTGCTGACCCGGCGGTCGGCGTTCCGGCGCCGCCGCGCGGCGGAGCGCGCGCACGTCCTGGAGGGGCTGCTCGTCGCGCTCGACGCCATCGACGAGGTCGTCGCGCTGATTCGCGCCGCCGACAGCGCCGACGCGGCGCGCACCGCGCTGATGGCCCGCTTCGACCTGTCCGAGGTCCAGGCCACCGCGATCCTGGACATGCAGCTGCGGCGCCTGGCCGCACTGGAGCGCCAGAAGCTGGCCGACGAGCTCCAGAGCCTGCGCGAGCTCATCGCGGAGCTCGACCGCGTCCTGGGCGACCCCAGGGTGCTGGACCGGCTGCTGGACCGTGAGCTGGCCGCGGTGGCGACCCGCCACGCCGACGCCCGGCGCAGCCGCCTGGTGCCCGCCGGCTCCGCGCCCGGCGACCCCGCGGGCGCGCCCTCCCGGTCCGGCGCGGGGCTGGACCCCCAGCCGGTGCTCGTGACCGTCACCGCGGGGGCCGTGGTCCGCGCCGTCGCGCGCCGGAGGACCAGCCCCGCCCACGCGGCGGCCAGGGATCCCCTCGTCGCCGCGCTGCGCACGACGACCGCCGCGGCGCTGCTGGTGGTGGGGGAGCGGGGCGGCGGCCACGCGGTCGCCGCCGGCGACGTCCCCGTCGTCCAGCCCCGCCAGCGCGGCGTGCCGCTGGGCCAGCTCCTGGGCGGGCGCTGGGACGAGGCGCCCGCCGCCGCGCTGGTGCTCGACGCGCCCTGGGTCGTCACGGTGTCGGCGGGCGGGCTGGTGAAGCGCACCGCCCGGGAGGACGTCGAGGCGCGGGCGGGCGCCGTCGCGGGGGTGCGCCCGGGGGACCGCATCGCGGCCGCGGTCGCCTGCGGCGACGACGACCACCTGGTCCTCGCGCACGCCGGGGGGCTGGTGATCCGCTTCCCGGCGGCCGAGGTCCGCCCCACCGGCCGCGGGGCCCTGGGCGTCGCGGGCCTGCAGGTCCCCGCCGGCGGCCGGGTGGTCGCGGCGTCGGCGGTGCCCGCCACGGGCGAGTTCGCGCTGCTCACCCTCGGCGCGGACGGGACGGCGAAGCGCACGCCGCTGGCGGAGTACCCGGTCCAGGGCCGCGGCGGCAAGGGCGTCCGGGCCGGCGCGGCACCGCTGGCCTGGTGCGGCCCGGTGACCGACCTGCACGTGCCCACCGCGTCCGGCTGGGCGGTGCTGGCGGGCGCCTCGGCGCCGGAGGCCCGCCGGTCCGCGCGGGGGGCGGCCGTCGTCGAGGCGGTCACCGGCGCCGTCGTGCCCGAGTGGCCGGCCGCCGCGCCGTGACGAGCGCGGCCGGGGGTGCCGCGGGGTGAGCGAGTTCCGCCAGGTCGTGCGGCGGCGCCGGATGGTGCGCCGCTACGACGGGCGGCCGGTGGACCCCGCGGCCCTGGACCGCATCCTGGACACGGCCCGCCGGGCGCCGAGCGCGGGCAACGCCCAGGGCCAGCGCTTCGTGGTCGTGACCGACCCCGCGGTGCGCGCCGCGGTGGCCGTCGCGGCCGGTGAACCCGCTGCCGTCGCGCGCGGCCTGCCGCCCTGGCTGTCGTCGGCCCCGGTGCTGGTGGTGCCGTGCGTGCGGATCGGGGACTACCTGGAGCGCTACGCCGAAGCCGACAAGCGCGCATCGCGGCCCCCCGACGACCGCCCGGTGCCCTGGTGGTGGGTGGACGCGGGGCAGTCGCTCCAGCTGCTGCTGCTCGCCGCGGTGGACGAGGGCCTCGGGGCGGGGCTGCTGGACGTCGCCGACCACCACGCCCTGCGCGCCGCGCTCGCCCTGCCCGCCGACGTCACCCCGCTCGGCGTGGTCACGATCGGCCACGCCGCCGACGGCCCCGCGGTCGGCTCCGCCCGCCGGCCACGGCGGCCCTGGGACGAGGTCGTCCACTGGGACACGTGGGGGAGCGCTGTCAACCACCCGGACGGCCGCTGCCCGGAAAGTGGATGAGGAGCACGTGAGGATTTCCCAATCCTCGCAACAGCGGCGCCCGGGGCGGCGTCACGGCCAGGGCGAAGTGGATGAGAAAGGACGAGCCGCTCCCTACGCTGCGTCAGCACGGCGGGTAAAAAAGTAGCGCGACCGGTCGGACGCCGACGTGTCATTACCCTGCGCGCATGACGCGACGCCTGACGGTCGTCTTCCTGACCATTCCCGCCCTCCTCTTCAGCCTGGTCGGCCCGGCGGCCGCGCGGCCGCCGTCGCCCGGGCCCGCCTTCCCGATCACGAACTACCCCCCGAGCGACCGCGACAACGTCGTCCTGAAGTGGAACGAGACGATGCTCGCGACCATCCGGGCGACGTCGAGCGGGGCCCACCCCCCGGCGAACGCGCGCGCGCTGGCGATCCTGAACACCGCCATCTACGACGCCTGGGCCGCGCACGAGCCCACGGCGAAGGCGACCCAGCGCAACGTCCGCGTGACGGCCGCGCAGCCCGCCTCGGCGGAGCGCAAGGCCGAGGCCATCAGCCACGCCGCGCACACCGTCCTGACCCGGCTCGCGCCGTACGCGGACACCACGGTCGGCGGCAGCAGGCCGGCCGACGCGACCCTCACCGCGCTGGGGCTCACGGCCGGCTCGACGTCGACCGCGGCGCAGGTGGGCGTGGGCGCCGCGGAGGCGGTCCTGGCCGCCCGTGGGAACGACGGTGCGTCGGGCAGCGCGCCCTACGCGCACCGCGGCTCCTACGACAACGAGGCCGAGGCCTTCCTCTGGCAGCCGCTGGACAGCCGGCCCGCGCTCGTGCCGCACTGGGGCGACGTGCGCGGTTTCGGGCTGCCCGGCAGCTGGCGCAGCGACCGCCGCTACGCCGCGCCGGGTCCGAACACGAACAACGGCAACGTCTACAAGCAGGGCGCGCGCGAGATCGTGGCCTACGGCAACGACCTCACCGACGAGCAGAAGGCGTGCGCCGTCTACTGGGCGGACGGCCCGACCTCCGAGACCCCGCCCGGCCACTGGAACACCCTGGCGCAGGCCGTCAGCCGCCGCGACGCCAACACCCTGGACGAGGACGTCCGGATGTTCTTCGCGCTGGGCAACGCGCTGCTCAACGCCGGCGTGGTGTCGTGGGAGGCCAAGTACCGCCACGACTTCGCCCGGCCGGCGACGGTGATCCGGTGGCTGTACTACTACGGCCAGAAGGGCCAGAAGCGCGACCCCGCGATGCAGAACTGGACCTCCTACATCGCCACCCCGCCGTTCCCGGAGTACACCTCGGGTCACAGCACCTTCAGCGCCGCCGCCGCCCAGGTGCTGCGCAACGCGACCGGCAGCGACCACATGGGCCTGTCCACCGTGGTCCGGGCGGGTACGGGCGCGGCCTACCTGAGCCCCGGCAAGACCCCGCCCAGCAGGGACGTGACCATGTCCTGGTGGACGTTCAGCGAGGCCGTCGGGGGCGAGGAGGGGTCGGGCCTGTCGCGGCTGTACGGCGGGATCCACTTCGCCGACGCCAACGAGCACGGCCAGACCACCGGCACCAACGCCGGCCAGGCCGCGTGGACCGAGGCGCAGCGCTACATCACCGGCGCCGCGGGCCACTAGCCCGGAGCGCCGCCCCCGCCCCTGCGGCCCCCCTCCGGAGAGGACCTCAGGGGCGGGGCTGCTCGACGGGCAGGCGGACGCGGAAGACCGTCCGACCGGGGCGGCTCTCGACGGCGACGTCGCCCCGGTGGGCCTTGCGCACGATGCGCTGGACGGTGTCCAGGCCCAGGCCGGTGCCCCGGCCGACCGGCTTGGTCGTGTAGAAGGGGTCGAAGACGCGGGCGGCGACCTCCGGCGGCATGCCGGGGCCGTCGTCCTCGATCTCGACGACCACCGCACCGCCGTCCGCGCGGGTCCGGACGGTGATGGTGCCGCACCCGTCGACGGCGTCCACCGCGTTGTCCAGGAGGTTGGTCCACACCTGGTTCAGCTCGCTGGGCCAGGCCGTGACCCGCGGGAGCGACGGCGCGTAGTCGCGGCGGAGGGTCACGTCGGCCAGCTTGTGGCCGAGGATCTTCAGCGTGCTCTCCAGGCCGTCGCGGACGTCGACGTCGGCCTGCGCCGCGCGGTCGAGGTGGGAGTACTCCTTCATCGCCCCGACCAGCTGGGACAGCCGCGCGGTGCTCTCCTCGACCTGGGCGAGCAGCCGGTCGGCTGCGGACGCCGCCGCCACCCAGCGGACGAGGTCACCCACCCGGGCCCCGTCGGCGGCCGCCAGGCCCGCGAGCCAGTCCACGTCCGCCCCGGCCTCGACCAGGTCGCCGGCCAGGGACCACGCCTCGCCGACCCCGGCGTCCTCGAGCCACTCCGCGATCGCGTCCTCGCGGTCGCCGCGGTCAAGCGCGTCGGACAGGTCGGCCGCCGCCGCGCGCGCGGCGACCTCCTCGGTCAGCGCCTGGAGCCGCTCCCGCAGGGCCGCGTCGCCCCCCGCGATCGCCACGCCCGCGCCCGCCAGCCCCGCCAGCGCCGTGCGCAGCTGCCCCGCCGCACGCCGCGCCGCGGCCGCCGGGTTGTTCAGCTCGTGGGCCAGGCCGGCGGCCAGCTTGCCCAGGACCGCCATCCGCTCCTGCTGGCGGGCGACGTCCTCGAACTGGGGCAGCCCCTTCACCAGCCCCTTGAGCAGGTGGGGGGTGATCGGCATGCCCTTGGCGATCATCTCCTCGACGGTGGCGGCGGGGATGACCAGCAGGCGGCTGGGCCGCTCCAGTCGGGCCTCCAGCCGCTGCGTCGGGGCGATCGTCGGCAGCCCGATCCAGGCGCCCGGGACGTCGGACCCGCCGGTGCGCCGAGGGTCGCCGTCCACCGACCGGTACAGCCCGATCTCGCCGTCCAGCAGGACGTAGAGCGCGTCGGTCGGGTCGCCCTCCCGGAACAGCACCGTCGGCGCGTCGTAGGCGGTCACGTCGACGTGGTCGACGGTCCACGCGAGCTGGTCGGGGGTGAAGTGCTCGAACAGCGGGAGGGCGGCCAGGTCCTGCGGCCGGACCGGTGCGGTCACCGGACCGACTTCAGGTACTCGTGCACCAGCTGCACGGCCATCGCGCCCTCGCCGACGCCCGACGCCACGCGCTTCACCGACCCGAGCCGCACGTCGCCCGCGGCGAACACCCCCGGCACGCTGGTCTCCAACAGCAGCGGCGGGCGCTCCAGCGGCCACTCCGGCGGCAGCCCGTCGTCGCCCGCCAGGTCGGGGCCGGTGAGCAGGAACCCGCGGGGGTCGGTGCGCACGAGCCCGCCGATCCAGTCGGTCTGGGGCACCGCGCCGATGAACAGGAACAACCGCCCGGCGGGGACGGTCTCCCGCTCGCCGGTGCGCGCGTCGGCGAGCTCCAGCGACTCCAGGTGGTCGCTGCCGGAGGCGCCGACCACCGTCGTGCAGTAGCGCACCGTGATGCTGTCGCGCGCCTCGATCTGGTCGATCAGGTAGCGCGACATGCTGGCGTCCAGCGAGGTGCCGCGCACCAGCAGCACGGTCGTCGCGCCGTTGTCGGCGAACGCGAGCGCGGCCTGCCCCGCGGAGTTGCCGCCCCCGACGATGTACACGTCCTCGCCGCTGCACTCGCGGGCCTGGACCATCGAGGAGCCGTAGTAGACGCCGCGGCCGGTCAGCTCGGCGATGCCGGGGACGTCCAGCGTCCGCCAGTCGAGCCCCACGGTCAGCAGCAGGACGTGGCAGGACAGCTCCGTGCCGTCGTCCAGCGTCACCAGCCGGTAGGTGTCGTCGGCGCGGATGGCGGTGACCTGCGAGGCGAGCATCTCCGCCCCCAGCCGGCGGGCCTGCGCCGTGGCCCGCTCGGTGAGCTGGCGGCCCGACAGCCCGTCGGGAAAGCCCAGGTAGTTCTCGATCCGCGCGCTGGTGCCTGCCTGGCCGCCGGGCGCCTGGGCCTCCACGAGCAGGGTGCGCAGCCCCTCCGACGACCCGTAGACCGCCGCCGCGAGCCCGGCCGGCCCGGCGCCGACGACGATGAGGTCGTAGAACGGCCGCTCGGCTGCGGTGCGCAGCCCCGCGCGCTCGGCCAGCTCGCGCCGGCCCGGCTCCTGCAGGAGGGTCCCGTCGGGGAACACCACCAGGGGCAGCCGGGTGGGGTCGGCCCGCGCCCGCTCCACCAGCTCCGCGCCGGGGCGCGAGGCGATGTCGTGCCAGCGGTAGGGGACCAGGTTGCGCTCCAGGAAGTCGCGCACCGCGTAGGAGTCCGGGGACCAGCGGTTGCCGACGACGCGCAGGCCCTCGAACGGCGGGTGGTAGGTCCGCTGCCAGTCGGCGAGCAGGTCGTCCAGGACGGGGTACAGCCGCTCGGAGGGCGGGTCCCACGGCTTGAGCAGGTAGTAGTCCAGGCGCGCGTCGTTGATCGCGGCGATCGCCGCGGTCGTGTCGGCGTACGCGGTCAGCAGGACGCGCTTGGTCTCGGGGAACCACTCGCGCGCCCGCTCCAGCAGCTCCACGCCGCTCATCCCCGGCATGCGCTGGTCGACCAGCAGCAGCGCGACCGGCTGCGCGCGCAGGCTCAGCCGGCGCAGCGCCTCCAGCGCGCTGTCGCCGGAGTCGGCGCGCAGGATGCGGTAGTCCCGGGCGTAGCGGTCGCGCAGGTCCCGTTCGACCGCCCGGAGCACCCCCGGATCGTCGTCGACGGCGAGGATGACGGGCTTGGCCACTGGCGCTACACCTCTGCTGCCCCGCTGGGCGGGCTAGTCCTTCTCCTCGGCCATGGAGCCGACCGCCTCGTCGAAGGAGGCGATGAACTTCTCCACGCCCTCGTTCTCCAGGTCCTTGGTGATCTGGTCCAGGTCGACGCCCTGGCGGTTCAGCTCCGTGAGCGCGGCGCGGGAGGCGTCGCCCGTCCCGGTCAGCCGGTCCGCGACGTCCCCGTGGTCGCGGGTCGCCTCCAGGGTGGCCTCCGGCATGGTGTTGACGGTCAGCGGCCCGGCGAGCTGGTCGACGTACACGGTGTCGGGGTAGTCGGGGTTCTTGGTGGAGGTCGACGCCCACAGCGGCCGCTGCACCGCGGCGCCCGCCGCGGCCAGCTCGTCCCAGCCGGGGCCGGAGAAGATGCGCTGGAACGAGGCGTAGGCGACCCGGGCGTTGTGGACCCCGGCCAGCGAGTCCGGCGACTGGGCGCGCCCGAGGACCGCGTCGACCTTGCTGTCGACCCGGCTGACGAAGAACGACGCCACGCTGGCGATGCGGTGCAGGTCCCCGCCGGCCTCGTGGCGGCGGCGCAGCCCCTCGATGTAGGCCTCGGCCACCGCCTCGTAGCGCGCGACGGAGAACAGCAGCGTGACGTTGACGTTCACGCCCTCGGCGATCAGGCGGGTCAGGGCGGGCAGGCCCGGCTCGGTGCCCGGCACCTTGACCATCAGGTTGGGCCGCTCCAGCTCGCGGAACAGCAGCAGCGCCTCGCTGACGGTCTCCTCGGTGTCGAACGCCTTGCTCGGGTCGACCTCCAGGGAGACGAAGCCGCGCGTGCCGTCGGAGTCCTCCCAGAGGGGCAGGAACAGGTCGCACGCGGCGCGGACGTCGGACTTCATGACCTCCCACAGCGCGTCGCGGGGGTCGGTGCCGGCGAGGGCGTCGAGCTGCTCGCGGTAGGAGTCGTCCTCCTTCAGGGCCTTGGCGAAGATCGTCGGGTTGCTGGTCAGGCCGTCGATCTCCCCGGCGTCGATCAGCCCCGCCAGGAACCCGCCCGGGCCCAGGTAGGAGCGCCGGAGCGCGTCGAGCCAGACCGACTGGCCGAGGTCGCACAGCTGCTGCAGCGGGTTCACGGGGTCTCCTCCGCGTCGTCGTCCACGTCATCGAGCAGCTCGACGAGGTCCTGCGCCGCGTCGGCGACCGCCTCCGGCGTGAACCCGAACTCCTCGTACAGGTCGGCCGCCGGTGCGGACGCCCCGAAGGTGTCCAGCGCGATCCAGTCGTCGGCCCAGCGGCTCCACCCGAAGCTGGTCCCGGCCTCCACCGACAGGACGGGGACGTCGGGCGGGAGCACCTGGTCCAGGTACTCGTCGTCCTGCTCCTCGAACAGCTCCCAGCACGGCATCGACACGACGCGCGCGGCGATCTCGCGCTCCGCCAGGAGCCCCGCGGCCTCGACCGCCAGCGACACCTCGCTGCCCGTGCCGATGATCACGACCTCCGGCTCGCCGTCGTCGGGGTCCAGGACCACGTAGGCGCCGCGCGCCACCATCGCCGGGTCGCTGCCCGCGAGCACCGGCAGCCCCTGGCGCGACAGCGCGAACACCGAGGGGCCGTCCGTGCGCGCCAGCGCGTGGCGCCAGGCGCCCACCGTCTCGCGCGCGTCAGCCGGGCGCAGGACGTGCAGGTGCGGCATGGCGCGCAGGGCGGCGAGGTGCTCGACGGGCTGGTGGGTCGGGCCGTCCTCGCCCAGCCCGATCGAGTCGTGCGTGCCGATCAGGATCGTCGGCAGCTTCATGAGCGCCGACAGGCGCAGCGCGGGGCGCAGGTAGTCGCTGAAGGTCAGGAACGTCGCGCCGAAGCCGCGCAGGCCGCCGTGGGTCGCGACGCCGTTGAGCGCGGCCATCATCGCGTGCTCGCGGACGCCGTAGTTCACGTTGCGCCCGGCGAAGTCGCCGCGGGTGACGTCGGGGGAGCCGTCGATCTTGGTGTTGTTGGAGGTCGACAGGTCCGCGGACCCGCCGAACAGCTCCGGGATCCGCGCCGCGAAGTGGTTGATCGCGGTCCCCGACGCCTTGCGCGTCGGGATCTTCTCCCCGGTGGCGAAGGTCGGCAGGTCGTCGTCCCAGCCCTGGGGCAGGCGGCCGTCGACGCGGCGCTCGAAGTCCGCGGCGAGGTCGGGGTGGGCCTCGCGGTAGGCGGCGAAGCGGGCGCGCCACTCCTCGTGCGCCTGGCGGCCGCGCTCGGTCTGGTCCGCCGCGCGGCGCGCCTCCTCCGGCACGGTGAACGGCGGGTGGTCCCAGCCGTAGGCGCGCTTGGCCCCGGCGATCTCCTCGGGCCCCAGCGGCGAGCCGTGCGCCTTGCTGGTGCCCGCCAGGTTCGGCGCGCCGAAGCCGATGACCGACTTCACCCGCACCAGCGTCGGGCGGCCGTCGGGGGTCGCCGCCTCCTTCATCACCCGGTCCAGCGCCTCGACGTCGTTGACGTCGTCGACCTGCAGCACCCGCCACTGGTAGGCCTCGTACCGGCGGGTGACGTCCTCGCCGGTGAAGCTCAGCTCCGCGGGCCCGTCCAGGGTGATGTCGTTGTCGTCGTAGAACACGACGAGCTTCTCCAGGCCCAGATGGCCCGCGAGGCTCGCGGCCTCCGCCTGGACACCCTCCATGAGGTCGCCGTCGCTGGCGATCACCCAGGTGCGGTGGTCCACGATCTCGTGGCCCGGGCGGTTGAACTGGGCGGCCAGGAGGCGCTCGGCCAGCGCCATCCCGACGCCGTTGGCGAAGCCCTGGCCCAGCGGGCCGGTGGTCACCTCGATGCCCGGGGTCATGAAGTGCTCCGGGTGGCCCGCGGTCACCGAGTGCAGCTGGCGGAACTGCTTGATGTCGTCCAGCGACACGTCGTAGCCGGTGAGGTGCAGCAGCGCGTACTGCAACATCGACGCGTGGCCGGCGCTGAGCACGAACCGGTCGCGGTCGATCCACTGCGGATCGGTGGGGTCGTGGACCATGTGGCGCGTCCACAGCGTGTAGCCGAGGGGCGCCAGGGCCATGGGCGTGCCCGGGTGGCCGCTGTTCGCCGCCTGGACCGCGTCCATGGCGAGCGTGCGGATCGTGGTGATGGCCAACAGGTCGGCGTCGCTCACTGACAGGTTCTCCCCGGGGTGGGTCACGGCGGCGGATCGTCTGCCCGGCCGGTGTGCAGTCTACGCCCTGGGCCTGCCGCCCCGGCCTGCGGACCTAGACTGGCGGGGCGCCGCGAGCAGGCCCTGCCAGCGCGCTCCCGCCCCCAGCCCTGAGGTAACCGTGGCCGACCGATCGACGACCCTGCAGGTGCTGGGCGCCTACGTGGCGCTCACCAAGCCGCGGGTGATCGAACTGCTGCTCGTCACCACGGTCCCCACCATGGTGATCGCGCAGGGCGGGCTGCCCGACCTGTGGCTGGTGGTCGCGACCCTGGTGGGCGGGACCCTCGCGGCGGGCGGGGCGGGAGCGCTGAACAGCTGGATCGACCGCGACATCGACGTCCTCATGCACCGCACCTCGCGCCGCCCGCTGCCGCGCCACGCGGTCGCGCCGGCCGGCGCGCTGGTGTTCGGCGCCGCGCTCGGCGTGCTGTCGTTCGTCTGGCTGGCGCTGACGGTCAACCTGCTGTCCGCGGTCCTGGCGGTCGGGGCGCTGCTGTTCTACGTCTTCGTCTACTCGCTGGGGCTCAAGCGCCGGACGGTCCAGAACGTCGTCATCGGCGGCGCCGCCGGCTGCGTGCCGGTGCTGGTCGGCTGGGCCGCGGTGACCGGCGAGGTCGGGCTGCCCGCCCTCGTGCTGTTCGCGATCATCTTCGCCTGGACGCCCCCGCACACCTGGGCGCTCGCGCTCAAGTACCGCGAGGACTACGCCCGCGCCGGCGTGCCGATGCTCCCGGCGGTCCACGGCGTGGCGGAGACCGCCCGCCAGATCCTGCTGTACTCGGTGCTGCTGGTCGCCATCACGCTGATCTTCGGCCGGGTGGCCGACGGCATGGGCGTGCTGTACCTGTCGGCCGCCCTCCTGCTGGGCGCGGCGTTCGTCGGCCAGGCCGTGCGCCTGGTCCGCGAGGCCACCGAGCGCAACGCGATGCGCCTGTTCCGCTACTCGATCTCCTACCTGGGCCTGCTGTTCGCCGCCGCGGCCACCGACGCGGTGCTGTGACCGTGGCGCGCACCTGGGACGCCGCGACCTACCACCGCGTCTCCGGCGCGATGGAGGCGATGAACCTCGCGGTCCTGGACCGCCTCCCGCTGACCGGCGCGGAGACCGTCCTGGACGCCGGGTGCGGCAGCGGGCGGATCACCGCCGCGCTGGCCGAACGGCTGCCCGCGGGCCGGGTCGTCGGCGTCGACGCCGACCCGGGGATGATCGCACAGGCCCGCGCGCACCTCGCCCGCGTCGGGGACCGGGTGGACCTGCGCGTCGGCGACCTGCTCGACCTGGTCGTGGACGAGCCCGTCGACGCGGTCTTCTCGACCGCGACGTTCCACTGGGTCCTGGACCACGAGCGGCTGTTCGCCCGCCTGCACGCCGCCCTGCGGCCCGGGGGCGCGCTGGTCGCCCAGTGCGGCGGCGCGGGCAACATCGCCGCGGTGCTGGCGGCCGCCGACGCCGTCGCCGAGCGCGACGCCTACGCGCCGCACCTGCGGGGGTTCCTCCGGCCCCACCGCTTCGCGGGGCCGGAGGAGACCACGGCGCTGCTGGAGGCCGCGGGCTTCCGCGACGTGCGCTGCTGGCTGACCCCCAACCCCGTGGTGCCCGACGAGCCGCTGGCCTACCTGCGCACCGTCGGGCTGGGCGCCCACGTCGACCGCCTGCCCGAGGACCTCCGCGACCCGTTCGTCGCGGAGACCGCGGCGCTGCTCGGCGACCCGGTGACGGTCGACTACGTCCGCCTGAACCTGGACGCCACCGCCTGACCCGCGCCGCGCGCCGCGGCAGGGCGCAGCTGGAACGGTCGAGCACCCATCGTTGCGAAGGCGACGGCGCTGTCGCGGCGCGCCGTTGCTTCACTGTGCGGACTCTCCCTGACCCGTGCGCAGGCCGTCGAGCGGGCGCAGGAGTTGCACCACCTCCCCGACCAGCAGGTGCGCCGGGACCTGACCGAAGAAGCGCGAGTCAAACGAATCCGCGCGGTTGTCGCCGAGGACGAAGACGTGGCCGGGCTGCACCCGGACCGGCCCGAAGTCGCCGGTGGCGGTGCCGGGCGGCAGGTAGGTCTCCGCGACCGGACCGCCGTTGCGCAGCAGCACCCCGCCCGCGGCCTGGAGCACGTCGCCGGGCAGCCCCACGGCGCGCTTCACGAAGGTGTCCCCGCCCGCGCCGCGCGCCCCGGCCTGCGGCGGCGGGTCGAAGACCACGACGTCGCCGTGGTCGGGGGGCTCCGAGCGGTAGGCCAGCCGCAGCACCACGATCAGGTCGCCCGCCGACAGCGTCGGCGCCATCGAGCCCGACGGGACCGCGAACACGTCGGCCACGGCGCCGCGGACCGCCGCGACCGACAGCCCGCCGCCCAGCAGGACCGCGTTCAGCGTCACCAGCGCGAGCAGCAGCCGGGCGGGGCGCCGGCGGCGGTCCCGCCGCCGCGTGCCCGCCCGGACCCGCCAGCCCGCGGGCCCGCGCCGGCGCGCGCCGGCCCGCTCCGCCCGGTCCTCGACCGGGTGCACCGCCGTCACCGCCGCCCCCGCTGCTCCGACCACGCCCACGCGCCGCCCTCCGCGGGCGCGCGGATCAGGGTAGGCAGCCCGTGCGGCCGGACCGCCCCGGCTCCGGCGAAGGTCCACCAGGTCCGGGGCCGCGCCTCACTCCCAGCGGAAGACGCGCACGGCCAGCGCGACGGCGCCGCCCGCCCAGGCCGCCAGGACCGCGAGGTCGGTCGCCACCCCGGCCGCAGCCGCGGCGCCGAGACCCGCGCGCAGCAGGTCGGCGAGCGCCGCGGCGGGCAGGACCGCGGCGGCGCGCCGCCAGCCAGCCGGGCAGGCGGTCGAGGGGGAACACCAGGCCGCTGACCAGCAGCAGCACGACGTAGAGGCCGTTGGCCAGCGCCAGCGTGGTCGAGGCGGGCAGCCCGCCGGCCATGGCGAGGCCCAGCCCGGCGAAGGCCGCCGTCCCCAGGCCCAGGGCCACCGGCACGAGCCACAGGGCGCCCGCGCCCGGGCGGTAGCCCAGGACCCCCGTCGCCACCGCCAGCACCGCCACCACCTGCACGGCCAGGATCGCCAGGACCGCCAGGGACTTGGCGGCGATCAGCTCGCCCCGGCGCAGCGGCGTGGCGCCGAGCCGCTTCAGCACCAGCCAGGAGCGCTCGAACCCGGTGGCGATCGCCAGGGCGACCATCGCCGAGCTCATCACCGACAGGGCGAGGACCCCCGGCACGAGGAACGCCAGCGGGTCGCCCGGCGCCCGCGGCACGACGTCCACGCGCGCGAGGAACACCAGCAGCCCGAGCGGGATGCCGAAGGTCACGAGCAGGTTCTCGCCGTTGCGCAGGGTCAGGCGCAGCTCCATCCCTGCCTGCGCCCGCACCCGCCGCGCGGCGGGGTGCCCCCGCCGGCCGCGGCGCCGGGCACCGCCGGCGGGGTGTCCACGCCCGCCACCCCGCGGGTGCGGGGACCGGCGGTCCCGTTCCCGCCCGCGCGGTCGGATCCGGCCCCCGGCGCCGTGTCCGGCCCGGCCGTCACGGGCGGTGCCGGCGGCCGGTCGGCGCGGGCTCGCGCGGCGCGGCGGCGTTGGGGCTGGTGAGGCGCAGGAACACGTCCTCGAGGTCGGGGGCCCCGGCGGTGATGCCCGACAGCGGCAGGCCGCGGGCCGCGAACCACGCGCTCACCGCGGCGATCGCCGCCGGTCCCGCGGCGACCGTCCAGCGGCCGGGCCCGTCGGGCGTGACCGCCGCGCCGACGGCAGCCGCCAGGTCGGCCGCGACGGCGGCGGGGTCGGTGGCGGGGGCGCCGGTGACGACCAGGCGGCCGTCCCCGCCACCGGCCACCAGCGCGGCGGGGGAGTCCAGGGCGCGCAGCCGCCCGCGGTCGATCACGGCGACCAGGTCGGCCTCCTGCTCGGCCTCGGCCAGCTGGTGGGTGGAGAACAGGATGGTCGTGCCCGCCGCGCGCAGGTCGCGCAGCAGCGTCCACACCGCCCGGCGGGCGTGGGGGTCCACCCCGGTCGTGGGCTCGTCGAGCACCAGGAGCTCGGGGCGGCCGACCAGCGCGAGCGCGAGCGCGACGCGCTGCTGCTGCCCGCCGGACAGGGTGCGCAGGCGCGCGCCGGCCGCGGCGGTCAGGTCCAGCCGCGCCAGCAGGTCGTCGGGGTCCGCGGGGTGGGGGTAGAAGCGCGCGAACAGGCGCAGCAGCTCGCGCGGGGTGGCGGCCTTGTACGTGCCGCCCTCCTGGAGCAACACGCCCATCCGCGGCAGCACCCGGTCGCGGTCGCGCCACGGGTCCAGCCCCAGCACGCGCACGCGGCCCGCGTCGGGCGCGCGGAAGCCCTCGATGCACTCGACCAGGGTGGTCTTGCCCGCGCCGTTGGGCCCCAGCAGCGCGCAGACCGACCCGGCGGGCACCGTCAGCGAGAGGCCGTCGACGGCGCGCACGTCCCCGTAGGACCTGGTCAGGCCGTCCACGACGACGGCGGGCACCGCGTTCACCCGGCCAGTGTGCACCGCGGGGACCGCGGTGCCGGGCCCGCCGCCGCCCCGCCGGGGGCGCCGCACGCCGCCCGGGGGCCCAAGGTGACGCGCACGTCAAGTGACCGCCGGGTAACCACTACCATCTCCTGCATGGCGACATCGACGCGATTCCACGACGACCCCGTCGTCGTCACGGGCTACGGGGCGGTCTCCCCCTACGGGCTGGGAGCGGCGGCCCTGTTCGACGGGCTGCTGTCGGGGCGCAACACGTGCGGGCGCATCACCCACTTCGACCCGTCGGAGTACAGCGTCCAGATCGCGTGCGAGCTCACCGGGTTCGACCCCAACGACCACCTCCCGCGCAAGCTGGTCCGCCAGATGGACCGCTTCGCGCACTTCGCGCTGCTCGCGGCGCACGAAGCGCTGGCCATGGCCGGGCTGGTCGACCCGCCGGGGCCGCCCGGCGGCCGGCCGCCCGCCGTCGTGCCCATCGAGGGGGTCGACCCCACGCGCGTCGGGACGCTGGTGGCGACCGGGATCGGCGGGCTGAACGAGCTCACCACCGAGCACGCCAAGCTCGTCGCGGGCGGGCCGTCCAAGGTCCGGCCCTACCTGGCGATCGCCCTGCCGCCGAACATGGGCACGGGCCAGGTCGCCATCCGCCACGGCCTGCAGGGCATCAGCTTCTCGGTGACCTCCGCCTGCGCCAGCGGCGGGGACGCCATCGGCACCGCGCTGGACCTGATCCGCGCGGGCCGGGCCGACATCGTCCTGGCGGGCGGGGTCGAGGCCGCGATCAACCCGCTCACCATCGCGGGGTTCGGGGCCGCCGGCGCGCTCAGCGACCGCAACGACGAGCCGCAGCGCGCCAGCCGCCCCTTCGACGTAGGCCGCGACGGGTTCGTCAACGGCGAGGGCGCCGGCCTGCTGGTGATGGAGCGCCGGTCCCACGCCGAGGCGCGCGGCGCGGCCGTCCTCGGCGAGGTCGCCGGGTACGGCGCCAGCAACGACGCCCACCACCCGACCGCCCCGCGACCGGACGGCAGCGGGGCCGCGCGGGCGATCACCCTGGCGCTGGCCGACGCGGGCATGGAGCCGGGCGAGGTCGATCACGTCAACGCCCACGGCACGTCCACACCGGTCAACGACGCCGCGGAGGCGCGGGCGCTGCGCACCGTCTTCGGCGACCACACCGACGCGATCGCGGTCACGAGCACGAAGTCCGCGATCGGCCACCTGCTCGGCGCGGCCGGCGGGGTCGAGGCCGTGGCCACGATCATGGCCATGCGCGAGGAGGTCGTGCCCCCCAGCCAGAACCTCGACGACCAGGACGCCGCGTGCGACCTGGACGTCGTGCACGGCGAGCCGCGCAAGCTGGGGATCCGCGCGGCCCTGTCCAACTCGTTCGGCTTCGGCGGGCACAACGCCGTCCTGGCCCTGCGCCCCGCGCGGTGACGGGCGGCCGCGCCGCGCTGGTCTTCCCCGGGCAGGGCAGCCAGCGCCCCGGCATGGCCGCGCCCTGGCGCGACCACCCCGCCGCGGCGCGGTGGGACGAGGCGGGGGAGATCCTGGGCTTCGACGTCGCCCGCCTGGGCACCGACGCCGCCGCCGACGAGCTGCGCGAGCCGTTCGCCTGCCAGGTCGCGCTGTTCGTCCACCACGCCGTCCTGCTCGAGGCCCACACCGCCGCCGCCGGCGCCCCGCTGACCACCGCCGGGCACTCGCTCGGCGAGTACGACGCGCTGCTCGCCGCCGGGGTCCTGTCCTTCGCCGACGGCCTGCGCCTGGTCGCCGTCCGGGCGCGGGCCACGCAGGCGGCGGCCGACGCCAACCCCGGCACCATGGTCGCGTGCCTGGGCTACGACGAGGGCGTCGTCGCCGCGGCCTGCGAGGGCACCGGCGCGCACGTGGCCAACGACAACGCGCCCGGCCAGATCGTCGTGGCCGGCGCGCCGGGCGCGCTGGCGGCGCTGGAGGAGCGCCTCGCCGGGGCGGGGCGGGGCCGCGTGGTGGCGCTGGACGTGGGTGCGGCGTACCACAGCCCGCACATGCAGCCCGCCGTCGCGCCGCTGGGCGAGGCACTGGATTCCGCCGCGTTCGCCGACGCGGCGGTCCCGGTCGTGGCCAACGTGGACGCGCTCGCGCACACCGCGGCGGGGGACTGGCCGGACCTGCTGCGCCGCCAGGTGGTGACGCCCGTGCGCTGGCGCGAGTCGGTGGGCACGATGCGCGGGCTGGGCGTGGAGGAGGTCGTCGAGCTGGGCGCGTCGCCGGTGCTGACCAACCTGGTCAAGCGCATCGACCGCGACCTCGCGCGGCGCTCCGTCACGACGCCCGACGACCTCGACTGAAGCGGGAGGGCGGGACATGACCTGGGCGCTGGTGACCGGTGCGTCGAAGGGGATCGGGGCGGCGACCGCCGTCGCGCTGGCCGGGGCGGGCCACGACCTGCTCCTGCACTACGGCCGCGACGCGGCCGGGGCGGAGGCGACGGCCACGGCGTGCGCGGAGCACGGCGTGGCCACCCGCCTGGTCGGCGCGGACCTCGCGGAGGACGTCGAGCCGGTCGTCGCAGCGATCACCGAGACCGGCGTGGGCGTGCTGGTGAACTGCGCGGGCGTCACCGCCGACGGCCTCGCCCTGTCGATGTCCGACGAGGCCTTCGCGCTGCCGCTGAAGGTCAACCTCCAGGCGGCGTTCTCGCTGTCGCGCGCCGCGCTGCGCGGGATGCTGCGCGCCCGGTCCGGGCGCATCGTCAACGTCGCCAGCGTGATCGGGCTGTTCGGCAACCCGGGACAGGCGAACTACGCGGCCAGCAAGGCGGGCCTGGTGGGTATGACCCGCGCCCTGGCCCGCGAGGTCGGCAAGCGCGGCATCACCGTCAACGCCGTCGCGCCGGGCTTCGTGGAGACCGCGATGCTGGAGGGCGTGGCGACCGGCGACCTGGTGGACCGCATCCCGGCGGCGCGGCTCGGCCGGCCCGAGGAGGTCGCCGCCGTGATCGCGTTCCTGTGCTCGGACGCCGCCTCCTACGTCAACGGCGCCGTCGTGCAGGTCGACGGCGGGCTGTTCGCCTGACGTGGCCCAGCCGCTCCGGCTCCGCGTCGCGCATGCGGTGGGACGGCCACTCCTGCTGGGCTGGACGGGCGCCGACCTCCGCGGCGCCGACGCGGTGCCGTCCGACGGTGGGGTGCTGCTCGCGGCCAACCACCGCTCCTTCCTGGACCACTACCTGATCGCGGCGGCCACCCCCCGCCCGGTCCGCTTCCTCGGCAAGGTCGAGCTGTCCGAGGGCCTGTTCGGGCGTTTCAACGTGGCCATGGGCATGGTCCCGGTCAACCGCGGCAACGCCGACTTCGCGGTCATCGACCGCCTGGCCGCGCTCCTGCGCGACGGCGCGGTCGTCGTGCTGTTCCCCGAGGGCACGCGGTCCCCCGACGGCCTGCTCTACCGCTTCCGCAGCGGGCTGGGGCGCGTGGCCGCCAGGGCGGGCGTGCCCTGCGTGCCCGTCGGCCTGCGCGGGACCGCCCGGGTCTGGCCCAAGGGCGGGCGCCCGCCGCTGCGCCCGCCCGCGCGCGGGGTGGTCGGCGTGCGCTTCGGCACGCCGGTGCCCCCGCCCGCCGACGACCCCCGGGCGCGCAGGGCCCTTCACCCACGACGTCCACGAGCAGATCGCCGCGCTGTGCGGCCAGCCGCTCGCCGAGGGCTACGCGCCGGTCGCCCGGGCCGGCCTGTAGCCCCAGGTGGCCGACACCGACCCCGCCCGCCCCCGCCCGCGGGCGGGCCGCCCCGCGGTGCCCGCCGAGCGCACCGCCGTGCTGCTCGGGGGGCTCGTCGCCCTCACGATCCTGGGCTCGTCGGCCGTCGCGGTGGCGCTCCCCACCGTCCGGGAGGAGTTCGGCCTGGACGTCGGCGGCGCCGCCTGGGTGCTGGCCGTGTTCTCGCTGGGGATCTCGGTGGCCACGGCGGTCTTCGGCCGGGTCGCCGACGTCGCCGGCCTGCGCACGCCGCTGCGCGTGGGGGTGGTCGTGTTCGCGGCCGGGTCGCTGCTGGCGGCCGCCGCGCCGACCTTCCCGCTGCTCCTGGCCGGCCGGGTCCTGCAGGGCATCGGCGCCGGGGCGGTGCCGGTCCTGGTCACCGGGATCATCGTCGCGAGCCTGGAGGGCGCGGCGCGGGTGCGCGCTGGGCACCCTGCTCGCGGTGGTCGCGCTGGTCAGCGGGTCCGGACCGCTGGTCGGCGGCGCGCTCACCGCCGTCGGCGGCTGGCGCCTGGTCGTGGGGCTGCCGGCCGTCGCCCTGCTCCTGCTCCCGCCGATCGACCGCATCGCCCCCACGGAGCGGGAGGACCCCGGTGCCGGGGTCGACGCCACCGGTGCGGCGCTCGTCGCGGTCGCGGTGATCGGGCTGGTCCTGCTGCTGCAGTCGCCGTCCACCGGCGCCGGGCCCGCCCTGGTCGCCGGGGCGGCGGCGGCGGTCCTGGCCGCCGCGGCGGCGCTGGCGAGGGCGTGCGCCGGCGGCCCGGCGGGTTCCTGCCCTGGTCGTCCTCACCGACCGGCCCCTGCTGCTGCTGGCCGCCGTCGGCTTCGGGATCCTCGCGGGGTACCTCGCGCTGCTGCTCGCCCTGCCGCAGATCCTCGACGACGCGGGCCGGTCCGACCCGCTGGCGATCGGGCTGACGATGCTGCCGGCGGCGGCCCGCGGGGCGGTCGCGTCGCGCCTGGCGGGCCGGGCCGCCGCCCGCCTCGGCCGCCACCGCGTGATCACCGCGCTGGCCGCCGCGCCGATCGCCGGCCTGCTGGTCGCCGCCGCGGGGGCACCCGTCCCGTCCCGCTGGTCGCCGGCTTCGCCCTGGCCGCCGTCGGCTTCGCCGCCGGGCAGGCCGTGCTGACCGACACCGTGACCGCGCTGGTGCCCGACCACGTGCGCGGCGTCGCCATCGGTCTTTACAACCTGGTGTTCTTCACCGGCGGCGCGGTGGGCAGCGCCGCGGTGGGCGGGCTGTCGGGGCTGGTCGGGCTACCCGGTGCGCTGGCCGTCCTGGCGGTCGTGCCCGGAGCTGAGCCTGCTGGCCGCCGTCGCCGCCGGCCGGCTCGCCGCCCGCGCGCCTGACCCGCGCCCGTCCTCGCCGCCGGCCGGCTCGCCGCCCCCGCGCCCCGGAGCGCGCCCGCCGTCGCGTCGGCCGTCGCGGTCCCCGCCCGCCGGCGGCGGCTGGCGGCGCGGCGCCAGCGCGCCGACGGTGACGACCGCCGCGACCGCCTCGACCACCAGGCGCAGGACGGCCGCGAACGACGGGCCCGCCGCCAGGTCGCGGACGGCGTCGACCAGCAGGACGGCCCACCCGGCCGTCAGGGCCGCCACCGCCGGGACCCGCCACCAGGTGCGCACGGTCGGGACGCTAGCGGAGCACCGCGTCCGCGGCCCGGCCCGCGGGCCGCATCGCCCGGCGCGGGCCCGCGGGGCCGGTGGCGGTAGGGTGCAGGCATGGCCGACATCGTGCTCCCCGACACCCTGCGCCCCGCCGACGGGCGCTTCGGCTCCGGTCCCACCAAGGTGCGCCAGGAGTCCGTCGCCGCCCTCGCCGCCGCCGCGCCGCGCCTGCTGGGCACCAGCCACCGCCGGCCGGCGGTCAAGGCGCAGGTCCGCCGCCTGACCGACGGGCTGCGGGCCTTCTTCGCCCTGCCGGAGGACCACGAGATCGCGCTCGGCAACGGCGGCGCCACCCTGGTCTGGGACGCCGCGGTGCACGGGCTGATCCGCCGGCGCAGCGCGCACGCGGTCTTCGGTGAGTTCTCCGCGAAGTTCGCCGACGGCGTCCGCGCCGCGCCGTTCCTGGACGACCCCGTGGTGGCCGAGTCCGCCCCCGGCACCCACCCGGTGCTGGCGGGCGTGGACGGCGTCGACCTCTACGCGCTGACCCACTGCGAGACCTCGACCGGCGTGGCGATGCCCGTCGCCCGGCCCGAGGGCGCCGCCGGCGACGCCCTGGTCGCCGTGGACGCCACCAGCGCCGCGGGCGGGTTGCCGTTCGACCCGCGCGACGCCGACGTCTACTACTTCTCCCCGCAGAAGGCCTTCGCCAGCGAGGGCGGGCTGTTCGTCGCCCTGCTGTCGCCCGCCGCGGTCGCGCGCCTCGACGAGGTCGCCGCGTCCGGGCGCTACGTCCCGCCGATGCTGGACCTGCGCATCGCGCTGGACAACACCCGCAAGGACCAGACCTACAACACCCCCGCGATCGCCACGGTGTTCCTCATGGCCGAGCAGCTGGACTGGCTGAACCAGCGCGGCGGCCTCGCCTGGGCGGTGAAGGACTGCGCGGCCAAGGCCGGGCACGTCTACGACTGGGCGGGCGCGCGCGACTGGGCGACGCCGTTCGTCGCCGACCCGGCCCAGCGCAGCGCCGTCGTCTGCACCGTCGACCTGGACCCCGCCGTCAGCGCCGACCGGCTCACCGCCGTGCTGCGCGACAACGGCATCGTCGACATCGAGGCCTACCGCAAGCTCGGGCGCAACCAGATCCGCATCGGGGTGTTCCCCGCGGTCGACCCGGCCGACGTCGAGCGCCTGACCGGCGCGATCGACTACGTGGTCGCGGCGCTCTGACCGTCGCCCCCGCCCTCCGGGTCGGGGACGAGGCGGAGGCGCTGGATCGCGTTCGCCTCCCGGTCGATGATCTCGACCTGCCAGCCGGGCACGTGCAGGGACTCCCCGACGTCGGGGATCCGGCCCAGGCTGTGCAGCACCATCCCGGCCACGGTCGCGTACGGGCCCTCCGGGAGGCTGATCTTGACGTCGACCAGGTCGTGCATCGGGAACGACCCGGGCATGAGGACGCTGCCGTCCTCCGCACGGATGATGCCGCGGACGTCGGCGGGGTCCAGGTTGCGGTCGAACTCGTCGTAGATCTCGCCGACGATCTCCTCGAGCAGGTCCTCGACGGTGACGATGCCCTCCGTCCCGCCGTGCTCGTTGATGACGATGGCGAGCTGGGCCCGCGCGGTGCGCAGCTGCTGGAGGGCGCCCAGGACGCCGACGGTCTCCGGCAGCACCGCGGCGGGGCGGACGCGGTCGACGATGGACTCGTCGCCGCCGCCGATCACCTCGCGCAGGTGGATGACGCCGAGGACGTCGTCGAGGTCCCCGCGGTAGACCGGCGCGCGCGAGTGGCCGCTGTCGACCAGCAGCTCCAGCGCCTCGCCCGCGCTGCGCTCCGCCTCGATCCCGACGACCTGGTTGCGGGGGACCAGGATCTCGCGGATGGTGCGTTCGGCGACCTCGAACGCGCCGGAGATGATCGACCGCTGCTCGGTGGAGAAGCTGGCCTGGGTGGCGACCATGTCGCGGATCTCCTCCTCCGTCACCTCCTCGCCGCCGCCCTTCGGATCCCCGCCCAGCAGGCGCACCGACAGCTCCGTCGACTTGGTCAGGACCCACACCGCGGGCGCCGCCAGCCGGGAGATGAGGTTGATCGGGCGCGCGGCGAGCAGCGCCCAGGACTCCGCGCGCTGCATGGCCAGGCGCTTGGGGACGAGCTCGCCGAACACCAGCGTGAAGTAGGTCAGGACCAGGGTGACGACCAGCACCGCCACGGGCTCCGCGGCTGTGCCCAGGAACGACAGCGGGGCCTCCAGCGGCCCCGCGAAGGCGGAGGCGGCGAACGCCGAGGCCAGGAACCCCGCCAGGGTGATGCCGACCTGGATGGTGGACAGGTAGGCGCCGCTGTCCTGGGTCAGCGCGGCCAGCGCCCGCCCGGCCCGGCCGCGCTGCTCCAGGCGCTGGACCTGGGACTCGCGCAGCGACACGAACGCCAGCTCGCTGCCCGCGAACGCCGCGTTGATCAGGATCAGGACGACGTTGACGAGGAGCGGAACCCACAGGTTCGGGCCCCCTCCCTCCGCCTGCGCCAGGACGAGGATGGGGTGGAGCCCTGCGGTTGCCATCGTTCCTCCAGCCGGGCGGCGGTGCCCGGCGACGTCGTCGGTGTCGCGATGCTACCCGGGCGGATCAGCGCCGACGCAGGCCGCGGAGGCCGAACACGTGGCGCTTCACCAGGTCGGTGACGGCCGTCGGCAGCAGCTCCTCCGCGGCGGTGCCGCCGATCGCGTCCCAGCCGACCAGGTAGCGGGCGAGCGGGACCGGCGTCTCCAGCGCCAGGCGGATGACCCGGGCGGGCAGGGTGGGCGCGGGCATCGCCGCGGACCGCGCCATGGTCATGTCGATGCCCTTGGCGTAGGCGTCGGCGTAGGGCGACACGGTGTGGTCGCGCAGCCGGTCCAGGCCGCCGGACCAGATGCCGGTCCCGAACCCGCCGGGCTCGACCAGCGCGACGCGCACCCCGAACGGCGCGACCTCCATGCGCAGCGCGTCGGTGATCGCCTCCAGTCCCTGCTTGGACGCGCAGTACCAGCCGAAGAACGGGCTGGAGACGCGGCCCGCGATCGAGGACACGTTCACGATCCGCCCGGCGCCGCGGGCCCGCATCGCGGGGAGGACCAGCCGGGCGATGCGCATCGGCGCGATCAGGTTGGTCTCCAGCTGCGCGCGGACCGCGTCGTCGTCGACGTCCTCGACCGCGCCCGGCTGCGCGAAGCCGGCGTTGTTCACCACCGCCCACGGGCCGCCGCCGGTGCGCTCGGCGATCTGGGCGAACGCCTTCTCCGTCGACGCGGCGTCGGCGACGTCGCACAGGACGGTGGTGACCGCCACACCCCGGGCCGCGGCCGCGGCCCGCAGCACCTCCGCCTTGGCCTCGCTGCGGACGGTGCCGGTCACGTCCCAGCCGGCGGCCGCCAGCTCCAGCACGGTGGCGAGCCCGATCCCGCTGTTCGCCCCGGTGACGACGACGCTCCTGCCCATGGCCTGCGGTCCTCCCGTCGGAAGTGCTCGCCGCGGAGACTACGATCGGCCGCATGCTCGCCGTGACGGCTGTGGACATCGACGCGCACGACCCGCTCCGGGGGCTGCGGGTCGGGGAACGCCCCGACCCGGTGGCGCCCCACGGCTGGGAGGTCGTCCGCGTCCGCGCCGCCAGCCTCAACCACCACGACGTGTGGACGCTGCGCGGCGTCGGGGTCGACCCCGGCCGGCTGCCCGTCGTCCTGGGCTGCGACGCCGCGGGCGTCACCGCCGACGGCCGCGAGGTCGTCGTGCACGCCGTCGTCGGCGGCGACACCTTCGGGCGGGGCAGCTCGATCCTGTCCGAGGAGCACGACGGCACCCACGCCGAGCTGCTCGCCGTGCCCTCGGCCAACCTGGTCGACAAGCCCCCGGCCCTGTCGTTCGAGGAGGCCGCCTGCCTGCCGACCGCCTGGCTGACGGCCTACCGGATGCTGTTCGTGCAGGGCGGGCTGCGCCCCGGCCAGCGCGTGCTCGTCCAGGGGGCGGGCGGGGGCGTCGCGACGGCGGCGATCCTGCTGGCCCGCGCCGCGGGGCTGCGCGTCTACGCCACCAGCCGGGACGAGGCCAAGCGCGAGCGCGCGCGCAGCCTGGGCGCGCACGCGGCGCTGGAGCCCGGCGCCCGCCTGCCCGAGCGCGTCGACGGCGTGGTGGAGACCGTCGGCGAGGCGACCTGGGGCCACTCGCTGCGCGCGCTGGAGGCCGGCGGGGTGATCGTCGTGTCCGGCGCCACCAGCGGGCCCATGCCGCCCGCGGAGCTCCAGCGCGTCTTCTACCGCCAGCTGCGCATCGTCGGGTCGACCATGGGCACCCGGTCGGAGCTGGTCGACCTCGTGCGGCTGCTCGACGCCACCGGCGTCCGCCCGCTGATCGACTCCGTCCTGCCGCTGTCGCGCGCCCGCGACGCCTACGCGCGCATGGCCGCGGGCGACCTGTTCGGCAAGCTCGTCCTCACCCCGTGAGCCGCGCGTAGAGGTCGGCGGTGCGGCGGGCGACCGCGGACCAGGAGAAGTGGTCCAGGACGCGCTGCCGCCCGGCGCGGCCCATCGCCGCGCCGCGGGCGGGGTCGGCCAGGACGGCGTTGACCGCGTCGGCGAACGCGCGGGCGAAGCCCTCGCGGTCGGCGGGCGTGCCGTACGGGTCGTCACCGGGGGTCAGCGGGACCAGCAGGCCGGTCTCACCGTCGGCGACGACCTCGGGGATCCCGCCGACGGCCGACGCGACCACCGGGGCCTCGCAGGCCATGGCCTCGACGTTGACCAGGCCGAACGGCTCGTAGATCGACGGGCACACGAACACCGACGCGGCGGTCAGCAGCTGCACGACCTCGGGCCGGGGGAGCATCGCCTCGATCCACACGACCCCGTCGCGCCGGGCGCGCAGGTCGTCGACCAGGGCGGCGACCTCGCGGCCGATCTCGGGGGTGTCGGGCGCGCCCGCGCACAGCACCAGCTGCGCCGACGGGTCGAGCATCGGCGCCGCCTCCAGCAGGTGGACGACGCCCTTCTGGCGGGTGATCCGGCCCACGAAGACCACCGACGGGCGGTCCGGGTCGACCCCGTGGGCCAGCAGCGCGTCGGTCCGGGGATCGGGCGCCCACACCGCCGGGTCGATGCCGTTGACGATCACCTCGACGCGGTCCGGGTCGATCGCGGGGTAGCAGGACAGCACGTCGTCGCGCATCTGGGACGACACCGCGATGACCGCGTCGGCCGCCTCCAGGGCCGTGCGCTCGCAGAAGCTGGACAGCGCGTACCCGCCGCCGAGCTGCTCGGCCTTCCAGGGGCGCAGCGGCTCCAGCGAGTGCGTGGTGGCGACGTGGGGGATCCCGTGGGTCAGCTTGGCCAGGTGCCCGGCGAGGTTGGCGTACCAGGTGTGGCTGTGGACGAGGTCCGCGCCGGCGACCCCGGCGACGATCGCCAGGTCGGTGGACATCGTGCGCAGGGCCGACAGGAACGGCGCGTCGCCGTCCAGCGCGTCCCACGACCCGTACGCGCGGGCCGGCACCGGGCCGGGCGGCCGCGGTGCGCCGAAGGCGTGGACCTCCAGGTCGACGAGGTCGCGGAGGAACCGGGTCAGCTCGCCGACGTGGACACCGGCGCCGCCGTACACCTCCGGTGGGTACTCCCGGGTGAGGACCGCGGCCCTCATGTGTGCACCTCAGTCGCCGGGCGGCTCACGGCGCCGGGCTCACGCGTCGACCTTCTGGCCCTTGCCGATGACGACGATGCCGTTGTCGCTGACAGTGAAGCGGTCGCGGTCGGCGGCGGGGTCGACGCCGATGCGGGCGCCCTCGGGGATCTTCACCTGTTTGTCCACGATCGCGTTGCGGACCACGGCGTGGCGGCCGACCTCCACGCCGTTGAGCAGGACCGACCCGGACACCTCGGCGTAGGAGTTGATGCGCACGCCGGGGGAGAGCACCGACCGCCGCGCGACACCCCCGGACACGACCACCCCCTGGCCGACCAGCGAGTTGATCGCGCGCCCGGCACGCGTGTCGTCCTCGTGCACGAACTTCGCGGGCGGGTACGGCGGGTTCCAGGTCAGCACCGGCCACTGGCGGTTGTAGAGGTTGAAGATCGGCTGGACGGCGATGAGGTCCATGTGCGCGTCGTAGTAGGCGTCCAGCGTCCCGACGTCGCGCCAGTACGCGCGGTCGCGGTCCGTCGCGCCCGGTACCTCGTTGGTCGAGAAGTCGTAGACCTGCGCCTGCCCCTCCTGCACCAGCGCGGGGATCAGGTCGCCGCCGACGTCGGCCCCGGCGTTGGGGTCCGCCGCGTTGCTCGACACGGCCTCGATCAGGCACGTGGTGGTGAAGCAGTAGTTGCCCATCGACGCGAACACCTGGGTGGGGTCGTCGGGCAACCCCTCCGCGTCGCGCGGCTTCTCCAGGAACGACGTGATCCGGCCGGACGGGTCGGCCTGGATGACGCCGAACTGGTGGGCCTGCTCGCGCGGGACGCGGTGGGCCGCCACCGTGACGCCGGCCCCCGAGGCGATGTGGGCCTCGACCATCTGGCGCGGGTCCATGCGGTACACGTGGTCGGCGCCGAAGACCAGGATGTGGTCGGGCTGCTCGTCGTAGACCAGGTTGAGGTTCTGGTACAGCGCGTCGGAGGACCCCAGGAACCAGCGCGGGCCGCGTCGCATCTGGGCCGGGACCGACAGCACGTAGTTGCCGGTGAGCTGGGACATCCGCCAGGTCTGGGTGATGTGGCGGTCCAGGCTGTGGCTCTTGTACTGGGTCAGCACGACGATCTTGCGATACCCGCCGTTCACGAGGTTCGACAGGACGAAGTCGATGATGCGGTAGTTGCCCGCGAAGGGGACCGCCGGTTTGGCGCGGTCCGCCGTCAGCGGGGCGAGGCGCTTCCCCTCGCCACCTGCCAGGACCATCGCGAGCACATCACCGGTCGCCACGCCCGGAGGGTACCCGGGAGGGGAAGCGCCCATCCCCCCGCTACTGCTGGTAGCAGGCGGTCTCGCCGAGCTCGAAGCCCTCCGCGGTCGGCCCGACGTAGAAGTCGTCGGTCAGCAGCGACACCCCGGTCGAGGACTCGCGGTCGACCTCGCTGAAGACGGTGCCGCGCACCAGCCCGTCGTTCGGCTCGGCGGCGAAGTTGCCGCTGCCCTCGGGCAGCATGCCCTCGTAGTCGACCTCCTCCAGCTCGCCCACGGCCTGCGCCAGCCCGGCACGGGTGAGGTCGCCGTCGGCCGCGGCCTGCTCCAGCGCGGCGAGCAGCGGGTAGGACCACGCCCACCCCGACGTGAAGCCGTCGTTGCCATCCTCCGTGCCGATCGCCTCGCGCATCGCCTGGTGCCCGGGGGTGTCCGCGCTGTAGGTCGCCCACGGGCCCGCCTGCACGTAGAGGGCCTCGACCGCGTCGACCGCCGGCGAGTCGATCACACCGGGGTTCCACGTCGGGCTGTTGCCGATGACCCGGCCCTGGAAGCCGCGCGCCGCGGCCTGACCGACGATCGTGGCCATGTCGGTGGGGTTGGTGGTGATGACCGCGAGGTCCGGGGCCTGGGTGACCAGCGCGTCGATCGCCCCGGCCTGGTTGTCCGCCCCGGGGTTGGTCGACACGTCGGCGAAGGTCAGGCCGTTGGCCTCCGCCCCGACGCGCGCGCCGGCGGCGCCGTCGTCGCCGTAGTCCCCCGGGTAGTGGACCGCCAGGACGCTCTCGATGCCCTCGTAGTTCTCCAGCGCCCAGTCGATGGCGTTCATCGACTCGATGCAGTAGTTGTTGCCCGACTCCAGGATCGTGTCCTCGAACGCCCACAGCGACGTCCAGCTCGCGGGCACCCCCACGACCTGGTCGGCGTTGAGCTGGGGCAGGATCGCCGCGGTCGTCGGCGACCCCAGGGTCTGGGCCAGGGCCAGCACCTCCGGCTCGATCCGGGTGTAGGCCTGCGCGTGGGTCTCCGGGTTGTACTGGGTGTCCTCGACGTGGGTCTCGACGTCGACGTCGAACTGCCCGCCGATGCCGCCGTCCTCGTTCACGCGGTTCCAGAACGCCACCTGCGCCTCGACGATCGAGGTCCCCAGCGCGGCGAACGGGCCGACGGTGAGGTCCGACAGCGTGCCGAGGTAGATGCAGCCGTTGTCCTGGTTGACCGCGTTCGGGCATGGCTCCTCGGTGACGCCCACGTCGAACGCGATCTCGGCCTCCGACCCGGCCGCCGCCTCCGACCCGGCCGGCGCCTCCGACCCGGCCGGCGCCTCCGCCGCGTCGCCCCCGCCCGCGGCCTCCTGCCCGCCCCCGCCGCGGCAGCCCGCCGCGAGCAGCCCCACCGCCACCAGCAGCGCCCCGACGCGCCGCGCCCTCGTCCCGGTCATGTTCGGCTCCCTCTCCCGCCGGGCCGCCCGTCAGTAGCTGAAGGGCCAGCCCTTCCAGTAGTTGCGGATGCGCACCCAGATGCCGTACAGCCCGCGCGGCTCGGCGATGAGGAACACGACGATGAGCAGGCCGTACAGGATCGTCTCGAGCTGCGTCGTGGTCAGCAGCGTGTCGCGGCGCGGCGCGGTGTCGATGAAGGGCAGCAGCCGCGGGATGATCTCCTGGGTGACGCGCAGGAGCGTGGCGAGGAACAGCGCGCCCATGATCGAGCCGGAGATCGTCGCCACCCCGCCGATCAGCACCATCGCGATGAACTGCACCGACAGGTTGAGGTTGAACGACCCCGGCTCGACGTAGGGGGTGACGACGTAGAGCAGCGCGCCGCACACCCCGGCGTAGAACGACGACACCGTGAAGGCCGCCAGCTTGGTGCGGCGCAGGTCGACGCCGATGATCGACGCGGCGATGTCGCGGTCGCGGACGGCGGCGAAGGCGCGCCCCACGTCGCTGCGGGCCAGGTTGCGCCCGCCCAGGGCGAACAGGCACAGCAGCGCGAACAGCACGAGGTAGGTCTGCTGCGCGCCGGTCAGCAGCGCCGAGCCCTCCGCGAAGCGCCAGCCCAGCAGCTGGGGCGCCGGCCCCGGCCGGCCGACTCCGACGCCGCCGGTCAGGGCGGTCCACTCGCGGAAGACGTGCTCGCCGAGGAACACCAGGCCCAGGGTCACGATGGCGAGGTACAGGCCGCGCAGCCGGGTGGCGATCGGCGCGACGAGCAGCCCGGCGAGCCCCGCCACCGCGCCGGCCGCCGGCAGCCACAGGGCCATGTCGCGGACGCCGAGCCCGATCAGCGCGCCGTCGGCGGGGTCCCCGCTCAGCGCCGAGGCGGTGTAGGCGCCGACGCCCACGAAGAACGCGTGGCCCAGCGACACCTGCCCGGCGTAGCCGGTCACCAGGTTCAGCCCGATCGCGCCGATCGCCAGCGCGCAGCCCCGGGCCAGGATCACCAGCCAGTCGTCGGTGAGCGCGAGCGCCAGCAGGGCCCCGGCGACCGCCAGCGCCGCGACCCCGCGGCGCTTGCCAGGGGTGTTGAGCAGCGCCATCTCCGCGGCGTAGGAGGTGTGCAGGTCCGGGCGCCCGCGCAGCGGGCGGGGGCGGGAGGAGCCGGGCAGCAGGGCGGTCACACGCGCTCGACCTCCCGGGTCCCGAACAGCCCGTAAGGTCGCACCAGCAGCACGAGCAGCAGCAGGACGTAGGGCGAGACCAGGGCGAAGTTCTCGCCGAGCCAGGCCGGCTGGTAGGTGGCGACCAGGGCCTCGACGAGCCCGACGACCAGCCCGCCGACGACGGCCCCGCCGATCGAGTCCAGCCCGCCGATCACGATGGCGGGCAGCGCCTTGAGCGCGATGATCCAGGTGTTCTGGTCGATCCCCGAGCTGGTCCCCACGAACATCCCGGCCAGCGCCGCCAGCGCCCCCGCGATCGCCCAGGAGAGCGCGAACACCGACCCGACCGAGATGCCCTGGGCCAGGGCGACCTCCTGGTCGTGGGCGGTGGCGCGCATCGCCAGCCCCACCCTGGCGTAGCGGAAGAACGCGCCGAGCGCGGCGATCACCAGGGTCAGCGCCGCCATCATCGCCAGGAAGCGCACCTGCAGGGGGATCCCGCCGACGGTCACGACCGACAGCCCCCACGGGTCGCCGACCGCGCGGATGTTGACGCCGATGAGGCGGTTGACGATCACGCGCAGGACGATGTCGACGCCGATGGTGATGATCGCGACCGTGAAAACCGGCTTGCCGACCATCGGGCGCAGGGCGACGCGCTCGACGCCGGCGGCCAGCAGGCCGGTCAGCAGCATGGCGACGGGCACGGCCACCCAGAAGGGCAGCAGGGCGTCGCCGCCGGCCGCCAGGTAGGACACCGCGGTCGCGCCCGCCACCATCAGCGACGGCTGGGCGAAGCTGACGACCTTGGTCGACCGGTAGATGACGACGAAGCCCAGCGCGATCAGCGCGTACGCCGACCCCTGCCCCAGGCCCCCGAACAGCGCGCCCAGGAAGCGGGCCACTAGATGTGCACCTCAGGCGCCGGGCGGCTTCCGAGCACGGGGTCAGGGGACACGGTCTAGGCCGCCCGCGCGTACATGTCGTCGACGAGGTCGGCGAACATGTCCTGGATCGCCGCCCGCTTCACCTTCTGGGTCGCCGTCAGCTCGCCGTCCTCGTGGTCGAGCTCCTTGGGGAGCATGCGGAAGCGGCGGATGGCCTCGACCTTGGCGAAGCGCTCGTTGACCCGGTCGACCTCGGCCTGGACCAGGGCGACGACCTCGGGGCGCTCGGACAGGTCCCGGTAGGTCGTGTAGGCGATCCGCCGGCGCTGGGCCCAGTCGCCCACGGTGTCCAGCTCGATGCCGATGAGCGCCGTGAGGTAGTTGCGCCGGTCGCCGACGACGACCGCCTCCTTGATGTAGGGCGACGCCTTCAGCGCGTTCTCGATCTCCGACGGCGCGATGTTCTTGCCGCCCGAGGTGATGATGATGTCCTTGAGCCGGTCCGTGATGCGCACGTGGGTGCCGTCGACCCACTCGCCGACGTCGCCGGTGTGCAGCCAGCCGTCGGCGTCCACGGTCCGGGCGGTGGCCGCCGGGTTGTTCCAGTAGCCGGCGAAGGTGCCCGGGTGGCGGGTGAGGATCTCACCGGTCGCGTCGTCGATGCGCAGCTCGACGCCGGGGTGGGGCTCCCCGACGGTGCCGAGGCGGATGCGGCCGGGCCGGTTGGCGGTCGCGACCGCGGAGTTCTCGGTCATGCCGTAGACCTCGTGCATGGGCACGCCGATGCCCATGAAGAACTCGAGCACGTCGGGGGCGATGGGCGCGGCGCCCGACGCGGCGTAGCGCACCAGGCGCAGCCCCAGCCGGTCGCGCAGCGCGCGGTACATGAACACCGACCCGACCGCGGACAGGGCCCGGGTCGCGGGCGTGTGGACCCCGCCGGTGCGCACCAGCGTCCGCCCGATCCGCCCCGCCACCGCCATCCACAGCCGGTGGTTGGCGCGCTTGAGGGGCGTGGCGTTGGCCATGCGGATGGTGACCCCGGCGAGGACCTTCTCCCAGATCCGCGGGACGCCGAACAGGATGGTCGGCTGGACCTCGCGGAGGTTCTGCTGGACGGTGTCGATGGACTCGGCGAAGTTCACCTGCACGCCGACGGCGGCGTTGAACCAGACCGTGAAGACCCGCTCCGCGACGTGGCACAGGGGCAGGTAGGACAGCGTCACGTCGCGGTCGGTGGGCGGGGGGTCGGTGAAGCCCCCGCCCTCCACCAGCACCGAGATGGCGAACTCGACGTTGGCCACGGTCAGCATCGCGCCCTTGGGCGGCCCGGTGGTGCCCGACGTGTACACCAGCGTGGCGACGTCGTCGGGGCGGGCGGCCGCCATGCGCGCCTCGACCGCGCCCGGGTGGGCCCGGCGGTGCGCGCGGCCGCGCTCCAGGAACGCCGGCCACGACAGCAGGCGCGGGTCGGTGTAGCGGCGCGCGATCCCGCGCGGCTCCAGGTACACGATGGTGGTGAGCTCGGGCAGCTCCGCGGCGACGGCCAGGGCCTTGTCGACCTGCTCCTGGTCCTCCGCGATCAGCACCCGCGCGCCGGAGTCGGCGAGCAGGTGGCGCACCTCCGGCACCGGGTTCGTGGGGTACAGGCCCACGGTGACCGCGCGCACGGCGACGGTGCCGACGTCGGTGAACAGCCACTCGCGGCGGTTCTCGGAGTGGATGGCCACGCGGTCGCCCGCCTCGACGCCCAGCGACAGCAGCGCGTGCCCGACGTCCAGCACCCGGTCCCAGTAGTCCGCCCAGGTGACCTCCTGCCAGATGCCGAGGTCCTTCTCGCGCATGGCGACGCGGTCGGGCAGGGCCGCGGCGCGGTCGCGGACGCGGGTCGCGATCGTGGTGGTCACGGGCGCACCTCCGACGGCGGGCGGTCCGCGGCGGTGGCCAGGGCCGACGCGCGCACGTCGCGCTGGGCCCCGTGCTCCTCGCCCAGGTAGGCGCGCAGGACGTCGGGGTGGCGCTGGACCTCCGTTGGCGGCCCGACGGCGATCGGCCGGCCGAAGTCCAGGACCAGGACGCGGTCGGCGAGGTCCATCACCAGCCCCATGTCGTGCTCGACCAGGATCATGGGGATGTCCAGCTCATCGCGGATGTCCAGCAGGAAGCGCGCCATGTCCTCGGTCTCCTCGAGGTTCATCCCGGCGACCGGCTCGTCGAGCAGGAGCAGCTTGGGCTCCATCGCCAGCGCCCGGCCCAGCTCGACGCGCTTCTGCACCCCGTAGGGCAGCAGGCCGACGGGGGAGCGCCGGTACTGCTCGATCTCCAGGAAGTCGACGATGTCCTCGACCGCGGCGCGGTTGGCCAGCTCCGCGCGCCGGGCCCGCCCCGACCACGCCACCGCGGCGCCCACCCCGTAGCGCAGGTGCTGGTGGCGCCCCAGCAGGAGGTTGTCGATCACGGTGAGGTTGGCGAACAGCTCGATGTTCTGGAACGTGCGGCCGACCCCGCGCCGCGCGATCACGTCGGGGCGGACGCCGACCAGGTCGTCGCCCAGGAAGCGGACCGACCCCTGCTGGGGCCGGTAGACGCCCGAGACGACGTTGAAGATCGAGGTCTTGCCCGCGCCGTTGGGGCCGATGACGGCGAACAGGTCGCGCGGCCCGACCGCGAACGACACGCCGTCCAGCGCGCGGACGCCGGAGAAGTCCAGGCGCACGTCCTCGACGACCAGCACCGGGTCGGCGGTCACGACAGCCACCGCTTGCGGCGCTTGTAGTGCTTGACGTCGCGGAAGCTGCGGCGGCCGTCCCCGCCCAGGCCCAGGTAGAACTCGCGGACGTCGTCGTCGGCCAGCAGGTCCGCCGACGGCTTGTCCATCACGACCTTGCCGGTCTCCAGGACGTAGCCGTGCCCGGCGATGCCCAGCGCCATGGTCGCGTTCTGCTCGACCAGCAGGACCGTCGTGCCCTGCTCGTTGATCGCGACGATGAGGTCGCGGATCTGCTGGACCAGCAGCGGCGCCAGCCCCAGGCTCGGCTCGTCGAGCAGCAGGTAGCGGGGGTCCGACATCAGCGCGCGGCCCATGGCCAGCATCTGCTGCTCGCCGCCGGACAGGTAGCCCGCGGTGCGGCGGCGCCGGTCGCGCAGGACGGGGAACAGGGTGAAGACGCGGTCCAGGTCGTCGCCCAGCGCGCGGCCGCGGGCGGCGTGGGCGCCGACGCGCAGGTTCTCCTCGACGGTGAACTCGGCGAGGACGCGCCGGCCCTCCAGCACCTGCTTGATGCCCAGCCGCACGATCCGCGGCGCGTCGAGGTGGTGGATCTCCTCGCCGTCCAGGGTGATCCGGCCCTTCGTGACCTCGCCCTCGTGGACGTCGAGCAGGCCCGAGATCGCCCGCAGGAGCGTGGTCTTGCCCGCCCCGTTGGCGCCGAGCAGGGCGACGATCGAGCCCTGCGGCACCTGCAGGCTGACCCCGCGCAGCACCAGGATGACGTCGTCGTAGACGACTTCGAGGTTGCTCACCGCGAGCACCGCCACCCCCTGCGACCGCCGTCGTGGGCCGCCGCGCCCCGCATGGTAAGGGAAACGCCCGGTCATCAAGTGGTGTCCTGTGGATGAAAGTTCCGGCGATGTTCCGGGCGTGCGGCGCGCGCGTACGGTGGCGTCCGTGGAGCGCTGGGACGTGGTCGTGGTCGGCGGCGGGCCCGCCGGGGCGGCCGCGGCGCTGGCCGCGCGGCGGGCGCGGACCGGCGCGCGCGTGCTCCTGCTGGACCGCGCGGCCTTCCCGCGCGACAAGCCCTGCGGCGACGGCATCGCGCCGCACGCCCTGGACGAGCTGGCCGCGCTGGGGGTGCACGACGCCGTCGCCGGCTACGCGCCGGTCGCCCGGCTGCGCCTGTCGACCCCGGGCGGCGCCGTCGCGGCGGGGACCATGGCCCGCCCGGCCCACGTGGTGCCGCGGCGCGTCTTCGACGCCCGGCTGGTCGCGGCCGCGGCGGCGGCGGGGGTGGAGGTGCGCGTCGCGCGCGTGCGGGCGCTGGACCGGCGCGGCGCCCGCGTCGTGGTCAACGGCGAGCTGGACGCGGGGGCGGTGGTGGCGGCCGACGGGGCCAACTCCACGGTGCGCCGGCTGCTGGGCATCGCGCCCAACCCCGCCGGGCACCTGGCGCTCGCCGTGCGCGGGTACGCGCCGGCCCCGCCGGGGGAGCCCGAGCAGCTGATCGCGCTGGTGGCCGACGGCTGGCCCGCCTACTACTGGTCCTTCCCGGTCGGCGACGGGACCGCCAACGTCGGCTACGGGCTGCTGCGCGACCGCCTGCACGGCGGGCGCGAGGCGCTGCACGACCGCCTCGCCGCCCTGCTGCCCGGCCAGCCCGCGGACCCGGCGTCGCTGCGCGCCCACCACCTGCCGTTCTCCACCGTGCGCCCCGCCCCCGCGCACGGGCGGGTCCTGCTGGCGGGCGACGCGGCCAGCCTGGTCAACCCGCTGACCGGCGAGGGCATCTTCTACGCGGTCGCCACCGGCGCGCGGGCGGGGGTGGCGGCGCTGGGGCCGGACCCGGCCCGCGCCTACACGCGCGCGGTGCGGGACCTGCTCGCCGGCCACCTGCGCCAGACCGGCGTCCTCGGCCGCGCCCTGCGCCACCGGCCGCTGGTCGACGCCGCGGTCCGGGCGGCCGGTCGCCACCGACCGGTCTTCGACGACCTCGTCGAGGTGGGCCTGGGCGCGGGGCACCTGCACCCGGGGGGCGCGGCCCGCGTGCTGGCCGCCTACCTGCCCGCCCGCGCGGCCGCCCGCCGCCCCTGACCCGCCGCCGCCCCCGGCCAGTGACCGGAGGGTCGTCCACCGCGTCCCTTGTCGCGGGCCTGCGGAGCCCCTACCGTCCGTCTGCCCAGTGGGCCGACACGGGAGCCGTCGATGCGCCGTCCGCTCGTCCTGTTCCTCGTCGCCGCGGTCACGGCCCCGCTGATCCTGGCCGCGGCGCCCGCGCCGCTGCGGGTGCGCGGCCTGGACGGCCCCGCGCGCATCGTCCGCGACGTCGACGGGATCGCGCACGTGACCGCCGCGACGGAGCACGACGTCTGGTTCCTCCAGGGCTGGCTGCACGCCCAGGACCGGCTGTTCCAGATGGACCTCCTGCGCCGCCAGGCCAGCGGGACGACCGCGGAGCTGCTGGGTGAGGCCGCCCTGGCCGGTGACGTGGAGCTGCGCACGCTGGGCGTCCGCCGGGCGGCGGCGCGCTCGCACGCAGCCCTGTCGCCGGAGGCGCGCGCGATGCTGTCGGCCTACAGCGCCGGGGTCAACCGCTGGGTCGCCGACCACGACCTGCCCGACGAGTACGCCGACCTCCAGCTCACCCGCGTCCGCCGCTGGACGCCGCTGGACAGCGTCGCCGTGGCGAAGCTGCTCACGCTCAGCCTCTCGCTGGACCTCGACGACATCCGCCGGACCACCATCCTCACCGCCTACCAGGAGGCGGGCGCCCGCGAGGGCTTCGACGGCGGCGTCCTGTTCGGCCGGGACCTGTTCCCCAGCCGCCCGTTCGACCCGGCGTCCACCGTCCCCGACGCGACGGTCCCGCGGCCGTCGCCGGCCGCGGCCCCGGCGGCCAGCGCCGGCGCGGCCGCCGCGGCGGGGGCGGCCACCGCGGCCGGCCTGCCGGCGCGCCTGACGACCGCCGCGCCGCCACCGTGGCGCTGGCGGCGCGCTACGCGGAGCGCGTCGCCGACGTGCCCCTGCTCGCCGACGCGCTGGACGGCCCTGAGCCCGCGGGCTCCAACGAGTGGGCCGTCAGCGGCGCGCTGACCGCGAGCGGCGCCCCGCTGCTGGCCAACGACCCGCACCTCGGCCTGGACCTGCCGACGACCTTCTACCCGGTGCACCTGCGCGGCGGGGGGATCGACGTCAGCGGCGAGAGCTTCCCCGGCACGCCCACGATCGCGCAGGGCCAGAACGCGCGGGTCGCCTGGGGGTCGACCGTGAACCCGCTGGACGTCACCGACGTCTTCGCCGAGCACCTCGTCCTGGACCTCGACTCGCCGACCGGCCTGGCGGTGCGCAACGACGGCGAGAACCGGCCGGTCGAGGCCGTGCCCCAGCTGTACCGGGTGAACCGGCGGACCCCGGGCGAGGTCGACGACGTCGACCTGGTCCCGCCCAGCGCCGAGGTCCTCCCGGTGACGCTGACCCTGCCGCTGCGCGACGGCGGCCCCATCGTCGACTTCGACCTGGCCACGGGGACCGCGCTGAGCGTCCAGTGGACCGGCTTCAGCGCGACCCGCGAGCTCGACGCGTTCCTCGCGTTCGCCAAGGCCGGCGACCTCGACGACTTCCGCGCGGGGCTGCGGCGCTTCGACGTCGGCTCGCAGAACTTCGCCTACGCCGACGTGGACGGGCGCATCGCCTACCTGCCCGGCGGGGAGCTCCCGCTGCGCGAGGACCTGGAGGCCGGCACCGTGGCGGGCCTGCCGCCGTGGTTCGTGCGCGACGGGTCCGGCGCCGCCGACTGGGCGCCCCTTCCCGCCCCCGAGCCCGACCAGGCCGTGCCGCACGCGATCCTGCCCGCCGCCGAGGTCCCCGAGCTGGTCGACCCGCCCGCCGGCTTCTTCGTCAACGCCAACAACGACCCGTTCGGCACCACGCTGGACGGCGACCCGCTGAACACGCGGCGGCCGGGCGGGGGGATCCTCTACTTCAACCCCGGCTACGACATCGGCCTGCGCGCCGGTCGGATCACCGCCCTGCTGCGCGCGGCGATCGACGCGGGGCGCCCGCTGACGGCGGCCGACATGGTCGCCATCCAGGCCGACACCGTGGTCCCCGACGCCGCGGTGCTGGTGCCGTACCTGCGCGCCGCGCTGGAGCGGGCGCCGGGTGCCGCCGCCCCGGAGCTGCGCGACCTGGCCGCCGACCCGCGCCTCGCCGAGGCCGTGGGCCGCCTGGCCGCCTGGGACGGGTCGACCCCGACCGGCACGCCCGAGGGCTACGACGCCGCCGACGTCGACGGCGTCCCCGTCGGCCCCACCGCGGAGGAGGCCGCGGCGAGCGTCGCCGCGACCATCCACCAGGTCTGGCGCGGCCGCGCGGTCGCGGCGATCGTGGACGCCCCGCTGGTCGCCCGCGACCTGCCCGTGCCCGACGACCAGCAGGCGCTGTCGGCCCTGCGCCAGCTGCTGGAGTCCCCGTCGGGCGTGGGCGCCAGCGGCCTGGACTTCTTCGCGGTGCCCGGCGTCGCCGACGCCGGCGAGCGGCGCGACCTGCTCCTGCTGCGGGCGCTGGACGAGACCCTCGACCTGCTCGCGGGCCCGGCGTTCGCGCCCGCCTTCGGCGGGTCGGTGGACCAGGACGACTACCGCTGGGGCCGCCTGCACACCCTTACCCTGGAGCACCCCCTCGGCGGGGAACGCGACCGCGGCCCGTTCCAGGTCGACGGCGGCTCCTACGTGGTGGACGCGTCCAACCACGACCTGCGCGGGGCGGACGCCGAGGGGTTCACCTTCGGCAGCGGGCCGAACCGCCGCGCCGTCGCCGAGCTGCTGCCCGACGGCATCCGCGCCGTGTCCAGCCTGCCGGGCGGGACGGGCGACGACACCGACCTGCTGGGGCGCTGGCTGACCAACGACACCTACCCCGTGCGGCGGACCGACGCGGACATCGAGGCGGCCGCGGCGGAGGTGATCGAGCTGCGGCCCCTGGCATCATGGCGGCCATGAGCAGCACGGAGATCGAGCAGCGCCCGGGCGTCGCCACCCCGACCCTCCCGCGGCCCGAGGTCCGGCCGCAGGAGCCGGGGGAGTCCGAGCGCTTCGCCCACATCATCTACGACCCCAAGGGCGAGGGCCGCGCCGCGGCGATGCTGACCGAGGCGCAGGTCTACGGCACCCCCGTCGAGGCGCTGTGCGGCAAGCGCTGGGTGCCCAGCCGCGACCCGCGCAGGTACCCGCTGTGCCCGGAGTGCAAGGCCATCAAGGACGACATCTGGCGCCGCGCCGGCAAGGAGCCGGAGAGCTAGGCGCGGCGCGGCATCCACCGTCCGGTTGAATGCCGCGGGCCGACCGGCCGGGCGGCGCCTCTCGGCGACCGTCCAGCTCGCGCGGGCGCAGGCGCGGGGCGGCGACTTCACCCCGCGCTATCTGCGGCGGCTCCTGGGCTGCTCCTGCTCGGGCTGGCCCACGGGCTGCTGCTCTACGTCGGCGACATCCTGGTCATCTACGCGCTCCTGGGGCTCGTCCCGCTCGCCGGCCGGCGCGCGCCGGACCGCGTGCTGCGCGGCCTCGCGGCCGGGCTGCCCGCCCTCACCGCGGTCCTGGCGCTGGCGGGCGCGGTGGCGATCGCCGTGCTCGGCGGGGTCCCCGGCGGCGCGGTCGCGCCCGAGGCCGGCGCCGAGGCGGTCCGCGGGACGGTCGGGGAGGTGATCGCCCAGCGGGCCCGCGAGTACCCCGCCACCTTCGCGTTCGCGCTGTTCGGGCAGGGGCCGACCGCGTTCGGGATGTTCTGCCTGGGCCTGTGGGCCGGCCGGCACCGGCTGTTCGAGCGCGTCGAGGACCACCTGCCCTGCTGCGCCGCGTGCTGGTCGTCGGCCTGGCGGTCGGGCTGGCGGGCAACGTCGCCAGCGCCGCCGCGCGGCTGGGCGGCGGCTTCGACTTCTCGGCCACCTTCCTGGCCGCCTCGGCCGTGCAGTTCGCGACCGCCCCGTTCCTGTCGGCGGGCTACGTCGCGGCGCTCACGCTCGCCTCTCGCGACCCGTGGTGGCGGCGCCGCCTGGAGCCGCTCGCCGCCCTCGGCCGGCTGGCGCGGACGAACCACCTCCTCCAGTCGCTGGTCGCCGCGCTGATCTTCACCGGCTACGGCCTGGCGCTGTACGGCTCGCTCGGGGCGGCGGCGGGACTGCTGCTCAGCGTCGTGATCTGGCTCGCCCAGATCCCGCTGTCGGCTGGTGGCTGCGCCGGTTCCGCTTCGGCCCCGCCGAGTGGGTCCTGCGCTCCTTCACCTACGGCCGCCCCAGCCCCTGCGCGCCGGCCCCCCCGCCTGACCCCTCCGCGTCGCGCCCCGCGCCCGGGGATGCGGCCCCGCGCCCGCCGGGCGCGCGTGGCCGTGGCCGGGCGCCGGTACGGTGCGCGGGATGGCCGACCCGCTCGATCGCGAGATCCTGCGCCTGGCGCTGCCCGCGCTCGGCGCGCTGGCCGCCGAGCCGCTGTACGTGCTGGCCGACACCGCGGTCGTCGCCCGGATGGGCACGCCGCAGCTCGGCGGGCTGGCGATCGCGTCGACGCTCCTGCTCACCGGGTCGGCGCTGTTCGTCTTCCTCGCCTACGGCACCACCGCGTCGGTGGCCAGGCTGCTCGGCGCGGGGCGGGACCGGGCCGCGGCGCACGAGGGCGTGCAGGGGCTGTGGCTCGCGGCGCTGCTGGGAACCGCCGTCGCCGTCGTCACCGCGATCGCCGCGCCGGCCCTCGTCGACGTCATGGGCGCGGCGGGCGAGGTCCGCGGGCACGCGCTGGTCTACCTGCGCATCAGCCTGATCGGCCTCCCGGCGCTGCTGGTGACCTTCGCGGGCACCGGCTACCTGCGCGGGCTCCAGGACACCCGCACCCCCCTGGTCGTCACCGTCGTGGCGGTGGCCGCCAACCTGGCGCTGGAGCTCGTCCTGGTCTACGGGCTGGACCAGGGCATCGGCGCCTCGGCGGCGTCGACGGTCGTCGCCCAGGGCGGCGCCGCCGCGGTCTACGTGACCCGGGTGACCCGCGACGTCCGCACCCGCCGGGTCGGCGTCGGCCCCGACCCGGCCGCGCTGCGCCGCCTCGCCCGCGTCGGCTGGGACCTGTTCGTGCGCACCGCCGCGCTGCGCCTGTCGCTCACCCTGGGGACCGCGGTGGCGGCGCGGTCGGGGACCGCCGCCCTCGGCGCCCACCAGATCGCCTTCGAGCTGTGGTCCTTCCTCGCCCTGGTGCTGGACGCCGTCGCGATCGCGGGCCAGGCGCTGGTCGGGCGCCTGCTCGGCGCGGGCGACGCCGACGGCGCGCGCGCGGCGGGCCGGCGGATGCTGTGGTGGGGCCTGGGGGCGGGCGCGGTCGCTGGTGTGGTCATCGCCGCGCTGCGCGGGGTGCTGCCGCGCCTGTTCACCGACGACGCGGCGGTCGTCGCCGTCTGCGCCACGCTGCTCGTCGTGGTCGCCGCCCTCCAGCCGGTCAACGCCCTGGTCTTCGTCCTCGACGGCGTGCTCATCGGCGCGGGCGACCTGCGCTTCCTCGCCCGGGCGATGGTGCTGGCCGCCGCCGTGTTCGTGCCCGCGGCGCTGGCGGTCCTGGCCCTGGACCTCGGGGTGGTGTGGCTGTGGGGCGCGATCGGCCTGCTGATGGCGGCGCGCCTCGCCGCCCTCGGCGCCCGCTTCGCCGGCCCCGCCTGGCAGGTCACCGGCGCGGCCCCCCACCCGGCCACCTGACCCGGGCGCCGCCGGGGCCGCCGTGTGCCTGCGGTGCGCGAGCGACGGGGTCCACGGCCTCACCCTCGCGTCTTCCTCCTGAGCCCACCCGTCGATGGACCGCATGGTTCGTCCAGCCGAACAAGTACGGGGAAGCGCTGCGGACCGGCAAGGGGGCCGGTGGCCTCGCCCACATGGCCGAACGCCCTACACCAACTCAGGGCCGCCGGGGTTCGTCATCGCTCCGGTCAGGCCCGCAAGTCCTGGGTTCCACTCCTTCGCCCAGGCAGCAAGTACCTTCCGGTTCCCACTCCGCCGGAAGTACCTGCGTCTCTGGTGCGCCCGGTGGGACTCGAACCCACACTTTCACGGACCTAAACCGTGTCCCTCTACCGATTGGGGTACGAGCGCGTGGTGCCCTAGTGTGCTAGCGCGTCTCCTAGCTCAGCTACGGCCTTGGTGTCCCATTGCGCTAGACGGTGGTGGACGCCTTGGATGCGCTGGACGTCCAGCTTGGACGACCGATCCTTGGCGATGAGTAGCGCGTCCAATGCCACCCGCGCAGCTTCCCCCGGCTCACCCTGACTAGCATGAACGTGGGCAAGGATGGTCCCGATGCCGACGTGGCGACGGGGCAGGGTGTCAGGGGTGGCCTCCCGCTCGGCCATCATCATCACTTCACCAAGGTCCGCACGGTCGGTCATCGCCAGACCCACCGCCTCGATGTCGTTCAGGCGGTTGCCGCTGGCCCAGTAGCCGCCGGGAACGTGAAGGCCAGTGGGTTCCTCATCGGGCGCCCGATCTAGCGCCCTCGCCTCGTCCACCACGTCCAGGAACCGGTCGTCTCCGGCCAAGGCCATCTCGTGCGCTAGGCGGCTCAGGACCCACTGCCGCGCGATCGGAGGTGCTGATCCGTCCAGCGCGGTGGCTGCACCCTCCAGCGCACTCAGGGCACGGGGCGAGGGTTCCCATCGTCCATAGAACACGTTGGACATGAGGTTGGCTCTGGCCTCGATCGCCAGTGCGCGTAGGTCACCTGAGCCAGACTCCAGTGCCGCAGCCTCGGCAAACCGATAGTGAGCCCTGGCCCATGTCTCCTGGCCGATGATGAGCGCATTCCAACCGGTGAGGATCGCGGTCTCTGCGGCGATGCGGGCCAACCGTCTCCTGTCTGTTTCGGGCATCGGGGAGCGCATCCGCTCAACCAGGCGCGCGACGTGAGGACCCATCACCCGATACAACTCGGCCATGTCGGCGGAGTGGTAGGACAGGGACGCCTTGGTGATCACCTCCTCGTAGGCGTCTAGGAGGCTGGAGTCTGTTCGGTGCGCGGCGGCCATGCGCTCTAGTGCCATTGGGGAGATGGCGAGCACGGGTAACGCCATGACGAGGGTCCTACGCTTCACTTCGGCTTCCTGGGCAGCTACGGCCAGGATGCCGCGCAAGGCGTCCAGCTGCCCTTGTGCGACCTTGAGCGCGTTGTCCAGCTCCACCGGATGGCGGCCCGGTCCCACGAGTCTCAGGACGGACTCAGTACGGTCCAGTGCCGTGAGCATGTGGGCGAGCGTGTTGTCATCCACCTCGGGTGGCCTCCCGCAGGACAAGGGTGAGGGCACCGGAGCGTACCCCCGGTGCCCTTGGTGCCCTTGTTGTCCCTGCGGCTACTCCGGCTCAGGACCCTCGGTGGCAAGGACCTCCAGTCGTGTGGAGATGGGGTCGCTAGAAGGCGAGCGCCCCAAGAGCCGGCGTGTCTGCCGTTCCACCACTCGCGCCCGGGCGAGCAGAGTCAGCGGCGTCCACCCCGCGCCCGCCGGGCGCGCGCGGCGCCGCGCACCAGCGGTACCAGGGCCCCCGCCAGCAGCACCGCGGCGCCCCACGCCACCGACGCGGCGGGCAGGGACAGGGCCAGCGCCGCGCAGCCCACCACGCCGAAGGCCGGCAGCCAGCGGGGGCGGCCGCGCTCGGCGTCGGACAGCGTCCAGGCGCTGGCGTTGGCGATCGCGTAGTAGGCCAGCACGCCGAAGGAGCTGAAGCCGATCGCCCCGCGCACGTCGGCGGCCAGCAGCAGCGCGCAGACCGCGGCGCCGACGACCAGCTCGGCCCGGTGGGGGACCCTGCGGTGGGGGTGGACCGCGCCGAGGGCGCGCGGCAGGTCCCCGTTCGCCGCCATCGCGAAGGTCGTCCGTCCCACGCCGGCGATCAGCGACAGCAGGACGCTGAGCGCCGCGACGGCGGCGCCCGTGCGCACCACCCAGGCGCCGCCCGCCAGCGGCCCCGCCTCCACGACGTCGACCAGCGGCGCCTCGGAGGCCGCGAGCCGCTCCGGGCCGACCGCCAGCAGCGCCGTCCCGGCGACCACCGCGTACACCGCGAGCGCGAGGCCCAGCGCCAGGGGGATCGCGCGCGGGATCGTCCGCGCCGGGTCCTCCACCTCCTCGCCCAGCGTGGCGATGCGCGCGAACCCGGCGAAGGCGAAGAACAGGAACCCGGCGGCCTGCAGCACCCCCGGCGCGCCGCCGGTCGCCGCGGCGGGGGACAGGCCCGCGGGGTCGGGCGTCCCGGCGAGACCGGCGACCACGGTGAAGGCCAGCGCCGCCAGCACCAGGGCGAGCAGCACCCGCGTCGCCAGCGCGGTGCGGGTGACGCCCAGCAGGTTGACCGCCGTCAGCGCCACCACGGCCGCGACCGCCAGCGGGCGGGCCAGCCCCGGCGCCGCGTAGGAGCCGAAGGTCAGGGCCATGGCGGCGCAGCTCGCGGTCTTGCCGACCACGAAGGCCCAGCCCGCCAGGAACCCCCAGGCGTGGCCCAGCCGCCGGCCGCCGTAGACGTAGGTGCCGCCCGCCTCGGGGTACAGGGCGGCGAGCGACGCCGACGAGGTCGCGTTGGCGAACGCCACGGCCCCCGCCGCCGCCAGGGCGACCAGCAGCCCGGACCCGGCCGCCGCGGCCGCGGGCTGGAGCGCGGCGAAGACCCCGGCGCCGACCATGGCGCCCAGCCCGACGACCACGGCGTCGCTGGTCGTCAGGCGGCGGGCCAGGCGGCTGGGCGTGTCGGTCATGCGGCCGACGATCGCAGCCCGGGGTGAACGGATGCCGAACGGCCGGCGTTGGAGCCCGCGTGCCGGGGGCGCTAGGATGTCGATCTCGCCCGCCGCGCTGCGGGCGATGTCTCGGTGGCCGTAGCTCAGTTGGTAGAGCGCCGCGTTGTGGTCGCGGAGGTCGCGGGTTCGAAACCCGTCGGTCACCCTCCGGGTCGCTAGCTCAACTGGCAGAGCAGGGTCCTCTTAAGTCCAAGGTTCGGGGTTCGAGTCCCCGGCGACCCACCGGGCGGGGCAGGCAGTGCAGCAGGGCGGGCAATGACGCGGGTCCTGGCGATCGGCTACGACGACCAGCCGCTGCTCCGCGAGCAGCCCGTCCTCCACGCCTTCCCGTCCAGCCTCGGTCGCGACGACCTCGGGCCACTGCTCGGGATCGTGGGCGCCGAGCTGGCCCGCGGCCACGAGATCGTCGCCATCGCCCCGCGCTGGCTGTCGGGACCGCAGCTGCAGCGGCTGCAGACGGTGCGCGCGGCCCTGGACACCAGCCGCCTGACGGTGCACACCAGCGCGCTGCCGCCGCTGGCCGGGGCGGTGCTGTGCGAGCTGGCCGCCGCGCTCGGCGAGGTCGCCCCGTCCGCGGGGGCGCTGCACGCCGCCCTGCCCTCCCTGGAGCGCGACCTCGTCGTCGTCGCCCGCCTCGGCAGCGTCGCGCGCCTCGCCCACCCCGCCCCCACCCCTGCCCAGCGCGCCCTGTCGGCGTGGCCCGGCAGCGCCTTCGCCGTGTCGTGGTGGCCGCGGCCCGCCGTGCGCACCCTGCGGGTCGCCGACGACGGCGTCGCCCTGCCGCCGCGGGCGGCCTGGTCGGGCCCGGCCGCGGCCCGCCTCGCCGTGGCCGCGCCGTCCGACGCCGGCCTGGACTGGGTCGAGCAGCGTGTCGTGCCCCTCTTCGGGGGTCCGGAGGTGGTCCGCGTCGACCAGCCGCCCTTCAGCACTCTGTACTGGGGGACCCGCCAGGTCGTCGAGGTGGTCGCCTACCCGACCGACGCCGCGGCGCTGCTGACCCCGGTGCCCGACGCCGGCGTCGCGCGCCGGTGCCCCTGGTGCGGCGCCGCGGTGGTCAGCGCCGTGTGCCCCTTCTGCGACCTGACCCCCGTCCGCGCGCTGTCGCTGTCCGGGCGGCCGCGCACATGACCGCCGGGGTGCTGCTGGCCGTGGGGGAGGAGGCGCTGGCGCGCCAGATCGAGGGGCTCGCGCAGCGGTCGGGGGCGATGGTGGTCACCGACCGGGTCGCCGCGCCGGACGCCCTGCTGCGAGCGGTCATGGCCCCCGGCGTCGACGTCGTCGTGCTCGACGGCGCCTTCGCGGGCGGCGGCGCGCTGGAGGTCGCGCGCGAGCTGACCTCGCTGGTCCCCGAGATCGGCCTGGTGCTCGCCGCCGCCGACCGCGGCGACGGCCTGCTGGCCGCGGCGCTGCACGCCGGCTTCCGCGGCGTGGTCGGCGTCCCGGTGACGGCGCGGGACCTCACCGCGGCGGTGGTGGCGGCCGCGTCGTGGGCGCAGACGGTGCGCCCGCGGCTGGCCGCGCCGGGCGGGGTGGACGGGCGGCGGGGGCTCGGCGCGACGCTCGCGCTGGCGGGCGCCAAGGGCGGGACCGGCACGACGACGCTGGCGGTGCACCTGGGCCTCGCCGTCGCGGCGGCCTCCCCGTCGCGCAGCGTGTGCGTGGTCGACCTCGACCTCCCGGCCGGCGACCTGCGCGGGCTGCTCGGCCTGCCCGACCTGCGCAGCCTGGGCGACCTGCTCGACGGGCCGCTGACCCCCGAGCGCATCGACGACGGCCTGGCCCTGCACCCCAGCGGCCTGCGCGCCCTGGTCCTGCCCGGCGACCCCGACCGCGCGGAGCGCGCCGGGCCGGAGCTGGTGCGGGCCGTGCTGGGCCACCTGCGCACCCGCTTCGACGCGGTCGTCGCCGACCTGGGCCGCGGGACGACCGCCGTGGCGCAGGTCGCGGCCGAGGTCGCCGACCGCGTCGCCGTCGTCGTCACCCCCGACGTCCCCGCGGTCCGCGGCGCCAACCGGCTGGTCGCCCGCTGGGGCGCCCGCGGGGTGCGGGCCGGGCCGGTCGTCGCGGTGCTCAACCGCGCCACCCGCGACGGCGACGTCCAGCCCGCGTTCCTGTCCCAGGCCCTGTCCGCCCCGCTGCTGGGCGCGGCGATCCCCGCCGACACCCGCGCGCTGGCGACGGCGGCGAACACCGGCGTCACCGACCACGTCCCGCCAGGCCCGTGGCGCCAGGCGGTCGCCCGCCTCGCCGGCGACCTCGAGCTGCTGCCCCAGCAGCGCCGCACCCGCGCCCCCCGCCGCCCCCTCCCCGCCGACGACCCCGTCCCCACCGAGGCCCAGACCCGCGCCTGAACCCGTCGCTCACCACACGGCGGGTTCGCCAGGGCGGTGCGTGCCCGCGGTCCACTCGAAGCCCTCGGGGTCGACGACGCGGCAGCGGGAGTTGCCCACTCGGTGGTCCCGGGCGCCCGCACGCTCGTCGCCCCCGCGGCCGTGGCGCGGGCGTGCAGGCCGTCGACCTCCTCGGTCTCCTCGGTGCCGGCCAGGCAGACGTGGGCCCCAGAGCCCGCCGTGGCACCCCGGCGCGGCGGGCGCTCGTACGCTGCGCGACGTGACGGTCGGCGACGCGCGCGCGTCCCGGCGGGGCAGGCGCCGCCGACCGGGGCACATCGAGGCGCGGAGAAGGAGCACGTGTGCGGATCGCCGCAGCGCAGGCCCGTCCGATCTGGCTCGACGCCGCCGGCACGACCGCCAAGGTCCTGTCGTGGCTCCACGACGCCGCGGCGCAGGGCGTCGAGCTGGTCGCCTTCCCCGAGACCTTCCTCTCCGGCTACCCGTTCTGGGTCGAGCACACGGGCGGCGCGCGGTTCAACGACGCGCGGCAGAAGCGCGCGTATGCCGCGTACCTCGAGGCGGCCGTGGAACTCGACGGCCCCGAGCTGGCGCAGATCACCGAGGCCGCGCGCGACCTCGGGCTCTTCGTCTACCTCGGCACCACCGAGCGCGGCACCGACTACGCCCGCGGCACGGTGTTCTGCACGCTGGTGGCGATCGACCCGCAGGCCGGCATGGTCAGCGCCCACCGCAAGCTCATGCCCACCTTCGAGGAACGGCTGGTGTGGGGCCTCGGCGACGGGCACGGGCTGCGCGTGCACGCCGTCGGCCGCGCCCGGGTCGGCGGCCTCAACTGCTGGGAGAACTGGATGCCCCAGGCGCGGCACGCGCTCTATGCGCAGGGCGAGGACCTCCACGTCAGCGTCTGGCCGGGCAACCCCCGCAACACCGTCGACATCGCGCGCTTCCTCGCGATCGAGGGCCGGGTGTTCTCCCTGGCCGCGAACGGGCTGCTCTCGCTCGACGACGTCCCGAGCGACTTCCCGCTGTCGGAGGAGCTGGCCGCGCTGGAGACCACGCGGTACTGCCGCGGCGGTTCAGCCGTCGCCGCCCCGGACGGCACCTGGGTGGTCGCACCCGTCGAGGACGAGGAGCGCCTCGTGGTGGCGGACATCGACCTGCGCCGCGTCGCCGAGGAACGCCAGAACTTCGACCCGGCCGGGCACTACAGCCGTCCCGACGTGTTCGCGGTGGACGTCGACCGCCGTCGCCGACGGCCGTCGTCGTTCACCCCCTGACGCGGTCGCCCGCCCGCGGAGGTGCGCCCGGGAGGATTCGAACCCCCGACCTTGCGGATAGAAGCCGCTTGCTCTGTCCCCTGAGCTACGGGCGCGCGACGCGGCGGACGGGGCTGCGACCCGCGTCACCGCGCGGTCAGCGTAGCCCGTCGCGCCGCCGCCGAGTGGCACGGGCCGCGCCGTGGCCGGCCCGAGGCCCGATGGCTACCTGCTCGGTTCGTACCGCATCGCGACCGCCCCCGAGCTGTACTCCAGCCGGCTCACGAGCTTCAGGTCGATGAGCTTGGACAGCCCCGCGAACAGTGTCGGCCCATGGCCCGCAAGCCGGGGGTGCACCACGAACTCGTACTCGTCGATCAGCCCCAGCTCCGCCAACGCCAGCGGGAGCTGCACGCCGCCCACGAGCAGCCCCTCGCCCGGCTCCCGCTTGAGCTGCTGAACGGCCTCCGCGAGATCCCCGCGCACGAGCTCGGCGTTCCAATCGACCCGGTCCAGGGTGCTCGACACGACGTACTTCTTCGCCGCGTCGATCGTCCGGGCGAAGGGTTCCATCTCATCGGGCCACGCGCCCGTCCCCGCCGGCGGCCGCCACGCCTCCTCCATCATCTCGTACGTCACACGACCGAACAGGAGGGCATCGGCGCGGTCGAGGGTCTCCGTCGCGCGACGGTGCAGCTCCTCGTCCGCCGGGATCGCACGATGATCGCAGCACCCGTCCAACGTGAGGTTGATGGAGTAGTGGAGGGGTCGCACGGCGGAAGCCTACCGCCGCCCGCCTGGCGGCCCCGGAGCGGATGACGGGAATCGAACCCGCATCACCAGCTTGGAAGGCTGGAGCTCTGGCCATTGAGCTACATCCGCCTGCCCTCAGGCAGGGACGAGGGTAGCAGGCGGCCGGGGAGCGCCCGGAAGGGGGGCCTACGGACTGATCGTCCTTGTGGCGGATGACAACGGCCGTGGGGGGAGCGGACACTGCGACCACGCACCGGCGACCCACACGTCCGACGAGGGAGCCATGGCCGACCGTCCCCGCCGCCCGTCCCGTTCCGTCCCGCTGGCGCCCGACGTGGTCGCGGACCTGGAGGCGGCCGGGCTGGGCGGGGTCGAGGTCACCCGGGGAGGTGCCGATGCCGCCGACCTCACCGTGCACTACGCGACGGTGCGGACCGGCGCGCGCGCCGTCGCCGCGGACGCGCTCTACCTCGCCGAGATCCTCTGGCACAGCCAGCCGGGGCCGATCGCGTCCATGACCCTGCGCCCCCGCGCCGCGTACCTGCAGCTGGTGCTCCTGCACCTCGGCGCCGACCGGCTGCGCCAGTGGTTCGGCGAGCCCGCCTGCTACGTCCGCGCCGCCGGCTGACCGCGGCTGGCAGACTGCCCGCCATGGTGGTGGAGATCGCGCTCATCGACGTCCTGCCCGGCCACGAGGACGACTTCGCCGCCGCCTACCGGTCGGTGCGCCACGAGGTCGCGACCACGCCGGGCTGCCGGTCGGTGCGCATGACCCGCGGCGTGGAGTCGCCCAGCCGGTTCGTGCTGCTCGTCGAGTGGGACAGCGTCGCGGCGCACGAGGACGGCTTCCGCGCCACCGACCGGTTCACCCGCTGGCGCGCCGCCATCGGGCCGTACTTCGCCCGCCCACCCGCCGTCGAGCACGCGGAGGACGTCCCCGCCTGACGCCGGTCGACAGGGCGGGCGGGCCGCCGCGGGGGTGGCGCGCGGCGCCACCGGGAACGGGCCGAAGCGGTCGCGGTGGGCGGCGGCGATGCGGTCGGCCGCGGCGCGCAGCTGCTCGGGTCCCGCGCCGGCGTCCGGTCGCGTGCGGCTGCTGCCCGCCGCGTGGGCGCGGATCGCCTCGGCCAGCGCGGCCAGCTCGTCGAGCCGGGCGGGGTCCCCGGCGCTGGCGTCGCGCTCGCGGTCGACCGCGGCCAGCGCGGCGTCGCCGAGCGCCAGGTAGCACCCGCCGCCCGCGTCGCCGCCGCGCTGCGCGCAGTCCGCGGCGTCCAGCAGCGCGGCGTGCACGGCCGCCAGCTCGCCGGTGGCCCAGGCGGCCAGCTCGGCGCTGCGCGACACGTCGGTGTAGCGGCCGCCGCCCGCGGCGGCGAGGTCCTGGAGGCCCCTCCGGGTGCGGCCCTCGACGAGGCCGAGGCCCACGACGTCCACCGTCGCCCCGGCGTCGCGCAGCGCCCGCACGGCCGCGCCCGGGTCGCCGCCGCAGCTGTCCCCGCCGGCCGCGACCAGGACCACCCGGGTCGCGGTGCCCGCGGGCGGCAGGAGCTCCCCGGCCCGGCGCAGCGCGGCCTCCAGGGGCGCGCGGCCGCCGGGCCGCAGCGCCGGCAGGGCGGGGCGCACGCGGTCGGGGGTGAGGTCCCCGGGGGCGGCGCGCACCTCGACGGCGTCGCAGGCGCCCGCGCGCCCGCCGTCGCCCGCGACCACCAGGCCGAGGTCCCGATCGGCGGTGGCGCCGAGCGCCCAGCGCCCGACCGCCTCCCGCAGGTCCTCGCCCGCAAGCGGCCGGGAGGCGTCGACCACGAGCACGACGTGCTCGCGGACGGGCGGGCACCCGCCGCCAGCGCAGTCGTCGCCGAGCGGGTCGTAGCCCAGCTCGGTCTCCAGGAAGTCGGGGATGACGTTGCCGTCGCTGTCCTGGAGCCAGCGGAACTCCAGCGGCCGCGCCGCCGGGACCGCCGGCGACCCGGGCGCCGCCACCTCCTGGGGCGGTGCGGGGGCCGCCGAGCAGCCCGCCAGGACCACGACCAGCGCGACCGCCACCGCCCCCAGCCGCTCGCCGTTGAGCACCTGGTCCGTTTCCTCCGTCGACCCGACCCGTCTTCCCGACCGCCCGCCCAGCGGCGGCGAGCCTAGTCGAGGGAGGTGCCCGCCCCCCGGAGCCCCGACCGGTCGGCCGTCCGGGGACGGCGCGGGGCGGAGGCGGTCCTGCCGTGGGCGCGGAGGGCCTGCAGGGTGGTCTGGACCGCCGGGTGCTGGCGGCTGACCTGGCGGGTGGCGGCCAGGATCCGCCGCGGCGGCAGGTCGGGCAGCGCGCGCACGGCCAGGGAGCCGCGCAGCTCCTCGGTGACCGCGAGCCGGGGCAGGACCGCCACCCCCGCCCCGCGCACGACCAGGGCCGCGATGGTCGCGAGCCCCTGGAACTCCCAGATGCTGGCGGGGCGCACGTCCTGGCGCCGCAGGGCGCGGTCGAGCAGGTCGCGCGACGGGTCGCCGCGGGGTGCCGCGATGAGCGCGGCGCGGTCCACCGCCGAAAGGTCGACCGCCCCGTCGCCCCGCGCCAGGTGGTGGTCGCGGGGGACGACCAGGACGAGCTCGTCCTCGACGAGGTCCTCGTGCACCAGGTCCGCGGCGCGGGTGGACCCCAGCCCCTCCCACTCGTCGATCACGGCGACGTCGCTGTCCCGGGCGCGCAGGTCGGCGACCGCCGCCTGCGTCCCCGCCTGGCGCAGCGTCACGGTGATGGCGCGGTGGCGGCGCTGCAGGTCGGCCAGCGCGGGCGCGAAGGCGATCGCGGCCGTCGCGACCGAGCTGACCACCAGGTGCCCGGCGGGCTCGGGGAGGCCGCCGGCGAGGTCGGCCTCGGCGCGCTCGACCTGCTCGACGATGCGGGCGGCGTGGGCGGCGAGCCGGTGCCCCGCCTCGGTGAGCGTCGCGCTGCGGGCCGTGCGGTCCAGCAGGGCCACGCCGGTCTCGCGCTCCAGGGCCGACAGGTGCTGGGACACCGCCGAGGCGGTGTAGCCCGCGGCGGCGGCGGTGGCCGCGATGCTCCCGCTGCGCGAGAAGCGCAGGAGCAGCTGCAGGCGGTGCAGGTCGAGCATCAGCCCAGCTTAGGCTCACGATCACCGATCACGGCTTGTGCCGCTGGCGCTACGGGAGCACGGTGGGGGGAGGGTAGATATCCCCCAAGAGAGGCGCAGCACCATGGCCATGTCGGCCACCCTGGCCATCAACGAGCTGACCGCGGCGCAGCTGGGGGAGGGCCGGGTGCTGGTGCCGCTCGGGTTCGGGGAGGCGGGGCTGCCCGTGCACCCCGACCTGGTCGCCGCGCTGGCCGCCGGCGCGTCGACGGGCTCCTACGGGCCCGTCGCGGGCATCGCGCCCCTGCGGGCGACCGCCGCGGGCTGGTGGACCCGGCGAGGGCTGCCCACCGACGCGGCGCAGGTGGTGGCCGGGCCGGGTACCAAGCCGCTGCTCTACACCCTGCTCCACTCCTGCGACGGGGCGATCGCGGTGCCCCGGCCCAGCTGGGTGAGCTACGCCGCGCAGGCGCAGCTGTTGCGCCGCGAGGTCCACCACGTGCCGACCCTGCCGGGCCAGGGCGGGGTGCCCGACCCGGAGCGGCTCGAGGCCGCGGCGACCGCCGCGCGCCGCGCGGGGCGGCCGCTCGCGGCCGTCGTGGTCACCCTGCCCGACAACCCGACCGGCACCCTCGCCGGCGCCGACACGGTGCGGGCGCTGTGCGCCGTCGCCCGGCGGCACGACCTCACGGTCGTCTCCGACGAGATCTACCGCGACCTCGTGCACGACCCGGCCCTGCCGTTCCTCAGCCCCGCCGAGGTCGCGCCCGAGCGCACCGTGGTCACCACCGGCCTCAGCAAGAACCTGGCGGTGGGCGGGTGGCGCATCGGGGTCGCGCGCCTGCCCGAGGGGCCGCTGGGAGCGGAGCTGCACGCGCGGGTCGTCGCCCTCGCCAGCGAGATCTGGTCCAGCCCCGGCAACCCCGTGCAGCAGGCCGCGGCGTGGGCCTTGAGCGAGCCCGCCGTCCTGCGCGAGCGCATCCGCGACAGCCGCCGCCTGCACGCGTCGGTGGCAGCGGCGGTGGCCGATCGCTTCGCCGCCGCCGGGGCCGACCTGGCGCGCCCGACCGCCGCGTTCTACGTGTACCCCGACCTCAGCCGCCACCGGGCGGTGCTGGAGGAGCGCTGGGGGATCCGCACGAGCGCGGACCTCGCCCGGGTGCTGTTCGCCCAGATGGACGTCGCGACCCTGCCCGGCTCCGCCTTCGGCGACGTGGCGGACCGGCTGACCGTGCGGGCCGCGACCAGCCTGCTCTACGGCGACGACCCCCAGCGCCTCGCCGCCCTGGGCTCCCCGGACCCCACGGCCCTGCCGTGGATCGCCACCCACCTCACCCGCCTGTCCTCCGCCCTCCACCGCCTCCTGCCCGGCGAGGGGACGACCGGCGCCTGACGCCTGCCCGCCGGACGGCGGTCGTGCGCGCCCTGCCCATCGGCAGGGGCCCGGGCCGCCCCGGAGGGCCTCGCGCCCTCCCTAGGCTCGGCGCATGACCTCCCGCCGCACCGCCGCGATCTTCGCGACCGCCGCCGTCCTCGTGCTGGCGGGCTGCGCCCGGCAGGGCCAGACCGCGCCGCCGGCCGCCGCCGTCCCCACTGCCCCCGCCGACCCCGCCACCTTGTCGCCGCCCCCCGCGCCGTCGCCGTCGCCCTCGCCGGCGCCCGGCCCCGATGCGGCCGCGGCCGCGGCGGTCGCCGCCGCGCCGGACGCGACGGTGGCGGAGCGGGACGCTGGCCATGACCACGGAGCTGGTGATCGAGGTCGCCGGGCAGCCGGGCGGGACGGCGGTCACCGGGGAGGGCGTCATCGACTTCGGCACCGGGGCGACACAGGTCACCCTCACGTCCCCCGAGGGCACCAGCGAGCTGCGCAGCACCGACGGGGTCGTGCAGTACCTGCGCATGCCCCCCGAGGCGGGACTCCCCACCCCGTGGCTGCGGATCGACCCCGCCGAGGCCGGCGACGCGCTGCCCCAGGACGTGCAGCTCGGCACGACGACCGACCTGGTCCCCGGCTACCTCGCCGCGGGCGTGGCCGGCGAGGTCGAGCGGGTGGGGCCCGAGCGGGTGGCCGGCACCGACGCCACCCACTACCGCTACACCGCCGATCCCGAACGGGTGGTCGCCAACATCGACCCGGCCGTCCGCGAGTCGGTCGAGGCCAACCTGGACCGGCTCACCGCCATCGGCGTCACCCAGCTGGCGGTGGACGCCTGGCTGGACGCCCAGGGCCGGGTGGTCCAGGAGGTCTACGCGGCCGACCTGACGGTCTCCGGCCAGACGGGCACCATGCGCGCGACCAGCACCTACAGCGACTTCGGCCTGCCCGTCGCGGTGGAGCTCCCCCCCGACGCCGAGGTCACCGACCTCGCCGCCCTCCGCGCCGGCAGCGGCTGACGAGCCCCGCCCGCCTCCGCCGGGGCGCCCCGCGCCCGCCCCCGTGCAGGATCCGGATGGTCGGGACGGCGGGATTCGAACCCGCGACCCCCTGCTCCCAAAGCAGGTGCGCTACCAGGCTGCGCCACGTCCCGTGGTGCGTCGGGGCCGGTGGCCCCGACGCGGAGTCTAGCCCCCGGGGGAACGGGGGCCGCTCACCAGCGGTGGGCGACGTCGATCACGAGACGCGAGCGGGCTCCGGGGCCCGGGAGGGTGAAGACCCGGTAGGGGAGCCGCGCCCGGACGCCGATGCCGATGGTGACCTGGCCCTCGAAGAAGCCGGCGTAGGCGACCTCGCGGAGCGTGCGGTACCCGGCGACGTCGGCCATCTCGTCCCCGACCTCGCAGCCCAGCAGATCGTCGCTGTCGGGCGCGCCCGGCACGACGGCGCTGACGACCTCCAGGAAGGCGCCGCCGCGGAGCGGCACCACGGCGCCCTCGCCGTCGGTCGTGATCTGGTCGGCGTAGCGGACGAGGGCGCTGGGCCGGGCGCCCTCGATGTCGAACACGACGCGGTCGAAGCACTCGTGGCGTCCGGTGCGGACGTCGACGAGGCCCCCCTCGCCGTGCGTGGGGAGGGTCACCGGCTGTGACCCCCAGGTGATGCCGCAGTACGGCGCAGCCGCCGCGGCCGGTGCGATGGGCGCGGCCAGCAGGCCGACCACGCTCAGGATCAGGATGAACGGTCTCATCCCGGCCGTCCTCTCGCCCGCGATGCGGGCTTGCAGCAGGGCCTCCGAAGGTGGAGTACATGGTGGACGGACGAGCGCCCCCTTCTGATGCTCCCGGGGACTGTGTCGTCCGGACGTCCCTGCTCACCCGCCCCTGACGAGGTCGCGGGCCTCGCCCGGCGCCGCCGCGATCTGGGCGCGGGCCGCGGGGCGGATGTGCAGGACCTGCGGGCTGGGGTGGGGGCCTCCAGGGCCGGGAGCTGGATGCCCGCGCGCCGCCAGCCCGGACCACGGGAGGTCGTCGCGGCCCCGCGCCGCCTGCAGACCGCGGACGGAGCCGGTCAGCGGCGCGACATGCGGCGCGGCCGGCCCGGCCCGCTTCGCGGCGACCGCCGCGGCGTCCCGGTTGGCCCTGGCAGCGCCCATCCTCCGAGCGTAGGGCCGTGCCCCTCGCGGGTAGGTTCGCCCGGCCGAGCAACCGACGGGGGGACGCGTGGCGTACGTGGCAGCCGAGGACCGGTACGACGGGATGCGCTACCGGCGGACCGGCCGCAGCGGGGTGGACCTGCCCGCGGTGTCGCTGGGCCTGTGGCACAACTTCGGGGGGGACCGGCCGCTGGAGACCAGCCGCGCCATCCTGCGCCGCGCGTTCGACCTCGGCATCACCCACTTCGACCTCGCGAACAACTACGGGCCGCCGTACGGGTCGGCGGAGACGACGTTCGGGCGGGTGCTGGCCGAGGACCTGCGTCCCCACCGCGACGAGCTGGTCATCTCCACCAAGGCCGGGTACGACATGTGGCCGGGCCCGTACGGGCAGTGGGGGTCGCGCAAGTACCTGCTGGCGAGCCTCGACCAGAGCCTCGCGCGCATGGGCCTGGACTACGTCGACATCTTCTACTCCCACCGCTTCGACCCCGACACCCCGCTCGAGGAGACGATGGGGGCCGTGGCGACCGCCGTGCACAGCGGGCGCGCGCTGTACGCGGGCATCTCGTCGTACTCGCCGCAGCGCACGCGCGAGGCGGTCGCGATCCTGCGCGAGCACAAGGTCCCCCTGCTGCTGCACCAGCCGTCCTACTCGCTGCTGAACCGCTGGATCGAGGACGAGCTGCTCGACACCCTCGAAGAGGAGGGGGTCGGGTGCATCGTCTTCTCGCCGCTCGCGCAGGGGCTGCTGACCGACCGCTACCTCGACGGGGTCCCGGAGGGCTCGCGGGCGGCGCGCGACAGCTCGCTGGACCGCGGGATGCTGTCGGAGGAGAACCTGGAGAAGGTGCGCGCCCTGCACCGCATCGCGCAGGGGCGCGGGCAGTCCCTCGCGCAGATGGCCCTGGCGTGGACCCTGCGCGACCGGCGGGTCACCTCCACCCTGATCGGCGCGAGCAGCGTCGCCCAGATGGACGACAACGTCGCCAGCCTGCGACGCCTGGACTTCGCCGACGACGAGCTGGCCGAGATCGACACGTACGCCACCGAGGGCGACCTCAACCTCTGGGCGGCGTCGAGCAGCGCCTGACCGCCCGCCGCGGGCCCCGACGGCGGGGCCCGCCGGGGCCGGTGACGCGCCTTGTCCACAGCTCGAGGGGCGCGGGCGTGGCCGGGGCGGCGGGGCGCTGGCAGGCTCTGGACCCATGACGGGCCACGGGGAGATCGCACAGGACGCGCTGGGGGCGCTGCGGCGGCTGGTCGGGCGGGACGACGCGGTCTTCCGCGACGGCCAGATCGACGCCATTGACGCCCTGGTCGGGCGCCGCGCGCGCGTGCTGGTCGTGCAGCGCACCGGTTGGGGCAAGTCGGCGGTCTACTTCGTCGCGACCGCGCTGCTGCGGGCGCGCGGCGCGGGCCCCACGCTCATCGTGTCGCCGCTGCTCGCCCTGATGCGCGACCAGGTCGCCGCCGCCGAGCGCGCGGGCGTGCGCGCCCGCACCATGAACTCCTCCAACCCCGAGGAGTTCGATGCGATCGGCCGGGAGCTCGCCGACGGCCAGGTCGACGTCCTGCTCGTCAGCCCCGAGCGCCTCAACAACCCGCGCTTCCGGGCGGACCACCTCCCCGGCCTGGCGGCCACCACCGGCCTGCTCGTGGTGGACGAGGCCCACTGCATCTCTGACTGGGGCCACGACTTCCGCCCCGACTACCGGCGCATCCGCGACCTCCTGGCCGGCCTCCCGCCCGGCACCCCGGTGCTCGCGACCACCGCCACCGCCAACGCCCGCGTCGTCGCCGACGTGGAGGAGCAGCTCGCCGTCCGCGGCGGGGATGCCGACGCCGAGGTGCTCACCGTGCGCGGACCGCTCGCGCGCGACAGCCTGCGCCTGGGCGTGCTGCGCCTGCCCGACGCGGGCGCGCGGCTCGGCTGGCTCGCCGACCACCTCGTCGACCTGCCCGGCAGCGGGATCGTGTACTGCCTGACGGTGGCGGCCGCGGCGGACACCGCGGCGTTCCTGCGCGCCCGCGGCGTGGAGGTGCTGGAGTACACCGGGCGCACCGACCCCGCCGAGCGCCTGGCCGCGGAGGACGCGCTGCGGGGCAACCGGGTCAAGGCGCTGGTCGCCACCAGCGCCCTGGGCATGGGCTTCGACAAGCCGGACCTCGGCTTCGTCGTCCACCTGGGCTCGCCCCCGTCGCCGATCGCCTACTACCAGCAGGTCGGGCGCGCCGGTCGCGCGGTGGACCGCGCCGACGTCCTGCTGCTCCCCGGCGAGGAGGACGCGGCCATCTGGCGGTACTTCGCGTCCGCGTCGATGCCGCGGCAGGACCAGGCGGAGGCCGTGCTCGCCGCCCTGGGCGCCGCCGGCCGCCCGCTGTCGACCGCCGCGCTGGAGACCGCTGTCGACGTCCGGCGCACGCGCCTGGAGCTGCTGCTGAAGGTGCTCGACGTCGACGGCGCGGTGGACCGGGTGGAGGGCGGCTGGCGGTCGACCGGCCGCGCGTGGGCCTACGACGCGGACCGGTACGACCGCGTCGCCGGCGCCCGCGAGGCCGAGCAGGCCGCGATGCGCGACTACCTGGACACGCCGGGCTGCCGGATGGCGTTCCTCGCCCGGCAGCTCGACGACCCGTGGGCGGCGGACTGCGGGCGCTGCGACCGCTGCGCGGGCCGCTGGTTCGCCGAGGACGTCGGCGCGGTGGCGCGGTCGGCGGCGGGCGGGTGGCTGGGACGGGCGGGGGTCGACCTCGCGCCGCGCACCCTGTGGCCAGCGGGCATGGACCGCCTCGGGGTGCCCGTCCGCGGCAAGATCCCCGCGGCGGAGGCGGCGGCGGAGGGCCGCGCGCTGGCGCGGCTGTCGGACCTGGGCTGGGGCACGCGCCTGCGGGAGCTGCTGGCCGCGGCGGAGCGGGACGGCGGCGGCGGCGACCCCCCGGCCGCGCTGGTCGACGCGTGCGTCGCCGTCCTGCGCGACTGGGACTGGGCGCAGCGGCCCGTCGCGGTCGCGGCGGTGCCCTCACGGCGCCGGCCGGGCCTGGCGCCGGCGGTGGCGGCGCGGCTGGCGGCGCTGGGGCGGCTGCGGTGGCTGGGGGAGCTCGACCTGGTCGGCGGCGGGCCCGTGGGCGCGCCGGGCGGCAACAGCGCCTTCCGCCTGGCGGGGGTGTGGGACCGGTTCGCCGTCGGCGACCCGATGCGCGACGCGCTGGCCGCCACCGCCGGGCCGGTGCTGCTCGTCGACGACGTCGCCGACTCGCGCTGGACCCTGACCGTCAGCGCGCGAACGCTGCGGCGGGCCGGCGCGGACGCGGTGCTGCCCCTCGCCCTCGCGCTGGCCGCATGAGCATCCCTGACGGTTTCTGGACGCTGTTCGACACCGCGGGGCGCCGGCGCGGCTCGCGCTGATGACCTGCGGGGGCGAGTTCGACGCCCGCCGCGGCCGCTACCGCGACAACGTCGTCGTCCTCGCCGACCCGGTGTGTGACCCCTACCCGTCGACCTTCACCCGTCGCGCAGGGGCTGGGCGCCGGCCGCGAAGCCGCTGAGCGGGTCGCTGCGCAGGATGCGCAGGCGCGGGCCCTCCGCCGCGGTGCGGGCGCGCAGCAGGTGCAGCGGGAGGGCCGCCTGCGACGCGGCGAAGACCAGGTTGTCGCGCTCGCGACCCATCAGGACGTCGCGCTCGGCGACGACGGCGACGTGGGCGAACGCGTCGAGCAGCGTCGCCGCCACCGCCCGCGCCGTGCCCAGACCTGGGCCGTCGATGAGGTTGAGCAGGTGCAGCCCGCCCGGCCGCAGCACGCGGCGCACCTCGGCGCAGAACTCCGCGGTCAGCAGGGCCGCCGGCACCGACGGCCCGTCGAAGGCGTCGACCACGACCGCGTCGGCCTCACCGGGCCGGCGCCGGGCCAGACCGGCCCGCCCGTCGCCGACCTTGACCGCGAACCCGGGCCGGGTGCGCAGGCCGAGCAGCTCGCGGGCGATCCGCACGACGTCCTCGTCGCGCTCCCAGACGACCGGGCGCGCGGCGGGCCGCCGCGCCGCGACGTAGCGCGCCACGGTGCAGGCGCCACCGCCGACGTGCAGCACGTCGGGCGCGTCGCCGTCCAGCGCGTCGAGCAGCGCGGCGAGCCGCCGCACGTAGGCGAACTCCAGGTGGAGCGGGTCGTCCAGGTCCACGTAGGAGCTGGCGAAGCCGTCGACCAGCAGCGTCCGCCCGGACGGGCGGTCGCGGTCGGCCTCGACCCACACCGGGGCGTGGCGCCCCACGACCCGGTCGCCGACGGCCACGCCGCTGCCCCCGTCCGCGCGCCTGCGCGCCGTCCCGCTCGTCGTCGACCCCCCTGCGCAGCCACCGGCCGGACCCATCCTCGCCCACGGGCAGAACCCCGGCAGGGACCGCGCCAGGAGGCGCTGCGGTCGTCCACAGGGCCGGGTCCCCCGGGACGGGGACGACCGGGGCACCCACGTACGATCCCGGCGATGCACATCGTGCTGGACATCGCCGGGCGGGAGCGCGAGGTCGACCTCGTCGTGGAGCGCGGCGAGGCGTGCGTCGCCGACCTGCTCGCCGCCGCCGGGGCGGCGGGGACGGGGGTCGTGGTCGACGGCCGCTTCCACCCTGCCGACGCGGGGCTCGACGAGGTCGGCCTGTACGAGGGCGCGCTGGTCGCGGCGGCGGCGGACCCGCCGCGGCCGCCCGCGGCGCGCGTCGGCGCGGTGCTCGCCGTCGTCGGGGGACCGGCGGCCGGGCCCACGGTGGCGCTCGGCGGCGGGACGTCACGGTGGGGCGCGACGTCGCCGCGGGGGTCGCGCTGCCCGACCCCAGCGTGTCGGCCGCGCACGCCCGGCTGCGCCTCCTGGGCGACGGGCGCTGGGAGGTCGAGGACCTCGGCTCGCTCAACGGGACCTGGGTCGACGGGGTGCCGGTCACCGGCCGGCGACCGCTGCCGTTCGGGGCGCTGGTGCGCCTGGGGGCGACCCACGTGCGGCTGCTCGCGGGGCTCCCGGCCGACCGGCTGCAGGCCCTCGACCCGGGCGCGGACGCCCGCGCCGGGCTGCTGCCGTTCAACCGGCCGCCGCGGCCCGCGTCCCCGCCGCCCCCCGACCCGGTGCCCGCGCCGGAGCCGCCCGCCGCGACCCGCGCCGCGCAGGCCCTCAACGCGGTCGCGCTGGTCGCCCCGCTCGTGCTCGGCGGCGTGGTGGTCGCGGTCACGGGACGCTGGTACTTCGCCCTGTTCATGCTGCTGTCCCCGGTGATGGTCCTGGGCCAGTGGCTGAGCGCACGGCGGGCGGCCGGGAAGGAGCGCCGGACGACCAGCCGGGCCTTCCGGGCGGCGCTGGAGGACCTGGACGCCCGGCTGGCGGCGGCGCGCGCCGCGGAGGTCGCGCCCCGCGCGGCGCTGCATCACCACCCCGCCGAGGTCCTGCGCCGGGCGGAGCTGCCCAGCACCAGGCTGTGGGAGCGCCGCCCCGCCGACCCCGACCACCTGCGGCTGCGGGCGGGCATCGCCGACCTGGACTGGGAGCCCCCGGTCCGCGCCGCCCGGGAGGGCGCCGACCTCCCCACCGAGGTCCAGGAGGTCGTCGCGGCCAACGCCCGCCTGGAGCGCGCTGCGCTCGAGGTCGACCTGTCCGGGGGCGGCGTCGTGGGGGTGGTGGGGGACCGGGCCGCCGCCCTGGCCCTCGCGCGCTCGCTGGTGTGCCAGGCGGCGGTCCACCACGGGCCGGCGGACCTCGCGCTCGTGGTGCTCGCGCCGGGCGCGCACGCGGTGGATTGGGACTGGGCGAAGTGGCTGCCCCACGCGCGCGACGCCGACGGCGGCGGGCGGCTGGTCGCCGGTGACACCGAGGGCGCCGCCGCGCTGCTCGCCGACCTGCTCGACGCCGCCCGCGACGACGACGGGGTCCCCGGCCCGAGGTTCCGCCGCGTCGGCGCGCAGGAGCCCACCGGCCCGACCCGACTGGTGGTGGTCGACGACGTCACCCTGCTCGAGGGCCGGCGCGCCCCGGCGCGGCTTGTGCTGCAGGGCCGGGCCGGGCCCGTCGCCGGCATGGTGGTCGCCCAGACCCTGGATCAGCTGCCCGCCGTGGTCACCACCGTCGTCGACCTGCGCAGCAGCCTGGGCGACGCGCGGCTGCTGCGGCCCCAGGAGGGCACCGCGGTGGACGGCGTCGTGGTCTGCGGGGTGACCGCGGCGACGGCCCGGCGGTGCGCCCGGCTGCTGGCCCGCTACGAGGACCCGGAGCTCGAGCTCCCCGGGGCGGGTCTGCCCGCGCTCGTGCGGCTGCTGCCCCTCCTGGGTCTCGACGACGTCGACGCCGGCGCGATCGCCGCGCGCTGGGCCGAGGCGGCCGCCATCCCCGCGCTGCGCACGCCCATCGGGCTGGGGGAGGACGGCGTGGTCGCTCTGGACCTGGTCCACGACGGCCCGCACGCCCTGGTCGGCGGCACCACCGGGTCGGGCAAGAGCGAGCTGCTCCGCTCGCTGGTCGCCGGGCTGGCGGCCGCCGTGCCGCCCGAGCACCTCGTGTTCGTGCTGGTCGACTACAAGGGCGGCAGCGCCTTCGACGCCTGCGCCCTCCTGCCCCACACCGTCGGCCTGGTCACCGACCTGGACGAGCACCTCGGCCAGCGCGCGCTGCGGTCGCTGGAGGCGGAGCTGGCCCACCGCGAACGCCTCCTGCGCGACGCCGGCGCCCAGGACCTCCCCGCGTACCTGCGGGCGGGCGCGCCGTCGGGGCCGCTGCCGCGCCTGGCGGTGGTCGTCGACGAGTTCGCGACCCTGGCGGCGGAGCTGCCCGACTTCCTCGGCGCCCTGGTAGGGGTGGCCCAGCGCGGCCGCAGCCTCGGCGTCCACCTGCTGCTGGCGACCCAGCGCCCGTCCGGTGCGGTCAACGCGAACATCAAGGCCAACACCAACCTGCGGATCGCCCTGCGGGTCCAGGACGAGACCGACTCCGTCGACATCGTCGGCCGCCGCGACGCCGCCAGGATCGGCAGGGACCAGCCGGGCCGCGCCTACGTGCGGCTCGGCCACGGCGAGGTGGTGCTCGTCCAGACGGCGCTGGCGACCGCGCGGTCCGACGCGGAGGAGGCCGCTGGGGGCGTCCGGCTGGACCCCTTCCCGTTCGGGCCCGGGTCGGCGGTGGGCACCGCGGACGACGCGCCCGGAGAGGGACCGACCGACCTGTCCCGGCTGGTCACGGCCATCGGGGCGGCAGCAGGGGGTTCGCCTGCTCCGCGCCGGCCCTGGCTGCCGATGCTGCCCGACCGGCTGGGACCCGACGACCTCGGGGACGCCGGCGTGCCGGTGCCGCTGGCGCTGGCCGACGACCCCGACCACCAGCGCCAGGTCGCTGCGGGCTGGGACCCCGCCCAGGGCCACCTGGCGCTGCTCGGCATGGTGGGGTCGGGCACGACGACCGGGCTGCTGGCCACCGCCGACGCCCTGGCCCGGCGCTGGAGCCCCGACGACTGCCACCTGTACGCGCTGGACTTCGGGGCTCGCGGCCTGGAAGCCCTGGCCGCCCTGCCCCACTGCGGGGCGGTGATCGGGGCTCCCGAGGTCGAGGCGCGCGCCCGACTGGTCCGCCACCTCCGGGCGGAGCTGGACCGCCGCCGCACGCTGGCGCCCGACGTCCTCGCGCGGGAACCGCTGGTGGTGACCCTGGTGGACGGGATCGAGTCGCTGCTGGCCGAGCTCGACCAGGTCGAGCACCTGGAGACCGGCGACGCGTTCCGGCGGGTGTTCGCCGACGGGCCCGAGGCGCGGCTGCTGTTCGCGGTCGCCGGCAACCGCCCCGGCGCGATGCCCCTGCGGCTGGGCGCCCTGGTCGGCCAGCGCTACCTGTTCCGGCTCGCCGACCCGGCCGACTTCTCCGCGGTCGGGCTCCGGCCGCGGCAGCTGCCCGCCTTCGTGCCGGGGCGCGCCGTCGCGGCGGACGGGCGGGTCGTCCAGTTCGCCCTGGCGCCACGGCCGGAGCAGCCGTCCCGGTGGCCGCCGCCCGCCCGCCCGCCCGCGTCGATGCGCGGCCTGCCCGGCGCGGTCGCCGCCCGCGACCTGCCCGCCGGGACCGACCTGGGCGCCGACCCGGCCCGCCTGGTCGTCGGCCTCGCCGACGACGACCTCGGACCCGCCGTGCTGCCGCTCCACGACGGCGAGCACGTCACCGTGGCCGGCCCGCCGCGCAGCGGCAAGAGCAGCCTGCTCGCGCTGCTGGCGGCCCTGGTGAGGCGGGCCGACCCCGACGCCCTCGTCGTCGCCGTCGCCGACGAGCGCTCCCCGCTGCGCGCCGATCCCGGCGTCCTGGACGCCGCGGGCGCGCCCGCCTTCCTGCGCGAGGTCCTGGCCGCCGCGGCGACCGACCCGCGGCGCTGGTGGGTCCTGGTCGACGACGCCCCGCTGGCCGAGGACCGCGACGGGCTGCTCGCGGCGCTCGCGCGGGCGCGGCGGCCGGGCCTGCACCTGGTCGCCGCCGGCCGGACCGACGACCTGCGCTCCGGCTACGGCCACTGGACCCGGCAGGTCCGCCAGTCGCGGACCGGTGTGCTCCTCCAGCCCGCGCTGCCCGGGGACGGTGACCTGCTGTCGGTGCGCCTCCCGCGACGGGTCGGCGCGCCGCTGGTGCCCGGGCGCGGCTTCCTGGTCGCGGCGGGCGAGGCGGCGCTCGTCCAGGTCGCGTTGCCCCCCGTCCACCGCGCGCAGTCGTAGGATCCACAGACGGTAGCTTTCATGACGTTCCATGCCATGCTGTTTGACGTGGTGGTCCTCCTGTTCGTAGAGTCCCGGCGTCGGGTTCGCGGCGGGGGCCGCGACGGTTCGGACAACAGGAGCGGGCGTGGCGGACTTCATCTCGATCGCCGTGGGCGACGCGCACAGCACGTCGCAGACGATGATCCAGACCGCGGACCAGGCGGTCACGACCTCGGAGCAGGCGAGCACCGCGTCCAACCAGATGGGCGGGGAGATCGAGCAGTGCACGACGATCTTCCAGCAGTTCTTCACCCAGTGCCAGGAGACCCTGGTCCAGTCGGTGGGGCTATCGACGTCCACCCTGCAGGGCACGAGCTGGACCGGCGCCGCGCAGGTCGAGGCGCTGGGGATCGACGACCAGCTGTCATCGGACATCAACGGCTTCCTGGGCCGGGCGGAGACCGCGGTGCAGGAGTTCCGCGCCGCCATGGAGCGCCAGGCGCAGGACTTCATCAGCGCGGTGGACTCCGAGTACCGCAGCTACCTGACGCGCTACCAGGAGAACCAGGCCACCGCCGGGCGCGGTGTGGCCCAGCACGCGGACCGGCTGGCGGAGGTCGACAGCACCTATGGGGTGAAGTCCGTGTGAGCACGGCGGCCGGACTCCGCGCCGACGCGGCGGCGGCGTCCGCCGAGGCCGACCGGCTGCGCGACGTCGCCCGGCGGGCGCAGGCCCTGTCGCTGGACATCGACCCGCTCCTGGACGGTGCGGCGGCCATGTTCGGGCCGCAGACCTGGCGGGGGGCGTCGGAGCGGCGCTGCGCGGAGCAGCTGGCCGACCACCAGGGTCGGCTGGCCTCCGCCCGGGCCGACGTGGAGGACGCCTGCGACCGGATCCGGTCGCGGGCGCGCGCACTGGACGAGCGGGCCGACGGACTGATCGCCGAGGCCGGGCGGCGCCAGGACCAGGAGGCTGCCGAGCGCCGGGCGCCGGCCGGCGGTCGGGCGGTGCCGATCTAGAGGGACGGGGATGAGCGGTACGGAACCGATCGCGCTGCACCCCGGCCTGGCCGAGGGGCTCGCTGCCGCGATCGCGGCCGCGGGGACAGCGGCGGGGGACCTGCGCGCCGATCTGACCGCGCAGCTGGGGGAGGCCGACGAGGACGCGCTCGCGATGGAGCGCGTCCTGTCCGGGCTGGCGACCTGGGCGGTCGACGCGGAGCGGGACCTGCGCTGGCGCATCGACCTGATGGTGCTGATCGACGGCGCGTTCGCCGGCCCCGGCGGGCTGCTGGCCGGCGACCTGCCCGTCTCCCGGCCCGCCGGCCTGGCCCTCCTGGGCCGCACCATCGCGCAGCGCGTCCGCGACGGCCTGCCGCTGGGACCCCTGGGCGTCCCGTCCGGCGACCCCGACGCCCTCGCCGCGGCCTACCCCGGGCTGGCCGCGGCCCTCGCGACGCTGTCGCGCCACGCCCACGACCCGCAGGTCGCTGGGGCCTTCCTCGCGACCCTGGGGTCGGCCCGGACGCTCGCGCTGCTGGAGGTGATCGTCCAGACCCAGCTGGCCAAGGCGCAGGACCCCAGCGAGGACTGGATGGCCCGCGACGTGCGCGCGGACCTGCTCCTGCCGGTCGCGGCCGCGTTCACCACCGCGGCCCGCTCCCACCGCGTCGACGCCGGCCTGCTGGACGCCCTGGCCTCGGCGGATGGCGTGCTGCCCCGCGCCGCGGCGGGCGCGCTGCTGATGGAGGTCGACGTCCCGGCGCTCGGGAACCCGGCGGTGCAGGGTGCGCTGTGGTCCATCCCGCTGGGCTACGCGACCTGGCCCGCCGCGCAGCGCGTCCTCACCGACGCCTTCGGCGCATGGATCCCCGGCACCGCCGACCCCATGCACCCCGAGGCCCTGGACCGCGTCGCGCTGCTCCGCGAGGAGGCGCTCCGCGGTCTGGAGGGCTCGCCCGAGATCGCCTACCGCGCCCTGACCCACCACGCGGCGATCGACCGGCTCCTCGAGGAGTACGAGCACGGCGACCTCGGCCAGTCCGACCGCGCCGGCACCATCCTGGAGCAGGGCCTCCTCGTCCACCCCCACGAGCAGGGCTGGACCGCCGACCTGGAGGCCGCCGCCCGCACCCACCCCGAGTGGGGCGCCGCCCTCTCCCACGTCATCACCCAGGTCGCCGCCCTCGACGCCATCCCCGCCCCCGGCTCCGACTCCCTCGCCCGCCTCCTCGCCCCCCACATGCCCGACGTCGCCGGGATCGCGAACGGCCCCAAGGACGGGGACAGCCACCTGCTCCTCCGGCTCGAGGGTGACCACGACCGACAGGCGACCGTCCTGCGCGACTACCTGGCCGCCGTGGTCGGACAGGACGAGGGGTTGACAGCCTTCGAGGGCGTCTACAGCGACTGGACACTGGTCACCCTGGCCCCGCAGGCCGCCGCGATTCACGACGGCGGTGTCACCGACTTCGGCTCGAGGGCTGCCGATCTCCGCGGCATCTATCGCCTGACCGACGATGCCCTGCAGGAGTCCGGCGTCGATTGGCAGCGCCGCAACTGGCTCCTGCTGCAGCTGCCGCAGACGTTCGAGAACGGCGTGGAGGTCGCCACGACGTTGCTGGTGCGAGTGCCCGGCGGTCCTGCGGGCTTCCTCGCGGGCGAGGCGATCAGCCGCGGGGCGAAGGTCCCGAGTGCCGCGTTCGACACCTACCTGCGCGCCACAGGGCCGGAGAACCCCGAGCAACTCCGGGAGGAGTGGAACGCCCGCCTCCAGCGCCAGACCACGTCGTTGCTGCTCCAGTCGCTCGACGGACTCCCCCACGACCAGCGACGGGCACTCCTGCCCGTCCCGCTGCCCGCGACGCTCACCAACGAGCGGGTGGTGGAGGCACCGTGGTACGCCCCTTGGCAGGACGACCGGCCGGACACCGTGGCCGTCCCGCTGGCCGAATGGGACGGACTCGAAGCCTGGCTCGACCAGAACGCCCTGGCCTGGGTCGAGGCCCACGCAGGATCGGACCCTCCCCTCTCGACCGCCGACTACTGGTTGATCCGCCATGGCAACACCATGACGGCAAGCGTCATCCCCTATCCAACCGCTGCAGGTGGCGGCGCGTTCGATTGGCAGCCCACGTATGAATGAGCGCCTTCCTCGACCCCTGGTGGTCGCCCTATCGATCGGCATCGCGTCGGTGTTGCTCGGCTGCACCGGACACGGGGAGGCAGATGTGAACCCTGCCGAGAATGGCTATGAACCACCGGCTTCAGGGGTCGACGTGGGGTACGCCGATGCGGTGGCGGCCGCGCTGGGCCGGGCGGAAGTCGAGGCGTGGGGGGGCGCGGCGCGGCGGGTGGCGCTCGATGACCAGTTGCGGGGCGACCTCGCGGCGGTGTTCGGCGAGGAGGGGGCCGAGAACCGGATCGTGAGCCTTGAGCAGAACGGCGGGGTGGAGCAGATCATCGCCGAGCCGGAGGGGCAGCCGTACCGGGCCACCCGCCTCCTGGAGGTGCGGGAGAACTGCCTTGTCGTCGAGGGGGAGGCGGATTTCTCCGTCTTCCTGCGCAACGAGGCCACGGTGGGCAGCCGGCCGGCGCAGTTCGTGCTGCGGCTCCAGGGTGATCGCGCGGGGGGGAACCCGACGCCGTGGCAGATGACCGGGTTCCTGCGGTCGCCGGAGGAGGATCTGTCGTGTGAGAGCGTAGGACGCAGGGCCGCGGGCCCCCAGGGTCAGTAGCGGGTGCCGACGGGGGTGGGGAGGGCGTCGAGGTCGGTGAGGTCCTGGGGGGTCAGGGTGAGGGCGGCGGCGGCCGCGTTCTCCTCGAGGTAGCGCTGCTTCTTCGTCCCGGGGATGGGGAGCACCTGGGGGCCCTGCGCCAGGGTCCAGGCGATGGCCACCTGGGCGGGCGTGGCGTCGTGGCGGGCGGCGACGGCGCGCACCTGCTCGACGATGCCGAGGTTGGCGGCCAGCGCCTCCGGAGTGAAGCGGGGGTTGCGGGCGCGGAAGTCGGCGTCGTCGAACGAGCCCGCGGTCACCGCGCCGGTCAGGTACCCGCGGCCCAGCGGCGAGAACGGGATGAACGCGGCGTCGTTCGCCTCGCACCAGGGCAGGACCTCCGCGAGCGGGTCCCGCGTCCACAGCGACAGCTCCGACTGGACGCTCGCGACGGGGTGCACGGCCTGGGCGCGCGCCAGCTCCGCGACGCCGACCTCCGACAGCCCGATCGCCCGCACCGACCCCGCCAGGACCAGCTCCGCCATCGCGCCCCACGTCTCCTCCAGCGGCACCGCCGGGTCGACGCGGTGCAGCTGGTACAGGTCGATGACGTCGGTCCCCAGCCGCCGCAGCGACGCCTCGACGGCGGAGCGCACGTGCTCGGGGCGACCGTCCCGGCCGATGCGGTAGGTCGCCACGTCCTCGACGACCAGGCCGCACTTGGTCGCCAGCACGATGTCGTCGCGGAGCCCGCGCAACGCCCGCCCCACCAGCTCCTCGTTGGTGAACGGCCCGTAGACGTCGGCGGTGTCGATGAGCGTCACGCCCAGCTCGACGGCCCGGCGGATCACCGCGATCGAGGCGTCGTCGTCGCGCTCGTCGGCCCCGTACGCCCACGACATGCCCATGCACCCGAGGCCGACCGCACCCGCCTCCAGCCCGCTCGACCCCAGCCGCCGCTGCTGCATCCGCCGTCCACCTCCCTGCTCGCGCCCGCTGCGGCGCAGAATGCCGACGTGGCGACACTACCCCCAGGACCCCGGCGGCCCCCGACCCCGACCCGGACCCCGACCCCGACCCCGACGCGCGCTGCCCGGCCCGCCGCGTGAGCGACCCCTTCGCCGACCCGCCGGAGGCGCGGGACCCGATCCGCCGGGTGCGCGGGCGCCTCGCGGCCCCCGTCACCTTGTGGACGGCGGGGGAGGGGCGCGACCGCGCCGGGCTGACCGTGTCCTCGGCCCTCGTCGCCGAGGGTGATCCCGCCCTGGTCCTCGGCCTGGTCGGCGACCTCACGGATCTGTGGGACCAGGTCGAGGCGACCGGCGCCTTCGTCGTGCACGTGCTCGGCCAGGGTGAGCGCGCCCTCGCCGACCGCTTCGCCTGGCGCGTCCCCGCACCGGGCGGGCCGTTCGCCGGCATCGCCACGACGCCGTCCCCGCACGGGCCGCTCCTGGACGGCGTGGTGACGCGCCTGGCCTGCCGCCTCCAGGACGCCGCCCCGGCGGGCTACGCGCTGCTGGTCCGCGGCACGGTGGAGCGGGTCGACGTCGGCGACCTCGACCCGCTCGTGTGGTTCCGCGCCCGCTACCGGCGGCTCGCCGACCCTCCCGGCGGCCGCCGGCCCTGACGGCTACTCCAGGCGCGCGGCGTGCGGCCGGCGCGCGGCCTGCACCGGCGTCACCCCGATCAGGTGACGGTAGGACATCTCGCCCCCGCCCACCCCGTGACCAGCAGCAGCGCACCGCTGAGCAGCGACAGCGCCAGGCCCCAGGGCAGCACCGCCGCCTCGGCGCTCTCCGCGACGGTGCGCAGGATCCAGTTCGCCCCCGCGACGGTCAGCAGGACCGCGTTGCCCAGCGCGTGGACCTGCCCGACCCGGCTCGTGCGGGCGCGCCGGATCGCGAACCAGTCGACCATGCCGGGCGCGGCGCGACCAGCCCGGCGAGCACCCCGCCGGCGATCAGCAGGACCGCGGCGCGGGCGAAGAAGGCGTCGCCGCCCAGCCAGTACGCGACGTCGGCCGCCAGCCCCGCGACCAGGAAGCCGATCGGCAGCGGGATGAGCATCGGATGGATGGGGTGGCCCCTGACCGCGGCGACGCTGCCCGCCGCATCCCCTCGAGCAGGCCGACGTGGTCGACCCGGGTCGTGTCCTGGCTGGTGCCCTGACTCGCGGCGTCCGCCACCGGTTCCCCCTGTGCTGGACCTGTGACCCCCGCCCTGCGGCTACCCTCTCCCCGCGCCCGATACGCTCGAAGGCGCACCCCCACCCCATCTCCCTCTACGGAGCACACGTGAAGACCACCGTCGAGCGCGTCGACGACACCACCGTGAAGCTGTCGGTCAGCGTGGAGGCCGCGCGCGTGGACGCCGCGATCGACGAGGCCGCCCGCGAGCTGGCCGCGCAGGTCAAGATCCCCGGCTTCCGCCCCGGCCGCGTCCCGCGCCGCGTGCTGGAGAGCCGCCTGGGCCGCGACGCCGTCCTCCAGGAGGCCGTCCGCGACGCCCTGCCGGTCTTCTACACCGAGGCGCTGGAGACGACCGACCTGGCCGTGGTCAGCGCGCCGGAGTTCGACGTCGCGACCTTCGCCGACGGCCAGGACGCGGAGTTCACCGCCACCGTCGAGGTGCGGCCGGACTTCGAGGTCCCCGACTACGCCGGCCTGGAGGTCGAGTTCCCCGAGTGGGAGGTCACCGACGAGGAGCTCGCCGAGCAGCTCGACGCGCTGCGGGAGCGCTTCGCCGACGTCGAGACCGTGTCGCGCCCCGCCCGCCCCGGCGACCTGGCGCTTCTCACCCTGCGCGGGGAGTGGAACGGCAAGGCGATCGACGAGGTCACCCAGGAGGACACCCTCTACGAGGTCACCGACCCCGCGGTGAGCGACCGGGCCATGGACCGCGAGCTCGTCGGCGCGTCCGCGGGGGCCATCCTGCGCTTCCGCGACACGCTGGCCGCCGACTTCGGCCCGGAGCTCAGCGGGCGCGAGGTCAACTTCACGCTGATCCTCAAGGAGGTGAAGGTGAAGAAGCTGCCGGAGCTCGACGACGACTTCGCCCTCACCGCCAGCGAGTACGACACCATCGCGGAGCTGCGCGACGACGTGCGCCGCAACCTGTCGCGCCAGAAGCGCGCGTACGCCCGCCAGGCGCTGCGGGGCAGGGTCGTGGAGGCGGTCACCGACCAGGTCGAGGTCGCGTTGCCCAACGCACTGGTGCACGCCGAGGAGCACTTCCGCGTGGACCGGATCGCCCAGCAGGCCCAGGCCTACGGGCTGGACGTCGAGCAGTACGCCCAGGCGCTGGGGACCACGGCCGAGGAGCTGATCGAGCAGCAGCGCGGCGAGGCCCGCACCACCGTCAAGGCCCAGCTCGTCGTCGACCGCATCGGGCGGGACCTGGGCATCGGCATCGCCCAGGAGGACCTCGGCGAGGAGATCGCCCGCCAGGCCGCCCGGCTGGGCCGCCCGCCGGAGGAGCTGGCCCAGCTCATGACCTCCACCCAGGAGCGCCTCAGCGCCCTGGTGACCGACGCGTTCCGCCGCAAGACCATCGACGCGCTGGTGGCGGCGGTCACCGTCACCGGCGGCCCGCCCGCGGGCGACGAGGACCTCGCCGCCCCCGACGACGCGCCCGCCCCCGCGCCCCGAGGCGCCGGCCCGGCCGCCGCGACGCCCGCGGCCCCGCCCGCGGAGCCGGACGCCCCCACCGCCGACCAGGCGGTGGAGGACGCGACGGCGGTGTCCCTGGACTCGGGGACCGCCGAGGAGGCCCACGCCGAGGAGGCCCCGGCCGCGGAGCCGGCCCCCGTCGAGGCCGCCGACCCGGCCCCCGCCGACGCGACCGGGGAGCGCGGGGCGGCGGGCTCGTGAGCCGTCCCGGCCGCCTGTCGCACCGCGGCGGTATCCTGCGCCGCACGCACGCGACGGCGTGTTCCGCGGGTGCACAACCCGCTCGCCGAACCCCCTGGAGGAGCACGCGATGACCTCGGTGTCCCCCGTTGTGAACTACCTCGTCCCGACCGTGATCGAGCAGACCAACCGCGGTGAGCGGGCCTACGACATCTACTCCCGCCTGCTCAAGGAGCGCATCATCTTCCTGGGCACGCCCATCACCGACGAGATCGCCAACCTGGTGATGTCGCAGCTCATCCACCTCGAGGGCGAGGACCCGGAGAAGGACATCAACCTCTACATCAACTCGCCGGGCGGGTCGGTGACCGCGCTGCTGGCGATCTACGACACCATGGAGTTCATCCGGCCCGACGTGGCGACGACCTGCATGGGCCAGGCCGCCTCGGCGGCGGCGGTGCTCCTGGCCGCCGGCACGCCCGGCAAGCGCTTCGCCCTCCCGCACAGCCGCGTCCTGCTCCACCAGCCGTCCGGCGGTGCCGAGGGCCAGTCGGTCGACATCGAGATCCAGGCCCGCGAGATCCAGCGCATCCGCGAGACCCTGGACGAGATCCTGGCCAACGCGACCGGCCAGACCAAGGAGAAGATCGCGGCCGACACCGACCGGGACTTCATCCTGACCGCCGCGCAGGCCAAGGAGTACGGTCTGATCGACGCCGTCATCCAGAGCCGGCGGTCGCAGGAGACCGCACTCCAGGTCGCCTGAGCGAGGTTGGTGGGGGAGTGGGCGCGCACCCGGGATGGCCCGCTAGGATGACCCGGTGCGCGCGGCTCCCCCAGGAGCGGTAGGCGGCGGCGCGGCAGAGGGGACGATCGGCAGATGGCGAAGTTCGGCGAGAGCGGCGACCTGCTGAAGTGCTCGTTCTGCGGGAAGTCGCAGAAGCAGGTCAAGAAGCTGATCGCGGGTCCCGGCGTCTACATCTGTGACGAGTGCATCGATCTGTGCAACGAGATCATCGAGGAGGAGTTCGCGGAGACCCCGGAACTCGTCCCCGGTGACCTCCCCAAGCCGCGTGAGATCTACGACTTCCTCAACGAGTACGTGATCGGCCAGGACGCGTCGAAGAAGAGCCTGGCCGTCGCCGTCTACAACCACTACAAGCGGATCCGCGTGGGGCCCCAGTCGGCCCCCGCCGGCGACGACGTGGAGCTCGCGAAGTCCAACATCCTGCTGCTGGGCCCGACCGGGTCGGGCAAGACCCTCCTGGCCCAGACCCTCGCCCGCCTGCTCAACGTCCCGTTCGCCATCGCCGACGCCACCGCGCTGACGGAGGCCGGCTACGTCGGTGAGGACGTCGAGAACATCCTGCTGAAGCTCATCCAGGCCGCGGACTTCGACGTCAAGAAGGCCGAGACCGGGATCATCTACATCGACGAGGTCGACAAGATCGCCCGCAAGAGCGAGAACCCGTCGATCACCCGGGACGTGTCCGGGGAGGGCGTCCAGCAGGCGCTGCTGAAGATCCTGGAGGGGACGGTGGCCAGCGTGCCGCCGCAGGGCGGGCGCAAGCACCCCCACCAGGAGTTCATCCAGATCGACACCACCAACGTGCTGTTCATCTGCGGCGGCGCGTTCGCCGGCCTCGAGCAGCTGATCGAGGCCCGGCTGGGCCGCAAGGGCGTCGGCTTCGGTGCCGAGGTCCGCACCGCGCGGCAGAAGGACCTGTCCGACCTCCACGGCCAGGTCCTGCCGGAGGACCTCATCAAGTTCGGGCTGATCCCCGAGTTCGTCGGGCGCCTGCCGGTGGTCACCAACGTCGAGCACCTGGACCGCGAGGCGCTCATCCAGATCCTCACGGTCCCGCGCAACGCGCTGGTCAAGCAGTACAAGAAGTTCTTCGAGTACGACAAGGTCGACCTGGACTTCACCGAGGACGCGCTGGAGGCGATCGCGGACATCGCGATGCTGCGCGGCACGGGCGCGCGCGGGCTGCGGGCGATCCTCGAGGAGGTCCTCCAGGGACCGATGTACGAGCTGCCGTCGCGCAGCGACGTGAGCGAGTGCGTGATCACGTCGGAGGTCGTGCACCGCCGGGCCCTCCCCACCCTGGTACCCCGGGTCGAGGGCGACGACCGGCGCAAGCGCTCGGCCTAGGCGGGAGCCGGGCCGGCTCGCCGGTTCGCCCCCCTCGACCACCCCGACCCCTTCCCGCGGGGTTGGCTCTCCCTGCCGCCCCGCGCAACCCCCCGCAGCGGAGGACGACAGGACATGACCGACACCACCGAGGCGCCGGTGCGCGCCAAGGCGTACGACCCGGCGGAGGTCGAGCAGCGCATCTACCGGTGGTGGGAGGAGTCCGGCTTCTTCCACGCCGAGCCCGACGACCCGGGCGACCCGTTCGTGATCGTGATGCCGCCGCCCAACGTCACCGGGTCGCTGCACATCGGGCACGCACTCACCTCGGCGGTCGAGGACGCGTTCGTCCGCTACCACCGCATGATCGGCGACAACGCGGTGTGGCTGCCCGGTATGGACCACGCCGGCATCGCCACCCAGACCGTCGTCGAGCGCCAGCTGGCGGCGGAGGGCCTGACCCGCCACGACCTGGGCCGGGAGGCGTTCCTGGAGCGGGTGTGGGCGTGGAAGGCCGAGTCGGGCGGCCAGATCCTGCGCCAGCAGCGCCGGCTCGGCGCGTCGTGCGACTGGGACCGCGAGGCGTTCACGTTCGACGAGCAGCGCTCCCGTGCGGTGCGCGAGGTCTTCTGCACCCTGCACGAGCAGGGCCTGATCTACCGCGGGAACCGGCTCATCAACTGGGACCCGGTCGCCGGCACCGCCCTGTCCGACATCGAGGTCGACCACGAGACCGTCCAGGGCGAGCTGGCCTACCTGCGCTACCCGGCCGCGGACGGCTCGGAGGGCGTCGTGGTCGCGACCACCCGGCCCGAGACGATGCTCGGCGACACCGCGGTGGCCGTGCACCCCGACGACGACCGCTACCGCCACCTGGTGGGCCGGACCGTCGTGCTGCCCCTGATGGACCGCGAGATCCCCGTCGTCGCCGACGACCACGTCGACCCGGCCTTCGGCACCGGCGCGGTGAAGATCACCCCCGCCCACGACCCCAACGACTACGAGCTCGGGCAGCGCCACGGCCTGCCGGTGGTCGACGTCATGACCGACGCGGCGCGCATCAACGCCAACGGCGGGCCCTACGAGGGCCTGGACCGCTACGAGGCGCGGGCGCGCGTCAAGGCCGACCTCGACGCGCTGGGCCTGCTGGTCCGCGTCGAGCCGATCACCCACGCCGTGGGCGTGTCGTCGCGCTCCGGGGTGGTCCTGGAGCCGCGGCTGTCGGACCAGTGGTTCGTGCGCATGACCCCGCTGGCGGGCCCCGCCGTCGCGGCCATGCGCGACGGGCGGACCCGCTTCGTCCCGGAGCGGGCCACCAAGCCGTTCGTCGACTGGCTGGAGAACCTGCACGACTGGTGCATCTCCCGCCAGCTGTGGTGGGGCCATCGCATCCCCGCCTGGTACGACCGCGACGGCGAGGTCCACGTGTACCGCGAGGACCCGTCGCCCGAGCTGGTCGAGGAACTCGGCCTGGTCCAGGACCCCGACGTCCTGGACACCTGGTTCTCGTCCCAGCTGTGGCCGTTCACCACGCTGGGCTGGCCCGACGACACGCCCGAGCTGCGCGCCTGGTACCCCAACACGGTCCTGGAGACCGGCTACGACATCAACGCCATCTGGGTCAGCAAGATGCTGATGATCGGGCTGCACCTGCTCGGCGAGGTGCCGTTCGGCGTGGTCTGGAACCACGGGCTGGTCCGCGACCAGTACGGCAAGAAGATGTCGAAGTCGGTGGGCAACGTCATCGACCCCCTCGACTTCGTCGACCGGTACGGGGCGGACGCGCTGCGCTACGCGCTGCTGCGCGCCGCGAACCCCGGTCAGGACGTGCCGCTGGCCGAGGAGTGGGTCGAGGGCGGCCGTCGCTTCGCCAACAAGCTGTGGAACGCGGCGCGGTTCGTCCTGGCCCGCCCCGGGGTCGCGGCCGCCGATCCCGCCGGAGCGCTGCCCGACCGCGCCGACCTTCGGGTCGAGGACCGCTGGATCCTGTCGCGCCTGGAGGCGACCCGCGCCGCGGCGGCCGCCGCCTACGACGCCTACGACGTGGCGGAGGCGACCCAGCGCATCTACGCCTTCATCTGGGACGAGTACTGCGACTGGTACCTGGAGCTCACCAAGCTGCGCGACGACGAGGCCGCCGATCGCGTCCTGGCCCACGTGCTGGACCGGTCGCTGCGCCTGCTCCACCCGATCATGCCGTTCGTGACCGAGGAGCTGTGGCGCACGCTGGTCCGCGCCGACGACCGCACCGCCCTGATCCGCGCCTCCTTCCCGGCCCCCGCGCCGGAGCTGCGCGACGAGGCCGCCGAGGCCGAGGTCGCGGCGCTGCAGGACGCCGTCACCGGTCTGCGCCGCTTCCGCGCCACGCACCGGCTCGCGCCGGCGCAGCGACTGCGGGTGGTCGCGGTCGTCGGCCCGGAGCGCCGCGCCGCGCTGGCGGCAGGGGTGGAGGCCGTCCGGCGCCTCGCCGGGGTGGAGGAGTGGACCAGCGCGGCGACCGCACCCGCCGGCGAACCGGTCGGGCGGGTGCCGATCACCGGCGGCGAGCTGCTCGTCGCGCTCGCCGGCCTGGTCGACCTCGACGCCGAGCGCGCCCGCCTGGAGGCGGAGGTGGCCCGGGCCGACGGCGAGCTGGAGCGCGCCCGGCGCAAGCTCGGCAACCAGGGCTTCGTCGCCAAGGCCGCGCCGGCGCTGGTCCAGGCCGAGCGCGACAAGCTGGAGCAGTGGGAGGCCACCCGCGCCCAGCTCGCCGACCAGCTCGCGCTGCTGGGAACGGCGGGCTGAACGCTCCACGCGCCCCAGAGGCCGGACCGGCGTCTGTCCACTCCCAAGAATCTCAAACGTTCATCCCGCACCCCTGGTGCAGCGCCGTGAACGTGCAGTAGCGTCGCGCGGCGGGGCAGCGAAGGCGGGGGTCGGAAACGCCGTACCCGTACTTCCTCTGTGGAGGTCGCTTGGCGAGCAGTGAACGGTTCACACATGGGCGGGGCGGCCCACTGTCCCCGTTCGGGTCGGTGCGCCGCGCCGCCGCGACCTCGTGCCCGCGTCCTCTGCCATGAGCACTTCAGCGAGCGGAAGGAACAGTCTTGGCGGCACGCACCTCCCTCATGCGGCTCCTGTTGGCGGCTTCGGCTGACCGCGACCCCGAGCCGCGACCGCGGCCGGAGGGGCGGGCCATCGACCGCCGGGAGTTCCTGCGCCGTGCGGGAGTCACCGGCGCGGCACTGGCTGCAACCTCCGCGGGGCTGGCGACCCAGGCGCAGGCCGCGGGGGCCAGGCCCAAGCCGGGGGCGTCGACACCGCGCATCGTCGTGGTGGGTGGGGGTCTCGCGGGTCTCACGGCCGCCTACCGGCTGAAGCAGGCGGGCCACAACGCGCAGGTGCACGAGGCGGCCGGGCGCGTCGGGGGGCGCTGCTGGACCCGGCGCGACACCTTCGCGGGCGGCCAGATCGCGGAGCGGGGCGGGGAGTTCATCGACACGGCGCACAAGGCGATGCTTGCGCTGGTCCGCCAGATGGGCCTCGACGTCGACGAGCTCGGCAAGGCCGAGGCGAGCGGTACCGAAGACGTCTACTACTTCGACGGTCGGCCGTACACGTTCAGCCAGGCGTCCGAGGACATCCGCGCGATCCGGCAGACCCTGACCCGCGACGTCAACGCGGCCAGCTACCCGACGCTGTACAACTCGTCCACCGAGCGTGGCCGGGAGCTGGACCGGACCTCGGTCAGCGAGTACATCGACCAGATCGTGCCCGGCGGGCTGGCCTCGAACCTGGGTCAGCTCCTGGAGGTCGCCTACACGACCGAGTACGGCGGGGAGTCCAGCGACCAGAGCTCGCTGAACCTGCTCTACCTGCTGGGCTACAGCACGGGCAACAGGATCCAGCTGTTCGGGCCGTCCGACGAGCGCTACCGCGTCCGCGGCGGCAACGACCAAGTGACGGCGCGGCTCGCCGACGCCCTGTCCGGCCAGATCCGGACGGGCTCGTCGCTCGCGGCCATCCGCCGCACCTCATCCGGTCCCTACGAGCTCACGTTCCAGGAGGGGTCGGCGACGCGCACCGTGACCGCGGACCGCGTCGTCCTCACCCTGCCATTCCGCATCCTGCGCGAGCTCGACTTCGCGGGCGCCGGCTTCAAGCCCCTGAAGCAGACGGCCATTCGCCGGCTGGGCATGGGCACCAACGCGAAGCTGACGCTCCAGTTCGACGACCGCCACTGGCGCACGCTTGGCTACAACGGTGCGACCTTCTCCGACACCGGCTACCAGAGCAGCTGGGAGGTCACCCGTGCGCAGCCGGGCACCCAGGGCATCCTGGTCGACTACACGGGCGGGACCATCGGTGCGGAGCTGGGCACCGCAGGGGTCCAGCCCCGGGCGCGGCGCTTCCTCCAGCAGATCGAGCCCGTCATCCCGGGCCTGTCCTCCCGCTACAACGGCCGGGCCGCGATCGACGACTGGCCGCGCCACCCCCACACGCTCGGCTCCTACTCCTACTGGCGGGTCGGGCAGTACACCCAGTTCGCCGGTGTGGAGCGGGAGGTCGAGGGGGCGTGCCACTTCGCGGGCGAGCACACATCGGTCGACTTCCAGGGCTACCTGAACGGGGCGGTGGAGACGGGCGAGCGTGCCGCGTCCGAGGTCCTGGCCGCGATCCGTTAGGAGTCGGCACATGCAGCAGTCCCGTCTGGAGCGGCTCCGCGAGCGCCGGGCCCGAGATCGACGCATGGCGGCGCGGGCGTCGATCGTGGCCGGGGCGCTTGCGGTGGTCTCTGTGGCGTCGGCGCTGGCGTCGGTCGGTTCCCAGGAGCGGGGACCCAGCCCGGACGCCGCGGCGCAGCGCCTCCTGCAGCGCCAGGAGGCGCAGGCCGCCATCGCCGCGCCGGCCTCCCCGGGCGAGGACGTGCCCCCGGAGGTCACCGCCGCCCAGCCGCTCCCGGTGGCCGGCCCCGATGTCGTCCCCATCAGCGGGGCCGACGGGCTGTTCGTGCCCATCGGCCAGCTGTCCATCGGGCGCATCGGTCTGGTCACCCCCGTGTTCAACGGGGTCCACGACGCGGTGCTGGAGCAGGGCGTGGGGCACTGGCCGGGGACCGAGGGCGACATCGTCCTGTCCGGCCACCGCACCACGTTCCTCAAGCCCTTCCACGACCTGGACCTGCTGCAGCCCGGCGATGTCGCGATCCTCAGCACCACCAACCTGAGCGACCCGAAGACCTACGAGGTCGTGGAGACCCTGATCGTCCCGGAAGCCGACTACGTGGACGCTGTCCTGGCCGGACTGGACGACGCCGATGCGGAGACCCTGACCATGTACGCCTGCCACCCCAAGGGACAGCGGACCCATCGGATCGTCGTCCGGGCGCGTGTGTCGGGCTCCCCGGTGCCCCCGGAGGCGGCGCGATGACCGCCCCGGGTGGGCGGGGCGGGGTCGTGTCCCGGAGGGAGCTCCTGGCCGCCGCCCTCGTGGGCACCGGGGGAGTGGCCCTTGCGGCCGCCACCGAGACGCCGGTGGCCGGCGCGCAGGACGAGGGCGGTGCCGCGGTCATCGACCTGCTGAACGTCGGCATCCTGCTGGAGGCGCTGCTGTGCGACGCCTACCAGCACGTCCTCGACCGGGACGTGCTGCTGGAGCGTGACCGTGAGCTGCTCGTCCCCGTTCTCGCGCACGAGCTGGACTACGTGCAGGCGCTGTCCACGGCCGTGCGGGAGCGTGGCGGTCAGCCCGCGACCAAGCCGTCGTTCCAGTTCCCCGCGGAGGAGTCGGCGGACCGCGGGGCGGCGCTCGCACTGCTGTCCCGCCTGGAGGAGGGCGTCGTCCGGACGTGGCAGGGTCAACTGGTGACCCTGCGCGAACCGGAGCTCGTCCGGCGGATCCGGCCGATGTTGCTGGGCAAGGCGCGGCACGCTGCGATCGTGGCGATGCTGCAGGAGGACGAGGGCGTGCCGTTCCCGTCGGCGATCGAGGGCATGGGCTCCCTGGGGGAGTTCCTCGACGAGATCCAGCCGTACCGGGTGGTGGGATGAACCGGGAGAGGGTCGCATGAAGGTCGACCGCAGAGGACTCCTGCGCGTGGGTCTCGCCGGCGCGCTGGTCGCGGCGGTCCCGGCGCTCGCGCCGTCGCGTGCCGCGGGGCAGCCCATCGGGTTCGCGGCGCCGGTCGACCTGCTGGTGTTCGCGCTGCAGCTCAAGTACTTCCAGGCGGAGTTCTACCGTCAGGGCAACGAGCAGGGCCTCCTGGAGGGGCTGGAGGCGGACTGGGTCGCGCAGATCGCGCGCCACAAGCAGGCGCAGGTCGCGGCACTGACGGACGCGATCAACCGGGCGGGCGGCCGGCCTCCCGTCGCCCCCGCCCTCGTCTTCGGCGAGGACACGTTCAGCAGCCGCCAGGGCTTCCTCGAGCGGTCGATCCTCGTCGAGGAGACGGTGCTGCGCTCGTACGTGTCGCTGCCGACGGCGGTCGACTTCCCCTCCGCAGACGTGTACACCGAGCTGGGAGCGATCTTCTCGGTCGACGCCCGCGCGGCGGCGCTGCTCGCCGCCCTCGCCGATCTGCCGGTGGCCGACGGGATCTACCGCGGCGGCTTCGAGACGGGTGTGGAACCGCCCCGCGCCCTGGAACTCCTGCGCCCGTACGTCGCCGGACCGTGGGACATCGCCGACAGCGCGGGGATCACCGCCTGACGGTCAGGTCTCCAGTCCGGAAGCGGCGACCAGGGCGTCGAAGATCTCGACGCGGCGCTCCTGCGATTCGTTCACCTCGCCGGCGACGAGCCGCTCCACCTGCTCCGGGGGGAGGAAGATCATGTCGCCCGCCTGCAGGTCGATGGGCAGGAACTCGTCCATCCCGAGCACGGCCGTGCTGTACCCGTGGAAGTCCAACTCCCGCGCCGACACGTTGGGGCGCAGCATGTAGTCGATGAAGGCGTGCGCCGCGTCGGCGTTGGGGGCGTCCGCGGTGATGGTCCAGTTGTCGATCCACAGCTCCGTGAGCGGTCCCGGCAGGACCCAACGGTACCGCTCCGGGAACTCGATCACCGCGGTGCGCGCGTCGCCGCTGAAGGTCTGGCACAGCGCGTAGGTGCCGTCCAGCAGCCCCTCGATGGGGTAGTCGTCGAAGGCCCCGAGGTGCGGCACCAACTCGTCGCGCAGCACCTGCTCGGCCGCCGCCAGCAGTGCCTCGTCCGTGGTGTTCCAGTCCTCCCCCTGGCGCCAGAACACCGTGCCGAGGAGGCTGCTGGGGTCGGGCAGGGCGCTGACGCGGCCGCTCACCTCGGGCAGGCTCGCGGTGCGGAAGAAGCCCGCCCAGTCGGTGAGCTCCTCCGCGATCACCGTGGTGTCGTAGAGGAAGCCGGTGGCCCCCCAGGCCTTGACCACGCCGTGCCGGTTCCCCGGGTCCCAGGGCTGGTCCAGGAACGCGGGGTCGACGTTGCGCAGGTTCGGCAGCTTTGCCTTGTCCAGCGGGCGCAGGAGGTCGCGCTCGACCATCAGGGGGATGAAGATGCCGGTGGGCACCACGATGTCGTACGCCCCGGGACCGTCGCGCTCCAGCACCTCCAACGCCTCCTCGTTCGAGGCGTAGGTGTCGACCGTCACCTCCACGCCGGTGCGCTCGCCGAATGCCTCGAGGTTCGCGGGGTTCTCGTACTCCTCCCAGCTGAACACCCGCAGCGCCCCGCCGAGCGCGCCCTCCGAGGGGGCCGGCGCGGGTTCCTCGGCGTCGCGAGTGCAGCCCGCGAACCCGAGTCCTGCGGCGGCCCCGGCGGCCGCCAGGGCCAGGAACCGCCGTCGGTCAAGGGTCGTCTCCGTCGACCGCCCATGCTGTCGCACTGCCCGTCCACCCCCGTCGCGCCCGCCGCAGGCACAGAACCTAGCGCGGGGGCCGGCCGGGCGCGCCCTGCACGTAGACTCCCGCCGGTGGACACCGGGGACGAGGCGTACCAGACGGCGGTCGAGGCGCTGTTCGCCCGGCAGCCCAACCGGATGGTGCCGGGCCTGGAGCGCATCACGCTGCTGGCGGAGCTGATGGGGCGCCCCGACCAGGCGTACCCCTCGGTGCAGGTCACCGGCACCAACGGCAAGACGACCACGGCGACGATGGTGGGCGCGCTGCTCGGCGCCCTGGGGCTCACGGCGGGCACCTACACCTCGCCCCACCTCCAGGACGTGCGCGAGCGCATCCGCGTCGCCACCGAGCCGATCGGGCGCGACCAGATGGCCGCGCGGCTGGCGGAGCTCGCGCCCTACCTCGCCGAGGTCGACGCGCGCACCGACGACCGGGTCAGCTTCTTCGAGGCCCTCACGGCGCTGGCCTTCTCCCACTTCGCCGACGCGCCCGTCGACGTGGGCGTGTTCGAGGTGGGCATGGGCGGGCGCTGGGACGCGACCAACCTGGTCCGCGGCGAGGTCGCCGTGCTCACCGGCATCGCCCTGGACCACCCCGAGCTGGGGTCGACCCCCGCCGAGGTCGCCACGGAGAAGTCCGGCATCGTCAAGCAGGGCGCGGTGGTGGTGTCCGCGGCGCAGGACCCGTCGGCGCTGGCGGTCATCCGCGCCGCCGCCGCGGCCCAGGAGGCGCAGATGGTCGTCGCGGGCCCCGACTTCGACGTGGTCGACCGGCGGGTGGCCGTCGGCGGGCAGGAGCTGGACCTGCGCGGTGTCACCGGCGAGGTCCACGAGGTGTTCCTGCCCCTGTTCGGCGCCCACCAGGCCGCCAACGCGGCCTGCGCCCTGGCCGCGGTCGAGGGCTTCCTGGGCTTCGCCGGCGGGCTGGACCCCGACGTCCTGCGCCGCGGGTTCGCAGCCGTGCGCGCCCCGGGGCGCCTGGAGGTCGTGCCGACCGCGGAGGACCGGCCCGTCATCGTCCTGGACGGCGCCCACAACCCCGCCGGGGCGCGCGCCCTGGCCGCCTCGGTCACCACCGAGTTCGCCTTCGGCCACCGCATCGTCGTGCTCGGCGTCCTGGGGGACAAGGACGTCGAGGCCATCGCCGCCGCCATCGCCCCGATGGCCGACCACGTCGTGGTCACCGAGCCGCCCAGCAGCAGGGCGGCGCCCGCCGACCGCGTCGCCAAGGCGGTCCGCGACGCCGGCGCGTCGGTCGAGGTGGCCGACCGGGTCGAGGACGCCATCGAGCAGGCGACGGGACTGGCGCGGACCGGCGACGGCGTGATCGTCACCGGCTCGCTCTACACCGTCGGGGCGGCCAGGACCGCGCTGGGCCTGGATCCCGCCTGACCCGATAGGCTCCGGGCATGACCGAACGCACCCTCATCCTGGTGAAGCCCGACGGCGTCCAGCGGCGGCTGGTCGGCGAGGTGGTCGCCCGCATCGAGCGCAAGGGCCTGGACATCACGGCCCTCGAGCTGCGGACGATCCCCAAGGAGACCGCCGAGCAGCACTACGCGGAGCACACCGAGAAGCCGTTCTTCAGCGAGCTGGTGACGTTCATCACGTCCGGGCCGCTGGTCGCCATGGTCGTCGAGGGGCCCGACGCCATCAAGGCGATGCGGGGCCTGATGGGCGCGACGAACCCGATCGAGGCGGCGCCCGGGTCCATCCGCGGCGACTTCGCCACCGTCATCGGCGAGAACATCGTCCACGGCTCTGACTCGCCCGAGTCCGCCGCCCGCGAGATCGCCCTGTTCTTCCCCTCCTAGGCCATGTCTCCTGACCCCTGCGGGCTCCGCCCTGCACACCGATCGAGCCCGGCGCTTGAGGTGCACCCCTAGCCGGTATCCACAGGTCCGGCGCGCCCCGGCGTGCCGGACCGGTGGGCGCGGTGCACGCTCGCGCCGTGGACCTGCTGGAGATCTGCCCGACCTGCGCCGCGCCCCCGCGGCCCGACCCGCCCGCCGCGCGTCCCCTGGTCGACGACCCCGCCGCGGCCGCCGCGATCGTCGTGCCCCGCCTCGCCGGGCGCGACCGCGAGCACTGCCTGCTGCTGACCCTCGACACCCGCAAGCGCCTGCTCGGGGTGGTCACGGTGTCGGTCGGGACCGTCGACCACACCTTCATGTCCCCGCGCGAGGTCTTCCGTGACGCGCTGCTCGGCGGCGCGGCCGCGGTCGTCGTGGCCCACAACCACCCCAGCGGGGACCCCGCGCCGTCCGCGGAGGACCGCCAGGTGACCCGCCGCCTCGCGCAGGCCGGCGCGCTCCTGGGCGTCCCGCTCGTCGACCACCTCGTCGTGGGCGACCCCGGCTGGACGTCCCTGGCCGCCCTCGGCGTCCTGTGAGTTCCGGGCACGCCCGCTGGGCGGGGAAGGTCCGCGCGGCGGGGCGCCGCGGCGGGTCAGGTGGTGGGCGGGCCGGTCGGGAGGGCGGCGAGGGCCTGGGGGATCGGGGTGTCGCCCGCCAGCAGGTCGAAGGTCGCGCCGATCGTGGCCGGGATCGTGAGCACCGCCAGGAGGGTGGCGGCGACGTCGTCGCGGCTGACGGTGCCGCGCTCCAGCGACGCCCCGACCCGGACGCGCCCCGTGCCGGGCTCGTCGGTCAGGCTGCCGGGCCGCACCACGGTCACGTCCAGGCCGCTCGCGTGCGCCGCGTCGTCGGCCTCGCCCTTCGCGCGCAGGTACGTGCCGAACCCGCCGTCGTCGGGGGCGCCCGCGTCGGCCCCCATCGAGCTGACCACCACGAAGCGGCGCACCCCGCGGTCGCGGGCCGCGTCGATCAGCGCGAGCACGCCGCCCAGGTCCATGGTGCGCTTGCGCGCCGGCCCGCTGCCGGGCCCGGCGCCGGCCGCGAAGACGATCGCGTCCGCACCGTCGACGGCCGCGGCGACCTCGTCCGGCCCGGCGTGCTCCAGATCGCAGACGACCGCCTCCGCGCCCAGCGCCGCCAGGTCCCCGGCCTGACCGGGGTCGCGGATCAGCCCGCGGCCCCGGTGCCCGTCGCCGGCCAGCAGCGCCAGCAGCCGCTGCCCGATCTTGCCGTGCCCGCCCGCCACCACCACGTCCATGTGCGCTCGACCCCTCTCTCCGTCGTCGTCCTCGCGGCGCCGCCGGGTGAGCCGCCGCTGCTTGTCGCGATTCCCGCACCGCTCCATCGCACACCACCGCCGGGCTCCGGGCCGGGAGGTGTCGGCGAACACCAGGTGGCAGTCGGCGGCCGCGCACCGGCGCAGGCGCCCGCCCAGCGGGCCGCCGAGCAGCGCGACCGCGTCCCGGGCGATCATCGCGACCGCCTCCGCACCCGTCACGGGCGTGCGCCAGGCCCTCGCTGTCGCGGTCGGGTCCAGGACCGGCACGGGGGTCGGGCCGGCGGCGGCGAGGTTCAGCACCGCGACGTCGGCCGCGGCGGGGGCCCGCCCGTCGATGCGCGCGTCCACGAGCCCCCGGATCGCCGCCCGCAGCGCCCGGGCCGCGGCCAGCTCGTCCTCGTCGGCCGGGAGCTCGGCCGGCAGCGGGGGCCCGCCCGCCGGGACCGGCCCGGCGGCCAGGAAGCGGCCGAGGTCGGCCGGGCGGTGCAGGGACTCCCACCGCGCGTAGCGCCCCTCGCCGCCGCTGAGCAGGAAGTCCAGGCACAGCGCCCCGGCGTCGAAGCGGTAGCGCACCCCATCACCGGCCTGCAGGAGCCGCCCGGTTGACGTCGTCATCGCTAACCAGTATGACCAGTTAGAACGGAGTCGGTCGAGGGGGAGGACGGACAGATGCGGTACTCGGTGACCATGGACTGCGCGGACCCGCACGCGCTGGCCGCGTTCTGGGCGCAGGTGCTGGGCTACGCGGTGGAGGACAACAGCCCGCTCATCCGCCCGCTGCTGGAGGCCGGGCACGTCGGCGACGCCGACGTCGTGCGCGACGGCGACCGGCTGGCGTGGCGGGACATCGCCGCGCTGCGCGACCCCGCGGCGCCGGTCGACCCGGCCACCGGGATGGGCGGGGGCGACCGCATGCTGTTCCAGCGCGTGCCGGAGCCCAAGACGGTCAAGAACCGCGTCCACCTCGACCTGCACGTGGGGCCCGACCAGCGCGAGGCCGAGGTCGCGCGGCTGACCGCGCTGGGCGCGCGCGTGCTGGGGGAGGGGCGCGTGGGCGGGCGCTGGACGACCCTGGCGGACCCCGAGGGCAACGAGTTCGATGTCCAGTGACGTGCTGGCCGGCCGGCTGCGGCGCCACCACCTCGCACGCCGCGCGCCGGCGGCTGACGCGGTGCGGGTCGTCGCCGACGTCGCCGGGCTGCACGCCCAGCTCCCTGCCGCCGCCGAGTTGGCGCTCTGGGCCCGGGTGGAGGGGCTGCGGCCGGGCGACGTGGACCGGCTGCTGTGGGAGGACCGCCTCCTGGTCCGCACCTGGGCGATGCGCGGGACCATCCACCTCCTGCCCGCCGCGGAGCTGCCCCTCTACACCGCCGCCCAGCAGCGCCTCCGCCCGCGCCACCACAGCGGCGCGTGGCTGCGGCACCACGGCCTGACCCGCGAGCAGGCGGACGCGATGCTCGCCGCCATCCCCGCCGCCCTGGACGGGCCGCCGCTGACGCGCGAGGAGCTGGCCGCCGAGGTCGCGCGCCGCACGGGCCACGACGTCCTCGCGGACAAGCTGACCGGCGGGTTCGGCGACCTGCTCAAGCCCGCGGCGTTCCGCGGCGACCTGTGCTTCGCCCCGCCCGACGGGCGCCTGGTGCGCTTCACCCGGCCCGACCGCTGGCTGGGCCCCCAGGAGCCGGTGGACCCCGCCGACGGCGCCGCGGCGGTGACCCGGCGCTGGCTGGCGGCGTACGGGCCCGGCACCCGCGAGCACCTGGCCCGGTGGTTCGGCATGCCCTCACCGGCGGAGGCGGGCCGCTGGCTGGACCTCCTCGGGGACGACGCCGTCCCGGTGGACGTGGACGGCCGCCCCGGCCGCCGCCTCCGCCACGACGCGGAGGCGGCCGCGGGTGGGGGCGACGCCGCCGGGGGTGACGACGAGGACGGCGCCAGAGATGGCGGCCAGGGCGCGCGGGGGGTGGTGCGGCTGCTGCCGGCGTTCGACCCCTACGTCGTGGGGGCGCCGCGCGACAGCGCCGCGGTGCTCGCCCCTGAGCGCCGCACGGCCGTGCACCGGCCGCAGGGCTGGATCTCGCCGGTCCTGCTGGTCGGCGGGCGCATCGCCGGCACCTGGCGCCACGAGGCGGCGGGGCGCCGGCTCGTCGTCCGCTTCGCGCCGTTCACTGGCGTCGCGCCGCCCGTCCGGGCCGCCGTGGAGGAGGAGGCGACCCGCCTCGCGGCGTTCGTGGGCGGCGCCCCGGACCTGGTCTGGGAGGGCTGAGGCCGGTCGCGCCTCCGGCCCCCGCGCCCCTGCCCGGTCTACGCTCGGGGCCGGGCGCGGGGGAGGTGAGCGGGGCTGTTCGGACGTGACATCGCGGTCGACCTCGGGACGGCGAACACGCTGGTGTACGTGCGCGGCCGCGGCATCGTGCTGAACGAGCCGTCGGTGGTCGCGACCAACACCCAGAGCGGCGCCATCCTGGCGGTCGGCGCCGAGGCGAAGCGCATGACGGGCCGCACCCCGCCGCACATCGTGGTCGTGCGACCGCTCAAGGACGGCGTCATCGCCGACTTCGACGTGACCGAGAAGATGCTCCGGTACTTCCTGCACGTCGTGTACCGGAACCGGTCCCCCAACATCTTCAACCGCCCGCGCGTGGTCGTCGCCGTCCCCTCGGGGATCACCGGCGTCGAGCAGCGCGCGGTGGAGGAGGCCTGCATCCAGGCCGGGGCCCGTGCGGCCTGGATCCTGGAGGAGCCGATGGCCGCGGCCATCGGCGCGGGCCTGCCCGTCCACGAGGCCGTCGGGAACATGGTCGTCGACATCGGCGGCGGCACCACGGAGGTCGCCGTCGTCGCGCTGGGCGGCATCGTCACCGCGGAGTCGGCCCGCATCGCCGGCGACGAGCTGGACGAGGCCATCATCGCCCACGTCAAGAAGGAGTACTCCCTGCTGCTGGGCTACCGCACCGCGGAGCAGATCAAGATGTCGGTGGCCAGCGCCTTCCCGACCGGGGACGAGACCCACGCCGAGGTGCGCGGGCGCGACCTGGTCAGCGGGCTGCCCAAGACGGTGATCCTCACCACCGGCGAGGTCCGCGCCGCCCTGGAGGAGCCGCTCAACTCGATCGTCGACGCGGTGAAGAACACGCTGGACCGCACCCCGCCCGAGCTCGCCGCCGACGTCGTGGACAACGGCATCGTGCTCACCGGCGGGGGGGCGCTCCTCCACGGCATGGTCGAGCGCCTGCAGCACGACACCGGTGTGCCGGTCCGCCTGGCGGACCGGCCGCTGGACAGCGTGGCGATCGGGTCCGGCAAGTGCCTGGAGGAGTTCGAGGCCCTCAAGGGGGTCCTCATCTCCCGCTCCCGGCAGTGATCCGGTGACGGGCGGTACACTTGCGCGAGTTCCGGGCGCGCCAGCGCTCGCCCGGTCGCGCGCGGTGAGCGTGCGAGCCAGCAGTTCGCGGGACGCCTCGTGCCGTCCCCTGCACCATTCCGACGGGAGTGCCTTGCACCCAGGGCCTGTCCACCGCCACGCGCCGGACGGCGCGACGCCCTCCGGGTCGTCGCCGCCGCGCCGGGTCGATGCGTCCGGGCAGTCCCCCCGACGGTCCGCCGTCGGCCCCCTGGACCCGCCGCGCGGTCGCGCGCCGCGCCACCCCATCTCGTGATGGGTCTGCGCTCGCCCGTCCTGGATGCCGACGACATCGCTGACCTCGTTCCCCGCGCGCCTGCCGGTGCGCCGGGACGTTCCGCCCCTCCGCCCGCGCGCGCGGCGACACCCCTGACGGGGGGTCCCGCGCCGGCGCCGGCCCGGAGGGCACCGAGAGGGAGTTCCCACCACCATGGCCAACGAAGATCAGGCGTCGGTCGACGCCGCTGAGGACGACACCCGCGTCCGTGTCCGCGCCCGGAGCCGCCGCACCGCCGCCCGTGCCGTCCCGGCCGAGCAGGACGCCGGCGTGACCCCCGCCGCTGCGGGGGACGAGGGCGAGGTGGCGGAGCCCGCTCCTGCCCGGGCCCGCCGCGCGCCCCGCACGAACCCTGCCGGCGACGACGCCGCGCCCGTGCGCGCCCGCCGCCCCCGCGCCCCCGCCGCCGAGCCCGGCGCGGACGACGGCGCCCCGGTACCGTCGCGCCGCACCGCCCGCGTCGCCGGCGCGGAGGACGCGCCCCCCGCCCGCGCCGCCGACGACGTGCCCGCCGCCGAGGACGTGGCCGGCACTCGCGCCGCGCCCGGCGCCGAGGACCCGCCCGCGCCCCGCGCCCCGCGGGCGGCCCGCGGGGGCCGTCGCCAGATCCCCGCCGGGGCGGACCCCGCCGCCCCCGGCCGCGCCGGGGTCAGCGCCGGACCGGCCCCGACCATCGACGCCGCCGCTCCCGACCCCGCGCCCGCGTCCGACCGCCCGGTGGCGCCCGGCGAGCTGGACGCCCCCGACGGGGTGGACGCTCCGCGCGGGCTGGACACCTCCGACGAGCTGGACGCCCCGAGCGGGCTGGACGTGCCCGGCGTGGCCGGCCAGGCGGACGTGGCGGACGCGCCCGGCGTCGTCGTGGCACCCCGAGGCCGCCGCCGTGGTGCTCCGGCACCGGACCTGGACGCCGACGCGGCGGTGGCGGCCCCGGTGGCTCGCCGCCGTGGTGCCCCGGCACCGGACCTGGACGCCGACGCGGCGGTGGCGGCCCCGGTGGCTCGCCGCCGTGGTGCCCCGGCACCGGACCTGGACGCCGACGCGGCGGTGGCGGCCCCGGTGGCTCGCCGCCGTGGTGCCCCGGCGCCGGACCTGGACGCCGACGCCGTGGCGCCGGCCGCCCGCCGCCGCGGCGCGCGGCCGGCGGACCCGGACGCCGGAACCCCGGCCGGGGAACCGGAGGCCGGCCGTCCCGCCGTCCCGCCGGTGGACGACCTGGACCCCGCGGGCCTGGACCTGGACGTGCAGCCCGACGCGGGCGCGATCGACCTGGACGCCGGCGCCGCCGCGGCGGTCGCCGCCCAGGCCGGGGACGACGCCGTTCCCGGGCGCGCACCGGTCGTGCGCACCCGGCGCCGCGGGCGCCGGCCCGGCCAGGACGAGCCCGCCGAGCGCGTGCCCGTCGTCGCCGACGACGACGTGCTCCCGCTCCCGGCCCGCACCGCCGACGCCGACACCGAGGACGACGCGGCCGCCGGCCGCGGGGGTCCCCGCCATCGCGGAGGGCGGCGAGCTGACCGCCCCCGCCACCCGCCGCCGCGCCGACGCCGACGCCGACGCCGACGGCGACGAGGTCGTCGCCGAGGTCGAGGTCCCCGGGGCGATCGTCGACCAGGGCCTGGACGTCGAGGCCGACGCCGAGGACGCCGAGGGGTCCGGGACCCTGGTGCGCCGCCGTCGCCGGCGCCGCACCGTCGACCCCGACGAGGTGCTCGAGGAGGCCGAGCCGCCCGCCACCGACACCGCCGACGAGCCGCTGCACACCCCGCTGGCCCCCACCGCGGACGACGACGGGGCCGACGACGAGGCCGACGAGGCTGACGGGGGCCGACGGGGTCGAGGACGGCGACACCGACGCGACCGGGGAGTCCGGCGCCCGGCGCCGCCGCCGCCGCGGTGGTCGCGGCCGGGGCCGGCGCACCCGCGAGACCGCCGGCGCGGTCGCCGCGCCGGCGGCCGACGCCCCGGCCGAGGCGCCCGTCGACGCCCCCGCCGACCAGGCCGCCCCCACCCGCCTGTCCGCCCGGCAGGCGCGGGGCCGCGGCGGCATCGCGCGGCAGGGCCGCGGGCGGACCGGCCAGCGCGGCGGGCGCCGCCCCGTCGGCGGTGTCAGCGAGGAGACCCGGCGCGCCATCGCCGACGGCCCGCCCAAGAAGATGCTCGTCACCGTCGGCGACCAGCGGACCCAGGTCGCGGTGCTGGAGGAGCGCAACCTCGTCGAGCACTACGTGACCCGCCGCGAGGACGTCTCCTACGTCGGCAACATCTACCTCGGCCGGGTCCAGAACGTGCTGCCCGGCATGGAGGCGGCGTTCGTCGACATCGGCAAGGGCCGCAACGGCGTGCTCTACGCCGGCGAGGTCAACTACGACGAGGCCGACCTGGACGGCGAGCTGCCGCGCATCGAGAAGACCCTCAAGGCCGGCCAGCCCGTCCTGGTGCAGGTCACCAAGGACCCGATGGGCACCAAGGGCGCCCGCCTCACCCAGCAGCTGTCGATCGCCGGGCGCTACTGCGTGCTGGCCCCGGGCGACGCGATGCTCGGCATCAGCCGCAAGCTGCCCGAGGACGAGCGCGAGCGGCTCCGCAAGATCGTCAAGGCCGTCCGCCCCGAGCAGTACGGCCTGATCGTGCGCACTGCCGCGGAGGGCGCGACCCGCGAGCAGCTGGAGGACGACGTCGCCCGCCTGGTCCGCATCTGGGAACAGGTCGAGACGCGCGCCGCGGCGGCCAAGCCCCTCGAGCCGGTGTACGAGGAGCCCGACCTCGTCATCCGGGTCATCCGCGACGTGTTCGGCCCGGAGTTCAGCGACCTCATCGTCGACGACGAGGGCCTCGCCGACCAGGTCCGCGCCTACCTGCGCGACGTCAGCCCGGAGCTGGAGGACCACGTCAGCGTCGCCACCGGGGAGGGCCACCTCTTCGACGGCTACGAGGTGACCAACCAGATCCGCCGCGCCCTGGAGAAGAAGGTCTGGCTCGCCTCGGGCGGCTACCTCATCGTCGAGAAGACCGAGGCGATGTGGGTCATCGACGTGAACACCGGCAAGTTCGTCGGCAAGAGCAACCTGGAGGAGACCGTCCTCCGCAACAACCTGGAGGCGGCGGAGGAGATCGCCCGGCAGCTCCGGCTGCGCGACATGGGCGGCATCATCGTCATCGACTTCGTCGACATGCTCATCCCCGCGAACCGCGACGAGGTGCTGAAGCGGTTCAAGCGCGAGCTCGCCCGCGACAAGACCAAGTCGCGGGTGATGGAGATCTCGCGCCTCGGTCTGGTGCAGATGACGCGCAAGAACGTGAGCCAGGGGCTCACCGAGTCGTTCACCCGCGTCTGCGACTGCTGCGACGGACGAGGGGCCCAGATCGTGGAGTCCATGCTGGGCTGATGCGGCCGATGCGGATCGCCCTGCTCGGGCCGGTGTCCTGGCGTGTCCCCCCGCAGCACTACGGGGGTTGGGAGCTGGTGACGGCCAACCTCGCCGACGGCCTGGTGCGCGAGGGCCACGACGTGACGGTCTTCGCCAGCCTGGACTCGGCCACGACGGCCGCCCACGACGGGGTGGTGCCGCACGCCCTGTCCGAGGACCCCGACCTGGCCGCGGACGGCCGCGCCTGGGAGACGCTGCACCTCGCGCACGCGTTCGACCAGGCGCGGTCCGGCCGGTTCGACGTCCTGCACAACCACGCCGGGTCCTACGCGGTGCCGTGGGGCCCCCTGGCGGGGATCCCGTTCGTCACGACCCTGCACGGGTCCGGCGCGGAGCGCGACAGCCGGATCCTCTACGGCCGGCACCGCGACCTGGCCTACGTGTCGATCACCGACGCGGAGCGGGTGCTGGCCCCCGACCTCAACTACGTCGCCACGGTGTTCAACGGCATCGACGTCGGCGCCTTCCCCTTCGGCGACGCGCCGGGGGAGGACCTGGTCTGCATCGGGCGGATGTCACCGGACAAGGGCATCGGCCAGGCGATCGAGGTGGCGGAGCGCACCGGCCGGCGGCTCGTGCTCGCGGGCATCGTGCCGCCGGAGAACACCGCGTACTTCGACGAGGTCGTCCGGCCGCGGCTGTCCCCGGGGCGGGTCGAGTTCATCGGGCCGGTGGACCACCAGGAGAAGGGCGCCCTGCTGGCGGGCGCCCACGCGTTCCTCCACCTCGTCACCTACCACGAGGCGTTCGGCCTGACGATGGCGGAGTCGCTGGCCTGCGGGACGCCGGTCATCGGCACGCGCCGGGGATCGGTCCCCGAGCTCGTCCGCGACGGCGTCACCGGCGCGGTGGTCAACGACGTCGACGGGGCGGTGGCCGCGGTGGCGAACTTGACGGACGTCGACCGAGCGGAGTGCCGTGCGGACGCTGAGGAACGCTTCAGTGTTACGGGCATGACGCGCGGATATGTGCGAGTGTATGCCGCACTCACAAGGGGACGTGTCTGAACGGCCAGTCCCTCCCGGTTACGACGGCAGGTCGGGCAATGGCGCCCGGAGGTGCAATCGTGCGAGATCGTGTGGATGGGTTCGATCGTCCGCGACAACCGGGGGGGCGGCCGCCGCGCGTCTCCTTCCTCGCCAGCTACCCACCGCGGGAGTGCGGCATCGCGACGTTCACCCGCGACCTGGCCGCCGCGACGGCGTCCGCGGGACTCGAGCCGCCCGCCATCGTCGCGGTGGACGAGCCGGGGGCCGACCGGGCCCACGGGCCGGAGGTCCGCTGGCGCGTCCCGCAGGACGGCGGGGCCGGGTACCGGCGCCTCGCCCGCGAGCTCAACGGCTCCGACATCGACGTCCTCTGCGTGCAGCACGAGTTCGGCCTGTTCGGCGGGGAGGCGGGCGCCGACCTCCTCCAGCTGCTCCGCGGGCTCGACGTCCCCGCGATCACGACCCTGCACACCGTGTTCAGCGACCCGCCGCCCGCGCACCGCGCCGTGACCCGGGAGCTGGCCCGGCACAGCGAGGCGCTGGTGGTCCTGGCGCGCAGCGCGATCCCCATGCTGCGCGACGCCTACGGGATCGACCCGGCCAAGATCCGCTTCGTCCCGCACGGCATCCCGTCGGTGCGCCGGCGCCGGGGGCTCCGGCGCGAGACCAAGGCGGCGCTGGGGTTCGCCGACCGGACCCTGCTATCGACCTTCGGGCTGATCGGCCCGGGCAAGGGCATCGAGGACGTCATCCGGGCCCTCCCCCCGGTGGTCGAGCGGCACCCCGAGCTGCTCTACCTGGTGCTCGGCCAGACCCACCCGACGATCCTGCGCGACTCCGGCGAGTCCTACCGCGAGGGCCTGCAGGCCCTGGTCGCGGAGCTGGGTCTGCAGGACCACGTCCGCTTCGAGCCGCGCTACCTGTCCCTGCCGGAGCTCGTCGACTACCTGCTGGCGACCGACGTCTACCTGATGGCCTACCTGGACGCGCAGCAGATCGTGAGCGGGACGCTCGCCTACGCCGTCGGCTGCGGCAAGGCGGTCATCGCCACCCCGTTCCGCTACGCCCAGGAGCTGCTCGCCGACGGCGGCGGGGTGCTCGTCCCGTTCCGGTCGCCCACGTCGATCGCCCGCGAGGTGGCCGCCCTGCTCGACGACCGCGTCGCCCTCAAGGCGATGGAGCGCCGGGCCTACGCGGCCAGCCGCGAGATGCAGTGGTCCTGCGTGGGCCAGACCTACCGCGACCTGTTCGCCGAGGTCACCGCCGCCCCCACCGACCTCCAGGTCATCCGCTCCGCCCCCGTCCCCGCCTGACCCCACGCGCGGACAGCGCGCCGTTCGCCCGCTCGATGCCGCGGCCTCCCCCGGGAGGCCGCGGCACCGGGGTCAGGGGTGGCGGGCGGCGGTGAGGAGGGCGGGGACGGACGGGCCGCCGACCAGGACGGCGGCGCGGACCAGGTCGGCCGCGGAGGCGGGGGAGCGGGTCGTGGCGATCGCGGCCTCCACCACCGCTGCCAGATCCGGCTCCGGCACGTCGGGGGCGAGGCGCTCGGCGGCGATCAGGAGGCGGTCGACGTCGGGCAGGTCGTCGTCGCCGGGCGGGGGCTCGCCCGGGAACAGCAGGTCGCGGGCCCCGTCGCCCGGGCGGGCGGACGCGGCCACCGCGAGGACGAGGTCGAGCGCGCCGCCCCCGGCCGCCCGGGCATGCGCGACCACCCGGCCGGCCGCCGCCGTGAGGTGGGGCTCGGGGTCGCCGGGCGGGCGCTGGCCCAGCGTCTCCGCGCCCGGCCCCAGCCGGTCGCCCCACGCCGCCGCCAGCCGGGCCGCGCGCCCCGGGCCCGGGCGGGGCGGCAGGTCATCGACCCGGTCGGCCACCTCCGTCCCGTCCACGGCGGCCAGCAGGTCGGCGAGCTCGGACCCCCCGACCTCGACCGCGGCGGCCAGCAGGTCCGCCGTACCCAGGGGACGGTCCGCGACGTCGTCGGCGGCCCAGCGCAGCGCGATCTCCAGGGCGGGCAGGCGTGGCGACGGCGGGTGCGTCCGCAGTCGCACGACGGCCGCCTCGGTTCCCTGCAGCACCCGGCCGGCCACGCCGTCGGGCTCCTCGGCCAGCCCGACGAGCAGGTCGGCGACGGTCGCGCCGCGTCCGGCCGCCGCCGCGGCCGCGCGCGCCAGGACGACCGCCACGAGGGCCTGATCGGTCAGGCGCAGCGGCCCGCGTACGTTGACACTCGGCACCCCGCGAACCTACAGTGGCCCCCGGTGCGCCGCGGGCGGATCTCTCTTCACTGCGCCCCGCGCCGGGTACCCCACCAGGTCAGTCCAAGGAGCTCAGACGATGTACGCCGTGGTCGCCACGGGCGGCAAGCAGTACCGCGTGGCGGTCGGGGACATCCTCGACGTCGAGCGGCTCACCCCGGCCGAGGACGGGTCGGTCGCCCTGCGCCCGGTCATGCTCGTCGGCGACGACGGCGCCGTGACCGTGGCCCCCGACGCGCTCGGCGCGGCGTCGGTCCGGGCCAGCGTGGTCGAGGACCGCAAGGGCCCCAAGATCACCGTCTTCATGTACCGCAACAAGACCGGGTACCGGCGCAAGACCGGCCACCGGCAGCCCCTGACCCGCCTGCGGGTCGACGAGATCAGCGCGTAGGACGACGACATGGCACACAAGAAGGGCGGCGGCTCCTCCAACAACGGCCGCGACTCCAACCCGAAGATGCTGGGCGTCAAGCGCTACGGCGGCGAGGCCGTGACCGCGGGCACGATCATCGTCCGCCAGCGCGGGACCAAGATCCACCCCGGCAACGGCGTCGGCCGCGGCGGCGACGACACCCTGTTCGCCCTCGTGGACGGCAAGGTCGCGTTCCGCACCAGCGGCCCGCGCAAGTACGCGGACGTGGTCTGACGCACTGACCCGGTGTTCGTCGACGAGGTCAAGGTCAATGTCCGCTCCGGCAAGGGCGGCAGCGGCGTCACCTCGTTCGCGCGCCAGCCGTACGAGCCGCGCGGCCGTCCCGAGGGCGGGGACGGCGGCGACGGCGGTGACGTGCTGGTGCGCGCGGACGCCAACGTCCGCACCCTCGTCGACTACCACCACCGCCCCCACCGCGCGGCGTCCAACGGCGCCCACGGCGAGGGCGACCTGCGCCGCGGCGCCGACGGCGAGGACGCGGTCCTGCTGGTCCCGCCCGGGACCGTGGTCCGCGAGGATGACGGCACCCCGCTCGTGGACCTCGTGGCCCCGGGGGACGAGATCGTCATCGTCGCGGGCGGCCGCGGCGGGCGCGGCAACGCCGCGTTCCGCACCAGCCGTCGTCGCGCCCCGCGCTTCCACGAGTTCGGCGAGCCGGGCAGCGAGCGCTGGATCCGCCTAGAGCTGAAGCTCGCGGCCGACATCGCGCTGGTGGGGTTCCCCAACGCCGGCAAGTCCTCGATCATCGCCCGGCTTTCCGCCGCGCGGCCCAAGATCGCCGACTACCCGTTCACGACCCTGGCCCCCAACCTCGGCGTCGTGCGCTACGACGATGTCGACTTCGTGGTCGCCGACGTCCCCGGCCTCATCGAGGGCGCGGGGGAGGGGCGCGGCCTGGGCCACCGCTTCCTGCGCCACGTCGAGCGCGCCGGCGTGCTGGTCCACGTGCTGGACTGCGCCAGCTACGAGCAGCGCGACCCGACCCGCGACCTCGCCACGGTCGTCGCGGAGCTCGCGCGCTACGAGCGCGAGGTCATGGACGCCGCGCAGGACGAACCGCCCCTGCTCGAGCGGCCCGCCCTGGTGTTCCTGAACAAGACCGACGCCGACCCCGAGACCGCCGAGATCGTGCGCCCCGACCTGGAGCGCGACGGCTGGGAGGTGCTGCAGGGCAGCGCGGTCAGCGGCGAGGGCCTGGAGGAGCTGCGCCGGCGCATGGCCCAGCTCGTCCAGCAGGTCCGCCGCGAGCGCGCCGACCGCCCGACGGAGGTCACCGCCCGGCCGGTCCTGCGCCCCGCCCCCGCCCAGCGCGGCGGCCGCGACTTCACCGTGGAGCGCACCGGCGGCGGCTGGCGGGTGCGCGGTGACCGGGTCGAGCGCTGGGTGGTCATGACCGACCTGGAGAACGCCGAGGGCCTGCGCTACCTCCAGGGCCGCCTGGTCCGCGCCGGGGTCGAGCAGGCGCTGGCCGACGCCGGCGCGCGCCGCGGCGACCCGGTGGAGATGGCCGGCCACGTCTTCGACTTCGACCCCGACCCCACGGTCGTGCTGGACGACGAGGACGACGTCGTCGACGTCGCACCGTGACCATTCGCCGGTGAGCGCGGCGGCCCGGTTCCCCCGGCCCGCCCGGGCCGTGGTGAAGGTGGGCTCGTCCAGCCTGCGCGCACCCGACGGGGGCCTGGACCGGGGGACCGCCCGGGCGCTGGTGGACCAGGTTGCGGCGGTGCACGCCCGGGGCGTGGAGGTCGTGCTGGTCTCCAGCGGTGCGGTCGCGGCGGGCCTCGGGCCCCTGGGCATGCGCGAGCGGCCCGCGGACCTGCCCGGCCTGCAGGCGGCCGCCAGCGTCGGCCAGGGCCTGCTGCTGCACACCTACCAGGAGGCGTTCGCGGTCCGCGGGCTGGCCTGCGGCCAGGTGCTGCTGACCCCCGACGACGTCGTCCACCGCCCGCGGTTCCTCAACGCGCGCCACACCTTCGACCGCCTCCTCGCGCTGGGCGCGGTGCCGGTGGTGAACGAGAACGACGCGGTGGCGACCGACGAGCTGCGCTTCGGCGACAACGACCGGCTCGCCGCGCTGGTGGCCAGCATGCTCGGCGCGGAGCTACTCGTGCTGCTGTCCGACGTCGACGGCCTGCACGACGGGCACCCGTCCGCGGGGGCGCCGCTGCTGTCGCGGGTCGACGACCTCACGACGCTGGAGCCACGCCACTACGGCCCCAGCGGCTCGCAGGTGGGGACCGGCGGCATGGCCAGCAAGCTGGAGGCGGCGCGGGTCGCCGCGGTCAGCGGGGCTCACACCGTCATCGCCAACGCGCGGCGCCCCGGCGTGGTGCCCGCCGCCGTCGCCGGGGAGGAGGTGGGGACCTGGTTCCCGCCGGCCCGCCGCCGTCCCGACAGCCGCAAGCTGTGGATCGCGTTCGCGCTGACCCCCCGTGGCCGCGTCGAGGTCGACGCCGGCGCGGTCCGCGCCCTCACCGAGCGCGGGTCCTCGCTGCTGGCCGCCGGCGTGGTCGGGGCGTCGGGGGACTTCGCGGCGGGTGACCCCGTCGACGTCGTCGGCCCCGACCAGCGGCTGGTGGCCCGCGGACTGGTCGCCTACGAGCGCGCGGACCTGCTGCGCGTGCGCGGCCGGTCCAGCGAGGAGGTCGCCCGCGCCCTCGGCCCGGCGGCCCGGCCCGAGGTCATCCACCGCGACCGCCTGGTCGTCGTGACCTGAGCGCACCCGGCGGCGGGCGTCACCGCCCGGGCGCCGCCGGGGGCGGGGGCGGGGGCGGGGGAACCGGGCGCCGGTCGGGCAGGCGCTCCGGGTCGACCGCGTGGTCGCGGGCCAGGTGGTCGTCCAGCTCGTCCGCTGTGGCGAAGCGCAGGTCGCACTTCGGGCACTGGCGCGGCGCCACGGTCAGCTCGCGACGCCGGCCGGGAAGGGCGGCGGGGCGGTCCGGCCCTTCCACAGCTCCTGGTCGGCGACCTGCAGGACCAGCTCGGCCAGCAGGGGCGCGTCGACCTCGAGCAGCCGCCACAGCTCCAGCGCGTCGCCGACGTCGCTCTTCCAGCGCGCCAGCACCTCGTCGTCGTCGCGGTCCAGCTCGACCAGCAGCGTGCGGGCCGGGCGGAGCTTGCGGGTCGAGATGCGGGCGATGAACTCCTCGCCGGAGGGGGTCCAGCCGAGGCGGACGACGAACTCGTCGGGCGAGGCGGCCTTGAGGCCCTCGGCGACGCTGCGCAGCTGGTCGGCGAGCTCGCGGTGGCGGGTGACGCGCGCCTCGGCCAGCTCCGCGACCCGGCGTCGCTCGGCCTCCTCGCGCTCCCGCACGGCGCGGTCCATCTCCTGCTCGGCCTGCGCGCGCTCCTGCGCCAGCTCCGCGTTGCGCGCGAGCCGGGCCGCCAACTCGCTCTGGAAGTCCGTCATGGGCACAGTCTCGCGCAGGGGCTGCCCACCGGCCAGCGACGTACGATCTGTTGACCGAGACGGGAGGACCCCATGACCAGCGTGCTCGAGGTCTGCGCGGCCGCGAAGGCGGCCGCCCCCGCCGTGGCGCGGGCGACGACCGGGCAGAAGGACGCCGCCCTCGCGGCCATGGCCGCCGCGCTGGAGGCCGGCGCCGACGGCGTCCTGGCGGCCAACGCCCGCGACGTCGAGGCCGCGCGCGCCGACGGCACCACCGCCGCCATGGTCGACCGGCTGACCCTGACGCCCGCGCGCGTCGCCGCGATGGCGGGCGCCCTGCGCGAGCTCGTCGCGCTGACCGACCCGGTCGGCCAGGTGGTGCGCGGGTTCCGGCTGCCCAACGGCCTGGACGTGCGCCAGGTCCGCGTCCCGCTCGGGGTGCTCGCGATGGTCTACGAGGGGCGGCCCAACGTCACCGTCGACGCCGCGGGGCTCGCGCTGAAGAGCGGCAACGCCTGCGTCCTGCGCGGCTCGTCCTCCGCGCTGCACTCCAACCGGGCGCTCACGGCGCTGCTGCGCGACGCCCTGGTCGCATCCGGCCTGCCCGCCGACGCCGTCGTCCTGATCGACGACACCTCCCGCCAGTCGGTCAAGGAGCTCGGCCGCGCCCGGGGCCTGGTCGACCTGCTGATCCCGCGCGGCGGCGCGGGGCTGATCCAGGCGGTCGTCACCGACAGCCAGGTGCCGGTCGTGGAGACCGGGGTCGGCAACTGCCACGTCTACGTCGACCGGGCGGCGGACCTGGGCAGGGCCCGCGCGATCACGGTCAACGCCAAGGCGCAGCGGCCGAGCGTCTGCAACGCCGCGGAGACGCTGCTGGTCCACGCCGCGGTCGCCGAGGCGTTCCTCCCGGCCGTCGCCGGCGACCTCCGCGACGCCGGGGTGGCGCTGGTGGGCGACGACCGCGCCCAGCGGCTGGCCGGCGCGGAGCCCGCGACCGACGAGGACTGGGACACCGAGTACCTCGACCTGCGCCTGGCCGTGCGGGTGGTCGACGACCTGGACGAGGCCCTGGACCACATCGCGCGCCACGGCACCCTGCACACCGAGGCGATCGTCACCGAGGACCGCGCCGCCGCCCGCCGCTTCGCCGCCGAGGTCGACGCGGCCGCGGTCATGGTCAACGCCTCGACGCGCTTCACCGACGGCGGGGAGTTCGGCTTCGGCGCCGAGATCGGCATCTCCACCCAGAAGCTGCACGCCCGCGGGCCCATGGGCCTGCAGGAGCTGACCACCACCAAGTACGTGGTGGAGGGCGACGGCCAGGTCCGCGGGTGACCGGCTTCGGCGACGCCGCCGACGCCGCGGCTCGCCTGCACGACGCGGGCTACCTCCCCGACGACGCGATCGCGACGGTCGTCTTCCTCGCCGACCGGCTGGGCAAACCCGTCCTGGTCGAGGGGCCCGCCGGCGTCGGCAAGACCGAGCTGGCCAAGGCCGTGGCCGCCGCCCAGGGGGCGGAGCTGGTCCGGCTGCAGTGCTACGAGGGCCTGGACGAGGCCAAGGCGCTGTACGAGTGGGACTACCGCAAGCAGCTCCTGCGCATCCAGGCCGACACCACGCGCGCGTGGGAGGAGACCCACGACGACATCTTCGGGCCGGCCTACCTCCTGGCCCGCCCGCTGCTGCGGGCGATCACCGCGCCCGGCCCGACGGTGCTGCTCATCGACGAGGTCGACAAGGTCGACTTCGAGTTCGAGGCGCTCCTGCTGGAGCTGCTGTCGGACTTCCAGGTGACGATCCCCGAGCTCGCGACCGTGACCGCGACGACCCGCCCGTTCGTGGTGCTCACGTCCAACGCGACGCGGGAGCTGTCGGAGGCGCTGAAGCGCCGCTGCCTGTACCTGTCGCTGGACTTCCCCGGCGAGCAGCGCGAGCGCGACATCGTCGCCACGCGGGTGCCGGAGGCGGGCGCGGCCCTGACCGCGTCCCTGGTGCGGGTCGTGCGGTCCCTGCGCGGGCTGGAGCTGCGCAAGCCCCCGTCGATCGCGGAGACCCTGGACTGGGCCCGGACCCTGGTGGCCCTGGGCGTGGACGACGTCGACGAGGGCGTGCTGCGGTCCACGATCGGCGTGCTGCTCAAGCACCGGTCCGACGTGGACCGGGCCGTCGCCCACCTGGCCGCCGCGGTGCCGTGACCGCCGGGCCGGCGCCGCCCGCCCCGCCCGCGCTCCCGGCGCTGGGGGAGCGGGTGCTCGCCTTCACGAGGGCGTTGCGCGGCGCCGGGGTGCCCGTCGCCCTCAGCGACGGGCTGGACGCCCAGCGCGCCGTCGCCGCCGTCGACCTGCTCGACCGCGGCCAGGTGCGCGCGGCGCTGGCGGCCACGACCGTCGCCTCGCCGTCGCACCGGCCCGTCTTCGACCGGCTGTTCGACCTGTACTTCCCGCCCAGCCCCGGCGTCGGGGACGACGCCGGGCCCCGCGACCTGGCGGCGCTGCTCGCCGACCTCTCCCGCGCCGTCCGCGACGGCGACGACGCGGCGGTCGACCGGCTCGCCGCCGAGGCGGTCGCCGCGCACGGCGGGGTGGCCAACCCCGACGGCACGACGGGCTGGTTCGCCTACCGGGTGTTCCGCCAGGTGCAGACGGGCGGGGTGCTGCGCCGCGCCCTGTCCGAGGGCGCGGTGGGGGACGGCACCCTGGCCGACCGCCTCGCCCGCGACGCCTTCGAGCGCCGCGTCCGCCGGTTCCGCGAGCAGGTCGAGGCCGAGGTGCGCCGGCGGGTGGCCGCGACCCGCGGCATCGAGGAGGCGGCGCGCGCGGTGGTCCGGCCGCTGCCGGAGGACCTCGACTTCTTCCGCGTCGGCGCCGACGAGCAGCGGGCGATGCGCCGCGCGGTCCGCGTGCTGGCGCGCCGGCTCGCGGCACGCCTGGCCGCCCGCCGCCGCCGGTCCCGCCGCGGGAGCCCCGACGCGCGCCGCACCCTGCGCCGGGCCCTGTCCACCGGCGGGGTGCCCGTGGAGGTCCTGCACCGCCGGCCCGCGCCGCACCGCCCCGACCTCGTCCTGCTCTGTGACGTCAGCGGGTCGGTGGCGGCGTTCGCGCGCTTCACGCTGCTGTTCTGCCACGAGCTGCAAGGGCAATTCACGCGGGTGCGCAGTTTCGCATTCATCGACCGCGTGGACGAAGTGACGACGCTGTTCGCCGACGCCGACCCGGTTGCCGCGGCGGATCGTCTGACGCAATCCGCCGACCTCGTGGAACTCGACGGGCATTCCGATTACGGGCACGCGTTCGCCGGGTTCGCCGCCCGCTACCTGGACGCGGTGACGCCGCGCACGACCGTGCTGGTGCTGGGCGACGCGCGCAACAACTACCGCGCGCCGCAGACCGGCGCGCTCGCGGAGATCCGGCGGCGCGCCCGGCAGGTCCACTGGCTGAACCCCGAACCGGCGGCGCACTGGGGCAGCGGCGACTCGATCGCGCCGCAGTACGCGGCATTCGTGGACGAGATGGTTGAATGTCGTAATCTACGACAGCTCGCGGAGTTCGTCGCAGGGCTGGTGCGGCACCCCTGAGCGCAGCCCGTGTCGATCCTGTTACACGTTGCGTAGACTGTTGACATGACCAGACGTTGCGTCGGGATCATGGGCGGGACCTTCGACCCCGTGCACCTGGGTCATCTCGTGACGGCGGAGCAGGCGCGGGCGGACCTGGGGCTGGACGAGGTCGTCTTCGTCCCCGCGGGCAGCCCGTGGCAGAAGAGCGACACCACCACCGCGCCGGAGCACCGCTACCTCATGACGGTGCTGGCGACGGCGGCCAACCCGGCGTTCAGCGTCAGCCGGATCGAGGTCGACCGCGAGGGCCCGACGTACACGGTCCAGACGCTGCGGCAGCTGCGGGAGCTGCTCGGCGACACGCGGCTGTTCTTCATCACGGGGGCGGACGCGATCCTGTCCATCCTCACCTGGAAGGACGCCGAGGAGACCCTGGCGCTCGCCGACTTCGTGGCGGCGACGCGACCGGGGCACGACCTGCGCGCACTGCGCGACGAAGGGCTGGAGGACCGGGTCACCGTGCTGGACGTGCCGGCGCTGGCGATCTCGTCCACCGACATCCGCGAGCGCTTCGCGCGCGGTCGATCCGTCTCGTACCTCATCCCGCGCGAGGTCGAGCAGTACGCGCGCAAGCACGGGCTGTACGCGACGCCCGGCTGGGGGCTGTGGGGCGGGGGGGACGTGTGACGCAGGATGTGGAGGGCACGGGGGACGCGCAGAGCACGGGGGAGCTGCGCGCCGCCCTGGGACGGCGCCAGGCGCGCCTGGCGGCGGAGCGCCGCCGACGGCGGGCGACGTCCTTCGCGGTGCTGTCGGCGCTGCTGCTGGTCGGGGTGTTCGGCGTCGTCGTCCTGCCCCTGCTGCTGCAGGCCGAACGGCCGCTGACCTCGCCGACCGCCGCGGCGTCCGACGCGCCGCCGGAGGACCCGACTCCCGCGCCGACCGTGCCGCGCCGCACCCTGCTGCTGGTGCGCAGCGGCGAGCCCGGCGGGCCGGCCACGGGCCTCACGCTGCTGTCGGCGGCCGGCGACGACAGCCAGGCCGTGGTGGTGTTCGTCCCGACGGGCCTGCTCGTCGACATCCCCGGCGTCGGGCTGGACCGGCTCGCCCAGGCCCACCGCTACGGGGGGCAGGAGCTGGTCGCCCGCGCCGTGGAGCAGGCGCTGGGGATCGACATCACCCACACCGCGGGCATCGCCGACCCGGAGCTGGGCGCGCTGCTCGGCGCCACCGGACCGCTGACCGTCGACATCGGCAGCGAGCCGCTGGTCGGCGCCGGCGAGGTCGCCTTCGAGGCGGGGGAGCAGGAGCTGGACGCGGCCCGGCTCGCGCAGTACTGGACCTTCAGCGCGCCCGACGAGGCGCCGCTGGACGGCTTCGCGCGCCAGCAGGAGGTCCTCGAGGCGCTGTTCCGCCGCGTCGCCGACGACTCGTCACGGGTGGACCGCCTGCTGGGGATCGGCGGCCCGCTGCTGGACACCGACGCCGGGCAGGAGGACCTGCGCGCCCTGGTCGGCGGCCTCGCCGACGCCCAGGAGGACCAGCGGCTGGCCCTGCGCCTGCTGCCGGTCGAGCCCGTGGGGCCGATCGGCGCGGGCGGGGAGGGGAGCTACCGGCTGGCCAACGACGCCGGTGACGAGGTCGCCGCCCTGCTCGCGCTCGGCCCGCCCGTGGACGACGGCGTCACCCGGGTGCAGGTGCTCGACGGCGTCGGCGAGCCGGGGGTCTCCCAGGCCGTCGAGCAGTCGCTGTCGGGGGACGGGTTCCGGGTGGTCCTGACCGACAACGCGCCGGGGGAGGTCCCCGAGACCGAGATCGTCATCTACGACGACTCCGAGGACGCCCGGGCCCGCGCCGAGGAGGTGCGCGACCAGTTGGGCGTCGGTACCATCACGACCAGCAGCCGCCCGCAGACCGCGATCGACGTCACGGTGGTCGTCGGTGCGGACTTCCCCGGCCTCTCGACCACGGAGCCGTAGATCCTGAGCACCCTCGACACCCGCGAGTCCCGCGCGCTGGCCCTCGCCGCCGCCCAGGCGGCCGCCGACAAGAGCGCGACCGACGTCGTGGTCGTCGACGTCGGCGAGCTGCTCGGGATCACCGACTACTTCGTCATCGCCTCCGCCGGCAACGAGCGCCTGCTCGGCACCGTCGCGGAGGAGGTGGAGCGCCGCCTCAAGGAGCTGCACGGCCGCCCTCCGCGCCGCCGCGAGGGCGACCGCGCGACCGGCTGGATGCTGCTGGACTACGGCGACGTGGTGGTCCACGCGTTCACCGTCGAGCAGCGCGCCTTCTACGGGCTCGAGCGCCTGTGGTCCGACGCCCCCCGCCTGCCCTTCACCGACGCGGCCGCCTCCCGCCGCCCGGCCGAGGTCGCGCCGACCTCCTAGCCGGGATCCGGCCTCGCCGTCCCTACCTCGCGAGCGGCGCGAGGGTCGCGCCGGCGAGGCGCACGACGTCGAGGTCGTGGGCGTCGGGCAGGTTGAACATCAGCCCGTCCAGCCCGGCGTCGAGCAGCTCGTGCACCTGCGCCGCGACCTCCTCCGGCCCGCCGGCGGTCACGAACCCGCTCGCCACGCCGCCGGCCAGGCCGGTGCGCTCCGCCTTGTCCCGTGCCGCGGCCGCAGTCGGCGCGATCACCAGCGTCCCCAGCCGGGTGCGGCTGACCGCCGCGGGGTCGCGGCCGACGTCCGCGCAGTGCCGGTTGAGCACGCCGAGCTTGTGGCGGATCGTGGCGACGTCGCCGAACAGGTTGCACGCGTCGGCGTACTGGGCCACGAGGCGCAGGGTGCGGCGCTCACCCCCGCCGCCGATGAGGATGGGCGGGCCGCCCGGCGTGACCGGGCGCGGGTTGTTCAGCGCCCCGTCGATGGTCGTGTGGGGCCCCGCGTAGCTCGGTGCCTCCTCGGTGAACATCGCCCGCGCGATGCGCACGGCCTCCTCCAAGCGGTCCATCCGCTCGGCGGTGGCGGGGAAGCCGAAGCCGTAGCCGGTGTGCTCGTCGTCGTTCCAGGCCGCACCGATGCCCAGGATCGCCCGCCCGCGCGACATGACGTCGAGGGTGGTGACGATCTTGGCGAGCAGTGCGGGGTTGCGGTAGGTCACGCCGGTCACCAGCGCACCCAGCCGCGCCCGGGTCGTGCGCGCCGCCAGCCCGCCGAGCAGCGTGTAGGCCTCGAACATCGGGTCCGTCCGGGGCCCGACACCCTGGATCTGGTAGAAGTGGTCCATCACCCACAGCGAGTCGAAGCCCGCCTCCTCGGCGGTGACCGCGATCGCCGCGACCCGGTCGAACAGGTCCGCGTCGGGTACGCCGGGGTAGGTGAAGCTGGGGAGCTGGAGGCCGAACCGGGTGATGGGCACGCGTTCCTCTCTGCGTCCGTCGTCGTGGCCGTGCGCAGCCTAGGAGGACAGGTGCTGGAGCGCGCCGTGGACGCCGCCGTCGCCGACCTCGCCGGGCGGCTCGGGATCACCGCGGCGGACGTCCGCGTCGTCGACGTCGCGACGGTGGTGTGGCCGGACGCGGGCCTCGGCTGCCCGCAGCCGGGGATGCGCTATGCGCAGGTCCCGCAGGACGGCGCCCGCATCCTGCTGGACGCGGGCGGCCGCACCTACCGGTACCACCTCGGCGGCCGGCGGACCGATCCCTTCCTCTGCGAGGACCGGCCCGCCCGCCGCCGCTGACCTAGCGGTTGTCGACCTCGACCAGGGTGAGGCCGATGAGGCCCTCCGGTCCGGTGTGGGACACCGCGCCCAGGTGCCACTGGCCGGCGGCGGCGCCGTCCCACGACACCTCGATCCGCTCGGTCTCGCCGATCACGGCCTCGTCCGGCGCCTCGTCGATCGACAGGTTGCCGCCCGGGGTGGCCGACACGACCCAGCTGTACAGGTCGTAGGGCGAGTCCCCGCCCGGGGCCGCCCACCCGTGGACCCAGACGGTCCAGGTGCCGTCCTCGGGGAGGGGGATGTCGATCTGCTCGTCGGTGCCGCCCAGGGTGCTGGACGCCACGATCTCGCCGGCCGGGTCGGTCACGTAGACGTCGAGGTCGGCGTCGGGCTCCGTCGCCTCCGGCGGGATGGCGACGCGGAAGTGGGCCGCGCCGCTCAGCTCGAAGGTGTGGGTGTCGGAGAACCCGTCGGTCGGGTCGAAGGTCTGGTCCGGGTCCTGGACGACGGTGTCGCTGATGACCGTCGCGGTCTCCAGGCCGTGCGCCGCCGCGCTGTAGTCGCCGGTGTAGCCGAACTGCACGTCGAACGCGGTCGATCCCGCCTCGCCCTCGCCGGTGACCTCGGCCGGGGCGTCGAACAGCGCGCCGCGGACCGCGAGCGGGCTGCGCACCGCGTAGCGGCCGCCGCGCCAGGTGAGCGACCCGAAGGCCCACTCGCCGACGGGGCCGGTCCGGTTGCGGATGGTGACCCGGTAGGTCACCTCCTGGCCGGGCTCGATGGTGAAGGCCGCGGGCGACACCTCGACCTCGTAGCCCTCCGGCGCCTCGACGTCCGCGCGGAAGCGCACCCGCCGCTCGGCGACACTGGTGACCGTCCGGGTGACGGTCTCCTCGCCCGCCAGCTGGGCGACGCCGATGGACGCGAGGTTGAGGTCGGTCGCGGTGGTCGGGACACCCGCGCCGGCCAGCGCCGCGCAGGTGGTGTCGGGGTTGGCGATGACCTCGGGCCCGGCCTCGCAGAGGAAGCCGAGGTAGTCGGCGATGCCCGCGTCGAACACCAGGCCGGGCTGGAACGCGGTGCCGCGCCGGTCGGTGCGGCCCGGGTCCAGGTGGCCGGCGCCCATGCCGAATGGGTTGGCCGGGGTCACGCGGTCGTTGTCGCGGACGTCGGGGTCGGCCGACGTCATGATCGCCGACTTCGCCATCGCCGGGGTCCAGTCCGGGTGCGCCTGCTTCAGCAGCGCGTACACGCCGGCGACGTGCGGGCTGGACATCGACGTGCCCGCGATCGCCTGGAACAGCTCCGACGGGTAGGAGCCGGGCGACGGGGTGGGGGAGTTGCCGGCCAGGATCTGGATGCCCGGCGCGGTGATGTCGGGCTTGATGATGTCCTCGGCCACCGGGTTGGGCCCGCGGGACGAGAACGCCGTCATCGACGGTGCGACGGGGTTCTCGCCGCGCTCGCCGGTGATCAGCGTCGCGGTGGCGCCCTCGGTCGCCGCGTAGGCCTTGATCGCCAGGCCCGGGGTGTTGTCGACGTGGACCGACGGCACCCAGTGCAGGTCGCTGTGCAGGTCCCCGGCGTCGCTCTGCTCGTACATGACCATGCCGACGCCGCCGGCCTCCTGGACCGCGCGGCTCTTCTCCACGCGACCGATCGCGCCGCGCTGGCAGACCACGATCTTGCCCGCGACGACGGCGGCGTCCAGCGCCCCTGGCGTGCAGAGGATGTCGCCCGCCGCCTCGGCGTCGACGAGCGGGGCCGGGCCGACGCCGGCGGTGATCGAGACGCCGGTGAACTCCTGCCCGTCGCCCAGGACGACGCGACCCTGGAAGGAACGCCGCTGGGTGCTGGCGCCCACGGTGGTGACCCACGGGACCGACCCGGGACCGCCGATCGTGCCCGCACCGGGCCCGCTGTTGCCCGCCGAGGTGGCGACGAAGACGCCCGCGTCGGCGGCGTTGAGGAAGGCGATGTCATCGGGGCCGGTCAGGCTGGCCCCGCCGCCGATCGAGTAGTTGATGACGTCGACGCCGTCGGCGACCGCCTGGTCGATCGCGGCGGCCAGGTCCGAGCCGTAGCCGCCCAGGTCGCCGAGGCCCTTGTAGGCCACGACGTGGGCGCGCGGCGCGATGCCCGACACCGTGCCCAGCGGGCGCCCGTACGCGCGGGCCTCCACGCCCGCGTTGCCGGCGGCGGTCGAGGCGGTGTGCGTGCCGTGGCCGTTGTCGTCGCGGGCCGAGTCGTACTCGAAGTCCTCCGCGCCGTTCAGCGCCCGGTAGGTGGCGAGCATCTGGCGGGCGCCGACGAGCTTGTTGCTGCACGGGAACGGCGCGTCGAAGCGGTTGTGCGCGACGTTGCCGAACTCGCAGGGGATGGGGCCGGTCGGCGGCTCCGGGAAGGTGCCGTCGTCGGCGAAGCTGGGGTGCTCGGGCCAGATGCCGTTGTCGATCACGCCGACGACGACGCCCTCGCCGGTCACGCCGCTGTCCCAGGCCCCGCCGGGGCCCGTGAGCCCGAGGAACTCGGGGCTGGCGTCCGTCTGGGGCTGGCGCAGCGGGTCGGGCAGGACCAGCGCGACGTCCTTGCGCGCGGCGAGGCGCTGGGCCTCCTCCTGGGAGATCAGGGCCGAGAACCCGTTCAGCGCGACGGTGTACTCGTTGACCTTCTCCTGCTCACCGATGCCGGTCTCCTCGAGGGCCCGGTCCTGCCCCTCGACGAGGTCCTCGGCCCGCTCCTCGGCGGCCGGCGTGTCCAGGCGCTCGGTGCCCTCGGTGACGACGAGGGGGTCGTCGGCCATGACCACGACGTAACTGCCCGTGTCGCTGGCGGGGACGATGCCCGCGCCGTCGCCCGGGTCCGGATCCTGCTGCTGCGCCCCCGCGGCGCCGATCGGCCCCATCGCCGCGGCCACGATGGCCAGTGCGGCGACGAGCCCCAGGGTCTTGCGCGACATCGCTTCCCTTCCCGGTCGAGATGGGCGGAGGGTAGACGGCAGGACGACCAGGGGGAAGGGGACATGGACACCTGATGATGCAACGGTGTCCGCCGGTGGTGGCCACCCGGCCCAGGGCCCAGCGCCGCTCGCGCCGCAGTAGCTTCACCGACGACCGGAGCCCGAGCCGAGGGAGTGACGCGGTGGACGTGTGGGCGTTCCTCGCCCTGGTGACCAGCGGGTTCACCGCGTGCGCGGAGTTCGGCTCCTACGCGTTCGTGCACCCGGTGATCCGGCGCCTGCCGCCGCCGGCCCACCTGCGCGTGGAGCAGGGCCTCCTGGGGACCTTCGGCCGCGTCATGCCGGTGCTCCTCCCGCTCACCGGGGTGCTCGCGGCCGCGTACGCCGCGGCCGACGCCTCGGTGCTCGCGTGGGTCGCGGTGGCGGCGATCGCGGTGGCGGTGGTGTCGACCCTCACGGTCAACGTGCCCATCAACGCGGCGACGGCGCGGTGGGACCCTGATGACCCGCCGGAGGGCTGGGCCGAGCTGCGGGACCGTTGGGAGCGCTTCCAGGGCCTGCGCACCGGCGCCCTCCTGGCGGGCTTCGTGCTCCTCTGCGCCTCGGTCTCGCTCCGCGTCTAGCTGTACTGGCTCGGCCGCCCATCTCAGCTGCGCATGCCGGCGGTCAGCGCTGGTGCGAGGCGGGGAGGGGGCGCGGCCACCCACGGCGGGGCCCGGCGCACGTGGGTCTCACCCCGGGGCGGGGAGTTCGCGGGTGCGGCCGAGATCCAGCGAGGAGGTGCGCCCCGCGCCCACGGACAGGACCAGGCCGGGCACGGCCGGGCCCGCAGCCGCCAGGTCGCCATGGCACGAGCGGCGGAGCAGGATCATCCCGACGTCGCGCAGGACGCCCCCCGCCCCCTCGCCTGCCCTGTGACCTGTCGCACCTCTGACGTGCACCATCGTGGTACTACGGCTGGTACCATAGCGGCATGGCCACCAACCTGAGACTGCGGTCGGAGACGGAAGACGCGCTGCGGGCTGAGGCCCAGCGGACGGGGCGGTCCCAGCAGGAGCTGATCCGGGAGGCCGTCGACCGCTACCTCGGCCTCGTGCCGGACATCGCGGTGACCGGCCAGGAGGACCCGCTGCTGATCTCGGGCGCCGTCCGGGCCCCCCGCGTGCCGTACCAGAGACCGCGGCATCGCCTGACGTTGCCGAGTGGCATGACCACCGCGGATCTGCTCGACCGAGCGGACCGGATGTGATGCGGGTCTACGTCGACAGCAGCGCCCTGATCAAGCGCAGCGTCGCGGAGGCGGAGTCGGAGGCGTTGGAGGAGGCACTCGGCCGGCACGTCGGCGATCGCGATCTGCTCGTCTCCTCGTCGCTCGCCTGGGTCGAGGTGAGCCGCGCGCTGCGAACCCGCTTCGGCGCCAAGAACGCGGACGTCGTCCCCGCCGCGATCGAGGATGCGTTGTCGGGCATCGCCGAGCGCGCCATCCGCACCGATGTCGTGGCCCTCGCGCGCCGCATCGGTCCGGATGCCCTCCGCAGCCTGGACGCCATCCACCTGGCGACCGCGCTCCTCGTCGACGCCGACGTCGTGGTCACCTACGACGGACGCCTGGCGCTCGCCGCACGTCACCACACCCTCGAGGTGGCGGCGCCGGGTGCCGTTGCGTGGAGCATAGGAGAATCGAACTCCTGACCTCTTCCATGCCATGGAAGCGCTCTACCAACTGAGCTAATGCCCCTGAGGGAGGCGCCATCCTAGCGCCGGTGCCCGGGCGCGTCCAAGCCGGGCGGGTCCGGACGATCGTCCGGAGTGTCGTGACGACCACCTACACTCGGGCGCACGCGGGGCCCGCGCAGGCGCCCCCGAGCACGAGGGTGGCAAGGTGGCCACGGGTTACGACCCCCAGGAGATCGAGGCGCGCTGGCAGCGGGTCTGGGACGAGGACCGCCTCTACCAGGCGGACGAGTCCAGCGGCAAGCCGCCGTACTACGCGCTGCACATGTTCCCGTACCCCTCCGGGGACCTGCACATGGGCCACGTCGAGGCGTTCGGCCTCGCCGACGCCGTCGCGCGGTTCGCCCGCTTCCAGGGCAAGGAGGTCCTCAACCCGATCGGGTGGGACTCCTTCGGGCTGCCCGCGGAGAACGCCGCGATCAAGCGCGGGGTCGACCCCAAGGCGTGGACCTACACCAACATCGAGACCCAGGCCGCCACCATGCGGCGGCTCGGCTTCGCCTTCGACTGGTCGCGGCGGATCCACACCTCCGACCCGTCGTACTACCGCTGGACGCAGTGGCTGTTCCTGCAGCTGTACGAGGCCGGCTGGGCGTACCGCAAGGACGCGCTGGTCAACTGGGACCCGGTCGACCAGACGGTGCTCGCCAACGAGCAGGTCATCGACGGCCGCTCCGAGCGGTCCGGCGCCGTGGTCACCAAGAAGGCGCTGACCCAGTGGTTCTTCCGGATCACCGCCTTCGCCCAGCGGCTGCTGGACGACATGGGCCAGATGGAGGACACCTGGCCGGACCGGGTGCTGGCGCTGCAGCGCAACTGGATCGGCCGCAGCGAGGGCGCCGAGCTCACGTTCCACGTCCAGGAGACCGACGAGGACGTCCTCGTCTACACCACACGCCCCGACACCCTGTACGGCGCGACCTTCTTCGTCGTCGCGCCGGAGCACCCGCGCGCCCGCGCGTGGGCGCAGCAGGGCGGGGTCGCCGACGCCTTCGACGGCTACCTGGAGCGCGTGCGGTCGCGCACGGAGATCGAGCGGCTCTCGACCGACCGCGACAAGGACGGCCTGTTCCTGGGCGTCCACGCCGTCAACCCCGTCAACGGCGAGCTGCTGCCCGTGTACGCGGCCGACTACGTCCTGCTCGAGTACGGGACCGGGGCGATCATGGCGGTCCCCGCCCACGACCAGCGCGACTTCGAGTTCGCGCGCGCCTACGACCTGCCCGTCCGCGTGGTCGTGCAGCCCGAGGGCGGGGCCGCCGCCCTGGATCCCGCCACCATGACCGAGGCGGTGCCGGGCGCCGGGCTGATCGTCAACTCGGGGCCGTACGACGGGCTGCCATGGGCGGAGGCGAAGCAGCGCATCACCGCCGACCTGGAGGAGCGGGGGCTCGGGCGGTTCCGCGTCAACTTCCGGCTGCGCGACTGGCTGATCTCGCGCCAGCGCTACTGGGGCGCACCGATCCCGATCATCCACTGCCCGACCTGCGGCGAGGTCCCCGTGCCCGTCGAGGACCTGCCGGTCCTGCTGCCCGACCCCCAGGACGTCGACTTCACCCCCCGGGGCGAGTCCCCGCTGGCCAGCAGCCCGCAGTTCCTGAAGGTGGACTGCCCGCGCTGCGGGGGCGAGGCCCGGCGCGACACCGACACGATGGACACCTTCGTCGACTCGTCCTGGTACTACCTGCGCTACGTGTCGCCGGGGCGCGACGACGTGGCCTTCGACCGCGAGGCCGTCGACCGCTGGCTGCCCGTGGACCAGTACACCGGCGGGATCGAGCACGCGATCCTGCACCTGCTGTACTCGCGGTTCGTGACCAAGGCGCTGCACGACCTGGGTCACGTGTCGTTCACCGAGCCCTTCCAGCGCCTGCTGACCCAGGGCATGGTGCTCATGGACGGCCACGCGATGTCGAAGTCGCGGGGGAACCTGGTCCAGCCCAAGGAGGTCGTCGACGAGTTCGGCGCCGACACCCTGCGCGCGACGATGCTGTTCGCGGGGCCGATCGAGGACGACGTCGACTGGGCCGACGTGTCGCCCGCCGGGATGTTCCGGTGGCTGTCGCGCCTGTGCCGGATCGCGGACGCGCTGGTCGCCGGCTCCCCGGTGCCCGAGGCGCCCGACGCCGCGCTGGCCACCACCACGGCGCGCACCGTCGCCGCGGTGACCGACGACTACGGGTCGTTCAAGTACAACACCGCGATCGCCAAGCTGATGAGCCTGGCCAACGAGGTCTCGGCGGCGACGCAGAAGGGGCTGTCGCGGTCCCAGGTCGAGGCGATGGAGGCGTTGCTGGTCATGCTGGCGCCGATCGCCCCGCACGTCACCGAGGAGCTGTGGCACCGGCTGGGCCACGACACGTCGATCCACACCTCCGCGTGGCCGTCGTTCGACCCGGCGCTGCTGGTCCGGGCCACCCGGCGCGTCGTCGTGCAGGTCGACGGGCGGGTCCGCGACACCGTCGAGCTGGCGTCGGGGACCGCTCGCGAGGACGCCGAGGCGGCGGCCCGTGACCTGCCGAACGTGGCGCGTCACCTGGAGGGGCGGACGGTGGCCAAGGTGATCGTCGTGCCGGACCGGCTCGTCAACTTCGTCACCGCCTCGCAGTAGTCCACAGGTTCGGCCGGGCCCGCGCGGCGGGGCGAGGTCAGGGCAGGGACCCCGCGGCGGCAAGGGCCAGGCGGACGAGGCGGTCCTGGCCGCCGCTCAGCTCGGCCGCGACCTCCGGGCGGACCACCTCGGCGGGGGACAGCCAGGTGAGGTCCAGGGCGTCCTCCGCGGGCCGGCACTCGCCCTCGACGGGGACGAGGTAGACCAGCGCGACGGCGTGCTGGCGCGGGTCGGTGAACCCGGTCCCGCGGCTGTCGTCGGGGAAGTACTCGGCGATGGTGAACGGCACCGGCGACCCCGGGAGCTGGGGTGCGGCCTCCGGGCCCAGGTCCTTGGACAGGTGCCGCCACAGCGCCTCGCGGATCGTCTCGCCCCACAGGACCCGCCCGGACACCAGCGCCCGCGCGATCGTCCCGTCCGGCCGCTGGCGCAGCAGCAGGCCCACCTTCTCGATGCGCCCGAGGTGGTCGGACTTCACCGGCACCGCCTCGACGTAGACGATCGGCACCCGCTCCCGCACGTCGGACAGCTCGTCCATGCTCAGCCAGCCGTGCGCCGTGTCCGTCGTCGACACCCATCCTCCTGTTCGTCGGGCAACCGCGGGCTCGCCGCACCGGGCGAGCGCCGGCGCGCCCGGGGACAGGGTGACGATACGTCCCCCGGCTAGACTCGCGCGCATGCCGCCGCCGGGGACGCTGCTGTTCGTCGGGCCGCAGGAGCTGCTGCTGCGCCGGGCGGCCGAGCGCCACCTCGACGACCTGCGCCGCGACGCCGCCGCCCAGGGCCACGACCTGGAGCTGACCGACGTCCGCGCGACCGACGTCCGCGACCGCGGCCTGCCCGACCTGCGCACCGCGTCGCTGTTCGGCGGGGTGCGCGCCCTGCTCGTCCGCGAGGCCCAGGACCTGCCGGCCGAGGCCGCCGCGGCGCTCGCGGACCAGGTCGGGGACGGGGCGGAGGCCCACGTCCTGCTGCTGGCCACCGGCACCCAGCGCATCCAGGGCCTGGCGCGCAAGGTCAAGGCGGCCGGGGGGCGCATCGACGTCGCCCCGCCGCGGGACTGGGAGGACCGCAAGTGGGCGGCCCTGGTCGCCGAGGAGTTCGGCCGCCACGGCCGCAGCGCTGCGCCCGACGCCGTCGCGGCGATCCTGGACCACGCCGGCCTGGACGTCGCCACCATCGCGGAGAAGGTCGCGCAGGCGGTCGCCTCGGCCCCGCCGGGCAGGATCGGCGCGAAGGCGGTCGAGGCGGTCGTCGTCGGCCACGGCAGCCGCGGGTCCTTCGCCGTCGCCGACGCGATGTGCGACCGCGACGGCGCGGCGGCGCTCACGCTGCTGCGCGGCGTCCTGGACGCCGGGGACGATCCCGTGATGGTGCTCGGCGCGCTGGTCTACCGGCTGCGCTCGCTGGTCGCGGTCGCCGGGCGGCTGGACCCCTCCGCGGTCGGGCTCAACGTCAGCGCCGGGCAGGCCCGCCGCCTCCAGGGCGTCCGGCGCAACTTCGGCCCCGGCGAGCTGTCCCGCGCCTATCGCGTCCTGGCCGACGCCGACCGCGAGCTCAAGGGCGGCGAGCTGCCGGGCCCGTTCGTGCTGGAGCGCGCCGTCCTGGAGGTCGCCACGCCGCGCTGAGCGCGGGGACCCCTCCAAGGGCGACCCCCGAGGGGCGACCCCTTCAAGGGCGGCGGCCCCGTGTCGATACCGGGACGAACACGCGCCCGCGTCCGGCGCCCGTCCCCAGGAGTTCCGCGTGCCCGCCGAGATGCTCGCCGCCCCGCGCCCGCCGGCGGGGCGCACCGCCGCGGCCAGGGCGCTCGTCGCCAACGTGGAGCGCGCCGTCACCGGCAAGCGCGAGGTCGTCGAGCTGGCCGTCGTGACCCTGCTCGCGGGCGGGCACCTGCTGCTCGAGGACGTGCCGGGGGTCGGCAAGACGCTGCTGGCGAAGGCGCTCGCGCGGTCGCTGGGCGGGCAGGTCACCCGCATCCAGGGCGCGCCGGACCTGCTGCCCGCCGACCTGACCGGCTCCAGCGTCTACCGCCACGACCACTTCGTGTTCGTCCCCGGCCCGCTGTTCGCCAACGTGGTGCTGGTGGACGAGGCGAACCGGACCGCGCCGCGCACGCAGGCCGCGCTGCTGGAGGCCATGGAGGAGCGGCAGGTCACCGTCGACGGCGTCACCCACCCGCTGCCCGACCCCCACTTCGTCATCGCCACCCAGAACCCGCTGGAGCAGCAGGGCACGTTCCCGCTGCCGGAGAGCCAGCTCGACCGCTTCACCGCGGCGACGGGCATCGGCTACCCGGTGCCGGTGGCCGAGGCCGCGATCGTCCGCGCGCACGTGGGCGGCGACCCGCTGGACGAGGTCGCCACCGTCCTGGCCCTCGACGAGCTGGTCGCCCTGCGTCGCGCGGTCCGCGCCGTCCGCGTCGCCGACGAGGTTATCGCCTACGCCGTCCGGCTGGTCGGTGCGACGCGGGCGCACGAGGCGATCGCCGTGGGCGCCTCGCCGCGCGCAGCGGTGCAGCTGGTCGCGGCCGGGCAGGCGCGGGCGACCCTGGACGGGCGCGACCACGTCCTGCCCGACGACCTCAAGCGCCTCGCGGTGCCCGTGCTGGCCCACCGGCTGGGGCTCCAGCGCGAGGTCGCGGGCGGCCTGCCGGAGCGCCGCGCCCTGGTCGCCGAGCTGCTCGTCCGCGTGCCGGTGGCCCCGGGGTGACGCGGCGGTGTTGACGCGCCTCGAACCGTCGGGGCGCCGGCCGCGCGCGCCGCCGACGCGGCGCGGGCTGCTGCAGCTGGTCCTGGGCCTGGCGCTGTGGCTGGCGGGGGCCAACGTCGGCTCGACCTGGGTGGTGCTGCTGGGCGCCGCGGCGGTGGGGACGGTGCTGCTGGGCATCGCCACGGCCGCGCGGGCGGTCCGGCGGGTGGTCGTGACCCGCGAGCTGCCGGCCACCGTGGTCGCGGGCCGGCCCGTGCTGGTCGCGCTGACGGTGACGGCCCCGACGGCCGCGCGCCTGGTCGTCACCGACGACCTGACCGGCGTCGCGGCCGACGCGCTCGCCGGGGTGGCACTGTGGGCGCGGGTCGCGCTGCGGCGCGGCGCGGTGCCCGGCGGGCAGGTGCGCGTCGCGGTCGCGGACCGCTACGGGCTGGCTACGGCGACCGCGGCCGGGGAGGTCGCGTCGGCGGTGCTCGCCCTGCCCGCGGCCGCGCCGACGGCGGTGCCCCGGCCGCGGCTGGACGCGGCCGGGGTGGTGCCGCTCCCGGCGGGGGCGGGGGCGGGCACCGAGATCCTGGGCGTCCGCGGCTACCGGCCCGGCGACCCGCCCCGCAGCGTGCACTGGCGGTCCAGCGCCCGCCACGGGCGGCTGGTGGTCCGCGAGACCGCCCGCGAGGCCCGTCCCGCGCTGGTCGTCGCGCTGGCCGGCGGGGTCTGGGACGCCGCGGCGCTGGACCGCGCCGCGGAGCGAGCCTGCGGGCTGGCCGCGCCGCGGCGTCCACCGGGCGCCCGGTGGAGCTGGCGGTGGACGGCCGGCGCCTTGCCTGGTCCCGCGCGGCCCGGCGCGACCTCGCCCTGCTCCCGCCCCACGCGGGCGCCGCGCCCCGCCCCCTGGCCGCGCCCCCGATGCCCGCCGGCACCGAGATCCTCCTGCTCACCCCCGCCGACCCCGACGGCGCGCCCCCGCAGCCCCCGCGGGCAGGGGAGGGGGCCGGATGAACGCGGCGCTGGCCGCGGTGCGGCGGATCAACCGGACGGTGCGGCCCGAGGACGACGTGCGGCTGCGGGCGCTGGTGCTCGCCAGCGTGCTGCTCGCCGTCGCCGCGGTCCTGATCACCGGCACGACGCCGCCAGCCGACGCGATCGCGGCGCTGGCGCTGCTGCCCGCGGGCGCGTGGTGGAGCCACCGCCGGCGCCGCGCCGACAACACCCTGCTCAAGGCCGCGCTGGCGGTGGGCGCGGCCCTGGCGCTGTGGCGCTTCTTCGGTGATCTCGGCCTCGCCGGGTCGGTCGACGCGGCGCGCGAGCCGCTCACCCAGCTGTTCCTCGCCGTCCAGGTGCTGCACGGCGCCGACCTGCCCCAGCGCCGCGACCTGGGCTTCACCCTGGCGTCGTCGCTCGCGCTCGTCGCGCTGGCGGGCGCCGGGCTGCAGGAGGCGGCGTTCGCGCCGGTGCTGCTGGCCTATGGCGCGGTCGCGGGGCTGGCCCTGGTCCGCCTGCAGCGGTCGGCCGCCGCGGAGGCGGCCGACGACGCGCCGCGGCGGGGGCACTGCGCGCGCCGTCCCCCGGACCCGCCGGCCCCGCCGGCCGCGGCTCGCCTGCGCGCGGCCCTCCGGGCCACCGCGCCGGTGGTGCTGGTGACCGCCCTGGTGTTCTCGCTGCTGCCGACCACCTCGCGGTCGCGCCTGACCGGCCTGCCGTTCGCCGGCATCCCCGGGCCGCCGCTGCCGGGCGCCGGCGTCACCAACCCCGGCCTGCCCTACGCCGAGCGCGACGCCGACGGCGCGCCCGTCCCCGACGGCGAGTACTTCGGCTTCGCCGAGACCGTGGACCTCAGCGTCGCGCCGCGCCTGTCCGACGAGCCGGTCCTGCGCCTGCGCACCGACCGGCCCCGCCTCCTGCGCGGCGTGGTGCTCGACCGCTACGACGGGCGCGGCTGGCGCGCACGGCCCCGGACCCCGGGCTGCTGCGCGGCCTGCCGGTCAACCTCGCGCCGCCGTCACGCCCGCTGGCCGACCTCGCCGAGCACGTCACCACCGTCGAGGTCCTCCGCGAGCTGCCCAACCTGGTCTTCGCCCCCGCCGAGCCCGCCGCGGTCTGGCTGGCGGGCGGCGCCGTCTCGGCCTGGGACGACGGCACGGTCACGACCCCGGGACGCTGGGGGAGGGGACGGTGTACTCGGTGGTGAGCCTGCTCGACACCGCCGGCCCGGAGCGCCTGCGCGTGCCGGGGAGCGCGGCACCCGGGGCGGCCCCGCCCGGCGGGGCCGACCGCTGGCTCCAGCTGCCCCCGGCCTGCCGCCCCGCGTCCGCGACCTGGCGGCCGACCTCACCCGCGACCGGGTCACGCCCTACGCCAAGGCCGAGGCCGTCGAGGGGTGGCTGGCGGCGAACACCGTCTACACCCTCACCGTCGACCCGGCGCCGGAGGGCGCCGACGTGATCGACCACTTCCTGTTCACGTCCCGGCGGGGCTGGTGCGAGCCGATCGCGTCGTCGGCGGTGGTCCTGCTGCGCGCCGCCGGGGTGCCCGCCCGCTACGCGACCGGCTTCCAGCCGGGCGCCCGCAACCCGGTGACGGGGCGGTGGACGGTGCGCCGGTCCGACGCGCACGCCTGGGCCGAGCTGTGGATCCCCGGCCACGGCTGGACGCCGCTGGACGCGACCGGCGCCGTGCCGTCCGCGCTGGACCCCGAGGCCCGGGCGCCGTCGATCCCGCTGGTCGGCCTGCTGCAGTGGGCGGGGGAGCGCCTGCGCGAGCTGGTGCCCGCCGGCCTGCGCGCCGCCCTCGTGGGGCCGCCGGGCCGGGCCGCCGCGGTCAGCCTGCTGGTCTTCACCGCGGTCCTGCTGGCCGGCCTCGCCTGGCTGCGCCACCTGCGCCGCCGCGTGCCACCCCCGTCGCCCTTCCTGCGCCTGGCCGCACGGGCGGCGGAGGCGGGCGTCCCCGCCCCGTCGTGGCAGACCCCGCGCGAGTACGCCGCCGCGCTGGCCCGCGCCCGACCCGACCTCCCGCCGCCGGCCCTGGCGACCCTGCTGGCCGACGAGGAGCACCGCCGCTACGACCCCGCCGGTCCCACCCCGCCCGGTGACCCCGAGGGGGCGCTGGTCGAGGTGACCACGGCCCTGTCGGCCCGCGGCGGCTGGAGCACCCGGTCGCCGACCCCGGGCGACTGACCGCGCCGCACCCGCACCCCGCGCCCGCCGCCACCCGCGCCCGCCGACCCCGCCCCGCCCTGCCGCCGCCCGCGCCCGCGCCCGCCGACCGGCGGCGGTGGTGACGCCGGTGAGCACCAGGGCGGTGTCCCAGCCCAGCGCCGTCGCGCCCGCGATGTCGGTGTCGACGCGGTCGCCGACCATCAGCAGCCGGCCGGGGGGCAGCACGGCCGCCGCGGCCGCGAACATCGGCGGGTGGGGCTTGCCCGCGACCTCGGGCTCGCGGTCGCTGGCGGTCACCAGGGCCGCGACGATCGCGCCGGCGCCGGGCCACAGCCCGTCGGCGGCGGGGAAGGTCGCGTCGCGGTTGGTGGCCACGAAGCGCGCGCCCGCGCGCAGCGCCAGGGTCGCCCGGCGCAGCGCGTCGTAGGTCAGGTCGCGGTCCAGGCCGACCACCACCGCCTCCGCCTCGCCGGGGTCGGTGACCTCGACGCACCCGCGGTCGGCCAGCGGCACGCGGATCCCGTCCATGCCGACCACCAGCACGCGAGTGCCCGGCGCCAGCAGCGCCGCGGCGACCACCGGGGAGGTGATCACCTCGGCCGGCGACGCGTCGACCCCGACCGCGCGCAGGTGCGCGGCGACCTGCGCCAGGGTGCGGGTGGCGTTGTTGGTCACGAAGGCGACGCCGGTCCCGGCGGCCCGCAAGCGCCGGACCGCGTCGGCCGCGCCGGGCACCGGGTCCTCGCCCCGGGCCAGCACGCCGTCGATGTCGAACGCGACCCCGTCGTACGCGCCCGCCGCGACCACCGGGGGACCGCGCCCGCCGCGGCGGTGCTAGGAGGCGGCGGTGGTGGTCAGGCCGGCCAGGCGACGGGCCATCTTCGACTTGTGGTTGGCCGCGAAGTTGACGTGGACGACGCCCTTGGTCGCGGCCTTGTCCAGCTGGCGCGCGGCCACGCGGTAGGCGAGCGCCGCGGCCTCGCCGTCACCGGCGTCGGCGGCCGTGCGGAAGCGCTTCATGTAGGTCTTGAGCGCGGTGCGCACGCTCTTGTTGCGCTGCCGGGCCTTCAGCGCCTGGCGGTTGCGCTTGATCTGGCTCTTGATGTTGGCCATGGGGGTTTCTGGTACCTCATCCGGGTTCGGAGGTCTGCACGGGGAAGGGCCGGAGCGCCGGGCGCACGGCCACGAGGCGTCAGTGTACCGAGGTAGCGTGGCGAGTCGTGACCTACCCGATCGCCCGCATCCGCAACTTCGCCATCATCGCCCACGTCGACCACGGCAAGTCGACCCTCGCCGACCGGATGCTCCAGCTGACCGGTCTGGTCGAGGCGCGCCAGATGCGGGCGCAGTACCTCGACCGCATGGACATCGAGCGCGAGCGGGGCATCACCATCAAGGCCCAGGCGGTGCGCATGCCCTTCGCGGCCGCCGACGGGCAGGAGTACCTGCTCAACCTCATCGACACCCCCGGCCACGTCGACTTCAGCTACGAGGTCAGCCGGGCGATGAACGCCTGCGAGGGCGCGATCCTGCTGGTCGACGCCGCCCAGGGCATGCAGGCCCAGACCATCGCCAACCTCTACGTGGCGCTGGACGCGGGCCTGGAGGTCATCCCGGTCCTCAACAAGATCGACCTGCCCGCCGCCCGGCCCGAGCAGGTGGCCGACGAGATCGCCGGCCTGATCGGCGGCGACCCGGCCGACATCCTCGCCGTGTCGGCCAAGACCGGCCAGGGCGTGGGCGAGGTCCTGGAGCGCATCGTCGCCCAGGTCCCCGCCCCCACCGGCGACGCCGACGCGCCCCCGCGCGCGCTGGTGTTCGACTCGGTCTTCGACGCCTACCGCGGCGTCATCACCTATGTCCGGGTGGTCGACGGGACGCTGCGCCCCGACCAGCACGTCCGCCTGATGGTCACCGGCTTCCACAACCAGATCGACGAGCTCGGCGTGATCTCCCCGGAGCCCAAGCCGATCGACGCGTTGGGGCCCGGCGAGGTCGGCTACCTCACCGCCGCCATCAAGGAGGTGGGCCTGGCCAAGGTCGGCGACACCGTCACCGACCACCTGCGCCCGGCCCCCGAGCCGCTGCCCGGCTACCGCGAGCCGACCCCGATGGTGTTCAGCGGCCTGTACCCGGTCGACTCGGGCGACTTCCCGGAGCTGCGCGAGGCACTGGAGAAGCTGCGCCTCAACGACGCCAGCTTCACCTTCGAGCCGGAGACCTCCGCGGCGCTGGGCTTCGGCTTCCGCTGCGGGTTCCTGGGCCTGCTGCACATGGAGATCATCTCCGAGCGCCTGGACCGCGAGTTCGACATCCCGCTGGTCACCACCGCCCCCAACGTCGCCTACGAGGTCCATCTCCTGGACGGCGAGGTGGTGCGCGTGTCCAACCCCGCCGAGCTCCCGCAGCCCAACCAGATCGAGGCGATCGAGGAGCCGGTCGTCGACGCCATGGTCCTGTGCCCCAGCGAGTACGTCGGCCCGGTCATGCAGCTGTGCCAGAACCGGCGCGGCGAGCTGCAGAAGATGGACTACCTGTCCGAGGAGCGCGTCGAGCTGCGCTACCAGCTCCCGCTCGGCGAGATCATCTTCGACTTCTTCGACAAGCTGAAGTCCCAGACCCGCGGCTACGCGTCGCTGGACTACGAGCCGGCGGGCACCCGGCGCAGCGCGCTGGTGAAGGTGGACGTGCTGCTGAACAACGAGCCCGTCGACGCCTTCTCCGCGATCGTCCACCGCGACAAGGCCTACGAGTACGGCAAGGGCATGGTCGGCCGCCTGCGCGAGCTGATCCCGCGCCAGCTGTTCGACGTCCCGATCCAGGCCGCGATCGGGTCGCGCGTCATCGCCCGCGAGACGGTCAAGGCCCGCCGCAAGGACGTCCTGGCGAAGTGCTACGGCGGTGACATCAGCCGCAAGCGCAAACTCCTGGACCGCCAGAAGGAGGGCAAGAAGCGCATGAAGAACGTCGGGGCGGTGGAGATCCCGCAGGAGGCGTTCGTCGCCGCCCTGTCGGTCAACGGTGACTGACCAGGGGGCCGGGGTCTACCTGCACGTCCCGTTCTGCGCCCACCGCTGCCACTACTGCGACTTCAACACCTACGCGGGCCTGGACGACCAGATCCCGCGCTACGTCGCCGGCCTGCACGCCGAGATCGCCCGCGTCGCCGCGGCGGGCCCGCCCGGCGTCGCCCCGCCCGGCGCGGACGTGGAGCCGGACTGGCCGGTGTTCTCCAGCCTGTTCGTCGGCGGCGGCACCCCCACCCTCCTGGACCCCGCCGACCTGGCCGGGGTGGTCCGCCGCGTCCGCGACGAGCTCCCGCTGGCCCCGGGCGCCGAGGTCACCGTCGAGGCCAACCCCGAGACCGTGACCGCCGGCGGCATGGCGACCCTGGTCGACGCGGGCGTGGATCGGGTGAGCATGGGCGCGCAGTCCTTCGCCCCCCACGTCCTGCGCGCCCTCGGCCGCCGTCACGACGCCGAGCGGCCCCTGGCCGCGGTCGCCGACGCCCGCGCCGCCGGTGTGCGCCGGATCAGCCTCGACCTCATCTCCGGCACCCCCGGGGAGACCCCCGAGGACTGGGCGGCCACGCTGCGCACCGTCCTGTCGGCCGGCACCGACCACGTCTCCGCCTACGCGCTGACCGTCGAGCCGGGCACCGAGTACGCCGCCCGCGTCCGCCGCGGCGACGCGCTGGCCCCCGACGAGGACGTGCAGGCCGAGCGCGAGGCGGTCGCCCGCGACGTCCTCGGTGCCGCGGGGTTGGCGCGCTACGAGGTCAGCAACTGGGCGCGGCGGGGCCAGGAGAGCGTCCACAACCTCACCTACTGGCGCGGCGGGGACTGGCTGGGCATCGGCGCCGGCGCGCACGGGCACTGGCGGGGCCGGCGCTGGTGGGGCCTGCGGGCCCCCGCGCGCTGGGCCGACGCGGCGCTGGCGGGAACCGCGACCGCCGGTGGCGAGGAGCTGATCGACGCCCCGACCCGGCGCACGGAGCGCCTGATGATGGGGCTGCGCACCGTCGAGGGCGTCGCGCGCGCGGAGATCGAACCGGTCGCCGAGGCCACCGTCGCCGCGCTGGTGCGCGGTGGCGTCCTGGCCGACGACGGCGACCGCCTGCGCGTCCCGGAGCCCGCCCTGGGGTTGGCCGACGGCGTGGTGCGCCGGCTGCTGGCCGCCTGACCACCTGCGGTCGTTTCCGGTCACCCGTGATCGGGTATGAAGGCATCCCTTCGAGCCGGGGGTGCGCGCAGTGCCACTGTCACGCCGACGACTGCTCCAACTCACCGGGACCGCCGGTGCAGGTCTGCTCCTGGGGGCCTGCGGCAGCCCCTCCAATGGCGGCGCTGCGGGCGCCGCGGCGGCGGTACCCGAGCTGACCCAGGCGGGCTACGACGGCCCGCCACTGACCCTCGATCTGTGGAGCGGCTTCACGGGCGGCGACGGGCCGATCTTCCGAGAGCTGCTGGACCAGTTCAACAGCGAGAACGACAACATCCGGGTGGTCATGAACACCATCCGCTGGCGCGAGTACTTCCAGGTGGTCCCCAACGCGGTCGCCGCGGGCGAGGGCCCCGACATCGGCGTCATCGGCATCGACACGGTGGGCACCAACGCGGCCCGCGGGGTCATCACCCCGCTCGACGACATCACCGACGTCCTCGGGCTGGACGAGGGAGAGTTCAATCCGAACGTCTGGAACGCGGGGCTCTACCAGGGCCGCCGGTTCGGCATCCCCCTGGACGTCCACCCCTACGGGATGTTCTACAACCGGGCCCTGCTGGAGCAGGCAGGGCTGGGCGCGGACCCGCCGCTGCGCGAGCGCGCAGACTACATGGCCGCGCTGGAGGCCCTGCGCGACGCCGGGATCCAGGGCCAGTGGGTGTCCTCGTTCCTGTTCTCCGGCGGACACGTCTTCCACTCACTGCTCCACCAGTTCGGCGGGTCGCTGTTCAGCGAGGACGGCACCCGTGCGGTCTGGGACTCCGAGGAGGGGGTCGCGGCGATGGACTGGATGCTGTCGCTGATCCGCGACGGCCACAGCCCGGTGGACATCGGCCAGGACGGCGAGCTGACCGCGTTCCAGAACGGCCAGAACGCCTTCCACTGGGGCGGCATCTGGAACGTCGGGGCCTTCTCGGAGTTGCCCGACCTGGACTGGGGCGTCGCGCCTCTGCCCGTGATCGGGGACGACCCCGCGGTGTGGGGCGGCTCCCACCACCTCGTGGTCATGAACCAGCGACCCGACGAGGACAAGCGCCGGGCCGCGGCCGTGTTCTTCGAGTGGATCACCCGCAACTCGCTGGGCTGGGCGGCGGCCGGCCAGGTGCCGGCGCGGACGTCGGTGCGCGAGTCGCCGGGGTTCGCCGAGCTCGAGGCGCAGGCCATCATCGGGACCCAGCTGCCGGAGGTGGCCTTCGTGCCGCCGTTCCCCGGCGTCGGGGACGCGGTGGTGTTCCTGGAGGAGGGTTTCCAGGCCGGGATCCTCGGCCTGTCGCCGCCGCAGGAGGCGCTCAGCGGCTCCGCCCGCCGGGCCACCGAGGTCCTCGAGGCCAACGCGCAGCGCTTCGCCGCCCAGCCGCGGCTCCCGGAAAGGGCGTAAACCATGGCCACGCAGCAGGCCGCACCGTCCGTCCGCCGCGGGGCCTCGGCCAGGGCGCAGGCGACCGGCACCGCCGTCCCGGCGAAGTCCCACGGGGACCACGCCTGGACGCCCTACCTGTTCCTCGCCCCCTACATGATCCTGTTCACGTTGTTCGTGCTGATCCCGGCCGTGTACGGCTTCTGGATCAGCCTGCACGACTGGGACTTCCTCCTGCCCGTCCGGCCCTTCGTGGGCCTGGGGAACTACGTCGACCTGTTCACCCCGGGGACCTCCGCGCACTCCACGTTCTGGCGCGGGATGTGGGCCACGGCGCAGTTCACGCTCTACAGCGTGCCGCTGCTGCTGATCCTGCCCCTGGGCGTCGCGATGGTGCTCAACCAGCGCTTCCCCGGCCGCACGTTCTTCCGGGCCGTCTTCTTCGCCCCCTACGTGCTCGGGGTCGCGGTCGTCGGGCTGCTGTGGCGCTTCCTGCTCGACCCCACCGCCGGGGCCGTGAACTACCTGCTCGGCCAGTCCCAGATCCCGTGGATCACCCAGTTGCCCTGGGCCTGGATCGCGCTGGTGGGCATGACGGTCTGGTGGACCCTGGGGTTCAACACCGTCATCTACCTGGCCGGCCTGCAGGAGATCTCCAAGGAGCTCTACGAGGCCGCGTCGGTCGACGGCGCGAGCGCCTGGGACAAGTTCCGCAACGTCACCATCCCCGGCCTGCGCCGCGTGCTGCTGTTCGTCACCACGGTCACGCTGCTGGGCTCGGCCAACATGTTCGGCCAGGCCTTCCTCACCACCCAGGGCGCGCCGGGCAACCAGACGCGCACAGCGATCATGGCGATCGCGGAGGAGGGCTTCCGCAGCTACCGGATGGGCACCGCCTCGGCGATGAGCTACATCCTCGCGCTGTTCCTGATGGCCCTGTCCGCAGGGGTGTTCCTGCTCTTCCGTCGCTGGGAGGACTGACATGACCGACGTCGCGGTGGAACAGGCTCCCGGTTCGTCGGACCGCAGGGCCCGCAGGGTCCTGGGCTTCGGGCTCCTCGTGCTGCTGACGCTGGCCTACCTCGCGCCGCTGGCGTGGATGGCCCTGACGACCTTCAAGACCACGGCCGAGGCCACCACCTGGCCGCTGACGCTGATCCCGTCCGGCACGACCGAGGCGTACGGCGAGCTCACGCGGCCCGGGGGCGGGCAGCCGGTCCTGCGCTGGTTCCTCAACTCCATGCTCTCGGCGACCGCCAACGCCATCGTGGTGGTGGCGACGGCGGCCCCGGCCGCCTACGCGCTGGCCCGCCTGCCGTTCCGCGGCCGGCGGATCGTGTTCGCCCTCATCATCGGGACGCTGTTCATCCCGCCGATCATCCTGCTGATGCCCAACTTCATGATCGTGGAGGGCCTGGGCTGGCTGAACTCGCTGCCGGCCGTGATCTTCCCGCTGGCGGCCAGCGCGACGGGCGTGTTCCTGCTCCGCCAGTTCTTCTCCGACCTGCCCAACGAGTTGGAGGAGGCCGCGCGCATCGACGGGGCGAACCGCTTCCAGACCTTCTGGCGCGTGATCCTGCCGCTGTCCCGCCCGGCGCTGGCCACCCTGGTCGTGCTGTCGTTCCTGGGCAACTGGAACGACTTCCTCTGGCCCGTCTACGTGCTGTTCACCCCCGAGGCGCTGACGCTGCCGCCGGGCCTCAGCCAGCTGCAGGGCGCCTACACCACCGACTACCCGGTGATCATGGCGGGCGGCGTGCTCGCCAGCATCCCGGTGATCATCCTGTTCACGTTCGCCCAGCGCTACGTCATCGAGGGTGTCGCCCGGTCCGGCATCAAGGGCTGACCTGGTGGGTCCCACCTACACCAACCCGGTCTGGCCGGGGTACTTCGCCGACCCGTTCGTCCTCCGCCACGACGGTGCCTACTACGCCTACGGCACCGGCTCGGTGATCGGCGGACGGGTCTTCGAGGTGCTGACGTCCCCGGACCTGGTCAGCTGGCGGCCGCTCGGCGGCGCGCTGGAGCCGGTGCCCGACCCGGCGCTCACCGACTACTGGGCACCGGAGGTCGCCGAGCACGACGGCACGTTCTTCCTGTACTACTCGGCGGGGACCGACGACGTCGGGCACACCCTGCGCGTGGCCGCCGCCGCGCACCCCGCCGGGCCGTTCACCGACCTGGGCACGGTGCTCACCCCCGGTGAGCGCTTCGCGATCGATCCGCACCCTTTCATCGACGCCGAGGGCGGGCGCTGGCTGTTCTTCGCCCGCGACGACCTGGAGGGGGAGCGGCCCGGCACCGTGCTGGCCGTCGACCGGCTGGTGGACATGACCCGGCTGGCCGGCGAGGCGCGCACCATCCTGCGGGCCACCGGCGACTGGCAGCGCTACCTCCGTGACCGCCCGATGTACGGCGCGGTCTACGACTGGCACACCCTGGAGGGGCCGACGGTCCTGCACCGCCGCGGGCGCTACTGGCTGCTGTACTCCGGCGGCGCATGGCACGCGGACGGCTACGGCGTGAGCTGGGCCGTGGCCGACTCGCCGGCCGGCCCCTGGACCGAACCGCCCGGCGCGATCCCCACGGTCCTGCGCACCGTCCCGGGCCAGGTTCTCGGCCCCGGCCACAACAGCGTGATCCAGGGGCCCGGCGGCGGCGACGTGATCGTCTACCACGCGTGGGACGCCGGCCGGACCGCGCGGCGGATGTGCATCGACCCCCTGACGTGGGGCCCCGACGGCCCCCTCCCCGTCGCCCCCACCGTCACCCCGCAGCGCCTGGGGTAGGGGGAGCGCGTCCCCCTGCACGGGGGTGGAGACAATTGACACGTCCTGGCGAACGTTCACACTCCTTCAACCATCCCGTCGTGTGGAGGATCGCCGGTGCGAAGAGTCGTCACGCTCGCCGCCGTCGTCGTCGTCGCGTTCGCCTCGCTGGCCCTGCCGGCCAGCGCGCAGCGCGTCGACCGGCGGCAGCCCCTGCCCGAACAGGACCAGCCGGCGGCCTACACCGCGCGGGTGAGTCCCAGCCAGCTGCAGCGCCTCACGCAGGGGGGCTTCGACATCCCGCGGCGGGTGCAGACGGGGGACGATGAGTTCCGCGTCGACCTCATCCTCTCCGCCCGCGACCGCGCCCGCGCGGAGGGCTTGGGGGTCCGGGTCGAGGAGAACCCCGTGCCCGCCGCGCTCGCGCGGGCGGGCGAGGCCGCGGCCGAGCAGGGCGGCGAGGTCGACGGCCCCCGCTACGCGCGCCTGCCCCCGCAGGACGGCTTCACGGTGTGGCGCAGCTACAGCGGCGAGAACGGCTTCGCCGACGAGATGCGCGCCCTGACCGAGCAGAACCCCGACATCACCTCCCTGGAGGTGGTCGGCCAGTCGCTCCAGGGCCAGGACATCCTGGCGGTGCGGCTGACGGGGCCGGGCAGCGCGCGCGAGCGCGAGGAGCGCCCGGCGGTCCTGTACAACGCCGCGCAGCACGCGCGCGAGTGGATCGCGCCGGAGGTCGACTTCCGCCTCCTGATCTGGATGCTCAACAACTACGACACCGACCCGGCGATCCGCGAGGTCATCGACACCACCCAGCTGTGGTTCGTGCCGGTGGTCAACGTCGACGGCTACGACTACACCTTCGTCCGCGACGCCGAGGGCGAGCTGCCGAACCGCCTGTGGCGCAAGAACCTCCGCGACAACGACGGGGACGGCGAGATCACCGGCCAGGACGGGGTCGACCTCAACCGCAACTGGCCCGACGAGCGCTGGGGCTACGACAACGAGGGCTCGTCGCCCGCGCCGACCGACAACACCTACCGCGGACCCGCCCCGGGCTCGGAGCCCGAGGTCCAGGCGATGATCGACCTGATGGACCGGATCGACTTCTCCTTCCAGCTGGACTACCACTCCTTCGGGCCGCTCCTGCTGTTCCCGGCCGGCTGGCAGCAGCAGACCTTCACCGCCGACGACCCGATCTTCGACGCGCTGACCGGCACCGACGCCGAGCCGGCCGTCCCGGGCTACGACCCGGGCGTGTCGTCGGAGCTCTACATCACCAACGGGTCGGTCGACGACTACGCGTACTACGAGCAGGACATCCTCGCGTGGACCCCCGAGCTCGGCGAGGGCGAGCCCGGCGCCGGGTTCGTCTTCCCCGACGACGAGGCGCTGGTCCAGGCCGAGTTCGAGATCAACATCCCGTTCGCGCTCGACCTCGCGAAGTCCGCCGACGACCCCGCCAACCCGGAGTCGCACCTGGGCAACGAGGCCGAGGACTTCCGCGTCGACAGCTTCGACGTCAGCCACGGCGACCCGCAGACGGTGCAGGTGACCGCCAAGCGGGACCTCGGCCCGGTCGCCCTGCGCTACCGGATCAACGGCGGCCGCCCGCGCATCGGCCTGACCCAGGAGTACGGGGGCGGCGAGGTCTACGGCGGCGACGACGACGTCTACTACCACCGCCTGCGCGGCGAGGTCCGCGGGGTGCGGCCCGGCGACACGGTGGAGGTCTGGTTCGAGGCGTTCCGCCGCAACCGCGGCCGCCCCGAGGAGCTGGGCAACGGGCTCGGCGGCCGTCGCGTCCGCAGCGAGTCCTTCGTCTACGAGCTGGTGTCCGACACCGACGCCCCCGCGCTGGTGGTGGCGGCCGAGGACTACACCGGCCTGCTCAACAGCCCGCCCGACGCCGAGGCGCCCGCACCCGCGGAGCCGGTCTACGCGGAGTACTACACCCAGGCCCTGGCCGACGCCGGCTACGCCAGCGACGTCTACGACGTGGACGGCAACGACCGCCGGGCACCGCACCCGCTGGGCGTGCTCAGCCACTACGAGGTCGTGATCGCCGAGACCGGCGACGACTTCATCTCGCGGTCGCAGGGCCAGGTGCCGGGGACGACCGCCGAGTGGGCGGCGGACCTGGAGACCAACGTCCGCGACTACCTCAACGACGGCGGCAAGTTCCTGTACGCGGGCAAGTACGCCGGCTTCACGTCGGCGCAGAACGTGTACCTGTGGAACGACCCGGAGAACTCCGGCTTCCCGGGCGAGTGCACCCAGGGGTCCGACCCGCCGTGCACGCCGCTCAGCGACGACTTCCTGCAGTACTGGCTGGGGGCGTACACCTACAACAGCGACGCCGGCACCAACCCGGAGACGGGCGCGCCGTTCGACCTGGAGGGCGGGGAGACCCCGCCGTTCGTGGGCGCGCTGTACCAGTTCGGCGCCGGCGGGGCCGGCAACCAGGACCACACCGCGTCGTTCGTGCCGACCTCCGACGTCCTGGACCCGGAGGAGTTCCCGCAGTTCGCCGACAGCCAGGCGATCCTCGACTGGGTCCGGGAGGGCGGGAACCCCTACGCCCCCCTGACCGGCGAGGTGTTCGTCGCCTCGCAGTCCGACGACGAGAGCTACAAGCGCCTCAGCCGCACCGTCGGGGTGCCCGCCGGCGCGGAGTCCGGCACCGCGCTGGTCGAGTTCGCCGCGTCGCTCAACACCGAGCCCGACTGGGACTACGTCGCCGTCGAGGTCCACCCCGTCGGCTCCGACGACTGGACCACGCTGCCCGTCACCGACGCCGCCACCGGCGAGGTGATCTCCTCCCAGGACACCGGCGAGAGCTGCCCGGCGGACTGGGGGTCCCAGATCCACCCGTTCCTGGAGCACTACCAGACCCTCGTCCCGTCTCCCGTGGAGGGCGAGGACCCCACCTGCCTGCCCACCGGCACCACCGGTGAGTGGAACGCCGTCACCGGCAACTCGGGCGGATGGCAGCGCTGGCAGGTCGACCTGGCCGCCTACGCGGGCCAGGAGGTGGAGGTGTCCATCGCCTACATCAGCGACTTCGCCGTGCAGGGGCTGGGCGTGTTCATCGACGACGCGACCGTGACCGTCGGCGGCGAGGTCGTCGCCGAGACCTCCTTCGAGGAGGACTTCGGCGGCTGGGAGGTCAGCGGGCCCCCGCCGGGCAGCCCCGCCAACGACAACGACTGGATCCGCAGCGGGCCCCTGTTCGACGAGGGCGCCGGCACGCTGACCGAGGACACGGTCTACCTGGGCTTCGGCCTGGAGGGCCTGGCCACCCCGGAGCAGCGCGCCGACCTGATGGACCGCGCCATGCAGCACCTGCTCCGCTGACGCCGGGTCGTCACACGGAGGGGCCCCCGGACCGCTGGTCCGGGGGCCCCTCCTCGTGGGGCCCCTCCACCACAGGGGCACGCGCGGCGCGGCTAGTGGTCCTTGCCGGAGTCGTGGCGGCCGCCCCCCGGACCGCGCGCCGGGGCGCCCCTCCTCGTGGGGCCCCTCCTCGTCAGGGACTCGCGCGCCGCGGCTAGTGGTCCTTGCCGCAGTCGTGGCGGCCGGGGCGCTCGTGGGGGATGACGGTGCCGGTGGCGGCGGGCACGACCGTCAGGCGCAGGGCGCCGTGGGACAGCAGCGGCCGGACGTACCCGCGGGTGTCAAGGACGCGGTCGTCGTCGAGCACGGTGCCGATGGCCACGAGCTCGGCGATGGCCGACCGCGCCGGCACCTCGGCCACGGTCAGGCGGCCGGTGAGGGCCTCCTGCCCGGGGAAGCGCACGGCGCGGCCCTCGCGGCCGTCGCGCAGGGCCGCCGCGGCGGCGCGGGCACCGCCGCGGAAGCGCTCGTCGCCCAGCTCCAGCGCCGGGTCGCCCGGCGCCCCCACGGCGACCAGCGCGCCGCCGAACCGCGCCGCCAGCGCCGCCAGGCGGTCGACGGCGGGCAGCACGCCGTCCAGCCCCACGCGCGCGCTCGCCGCGTGGTGGCCGTCGACGACGTGGGTGCAGACCAGCGGGGCGTCGAGGCCCTCCAGCGCGGCGAGCAGCTCGTGGTCCAGGTGGGCCAGGTCCGCGTCGCCGCGGTCCAGGCCCACCCAGACCACGGCGTCGGTCACACGACCTCCACGAACGCGCCGCTGGAGTAGAACCATAGGTCGGCCCACGGGTCGTCGTCGCCGCTGACGTCGATGGTCGGGTTGCCGAACTGGTCGACCTGGTTGCCGTCGGTGCCGCGCAGGCGCAGGAAGAACGACTCGCGGACGTTGCGGAACACGTAGCGGAACACGGCCCGGCCGCGGCGGCGGTCCAGGCGGCTGACCTCGAAGGACTCGATCACCGAGGTGCCCGGGGCCTCCTGGCGGTCCAGGTCGACCGGCGCGCCGGTGATCGGGCCGGCGATGAGGTCGACCTTGGCCAGGCGCGGTACGTCGCCGTTGAAGTTCGGCGAGTTCGCCAGGTCCACCGCGATGCTCACGAACACGTTGCCGCCGCGCCCGACCTGCGCCCGGCCGCCGACGGTCGACCCGTAGCTGCCGCTGCGGCCCAGGGTGGCGATGCGCAGGTCGACCCCGCGCACCAGGCCGCCGTGGACGGCGTAGGTGCGGCTGGCGCGCAGGCCCTCCATGATCGCCAGGTAGTCGCGCGAGGCGGCGCCGACCAGCGTCGTGGAGTAGTAGCCGGGCCAGAAGTCGCCCGCCGGGCTGGGGACGCCGGTGTCGACCGGCGGCAGGTAGGCGCCGGTGGTCTGCCAGTAGGCGCTGGTCTGCTGCTCGGGGGTGCCGCCGCGCGCGAAGGTCTCCTCGTGCACGAAGTGCGCGTCGGACGTCGCGGTGATGCACCAGCGCTTGCCCTCGGCGAGCAGCGCGTCGTACAGGCCGCCGACCTTGGCGACGTTGTAGTCGAAGCCGCCGTAGGTGAAGTAGGACTCGACCGGGTAGCCGGGGAACGAGTCGGGGTTGGGTGTGTTGCCGTAGAACCCGCGGTCGTCGCCGAGGCCGCCCGCGGCCTCGGGGATGCTCGCGGCCTGGTGGCCGGGCGCGCCCTCCATGCCGATCGCGATCCCCGGCGCGCTGTCGCGGTAGCCGCGCAGCTCGTGGGGGGAGTCGAGCCCTCGCCGCGAGACGTGGTTGGGGAGCATGACGGCGTCGGGCGCGTTGCCCGCGGCGACCTGCTCGGCCAGGTAGCGCAGGCCGCGGTAGGCGTACTCCTCGGCGGCGGGGGAGTTCTCCGTGGGCCGGGCGATGGCGCCGTCGGCGGCCAGGATCGCCCCGTCGTAGGCGCCCTCGAAGGACTTGAGGACCTCCACCGACCCCGCCCCGGGGGCCACGAACACCGTGGCGTGCTCGCCGGCGGGGATGTTCCACTCCACGCCCTGGTAGATGAGGATGTCGTTGGTCGCCCGGGCCGCCTCGATCTCCGCGGCGGTCGGGTCGATCGACAGCTTCTGGTGCGTCGGCCCGCCGTGGTCGGTGATGACCATCCAGTCCAGGCCGAACTCGACGGCCTTCTCGGCCTGCTGCTGGACCAGGTAGATGGCGTCGGGGCTGAAGCGGGTGTGGATGTGGTGGTCGCCCGCGAACCAGCCGTACTGGCGGCGCGGGTCGTCGACCTCGGGCACCCGACCCGCGGCGTCCGCGGTCTGCGCGGCGGCGGGGCCGGCCGAGGCGGTCCCGCCCGCCAGGACGGCGGCGCCCAGCAGGCCCGCGCGCTGGAGGAACCGGCGCCGGTCCAGCCCGCCCGGCGACAGCTCGCTGTCGGGGACCGACGGGTCGGCCCAGTCCGCCGTGGCGGCGTCCTGCCGCCCGTGGTGGTGGTCGTGGTCGTGCCCGTGCTGGTGGTCCTGGCCCATGCCGCCCCCGCTTTCACGTGATCGCTCGAACAACGGGAGCACTGTCCGGTCGCCCGGGAACGCACAGGTGACCCGCGGGGAAACGGCAGGCTAATGTTTAAGCGGGGGTTAGCGCTATTGCGACGCAGTTGCAGGAAGGGTCGGCGAGGTGCGCGTCCTCGTATGCTCCCCGGACCCTTCCACGTGCCCGCGGCCCCGGAGGCTGGCACTCTGGAGGCCGGACTGCCAGACGAGCAGGGGAGGTGTGGCATGGACGGGACCGCCTTGGACTCCAGGAAGGCCACCATCCTCAAGGCGGTGGTCGAGCACTACGTGCGCAACGGTGAGCCGGTCGGCTCCAAGCGGCTGGTCGACGAGGCCGACCTCGGCGTGTCCGCCGCCACGGTGCGCGCCGACATGGCCGTGCTGGAGCACGAGGGCTTCATCGTCCAGCCGCACACCTCCGCCGGCCGCGTGCCCACCGACAAGGGCTACCGCTACTTCGTCGACACCCTGCCCGACCGCACCGCCCTGCGCCCCGAGCACCGCGCCGCGCTGGAGGCGGTCCTGGCCGACGCCAGCGACCTGGAGGATCTGCTGCGGCGGACCTCGCTGGCGCTGTCGCGGTTCACGCGCTTCGCCTCGCTGGTCGTCGCGCCGCGCGTCACCCGGCGGATCCTGCGCCACGTCGAGCTGCTGCCCGTCGGCGCCAGCGGCGTGCTGGTCGTGCTGATCGACGACACCGGCCGGGTCGAGAAGCGGCGGGTGCTGCTCGACGAGCCGGTCGGCGAGGCCGACGTCCAGCGCGCCCGCCACGCGGTCAACAGCTCGGTGTCGGGGCTGCGCGCCGACCAGGCCCCCGACGTCGTGGCGGGCGTCGCCGCCGCCGCCCCGCCGGAGCTGCGCGCCCTGCTCGACGCGGTCGCCGAGGCGCTGCGCCAGGGCGCCGCCCCGGCGCCGGACCAGGGCGAGGTGTTCGTCGGCGGCACCGCCAACATCGCGGGGCCCGGCTACTTCGACCGCATCGAGCAGGTCAAGCAGGTCTACGAGACGCTGGAGGAGCAGGTCCTGCTCCTCGACGCGGTCCGCGGCGCGCTGGACCAGGGCGACCCGGGCGTGCGCATCGGGACCGAGCTGCCGCTCGTGGAGCTGGCCGCCTGCTCGGTGGTCGCCGCCAGCTACGGCTCCGCGGGCGGCGCGGTCGGGTCGGTGGGCGTCCTGGGGCCGACGCGCATGGACTACCCCCGGACCCTCGCGGCGGTGCAGGCGGTAGCCTCCAGTCTCGAGAAGGCGCTCGCCGAACTGTCCGTCCGCTGACCGATCGAGCCCGATCCTTGTCCACCACCGGTTCATCCTCCGTGCGCGACCTCTATGAGATCCTCGGCGTCGCGCGCGACGCCGACGAGGAGGCGATCAAGCGCGCCTACCGCCGTCGCGCCCGTGAGCTGCACCCCGACGCCGGCGGTGACGAGGAGGCGTTCAAGGAGCTCACGACCGCCTACGAGGTCCTGCGCAACCCCGAGGCGCGGTCCAACTACGACCGCTACGGCGACCCGCGCGGCCCCGGCGGGATGGGCGGCGCGGGCGGGTTCGGCGACCTCTCCGACCTCATCGACGCCTTCTTCGGCGGGTTCGGCGGGGCGGGCGTGCGCAGCGGGGGGCGCCAGAGCAACGCCGGGCGCGACGCGCTGGTCGACCTGCCGCTGACGCTGGAGGAGGCCGCGGAGGGCGGTCCCCACGAGGTCGACCTGACCGTGGCGCGCGCCTGCGACACCTGCGGGGGCAGCGGCGCGGCGCCGGGCACCCAGCCGGTGCGGTGCGACACCTGCGGCGGCGCGGGCGCCGTGCAGCAGGTCCGCTCCAGCGTCTTCGGCCAGATGCTGACGACCACCACCTGCCCGACCTGCCGGGGGACCGGCCAGCGCATCCCCCAGCCCTGCACCACCTGCCACGGCGAGGGCCGCCGCCGGGTCACCGAGACCGTCACCGTCGACGTCCCGCCCGGGGTGGACGACGGCACCCGCCTGCGGCTGCTGGGCCGCGGCGAGGCGGGCCGCAACGGCGGGACGCCCGGGGACCTGTACGTGCGCACCCGCGTCCGGCGCCACGACCGCTTCACCCGCGAGGGCAACGACCTGCACTGCGAGCTGGACCTGCCGATGGTCCAGGCCGCCCTGGGCGTGGAGCTGGTGCTCGACACCCTCTACGGCGAGCAGCCGGTGCGCGTCGCCCCGGGGACCCAGAACGGCCAGGTCATCACCCTCAAGCGCATGGGCATGCCGCGACTGTCGGGCGGCGGGTCGCGCGGCAACCTCCACGTCCACTGCCGGGTCCTCACCCCCGAGGACCTCGACGCCGAGCAGGAGGCCCTGCTGCGCCGCTTCGCCGAGCTGCGCGGCGAGCAGGCCCCCGAGCTCGGCGACGGCCACCGCGGCCTGTTCGGCCGCCTGCGCGAGGCCTTCGGCGGCGCCTGACCCGCCGCGTCCCGACCGCGGGACCGCCGGGCGCCCCGGCGGACCCGGAGGAGCGCCACGCGATGTCGCAGCCGACGACCGGCCCGCACTTCCTCGTCGCCCCCCGCGACGTGGAGGGCGACCGGGCCGTGCTGCGCGGCGAGGACGCCCGCCACCTCGCCGTCGTGCTGCGCGCGCGGCCCGGCAGCCCGGTCAGCCTGGCCGACGGCACCGGCACGCTGTACCGGGCGCGGGTCCGGCGCGCCGGCGACGAGGTCGTCCTCGACGTCGAGGCCGCGGTGGCCGTGCCCGTGCCGGTGCCGCGCCTGACCGTCGTCCACGCCCTGCCGCGGGGGCGCAAGTTCGACGACGTCGTCCAGCGCCTGTCCGAGGTGGGCGTCGACCGCCTGGTCCCGGCGGTCTCGGTGCGCACCCAGGTGCGCCTGGACGAGGCGCGCGGGGACAAGGCGGTGCGCCGCTGGCGGGCCGTCGCCCACGCCGCGGCCAAGCAGAGCCGCCGGGCCCGCGCGCTGGAGGTCCCCGATCCCGTGGCCTGGGCCGCGGCCTTCCCGCCCGGGGCCGCCGGCGCGGTCCTGTGGGAGGAGGCGACGGTGCCGCTGCGCGCCGTGCTGCCCGCCGACGCCGCCGACCTCGTCCTGGGCATCGGCCCGGAGGGTGGTCTCACCGCCGCCGAGGTCGCCGCCGCCGGCCTGCCCGCCGCGACCCTCGGCCCGACCGTCCTGCGCACCGAGACGGCCGCCCTGGTGGCGGCGGCCGCGGTGCTGACGCTGCGCGGCCGTCTGGCGTAACGTCGGCGCCCATGCCGCCGCCGACACCCCGGGTCGACCACGTCGACGACCTCCACGGCACCGCCGTCGCGGACCCGTACCGCTGGCTGGAGGACCCGGCCGACCCGCGCGTCCGGGCATGGGTCGACGAGCAGAACGCGGCGGCGCGGGCGTGGCTTGACCGCGGCGACGGGCTGCGCGACCGCGTCCGCGACCGGCTCGCCGCGCGCTGGGACCGCCCCCGGCGCGGCGTCCCCTGGCGCGAGGGCGACCGCTGGTTCCAGCTGCGCAACAGCGGCCTGCAGGACCAGGACGTGCTGTGGACCATGGCGGGTCCTGACGAGGAGGGCCGCGTCCTGCTGGACCCGGCCGCGCTCGACGCCGACGGGCCGGTCGCGCTCGCGGCCGTGGCCGCCAGCCGCGACGGCCGCCTGGTCGCCTGGGCCGCCAGCGAGGCCGGGTCGGACTGGCAGACCTGGCGGGTCCGCCGGGTCGAGGACGGGACCGACCTCCCCGAGGTCCTGCGCTGGGGCAAGTTCTCCACGGCCGCGTGGACCGCCGACGGCGCGGGCTTCTTCTACGGCCGCTACCCGGCGCCCGCCCCCGGCCGCGACCTCGTCGACCCCAACCAGGGCCAGCAGCTGTGGTTCCACCGCGCCGGGACGCACCAGGACGACGACGTCCTGGTGGTGCAGCGCCCCGACCGGCCCGATTGGGGCTTCGACCCCGTCGTTCCCCGCGACGGGCGCTGGCTGGTCGTGCACGTGTGGGAGGGCACCGACCGGCGCAACCGGCTGTGGGTCGCCGACCTGCGCGGCGGCGACCCGGGCGCCCTGGACCTCGTGCCGCTGCTGGACGACCTGGACGCGGCCTACGCGCTGGCCGGCGCGGACGGTGACGTCCTGTACGTCCGCACCGACCGCGACGCCCCGCGCGGGCGGGTCGTGGCCATCGACACCGCCGACCCCCGCCCCGACCGCTGGCGCGAGGTCGTCCCCGAGGGCCCCGCGACGCTGGAGGCCGCGCAGGTCGCCGGCGGGCGGCTGGTCACACGCTGGCTGGACGACGCCAGCTCGCGGGTGCGCCGCCACGGCCTGGACGGGACGGACCTCGGCGAGGTCGCGCTGCCGGGGCTCGGCACCGTCGACGCGCTGTCGGGGCGGTCCGACGACCCCGTGGTGCACCTGTCGTTCACCGGCTTCACCGTCCCGCCCGCGGTGTTCCGCCACGACCTCGACCGCGGGACCACCGCGCCCGCGTGGTCCGCCCCGGGCGGTCCGGACCCCGCCGCCTTCACGACCTCCCGGTGCGCGGCCACCAGCGCGGACGGGACGCGGGTGCCGTACTGGCTGGTGCGCGCGGCGGGCGCGGCGCCGGACCCGAACGTCCCGACGCTGCTGTACGGCTACGGCGGCTTCGGCATCCCCATCACGCCGGCCTACCGCGTGGCGTGGGCGGTGTGGCTGGAGCTGGGCGGGCAGCTCGCGGTGGCCAACCTGCGCGGGGGCGGGGAGTTCGGCGAGGCGTGGCACGAGGCCGGGCGCGGGCCGGCCAACCGCGAGCGGGTGATCGACGACGCCCTCGCCGTCGCCGCCGCCCTGATCGACGACGGGGCGACCAGCCCCGACCGGCTGGGCCTCAACGGCGCCTCCAACGGGGGCCTGCTGGTCGGCGCGTGCCTCACCCGCGCGCCGGAGCGCTTCGGCGCCTGCGTGCCCGAGGTCGGGGTCCTGGACCTGCTGCGCTTCCACCGCTTCACGATCGGCTGGGCCTGGGTGCCCGAGTACGGGTCGGCCGACGACCCGGACGCGTTCCCCGCGCTGCTCGCGGCCTCGCCGCTGCACCGCATCGGTCCCGGCACCGCCTACCCGCCCACGCTGGTGGTGACCGGCGACCACGACGACCGCGTCGTGCCGGCGCACTCCTACAAGTTCGCCGCCGCGCTGCAGGCCGCCCAGGCGGGCGACGCCCTGGTGCTCCTCCGGGTCGAGACCGCCACCGGCCACGGCGCCGGCAAGCCGACGTCGGCGGCGATCGAGGAGCGCGCCGACGTCCTCACCTTCCTCGCCCGCGCCCTGCACCTGGAGGTGCCCTGATGCCCAGCGTGTTCAGCCGCATCATCGCGGGCGAGCTGCCCGCCCGGTTCGTGTGGTCCGACCCGTCCTGCGTGGCGTTCCTGTCGATCGCGCCGGTCCGGCCCGGGCACACCCTGGTGGTGCCGCGGACCGAGGTCGACCACTGGATCGACCTCGAGCCGTCGGACTACCGCCACCTGATGGACGCGGCGAAGGACATCGCCCGCGGGATCGCCGCGGCCTTCACCCCCGCCAAGGTCGCCCTGTCCTTCGTCGGCCTGGAGGTGCCCCACGTGCACGCCCACCTGATCCCCATCGACGCGATCGAGGAGCTGGACTTCGCCCGCGCCGACCCCGACCCGGACTCCGCCGCCCTGGACGACGCCGCCGACCGCATCCGCGCCGCCCTGCGCGCGGCCGGCCACGACCGGGCGACCGGCTGATGGCCGCCCTGCCCGCGCTGCTGGCGGCCCTGGCCGCCGGGGACGTCGAGGTCGTCGACCTCACCGCGCCCCTGTCGGCGTCGACCCCGGTCCTGCGCCTGCCCGAGCCGCTGGCCAACACCGCGACCTTCCAGCTGCACGAGCTCAGCCGCTACGACGACCGCGGCCCCGCCTGGTACTGGAACGACTTCACCACCGGCGAGCACACCGGCACCCACCTCGACGCGCCCGTCCACTGGGTCACCGGCCGGGACGGGGAGGACGTCGCCCAGGTCCCGCCGGCCCGCCTGGTCGGGCCCGCCGCGGTCCTCGACGCGTCGGCCCAGGCCGCCGCCGACCCCGACTTCCTGCTCGAGGTCGACGACGTCCGCGCGTGGGAGGCGGCGCACGGCCCCCTGCCGCAGGGCGGGTGGCTGCTGCTGCGCACCGGGTGGGACGCGCGCGCGGGTGACCAGGCCGCGTTCCTCAACGCCGACGCGACCGGCCCGCACACCCCGGGGGTGTCGGTGGACTGCGCCCGCTGGCTGGCCCGCGAGGCGCCGATCACCGGGTTCGGGGTGGAGACGGTGGGCACCGACGCCGGGGCGGCGCACGGCTTCGACCCGCCGTTCCCGTGCCACCAGGAGCTGCTCGGCGCGGGCAGGTACGGGCTCACCCAGATGCGCAACCTCGACCGGCTGCCGCCGACCGGGGCGGTGCTGGTCGTCGCGCCCCTGCCCATCGTCGGCGGGTCGGGCGGCCCCGCCCGCGTCCTCGCCCTGGTCGAGCGCTGACGGTGCGGGTCGCGGAGGCCGTCGGCCGGGTTGTGGCGGCGGCCGGGCCGCGCCACGCCTTCGGCGTCGTGGGCAGCGGCAACTTCCACGTCACCGGGGCGCTGGTCGCCGCCGGGGTGCGCTTCGTGGCCGCCCGCGGCGAGGCCGGCGCGGCCACGATGGCCGACGCCTACGCGCGCACCAGCGGCGAGCTGGGGGTCCTGACCGTCCACCAGGGGCCCGGGCTGACCAACGCGATGACGGGGATCACCGAGGCGGCGAAGAGCCGCACCCCGCTGGTGGTCCTGGCCGCCGACACCGGCGCGTCGGCGGTGCGCTCCAACTTCCGGGTCGCCCAGGACGCGCTGGCGGCCGCCGTGGGCGCGGCGGCGGACCGCGTGCACACCCCCGCGTCCGCGGTCGCCGACACCGCCCGCGCGCTGCGCCACGCGCTGGTCGACCGCCGCACCGTCGTCCTGAACCTCCCCCTGGACGTCCAGGCCGCCGACCTCCCGCCCGAGGCCGAGACCGCCCTGCACGCCCTGGAGGCCGCGGCGAGCACCGCGGCCGGGGCGGGTGCGGAAGCGGGCGACGGGGTGGGGCACGGGGCCGGGGTGCCGTGGGCGCCGCCGCCGCCGCCCGCGCGGCGCCCGAGGCGGTGGCGGCGCTCGCGGACCTGCTCGCCGCGGCGCGCCGGCCGGTGCTGCTGGCCGGGCGCGCGCCGACGTCGTGGTCGCCTGGGGCTGCTCGCTGACCATGTGGACGACGCGGCACGGCCGTCTCCTGGGGCCCGAGGCCACGGTGGCCCAGGTCGACCTCGAGGCCGCCGCGCTGGGCGCGACCGGGCGCACCGACCTCGGCGTGCTGGGCGACGTGGGGCTGACCGCCGCCGCGGTCCTCGCGGAGCTCGACCGTCGCGGGCACCGCGCCGGGCGGTCGCACCCCGGGCCGGGCGTGCGCTGGCGCGACGTCGCCCACCGCGACGAGGGCGACGCCGCGCACATCGACCCGCGCACCCTGTCGGTCGCCCTGGACGACCTGCTGCCCGGCGACCGCGTCGTGGCCGTGGACAGCGGCAACTTCATGGGCTGGCCGTCGGCCTACTTGGCGGTGCCCGACGAGCGCGCCTTCTGCTTCACCCAGTCCTTCCAGTCCATCGGGCTGGGCCTGGCCACGGCGATCGGCGCGGCGCTCGCCGCGCCCGGCCGCCTGCCCGTCGCGGTCCTCGGCGACGGGGGCGCGCTGCTGTCCATCGCCGAGCTGGAGACCGCCGTCCGCCTCGGCCTCCCGCTGGTGGTCGTGGTCTACGACGACGCCGCCTACGGCGCGGAGGTCCACCACTTCCCCGGCGAGCCCCTCGACACGGTGACCTTCCCCGACACCGACCTCGCCGCCATCGCCCGCGGCTTCGGCTGCACCGCCGCGACCGTCCGCAGCCCCGCCGACCTGCGCGCCCTGCCCGCCTGGCTCGACGGCCCCCGCACCGGGCCCCTCCTGCTCGACGCCAAGGTCGTGCCCATGGCCTCCTGGTGGCTCCAGGAAGCCTTCCGCGGCCACTGACCCTCAGGCGACCTCGCGGAGGGCGGCGGTGGTGACGTCGTAGACGAAGCCGCGGATCTGCTTGGAGGGGAGGAAGGGGCTCTCGCGCAGGCGGGCCATCGCCTCGCGGACGTCGGTGTCGAGGTCGGCGAAGGCGTGGGCGGACCAGGCGGGGCGGGCGCCGGTCTCGGCCTCCAGGCGGGCGGCGAGGTCCTCGTCGGTGAAGGTGAGCATGCCGCAGCCCGTGTGGTGGACCAGGACGATCTCGGTGGTGCCCAGCAGGTGCTGGGAGATCGCGAGGGAGCGGATCTCCTCGTCGGTGACGACCCCGCCAGCGTTGCGGATGACGTGGGCGTCGCCCTCCGACAGGCCGAACAGCGCGGCCGGGTCCAGGCGCGCGTCCATGCACGCGACGATCGCGACGCCGAGCGCGGGCGGTCCGGGCAGGTCGCCCCTGTCGAAGGTCGCTGCGTAGCGCTCGGCGTTGGCCAGCAGGTCGTCGGTCGCGCTCATCGGGGTCCTCCCAGCAGTCCGTCCACGACCTCGACCAGGGTGTCGCCGGTCACGTCGGGCCGTTCGTACTGGGTGAGCAGCGCGCCCTCCAGCCGGCTGCACCAGCCGGCGAGCAGGCCGGCGCGCTTGGCGCCGTGGACGTCCCAGCCGTGCACGGCGATCAGCGCGAGCCGGTCGCGCGGCACGCCGAGGTGGGCCGCCGCGTGGTGGTAGGGCTCGGGCCGCGGCTTCCACACCCCGACGTCGTCGACCGACAGGTAGCCCTGGACCAGGTCCTGCAGCCCCGCGCCGGCGAACATCGCCCGCACCGGGTCCGACGACCCGTTGGTGAGCGTCACCGCGGGCACGCCGGCGTCGCGCAGGCGCTCCAGCGCGGGCCGGACGTCGGGGTGCGGGTCGAGCCGCCCGAACTCGGCCAGCACGCCCTCCGGGTCGTCGGTGAAGGCGGCCAGGTGGGTCAGCGCGAGGTCGCGGAAGCGCGGCGCGTCGCCGGTGACGGTCAGCGCGAACCCGTCGCGCAGCACGCGCGCGAACCAGGTCGGCAGCGCGCCCGGTGGCAGCCGGGCGGCCATGCGGTCCAGCGAGAACAGCGTCTCGTTCACGTCCAGGGCGACAGCGAGCGCGGGGAGCGGCATGGCGACAGACTTACCACGCCCGCCCGCCGCGCACGAGGGCTGGACCGCGGGCGCCGGGGGTCGATGGACGATTCCGGGCGACGCGGCGGGGCGCGCGGACTAGGCTTCGCCCCGACATGCACCTCCGGACACGTCGCAGCGTCGCGGCGGCCGCCCTGGCCGCGGTCGTCGTCGTGCTCGCGCCGGTGGCGGTGGCGCAGGACCTGGACGAGGCCGTGCGCCGGCGCGACGCCGCGGAGGCGGGGCGGGCCGCCGCCGAGCAGCGGCTCGCGCAGCTCGGTGCGGAGGTCGCCGCCGGCGAGGAGGAGCTGGACCGGCTGGGCGCCGACCTGGCCGCCGTCGAGCAGCGCCTGGAGCCCTGGAGCTGTACGTGGCGGTGGGGCGGCGCGCCGCGGCGGAGGCGTGGCGTGCCTCGGCCGTTCAGGGTCTCTCGCAGCGGGGTTCGGAGGTCGCCGCCGGCTTGGAGATCGTGGTGGGCTCCCGCGCCGACCTGGCCGCCGTCGAGCAGCGCCTGCAGCCCGCGCGCACGGCCCTGGCCGCGGGGGAGCGCCGTCGCGACGACGCCCGGGCGCGCCTGGGCGCCGCCCGCGACCGCCTGGCGGAGGTGCGCACCGCGCTGGACCGCCAGCAGGAGCGGCTGGCCGAGCACGCGCGCGAGCTGTACCAGCAGGGCGCGGCGGGCGGCGCTGCCGCCGGCATGTTCGGGACCCTGCTCGGGGCGGGCGACGAGGGCACCCTCGCCGAGCGCCTGCCCTACCTGCAGGTGCTGGTCACCAACGACGTCGTCCTGCTGGAGGACGCGCAGGCCCTGAGCACCGCGGAGCAGGGGGCCGCCCGCGAGGTCCGGCGCGCGACGGCGCAGGCCGAGGCCCAGCAGCGCGGCGCCGCGGAGGCGGTGGCCGCGACCGAGGCGCTGGTGGCGGAGCGGTCGGCGCTGCTGGCGGCCTCGCGGGTCGCGCAGGACCGGCGCCTCGCGCTGTTCGCCGAGCTGCAGTCCGACGTGGCGGCGCAGGCGGTGCTGGTGCAGGACCTGTCCGCCCAGGTCGCGCTGCTCCAGCGCGCCCGCGTCGGGGAGCCCCCCGCCGGGCCCGTCCCCGCCTGGGCGGACCGCCTGCCGGCGGGCGGACCGCCGTGGGCGCCCGCGATCGAGGCCGCCGCGACCGCGGAGCGCGTCGACCCCCGCCTGCTCGCCGCCCTGGTGTGGACCGAGTCGACCTTCCGGCCCGAGGTCGTGTCGCCGGCGGGCGCGATCGGACTGACCCAGCTGCTGCCCGGCACCGCCCGGGAGGTCGGGGTGGACCCCTTCGACCCGGTCGACAACCTCCACGGCGGCGCCCGCTACCTGCGCGGGCTGCTGGACCGCTACCCGGGCCGCGCGGACCTCGCCCTGGCCGCCTACAACGCGGGTCCCGGCAACGTCGACGACGCCGGCCCCGGCATCCCGCCGTTCCCCGAGACCCAGCTCTACGTCGTGCGGATCCTGGACCGCTACGACCTGCTCGCCGCCCCGTAGGGCGTGTCTCCTGACCCCTGCGGGCTCCGCCCTGCACGCCGGTCGAGCATGGCGTTTGAGGTGCACCCCTAGGCCGTGTCTCCTGACTCCGCAGGCGGAAGCCGCCCGGCGTTTGAGGTGCACCCCTAGGCCGTGTCTCCTGACTCCGCAGGCGGAAGCCGCCCGGCGTTTGAGGTGCACCCCTAGGCCGTGTCTCCTGACTCCGCAGGCGGAAGCCGCCCGGCGTTTGAGGTGCACCCCTAGGCCGTGTCTCCTGACTCCGCAGGCGGAAGCCGCCCGGCGTTTGAGGTGCACCCCTAGGCCGCCCGCCCAACCCGTCGTCAAGGTGGGGGGCGGGCCGGTCGACACTCGCACGGGTGACCGGGACGACCACCGTGGGGTTGGGGGCTGAGGGACATGGGGCTCGCGGCCGGGATCGGGTCGAGCCGGGCGGGCGACGCGGCGCGCGCGGGGGCGGAGGCGGCGGGGCAGGCGGTCGCGCGGCTGCCCGGCCGGCCCGCGCTCGTCGTGGTCTACGCCACGGTGCGCTACGACCTCCCGCGCCTGCTCGCCGCGGTTCGCGAGCGCACCGGCGGCGCACCCCTGATCGGCGCCACCAGCGACGGCGCGTTCGCGGGCGGCGCGCACCTGCCGCCCGGCAGCGGCGTCGCCGTGCTCGCCCTCACCGCGGGGCCCTACCGCTTCGGCACCGCCGCGGTGACCGGGATCGCCGGCGACCCCGACGGCACGGGGCGGAGCCTGGCGCGCGCCGCACGCGCCGCGGTGGACGGGCCGCCCGGTCCCTGCGCCGCGCTGCTGCTGCTCACCGACGGCCTGGCCGGCGACCAGCAGGGGGTCGTGCACGGCCTCCACCGCGTCACCGGCGCCGCCGTCCCGGTGGTGGGCGGCAGCGCGGGCGACGACCGGCGGATGGTCCGCACCCTGGTCTTCCACGACGATCGGGTCCTGGCCGACGCCGCCGTCGCCGCCTGGATCGCGTCGGACCACCCGCTGCGGGTCGTCGCCACCCACGGCTGGACCGCCGCCGGGGTCCCGCTGCTGGTCACCCGCAGCGCCGGCGCGATCGTGTCCGAGATCGGCGGGCGCCCCGCCGCCCGCGCGTACGCCGAGGCGCTGCTCGCGGACCCCGACGCCCACCTCGAGCCGGTGCCCGCGGCGCGCTTCCCGCTGCGCGCGCTGCGCCCGCTCGGGCTCCTGCAACCCGACGGGTCCTTCGTGATCCGCAGCGTGCAGACCTCCGTCGAGCGCCCCGAGATCGCCGAGGACGACCTCATCGCGTTCGGCCACGTCCCCGCCGGGGCCGCGGTGCAGGTCATGCGCGGCTCCTCCGACACCCTGCTGGCGGCGGCCGACCGGCTCGCCGCGGCGGCGCTGGAGCGGTCGGGACCCCCGCCGGGGGTGCTGCTGGCCTTCAGCTGCGCCCTGCACCAGGACATCCACGCGCAGCGGGCGGGGGAGGAGGCGCAGCGGCTGCAGCGCGCCGCGGGCGACCTGCCGACCTTCGGGCTGCACTCCTACGGCGAGTTCGCGCGCACGGTCGGCGGCCAGGGGTTCCACAACGCGACCATGACCGCCATGGCGCTGTGACCGTGGCGCTCCCCGAGCAGGCGCTGCAGGAGGAGCGCGACCGGGCGATCGCCTCCGCCCACACCGCGCTGCGCCACGCAACCCGGCTGTCGCGGGTGCTCACCGTCCTCGCCGAGCCGGCGAGCCTGCCGACGCTCGTGGACCGCGTGCTGTCCACGCTCTCCGAGCTGTTCCGCGCCGACGTGGTGTCGCTGCTGGTGCGTGACGAGGCCGGCCGGCTGTGCCACCTCGCCGCCCTGGGCATCCCCGAGGACGACGCGCCGCCCGGGCAGGTGGTGCGGGACCAGGTGGCCGAGCAGGTCGTCCGCACGGGCTCGCCGGTCCGGACCACCGACACCGGCTCCCCGCGGATCCCGGCGGGTCTCCCCGGTGCGCAGAGCGGGCTGTGGCTGCCGGTGCGGGGGCACGCGGCCGAGCCCCTCGGGGTGCTGCGACTGCTCCGCTGCCGGCCGGAGCGTTTCACCGAGGACGACGTGGGGCTGCTCACCAGCATCACCTTCCGGGTCGCGCTCGCGGTCGAGCAGGCACGGCTGCACGCCGCCACGCGGGAGCAGGCGTCGACCATGGCCGAGCTGTACGAGATCGCGAAGACGATGACGGAGACCTTCGACTTCGACCGGGTCTTCGGCCTGATCGCCAAGGCGGCGCTGGCGCGCCTCGACGCCTTCGAGATGTCCCTGCTGCGCTTCGAGCCGCGGGCGGTCGTCCTCGTCCGCTCCGACGGCGACGGCCGCCACCCCTCGGAGGCGGCGCGCTTCGAGCAGGTTCCGCGCCACCTGCTGCGACGGCTGGAGCGCGACGGCGTGGTCGTCGTCGGGGACCTCGCGGCCGCCCCCGGCCTGCGCGCGCTGGCCCCGGACCACGCGCGGGCGCTGATGATCGCGGCCCACCGCACCGACGGGGTCCTCACCACGGGCCTGGCGGTCGTCACCGACCGCCCGCTCTCGTTCCCCCCCGCCGACCGCGCGTTCCTGGCCGGCCTGGCCGACATCACCGCGCTGGCGCTGCGCAACGCCCGGCTCTACGAGCAGGCCCGCCACGCGGCCGAGCGCGACAGCCTCACCGGGCTGCGCAACCGCCGGGTGTTCTGGGACGACCTGCGGGGGGCGTTGCGGCGCACCGCCCCCGACGAGCCGGTCGCGCTGGCGGTGCTCGACGTCGACGACTTCAAGCAGGTCAACGACCGGCACGGCCACGCCACCGGCGACCGGGTCCTGTGCCACGTCGCCGACCGGCTCCAGCGCAGCCTGCGCGAGGGCGACCAGGTCTACCGCGTCGGCGGGGAGGAGTTCGCTGCGCTGCTGCCCGGCTGCGAACCGGAGACCGCACTGGGTGTCCTGATGCGGGCCGTCGACGCGGTCGGCCGCGCCCGCGACCCGCTCCCACGGGTGACGATCTCCGTCGGCGTCGCCACCGCCGTCCGGCCCGACGTGCCGCCCGACGCCCTCTTCCGCGCCGCGGACGACGCGCTGTACCGCGCGAAGCGCGACGGCAAGGACCGCGCCCTGCTCGCGCCCGAGATCGCGCTCCGCGAGCCCGCCCCCTAGGGGTGCACCTCAGACGCCGGGCGGCTTCCGAGTACGGAGTCAGGAGACACGGCCTAGGTGTCCCACCCGCCCGTTAGGCTGCCGGCCATGGGCGAGCTTGCGAGTGGGCACCTGGCGGTCCGGGCGTTGCGCGGGGCGGGGGTCGAGCACCTGTTCACGCTGTCGGGCGGCCACCTGTTCCCGCTCTACGACGGCTGCCGGCACGAGGGCGTGCGCCTGGTCGACACCCGCCACGAGCAGGCGGCGGCGTTCGCCGCGGAGGGCCTGGCCAAGCTGACGCGCCGCCCGCAGGTCGCCGCGCTGACCGCCGGCCCCGGCGTGACCAACGGCATGTCGGCCGTGGCGACCGCCCGCTTCGGCGGGTCCCCGCTGCTGGTGATCGGCGGGCGCGCGCCGGCCGCGACCTGGGGGACGGGCAGCCTGCAGGAGCTGGACCACGTCGCGTTCCTCGCGCCGCTCACCAAGCTGGCGGGCACCGCGGCCGACCCCGCGGGCGTCGCGGTGGACGTCCTGGACGCCCTGCGCACCGCCGCGAGCCCCCACCGCGGCCCCGCCTTCGTCGACATCCCCCTGGACGTCGTGTTCGCCCCCGCCGACGAGGCCACCGTCCCCGCGTGGTCGCACCCCGCGCCCGAGCCCGTCGACACCGACGCCCTGGACCGCGCCGCGACCGCCCTGGCCGCCGCGGAGCGGCCGGTCCTGGTCGCGGGCACCGACGTGTGGCTGGGCGGGGCGGGGGACGCGCTGCGCGCCCTGGTCGAGACCGCCGCCGCCCCCGTCCTGCTCAACGGCATGGGCCGCGGGCTGGTGCCCCCCGACCACCCGCTGGCGATCGCCCGCGCGCGGCGCACGGCGCTGGGTGAGGCGGACCTCGTGGTCGTGGCGGGGACGCCGCTGGACTTCCGCCTCGGCTTCGGGCGCTTCGGCCCCGCCCGCGTCGTCCACCTGGCCGACAGCCCCGAGGGGCTGGCGGGCCACGTCGACCTCGCCGCCGGTGTCGCGGGGGACCTGGCCACCGCGCTGCTCGGCCTGGCCGACAGGATCGGTGGCCCGACCGGGGACCTCGCCGTCGCCCGCGCCGCCTGGGCGGAGCGCCTGCGCGACCTGGAGCGCGCCGCCCGCGACGCCGAGCGCGACCTGCTGGCGGCCGACGGCGACCCGATCCATCCCGCGCGCGTGTACGGCGAGCTGCGCCGCGCCCTGGACCCCGACGCCGTCGTGATCGGCGACGGCGGCGACTTCGTCTCCTACGCGGGCAAGTACCTGGACAGCCGCACGCCCGGCTGCTGGCTGGACCCCGGCCCCTTCGGCTGCCTGGGGACGGGCATGGGCTACGCCGTCGCCGCGCGGCTCGCGCGCCCGCAGGCGCAGGTCTGCGCGCTGCTCGGCGACGGCGCCGCCGGGTTCGGCCTGATGGACGCCGACACCCTGGTCCGCCACGGCCTGCCTGCGGTCATGGTCGTGGGCAACAATGGCGTGTGGGCGCTGGAGAAGCACCCCATGGAGGCGATCTACGACGGCTGGAGCGTCGCCGCGGACCTGCAGCCGGGGCTGCGCTACGACGACGTGGTGCGCGCCCTTGGCGGGGCGGGGGAGACGGTCACCAGGGCGGCGGACCTGGGGCCCGCCCTGGCGCGCGCGTTCGCCAGCGGCGTGCCCTACCTCGTCAACGTGCTCACCGACCCGGCGGTCGCCTACCCGCGGTCCACCGTGCTCGCGTGAGCGGGAAGGCCGACGCCCCTCGCGGCGTTACACTGCGGGTGAGCGTCCACCGTCCCCTACCCGAGAGCGCTACTTGACCAGTACCACGCAGGTCAAGACCTCGATCCCCGGCCACCACGCCATGGTCTCGCTGCTGGGCAGCGGGGACGGACTCCTCAGGCTCGTCGAAGGTGCCTTCGACCGCGTCGACATCCTCGTGCGCGGCAACGAGATCACCGTGACAGGCCCCGCGGACGACACCGAACAGGTGGTCCGCGTGTTCACGGAGTTCGTCAAGCTGCTCGACGGCGGCCAGAGCCTGGACGAGGCGAAGGTCAAGGCCACCATCGACATCGTGCGCGACCAGGAGCACCCCAGCCCCGCCGAGGTGCTCAGCGACAGCGCGCTCACCCACCGCGGGCGGGCCATCCGGCCCAAGACGGTGGGCCAGAAGCGCTACCTCGACGCGATCCGCGCGAACACCGTCACGTTCGGCATCGGCCCCGCGGGCACCGGCAAGACCTACCTGGCCATGGCCATGGCGGTCCTGGCCCTGCGCCGCAAGGAGGTCACCCGGATCATCCTGACGCGCCCGGCGGTCGAGGCCGGCGAGCGCCTGGGGTTCCTGCCCGGGACGCTGTTCGAGAAGATCGACCCGTACCTGCGGCCGCTGTTCGACGCCCTCCACGACATGATGGACGCCGAGCAGATCTCCCTGCTGATGGAGCGCGGGACGATCGAGGTCGCACCGCTGGCGTTCATGCGCGGGCGCACCCTGAACGACGCCTTCGTGGTGCTCGACGAGGCCCAGAACACCACCCCCGAGCAGATGAAGATGTTCCTGACCCGGCTCGGCTTCGGGTCCAAGGCCGTCATCACGGGCGACGTCACCCAGGTCGACCTGCCCAACAAGGGCCAGTCGGGGCTGCGGGTCGTGCGGGATATCCTCACCGACATCGACGGGGTGGAGTTCTGCGCGCTGGGCGGGCGCGACGTCGTCCGTCACCGCATCGTCCAGCAGATCGTGGAGGCCTACGCCGCCTACGACGAGGAGCGCGAGGGGGCGACCCCCTCCTGATGGCCGTGTTCGTGGCCGACGAGCAGACGCGGCCCGTCGACACCGACCACCTCCGCCGCCTCGCGGACTTCGTGCTCCGCGAGCTGCGGATCCCGACCGCGATGGAGCTGTCGGTCCTGTGCGTCGAGCGCGACGCCATGGCCGCCCTGAACGCCCACCACATGGGCGAGGAGGGGCCGACCGACGTGCTCGCGTTCCCGATGGACCTGCCCGGCGAGACCACCTCCGGCGAGCCGTCCATCCTGGGCGACGTCGTGCTCTGCCCGCAGGTCGCCGAGACCCAGGCCGGCGAGCACGGGCAGTCGGCGGGAGCCGAGCTGGAGCTGCTCACCGTGCACGGCATCCTCCACCTCCTGGGCCACGACCACGCCGAGCCCGGGGAGCGCGACGAGATGTTCGGGCTCACCGACCGGTTGCTCGCCGCGTTCCGGGCGGGGGCGGCGTCGTGAGGGGCGTCGACGTCGTGGCGCTCGCCGTCGCCCTGGTGTGCCTGCTGGGCGCCGCGTTCTTCAGCGCGGCCCGCACCGCCTTCTCGCGCATGTCGCTGACCCGCGCGCTGCGCCTGGCCGACGAGGAGCGCCGCGGCGCGCCGCGCCTCGTGGCGCTGCTCCAGCACCCGGTCCGCACCCTCAACATCCTGGCCCTGCTCGTCCTGGTGCTCCAGGTGGCGGGCGTCGCCGTGCTCACCGTGGTCGTGGAGCGCTACACGGCCGGCTGGGTCGCCGTCCTGGTCGGGACCCTGGCCGCGGCCACCGCGCTGTTCGTCCTCGCCGAGGTCGCGCCGCGGACCCTGGCCCTGACCCGCACGGAGACCGTCGCGCTGGCGACGGCGCCGTGGATCCGGCTGTTCGCCCTGCCGCTGTCGCCGATCGCGTCGCTGCTGGTCCGCATCGGCGACCTCATCGCCCCCGGCTCGCGGCTGCCGTCCGGCCCGTTCGTGTCGGAGGAGGACCTGCGCGAGATGATCGACGTCGCGGAGTCCGACGACGTCATCGAGGCGGGCGAGCGGGCCATGCTGCAGCGCGTGTTCAAGCTGGGCGACACCGTGGTCCGCGAGATCCTCGTGCCCCGGCCCGACATGGTCACCGTCGCCGCCGACGCGCCGCTGGGCGACGTCGTCGAGGTCATCCTGTCCGCGGGCCACTCGCGCGTGCCGGTGCACGCCCCCGGCGACCACGACCGCATCGTCGGCCTGGTCTACGCCAAGGACGTCCTGCGGCGCCTGCACACGCGCGGGACCCACCGGGGGCCGTGGGCGGACCTGCTGCGCGTACCGCACTTCGTCCCCGAGCTCGCCAGCGTCGACCAGCTCCTGGCGGACATGCAGCGCCGCCAGGTGCACCTGGCGATCGTGGTCGACGAGTACGGCGGGCTGGCCGGCCTGGTCACCATCGAGGACATCCTCGAGGAGCTCGTCGGGGAGATCCACGACGAGTACGACCGCGAGGAGGCGCTGATCGAGGCGCTGGACGACGACCGCTGGCGCGTCGACGCGCGCCTGCCGGTGGGCGAGCTGTCGGAGCTCCTGGGCGCCGACCTGCCCGCCGAGGAGTGGGACAGCGTCGGGGGCCTGCTGTACGGCCTCCTCGGCCACGTCCCGGTGCCGGGTGAGACCGTGGAGGTCGAGCAGGCGCGCCTGACCGCGGAGCGGGTGACCGGCCGGCGGATCGACAAGGTGCTCGTCGAGCGCCACGAGCCCGCCGCCGAGGAGCGGGTCGGGCAGGGGGCGTGAGCGCCGCGCCGCCCCCGACCCACGACGAGCTGGTCGCCACGGCGCGGCGGATGCGCGACCGCGCGTACGCGCCGTACTCGGGCTTCCGGGTCGGCTGCGCGCTGCTCACCGCCGACGGGCGCATGTTCACCGGCGCCAACGTCGAGAACGCCGCCTACTCCCCGACGATCTGCGCGGAGCGCGTCGCGCTGCCCGCGGCGGTGGTCGCCGGGGCGCGCGACCTCGCGGTGCTCGCCGTCGCGGGCGACGGCGACGGCCCGACCACCCCGTGCGGGGTCTGCCGCCAGGTGCTGTTCGAGTTCGCGCCGGACCTGCTGGTGCTGGCCGCGGGGGACACCGGCCCGGCCGCGTCCTACGTGCTGGGCCGCGACCTGCTGCCCGACGGGTTCGGCCCCGCCCGGCTCGCCACCGGCACCTAACCTGTGGGGATCATGCGCTCCGGGTTCTGCACCGTCGTCGGCCGGCCCAACGTCGGCAAGTCCACGCTGGTCAACGCCCTGGTGGGGGAGAAGGTCGCGATCACCACGCCCGTGCCGCAGACCACGCGGCACGCGATCCGCGCGGTGCTGAACGGCGACGGCGTGCAGGTGGTGTTCACCGACACCCCGGGCGTCCACAAGCCCCGGACGCTGCTGGGCACCCGCCTCAACGACCTCGCCCGCTCCAGCCTGTCCCACGTCGACTGCGTGGTGTTCCTCGTCGACGGCCAGGGCGGGATCGGGCGCGGCGACGAGTTCCTCGCCCGGCTGCTCGCCGACGTCACCACCCCGGTCATCGCGGCGGTCAACAAGGTCGACGCCATCGCCCGGCCCAAGCAGCTCCCGCTCCTCCAGCGCCTGGCGGCGATGGGGGACTGGGCGGAGATCGTCCCGATCTCGGCGGCGGAGGGCGAGAACCTCGACGTCCTGACCCGCCTGATCGTCGAGCGCATGCCCGAGGGTCCCGCGTACTTCCCCGACGGCCAGGTGACCGACCAGTCGATCGAGCAGCGCGTCGCCGAGATCATCCGCGAGAAGGCGATCACCCTGCTGCGCGAGGAGGTCCCGCACTCCGTCGCCGTGCTCGTCGAGGAGATGGGCCCGGGGACGTCGCCGGACGTCACCACCGTCGTCGCCACCATGTACGTCGAGCGCGACAGCCAGAAGGGCATCGTCATCGGCCGCGGCGCGGAGATCCTGCGCGACGTCGGCACCCGCGCCCGCGCGGAGCTGGAACCGCTGCTGGGGACCCGCGTGTACCTGGACCTGCGCGTGAAGCTCATGAAGGAGTGGCAGCGCGACCCGCGCAAGCTCGCGCGGCTGGGCTACTAAGCCGCGCTCATGGGTAGGCGTCGCGCGACCACCCCACCGCGACAGAGGAGCACGCACGATGTCCGACCCAACCACCGGCACCGCAGCGACCGGCCGGACGCCCGCGACGTCGGGCGAGACCACGTCGATCGCCGACTTCGGCAAGGAGATGTGGAGCTACCTGACGGGGAAGGGCGCGGCGATCAACTACGAGTTCGTCGACATGCTCGTGGAGGTCCCCCGCGACACCGGCCCGGACTCGCCCCGCGCCGTCTGGCGCCTGCACGGCACGCTGCGCATCACCACCTCCGACAACGACGCCGCGGGCGCGGCCGGCTGATGCCGCTGCGGTTCGACAGCGACCTGGTCGTCAGCGTCGACGGCCTGGAGGGCCGCGTCGTCGGGGAAGGGGCCACCCTCCGGGTCGAAACCAGTAACCCGGCGCGCTTCCTCGAAGAGGTGCGCGCCGCGGGCCCGTCGGACACCCGGTCGATCCGCAGGGCGGCGGAGTTCCTGCACGACCAGGGCGTGACCGTGGTCGTGTCGGGCCCCGACGGCGACGTGGTCACCGCCGGCGCCGGGGTCGACTCCCTGGTCGGGCGCCTCGCCGCCGGGTCGAACCGCATCCGCCCGGGGCGCCTCCGCGCCGTCCGGCCGCTGGTGCGGGGCCAGGTCCGCAACGCCGCGCGCGCCCCGCGGGCCGCGGGCGCGGCCGTCGCCGCCGCGCTGTGCTGCTCGCCCGGCTGCTGCGCCGCCGGGGCCGCGCGTAGGCGGTTGCTCCTCGGCCCTGCGGGACGGGGACCGGCGGCGCTGTCCGCCGGTCCACCGGATCCCCGCCGGGGGACCGTAACCTGGCGCGGTGGCGCTCTACCGGGAACAGGGCATCGTCCTGCGCACCTACAAGCTGGGTGAGCAGGACCGCATCCTCCACCTGCTCACGCAGGGGCGGGGAAGGTGCGCGCGGTCGCGAAGGGGTGCGGCGCCCCGGATCGCGCTTCGGCGGCCGGCTCGAGCCGTTCAGCCACGTCGACCTGCAGCTGTACGCCGGGCGCAGCCTCGACATCGTCACCCAGGCGGAGCTGGTGACGTCGTTCGCGCCGGTGCGCGCCGACTTCGCGCTCAGCGCCTGCGGGTCGGCGATGGTCGAGGCCGCCGACCACCTGGCCCAGGAGGACGAGCGCTCCAACCGCCTGTTCCTGCTGCTGCTCGAGGGCCTGCGCACGCTGGCGCTGTCGCCGGCCACGCCGTCGGCGGTCCTGGACGGCTACCTGTTCCGGCTCGCGTCGGTCGCCGGCTACCACCCCCACCTGGACGCCTGCGCCGCCTGCGGCGCGCCCGGCCCCCACGACGTGTTCACCATCGCGGCGGGCGGGGCGCTGTGCCCCGACGACGCCCCGTTCGACGCGCACCCGCTGGACCCGGCGGTGACCGGCCTGCTGCGCCGCCTGCTGGGCGGGCCGCTCAGCGACCAGCGCGACGCGCCGGAGGACCCGCGCGTGCGCCGGGCCGCGGCGGCCCTGGTCGCCAGCTACCTCACCTACCATCTGGGCCGGCCCCTGCGCGCCCTGGAGCTCGTCGAGCGGTGAACGTGCTGGACGGGATCGACCGGTCGCGCCTGCCCGCCCACGTGGGGGTGATCATGGACGGCAACGGCCGCTGGGCGGGGGAGCGCGGGCTGCCGCGCAACGCCGGGCACAGCGCCGGCGAGGAGGCGCTGTTCGACACCGTCGAGGGCGCGCTGGAGCTGGGGCTGCGCTGGCTGACGGTCTACGCCTTCTCCACCGAGAACTGGAAGCGCCCGCCGTCGGAGGTGCGCTTCCTCATGGGCTTCAACCGCGACCTGCTCGTGCGCCGGGCCGACGACCTCGACGAGCGCCGCGTCCGGGTCCGCTTCATCGGGCGGCGCGGCCGGCCGGTGCCCCGCGGGCTGGTCCAGCTCATGGAGCGCACGGAGGCCCGGACCGCCCACCACACCCGCATGACGCTGCAGATCGCCTTCAACTACGGCGGCCGCGCGGAGCTCGTCGACGCGGCCCGGCGGATCGCCGCCGACGCCGCCGAGGGCAGCCTGCGCCCCGACCGCGTCGACGAGCGCTCGATCCGGGCCCGCCTCTACGGTCCCGAGGCGCCCGACGTCGACCTGCTGGTGCGCACGTCGGGGGAGCAGCGCCTCTCCAACTTCCTGCTGTGGGAGGCCGCCTACGCCGAGCTGGTCTTCACGGACGGCTACTGGCCGGACTTCCGCCGGGGGGACCTGTACGCGGCGGTGGGCGAGTTCCAGCGCCGGGCCCGTCGCTTCGGCCGCGTGTGAGCTGGCCTCGCTCAGGCGCCACAGGCGGTCGCCGAGGGCGGCGTCGAAGGTCGAGCGCGGGACGCGGGCGGGGGTGGCGCGGCGGAAGAACAGGGCCGGCAGCTCGGGGGTCGTGGCCAGCCACACCGGCGCCTCCGCCCCCTGGCGAGCCGGCAGGCCCGCGACGGCCTGGGCGAGGGCGTTCCAGGGCGCGCAACGGGGTGGCGCCGCGCCAGCACGGGGGTGCCGGCGGGGTGGACCAGGACGTCGACCGGCCCGGGGACCGCGGCGGCGGTGGCGCGGACCTGGGCCTGGTCGGCGAGGTCGGCGGGCAGGAAGGTGCCGCCCGGGAGCTGGGCCGCCAGGGCGCGGCCGCGGACGGGGTCCCGGTCGACGGCGGTCACCGCCGCCGCCCGGGCGGCCAGCGCCCGCGCGACCTCCCGCCCGACCCCGCTGGTGGCGCCGGCCCCGCCGGCGGGCCGGGGCGGGGAGGGCGTCACGCCTGGGGGGTGATGAGCTGGTCGACGGGCGCGAGGTCGTCGCGCAGGACGGGCCCCCCGCCGACGAAGGCGTCCAGGTCCGCGCCGGTCAGCACCGCGTCGTCGTCCCCGCGGGCCGCGTTGCGGGCCAGGGCGGCGTCGAGGGGCAGCGGCGCGTCGGAGGCGACCAGGACGAAGTTGCCGCCGGCCCGCCGCGCCAGCCGCGCGGGCGGCGCGATCACCGCGACGTGGTCGAACACCGACCGCAGCGTCGCGACCTCGGCGCGCGCGAACCCGAGGTCGCCGTGGTCGATGACGTTGACCGCGTAGAACCCGTCGGGCCGCAGGGTCCGCCGGACCTCGCGGGAGAACTCGGCCGTGGTCAGGTGCCAGGGGACCGCGACCCCGCCGAAGGCGTCGCCGATGACCACGTCGTAGGCGTCGTCGGGCTGCTCCAGCAGTCCCGTGCGCGCGTCCCCGACCCGGACCCCCAGGTCGGGCCCGGTGACCACGCCCAGGCGCTCCCTGGCCAGGTCGACCAGCGCGCCGTCCAGCTCCAGCACCAGGCTGCGCGACCCCGGCCGGGTGGCGGCGAGGTGGCGCGGCAGGGAGAACCCCGCCCCGCCGATGTGCAGCGCGTCGAGCGGCTCGCCCTCCGGCGCCGCGGTCGCGAGCAGGTCCCCGATGATCTGGGTGTAGGTGAAGTCGAGCCGCTCCGGGTCACCCGGGTGCACGCAGCTGTGGCTGAGGCGGTCCAGGTAGAGGGTGAGGCCCTCGCACGGGGGGATGCCCGTCTCCACCGAGGCGCAGTAGTAGGCGGTCTCCACGTCGCAGGTGCTCGGGGCCACCGCGGTGGCGCCGGCCCCGAACAGCCCGACGGCCAGCATCGCCGCGAGGGGCTGGCGCGTCCGGGTCCCGGCGGTGCGCAGGGCCAGGTGCAGGCCAAGCCCGCCCGCGATCACCGCGGCGCCCAGCGCGAGCAGCGTCGGGCGGGTGGGGAACGCGGCGACCAGCACGAACCCGGTGAGGAACGTGCCGACGATCGCGCCGGCCGTGCCGATCGCCGACAGGCGCCCGACCACGCTGCCGGTCTCCTCCAGCGCGTCCAGCTGCAGCTTCACGACCATGGGCGACACCGCCGATAGCACCGCCGCCGGCCCGAAGAACGCCAGGGCGCTGAGGATGACCGTCGCGGGGGCGCCCCCCCCGACCAGCGCGGGGCCGAACGCCGCGACGATCGGGATGATCGCCAGGGTCAGCGCGCCGCCGAGCACGAGCGTCGGCCCCAGCAGCCCGCGCGGGTCGGACCGGTCCGCCAGCCGCCCCCCCGCGAACGCCCCCAGCGCGATGCCCGCCAGGACCGTGCCGATGATCGCCGTGTAGGTCTCCAGCGTGTCGCCGACGTAGGGCCCGAGGAGGCGCGCGGCCAGGATCTCGATCACCAGGACGGCCGCGGACGCGCTGAACACGAGCAGCCCGGCTGCGAAGGGTGGCATGGCGGCCAGTATGCCGGGCGTGTCGGGGCGTCCGGGCACGCCGGGGCCGTGCGCCCGGGCGGTTGGCGGGGGCCGCGGCGGCGCACCCTGGAGGCGATGGCGGGCACCGGAGCGGACGCGCGGGAGCAGGTGGCGGGGCGGCTGCTGCGGCAGGCGGGCGCCTGCGAGCGGCTGGGGTCGCCGCTGTCGGGCCTGCTGCTGCGCGCCGCCGCCGAGGACGTGGCCGCGGGCGGGCCCACCTGGGCCGTGCTCGCGCCGCACGCCGGCGGGCACCGCGACGACGCGCTCGGGCTGCGCCTCTTGGCCGCGGTCCACCGGCTGGTCCTGGAGCGCCGCGCGCCCGCGCTGGCGGTGCACTACCCGTCGGTGGGCGGCACGGCGGGCCCGCGGGGGGCGGGCGCGGCGTTCCTCGCGGCCGTCGCCGACCACGCCGCGGCGCTCCGCGACCTGGTCGCGCGCCCCTGCCAGACCAACGAGGTCGCACGCGCCGCCGCGCTGCTCGGCGGGTTCCTCGCGGTCGCCCGCGCGACCCGCCTGCCCCTGCGGGTGCTCGAGATCGGCGCCAGCGGCGGCCTGCTCCTGCGCTGGGACCGCTACCGCTACACCGCTCCCGGCTGGTCCTGGGGGCCGGCGGACAGCGGGCTGACCCTGGACGGCCTGTTCGCCCGCCCGCCCGCGCCCGACCCGCCCGCGGTCCCCGTGGCCGAGCGGCGCGGCTGCGATCCCACCCCCGTCGACGTCGGCACGCAGGAGGGCCGCACGACCCTCACGGCATCGGTCTGGCCGGACCAGACCGACCGCCTGGCGCGGCTGCGCCAGGCGCTGGCGGTCGCCGCGGCGGTGCCGGCCGCCGTCGACCGCGAGGGGGTCGCCACCTGGCTGCCCGCGCGGCTGGCCGACCTCGTCCCGGGCACCGCCACGGTGGTCTACCAGTCCATCGTCGAGCAGTACCTGGACGACGACCAGCGGGCCGCGCGCACGGCCGCCCTCGACGCGGCCGGCGCCCGCGCGACCGCCGCGGCGCCGCTGGCCTGGCTGCGCTTCGAGCCGATCCCGGGGACCCCCGACTTCGTCGTGGACCTGCGCACCTGGCCCGGTGGGACCACGGCCAGGGTGGCGACCGCGACGCCCCACGGGGCAGCCGTGGTCGCCCGCTGAAGCCGCTACGGTTCCCCCATGCCGTTCTCAGGGGTCGCCGTCGCGCTGGTCACGCTGTTCGACGACGCGGGCGCGCTGCTCGCCAAGGAGACCGCGGAGCACGCGGCCCGCCTGGCCGCGCGCGGCGTCACCGCGATCGTGGTCGCCGGGTCGACGGGCGAGGCCGCGACCCTGGACGAGGACGAGCGCGACGACCTGGTCCGCGCCGTCCGCGCCGCGGTCCCCGCGGACGTGCCGGTGCTGGCGGGCACCGGCGCCCCCTCGTCGCGCCAGGCGGTGCGCCTGACGCGCCGCGCCGCCGACGCCGGGGCCGACGCGGTCCTGGTGCTGTCCCCCCCGGGGCAGCCCGACCCGCGGCCCTACTACGGTGCGGTCGCCGCCGCGGCCGGTGACCTCCCGCTGCTGGCCTACCACTACCCGGCGGTGTCGCCCCCCGGCATCCCCGCCGCCGTGCTCGCGGACCTGCCCGCGGTGGGGCTCAAGGACTCCACGGGCAGCCCCGACCGGCTGCTGGAGGAGCTGGAGGCCGGCGTGCGCACCTGGGTCGGGTCCTCCGCGATCCTCGCGCTGGCCGGGCCGCTCGGGGCGGACGGGGCGATCCTGGCCCTGGCCAACCTCGCGCCCGAGGACTGCGCGGCGGCCCTCGCCGGCGACGCCGCGGCCCAGCGGCGCCTGGCCGGCGCCCACCTCGCCGTCCGCGACGGGGGCGTGGCCCGCCTCAAGGCGCTCGTGGCGGCCGAGCACACCGTCCCCACGACCGTGCGGTCGGGCCGGTGACCGCGGCGGTGCCCACCGGGGCCGTGCCGGCGGCGGAGGTCGTCGCCTTCCTCGACGGCTTGCCCCCGGTCGACGCGCGCGAGGTGGCCGACACCATCGCCGACATGCCGAAGCTGGAGCCCAGCGGGCGCTCCCGGCTCGAGTCCCTGGACGTCGCGCTCGCCCTCACCGACCTCACGACCCTGGAGGGCACCGACACCCCCGACCGCGTCCGCGCCCTGTGCACGACCGCCGCGCGCCCCGACCCCGACGACGACAGCTGCCCGCCGGTCGCCGCCGTCTGCGTCTACTCCGACCTGGTCGGCGTGGCGGCCGCGGCGCTGACCGGGACGCCGGTCGGCGTGGCCGGGGTGGCCGGCACGTTCCCGTCGGGCCGCGCGCCCCTGGGCGTGCGGGTCGCCGACGTGCGCGCCGCGGTCGAGGCTGGCGCCGACGAGATCGACCTCGTCCTGGACCGCGCCGCCTTCCTCGACGGCCGCCAGGACCAGGCGTACGCCGAGCTCGTCGCCCTGCGCGAGGCCTGCGCCGGCCGGCGCCTCAAGGTGATCCTGGAGAACAGCGAGCTGCGCGACCTCGACGACGTCCAGCGCGCCTCGTGGCTCGCGCTGCTGGCCGGCGCCGACATGGTCAAGACCTCCACCGGCAAGTCGGCGGCGGGCGGGGCGACCATGCCCGACGTGCTGGTCATGCTGCGCGCCGCCCGCGCCTACGGCTCGGCGGCGGGCCGGACCGTGGGGGTCAAGGCGTCCGGCGGCATCCGCACCGCCGACGACGCCCTGGCCTACCTGGCCCTGGTCGACCGGGCGATCAGCCCCGACTGGCTGTCGTCCGACCGCTTCCGCTTCGGCGCGTCCTCCCTGGTCAACGACCTGGTCAGCGCGCGGGCGCGGATTCGGTGAGGACGATGTCCTCGCCGGCGTGCTCGACCTGCACGCCGCCGCCGTAGCGGCGCGCCTGCCGCCGCTCCAGCCACCCGGCGAAGCGCGACAGCGAGAAGTTGATGGCGATGAAGATGAGCGCCACGAGCGTGAGGGCCTGGAGGCGGTTGTCGAGGAAGTCGGCGATCAGCCGACCGGCGCGCAGCAGCTCCGGCGGCTGGAAGCCGATGATGTAGGCGAGCGACGTGTCCTTCAGCAGGGTCACGAGCTGCGCCACCAGGGTCGGCAGCATGCGCCGGACGGCCTGCGGCACGATCACGATCGCCATCGCCTGGGTGTAGGTCAGCCCGACGGCGTAGGACGCCTCGGTCTGCCCGCGGTCCAGCGACAGGATGCCGGCGCGGAAGATCTCGGCCAGCACCACCGAGTTGTAGAGCACCAGCGCGAGGGCGACGAAGGTGAACTGGCTGAAGTTGAGGCCGAAGTCGCGCAGCCCGAAGAAGCTGAGGAAGATGAGCAGCAGGACCGGGGTCGCGCGGAAGAACTCGATGAACGCCGTGACGGGGACGCGCACCAGCGCCGCGCGGCTGATGCGCCCCAGCGCGAGCAGCATGCCGAACGGCAGCGCGACGATCATCGCGGTCAGCGCCAGCCGGATCGTGGTCAGGGCGGCGCCCGCGAGCAGGCTGAAGACCTCGCGGTTCCACAGGCTGGTGTAGAGCTCGGGCTCCAGCTGCCCGGACGCGCGCAGGCGCAGGAGGGCGAACACCACGACGGCGACGAGCACGACGGTGGCGAGGACGGACGCCTGGCGCACGCGCGCGCGCCCGCGGGGCCCGAGGTCGTCGGTGACCAGGGCGCTCATCGGCGGATCGCCACCCGGCGCTCCAGCGCCGCGAAGGCCTGACCTGTAGGGATGAGCAGGATCACGTAGCACAGCGCGGCGATGAGGATCGCCGCGAACGACTGCGCGGTGGCGTTGCCGACGTCGCGCGACACGCGGCTCAGCTCGACGTAGCTGATCGCGGCCGCCACCGACGTGTTCTTGGTGTGGGCGATGAACAGGTTCGCGATCGGGCCGACGATCGCTCGCAGGGCCTGGGGCAGCACGACGATGCCGAGGACCTGCCCGAAGGTCAGCCCGATCGCGCGGGCCGCCTCCGCCTGGCCGGCCGCGACGGTGTTGATGCCGGAGCGGATGGCCTCGCCCAGGAACGCCCCGGTGTAGAGCGACAGCGCGAGCGCGGCGGTGAGGAAGGTGGACAGGGTGGCGTCGACGTCGGGCAGCCCGAAGAACAGCAGCACCATGAGCACCGTGAGCGGGGTGTTGCGCACCAGCTCCGTGTAGACCGCCGCGGCCCGCCGCAGCGGCGGCACCGGGCTCACCCGGCAGATCGCCAGCACCAGCCCGATGACCGCCGCCCCGGCGAAGGCGACGAGCGCCAGCGACACCGTGGCGAAGATCGCGTCGACGTACGCCGGCCAGCCCTCGCGCAGCACGCGCGCGAACACGTCCATCCCGCCCTCCCGCCGTCAGACGCCCGGGGGCGGGGCCGCGCCGCGCCCCGATGCCCCATCGGCATCGTGGCCCGGCTGCGCAGCTCCCGCTGCGGGCCCCGCCCCCGGATCCGCTCGTGCTACTCGCCGCAGGGCTCGGTGGCCGGCGGCTCCGGGACCTCGGTGATCACGGTGCCGACGGTGGAGGTGTAGGCCTCCTCCCAGGCGCCGCTCTCGTAGGCCTCCTCCAGCACGGTGTTGACGTACTCGCACAGGTCGCTGCCCTGGGCGACGCCGATGCCGTAGGGCTCCTCCGTGAAGGACTCGCCCACGAGCTCGTACTGACCCTCGTTCTGGGAGACCAGGCCGGCGAGGATGACGTTGTCGGTGGCGACCGCGTCGATGCGGCCGTCGCTCATGGCGGCGGCGCACTCGCTGTAGGTGTCGAACAGCGTGGACAGGTCCGCCTCGGGGGCCTGCTCGGCGACGCTGTCGACGTAGGTCGACCCGTTCGCGGTGCAGACGCGCTTGCCGTTGAGGTCGTCGATCGACTCGATGCCCAGCGGGTTGCCCGCCGGGACCATGATCTCGCCGCCCGCGACGTAGTACGGGCCGGCGAAGTCGATGACCTCCTCGCGGGTGTCGTTGATGGTGTAGGTCGCGGCCACGACGTCGACGTCGCCGTTCTGGATGAACTCCTCCCGGTTGGCCGACACGGTCTCGGTGTACTCGACCGCCTCGGGGTCCCCGAGGATCGACTCCGCGATCAGCTTGCACATCTCGACGTCGAAGCCCTCGGGCTCACCGCCCAGTCCGGCGAGGCCGAACAGCGGCTGGTCGAACTTCGTGCCGCAGCGCAGGACGCCGGCCTCCTCGATGGCGGCGACGGCCTCGCCACCACCCGCGCCGGCGCTCTCCGAGGCGGCCTCGGAGGGGCTCTCCGACGACGCCGAGGGGTCCTCGACCTCGGAGAGCTGCTCCTCCTCCTCGCCGGTCTCGTTGGCCCCCTGGCCCTGGCCGCCGCTGCCGCAGGCCGCCAGGAACAGTGCCAGCGCCAGTGCCAGCAGACTCAGTCGAACACGGTTCACCGCTGCTCCTCGTTGCTCAGTGGTTCAGGATCTTCGACAGGAAATCCCGGGCGCGGTCGGTCTCCGGGGAGGAGAAGAAGCGCTCGGGTGACGCGACCTCGACGATGCGGCCCTGGTCCATGAAGGCCACGCGCCGCGCGGCCGACCGGGCGAACCCCATCTCGTGGGTGACCACGACCATGGTGGTGCCGTCGGTCGCCAGCTCGAGCATCACGTCGAGGACCTCCGAGATCATCTCGGGGTCCAGGGCGGAGGTGGGCTCGTCGAAGAGCATCACCTTCGGCTCCATCGCCAGGGCGCGCGCGATCGCCGCGCGCTGCTGCTGGCCGCCGGACAGCTCCGCGGGGTAGCGGTCGGCCTTCTCCGCGATGCCGACGCGCTCCAGCAGCGCCATCGCCCGCTCGCGCGCCTGGCGCTTGGGCACCTTGCGCGCGCGGGTCGGACCGAGCGTGACGTTGTCCAGGATGCTCTTGTGGGCGAACAGGTTGAACGACTGGAAGACCATGCCGACGTCGGCGCGCAGCCGCGCCAGCGCCTTGCCCTCCTCGGGCAGCGGCTGGCCGTCGATGCGGATCGCCCCGCCGTCGATGGGCTCGAGCCGGTTGATGGTCCGGCACAGCGTGGACTTCCCGGACCCCGACGGCCCGATCAGCACCACGACCTCGCCGGACTCCACGGTGAGGTCCACGTCCTTGAGGACGTGGAGGTCGCCGAAGTGCTTGTTGACCCGCTCGAGTTCGACCAGGGGGTGCGCCATGCAGCTCTCCTCACCGACCGCAGTCGTAGGAGGCTAGCAAGTCCGGGGCCGCCTGCGCCGGTGTCTAGCATGTCCCCAACCCCGAGGAGCCACCCCGGGGGGTTCCGCGCCCACTGGAGCGACCCGTGCCCGACACGCTGCCCGACGACCTGCCCGAGGTCCCGCCCGCCGACATCAACCGCGTCGAGCCCGACGCGGACACCACCGCCGGCCCCCACGACGTCTCGATGGAGACGATCGTCGAGCTGTGCAAGCGGCGCGGGATCGTGTTCCAGAGCTCGGAGATCTACGGCGGTCTGCGCGGCGCGTGGGACTACGGCCCGCTCGGGGTCGCGCTCAAGGACAACGTCAAGGCCGCCTGGCGGCGCGCCATGGTCCAGCTGCGCGACGATGTCGTGCCGCTCGACGCGTCGATCCTCATGCACCCGCGGGTGTGGGAGGCCTCGGGCCACGTCGAGGGCTTCACCGACCCGCTGATCGAGTGCCGCAACTGCAACCAGCGCTTCCGGGCCGACCACCTGGAGCTGGAGGCCGACGGCACGCCCGGCGCGTGCCCCAACTGCGGCGCCCGCGACTGGAGCCACCCCAAGGCGTTCAACCTGATGTTCCGCACCTTCGTCGGCCCGACGGAGGACACCGCCGCGCAGGTGTGGCTGCGGCCCGAGACCGCCCAGGCGATGTTCGTCGACTTCGCCACGGTCCAGCTGACCAGCCGCCAGAAGGTGCCGTTCGGCATCGCCCAGATCGGCAAGTCCTTCCGCAACGAGATCACCCCGCGCAACTTCATCTTCCGGGTCCGCGAGTTCGAGCAGATGGAGATGGAGTTCTTCGTCCGCCCCGGCACCGACGAGCGCTGGCACGACTACTGGATCGCCCAGCGCTGGAACTGGTACCTGGGCCTGGGCATGCGCCCGGAGAACCTGCGCGTGCGCGACCACGCCAAGGACGAGCTGTCGCACTACTCCCGGGGGACCGTCGACGTCGAGTACCGCTTCCCGTTCGCCTGGAGCGAGCTGGAGGGCATCGCCAACCGCGGCGACTTCGACCTCACCCGGCACAGCGAGTACAGCGGCAAGGACCTGTCCTACTTCGACGCCGAGCGCGAGGAGCGCTACCTGCCCTATGTCATCGAGCCGGCGGCGGGGGTGGACCGCACGACGCTGGCGTTCCTGTGCGACGCCTACCGCGAGGAGCAGGTGACCAGCCAGAGCGGCAAGACCGACCGCCGCGTCGTGCTGCGCCTGGCGCACGCGCTCGCCCCCGTCAAGGTCGCGGTCCTGCCCCTGTCGCGCAACGAGGCCCTGGTGCCGACCGCCCGGGAGGTATCGGCCCTGCTGAAGCCGCGCTGGGCGGTGCAGTACGACGACGCCGGCTCGATCGGCAAGCGCTACCGCCGCCAGGACGAGGTCGGCACCCCGTTCTGCGTCACCGTCGACTTCGAGACCGTCGAGTCCGACCGGGCCGTCACGGTCCGCGACCGCGACTCGATGACCCAGGAGCGCGTGGCGATCGACCGCCTCACGGGCTACCTCGAGGAGCGCCTCCAGTTCTAGGGCGCGCCTGGGCGCCAGCAGTTTTCGCACTGCTTGGCCGGGGAAGGCCCCGCCCATGGCCAAGGACGAGGGACTGCAGCCCGGCGACAAGGTCGAGTGGAACTACTCCGGCAACACCGTGGAGGGCACGGTCAAGAAGCGCCTGACCGAGCCGACCTCCATCGGCAAGCACGACGTCAAGGCGTCGGAGGACAACCCCGAGTACCTGGTCGAGAGCGACAAGACCGGCAAGGAGGCGGCGCACAAGCCCTCCGCCCTGAAGAAGACCGACTGATGGCGCGCTGGGGCCGCGACCCCTGACGTAGGGGGTCGTTGGCCCGGGGCCCGCGCTGCGGCCGGGTCAGGCGGCCCGGGAGGCCGGGGGGTTCGCCTCCGCGTCGCCGTCCCGGTCGCTGGGGCCGTCGGGGGATCTGTGCCGTCCGGCGGCCCGCCGTGCCAGCCGCGGTGGGGGCCCGAGCCGGGGCCGCGCAGCCCCAGGCCGAGGCCGAGGCGCTACGGCGAGGAGTGGCCCCCGAGGCGCTCGCCGTGGCCGCCCCCGTCCGCGACGGCGGCCGATCCCGCCGACGCCGCGCTACGACGACGCGAACGGCTGACCCGCGGACGGCCGCGCGTTCACGGGTGGCCCCAGCGGCGGTACGGGTCGGGGATGCGCGGTTCGGCCCGCTCCGCCGCGACGCGGTCGCGGGCCAGGTCGTCCAGGGCGCGCTCGATGCGGTCGCCGCGGTTGAGCAGGTCGGCCAGGGCGCGCACGCCCCACGACGCGAGGCGCAGGACGGCGCCGGCGACGAAGGTCAGCACCCACACGACCAGGGCGAACGCCAGCTGGCCGTCGCGGAACAGCAGGCCGCCGGCGACCACGCCGGCCACGCCGGCCGCGTACACGAGGGCGTCGGCGACGCGCGCCGCCATGCGCAGCTCGCCCGGTCGCACGCTGGGGTCCATGACCCCGATGCTACGATCACCGGCGTGAGGCAGTCGGCGGGTGGGCGGCAGCGGACGGAGGACTACGAGCGCGCCAGCCTGTCGACCTGGGCCACCCTCGCGGTCGACACCAAGGGCCGGGAGCGCCACGAGGACCCCGACCCGCTGCGCACCGCCTTCCAGCAGGACCGCGACCGGATCATCCGCACGCTCGCGTTCCGGCGGCTGGCCGACAAGACGCGGGCCTTCGTCGCGGCCGGCGACCGGCTGGCCGTCGACCGCGACCGCGTCCGGCTCCAGCACGTCCTGGAGGTCTCCCAGGTCGCGCGCACCCTGGCGCGCGCCCTGCGGCTGAACGAGGACCTCGTCGAGGCCGTCGCGCTGGGCGCGGAGGTCGGCTACCCCCCGTTCGGCGACGCGGGCGAGGAGGCGCTGGCGGTCTTCACCGACGAGCCGTTCCGCCAGCACGAGCAGAGCGTCCGGGTGGTGGAGGTCCTGGAGCGCGGCGGCCGCGGGCTCAACCTCACCTGGGAGGTGCGCGAGGGGATCCTGCACCACCCCTGGTCCATGCCCCCGCCGGCCACCCCCGAGGGTCAGGCGGTGCGCGTGGCGGGCGCGGTCGTCGGCGCGACCGCCGACCTCGCCGCGGCGATCGCGTCGGGCCTCGTCGACCCCGGCCGGACGCCGCCGCACGTGCGCCGCGGGCTGGGCGAGGGCGAGAGCGCCCAGGTGGCGGCCCTGGTCGCCGACGTCGTCGACACCTCGATGGACCAGCCGGAGGTGCGCCTGTCGCCCGCGCGCGAGGAGATCCTCGCCGGGCTGCGCGCGTGGCTGGACACCGAGGTGCTCGGCCGGGGGTCACCGCGGGCGCGCCAGGACCGGGCCGTGCACTGCCTGCGCAGCCTGGTGGTGCACCAGCTGGAGCACCCCGACGCGCTGCCGGCTCCCGCGCGTGCCCACGACCCCACCGTGGTCCGCGTCCTGGACGAGGTCAGCGGCATGACCGATGCGCGCGCGGTGACGACCTTCGAACGGCTGTTCCTCCCCGGGCCGCCGACGGCTCCCTAGCCCGGGCCACCGTTACACTGCCGTTCCTCCCCGGATCCAGGAGCGTCGCGTGCCGGGTCGCATCAACGAGCAGGACGTGCAGGCGCTGCGGGACCGCGCGGACATCGTTGCGGTCGTCGGTGACTACACCGCCCTGACGCGCGCGGGGACGCGGCTGAAGGGCCTGTGCCCGCTGCACGCGGAGAAGACACCCTCGTTCACCGTCGACCCGCAGCGGCGCTGGTGGCACTGCTTCGGCTGCAACGAGGGCGGCGACGTCTACGACTTCCTCATGAAGGTCGAGGCCCTGGCCTTCCCCGAGGCGGTCGAGCGCCTGGCCCGGGCGGTCGGCCACGAGCTGCGCTACGAGGAGCTGAGCCCCGGCCAGCGCAAGGCGCTGGGGCGCCGGACGCGGCTGTCGGAGGCGCTCGCGGAGGCCGCCGCGTTCTACCGCGACGCGCTCGCGTCGCCCGCCGGCGGGCCCGCGCGGGACTACCTGGCCGGCCGCGGGGTCGACACCGACGCGGCGGGGGCGTTCGGCCTGGGCTGGGCCCCCGACAGCTGGGACGCGCTCTCGCGGCACCTGCTGGCGCGGGGGTTCACGCCGGCGGAGGCCCTGGACGCGGGGCTGTCGTCGCAGGGCAAGCGCGGGCTGGTCGACCGCTTCCGCGGCCGGGTGATCTTCCCGATCGCCGACCCGGGCGGGCGCGACGTCATCGCCTTCGGCGGGCGGCTGGTGCCGGGCCTGGACCTGCAGACCGCGATGCGCGACGGCACGCCGCCGAAGTACGTGAACTCTCCGGAGACCGAGGTCTACCGCAAGTCGCGGACCCTGTACGGGCTGAACCACGCCCGCGCGGAGATCCAGCGGCGCCAGACGGTCCTGGTCGTCGAGGGCTACATGGACGTCATCGGCCTGCACCTCGCCGGGCACCGCAACGCGGTGGCGACCTGCGGCACGGCGCTGACCGCCGAGCACTTCGCGCTGCTGGAGCGCCACGCCTCGAGGGTGATCCTCGCCCTGGACGCCGACGACGCGGGCTTCGCCGCGGCGGACAAGGCGCGCGGCCTGGCCGAGCAGGCCGGCATCCGCGAGGTCGCCGTCCTCCCGCTGCCCCCCGGGCAGGATCCCGCCGACCTGTCGCGCCAGGGTCCCGACGCCGTCGCCGCGGCGCTGCGGGGCGTGGTGACGGCCGTCGAGTTCCAGATCGCCCAGCTCCTGCGCACCGCCGACACCTCCACGCCCGAGGGCCAGGTCGACGCGTACCGGCGCACGTTCCCGCTGCTCGGCGCGATCGGCGACCGCTTCCTGCGCTACCGCTACATCCGCGACGTCGTCGCCCCGATGGTGCGGCTCAACGCCGACCTCATCGAGCGCGACCTCGACGCCGCCGCGCCCGCCACGCCGGGCGGCGCGGGTGCCCCGGCCGCCCCGGCGTCCGCCGCCGCGCCGTCACGGCCCGGCGACGTCGGCACCCCGCAGCGGGACCCGCAGATGGCGCTGGAGCGCACCGTTCTGCAGGCCGCGCTTCAGCGGCCCGACCTGCTGCCCGACACCTGGCAGGAGGTCACCGCCGAGGACTTCCGCGCCCCGGCGTCCCGCCAGCTGTTCACCGCCCTCACGGCGGCCCGGACCGCGGCGCTGGAGGAGGTGCTGGAGCTGCTCCCGGACGACGACGCGCGCCGGCGCGTCCGCGCCCTCGCGCTGTCGGACCTGCCGCTGCAGACCGCGGCGCATGTCGACGAGTCGCTGGCGCGCCTGCGCGCCGCGGCGGTCGAGCGCCGGATCGCCGACCTGCGCGACCGCCTGGGCCGCGTCCACGCGGCGGCCGACGAGCACCGCGACCTGTCCGCGGCGCTGCTGAGCCTGCAGCTGCGCCGGCGCGCCCTGCTGGCCGGGCGGACGGCGTAGGGCCATGACGACCCCCGCGCCGGCCGCCGGCGACCGCCTCCTGGAGACCACCGCCGTCACCGACCTGCTGCACCTGGGGCGGGGCCGCGGCTACGTCACCGGCGACGACGTCGCCGAGGTCCTCGACGGGCTGCAGGACGGCGACCGCCAGGCGGTGCCGCTCGCGCGGCTCCTGCGGGCGGAGGGGATCGAGGTCGTCGACGCCGCGCAGGCGGCGGCGGGGGTGCGGCCCGCGCCGCGTCCGGAGCCGGCCCGCGCGCGGGCGGAGGACCGCGGGCCGACGCTGCCGGGCGACCCGGTGCGGATGTACCTCAAGGAGATCGGGCGCGTCTCGCTGCTCTCCGCCGAGGAGGAGGTCGACCTCGCCAAGCGCATCGAGGCGGGGCTGGCCGCGTCGGTGATGCTGCGCGCGCCCGCGGAGCTGGATACGCGCCGGCGCCTGGAGCTGCGCCGCATCGAGCGCGGCGGCCAGTACGCCCGCCGGCGCCTGGTCGAGTCGAACCTGCGCCTGGTCGTGTCGATCGCCAAGCGCTACGTGGGCCGCGGCCTGCTGTTCCTCGACCTCATCCAGGAGGGCAACCTCGGGCTGATCCGCGCGGTGGAGAAGTTCGACTACACCAAGGGGTACAAGTTCTCGACCTATGCGACGTGGTGGATCCGCCAGGCGATCACCCGCGCGATCGCGGACCAGGCCCGCACCATCCGCGTGCCCGTCCACATGGTCGAGACCATCAACAAGCTGGTCCGGACCCAGCGCGAGCTGCTCCAGGAGCTGGGCCGCGAGCCGACGATGGAGGAGGTCGGCGCGAAGCTGGAGATGAGCCCGGAGCGGGTCGAGGAGATCCTGGCCATCGCCCAGGAGCCGATCAGCCTGGAGAGCCCGGTGGGGGAGGAGGAGGACTCCAACCTCGGGGACTTCATCGAGGACGCCGACGCGATCGTCCCGCTGGACGCGGCCACCTTCAAGCTGCTGCGCGAGCAGCTCGACGGCGTCCTGGACACCCTCACCGAGCGCGAGCGCAAGGTCGTGGAGCTGCGCTTCGGGATGGTCGACGGACAGCCGCGCACCCTGGAGGAGGTGGGCAGCGCCTTCGGCGTCACCCGCGAGCGCATCCGCCAGATCGAGTCGAAGACCCTGTCGAAGCTGCGCCACCCCGCCCGGAGCCAGCAGCTCCGGGACTACCTGGACTAGGGGTGCACCTCAGACGCCGGGCGGCTTGGCCGCCCGCGCGGCTACGGCTGGTGGATGCCGTTGCTCTCGGTGCGGACCATCTCGGTGACCTTCGCCACCTGCTCGGTCGCGCCCTCCGCGAGCGTCTCACCCGCGACCTTGAGCTCCGCGCCCAGCTGCTGCGCCTGCTCCGACCGGACGAACCGGCGCCACGACGCGGCGATCTGCTCGTACCGCGCACGTCCGGCCTTGGCGCCCAGCACGTACCCGATCGCGGCCCCGACCAGCAGCCCGAACCTGAACCCCATGCTGCGTTCCTCCTGTGAGCTCCGGGGGTGGGACTCGAACCCACAAACCTTCGCATTAACAGTGCGCTGCTCTGCCAATTGAGCTACCCCGGAAGGGCCGCGCTATCCAGGAGCGCGTGTACCAGCCCCATGATGCCTCGGTGGGTGGCCGCGCAACTGTAGCCGATGCTCACGCAGCCGTGAGGGTGCTTCGTCTGGCGGATGGACGGGTCCGGGACCGCCCGGTACGGCGCCACGAACTGCCTCGCCGGGATGCCCGTGACCCGCGCCCAGTGCGCCACCGCGACCTCCAGGTCCAGGCCCTCGTGCAGGTAGAGGCGGACGCGCAGCCGGCCCTCGTCGATCTCGAACATCGCCCGCAGCCAGGCGCAGAACAGCCGGACCATCCGCTCGTCGGTGTTGGTGAACCGGACCTCGCCGTCGCGCTTGGCGCCCTCACCGGCGTAGAGGGCGGCGCCGGCCACGAGGAACTCGCGGTCGCTGAGCCGGCCGATGCGGGCGCGGCCCTCGGCCTGGAGGCGCTCGATCTCGGCCGCCTTGCGGCGCTGGAGCGCGTTGGGCTCGCGCCGGCGGGGGCCCGCCCGGCTGCGCGGCGTGACCGGGTCGACGGGCACGTCGCGCGTCCACAGCGACACCGAGCTGCGGGACACCCCCAGCCGCTCCGCGATGGCGGGCATCGTCAGGCCGGCGGCGCGCAGCGCCCGGGCCTCCTCCCGCTCCCTGGTCTTGCCCCGGTAGCCCATCCCGCGATCCTGCCGCCGCGCGGAGCCCGCCGGGCCACGATCCACAGGTCAGTCCGCTCCCGCGGCGTCGGCGAGGACCTGCTCGACGGTCCGCACGGCCAGTGCGGCGAACGCCGGGTTGGTGACCCGGTAGTACGGGACGATCAGGGCCGCCTGGTGGAGGGCCACACCGCGGGCCCGACGCCAGGTGCCGTCGGGGACGTCCAGGGCGGCGCGGAACACCGCCCGCCCGGCGGGGCCGAACACGCTCCAGGCGGGGATCACGTCCATGGCCGGGTCACCGACGCCCGCCGACCCGAAGTCGATGACCGCCGCGAGCCGCCCACCGTGGACCAGGACGTTGGGCCGTAGCAGGTCGCTGTGGATCCAGACCGGCGCCCCCGCCCACGCCGGCGCGCCCAGCGCCTCCTCCCAGGCGGCGGCCGCCCCGGCGCCATCGATGCCGTCGCCCGCCGCCGCGATCGCCGCCCGCGTGACCGCGTCGAGCTCGGGGAGGGGTGCCCGCCCGGCGCGCGGCGCCTCCTCCGGGACCTCGATCCGGCGCAGCTCGGCGACGAAGCGCGCGAGGTCGCGGGCCGCCCGGGACTCGTCGACGAGCCCGTCGGCGTAGGGCCGGCCCTCGATCCAGCCGTAGATCGCCCAGGGGAGCGGGTACTCGCCCGTGGGCCGACCCTGCGCGACCGGCTCCGGGACCCGCAGCGACAGGTGCCCGGCGAGCTCGGGTAGCCACCGCCGCTCCCGGTCAAGGTCCGCCACCGCCGCGGGCACGCGCGGCAGCCGCGCGCAGAGCCGGTCACCGATCCGGTAGATCGCGTTCACGGTCCCCGTCGACCGCACCGCCCGGACCGCCAGTCCCGCCAGGTCGGGGAACTGCGCCGCCACCAGCCGCCCGACCAGCCCCGCGTCGATCTCGACCTCACCGTCGTGCAGCTTCATCGCCCCTCCTGGACGACGGCCCGAGGCCGACCTCGCCGTCCCACCATCCTCGACCTGGCGGCGGGGCCGGTGGGACCCGAGCCATCGAAGTGCCGCGGCCCTGGGACCCGCGCACGGGACGGGCTCCTAAGGTGGGCGGTGCGGATCTGCAGGCCGGATGGCCCTCACCGTGTCCGTGCGGGAGGAGGCGGTGTGGTCGGGGCGGCGCGTCCCTGCGAGGACAGCGAGTTGCTGCGCCTGCAGGCGGCGCTCACGAGGTGGATCCACGAGGCCGGGCCGTGCGCGTACTGTCACGCCGGGCACCTCGCGCACCGGATCGTGGAGGAGGCGCGCGGTCGCCAGCCGGTCGGTGCCTTCGTCGTCGTGTGGGAGGACGGGGAGGAGGTGGCGGGCATCGCCATAACGGGTCGGTTCGGCAACGTCTTCGACCTGTTCGCCGCACCCGCGCTGCGGGGCTCCACGGCGGAGCTGGCGATGCTCGACACCACTGCCGCCGCGACGGCCGACCGGCTGGGGGAGGCCGGCGACGAGGTGGTCACCGACGTCTACGGATGCGACGAGGTGCGGGCCGCGCTCCTCCGGCAGCTCGGCTTCGCGCCGTTCCGGGTGTTCGACGACATCACCTACCGCCCGCTGCGCGATCCGGTCCCGCTGCCCCGCCTGCCCGCCGGGTTCGCGATCCGCGCCGTCACGCGCGCCGACGGCGAAGGGCTCGCGGAGGTGCGGCGCAGCGCGTTCGGGGACCGCTGGGGGCCGCGGGAGTACCGCGATCGGGTCATGGTCGGGCCGGGCTACGATCCCGCCCGCGAGCTGGTCGTCGTCGCCCCCGAGGGGCGCATCGCGGGGTTCACACGGATCTGGCTCGATGACCTGAACCGTGTCGGCCTGTTCGAGCCCGTCGGCACCCACGCCGACTTCCGGCGCCGGGGCCTGGCCCGCGCACTGATGCTCCACGCCCTCCGCGTCATGACCGACGCGGGGATGGACACCGCGCGCGTGGAGCACGACACCACCAACGCCCCCGCAGCTGCCCTCTACCGCTCGCTCGGCTTCGTGCGCCGCGACCAGACCCACGGCTACCGCCGGCCGACGTCCGCTGGTGGGTGACAGCGTCGACGTGGCGAAGGGGGAGGTCGGGCGGCGGTGCGTGTGGCGACCCAGCCGGACGTCCCTCGGCTGCCGAGCTGCGGAGGTGGGGCCGGTGGGACTCGAACCCACGACCAAGAGATTATGAGTCCCCTGCTCTGACCGGCTGAGCTACGGCCCCCGGGAGGGGAGTCTAGGGATGCACCTCAGACGCCGGGCGGCTCCCGAGCACGGAGTCGGGCGACACGGTCCGGGGGCGGTCAGAGGGTGACGGGGAGGGTGGCGGGGCCGCGGAACTGGAAGGTCGGGCGCATCGGGGGGTCCGCCGCCAGGGCGAGGTGCAGGGGGAGGAGCAGCGCGAGGGCCTCCTGGAGCTCGACGCGGGCGAGGGGGGCGCCGAGGCAGTAGTGGATACCCGCGCCGAAGCCGACGTGGCGGTTGGGCGTGCGGCCCACGTCGAGGTCGTCGGGGCGGTCGAAGGCGGCCGGGTCGCGGTTGGCGGACCCGAGCAGCAGGCCGACGCGGTCGCCGGCGCGGACGACCTGGTCGCCCACGGCGACGTCGGCGAACGCCGTGCGCTGGAACAGCGACAGCGGCGTGTCGTAGCGGATCAGCTCCTCGACCGCGCGCGGGGCGAGACCGGGGTCGGCGCGCAGGCGGGCGAGCTGGCCCGGGTGGCGCAGCAGCGCGAGCACGCCGCCGGCGAGCACGTTGACCGACGCCTCGTGCCCGGCGTTGAGCAGGAGCACGGCGGTGGCCACCAGCTCGTCCTCGGTCAGCCGGTCGCCGTCGACCGCCGCGACCGCCAGGGCGCTGAGCAGGTCGTCCCCCGGCCGCCGGCGCCGCTCCGCAAGCAGCGCCCGCAGGTAGGCGGTGAAGTCCCGCGCCGCGGCGACGGCGCGCCCGGCGACGCCGGGACCGGGCTCCAGCTCGTAGAGCCCGACGATGGCGTTGGACCAGGGGCGCAGCAGGTGGCGGTCGGCCGCCGGCACGCCGAGCAGCTCGGCGATGACCGCGACGGGGAGCGGCTCGGCGAACGCGGCCACCAGGTCGCCCCCGCCGGCCGCCACGACCGGGTCGAGCAGGTCGGCGGCCAGCGCTCGCACGCGCCCGCGCAGCTCCTCGGCCCGCCGGGGCGTGAACGCCCCGGCGACCAGGCGGCGCAGGCGGGTGTGGTCGGGCGGCTCGCGCTCGAGCATCGCGTGCTCGTTCACCAGGTTCCACGGGCCGAACTCCTCCGCTGGCTCGCGGGGCACGAAGACCCGCCCGAGGCGCGGGTCGCGCAGCAGCGCGTCGACGTCGGCGTGGCGCGCCACAAGCCAGAAGCCCCCCGGCCCGTACCACCACACGGGCGCGTCGCGCCGCAGGGCCGCGTACGCCGGGTACGGATCGGCGACGAACGCCGGGTCGGCCGGGTCGAAGTCCATGCGATCATTCTGGTCCCACCCGCCCCGTCCAGGAGGCCCGGATGGACTTCGAGAAGAGCCCGCGCACCCGCGAGTACGAGGAGCGGCTCCTCGACTTCATGGACGCCCGCGTCTACCCGGCCGAGGCGGTCTACGACGAGCAGCTGCGCGCGTCGGGGGACCCCCACCACCAGCCCCCCGTCATGGAGGAGCTGAAGGCCGAGGCGCGCCGGCGGGGCCTGTGGAACCTGTTCCAGCCCCACGAGGGCTGGGGTCCCGGCCTGACGAACCTGGAGTACGCGCCGCTCGCGGAGATCCTGGGCCGCAGCGCGATCGCGTCGGAGGCGTGCAACTGCTCGGCGCCCGACACCGGGAACATGGAGGTGCTGACGATGTTCGGCACCGCCGAGCAGCAGGCGGCCTGGCTGCGTCCTCTCCTGGACGGCGAGATCCGCTCCGCGTTCGCCATGACCGAGCCCGACGTCGCCAGCTCCGACGCGACCAACATCTCGCTGCGCATCGAGCGCGACGGCGACGAGTACGTCCTCAACGGGCGCAAGTGGTGGATCTCCGGCGCGCTGCACCCGCACTGCCGGATCCTGATCGTCATGGGCAAGACCGACCCCGCTGCGGCGACCCACCGCCAGCAGAGCCAGATCCTTGTCCCCCTCGACACGCCGGGCGTGACCGTGGTCCGCGGGCTGCCGGTCTTCGGCTACCAGGACCAGGAGGGCCACGCCGAGATCCTGTTCGAGGACGTGCGCGTCCCGGTGGCCAACCTGATCGCCGGGGAGGGCGACGGCTTTCTGATCTCCCAGGCGCGGCTGGGCCCCGGCCGGATCCACCACTGCATGCGCACGATCGGGGCCGGCGAGCGCGCGCTGGAGCTGCTGTGCCGGCGGGCGCTGACGCGCACGACCTTCGGCCAGCGGGTCGCGGATCGCGCCAACGTCCAGGACTGGATCGCCGACGCGCGCATCGACCTGGAGATGGCCCGCCTGCTCACCCTCAAGGCGGCCTGGCTGATGGACACGGTCGGCAACAAGGGCGCGCGCATCGAGATCGCGGCGATCAAGGTCGCGGCGCCGACGGTCGCCCTGCGCGTCATCGACCGCGCGATCCAGGTCCACGGCGGCGCCGGGGTGTCCGACGACTTCCCGCTGGCCTGGCTGTACGCCCACCTGCGCACGCTGCGCCTGGCCGACGGCCCCGACGAGGTCCACCGCATGACCATCGCCCGCCGCGAGTTGCGCCGCTGGGACCAGCACGCCCCGGCGGCCGCGCCCGCCGGCCCCGCCGCGCCCGCCGACGATCCCCGCCGGCCCGCCGCGGAGGCGTCCGCGCGTGGCTGACCGCTGGGGGTTCACCGTTCCCGTGCGCGGGCTGGTCGACGGCCCGGCGGTCACCGCGGCGCTGGTCGCGGGCGGCTACACCGACGCCTGGTCGTCGGAGGCGGCGGGCGCCGACGCGTTCACCCCGCTGGTCGTCACCGGCGCCCGGACCGACCGGTTGCGCCTGGGCACCGCGATCGTCCCCGCCTTCACCCGCGGCCCCGCCCTGCTGGCCCAGAGCGCGGCCACCGCCGCGGCCGCGCTGCCCGGCCGGTTCGTCCTGGGCCTCGGCGCGTCGTCACCCGCGATCGTGGCGGGCTGGAACGGCATCGCCTTCGACCGGCCGTTCGAGCGCACGCGCGACGTGCTGCGCTTCCTGCGCCCCGCGCTGGCCGGCGAGCGGATCGACGCGGCCTACGACACCTTCGCGGTGCGCGGGTTCCGGCTGTCGGACCCGCCCGCGCAGCCCCCGCCGGTGTACCTGGCGGCCCTGCGACCGGGGATGCTGCGCCTGGCGGGCGCCGAGGCCGACGGCGTGATCCTGAACTGGCTGGCGCCCGGCGACGTCGCCCGCTGCCGCGCGGTCGTGGACGGCGCGGCGGGCGGCGCCGCCCGCGAGGTCGTCGCGCGCGTCTTCGTCGTCCCGGCCGCCGACGAGCAGCGCGCCCGCGCCGTCGCCCGCCGCGCCATCGCCGCCTACCTGACCGTGCCCGCGTATGCGGCGTTCCACGACTGGCTGGGCCGGGGGGACCGGCTCAGGGGGCTGTGGGACCGGTGGGCGGCCGGCGACCGCCGCGGCGCGCTGGACGCGCTCGGCGACGACCTCGTCGACGATCTGGTGGTCCACGGCGATCCGGCGACGTGCCGCGCGCGGGTGCGGCGGTACGCCGAGGAGGGCGTCGACACACCGGTGGTCGCGCTGCTCGACCCGGAGGCGGACCCCGTCACCGCCATCCGCGACCTCGCCCCGGTGCGCCCCTAGGCCGGTCTCCTACTCCGTGCTCGGGAGCCGCCCGGCGTTTGAGGTGCACCCTGGGCGCCCGGCTCCGGCAGGGTCAGCTCGAACCACACGCGCTTGCCGTTGGGATGGCGGTCGGCGCCCCAGCGGTCGGCCATCTGGTCGACCAGGAGCATCCCGCGGCCGTGCTCGGCGTCGAGGTCGGCCCCGCGGGTGCTGGGCAGCTCCGGACTGGCGTCGGACACCGCGACGGTCAGGGCGCGGGCCCCGGCGGTGAGCTGGAGCTCGACGGTGCTGGCGGCGTGGCGGACCGCGTTGGCGACCAGCTCGGAGACCAGCAGCGTGGTGGTGTGCTCCAGGGCCCCGGCGTCCCAGGCGCGCAGGGTCCGGGTGACGAACTCGCGCGCCGCCCGGGCGGACCGCGGCGACGACGACAGCTCGACGCGCGCGACGCGCGGGCTGGCGGCCTCCGCGTCGAGCCGCGCGTCGGTGAGCACCGCGAGCAGCGCGGTGTCGTCGTCGTGGTGCCCGTGCTCGGTGAGCGCCGCCAGGGCGCGGTCGCAGGCCTCGTCCGGCGAGCCCGTCGCGCCCGTCAGCGCCGCGGCCAGCCGGGCCATGCCGGTGTCGATCGGCGTGGTCGCCTCCTCCACCAGGCCGTCGGTGTAGAGCAGCAGCAGGCTGCCGGGGGCCACGGGGATGGTCCGCTCCGCGCCGGGTCCCAGGCCGTCCGCACCGACGCCCAGGGGCAGGGTCGGGTCCAGCTCCACGAAGCGCGGGGGGCCGCCGGGCTCGGCCAGCAGCGGGGGCAGGTGGCCCGCCGTCGCGGCCGTCAGGGTCCTGGCGTGCGGGTCGTAGACGGCGTAGACGCAGGTGGTGAGGTTGAGCTCGTCGAGGCCGCCGACGACCAGGTCGAGCCGTCGCAGGGCGTCGCCGGGGGAGTGGCCCTCCAGCGCGTAGCCGCGCAGCGCCGCGCGCAGCTGGCCCATGACCGCCGCCGCGCGGATCCCGCGGCCCATGACGTCGCCGATCACGATGCCGGTCCGGTCGCCGTCCAGGCGGATGACGTCGTACCAGTCGCCGCCGACCTCCGCGCCCTCCGCGCCGGGGAGGTAGCGGGCCGCGACGACCAGCCCGGGTCCGGGCTTGGGCGCCTGGGGCAGCAGGCTGCGCTGGAGGGCCACGGCGACGTCGCGCTGGGCGGCGTAGAGGCGGGCGTTGTCCAGCGCGAGGGCGACCCGCCCGGCCAGGTCCTCCAGCAGGGTCAGCTCCGCGGCGGTGTAGTCGCGCCCCCGCTCGCGGATCAGCCCCAGCGCGCCGAAGGTGCGGCCGCGGGCGGTGAGCGGCGCGGACAGCCCGCTGCGCATCGGCACCGCGCGCCTGCGCTCCGCCTGCTCGGGGTCCGGCGCCGGCTGCTCCTTCATGAGCTCGTCGATGGCGGGCAGCAGCACCGCCTCGCCCGTCGCCATGGACTGGCCCACGCCGCGTACGTCGGGGGTGATGGGCAGGTGGGCGAGGAACTCGCCGATTGCCGGCTCGCGCCGCGGGTCCTGGTGGCGCAGGGCCTCGAGGCGGATCTCGTCGTCCTCGCCGCGCAGGTAGACCACGCACCAGTCCGCGACGCGCGGCACCAGCAGGTCCAGGGCGACCTCGAGGATCTCGTCGCGCCGCAGGCTGCCGGCCAGGGCCTCGCTGGCGTCGGCCAGCAGGCGCAGGCGGCTCTCCGCCGCCTCCGCGGCCGTGCGCGCGCGCTGCTCGCGCTCGTAGGCGCGCGCGTTGGCCACCGCGGTGGACGCGCGCGCGGCCAGCTCCTCGGCCAGGGCGCGGTCGTCCTCCTCGAAGGTCCGCTGCGACACCGACGCGACGAACGACACGACGCCGATGACGGTCCCGCCGGAGACCAGCGGCGCGGCGACGACCCCGCGCATGCCCACCCGGCGGGCGAAGTTGAGGGCCCCGGGGGTCGGGGCCGCGCTGAGCAGCCGGTCGTCGATGGGCTCCAGGACGGTGGTGCCGGTGTCCAGCGCCCGCCGCGCCGGGTGGCCGGGCGGGTACTCGACGATGTCGCCGGGCTGGTGGGCGTCGCCGCCCTCCTGGTCGGGACCGGCGCCCTCGGCGTGCACGGCCAGGAAGCGGCGCAGCACCACGCGGTCGCCCAGGGTCTCGGCCAGCTCCAGGTAGCAGTGGTCGGCGAAGGCGGGGACGGTCAGGACGGCGAGGTCGCTGAGCATCCGCGACAGGTCGAGGGACCCGGCGACCAGCGCCGTCGCCTGGCTGAGCAGCGCCAGCCGGCGCGCCGCCTCCGCCCGCTGGCGCTGGATGCGCCGCGACTCGGTGACGTCGGTGACGACCAGGCCGACACCGAACGGCACGTCGGTGCCGGGGGTGGGCACCGGGTAGAAGCTGACCTGGAACTGGCGGTGCGGGCGCTGCGGCGTGCCGTCCCCGGTGCCCGCCTCCAGCCCGACGACGGGGCGGCCGGACGCCAGCACCTGCTCGACGAGCGGCTCGAGCGGCTCGGCGTCGGGGACCATCTCGCGCAGGCGCCGGCCCAGGTGCGCCGCCACCGGGTGGCCGTTGTAACCCGCCAGGGTCTCGTTGACCCGCAGGTAGCGCAGGTCGCGGTCCAGGAACGCCAGGCCCACGGGCGCCTGCAGCAGCAGCGTCTCGAGCAGCGCGAGGGTCTGGCCCTGCTCCCGCTCCGACCGCTCGCGGTCGGTGACGTCCCACACCAGCACCGCCACGGCGTGGGGCCGCCCGTCCCCGGCCACGGGATAGGCGGTCACCAGCCACGAGCGCCGCTCGCCGGGGGCCTTGGGCAGCTCGCCGGACAGCAGGCGCTCCGGGGCGGGCCGGCCGGTGTCCAGGACCTGGCGGAACACGGGGGCGGCGCTGAGCGCGGCGCCCGGCACGACCTCCGCCAGCGTCCGGCCGAGGTGGTCGGCGACCGGCACGCCGTTGATCTCGGCGAGCGCCTCGTTCACCGCCAGGTAGCGCAGCTCGCGGTCGAGCACGGCGAATCCCACCGGCGCCGCGGCCAGCAGCGTGTCGAGCACGGGCAGGGCCAGCGGAGCGGGCAGGTCGACGAGGTACGAGCTCGGTTCCGGGAGGCCCACCCGTCCATCATTCCTCAGCCGGGGTCCACCAACCACCCCGGCCCACGTCAGTCGTCCAGGGCGGCCGGGTCGATCGTCTCGGTCCGTCCCGTGACGGCCCGGTTGACCGCCCACAGGGCCACGCCGACGAGGAGCAGGATCCCGGCGCGCAGCACGTCGGCGGGCTGGTCGGCCAGCCGGTAGACGACCAGGCCGGCCGACGCGACCGCCCCGAGCGCGGGCAGCGCCGTCGGCGCGCGGTAGTGGGGACCGTCGACCTGGTCGCGGCGCAGGACCAGCACCGAGACGTTCACGAGCGTGAAGACGAGCAGCAGCAGGACGACGGTGGTGCTGGCCAGGCCCTGGAGGTCGCCGGTGGCCACGAGCACCGCGGCCACCAGCGCGGTGGCGATGATCGCGATCCAGGGTGTCCTGCGCGACCCGTGGACGCGCGCGAACACCGCGGGGACGATGCCCTGCCGCGCGAGCCCGTACAGCAGGCGCGAGGCCATGATGAGGTTGATGAGCGCGGTGTTGGACACCGCGATGAGGGCGACGACGGCGAACACCCGGGCGTCCAGCGCGGGGGCGCCGGCGCGCACCACCTCCAGCAGCGGCCCGTCCGACCCCGCGAGGGTCTCGGGGTCCACGACCGTCGTGGCGGTCAGCGTGACCAGCAGGTAGATCACCAGCGCGAACGCCAGCCCGCCGAACAGCGCCACGGGGAAGTTGCGCACCGGGTCGCGCGTCTCCTCGGCGAGGTTGACGGAGTCCTCGAAGCCCACGAAGGAGAAGAAGGCGAGTCCCGCGCCCGACAGCAGCACGAAGGGGATCGACGCGTCGGGGCGGAACTCCAGCACGCGGCCGGGGTCGCCGGTGCCGCCCAGGACGGCGGCGGCGCCGACGCCGATCACGAACAGCAGCCCGGCGACCTCGATCAGCGACAGCACGACGTTCAGCCGCACGCTGTGGGTGATGCCGATGAAGTTCACGAACTCCAGCGCCAGCAGGAAGCCGAGGGCGACCGGCACGATCGGGACGTCGACGAAGGCCGCCAGGTAGTCGCCCCCGAAGGCGCGCGCGGCGGTGCTCGCCGAGGTGATGCCCGACGCCATCACCGCGACCGCGACGACGAAGGTCACGAACGACCGCGAGAAGGCCTTGTGGACGTAGAGCGCGGCGCCCGCGGCGATGGGGTACTTGGTGACGAGCTCGGCGTAGGCGAACGCGGTCAGCAGCGCGAGCGCGAAGGCCAGCAGGAACGCGGCCCACACCGCACCGCCGACGGTGCCGGCCACCTCGCCGACCACGGCGTAGATGCCCGCCCCGAGGATGTCGCCGATCACGAAGACGATCAGCATCCGCCGCGAGATCACGCGCGGGAGGGGCGCGGTCTCCGGGCCCTGCGCTGCCGCGCGGGTCACAGCCTCGGCCATGTCGGCCCCCCTGCCTGGTGGAGTTCCCGCCGACGATACCCGAAGGACGCCCTTCGCTAGACTCCCGTCCACCGACGTCCACCGGACAGGAGCCGTGTCGTGCCCCAGACCATCACCATGGGCTCGGAGGGACTGCACGTCCCCGACGAGCCGACCATCCCGTTCATCGAGGGCGACGGGACCGGTCCCGACATCTGGGCCGCGAGCGTGCGCGTGTTCGATGCCGCGGTGGAGAAGGCCTACGGCGGGGACCGGCGGATCGCGTGGACCGAGGTCCTGGCGGGCCAGAAGGCGTTCGACCAGACCGGCGACTGGCTGCCCGACCGCACCGTCGAGCTGTTCCGCGAGCACCTCATCGGCATCAAGGGCCCGCTCACCACCCCGGTCGGCGGCGGCTTCCGCAGCCTGAACGTCGCCCTGCGCCAGATCCTGGACCTCTACGTCTGCCTGCGCCCGGTGCGCTGGTTCACCGGCGTGCCCAGCCCCATGAAGAAGCCCGACGACGTCGACATGGTGATCTTCCGCGAGAACACCGAGGACGTGTACGCGGGCTACGAGCTGCAGGCCGGGACGGAGGAGGCCAAGCGCGCGCTGGAGTTCTTCCGCGACGCCTACGGCTGGGAGCTGCGCCCGGACTCCGGCATCGGCGTGAAGCCGATCAGCGAGTCGGGGACGAAGCGCCTGGTGCGCGCCGCCATCCAGTACGCGCTGGACAACGGCCGGCGCAACGTCACGCTGGTGCACAAGGGCAACATCATGAAGTTCACCGAGGGCGCGTTCCGGGCCTGGGGCTACGAGGTCGTGCGCGACGAGTTCGCCGACGTCGCCGTCAGCTGGGAGGACAGCGGCGGCAAGCCGGGCGACAAGCTGCTCGTCCAGGACGTCATCGCCGACGCGATGCTCCAGCAGGTGCTGCTGCGCCCGGCCGAGTACGACGTCATCGCCACCATGAACCTCAACGGCGACTACCTGTCCGACGCGCTCGCGGCGCAGGTCGGCGGGATCGGCATCGCGCCCGGCGGCAACATCAACTACGTCACCGGCCACTCGATCTTCGAGGCCACCCACGGCACCGCCCCGAAGTACGCCGGCCAGGACAAGGTCAACCCGGGGTCGGTCATCCTGTCCGGTGAGCTGATGCTGCGCCGCCTGGGCTGGGGTGAGGCCGCCGACCTGATCATCAAGGGCCTGGAGGCCGCGGTCGCGGACAAGATCGTGACCTACGACTTCGCCCGGCTGACCGAGGGCGCCACCCAGGTCAAGACCAGCGAGTTCGGCACCGCCATCATCGAGCGCATGTGAGCGGGCGCCGCGCGCCGCGCCTGGCCCCCGACGACCGGCTGGCGCCCCACCTGACCAGGGTGGGGCGCTTCCGGGCGATCGACCCGTCGCAGGGCCGGCCCCTGCCGGGGCTGAGCGCGGTGCTGGCGTTCGTCGGCTGGGCGGCGATGCTGGCGGTGTCGTTCCGCAGGGCACGTACGATGTGATCCGCCAGCGCGGCCGGGTAGCCAAGTGGTAAGGCAAGGGCCTGCAAAGCCTTCATCACGGGTTCGATTCCCGTCCCGGCCTCACAGCACGTAGCCTCCGCCCATGGTCAAGCGCTGGGTGAGGCAGCTCGACGGATTGCAGAAGCTCGTCCTCGCGGTCATCCCGCTGGGCCTCCTGCACCACGCGGACCACGTCCTGCGGGCTGACCACAGCAGCTGGCCGTTCCGGCCCGAGGTCGGCCCCTTCACCTTCACCCTGCTCGTCTACCCCATCCTCCTCCTGCCCTTCGTCGTCCGGGAGCGGCGGCGGGTCCTCCGGGTCGCGCTGGGGATCGCGGCGCTCGGCACGCTCTTCGCGCACACGCTGATCGAGCCGCCGCAGCAGATCTACGGCACCTGGGCCAACAACCTGAGCACCGACGCCCTGCTGTACCGGGTGAACCCCGAGCACAGCACCAACCTGCTGGACGTCGAGTCGCCGCTGCTCGGCGGCCTCGCCGCGGCGCTCTCGGTGCTCCTCACCGCACTGCTGCTCCTCGCCTGGAGCGTGGTGCTCAGGGAACGGGGCCGGCGCGCTCCGGGGTGACGGCGGCCGGCCCCGTCCGGGCCTCACAGCAGCGTCAGCTCGTCGCGCAGGAAGGTGGCCGTCCGCGTCCAGGCCAGGTCGTCGGCCTCGGGGTCGTGGGTGGGCAGCGCGGGGTTGGTGAAAGGGCGGCGGGTGCCGCGGTAGACGTGGTGCTCGGTGGGCGTGCCGCCGGCGGCGAGGTCGGCGAAGAACCGCCGGGGCTGGTCGGGCCAGTCCGCCCCGTCGGCGGCGGCGAAGTGCCCCAGGGTCGGGCAGCGGATGGGGTACCGGCCCGACGGGCCGAGCACCGCGTCGTAGGTGACCGCCGCGTCGAGGTCGCCGGCGGCGGCGAGGAGCAGGAGCAGCCACCCGCCCAGCTCGAACCCGACGCCACCGACCCGGCCGCGGGACGCGCGCGGGTGGCTGCGGAGGAAGGCGGCGGTCGCGCGCAGCTGGCGCCGGGCGCGGTCGCGATCGGGACCCGGCGGGACCGGCCCGTCGGGGGTGGGCGGGCCCGGGTCGGGCAGGCCCTGGTAGAGGTCGGGGGCGAAGACCACGAAGCCGGCCGCGGCCAGCTGGTCACAGCGCCGGTGGACATGGGGGAGCAGGCCCCAGGCGTCGTGCACGACCAGCACACCCGGGCCGGAGCCGATGGGCTCCGCCAGGTAGCCGGCCTCGGTCAGTCGCCGCCGACCCGATCCGTGTGGCGGTTGCGCGGCGATCGAACACATGTTCGATAGGCTACCGGCCCCCCTGTGGACAACGCAATGCCTTCCGTCCGGTCAGGCGGGCGGCGGGGTCAGGCGCGGAAGGGCGAGGCGTCCATGAACGCGCGCTCCTCGACCCCCAGGGCGGTGGCGGGCGGGGCGTCGTCCCAGAACTCCAGGACGACGCGGTGCCAGTTCGCCGTCGCGCGCAGGCGGCCGAGGATGGAGTTGACCCCCCACTGGATGCGGTTGAGGGTCAGGTAGTCCGGCGGCAGGTTGAGGCGCCGCAGCCGGTCGACCGTGCCGAGCCGGGGGTCCGAGATCGACTTGATGACCTCGCGCGCGAACTCCGGGGTGTAGGTCCACGAGCCGTCGGCCAGGATCGGCCGGTTGAACAGCCGGAACCAGTCCAGTAGCGCGGGCCCGTCGACGTCGACGCCGTCGGGCAGGAAGCCGGCGTCGCGCATCGCGGTGAGGAAGCGGTCGAGGTCGCCCGCCTGCGTCGCGCGGATCTGGGCGGTCATGAGCGCGCGCGTCCGCGACGGGAAGGGCTTCACGCTGCCGAAGTCCAGGAAGACCACGGTGCCGTCGCCGGGGAACAGGTAGTTGCCCGGGTGCGGGTCGGCGTTGAACAGCCGGAACCGGTAGATCGACCCGTAGACGAAGCGGAAGATGATCTCCGCGTGGCGCTGGCGCTCGTCCTCGGTGGACTTGGCGACCATGTCCTCGAAGTTCAGCCCCGGCAGGTACTCCGAGGTCAGGACCCGCGGGCGGGAGTGCTCCGGGAAGACCCGCGGGATGCGGATGAACGGGTGGCCGTCGTAGCGCTCGAAGAACGCCTGCTGGTACTGGGCCTCGCGCTGGTAGTCCAGCTCGTCCACCAGCCGCTCCCGCAGCTCCTCGACCAGCGGGCGGATCTCCAGGTTCGGCGACACCAGCCGGGCCAGCGGCGTGAACAGCTCGGCGTTGGCCAGGTCGGACTGCACGGCCTCGGCGATGCCCGGGTACTGGACCTTGGCGACGACCTCGGTGCCGTCGTGGAGCCGCGCGCGGTGGACCTGGCCGATCGAGGCGGCGGCCAGCGGCTCCGGGTCCCACCAGGCGTAGACCTGCTCCGGCGGGGCGCCGAACTCGTCGCGGACGACCGCGGCGATGGTGGCCGGGTCGGTGGGCGGGGCGGCGTCGCGGAGGTCGGCGAGGATCTCGTGGTAGGTCGCCGCGATCTCCGGCGGCAGGTCGAGGTCGACGAAGCTGGCGATCTGGCCCAGCTTCATGGCCGCGCCCTTCATCGACCCGAGCAGCTCGAGCATGCGCTCCGCGGTCTCGGTGTGGAAGCGCTGGTCGGCCAGGTCGCCGTCGCGCAGGCTGCGCACGCGCGCGCCCAGGTACCCGGCACCGGTGGTCGCGGACAGGCGGGCCAGGCCGGCGGCGCGCTGGACGCGGCCGCCGAGGTCGCGGTCTGGGGACATGGTCCTATCATGCCGCGGCCCTGGATCGACACGAACGGGTCATGCCCGCTGCCCATACGGGTAGGTTCGCGGTCATGGAGAGCACGACGTTCGAGGTCCGGACCGGGGACCGCCTGGCCATCGTGGACCTGACCGCGCGCATCGACGGCTGGCTGCACGGGCGGGGTGACGGCCTGTGCAACGTGCTGGCGCCGCACGCCACCTGCGGGCTGGCGCTGCTGGAGGCGAACCAGGGGACGGAGCAGGACGCGGACCGCGTGCTGAGCGCCCTGCTGCCGCGCGACGACCGCTGGGTGCACCGCCACGGGTCCCGCGGCCACGGCGCCGACCACATCCTGCCCCTGTTCGTGACCCCGAGCCTCACCCTCCCGGTGATCGGCAGCACGCTCGAGCTGGGCGTCTGGCAGTCCGTCGTCCTGGTCGACGGCAACGTCGACAACCCGGTCCGCACGATCCGCCTGTCCCTGCTCCGCGGCTAGCGGCATGCCCGCTTGAAGGCCGGAGGCGTGTTCCCCAACGGGCTGGGGGCCGCCGGTCCAGCGCGTGCCCGACGGATGCGGCAAAGACGTAACGCGGCTGTTGCAGTGGCGAAAGCCCGTGCGAACGGAGTGCTGTTGTAGTCGTCGCCGTCGTCGAGACCGGAGGAGCGATGGCACCGCCGAACATCCCCGCCGCCAAGCGTGCCGGGTTGCCCGTCGACCTGGACCGCCTCACCGCGGAGGGCGACGACTGGCTGTCGCCGGAGGACCGCTACGCCCTCAAGACCCACGGCGTGTGCACGCAGGCGCAGCCGGGGGTCTTCATGATCCGCGTGCGCACCGACGGCGGCCGGCTGGGCAGCGACCGCGCCAGGGGTCTGGCCGACCTCGCCGAGCGCCACGGGCGCGGCTGGGTCCACCTCACCACCCGCCAGCAGGTCGAGCTGCACCACGTCCGCGCCGAGGAGGTCACCGCCGTCCTGGACGGCCTGGCCGGCCTGGGGCTGTCCACGCGCTCGGCGTGCGGGCACACCGTCCGCGGGGTGATGAGCTGCCCCGACGCGGGCGTCAGCCTGGACGAGCCCTTCGACTGCGGGCCGGACGCGGCCGCGGTCTCGGCCTGGCTGCTGTCCCGCGCCGCGGAGCTGAACGTCGCGCTGCCCTCGCGGCTGAACATCTCCTTCGGCGGCTGCCCGGCGTGCCGCGACCACGCCAAGCTCAACGACGCCGGTTTCGTCTCCGTGCTCGGCCCCGGCGGGGAGCCCGGCTACGAGCTGCTGCTGGGCGGCAGCCTGGGCAAGTCGGTGCCGGCGCTGGCGCGCACCGCCGTGGCGTTCCTGCCCCGCGCCGACGTCCTGCCGGCCGTGGACGCGCTCGTGTCGCTGTTCGTGGCCGAGGGCGACCACGACCGGCCTGGCAAGGCGCGCTTGAAGTTCCTGGTCGCGCGCATGGGCTGGGAGCGCTTCGCGGCGGCCTTCTCCGCCGAGCTGGCCGCCGCGCGCCGGCGGCCGCACTCCCAGCCGGCGCCGGTCACGACGCCGCTGTCGGCCTCGCTCATCGAGGTCCTGGGCCGCTCCCCGGCGGGCGGCTGGGGCATCGGCGTCCGCCCGCAGCGGCTGGCCGGCCGCGCCCTGGTCACCGTCAACGTGCCGCTGGGCGACCTCGACGGGGAGGACCTGCGCGCCCTGGCGGACCTGGCCGACGCGGCCGGCGACGAGCACCTGCACCTCACCCGCAACCAGAACGTGGTGCTGCGCCACGTCGCCGTCGAGGCGGTGGCCGGCGTCAGCGAGCACCTCGCGGCGCTGGGCCTGGGCCTGGAGGGCGCGGACAGCGCGATGGACGTGCGCGCGTGCACCGGCGGGCCGGTCTGCGCGCTGGCGATCACGCCCGCCCCCGCGGCCGGCGCCGCCCTGCTGCGCAGCAAGGCGCTCGCGCGCAACGCGGGCCTGCGGGTGCACGTCTCGGGCTGCCCCAACGCCTGCGCGCAGCACCAGGTGGCCGACATCGGCTTCTCCGGCGGCAAGGTGACGGTGCGCGGCGAGTCCGTCCTGGGCTACCAGGTGTGGCTGGGCGGCGACCTGGGCGCCGACGCCATCGGCAGCGTGGCCGGGCGGATCGCCGCGCCGGACCTGCCCGCCATCACCGCCGCGGTGATCGGGGTCTGGGAGGCGCTGCGCGAGCGCGGCGAGACGCTGGCGGCGACCGTCGCACGCCTGGGCCTGGACGCCTTCCGCGCCCACATCGACGCGGTCTTCGCGGGCCGCTGGGAGCAGGGGCCGGAACCGGAGGACGACCCGCTCCCCGGCCCGGCGGCCGCGCTGGCGAGGGCGTCGTGACCGCCACCGCGCCGCGGTTCGTCGCCGTCGCACGGGTCGAGGACGTGCCCAGCGGGACGGCCCGCACCCTCCAGGTGGACGGGCGCGACATCGCCCTGGTCAACGACGGCGGGACGCTGACGGCCGTCGACGGCCTGTGCCCGCACGCAGGCGGGCCGCTGGGCGAGGGGTCGGTGACCGGCTCACCCTGCCTGCTGGTCTGCCCCTGGCACGAAGCCGCCTTCGATGTGGCCAGCGGCGAGGTGCGGCGCGGCCCCGCGCGCAAGCGCGTCCGCACCTACCCGGTGGAGGTCACCGGGGGCGAGGTCCTGGTCGCACTCGGCTGAACGGAGCGAAGCGTCATGCCCATCCCCGTCGCGGACGCCGTCGACGAGATCGTCGCGCTGGCTCAGGCCAAGGTGGCCCAGGCCCGGGACCTGCCCCGCTACCTGCTGTCCTCCGCGCTGGCCGGCGCGTTCGTCGGCGTCGCCGTCGTCCTGCTGGTGTCGGTGTCGGCACCGCTGTTCCTGGCCCAGGCGCCCACCACCCGGCTGGTGCAGGGCGCTGTCTTCGGGGTCGCGCTGACCCTGGTGGTGTTCGCCGGCGGGGAGCTGTTCACGGGCAACGTCGCGTTCCTGCTCACGGCGCTGTACCGCGGCGGCGTCCGGCTGCGTGATCTCGCGCTGGTGTGGGTCGCGTCGCTGGTCGGCAACCTGGTCGGCTCGATCGCGCTGGCGGCGCTGGTGCACGGCGGCGGCACGCTGTGCAGCGGGCCGGGCGCGCCGGGCGAGGCCCTGGTGGCCGCCCTGGTGGAGGCCAAGAACGCCACGGCCGGCCCGCAGCTGCTGTGGCGTGCCGTGCTGTGCAACCTGCTGGTCTGCCTCGGCTTGTGGATGGCCGCTCGCACCCGCAGCGACGCGGCCAAGCTCGGCGTGCTGTGGTGGGCGCTGCTCGCCTTCGTCGGCTCCGGCTTCGAGCACTCGGTGGCGAACATGACGCTGTTCACCCTGGGGGTGCTGGAGGGGTCGGCCGGCTGGCTGGACCTGGCGCGCAACCTGGCCTGGACGGTGCCGGGCAACCTGCTGGGGGGCGGGCTGCTGGTCGGGCTCGCCTACGCCTGGCTGGCCGGGCCGGCCGCGCCCCGCGAGGCGCCGGAGGCCGTGTCGCAGGTGACGCCTGCCACGGCGGGTTGACGGCGACGTCGGTGGAGGGACTGCGCGTCGGCGTGATCGCCGCCCGCAAGGGCGGCTCCCTGGCGGCGGCGCTGACCAGGCGCGGCGCGACCGTGCAGTGGGCGCCGACGCTGGAGCCCGATGTCGCCGCCGACCAGGACCAGCTGCGCGCGGAGACCGACGCGGTGCTCGCCGACCCTCCCGACCGGATGGTCGTCTCCACCGGGGTGGGGCTGACGGCCTGGCTGCACGCGGCCGACCGGCAGGGGCGCGGGGACGCCGTGCGCGGCCTGCTGCGGTCCGTCCCGGTGTGCGCGCGGGGACCCAAGGCGGTCGCCGCGCTGCGCGACCTCGGCGTCGTGCCGGCCTTCGTCTCACCGCAGGAGACCGACGGTGATATCGTCGGCTGGCTCGCCGACCGGATGCGGCTGGGGCAGGTCCTGGCCGTGCAGGTCCACGGCGACCGGGGAGCCGCGCAGCCGTACCGGCGCCTGCAGGGCGCCGGCGTGCGGCTGCGGACCGTCGCCCCCTACCGCTACGGGCCGCCCCGCGACCCCGCCCCCGCGCGGCGGCTGATCGGCGACGCGATCGCCGGCCGCATCGATGTGGTGGTCGCGACGAGCGCCCCGACGGTGCACGGCCTGTTCGCGCTGGCGGACTCCGAGGGGTGCCGTGACGAGCTCGCCGCCTCGCTGCGGGGGGCGGTCGCGGCGGTCGGGCCGGTCACCGCGCGCGCCTTCGAGGTCGAGGGCGTGCCCGTCGTCCTGGTGCCGCGGCGTCCGCGCACGGGGGACCTCCTCCGCGACCTGGCCGCGTGGTCCCGGCGGCAGGAGCGGGCCGCGGCCCCGGGCCTGGTCCTGCTGCCCGGCCGGCGTGCGGTGCGCGTCGTGGAGCGGGAGATGCGCTTTGGGGAGCGCGAGTTCGCGGTGCTGTCCGCCCTGGTGCGGCGACCGCAGGTGGTGTGCCCCCTGGAGCTGCTGGCACGCGAGGCGTGGGGCCACGCGCCGGTGCGCGATCCGCGCGTCCGCGACCACGTGGCCCGCATCCGCCTGAAGCTGGGTCCCGCCGGCGCCGCGATCGTCACGGTGCGCTCCGTCGGCTACCGCTACAACCCCAGCCTGGTCCCCCCGCCGCCCCCCTGAGCCGCCGCTCCGGCGTCACGGCCGGGTGGGGAGCAGGGTCGCGTACTCGTCGAGGGCGGCGGGGTTGGCCAGCGCGTCACGGTTCTCCACCGGCTCGCCGGCCAGCATCGACCGCACCGCCTTCTCGACCTTCTTGCCGCTGAGGGTGTAGGGGACCTCGCGGACCGCGAAGATCCGTGCCGGCACGTGGCGGGGGCTGGTGGACGTGCGGATCGCGGTGCGGATCCTGCGGGTGAGGTCGAGGTCGAGGTCGACCCCCGGCGCCAGCACGACGCACAGGACCACCTCGACGTCGCCGTGCACGGGCCGGCCCACGACGATCGCGTCGGTCAGCTCGGGCAGGCCCTCGATCGCGCGGTAGATCTCGGCGGTGCCGATGCGCACGCCGCCCGGGTTCAGGGTGGTGTCGCTGCGCCCCAGCACCGCGACGCTGCCGTCGGCGTCGATCTCGACGAAGTCGCCGTGGGTCCACACGCCGGGGTGCTGCGCGAAGTAGGCGGCGCGGTAGCGGTCCCCGCCGGGGTCGTCCCAGAAGCCCAGCGGCATCGAGGGGAACGGGCGGGTGCAGACCAGCTCCCCGCGGCGCCCCACCACCGGCTGCCCGGCGTCGTCCCAGGCCTCCACGGCCATGCCCAGGCCGCGGCCCTGGAGCCGCCCGCGCCGTACCGGCAGCGTGGGCACCCCCAGCGCGAAGCAGCCGATGATGTCGGTGCCCCCGCTGATGCTGGCCAGCTGCACGTCGTCGGCGACGCCGCGGTACACGAAGTCGAACTGGTCGGGGTTCAGGGGGGACCCCGTGGACAGCACGGCGCGCAGCGCGGACAGGTCGGCCTGGTCGCGCGGCAGCGCCTGCCCCCGGCCGGCCGCCTTGTCGCAGGCGGCGAGGAAGCGCGGGCTGGTGCCGAAGTGCGTCGTGCCGGTGCGGGCCGCCAGGCGCCACAGCGCGCCGACATCGGGGTAGGTCGGCGAGCCGTCGTACAGCACCACCGCCGCGCCGCTGGCCAGGCCGCTGACCAGCCAGTTCCACATCATCCAGCCGCAGGTCGTGAACCAGGTGACGACGTCGCCCGGCCGGACGTCGCTGTGGAGCTGGTGCTCCTTGAGGTGGTTGACCAGCGTCCCGGCGGCGCCGTGCACGATCGACTTGGGCGCGCCGGTGGTGCCCGACGAGTACAGCACGTAGAGGGGGTGGTCGGCGGGCAGGTCGGCGAAGCGCGGCTCGGTGGCGTCGCCGGCCAGCAGGTCAGCGTAGGCGACCGCCTCGCGGTCCACCGTGAGCCCCGCGCCGACGATGTCGAGCACGACGACGTGGCGGACCGACGTGATGGCGGCCAGGATCGCCGTGACCTTGTCCTGCAGGAGGTAGACGGTGCCGTTGTAGCGGTAGCCGTCGGCGACCACCAGCACCGCGGGGGCGATCTGGCGGAACCGGTCGACGACGCCCAGCGGCCCGAAGTCGGGCGAGCACGACGACCAGACCGCGCCCAGCGAGGTCGCCGCCAGCATCAGCACGAGCGTCTCGACCGCGTTGGGCGCCAGCGCCGCCACCCGGTCGCCCGGCCCCACGCCGCGCGCGGCCAGCCCCGCCTGGGCCCGGGCCACGCGCGCCGCCAGGTCGCGCCAGGTCACGGTCTCGTCGTCACGGCCCTCACCGGCCCCGACCACCGCGACGGTGTCGTCACGGCGGCGCAGCAGGTTCGCCGCGACGTTGAGCCGGGCCCCGGGGAACCATCGCGCCCCCGGCATGCGCGGGTCCTCCAGGATCGCGTCGGGCGGGCGCGCGGCGAGGACGCCGCACTCGTCCCAGACCCGCGACCAGAAGGCCGGCGGGTCGTCGACCGACCAGCGCCAGAGCTCGTCGTAGGCCGCGGGGGTGGTCGGCGCGCCGCGGGCGAAGCGCGCCAGCAGCGTGGCGGCGGCGCGGTCGGGCGACGGCGTCCAGACGACGTCGCCGGCCGTGCTCACGCCTGCACCTCAGGCGCCGGGCGGCTCACGCCTGCACCTCAGACGCCAGGCGGCTCACGCCTGGCTCCGCGCCGCCTTGACCGCCAGGACCGGGGCCTCGGCCCGCAGCAGGATGTCCTGGGCGTTGCTGCCCAGGACGAGCTTGCCGACGGGCGACCGCCGCCGCAGGCCGATGACGATGAGGTCGACCCGCTCCTCCTCGGCGACGGCGACGAGGTCCTCGGAGGGGGAGTGGCCCAGGACCAGCTCCCGCACCTCGAAGTCGACGCCCTCCGCCTCGAGGTCGGCCTGGACGCGCGCGAGCTCCTCGCGGTAGTGCAGCGCCTCGCGCGCCTCGTCGCGCGTCCCCCCGCGCATCGAGTGCACGACGAGCAGCGAGGCGCCGCGCAGGCGCGCCTCCTCGACCCCGCGCGCCAGCGCCGCCTCGCCCTCCGGCGAGTCCACATACCCAACCAGGATCCGCAAACCCCGCCTCCCTCGCACCGGCCGAACGAGCTGTGGACCGCAGTCTCGCAGTCGCCGGGGGGATCGGGAAGACTCCCGGCGCGGCGGCGGTTGCCACGCCCAGGTTCCACCACCAGCTCCACCCGCAGGTTCCCGCCACAGGAGGCGCCGTGACCCAGGACCGCGACACCCCGGGGCCCGCCCCGGGCGAGGCGCCCGAGCAGCTGCGGCTGGCCAGCACGGCGGGGCGCTGGGTGCTGGTCGGCGCGGTGCTCGGGTCGGGCATCGCGTTCCTGGACGCCACCATCGTCAACGTCGCACTGAACCGCATCGGCGAGCAGCTCGACGCGAGCCTCGGCGGGCTGTCGTGGATCGTGAACGGCTACACCCTGACGCTCGCGTCGCTGATCCTGCTCGGCGGGTCGCTGGGGGACCGCTTCGGCCGGCGCCGGGTGTTCCTCGTCGGCGTGGTCTGGTTCGCGGTGGCGTCGGTCCTCTGCGGGATCGCGCCGAACACCCCGACGCTGATCGCCGCCCGGGCGCTGCAGGGCGTCGGCGGGGCGCTGCTGACCCCCGGGAGCCTGGCCATCCTCCAGGCCAGCTTCGCCCCGCAGGACCGCGCCGCCGCGATCGGGGCGTGGTCCGGGCTGGGGGGCGTGGCGACCGCGATCGGCCCGTTCCTGGGCGGGTACCTGGTCGGCGCCGCGGACTGGGGCTGGCGCCTGGCCTTTCTCATCAACGTCCCGTTCGCGGTGGTCGTCGTCTGGGTGGCGCTGCGGCACATGCCGGAGAGCTGGGACCCGCAGGCCCCGCGCAGGATCGACGTCCTCGGCGCCGTCCTCACGGCCGCGGGCCTGGCCGGGCTGACCTACGGCCTCATCCAGGCCGGGGAGCAGGGCGTCGGCAACCCGCTGGTGCTCGCCGCGCTGGTCGTCGGCGTCGGGGCGTTCGCCGCCTTCGTCCTGGTCGAGCGGCGGTCGCCCAACCCGATGGTCCCGCTGGACATCTTCGCCAACCCGCAGTTCACCTGGACCAACGTCGTGACCTTCGTCATCTACGGCGCGTTCGGGGCGGCGCTGTTCCTGCTGTCCATCTACCTGCAGTCCGTGGTCGGCTACTCGCCGCTGGCGGCGGGGCTGGCCTCGCTGCCGGTCACCGTCGTCATGCTGCTGCTCAGCGCCCGCGCCGGCCGCCTCGCCCAGCGCATCGGGCCGCGCCTGCCCATGACCGCGGGGCCGCTGCTCGTGGCGGCGGGCCTCGCGCTGATGGTCCGCATCGGGGAGGGATCGGCGTACGTGACCGACATCCTCCCGGCCGTCCTGGTCTTCTCCCTGGGCCTGTCGCTGACCGTCGCGCCGCTGACCGCGACGGTCCTGGCCGCCGCGGAGCAGCGCCACGCGGGGGTGGCGTCGGGGGTCAACAACGCGGTCGCGCGCGCTGGCAGCCTGCTCGCGGTCGCGGTCATCCCGGTGGTGGCCGGCCTCTCCGGGGACGCCTACACCGACGTGGCGCGGTTCACCGCGGGCTTCCGCACCGCGGTCCTGGTGTCGGCCGCCCTGTGCGCCCTGGGCGGGGTGATCGCGTGGCTGACGATCCGCAACGACGTCCTGGCCGCCGACGCGCCCGCCGCTGCGGAGGGGACCGAGCCCGCCGTCGCCGACCGCCACTGCTCCGTGGCGGCGCCGCCCCTGTGCGCCCCTGTGCACGGCCAGGAGCGCTGACGGTACGCCACGTGATGAACGGTCGGCCCTTTTTTCCCGTTCGGCTCGGCCCGGGGACCGGCGGTGTGCGAGGCTGTCGGTCGTGGAGCCCGATGTCGCGCCCAGACCTGCGCCTGCGCCCGAGCTCGCACCGGCCGACCTGGACGCGCTGGCGGACCAGGTCGCGGCCCTGGTGCCGGCCGGGCGCGGGCCGCGCGCCGCCACCGAGGCGCGCGCCGCGGTGCGCCCCCGCGACGGCCGGCCGGCGGCGCCCGCCCCGCCCCCGGCGCCGGCCGTTCGCGCTCCTGGAGCGGCGCTCCTCGGGGACCCTGGCGGTCCGCGCCTTCAACCCCGACCCCGACGAGCGGCTACGGCGCCGACGGCAGCATCG
>JAUJNX010000027.1 GCA_030447925.1 Egibacteraceae bacterium | reverse complement strand
GTGAGCTTTACCCGGATCGTGAACGGACGGCGGGCGCTCGACGGCTGCCCGGCTCAGGGACCCGGCAAGGAGGCCGCCAGGTGGACGCCCTCGACCAGCAGACTGACGGTGCGCCACCCCTTCCACAGCGTCTCCCAGCCCGGCTCGCCGTCGCCGCGTCGCCCTTGGTGCCCCCCGAGCCGCGCGATCAGCCGCCAGCACCGGCCGACCGTCATCCCGGCGACCGGCTGGTCGGTTTTGGCCGCCACCACCGCGATCACCGCCGCCGGCAGCACCGTGCTCGCCGGGTGGTCCGGGTCGGCGCGCGCCGCCTGCCGCAGTTGCAGCAGGCGCACCGCCGTCGGCGCCAGCAGCCCCAGCAGCCGCCACAACGCCGCCCGGTCGCGCAGTTGGCTGGCCTCGAGGCGGCAGCCGGTCTTCAGGCCGCGGTGGTACTCCTCGACCAGCCAGCGGCGCTCGTACCACGCCGCCCGCTCCCAGGCCTCGGCCGCCGTCGTCACCGGCACCGTCGTCAGCAGCACCCAGTCCAGCGGCTCGACCCCGGCCGGCGGGCCGGTCTCCCAGACCCGCACCGCCCAGGCCGGCAGCGCCGTTTCCCCGCGCACGTCGGCCGGCGGGGCCACGGTCAGGGCCGTCCAGGCGACGGTGAGGACGGCGGTGCGGGCCGGGGCGCCGCGCCGGGCCGACAGGGCCAGCGGGCGGTGGGCCACCGGCGGCAGCGCGCGGGCCGCCTGCAGGACGTGCGTGGCCGCGCCGTCGGCGGCCGTCGCGCAGCGGTCCTGGGTCACCCGGATCAGCAGGTCGCTCCCGGTCGCGCGGCAGGCGGCGAAGAAGGTGAAGACGTCCGCCCCCCGGTCGCCGACGTGGACCCAGGCGGCGCCGGACGGCGGCGACCCGACCGCCGCGGCCGTCTGCGCCCAGATGTCCGATTCCCGCGCCCGGTGCCGCCGATGGGCGGCGCTCGATCCCCGGTCGGCTTGGGGCCGGCGCAAGAACGGCGTCAGCGCGGCCAAGCCGAGCACGTCGCCGGTCCGGGGCCGCACCGCCAGCACGCTCTGCAGCAGGTAGCCGCGGCCCCGCCCGTCGCCGATCGGGCCGAGGTCGGCGGCGGCGCGGCGCGGCGTGTAGTCGCACTCGGTCGTGTCCTGCACCAAGAGCGTCACCCCCGGCGTCCCGGCAGCGGCGCGCGTCTGCGCCCGATGGGCGGCGGTCAGGCGCTCCACCGTGACGAAGTCGGCATGGAGCAGCCGATACGCCGCTTTGAGCAGCGCCGGCTGGCCGAGCGCGGCCGGCAAGGAGGCCGCCGGGGAGGCGGCGAGGCGCGCGGCGACGGCGACCGCGCAGCGGCTGCGCCGCGCATCGCCCAGGTCGCAGGCGCCGAAGGTGGCGGCCGCCCAGGCGGCCGGATCGAGCAGGGGGGCGGGGGGGACCGCCGCGGGCAGCGGAAAGGTGGCCATCCATCCAGTTTACCCGCCTCCCCGTCCGTTCACGATCCGGGTAAAGCTCACCCCTGAAAGGGCCGGGCGACGCGATCGCGCCACCCGGATCGTGCCACGGACTAGGTGGACGGACCAACGGACCACTAACGCCTCGACCTACAACCCCACGTACCGCGCGTACAGCACCCGCGCCGCCGTCGGATCGGTCGTGCCCTTGACGATCGCCCGCCCGTCGGGGAAGACGGTCAGCTCGTGCTCACCCCCGGTCGGACGGAAGCGCAGCAGAAAGCGGTTCGACAGCGTTTCCCCGGCCGCGCCCAGGCGCTCGCCCAAGGCCGCCAGGTCCAGGCGCGGGGCCGGGTGAATCAGGACCTGGACCGCGTCGTGGCCGCAGAGGGTCGTCGTCTGCGCCGGCTCGGCCCGGTCCAAGAAGTCGAAACGACGCTCGCCGCACGTCGGGCAGCCCGCGCTCGGGCCGGGCAGCGGCACGCGGTCGAAGCTCAGGCGCCAGACGTCGATCGCCAACATATCGGTGTTCAGGGCATCGAGATCGCCGACCGCCAGCTTCAGCGTCTCGGCGGCCTGGAGGCTCGCGACCATCTCGACCGCCGGGCCGATCACACCGGCGGTGTCGCACGTCGGAGCGCTCCC
>JAUJNX010000026.1 GCA_030447925.1 Egibacteraceae bacterium | reverse complement strand
GGTCACCGACTTCCTGGCCTGGCGCTTCGTCATCGGCGCGCTCGCGATGACCGCGGTCCGGCCGGGCGCCTTGCGCCGGCTGCCCGGCGGCGGGCGGCGGGCCGGCGCACTCCTGGGGCTGGCGCTGGGAGCCGGTTACCTGGCGCAGACCGTGGGCCTCCAGCGCACCAGCCCCGCGGTGTCCGGCTTCATCACGGGCATGTTCGTGGTCTTCACGCCGCTGCTCGCCGCGCCGCTGCTGCGCCGGCCGGTGGGCCGCCCCGCGTGGGCGGCGGTGATCCTCGCGACCGTCGGCCTGGCACTGCTGTCGCTGCGCGGCTGGTCCTTCGGCACCGGGGAGGCGCTCACCGTCCTGTGCGCCGTCTGCTTCGCGCTCCACATCGTCGGGCTCGGCGCGTGGTCGGCGTCGTACGACTCCTACGGTCTGGCGGCGGCGCAGCTGCTGGTGCTGGCCGGCAGCGGCCTGCTGCTGGCACTGCCCGGCGGGCTGAGCGCTCCGCCGGACGCGGGCGTCTGGGCCGCGCTGCTCGTCACCGGGGTGCTCGCCACCGCCCTCGCTTTCGTCGTACAAACCTGGGCGCAGGCGCACCTGAGCCCCACCCGGGTCGCCGTGACGATGACCATGGAGCCGGTCTTTGCCGGTCTGGTCGCGGTGGTCATAGCGGGCGACCGGCTGGGCTGGCGCCAGGTCGCTGGGGCGGCGCTGATCCTCACCGCCATGGTGCTCGTCGAGACCGGCCCGAGGCCGGCCGCCAAGCGCCGCGGCGTCCCGCTCGGGGGCTGAGGCGTCCGGTGGCGCGCCGGCTGGGACAATCACCGCATGGTTGTGGTGATGGGCACCGAAGCGGCGCCGCAGGACGTCGCCGGTGTGGTCGCCGCGGTGGAGGGGGCCGGCGGCGCGGCCTTCGTCTCGCGCGGGGAGACCCGCACCATCGTCGGCCTGGTCGGCGACATCGCACGGTTCCAGTCGCTCAACCTCGCCGCCCTGCCGGGCGTCGTCGAGGTGCTGCGCATCTCCAAGCCCTACAAGCTGGTCTCGCGGGAGAACCACCCGCAGACCTCGACCATCGTGGTGGGCGGGGTGCCGATCGGCCCAGGCACCTTCACCCTCGTCGCGGGACCGTGCGCCGTGGAGACGCCGGAACAGACCCTGGAAGCGGCGCTGATGGCCAAGAAGGCCGGGGCCGCGCTGCTCCGGGGCGGCGCCTACAAACCCCGCACCTCGCCGTACGCCTTTCAGGGACTCGGTGAGCGGGGCTTGCGCATCCTGGCCGACGTGCGCGCCGAGACCGGCCTGCCGGTGGTGACGGAGGTGGTCGAGGCCGACGACGTCGAGCTCGTGGCGTCCTACGCCGACATGCTCCAGGTCGGCACCCGCAACGCGCAGAACTTCTCGCTGTTGCAGGCGATCGGCGCCACCGACAAGCCGGTGCTGCTCAAGCGCGGTCTGCAGTCGACCCTCGAGGAGTGGCTGATGGCGGCGGAGTACGTCGCCCAGCGCGGCAACCTCAACATCGTGCTCTGCGAGCGCGGCATCCGGACCTTCGAGAACGCCACCCGCAACACCCTCGACGTCTCGGCGGTGCCGATGCTGCACTCGCTGAGCCACCTGCCGGTGGTCGTCGACCCGTCGCACGCCGCGGGTCTGCGCGGCCTCGTCGTACCGCTCGCCCGGGCCGCCATGGGCGCCGGTGCGGACGGGGTGATGGTCGACGTGCACCCGCACCCCGAGTCGGCCCTGTGCGACGGTCCGCAGGCCCTCGTCGAGGCAGACCTGCTGGAGCTGGCAGCGGCCGCCCGGGACTTCCCCCCGCTGCTCGGCAGGGTCCTGACCGAGCCACCGCAGCGCCTGCCCACAACGCGCTAGGCGGCGAGCACCTCGCGCAGGACGTCGACCGCGCGCCGCACGTCGGCGTCGTCGACGTCGAGGTGGGTCACCAGGCGCACCCGGCGCGGCCCCACGACGCTGACCAGCACACCGGCCGCCCGCGCGGCCGCAGCCACCGCCGCGGCGTCCGCGGGGTGCTTGGCCAGGTCCAGCGGCACGATGTTGGTCTCGACGTCGGCCGGGTCGACCAGGCCGGGCGCCGCCTCGGCGCAGGCCTCCGCCAGCCGGCGAGCCCGCGCGTGGTCCTCGGCCAGCCGGTCCAGGTGGTGGGTCA
>JAUJNX010000010.1 GCA_030447925.1 Egibacteraceae bacterium | reverse complement strand
GTGGGGCGCGCCGGGGTGTGGTGGTGTTTGGTGGGGTTTCTGTGGGCGGGTGGGTTGGGGGTGCGGCGCGGCGGCGCCCGATAGCGCGTGTTGGTGTGGTGACCGGCTCCGCGCGGCCGGGGGCTGTGTGCCCCTGGGGGTCCTTATCTGGGGGGCCGCCGGGGGGCGGGGGGGGGCGCGCCCCCGGCCCCCCCCCCACGCCGGTGACCAGGGCGCGTGGCACCTCGACGTCGACCAGGCGGCACGCGAGCACCGGGTCGCGGCCCTCCAGCAGGAGCGCCCGCAGGGCCGCGGACCCGGCCTCGTCCGGCAGGTAGCTGACGAGCAGGGCGCTGGTGTCGGCGTAGTAGACGGTCACGGCGCACGGTCCGCGCGGTCGTCGTCGACGAGGTCCGCCACGATCGGCCCGACCCCCGCCAGCGTCGCGACCAGTCGTGCGCGTTCGGCGTCGTCGGGCGGCCCGTACGGCTTGTCCGCCAGCGGGACCTTGGCGCGCAGCGCCCGCACGCGGAGGTCCAGGCGCGGGGGCAGGGGGTCGTCCGTGGCGCGGTGCAGCGCGTCCAGCACGACGTCGCGCACCGGCCGGTCCAGCGCGATCGCCCGCTCGCGCAGCCGGTCGTAGAGCTTCTCGTCCACCTCCGCCAGCACGTGGCCCATCCCGGCGATGCGGTGACTGATCCCCATGTCCTCTCCTGTCCTCGAACCCCTGTTCGACAGCAGCGTAGACGGGGCATGTGACAGGTCGGGGGCGGGACGGCCGGGCGTTAGGCTGCGGGCCCATGGAGGCCATCCCCCTCGCCGGCGGCCTGGTGCTGCGCGCCGCGACACCCGACGACGCCGGGGCGATCGCGGGTCTCGCGGCCGCGGTGTTCGGGCCCGAGGACGAGATCGGGGTGCGCGCACAGCTCGCCGACCCGCGGGTGGGGCCGGACCGGTTCACGGTGGTGACCGACGGCGACCGGGTCGTGTCCAGCCTGTGCCTGATGACCCGGCGCCTGCGCCTGTCCGGCGTCGACCTGCCCACCGGCCAGGTCGAGTACGTCCTGACCGACCCGGCGTACCGCCGGCGCGGCCTGGTCCGCGCCCAGATCGACGTCGCGCACCGCTGGTCCGCCGATCGCGGCGACGTCGTCCAGCTCATCAGCGGAATCCCGTACCTGTACCGGCGCTTCGGCTACGAGTACGCCCTGGCCCAGCCGAGCTGGTGGGTGCCCGCCTGGCACAAGGCGCCGGCGGCGCCCCCCGGCCACGAGGTCCGTGCGGCCACCGAGGCCGACCTGCCCGCGCTGCGGCGCCTGTTCGCGGCCACCACCGCCGCAGCGGACGTCGTCGCCGCGCGCGACGACCTGGACTGGCTCGCGCTGGTGCGCGACCCCCACCACCAGTTCCTGGTCGCCGTCTCCGGCGGCGAGGTGCGCGGTGCCGCGCGGCTCGCGCCCGTCCACGGGCGGATGCTCCTCCACGACGTGCTCCTGGACACCGCCGCTGCGGGCCGGGCGCTGGTCGCCGCCGCCGACGCGGCCACCGCCGGGCGCGCGCTGCGCCTGCTGGACCGGCCGGGGACGATCCTGTCGGCCCTGCTGCACGACCTCGCCGCGCCCGCGCCGGAGGCGGCGTACGCGCTGTACGTCCGCGTCGCGGACCCGGTCGGCCTGCTCGAGCGGCTGCGCCCGGCCCTGTCGGCCCGCCTGGCCGCCTCGCCGTTCGCCGCGGACCGCGGCCGGCTGGTCCTCACCCTCTACACCACGACCGTCGCGTTGGACTACGACGGCGGCGAGGTGACCGCGATCGGACCGGTCCCGCTGGTCGAGGACCCGGGCGAGGAACACGACGACGAGATCGGCGTCCCGCCGGACCTGGTCGCCACGCTGCTGCTCGGCCGGTACGGCGCGCGCGGGCTCGCCGACCGCCACGACGACGTCCGGCTGGGGGCGCGGTCGGCGCTCGCCGACGTCCTGTTCCCGCGCCTGCTCGCCGACGTCTGAGCGCGTTCCGCTGCCCCGCGGGCGGGGCAGGCTCGCGGCGTCCCCCCGCTCGAGAGGAGCTGCGCATGTCCGCCGACCCCGTCCCGGTCCTGTCGCCCGATCGCTACGACGCCGTCGTGTTCGACCTCGACGGGGTGCTGACCGACACCGCGAGCCTGCACCTGGAGGCGTGGACGGAGCTGTTCGACGCCTTCCTCGCCGCGCGCGAGGGGCGCCCGGTGCCGTCGCAGCCGTTCACGCGCGCCGACTACCTCGCCCATGTGGACGGGCGTCCCCGCTACGAGGGGGTCGCGACCTTCCTCGCGTCGCGGGGCATCGACCTCCCGCGCGGCGACGTCGCGGACCCGCCCGACCGCGAGACGGTGTCCGGTCTGGGCAACCGCAAGAACGTGCTGTTCCGCGCGCGGGTCGAGCGCGGGGTCGAGGCCTGGCCGTCGTCGGTGGCCGTGGTCCACGCCCTGCGCGAGGCAGGGGTCGCCACCGCTGTCGTGTCGTCCAGCCGCAACACCCGGATGGTGCTGGACGCCGCGGGCATCCGCGACCTGTTCCCCGTCATCGTGGACGGCGTCGACGCCGCCGAGCGGGGGCTGCCCGGCAAGCCGGACCCCGCGACCTTCCTTGCCGCGGCGAGGGAACTGGGCGCCGCCCCCGAGCGCGCCGTGGTGGTGGAGGACGCGACGGCCGGGGTCGAGGCGGGCGCCCGCGGTGGTTTCGGCCTGGTCATCGGCGTCGACCGGGGCGGGAACCGCGAGGCGCTGCTGCGCCACGGCGCCACGGTCGTCGTGGACGACCTGGGGGAGCTGCGCGTCGCCGCCGCGGCCGGCCCCGCGACCGGCGCCGCCCGGTGAGCGACGCCGCGCGCCAGCGCCCGATCGGGGACGTGCCGGCCGCCCTAGACCGCTGGGACGAGGTGGCCGCCCGGCTGGGGGGGCGCCCCGCCGTGTTCAACCACTACCACGGGGTGGTGTGACCCACGGTCCAAGATCCCGCGGCCGCCGCCGTGGCAGGCCCGGCCCGCCACGCCGGCGCCCCGCTGGCCGCCGGGGCCCCGGGGGCGGGGGGGCGCGGCCGCGACGCGGCCGACGTGCGCGCCCGACTGGGGCTGCCAGGGGTGACCTACGCGGGCAGCCACGGCTTCGAGGTGCTCGACGGGGACGGCGTGCCGCTGGACGACGGGCGCGGCGCCCCGTTCGTCCCCGCCCTGGACACGGCCGAGGCACGCCTGACCGCCGACCTGGCCGCGGTCCCCGGCGCGCGGGTCGACCGCAAGCGCTACGCCCTGGCCGTCCACCACCGCGCGGTGGCCCGCGACCGGGTCGGCGAGGTCCGCGCGCTGGTCGAGGCCGCCCGCGACGGCGTCCCCGGTTGCGCCTGACCGGCGGCAAGGAGGTGCTGGAGCTGCGCCCCGACCTGGACTGGGACAAGGGCCGCGCCGTCCTCGCCCTCCTCGACGGCCTGGCCGGTCCGGGCACTCCGGTCTACGTCGGTGACGACCTCACCGACGAGGACGCCTTCCGGCCCTCGCGGGGCGCGGCGTCGGCATCGTCGTCCGCGACGGCGAGGACCGCCCGACCGCCGCGGACTACGCCGTGGACGGCCAGGCCCAGGTCGCCGCCCTGCTCACGCGCCTCGCCACCCTCGCGGGCGCCCGCCCCCGCCCGCCCGCTGACTGCCCCGGGCGCCTGCCCCACGCCGGACGCGTCAGGCGGGTCGGGCCCTGTGCCGGACACGCGAGACCATCCGCTACCTCGACCTGCTCGTGCGCGAGGACCCGTCTCCACGGGCACGCCAGGGCGCGCCCGGAGGCCGCGCTGAGCCGCGGTCACCGGGTGCCGGGCGGTCACGCCTGCGACCCCATGGCGCGACTGCTCCGCGCGGGCTCTGCTCGAGGGCGGCGGGGGCGCGGGCATGCCGGATGCGCCGTCGCGGATGAGGCCCAAGGCCGGCGTGCCGGGGTGGGGTGTCAGGCGGGCCGGTGGGGGTCGTGGCGTGCGGGTGGGGTCAGGGGTGTGCCGCGCGGCAGGGTCCGCCAGGTGCGAGTCCCGCGGGTGGCGGTGAGCTTGTCGGACACCGCCAGCGGCCGCGCCCCGTTGAACACCACCGCCCGCACGTCGGCGTCAGCCGCCAACCCATCGGCGAGGCGGGCGCTGATCCGCGGCAGCGGCCCCCGCACGTTCAACTCGACGGTCCCCGCAGGCGAGGCGGTGAGGTCGGCGACCTGGACGTGGGCGATCAGCAGCGGCCGCGCCGGCCGGCCGCTGCCCCCGCCGAGCCAGTCCGCAGCGATCCGCGCCAGCGCGCGGCGGCGTACTGCCGCGACCGCGACCCCGCCGACCAGCCCGGCGCCTGCCCGTCACCCTCGGCCGCTGCGCCACCGTCGTGGCCGCCCACCCCGCCACCTGCCTCGGCGTCGGCGTCGGCCCCAGCGTCGGCGTCGGCGGCGGCAGCCCCGGCGTCGGCGTCGGCCTCGGCGTTGGCCGCGGCGTTGGCCGCGGCGGCGGCGGCGGTGTGGGTGGGGTGGTGGGCCGGCGGCGGCGTCCAGGGCGTTCAGGATCGGCGCGGCGGTGACCGCGTCGAACTCGCCGTACAGCCGCACACCACCATCCAACGCCGCCTGCACCGACACGAACCTGGACTCCCGGCGGCGCACCTCGGCCCGCTCCACCTCGCGCGGCGCGCGCAACGTCCGCCGCCGCCTGGACCGCCCAAACGAGATCGTCGGGGTCAACGGCACCCGCCGCGCTCGCCGCCACCCGCGCGTCCAGCACGGCGCGGGCGTCAGCGGACAAGCGCTTGGCGGCGGTGGTGATCGCGCGGACCTGACCCCACGACACCGCACCCTCGATGAACAGCGCCGCCACCGCCGGCAGATCCGCCAACGCCTCCCCGGCGGCGATCAGCATCCGCCGGTCCGCACCCGTGAGGCGACAGGCACCGCCCAGGAGCAGGTCCAGCGGCAGGCCCTCCACCGCCTCGGACACCCCGGACGAGGCGAGGCGGCCTGCCCGGACGGCGCGCGGGGCCAGGTGGTGCTCGGCGCGGCGCACGTCGTCGAGCAGGAGGGTGTGACAGGAACGGACGGCTCATCGCGGTCTCGCTGGCGGCGATGAAGGTCCGCCGGTCCGCACCCGTGAGACGGCAGGCGACTTCCAGGAGCACGTCCAAGGGCGGGCCCTCAACCGACTCGGACACGCTGGTGGAGGCGCGGCCCGGCGAGGAGGACGGCGCCGGCGAGGTGGTGCTCGGCGAGGCGGACCTGGGTCAGCGGGTCCGCCAGCTCATCTGGACGCGTGTTCGTCATGCCATGCACGTACCAAGGGGGTGTGACAGAAACGGGCGGTGCTGAGCGTGACTCGGGTCGCGGCGTCGTGCAGCGGTGTCAGGGGGTGGGCGGGAGGGGTGCCGGGGTCGCGGCGGGCGCGGGGGGTGGTGGTGCTCGCGGCTGTAGGCGCGGTCGGCCTCGCGCCGCTGGTGCTCCAGGTGCTCCCCGTCGGGGCAGCGGTGCCGGTACGGCGGGCCGCCGGCAGATCCGGCAGCGCAGCCGGTGGTCCACGGACCGGCGGATGTGAGAGCGCAGGGCGCGCAGCGCCTCGGCGCTGCCGGGGGCCGGCGGGTGGTCGCGGCTGCCGCCGACCACTTCGGCCGCCCGGTCGGCGGGGACCGCGGCGGCGAGGCGCGGCACCCGCCGGAAGGTCAGCCGCGGGCGGCGGGCCACGTGGTCCCGGGGAGCGGTCGGTCGTGGGCATCGGCTCTCCAGGCTAGGGCGCGGGTACGGCGGCGCGCAGGTGGTCACGGACCCGCCGACGCTCGGCGGCCAGGGCGTCGCCCTCCAGCACCACCTCGACCGCCGCGGGCAACGAGGTGAGCACGAACACGCAGCGCCGCACCGTGCGGCCGGTGGTGGCCTCCAGCGCGAGGGCGTACGTGGCGGCCTGGGCGCGGTACCGCGCGGTGGCCGCCTCAGCGGTCCGCCCCGCCAGCGCGTCGGTCTTGTAGTCCACGACGACCAGGTCGCCGTCCTCCTCCGCGAGCAGGTCGATGTAGCCCTCGACGACCGCGCCCTCCAGCGGCGTGCCGACGTGGACTTCGCGCCAGTGCCGCCGGGCCGCGGCGGCGCGCACGGCGGGGGCGGCCAGCGCGCTGCGGGCCATGGCGGCGACCACGTCCGCGCGATCGGGGATGCCCTCGGCCGCCGCCAGGCGCGCGCGCGAGCGCCTCGACGCCCGCCGGCCGGGCGAGGTCCACGATCTCCAGCACGCCATGCACCGCCCGGCCCAGCGCCGTCCCGTCGCCCCCGCCGTCCCCGTCCAGATCGCCGCCGTCCTGGGCGTCGGCACGAGGCCCGGCGGTCGCGGCTGCCTCCGCGGCCGCGCCGCGGAGCGGCGCCGGGCTCGTCGGTCGCGGGCGCCTCTGCCGCCCGGACGGGGAGCGCCGCCGGGCCCGGCGGTCGTGGGAAGCTCGGCGGTCGGGGCGGGGGTGGCGTGGCGGGGACCCGGCGGGTGGGCGGGGGCGGGGCGAGGGCCTCGGCGATGGCGGTCGCCGCGAGGACGCGGGCGGGGGCCGCCCGTCGCTGCGCGTCACGGCCGGCGCGCCACGCCGCCAGCTCGGCGGGGGCGGCGTCCTCGGCCGGGTCCGGCGCGGGCGCGGGGACCGGCACGGGGTCAGCCCCCGAGACGGGGTCCGGGTCGATCTCGGCCCAGGCGGCGTCCAGGCCCTCCAGGGCCAGCAGCTCGCGGGCGTGGCAGTCGGTCCCGTCGCGGTGGTGCAGCGACACCACCAGGTGGTCGCGGGCGCGGGTCGCGCCGACGTACAGCAGCCGCGCCTCCTCGTGCGCGTGCAGCTCGACCTCGCGCTTCCTGGCGCGGTCGAACCCCGCGGTCTTCAGCGCCCCGCCGAGGCTGAGCTCGACCCCGGCTGGCCCGTCCCACAGCACCCGGGGCTGGCCCGGCAGCCGCTTGCGGTCGACGTCGAGGCCCAGCAGCACCACGATCGGATACTCCAGCCCCTTGGCGCCGTGGATGGTGGTGATGCGCACCGCGTCGTCGTCGGGCTCGTCCACGACGAACTCGTCCACGCGCACGTCGCGCGCCGCCTGCTGCGCCGCCCAGCGCAGGAACCCGCGCAGGTCCCCGCCATCGTCGTGGAAGGCGTGGGCCTGGTCGGCCAGGAAGCGCAGCCGCCGCCAGCGGTCGCGCGGCCGGCGGTGGGCGAACGCCAGCTCGACCAGGCGCAGGTCGGCGACGAGGTGCTCGACCAGCCCGCCGACGGAGAAGCGGTGGCGCCCCTCGTGCAGCGCGCGCAGGCGCGCGAGCGCGACCGCCACGGGATGGTCGTCGGGTACACCGTCGGGGTCCGGCCGCGTCGGGCGCCACCCGCCACCGCGCGCCCGCCAGTCCAGCAGCGCGCGGTCGTCGCACGCGAACGCGGGGTGGCGCAGCGCGGCCACGACCGCGACCTCGTCGGCGGGGTCCTCCACCGCCTGCAGGATGGTCACGAGGTCGCGGACCTCGTCGGTCGCCCAGATCAGCGAGCGGCTCTCGATGCGGTAGGGCAGCCCCGCGTCCTCCAGCGCGCGCTCCAGGAGGCGCACGGTGCGGTGGCGCCGCACCAGGACTGCGATGTCGGCGCGGCGGGCGGCGCGGACCTCGCCGGTGCGCCAGTCGAGGACGGGCCAGCGCTCCGCCAGCACGCGCCCGACGACCGCGGCGACGTCGTCCGCCTCCTGCACGCGCACCTCGGCCGAGGAGCCGTCCGACGGGCCCCCGAACCGGCGAACCGCCGGCGCGTCCCCGACCGGGTCCCGCTGGGCGGTCAGAGGGCGGTAGGGGGGCTGGCCGCCGGGGACGCCGGGCCCGATGAGGGCGGTGAACACCGCGTTGACCCAGTCCACGACCCCGGGGACGCAGCGGAAGTTCTGCGTGAGGCTGCGCGCCTGGACGGGGAGGTGGCGCCGGGCCCGGTCGTACACCGCGACGTCCGCGCGCCGGAACCGGTAGATGGACTGAGTCGGGTCGCCGACGACGAACAGCCGCCCCGGGTCCAGCGCGGCCGCCGCCCAGTCCCGCGCGGCGTCGTGGTCGCCGGAGGCCAGCAGCACCGCCAGCTCGATCTGGAGGGGGTCGGTGTCCTGGAACTCGTCGATGAGCAGGTGGGTCCAGCGCCGGCGCAGGCCGGCGCGGACGCCCGCGGAGCCGGCCAGCAGCCCGCGGGCCCCGACGAGCAGGTCGTGGAACCGCAGGCGCCCCTCCTGGCGCCGCTCCTCGCCCCAGGCGGTGACGAAGCCGGCGAGGCGCGACCCCAGCGCGCGGCCGACCGCGTCGCACTGCGCGCCGACCAGCGCCGCCCGCTCCGCCTCCGCGCGCCGCAGCGCTGCGGCGACCTGGGGCTTGTCCCCGTTCCAGCTCGCCTGGTTCCCGCGGCTGGAGGTCAGGGACGGGGCGTCGACCAGCAGCCGCACGACGTCGTCGGCGTCGCCCGGCGCCGCCAGGCCCTGGGCCAGGACGCTGACCGGCCCGTCGAGGTGGGCGGCGAGCCCGTCGGCGGCGTCGGTGCAGCGCGCGCGCAGGGCCAGTGCGTCGGCCAGCGCGGCCCGCAGCCGCGCGGTGTCGGGGACCGGCAGGTCCTGGCCCGCCGCCAGCAGGCCGACGCGCTCGAGGTCGTCGGAGAGGCCCTGGGCTACCTCGCGCAGCGCGCCGACGCGGAAGCCCAGGTCCGAGGCCCGGCGCACCAGCCCGGCCGCCGCGGGGTCGTCGAGCAGCTCGCCCAGGAACCGGTCCCAGCGGCGCTCGAACGCCGCGTGCTCCTCCGCCTCCGGCAGGATCTCCACCCGCGGGGGCAGCCCCGCCTCCAGCGGGTGCTCGGCCAGCAGCCGCTGGGCGAAGGCGTGCAGGGTGGTGAAGGCCGCGTCGTCCATGCCCGCCAGGGCGGCGCCGATCCGGCCCGCCGGGTCGCCCTCGGTGGCCGCGAGGGTCTCCAGCCGGTCGCGCACGCGGTGGCGCAGCTCCGCCGCGGCGGCCTCGGTGAAGGTGATCGCGGCCAGGCTGCGGATCTCGGCCCGGCCGGTGCGCAGCAGGCCGGTGATGCGCTCCACCAGCTCCGAGGTCTTGCCCGTGCCGGCGCCCGCGTCGACCAGCAGGGTGGCGTCCACGTCGGTGCGGATCGCGTCGCGGTCGGCCTGGTCGACGGGCAGGTGCGCCACGGCGGTCACGGCCCCCCGCGCCCGCGGTCGCGGGGACCCTCGGCGAGGTCGCGGTAGCGGGCGACCTGGGGGGCGCGACGCGCCCGGTGCCACGAGCGCTCGCGTTCCCCGGCCGCGGGGCACACCCGCGGGAAGGGACAGGTCCGGCAGTTGGCGAACTCGCCGCGGAAGTCGTCGTACTCGCCGGGGCGCGGTGGGAACACCCCGCCGGCGATGCCCTCGACGATCACGTCGAGCGCCGCGCGGGCGGCCCGCTCGGCCTCGTCGTCCAGCTCGAAGCCGCGCCAGCCGCCGGCGCCGGTCCGCGAACCCAGGAACCAGTAGCGCGCGAGGACCTTCGCCCCGGGCCACCGCGCCCGCGCCAGCAGCGCGTAGACCGCGAGCTGCAGCTGGGTGCCGCGCAGCACGGGGTCCTCGGCGATCTTCTGGTACGGCTTGTCGTCCCCGGTCTTGTAGTCCAGCACCAGGACCACGCCCTGGTGCTCGTCGGTGTCGAGCCGGTCGATCCGCCCGCCCATGCGCACCGAGCGGCCACCCGGCAGGCCGACCTCCAGCCCGCCGAGGGCGTCGCCGTCGTCACCGAACGCCAGCTCCGCGCCGAAGGGCCGGACGCCGAGGTCGCGCCGCAGGGCGCGGTGCTCGTTGAGCCAGCGCTCCAGGGCGGTGCGCAGCCGGTCCTGCTCGATCCGCCACAGGACCGGCTGCCCGACCCCGCCCGCCGCCTGCGCCGCGTCGAACCGGTCCGCCGCCACGTCCAGCAGCCGCCGGCGCTCGTCCGCGTCGGGCAGGGCCTCCACCCCTGCGGCGTCCAGGAAGCGCTCCAGGGTCTCGTGCAGGATCGTCCCGCGGCGCAGCGGCCCGACCTCGGGCCCCTCGTCGGGCTCCTCCGGCGCGTCGACCCCGAGCACGCGGCTGAGCAGGAAGCGGCGCGGGCAGGTGGCGTAGCCGGCGAGCCGGGTGGGCGACAGCACGCCGGTGAGCTGCTCCTCCAGGAACGGGTGCGGTCCCACGAGGCCGTCCCAGGCGGTGAAGTCCGGGCTGCGCCGGGCGCGCTCGACGGCGACCGCGGCGGCGAGCGCGGGGTCGCCGGCCACCAGCGGGTGCCCGGCCGGGTCGCGGTCGGCGGGGAGGGCCAGCAGCCGCCGGGCGATCCACTCCGAGCCGGTGGCCGGTTCGCCGCCGGCGCCCAGGCCCGCCTGGGCGGAGGCGACCACGCGGTACCAGGGGGCGCCGGCCAGGCGCCGCAGGTCATCGGTGCGCAGCGGGCGGTCCTCGCCCGCGGCGGCTCCCGCCAGCTCCAGCAGCCAGGGGGGGCGGGGATGCGCTCCCGCCCGCGGCGGCGGTCGACCTGGGGGTGGAGCAGCGTGGTGGACGGGCGCAGCGCCCCCACAGCGCCGCGCGCGAGCGGCGCACGTGGTCGGACCGGTGGCCAGCGCCGCGGCCGCGGCCAGCCCCGGGTGGCGGTCGCGGAGCCGCTGGCGCAGCGCGTCGGGCAGCAGCGGCTGTTCCGGGGGACGGTCCGGGAACGATCCCTCCCGCCATGCCCACCACCAGCATGTGGTCGGCGTCGAGGAACGGGGCGTCGTCGATCGGGCCGACCCGGACCCCGCCGCCGGGGCGCCTGCGCGGTCGGCGGCCCCATCCAGCTCGGCCCGCAGCACGCGCAGGACCGTGGTGGCGTCCGGCCCGGCGGCGGGCGCGCCGATGCCGTCCAGCGCGGCGAGCGCGGCGACGCGGTCGCGCAGCGCAGCCTCGGCGTCCCGGTCGGCCGGCGCCCAGCCGCGGTGGGCGGCGGCCGGTCCGGCGGCGGCGTCGAGCAGGCCGGTCAGCCAGGCCGCCGCGCCGCCCCAGGCGGGGGCGGCGCGGTCGTCCAGGCGCCGCCAGAGGACGTCGAGGAAGGCCAGCAGCGCGGGCCGCCGCGTCCGGGTCGGCGTCCGGCGCGACGTCGGACAGGCGCCGGCGCCACTGGTCGGGGCCGCCGACCACCCCGGCGCGGCGCGCCACCCGGTCCCAGCGGGCCGCGGGGACCGGTCCCCGGGCGTCGCGGACGGGCGCGGCGGCGAGCCAGTCGGCCACGCCCTGGCGGGTCCAGCCGTCGTGGTCGAGCTCCAGCAGGCCGACGAGCGCCCGCCCGGCCGGGGTCTGGGTGAGGGTGCGCGCGGGCGGTCCGTCGACCGGCAGGCCGGCGGCGGTGAAGGCCTCGCGCAGCAGCGTGGCGTAGGGCGCGGCGTCGCGGTAGAGCACGGCGATGCGCGGGGCGGCGACACCGCGGGCCAGCAGCGCCGCCACCTCGCGCCGCGCGACCCGCACCTCCTCGTCCTGGTCCGGCGCGGCGACCACCCGCACCCCGCCCCCGGCCGCCGCGCGGGCGTGGCGGGGTGGACCGCGGGGCGGCACCCGCCAGGGCGGCGAGCAGGGGGGGCGGGGTGTCGGCGGCCGGGTCGCCGGTGCGGGGGAGCAGGAGGGTGACGGGGACGGACGCGGCGACGGCGCGGAGCAGCCGCAGGCCCGCCGGGGTCAGGTCGGGCGGCAGGAACACCGCGACGGGCCCGACGTCGCGCAGCGCAGCGGGCCGCCCCGCCGCGTCCGCCGCGGCCAGCAGCACGTCCTGGTCGTCCTCGTGGCCCGCCGACAGCGCGCGCGCCTCCGCGTGCAGCCCGGCCAGCGTGGCGGTCAGGGGGAGTGCGCCCGCAGCCCGTCCAGCACCTCGGCCTCGCCGCCCGCGGCGGTCGCGCGGCGCAGCTCGGCCAGGGCGAGGTCCACCACGCGCTCCGTCGCCGGGTGCGCGGCCACCCCCGCCAGGGCACCGGGCCGCCGGGCCAGCGCCAGGCGCGCGACGTGGCGCCGCAGCGCGGGGGTGAGCGCGGGACGCACCGCCGCCGCGCGGTCGGCGGCCGACAGCAGCGCCGCCAGGTCCTCCAGCACCGTCACGCGGGCGGCCACGACCCCGCCCGGCCCGGCGGCCAGCGCGCGGCGCAGCCCCAGCCCCGCCACCCGCGAGGGGGCGATCACGGTCACCGGGCGGAGCCGGTCCGCCCCCTGCGCCGCCGCGACCCAGGCGCGGAGCTCGTCCACGGCCGGGCGCCCGGGGGCGACCCCGCGGACCTCCACCGCCGTCCCCGACCCCACCCGACGCCCCCCGCGCTCCCGATACCGGACAACCAGCACCCTAACCGGGGGGTGTGACAGATCGGTGGAGCGCCGTGGAACGGTCGACGCCCCATGGAACGTCAGGAGGTCGCGGCGACCGCCGGCGCCGGCGCGGGCGACCGCCGGGGGAGCAGCACCAGGGCCACCAGCGCCGCCAGCGCCGCCAGGACCGCCGCGCCGAAAAAGGCGGCGGAGAACCCGGCCGTGAGGGCGGACGCCGAGGACGGGTCGGCCGCGCCGCCCGTCCGCACCGACGCGACCGACACCAGCACCGCGAGCCCCAGGGCCCCGCCCACCTGCTGGGCGGTGGTCAGCAGCCCGCTCGCCAGCCCCTGGCGCTCCGGCGGGACCCCCGAGGTCGCGGCGATGGTCGCGCCGGTGAACGACAGCCCCAGGCCCAGCCCGACGAGCATCGACCCGGGCAGCACGTCCGCCAGGTAGGTCCCGTCGACCGACACCCCGGCGTAGAGCAGCATCCCGGCGGCGAAGGCGAGCGGCCCGGCGACCAGGACGGCCCTGACGCCCACGCGCGGCAGGATCCGCGGCACCACGTTGGCGACCACGATGATGAGCAGCGTGAGCGGCAGGAAGGCCAGCCCGGTGGCGATGGCGGAGAACCGCAGCACCTGCTGCAGGTACAGGGCGGAGAAGTAGGACTGGCCGACGACGATCGCCGCGGTCAGGGCTGCGACCAGGTCGGCCCCCGTCAGGGTGCGGGAGCGGAAGATCGAGAACGGCACCAGCGGGGCGGGGCTGCGGCGCTCGATCGCGACGAAGGCCGCCAGCAGCGCCACCCCGGCGGCGAGCGCCACCAGGACGCGCGGCGAGCCCGGGCCCAGCACCTCGATCTGGGACAGGCCGTACACCAGGCCCACCAGCCCGCCGGTCACCGTGACGGCCCCGGCGACGTCCAGGCGGCCCGCGTCCCCGCGCCGGCTCTCCGGCAGCACCCGCCGCGCGACGACCAGCGCCAGCAGCCCCACCGGCACGTTGACCAGGAACACCCACCGCCAGCCGGCCAGGTCGGTGAGCACCCCGCCGAGCAGGACCCCCGCCGCGCCCCCGCCGGCGGCGACGGCGCCCCACATCCCCAGGGCGCGGTTGCGCGCCGCGCCCTCGGCGTAGGTGGTGGTCAGCAGCGACAGCGCCGCGGGCGCCGCCAGCGCACCGCCCAGCCCCTGCAGCGCCCGCGCGCCGATGAGCAGCGCCGGCGAGGGCGCCAGCCCGCAGAGCGCGGACGCCGCGGTGAACAGCGCCAGCCCGAGGAGGAAGAACCGCCGCCGGCCGTAGAGGTCACCGGCCCGCCCGCCCAGGATCAGCAGCCCGCCGAACGCCAGCGTGTAGGCGCTGACGATCCACTGCAGGTCGGCGGGGGCCATCCCCAGGTCGTCCTGGATCGAGGCCAGCGCCACGTTCACGACGGAGATGTCGAGCACGAGCATGAACTGCACCGCGCAGAGGACCGCGAGCGCCACGAGATGATCCTTCGCCGGTGAAGTATCGCCGGGGCAACGCTAGCGCTACGGTCACCCGGATGCGGACCCTGATCTCGGAACGCGTCGTCGCCGAGCTGCGCGACGAGATCCTGCGCGGGGACCTTCCGCCCGGCACCTCGCTGCGGGAGGTGGCCCTGGCCGCGCGCTTCGCGGTGTCGCGCAACACCGTGCGCGAGGCCGTGCGCGCCCTGGTGACCGAGGGCCTCCTCCAGCACGGCATGCACCGCGGGGTGGTCGTCGCCGAGCAGTCCGAGGATGACGTCGTCGACCTCTACCGCGCCCGCGCCGCGGTGGAGATCGCGGCGGCGGGGTCCGCGCCCGGCGCCGGGCCGCGGGCCCTGGCCCCGCTGGAGGACGCGATCCGGGCGATGGGCGACGCCTTCGCTGGCGGCGACTGGCAGGCGGTCACCGCCGCCGACCTCGCCTTCCACCGCGCGCTGGTGGGGCTGGCCGGCAGCGCCCGGCTGGACCAGTTCTACGCCAACCTCCAGGGCGAGCTGCGCCTGCTCCTGCTCTGGGCCGACCGCGACGCCCCCGACGCCGGCAAGGTCGCCGAGCACCGGCGGATGCTCGAGCTGGTCCGGGCGGGCGACACGGCGGGGCTGCGCGGGGCGGTGGACGCCCACGTGGTCGCCGCGGAGGGGGTCCTGGTCCGCGTCCTGCGCGACCGCCTGGCCACCCGCCGCTGACCGCGCGGCCGCTTGCCCCGGTTGCGTCCGGGTCGTACCGTGCGGCGGACGAGGATTGTTGAACAATCACAGGGGAGCGCGGCGGTGACCATCGATTGGGGCAGGCGGTACCTGATGTGCGCGCCGGAGCACTACGACGTCTCGTACTCCATCAACCCGTGGATGGACACCACGGTGCGGGTGGACCGGGACCGGGCGCTGGCGCAGTGGGACGCGCTGGTCGCGACCCTGGAGGAGGCCGGGGCCGCCGTGGAGTTCCTGGAGCCGCGCGCGGGGCTGCCCGACATGGTCTTCACGGCCAACGCCGGCCTGGTCGACGGGCGCGCGTTCCTCCCGGCGCGGATGCGCCACCCGGAGCGCCACGGGGAGCGCACCTGGGCCGAGGCGTGGTTCCGCGGGCGCGACTACGAGATCCGCGACCTGGGGGACGACCCGGGGATCGTGCAGGAGGGGTCCGGGGACGCCCTGCCCTTCGCCGGCACGCTGGTCGCCGGCTACCGCTCCCGGTCCAGCGCCGCCGCGGCCGAGGCGCTGGGGCGGCTGGTGTCCGCGCCGGTCCTGCCGGTGGACCTGCAGGACCCGCGCTACTACCACATCGACCTGACCTTCTGCCCGCTGGACGAGCGCCGCGCGATGGTCGTGCCCGCGGCCTGGACCGCGGAGGACGCCGCCCGGATCGCCGAGCTGGTGCCCGAGGCCCTGGTCCTGGAGCCCCACGAGGCCGCGACCTTCTGCGCCAACGCCGTGGTGGTGGGCTCCACGGTCGTCATGCCGGCCTGCCCGCCCCGGGTCGGCCGGGCGCTGGAGGCCTGGGGGTTCGATGTCGCGGTCGCCGACGTCGGCGAGTTCGTGAAGGCGGGGGGAGCGGTGCGCTGCCTCACCCTCGCCCTCGACGTGACCTTGAGCGTCATGGTGGGGGGCTAGACCATGGACCCGATCGCGCTCGAGGAGCGCCACGGCGCGCACAACTACCACCCGCTCCCCGTGGTCGTCGCGGGCGGCGAGGGCGCCTGGGTGACCGACACCGAGGGGCGGCGGTACCAGGACGCCCTCGCCGCCTACTCCGCCCTGAACTTCGGCCACCGCCACCCCGCGCTGCTGGCGGCGGCGCGCGCCCAGCTCGAGCGGGTGACCCTGACCAGCCGCGCGTTCCACAACGACCAGCTCGGGCCGTTCTGCGCGGAGCTCGCCGCGCTGTGCGGCAAGGACCGCGTCCTGCCCATGAACACCGGGGCGGAGGCGGTGGAGACCGCCATCAAGACGGCCCGCAAGTGGGGCTACGAGCGCCGCGGCGTCCCCGACGGGCAGGCCGAGATCATCGTCTGCGAGGGCAACTTCCACGGCCGCACGACGACCATCGTGGGCTTCAGCGACGACCCGTCGGCCTACCGGCACTTCGGGCCGTTCGCCCCCGGGTTCGTGCGCGTGCCCTACGGGTCGGCCGACGCGCTGCGCGCGGCGGTCACCGACCGGACCGTGGCGTTCCTCGTCGAGCCGATCCAGGGCGAGGCCGGCGTCGTCGCCCCGCCGGACGGCTACCTGCGCGCGGTCCGCGACCTGTGCACCGAGCGCGGGATCCTGTTCGTCGCCGACGAGATCCAGTCGGGGCTGGGGCGCACCGGGCGGACCTTCGCCTGCGACCACGAGGGCGTCGTCCCCGACGTCTACGTGCTGGGCAAGGCGCTGGGCGGCGGGATCGTGCCGCTGTCGGCCGTCGTCGCCGACGACGACGTGCTCGGGGTCTTCCGGCCCGGTGAGCACGGGTCGACCTTCGGGGGCAACCCGCTGGCCTGCGCCGTGGGGCGCGAGGTCGTGCGGCTGCTGGCGACCGGGGAGTACCAGGAGCGCGCCGACCGGCTGGGGCGGCGGCTGCTGGCCGACCTGCGCGCGGGCGCCCCGCCGATCGTCAAGGAGGTCCGCGGCCGGGGGCTGTGGATCGGGGTGGAGCTGGCGGGCGGCGCGCCGACCGCCCGCGAGCTGTGCGAGCGGCTCCTCGCCGAGGGGGTCCTGGCCAAGGACACCCACGAGACGACGATCCGGCTGGCGCCGCCCCTGGTGGTCGGCGAGGACGAGGTCGACTGGCTCCGCGACCGGCTGCTGGGCGTGCTCGCCGCCGGGTAGGTCCCCCTCGCAGGCCCCAGGGGGGTCAGGGGGATCCCCGGTGGGCGGGGGACCGGCGGGGGCGCAGCATCGTCGGTGTCGAGCGGCTGCGCTAGGAGACCACGATGACCTCGCCGGACGAGCACCCCCCGCACCCCCCGGCGCGCCCGGCGGGCGCGCCGCCCGACCCCTCGTCGGACCCGACCGAGGTGCTCGGCACGGTGCCGCCCGGCTCCGCCCACCCGCCCGGCGGCGCGGACCTCCCCCCGGCCGGGCCCCCGCCCGGGCCCCCGCCCGCGGACGGGCCCGACTGGATGCGCCAGGTCCGCCGGCTGCGCCGCCGCCGCGGCGGCCGGGTGGTCGCCGGCGTCGCGGGCGGCCTGGCGGACTACCTGCGCGTCGACCCGGTGCTCGTGCGCCTCGCCTTCGTCGCCCTGACCCCGTTCGTGCTCGTCGGTCTGGCGCTCTACCTGGTGCTGTGGGCCTTCGTCCCCGCCGAGGACGCCGAGTCCTCCGCCGGCGAGCGCGTCCTGGCCGGCCTCGCGACCTCGCCGCCGTGGGTGCGCACCACGCTGCTGGTCCTGGCGGTGGTCGTCGCCCTGGCGGCGGTCGTGCCGAGCTCGCCGGGCCTCCTCCTGGTCCTGATCGTCCTGGCGGTCCTGCTCGGCAGGGACCGCGACGTCCGCGCGGGCAACGGCGGCGGCGCCCCGGCCGCCTGACGGCTGCCCCTCGCGGCGCCGCGGCGACCCCCCTCGCCGCGGCGCCGCTACCGCGCCTCCCCGGCCTGGAGCCCGCGCTCCTCCTGCTCGGCCTCCCACGCGAGGAAGCCGTGCAGCTCCTCGCGCACCTTGCGCAGGACGAAGGCCACGACCACCGCGTCGTCGCTGAACCCGAACGGCGTGAGGAAGTCGGGCACGAGGTCCAGGGGGGACACGAAGTAGACGAGCGCGCCGACGATGCGCACGACGTTCTCGCGGCTGACCGCCCGGTAGTCGCCCCGCACGTAGGCGGTGGCGAGGCGGATGAGCGCCTTGAGCTCCTCGCGCGCCTCGCCCATCCGCTCCGTCGGGGCCTGGTCGGCCTTGCGCGTGGCCCGGCGCACCAGGTCCAGCAGCCGCTGCGGGTCGCGCACGAGGTCGCGCGCCTGGGCCACCGCCCGCGCCGCGTACGGCGACGACGGCGCGCGCGCCGCCGTCGCCCGGATGCGCGCCCTCGCCGCCCGTTCCCCGTCGATCCCCACCTGGTTCCCTCCCGCCGTGGCCACCTCGACCGCGACGAGCCTACCCAGGGGGTGCTACACCAGCCGCCGGTCGGTCGCCCAGCGCGTCAGCTCGTGGCGGCTGGACAGCTGCAGCTTGCGCAGCACGCTGGAGACGTGGGTCTCCACGGTCTTGACGGAGATGTTCAGGCGCCGGGCCACCTGCTTGTAGGCGTAGCCGCGGGCGATGTGGCGCAGGACCTCCTGCTCGCGGGCGGTGAGCTGGTCGAGCTCGGGGTCCGCGGGGGCGGACACGTCACCGGTGAAGGCGTCCAGGACGAACCCGGCCAGCCGCGGTGAGAACACCGCGTCGCCGTCGCGCACGCGGCGGATGGCGTCGGACAGCTCCGCGGGGGCGATCGTCTTGGTGACGTAGCCGCGGGCGCCGGCCCGCACCGTGGCGATGACGTCCTCGGCCGCGTCCGACACCGACAGGGCCAGGAACCGCACCGTGGGCAGGTCGTGGCCGACGGCGTCGATGACGGCGCGCCCGCCCCCGCCGGGCAGGTGGACGTCGAGCAGCACGACGTCGGGGGTGGTCGCGCGGATGCCGGCGATCGCCCCGTCGACGTCGCCGGCCTGGCCGGCGATGCGGAACTCACGGGCCAGCTCCGTCTGCACCCCGGAGCGGAACAGGTGGTGGTCGTCGACCAGGAAGACCGAGGTCCGGTCGGGTTCGGGCGGGGTCAGCATGGTCACGGTGCGGACCCCCGGTCGCGCGGGATGCTCAGCTGCACTTCGGTCCCCTCCCCGGGGTCGCTGGTGATGGTCACCGTGCCGCCCGCGCGCTCGACCCGCCCGCGGATCGAGTCGGCGATGCCGCGCCGGTCGTGGCCGACGGCCGCGGGGTCGAAGCCCTTGCCCTCGTCGGTGACGAACAGCTGCACGGTGTCGCGGCCGACCTCGGCGTAGACCGCCACGGTCGCGGCGCCGGAGTGGCGCGCGGCGTTGAGCATCGCCTCGGCGCCCGCGCGGACCGCGGCGCGGCCGGCCCGGTCCATCGGGCCGTCGCCGACGACCACGACCTCGATGGCCACATGGTGGTCGCGCTCGATGCGGTCGGCCGCGGCCTCCAGCGCCTGGCCCAGGGTCTGGTCGCTGTCGACCCGCGGCCGCCCGTACAGCCAGGCGCGCAGCTCGCGCTCCTGGCCGCGCGCCAGGGCCGCCATCTCGCGGCCGTCCTCGCTGCGCTGGATGAGCGCGAGGGTCTGCAGCACCGAGTCGTGCAGGTGCGCCGCGACCTCCGCGCGCTCCTCGGAGCGGATCCGTTCCGCGCGCTCGTCGCCGACCTCCTGCGCGAGCCGCACGATGTAGGGGCCCAGCACCAGGGCGGCGCCGGCCAGCGTCACCGCGATCGCGACGACCACGGCGCCGAGGTCGCCGACCGCGCCGCTGGCGGTGGCGAAGTAGGTGAGCCCGACCACCACCAGGACGGCGCCGACCAGGACGCGGGGCAGCGAGATCCGCCCGCCGATCAGGGGTTCCAGCCAGGCGAACCGGCCCCACCGGCCGCGCCGGTCGGCGTCGCTGCGTGACCAGATGAACGCCGAGCCCAGCGCGACCAGCGTGACCGACCAGACCAGGCCGCCCTGGAGCCACAGCCCCGCCTGGCCGAGCAGCAGCAGCGTGCCGGTGACGATCAGGGTGACCGACAGGGTCTGGCGCTGGGTCGGCCGGCGCGGCGGCAGCGGGTGGGCCGGCTCGAAACTGAGCGCCCACAGGGCGGCGTAGAGCAGCGGGCCGAGGCCGCCGGCGGTGGACAGCACGACCAGGGCCACGCGGACGAACAGCGGGTCGACGCCGAGGCGCTCACCGATCCCGCCCGCGACGCCGCGGAGCACCCGGTTGGTGGTGCTGCGGGGGAGCCGGGGCAGGCGCCGCCAGCGCAGGGGTGGCACGCCTCCCCCGCGCATGTCCGTCGTCGCGCCGGCGGTCCGCATGGTCGCCTCCGATGGTCGCACAGGGGTGCGACGGGTGGAGGCACGGCGGGAGGGGCGGGTCCCCGACCCCGTCCGGGTTCTCCCGTATGGCGACCGCGCCGCCCGGGGTCGATGCTGAGCCCGATGAGCAGTCCCGCGCCGTACCCCGCGCCGTCCCCGGTCCCGCTGCAGCGCGCGCTGCAGGGCCGGGTCGTCGCCGGGGTCGCGGCCGGCGTGGGGCGGAACCTGGCGGTGGACCCGGTCGCCGTCCGCGTCGTGCTCGTCCTGCTGACGCTGACCGGCGGGGCCGGGCTGGTCCTGTACCTGCTGGCCTGGGCCCTGCTGCCGGGGGAGGGCACCGGCGCCACGGTCGCCGAGCGCGCCCTGGCCCGCTTCAACGCCGCGCCCGACTGGCTGCGGGTGGTGGCCGTCGTCCTCGCCGCCCTGGCCGTCAGCTCCGCCCTGCAGGCCGGCGAGCAGGTGTTCGCCGGCCTGCTGCTGATCGGCCTGGGCCTGCTGCTGTTCCGCCGGCGCGACCCGGTCCCGGCCGGCGCACCCACCGCCGGTCCGGCCGCTGGCGGGGCGACCGCTGCCGGGTCCTGGGGGGCGCCCGTGGCGCCGGCCGCACCCCCCGCCGCGGAGGTCGGGGTCCGCCGCCCCGACACGGCGCCCGCCGCGCCCCCGGCCGCCCCGGCGCCCTGGCCGCCGCCCCCGATGCCCCCGTCCCCGCCGCCCAGGCGGGGGCCGCGCCGCTCGTGCTGGGCGCGGGGCAGTGGGCGCCGGCCGCGCCCGTGGCGCCGGGTGCGGGACCGCCGGCCGCGCCCGTGGCGCCGGAGGTGCGGGACCGCCGGCCGCGCCGGGTGCCTGGCCCGCCCCGGCCGCGCCCCCAGCCGACTGGTCGCGCATCCAGGTGCCGCCGCTGCCGCCGCGCCCCCGGTCGGTCCTGGGCCGGCTGACCCTCGCCGTCGCGCTGCTGACCCTCGGCGTCGCAGCGGTGCTGGACCTGCTCGGTGCGGTCCCCGTCGCCCCCGAGGGCTACGTCGCCGTCCTGCTCGTGGTCCTGGGCGCGGGCCTGGTCGTGGGCGCGCGTCGGCCGGACGCGCTGGCCGATCGCGGTGGGGATCCTGCTCCTGCCCGTGCTGGTCGTCGCCGACCTGGCCTCCGGGGTCCCCGCGGGGAGGTCGGCGACGTGCTCGCCGCCCCCGCTCCCCGGGCGAGCTGGAGGACGCCTACCGCGTCACCGCCGGGACCCTCACCCTGGACCTCCAGGACCTGCAGGGGGTCGACGGGACGACCGAGGTCGACCTCAGCATGGGGGTAGGTGCCGTCCGGGTGCTGGTCCCGCCCGGCCTGCCGGTCACCGCGCGCACCCGCGCCGACACCGGGCTCGTGGACGTCCTGGGCCGGGTGCGCGACGGTGAGGACATCGACCTGACCGTGACCGGGGGCGGCACCGACGGCGTGGCCGGCCGGCTGGCGCTGGACATCGAGCTCGGCGCCGGGTACGTCGAGGTCACCCGCCTGCAGCCCTGGAGGAACCGTGCGCCGCCACGAGCTCGACCTGCTGTCCCTCATCGCCGGGCTGCTGCTGCTCGCCGCCGGCGGCGCCTCGCTGGCCGGGGCCGACGTGCTGGACCTGGACCTGCGCTGGCTGTGGCCCTCGCTGGCGATCTTCGTCGGCCTGATCGTCCTGGTGACCCTGCGCGCGGGGCGCGACTAGCCGGGGTCGCATTCCAGGTCCTGCCGCAGGGACGCCGCCAGGGCCGGGTCCAGGCCGCCGGCCAGCGGGTGGGCGACCCCCGCGGCCGCGGCCGCGGTCGCGGACAGGGTGGCGTCGCGCAGGTCCGCGCCGCGGGACAGCGCGACCGCCAGGCCCGCGGCGAAGGTGTCGCCCGCGCCGATGGGGTTGGCGACCGGCACGCGCGGGGCGGGCACCCACAAGGGCGCCCCGCCGGCGGCGACCGCCGCGCCCGCGGCCCCCGCGGTCACCACCGCGGCACCCGCGCCGCGGTCCCGCAGCCGGGTGGCGGCGGCCAGCGCCCGCCCGCGCGCCGCGCGCGGGTCGACGTCCACGGGCTCGCCGGCCGACCCGCGGTCCAGGACCGCCTCGGCCTCGGCCAGGTTCGGTGTGACCACGTCGGGTCCCGCGTCCAGCGCCGCGCCCAGCAGCACCGCGCTGGTGTCCACCAGCACCCGCACCCCCGCCGCCCGGCCCCGCGCCACGAGGCGCCCGTAGCCGTCGGGCGGGGTCCCCGGGGGGGAGCTGCCGGAGCAGACGAGCACGTCCGCCCCCTCCAGCCCGGCCGCGACCGCGTCCTCGTAGGCTCGCCAGCCCGCCGCGTCGACGGGCGGCCCGGGCTCGTTCAGGACGGTCACCCGCCCGCCGTCCTCGAAGAGGATGAGGGTGGAGCGGACCTCGCCCGCGGCCTGCACGCCGGTCAGCGCGACGCCCTCGTCGGCGAGCAGCAGGGCGACCGCCTGCCCGAGGCGGCCGGGCACCAGCGCGACCAGCGTGGCTCCCGCCCCCAGCCGCTGCGCCGCCCGCACGACGTTGACGCCCTTCCCGCCGGGGGTGACCGCGACGTCGCCGGTGCGCAGGACCTCGCCCGGGCGCAGGGCGGGCAGCGCGGCGGTGCGGTCGACGGTCAGGTTGGGGCCCGCCACCAGCAGTCGCCCATCCGCGGCATTTCTCATCCCTGAACCCCTTCCCCTCCCGGGCCGCGCACCCTAGACTCCCGGACACGAGGTGCTCGCGGACCGGACGCGATCCATAGACGTCGCTCTTCGACGCCTCGTCCAAGCCTCAGGGCCTGGGAGCCGGAGCGCGATGCTCAACGACGCGCTCCACTCCGGCTCCCCGCCCCTCGAAGGGCTCGGATCCCGATCAGGGGTTGCCGTAGATCCGGTCCGGGAGCACCAGGACCGCCGTCCGGCGCTCGTCGGCCATCACCCGGTCGTAGGTGGCCCAGTCGTCGTGCGTGCCGCCAGCGGCGGTGAAGACCGCGCGCAGCAGGGCGGGCACGTCTCCGACCTGCGGGTGCGGGTCGTCGGGCCCCGCGAGCTCCGCGGTGCCCTCGACCGTGACCCAGCGCCAGCCCGCGCGGAAGGTCACCGCCGCCTGCGGTCGCGCCCGCAGGTTGGCGACCTTGACCGTGCTCGCCCGCGCGACGAAGCCGAGGACCGGCACCCCGGTCCCGGGGTGCCGCAGCACGCCCGCGTTGACGACCGACGCCTGCAGCCCGCCGTCCTCGCGGGCGGTCGCGACCACCGCGAGCCCGCTGTCGGCCTGCACCAGTCCGCGGACCGCCTCGATGCCCAGGTCCATCCCGTGCCTCCGTCGCTCAGGTGCCGGAGAAGCGGGGGGCGCGGCGCTCGGCCGCCGCGCGCGTCCCCTCCGCCAGGTCCGGCGTGGCCGCCAGCAGCTCCTGGGCCGTGACCTCCAGCTCCAGCGACGCCGCCAGCGCCGGCCGGGCGGCGATGTCGAGCACCCGCTTGGCCAGCCCCACGGCCCGCGGGGCGTTGGCCAGCAGCTCGTCGCAGAGGGCCTGGACCGCGTCGTCCAGCCCCGCGCGGGGCGCGACCCGGTTGGCCAGCCCGATGCGCTCGGCCTCGGCCGCGTCCACCAGCCGGCCGGTGAGGACCAGCTCCTTGGCCCGGCCCAGCCCCACGACCGCCGGGAGGCGCGCGCAGCCGCCCAGGTCGGGCACCAGCCCGAGCTTGGTCTCCAGCAGCCCCGCGACCGCGTCGTCGGCGAACACCCGCAGGTCGCAGGCCAGTACCAGCTCGAACGCGCCGCCGATGCACAGGCCGTGCACCTGGGCGATGGTCGGCTTGGGCATCTCCTCCAGCACCGCGAAGGCGCCGAGCATGATCGGCCGGTGACGGCGGACCGAGCGCGGGTCCTCGGGCAGCGCGGCCAGCTCGGTGACGTCGTTGCCCGCCGAGAACGCGGGCCCCTCGCCGCGGACGACGACGGCCCGGACCGCCGGGTCGACGGCGGCGTCCTCCGCCGCCGCGCGCAGCTCCCGGTACAGGTCCAGGCTGAGCGCGTTGCGCTTCTCCGGCCGGGCGAGGACCAGGTGGCGGACCGCGCCGCGGTCCTCGACGGTGACCAGCGCCACTGCGACCCCCTAGCGCACGCGCTGGCCGGCCGCGCCGTGCACCCGGGTGCGGTACCACCACACCGCCAGCACGACGACCGCGACCACCAGCACGACCAGGATGATGGTGGAGTACGTGCCGACCACCTCGGCGATGCGGCGGTAGTTCTCGCCCAGCAGGATGCCGCCGCCGATCAGCGCGGCGTTCCAGATCAGCGACCCGAGGCCCGTGAGCAGCCAGAACTCCCCGCGGGGCATCTCGCTCCAGCCCGCCGGGATCGACACGACGCTGCGGGCCAGCGGGACCATGCGCGCGAAGAACACGACCTTGCGCCCGTGCCGGTCGAACCAGCCGTCCGCGCGGTCCAGCTCCTGCTCGGTCACCCGCAGCACGCGCCGGAACCGCAGCACCAGCGGGCGGCCGCCGTAGCGGCCCAGCTCGTACAGGATGATCGCGCCGAGCAGCGACCCCGCGGTGGCCGCCAGCAGCGCCTGCACGAAGCCGACGTTCCCGCGGAAGACCTGGAAGCCCGCCAGGGGCAGCACCAGCTCGGACGGGATCGGCGGGAAGAGGTTCTCGACGAGCATCACCAGCAGCAGGCCGACCGACCCGCCGGCCGTCACCGCCTGCTCGGCCAGGCGTTCCAGGGCATCGAACATGGCCTGCACGCTAGCGCGCGGCCGGCGCCGGGGCGCCCGTCCGACTCGTCCCCTGGGCAGGCGGCCGCCGTGCCGTTACCTTTCGTTCACCGACGCCGAGCCGAGGAGGTCGAGCGGTGACCGTCTCCCAGACGGGCGCAGCGCGTGCCACCCTCCCGGCACCGGTCGACGCCGCGGTCAGCAGGCCCGGCTCGGCGACGGTCTGACGATCTGGGCGCGGCGGCCCCCACGCCGCCGTCGCCGCCGGCTGCGCTGCGAGGGCGCACGCGGAGGGGACCGGCCCAGCGAGCCGACTGGTCCCCGGTCCCCTCCGCACCGACGGGGGCACCTGCCCTGGCGAACCCGTCGGCGAGGGTGCGGACCAGGCGGTCGTAGCTGTCGTCCAGCTCGAGCGGGAGGCCGAAGCCGCCCCCGGCCTCCAGGGTCACGAAGCCGTGCAGGGCGCTGCGCAGGCCGCGCGCGGCGTGCACGGCGTCGTCGCCGGCCAGGCCGTAGCCCGCGAGGACGGCGAGGAGGACGTCGACGAGGTCGCGAGCGGCCGCCTGCAGCTCGGCGTCGTCCGGCGCCGTGGCGCGCTGCAGGGCGGCGAGGCTGCCGGGGTGGGTGCGGGCGTGGTCGCGGTAGGGCCGCGCGAGGGCCAGGAGGGCGTCGTCGCGCGCCCCGCCCACGGCCGCGCGGCGCAGGACCGCGGCCAGCTCGCCGGCGGCGCGGAGGGCGAGCAGCCGGTGGAGGCCGTCGGGGGTGCGGGCCACGTCCACGCGAGCTCCTGTCCCTAGAGCACGAGTTCGATCAGGTGGGGTCCCGGCGCCGCCAGGGCGGCGCGCAGCCCGCCGGCGAGCTGGCCCGAGGTCTCCGCACGCGACGCGGGCACGCCCATCCTGGCGGCCAGCGCCGTCCAGTCCAGCGCGGGCCCGCCCAGGTCGGTGAGGCCCGTCGCCGCGGGGCCGAACGCGGTGGCCCCGGCGCGCGCAGCTCGGCCTGCAGGATCCGGTAGCTGCGGTTGGCGCAGACCAGGACGGTGACGTCCAGGCCCTCCCGCGCCAGCGTCCACAGCGCCTGGACGGTGTACATGCCGCTGCCGTCGGCCTGGAAGGCGACCACGGGGCGGTCGGGGGCCGCGATCGCCGCCCCCGCCGCGCAGGGCAGCCCTGGCCGATCGCGCCGCCGGTCAGCGCCAGGTAGGTGTGCGGCGGGGCGGCGGCGGCCATCGCGAAGTACTGCAGGCCCGAGGTCGCGGCCTCGTCCACCACGACCGCGCCCTCCGGCTGGAGGGCGGCGAGCACCGCTCCGGCGGTCTGCGGGGTCAGCGGTCAGGGCAGCCAGCGCGGGGTCGCCGGGGTCGCGCGGCGGGGTCCGAGGGCGGGTCGCCGAACGGCGGCCGGGCGGGCAGGCGGTCCGCCACCCGCTCCAGCGCCGCCGCGACGTCCTGCTCGGGCGCGGCGAGCGCCACGACGGGGTGCCCGCCGGCACCGTCGAGCTGGGCACGCCCGGGTAGCCGAAGAAGGCGACCGGTGACGGCGCGCCGGCCAGGACGACCGCGGCGCTGCCGGCCAGGGCGGCGAGCGCCTGCTCGGGGAAGTAGGGGAGCTTCTCGGCGCGGGGAGGCCGTCGCCGCGCTCCTGGCGCGCGGGGAAGGTCTCCGACCAGGCGGGCGCCGGTCGCCACCGCGATGCGCGCCGCCGCGCGCAGACCGCGGGCGGACAGCCCGGCGCCGCCGAGCAGCAGGACGGCCGCGCCGCCGGCCAGGGCCCGGGCCGCGTCGTCGACCGCGTCGTCGCTGGCGGCGGGCGGGGCGGGGGAGGGGCCACCGGGTCGGGGCCCGGCGGCGCGTCGCCGGCCTGCACGTCGGCCGGCGCGATCAGGGTGGCCACCAGGCCGGAGCGCGCCGCGCCGATCGCCGCGGCGGTGTCCTCGGCGAGCGTCGCCGCCGCGCCGGCCGTGCGCACCCAGCCCGACACCGGGCGGGCCAGGGAGGCGATGTCGCTGGTCAGCGGCGCGTCGGCGGCGCGGTGCCAGGTGGCCATGTCCCCGACCAGGTTCACGACCGGGGTGCGCGCCCGGCGGGCGTTGTGCAGGTTGGCCAGCCCGTTGGCCAGGCCGGCCCAGGTGCAGCAGCGTGAGCGCCGGCGCGCCGCGCAGCCGGCCCCAGCCGTCCGCGGCGCCGGTGCAGACGCCCTCGAACAGCCCGAGCACGGGCCGGATCCCCGGCACGGCGTCCAGCGCCCGCACCAGGGGCAGCTCGGTCGTGCCGGGGTTGGCGAAGCAGACCTCGACCCCCGCCGCGACCGCCGCGCTGACCGCCCGCTCCGCCCCGTCCACGCCGACCCTCCCGCGGTGCCCCGCACCGCCGCCTGGACCCCGCCCGGCGGCCTGCCGCCGCCGCGCGCCGCCGCCGTGGGCCGGTCCGGCCCCGATGCTCGCACACCGGGGCCGCCCGCCGGTCACCCCGCGCGCAGGGCGGCGAGCTCCCCGGCGAGGTTGGCACGGGCCGCCGCGTCGGCGCGGGCGTGCTGGGTCGCGGTCGCGAACAGGCGCGGGCGGGCGAGGAAGCCCGCCAGGACCGCCGCCCGGCCCGCCCGCCACGCCGCCTCTGGGACGAACCCGTACTCGGCGCGGACCGCCGCGACGTAGGCGGCGTAGTCGCCCGCCGGGACGGCCAGGATCGCCAGGTCGGCATCGACCAGGACGGCGGCGTCGGGGTCCGCCGCCCGGTGGTCGCGGGTGGCCAGCACGAGGCCGGCGACCCGGTCGACCCGGTCGGCGCCCACGCCCAGCCCGGTGAGGTCGCGCCGGGCGAGGTCGGCGCTGCGGGCCTCGTTGTCCCCGGCGCGGGGGTCGTAGACGGCGTCGTGGTACCAGGTGGCCAGGACCACCGCGGCGAGGTCGCCGACCGGCTCGCCGGCGGCGCGCAGCTCCCCGACGACGGCCAGCACGTGGGCCAGGTGCGCGGCGGTGTGGTAAGCGCGGTGGGGTTCGGCCCAGCGGGCCGCCAGGTCTCGCCGGACCGCGCCCGCGGCGGCGGGGTCCCCGCCCGCCGCGGCGACCGCCTCGTCCCAGTCCATCCCGCCCTCCCGCGCTACGGTTCCGCGATGGCCATCCTGGTCGATCCGGCGATCTGGCGCTGGCGCGGGCGCCGCTGGGCGCACCTGGTCTCCGACGCCAGCTACGACGAGCTGCACGCGTTCGCCGACGCGCTCGGCCTGCGCCGCGCCTGGTTCCAGGGCGACCACTACGACGTGCCCACCGAGGTGCGCGAGGAGGCGATCCGCCGCGGCGCCCTGCCCGTCTCCGGGGCGGAGCTGGTGACCCGCCTGCGCGCCGCGGGCCTGCGCCGCCGCCCCGGCCCCCGCAACCGGTGCCGTCACCGCCCCCGGCGACGCCGCGTAGCGCGGTCCCTCGCCCCGTCAGCCGCCGGGCGAGGCGCGCGGGGCGGTCCGCCGCAGCGCGGCGGCGGCCAGCGCCGCCGCCGCGGCCAGCGGCACGGCCACGGACGCGGCCAGCAGCCCGCGCGGCCCCAGGGGGCCAGCAGCGCACCCGTCAGCGCCTGGCCCATCCCGGCCCCGATCAGGACCGCCGCGGTGAAGGTGGCGAAGCCCTCCGCCTGGCGGCCCGGGTCGATGCTGGCCTGCAGCCGCAGCGCGCCCAGCGCGTTGAGCGGCGCGATCGGGATCCCGACCAGGAACAGCGCCACGCCCAGGAGCGCGACCGACGGCGCGGCGGCGACGGGCAGCAGCAGCACCGCCATGGCGGCGAACAGCGCCGCGGCGGGGACGACGACGGCCCCGCCGGTCGTGATCCGCGCGGCCGCCACGATCCCCCGACGCCGCTGCCCACGGCGGTCAGGGTCAGCAGGGGACCGGCCAGCGCGGCCGCCACGCCCAGGTCCTCGGCCAGCGCGGCGACGCTGGACTCCAGCATCCCCAGGGCCAGGCCGGCGGCGAGGGTCAGGGCGTAGACCGCCAGGGCGGCGCGGGACCGCCACGGCGCCGCGGCGCTCCCGCCCGGCGGGGCCGGCGGCACCCGCGGCAGGCCCCCGGTGACCACGGCGGCGGCCAGCGCCGCGGCGGCCATGGCCACCAGCACCCCCTGCGCCCCGATGACCAGCGCCAGCACCCCGGCGAGGGCGGGGCCGGCGACGAAGGCCGCCTCGACGAACACCGCGTCCAGGGTGCTGCCGCGCGCGAGCAGCGCCCGCGGGACGACCGGCGTGAGCAGTGCCCGAAGCCGCCCTGCACCGCGGCGCCGACGACCCCCTGGACCGCGGCGAGGACGAACAGGACCGCGACGGGGGCGTCGAGGGCCAGGGCGGCCGCCTGGGCGAGGAAGGCCGCGGCGGTACCGGCGGCGCGCGCTGGAGGCCGCCGCGCAGCTCGCCGCGGTCCAGCCCGCGCCCGCGCAGCGTCGCCGCCAGGCCGCTGGTGCCCGTCGCGACGCCCGCGAGCACCGCCCCCACGCCGAGCGACCCGGTCGCCTCCTGGCCCGCGAGCTGGAGGGCGAGCAGGGTCATGGTCAGCGGCAGGCGGGCCAGGAACGACGCGAGCACCCACCGCCGCCAGCCCGGCACGGCCCACAGCGCCCGCAGCCCGCCGTCGCGCTCCGCAGGTCGCGCCCCGTCCTGTCCCGCCGTCTCCTCGCGCACGCCGGCACGGTAGCCGCGCGGCGGGTGGCTGCCATACTCGCTGGGTGGCGGGTGCCGCGGCCCGCCGGGACGGGAGGTCCGCGTGGTCGACGTGCCGGTGCGGGAGTTCACGCTGGACCCCGCGCAGCTGGACCGCGTGGGCGTCGACCTGGTCCGCCCGGAGTCGGTGGTCGCCGAGCGCGACGGCACCCTGTGGGCGTCCGACGGCCGCGGCGGCGCCACCCGGATCCTCCCGGGCGGGGCGCAGCGGCTGTTCACCGGCTGGGGCGGCGAGCCCAACGGCCTGGCGATCGCGCCGGACGGGACCCTGGTCACCGCCAACATCGCGCTGGGCCGGGTGCAGGCGATGACCCGGGACGGCCGCGTCTCCACCATGCTGGAGCAGGTCGACGGGCTGCGGCTGACCTCGGCGAACTTCCCGTGGTTCGACTCGCGCGGGCGCCTGTGGATCACCTGCCTGACCCGCGAGGAGCACTGGTGGCCCGCGGCCGCGAGCCCCCGCCCCGACGGCTTCATCGTGCTGGTCGACGAGCGCGGCGCCCGCGTCGTCGCCGACGGCATCGTCGGGACCAACGAGGCCCGCCTGGACGCCGCGGAGGAGTGGCTCTACGTCGCGGAGACCATGCGCGGGCGGATCCTGCGCTACCGCGTCGCGCCGGACGGCAGCCTGGGCGAGCCGGAGGTCCACGGCCCCGACCCGCTGCCGGGGCGCGCACCGTTCGTGGACGGCTTCGCCTTCGACGCCGCCGGGAACTGCTGGGTCACCACCGTCGTGCGCAACGGCATCGGCGTCATCACCCCGGACGGGGACTGGCACGTCGTGCTCGAGGACCCGCGTGAGGACGCCCTGCAGGGGTTCCTGGACGCCCAGGCCGCCGGCACGGTCACCCCGGACCACATGGCCGCCTGCGCCGGCCCGGCGCTGCAGTTCCCCACCAGCATCTGCTTCGCCGGGGACGACCTGCGCACCGTGCACGTCGGCTCGCTGGCCATGCCCTCCCTGCCGACGTTCCGCGCGCCCGTCCCCGGGCTGCCCCTGGCCCACTGGGGCGCCTGAGCGGTCACTCGAAGGCGGCCAGACCGCGCGGCTCCAGGTCGTCGAGGTCGGCCGCCCGGATCGACGCGCTGCCGACGGTGTAGAGCACGTCGCCCACGACCAGGGCGCGGCGGATCGGGTCGGCGGGGGAACCGAGGGCGGGGGACGACCCCGGTGCCGGGGCGGACCCGGGGGCCGCGACGGGGTCGTGGCTGATGCGCGCGGTCTCCTCCAGGCCGTCGCCGGTCACGCGCAGCCCGACCGCGCCGGCGAAGCCCTGGCCGATCGGCAGCTCCTCGACCGGCTCCCGCCCGGGCGGCGCCTGCTCGGTGGGGGGCGACCACAGCTCGACCGGCACGACCGCCAGCGCGGTGTCGGGCCAGTAGAGGAACGCGCGCGGGTCCCACTCCACCGCGGCGCTGCCCTGCCCGAAGGTCACCTGGTCCAGCCGCGCCGGCGCGGCCGGGTCGCTGACGTCGAACAGCGACGCCTGCACCCCGGTGATCGTGCCGTCCTCGGTGGCGTCCTGGCCGACGCCCAGCAGGCGCCCGTCGCCGACGGGGTGCAGGTAGGCCGAGTAGCCGGTGATCTTCAGCTCGCCCGCGACCCGCGGGTCGCGGGGGTCCGACAGGTCCAGGGTGTAGAGCGGGTCGGTCTGGCGGAAGGTGACCACCACGCCGAGGTCGCCGAGGAAGCGGACCGACCGGATCGTCTCGGTCAGCCCCAGCCCGCCGGCGCGCCCGACCTCGACGAGCTGGCCGCCCTCCGCGGCGAGCACCACGACGGCGCTCTGGGACGGCTCGTCGCCGTCGCCTTCCTCGGTGACCGCGACGCGCAGGTGGCCCTCGTGCTCGGACAGCGCGTACTGGTTGAGCAGCCGCCCGGCGACGGACCCCGACCCGCGGTAGGGAGCGGCGCGCGGGTCGGACAGGTCGAAGGCGTGCAGGTCGGTGCTGGTGGCGGCGCGGCCCTCGGGGTCCCAGGTGGTGGTCCCGACGTAGAGGGTGTCGGGCGAGGCGTAGACGGTCTCGCCGCGCGCGACCACCCCGGTGCCGCCGCCGAGCTCCAGACCGGCGGCGAGGTCCACGGACAGGACCGACAGCGTCGACAGCCCCGCGAACGCCGGGGGGCGGCGGACCTGGTCGCAGTCCAGCAGCGGCCCCTCGTCCACGGTGCGCCCGTCGGCGTCGGTGGTGACCGCCCACGGCAGCCAGTCCTCGAGCGTGGCCGCGCGGACCACCTCGCGGTTGCGCTGTGTGGCCTCGCGCTCGGCGCGCAGGCCGCCGACCTCCGGGGCGACGAACGGCAGCGCGGTCGGCGGGGTGTCGACGACGATGCGCACCGTCCCGTCCGCGAGCCGGGCCGAGCGGTAGTCGCCGTCCAGCTCCACGCTGCGCAGGATCGCGGGGGCGGCGGGGTCGGCGACGTCGACCAGGGTCAGCACCGACACGGGCCCCTGCGCGGCGGGCGCCGACCGCTCCTCGAGGGCGAACGGGACGACGGCGCCGTAGCGGCGGCCGAGGACCAGCACGCGGTCGCCGTCCAGGAGCAGCTCGTGGTCGCCGTCGGGGAGGTCGACCGAGCCGACCACGCGGGGGTCGCCGTCCCCGACGTCGACGACCTGGAGGGCGCCGGCGGCGGCGACGAACGCGCGCTCCCCGTCGGTCTTCACCACGTCCGGCTCGTCGACGCCGGCCTCCTGCACGTTGGTGCCGGTGGCGCTTGGGCCCACGGGTGCGGCGGCGTCGGCGGGTGCGGCGGCCTCGGCGGTCAGCCCCTCCTCGGCGGCGGCGCCGGCGCGCCCGACGGCGGCATCGGTCGACGCGGCCGCGCCGGAGACCGCGGTGCCGTACCCGCCGTCCAGACCGTAGGGGCCAACCTGCTCCAGCGCGTTGTCGCGGTACCAGGCGAGCAGCCCGTCGCAGTCGTCGAAGGGCTGCAGCGCGGACGCCAGGACGAGGTCGGCGTCGCCCGGACCCTCCGCGGCGGGCGGGACCGGGCCGCCGGCGCGGTCGCCCCGGCCCAGCGCATAGCCCGCGAACCCCGCCAGCCCCGCCACGACCGCGAGGGCGACCACCGCCGCCAGCACCGTCCGTCCGCGCATCGCACCCTCTCCCGTGCCGGGGGCCGCGGCGGCCCCGTCGGCGGTTGGACGCCGCCGCCGCCCCGCCGGTTCCCGTCAGGTCAGCAGTCCCGCGCGGGCGTCCTCGTCCAGCAGGCCGGCGAGCTCCGGGCCGCGCAGCCGCCGCGCCTGGCTGCCCGTCGGGGTCTGGGTGACGTGCAGGACGTCCTCGAAGCCCTCCGCGATGGCGCGCAGGTGGCTCACGACGGCCACCAGCCGGCCGCCGGACGCCTGGCGGCCCAGCGCGTCGAGGGCCTCGGCGAGCGCGTTGGCGTCCAGGGACCCGAAGCCCTCGTCGAGGAACAGCGCCTCGAGCCGCCCGCCGCCGCGGCCGGCAAGTTCCACCAGGGCCAGCGCCAGCGCGAGGCTGGCGAGGAAGGTCTCCCCGCCCGACAGCGTCCGGGTCGTGCGCGCCTGCCCCGACAGCCGGTCCACGACGGTGAAGTCCTGGGTGAAGCCGAAGCGCGCGGCGGTCATCTGGCCGAGCAGGTCGGAGGCGACGGCCAGCAGCGCGCGCTGGCGGCGGGCGACCAGGTAGCCGACGAAGCGCCCGTCGGTCAGCAGCGCGCCGAGGTCGTCCAGGGCGTCGGCCAGCGGGGCGACCCGGGCGATGCGGTCATCGAGGTCGGCGGCGCCCAGGCGGTCGCGCTCGGCGGCGGCGCGCTCCTGCGCCGCCCGCGCCGCCGCCGCGCTCGCGCCCGCCAGCGCGTCGCGCAGCGCCGCCTCGTCGGCCACCCCGGCGCGGTCGAGCACGGCGCGGGCCGCGGCGTCCGTCCGCGCCGCCGCTGCGGCGGCGTCCCGCGCGGCGCCCCCGCAGCGCGCCCGCGCCTGCCGCGCGACCGCCGTCAGCGCGCCCGCCCAGGCGGCCACCGCGGGCGCGGAGGCGAGCGCGGGTGGCGCTTCCGGCGCGACCGGCGCCGCGCCCGCGGCCTCGCCCGCCGCGTCGGCGTCGTCGGCGTCGGCGTCGGCGGGGGCAGGGGGAGGGCGAGGGCGTCGCGGGTGCGGGCGTCCAGGACGGTCAGGCGCCGTGCGGCCGCGGCCAGTGGGTCGTCGACCTCGCGGCGACGGCGGTCGGCGAGGTCGCGGTAGGTCTCCGCCAGGGCGGACAGGGCGGCGCGGACGTCGGCGAGGGCGCGCGCCGCCGCGCCGCCTCCTCCTCGCGCCGCCGGGCTTCGGCGAGCAGCGCGGCCACCGCCGCGGGCGCCGGGAGGAGCGCCGGGCGCAGGTCCGGCGGCAGCGCCGCCGCGTCGGCGGCCACCCGGGCTGCGGCGGCGTCGGCCGCGGCGCGCAGGCGTCCGGCCTCGGCGGCCAGCCGCTCGCCCGCGAGGCGGTCCGCCTCCACGCGGGCCGCCGCGCGCACGGCCGCCGCCCGCGCGGCCGTGGCCGCCTGCTCCGCAGCCGCGCGCTGCGCCGCGGCGGCGCGACCCGCGCCGCCAGGGCCGCCAGCCGCCCGTCCCAGTCCGGCCCGTCCTCGGCGCCCCCGGGCCGGTTCCCCGGCGGGGCGGGGGGAGGAGGTCGTCGACCGCCCCGGTCGCCGCCGCCAGGGCCGCGTCGGCGCGGCGGAGGGTGGCCCCGGCGGCGGCGAGGTGGGCGCGGGCGCTCGCGGCGCGGTCGCGGGCCGCCCGGTCGGCCGCGGCGCCGCGGCGCGCTCCGCCTCCGCGGCCGCCAGCGCCGGGGCGGCGGGCGCGGTGAAGCCGGCGGGGAGCGGGCGGGCGCAGACCGGGCAGGGCTCGCCGGGGGCGGCGTGCGCGGCGGCGTGGGCGGCGGCCTCCTCCCGGCGGGCGGCGTCCAGGGCGCTCGCCGCGCGGCCGTGCACCGCTGCCGCGCGTTCGGCCGCGGCGGCCGCGGCGGCGGCCTCGTCGGCGCCCGCGGCCACCGCCGCGGCGGCCTCCGCGCGCGCGCGGTCGCCCGCCGGGCCGCGCCCACGGCCTCGCGGGCCGCCGCCGCGGCCGGCACGGCGGCCTCGTGGGTGGCGCGGTGGCGCGCGAGCACCCCCTCGGCGTCCTCCGCCGCCGCCTCGGCGCCGTCCGCCGCCGCGCGCGCGCGGCGGCCAGGTCCGCCGTGCGGGCCGCTGCCTCGGCGTCCGCGGCGTCGGCCCGCGCGCCGCTCGGCGGCGAGGCGCGGGAGCTCCGCGGCCAGCCGCTCCAGGGTGCGCCGCGCCGCGGCGGGGTCCCCGTCGCCCGCGGCGCCGGCCAGCTCCTGCTCCCGCGTCCGCAGGGCGGCGCGCTCGGCGTCGCGGGCCGCGCGCTCGTCGGCCAGCGCGCGCTCGCGGTCGGCCAGCCCGTCCAGCAGGGCGGCGCGGTCGCCGAGGTCCGCGAGGGCGCGGTCCAGGAGCGCGGCGGCCGCCCCGGCCTGCTCGGCGGTGCGCAGGGCGGCCGCGCCCGCGGCGGTGGTCGCGGCCAGCTCGTCGGCGGCGGTGCGCAGCGACGCGGTGGCCGCGCGGGCGGCGGCCAGGCGGTCCGCGGCGCCCGCGGCGGCGGCCGCCGGGTCGGGCGGCAGGGCCCGCCGCGCGCGCAGGGCCGACAGCGGCGGGCGCAGGCGCGCGGCCGTGGCGCCGGCCTGCTCGCGCGCCGCCGCGAGCGCGTCCAGCCGGAAGATGCCCTTGAGGATCGCGGTGCGCTCCGCGCCGGTGGCCTGGAGCAGCAGCTGGAAGCGGCCCTGGGGCAGCACGACCGCCCGCAGGAACGCGTGGTAGTCCAGCCCGACCAGGCGGCGCACCTGGGCGTTGACGGCCAGCGCCTGGTCCCATCGGCGACCGTCGTCGTGGCACTCCAGCAGGTGGATCGGCGGCGGGTTGGGCCCGCGCGACGCCGCGCGCGTCGCCGTCCAGGTCTGGCCCTCGGCGGTGAAGGTCAGCGACACGCGCAGCGTCTCGGCGCCGTCGGCGATCAGCGGCTTCACCGACTTGGCGTCCCAGGTGCAGGCGCCGTACAGCGCGACGCACAGCGCCTCCAGCAGCGAGGACTTGCCGGCGCCGGTCTCCCCGACCACGGCGAGCAGCCCGGCGTCGGACAGGTCGACGCGCTGCTCGGCGCGGTAGCTGCGCAGCCCCGCCAGGGTCAGGACCAGCGGCCTCATGTGTGCACGCTCATGGGGCGTCGCCCCCGGGCAGGAGCCGCTCCTCGGGGAACGTCGCCGGCTCCTCCTGCTCGACGGCCGCCAGCAGGGTCGCGAAGGTCGCCAGCACCCGGTCCGCGGCGGCGCCGCGGGTGCCCTCCTCGCGGAGGTAGTCGCGGAAGGTCTCCACCACGCCGGCCTCCGCGGCCGCGGCGGCCTCGCCCTCGATCACGGTCAGGCGGCGCGAGGCGGCGTGCTCGGCGACCTCCAGCACCACGGCGTCGGGCAGCAGGTCGCGGACCCGCTCCGACAGGTCGGGGATGCGGTCGTCGCTGTGGACGGTCACCAGGGCGAGCGCCTGCTTCACGCCCGCCGCCTCCAGCCGCAGCTGCTCCAGCGTGCCCTCGAGGCGCACGAGCGGGCGCCCGCCGGACAGCGGCACCGGCGTGATCCGGGCGGCCCGGCCGGGGGCGACGTCGACCAGGACGACCTCCTTGCGCTCCCCGGCCTCGCCGAAGTCCATGGGCAGGATCGCCCCGGCGTAGCGGCCGGCGACGCGCCCGGGCACCGGCTGGGGCCGGTGGATGTGCCCGAACGCGGCGTAGGCCACGGGGGGCAGGTCGCGCGCGTCGGCGGCGTAGGTGTCGGTGACGTGGACGGGGCGCTCGCTGCCGGAGAAGCGCGCGCCGCCGGTGTGCAGGTGCGCGGCGAGCACCAGCACGTCGCGGTCCGGGTCGGCGCCGTCGCGCAGGGCCGCGCCCATCCCGCCGAGCAGGTCGCGCAGCCGGTCGGTGTAGCGGCGGTGCCAGCTGCCCGGGTCCTCCCAGGCCGAGATCGTGCGGTTGGCGTGGACGAAGGGCAGCGCCCCGACCCGCACCGTCCCGTCGCCCGCGGGGAAGGCGAGGACGCCCGCGGCGTCGGGGTCGACGAAGCGCAGCGGCAGCCGGTCCGCCAGGAGACGTCCCATCAGGCGGAACAGCGCGGGCGAGTCGTGGTTGCCGCAGAGCACGACGACCGGCGCGACCGCCGCGAGCTCCTGCAGCGCCCCCACCCCGCGGTGCAGGTCGGGGTAGGCGGGGCGCACCGCGTCGAAGACGTCCCCGCTGTGGACGATGAGGTCGGGCCGCTCGGCCCGGGCGATGGCGATGACCTCGTCGAGCACGACGTCGTGGTCGGGCGCGCGCGGCTCGCCGTAGGTGGTGCGGCCCAGGTGCCAGTCGGCGGTGTGCAGCAGCCGCACAACCCTCCCGTCGGTCAGTCCATGCTGCGCAGGCGACCGAAGCGGGCCAGGACGGCGATGCAGAACACCCCGTAGGCCAGCAGCCCGGCGGCCACGATGCCCAGGGCCCAGACCCCGCCCGGGCCGGTCGCGAGCTCGCCGAGCGCCGCGTCCAGCCCGACCGGCTGCGCCGGGTCGAACTGTACGGCCGCCCGGACCAGGAACCAACCGATCAGCACGAACACGACCATGCGCGCGGCGAGGCCCAGGATCCCCAGCCGCTCCGCCCAGCGCCGCTGCGACGCCGACATCCGCGCGGTGTCCAGGTGCTTCAGGAAGTCGCGCCGCGCGGCCTTGTAGCCCTGGTACAGCCCCACGCCGATGGCCACCAGCCCCGCCAGGCCGACCAGCCACCGGCCCAGCGGCAGACCGAGCAAACCGCCGGCGTCCTGCCCGCCGCCCCCGCCGCCGCCGGTGAGCACCCGCACGGTGAACAGGAACAGGGTCACGTAGAACGCCCCGCGCAGGGCGAACGACACCCGCTCCACCGTGCCCTTCGTGCCGGACTCCCGGCCCGTGTCGAACGCGGCCTGCGCGAACCGCCAGACCGCGTAGCCGAGCAGCCCCATCGCGAGCAGCACGAGCAGCACCGTGCCCAACGGCTGGCGCGCGATCGTCTGGATCGCGCCCTCCTGCCCGGTGGTCTGGCCGCCGGAGCCGGTCGCCGCCTGCAGGGCCAGGACAGCCACCACGACGTAGAGCACGCCCTTGGCGATCAGGCCGAGCCGCCCGAGGCGGTCGACGAGGACCCCACGGTCCGGTTGTGAGCGGGCGCGGCGGGCGGTTCCGGACATCTCGCACCTCCGGTGTGGACGGTCAGGCGCACACGGTTCCCCCGGCCGGGGGAGCTACCCCTGGCCGCACCCGGCCGTCAGGACGCGGGCAGCCCGACCACCACGCTGGTGGACTTCACCGAGGCGATGACGCGGACGCCCGGCGCCAGCCCCAGCTCGTCGACGCTCTCGGCGGTGGTGAGGGCGACGAGGCGGTGGGGGCCGGCCTGCATCTCGACGGTGGCGGCGGCGGCGCCGCGCACGACCCTGGTGACCAGGGCGTCGAACTGGTTGCGGGCCGACGAGGCGACCGTGGGCGTCTGCGGGGTGGTGCGCTCGGCGAGCAGGCGCTGCACCTCGGCGACGGGCACCAGGCGCTGGCCGCCGCCGCTGCGGACCAGGGCGAGGCGGCCCTCGTCGCCCCAGCGCCGCAGCGTGTCGACGCTCACGCCCAGCAGGGCCGCCGCCTGGCCGATCCGCAGGCCGTCGTCGTCGGTCACGCGCCGCCCCGGAGCCCGGCCGCGTCGGTCCCCGCGGCCCAGTCGGCCAGGAGGCGGTGGGCGATCGACACCGGCGGGGGCAGGCCGATGCCGCTCGCGGCGCCGCCGGGTGCCGCCAGGGCCGCGCGCACGGCGGCGCGGGGGACCCAGGTGGCCGACTCCAGCTCCTCGTGGTCGGTGACCAGGTCGTCGCGCCCGTCGGGCGTCGCGACCGCGGTGTAACCCAGCATCAGGCTGGACGGGAACGGCCATGGCTGGCTGGCGGTGTGGGCGATCGCCTCGACGGCGAGGCCGACCTCCTCGGCGACCTCGCGCGCCACCGCCTGCTCCGCGGCCTCGCCGGGCTCGACGAAGCCGGCCAGGACCGAGACGCGGCCCGCCGGCCAGCCGGCCTGGCGGGCCAGCACGCAGCGTCCCCGGCCGTCGTGCACCAGGACGATGACGGCCGGGTCGGACCGGGGGAAGTGCTCGCTGCCGTCGGCCTCGCACACCCGGATCGCGCCCGCGCGGGCGGCGCGGGTGCGCGCGCCGCAGCGCGGGCAGTGGGTGTGGTGGCGGTGCCACTGGGCCAGGGCGACGGCGTGGGTGAGCATGCCCGCGTCGCGGTCGTCCAGGCTCGCCCCGTCGATCTCCCACAGGTCCGCCGGCCGCGCGCCGGCCGGGACGGGCGGGGCCGCGCCGCTGGCCTCGTCGTCGACGACCACCGCCCAGTGGGCGACGCCCGCGGGGTCCACGCCCAGCAGCCACGGGTCCCCGGGCGGTGCCGCGCGCGGGGCGACCAGGGCGAGGCGCGGGCCGCCGGGCCCGTCGGCGACCGGCGCCTGCCAGCCCGAGGCGCGGCGGCCCGAGCCCCCGCCGGGGGACAGGACCAGGACGCGGCTGCGGGGGTCGGCGCGGGCGGCGGCCAGCCAGGTGTCGTCGGTCCGGCGCAGCGCCGCGCGGTCCAGCCCCGCCCGCGACAGCGCCGGGGGGCCGGAGGGGTGCGGAAGGGTCACGCGGGGGCGACGTCGGCGAGGGTCGCGACCTCGTCGCGGATGGCCGCCGCGTCGCCCACCAGGACGGTCTGCAGGGCCCTGGGCGCCAGCCAGCGCCGCGCGGCCGCGCGGACGTCGTCCACGGTCACGGTCTGGAGGGCGCGGGGGTGGTCGACGAGGTAGGTGGCGTCCAGCCCGTCGGCGACCAGGGCGGCGAGCGTGGATGCCAGCCCGGCCTGGGTCGCGGTCGACAGCGCGAGCGTCCCGACCGCGTAGCGCCGGGCGGCCTCCAGCTCCTGGGGCTCCACGGGCAGGGTCGCGACGCGGCCCAGCTCGTAGGTGGTCTCCAGCAGCGCGGGGGCGGTGACCTCGGTCGCGACGTCGGCGGCGACGGTGAGGGTCGACGCCGCGGCGGCGTGGTCGATGCCGCTGTGGGGGAGTAGGTGTAGCCCCGGCGCTCGCGGATGTTGGCGACCAGGCGCGAGGAGAAGTACCCGCCGAACACCAGGTTGCCCAGCTTCAGCGCCGCGTGGTCGGGGTCGTGGCGCCGCGGCGCCGGACCACCCATGCGGATGGTGGTCTGGACGCTGCCCGGCCGGTCCACGACCAGGACGGGGCCCGGCTGCGGCACCGGCGGCGGGTCCAGCGCCGCGCCCGCGGCCGCGCCGCGCCAGGCGCCCAGGGCGGATGCGACCCCGCCGAGGACCTCGTCGGGGTCGAGGTCGCCGACCAGGACGAGGACGGCGCCCTCCGGCGCGACGCGCTCGGCGTGCAGGGCGCGCAGGTCCGCCGCCGCGACCGCCGCGACGTCGTCGACCTCGGGCAGCTCGCGCCCGTAGGGGTGGTCGCCGTACAGCCGGCGCGACAGCGCCTCCGCGGCGCGGACGCCGGGCTGGCTGCGGGCGACGGCGAGGCGCTGGACCAGCCGGTCGCGCTCGCCGTCGACCTGGTCGCCGGGGTAGGCGGCGCCGGTGAGGACCTCGCCCAGGACGTCGAGGAAGCCCGGCAGCTCCGCCGCCAGGACCGACCCGCCCACGGCGAGGCGGTCGGCGTCGGCGCGGGCCGACATCGACCCGCCCATGCGCTGGACGGTCGCCGCCAGGGCCACGTTGTCGTGGTCCGCGGTGCCGCTGAACAGCGCGTCGGCGAGCAGCGTGGCGCGGGCCAGGTGCGCCGCGCCGTGCCCCGCGAACGGCACCCGCAGCCGCAGCTCGACCAGCGGCACGCCCGCCCGGCGGACCGCGACGACCCGCAGGCCGCCGTCCAGGCGCGTGTCCGACAGCGGCGGCAGCGTGAGCTCGGGCAGCGGTCCCGCCGCCGGCACCGTCCGGACCAGGTCGTCCTGCACCACGGTCATGCCCGGGCCTCCCGAGTCGCGGCGTCCGCGCGCCCCGCCGAACCGTCGCCGCCGTCGGGCACCAGCTCCAGGACGGCGCGCTCGTCGGGCGTCAGGGTGCCCGCGGCCGCGACCACCTGGTCCGGGGTCACCGCGCCGAGCAGCACTGGCAGCTCGTCGGCGAGCTCCGCCCGGCCGCGCTGCTGCTCCAGCACCGCGTGCAGCTGCGCGCGGCCCATCACCGAGTCGTTCGCGCGCAGCGACCGGCTGGCCAGCCGCGCCTGCACCCGCTCCAGCTCGTCGGGCTCCAGGTCGCCGCCGGCCAGGCGCGCCAGCTCGTCGTCCAGCGCCGCCAGGACCGCGTCGGTCGTGGTGCCGGCCGGGTGGCGCGTCTCGACGATCAGCGGGGTGGGGTCGCGGGCGTCGATCGCGCTGCCCATCACCCCGATACCCGCCTCGACCTCGCTGACCAGGTGGTCGCGCTGGACCAGGCGGCGCTCCAGGCGGCTCGCGTCGCCGTCGGTGAGCACCTCGGCGAGCAGCACGTAGGGCAGGAAGTCGTCCAGGCGGCCGAGCGGGTCGGGCAGGCGCCAGCCCACCGCCAGCGCCGGCTGCGGGGCGAGGCGGTCGTGGTGGACGGCGCGGCGCTGCGCGGTCAGGGGCGGCTCGGCGAACGACGGCGGCGGGGTGACCGCCCGCTCGGGGATGTCGCCGAAGTGGCGCTCGACCATCGCCAGGGTCGCGTCGACGTCGAGGTCGCCGGCGACCGACAGCACCGCGTTGGCGGGCGCGTAGTACCGGTCGAAGAAGTCGCGCGCGTCGTCCAGCGTGGCGGCCTCCAGGTCGGTGAAGTCGCCGTAGCCGTTGTGGGCGTTGGGGAAGGTGTCGAACAGCACGCCCGGCAGCAGGATCCACGGGAACCCGCCGTAGGGCCGGTTCAGCACGTTGACGCGGATCTCCTCCTGGACCACCGCGACCTGGTTCTCCAGGTTCTCCTGCGTGAGCCGGACCGAGCGCATGCGGTCGGCCTCGAGGAACAGGGCCAGCTCCAGCGCGCCCGACGGCAGGATCTCGTAGTAGTTGGTGTAGTCCAGGTGGGTGCTGCCGTTCAGCGTCCCGCCGGCGGACTGCACGTGGGTGAAGTGCTCGGTCTTGCCGACGTTGGCCGACCCCTGGAACATCAGGTGCTCGAACAGGTGGGCGAAGCCGGTCCGGCCCTCGGGCTCGGAGCGGATGCCGACGTCGTAGTACACGGCCACGCCGACCACCGGGGCGCTGGGGTCGGGGGCGAGCACGACCCGCAGCCCGTTGGCGAGCGTCGTGCGGGCGATCTGGCGGGGGCGGGGGCGTGCGGGTGAGAGCGCCATGGCCCGCCACGCTACCGCTCCGGTGGGACGGATCAGGCGGAGGGCGGGGCCGACGCCGCGGCGATCGCGACCGCGTCCTCGGCGGCGAACCGGTCCTCCAGGTCCGCCGGCTCGACGTCGACGTCGATCTCGGCCAGCGGGCGCCCGCGGGCGCTCTCGATCGTCCCCACCCGGCGCAGGCCCTTGTCCATCGCGTAGGTGAGCAGCTCGTCCTGGTCCAGGTCGAACGGGATCGGGTCGCCCTCGACGTAGTCCTTGTAGGAGTCGTTGATGAGCTCGACGGCGATGGGGATGACCTCGTCGAAGCGCTCCTGGACCGTCGCCCACAGGCCGTCGTCGGCCGCCACGTGGCGCCGGCAGGTGAACGTGCCCCAGGCCATGTGGCGGCGCTCGTCGTCGGAGATGTGCTTGATGATCTGGCGCATGCCCGGGAGGATGTCCCGGCTGGTGCAGATCTTGATCCACGAGTAGTACCCGGTGAGGGCGAGCATGCCCTCGACCACGTGGTTGTAGGTCACCGAGGCGCGCACCTGGGCGCGGGGCGACGGGTCCTCGCGCAGCACGTCCAGCGCGGCGGGCAGCTCCTCGTAGAACAGCCTGCGGTAGCCGCTGTTGTCCTCGACCCACTCGTGCAGGTCCCCGGTGAGCCCGACCGCGTCCATCCAGCGGCGGAACGCCTCGGTGTGCTTGGCCTCCTCGTAGGCGAACTGGGTGAGGTAGAGCTCGTCGCCGGTGCGGCCCTCCGCGTTCATCGCGGCCATGAAGGGCTGGATGTCGTGGGTCACGGCCTCCTCGCCGGCCACGAACTGCGCGACCAGGCGGGTCGCGGTCTCGCGCTCGTCGTCGGTGAGCGACGCCCAGTCCGCCGCGTCGGCGGACAGGTCGATCGCGGCCGGGTCCCACACCTTCGCGTTGCCCCCGCTGAACAGGCGCAGCGGGAGGCTGGCGAAGTTCAGGCCGCCGCGGCGCAGCGACGAGAAGTGCGTCCGGCTGGGGGCGTTGCCGAGGGTCGTCACACGGGCCTCCTGCGGCGTCCGTCCGTCCGTTCGTCCGTTCGTCCTGCCACTGTCGACGCGCTCCCGCGCGGTGTAAAGAGGGGAAACGGACTAGCGAGGCTGCAACAGTGTGGGGACGGACTACCTACGAAACAGGAGCGAGCATGGAGCTGGGTATCGCGCTGCCGCAGAGCGGGGCGTCGGCGACCGCGGCGGCCATCCGGGACGTCGCCACCGGGGCCGAGCGGCTCGGGCTCGATTCGGTCTGGGTCTTCGAGCGCCAGCTGCGCCCCCTGGTGGACATGAGCCAGGGCGGGGGCGCGCCCGGCCCGCTGCCCGAGATCTACGCCAGCGTGCACGACCCGCTGGAGACCCTCGCCTTCGCGGCCGCGGTGACCGAGCGGGTCACGCTGGGGACCAGCATCCTCATCGCCCCGCTGCACCCGCCGGTGGTGCTGGGCCGGCGGCTGGCCACGCTGGACCAGCTCAGCGGCGGCCGGGTGCTCGCCGGCCTGGGGCAGGGGTGGATGCCGCAGGAGTTCGCCGTCGCCGGCGTGCCCACGGCCGCGCGCGGCGACCGCTTCGAGGAGTGGATCCAGGCCGTGCGCGCCGTGTGGGGCGCCGATCCCGTCACCTTCGACGGGCGCTTCTACGCCGTCCCGGAGGCCCAGATCGGGCCCAAGCCCGTGCGCCCCGGCGGCCCGCCGATCATCACCGGCGCCTTCGCCCCGCCGGCCCTGGCGCGGGCCGGGCGGATGGGGCTGGGCCTCAACCCCGGCGCCTGGTCCTTCGACGCCCTCGAGGAGTCGCTGGGCATCTGGCGCGACGCCGCCCGCGGCGCCGGCCACGACCCCGACGCCCTCCCGGTCGTCCTGCGCGTGAACGGCGACGTCACCGCGCGGCCGCTGGACCGGCGCGCGCCCGCGACCGGGTCGCCCGAGCAGGTCGCCGAGGACCTGGAGCGCCTGGACCGCCTGGGCGTCCGCCACGTGTTCTGGGCCATGGGCGCGCCGGTGGACGAGCAGCTGGACCGCCTGGCGGGCCTGCGGGAGGCCGTCCGCTGACGGCCCGGGGACGGCGGCGTGCGGCAGAGTGGGGGCCGAGGGTCGCGATCGAGGAGCAGCGCGTGACGAACCGGGCGAACTCGTCCCCACCAGGTGACAAGCCGGTCCCGCCGGCGCCGCCGCCGCCGCCGCCGTGGCGCCGCTGGCTGGTGCCGCTGGGCATCGCCCTCACGATGGTGCTGCTGTTCAGCCCCTCGCTGAACGGCATGTCGGCCGAGGCGCTGTCGTACTCCGACTTCCTGGACGCTGTCGACGCCGGGCAGGTGGCCACGGTGTCGATCACCACCGACGGGGTGATCGACGGCGAGCGCCCCGACGGCACGCTGTTCACCTCGCGCCTGCCCGTCGCCGCGGGCGACGAGGGGCTGCTGGCGCGCCTGGAGGACAACGGCGTGGAGGTGGAGGGCGCCGGCCCGCAGACCTCGCTGCTCAGCATCCTCATCAGCTTCCTGCCGATCCTGATCTTCGTCGGCGTGTTCATCTGGCTGGGCCGCCGGGCCCAGGCGGGCGTCGCCGGCCAGATCGGGGGGTTCGGGCGCTCGCGGGCGCGGGTCATCGACGCCGAGCGGCCCGAGACGCGCTTCGACGACGTCGCCGGCTACGCCGGGGTGAAGCGCGAGATCACCGAGGTCGTGGACTACCTCCGCGCGCCCGACCGCTACACCCGGGCGGGCGCGCGGGGACCGCGCGGCGTGCTCATGGTCGGGCCGCCCGGGACCGGCAAGACCCTCATCGCCCGCGCGGTCGCCGGTGAGGCGAGCGTCCCGTTCCTCGCCGTCACCGGATCCGCGTTCGTCGAGCTGTTCGTCGGCGTGGGCGCGTCGCGCGTGCGCGACCTGTTCGCCGACGCCCGCAAGCGCGCCCCCGCCATCATCTTCGTCGACGAGATCGACGCCATCGGCCAGCGCCGCTCCAGCGGCGGGGTGGTCAGCAACGACGAGCGCGAGCAGACCCTCAACCAGCTGCTCGCCGAGATGGACGGGTTCGAGGAGGTCCAGGGCGTCGTCGTCCTGGCCGCCACGAACCGCCCGGAGACCCTGGACCCGGCCCTGCTGCGCCCCGGCCGGTTCGACCGGCAGGTGACCGTGCCGCTGCCCACCCAGGCCGAGCGCGCCGAGATCCTGGCCGTCCACGCCCGTGGCAAGCAGCTGGCGCCCGACGTCGACCTGGGCGTCGTCGCCCGCGGCACCCCCGGCTTCACCGGCGCCGACCTCGCCAACCTGGTCAACGAGGCCGCCATCGTCGCCGTCCGGGCCACCCGCGAGGTCATCGCCCAGGACGACTTCGAGGAGGCGCGCGACCGCATCATCCTGGGCCGCCGCGAGGGCTCCAACGTCCTGCTGCCCTCCGAGAAGCGCGCGGTCGCCATCCACGAGTCGGGCCACGCCCTGGTCGCCGCGTACTCCGACCACGCCGACCCCGTCGCCAAGGTCACGATCCTGCCGTCGGGCATGGCCCTGGGCGTCACCCAGCAGCTGCCCGTCGACGAGCGCCACCTGTACTCCGAGAGCTACATGCGCGACTCGCTGGCGGTGCGCATGGGCGGGCGCGCGGCGGAGCTCATCGTGCTGGGGGAAGGGTCCACCGGCGCGGCCAACGACCTGTCGACCGCGACCGACCTCGCGACCCGGATGGTCCGCGAGTTCGGGCTGAGCCCGGCCCTGGGGCCGGTGGGGTACTCGTCGGGCTCGCCGATGTTCCTGGGCACCGAGGAGGTGCGCAGCCGGCAGTACTCCGAGGCCACCCAGCGCGAGGTCGACCGCGAGGTCGCCCGCCTCCTGCGCGAGGCCGAGCAGCGCGCCGTGGACCTGCTGACCACCAACCGCCGGGCGCTGGACGAGCTGGCCGAGCTGCTGCTCCTGCACGAGACCGTGGACGGCGAGGACGTCTACCGGGTCGCCGGCCGCGACGCCCCGAAGGGCGGCCAGGCGGTGACGGTCACCGGCTGACGGCCGCGGCGGACGCGATCGCTGCGATGGCGGCGGTTGAACCGCTAGGAACGAGCCCCTCGATACCTAGGTACAGTGTCGGTCCCTACGGTCGGAGGGCGGGCATGGGTGGTGTCGGGCGGGCGTGGTGGGTGCCGGCCGCGCTCCTGCTCGCGGCGTGCGGCGGCGCGGGCGGGGACGGGGGCGGGGCCGCCGTCACGCCGGGTGCGACGGCCGCCCCGGCGGGCGTCCAGGCGGAGGCCGTCGTGTACGCGGCGGCCTCGCTCACCGAGGCGTTCGAGGAGCTGGGCACCGTGTTCGAGGCCGCGAACCCGGACGCGACGGTGACGTTCAACTTCGCGGGCAGCCAGCAGCTGGCCACCCAGATCGTGGAGGGCGCGCCCGCCGGGGTCTTCGCGTCGGCCGACCAGCGCCAGATGGACGTCGTGGCCGAGGCGGGGCTGGTCCACGGCACGCCGCGGGCGTTCACGGCCAACCTGCTGGAGATCGCCGTCGAGCCGGGCAACCCGCGCGGCGTGGACGGTGTCGAGGACCTCGCCGCCCCCGGGCTCGCGGTCGTGCTGGCGGCGCCGGGGGTCCCCGCCGGCCAGTACGCCCAGGAGCTGCTGGACGGCGCGGGCGTCGCGCTGACCCCAGCCTCGCTGGAGGTCGACGTGCGCGCGGTCCTGTCGCGCGTCGCGCTGGGCGAGGCCGACGCGGGCATGGTCTACCGCAGCGACGTGGCCGCCCGGGAGGGTGAGGTCGAGGGCGTCGCCATCCCGGAGGACCGCAACGTGCCCGCCTCCTACCCGATCGCCGCCCTCACCGGCGCCGAGGAGCCCGCGGGCGCCGCCGCCTTCGTGGACCTCGTCCTGTCCGCGGAGGGCCAGGCCGTCCTGGCGTCCCACGGCTTCACCGCGCCCCGGGCGGGCGGGTGACCGCGGACCGGGCGGGCGGGCCCGCCGCGGCGCCGGCCGGGCCGGCGGCGGGGTCGGGCGCGGCGCCCGCGCCCGCCGAGCCGGGTCCTGGGCCGGCAGCGGGCGGCCCGCCGCGCCGCCGGGGCGGGCGGGGGCGGCGGGGGCGCGGGCTGGAGGGGGTCCTGAGCGGGCTGGCCGTGGTCGCGATGGCGGTGTTCGTGCTGCCGCTGGCCGGGCTGGTGCTGCGCGCGCCGTGGGACCGGACCGCCGCGACCGTCGCGGACCCCGCCTTCCTCGCGGCGCTGCGGCTGTCGGTCGTCGCCTCGCTCGCGGCGCTGGCGGTCGCCACGGTCCTCGGGGTGCCGCTCGCCTGGGTCCTCGCCCGGCGGGACTTCCGCGGCAAGACCCTCGTCCGGGCCCTGGCGGTCCTGCCGATGGTGTTCCCGCCGGTCGTCGGCGGGGTGGCCCTGCTCCTCGCCTTCGGGCGGCGCGGGGTGTTCGGGCGCCTCCTGGACGAGGCGTTCGGGATCACGCTCCCGTTCACGCTGGCCGGCGTGGTCCTGGCCGAGACCTTCGTCGCGATGCCCTTCCTGGTCGTCACCGTCGAGGCCGGCCTGCGGTCGATCGACCGCCGCTTCGAGGACGCCGCCGCCACCCTGGGCGCCTCGCGGTGGACGGTCTTCCGCCGCGTCACGGTCCCGCTGCTCGGCCCGTCCCTGGCCGCCGGGATGGCGCTGTGCTGGGCCCGCGCGCTCGGGGAGTTCGGCGCGACGATCACGTTCGCGGGCAACACCCCCGGGCGGACCCAGACCATGCCGCTGGCCGTCTACCTGCAGCTGGAGTCCGACCCACCGGTCGCCTACCTGCTGAGCCTGCTCCTGCTGGCGGTCTCCGTGGCGGTGCTGGCCGGCCTGCGCCACCGCTGGCTCGGCGGCCCGTGACCACGGGGCCCGGCGCGGGCGGCGACCGCGGGTGGCTGCGGGCCGACGTGGACGCCCAGGTCGGGGACTTCGCCCTGCGCGTCGACCTGGCGGTCGCGCCGGGCGAGGTGGTCGCCGTGCTCGGCCCGAACGGGGCGGGCAAGACGACCCTGCTGCGGGTGCTCGCCGGCCTCCAGCCGCTGCGCCGCGGGCGGGTGACCCTGGACGGCGCGGTGCTCGACGACCCGGCGCGCGGGATCCGCACCGCTCCCGAGGACCGCGCGGTCGGTGTGGTCTTCCAGGACCACCTGCTGTTCCCGCACCTGACCGTGCGTGACAACGTGGCGTTCGGCCCTCGCGCCCGCGGCGTGCCCCGCGGGGCGGCGCGCGCCCGCGCGGACGCCGAGCTGGCCCGCGTCCGCCTCCCCGAACTCGCCGGCCGGCGGCCCGCGGCCCTGTCCGGCGGGCAGGCCCAGCGGGTGGCGCTGGCCCGCGCCCTGGCCCTCGCACCCGCGCTGCTGCTCCTGGACGAGCCCCTGTCCGCGCTCGACGTCGAGGCCCGCACCGTCGTCCGCCGCGAGCTGCGCCGCCACCTGGACGCGTTCGCCGGCCCCTGCGTCCTCATCACCCACGAGCCGGTCGAGGCGATGGCCCTCGCCGACCGCCTCGTGATCCTCGAGGCGGGCCGCGTGACGCAGGCGGGCGCGGCGGAGGAGGTGAGCCGCCGGCCGCGATCGCGCTGGGTCGCCGAGCTCGTGGGCCTCAACCTCTACCGCGGGCGGGCGGCGGGGGAGCAGGTCGTGCTGCCGGGCGGGGCGGCGCTGACGGCCGCGGGCGGCGGACCGGCCGGCGCGGGGGTCGACGAGGTCTACGCCGCGTTCCACCCCCGCGCGGTCACCCTCCACCGCACCCGCCCGGAGGGGTCGGCGCGCAACGTCTGGCGGGGGACCGTCGCGCGCCTGGAGGCCCAGGGCGACCGGGTCCGCGTGCCCGTGGACGGCCCCGTCCCGGTGGTCGCCGAGGTCACGCCCGCCGCCGTCGCCGCCCTGGACCTCGCCCGCGGCGGCGACATCTGGGCCGCCGTCAAGGCCACCGAGATCGAGCGCTACCCGGTGTAGCCCCCCGCGCTGAAGCGCCCCGTAGCCCTCGCCGAGGGCGCGACGCGGAGCTAGCGAGCCTGATCCGGTCGCTCCGCGCGGAGCAGGCCCTCCAGCGAGGCAGCCAAGGTCCGCGGTGGAACCCTCACTGCGTGACGAGTGCGGACCTCGTAGAGGTCGAGCGCCAGACGAAGGCGCCGTGCCGCCGCAGTCGCGATCCTCCGGTCACCCGGCACGGCGACACGCGACGCAGGGCCCCGTCGCCCCGCGGGGGCGATGGCGTCAGCGGCGGGTGGGGGAGCGGCGCAGCAGGACCGCGCCGGCCACCAGGATGGCGAGGGCGACGAGGTTCCAGGCGAGGTCGTAGGGGAGCAGGTCGGGGACGCCGCGGCGGATCTGGTGCAGGTCGAGCAGCTTGTGCTGGACCAGCCCGTCGTAGAGGTTGAACCCGCCGAAGCCGACGAGCAGCCCGCCGAGCAGGCGGGTCCGGTCCGCGGCGCGCCCGGGGAGGCCGGAACGGGCGAGGCGCAGCAGGCCCAGGACCAGCACGCCGGTGCTGAGCGCGTGGAACAGCCCGTCGGAGACCAGCCCGACCGTGCGGGTGCGGGCGTCCAGCGGCGCGCCGTCGGTGGTCAGCTCGTAGAAGTGGTGCCAGTCCAGGAGCTGGTGGAAGACGACCTCGTCGAGGGTGCCGACCATGCCGATGCCGAGCAGGACGCCGGAGGTGACCAGACCGGGACCGGGGGAGCGCGCCATGGCCCCGTCCTGCCCGGCGGCGGGTCCGCTTAGACGCCCCCGTAGCGCTCGGTCTTGATCCGCTCCGGCGCGTGGCCCAGGTCGACCAGCGCACCCGCCGCGGCCTCGACGAAGCCCGTCGGCCCGCAGACGTAGACGCGCGCGTCCGCCTCCGGCGGCCAGGCGACCTCCGACAGGATCTGGCGGTCGATGCGCCGGGCGTAGCCGTCCCACGACGGCGGGGCGGAGCGCGTGTAGACCTCGACCAGCTCGACCCCGGTGCGCCGGACCAGGTCGTCCAGCTCGGCGCGGTAGATCAGGTCCCCCGGGCTGCGCACCGAGTACACGAGGCGCACCGGGACGTCGCTGGCGATCGCGGCGCGGTGGCGCAGGATCGACCGGAACGGCACGACCCCCGACCCGCCGGCGATCAGCAGGAGGGGTCCGCCCGTCGCCTCCTCCCAGACGAAGTGCAGCCCGATCGGGCTGCTCACCTCCAGCACGTCACCCGGCTCGACGACCTCCACGAGGTAGGGCGACACCTCGCCGTCGTCGAGGCGCTCGACGGTGAACTCGACGCGCGGGTCCTCCGGCGCCGACGCGATCGAGTAGTCGCGCGCCGCCTGGTAGCCGTCCTCGGCCGTGAGGCGCAGCTCGGCGTGCTGGCCGGCGAGGTGGCCGGGCCACTCCGGGACCTCCAGCGACAGGGTCCGGACCCCGGGCGCCTCGTCGCGGATCTCCGCGACCCGGCCCTCCTGCCAGCGCACCGGTCAGCTGTACCGCTGCTCGCGCCACGGGTCGCCGTAGGCGTGGTACCCGCGGACCTCCCAGAAGCCCGGCTCGTCGCGGCCCGACAGCCGCAGGCCGTGGACCCACTTGGGGCTCTTCCAGAAGTACAGGTGCGGGACGACCAGCCGGGCGGGACCGCCGTGCTCGGGGGTGAGGGGCTGGCCGTCGTAGACGTCGGCCACCCACGCCTTGCCGCCGCGCAGGTCGGCCAGCGGGAGGTTGGTCGTGTAGCCGCCGTAGGAGTCCAGCACGACGTACTCGCGGTCGGTGGTGACGCCGTCGAGCAGGGTGTCGACCGACACGCCCTCCCACGCGGTGTCCAGCTTCGACCACCGCGTGACGCAGTGGATGTCGACGGCGAACTCCTCGCGCGGCAGCGCGCGGAACTCCTCCCAGCTCCACCGCCGGTCGGCGCCGTCCAGGCCGGTCAGGACCAGCTCCCAGGTGGTCAGGTCCACCCGTGGCGTGGGCCCCGCGGTGAGGACCGGGAAGCCGGGGACCAGGTGCTGGCCGGGCGGGATGCGGTCCGCCACCGCCGGGTCCTGCTTGGGCCGGGAGAACCCCCGCGACCGGAAGATGCCGCCCACCTCGTCCTCCTCGTGCCGCCGTGAGGACCGATCCTGCCACGCCGACGTCCCCGCCCCCAGCCAGGGTGACGATCGGCCGATCGCGGGCCGCGCTCGCGGTGGACGGCGGCGCGGCGGTCGGCGAGGGTGTGCGCCGCTGGACGGCGGCGACATGGGAGCGGCGGGATGACGGAACGGATCGACCAGACGCCCGAGTGGCGGGCGCTGGCGGCGCACCACCAGCGGCTCGCGGACGTGCACCTGCGCGACCTGTTCGCGCAGGACCCCCGGCGGGGCGAGGCGCTGACGGTCCAGGCGGGGGACCTGTACCTGGACTACGCCAAGAACCGGCTGACCGCCGAGACGATCGCGCTGCTCGTCGCGCTGGCCGAGCGCGCCGGGCTGCCCGCGCGGCGCGACGCGATGTTCGCCGGCGAGCACATCAACGTGACCGAGGACCGGGCCGTCCTGCACACCGCGCTGCGCCGCCCCGACACCCACCCCGACGTCCGCGCGGTGCTGGAGCGCATGCGCGCGTTCGCCGACCGCGTGCGGTCGGGGGAGTGGACCGGCGCCACCGGACGGCCGATCCGCACCGTGGTGAACATCGGCATCGGCGGGTCGGACCTGGGGCCCGCGATGGCCTACGAGGCACTGCGCCCGTTCAGCGACCGGTCGCGCGGGTTCCGCTTCGTGTCCAACGTCGACGGCGCCGACATCTGGGAGGCGACCCGCGACCTGGACCCCGCGGAGACCCTGTTCGTGGTCAGCTCCAAGACCTTCACGACGGTGGAGACCCTGACCAACGCCCGCACCGCGCGCGACTGGCTGGTCGGCGGGCTGGGCGACGAGGGCGCGGTCGCCCGCCACTTCGTCGCGGTGTCCACCAACGCCGAGCGGGTGGCCGAGTTCGGCATCGACCCGGACAACATGTTCGGCTTCTGGGACTGGGTCGGCGGGCGCTACTCCGTCGACTCCGCGATCGGGCTGTCGCTGATGGTCGCGATCGGGCCCGACGGGTTCGACCAGTTCCTCGCGGGCTTCGCCACCATCGACGAGCACTTCCGCACCGCGCCGCTGGACCGCAACCTCCCCGTGCTGCTGGGCATGATCGGGGTCTGGTACCGCAACTTCTTCGGCGCGGCGACGCACGCGGTGCTGCCCTACGACCAGTACCTGGCGCGCTTCCCCGCCTACCTGCAGCAGCTGGACATGGAGTCCAACGGCAAGTCGGTGACGCGCGGCGGCGAGCCCGTCACCCACGCCACCGGTCCCGTCGTGTGGGGCCAGCCGGGCACCAACGGCCAGCACGCCTTCTACCAGCTGCTGCACCAGGGGACCGAGCTGGTGCCCGCCGACTTCCTGGCCTTCGCGCGGCCCGCCCACCCGGTCGCCGGCCACCACGACCTGCTGATCGCCAACTTCCTGGCCCAGACCGAGGCGCTGGCCTTTGGGCGCACCGCGGAGGAGGTCGCGGCGGAGGGCGTTGCCGATGCGCAGGTCCCGCACCGGACCTTCCCCGGCAACCGGCCGACCAACAGCATCCTGGCGCCCGCCCTGACACCCAACGTGCTGGGCCAGCTCATCGCCACCTACGAGCACAAGGTCCTCACCCAGGGCACGGTCTGGGACGTCAACTCCTTCGACCAGTGGGGCGTCGAGCTGGGCAAGGCCCTGGCCAACCGCATCACCCCGGAGCTGACCGCCGCCGAGGACCCCGAGCCCGCCCACGACAGCTCCACCGACGCGCTGATCCGTCGCTACCGCGCCACGCGCGACGGCTAGCATCCAGCGGCACAGGTCGGCGGTCGTTCGCACGGGAGGTCGCCCGCGATGGAGCTGCGACACCTGCGGTCCTTCGTCGTGCTCGCGGAGGAGCTGCACTTCGGGCGCGCCGCGGCCCGCATCCCGCTCGCGCAGCCGGCGCTGAGCCACCAGATCAAGCAGCTGGAGCGCGAGGTCGGCGCGCGCCTGCTGGACCGCGGCAGCAGCGGGGTGCGCCTCACCCAGGCCGGCGAGCTGTTCCTGCCCCACGCGCGGGCGACCCTGCGCCAGGCCACGCAGGCGGTCACCGCGGTCCGCGAGCAGATCAGCGGCATCACCGGGATGCTGCGCGTCGGGGTCTTCGCCCACGGCGCCGCGGAGCTGACCACCCCGGTCCTGCAGGCGTTCCGCGCCGCGCGGCCCGGCGTCCAGCTCACCGTCCGCGAGCTGGACTTCACCCAGCAGACCTCCGAGCTGGCCGAGCACCGCGTCGACGTGGCGCTGGTCCGCCCGCCGCTGGCCGACGACCGCGTGCGCCTGACGCCGCTGGCGATGGAGCCGCGCGTTGCCGTCGTCCCCGCCGGCCACCCGCTGGCGGGTGCCGCGAGCGTGATGGTCGACGACCTCCTGGACGACCCGGTGCTGGCGGCCAACCCGTCGGAACCGCGCGTGTGGACCGACTACTGGCGCATGACGGACCGGCGCGGCGGCGTCGCGCCCAGGGAGGTCGGGCCCGACGGCATCCGCACCATCCCCGAGCTGCTGCACGCGATCGCCATCAACGACGCCGTGACCACGACCGCCGCCTCCCTGGCCCGCTACTACCCCTACCCCGGCGTCGCCTACGTCCCGGTCGCCGACCTGGACGGCTGCGAGGTGGCGATCGCCACGCGCCACGGCGACGGCGACCCGCTGGTCGCGTTCTTCGTCGCCACCGCGCGCCAGCTGGGCCGCCGGCTGCCCGAGCTGATCCTGGGCGTCCCACCCCGCCGCTGACCTTACGGATCGCGAACGCGATATTGACGCTGCGCATCGCGCGATCGCGGGCCGGTCTTGGACGGCCGCGGGCTCCCGGTGATCCGCTGCGGCGATGAACCGCGCCTCCTCGAAAGGATCCTGACGTGACCACTCTCCGCCTGGCACCGGGGCGAGCGGCGCTCCTGGCCGCGATCGCGCTGCTCCTGCTGCTCGCCGGCCTCCTGCAGGTCGTCCCGGCCTCCCGGGCGGTGGCGCAGGAGGAGCCGCCCGGCGGCAACGCCTGCCCCCCGCCGTCCAACATCGGCACCCTCGTCGCCGACGAGTACAACGGCGTCCCGCCCTCCGCGCAGGACGAGCGCCTCGTCGGCCCCGTCGACCTGGTGAAGACCGCCGTCGTCGACGAGTGCGGCGGCACCGTCCAGCTGCCCCTCTACGAGGGCCGGATGCGCGACGGCACCCCCGTCTGGTACGTGCTGACCGAGACCGACGACCAGGGCAACGCCGAGGCGCTGGGCATCAACTTCGCGTCGAAGCTGACCTACGCCGACTCGCCGTCGGTGGAGGACGCGGGCCGCCGCCGCGGCAGCGACCGCGACGCGGTCCGCAACGCCACCCAGGCGGCGGACGGGACGCTGGTGTTCGAGTGCGGCGCGGTGGACTTCGCCCCCGAGCGCCGCCTGGAGGGCGACGCGTTCCCGCCGGCGGTGGCCGAGCCCGGCTCGGTCGGCGACGCCTGCTACTCCCCGCTGGTGAAGGTCACCAACGCCGGCGGCCACATCTACAACGCGCCCGTGGTCGCCTACGGGACCTCCGCGGAGGACCTGTCCGCCATGTGCGAGGGCGACCCCGACCACTCGCGGGTGCACGACAAGGTCCTGTCGATCTGCCCCGAGGAGCAGGGCGGCGGCACCACCGGCGGCACGGTCACGATCAAGCAGACGCTCGGGTTCAGCTTCGCCCGCCCGGTCGTCTACGTCAGCTTCGAGTCCAACGACCCCCTCGGGGCGACGCTGGAGGAGGCCACCCTGGCCCCGCGCCTCAGCGCCCTGGGCCTGGGCCGCGACGACGCGGCGTTCAGCGCGATCGAGCGCCTGTTCGCCTTCACCAACGGCCCCACCGGGGCGGACAACCCGCAGCGCCAGGGCCTGACCAGCGCCATCCGCGGTGAGGGCGGGCCGCTCAACGTGTTCGGCGGCATCCCGACCCTGGCGCTGGACTACAGCCCGATGTGGGACCTCCAGCTGGGCGAGTGGACCCAGGAGGCGATCGACCGGGGCTACGTGTCGCGCCAGACCGAGGAGTTCGCGATCCTGAGCCTGGCCGAGCAGGGTTACATCACCGGTCCGGGCGGCGCGCCGTACGGTTCCAGCGGTGTGATCGTCAACTGCCCCGTGATCGCCCGGCTGCTGTAGGAGTTGTAGGAGCTGCATGGTCCGGCCCGCGCCGGCGTACGACCCGTCCTCCCCCGTCCTGACCCGGGAGGACGACGGGCGCGCGTTCGTGGCCGAGCACTGCGTCCCCGACCAGCCCGGCCCGGACGGCCCGGGACGCGTCGGGCTGGAGCTCGAGCGCTTCCCGATGTCGGTCCGGCCCGACGGCGGCGCGGGCCCGCGCCTGCCCCTGGCCGAGGCGGCACGCCTCCTGGACGCCGTGGACGGCGCGGTGCGCGAGCCCGCCGGGGCCGCGCCCGCCTGGCGCGTCGGCGCCGGCCGGCTCAGCTTCGAACCGGGCGGGCAGGTCGAGTACGCGACGGCGCCGCTGGCCACCGGCGAGGCCGCCTGCCGCGACCTGGGCGACGTCACCGCGCGCGCCGACGCGGCGCTGGCGGCCGGCGGCGCGGTGCTCGCCGCCACCGGGCTGGACGTGTGGCACGGCGACGACGAGGCGCCGCTGGAGATCCGCAGCCCACGCTACCCGGCCATGGCCGCCTACTTCCGCCTGCGCGGGCACGCGGGCGACGTGCTGCTGCGCCGCAGCTGCTCGCTGCAGGTCAACGTCGACCTCGGGCCCCCGGCCGTGGCGGCGCAGCGCTGGGACGTCGCCAACCTCGCCGCGCCGCTGGTGGTCGCGACCTTCGCCTGCTCACCGGTCCCCGGGGCGGTCAACGGCCGCGCCCTGGCATGGCAGCGGGCCGACCCGACGCGCACCGGGGTCCCGCGCATGCTGGCGGGCGGCCGGTCCGACCCCGCGGCCCAGGTGACCGCGGCCACGCTGGAGGCCGACGTGCTGCTGGTCCGCCGCGCCGACGGGGCGCACCCGGGACGGCCCGGCTGGACCTTCGGGGACTGGCTGCAAGGCGGGTCGGACCGCTTCGGCCCGCCCAACCTCGACGACCTGCACTACCACTACACCACGCTGTTCCCCGAGATCAAGGCGCGCGGCTACCTGGAGGTGCGCGGGATCGACGCGCTGCCGCGGCGCTGGTGGGACGTGCCCGCCGTGCTGGTCGCCGGGCTGCTGTGCGACGCGGACGCCCGCGCGGCGCCGCCGCCGAGGTGCTGGCGCCGGTGCGCGCCGACGTGCGCACGCTGCTGGCCCGCGCCGCGCGCGACGGCCTGGCCGACCCGGTGCTGGGGCCGCTGGCCGCGACGGTCTGGGGGCTGGCGCTGGACGGGGCGCGCCGGCTGGGGCCGGGCTGGTTCGACCCCGCGCGGGTGGACGCCGCCGCGGCGTGGGTGGACCGCTACCCGGCCCGCGGCCGGGCCCCCTCCGACGACCTGCGCCACCGCCTGGCCGCGGGGCCGGCGGCCGCCCTGCGCTGGGCCGTGGACGGCGACGGGGACGCCCCCGGCTGACCCGCTGGCCGCCCGCCGCCGGTCAGAAGCCGGCGACCGGCCAGGGCAGGCCGCCGTAGCGCTGGTGGACCGGGCCCGCGGGCGGGGGCACGCGGCCGAACAGGCCGGGGCCGACGCGCAGGCGCCGGGCGGGGAACACGCGGGCGAACGGGTCGTCGGAGAACCAGCCCGGCCAGCGGTCCGCGACGTCGGCCTCGATGCCCGTGACCGCCCCGGCGATGGCGGAGGCGTCGCGCACCATGGTCGACACGAAGGCGGCGCGGCGCCCCAGCGCCGCGCGCGTGGCCGCGACCACGGCGGGGTCGTCGAACAGGACCCGCACGCCGCGGGGCGCCTGGGCCCACGACACCGCCATGGCGGGCCCGGCGGGGTCCACGACGTGCGCGGCGACGCGCACCGCGCCGGACTGGCGCCGGCCCTCCGCGGGCCAGGCGGCCAGCGTGCCCTCGTCGGTGTCGGCGGCCGCCAGCGCGCCCTCCGGCGGCACGTCGACGAACCCCAGCCAGCACCAGCGCTCGCTCATGCCTGCACCTCAGACGCCGGGCGGCTTCCGTGCAACGACTCCGGGCTTCGCCCTGCGACGCTCATGCCTGCACCTCAGACGCCGGGCGGCTTCCGTGCGACGACTCCGGGCTTCGCCCTGCGACGCTCATGCCTGCACCTGGGTGGACCCGGCGATCGGGACCCCGAAGGCGCGGCACCAGATCAGCACCGTCCACTCCCCGGCCGGGTCGGTGCCCGGCGGGACGGGGTAGTACTGCGTGCCCCGCGTGCCCCGGAGGGCGTCGAGGTGGATCCCGCCCCCGGGTCCTCGCGGCCCGCGCCGGGGACCAGGTGGACCTGGTAGTCGGGGCCGGACTCGACGTCGATCTCGCGCAGCTCGACGACCAGCGACCCGTCCGGCTGGCGCAGGATCGCGGCCGCGCCCGTCGCCCGGTGCCCGATCCCGGTCAGCTCGCCCGCACTGACCTGCACCGGACCCGCGGGCGCCGGGGGCGCGGGCGCCTCACCGGCGGGGGCCGCGCCGGCGGGCGCCGCGCCGGCGGGCGCCCCGGGTTCCCCGGTCGGCGGCGCCGCGTCGGCCGGCGCCGCGGTCGGCGCGGGCTCGCCGGCGGGGGCGGCGGGCTCGGCGGCGGCGGGCAGGGTCTCCACGACCTCGGTGGGGCGGAAGTACGGCACGACCAGGAACCACAGCAGCGCGAGCGCCGGCAGGGTCATAAGGGCCGCCCGGGCGGCGGGGGAGCGGACCGCGCGGGGCAGCACCAGCCAGGCCAGCACGGCCCAGGCGAGGCCGATCCCGGCCAGGAGCAGCAGCGCCCGCGAGCTGCTCAGGGTGTTCGCGACGATGGCCCCGCGGGTGACGATCAGCAGGGTGACCCCGCCGGCGGCCAGCAGCGCCAGCGGCGCGAGGTCCCAGGGGTGCAGGCGGGCCCTCACGCCGGGACCTCCCAGTCGGGGCGCAGCTCACGGGTGATCGCGCGCAGGTCCTGGCGCAGGTCCTCGGCGGTCGCGCGCCCCCAGAACCAGTAGCCGTTGTAGGTCCGGTGCACCCGCAGGTCGGGGAACAGCGTGACCATCGTCGGCACGTAGGGGTCGTGGAGCGTGTCGGTCGTCTCGCGCAGCCCCAGGTCGTCCAGGTACCGGCGCTCGGGATCGCACAGGAAGGTCCAGCGCGCGTCGAGCCCGGCGCGGAAGGCCGCCGTGACCTCCGGCGGCTCGACGCTGACCGACACCAGCCGGGCGTAGGCGACCTCGGCCTCGGCCTGCAGGGGCAGCAGGACCTGCTGGAAGTAGGCGCGGTCCTTGGGGCAGAACCAGCCGCGGTAGAAGTGCAGCACCACGGGGTCGCCCTCGGCGAGCGCGCCCAGGGTGCGCCGGTTGCCGTCCTGGTCGGGCAGCGCCAGGTCCGGGAACGTGGCGCCCTCGCGCAGGTCGTCGCGCATGCTCGATGATCCTCCTCGTCGGGGCCAGTCGACCAAGGCTGCCCCGCGGGTGTCCAAGACCGATCGGCGATCACCTGATCGTCAGCAGTTCGTCAGCACAGGGGGAACGAATGCGGGGCGGTGGGCGGACCGGAGCGCTGGCGCTCGTACTGGCGCTGGGCGCGGCGGGGTGCGGGCTGTTCGACCGGGCGCCGGACCCGGCCCCGGCGGTCGAGGCGTTCCTCACCGCCTGGCGCGACGGCGCGATCGCGCCCGAGCAGCTGGCCGACCCGGCGGCGGCCCAGCCCGCCGCCGACCTGCTGGCGGGCGTCACCGCCGAGCTGGGCGTCGCGCCCGACCTGGTCCTGCGCGCCGCCGCGGCCTCGGAGGAGGACCCGGCGCGGGGCTCCGCGCAGGTCGGGGTCACCTGGGACCTGCCGTCGGGGCCGTGGAGCTACGAGACCGTGCTGGACCTCCAGCTGCCCGAGGACGCCGACGCCTGGCGGGTCGCGTGGAGCCCCACGGCCCTGCACCCCCAGCTGCGGCCCGGCCAGTCCCTGGACGTCCGGTCGGTCGTGCCCCTGCGCGCCTCGATCCTGGCCGCCGACGGCACCCCGCTGTTCGAGCCGCGGCCGGTCGTCACCGTGGGCATCCAGCCGCAGCGCGTCACCGACCTGGAGCAGACCCTCGCCGCGGTCGACGCGCTCCTCGACGTCGACGTCGACGACCTGCGCACCCGCGTCCAGGGCGCCGACCCCGCCGCGGTCGTCGAGGTGATCACCCTGCGCCGCGCGGACTACGAGCCGCTGCGCGCCGGCCTCCAGCCGATCCCCGGCGTGGTGTTCACCGAGGGCACCCGCCTGCTCAGCCCCACCCGGACCTTCGCGCGACCGGTGCTCGGCCGGGTGGGCCCGCCGACTGCCGAGGTGCTCGCCGAGGCGGGGCCGGGCTTCGGCCCCGGCGACGAGCTGGGCCTGTCCGGCCTGCAGCGGCGCTTCCAGCGCCAGCTCGCCGGGACCCCGGGCACCCAGGTCGCGGCGGTCGACGCGGCGGGCGCGCCGGTCCAGATCCTCCACGACGTGCCGGCGGTCGCCGGGCAGCCGCTGCGCACGACCATCGACCCCGTGCTCCAGGTGGCCGCCGAGGCCACCCTGTTCGAGGTCCCCAACCCCTCGGCCCTGGTGGCCCTGCGCCCGTCGACCGGCGAGGTGCTCGCCGTCGCCAACGGGCCCGACGGCGGCGCGACCAACCTGGCGTTCACCGGCCAGTACCCGCCCGGGTCGACGTTCAAGATCGTGTCGGCGGCGGCGTTCCTGACCGCCGGTACCGCGTCCCCGGACGCGGTCGTGGACTGCCCGCCGACCGCCACCGTCGGGGGGCGCAGCTTCCGCAACGCCGAGGGCGACGCGGCGGGCCGCGTCCCGTTCCGCGAGGCCTTCGCCGAGTCGTGCAACACCACCTTCGCGCCCCTGGCCGCGTCGTTGCCGCCCGGCGCGGTCGCCGCCGCGGCCGAGGGCATGGGCGTCGGCGGCGCGTGGACCCCCGGCGTGGACGCCTACACCGGCCAGGTGCCCGAGCCCGCCGACGACGTCGAGCGCGCCGCCGAGGCGATCGGGCAGGGCCGCGTCCTGGCCAGCCCGCTGGTCATGGCCGCGGTCATGGCCGCGGTCGCCGACGGCACCTGGCGCCCGCCGGTGCTGCTGCCCGACCACGCCGAGCCGGGGACGGGCCCCCAGCCCCTGGACCCGGCGGTGGCCGCGTCGCTGCGCGACCTCACGCGCGCGGTGGTCACCTCGGGCACGGGCACGGCGCTGCAGGAGGTGCCCGGCGAGGCGATCGGCAAGTCCGGCACCGCCGAGTTCGGGACGGAGGTCCCCCCGCGCACCCACGCCTGGTTCGTGGCGGCGCGCGGCGACCTCGCGATCGCGGTCCTGGTCGAGGACGGCGGCGGCGGCAGCGCCGTCGCCGCCCCCCTCGCGGCCCGCTTCCTGTCCCAGGTCCCCCTCTAGCCGCGGGCCGCGCGGCCCCTCACGCCGTCACCGCCACTGACCGCGTTGCAAGTAGTGGTCGGGCCTATACTCCGGCGTCGTGGAGCTGCGGCACCTGCACTACTTCGTCGCCCTCGCGGAGGAGGCGAGCTTCAGTCGCGCGGCCGAGCGGCTGCACCTCGCCCAGCCCTCGCTCAGCCAGCAGATCCGCCAGCTGGAGCGCGAGCTGGGCGCCGTGCTCGTCGACCGCTCCGCGCGCCCTGTCCAGCTGACCCGCGCGGGCCGGCGGCTGCTGGAGGACGCGCACGCGGTCCTCGCCCAGCTGGACCAGACCGCGCGGGCGGTGGGCCGTGCCGGCCGCGGCGAGCTGGACCAGCTCCGCGTCGGCTACCCCGCCGGCGGCCTCTACGACCTGCTGCTGCCCGCGCTGCGCGCGTTCCGGGCGGCGCACCCGGAGGCCGGCCTCCTGCTGCGGCCCGTCCCGCCAGGCGACCAGGACCGCGTCCTGGCGGGCGGCGCCGTCGACGTGGTCGTGAGCCGGGTCACGCGCCCCGTCGCCGACGCGGGCCTCGTGGTCCGCGACCTGCGCGCCGAGCGGCTCGTGGCGGTGCTGCCGGCGGCGCACCCGCTGGCCGGCGCACCGCAGGTGGCGCTGGCGGACCTGGCCGACGAGCCGTTCGTGATGTTTCCGCGCCGCACCGATCCGGTGGTCTTCGACCGCTACCTCCAGGCGTGCCTGGCCGCCGGCTTCAGCCCCCGGATCGACCACGAGGCCGTCGACGCGCAGGGCCTCGCCCTGCTCGTCGCCACCGGGTCGGGGGTGGCCCTGACCGGCGACGGCCTCGCGCTGCACCTCCCCGGCCTGGTGCGCCGGCCCCTCGCCCCGCCGGTGGAGGTCGCGCGCATCGCCGCCGTGTGGTCCCGCGAGGCGCCGCCCCGGCTGCTGGCGCCGTTCGTCGACCTGCTCGCGCGCCACGCGGAGGGCGCCGCGCAGCGCTGACCGAGCGCCCAGCGGGGCGCGCGCGATCGCGGTCCGCGATCAGCCGATCTCCAGCCCGTGTTGCCGCCCGCCCGCGTCGTCGGCTGCACTGCGTCCGCAGCGACGACGGGACGGGGACCGACGCATGCAGGGACTGGCGGGCAAGGTCGCGGTCGTCACCGGCGGCAGCTCGGGGATCGGGCAGGCCATCGCCGTCCGCCTGGGCATCGAGGGCGTCGACGTCGCGATCAACTACGCCGGAAGGGTCGAGGGCGCCCAGGCGACGCGCGACCAGATCGAGGCCGGCCTGGACGCGTGCATGGAGCGCATGCGCGCGGCCGGCCGGCGCCCGCTGCTGGTGCGCGCGGACGTCGCCGACCAGGCCCAGGTCGGCGCGATGTTCGACCAGGTGGCAGGGGAGTACGGCGGGGTCGACCTGCTGGTCAACAACGCGGGCATCCAGGTCGCCGCGCCGTCCCACGAGCTGGACCCCGCCGCGTTCGACCGCGTCCTGGGCGTCAACCTGCGCGGCGCGTTCCTGTGCGCCCGGCGCTTCGTCGCCGAGCGGCTCGCCCGCGGCGGCGGCGGCGCGATCGTCAACGTCTCCAGCGTCCACCAGCTGATCCCCAAGCCGCGCTTCCTCGCCTACTCGGTGAGCAAGGGCGGCATGCAGAACCTCACCCGGACGCTCGCGCTGGAGTACGCCGGCGACGGCATCCGGGTGAACGGCATCGGACCGGGCGCCACCGTCACCCCGATCAACCGGTCGTGGATCGACGACCCGGAGAAGCGCGCGATGGTCGAGGCCCACATCCCCATGGGCCGAGCCGGTGGCGCGGAGGAGATGGCCGCGGCCGCCGTGTTCCTGTGCTCCGAGGAGGCCGCCTACGTCACCGGCCAGACCCTGTTCGTCGACGGCGGGCTGACGCTGTTCGGGGACTTCCGCACCACCTGGTCGTCCGAGTGAGCGCCGGCACGAGCCGCTACGGCCCCGACGACCAGGCCGGCGCGCTCAACGAGATCACCGCCGCGTCGGTCGTGCGCGCCGCCGGTCTCGTGCGCCGCGGCCGGGTCTACGACCTGGCCCACGAGCTGCACGCCGACGTTCCCGCGTTCCCCGGGCGGACCTTCCGCCAGGTGCTGTCCACCACCGCCCACCAGCTCAACCGCCGCGCGCCCGGCGGCGGCCCGCGCGGCCTGGGGCGCAACGCGGTGAACTGGATCGTGGAGCACGTCAGCGCCCCGTCGCAGATGGGCACCCACCTCGACGGCCTCAACCACCTGCAGGCCGGCGACCAGCTCTACAACGGCCACCGGCTCGACGACGTCGTCGAGGAGCACGGCACCAACCGCCTGGGCATGGAGACGCTGCCCCAGGTGGTCACCCGGGGCCTGCTGGTCGACGCGGCCCGGATCCGCGGCGTCGACCGGCTGGAGCCCGGCGACGTGGTGACCCCCGACGACGCGGAGGCCGCGCTCGCGGCGGCGGGTCTGGCGGTCGAGCCGGGCGACGCGGTGCTGGTCCACACCGGCTGGGGCCGGCTGTGGGACGACGACCCCGACCCGGCACGGCGCTGGCCGACTGGCTGGTGGACCGGCGGGTCGCGCTGACGGGCTGCGACACCTGGAGCTACGGCCCGGTCCCGCCCGAGGACCCCGCGGAGCCGTTCGTGGTCCCCCAGACGCTCAACGTCCGCCACGGGGTGGTCGTCGCCGAGAACCTGCGCCTGGCCCAGCTCGCCGCGGACGGCCTCGCTGAGTTCCTGTTCGTCGTCTCCCACGCCAAGCTGCGCGGCGCCACCGGCGCGTGGGTCGCGCCGCTGGCCATCGTCTGAAGGAGCCCGCCGTGACCGAGCACCACGACGTCATCGTCATCGGCTCCGGGGCCGGGGGCGCCACGCTCGCCCACGCCCTCGCCCCCACCGGCAAGCGCATCCTGCTGCTGGAGCGCGGCGGCTGGCTGCCCCGCGAGAAGGCCAACTGGGACTCCAGGGCGATCTGGGGCGACGTCCGCTACCGCAACTCCGGCCGGTGGACCGACGCCGACGGCAGGCGCTTCCTGCCCAAGCAGCACTACTACGTGGGCGGCAACACCAAGGTGTACGGCGGGGTGCTCATGCGCCTGCGGGAGCGCGACTTCGGCCCCGTCGTCCACGCCGACGGCGTCTCACCCGCCTGGCCTCTGACCTATGCAGACCTGCGACCCTGGTACGACAAGGCCGAGCAGCTGTACCAGGTGCACGGCCAGCGCGGCATCGACCCGCTGGACCCCCCGTCGGACACCCCCTACCCGTGGCCGGCCATGGCCCACGAGCCGCGCATCGCCGAGCTGGCGGACGACCTGGTCGCCGCGGGCCTGCACCCGTTCCCGCTGCCCAACGGGATCCTGGTCGACGAGGCCCGGCCGCACGCCAGCCGCTGCATCCGCTGCGACACCTGCGACGGCTTCCCCTGCCTGGTCGACGCCAAGGCCGACGCCCAGGTGATCTGCGTCGAGCCGGCGCTGCGCCACCCCAACGTCAGCCTGATCACCGGCGCCCGGGTCACCCGCCTGCTGACCGGCGACCGCGGGCGGCGGGTCGACCGCGTCGTGGTGGAGCGCGACGGCGAGGTCGAGGACCACAGCGCCGACATCGTCGTCGTCGCGGCGGGGGCGATCAACTCCGCGGCCCTGCTGCTGGCCTCCGCCGACGAGCACCACCCCCAGGGGCTGGGCAACGGGTCGGGGCAGGTGGGGCGCAACCTCATGCTCCACAACACCTCGTCGCTGATCGCGTTCTCCAAGACGCCCAACCCGACCCGCTTCCAGAAGACCCTCGGGGTCAACGACTTCTACTTCGGGTCAGACGACTACGAGTTCCCGATGGGCCACCTGCAGATGCTGGGCCGCAGCGACGCGTTCACGATCTCCCTGGACGACCCCGAGGACCCCGACCCCGCCCACTCCGCGGCGCACTCGCTGGACTTCTGGCTGCAGAGCGAGGACCTGCCGCGGCCGGAGAACCGCGTCGAGGTCGGCCCCGGGGGTGCGATCACCCTGCGCTACACCCCGACCAACCTCGAGGCCCACGCCCGGCTGGGCGGGAAGTTCCGCGACCTGCTCGACGACCTGCGCTGCGAGCAGGAGGTCAGGGAGAACCGCCACTACCTGGGCGGGCGCCTGGGGATCTCCGCGGTCGCGCACCAGAACGGCACCACCCGCTTCGGGCCCGACCCGGCCACGTCGGTGCTCGACCTGGACTGCAAGCTGCACGAGCTGGACAACTGCTACGTGGTCGACGCCGGCTTCTTCCCGTCGTCCGCGGCGGTGAACCCGACCCTCACGATCATCGCCAACGCGCTGCGCGTCGGCGACCACCTCGCGGAGCGGATGGCCTGACATGCGCAGTGAACCGACCGAGAAGCGGATCCGCACCTTCCTGGGCGGCGAGCTCGTCGCCGACACCGACGACGCGCTGATGGTCTGGGACGTGTCCTACCACCCGTCCTACTACGTCCCCCTGGCCGACGTGCGACCCGGGGTGCTGGAGGAGGCGGGCACCGCCGAGCCGGTGCCGGGCCGCGGGCCGGCGGTGGCCTACACCGTGCGCGCCGGCGGGCGGGAGGCGCCGGCCTGGCGCTTCGCGGACGTCCCGGAGCTGGCCGACCGGGTGGCGTTCGACTTCGCCGCGATGGGGTCGTGGTTCGAGGAGGACGAGGAGATCTGGATCCACCCGCGCAGCCCCTACAAGCGGGTGGACGTGCTGCCCGGCAGCCGGCACGTGCGCGTCGAGGTCGGCGGCGTCACGGTCGCGGAGACCAACCGGCCGACGCTGGTCTTCGAGACCGGCGTGCCCCGGCGCTTCTACCTGCCGATGGTCGCCGTCCGCCAGGACCTGCTCACGCCGTCGGACACCGTCACCTTCTGCCCCTACAAGGGCGAGGCCATCTACTGGCACCTGACGGTGGACGGGACGACCCACGAGGACCTCGTCTGGAGCTACCAGTGGCCGGTCAACGAGTCCATCGCCATCGCCGGGCTGGTCTGCTTCTACCCCGACCGCGTCACCACGCACGTCGACGGCGGGCTGCACCCCGCCCCGCCGGAGGACGTGGCGACCATGCCGAGCCCGCGCACGCAGCGGTCGTGACCGGCGGGCTCGTCGCGCGGCACCCGGCGTTCGCGGCCGTCGCCGGACCCGGCGCCCGCCTGGAGCGGGTCGTGGCGACCGACGCGCACGAGGGCGCCGTCTACCGCGCCGCCGACGACGCCCTGTACTTCACCACCGTGCCGTCGGCGGGCGTCAACGCCGTCGCGCGGCTGTCGCTGGGCGCCGAGCCCGTGGTCCGCGACGTCCTGCGACCCGCCGCGGCGGCCAACGGGATGGCCCTGGCCGCCGACGGGCGGCTGCTGGTCTGCGAGCAGGGCGGCCCCGACGCGCCCGCCCGCATCGCCGTCCTGGACCCCGGCACCGGCGCCGCCACGACCGTGGTGGACGGGTGCGGGGGCCTGCCGCTGAACTCGCCGAACGACGTGGCCGTCGCCGCGGACGGCGGCGTGTGGTTCACCGACCCGTCCTACGGCCACCTGCAGGGCTTCCGGCCCCCGCCCGCGCTGCCCGACCGGGTGTACCGCTGGCGGGACGGCGACCTGGCGGTCGTGGCCGACGACGTCGACAAGCCCAACGGGCTGGCGTTCTCCGCCGACGGGTCGGTCCTGTACCTCACCGACACCGGGCGCCCCAGCCACGTCCGCGCCCTCGACGTCCTCGGCGGCGAGCGGGCGGGGTCCCGGGTGCTGGCCGCGCTGCCGGGCAACCCCGACGGGATCGCCGTCGACGACGACGGGCGCATCTACGTCTGCGTCGCCGACGGCGTGCAGGTCCTGGACCCCGCGGGGGAGTGGCTCGGGACGATCCGGGTCCCCGGCGCGGTCAGCTGCTGCTTCGGGGGCCGCGGGCGCGACGTCCTGTTCGTCCTGGCCGACACCGCGGTCTGGGCCGCCACCCTCCACGCCACCGGATAGAGGAGCTCGAAGTGCCCCGCCAGTCCCACACCCTCACCCTCGCGGGCGCCGCCGCGGTCGCGGCCGCCGCCGAGCGCGAGGCCGCGGCGCGCGGCGCCCGCGTCGTCGTCGCCGTCGTGGACCCCGCCGGCCGGCCGCTGGTCCTGCGCCGCCTGGACGGCACCCAGGTCGCCAGCGTCGACGTCGCGGTCGACAAGGCCCGCACCGCCGCGATCTTCCGCCGCCCCAGCCGCGAGCTGGAGGAGCAGGTCCGCGCTGGCCGGATCGGCGCGCTCGCCCTGCACGGCGCCGCCACCCTGACCGGCGGGGTCCCGCTGCACGCCGCGGGCGCGGTCGTGGGCGCGATCGGGGTGAGCGGCGAGACCCCCGACGAGGACGAGGCCGTCGCGCTGGCGGGCGCGGCCGCCCTGGCCGAGGCCCCCGACGGCGCCGCCGGGCTGGTGGCGGAGCGCCTGGTCCTCACCCAGGCGGAGGCGCAGCGGGTGGCCGCGGCGGCGCAGGAGGCGGCCGAGGCCGCGGGGGTCGCCCCGGTCGTCGCCGTGGTCGACGACGCGGGGGTGCCGGTCGCGCTGGCCCGCCCCGACGGCAGCCAGCCCGCGTCGGTGGACGTCGCGGTCGACAAGGCCCGCACCGCGGCGATCTTCCGGCGCCCCAGCCGCGACTTCGAGGACCAGACCGCGCAGGGCCGGGTCGCCGCGCTGTCCCTGCGCGGTGCCACCCCGCTGATGGGCGGCCTGCCGCTGGTGGCCGGCGGTCAGGTCGTCGGCGGGGTGGGCGTCAGCGGCGCCTCGTCGCCGGACCAGGACGAGGACCTCGCGCGGGCCGGCGCCGACGCCCTGCCCCCGCCGGAGCCGTTCGTCCTGGACGCCGCCGCGGCCGCCGCCGCGGCGGGGATCCTGTTCGGCCAGCCGGGCTACAAGGTCGACGCGGGCCGCCGCGACGAGCCCGGCGAGGTGGAGTACCACGAGCGGGTGACCGACGTCATGCTCGTCCAGGAGGGCACCGCGACCGTGGTGGTCGGCGGGGAGATGGTCGGCGTGCGCGAGGTCAGCCCCGGCGAGCGGCGCGCCGAGGCGGTGACCGGCGGCACGACCCACCGCCTGTCGCCCGGCGCGGTCCTGGTCCTGCCCGCCGGGGTGCCGCACTGGTTCACCGAGGTCCCCGGCCCGTTGCGCTACCACGTCGTCAAGGTCGTGGGGTGATCGGCGAGGCGGTCCTGCCCGGCCCGCCGGGACTGCTGCCGCACCGCCCCGACGCCGTCGTCGACCTGCGCACCGGGGACGGCGCCGCCCTGGTCGGCGGGGTCTGGCGCTACCGCGACGTGGACCTCGTGGCGGTCGACTCCCCGTCGGTGGGTCCCGACCTCGGGCCGTCGGGGCCGCCGGTGCGCACCCTGGACGTCGCGCCGCACGCGGAGGGCGCCGACCACGACGACGGCGCCTGGGAGGTCCTGGCCCCGCCCGCCGTCGAGGCGCGCCGCGGGCGGGGGCGGGTGTGCGCCGCCTGGTACCGGATCGCGGTTACCCTCCCCGAACGTGTGGGCGGGTTCCCGGTGGCGGGGTCGACGGTCGTGTTCGAGGTCGTCGTCGACGACTACGCCGAGGTCTGGGTCGACGGGCGCCTGCCGACCGCCCCGGGGCAGGTGGGCGGCGGGGTCGTCGGCGGGTTCAACGTCCCCAACCGCGTCGTGATCGCGCGCGACGCCCGGCCGGGGCGGCGGATCGCGGTGGCGGTGTTCGCGCTGAACGGCCCGGTGTCGGCCTCGCCGCGCAATGCGCTGTGGATCCGCAGCGCGACGCTGGACCTCTACCGGGCGGGGCGCGCGCGGGTCGCGCGTGACGTCCCCGCCGCGATCGTCCGCGCCGACCCCGCCGTGGACGCCGTGCTGCCCCCGGGCGCGGATCTCGAGCAGGTCGCGGAGGGCTTCGACGGCATCGCCGGGCTGGTCGCCGCGCCCGACGGCGCGGTCCTGCTGAGCTCCGGGGGCGCCCACGCCGTCCACCGCTGGACACCCGACGGCCAGGTCGCGGTGGTGCGCGCCAAGGGCGGCGCGGCGGGGCTGGCCGTGGACGCCGCCGGGCGGCTGACGGTCTGCGAGCCGGACGCCGGCCGGGTCGTGCGCGTCGAGCCCCACGGCAACCTCACCGTCCTGGCGGCGGACCTGGACGCCCCGGGCCACCTGGCCTACGGCCCCGCCGGGGTGCTGTGGATCGGCGGGCGCGGCCTGCACCGCGTCGACGCCGCCGCGCCGGCCCCCACCCCCGCGGCCGCGAACGGGCTGGCGGGCACCGGTGCCGACGCGCCCTGGGAGCCCGTCGGGCCGATCGCGCCGCCCGAGCGCGCGGCCGGAGGGCCGGACGAGGTGGCCGCGCTGGCCGTCGAGCCCGGGGGCGGCGCGCTCCTGGTCGCCGACGGCGACCGGGTGCTGCGGTTCCCGCTGGACGGTGCGGGGCGCGCGGGCGACCCGCGGGTGGCCTGGCGCGAGGCCTGGCGCGAGGACGCGCCCGTCCCGGCCCTGCTGGCCGCCTGGGGCGCGCTGGCCGTCGGGGTCCCGTCCGGCCTGCGCGGGCGGGGGCCCGCCCGGCCGGCGCGGGCGCGCGCCCGGCGGCGCCGCGCTGGGCTCGGTCCGGCGGCCCGCCCCGCCGGTGGCCCGGGCCCAGGGCGGGGGCGCCCGGTTCGGCGCCACCGCCACCGCCCTGTTCCGCCTCGGGCGCCGGCCGGGCGCGTGAACGGGCTGGACGGCGTCGTCGCCGTGGCGGCGGTGGCGCTGGCCGCCCCGCTGCTGGTCGCGCTCGCGCCGCGGCTGCGGGTGCCCGCGGTCGTCGCGGAGCTGCTCGCCGGCATCGTGCTGGGCCCCGCCGTCCTCGGCGTGGTGCGGGTCGGGCCGCCGCTGGAGCTGCTCGCCACGCTGGGGCTCGCGTTCCTGCTGCTGCTCGCGGGGCTCGACGTGGACCTGCGCGGCCTGCGCGGCGGGCAGGCCGTGGCCGCGGGGACGGAGCTGGCCGGCTCGCTGGTCCTGGCCGGGCTGCTGGGCGCCGGGCTGGCGGCGGCGGGGGTGGTCGGTGACCCGGCCCTGATCGCGGTCGTGCTGTCCTCGACGGCGCTGGGGATCGTCGCCCCGGTCCTGCACGACGCCGGCCAGGTGCAGGGCGCGCTGGGCCAGCGCGTCCTGGTCGCCGCCGCCCTGTCCGACCTCGCCACCGTCGTGCTCCTGTCGGTCCTGTTCGCCGCCGAGGGCAGCGCGGGCTCGCGGGTCGTCCTGCTCGGGGCGTTCCTGGTCCTGGTCGCCGCGGCCCTGGTGGCGCTGCGGGCCGTCGGCCACGTGGAGCGCGTCGCCCGCCCGCTGCGCGACCTGCGCGGCGGCGGGGACCAGATCCGGGTGCGGGGGGCGTTCCTGCTGCTCGCCGGGCTCACCCTGCTGGCGCAGCGGCTGGGCCTGGAGCTGCTGCTGGGTGCCTTCGCGGCGGGCGTCGTCCTGCGGCTGCTGGAGGGCGGCGACGCCGACCGCGGGCGGCTGACGGGCAAGCTGGAGGCGGTCGGCCACGGGGTGTTCGTGCCGTTCTTCTTCGTGGTCACCGGGGTGACTCTCGACGTCGGCGCGCTGGTCGGGGAGCCGGCGGCGGCCGTCCTTGTCCCCGTCTTCCTGCTGGGCCTGCTGGCCGCCCGTGCGGTCCCGGTCCTGGTCCGCCCGCGCGGGCTGTCGCGCCGGGCGGCGGTCGCCGCCGGGCTGCTCGCCGCCACGTCCCTGCCCGTGCTGGTCGCGGGGGCCGAGATCGGCCTGCGCCTGGGCCGCCTGCGCCCCGCGGTCGCCGCCGCCCTCGTCCTCGCCGGCCTCGCCTCGGTGGTCCTGTTCCCCCCGCTCGCCGCCCGCCTCCTGGCGCCGCGGCGCTGACGGCGTGCCGGGCCGGTTCAGTCGGCCGCGGTGCGGGCGAGGAGGTCGAGGGTCAGCGCGGCGGTCCAGCCGAAGTCGGCGCTGCCGTAGCCGGCCCCGCCGAACGGGTCGAAGTACTCGTGGAACCCGGAGCGCGCCACCAGCGCGAGCATGCTCCCGGCGACCTCATCGGCCAGGGCGTCCTGGCCGTGCTGGCGCAGGCCGCGCCACACCAGCCAGTCGGTGTTCAGCCACACCGGCCCGCGCCAGTAGCGGCGCGGGTCGAAGTCGGCGCCGCGCAGGTCGTAGCTGGGCACCAGGTAGTGCTCGCGGCCGTCCTCGGGGTGGAAGCACGGCGAGGTCAGGTCCGCGACGAGCGCGCGGACCACCTCGGCGGGCAGGTCGGGGTCCAGCAGCGGCGCGAAGCACGACACCGTGGCGGCGGTGGTCATCGTCCCGCCGCGCAGCGAGCGCGCCGTGAACCGGCCGCGGGCGGGGTCCCACAGGCGCGCCAGCAGCGCGTCGTGCAGGCGGGCCGCGCGGGCGCGGTGGGGGGCGGGGTCCTCGCCCAGCAGCGTGGCGATGTCGGCCAGCGCGTGGACCGACCACAGCTCGATCGCGGTGAACAGCGGCCCCTCGACCAGGAAGGGCGCGCGGTCCCGGAGCACCCCGTCGTCGTAGCCCGAGTCGCGGTAGGTCACCGCCAGGTAGACGAAGCGGTCGTAGGCCGCGTCGCTGGGCCGGTCCGCCGCCTTGGCGTGATCCAGGTCGCGGCGGCGGTAGGGGGGCAGGGCCCCGGGCGGGATCGACAGGTGGTCCAGGCTCGCGTCCCACAGCGGCGAGTTGTCCAGCCCCGACTCCCACGGGTGGACCATGGCGGCCAGGCCGGCCCCGCCGGCGTCGCGACGGGTGGCCAGGTAGTCGTGCTGGCGCACCAGGCCCGGGTACAGGCGGCGCAGGAACGCCAGCGCCGCGTCGCGGTCCGCGGCGTGCTCGTGGATCTCCAGGGCCGCCCGGGCGTGCAGCGGGGGCTGGGTGATGCCCGAGGTCGCCACCCCGCCGGGGCAGTCGGGCGAGCGCCCGCTCTGCCAGAAGTCGGGGCCGGGGAAGTACGCCGCGGGCGGGGTGCCGGGGTGGAAGCGGATGTGGGGGACCATGCCGTTGGCCCACTGCGCGGCGAACAGGCTCTCCAGCTCCTGCTGGGCGCGCTGCTGGTCGTGGCGGACCAGGCCGATGGCGATGAACGCCGAGTCCCAGCTCCACTGGTGGGGATACAGCGACCGGGACGGGACCGTGGAGCCGCCCAGCCAGTTGGCGTCCAGGACCGCGCGGGCGCCGTCGCCCAGCGCCTCGCGGTCGGCCGGGCCGAGGTCGCCGGGGAGCGCGTGGCCGGCCACCTCAGCGCGCGACCAGGTAGCCGAGGCACAGCTCGTCCTGGTGCTCCAGGACGCGGATGAGGCGGAGCCCGACGCGGCCGCGCAGGCGTTCGACGATGCGCTTGCCGCCCGCGCCGGTCAGCGTGGGGGCGAGGGTGACGCACAGCTCGTCGGCGAGGCCCGCCCCGAACAGCGCCCCCGCCAGCGACGGGCCGCCCTCGCACAGGACCGAGGCGAGCCCCTCGGCGCGCAGCCGCTCCAGCGCCTCGGCGAGGTCGACGCGCTGGTCCCCGGCGACGATCACCCGGCCGGCCCGGTCCAGGGCGCGGCGCCGGTCGGCCGGGGCCGCCGCGGAGGTGACCACGATGGTGGGGGCCACGGCCTCGGTGAACACCGGTGCGGCCGGGTCGAGGTCCAGCGCCGCGGACACCAGCGCGATCGGTGCCGGCGGACCGTCCCCGGGCCCGGGCCGGTGGGGCCCGTAGCGCTCCATGCGCGCGGTGCCGGCGCCGACGAGGATGACGTCGGCGTGGGCGCGCAGGGCGGTGAAGACGCGCCGGTCGCCCTCACCGCCCAGCCCCCCGGAGGTGCCCGCCGCGTCGACGACGGCGCCCTCGACGCTCTCGACGAACCCGACCCGCAGCCACGGCCCCGCGGGCGGGCGCACGGCCTCGCGCACGTCGACGTCGTCCACCGGCACGGGCAGCAGCTGGCGCATCCGCGCAGCGTGGCACGCGCCCGCCGCGCCCCGCGATCCCGACCCGCGATCGCCCGAGCGCGCCCCGCGATCAGCGGCCGGGGACGCCACCGCCCGAGCGATCAGTGGAACTGCTCCTCCTCGGTCGAGCCGACCAGGGCCAGGGTCGACGAGCGGCCCGCGCTGATGGTCCGGGCGACCAGGTCGAAGTAGCCCGCGCCGACCTCGCGCTGGTGCCGGGTCGCGGTGTAGCCCTCCGCCTCCATCGCGAACTCCGCCTCCTGCAGGCGCGTGTAGGCGGTCATGTGCTCGTCGCGGTAGCCGGCGGCCAGCTCGAACATCGCGGCGTTGAGCGCGTGGAACCCGGCCAGGGTGATGAACTGGAAGCGGTAGCCCATGCGCGCCAGCTCCTTCTGGAAGGTCGCGATGGCGGCGTCGTCCAGGTGGCGCTTCCAGTTGAACGACGGTGAGCAGTTGTAGGCGAGCAGCTTGCCGGGGAAGCGCTCGTGGATGGCCGCGGCGTAGCGCTCGGCCTCGTCCAGGTCCGGGGTGCCCGTCTCGCACCACAGCAGGTCGGCGTAGGGCGCGTAGGCCAGGCCGCGCGCGATCGCGGCGTCCAGCCCGTTGCGCACGGCGAAGAAGCCCTCGGCGGTGCGCTCGCCGGTGACGAAGGGCGCGTCGGCGGGGTCGACGTCGCTGGTCAGCAGCGACGCGGCCAGCGCGTCGGTGCGCGCCACCACCACGGTCGGCACGCCGAGCACGTCGGCGGCCAGCCGCGCCGCGGTGAGCGTGCGCACGTGCTGGGCGGTCGGCACCAGCACCTTGCCGCCCATGTGCCCGCACTTCTTCTCGCTGGCGAGCTGGTCCTCGAAGTGCACGCCGGCCGCGCCGGCGTCGAGGAACGCCTTGGTCAGCTCGTAGGCGTTGAGGGCGCCGCCGAAACCGGCCTCCGCGTCGGCCACGATCGGGGCGTACCAGTCGCGCTGCGGGCCCGCGTCGGTCTGGGCGGCCTGCTCGGCCCACTCGATCTCGTCAGCGCGGCGCAGCGCGTTGTTGATCCGCCGCACCAGCGCCGGTGCGCTGTTGGCCGGGTACAGGCTCTGGTCGGGGTAGACCTGCTCGGCGAGGTTGGCGTCGCCGGCGACCTGCCACCCGCTCAGGTAGATCGCCTGCAGGCCCGCGCGCACCATCTGCACGGCCTGGCCGCCGGTCAGCGCGCCGAGCGCCCGCACCGCGTCCCCGCCCTGGAGCAGGTCCCACAGCCGCTCCGCCCCGCGGCGGGCCAGGGTCAGCTCGACGGGCACGGACCCGCGCAGGCGCACGACGTCCTCGGCGGTGTAGTCGCGCCGGACGCCGTCCCAGCGCGGGGCCGTGGCCCACTCCCGCTCCAGCTGCTCGACCTGTCGGCGGAACCCCTCGGGGTGCATGTGCTCCTCCTCGCATCGGTGGGTTGCATCCGCACCGTGCCGGATGCCGCTGTGCACAGCGGGCGGTGTTGCGCCGGAACTTCGCCGGTAGTTCACTTCTGCGAGAACAACCGAGGGGAGTGGTGTGTCCGACGCCGCGATCGACCGGCAGGTGTTCGGCCACCGCCTGCGCCACTACCGCCGCGCCGCCGACCTCACGCTGCGCGAGCTGGGGAGCGCATCGGCAAGCCGGCGTCGTACCTGTCGATGCTGGAGAACGGGCGCCGCGAGCCGCGCCTGTCGCTGCTGCAGACCCTGGCGGCCGCGCTGGGCGTCCAGGTCGGCGACCTGCTGGCGGGGGAGGCGCCCGACCGGCGGTCGGCGCTGGAGGTCGCCCTGGACCGCGCCCAGGCCGACCCGCACTACCGCGAGCTGGGCCTGCCCCACCTGGCCCCGTCGGCGCGCGTTCCCGACGAGGTGCTGGAGCACCTCGTCGCGCTCGCCGCGGAGGTCCGGCGCCTCAGCCGGCCCGAGGTCGCCACGCCCGAGGAGGCGCGCCGGGCCAACGCCGACCTGCGCCGGGAGATGCGCGAGCGCGGCAACCACTTCCCCGAGATCGAGGCTGTCGCCGCCGAGGCGCTCACCCGTGCCGGCCACGGCGACGACGGCGGCGCGCTGTCCCAGCGCGGCCTGATCGACGTGTGCGCCGCCTTCGGCTTCACCATCGAGCGGGTCCAGGACCTGCCGTCGTCGGTGCGGTCGGTCGCCGACCTCGGCGGTCGGCGGATCTTCCTGCGCCAGCGCGACGCGCTGGGCACCGAGGACGCGCGCACCGTGGTCCTCCAGACCCTCGGCCACGTCGCCCTGGAGCACCGCGACCCCCGACTTCGCCGCGTTCCTGCGCCAGCGCGTCGAGGCCAACTACTTCGCCGGGGCGGTCCTGATCCCCGAGCGCCTGGCCGTGCCGTTCCTGCAGGAGGCCAAGGCGGCGGCGGACCTGTCCGTGGACGACCTGCTGGAGGTGCACCACACGTCCTACGAGATGGCCGCCCACCGGTTCACCAACCTCGCGACCCGCCACCTGGACATCCCCGTGCACTTCCTGCGCTCCGACGAGGACGGGGTGATCTGGAAGGCCTACGAGAACGACGGCGTGGCGTTCCCCGCCGACGGCCGCGGGGCGATCGAGGGCCAGCGGCTGTGCCGGCGGTGGGGGACGCGCCAGGCGTTCGACAGCGCGGAGAAGTTCTCCCTGCACCACCAGTACACCGACACCCCCGCCGGGATGTTCTTCTGCTCCACCTACGTGGAGAGCGGGCGGGCCCCGCTGCACGCCGTCACCGTGGGCACCGCGTTCGCCAACGCCCGCTGGTTCCGCGGGCGCATCACCCGCCACCGCGCGGAGTCGCGCTGCCCCGACGGCCGCTGCTGCCAGCGCCCGTCCGCGCAGCTGGAGGCCCGCTGGCAGGGACGGGCCTGGCCGTCGGCCCAGGCCCACAGCCACGTCCTGGCCGTCCTGCCCGCCGGCGCCTTCCCCGGCGTGGACCTCCCCGACGTCTACGAGTTCCTCGACCGCCACACCCGCGACTGACGCGGCGTCACCCTTCCGGGCCCACCGCGAACGGGCAGGCGGGCCCGGACGCGGACGCCAGGCGGCGGTCCAGGGTCAGGACGGTCGCCCCGAGCGCCTCGGCGAGCGCCACGTACCAGGCGTCGTACGCCGTGACGTTGTCGCGCAGGTCCCAGACCCGCCCGGCGATGGGGGCGAAGGGGTAGAGGCGCACGGGGAGCCGGACCAGGTCGCGGTGCGCGGCGGTCGCGGTCGCGCGGTCCACCACGCCGCGCGCCACCGATCGGCGCAGGAGGTTGGACGCCTCGACCAGCAGCAGGTGCGGCGCTGCGAGCCGATCGGCGGCGAGCGCGGACCGGGCCCAGCGACCGGTGGGACCGTCGTCCAGCAGCGCCGCGACGACCGCCGAGGCGTCGGCCACCACGGTCATGTCCGGTCCGCGTCCCGGTCCTCGAGCAGGAGCGCGACGTCCAACCGGGTGCTCGCCGCGGCGGCCCGCAGCCCGGCGGCGTCCATCAGCTCCTCCGCCGTGGGCTGGTCCGCGAGCGCCACCAGCTCGAGCAGCAGGTACTCCTGCAGCGAGCGCCCCGTGCGCGCGGCTCGTGCCGCCAGCGTGCGGCGCACGTGCTCGGGGACGTTCCTGACCGTCATCGTGGTGGCCATGCCGCCAATGTAGCGCCACAGCCGCGAGGTCAACGGGGGAGGACCTCGACGCGGCCGTCCATGCCGTCGTGCAGGGTGCAGGTGTAGGGGTGTGAGCCGGGGCGATCGAAGGTGCGCGACCAGGTGCCGTCCAGCTGGGTGGGGCTCGCGAGGTCGTCGAACACGACGTTGTGCTCCGCCTCGGCCGACGTGAACGTCCAGGTCACCGTCGCGCCCTGCGGCACCTCGATGACGGAGGGGGAGAAGGCGAAGTACTCCCAGAAGTCGTCGCCGGCCTCGACGCGCGTCGCCGGGACGGGGTCCCGCCCGGCCGGGTCGATCACGCCGCGGCGGACGCCGGGCAGGCTGAGGACGGCGGCCGCCAGCAGGAGGGCGGCCGCGACGGCGCCGCCGACGACCAGCGGGCGGCGGGAGCGGGGGGCGGTGGGTGCGCGCATGTCTGGCAGCCTGCGGCCCTGCGCGCCCGCCGCCCATGGCGCGGCCACCCCGGGCGCACCGGGGGCTGGCACCACCCCGGAGCGGCGGGTCCGCCCGACCGGCCGGTGGTACACCTGGGCGATGAGGTCGACCCGTGCGTGACCCTCTGGCCGCCGAGCTGGCCGGCATCGTCGGCCCCGCCCACGTCCTGGCCGACCCGGCCCTGCGCGCCCCCCACGAGGTCGACTGGACCCGGCGGTTCCGCGGCACCGCGCGCCTGGTGGTGCGGCCCGCCTCGACCGCCGAGGTCGCGGCGGTGGTGCGGGCGTGCGCCGCGCACGGCGCCGCGGTCGTGCCCCAGGGCGGCAACACCGGGCTGGTGGGCGGCGGCGTCCCGCGGGACGGCGAGGTCGTGCTGTCCACGGCCCGGCTGGCCGACCTGGACCCCCTCGACGTCCCCGCGCGCCAGGTCACCGCCGGTGCGGGGGTGACGCTGGCGCGCCTGCAGGCGCACGCGGCCGCCGCGGGGCTGGACGTCCCGGTCGACTTCGCCGCCCGCGACAGCGCGACGCTGGGCGGGATCGTGGCGACCAACGCCGGCGGGCTGCGGGTCCTGCGCGCGGGGACCACGCGCCAGCACGTGGCCGGGGTCGAGGCCGTCCTGGCCGACGGGTCGGTCGTCACCCGGCTCGCCGGGCTGCCCAAGGACAACACCGGCTACGACCTCACCCAGCTGCTGATCGGCAGCGAGGGCACGCTGGGCGTGGTCACCCGCGTCCGCCTGCGCCTGGCCGAGGCGCGCCCGGCCCGCACCGCCGCGCTCCTGGCCGTCGACGGGGTGGGGGCGGCGCTGGCGGTCCTGTCCGGCCTGCGCCGCAGCGTCCCGTCGCTGGACGCCGCGGAGCTGTTCCTGCGCGACGGCATGGACCTGGTCCGCGCCGCCACCGGCCTGCCCGAGCCGTTCCCCGTGACCCACCCCGCCTTCCTCCTGGTCGAGGCCGTCGGTCTTGACGACCCCACCGCGGAGCTCGGCGGGGGGCTCGAGGCGGTGGGCGGGTGGCGCGACGTCGCGGTGGCCACCGACCGCCCGGGACGGGCGGCCCTGTGGGCCTACCGCGAACGGCTCGCCGAGGCGGTCGCCGCGGACGGGGTGTCGGTCAAGCTCGACGTCGCCGTGCCCGTCGGCGTCCTCGAGGAGGTCGAGGCCGCGACCCACCGGGTCGTCGCCGACGCCGCGCCGGGCGCCCGGGCGCTGAACTTCGGGCACCTGGCCGAGGGCAACCTGCACGTCAACGTGCTGGGCGCCGGGGACGCCGAGGAGGCCGTGACCGACGCGGTGCTGCGGCTGGTCGCCGCCGCGGGCGGCACGATCAGCGCCGAGCACGGCGTCGGCGCCGCCAAGCGCGCCTGGGTGCACCTGACCCGCGACGCCGCGGACCTGGCCGCCATGCGCGCGGTGAAGTCGGCCCTGGACCCCCGCGGCCTGCTCAACCCGGGCGTGCTGCTCCCCGACCCGGCCTGACGGCCACGGCCCCCGCGGGCCGGCCCGCGGCGCGGCGGGCGGACGCCCACGCCACCGCGGCCAGCGCGAGCAGGACGGGGACCACGGCGAAGGCCGGGCGCAGCGCCACCCGTGTGGCCAGGGCGCCCAGCCCCAGGGGCAGGGCCAGGATCGCGACGGCGCCCGCCTACACCCCCAGGGCGCTGACCCGCGCCGCGGTGGCGGCGGCGGCGGCCATCGCCAGCGCGATGCTCAGGGGGAACACGTCGCCCAGGCCGAGGCCCACCAGGGCGAGGCCCGCCACCGCCACGACGGGGTCCCCGGCCAGCCAGAACACGGGGAAGCCGGCCGCGGCGACCAGCAGCGCCGCGCCCAGCAGGGGGACCGCCCCGACCCGGCGCGCCAGGACGCTCCCGGCGACGCGCCCGGCCAGCATCGCGGCATAGAAGCCCGTGGTCGCACCGACCGCGACGGCCGGGGCGAGCCCGACCTCCTCCTGCAGGAAGGTCGCCGCCCAGAAGCCGATGCACCACTCCGCGGCGACCCCGGCGCTGACCAGCGCGATGCCCGGCCACACGCCCCGTGGCAGCCGCCCGCCCGCCCCCGCCCCCGCCCCCGGCGCCGCCGCCGCCCCCGCCGCCCCCGCCGGGCCGGGTGGTGTGCCGTCGACCAGCGGGACGCCCCGGTTGGCCAGCGCCAGCGCGGCGAAGGCGGCGATCGCGACCAGGATCGCCGCCCGCCAGCCCAGGCCCGCGGTCTCGGCGCCCGCGACCACCGCCGGGACGGCCAGGGCGCCCGCGCTGGCCAGGACGTTGGACTCGCTGAGGGCGACCGCCCGGCCCTCGCCGTGCTCGTCGGCCAGCGCCGACTGCACCGCGACGAGCACCCAGGTGCCGAGCCAGCCCATGGCCAGGGCCGCGGTCAGCGTCACGGCGGGGGAGCGGCCCGCCACCAGGGCCAGGGCGGCGGCGCAGAGCCCGCCCGCCCCCGCCCACGTCGCCCCGGTGCGCCCCAGGCGCCGCTCCGCCGCCGGGCTGGTCGCCCCGGCCACCAGGGAACCGGTCGCGAACAGGGTCAGGTGCAGCGCCGCCGCGGCGTAGCCCAGCCCGAGCTCGGCGCGCAGGAACGGCACGATCGCGCCGGGGGCGGACTGGAGGTAGGCGTAGGTGCCCAGGAGCAGGTACGCCAGCCACGTCGCCCTCGTCCGCACCACGCGCGCCCCCTCCGCCGCCCGCACCCCGCGCCGCTCCGCGCGGGCGCTTCTGAAACGTTGCAGATGCTAGGCTAGCCGCATGGCGGACGGCGCGCGGCGGGCGACGATGACCACCGTCGCCCGGGCGCTGGGGGTCTCGCCCAGCACCGTGTCCAACGCCTACAATCGGCCCGACCAGCTGAGCGCGGACCTGCGCGCCCGCGTCCTGGCCACCGCCGCCCGGCTCGGCTACGCGGGCCCCGACCCCGTCGCGCGGACCCTGCGCCACGGGCGCACCGGCGCGATCGGCCTGGTCTACGACGAGCCGCTGTCGTTCTCGTTCACCGACCCGGCCGCGGTGCTCTGCCTGCGCGGGGTCGCCGCGGCGTGCGAGCGCCACGCCGTGGGGCTGACGCTCGTGCCGCGCCTCCCGGCCGGCGCCCCCGACCTGGTCGGCACGGCCCTGGTCGACGGCCTCGTCCTGTACTGCCTGCCCGCCGATGACGACCGCCTGCGGGTCGCCCGGGAGCGCGGCCTGCCCGTCGTCGCCGTCGACAGCCCGCGACCACCGCTCGCGCCCGCGGTCACCGTGGACGACCGCGGCGGCGCCCGGGCGGCCGCGCGCCACCTGCTGGACCTCGGCCACCGCCGCGTCGCGGTCGTCGCCGAGCGGTTGGCCGCCGACGGCTGGGAGGGCACCGCGCCCCGCGCGCGCCAGGACGCCAACCCCTACGACGGCACCCGCGAGCGGCTCGCGGGCTACCGCGACGCGTGGGAGGCGGCGGGGCTGGACTGGGACGCGGTCCGCGTGGAGGAGCGCGCCCCCTACGGCCGCGACGCCGGTCGCCGCGCGGCCCGCGACCTGCTCGCCGACCGCCCCACCGCGGTGCTGGCCATGAGCGACGAGCTGGCTCTGGGCGTCCTGGACGCCGCGGCGGCGCGCGGCCTGCGCGTCCCCGGCGACCTGTCGGTGGTCGGCTTCGACGACACGCCCAGCGCGGCGGCCGCGGGGCTGACCACCGTCGCACAGCCGCACCTGGAGAAGGGCGCGGCCGCCGCCCGCCTGCTCCTGGACCTGCCCGGCGGCGCGGCGGCGCCCCCGCCCCTGCCGACCCGGCTGGTGGTCCGGACCTCCACCGCCGCCTCGTGAGCCGCCCGGCGACTGAGGTGCAGGCGTGAGCCGGTCGCCGCGGGTCGCGGTCGTGCTGGGCGGCGGGGCCTACCTGGCGCACGGCTTCTCCGCGGGCGCCCTGGCCGCCGTGGCCGGCGCCACCGGGTTCGACCCGCGCCGCGCCGACGTGCTGGTGGGCACGTCGTCGGGGGCGATCTCCGCGGCCCTGCTGCGCGCGGGCCTGGCGCCGCGCGACCTGCTGGCCCAGTGGAGCGGTGGGGCGGTCGGCGCGGACGCGCGGGCGCTCCTGGACCGGCTCGATCCGCCCGGCGCGGTCCCGCCGCCGCTGGCCCCCTGGACCCGCCCCCGGGCCGCGCCCAGCGCGCCGGCCGTCCTGCGCGACGCCGCCCGCCGCCCGGCGCGGGCGTCGGCGCGCGCGGTCTGGTTCGCCGCCATGCCCCGCGGGCGGGTGTCGCTGGAGCCGCTGCGCCGGTCGCTGCACGCCCTGCTCGGCCCCGCCTGGCCGCCCGGCCTGCGCGTGGTCGCCGTGGCCGTGGACACCGGCCGGCGGGTGGTGCTCGACGACACCGCCGGGGTCCCCCGGCCGTGGCGGTCGCCGCCTCCTGCGCGATGCCCGGCTGGTTCGCCCCCGTCCCGCTGCCCACGCCGCGCGGCGAGGTCGGCCACGTCGACGGCGGCGTGCACTCGGCGACCAACGCCGACGTCCTGGCCGCCGGGGACATCGACGTGCTGGTGGTCGCGTCGGCCCTCGGCCTCGCGGGGCCGGTCCCCGCAGGCCCGGAGGCGGCGGGGGCGGGTCCGCGGGGGCGGCCGCGGTGGCGCGACCCGGCCCTGCTCGTGCGCGCGGACCACGCGCGCCGGCTGCGCCGCGAGCTGGCCGCGGTGGCGGCGGCCCCGTCCCCGCCCGCGGTCCTGGTCCTGGAGCCGGCCGCCGCCGACCTCGACGGCATCGGCGTCAACTCGATGGCGGCGGGCGCCAGCCGCGTCCTGGCCCGGCGGGCCGGCGCCGCCGCGGCCCGCGCCCTCGCCGACCCCCGCGCGGCCCCCGCCGTCGCCCTGCTGCGCGCGGCCGCCTACCAGTCGTAGGGGTGGCGATCGTAGAAGTAGCCGTCCGACGGCCCGTCCGCGGGCAGGGTCGCGAGCCACACCATCGTGTCGGCCGCCTGCTCCGGTGACCGCGACGCCCCCGACCCGCCCATGCGCGTGGCGACCCAGCCCGGGTCCATGCAGTTGACCTTGACGTCGCCGCGGACCTCCGAGGCGAGCTTGCGGGTGACCGCCCGCAGCCCGGCCTTGCCCAGCGCGTACCCGGCGGGCCCGGGCACGCCGTCGCTGATCGACCCCCAGCCCGAGGCGACGTTGACCACGCGCCCGTAGCCGCGGGCGAGCATCCCGGGGACGAAGGCCTTGCAGGTCCGCACGGCACCCAGGAAGTGGACCGCGATGTTGGCCTCGATGACGTCCAGGTCGGTGCGCAGCAGCGGGCCGTCCACGTCGAGCAGGATGCCCGCGTTGTTGACCAGGACGTCGACAGCCACCCCGTCGGCCGCCAGGCGGCCGGCGCAGGCGTCCACGCTGGCGGTGTCGGTGACGTCGAGCTGCTCGCCGCGCACGTCCAGCCCCTGGCCGCGCAGCGCCGCGGCCTCGCGCCGCGCCGCGTCGCCGTCGCGCGCGGTCAGGACCACCGCCAGGCCCCGGCGCGCCAGGGCCTCGCTGCCCGCGCGCCCGATCCCGCGGTTCCCGCCCGTCACCAGTGCCGTCCTCGCCACCGCTCCGCCTTCCCGCTCGACCGGAGGGACACGCTAGCCGGGCGCGTCCAGGCGGACCGCGGCGCCGCCGGTGAACCAGCCGCCGTGCAGCTCGACGCGGACGGGCACCAGGCCGGGCGGCACGTCGAAGGCGAGCGTGCCGCGCACGCGGTTGCCCGGGTTCACGGGGTCCCACAGCCCGCCGTCGGGCAGCAGCCACGGGACGGCGCCGTCCATCTCGTACTCGCGGTCCTCGACGTCGAACAGCAGCTGGTTGGCCGGGACCCGCCGTGCCGCGTCCCCCACGTTGGCGACCTCGACGTCGACCAGGCAGTAGACCCCCTGGGCCGCCCGGTCGAAGGGCGGGACGCCGATGCGCTCCTGCCCGCACGCGAACCCGGTGACGGTGAACTCCAGGGTGCCGTCGCGGACCGGCGCCCCGACGCCGGGCTCCGGCGTGGCCGCGGGGGCGGCCGGGACGGTCGGCGGGACCGCTGCGGGTCCCGGCGTCTGGCGCCCACCCTGGCCGAGCACCAGCAGCACCACCACCGCCAGGGGCACGACGACGCGCGCCCGCCGCCACCACGGCCGCCGCGGGCGCGCCCCGCGCCCGCCGCCGCGCCCGCCCTCGGCCGGCGCCGGCCACGCCCCCCCGCGCCCGCCCTCGGCCGGCGCCGGCCAGGTCCCCGCGCGACCGCCGCGCGGCTGCGCGACGGTGTCCGCGGCGCGGGCCGCCGGCGGCACCACGGGGGCGGCCGGGGAGCGGCGGCGGTGGGGGGCAGGACCCAGGTGCGCGCCAGGGCGCGGGTCACGGCCTCGCCGGTGTCGGGCCCCGCCGGGTCGCCGAGCAGGTCCAGGAGCAGGGTCCGCGCCGCCGGCCTGCGCGACGGGTCGGGCTCCAGCGCCGCCGCCACCGGCGCGCGCAGCGCCGGCGGGAGGCCCGCCAGGTCGGGCGGGCCCATGGCGGGCGTCCGCCCCGTGCCGGCGAAGACCACGAGCCGCCCCCACAGGTGCACGTCCGCGGCGGGACCGGCCTCGTGCCCGGCGCGCTGCTCGGGGGCCATCCACCCCGGCGTGCCCAGCAGCACGCCGGTCCGGGTCAGTTCCGCGTCGTCCAGCGCCCGCGCGATCCCGAAGTCGATGACCCGCGGCCCGTAAGGGCTCAGCAGCACGTTGGACGGCTTGAGGTCGCGGTGCACCACCCCCGCGGCGTGGATCGCGGTGAGCGCGGCGGCGACCCCGACGGCGAAGCCCTCCAGGCCCCACGGCGGCAGGGGCCCGTCGCGCGCGACCGCCCGGTCCAGCGGCGGGCCCTCCACGTACTCGCTGGCGAACCAGGGGGCGGGTCCCGACAGGTCGGCGTCGAGCACCCGCGCGGTGCAGGACCCGGCGACCCGGCGGGCCGCGCCGACCTCGCGCCGGAAGCGCGCGAGGAACGCGGGGTCCGCCGCCAGCTCCGGCCGCACGACCTTCACGGCGACGGGCCGCCCGTCCGGCGCCTCGGCCAGCCACACCGTCCCCATCCCGCCCGCGCCGAGGGGGCGGCGGACGCGGTAGGGGCCGATGGCGGCCGGGGCGGTCACCTCAGAACCACGTCGCGCACCACGGCGCCCGCGGCGACCGGAACATCGCGTCGCCGACCGCGAGCGCCCCGGCCCGGTGCTCCTCGACCAGCCCCGCGCCCGCGAGCACCCCCAGCGGCGTGCCGCCCAGGTAGGCGCAGCCCAGCACCTCCACCGGCAGGGTCAGGTCAGCCGCGGCGGCGGTGGGGGCGCACGACGCGCCGTCCGGCCCGCCCTCGACGACGACGCGGCCGCCGGCGAGGCCGAGCGGGTCGTCGACCTGGAGCACGACCCGCCCGGGGGCGAGGTAGCGGCGGGCGGCCAGCGCCGCGGGCAGGTCCAGCACCCGCAGCCAGAGGTGGTCCACCCGCCCGCGCCGGCGGACCGCCCGCGGGTCGGAGACCAGCCAGGGGAGCGGATCGTCGGCCCCCCGGTTCCCCGCCTTGACCGTGCGCACCCAGTCCATGGCGAGCAGGAACGCCCAGAGCCGGGCCTCGGCGGCGGGCGAGGCGCCGACGAGCTCCTCGACCTCCAGGGTCAGGTCGGGCCGCAGGTCGTCCCAGCGGTCGTCCACGGTGTACCAGGCGTAGGCGTCGACCTCGCCCGCGGCGTCGCGCCCGAGCGCGCGGAAGTGCGCCTCGGTGCGCGGCACCGACCCGGCGGCCAGGCCCAGGAGCCGGTCCCACCAGCGGTCGTCGCGCCCCATCGCACCCGGCCAGGCGCGCCGGTGGGCGGCGTAGACCGCCGGGACCGCGGCGCGCAGCGCGTCGGCGTCGACGATCTCCACCGACCCGCCGGCCGGCGCGCGCACGGTGATCCCGCGCGTGTCGACGTCGAACCGGACCGAGTCGGCGGCGGGGCCGTAGCCGTAGCGGCCGTAGATGGTGTGCTCGGAGGCGAGTAGCAGGCCCACGACCTCGCCGCGGTCGACCGCCGCGCGCAGGTCGGGCTCCAGCATCCGGCGCAGCAGGCCGCGGCGCCGGTGAGTCGGCCGCACGGTCACGTTGGTCAGCGCGGCGGCGGGCACCTCCCCGCCGCCGGGCACGGTCAGCGGCGTGGCGTAGCTGCGCAGCGTCCCGACCATGCGCTCGCCGTCGAAGGCGCCCCAGGTGCGGTCGAGGTCCACGAGCGGGCGCAGCAGGTCCGCGGACCCCTCCGCGGCGGGCATCAGGAACCCCACCGTGCGCGCCGCCGCGAAGTCGTCGATCTCCTCGGCCCGGATCGTCCGCACGTCCAGATCGCTCATGACCGCAAGTCTCGCAGCCCGCGCGCTGCGATCCGCCCGCGTGCGGAATGGGGGCGGGTCCTCGACGATGTTCCGGAACGGCTAGCGGCCCGCGCGCTCGGTGGCGGCGAGCGCGGCCCGGGCCAGCAGCGGGACGCGCTCGCCGTAGGCCTCGGCGAGGGGGTCGCGGTGCCCGTAGGCGCCGGACGCGAAGCGCGCGTGGACGCCCTCCAGGATGATCGCGAGCTTCCAGTTGGCCAGCGCGACGTAGACGTCGAGGTCGGCCAGGTCCCGCCCGGACCGCTCCGCGTAGCGGTCCCGCAGCTCGGCGCGCGACGGGAACCCCGGTTCGGCGCTCGCCCCGGTCGGCAGCGCGGGGACCGCGTCGCCGGCCTCGGACCAGTACACCAGCAGCAGGCCGACGTCGGCGAGCGGGTCGCCCAGGGTGCACAGCTCCCAGTCCAGCACGGCCGCGACCCGCCCGTCGGGCCCGACGATGGTGTTGTCCAGGCGGTAGTCCCCGTGGACGATCGTGGAGCCCTGCTGGTCGGGCAGGCGCGCCGACAGCCGTCCGTGGACCTCGTCGATCGCGGGCAGCTCCCGGGTGCGGGACTGCTGCCACTGGCCGTGCCAGCGGCGCAGCTGGCGGGCCATGTAGCCGTCCCGCCGCCCGAGGTCGCCCAGGCCGACGCCCGCGGGCTCCACGGCGTGCAGCGCCACCAGCGTGTCGACCAGGTCCTCCGCTGCGCGCCGGCGCGCGCCGTGGCCGGGGAGGAGCGCGGCGGCGGCCCGGTCGCGCAGGACCAGCCCGTCCATGTGGTCCATCACGAAGAACGGCGCCCCGGTGACGGCGGGGTCCTCGCAGAGCGCGACCACCGGCGGCACCGGCACGGCGGTCGGGCCCAGGGCGGCGAGCACGCGGTGCTCGCGGGCCATGTCGTGGGCCGACGCGAGGACGCCGCGCAGCGGCGGGCGGCGCAGGACCCAGCGCCGCCCGCCGGCGTCGGTGACGCGGTAGGTGAGGTTGGACCTGCCGCCCGGGAGCACGTCGAACGCCAGCGGCGGGCGCAGGCCGGGGACGTGCGCGGCCAGCCACGCCGTGACGGGTCCCGCGTCGATCCCCGTCGCAGCCCCGGTCATCCCGCCAGCCTACGGGAGCCGCCGGGGCGAGCCGGGCACCCGCTCAGCCCGGGTCGACGCACGACCCGGTGAACACCGCCGGCGGCGGGCCGGGGCGCAGGCGGAGCGACAGGCCGGGCGCGTCGAACGTGTCGGCCTCCAGGCGCGCCGACTCGCTCCACAGCTCCCCGGCGGCGAGGGGGAGCGGGTTGAGGAACAGCGCGCCCGGCTCGTCGAGCAGCGCGTTGACGACCGGGGCGAGCAGGCCCCCGCGCACGCACGTCCGCGGCGTGTGCAGCACCAGGTCGTCCGCCTCGACCTCCTGGTCGGGGTCGGTGGCCAGCTCCAGGGTCCAGCGCGCCTCGCCGCCCAGCAGGGGCGCGAGGTCCAGCTCGCGGGCGAGGACCAGGCCGCGGAGGCGGTCCAGGTCGGGGATGCGCACGACGTTCACGGCGAGGTCCCCGCCGTCGGGCCCCGCGCCCTCGGCGTCGCCGGGGCGGATGCTCACGCCGGGCCCGGCGCGCAGGTCGCGGCCGTAGAGCAGGAAGGTGCCGCCGCCCCGGTGCAGGGGCAGGGCGGGGGTGGCCAGCGCGACGCCGAGCAGCAGGGCCCGCGCGGCCGCCCCCAGGCCCGCCGCGACGGCCGCCCGGCCGCCGGCGATCACGGGGCGGGCTGCGCGGGGGCCGGGGCGGCGCGGGGGAGCAGGAGCCGCCCGCGCGCGACGCGCGTCCCGGCGAGCAGGTCATGGGGTGCGGGGGAGCGGCGCAGCAGCACGACCAGGACCGCGACCACCAGCACGGCCACGGCGGGCCCGACCGGCCAGCTGCGCAGCGGGGACGGCAGCGGCAGCGCCAGGGGCCGCAGCGCGACGACGCCGGACAGGCCGACCAGCAGCGCCGCGACCAGCGCGAGCTCCGCCGCCCGCACCCCCTCCCGCACCGCGGCCGCCCGCCACCCCACCCCCACCGGCCCGCCCCCCGCGCCGCCGTCGGCCCCGCCGCCGTCCGCGGCGTCGCCGGGCGCGCCGCCGCGTGGCCGTCCGCCGCCTCGGCGCCGGTCGTCGACGAGGCGGGGGAGGGGGCCGCGGCGGGGGAGGAGGCCGGAGCGGGGTGGCCGGCGCCGGGGGCGGGCAGGACGCGCAGGCGCAGCAGGCGCTTGCCGGGGGAGGCGCCGGTCGCGGTGGCGGGCACCGCGACCGCCAGCCAGACGGCCGCCTCGACGGCGACGGCCAGGGCGCGCGACGCGCGCATCGGCCCGTCCAGCAGCGCGGCGACGGCCAGCAGCGCCAGCCCGTAGAGCAGCAGGTCCACGACCAGCGCCGCCAGCCGCGACGGGAACCCCGCGGCTCCCCAGCGCACGCGGGTGCCGGCGGGCACGGGCGCCCACCCGACCGCCAGCGCGCCGCCGCCGATCACCAGCAGCGATCCCAGCACCAGCCCGCCCAGGGCCATGGGGAAGGCCAGGACCCCCAACACCACGCAGAACGCGCCGAGCGGGAGCGCCGACCGCGGCGACGCGAGCAGGAGCAGGCCCAGCGCCGCGAGCACCAGCGAGATCGCGATCCCGGCGAGGGTGACGTCGGGCAGCGTGAACAGCGACGGCCGCACGGTGCTGGCGACCACGCTGATGAGCGCCGCCCCGGCCAGCACCAGCGACGCGGCGCGCCAGGGCCGCTCGGCCTCGCTCCAGACGCCCCCGGGGTAGGGCGTCACCGGCGTCACCCCGCCAGGCACGCCCCGGCCCCCTGCGGCTCCCCGGGGCTGAGGCGCAGCTCGAGCCCCGGCAGGCTGATCGCCGACGCGTCGAGCTGGGTCGCCTCGATCGACGCGTCGACCAGCACGAGCCCGTCCGCGGTGACCGCCAGCGCGTCGGCGGGGCCGGCCGCGGTGATGCCGTTGATGCCCAGCTCCCGGAACTCCGCGGTCGCCGCGCACAGGTGCGGTGTGTGCAGCCCCAGCCCGGAGGCGCTGACCGAGGGGCTGGACAGCGACAGCGTCCAGGTCCCCAGCCCGTCGACCAGCGCGGAGAAGTCGAAGGCCTTCTGGATGCGCAGGTTCTCCAGCGCCCGCACGTCCTGCAGCGTGACGTAGCCGGCGGGCAGCGCGGCGCCGGGTTCGGTGCCCGAGTCGCGGTCGACGTCGGGGGTCAGGCGGAAGCCCTCGGCCTCCAGGCGCGAGGTCGCCAGCACGAACGACCCGACGTTGCCCAGGTGCAGCGGCAGGGCGGTCCCGCCCAGGAGGAAGACGAGCAGCATCGCCGTCAGCACCCCGATCCCCAGCGCCGCCGCCACCCCTGCCCGCATCGACGACGTCACGACGGCTCCCCCCACGGGCCCGGATCGTGACATCAACGTATGCAATTGTGGGAGAGCGGTGTCAAGCGTCCGATCGGACGCCGTCAGGTTGCGGGCTGGCGGTGCACCGCAGACGCGGGGCGGCTCAGGCGCCCTTCGCCTCGCGCGGCCAGGACCGCTCCGCCGTGGGGTCGCCCAGCACGGCGCGCTCCAGCGCGTGGGTCATCTCCAGGCGGAACGCGGCGACCATGACCTCGGTGGCCATGGTGCGCAGCCGCTCGATCGCGGTGCGGACGTGGGGCCAGCGCTCCGCCGGCCGGCCGTCGCGCTCGAACGGCAGCCAGATCTCGCGGCCGACCAGGCCGAGGAACCCGCCGGCCGCGTGGGCGATGTCGCGCTGGAGGCGCTCCAGCGCGTCGAGCCCGGCGTTCAGCGGCACCCCCAGCGCGACGACCTCCTCGCCCATGCGCAGCAGGGCCGGGCTGAGCACCCGCCAGCGGCCGTCGTCGAGGCGCTGCAGCACGCGCATCGCGGCCGCGCGCTCGAGGTTCTCCGCCGTCCCCTGCCCGCGCAGCCGGGCCCGCAGCTCGGCGTCGTCCAGCTCGAAGGGCTGCTCGACCTCGCCGGGCGGGAACAGGGCCTGCTGGAGCAGCCGGACCTCCGACGGCGACCCGGTCGGGGGCACGCGGTCAAGGATCCACTTGATGCCCTGGAGGTTGACGCCCTCGTGCTGCAGCTCCTGGACGAGCTGGAGCCGCTGGAGGTGGTGGGGCCCGTAGATCCCGGTGCGCCCGACCAGCTGGGGGGAGGGGAGCAGGCCGCGCGTCTGGTAGGCGCGGATGTTGCGGACCGTGACGCCGGCGCGCAGCGCCAGTTCGCCGATGAGCATCCCCCCGGCATCGTCCCCGGCCTCGTCCCCCATGGCGCACACCCTAGGCCCCCCCGCGGCGCTCCCGGGCGGGTTGCACGGAACTCTGTCACGTCGCCATGCCCGGCGCCCCGCCCGCGCCGTGGCACCGTGGGGGGCCAGCAGGAGCAGCCCGACCGGGAGGACGCGCCCCTCGTGACCGCCATCGCCCCCGACGACGTCGCCGCCTGGCGCGCGCGCTTCCCGATCCTGGCCCGCCGCACCTACCTGGCCAACCACACCTTGGGGGCGATGCCCGCTGCGGTCGAGGGATCGCTGGCGGCGTTCGCGGGGGACTGGGCGACCCGGGGCGTCGAGGCCTGGCCGGACTGGTTCGCCGAGGCGCGCCGCGTCGCCGACCTGCTCGGCGGGTTGATCGGCGCGCCGGCGGGGAGCGTCGTGGTGCACCAGAACGTGGCCGCGCTGACCGCCATGCTGCTGTCGGCGCTGCCGCGCGACGCCGGGCGCGACCGCGTCGTCCTGGCCGCCGACGAGTGGCCCGGCCACCGCTACCTGCTGGCCGAGCACGCACGCCTGGGCCTGGAGCCGCTGGTCGTGCCGGCCACCGACGGTGTCGAGGCGCTCTGCGACGCGGTCGACGACCGCACCGCGCTGGTGCTGACCAGCCACGTGCGCTTCCGCGACGCCCGCATCCTGGACGTCGCCGCCGTCGCCGCCCACGCCCACGAGCACGGCGCGCTGGTCCTGGCCGACGGCTACCACGCGGCCGGGGCGCTGCCGGTCGACGTCGTCGCGCTGGGGGTCGACGCCTACGTCGGGGGCAGCGTGAAGTGGCTGTGCGGGGGCCCGGGCGTGGGCTGGCTGCACCTGCGCCCCGCGTCGCTGGGGCGCCTGCGGCCCGGCAGCGTCGGCTGGCTGGGCCACGCGCGGCCGTTCGACTTCGCCGAGGCGTGGGAGGCCGGCGAGGGCGCGTTCGGCTGGCTCGGCGGCACCCCGTCGATGCCCGCGCTGTTCGCCGCCCGCGAGGGCTACCGCGTCCTGTCCGAGGTCGGGCCGGCCCGCGTGCGCGCCGCCTCGACGGCTCTCACCACCCAGCTGGTCGAGGGCGCCGCGGACCGGGGGATCGGCGTGCGGACGCCCGCCGCTCGCGCGGTGCGTGCGGGCCCCGTGACCCTGGACGTCGGCGAGGCGACGCCGCGCGTCGTCGCCGCCCTGTCCGAGCGCGACATCGTGGTCGACGGCCGCCCCTCGGCCGGCCTGCGCGCCGGCCCGCACTTCTTCAACACCGCGGACGAGGTCACCGCCCTGCTCGACGCCGTCGCGGCCCTGCGCCCGTAGGGAGCTGGCCGCAGCGCCCAGGTCAGGCCGGGCGCAGCGCGTCCGCAGTCCCCCGATAATGTTCATTATGTCAACTTGGCCCGTTCGGCCCGGCCAAACCACTACGCTCAGCCGCTCCGCAGGCGCCGGGAAGGGAGAGCCGATGGCCGAGCTGAAGAAGAAGGCCTACGAGTCCGAGCTGGCGCGCATGCAGCGCGAGCTCGTGACGCTGCAGGACTGGGTCCGCCACGAGAAGCTGCGCGTGGTGGTGGTCTTCGAGGGCCGTGACGCCGCCGGCAAGGGCGGGGTCATCAAGCGCATCACCCAGGACCTCAACCCGCGCGTCTGCCGGGTCGTGGCCCTCGCCGCCCCCACCGAGCGCGAGCGCAGCCAGTGGTACTTCCAGCGCTACGTCGACCAGCTGCCCGCGGGCGGCGAGATGGTCCTGTTCGACCGGTCCTGGTACAACCGCGCCGGCGTCGAGCGGGTCATGGGCTTCTGCAGCGAGGAGGAGTACCAGCGATTCCTGCGCGACTGCCCCGAGTTCGAGCGCATGCTGATCGGGTCCGGCATCACGCTGCTGAAGTACTGGTTCTCGGTCAGCGACGACGAGCAGGAGCGCCGGTTCCGCTCGCGCATCCAGGACCCGACCAAGCGGTGGAAGCTGTCCCCCATGGACCTGGAGGCGCGCAGCCGCTGGGTCGACTACTCCCGGGCGAAGGACGCCATGTTCGCCGCCACCGACGTGGACGACTCGCCGTGGTGGGTGGTGGAGGCCGACGACAAGCGCAAGGCGCGGCTCAACTGCATCGCCCACCTGCTGAGCTCGGTCCCCTACCAGCAGCTCCCCCCGGTCGCGCTGGAGCTGCCGCCGCGCCAGGAGGACACGGGCTACGTCCGGCCGCCGATGAGCAGGCAGCGCTTCGTGCCGGACGTCTACTAGCGAGCGGTGCCGAGCGGTGCGCGGGCGGGCCTCCCCGCCCGCACCGCCCCGGCGCTACTTGCGGACCGCGTACTTCGCGCGCTCGACGCCCATGCAGCGGTCCTCGACGTAGTCCAGGCCCGCGTCCTCGGCGATGCGGCGGGCCTCGTCGGAGGTGATCCCCAGCTGCAGCCACAGCGCCCTCGCGCCGGCGGCCACCGCCTGGCGGGCGATGCCGGGCGCCTCCGCGGCCGGGCGGAAGACCTCCACGACCTCCACCGGGCCGGGCACGTCGGCGAGGCTGCGGTAGGCCCGCTCCCCCGCGATCTCGTCGGCGGACGGGTGCACGGGGGTGACCGCGAAGCCCGCCGACCGCAGGGCCAGCGGCACGCTGTGCGACGGCTTCTCCGGATCCGTCGACATCCCCACGACCGCGACATTCCGGTACTGTTCGAGCACGTCCTTGGTTGCTGTCATGGGCGGGATCAACCGCGCACGGATGGCGGGGATTCCTCCTCACCCTGTGCAATGACGTGTAGCTACAAGTAGTAGTTTCTGTACTAATCGGTAGGAGTACTACTCGTAGCACTTCATCTTGTACGCTCGGCAAACGAGCACCGGCCCACCGAAGGGGGGAGGCGGTCGTGCCCGCGCCGCGCAGTACGCAGAAGAATGTGCACCTCGTCGCGAAGAGGATGGCGCGCGACCTGACGCAGACCCAGGTCGCCGTCGGGATGCAGCGTGTCTTCGCGCAGGCGGGGAGGAAGGTGCCGCCCCTGGACAAGGGGTTCGTGTACCGGTGGGAGGCCGGGGCCGGGATCAGTGACCGGTACCTGTGGGCCCTCTGCGTGCTGTTCGACGCCGCGCCCGCCGAGCTGGGGTTCCCCGGCCGCGCCGACACCCGCCGGGACGAGGACCGGTTGCTGGCACCCACGAACCGCAGCGCCGACGACGTCGCTGCAGCCATGGAGGACCAGGACGTGCCGACACGACGTGACATGCTGCGCGCCGCGGGGGCGCTCGGGACGGGGCTGGCCGTGCCCGAGTGGGCGCACCGCCTCGCCGACCAGATCGGTCGCGCCCTCGAGGACCGCAAGCTCATCGACCTGCCCCTGCTCAACGACCTGACCTCGGTGGTGGGGTCCTACCGCGCGCGCTTCGCCGACACCCCGCCCGCCGACCTGCTGGTGCCGGTCAAGCAGCACCTCGACGAGGTCGCGCAGCTGCTGGAGCGCCCGCACCTGCGCATGCACCACCGCCAGCTCTGCGTGATCGCCGGCCGGCTCGCCGGCATCGCCGGGCGCCTGTCGGTGGACCTGGACGACCACGCCAGCGCCGAGGCCTACCTGCAGACCGGCCTGCGCGTGGCGCAGGAGGCCGACGACCGCCCGCTGACGGCCTACCTGCTGGAGGCCACCACCTGGCTGCCGGCCAACGCCAGCCCCCACGTCAAGGCCGCGATCCTGGAGCACGGCAACGAGCTGGCGCGCACCGCGTCGGTGTCGGAGCGGGGGTTCCTGGCCTGCCGCGCCGCGGAGGAGTACGCGGCGGCGGGTAACGGTCGGTCGGCGAAGCAGTGGCTCGGCCGGGCGGAGGACGCGACCCAGGAGCTGTCCCTGGACGGTGCGGCCGACGGCTTCGGCTGGGACAGCCAGTGGAACGAGTCGATCATGCTGCGCTACAAGGGCGCGGTGCACCTCAGCCTCAACGAGGCGGAGGAGGCGCGCCAGGTGCTGCACGAGGCCTCCCGGCGCATGCCCGCCTCGGCGGTCCGATCGCACTCGATCCTCATCCCCGACCTCGCGGAGTCCTACGTCCAGCAGGGCGAGCCCGAGGAGGCGTGCCGCATCGCTGCCGACGGCATGGACCTGGTCGCCGAGATCCCCGCCAAGGCCGCCCTGGCCGGCCTGCGCCGCCTGCGCGCGGAGCTGCGGCCGGTGGAGCGCACCGCGGCCGTGCGCGAGCTCGACGACCGCATGTCCCTGCTCTAGGTCGTACCGCCCGACGCCGCGGTGCACCCTGGTGGACCCCCGTCCCGCGGGGCTTGTCCGGGGTGCCGCGGCGTCCCCCGATCGGGGTACGCGCCGGTGAGCACCGGTAGGCACGAGTCCGCGGCCGTGCGCACCGTGAGGGAAGCGATGCGTATTGTTGCGGACCGCTGCCGACTGGTTACTTGCAGCTAACCCTGGCACGTTCTTCCCAGGGCGGGGCGCAACGGGGCGTTCCGCGCGATAGGGGGAGAACGAACCGGATGGAGACCCTCACAGGGACGCACCGCTACCGGCTGCTCCAGGTGCTGATGCGCGCGCCGGGCTGGCCCAACCAGGTGGGCATCCACGCGGTCTGCGAGCACTGCGGCTGGCGATCGGCCACGTACCTGGCGCACAGCCAGGCGGACGAGCCGGGCGCCCGCACCAGCGCGCACCGCGACGGGATCGACCACGTCCGCTGGGCGGCGCGCTGGTGAGCGTGTTCTCGATGCCGGCCACCGGGGCCCGACCGACGCTGGGAGCGATCGTGCATCTTGCCTGGGACAGTGATCCGCGCCCCTCGTGGCGCATCGAGCTGCACTACGAGCGGCCGACGAGCGAGGGGGCGCTCATGACCCCGGCCGCCGCGCAGCAGTTCGCCGACGCCCTGCGCGCCACCGGGAAGGCCCGGCGGGTCGCGGTGGACGTCGGCGCCTTCGGGACCGCCTACCGGGTGTCGTTCCTGGTCAAGGCCGCCATGGCGGCGATCGCCCTGCGCGACGCGCCGCGCATCGCCGAGGCGGCGCGCCGGGAGTCCGGCATCCCGGTGTGGGTGCTCACCCGCCGGTCCGTGGTCGAGCCGAGCCGGCTCCGTGGTTGACCGCGGCTGGCCCGTCCACGGCGCCCGGGGGTGCCTGGAGCACCTCGGCCGCCGCCCCGGCGGTCCTAGGAGGTTGCCTCGCCGAGAGTGTCCGCCGCCTGCGCGCGACGCCGCCCCATGGGTTCGTCGGGACCGCGGGTGGTGTCGGCCTTCGTCTGACGCTCCAGCTCCGCGTTGAGCTCCCCGCCGAGCAGGATGATGAAGGCGGACAGGTACAGCCACAGCAGCAGGATGATGACCCCGGCGATGGTGCCGTAGGTCTCGCCGAAGTTGCCGAAGTTGCTGACGTAGAAGGAGAACAGCCCCGACGCGATCAGCCACAGCAGCGTGGCGGCGAGCGCACCGACGCTCACCCACGAGAACTTCGGCTGGTCGCGGTCGGGCGCGAAGCGGTAGAGCACCGCGAGCGCGCCGGCGAACACCAGGGCCACGACCGGCCAGCGCAGGACGTTGACCACCACCCGGCCGACCGAGCCGAGCCCCAGGGTGTCCAGGACCGCCGGCAGCACGGCCACCAGGCCGATCGCGATGAGCGCGACGAGGATCCCGCCGAGGGTGAGCGCCAGCGCGGTGCCCCGCAGCTTCAGGAACTTGCGGGTCTCGTCCTCGTCGTAGGCCAGGTTGAGCGCCTGCATCATGCCGGCGGTGCCGCCGGAGGCGCTCCACAGCGCACCGAGCACCGAGACGAGCAGGCCGATGGACAGCACGCCCGTCGCCTGCCCGCCGTCGCCGGTGATGTTGCGGAGCTGCTCCTCGATGATCTGGCCGCCCTGGGGCAGCGCCGAGACGACGCTGTTGATCTGCTGCTCGAGCGTCTCCGGGTCCGCGACCAGGCTGTACAGCGTCACCGCCGCGATCAGCGTCGGGAACAGCGCCAGCATCGCGAAGTACGCGCAGCCGGCGGCCAGCAGCGACACGTTGTCGTTGCTGACCTCCTTCATCGTCCGCTTGCCGACGTCCAGCCAGCCCTTCGGCGGCACCTGCGTCGGGGTCTGCGCCTCGCGGCCGCGGTCGTCCTGCCCGCCGCCGTTGCGCGCGCGGTCGTCGCGCGTCTCCTGCGCTGCCATCGTCACCATCTCCTCGGGGTCTCCCTCCGGGTTTCCCTGAGGGTCCTGGGGCAAACGCTGGCGGTATGCGCAGCGTGCTCCTGGTGGGGAGCGGACTGGTCCTGTTGGCCGTCGGGTTCGTCGACGTCTTCGCCGCGGTCCTGCACTACGACCGCCACGGCCCCGTGACGCAGGCCCTCTACCGGGGCATCTGGGTGGTCGTGCGCGCCGCCGCGCGCGCCCTGCCCCGGGGCGTGGGCGACCGGGTCCGCTCGCTCGGCCTGCCGCTCATGGTCGTCGGCAACGTCGTGCTCTGGGCGGCGCTGTTCATCACCGGCTTCGCGCTGCTCTACCTCGACGGCTTCGACCGGGGCGCGTTCACCTTCTCTGAGGACCTCGAGCCGACCTTCGCCGACGCGCTGTACCTGTCCGGCGCCACCATGTCGACCCTGGGGTTCGGCGACCTCACGCCGTCCACGCCCGTCTACCAGGCGCTCGCCGTCGTGCAGGCGTTCACCGGCTTCGGCATCCTCACCCTGACCCTCAGCTACCTGATCACCATCTACCAGACCCTCCAGGACCTCAACGTCCTGACGGCGAGCCTCCAGCACCAGTCCGACCGGCGCCACGGCGACCACGCCATCGCGATCCTCCAGCCGCACTTCCCCCGGGGCCGGTCGCGCGGGCTCAGCGAGCGGCTGCAGTGGGTGCACCTGCGGCTGGTGGGCTACCACGAGGCGCTGCACCGCTACCCGATCGTGCACTACTTCTGCTCCGACCGGCCCTACAGCTCCATGCCCTACCTGTTCCTGCTGCTCGGCGAGATCATCGGTGCGCTGCGCTGGGGGCTGCCGGCCGATCACGAGGTCACCGAGGACCCGTGGCTGCTGGCCCTGGTCGAGGACTACCGCAGCATCATGCGCTACGTCGAGGGGCGCTTCGGCGCGCCGGTGGACACCGGCTTCCCCGAGCAGGCGTCGCTGGCCGCGTTCGTGTCCCAGCTCGACGCGGGCCGGGTCACCGACCCCGGCATCATGCGCTTCCTGGCCGTCGACGAGGCCATGCGCGCCGTGGTCCGCGACGCCCGGCCGGTCGACCCGCAGGGCCTGTACGACCGCTACGCCGGCTGGCTCGCCTTCGCCCGCCCGGCCTCGGCCTTCGTGCGCCACGCCGCGGAGCACCTCGCCTACGACGTCGCGCTGCTGGACCCCGACCACGACCGCCAGCTGCTGTAGCGGGTCCGGGGTCGGGGCCCTGGGCTAGGCCGGGCCGGGCGGGCCGTAGTCGGCGGGCGTATCGGCGGCGGCGGCCAGCAGGGACAGGAACCGGGCCCGGGGCACGGCGACCGCACCCATCGACGCGAGGTGCGGGGTCATCAGCTGCGCGTCGAACAGGGTGAAGCCGCGCGACCGCAGGCGCGCGACCAGGTGGACGAGGGCGACCTTGGAGCCGTCGGTCACCCGCGACACCATCGACTCGCCGAGGAAGGCCGCGCCGACCGTGACGCCGAAGACCCCGCCGACCAGCGCGCCGCCGGTGTCGCGGACCTCGATCGAGTGGCAGGCGCCCAGGGCGGCCAGCGCCCGGTACGCCGCCGCCAGGCCCGGCGTGATCCAGGTCCCCTCCCCCGGCCGGTCGGCGCAGGCGGCGACCACGCCCGCCAGGTCGAGGTCGGCGGTGGCGTGCAGGTGCCCGCGCGCCAGCGTGCGGCGCAGGCTGCGCGACACGTGCAGCCCGTCCAGCGGGATCACCGCACGCGGGTCCGGCGACCACCAGGTCACGGTGCCGCCGGCCAGCGGCCAGGGGAAGATCCCCCGGCGGTAGCCGGCGAGCAGGACGTCGGGCGCGAGGTTCCCGCCCCACGCGAGCGGGGCGTCCGCGGGTGCTCGCGCGGGGTCGGGGAACTGCGCCCCCCGGAGCCGGTGCACGCTGCGCACCGCGCCCCGCCCCGCGCTCAGCGCACGTCGGCGCCCATCGCGTGGGCCCCGCCGTCGACGTGGACGATCTCGCCGGTCACGGCGGGCATGAAGTCCGACAGCAGCGCGCAGACGACGCGCGCGACCGGCTCGGTGTCGCGGGTGTCCCAGCCCAGCGGCGCACGGCGCGACCAGCCCTCGTTGATGCCCCCGAAGCCCGGGATGCCCTTGGCCGCGATCGTGGCGATCGGGCCCGCGGCGACCAGGTTGACCCGGGTCCGCTGGCCGCCGAGGTCGCGGGCGAGGTAGCGGTTGGCCGACTCCAGGCCCGCCTTGGCCACGCCCATCCAGTCGTAGGACGGCCAGGCGACGGTCGCGTCGAAGGTCAGCCCGACGATCGCCCCCCCGCCCGCCTCCGCCAGCAGCGGGGCGAGCGCGCGGCCCAGCGCGGCGTAGGAGTAGGTCGACACCTGCACCGTCGTGGCGACGTCCTCCCACGGGGCGGACAGGAAGTTCCCGCCCAGCGCGGTCTGGGGCGCGAACGCCACCGCGTGGACCACGCCGTCCAGGGCCCCCCAGCGGTTCCGGAGCTGGTCGGCGACGGCGTCGAGGTGCGCCGGGTCGGTGACGTCGAGCTCCAGGACGTCGGGCGGGTCGGGCAGGCGCGCGGCGATCCGCTGCGTGATGCTCAGCCCCCGGCCGAAGCCGGACAGGACGACCTGCGCCCCCTCCTGCTGGGCCACGCGCGCCGCCGCGAAGGCGATCGACGCCTCGGTCAGGACGCCGGTGACCAGCAGGCGCTTGCCCTCGAGCAGCGGCACGCCTAGGAGCCCTTGACGGTGGCGCCCTTGGACTCGAGCAGGGTCACGGCCTCGCCGAGGGTCTGCAGGTTCTCGGCCTCCTCGTCCTCGATGCGCACGCCCAGCTCCTCCTCGCAGGCGAGGGAGAACTCGACGAGGTCGAGGGAGTCCAGGTCCAGGTCCTCGAAGCTGGCCTCGGCGCTGATGTCCTCCTCGGGCACGCCGAACTTGTCGACGAGCAGGGCGGAGACGCGCTCGAACACGGGGCTGGCCATCGGTGGTTCCTCCAGGGTGGGGTGGTGGGTGGTCAGGCCGACGCGAGGTCGGGCCAGGTGAGCAGCGCGGAGCCCCAGGTGAGGCCGCCGCCGAACGCGGTGAGCAGCACGCGGTCGCCCGCGACCAGCCCGGCGTCCGCCAGGGCCAGCGGGATGGTCGCGCCCGAGGTGTTCCCGTAGCGGTCGATGTTCACCGTGCAGCGCTCCGTGGGCACGCCGAGGCGCTCCCCCACGGCGTTGAGGATGCGCGCGTTGGCCTGGTGCCCGACCAGGCGGTCGACGTCGGCGACCTGCATCCCCGCCTTGGCCAGCACCGCCCGCGACGACTCGACCATGCGCGGGATGGCGTGGCGGTAGACCTCGCGCCCGTCCATCCGGAAGTAGTGCTGCGCGCGGGCCGGCTGGTCCCGCCCCGTCGGCAGGCGCGACCCGCCGGCGGGGATCTCGATGAGGTCCGCGCCCTCGCCGTCGCTGCCCAGGTCGAAGGGGCCGACCGCGCCGAGCTCGTCGGGGTCCCCCGCGCGCAGGACCAGCGCGCCCGCCCCGTCGCCGAAGATCACGGTGCTGGACCGGTCGTCGGGGTCCAGGACCGCCGACATGACCTCGGCGCCGATGACCAGGACGCGCCCGGCGATGCCCGCCGCGATCAGGCCGGTGGCGGTGGCCAGGGCGTAGACGAAGCCGGTGCAGACCGCGCCGACGTCGAACGCCGCCACGTGCGGCAGGCCCAGGCGCGCCGCGACCTCCGGGGCGGTGGCCGGGCAGATCCGGTCGGGGGTCATGGTGGCGACGATCACCGCGTCGCACTCCCCGCCGCCCGCGGACTTCAGCGCCCGCGCGCCGGCCTCCGTGGCCAGGTCCGCGGTGCTGGTCCCCGGGTCGGCCCAGTGGCGCTGCGCGATGCCGGTGCGCGTCCGGATCCACTCGTCGTTGGTGTCGAGGGTCCGGCTGAGCTCGTCGTTGGTGACGATCCGCGGGGGCACGTGCACACCGAGGCCCTCCACGACGGCGGTCACGGCTTGCTCCCCTGGTTGGCTGGCGATCGCTCCAACCGTAGCGGGGTTGACGTGGGCGTCAAGTCGGTGCGCGGGCCGGTCGGTCAGCCTTCGGCGAGGCAGCGCGCGAGCAGGTCATCGAGCTGCCGGCGCCCCTCGCCCTCGGCCTCCACGGTGAGGGGGTCGGCCGGCCGGTCGCCGGCGCCCGCCCACAGGGGGAACCGGTGGCGCAGCTTCGCCTCGATGAGCGCGTGCGCCTCGCAGCGCGCCAGGGTGATCTCCACCGGCAGCTCCAGCCGGGCGGCGTCGGGTGCCAGGACGGCCGGCGGCGGGGGCACGGCCCGCAGGGTGTACAGGACGTTGCCCGAGATCCCCGCGACCGTCACCGCCTCGCCACCGGTCCCCCGGCGGGCCACCACCAGCGTCCCGCGGAGCACGTCGCCGTCCGCCGTCCACTCCGGGGCGAACGCGATGTCGAACTGTTCGCGCAGGGCCGCCTGCGCGCACTCGCGGCCGTGCAGGCGCTCCAGCAGCGGGTCCGGCGCGGGCAGGGCCAGGTCGGCGTCGCCCGGCGGGCCGTCGCCGACGCGGGCGCGGACCGCCAGGACGGGGCCCTCGGCCGGGGCGTCGCAGCGCGCCTCCCCGTAGGGCAGCGGGACGAACAGCCGGCGGCCCGGCGCGATCTCGGTGTCGCGTGCCACCGGCCCCGCCGGGGCGAACCGGCCGGTGCGCAGGTCGAAGCGCTCGATGCGGACCGGCTGGTCGCCGTCGTTGCGCAGGCGCACCTGCAGCATCCGGCGGGCCGCGAACGCCCGCGACTGGGTGAGGGTCACCGTCACCGGCGGTGCCACCGCGGGCGCCGCGGTCACGGCCGGCCGCGGGCCCGGCGCGCGGCCGCCGGTTCCCGCTGCGCGCAGCCGGCCGCCAGCACGAGCGCGGCGCCGGCCGCCGCGGTCCACCGGGTCCCGCCGCGCATCCCCTGCCTTTCGTTACCGTCGTATATAGTTAGACGGTAATTATGGACAGCGACGAGCCCGGCGTCAACCGGCCCCCGCGGCCCTTCGCCGACCCGGCCGCCCCGGCGCCGGGCCGGGAGACGATCGACGCGCCCTTCCTCAACAGCGCCGAGGACGAGCACGACTGGGACGAGCTGGGGGACGTCGCGGTCGCGACGGCGTGGCTGCGCGACGCGGGGCTGCTCCCCGCCGCGGGCATCGGCGAGGCCGACCGCGCGCGCCTGGTCGCGCTGCGCGCCGACCTGCGCGCGCTGGCGGCCGCCAACGCCGATCCCGGCGCGCCCGACCGCGACCGGGTGAACGGCGTGCTGCGCGCCGTGCCGCTGGTCGCCCAGCTCGACGCGGATGGACGCCTCGTGCTGGAGCCCGCGGGCGAGGGCGCCGCGGCGGTGGCGGGGACGCTGCTGGGCATCACCGCCGCGGCGCTGCTCGACGGGTCGTGGTCGCGGCTGAAGACCTGCCGCGGCTGCGGCTGGGGGTTCTGGGACCGCTCGCGCAACCGGTCGGGGCGCTGGTGCGCGATGCGCGTCTGCGGCAGCCGCACCAAGATGCGCGCCTACCGCCGCCGCCACGGCGGCTGAACGTGCCGTGGCGGCCTGGCGGTGGGGCGGGTGGCGGCAGGGCAGGCTGGGGGGCCATGACGACCGCCCCCGCAGCCGAGCCCCCCGCCGACCTGTCCGACGTCCGCGACGCCCTGGCGGCGCGCCTGCCCGTGCACCGCGCGGACCTCGAGGCGCTGGTCCGCATCCCCTCGGTCAGCGCGCCCGGGCACGACCCCGCCGCCGTCCGCGCCGCCGCCGAGGCGGTCCGCGACCTGCTGGCCGCCCGCGGGGTCGAGCACGCCCGCGTCCTGGAGGTCGAGGGCAGCCACCCCGCCGTCGCCGCGGACCACCTGCACGCCGGACCGGACGCCCCGACGGTGCTGCTGTACGCCCACCACGACGTCCAGCCGCCCGGTGACCCGGCGCGCTGGACCTCGCCGCCCTTCGAGCCCACCGAGCGCGCGGGCCGGCTCTACGGGCGCGGCGCCGCGGACGACAAGGCGGGGATCGCGGTCCACCTCGCCGCCCTGGACGCCTGGCTGCAGGCCCGCGGCGCGGTCCCCGTCAACCTCCGCGTCGTGGTCGAGGGCGAGGAGGAGACGGGCAGCGCGCACCTGGACGCCCTGCTGGCCCGCCACGCCGCGGATCTGGACGCCGACGTGGTCGTGGTCACCGACTCGATGAACTGGAAGGTCGGCACCCCGGCGCTGACCTACCTGCTGCGCGGCCTGGTCGACTGCGTCGTGGAGGTCCGCGCGCTGGACCACGCGGTGCACTCGGGCATGTACGGCGGGGCGGTGCCCGACGCGCTCACCGGGCTGGTGCGCCTGCTCGGCGGTCTGGTCGATGACGACGGCGCCGTGGCCGTCCCCGGCTTCGCCGACGACGTCCGCCCGGCCTCGGCGCAGGAGCGCGACCGCGTGGCCGCGCTGGACTTCGACGAGCAGGCGTTCCGCGAGGAGGCGGGGGTCCTGCCCGGCGTCCGCCTGGTCGGCGACCCGGCCGCCACCGTGCTGGAGCGGCTGTGGGCGCGACCGACCGCGACGGTCATCGGCGTGGACGCCCCGTCGGTCGCGGCGTCGTCCAACACGCTGGTGCCGTCGGCCCGCGCGCGGCTGAGCCTGCGCCTGGCCCCCGGCCAGGACCCCGACCGCGCGCTGGCGGTGCTCACCGACTGGCTGCGCGGTTCGGTGCCGTGGGGGCTGCACGTGGACGTGACCCCGGGTGCGCGCGCCCGCGCCTTCGTCACCGACCCGTCCGGCCCGGCGGCGGAGGCGACCGACGCCGCGCTGGGCCGCGCCTACGGCCGGCCCGCGGTGCACATCGGCGTCGGCGGGTCGATCCCGCTGCTCGAGCCCCTCCAGCGGGCGCTGGGCGGTCCCGCGGTGCTGCTCACCGGCGTGGAGGACCCCGACACCCGCGCCCACGGCATCGACGAGTCGCTGCACCTGGGCGACTGGCACCGCGCCTGCCTGGCCGAGGCCTACCTGTTCGCCGAGCTGGCCGCCCGCGGGGTCCGCCGGGGCGGCGCGTGAGCCGCCGGTCGGAGTACGACGCGGCCTACTTCACGCTGCTGCGCGCCCGCGAGGAGCACGCGGACCTCCTGCGCTACCGGGAGTTCCTCGAGCGCGAGACGGCGCGGCTGGAGGCCTTCGCCCACGACACGCGCGAGCGGTCCGCTGCGCTGTCGCGCCGGGTGCGCCGGCCGGTGGAGGGCACCCAGCGCCCGCTGCTGGAGGCCGTCGGGCGCCACCGCACGACGCTGCTCGACGAGCTCGAACGCTCCGACGACCGCCTCGCCGCGGCCCAGGCCTTCGTCGAGGAGTGCGAGCGCGAGGTGGCGGCCCTGCGCGGGTGAAGCGCCCCGCTTGGGCGGTCCACAACTGCTCTGCGTCGTTGGCGTGGTTTGGCACTTGAGGCCCGTTCGTGCATCCTGTCCCTGTGTGGCGCTCCGACGACGCAGCGCACACAGGAGGACACCTGACATGACGGCACCACTCTCCGGCCGGGTCGCGCTCGTGACCGGCGCTACCACCGGCATGGGTCGCGCCATCGCGGTCGGCCTCGCCCAGCGCGGCGCCCGCATCGTCGCCGCCGTGGAGGACGACGACCCGGCGGTCGCCAAACAGACCCTCCGGCGGCTCAGCGACAGCGACGCGATCGAGGCCCTGGGCGTCGACCGGCTGTCGCAGTCCTCGGTCAGCGAACTCGCCGCGTGCGTCCGCGACCGCCACGAGCGCATCGACCTGCTCGTCAACGTCGGGGGCGCCGTCGCCCCGCAGCACGCCCTGACCGCCGACGGCGTCGAGCGCACGCTGGCCGGCTGCTACCTGTCGGCGTTCCACCTCACCACCCTGCTGCTGGAGCCGCTGGCCGAGGCCGCGCCGTCGCGGGTCGTGAACGTCGTGTCGCGCGTCCACCACGGCGGGCACGTCGACCTCGACGACCTGCACGGCGAGCGCGACTACAGCCCGGCCCGCGCCTACGCCCAGGCCCAGCTCGCGATGGTGCTGTTCACCTACGAGCTGGCGTGCCGGCTGGACGGGCTGGACATCACCGTCAACTGCGTCGAGCCCGGCCTGTCGGCGCCCGCGCGCACGGTGCTCAAGGTCGCGACCGACCCGGAGCTGGAGGGCGTGACCGCCGAGTGCTTCGACCGCTGGGGCCAGCAGCGCCGCACCAGCGACGCGTCCTATGACCCGGGGACCGCCGCCGGGCTGTGGCGCGCCAGCGAAGACCTCATCCGCGTGCCCATGCCGGTCTGACGGCCGGGGGCCCGCTGGCGGGTCCGCGCCGTGGCTCAGCGCCCGGCCACCCAGTCCGGGGGCCAGGCGTCCTCGCCGAGGTGCCAGTCGCGGGTGCGGTAGGCCAGCGCCTGGCAGAGCAGCGGCGGCCGGAGCGGGTCCCCGCCCGCGACCTCGATGCGGTAGGAGGCGGTCCGCGCCGACCGCGCCACCTCGTTGGCGGTCGCGACCAGCACCTCGCCGGGCACCCCCGCGCTGGGGAAGTGGGCCGACAGGTCCAGGGCGACCGCGCGCCGGCCGTGCCCGTTGCAGGCGACCTCGAACGCCGCGTCGGCGAGGCCGAGCAGCACCGCGCCCGAGACCGTCCCCGCGACGTTGCCCGCCCCGGGCGGCGCGACCGCGCGCACCTGCGCCCAGCCCGCCCCCAGCCGAGCAGCTCCCCGCCGACGGCGGCGAGCAGCGGGCTCCCCCGCAGCACCGCGTCGAGCGCGGCGCGCAGCGGCACGTCGTCGCCCGCCGGGCCCGCGGTCACGCCGCGGGGCCCGCACCGGCGGCCAGGTGGGCGACGAGGTCGGCGTGGAGGCGCCCGTTGGACGTGAGCGCCTCGCCGCTGCCCAGCAGCGGGCCGCCGTCCCACGCGGTCATGCGCCCGCCCGCCGCCGTCACCACGCAGGCCGGGGCGGCGACGTCCCACGGCTGCACGTCGCGCTCGACCGCGGCGTCGACCATCCCGCCGGCGACCAGCAGGTGCATCCAGAAGTCGCCGAACCCGCGGGTGCGCGCGACGCGGTCGACCAGGTCGCCGAACAGCGCCCAGTGCCGCGGGCTGCGGCGGAACCACGCGAGCCCGCCGTGGGCCAGGTGGGCCTCCCCCAGCGCCGCGACCGCGCTGACCTGCACCGGCTCGCCGTTGCGCCGCGCTCCCAGCCCGGCCGCCCCGTCCCACCGCTCGCCCATCGCCGGCGCGCTGACCACGCCGACCACGGGCTCGCCATCGACGACCAGGGCGAGCAATGTGGCCCACACCGGCACGCCGCGCACGAAGTTCTTGGTCCCGTCGATGGGGTCGACCAGCCAGGTCGGCACCCCGGGCTCCAGCCCGCCCCCCTGCTCCTCCCCCGCCACGGCGTGGGCGGGGAGGGCGGCGGCCAGCCGGTCGCGCGCGAGCGCCTCGACCTGGAGGTCGGCCTGGGTGACCGGGCTGCCGTCGGCCTTCGCGCGCGCGTCCACGCCGCCCGCGAACCAGCGCAGCGCGAGCGCGTCGGCCTCCGCCGCGACCTCCAGTGCGACCGCGCGGCAGGCCGCGAGGTCGACCGCGGGGGTCACTGGTCCTCGACGAGGCCCTCGAAGCGCAGCACCAGGTCGTTGGGCTGCACGGTCAGGCTGACCTGGTCGCGGGGGGCCCACAGCGGGATGCACTGGCCCTGCCCCGCGTGCCCGCAGAGGCAGACCACCAGGTCGCCGGACGGGGTCATGCCGATGAGCTGGCGGGCGTAGCTCAGCAGCTCGGTCATCGAGGCCGCCGCGCCGGTCCGCCGCCAGTAGGCCATGGCCCAGCGCGACTCGGGCCGGCCGAAGACCGCCAGCGCCGCCCCCGGGTGCAGCTGCGCCACCGACCCCAGCGCCTTGCCCCCCGCCAGGATCTTGTCCTGCTTGGGCACCTTGCCCACGCGCGCCGCCGCCGCCGGCTCCGCCAGCCCGCCCGGCAGGTCCGCAAGGTCGTAGTTGCCGGCCGCCTGCGCCGCCTTCTGGCGTTCGACCGCGACCTCGTACACCTGCTGGGTCGTCACCTGCTGGGCCCCCTTCTCGACCTGCCGAGAGGGCGAAGTGTACCGGCGCCGCCGGCGGCTTCCGGGCCGGACCGCGGACGCCGCCCCACGCGTCCCGCGGTGTGGGCTAGGTGAGGGGAGGCGGGGCCGCGGGGCCGCCGGCGTGGGGGCGCAGGCGGGTGTCGACGTAGGTCAGGCCGTACCAGCGGTACAGCTCGGCCTCCTGGTCGGGCTCCAGCGGCTCGTCGCGGCCGGCGCGCGGCGCGTCGGCCACCTGCGCCTTGGCGAAGGGCACGGCCACGTCGCCGTCACGCTCCTCCGCGCCGTCCAGCGGCACGTAGGTGCGCTGGGTCCCGAACAGCCCGGTCTGCACGAGCGCGAACACCGGCTCGTCGGTCTCGTCCTCGACGAGGATCTCCTCGACCTCGCCGATCTTCTCCCCGTCCCGGTCCACCACGGTGCGACCGGACCAGCTGAGCATCTCTTCGATCGTCGCCATCCCCCGCTGATGCCCGTCCGCGGGCGGGCCCGAACATCGGGCGGATGGTGATCCGGGGGGCGTGCCCGCCCTTACCGCCCGGGTTCGGTGACGAAATCCAGCAGCTGCTCGACCGCGCCGACGAGCGGCTGCTCCAGGTCGGCGTAGGAGCCGACGGACCGCAGCAGGCGGCGCCAGAAGGCGGGGGGGTCACCGACGCCCAGCGCCGCGCAGACGCCCTCCTTCCACGGCCGGCCGCGCGGGACCTCGGGCCACGCGCCGATGCCCAGGACCCGCGGGCGCACGCCCTGCCAGACGTCCACGTAGGGGTGGCCCGTGACCAGCACCTCGGGGTGCGCGACCGCGGCGGCCACACGCTGCTCCTTGGAGCCCGGCACGAGGTGGTCGAGCAGGACGCCCAGGCGCCGGCCGGGCCCGGGGCGGAAGGCGCGCACGGCCCCGGGCAGGTTGTCGACCCCGTCGATCGGCTCGACCACCACGCCCTCGTCGCGCAGGTCGTCGCCCCAGACCTTCTCCAGCAGCTCCGCGTCGTGCAGGCCCTCGACGTAGATGCGCGCCGCCCGGGCGGTGCGCGCGGCCGTGCGGCCCGACGCGATCGACCCCGACGCCGTGCGCGAGGGCCCACCCGTCCCCGGGCGCGGCCGGGGCCGGGGCCGGTCCAGCACCGCCGCGCGGCCGTCGACCCGGAACACGGTGGACCGGAGGGGGAACGTGCGCTCCCGCCCGCGCGCGTCGCGCACCACCGCGACGCCCGCCTCGACGCGGACGACGGTGCCCGCGAAGCCCGACTCAGGGTGCGCGACGGCGAGGCCGGGGTCCGCCGGGACGGTGGCGGGGCGCGCGGGCACCCGCGGGCGCCCGGCCAGGACGTCGGGCGGGTAGGGGGGCTCGGGCATCGCCCGGACCGTACCCGAGGCGCGCGGTGGCGAGCAGCAGGCCGATCAGCAGCCAGAACGTCGCGCTGACCGCCCGCGCGTTGTAGGGGTTGTCCAGCACCGACACGACCGCGAAGGCGACCAGCGAGACGGCCAGGGCGGTGGCCAGCGCGCCCGCCCGCCCCGGCGCCCGGGCGTGGCGCAGGGCCAGCCGCACGGCGCCGGCGAGCACCACGACCATCGCCGCCGCGGCGACGATCCCCCCCTCCGCCCCGAGCTGCAGGAACAGGTTGTGGGCGTTGTAGTACAGCGGCGCGACCTGGCGGAAGCCGCCGGCGCCGACGCCGAACAGCGGTGCCGCCACGACCACGCGGGCGGCCTCGGCCCAGACGTCCAGCCGCGGCGCGATCGCGGACACCATGCGGCCGCTCGACAGCGGGTTGGCCAGCGCCACGACCGCCACCACGGCCAGGGCCACCGGCAGCCACGGCCGGCGGCGCCCCAGCAGCACCGCGGCGGCGGCGAGCAGGCCGAGGAACGGTGCCCGGCTGAAGGTCAGCACCAGCGCCGCGGCGGGCAGCGCCAGGAACAGCGCGGCGGCCCAGCGCGGGACGGCGGCGCCCCACAGCGCGACGGCCACGACGGGCAGCAGCAGGACCAGCCAGGTCGCCAGGACGTTGGGGTCGGCGAAGTAGCCCACGACCCGGACGATCGCGCCGTCCGGCAGCGTCTCGGCGTGCCCCCCTGCGGCCGACCCGCCGGACCAGAGCAGGAAGTGCTCGGTGTTCTCCCCCGCCACGAACTGGCGGATCGCGTGCAGGCACACCGCCCCCACCGCCAGACCCAGGACGGCCAGGACGATCTGGAGCTTCTCGCGCGCGTCGACCAGCAGCACGACGAACGCCGCGGTCGCCAGGTGCTCGGCGAGCAGGCGCACGAGCGACAGGTCCGAGGTGGTGAACCCGATCGATGACGCGAGCTGCCAGTACAGCAGCAGCCCCGCGCCCGCCACCACCGGCGCCGAACCCGCGGGCAGACGGCCGCGCCAGGGGCGGTCGCCGCGCAGCCGGTCGCGGAGCGCGACGGCGCCGATGCCCGCGAGCAGCAGCACGCGGGTGGTGTTCACGTAGGGCACCGCGGTGAGGACGGGCAGGAAGCCGATGGCGGTGTCGAGCACCACGAGGGTCAGCACGGCCAGCGCCGCGCCGTCCAGCGCCCGCACCAGGCCCGGCCGCCGGACCCCCGGGCCCAGGTCGCCGGTGACGGCCTCCAGCAGCAGAGTCGTGCGGTCCGCCGCCGGGGCGCGCTCGGCCACGGCCGTCGCCCCCGCACCCGCGAGCTGCTCCACGCGCCGCCTCCGTCTTGCCTCGCCCGGTGTGGGCCCGACGGTGCCGTCCTCCCGTGTCGCCCGCCTGGACGCCCGACCCCGGCCGCGTGGCGGCTGGGCGAACGGACGGGAACGGGGACGAGGGTCAAACTAGCGCCCGTGCGCCCGACGGCAGGTGGCCGGAAGCGCGATCCCGTCGCGATCGCGCGGGCCGCGGCGTTCGTCGACCGCGTCCTGGTCCCCTACCACCGGGCCCGCGTCACCGGCCTGGAGCGCATCCCCGACGGGCCCGCCCTGTTCGTCGCCAACCACAACGGCGGCTTCTACTCGGGCGACACCTACCTGTTCGGCGCCGCCGTGCTGCGCGCGCGCGGCCTGGCTCACGTCCCCTACGCGCTCGCCCACGACCTGGTCGTCGGGTTCCCGCCGCTCGCGCGCCGGCTGGTGCCCCTGGGCGCGGTCGGGGCCGACACCGCGACCGCCGCGGCGCTGCTGGCCGGCGGCGCCAAGGTGCTGGCCTACCCCGGCGGCGACGCGGACGGGGCGCGGGCGTTCCGGGACCGCAACCGCATCCGCTTCGACGGCGCGACCGGCTACGCCCGCCTGGCGCTGGCCTGCGACGTGCCGCTCGTGCCGGTGGTGGCGGCGGGGGCGCACAGCACGGCGGTGGTGCTCGCCGACGGGGCCGCCGTGGCACGCCTGCTGCGCACGCGCCGCTGGCTGCGCCTGCGGCGGTGGCCGCTGCTGCTCAGCGTGCCGTGGGGGCTGACGTTCCTGCCCTCGGTGCCCTACCTGCCCCTGCCCGCGCGCATCACCATCGAGGTCGGCGACCCGATCCGCTTCGACCCGTCGGGCCCCGCCGCCGCCCGCGCCCCGGCCCACGTGCGCGCGTGCGCCGACCGGGTCGAGGCGGTGATGCAGGCCACCCTTGACCGGCTCACCGCCCGCTGACCGGTCAGCGCGACTCCTCCTCGCCGACCGGCTCGTGCGCGCTCTGGATCACCAGCTCGCCGTCGCGGATGGTCAGGAACAGCGGTCGCTCGGTCTGGACCAGGTGGTGGAACTCGACGAGCCGGTCGACGTGCAGGAAGACCTCCGACACCCCGTGCTCGACGACCCGCTCGCGGTCCGCCCAGGCCGGCGGGTCGTCGACGAAGCGCAGGCGCGCGCCCAGGTCGGGGTCCAGGGTCGTGACCACGATCGTCCCCCGCCAGCCGTCGTAGCCTGCGCCGCTGCCCGCGACGGCGACGCGGTACCCGGCGATCTCCTCGTGGCGAGCCATGCCCGCACGCTACCGGACGCCCGTCCGTCCCGTCCCGCCCCGCCGCCGGTGCCGGGACGCAGCGCCCCGGCGGCACTAGGATCGCCGCCGTGGACCAGCAGGGGTGGAGCGCCGTCGACCAGTACATCAGCGACCGCCTCGCCCCGCCCGACGACGCGCTGGCCGCGGCGGTCGCGGCCAGCGAGGACGCCGGCCTGCCGCCGATCGCCGTCGCGCCGAACCAGGGCAAGCTGCTGCACCTGCTGGCACTGGTGCGCGGCGCCCGCCGGATCCTGGAGATCGGCACCCTCGGCGGGTACAGCGCCATCTGGCTCGCCCGGGCGCTCCCGCCCGGCGGGCACCTCGACACCCTGGAGTCCGACGCCGACCACGCGGCGGTGGCGCGGGCCAACCTGGAGCGCGCGGGTCTCGCGGGCGTCGTGGAGGTCCACGTCGGGCCGGCCCTGGACACCCTCCCACGGCTGGCCGGGCCCTACGACCTGGTGTTCGTCGACGCCGACAAGCCGAGCAACGCCGCCTACCTGGCGGAGGCGGTCCGCCTGTCGCGGCCCGGGACCCTGATCGTGGTCGACAACGTCGTGCGCGGCGGCGCCGTGGCCGACCCCGCCGCCACCGACGCGAGCGTCGTCGGCACCCGCGCCCTGTTCGACGCGCTGGCCGCCGACCCGCGCCTCACCGCCACGGCGGTCCAGACGGTCGGCAGCAAGGGCTGGGACGGCTTCGTGCTCGCCGTCGTCGGGTAGCGGGCCCGGCCACGGGTGGCACGGCTCAGGGATGCCCCTCGGCCAGGTCGCTGCTCTCCTCCGGCTGCGGGACGCACAGGGTCAGGGCGCCCCGGCGCATGGTGATCTCCATGCTGCGCCCGGGGGCGATGACGTCCCCGTCCAGCTCGCGGGGCTCGGGGCGGCGGGCCTCCAGCACCACGTGGCGGGCGCGGAGGACCTCAAGGCTCGGGACGCGCTCGTGGCGGCGCACCACCCCCCAGGCCAGCGCAACCCAGTGGCCCAGGGTGCGCGGGGCGATCACGGCGACGTCGAACATGCCGTCGTCGGGCACGGCGTCGGGCAGGAGGCGGACCCCGCCCTGCAGCCGCCCGACGTTGCCCACCACCACGCTGCGCGCCCGCCGGCGCAGCGGCGCCCCGCCGTCCAGGCGCAGGCGGACGTCCATGACCCGTCCCAGGAGGTTGCCCATGGCCGACCACACGTAGGCCAGGGGCCCCACCCGCGCCTTGAGCTGCTCGGAGGCGTCGTCGAGCATGCGCGCGTCCAGGCCCATCCCGGCCATGACCGCGAAGCCCTCGCCCTCCACGACGCCGATGTCCAGGTCGCGCCGGCCGCGCTCGACGACGACCTTCACCCCCGCCCGCGGGTCGTCGGGCAGCCCCAGGTTGGTGGCCAGCAGGTTGCCCGTGCCCGCGGGCAGGACCGCCAGCGCGGCGCCGGTGCCGGCCAGCGCCGTCAGGCACGTGCGCACCGTCCCGTCCCCGCCGGCGGCGAACACGATCTCCGCGCCGTCGGCCAGCGCCTGCGCCGTCTGGCCCGTGCCCGGGTCCTCGGGGGTCGTCTCGTACCACCGCGGCGCGGGCCAGCCCGCGGCGGCGAGCTCCCCGTCCACGATCCGCCGCAGCTCGGCGAGGTCCTCGACCTTGGCGGGGTTGACCACGACCGCCGTGCGCTGTGCCCTGTCCGCATCTGCCATGCCGCCAGTATCGGGGCCGCGCCCCGGGGTCCGCGCACCACCGCCCGGCAGATCGGGCCGGGTAGGGTGCGGGCATGGCGACGCACAGCGCGGGGGTGCTGCTCCACCGCCGGACCGGCGCAGGTGCGCTGGAGGTCTTCCTGGTCCACCCGGGCGGCCCGTTCTGGGCGCGCCGCGACGACGGGGCCTGGAGCATCCCCAAGGGCGAGCCCGCGCCCGGCGAGGAGCCGCTGGCGGCCGCGCTGCGGGAGTTCCGCGAGGAGACCGGCTTCGCGGTCACCGGCCCGTTCACCGCGCTCCCACCCGTGCGCCAGAAGGGCGGCAAGATCGTCACCGCCTTCGCCGCCGAGGGTGACTGCGACCCCGCGGCCCTGGTCAGCGGGACGTTCCCCCTGGAGTGGCCGCCGCGGTCGGGGCGCATCACCCAGGTGCCCGAGGTCGACCGCGGCGCCTGGTTCGGCCTGGACGAGGCGCGGGTCAAGCTGCTGCCGGGCCAGGTGGCGCTGCTGGACCACCTCGTCGCGGTCGCGTTCTGAGGTCCCCGGTCGCCATCAGCAGCACCAGGGACGCGCCGAAGATGGCCACGCCCAGCGGCACGTGGACGGCCAGCCGGCCGGCGAAGCCCAGGGCGATCTGCACGGCGTCGGCGGCGGCGACCAGCAGCGCGACGGCGGCGGGCCACCACGGCCCGCGCCCGGCCAGCCAGACGACGACGGCCAGGACCAGCGTGGCGAGCGCGACCCAGGTGAGGCCCTCGGTGCCGAGGGCCTCGTGGACGCGCAGGGCGACCGCGTTGCCCGCCAGCCAGTTGCCCGCGAGGGCGGCCTGGACCAGGACGAGCGCGGCGTGGAGCGCGGCGGCGCCGCGCAGCGCGGCGGTGCCGCCCGGCCGGGTGCGGGTGGGCGGTAGCGCGGTGCGGGGGGCGGTGGTGGTCATGGCCGCGACGCTACGGACGCCGCCGGGCGCGGTCGGCCCCCGGCGGGCGGCTCCGCCGCTGCGCCCGCCGCGGTAGCCGGCGGGCGGGGGCTGCGCCGCGCGGATCAGGTGCGGCCGGGGACGACGAGGCCGGTCTCGTAGGCCAGCACCACGAGCTGCGCGCGGTCGCGGACGTGCAGCTTGACCATCGCCCGGCTCACGTGGGTCTTGGCCGTCGCCGGGCTGAGCACCAGGCGGGCCGCGATCTCGTCGTTGCTGAGGCCCGCGCCGACCAGGGCCATGACCTCGCGCTCGCGGTCGGTGAGGACGCGCAGGCGCTCCGGCGCGGCCGCCCGGCGCGCGGGCTGGGCGGTGAACTCGTCGATCAGGCGGCGTGTCACCCGCGGGGACAGCAGCGCGTCGCCGGCCGCGACCACGCGGACGGCGGCGCGCAGGTCGTCGGGGTCGATGTCCTTCAGCAGGAACCCGCTGGCCCCCGCGCGCAGGGCCGCGAAGACGTACTCGTCCAGCTCGAAGGTGGTGAGGACCACCACGCGGACGCCGGTCAGGCGGTCGTCGGCCACGATTCGCCGGGTCGCCTCCAGCCCGTCCATCACCGGCATTCGCACGTCCATGAGGACGACGTCGGGCCGGGTCGCGCGGGCGCGGGCCAGGGCTTGGGCGCCATCTGCGGCCTCGCCGACGACCTCGACGTCCTCGGTGCGCTCCAGCAGGACCCGGAACCCCGCCCGCACGAGGGTCTGGTCGTCGGCGAGCAGCACCCGGACCACCGTCAGCCCGCCGCGGCCGGGGCGGCGAGGGGCAGGCGGGCGGCGACCCGGAAGCCGCCCCCCGGCAGGGGGCCCGCCTCCAGCCGCCCGCCGAGCGCCGCAGCCCGCTCGCGCATGCCGGTGAGGCCGTCCCCCGACCCCGGCGCGGGGCCGGAGCCCGCGCCGTCGTCGGTGACCGTGACCCCGACCGCGTCGCACCCGCGGGTCAGGCGGACCTCGACGGCCGTCGCGGCCGCGTGGCGCAGCACGTTGGTGACCGACTCCTGGACGATGCGGTAGGCGGCGAGGTCGTGCGCGGGGGGAAGCAGTCCGCCTTCGAGCTCCTCGTGCAGGGTGGGCGCCAGTGCCGAGGCGCGCGCGCGGGCCACCAGGGGCGCCGGCCCGGCCAGCCCGGCGGGGGCGGGGGCCCGCCGTCGCCGAGGTCCTCGCCCGCCCCGGCCTGGCCCGCCTCGGCAGCGGCGGCGACGGGTGCCTGGTCGGGGTGGGGGTCGCCGTGCCGGGGGCCTGCCGCGAGGGCCGGGTCGCGGCCGCGCAGGACGCCGACGGTGGCCGACAGCTCCGCCAGCGCCTCGCGCGAGGCGGCCCGGATCGCCCGCAGCGCCCGGCGCGCCTCGTCCGGGTCGTCGTCGAGCACGTCGCGGGCCACCCCGGCCTGCACGGTGATGACGGCCACGGTGGGCCAGGACGTCGTGCAGCTCCCGGGCGATGCGCAGTCGCTCCTCGGCCACCCGCCGGTCGGCCTCGCGGCGCAGGCGCTCGGCCACCTCCCCCGTCAGCGCCCGGCGGCTGCGGACCGCGTCGCCGAGCAGCACCAGCGCGACCATGAGGGCGATGTCGGCCAGCGATCCGGTCGACAGCAGCGCGGTCGCCGGCTCGCCCTCCACGCCGTACCGGTACCAGCTCGAGCTCAGCACCTGGAAGGCGACCAGCCCGAACGCCCACGGGGCCCGGCCACCGGCCGCCGCCGCGTAGAGGGCCACCGACAGCGCTATGGCCATGCCGGTGGCCGGGTAGTCGAGCACGTGGTACAGCACCAGCAGGACCCAGCTGCCCAGCAGGACCCCCAGCGGCCAGCGCCGCCGCAGCGGCAGCAAGGCCGCGATCCCCAGCCCCAGGAGGTGGGCGACGAGGGTGGGTGCCCGCGAGTCGTCCTCCTGGCGCAGCAGGATGCAGACCGTGATGACCGCGGCCATCGCGATCGTGAGGGCGGCGTCGGTCGCCACCCGCCTCGGCGTCATCCCCTCACCGTAGGGGACCGCCGCGGGCGCGTCGTCCCCCCGCGGGCGCAGCCGCGCCTACGTCACCGGGCGCAGCGCCCGCCGCCTGCCGCTCAGCGCAGCTCGTGGCGCAGGACCTTGCCGAGGGCATTGCGCGGGAGGGCGTCGGCGAACTCGACGCGCTTGGGGACCTTGTAGGGGGCGAGGCGCTCGGCGGCGTGGGCGCGCAGCGCCTCGGCGGCGGGCGCCCCCTCGGCGACCACGACGGCGGTGACCTCCTCGCCCCAGGCCTCGCTGGGCCGCCCGACCACCGCGACCTCGCGGACGCTGGGGTGGGTGAGCAGCGCCTCCTCGACCTCGCGGGGATGGACGTTGAACCCGCCGGTGATGATGAGGTCCTTGCTGCGCCCGGCGATGCGCAGGTACCCGGCGTCGTCGTGCTCGCCGAGGTCGCCGGTGCGGAACCAGCCGTCGGCGGTGAACGCGTCGGCGTCGGCGTCGGGGCGGCGCCAGTAGCCCGCGATGACGTTGGGCCCGCGCACCTGGATCTCCCCGTCCCCGGCCAGGCGCACGTCGACGCCCGGCAGGGGCAGGCCGACGGTGCCCGGGCGGCGCTCACCCGCGTAGGGGTTGGAGGTCAGCATCATCGTCTCGGTCATGCCGTAGCGCTCCAGCGGGACCTCGCCGGTGGCGGCCGCGACGGCGGCGGCGAGCGACGGCGGCAGGGGCGCGGACCCCGACACGCACAGCCGCAGCCCGCGCAGCGCGGGCGCGTGCCCGGAGGCGACCAGGCGCTGGTAGATCGCGGGGACGCCGAAGAACAGCGTGGCGTCACCGGCGCGCGCGGCCACGTCCGCGGCGTCGAAGCCGGGGCGCAGGACCGCCGACGCCCCGGCGGTCAGGGTGCCGTGCAGGCCGACGCCCAGGCCGTGGACGTGGAACAGGGGCAGGGTCAGCAGCAGGCGATCCTCCGGCGCCCAGCGCCAGGCGAGACCGACCGCGGCGGCCCCCGCCAGCAGGTTGGCGTGGGTGAGCGGCGCCCCCTTCGGACGACCCGTCGTCCCCGAGGTGTAGATGAGCACCGCGGCGTCGTCCGGGCCGGCGGCGTCCAGGCCGTCCTCCGGCCCGTCGGGCAGGTCGACGGCGGGGTCGACGACCACGACGTCCTCCCCCAGCCAGCGGCCGCGCTCGGGGTCGTCCACGACCGCCGCCCGCGGGCACGCGTCCGCGGCGAGCGCCGCGACCTCGGTCCGGGTGTAGGCCGCGTTGACCGGCACGACGACGAGCCCGGCGCGCAGCGCGCCCACGTGGGCGACGACCAGGGCGGCCGAGGCCGCCGCGGACACCACGACCCGGTCCCCCGGCGCCAGGCCCGCGCCGCGCAGCCGGGCCGCCACCCGGCGGCTGCGCTCCTCCAGCTCCAGGCTGGACAACCAGCGCCCGTCGACGTCGCGCAGCTGCGGCCAGGCCGGCCGCGCCGCCCAGCGGGCCGTCCAGCTGCCCGGCAGGCTGCCGCCGGGCAGCAGGTCGGCGTCGGCGCCCGGCGGCACGTGCACGCCCGCCGCGGGGCCGGTCTCGTCCTGTCGCACCATCCCGGTAGGGTGCCGCCAGCCGAGAGCAAGGGGAACAGGGCATGCCGGTCGAGGTCGCCAAGGTCGTGCTGGGCAGTGTCACGGACGCGTCGGGCCTGGCCCGCGCGCTGGACGAGGGGCGGTTCGCCGCCGACGAGGTCGTGGCCGTCATCGGCAAGACGGAGGGCAACGGCGGGGTCAACGACTTCACCCGCATCCTCGCCGACGGCGCGTTCCGCGACGTGCTCGTCGCGCGCGGGACGCGGTCGCCCGAGGAGGTCGCCCAGGTGCCGATGGTCTGGTCCGGTGGCACCGACGGCGTGCTGACCCCCCACGCGACGGTCTTCGCCCGCACCGGCGGGGACGGCGGCGGGGGGTCGGACCCCCGGCTGGCGATCGGCATCGCGCTGAGCGAGACCATCCTGCCGGAGGACATCGGGCGGCCCGCGATGGTGGAGAAGGTGGCCGAGGGCGTGCGCCGGGCGATGGCCGACGCGGGCATCACCGACCCCGCGGAGGTCCACTACGTGCAGACCAAGACCCCGCTGCTGACCATGGACACCATCAACGACGCCCGCGCGCGCGGCCACGACGTCGCCACCGACGAGCCGCTGGACTCCATGAACCTGTCCAACGGCACCACCGCGCTGGGCATCGGCGTCGCCCTCGGCGAGATCGCGATGCCCGCGGCGGACCAGATCGGCCGCGACGTCGGGCTGTACTCGTCGGTGGCGTCGTGCTCGTCGGGGGTGGAGCTGGACCGCGCGCAGATCGTCGTGGTCGGCAACGCGGCGGGCGCCGGGGGCCGCTACCGGATCGGCCACGCGGTCATGCGCGACGCCCTCGACGTCGACGGGATCTATGACGCCATCCGCTCGGCGGGGCTGGACCTGCCCGACCGCCCCCGCGCCGCGGACCTCGGCGACCGGCTCGTCAACGTGTTCCTCAAGTGCGAGGCGGACCCGCGGGCGGTCCTGCGCGGGCGCCGCCAGGTCGCCCTCGACGACTCCGACGTCCACCACCACCGCCACCTCAAGGCCGCCGTCGGCGGGGTCGCGGCCGCCGCCGTGGGCGACCCGGCGGTGTTCGTGTCGGTCGCGGCGCTGCACCAGGGGCCGTCAGGGGGCGGACCGGTCGCCGCGATCGTCGCCGTCGCGTAACGTCCCGGAAGCACCCGGCGGGCAGGATCCACCCCTTCGACCGGAGGAGTCGGCAGACGGTGCGACAGGGCGCGCGCAGGGCGATCGGCGTCACCGGGGTCCTGGCCGCCCTCGTGCTGCTCTGGGAGGGCTACCGCGCCCTCGCGCTCGCCACCGGCGCGACCTGGCCGATCGCCGTGCGCGGGACCGGCAACGCCCAGCAGTTCCCCCACGTCTGGGACATCGTGCTGGCCTACGGCCGGCCCTACCGCGGCGCGGGCGAGACGCTCGGCGCGTTCCTGGTCGGCGAGGCGGGCGCGACCCTGCGCGAGGTCGCCGTCGGCTTCGCCCTGGGCGTGGTCATCGGCTTCGCGCTCGGCACCCTGTTCGCGCACTCGCGGCTGGCCGAGCGCGCGCTGATGCCGTGGGTGGTCGTGTCCCAGACGGTGCCGTTCCTCGCGTTCGCGCCGATCCTGGTCGTGGCCACGGGCAGCATCGACGCGCTGCCCGACTGGTCCGGGGTCGCGCTGCTGTCCACCTACCTGGTCGTGTTCCCCATGACCGTGGGGACCCTGCGCGGGCTGCGGTCGGCCCCGGCCAGCGGGGAGGAGCTGCTGCGCTCCTACGGCGCGTCGGCGTGGACGCGGCTGTGGCGCCTGCGGGTGCCCGCCGCGGTCCCCCAGCTGTTCGCCGCCGCGAAGGTCGGCGCGACCGCGGCCGTCGTCGGGGCCATCGTCGGTGAGCTGTCCGCCCCCGGCGCGGGCGGGATCGGCGGCGCGCTGTTCGACTTCGGGCGGGTCAGCAACAACGCCCTCCAGCTGTTCGCGACCGCGCTGGCCGCCGGGCTGCTGGGCATCGCCGCCTACACCGTCGTCGCGCTGGCGGAGCGCGCGGTCCTGCGCCGCTTCACGGGAGTGCGGGCATGAGCGCCGGTGAACCGGCGCTGGCGGCGTCGCGCGCGGACGCGGGCGTGGGGGGTGTGGTCGCGCTGCGCGGGGTGAGCAAGGACTACGGCGCCACCCCCGCGCTGGCGCCGGTGTCGCTGGACGTGGCGCCCGGGGCGTTCGTGTCGCTGCTGGGGCCCTCGGGCTGCGGCAAGTCCACGCTGCTGCGCATCGTCGCCGACCTCGTCGAGCCGTCGGCGGGGTCGGTGACCGTCGCCGGCCGGCCCGCGCGCGAGGCCCGCGAGCGCCGCGACTACGGCATGGTCTTCCAGGCCGCGACGCTGTTCGACTGGCGCACGATCCGGCGCAACGTCGAGCTGCCGCTGGAGGTCATGGGCTGGCGCGCCGCGGAGCGCCGCGCCCGCGCGCAGCGGATGCTCGAGCTCGTCGACCTCGCCGACGTCGCCGACCTGCGCCCCCCGCAGCTGTCCGGCGGGATGCAGCAGCGCGTCGCCATCGCCCGCGCGCTGGCGTTCGAGCCGGCGCTGCTGCTCATGGACGAGCCCTTCGGGGCGCTGGACGAGCTGACCCGCGAGCGCATGCAGGACGGGCTGCTCGCCATCCGCGCGCGCACCGGCACCACGGTGCTGTTCGTGACCCACTCGATCCCCGAGGCGGTCTTCCTGTCGTCCTCGGTCGTGGTGATGAGCGCGCGTCCCGGCCGGGTGCTCGCCGAGATCCCCGTCGACCTGCCCGAGCCCCGCACCGAGGACACCCGCGAGGACCCGCGCTTCTTCCAGCTGGTCACCGAGGTCCGCGAGACCCTGCGCCGGGGCGTGCGCCCGTGACCACCCCCGCCGCCACGCCCGCGGCGGTCGCGGGGGCCGCGCCCGCGCCAGGGGCCGGGCTGGTCCGCCGGTCGGCGGGGGCGGCGGCGCCGCTGGCCCTGGGGCTCGGCGTCCTGGTCGTCTGGGAGGTCGCGGTCCGGGCGCTGGGGATCCGCCCGATCCTGCTGCCGCCGCCGTCGGCGATCGCCGCGGCCGTCGTCCAGGACCTGCCGCGCTTGGCCGGCGCGACGTGGGTCACCGGCCGCTCCGCGCTGCTCGGCTTCGCGATCGGGGCGGGGGGCGGCTTCCTCGCCGGCCTGGCCGCGTCGCGCTGGCGGCCCCTGCGCGAGGCCGTCGTCCCGGTCGGGGTGGTCCTGGGCTCCCTGCCGATCGTGGCGACGGCCCCGATCTTCAACCTGTGGTTCGGCGCGCTGTCGATCTGGTCGAAGGTGGCCGTCGTCGCCCTCGTCGTGTTCTTCCCGGTGCTGGTGAACACCGTCGCGGGCCTGGCGTCGGCGCCGGCGTCGTCGCAGGAGCTGCTGCGGTCCTACGCCGCACCGGGCCGCACGGTCCTGACCGCGCTGCAGATCCCGTCCGCGCTGCCGTTCGTGTTCGGCGCGCTGCGCGTCGCCGCGGCGCTGTCGGTCATCGCCGCGGTCGTCGCGGAGTTCTTCGGCGGGTTCCGCGACAGCGCGGGGTTCTTCATCAAGACCCTGATGGCCAACGCGGACTACACGGGCGCGTGGGCGACGGTCGTGGCGCTCAGCGCCTTCGGGCTGGCGCTGTTCGGCGCCGTGGCCCTGGCCGAGCGGGTGGCGATGCCGTGGCGACGAGACGACAGGGGGGTCCGGACGTGAGGCGGGATCAGGACATGAGGCGTTCGGCGGGACTGCTGTGCCTGGCGCTGCTGCTGGCAGCGTGCGGGGGCGGGGGCGGGACGGACCAGGCGGCGGGCGGCGACGGGGCGACGCCGGCCGCGAGCGGGGACTGCGCGACGGTCGACCAGGTGCGCCTGCAGCTCAAGTGGGTGGCCCAGGCGCAGTTCGCGGGCTACTACGCCGCGGACGACCAGGGCTTCTACGCCGAGAACTGCCTGGAGGTCGAGATCCTGGAGGGCGGGCCCGACGTCGGCCCCGCCCAGGTGGTGGCGGGCGGCGGCGCGGAGTTCGGCATCGACTGGCTGGCCTCCACGCTGGCCCAGCGCGGCGCGGGCGAGGACTTCGTCAACGTCGCGCAGGTCTTCCAGCGCTCGGCGCTGATGGAGGTCGCGTGGGCCGACTCCGGGATCACCTCGATCGCGGACCTGGAGGGCAAGCGCGTCGGCATCTGGGGCTTCGGCAACGAGTACGAGCTGCTCGCCGCGCTGCAGGAGGTGGGGCTGGACCCCGAGACCGACCTGGAGCTGGTCGACCAGCCCTTCGACATGGGCCTGCTGCTCAACCGCGAGGTCGACGCCGCCGCGGCCACCACCTACAACGAGTACGCCCAGCTGCTGGAGACCGAGAACCCCGACACCGGCGAGCTCTACCAGCCGGAGGACTTCGTCACCCTGACCATGGACGACGCCGGGACGGCGATGTACCAGGACGGCATCTTCGCCAGCGCCGCCTACGTCGAGGAGAACCCCGACATCGTGCGCCGCTTCGTCGAGGCGTCGCTGCGCGGGTGGATCCACTGCCGCGACAACCCCGAGGACTGCGTCCAGAGCACCTTCGACCGCGGGTCGATCCTCGGCCAGGGGCACCAGCGCTGGATGATGAACGAGGTCAACAAGCTGATCTGGCCCTCGCCCGAGGGCATCGGGACGATGGTGCCCGACGCCTACGAGCGCACCGCGCAGATCGCCGCCGACTCCATCGACGCGATCACCGACGTGCCCGGCGACGAGGCCTACCGCACCGAGTTCGTCGAGCAGGCCCACGAGGCGATCGGCGGCGACGTCACCGGCGAGGACTTCGTCGCCGAGGACGTCGAGGTCACCCCGGGGGGCGAGTGAGCCTGCGCCTGCTCGCCACCGGCGGGACGATCGCCAGCCGCGTCGACGCGACCGGCGCGGCCGTCCCGGCCGCGTCGGCGGCGGACCTCATCGCCGCCACCCCCGGCCTGGCGGACCACGGGCCGATCGAGGCGGAGGAGATCGACCGGGTCAACGGCTGGAACGTCACGCCCGCGACCATGGTCCGCGTCGCCGAGCGCGCGCGGGCGGCGCTGGAGGCGGGCGACGAGGCCGTGATCGTCACCCACGGCACCGACACCATCGAGGAGACGCTCTACCTCACCGACCTGCTGGCTGGCGACGCCACCGCGGCCGGGCCGATCGTGTTCGCCTGCGCGATGCGCAACGCCTCGGAGGTCGGGGCGGACGGGCCGCGCAACCTGCTGAACGCCGCCCGCATCGCCCGCGACCCGGCGGCGCGGGGGCGGGGGGCGCTGCTGACCATCAACGACGAGGTCCACGCCGCCCGCTGGGCGACCAAGACCGACACCCTCGACGTCGCGACGTTCCGGTCGCCCGGGGGCGGCGTCGTCGGGCGCGTGGAGGCCGGGCGGGTGCGCTTCGGGCTCGACTCCCCCGGGCGCCCGCCCCGCGGTTCTGCGATCGTTGACCAGGTGGCGCTGGTCAAGGTCTTCACCGGGATGGACGCGGCGCCCCTGCGGTGGTTCCTCGACGCCGGGGCGCAGGGGCTGGTCGTCGAGGGCACCGGCGCGGGTCACGTGCCCGGCGAGGTGGTCCCCGGCATCGCCGAGGCCCGCGACCGGGGCGTGCCCGTGGTGCTGACCTCGCGCTGCTGGACGGGGCGCACGGCCGCGGTCTACGGCGGCCCCGGCGGCGGGGTCACGCTGGACGGGCTGGGCGTGCTGCGGGCGAACGGGCTGAACAGCGCCAAGGCCCGCCTCGCCCTGATGGTGGCCCTGGGCGTGACCCGCGACCCCGCCGAGCTGCGCGACTGGTTCGCCCGTGCCTGACCCCGCTACGGCCGGGCCTCTTCCCCCGCCCGCGACGCCCCCTGCCGCTGCGCCCCCGCCCGCGGCGGCGGCGCCGGTGACGGTGCCGGGGGTGGCGGCGCCGGTGACGGTGCCGGGACCGCTGAGGGCGGGCAGCGGTGCGCTGCCGGTGCACCGGCTCGTGACGGGGCCGGTGCGGCGGGGGCGGGTGCTGGGCGCCTTCCCGCGGGCGGTGTACGTGGCCCTCGGCGCGGAGGTGGTCGCGGTGGTCGCCGCCGACGGGCTGCGGCTGCCGGTCGCGCTGGTCCTGGAGGACCCCGCGCCGCTGCCGGCGGTGCGCCCTGGCACGCCCGCGCTGGTCGGCGACGGGGCCGTCGCGGTGGGCGGCATGCGGGTGACCGTGACCACGTGGTGGGACCCCCGGCCACAGGTCGGCCCGGTCGGGCCCGGCGCGGTCGAGGAGGCGCGCGCGGCGCTGGCCGGGTCGCCGTCGGCGGTCGCCGGGCACCTGCCGGCCCTGGCCGCCGCCCTCGGCAGCGCGGGCGCCGACGCCGCCGCGGAACGGCTCGTGGGCCTCGGACCCGGGCTGACCCCCGCCGGCGACGACGTCCTGGCCGGGGCGCTGGCCGCGCTGCACCTGCTCGGCGGGCCCCCGCTGCGCGTCCGCGCCGCCGGGCGGACCACGACCCTGTCGGCGGCCCTGCTCGCCTGCGCCGCCCGCGGCGAGGTCCTCGCCCAGGCCGCCACCCTCCTGCGCGCCCTGGGCGGGGACGGGGCGCCCGCCCCCGCGGCCCTGGCCCTGGCCCGGGTGGGGCACACCAGCGGCCGCGACCTCGCCGCCGGCCTGCTCCTGGGCGCCACCGCCAGCGCGGCGGTCCCGGCGTGACCGGCCACTCCGGCGCGGGGCGGGGCGCGGGCACCTCCGCGGTGCCCGGGGGCGCGGCGTGACGGCGTGGGTGGAGGTGCGGCGGGGGGCGTACCACGACTCGGTCACGCTGATGGCCGTCAGCCGCGACGTCGGCGCGCTGGAGGGGGTCGAGGCGGCCCTGGTGGCCATGGCCACCGAGCTCAACCTCGCGCTGCTGGGCGACCTGGCGCTCGACCCGGCCGGGGCGGCGGGCGCGGGTCCCGACGACCTGCTCGTCGCCGTCCGCGCGCGCGACGAGGCCGCCGCGGCGGCGCGCGCGCCCACGTCGACGCGGCCCTGGCGGGCGGGACCGCCGCGCCGGGCGGGCGCACCGCCCCGCCGCCGCGCACGGTCCGCGGCGCCGCCCGAGGCGCCGCGGCCGACGTGGCCCTGCTGTCGGTCCCCGGCGCCCACGTCGTGCCCGAGGCGCGCGACGCCCTGCGCGCGGGCCTGCACGTCATGATCTTCAGCGACAACGTGGCGGTCGAGCAGGAGGTCGCCCTCAAGGCGGAGGGGGCGCGGCGCGGCCTGCTGGTCATGGGCCCCGACTGCGGGACGGCGCTGATCGGCGGCGTCGGCCTCGGCTTCATGAACGTCGTGCGCCCCGGCGCGCTCGGCGTGGTCGCCGCGTCGGGCACCGGCGCGCAGCAGGTCGCGTGCCTGCTCGACGACGCGGGGGTCGGCCTGCGCGCGGTCCTGGGCGTCGGCGGGCGGGACCTGTCCGAGGAGGTCGGCGGCGCCTCGACGCTCCAGGCGCTGGCCCTGCTCGACGCCGACCCCGGCACGCAGCGCATCGTCGTGCTCTCCAAGACCCCCGCCCCGGCGGTCGCCGACCGCGTCGCCGCGGCCGCGGCCGCCTGCGCGACCCCGGTCACCCTCGCCTTCGTCGGGCCCGGGCGACCCGACCTGACCGCGGTCGCCGCCGACCTCGCGGGCGACGCCTGGCGCGAACCGCACTGGTGGCCCGCTCCCCGCGAGCGCGGCCATGCCCCCGGTCGCCTGCTGGGGCTGTTCGCCGGCGGGACGCTGGCCCAGGAGGCCGCCGCCATCCTCCCCCGCGCGGCGATCACGGACTTCGGCGACGACCGCTTCACGCGCGGGCGCCCGCACCCGATGATCGACCAGCGCGCGCGGCTGGACGCCATCGCCGGGGCCGGCGCCGGGGACCTGCTGCTGCTCGACGTCGTGCTGGGCCACGGCGCCCACCCCGACCCCGCGGCCGAGCTGGCCCCCGCCGTGGCGGCGGCCGTCGACCGGGGCGCGGCCGCCGTGGTCGCGCTGTGCGGCACCGCGGCGGACCCGCAGGACCGCGACCGCCAGGCCGCCCTGCTCGTAGCCGCGGGCGGCTCGGTCCACCTGTCCAACGCCGCCGCCGCCCGCAAGGCCCTGGAGCTGACCACCGCGCCCGGCGACGACCCGCCGGCCGCCGGGGAGGTGGGCGCGTGAGGTTCGACGCCGCGCCGGGCGTGGTCACCGCGGGGGTCGCGGTGCTCGAGGACGCGCTGCGGGTCCAGGGCGCCGAGGTGACCCCGGTCGCCTGGCGCCCGCCGCCGCCCGGCACCGCGGACGCGCTCGCCGCGATCGACGCCGAGGCGCCCAACCAGCGCGCGGTCGCCCGCCTGCTCGCCGCCCGCCCGTTCCTCGTCGACGTCGTCCCCGCCCGCGAGGCCGTCCCCGCCCTCGCCGCCGGGCGCGGCCTGCTGCACGCGGGCCCGCCGATCGGCTGGGAGGACGCGTCGGGCCCGCTGCGCGGCGCGATCATCGGCGCGCTGCTCTACGAGGGCTGGGCGGCCGACCCCGGCGAGGCCGCGGCCCTGGCGGCCTCGGGCGGCATCGACCTGGCCCCCTGCCACGCCCATGGTGCCGTCGGCCCCATGGCCGGCGTGGTCAGCCCGTCGATGCCCATGTACGTCGTGCGCGACGAGGAGTCCGGGACGGTCGCGCGCTGCACCCTCAACGAGGGCCTCGGCAAGGTCCTGCGCTACGGCGCCTACGGGCCGGAGGTGCTGGACCGCCTGCGCTGGATGGAGCGCGTCCTGGCACCCGTCCTGCGCGCCGCCCTGCGCCGCCACGGCCCGCTGGACGTCCGCGCGCTCGGCGCGCAGGCCCTGCAGATGGGCGACGAGCTGCACAACCGCAACCGCGCCGCCACCGCGCTGCTCCTGCGCGCCCTCGCCGCCGACCTCGTCGAGGCGGGCGCGACCGCCGACGTCTTCCGCTTCGTCGACGGCAACGAGCACTTCTTCCTCAACATCGGCATGGCCGCGTCCAAGGCCGCCGCGGACGCCGCCCGCGGCGAGGACGGGTCCAGCCTGGTCGTGGCCATGGCCCGCAACGGCACGGAGTTCGGCGTCCAGCTGTCGGGCACCGGCGACCGCTGGTTCACCGCCCCCGCGACCGTCCCCGACGGCCTGTTCTTCCCCGGCTTCACCGCCGCGGACGCCAACCCCGACATCGGCGACTCCACGATCACCGAGACCGCCGGCCTGGGCGGGTTCGCGATGGCCGCGGCCCCCGCGATCGTCCGCTTCGTCGGCGGCGACGTCGACGACGCCGTCGCCAACACCCTGGCGATGTACGGGATCACCCTCGCCGAGCACCCCGCCTACCAGATCCCCGCGCTCGGCTTCCGCGGCACCCCGGCGGGGATCGACGCCACGCTGGTGGTGCGCACCGGCGTCGTGCCGGCCGTCAACACCGGCATGGCCGGCCGCGAGGCCGGTACCGGGCAGGTCGGCGCGGGCCTGGTGACCCCGCCGATCGCCTGCTTCGCCGACGCGGTCCGGGCGCTGGCCGCCATCGGCTCCGGTCCCGGCCCGGGTCCCGACCGAGGGGGGTCGCCGTGAAGCCGCCGCCGTTCCGCTGGTCGTCCCCGGGCACCACCGCCGAGGCCGTCGCCCTCCTGGCCGCCGACCCGCGGGCGAAGGTGCTCGCGGGCGGCCAGAGCCTGATCCCCCTGCTGAACATGCGCCTGGCGTCCCCGCCGCACCTGGTCGACATCAACCGCGTCGCGGAGCTGGACGCCGTCGAGGTCACCGGCGACGGCGTCCGCGTCGGCGCGCTGGTCCGCCAGGCGCACCTGGAGCGCGACGAGGCGGCCCGCAAGGTCTGCCCGCTGCTCGGCGACGCGCTGCCGCTGGTCGCCCACCCCGTCATCCGCAACCGCGGGACGGTGGTCGGGTCCATCGCCCACGGCGACCCCGCCGCGGAGCTGCCGGCCGTGGCCGCGCTGCTCGGCGCCACGGTGCGGATCGCGTCGGCCGCCGGCGTGCGCGACGTCCCCGCGGACGTGTTCTTCGTCGCGCCGCTGGAGACCGCCCTGCGCCCCGGCGAGCTGGTCACCTCCGTGTGGTTCCCCGCCGTCCCGCCCGCCACCGGCACCGCCGTCGTCGAGCTGTCGCGCCGCCACGGCGACTACGCGCTGTGCGGCGTCGCCGCGACGGTGGACCGCGAGACCGGCGCCGCCCGCGCCGCCTACCTCGGCGTCGCCCCCGTCCCGCTGGTCCTGGACCTCCCGGCCGACGACCCGGGGGGCTACGCGGCGGCCTCGGTCGACCCGGAGGCCGACATCCACGCGACCGCCGCCTACCGCCGCCACCTCGCGACGGTCCTGACCCGCCGCGCCCTGGCCGCGGCGCGGGACCGCCCGTGACCGCCCCGCCGCCCCCGCGCTGCCCCAGGGAGGGACCGTGACCGAGGAGCAGCACCACATCACGCTGCACGTGAACGGCGTGCCGCGCACGGCGACCGTCCCCGCCCGGCGGCTCCTCTCCGACGCGCTGCGCCACGACCTCGGCCTCACCGGCACCCACGCCGGCTGCGAGCACGGCGTCTGCGGCTGCTGCACCGTCCTGCTCGACGGGGAGCCGGTGCGGTCGTGCCTGCTGCTCGCCGTCACCGCGCAGGGGGCGGCGATCCGCACGGTGGAGGGGCTCGCCGGCCCCGACGGCGCGCTGCACCCGATCCAGCGCGCGTTCGCCGAGTGCCACGGGCTGCAGTGCGGGTTCTGCACCCCCGGGTTCCTGATGACCACCGCCGGGCTGCTGGACCGCTCCCCCGCGCCGACCGACGGCGAGATCGAGGAGAGCATGGCGGGCAACCTGTGCCGCTGCACCGGCTACCAGAACATCACCACGTCGGTCCGGCGCGCCGCCGAGCTGCTCGCGGCCGGCCAGGGCGGCGACCCGGCCGGGCCGTGGGCGGGCGAGGACCCGCAGGAGCCCGTCGCCGAGGCCCCCCTCGCCGCGGGCCCCTACGCCCCCCCGCCCGGCGGCGGGGTCCCCGGGGAGGCGCGCCGGTGACCACGCGCGTGTTCGGCGAGCGCGTCGAGCGCCGTGAGGACCCCCGGCTGCTGCGCGGGGAGGGCCGCTACCTCGACGACCTCGGCCACGATGCGCTGGAGGTCGCGTTCGTGCGCAGCCCCCACGCGCACGCCCGCGTGCTCGACGTCGACGTCACCGCCGCCCTGGACGTGGAGGGGCTGGTGGCGATCTACACCCACGAGGACCTGCCGGGCCGCCTCGCCGACCCCCTCCCCCTGCTCATCCCCCACCCGGCCCTGACCGCGCCGCGGACCGCCCACGCGCTGGCCAAGGACCTGGTCCGCCACGTCGGCGAGCCGGTCGTGATGGTCGTCGCCGCCGACCGCTACCTCGCCGAGGACGCCGCGGACCGCGTCCGGGTCACCTACGAGGTCCTCCCCCCCGTCGTCGGGCTGGACCGCGCCGAGGAGGTCGCCGCCCACCTGGTCCAGGAGGTCGGCGACGTCGACGCGGCGCTGGCCGCCGCGCCGCGCACCCTGGAGCTGCGCCTGGACATCGAGCGCAGCGCCTCCACCCCGCTGGAGGGCCGCGGCGTCTACGCCCGCTGGGACGCCGACGACCAGCGCCTGCGCGTGTACTCCTCGACCCAGACGCCCACGAGCGTGCGCTTCGCCGTGGCGGCGATCCTGGGCTTGCCCGACAGCCAGGTCGAGTGCGTGGCGCCCGACGTCGGCGGCGGGTTCGGGGTGAAGATCATGCATCCGTGGCCCGAGGAGGTGCTGGTCCCCTGGGCCGCGCGCCTGCTGGGCCGGGAGGTCAAGTACACCGAGGACCGCCGCGAGCACTTCGTCGCCGCGACCCACGAGCGCGCCCAGGAGCAGCACGTGCGCGTCGGCTTCGACGACGACGGGCGCATCCTCGCCCTGGATGTGCGCTTCCTGCACGACCACGGCGCGTACACCCCGTACGGGATCATCGTCCCGATCATCACCTCGACCCAGCTGCCCGGGCCCTACGTCCTGCCCGCCTACCGCGTGGAGTTCTCGAGCCTGTACACCAACACCGTCCCGGTCACGCCCTACCGCGGCGCCGGCCGCCCGCAGGCGGCGTTCTGCATGGAGCGGACCGTCGACCGCATCGCCGCCGAGCTGGGCCTGGACCGGGCCGAGGTCCGCCGCCGCAACATCGTCCAGCCCGAGCAGATGCCCTACGACCTGGGCCTGACCTTCCAGGACGGGCGGCCCGCGATCTACGACAGCGGCGACTTCCCCGCGACGCTGCGGATGATCACCGACCTCATCGGCTGGGACGACTTCCCCCGCCGCAAGGCCGAGGCCGCCGCGGAGGGCCGCCGCATCGGGATCGGCCTGGCCTGCTACGTCGAGGGCACGGGCGTCGGGCCGTACGAGGGCGGCCACGTCCAGGTCGAGCCCAACGGGCGCGTCAACGTGTCGACCGGCCTGTCCAGCCAGGGCCAGGGCCACCAGACCGTGTTCGCCCAGATCGTCGCGACCGAGCTGGGCGTGCCGATGGAGGACGTCCACGTCGTCACCGGCGACACCCGGCGGTTCGGCTACGCGGTGGGCACGTTCGCGTCGCGGGCGGCGGTGATGAGCGGCAACGCGATCGCGCTGGCGGCCCGCGAGCTGCGCGCCAAGGCGCTGCGCATCGCCGCCGACGCACTGGAGGCCAGCCCCGACGACCTCGAGATCGTGGAGGGGATCGTGCGGGTCAAGGGCAGCCCCGACGCCGCGATCCCGCTGCGCACGGTGGCGGTGCTGTCCAACCCGCTGCGCTACTCCTTCAGCGAGGAGTCCCGGGCGGCGACGCAGTTCAGCCTGCCCGTCCGCGGCGGCCCGCCGGTGCCGCGCGGGGAGGCGCCGGGGCTGGAGGGCCGCGACTACTACTCCCCCGAGCGGTCGACCTTCGCCAACGGCATGCACGCCGCCATCGTCGAGGTCGACCCGGAGACCGCCGACGTCACCATCCTGCGCTACGCGGTGGTGCACGACTGCGGGAACCTGATCAACCCGATGATCGTCGAGGGCCAGATCCACGGCGGGGTCGCGCAGGGGGTCGCGGGGGCGCTGTACGAGCGCATGGCCTACGACGAGCACGGCCAGCTCCAGAACGCCTCGTTCATGGACTTCCTCATGCCCTACGCCACCGAGGTCCCCCACATCGAGATCGCGCACCTGGAGACGCCGTCGCCGCTCAACCCGCTGGGCATCAAGGGTGCGGGCGAGGCGGGGGTGATCCCGGGGTCGGCGGTGCTCGCCGCGGCGATCGAGGACGCGACCGGCGTGGCGATCGCGCGCATGCCGGTGTCGCCGTCGGAGCTGTTCGAGCTGCAGGGGGGTTCGGCGTGAGGGTCAGCGGGACGCACGATCTGGCCGCGCCGCCCGCGCGGGTGTGGGCGGCGCTGACCGAGCCGGCGGTGCTGGCGCGGACGATCCCGGGGGCGCTCGCCCTGCAGCGGGTCGGCGCGGACGAGTACCGGGTGACCGTCGAGGCGGGCGTCGCGTCGATCCGCGGCGTCTACGACGGCGTGGTCGCCCTGGGCGACCTGGACCCGCCGCGGGGCTACACCCTGCGGGCGTCGGGGTCCGGCGCGCCCGGCACGATCGACGCGACCTGCGCGATCACCCTCGCCCCGGCCGGCGCGCACGGCACCCGCGTCAGCTACGAGGCCGACGCGGCCGTCGGCGGCACGGTCGCGGGCGTCGGCCAGCGCGTCCTGGCCGGCGTCGCCAAGCGCACCGCCGCGCAGTTCTTCACCCCGATCGACGCCCACCTGGCCACCCCCCCCGCGGAGGACCCGCCGCCCGCCGAGCTCGGCGCGGCGGGCGGACCCGCCGGGGCGGGCGCCGTCGCCGCGCCCGCTGCGGGTGCCGCCGGACCCGCCGCGCCCGCCGGGGACGGCGGCGTGCCCGCGCCGTTCGGGGCGGTCTTCCCCGGGCGCCCGCAGGCCGCCGCGGCGCCGCCCGCCGGGCTGACCCACCTGCTCGCCGCGGTCGTGGGTGCGGCGATCGCGCTGGCGGGCGTCCTCGTCGGCCGGCGCAGCGCGTGATCCGGATCGGCATCGACACCGGCGGGACCTTCACCGACGTCGTGGCGCTGGACGAGACCAGCGGCGCGATGGTGTCGACCAAGGTCGCCTCCACCCCCGACGACCCGTCGCGGGCGTTCCTGGCCGGCGCCCGCCAGGCCGCCGCCCTGGCCGGCGCCGACCCGGGCGCGTTCGTCCACGGCACCACCGTCGCCACCAACGCCCTGCTGGAGGGCGACTTCGCCGGGCTCGCCCTGCTCGTCACCGAGGGCTTCCGCCACGTCCTGGAGATCGCCCGCCAGAGCGTCCCCGACGGCTACGGCAACTCCTACTTCTGGGTCAAGCCGGACCGCATCGTCCCCCTCGACCTGGTCCGCGAGGTCCCCGAGCGCCTGGACGCCACCGGCGCGGTCGTCCGGCCCCTCGACGAGGAGGCGGTCGCCGCCTCCGCCCGGGACCTGGCGGCCCGCGGCGTCACCGCGGTCGGCGTCTGCCTCCTGCACAGCTACCTGGACCCCGCCCATGAGCGCCGGGTCCGCGCGATCCTCGCCCGCGAAGCGCCCGGCGTGGCGGTGTCGATCAGCTCCGACGTCCTGCGCGAGTACCGCGAGTACGAGCGCAGCGTCACGACCCTGGTCGACGCGTTCGTGAAGCCCCGCGTCGCCCGCTACGTCGCGGCCATCGGCGACCGCCTCGCCGCATTCGGCGCGCCGCCGTTCGCGGTCATGCGCTCCAACGGCGGCATCTCCTCCGCCGCGCAGGTGACCGCCCAGCCGATCACCACGGTCCTGTCGGGGCCGGCCGCCGGCGCGCTGGGGGCGTCGGTGGTGGCGACCGCGGCCGGGTTCGACCGCGTCCTCGCCCTCGACGGCGGCGGGACCTCCACCGACGTCAGCGTCGTCACCGGCGGGGAGCCGCGCCTGACCACCGAGGGCGTCGTCGGCCGCTTCCCCGTCAAGGTGCCGATGATCGACATCGTCACCGTGGGCACCGGCGGCGGGTCGGTCGCGTGGGTCTCGCGCGAGGGCGGGCTGAAGGTCGGCCCGCGGTCGGCCGGGGCCGACCCGGGCCCGCTGTGCTACGGCCGCGGCGGGACCGAGCCGACCGTCACCGACGCCCACCTGCTCCTCGGCCGGATCCCGCCGCACCTGCTCGGCGGGGCGATCCCCCTCGACGCCGACGCCGCGCGGGCGGGCCTCGCGAAGCTGGCCGACGAGGTCGGCATGGAGGTCGAGGCGTGCGCGGAGGGGGTGCTGGAGATCGCCGCGTGGAACCAGGCCAACGCGATCCGCCAGGTGACCGTCCGGCGCGGCCTGGACGTCCGCGACTTCGTCCTCACCGCCTTCGGCGGGTCCGGGCCGCTGCAGGCGGCGCGGCTGGTCGACCTGCTCGGCCTGCGCGCCGCGCTGGTCCCCCGCGACCCCGGCACGGTCAGCGCCTTCGGCCTGCTCACCGTCGACGTGCGCGTCGACGACGTGCAGACCCACGTCGTCGCCCACGACGACCTCGACCTCGTCGCGCTGGCCGCCGCCTACGCGGGCCTGGAGGAGCGCGGCCGCACCACCCTCGCCGCCGAGGGCTTCGCGCCGGCCGACCAGCGCGTCGTCCGCGCCGCGGACCTGCGCTACGCCGGCCAGGCCTTTGAGGTGCGCGTGCCCGCGCCCTCGGGACCGATCGACGACGCCTTTGCGGCCACCACCGCGGCCGCCTTCCACGCCGCCCACCGCGAGCGCTACGGCTACGCCTACCCCGGCGACCCGGCGAAGCGGGTCGAGTGGGTCAACCTGCGCGTCGCCGGCGTCGGCCCGGTCCCCACCCCCGCACTGCCCCGCCTCGCGCCGGGCAGCGGGGACCCCCGGCCCACCGGCACCCGCCCCGTGCGCTTCGCCGCCTGGATGGACACCCACCTGTACGACCGCGCGCGCCTGGGCGCGGGCGACGTGGTGGCCGGCCCCGCGGTCCTCGAGGAGTTCGGGTCGACCGTGCCGGTCCCGCCCGGCTTCACCGCCCGCGCCGACGCGTTCGGCAACCTCGTCCTGGAGCGCGCGTGACCGTCGATCCGGTGCTCGTGGAGATCGTCGAGGGGACGCTGCGGGCCGTGGAGGCCGAGGTCGAGGAGGCGATCGCGCGCACGGCGCGGTCGCCGATGATCCGTGACGCCCACGACTTCCGCGCCGGCATCCACGACCGGCGCCTGCGCAAGCTGACCGGCCGCAGCTACTCGGCGCTGGTCCACCCGATCGTGCGCGACTTCCCGGTCGCGGGGATGCACCCCGGCGACGTCTTCTTCCACAACGACGTCTACCTGTCCGAGGGCGGCATCGGCCACCTCCCGGACCTCTGCGTGACCGTCCCGGTGTTCTCCGAGGGCGAGGTCGTCGGCTTCGTCCAGGCGTTCGGCCACCACGACGACATCGGCGGGTCGGTCCCCGGGTCGATGCCCAGCTCCGCGCGGTCGGCGTTCGAGGAGGGCCTCATGGTCCCCCCGATCAAGCTGTGGGACCGCGGGGTGCCCAACGAGGCGGCGCTGCGGATCATGACCCGCAACTCGCGGATGCCCGACAGCCTCGCCGGGGACCTGGACGCCGAGTGCTCCGCCTGCCGGATGGGCGCGGATCGGATCGCCGAGCTGTTCGCCCGCTACGGCCGCGCCGACGTGGAAGCCTGCTTCGACGCGATCGTCGACCGCACGACCGCGGTGTTCCGCGACGAGATCCTCGCCAAGATCCCGGAGGGCACCTACGTCTGGGAGGACTACGCCGAGCACGACGGCGTCGACCCGCCCCGCCTGCACGCCCAGCGCATCACCATGACCCGCACGCCGGAGAAGCTGGTCCTGGACTTCACCGGCACCAGCCCCCAGGCCAAGGGGCCGATCAACCACGCCGCGGACTACGCCGACGGCAACTTCCTGAAGGAGCTGGACGTCAACGAGGGCGTCGTCGACCTGCTCGAGCTGCGCTTCCCCCCGCCGGGGACGCTGCTCACCCCGGTCTTCCCGGCGCCGACGAACGCGCGCACGTTCGTGATCCTGCGCCTGCTCGGGGTCCTGGCCGGGGTGGTCGCCAAGGCCGTGGACGGGCGCATGCCCGCCGACCAGGAGACCATCCGCTACACCGGCGTGTACGGCACCGACGACCGCGGCGCGTTCTACCTGATGCGCGAGGTGCTGGGCGGCGGGTCGGGCGGGCGCTGGTACGCCGACGGCGAGGACACCATCCACGTCGTGCCCGACTCGCGCAACCTGCCCGCCGAGTTCGTCGAGTCGCGGTTCCCGCTGCGCGTCGAGCGCCTGGGCCTGGCCACCGACTCCGGCGGGCCGGGCGAGTTCCGCGGCGGGCTGGGCTACGACAAGCAGATCCGGATGCTGCGCGACGCGTCGTTCATGTCGATCGCGGACCGCTCGATCCTGTCGTGCTGGGGGGTGCGCGGCGGTCGTGCCGGCGCACCGTTCGTGGTCACCATCGAGGGCCGTGCCGTCGAGGGGCTGTGCGACGCCGAGCCCGTCCGCGCCGGCGAGCTGATCCGCATCCGCACCACCGGCGGGGGCGGCTGGGGTGACCCGCTGGACCGCGATCCCGCGCGCGTGGAGGCCGACGTCCGCGACGGCAAGGTGTCGGCGGTGGCCGCGGGGCGTGATTACGGCGTGGTCCCCGGCGACCCCGCCGCCACCGACGCCCTGCGCGCCCGCCTGCGCGCCGCACGCGGACCCCTGGCGTTCTTCGACCGCGGCCCCGGCTACGCCCGCCTCTCCGGCGGCGTCCCCGCCCCCGCCGTCGACACGCTCCCCTGAGTTCCCCGGCGGGCAGGGGTCAGAGGGCGACGGCGGCGAGCTGGTCCACCTGGTCGGGGTCGGAGACGGTCGGGTCGAGGATCAGCTCGTCGACGCCGAGCTCGGCGAACATGGCGATCGCCTCCTTGACGGCCCCGGGCGAGCGGTGCGCGCTGCCCGCGATCACCTCGGCCATCTCGCCCATCGGCGCGTAGTAGTCCAGCAGGTAGGCCCGCGACCGCTCCTCGGTGTCGCCGAGGGAGAAGTAGGTGAGCGCGGTGAAGCGGGGGGCGCCCTCGCGGCCGGCCTCGGTCCAGGCGGCGCGCACGCGGTCCATGAAGGCGCGCGTGGCCTCGGGCGGCGCACCGCCGGCCGTCCAGCCGTCGCCGAACTCCACGACCCGGCGCAGCGTCGCGTCGGTCATGCCGCCGATCAGGATCGGCACCCGCTGCTCGGTCACCGGCTCCGGGCTGGCCGGCCGCGTCCCCTCCGCCAGCGCCTCGCCGGCCCAGGCCCGCTGCAGGTCGCGCAACTGCTCGTCGAACAGCCGGCCCCGCTCCCCGAAGTCGCGCCCGGTCAGGGTGTAGTCGCTCTGCCGCCAGCCGACCCCCAGCCCGAGCGTCAGCCGCCCGCCGGTCAGCTGGTCGACCGTCGCCGCCTGCTTGGCCAGCTCCGCGGTGCTGCGCGCCGGGGCGATCAGGACGTTGGGCAGGAAGCGGATGCGCTCGGTGACCGCCCCGGCCGCGGCGAAGACCGTCAGCTCCTCATAGGTCGGGTACGAGACGGCGCCGATCGAGCCGAGCGTCGAGAAGCCGGCCGCGTCGGCCCTGCGGGCCCAGTCGATCAGCTGCGCGCCGGTCGTGCCGCGGATGCTGTTGGGGATGCCGATGCCGATGTCCATCAACCAGTTCCTCCTGTGGGTGGGTCAGCCCGCCGCGGACCAGCCGCTCCAGCGCCGGACCGTGACGACGAGCAGCGGACCGCCGGGCGGCCGCGCGCGGTAGTGGGCGTGGCGGGCCGCGAGTGCCCGGCGCCCGGGGTGGTCGGGGGGCGCGTCGTCCACGACGGCGCCGGTGCCGTCGGCCCGCACCCACCACAGCGCCGACCAATCCGGCTCGTAGTGGTCCACCAGGACCGCGCAGCGCGGCTCGTGGCGGAGGTTGTCCAGCCGCTGGAGGCGCTGGGTGCGCTTGGGCTTGTGATCCACCGCGGTGTAGAGCACGTCCCCCGCCAGGGCGAAGACGATGGGCACGACGTGGGGGGCCCCGTCCGGGCGCACCGTGGCCAGCCGCCCCACCGGCTCCCCCGCGAACCGCCGCCGCAGCTCGTCCTCGTCCATCCCCACCCGAGCCTACGCCCCCCCGCCGCCACCGCACCTGGCGATGCGACCGACGTGCCCCGCCGTCCCGCGGTTCAGGGATGGGGGTCGAATCTACGTCCAAGCAGTCCGAACTTTTCGAGCTAGTTGGTTGAGTTGGAAGTGCAGACATGCTACGGGTCGCACAACTCGGTACGCGCCGAATCATGGCAGCGCGTGCGCCAGCTACTTCACGAGCTTGGAGAGGAGTACGGCGTTGACGCGCCAGGTCGTTAGCGCGACTGAGCCCGTCTAGCCTCGCGAAGCGGCAACGACAGCATGCTCCTGCAGCGCTAATGCGGGGGCATACTCGTCGTCGAATGCTGTAGATCAGGAGGCGCGGCCGTACCCGCCGGAGGGAGAGGTCCGGGCTACCGCCCGCCAGTGCAGTTCGCCAAGCTCGATCCCCGGCACTTGTCGTACTCCCTCGTCGACAATGCAGAGACCGCGGTACATGGCGTCCATGTCGTCCTCCGCTCGCACGAGCATGGCGAGCGTAAGGCGGCCGTCTCTCAGGGCTACCACTGGCTGGCGAGCATGGCCGGTTGCAGCAAGGGCGTGCTGGAGCTGCCGGCTGTCAACCTTGCCGAGTTCCCCGCTCCCGACGAGAGAACCCCGACCCGGGCAATCCGGCCACACCAGAACCACGAAGGGGCCACGCAAGACGGCGGTACCCTCCGTTATCCTGACCCGGTAGAGGGGGTGCGAATGGAATGGACGGGGCATCTGGTACGCGTCCTGCGGCGGCGCGTCCTGCGTATGAGCCAGGAGACCTTTGCGCACTACCTGGGAGTCTCCGTCCGCACCATCCAGAACTGGGAGGCCGGCGTCAGCGCCCCCTCACCCACCCACCAGGCGGCGCTCGACACGGCGCTAGACCGTCTCACCCCACGGCAGCGGGAAGCCTTCGACCGCTACGCCCGTGTAGACGAAGCCACCTGGGAGGAGCAAACTGGCCTGCTCGCCCCGCACCATTCAGGCCAGGAGCTTCCAGCGAACCGCCGCGACGCCCTGAAGGTTTTGGGAGCGGCAGCGGCCGTCGCCTCATCCGGGAGAGCGGTGTCCGGCCCGTCTAGAGAAGCGCGTTTCAGCGTGACAGCCCTGCGACAAGCGCTCCTGGGTACCGCTACACCCGAACCTGAGCCAGTGCCGCTGGACATGGGCCTGTTGAGTCAGCGGGTGCGGCGGGCCTGGGAGCTGCGTCAGGGCGCGGACTACGACTCCTTGGGCAAGCTACTTCCGTCGCTGTTGACGATGCTTCAGACGGCGGCTGTCACGGTGGAGGACAGCGCCCGTCCAGCCGCCTGGCAGCTACTCGCCCACGCCTACAACGCGGCCTCGTCGGTGCTCAAGAAGCTCGGGGAGCCTGACCTTGCCCTCATCGCAGCAGACCGCGCCGTCCAAGCCGGCAAAGCCCTCGACGACCCGCTGCTGGTCGCCGCCGGCGGCTACCGGCTCGCGAACGTCTTCCTCCCTGCTGGCCAGTTCGCGGCAGCCGGCGACGTGGCCTCGTCCGCGACCGGGGTGTTGGAGCCGCTGCTGAACCGCTCGCCCGCGCACCTGGCGACCTGGGGCGGCCTGGTCCTGACCGCAGCCGTCGCCAGTTCGAGCCGTGGCGATGAGGCCACGGCCTGGGAGCTGCTGGGCGAGGCCAAGGCCGCGGCCCGTCAGCAAGGCCGCGAGCACGCCGACATCCACGCCATCTTTGGCCCTACCAGCGTGGCGATCTACGCCGTGCAGATCGCGGTCCGCTTGGAGAACGGCTCGGAGGCCCTGCGACGCGCCGAGCATGTCGACGTCGACCGGCTGGCTGGCGGCCTGCTCGAACGGCGTACCCACTTCCTCATCAACACCGCCCGCGCCCACCATCAAGTGGGCAGCCCGGCCGAAGCCGTGGCCACCCTGCTGCGAGCCGAGCGCTTGGCGGCTCAGGAGATCCGACTCGACACCGAGGTTCGGGGTCTGGTGGTTGACATGCTGGGTAGAGAGCGCAAGGGCGCTGCTCCCGGCCTTCGAGAGCTTGCAGCTCGCATCGGTGTCGCGGCATAAGACTTCCAGGCGGATGGACGGCGTGTGAGCGAGGACCAGTCCCGACTGCCCGTGCTCTACGTGGTGGTCTGCGGCGGGCGGCCGGCGCAAGACGTTTCGGGCTTCGTACAGCAGGCGCAAGCGCAAGGCTGGGAGGTGTGCGTTGTCGCCACTCCGTCCGCGAAGAAGTTCATCGATGTAGCCCGCCTGACCAAGATCACCGGGCACGTGGTGCGCTACGACTACAAGCAGCCTGAGGAGCCAGACGTGCTCCCGCCCGCCCAAGCGATGGCAGTCGCCCCCGCGACCTTCAACACGGTCAACAAGTGGGCGGCAGGCATCAGTGACACGCTGGCGCTCGGGCTACTGAATGAGGCGATCGGGTTGGGGCTGCCCATCATTGCCGTACCGTTCCCGAACATCGCCCTAGCGCAACATCCCGCCTTCCAGCGCAGCGTAGCCGACCTCCGCAAGTTCGGAGTACGCCTCCTGTTCGACCCAGACGTTTACCCGCTGCCGACCCCCAACATGGGGCCGCCAAGTGCGGCCCTTTTCCCGTGGGGCGCCCTGGTAGACGAGCTCGACCACATGCGACGCAGGGTCGGTTTGGTGAACCGGTAGCTGTAGCGGAACTCGAGGGAGCGGCAGTCGGTGGGCACGGTACCAGTCTCAGAGACCAGTCTCAGAGCCCGTCACATCCCGACTCTCAGGTTGGGGCCCCGTACGAGACGGGGCCAGGACTTACCAGACGGCTAGCGCCTAGTGAGTCGTCTGCGGGACACGGAGTTCACGCCGCTCACAATCGTTGAGCAGCTCGATGCCGCGTGCCAGGCTTTGTCGAACGTGCTGCGGCGTAGCCGAGGTTGACGAGGTAGGTGGCCTTCCGGGTGGGAGGCGCATTGCCGCGACTGGCCAGCCGGATCGCTCGCTCTGATAGTTCTTCTGCCTCACCCGGGTCTCTGTCGTTGCGGAGGTAGTGGATCAGGTCGTCGGCAGCGGCCTGGACGACCCATCGCCTTGCAGCCGTTCTGGGGCTGGTACGACGGCATCTCCGACGCCGAGCGTGCCGCCGCCATCGGGCCGGTCATGAACACCCAGGAACGCAACGAACCTCGACCGTACTCTTGTTGGTCGAGGTGCGAAATGACTGTTGGTGACCGCAGAGGGGCGGGTTCCGAACCGATATGCCGGTTCGAAAGACCCTTCCTGGGCACCCCCGACGGGATTCGAACCCGCGCCGCCGGCTTGAAAGGCCGGTATCCTGGGCCGCTAGATGACGGGGGCCTGGTGGGGCTCAGCCTACCCGTCGGCGGCGGTCCAGCAGCGTCCAGGCGATGCCCAGGGCGGACAGGATCAGGGTCGCAGGACCCACGACATCGCCCAGGCGGGTGTACGGCGTGTCACCCGGGACCAGCGGGACGTCGGCGCGGATGATCGCCTCGGCCAGGCGCTCGGTCTGCTGGGAAACCCGCCCGCGGGGGTCGATCATCCCGGAGATCCCCGAGATGCCGGCGTGCACGACGTGCTTGCCGGACTCGACCGCGCGGAGCTGGCTGAAGGCCAGGTGCTGGCGGCTCATCGACCCGCCGTAGCTGGTGTTGTTGGTCGACACGAGCAGCAGGTCGGTCCCCTGGCGCACCTGGTCGCGGACGGCGGCGGGGAAGACGCTGTCGAAGCACATCGCCACCGCGATACGGGCGCCCGCCAGCGTCACCGGCGGCTGGGACCCGCCGGGCAGGGCATCGGACGGCGGCAGCTGGTCGGCGAGGGGGTACAGCTCCAGCAGCGGGCGCAGCGGCACGTACTCCCCCACCGGGATGACCCGCTGCTTGCGGTAGACCTGGCGCAGCCCGTCGGCGGTGACCTCCGCCATGACGTTGTGGTGCGTGCGCGGGGTCGGGCCGCGCTGCCACCCGCCCGCGAACAGTGGCCTGCCGTCCAGCAGCGCCCGCGCCTCCGCGGCCTGGGAGCGCAGGACGGTGTTGGCGGGGTCGTCGTACTCGCTGTCCAGGGAGTTCTCCGGCCAGACCGTCAGCTCGGGCGGGTCGGCGGCCAGCGGGCGGGTCGCGGCCCGCATGCGCTCGGCGACGGCCACGACCCGGTCGCCCTCGCGGTTGATGCCGGCGGCGCCGGTCTCGTTGAGCCGTGCCCCCTGGACCGCGGCGACGTCCAGCGTCGCACCCGACGGCGTCGGCGGGGCGCCGCCCAGCCCCGTGGCCAGCACCGGGATGGCGACGAGGGCGGCGATCGGCGCGGCCAGCGCGCGGGGGCCGGACCGCGCCCGCAGCACCAGCTCCGCTGCCGCCGCGGCGATGCCCGCGCAGGCGAGGCTGACCCCCAGGACCCCCAGCGTGCGGGCGAGCGGCAGGAGCGGCCCCCCGTCGTGCTGGGTGTAGCCCAGCAGCCCCCACGGGAAGCCCCCGAGCGGCACCGCGCCGCGCACCGCCTCCAGGGCGACCCACCACACCGCCGCCATCACCGCGCGGCCGGGCCGGTCCCCCCAGGTCACCACCCCGGCGACGAACGCGGCGACCGTCGCCGCCTGGATCAGCGACAGCACCAGCCACGGCACCAGGCCGCCGAAGGGGCTGAGCCACTCCAGCAGCGGCACGAAGAACACCATCCCCGCCAGCAGGCCCCAGCCGGCCGCCCGGCGGACGCGCCGCGGGCCGGCTTCCGCGACGAGGTCGCGGGCCAGCAGCAGCAGCGGCGCGATCGCCACCCAGCCCGCCGCGCCGAGGTCCACGGGCGGGTGGCCAGCCCACAGCAGGATCCCGGCCGCACCGGCCAGGCCCAGGCGGCGCAGCGAGGCTCCCCACGGCGACCGCCGCGGCCCGGCGGGCGCGCGCACCGCCCCGCTGCGGTCGCTGCGCGGCGGGGCGGTCGTCATCGCGGCGTCATGCGCAGTCGAGGCAGAACAGCTTCTCCTCGTCGGCGAGCTGGGCCCTGTTCTTCACCAGGAAGCACGAGCGGCACGTGAACTCGTTGGGGCTGATGGGCTGGGCCGGCACGGTGAAGCCGTCGCGCGGCTCCTCCAGGCGGCCCAGGTCGTCGTCCTCGGTGACCTTCTCGCGGGACAGCAGGACGTCGAGGGACTCCTCCCCCTCCGCCTCGGCGTCATCGACGACGTCGTCGGTCTCCTCGTCGAGGTCGGGGCCCTCCTCCTCCTCTTCCTCGTCGGCCACCACCACCACGGGCACGACCGCGACGGTGTCGGTCTCCTCGGTGTCGTCGTCGTCGCCCGTGAAGTCGTCGATCGGGGTGAGGACGTCGTCGTCGAGCGCGAGCGCCGCGTCGCCGTCCTCCTCGAGGGCGAGGTCGTCCTCGTCCTCCTCGAGGGGGAGCTCGTCATCGAGCTCCAGCTCCTCGTCACTGTCCTCCACGGCGAGATCGTCGTCCGCCGTGAAGTCGTCTGGGGTGGACACGCCCGGGGCTCCTCGTTCTACACGTCAACTGTTTCAGGTCCGCCGCGCTGATCGGCTGCGGTCACGCCCACCCGGAACCGCCGGACTCGGCAGGGCTTTGTAGCGGGTGTCCACGTGGCGCGCAACGTAACGGCGGCGGGAGCGCCGTTGTTCCCGGGCAGCGGACGGCCCCGGAGCCTGGTGGAGCTCCGGGGCCGTGGAACGTGGGGGGCACCGCCGTTGGTGCCGATCGCCGGCGGGACGAACTCCGCCACCGATGTTGTCTACTGAGCGCTACCCCTGCTTCCACGCTGGCTGTGCCAGCCCTTCCCTGCCATCCGTCGGCCGGTGAGGCCGCGGACGTCCGCGCTCCCGTGACGGGACCACGAGCCGCCGATCGCCACCCTCCCGGAGCCCGGACCGGCCCGGTTCGTCGTGTGTCCCGTCTCCCGCCGACGTTCTCCGCCTGCGGAGGCGTCGCAGACCGTAAGCCGTGCCGCCATCTCCGTCAACCGCCGCCATTCCCGCGCTGACCAGCGGAAACGGTGCGAAGCAGCAGGTCAGACGACTTTCGGGATGTCCGCCGCGCCCAGCGCGCCGGCGTGGGTGGGGCGGCCCCCCGGAGGCGTCGCACCCCGAACGCGGGCCCGCCAACACCGTCACCCGCCGCCAGACCCGCGCGCACCCGCGCAAACGGTGCGAAGCAGCAGGACAGACCACTTTCGGTATGCCCGCCGCCCCCAGCGCGCCGGCGTGGTGGGCGACCCGCCCGGCGACGCCCGTCCCCGCGCAGCGCAGCCGCCGGGGGGCGCCCACCAGGGGGTCCCCGTCCCACACCGCGAGGTCGGCGCGCAGCCCCGGCCGCAGCGGTCCCACGTCGTCCTGCCCCGCCGCCCAGCGCCCCCCGAGGGTGTGGGCCCGGAGGGCGTCGACCCGGGCGATGCCGAGGCCGCCGCGGTGCTCCTCGGCGGCCACAACCCCGCCCCACGGATCCAGCGGGGTGACCGTGGAGTCCGACCCGAACGCCAGCGCCACCCCCGCGGCGGCCAGCGGCGCCAACGGGTTCATCGCCCGCGCCGTGGCGCCCCCGAACGCCTGGGCGTAGAGCCGCCCCTCGCCGCCCCAGCGGTCGTCGAAGGCGGGCTGGACGCTGGCCACCACCCCCAGCCGCGCCAGCCGGCCCAGGTGGTCCGGCCGGGGCAGCTCCAGGTGCTCGATGCGGTGGCGGCAGCGCCGCACGGCCTCGGCGCCGTGCTCCTCGGCCGCCCGCTCCAGGGCGCGGACCGCCTGGTCGATCGCCCGGTCCCCGATGGCGTGCACCCCGGCCCCCCGGCCGGACCCCGTGCAGCCGACGAAGAAGGCCGTGACCGCGTCGTCGTCGTGGAACAGCTCCCCCGTGCCCCCGCCGGGGTACCCCTGCGCGACCGCGGCGGTCCCCGACCCGACGGAGCCGTCCAGGAACAGGTCCCCGCCGGGGCGCAGCCCGTGGCGGGGACCGGCGCCGGCGTCCAGCTCCGCCCACCACACCAGCACCTCGACCGGCAGACCCCCCGCGGCCCAGGCCAGCGCGTCGTCGAGGCTGGACAGCCCGGGGTGGCCCATCTCGTGGAGGCTCGCGATGCCCAGCCCCGCCGCGGCCTCCGCCGCCGCCCGCCGGGCCGCCGCGAGGTCGGCGGCGGACAGCGCGCCGTCGACCAGCCGGCGGGCCGCCTGGGACGCCTCCTCCAGCAGCCAGCCGGTCGGCTCCCCGGCCGCGTCGCGGTCCACGCCCGCCAGCCGGGCCAGGGGCAGCCGGGCCAGCGTCCCGGGGTCGACCACGCAGCTGTGCCCATCGACGCGGAGGAGCAGCACCGGGCGCCCGGGGGCGGCGGCCTCCAACTCCCGCGCCGTCGGCGGCCGCCGCTCGGGCCAGGTGCTGTCGTCCCAGCGCAGGCCGCGCACCACCCGCCCGGGCCGGTCGGCGGCGTGGCGCCGGACGGCGGCGAGCGCCGCGGCCAGGCTCCCGACGCCGTCGAGGTCCAGGCCGGTCGCCGCCAGCCCCGTGGCGGTGCCGTGCACGTGGGCGTCGACGAACGCGGGCGTGATCCAGCAGCCGTCGAGGTCGACCCGGGGGGCGTCCGTCGCGGGGGCGTCGGCGGGGTCCCCCACCCAGGCGATCCGGTCGCCGTCCAGCAGCAGCGCCCGCGGCAGCGGATCACCGACCGGCTCCCCGTCCAGGGGCAGCACGCCGTCGGCGACCAGCAGCGTGCGCCCCGCGGTCCCGCCCGCGGTCACGCCCGCGGTCCCGCCCGCGGTCACGCCCGCGGTCCCGCCCGCGGTCACCCCGGGGGTCACACCGTCTCCCGCATCCAGGCGGTCGCCAGCGCGTCGGCGTACTCGTTCCACCGCGACCCGTTGTGCGCCTTGATCCAGCGCAGCTCGATGTCGGGGCGGGCCACGGCCAGCGCGTAGAGCTCCTGGACGAGGTCGAGGTTGGCGATGTCACCGCCCTTGCGCGTCCACCCCCGCGCGGCCCACCCCGGCGCCCAGGTGGTGATCGTGTCGACGCACAGCTTGCTGTCGGTCCAGACCGTCACCGCCTCGCCGGGGGGGACCATGCGGTAGGCGTGGATCAGCGCGGTCAGCTCCATGCGGTTGTTGGTCGTGTGCGGCTCGGACCCGTGGGCCCGGTCCACCACCCGGCCGTCGCGCACCCAGACCACGCCCCAGCCGCCCGGGCCCGGGTTGGGGTCGGCGGACCCGTCGGTGAAGACGCCGTCGGCCGGTCCGGCGTCGTACTTGGCCAGGACCTGGTCGACGGTGAGGTTCTCCTCGACCTTGGACGGGCGCCGCCCGCGCGGCCGCGCGCCCCCGCCCGCGGTCGTGGCGGCGGTCCCGCCCTTGCAGTCGCGGCACTGCTTGGGGGTCCACCCCGGGTACTTGTCCAGCGTGGCCTTGGGGACCGAGAAGGGCTTGCCGCACGTCTGGCAGGAGAATGTGGCCATCCGCGGACCCTAGCCGCCCGCCGCCAGCAGCAGGAAGGGACTGGTGACGGCCACCAGCACGGCCGCGCCGGTCCACAGCGCCCGCCGCGCACCCGGCGGCTCGCCGGCCAGGAGGTCCAGCGCCACGGCCACCAGCAGCCACAGCGCGGCCGCGAACGTGCCCGCGACGAACCCGACCACCGCCGCCACGACGGCCGCGCGGTCGGGGTCGGGCCCCACGAGACCGGCGAGCAGCAACGGCCCGCCCACCAGCACCGCGACGAGCACCCCGGCCGCCAGCGCCCGGCGCAGGGTGGTACCGTCCCGGTCCCGTGGCGCCCCCCTGGCGGTCGCGCTCACGGTCGGGGCGGGCGGAGCAGGTCGCGGGCGATGACCATGCGCTGCACCTGGTTCGTGCCCTCCAGGATCTGCAGCACCTTGGCCTCCCGGAACCAGCGCTCCACCGGGTAGTCGCGGGTGTAGCCGTTGCCGCCCAGCACCTGCACCGCGTCGGTGGTGACCCGCATCGCGGTGTCGGTCGCCGTCAGCTTGGCCATCGACGCCAGGCGCGAGAACGGCAGGCCGAGGTCGCGGCGGTCCGCGGCCTCGTAGGTCAGCGCGCGCGCCGCCTCCACCCCCGTGGCCATGTCGGCCAGGAGGAACCCGACGCCCTGGAACTCCCCGATGGGCCGGCCGAACTGCTCGCGCTCGCGGGCGTAGGCCACCGCGGTCCCCAGGGCCGCGTCCGCCAGCCCCACCGCGCACGCGGCGATGCCCAGCCGCCCGCCGTCCAGGGCGCTCATCGCCACCGTGAACCCTTGGCCCTCCTCGGCGAGCAGGTTGCGCGCGGGGACCCGCGCCCCGTCGAAGACCAGCTGGCGGGTCGGGGACGCCCAGAGCCCCATCTTGCGCTCCGGCGAGGCGATCGTGAGCCCCGGGGTGTCGGCGGGGACCAGCAGCGCGGAGATCCCGCGGGTCCGGTCCTCCCCGGTCCGGCACATGACCACGTAGCAGTCCGCCTCGCCCGCGTCGGTGACCCACGCCTTGGTCCCGTCGATCACCCAGTCACCGCCGTCGCGGCGCGCCCGGGTGACCAGCCCGGCGGCGTCGGACCCGCTGCCCGCCTCCGACAGCGAGTAGGCGGCCAGCCACTCCCCGAGGCGAGCAGCGGGACGACCTCCTTGCGGACGTCCTCCGCGGCGTAGCGCTCGATGGCCCAGGTCGCCAGCCAGTGGACCGACAGCCCCATGCCCAGGGCCAAGAAGGCGCGGGCGATCTCCTCGACCACCCGCAGGGAGACCGCCGACGGCTGCGCGGAGCCGCCGTGCTCCTCGGCGACCCCGAGGCCGGCGACGTCCATCCGCCCGAGCTCGGCGAACAGCTCGCGCGGGAAGGTGTGGGCCGCCTCGAACGCGGCGGCCCGCGGTGCCACCTCCGTGCGCGCCCAGGCGCGGACGAGGTCCAGCAGGTCGCGCTGCTCGGGCGCCAGCCGCGCGACGGTCACACCGTCACCGCCGCGCGGTCGAGGCGGTCCAGGCGCTCGCCGCCGTCGTCGGTCACCACCACGATGTCCTCGATGCGCATCCCCCAGCGGCCCGGCAGGTAGACGCCGGGCTCGACGGAGAAGGCCATGCCCGGCTCCAGCGGCCGGTCGTTGCCGGCGACGATGTAGGGGTCCTCGTGCTCCTCCAGCCCGATGCCGTGGCCGGTGCGGTGGACGAAGTGCGCGCCGTAGCCGGCGGCCTCCAGGACGTCGCGGGCGGCCGCGTCGACCGCCGCCGCCGTCACCCCCGGGCGCACGGCGTCGCAGGCCGCAGCCTGCGCGGCCTCCAGCGCCGCGTGCGCGTCGGCGTAGCCGTCCGGCGCCGACCCGACCACGTAGTCGCGGGTGCAGTCCGAGCAGTAGCCGTCCAGGGTCCCGCCGATGTCGACGACCACGGCGTCCCCGCGCGCGACCACCCGGTCGCCGGTCTCGTGGTGGGGCGACGCGCCGTTGGGGCCCGAGGCGACGATGACGAAGTTGACCTCCTGGTGGCCCTCCTCGACGATCGCGGCGGCGATGTCGCGGCCGATCTCGGCCTCGGTCCGCCCGGGCGCCAGCAGGCCCGGGACGCGCGCGTGGACGCGGTCGATGGCCGCGGCGGCGCGGCGCAGCGCGTCGACCTCCGCCGCGGTCTTGCGGATGCGCAGCTCACGGGTGACCTGCGACCCGCGCACCCAGGCGGCGCCGGGCAGCGCCTCCTGGAGGCTGAGCAGGAAGGTCGCCCACAGCCGGTCCCCCACCGCGAACCGGCGCGCGGGCGACCCGTCCAGGGCGCCCAGGACCGCGGCGAACGGGTCGGCCGTCTCCCCCCAGTCCACGAGGTCCACGACGCCCGCCGCCCCCGACGCCTCGGCCCGCGGCCGCTCCAGCGCCGGCACGACCAGGGTGTGGCGCCCGTCGGCGCGGACCACGAGCAGGGTGAGCCGCTCCAGCGGCAGCGCGTGGTAGCCGGTGAGGTGGCGCAGGTCGGCGCCCGGCCCCACGAGCAGCGCGTCGAGGTCGCGCGCCCGCAGCTCCGCGACGGCCCGGTCCAGGATGGTCATGCGCGAGGCCTCCAGCAGCGAGATCCGCAGGGAACCCGGCAGGGGGCGCCCGTAGCGCAGGATATCGACCGGTCCCTGCCGCGGGGTCGCGGCGACGCTACCCTCCCCGGCGACAACGCTGTCGGACGCGAGGAGGTGGGGCAGGTGCAGGTCGCGGCCGCAGGCCTCGTGCTCCTCGCCGCCCACCTGGTGCTGGGCGAGACCGCGTGGCAGCTCGACGGCGAGGTGCTGGTCGGCCTGCTCGACCTGCTCGACCTCGAGGTGCTGGCCGCCGGCTCGCCGCTGCTGCTCGCCGGCGCGGGCACCGCGCTGACCCTGCGCCTGATCGACGCGCACCGGGCCGTCGGCGCCACCCCCTCCGCGACACCGTCCCACCTCGCGATCGCGCGCCCGCTCCCCCTGCGCGCCGACCGCACCGTGGACCACATCCTGGACGCCCGCCCTCCGCACGGGCCGCCCGCCTAGGGGGCTCCCGGACCGCCCCGCCGTCCTGCGCAGGACGGCGGTCCGATCCGCTGCGCGCCGCGTGCCCGTCACCCGGCCGCCCTCGCGAGCCCCGCTCCGCCGCGCACGCGCCGTTGCCGCAGCCTGCGAAGGAGCACCCCCATGTCACGCCTGCACCGCGCCACCTCCGTACCCGCCATCCTGCTCATCGTCGTCGTCCTGGCCTCCTGCGGCCGCCCCGCGGCCGAGCCGGCCGCCGAGGACGTCCCCGCCTCCGCCGAGCCCGCCGAGCCCGCGTTCACCTACACCGGCGCCAACGGCCCCGACGCCTGGGGTGACCTCAGCCCCGAGTACACGGCCTGCGCCGACGGCAGCGCCCAGTCGCCGATCGACCTCGTCGACGCCGACGACGCCGACCTCGCCGACATCGTCTTCGACTACCGGGCCGGCGACGTGGAGCTGGTCGACACCGGGCACACCATCCAGGTGAACCAGCCCGCGGGCAGCTCCATCCAGGTGGAGGGCGACCGCTACGACCTTCTCCAGTTCCACTTCCACGAGCCCAGCGAGCACACCATCGACGGAGAGCAGTTCGCGGGCGAGCTGCACCTGGTCCACCGCGACGAGGCCGGCGGCCTCGCGGTCGTGGCGGTGCTGCTGCGCGAGGGCGCCAGCAGCGCGGTGCTCGCCCCCGTCTTCGACGCACTGCCGGCCGAGCTGGACGCGACCGCCCAGGTGGAGGGCTTCGACCCCTCCCGCGTCCTGCCCGAGCAGCGCACCACCTACCGCTACGACGGGTCGCTGACCACACCGCCGTGCACCGAGGGGGTGAGCTGGTTCGTCCTCGACACCCCGATCGAGGTGTCCGCCGCCCAGCTCGCGGCCTTCAGCGGCATCATCGAGGCGAACAACCGCCCGCTGCAGGCGCGCGGGGACCGCGACATCGCCCACGACACCAGCCGGGGCTGACCGCGGTCAGAGCTTCAGGCGGAGGGCCTTCGGCCGCAGGGTGAAGGTGGCGGGCGTGCGCCCCACCCAGCGGCCGTCGGCCTCGACCGCCAGCGGCCGGTCGCCCGTCCCGCCCGCGGTCACCGACACGGTCCCCGACTGGTACTCGGCGATCTGGGGGTCGGGCAGGTGCTCGCCGCGCAGGATCCGCGGGGTCCCCAGGAACACCTGCGACGGCGGGCCGACGAACAGCTGCACGTTGAAGCGCGCGTCGTCGGGCAGCGCCCGCGGGGCGATCTTCATCCCGCGCTGGAAGAACTGGCCGTTGGCGACGACCACATCGCTGACCTCGACCTCGCGGACGTCGTGGTCCAGCGCCACCGAAACCGGCGTGCGCCGGGTGGCCGCGATCGCCCCCCACGCGGCCAGCAGGGTCCCCGCCCGGCCCAGGGCCCGCAGCCGCCGCGCGCGGCGGGCCAACTCCCCGCCGTAGCCGACCTGGGCGACGTTGACGAACAGCCGCGACCGCTCCGCGCCGCCGGGACCGGCGCAGGTGACCTGGCCGACGTCGACGGTGAGCTCGGCGTCGGTGACGAGCTGGCGGGCCAGCAGCCGCGCGTCGCGGTCCAGCCCGAAGCTGCGGGCGAAGTCGCTCTCCCCCCCGGTGGCCAGGCCCAGCACCACGTCGGGGGCCGCGCCCTGCGGGTCCACGACCGCCGCGACCGCGTCGGCGACCGAGCCGTCGTCGCCGGCGACGATCAGGTAGCGCCGCCCCGCCGCGACGGCGCGGCGGACCTCGGCGGCCGGGTCGCGGGTCGCCACGAGGTCCGCGTCGGCGCCCAGGCGGCGCAGCTCGGCGACGACGTCGGCGGGCCGCGAACCGGCCGCGGCCGGCCGGGCGGGCGGTCCACGACCAGCAGGGGGGTCCCCAGCGCGGCCATCACATGCCCGTGTAGGCGACGACGCCGCGGACCAGGCTGCGCGCGGCGGTGCGGGCCCGCTCCCCCAGGTCCGCCAGCTCCGGGTCCGGGTCCCCCGCCGTCGCGTCGCGGATCTGGCGGAGCAGGTCGGCGACCTGCTTGGTGGCGCGGACGAAGTCGCCGGCGGTCATGTCGGCCCCCGCCAGGGCGTCCTCCAGCTCCGCGCCCGCGGACCAGCGCGACACGGCCTCGACGAACCCCGCGTCCGGGGTCCGGGTCACCGGCAGCGAGGCCGCCTCCTCACGCGCGGCGACCTCCCGCCAGATGGCGGCGATGTCGGCGACCGCGTCGCGCGTCGCCGGGGTCGGCAGGCGCGGGGTCGCGGGCTCCTTCGCGCGGGTCTGGAAGACGAACACGCTGGCGACGCCCGCCAGCTCCGGGGTGTCGAGCCCGTCGAACACCCCGCGGCGCAGGGCCTCGGCGAGCACCAGGTCGGTCTCGGCGTAGAGGCCCGCCAGGCGCAGGCCGTCGCGGGTCGGGACCGGGCGCTCGGCGTCGTCGGTGAGGTAGCCGAGGTCGGTCAGGACGCCGAGGATGCGGTCGAACTGGCGGACCAGCGACCCGCTGCGACGGCGGACGCCCCGCGCCAGCTTCTCGGTGTCGGCGGCCAGCGCGTCGTGGCGGTGGGCCCAGACCTCGATGTCGCGCAGGGCGGGGTCCTGGTGGACCGGGTGGTCGCGCAGCTCGCGGCGCAGCGCGGCGGCGCGGGCCGCGGCGGGGTCGCCGCTCCCGTCGCCGTTCCCGCCCGCGGCCTCGCCCTCGTCCAGGAGCGGGTCGGGGTCGGGCGGGTCCAGGCGGCGCAGGGCGTTGGCGACCGCCTTGCGGTAGTCGGCCTGGCGCGGCCCGCCGGAGCTGGGCAGCACGACCCAGCCGACCTTGCGCGGCGGGGCGAGGAACTCGCGCGGCCCCAGGCGCACGAGCTTGCGGTCCAGCGTGACCGCGGAGGCCAGCGGCGTGCCGGAGTCCGACACCGAGCGGGCGACGATGGCCGCGAGGTCGGGGGTGTCCCCGCCGCGCGGCAGCGCGACGACGTCGCCGGGCCGCAGCCGGGCGACGCCCTGGACCAGCGCCTCGCGGGCCTCGCGGCGCCGGTTGCCCGCGCCCTCGGTCTCGACCCGGGACAGCTCGCGGCGCAGGGCCCAGTACTCCGCGAAGTCGCCGCGGTCGGAGTGCAGGTTCCCGGCGTAGCCGTCCAGCGCGCGGCGGTTGTCGGCCAGGCGCCGCTCGTCGCCGGCCACCCGCGCGTCGGCCTCGAACTGCGCGAACGACCGCGCGAGCAGCGCCTCGGCGTCCGCGCGGTCGTGGCGGCGCAGGAGGTTGACGGCCATGTTGTAGGACGGCGCGAAGCTGGAGTGCAGCGGGTCGACGCGCCGGCCGACGAGCGACGCCACGGTCGGGAAGTCCACGTCGCGCTGGTAGAGCACGACCGCGTGGCCGATGGGGTCCAGCCCGCGGCGCCCCGCCCGGCCGGTCAGCTGGGTGAACTGGCCGGGGGTGAGCAGCTCGTGGCGGACCCCGTTCCACTTCTCCAGCCGCTCGATGACGACGGTGCGCGCGGGCATGTTGATGCCCAGCGCCAGCGTCTCCGTCGCGAAGCAGACCTTCACCAGGCCGAGGACGAACAGCTCCTCGACGGTCTCCTTGAACACCGGGACCATGCCGGCATGGTGGGCGGCCACGCCCTGCTCCAGCGCCGCGGCCCACGGGCCGTAGCCCAGGACCTCCAGGTCGTCGGGGGGCAGGTCGGCGGTGTGCTCGTCGACGAGCTTGCGGATCGCCGCCTGCTCCTCGCGGGTGGTCAGGCGCACGCCGCTGTCCACCAGCTGGCGGACGGCGTCGTTGCAGCCGTCGCGGGAGAAGATGAAGTAGATCGCCGGCAGCCAGTCGCGCGCCGCGAGGGTGCGCACGACGTCGGCGCGCAGGGGCGGGCGCAGGCGCACGCCGGTCTGCTGCGGGCGCCCCCGCCGCCCGCGCGCGGTCACCCCCGCTCGGCGCTCCAGCATGAGCACGTCGGGGTTGGGGACGCCGGCGCGGGCCTGGCGCGCCGCGGTCTGCTCCGCCGCGCTGGGCTTGCGCCCCGACTTGCCGCCACCGCGGACGAACGTCGGGTAGAGCTTGTCGTTGACCGCGTAGGAGTGCTCCAGCGGGACCGGGCGCAGCTCGGAGATGACCACGTCGCAGCTGTCGCGGACGCTGGCGAGCCAGGCGCCGAAGTCCTCGGCGTTGCTGACCGTCGCCGAGAGGCAGGCCAGCTGCACCGAGGGGGGCAGCTGGATGATGACCTCCTCCCACACCGCCCCGCGCTCGCGGTCGGCGAGGTAGTGGACCTCGTCGAGCACGACGGCCTGCAGGCCGACCATGGCGCGGGAGCCCTCGTAGAGCATGTTGCGCAGGACCTCGGTGGTCATGACCACGATGGGCGCGTCGCCGTTCACGACGTTGTCGCCGGTCAGCAGCCCGACCTGGCGGGCCCCGTGGCGGCGCACGAGGTCGTTGTACTTCTGGTTCGACAGCGCCTTGATGGGCGTCGTGTAGAAGCACTTGCCGCCCTGGTCCAGCGCCTGCCAGACGGCGAACTCGCCGACCACGGTCTTGCCGGCCCCGGTGGGGGCGGCCACGAGGCAGGAGCGGCCCTCCACGAGGGCGGTGATGCCGGCGACCTGGAAGTCGTCGAGGCCGAAGGGGTACCCCAGGGCGAAGCGGTCGAGCGCGGTGGTCACGCCCCCACTGTGCCCAGTCGCGCCGCCGCCCGCGCCCGCCGCCGCTCGATGAGCCAGGCCGCGATCACGGCGATCTCGAAGAACACCGTCAGGATCCCGCCGAGGATGGTCAGGGTGATGATGTCCTGCCCCGGCGTCACCACCGCGGCGAGCACGAAGGCGCCGAAGATGAAGTACCGGCGCGCCTCCCGCAGTCCCTTGGACGTGACCAGCCCGGCGAACGACAGCACGATGAGGACCAGCGGGAACTCGAAGGAGATCCCGAACCCGATCATCGTGGTGAGCACGAACGACATGTAGGCGTTGGCGTCCAGCACCGACACGATCTCTTCGTTGAAGTTCAGCAGGAACGCCAGGCCCTGCGGCAGGACGTAGAAGCTGACCGCCGCGCCCGCGAGGAACAGCAGGAACGTCGCGATGACGAACGGGATGGAGTACTGGCGCTCGATCGGCCGCAGCCCCGGCGCGACGAAGCGCAGGATCTGGTAGGCGACGACGGGCGCGGCCACCAGGATCGCGACGACGGCGGCGGCCTTGATGCTGAACAGGAACGCGCCCGCGGGCGTCAGCGACACCAGCGCGCAGGACTCGGTGGCGCCGTCGAGCGCGCTCTGCCGGACGTCCTCCGGCAGGCTGCAGTAGGGCGCCTTCAGCAGGTTGATGACCTGGTCGTGGAGGATGAAGCCCAGCACGAAGCCGACCGCGATGGCGATCGCCGAGCGGATGAGGCGCGTGCGCAGCTCGCGGAGGTGCTCGACGAGGGTCATCTCCTCGCCGACGTACTCCCGCCTGCGGTCGGCCGTGGCCGTCACCGGCGCCCTCCCCCCGGGGGTCGGCCGGACGCGCCGCTACTGGCGGTCGGGCGTGGTGGTGCGCTGCTCGGCGACGATCGGCGGGGTCGCGGGCTCGCCCGCGGCCAGCTGCTGACGCGCGCGCTCCTGCTCGGCCTTCTCGTCGTCCTCGCGCCCCTCCGCCATCCCGCGCTTGAAGCCGGTGATGCTCTGACCCATCGAGCGGCCCAGGGACGGCAGCCGCGACGCGCCGAACAGCAGGATGAAGATCAGCAGGATGATGATCCACTCGGCGCCGCCGGGAAGGTTCACGCGGTCCTCCAGGATGGGCGCGGGCATGCCCGCGCTCGGGGTCCGGACAAGAAGGGAGTCTAGTACAGCGGCTCGCGAGCCGTCGGGAACGGTTCGGCGTCGAGGGTCCCACGGATGGGTGTCCGGGCGCGACCGCCGCCGACGGCCGCCTGCACGGCCTCGGCCTCGGTCGCGGTGACGGCCAGCTCCTCGGTCAGCTCCGCCACGATCGGGGACACCCGGCCCGCCGCCGCCGCGGCGGTGGCGCGCAGGCGCCGGACCTGGGCCCACAGCAGGCGCCCGGCGACCACGGCGGCGCCGAGCGCGACGGCCGCGACGGCGATGGCGAGGACGACGAGGGCACCCACGCGGGCAGCGTAGCGCCCGTCAGCGGGCGACCAGCGCGACGACCTCGTCGAACCAGCCGTCGCGGGCGAGCAGCTGGTGGAAGTCCAGCAGGTCGTCGCGGGTCAGGGGCGGGGTGTCGAAGCGCGGTCGCGGCGCCGGGGCGATGTCGCGGGCCGCGACGCCCCCGCCGGACAGCAGGCGGATGACCCGCGCGTCGGCCGGCTTGCGCACGACCTGCAGGCAGGACGGGCACGTGAAGGCGTAGAAGGAACCGGCCTTGTCGGCGCGGTCGACCCACAGCTCGACCTCGTCCGGCGTGAGCCCGACCTCCCCGCAGGTGGGGCACGTGGCCTTGATCGTGGTCATGGCGTTCCTCCTCTTCCGTCCCGCGTTGCGCGGTCCCCCCTTGTTCGGTGCCGGTGACCCCGGTGTTCAGTGCGATCCGGGCTCTCGAGGAGAAATGCTCCGGATCGACCGGGTGCCCTGGTGCGGATGGACCATGCCCGCATGGCCCCCCGGTGCCATCCGGCCCCGGTGCCGCCGACCTCAGCCCGCGTGGCGCTCCAGCGTGGCGGCTGCCAGGTCCCCGACGCGGGCCGCCAGGGTGGCCGGCTGGACGACCCGGACCGCGGGGGCGAGCGACAGGACCAGCCGCGCCAGCCACTCCAGGCTGCCCGTGCGCAGGCGGACCAGGCGCACGCCGTCCACGTCCTCGACGGCGTCGACCACCAGCCGCTCGGGCAGCCACCACGCCGCCGGGTCCAGGGCCAGGACCACCTCGACGTCGCCGGGGCGGGGCTGGTAGGCCGGCGCCGGGGGCGGGGCGGCGGGCACCGGGCCCGCGTCCTCGCCGGTCAGCACGGCCTCCTCGACGCGGTCGAGCCGGAAGTCGCGGGGCCCGCGGGCCAGCCGGCACCAGCCCTGGAGGTACCAGGCGCCCTCCGCGCCGACCACGGCCCACGGCTCGACGTCGCGCTCGGTGGTCTCCTCCTTGGAGCGCGACCGGTAGCGCAGGTGGACCACGCGGCGCTGCTCGACCGCCGCGCGCAGCAGGGGCAGGCGCTCGTCGCCGGGCGTGGACAGGTCGATCGACAGGCGCGGCTCCGCCCCCAGGGTCGTCTGCAGCTTGACCTGGGCGCGCCGCAGGCTGGCCGACTCCGCCACGCCCGGCACCCCCGCCAGGGCGCGGGCCGCGAGCAGGAGCGTGAGCGCCTCGCGCAGCGACAGCGTGAGCGGGCGGCGGAAGAACTCGGCCAGCCGCACGGTGACGCGGTCCCCGACCACGGCGGTCTCGACCAGGTCGCCCCCGCCGTAGCCGGGCAGGCCGCAGTAGCCCAGGACGTCGAGGTCGCGCTCCAGCTCGCGGCGGGTGACGCCGAAGCGCGTCGTGACCTCGTCCACCGGGACGCCGGGGTGCTCGAGCAGCCACGGCACCATCACCAGGATCCGCTCGAGGCGCTGGAGGGTGCGCACCGTGGTCATGGGGCCCCCGCCGGGCGGGCCGCGGCCAGGGCCGCCCTGGCGCGGTCCACCAGCCGCGCGCGCAGCTCGGGCGGGTCGGTGACCTCCAGGTCCGGCCCGAACTCCAGGGCCCAGGTGACGAAGGCGTCGGGGTCCCCGACGGGCACCGAGAAGCGCGTGCGGTCGTCCCCGGCCGGCTCGCCCCCGCCGGTCGCCCGGCCCGCCACGCGCCAGGCGACCGCCGGGTCGGCCAGCACGGTCGCGCGCCGCGGCCCCTCCGCCGGGGCCGGGGGGACGACGTCGTCGACGTCGACGGGGACCGCCGGGGGCGCGAAGGCCCACGGCTCGCCGACCGTGTGGACCTCGCCCGCGATCCGGTCCAGGCGGAAGGCGCGGCGCTCGCCCCGGTCGTGGTCGTGGCCGACCAGGTACCAGCGGCCCCCGCGCAGCACGAGCGCGTGCGGGTCGACCAGGCGCGCCGCCGCGGGGCGGCCCGTCGGCCGGTACGGGAACCGCACGCGGGTGCGGGTGAGCTGGGCCTGCATGAGCGCGGCCCGGTGGGGCGCATCCAGCTCCACCTCGATCGGGGCCGGGGCGCGCGCCGGGCCGGCCAGCAGCGGGGCGGCGGGGTCGTCGGGCAGGGCGAGCTCGGCGTCGACCGCCAGCTTGCGCAGGCCCGCGCCGGCCTCGTCCACCAGGCCGGTGGCCTGCAGCGCCAGCGCCAGCGCGGCCAGCTCGTCGGGCTCCAGGCGCACCGGCGGGAGGTCGTAGGCCGCGGGGTCGATGCGGTAGCCGACGCGGTCGTCCCAGCGGTCCACCGGGGCCGTGGTGACCGGGACGCCCAGCGCGCGCAGGTCGGCCTTGTCCCGCTCGAAGGTGCGGCGGAACGCCTCGCCGTCAGGCTGGTCGTAGCCCGCGACCCGCTCCCGCACGTCCCCGGCGGTGAGCGGGACCCGGGTCTCGCGCAGGGCGATGACCAGGTTCAGCAGGCGCTCGAGTCGGCCGATCACGCCCGCAACCGTACGACCGGTGGCGGACGCAACGGCGCAGGGCCCTCGCGCGTCCTGTGGACGATGGGTCCGATGCCCCGGGGTTGTCACACCCGAGGGGCAGACTGGGTGCCGCGGGGCCGGTAGGGTGCCGCGACATCTCCGACATCCGCAGGGGTACCGCGTTCCGTGAGCCAGACACCCACCAGGAACCGACCGCAGCCGGACGGCGACCCGTCCGCCGCTCCGGCGACCGCCGCCCCGGCCACCGGGGCGCTCCAGGCGGTCCAGCGCAGCGGCGCCGCCGCGCTGGACGGCGCCCGGACCGCCGGGCGCGGGACCATCGCGCGGCATCGACCGCGCCGAACGTTTCGTGGTGCCCGCGCTGTGCCCGCGCTGCTGGCCTGGTACGCCCTGCTGAGGGGCGTCGACCGGATGGAAGGGGTGCTCGTGCCCGCGATCCAGCGGCTGGGCGGACGGCTCGGGCGGCTGATCGGCCGGGGCGAGGCGCGGGCGGTGCCCGCGGTGACCTCCTCCGCGGGCGGGGTGGCGCGCGGGGCCGGCCGCGGCCAGGCGGGGCTGGCCGCGGCCGCCTCGGCAGGCGCCCGCGCAGCCGCGCGGGGCCTGGCCGCCGGCGCGACCGCCGCGGCGGTCGGCGGGCGGTCCGCCGCGCGCGGGCTGCAGGCGGCGGTGTCGGAGACCGTGGGCGGCTGGCGCAGTCTAGGCCGCGGGTGGCGACGCGCGGTGGCGGCCGGGGCCGCCGGCGGCCGCGGCATCGCCCGCGGCGTCCAGTCGGCGGAGACGCGCGCCCTGGGCGGCGGGACGGCGCTGCTGGACCCTCCCGGCGGCCCGCGCTGGGACGGCGACCGCGACCAGCCGCTGGCGACCCTGTTCGACGAGGGCCCGGAGGACCCGGAGGCCGCCCGGCCGGTGCCCACCGCGAGCAACGCCGCGGTCGCGTCGCTGCGGGGACGGCGCATCGGGCGCGACGACGTCCGCCGCCTCGCCCGGTCCGTGGTCGGCAACACCGGCGGCCTGCTGGTCACCGGCATCGTCGCGGTCGTGCTCACCGCCCTGCTCGCCCAGACCGTCGTCCCGACCGCGGCCGAGCAGACCACGTCCGCGGTCGACGCAGAGCTGGTCCTGCCCGACGACGTCGCGCTGGACGAGCTCGCGGAGCCGTCCACCATCTACGCCGGCGACGGCACCCCGCTGGCGACCCTGGACCAGGAGATCGACCGCAACGTCGTCCCGATCGAGGCGATCCCGCCGTTCGTCCAGCAGGCCGTGATCTCGGCCGAGGACCGCAAGTTCTACGAGCACGACGGCTACGACGCCGAGGGCATCGGCCGCGCGCTGCTGGCCAACGTCGAGGCGGGCGAGCTGACCCAGGGCGGCTCCACGATCACCCAGCAGCTCGCGAAGTCGATCGTCGGCGCGGAGCGCAGCCTGGAGCGCAAGGTCGAGGAGCTCGTCTACGCGGTCGCGCTGGAGGAGCGGTTCGAGAAGGACGAGCTGCTCGAGCAGTACCTCAACCAGGTCTTCTTCGGCCGCAACGCCTACGGCGTGGACGCCGCGGCGCAGAAGTACTTCAACGTCCCCCAGGACCAGCTGCGCCTGGAGCAGGCCGCGCTCCTCGCCGCCATGATCCGCTCGCCCAACACCGCGAACCCGGACGAGCGGCCCGAGCTGGCCCAGCGCCGCCGCGACGCGGTCCTGCAGGCCATGGTCGACGAGGGCTACGTCGGGCAGGCGGAGGCGGACGCGGCGAAGGCCGCCCCCCTCGGCGTCGCCCCGGTGGCCCGCGACGCCGTCCAGCTGCCCTTCATCGTCGACGCGGTGCGCGAGGAGTTCCTCACCAGCCCGGAGTTCGCCGCCTTCGGGGCGACCCGCCAGGAGCGCGAGGAGGCCCTGTTCTTCGGCGGGCTGGAGATCCACTCCTCGCTGGACCGCCGGCTCCAGGACGTGGCGACCCAGGTGCTGCAGCGCAGCTTCACCGGCGACCCCGCGGAGGTGACGGGTGCGCTGGCCACCGTGGAGCCCGCCACCGGCCGGATCCTGGCCGCCTCGGGCGCGCTGCGCTACGAGGACGAGAACTTCAACCTCGCGACCCAGGGGCGCCGCCAGGCGGGCAGCACCTTCAAGCCGTTCGTGTACGCCGCGGCCCTGGAGGCTGGCCTGCCGGAGTCCACGCCGCTGACCGGCCGCAGCCCCGGCTACTTCGAGGACACGCCCGGCTGGCGCCGGAGCGACGGCGGCGTCACCAACTACGGGGGCCGCTCCTACGGGACGCTGAACATGCGCTCCGCGCTCACCAACTCGGTGAACACCGCGACCGTCCAGCTCGCCAAGACCATCGGCATCACCCGCGTGACCGACCTCGTCGCGCGCATGGGCGTCGACGTGCAGGCCGCCACGGACGGCGAGATCGTCGACGCGATCGCGTTGGGCGGGCTGAACATCGGCGTGACGCCGCTGGAGATGGCCTCGGCCTACAGCGTCTTCGCCAACAACGGCATCCACGTCCGCCCGCACCTCATCGACCGGATCGAGCGCCAGGGCACCGAGGTCTACCGCGGCCAGCCGCCCGGCATCCAGGTCCTGGAGTCCCAGGTCAACGCCACGATGGTCAGCATGATGCAGGACGTCGTGAACCAGGGCACCGGCACCAGGGCGCGGATCCGCGGCTGGGAGGTCGCCGGCAAGACGGGGACGACGAACAACAACCGCGACGCCTGGTTCGTCGGCTACACCCCGACCCTGGCGACCGCCATGTGGTACGGGTTCGAGAGCGGGCAGCAGTCGACCGGCCAGACCGGTGGCGGCCGCCCGGCCCAGATCTGGAACGAGTACATGGTCCAGGCCCTGGAGGGGGTCGAACCCGTGCCCTTCCCCGAGGTGGAGCAGGGCTCGGGCCGGCCGGAGCCGGGCATCCCCACGACCGTGCCCGACCTGCGGCGCCTGCCGTCCAGCGACGCCCTGCGCCTGCTGATCGACGCCCAGCTCATCGCCGACATCCGCAACGTGTCGTCCGAGGCGCGGGCCGGGACCGTCGTCAGCCAGCGCCCGGAGCCCGGGACCCCGCTGCTGTCCGGGGAGACCGTGCGGGTGAACGTCTCGAGCGGCCAGGCGCCCGCGCCGTCCCCGCGCCCCCGTCCGGCGGTCCCCGCGCCCCGCGCCGGCACGACGGGTGGCGGCACGACCGGTGGTGACACGACGGGTGCCACCACCGGGCAGGAGCCGGGGGACACCCAGCAGCCGGCCGCCGGCACCGCCGGTGGCGCGGCAGGGGGCCAGCCCGCGGTCCCGCCGCCCGCCGAGCAGCCCCAGGTCGGGCCGGCAGCGCCCCGGCCCGGCCTGCCGGGCCGCCAGGAGCTCGACGACCAGGGCTGACCCGGCCGCGACGACGACCGGCAGAGCCCCGCCGTCCGTGGACGGCGGGGCTCGCTGGTTTCTCACATGCTGGCGATGAGCTTGTCGACGCGCTCGTCACTGGAGCGGAACGGGTCCTTGCACAGGACGGTGCGCTGGGCCTGGTCGTTCAGCTTCAGGTGCACCCAGTCCACGGTGAAGTCGCGGCGCTTGCGCTTGGCCTCGCGGATGAACTCGCCGCGCAGCCGCGCGCGGGTGGTCTGCGGCGGCAGCTCGCGCGCCTCCTCGATCGCGGCGTCGGTGACGACGCGGTCGACCTTGTCCCGCGCCTGGAGCAGGTAGTACAGCCCCCGCTTGCGGTTCACGTCGTGGTACTGCAGGTCCAGCATGCCGATCCGCGGGTGTGACAGCGGCAGGTCGTGGCGGCGTCGGTAGTCCTCGACCAGGTGGTACTTGGCGACCCAGTCGCACTCGCGCGACAGCTTCAGCGGGTCGTCGCCGAGCGCGTTGAGCACTCGGCCCCACTCACTGACGACCAGGTCGGTCTCCGGGTCCGACCCGGTGTACTCGACGAACTGCGCGACGCGCTCGAAGTACTCGCGCTGGATCTCCAGCGCGCTCATCTCGCGCCCGCCCGCCAGCTTCACGCGGCGGCGGCAGGTCATGTCGTGGCTGATCTCGCGGATGGCCCGGATCGGGTTGTCCAGCGTCAGGTCGCGCATGACGGTGCCGGCCTCGACCATGCGCAGCACCAGGTCGGCGGTGGCGACCTTCAGCCACACCGCGTACTCGCTCATGTTCGAGTCGCCGACGATGACGTGGAGCCGCCGGTAACGCTCCGCGTCGGCGTGCGGCTCGTCGCGGGAGTTGATGATCGGGCGGCTGCGCGTCGTCGCCGACGACAGCCCCTCCCAGATGTGCTCGGCGCGCTGGCTGATGGAGTACACCGCGCCCCGGGGCGTCTGCAGGACCTTGCCCGCCCCGGCGAAGACCTGCCGGGTGACGAGGAACGGGATCAGCGTGTCGGCCAGCTTCTGGAACTCACCGAAGCGCGCGACGAGGTAGTTCTCGTGGCTGCCGTAGGAGTTGCCGGCGGAGTCGGTGTTGTTCTTGAACAGGTAGATCTGGCCGGCGATGCCCTCCTCGTGGAGGCGCTGCTCGGCCTGCTCGACGAGGCGCTCGAGGATCCGCTCCCCGCCTTGTCGTGCGTCACCACCGCCTTGACGCTGTCGCACTCCGGCGTCGCGTACTCGGGGTGGCTGCCCACGTCCAGGTACAGCCGCGCACCGTTCTCCAGGAACACGTTGGAGGAACGGCCCCAGCTCACGACCCTGCGGAACAGGTACCTGGCCACCTCGTCGGGCGACAGCCTGCGCTGCCCGCGGAAGGTGCACGTGACGCCGTACTCGATCTCTAGCCCGAAGATCCGGCGCTGCATCGATCACCTCCTGGAGGGAGGTCAAGTCTAGGTGGACGGGGTCCCCTCGGCGAGCAGCTCCGCCAGGCGCGCGTCGGTCAGGCGGAAGAACTTGCGCCGGCCGCGCGTCCGGTCCAGACCGGCGACCTCCAGCCGGCCGCTGTCCAGCGGCCCGTTCTGCGGGTCCGCGAGCGCCTCGCGCGCCACGGCCAGCGCCTCGGGCAGCGACAGCCCCTCCCGGTAGCGCTCCTTCAGCCGCCCCTGCACCGCCTCGGCGGTCCCGCCGATCGCCACCGACCCGTGCTCGTCGGTGATCGAGCCGTCGTAGAGGATGTGGTAGATCTCGACGTCGGTGTCGGTCACCTCGGCGACCAGCAGCTCGACCTCCAGCGGCTTGGGGCTCTCGCTGAAGGCCGCGCCCAGCGCGCTGGCATAGGCGTTGGCCAGCGCCCGCCCGCTCACGTCCTCGCGCGCGTACTGGTAGCCGCGCACCTCGGTGCTCTGGATGCCCGAGACGCGCAGCTGCTCGAACTCCGCGTAGCGGCCCACCGCCGCGAAGGCGATGCGGTCATAGATCTCGCTCAACTTGTACAGCGTGGCGGACGGGTTGTCGGCGACGAACAGGAGCCCGTCGGCGTACTCGACGGCCACCACCGACCGGCCCCGGCTGATCCCGCGTCGCGCGAACTCCGCCCGGTCGCGCTGCTGCTGCTCGGGCGGCACGTAGAACGGCATGGTCACGCGGGGAGCCTCCTGGGCGGGTCGGTGCGATCGGTCAGCTGCTGGTGCGGCGCGAGGCGATCACGTTCTCGATGCGGGGCACCAGGGCGTCGTCGGGCAGCTCGCGGTAGCCGTCGGCGTCGATCACGGCGACCAGCGGGTAGATCTCGCGGACCAGGTCGGGACCGCCGGTCGCCGAGTCCTCGTCCGCGGCGTCCCACAGTGCCTGCAGCGCCATGTCGACCGCCTCGTCCTGCAGCAGCCCGTCGCGGTAGCGCGCCTTGAGCGACCCCGGGCGTCGCGGCCGCCGGACCCGTTGGTCGCGAAGCGCCGCTCCTCGTACCGGCCGCCGGCCGCGTCGAACTCATAGATCCGGGCGACGTCCGAGCGCGGGTCGTAGCCCGCGAACAGCGGCACGACCACGAACCCCTGGAGGGCCATGGGCAGGTTGTCGCGGACCATGGTGGCCAGGCGCGTCGCCTTGCCCTCCAGCGACAGCGGGACGCGGTTGACCTTCTCGTAGAACTCGAGCTCGGTCGCGAACACCTTCGCGAGCTCGATCGCCGGGCCCGCCGCGCCGGCGATGGCGATGGCCGACCAGCTGTCGGCCTCGAAGACCTTGCGCATGTCGCGCTTGGAGATCACGTTGCCCGAGGTCGCCCGCCGGTCCCCGGCCATGACCACGCCGTTGTCGTACACCAGCGCCAGGACGGTCGTGCCCTCGACGTGGGGGACGGTGGCCGCGCCGTCCCCACGCGGCAGCAGGTCCGGCGCGTCGCGCCGGAGCACCGCGAGGAAGCTGGGGTTGGCCAGATCGCCCGGTTCCCCGAGCCTCACTCGCCGCCCTTCTGGACGTAGTTCTTCACGAACTCCTCGGCGTTCTCCTCGAGGACCTCGTCGATCTCGTCGAGCAGGTCGTCCACGTCGGAGGTGTCGACGGCGTCGACCTTCTCCGACGCCTCGACGTCCTCCTCGTTCTCCCTGGCCGGGCGCTGCTTCCGGACCTGTCCGTCGCTCATGCCGGTCGCTCCTGCGGGCTCGTCGCGGAGACCTCATCCTACCCGCCCCGGCCGTGCCGGCCCGCTAGCCGGGCGGGCAGTGCTGTACACTTCTGTCCGGCCAACTGGCCGCGGCAAGGAGTGTCCGATGCAGCGCGAACGCTTGGACGTCCGCTTGGCCCCCGACGAGGCCGACCGCCTCCGCAAGGTGGCGATGGCGCGCGGCAAGACCGTCTCGGACGTCATCCGGGACCTGATCGACGCCGCGTACGAGGAGATCGCCCGTGCCCGCCGCATCCGCGCGGCGGAGGAGCTGGGCGCGATGGAGTACTTCGATGTCGGCACGCCGGAGGAGCTCAAGGCCGAGATCCTCACCAAGTACGACGACGCATGATCTTCCTCGACACGAACATCGCGCTGTATGCGGCCGGTGGTGAGCATCCGCTGAAGGTGCCCTGCCGCCGCATCCTGCAGGCGGCGGCGCGCCGTCCAGGGCTGTTCGTGACGAACGCCGAGGTGTTCCAGGAGCTGTTCCACGTGGCGCGACGTCAGTCCAAGCCCCTGACCGGCCCGACCCCATTGTCCGGGCTGGCCGACGTCCTCGGGGACAGCGTGCTGCCGCTCCAGGGTCGAGACGTGTTGGATGCCGTGGACCTCGGCGCCGCGCGGGAGCGGGGGCTCAGCAGCCGCGACCTCACCCACCTTGCCGTCATGCAGCGCCACGGCATCGGACGCATCGCGACGGCCGACAAGGACTTCGACCGCGCGCCCGACATCGAGCGGTTGGATCCGGCGCGGCTGGCGGAGTGGGAGGACCCCGCCTGGTTCAGCTGAGCGGTGAGGGGTCGGCGTCCAGGTGGCGCCGCAGGGCCGACAGGCGGTCGTCCCAGCGAGAGGCCAGGCGGGCCACGTAGGCCTGGGCCTCGGCCAGGGCGCGCGGGTCCAGGGCATAGGGGACGCGGCGGCCCTGCGCCGGGCGCGCGGCCACCAGCCCGCTGTCCACCAGGACCGCCAGGTGCTTGGCCACCGCCTGGCGCGTCACCGGCACCGCGGCGGCCAGCTCGGTGACCGTCGACGGTCCGCGCGCGGCGAGCGCCTCCAGCAGGAGCCGCCGGGTCGGGTCCGCCAGGGCGGCGAACACCGTCCCGGCCGCGTCCCCGCTCACGCCGCCAGGTACGCCCGCAGGTCCTCCAGGCCCTGGTCCCAGCCGCCGGTGTTGTCCTTGTGCTGCGCCGCCGCCAGCTCCTCGGGCAGCGCCGCGAACCCGGACTCCACCATGGTGAGGGTCGTGCCGCCGCCCGCGGGCTCCAGCGTCCAGGTGACGACGGTGTGCGGGCCGTCCAGCACGGGCACGCCCTCCCAGCCCGGGAACGACCGCCAGGCCCACACCAGCCGCCGGGGTGGGTCCAGCGCGGTGATGACGAAGTCCGCGGACCCGTACTCGCCGAAGTCGATGACCGTGCGCCCGCCGGGGCGCAATTCGAGCACCTCCGCGCGCTCGCCGAACCAGCCGCCGATCTCCTCCGGCTCGGTCAGCGCGCGCCAGATGCGCTCGGGTGGGTGCGGGAGGGTCAGCGTGCGCTCGATGGTGTCGGGGACGTGCATGGCGATCTCCGTGGTTGCAACCTATGGGTTGCTATCAATGTAGCAACCGTCAGGTTGCCATGTCCAGCAGGTCGGGGAGCAGGCGCATGTCGTCGAACACCACCGTGTCGGGGCCCTCCAGCCACGCCGCCGGGGTCAGGCCCCCCGCGTAGCCCAGCGCGCGCATGCCCGCCGCGCGCGCCGCCTCCACCCCGAAGCGGCTGTCCTCGACCACCACGCAGCGCGCCGGGTCGGCGCCCATGCGCGCGGCGGCGTGCAGGAACAGGTCGGGGGCGGGTTTGCCCCGGGCGACGTCGTGCGCGCTGAAGATCCGCCCGGCGAAGCGCGGGTACAGCCCGGTCAGCCCGAGGGTGAAGCGCAGCTTGTCGTGGCCCCCGCTCGACGCCACGCAGGTGGGGGCGGTGATCGCGTCCAGGGCCTCCACGATCCCGTCGACCGGCTGGAGCTCGTCGGCCAGCGCCGCGCGGTAGCGGCGCTCCACCTCGGCCCACCAGTCCTCCGGCAGGGGCCGGCCCAGGTGCCCCTCGACCTCGGCGAGCATGTCGGGCACCGACCGGCCCAGGAAGCGGCGGACGATCTCGGCCTCGTCCAGGACCCAGCCGAGCTCCGCGAGCGCCTCGGCGTCGACGCGCGCCGCCACGGGCTCGCTGTCCACCAGGACGCCGTCGCAGTCCAGGACCACCAGGTCCGGGGCGCTCACCGCTGGAGGGCGTCGAGCAGCTGCTCCGCGGTGTCGCAGCGGTCCAGCAGGTCCCGGGTCATGTCCGCGCCGCCGCGGCCCGGGTCCATCATCGGGACGCGCTGGAGGGTGTCGCGACCCACGTCGAAGATGATCGAGTCCCACCCCGCCGCGGCGACCTGGTCGCGGTACTTCTCCAGGCACCGCCCGCGGAAGTACGCGCGGGTGTCCAGCGGGGGTGAGGTCATCGCGGCCGCGACCTCGGCCTCGTCGACCATGCGCTCGACCCGCCCCGCCGCCGCCATGCGGTTGTAGATGCCCTTGTCGCGCCGCACGTCGTGATACTGCACGTCGATGAGCTTGAGCTTGTCGTCCGACCAGTCCAGCCCGTCGCGGTCGACGTAGCGCTGCATCACCTGGTACTTGGTGACCCAGTCCACGACGCCGCCCAGCGACATCGGGTCGTCCTCCAGCCCGGCGAGCACCCGCTCCCAGACCGTCAGCACCTCCGGGCCCCAGGCCGGCTCCGCGCGCTCCTTGAGGTACCGCTGCGCGTGCTCGAGGTAGTGCCACTGGATCTCCAGCGGCGTCATCGCCCGGCCGTCCTTGAGCTGCACCGTCCGCCGGCAGGTGAGGTCGTGGGAGACCGCGTGCAGCGACTTCACCGGCTGGGCGAGCACCGGGGCGTCGCCGGCCTCGCCGTCCTCGACCATCATGAGCACGAGGGCCGCGGACCCCAGCTTGAGGTAGGTGCAGACCTCGCTCATGTTCGCGTCGCCGATGATGACGTGGAGGCGGCGGAAGCGGTCGGGGTCGGCGTGCGGCTCGTCGCGGGTGTGATGATCGGGCGCTTCAGGGTGGTCTCCAGCCCCACCTCGACCTCGAAGAAGTCGGCGCGCTGGCTGATCTGGTACGGCACGTCGGCGAGGTCGAACTCGTTGCCGATCCGGCCCGCGCCGACCATCACCTGGCGGCTGACGAAGAACGGCGTGAGGTGGCGCACGATCTCGCCGAAGGGCAGCGCCCGGTCGACGATGTAGTTCTCGTGCATGCCGTAGGCGGCGCCCTTGCCGTCGGTGTTGTTCTTGGTGATCAGCACCCGGGCGGGGCGCCCGGCCAGGTCGCCCGGCGGCGGGTGCACCGCGGGCACCAGGGTCGCGGCGCGCGCGGCGGCGACCTCAAGGATCCGCTCCCCCGCCTTGTCCCAGACCACCGCGTCGCGCGGGTTGGACGTCTCGGGCGAGGAGTACTCGGGGTGGGCGTGGTCGACGTAGAAGCGCGCGCCGTTCGGCAGGATCGAGTTGGCCAGCCCGATGTCGTCGTCGGGCGGGGTCTCGTGCGCGCCGGGCGAGGTGAACCCGCGCGCGTCGCGCAGCGGGTTCTCCTCCTCATAGTCCCAGCGCGCCCGCGGCCGGCCGTCGGCGGCGTAGGCGTTGACCACCAGCGACGACGCGAGCACCGGGTTGAAGTCGGGGCGCCCGATCACCGAGATGCCGAACTCGGTCTCGGTGCCGAAGTACTTCGCGAGTGCCACGCCCCTCCCTACAGGTACTGGCCGGTGTTGACGCTCTCGATCGACTTGCCCGGCTCCTTGCCGTCGCCGATGAGCGTGCGGACGTAGACGATGCGCTCGCCCTTCTTGCCCGAGATCCGCGCCCAGTCGTCCGGGTTGGTCGTGTTGGGGAGGTCCTCGTTCTCCTTGAACTCGTCCCGGATGGCGTGGAACAGGTCGTCGGGGGTGATCCCGCGCTGGCCCTCGTCGATCAGGCGCTTGATCGCGTACTTCTTGGCGCGCATGACCACGTTCTCGATCATGGCCCCGGAGTTGAAGTCCTTGAAGTACAGGACCTCCTTGTCGCCGTTGGCGTAGGTGACCTCCAGGAAGCGGTTGCCGTCCTCCTCGGCGTACATCCGCCGGCAGGTCTCGGTGATCAGCCAGTCGACGGCGGTCGCCTCGTCCCCGTGCTCCTTGACGAAGTCCGGGTGCAGCGGCAGGCGCGCGTGCAGGTAGATGCGGAAGATCTCGCGCGCGGCGCTCTCGTCGGGCCGCTCGATCTTGATCTTCACGTCCAGCCGGCCCGGTCGCAGGATCGCCGGGTCGATCATGTCCTCGCGGTTGGACGCGCCGATGACGATGACGTCCTTCAGCGCCTCGACGCCGTCGATCTCGGACAGCAGCTGCGGGACGATCGTGGTCTCCACGTCCGACGAGACGCCCGACCCTCGCGTGCGGAAGATCGAGTCCATCTCGTCGAAGAACACGATGACGGGGAAGCCCTCCGCCACCTTCTCCCGCGCGCGCTGGAAGATCAGGCGGATCTGGCGCTCGGTCTCCCCGACGTACTTGTTGAGCAGCTCCGGGCCCTTGATGTTGAGGAAGTAGCTGCGCGCGTCGGCGCGGCCCTCCTTCTCCGCGACCCGCTTGGCCAGCGAGTTGGCGACCGCCTTGGCGATCATGGTCTTGCCGCAGCCGGGCGGGCCGTACAGCAGGATGCCCTTGGGCGGGCGCAGCTCGTGCTCGACGAACAGGTCGGCGTGCAGGAACGGCAGCTCGACCGCGTCCTGGATGGCCTCGATCTGGTCGGCCAGGCCCCCGATGTCGGTGTAGGCGATGTCGGGCACCTCCTCCAGCACCAGCTCCTCGACCTCCGGCCGGGGCAGCTTCTCCAGCGCGTAGCCGCTGCGGGCGTCGACCAGGACGGAGTCGCCGGCGCGCAGGTGCGCGCCCACGAGGGGCTCCGCCAGGCGGACGACCTGCTCGTCGTCGGTGCGGCCGATGACCAGCGCGCGGCCGTCGCCCATGCGCTCCTTGAGGGTCATCACCTCGCCGACGATCTCGAAGCGCGCGGCCTCGATCACGTTCAGCGCCTCGTTGAGGACGACCTCCTGCCCGCGGACCAGCGTGCCGGCCTCCACGTCGGGGCTGAGGTTGACCCGCAGCTTGCGGCCCTGGGCGAAGATCTCGACCGTGCCGTCGTCGCGCTCCTCGAGGAACACCCCGAAGCCGGACGGCGGCGCCGAGAGCTTCTCCACCTGCTGCTTCAGCGCGACGATCTGGTCGCGCGCCTCCCGCAGGGTCTCGACGAGCTTGCCGTTCTGCGCCGACGCGGCCGCCAGCTGGCCCTTGGCCTCCAGCAGCCGCTCCTCCAGCGCCCGCACCCGCGAGGGCGAGTCCTCCAGGCGCCGCCGCAGCAGCGCGGCCTCCTCCTCGAGGAACGCGATCTGTGCGCGGAGTTCGTTGAGCTCAGCGCGAGGGTCTGCCATCTCGCCTCCTTCCGTGCTCCCGGACTCCGTGCCGATTGTACGGTCGGCCCTTGTGCACCGTTCGTGATGGCCCGCGGCTCACGGCTCCGACCCCGGCTCCGGCTCGAGCGCCGGCTCCGGCTCGGCCGCCGGCACCGGTTCGGCGCCCGGGTCGCCCGGCAGGCGGCGGGCGGTCGTGAGGAACGCGGTGTGGGCGACCATGCGGTGGTCGGGGCGCACGGCCAGGCCGTCGACGTGCCAGGGCCGCACCAGCGTCTCGGTGGTCTGGGCCAGCCCCCAGCGCGGGTCGGCGTCCAGCGCCTCGCGCAGGCGCATGATCTGGGGGACGGTCGGGGTGTAGGCGACCAGGATCCCGCCGGGGTGCAGCGCGTCGACGGCGACCTTCAGCACCGCCGCCGGATCGAGCAGGTCCAGCACGATCCGGTCGCAGTCCAGGCCCGCCAGCCCGGTGAGGACGTCGTCGCGGCGCAGCTCCCAGTTGGGCGGCGTGCCGCCGAAGCGCTCCGCCACGTTGCGCTCCGCCACGTCGGCGTGCTCGTCGCGCAGCTCGAAGCTGGTGACCCGGCCGGACGGGCCGACGGCGCGCAGCAGGGCGCAGGTGAGCGCGCCGGACCCCGCCCCGGCCTCGACCACCGTCGTCCCCGGCGCGATGTCGCCGAGGTTGACGATCATCGCCTGGTCCTTGGGGTACACGACCTGCGCGCCGCGGGGCGCCTTGACCGTCCAGTCCCCCGCCGTCGGGCGCAGGGCCAGGAGGCGCTGGCCCCGGCTGCTGACCGCCGAGGACCCCTCCGGCTGCCCGAGCAGCGCGTCATGGGCGACCATCCCGCCGTGGAAGTGGAAGTCGGCACCGGCGCGCAGGGTGATGAGGTAGCGCCTGCCCTTGCGGTCTGTCAGCAGGACGCGCTCGCCGTGGGTGAACGGGACCGGCGCGCCGGGGTGCGGGGGCGGGGTGGTCGTCATGGAGCGGCCGACGGTAGCAGGGCCGCCGGCGACGGCCGGCGCCCGCCCCCGTCAGGCCGCGCCGAGCAGCCCGCGGCAGTCCTCGACGCCCTCGACCTCGACCGCCGGCCGCGGCACGGCGCGCCAGTCTTCGGCGGAGAGGACGAGCAGCTGCTCATGGGCCGGGGCGCCCTCGCGGTCGTGGACGATCACGCCGTTGTCGCGGTAGCCCAGCTTCCGCGACACCGCCAGGGAGGCGGGGTTGTCGAGGAACGCACCGCTGGTGGCCGCCCGCGCGCGGAGGTGGTCGAACACCAGCGCGAGCACCGCGACGCGCATCAGCGTGCCGGTCCCCCGGCCCTGGTGGGCCGACCCCAACCACGAGCCCGTGTCGGCGACCCGCCGGACCGCGAACGCCCGCGCCTCCACCGACTGGACGCCGACCGGGACCCCGTCGCGGCGGACGGCGAGGTCCAGGGACCACTCCTGCGCTGCGAACCGCGAGCGCGAACCCCAGTGGTGGCGGACGAACGACCGCTGGAACCCGGGGGGCTGCTTGCGGGTCCAGGCGGCGTAGAAGGGCATCTGGTCCGGCGGGTGGATGCCCGCCGCGGCCAGGTCGGCGAGGGCGGCGAGGTCGTCGTCGCGCGGCAGGCGCAGCTCGACGGGCCCACAGCGCAGCCGCAGGCCGAACAGCGGCCAGATCTGTGCCAGTCGGTCCATCGCCATACCCTACGGACATGGCCGCACCCATGACCGTGACCACCCTGGCGCTCAAGGAGTGGGCCGCCGTCGCCGCCGCCCTGCTGGACGGCCGCCAGACGGTGCTGCTGCGCAAGGGCGGCATCCACGAGAAGCGCTTCGAGGTCGGGTCCGGCCCGATCGTGGTGTTCCCCACCGTCGCCCACAGCCACGCCGAGCGCGTCCGGCCCGAGCACCGCGACGTCCTGGCCGCCGGCGCCGCGGACGTCGAGGAGGGCCGGTTCACCGTCCGCGCCGGGCTCACCCTCGCCGACGCCGTCGCGGTCGCCCGGCCGGAGCGCCTCGACGAGATCGCCGACCTGCACATCTGGACCGCCGACTCGGTCCGCGAGGACCGGCTGGAGTTCCGCCCGCGCCACGCGCTGCACGCGCTGGTGGTCCGCGCCGTCGAGCTGCAGGAGCCCGTGACCCTCGACCGCGTCGAGGCCTACGGCGGGTGCCGGTCGTGGCTGGACCTGCCGGTGGACTGGGACGGGCGGTCCGGCCGCCAGGTCCACGACGAGGACCGCCTGCGGGCCGACGCCGCACGGGTGCGCGCCGCCCTCGCCTGAGGGCTCCGGGCCGGGGGCTCCAGGGCCCGGGGCTTCAGGCCCGGGCCCCTCCGGTCGAGGTAGTGGCCATGGCCGCGTACCGCCTCGTCACCCGCAGCGACTTCGACGGACTGGTCTGCGCGGTCCTGCTGAAGGAACTGGACCTCATCGACGAGATCACGTTCGTCCACCCGCGCGACATGCAGCACGGGCAGGTCGAGCTGACCGACCGCGACATCACCACCAACCTGCCCTACGTGCCGGTGGTGCACCTCGCGTTCGACCACCACGACAGCGAGGTCGAGCGCGTCGGGGGCCGGGCGCCCAACCACGTCATCATCCCCGACGCGCCGAGCGCCGCCCGAGTGGTCTACGACCACTACGGCGGGGCGAGCGCGTTCCCGCGGGTGTCGCCCGAGCTGCTCGACGCCGTGGACAAGGCCGACCACGCCGACTTCGCCAAGGAGGACGTGCTGGACCCGCAGGGCTGGGTCCTGCTGTCGTTCCTCATGGACGCGCGCACGGGGCTGGGGCGGTTCCGCGACTTCCGCGTGTCGAACTACCAGCTGATGATGCAGCTCATCGACCACTGCCTGGAGCTGCCGGTCGACGAGATCCTCGCCCTCCCCGACGTCGCCGAGCGCGTCGAGCTGTACCGCGCCCACGAGCGCGCCCACCGCGAGCAGCTGCTGCGCTGCGGGACGGTCCACGACCACCTCGTCGTGGTCGACCTGCGCGAGGAGGAGACGATCTGGGCGGGCAACCGCTTCGTCGTCTACGCGCTGTTCCCCGGGTGCTCGGTGTCGATGCACGTGCTGTGGGGGCTGCGGCGCCAGAACACGGTGTTCGCCGTCGGCCGGTCGATCCTGGACCGGTCGTCGCGCACCGACATCGGCGCGCTGATGCTCGAGTACGGCGGGGGCGGGCCCGAGGCCGCCGGCACCTGCCAGGTCCCCAACAAGGACGCGGGCCGCGTCCTGCGCGAGCTGGTCGCGCGCATCGTCGCGGACGGGTGACCCAGCCGCCTGCCCGCCGCGGACGATTCCCCGGTCCGCGGCGGGCCGGCCCATGCCCCGTCCCTCACGCCGCGACCCACGCCGCCGCCGCGGCGGCCAGGTCGGCGACCAGCGCGCGGGCCGCCGGGAAGCCCGGGCCGGGCTCGCCGGTGGCCTCGTCGAGGTGGCCGGCCCGGTTCAGCTCGACCATCACCGAGGTGACGCGCGGGTCGGTGCGGTAGCGGCTGAGCGGCACGTAGCTGCCCGCGAACGGGGTGTTGTGCGCGACGTCGACGCCGTGGAGAGCGGCGACGCGCTCCAGCTCGGGGAGCAGGTCGGCCGGCGCGTGGTACGGCTCGTGGCCCAGGCAGAGGCCGGGGCGGGCGCGGGTCGCGTCCTCGTAGGGCAGCGGGGCGGACGGGTAGGAGTGGGCGTCCAGGATCAGGCAGCGCCCGTGGCGGTCCAGCGCCCGGCCGACCAGGTCCTCCATGGCCTGGAGCCAGGGCAGGAACCAGCCGTCGAGGAGGCGGACCCGCTCGGCGGCGTCGCGCTCGGCGCGCAGGGGGTGCCCGGCGCTCGTGCGCGTGTAGATGGCGCCCATGCCCACCGCGGTCATCGGCTCCTGCGCGTCGGGGAGGCGCTCGGGGTCCACCACGAGCCGGCTGGCCCGGTTGACCAGCGCCACTCCGCCGGCGGCCACCGCGGGCGGCCCGAACAGGCGCGGCGTGTGCCAGTCGGTCAGCGCCACCAGCTCGGCCTCGAGGGCCTCGTCGTCCAGGTTCAGGCCCCGCCGGACCGCGGGCGGGATGCGCGTCCCGCCGTGGGGCACGTGCACGACCAGCGGCACGCTCGGCCCGCCCTCGGGCTCCAGCACATCGGCGTCGTCCATGCCCCGACCCCTACCCCGGGCGCATGTACACTTCCCGCTCCGCGTCGGCGTGGCGGAATAGGTAGACGCGCATGGTTGAGGGCCATGTGGACTTCGGTCCTTGGGAGTTCAAGTCTCCCCGCCGACACACCCCCCAGCTAGGCGACCTGGTCGCCGTCGGCCTCGACGGTGATGCCCTCGCCCTGGAAGGACAGGTGGCCGGCGATCGCGGCGGCCTCGGGCAGCGGGGTTTCGTACACCCAGGCGGCGTCGGCGATCCCGCGGACCGACCGGTACGACGCGGTGCCCTTGTACGGGCACTCGGTGTGGGTGGCCGAGGGGCCGAGCAGCGCGGGGTCGATCGCGGACGGCGGCACGTAGTAGCGGTTCGGCAGGCCGGTCTCCGACAGCAGGAGCGCCCGGTGGGTCGTGACGACGGCCTCCCCGTCGACCAGGACGCGCACGAGCCGGCTGGTCCGGCGGATGTCGACGCGGTGGTAGGGGTCGCGCAGGTGCCCGCGGACCTCCTCGTCCTCGTCGAACCAGGCGTCCATCCGCTCCCAGTAGAACGCCAGGTGGCCGCGCAGCCAGCCCGCCTCGGGCTTGGGGTCCTCGTAGCCCCAGACGGCGTCCTCGGCGACCGACTCCCCCGCGCGGACCGTCCAGTACGACGCGTCGCCCTTGAACGGGCAGTGCGTCGACGTGGCGGTGCGCTCCAGCAGGTCGGTGCGGACGTCCTCGGCCGGCACGTAGAGGCGGGGCAGGATCCCGGTCTCGTGCAGGAGCATCCCGCGGCGGGTGTCGAGCACCGTCGCGCCGCCCAGCAGCGCCCGCACCCGGCGCGGGAAGGCGTCGAGCAGGAGCCGGTGGACCGGCCCATCGACGGTGTAGTTCACCGTGGCCGGGGGCTTCCCCGACAGCGGTCCGTGCGACAGGGTCAGGCTCACCAGCGCCTCCGTTGCAGCCGTCCAGGGTGGTGCTCCGCCGCAGGGTAGCCGTCGCCGGTGAGCGCCTCCGCAGCCAGGCCCGTCACCGCGGGACACGCCCCGGGTCAGCGGGGAGGGCGGGCGGCGAGGGCGGTGGCGGGGTCGATGCCGGCGACGTGGCGCAGGACCAGGCGCGTCTCGGTGCGGGCGGCGCCGGCGGCCTTGAGCGCGGCGAGGGTGGCGTCGACGTCGGCGGGGTCGCGGCAGCGCAGCTGGACGAGGTAGTCCGACGGGCCGGTGAGGTGCACCGCGCCGGTGACCGCGGGGATGCCCGCGACCGCGGCCTCGAAGGCGGCGGCCCGGTCGGCGGCGGCCAGCACCACGTCGGCGACCAGCTCCAGCGGCCGGCCGATCGCCGCGGGGTCGAGCAGGGCGGTGAAGCCGCGGAGGGCGCCGTCCTCGCGAAGGCGGCGCACGCGGTCGGCCGTGGCGGTGGGCCCCAGGCCGACCGCCGCGCCCAGCGCCTGCCAGCTGATCCGCCCGTCGCGGAGCAGGGCGGCGAGGATCCCGCGGTCCAGCGCGTCCATCGCCCTGATATTCCCCGCCATCCCCGGCAGTAGCCGTGCGATGCTCGGCCGATGTGGCGGGCGCTGGTGGTAGGGGTGGGTGTGGGGCTCGCCGTGGCGCTGCCGCTGGGCGCGATCGGCCTGCTGGTCGTCCGCACCGGGACCGAGCGCGGCGCGCGCGCCGGGGTGGCCGCCGGGGCCGGCGTGGCGGGCGCGGACCTGCTCTACGCGGCGGTCGCGGCGACCACGGGCGGGCTGCTCGCGCGGCCGCTCCGGCGGCCGCCGTGCCACTGCGGGTCGTGGCCGGGGTGGTGCTGCTGGCGGTCGCCGTGCACGGGGCGCTGGGCGCGCTGCGCCCACCGGCCACGGCAGCGCGGCCGCCGCGGTCGGCGGGCCCGCCGTGGCGCACCACCGCGGCGTTCCTCGCCCTCACGCTGCTGAACCCGCTGACCGTGGTGACCTTCGCCGCGGTCGTGGTGGCGCTCCCGCCGGACCTGCTCGCCGGCGCGGGTGCCCGCGCCGCCTTCGTCCTGGGCGTCGGCGGGGCCTCGCTGGCCTGGCAGTTGGCCCTGGGGCTGCTGGGCGGGCTGCTGGGCGCGCGCCTGTCCCCCCGCTGGCAACGGGCCACGACCCTGCTGGGCAACGCCGCCATCGCGGTCCTGGCCGTCGCCGCCCTCACCGCCTGACCACCGCTTTCCTCCTCGGCGCCATCGCCTCTCTACCCTCTCTCCGATGACGCGGAGCACGGAGGACGAGGCGGCCGACCGCTTGGCGCGGGAGCCCGGCGGCACAACGGGCGAAGGCCGCACCGACGGCGTCCTGGCCGCGCCTCGCGAACGCCCGGACGGGCAGCGTGGTCGGCGTGTCCCCACGGTCGCGGAGCGGCTGGGCGGACTGGGGCGCGAGGCAGCCGCCCTCCCGGTGCTCGACGTCCGACCCGCCGAGGAGCTGGTCGGCTACGACGAGCGCGGGCTGCCGGCGTGACCGGGGTCGGGCCGCCAGTCACCTCCGTGATCGGGCGAGAGGGAGCAGGATCATGCGGCTTTGGGGTGGGGAGGGGGTGAGGTGACGACGGCGTTCGTGCTCGGGGGTGGGGGGCTGCTCGGGGCCAGCGAGGCGGGGATGCTGCGGGCGCTGGTGGAGGGCGGCGTGCGCGCGGACCTGGTCCTGGGGACGTCGGTCGGTGCGCTCAACGGGGCGGTGTTCGCGGCGGACCCGACGGCCGCCGGCGTCGACCGCCTGGTGGGGCTGTGGCAGGGCGTGGACGAGGCGGGGGTGTTCAGCGGCTCGCTGTTCGGCCGGGTGCGCAACCTCGCCCGCTCCGGCACGCACCTGCACCCCAACGAACCGCTGCGCGACCTGCTGGCCGCGGCCCTCCCGGTCGCCCGGATCGAGGACCTCGCGCTGCCGTTCCAGTGCGTCGCCGCCTCCATCGAGCGCGCGACCGAGCACTGGTTCACCTCCGGCGACCTGGTGGGCGCCGTGCTCGCCTCCGCCGCCGTCCCCGGCCTGCTCCCGCCCGTCGCGCTGGACGGGGAGCACTTCCTCGACGGCGGCCTGGTCGACTCGATCCCCGTCGGACGGGCGGTCGCGCTGGGCGCGACGCGCGTGTTCGTGCTCCAGGTCGGCCGCGTCGAGGCGCCGCTGGCCCCGCCGACCCGGCCGTGGGAGGTCGCCCTGGTGGCCTTCGAGATCGCCCGCCGCCACCGCTTCGCGGGCGCGATGGCGGCCCTGCCCGAGGGTGTGACCGTGCACGTGCTGCCCACCGGCGACCCGGTCGCCCCCTCCCTGGGCCAGCTGCGCTACCGCGACGCGGCCCGCGTGGCGGAGCGCGTGGCCCTGGCCTCCGCCGCGACGGCGACCTACCTCGACGGGATCGGCTCCTGAGGTGGGGCCCGTCCCGCCCGCGTCGCCACGTCCGGGGCGGGCCCGCACCCGCGGGGGCCGGTGATGCCCGTCCCGCCGCGGATCGTCCGCCGCGTCCTGTTCCCGCCCCTGCTGCTCGCGCTCACCGCCCTGGTGGTCGTGGCCCTGCCGCTGCTGGTCCCCGCCGCCGCGGTGGCGGGCCGGGTGCGGGGCCTGCGCCTGCTGTGGCTGCTGCTGGTCTACCTGGCCTGCGAGTGCGCGGGCCTGCTGGCCGCCTTGGGCCTGTGGGTGCGCGCCGGCCTGGGTGCGCGCCTGGGCACGCCGGCGATGCAGGCCGCCCACCACCGCCTGCTCGCCCGGCTGGTCGTCACGATCTACGACCTGGGTGTCCGCGGGCTGGGCGTCGCCTTCGACCACGAGCAGGTGGACGCCGGCGCCCGGCGCCCGGAGGACTCGCGACGCCCCCTGCTGGTGTTCTGCCGCCACGCGGGGCCGGGCGACTCGTTCCTCCTGCTGCACGACCTCGTCACCCGCCTGGGGCGGCGCCCGCGCATCGTGCTGAAGGACGTCCTGCAGTACGACCCGTGCCTCGACGTGCTGCTGAACCGGCTGCCCAACCGCTTCGTGTCCCCCCAGCGCAGCGAGGCGGCGGCCGGCGACGCCGCGGTCGCGGCCATCGGCGACCTGGCCGAGGGCATGGACGGGCGCGATGCCCTCCTGCTGTTCCCCGAGGGCGGCAACTTCACCGAGCGCCGGCGGGTCCGCGCGATCGCGCGGCTGCGCGCCCGCGGTCATCACGCGCAGGCCGAGGCGGCGGCGCGCATGGTCTACGTGCTGGCCCCCCGGCCCGGAGGGGCGCTCGCGTCGATCGCCGCGACCCCCGACACCGACATCCTCCTCGTCGCCCACACGGGCCTGGAGCACCTGGACAGCCTGGCCGACCTCTGGCGCGGCCTGCCCCTCACGCAGCGCGTCCAGGCGGGTTGGTGGCTGGAACCGGAGGAGGCCCTGCCGGCCGGCCACGACGACCGCATCCGCTGGCTGTACGACCGCTGGGCGGACATGGACCGCTGGATCGCCGCCAACCGCGCCCCCTGAACCGGCTCGGGAGCGCCGCGCGCGCCGGTGCGCGCGGCGCTCAGGCGCCGGGGTCCAGCGGGGCGCTGATCCGCAGGCGGTTGCCGTCGGGGTCGCGCAGGGCGACCTCGCGACCCCACGGGACCTCCTCGACCGCGACGCCGAAGGTCGCGGCGATCGCGTCGAGGCCGTGGAGGCGCAGGTAGATCAGCGTGTCGGGACGGGCGTCGCCGCGGTGCTCGGACAGGAACAGCCGGACCCGCCCGCGGGCGGCGGACACGAACGCCGGCAGCCCGGGCTCGAAGCGGTGCACCCACTCCTGCGCGAACCCCAGGCGGCCGTACCACTCCATCGCCGCCGCCGCGTCCCGGACCCGCAGGATCGGGATGACCTCCTCGTCCACGGCGGGCATCCTACCCGGGTGCTGACCACGCTCGCCGTCGAGAACTACCGGTCGTTGCGCCACCTGGTGCTGCCGCTCGGGCGCCTCACCGTGGTCACCGGCCCGAACGGGAGCGGGAAGTCCAACCTCTACCGCGCGCTGCGCCTGCTCGCGGACTCCGCGCGCAACGGGGCGGTGGCCGCGCTCGCGCGTGAGGGCGGCCTGCCCTCCACGCTGTGGGCCGGCCCGGAGGTCGTGGGGCGGGCGGTGCGCGACGGCACCCACCCGCTGGAGGGGACGGTGCGCCGCGAGCCCGTCGCCCTGCGCCTGGGCGTCGCCGCGGAGGACCTGAGCTACGCCGTCGACTTCGGGCTGCCGGCGCCCTCGCAGTCGGCCTTCACCCTGGACCCCGAGATCAAGCGCGAGTCCACCTGGAGCGGGCCGGTGCTGCGCCCCGCGACCACACTGACCGACCGGCGCGGCGGCGTCGTGCGGGTCCGCGAGGCCGACGGCTCGTGGACGGTGGCGCGCGAGGACGTCGGGCCGTTCGACAGCATGCTCAGCGAGCTGGTCGATCCCGAACGGGCGCCGGAGCTGCTCGTCCTGCGCGAGCGCATCCGGTCGTGGCGCTTCTACGACCACGTCCGCACCGATGGCGCGGCCCCCGCGCGGGCGGCCCAGGTGGGGACCCGGACGCCGGTGCTCGCCGGCGACGGCTCCGACCTGGCGGCGGCACTGCAGACCATCGTGGAGATCGGCGACGCCGAGGCCCTCGCGGGGGCCGTCGACCACGCCTTCCCCGGCAGCGTCGTCCAGGTCCGCGCCGACGCCGGCCGCTTCGACCTGGCGCTGACCCAGCCCGGCCTGCTCCGCCCGCTCGCCGGCGCCGAGCTGTCCGACGGGACGCTGCGTTACCTGCTGTGGGTCGCCGCCCTGCTGACCCCCCGTCCCCCCGCGCTGCTGGTGCTCAACGAGCCCGAGACGAGCCTCCACCCGGCGCTGCTCGCGCCCCTGGCGTCGCTGATCGCGGGCGCGTCGGCCCGGACACAGGTCGTCGTCGTCACCCACGCGGAGGCGCTGGTCGCCGCGCTGGAGGGGGCGGCCCCCGACGGCCTGCGCACCGTCGAGCTGACCAAGCACCTCGGCGCCACCGGCGTCGCCGGCCGGACCCGCTTCGACGAACCGACCTGGCACTGGCCCAAGCGCTGAGGCGCGCGCGGACGGACCGCCGACCCGCCCGTGGACCCCTCGCCCCGTGGACGCCACGGGTCAGGCCACGCAGAACTCGTTGCCCTCCGGATCGAGCAGGACCACCGCGTAGTAATCCTGACCGGCCGGTTCCAGGACCCGCAGCGCCCGAGCGCCGTGGGCCGCCAGTCGCGCGACCTCGGCGTCGACCCGGGCCCGGCGCTCCGCCAGCGGGACGGTCCGGCCCCCGCCCACCTTCAGGTCCAGGTGGAGCCGGTTCTTGACGACCTTGGGCTCCGGCACCCGCTGGAACCAGATCCTGGGCCCGGCGCCGTCGGGATCGACGATCGAGTCGGCGCTGTCGCGCTGCGCGTCCAGCTCCTCCTCCGGGACCCCGATGCTGCGCCAGTACGCGTCCCACGTCGCGGACCCTGCGGGCGGGTCCTCGACGACGTAGCCGAGCGCCGCGCACCAGAAGTCCACGAGCACCCCGGGGCGGGCGCAGTCGAACGTGAGCTGGAAGTCCGTGGTCATGCCCCGCATCCTGCACCCCACACGGTCGACGGGGGGTGGCGGGTGGACGGGATCGCGGTGGGGGCCATGCTCCGGCGGGAGCTGCCGCCGGAGCAGCTGCGCGACGCCGCCCGGGCGCTGGAGGCGGCCGGCCACGACGAGCTGTGGGTCGTCGAGGACTGCTTCTACGCCGGGGGGATCGCCACCGCAGCGACGGTCCTGGCCGTCACCGAGCGCGTCCGGGTCGGCATCGGCATCCTGCCCGCCGCCGTGCGCAACGCCGCCTTCACGGCCATGGAGCTGGCCGCGCTGGCCCGGCTGGCGCCCGGCCGCGTCGTGGCGGGCATCGGCCACGGCGTCGGCGACTGGATGGCGCAGGTCGGGGCGCGGCCGGCGTCCCGCCTGGCGGCGCTGGAGGAGACGCTGGAGACCGTCCGCGCGCTGCTCGCCGCGGGACGGGTCACCCGGCACGGCCGCCACGTCGACCTCGACGACGTCGCCCTGGACCTCCCGCCCGCCGCGCCCCCGCCGGTCCTGGCCGGCGTCGTCCGCCCCCGATCGATCGAGGTCGCGCGCCGGGCCGCCGACGGGGTCATCCTGCCCGAGGGCTCGCCGCCCGCCTACGTCGCCGACGTGCGCGCCCGGCTGGGCCCCGGCGCCCGCGTCGTGGTGTACGCCTGGGCCGCGCCCGGGCAGGACCGCGAGACCCTGCGCGCCCCCGCGGAGGAGGGCCTGGCCGACCCCGGCGACCCGCGCCGTGCCTTCCTCGGCGACGGCGACCCGCTCCCGTCGATCACGGTGGCGGGGGACCCGGGCGCGTGCCACGACGCGCTCGCCGCCTTCGCGGCCGCCGGCGCGGACAGCGTCGTCCTGGTGCCCCCGCCCGACGCCCCCCGGGCGCTGGAGGGCGTGGCGGTCCCCCGATAGCGCCGCCCGCGCCGCCCGCCGTGCCGGCGCTGCCCCCTGGACGGCGCAGACGGGAGCGCCGGGCGCCGGCGCTGCACCTAGGGGATCCGGGCCAGCAGCGACCGGGCGACGGCGATGGCCAGCCCGCGGTCGTGGGTGAGGACGAACGCGAAGCGCCGGTCGTG
>JAUJNX010000009.1:1571-213400 GCA_030447925.1 Egibacteraceae bacterium | reverse complement strand
CCCGGCAGGATTCGAACCTGCGACACACGGTTTAGGAAACCGATGCTCTATCCCCTGAGCTACGGGCGCTCACGTGCGGTCCCGCTCCCCGGAGGTGGTCCCTGACCACCATCCTGACGACCGAGGACCCGGTCGAGGGCGTCCACCGCCTGCCGCCGCATCGTAGCGGTGGAGGTCCGGTCGGTGTCGTCGGCGTCCGTCAGGGTTCGATCCGGCGCACCGTGGTGACCCGGTCGATGCTGCGGTCGAACGAGGCGACCTCCCGGATCCCTGCCCGCTCGGCCGCGGCGACCAGGTGGGCCTCCGCGAAGTCGAGCCGGTGGACCTCGTAGACCTCCAGGGCGCGGAGCAGCAGGGCGGGGTCGACCACGACGATCGCGGGGAACGCCACCACGGCGCGCACCAGCTCGGCGACCCGCGGTCTCGGCTGCTCGTAGAAGGACTGGAGCACGTGGACGAGCTCCGCGACGACCAGGTCCACCAGCAGGAGCTCGTCGGCCTGCTGGAGGAAGGCAGTGGCGCGCGCGCCCATGGCCGGCGGGTCCTGGGTGAGGTGGCGGACCAGGATGTTGGTGTCGAGGAACACGCTCAGACGGCGCGCGCCGCCCGGGCCGCTCGGGTCCGCCGCCGGACCTCCTCCCACGGCGTCCCCCGCTTGGCGGCGGGAACCTGGACCGCGCCGGCCACCTCGACCAGGTCCCGGGTACTCGCCAAGATCGCCCGCCGGCCCTCGACCCGGAACACGACCTCGTCGCCCTCGTGCAGACCAAGCGCCTCCCGCACCGCGGCCGGCACCGTGACCTGCCCCTTGGACGTGATGCGTGCGGCCACGTCCATCCCTTGCTCCTTACCTCGACGGCACAGTAGGGATACGCCGCACGCAAGCCGGGCTGGCTCTGGGGCCGGAGTGGGCCGCGCCTCACAGGTGGGCGAGGTGGACGCCGTCGTGGGAGAAGACCCGGGTCCTGTCGCCGCCGGCGGCGGCGAGGAGGCGGGGGAAGCAGGCGGCCAGGGCCGCGCCGCCGGGGATGCCGCGCGCCAGCGCGGCCGCGCCGCCGGCGATCGCGTCGAGGTCGTCGAGGAAGCCACGGGGTGCCGACGGTGGCGGCCAGGAACGCCATGCCGGTGTGCGGGGCCACGAGCACGTCGGCACCCTCGATCAGGGCGCGGCGGCGGCGCTGCTGCACTCGCTGGCGCGCAACCACGCGCTGGTGGACGGCAACGAGCGGCTGGCGTGGCTGGCGACCGCGGTGTTCCTCGACCTCAACGGGTCCCCCGCCGCCCTGGATGACGACGACGCGTTCGGCCTGGTTCATGGCCGCCGCGACCATGACCAGGCCGAACTCGAAGAGATCACGGCCCGACTCGAGGTCGAGTGGGGCCGGGGCGCGGGTCAGGGCGGGGGGAAGGGGCCGGCCTTGGGGAGCAGGGCGGGGACGGGGTGGCCGAGCTGCTCGGCGAGGTAGCCGGCGGTGGGCAGCAGGGTCGGCAGGTCGACGCCGGTGCGGTGGCCCATGCGCTCCAGCAGGAACACCAGGTCGTCGGTGGCGATGTTGCCGGTCGCGTTGGGCGCGAAGGGGCACCCGCCCACCCCGCCCGCGCTGGCGTCAAGGACCGTCACCCCCGCCCCCACCGCGGCGACCGCGTTCGCAAACCCCGTGTTGCGGGTGTTGTGGAAGTGGAAGCGCAGGGGGACGCCGGGGGCGACCGCCCGGGTGGCGTCGGCCAGGGCGGTCACCTGGGTCGGGACGCCGACGCCGATGGTGTCGGCCAGGCAGATCTCGTCGGCGCCGGCCTCGGCGGCCCCGGCGGCCAGGGCCACGACCCGGTCGGGCGGGACCTCGCCCTCGAACGGGCAGCCGAACGACGTCGCGAAGGTGACCGTGGTGAACAGCCCCGCGGCCCGGGCGCCGGCGACCACGTCGGCGGCGGCCGCCATCGCCTCCTCCGTCCCCATGTTCTGGTTGCGGCGGCTGAAGGTGTCGCTGGCGCCGACGACGACGTTGACCTCGTCGACGCCGGTCGCCAGGGCCCGGTCCAGGCCGCGGCGGTTCAGCACCAGCCCCGCGTAGCGGACGCCGGGCGAACGCGGCACCGCGGCCATCACGTCCTCGGCGTCCGCCATCGCCGGCACCACCTTGGGGTGGGCGAACGACACGGCCTCGACCCGGCGCAGCCCGGCGGCGACGAGGCGCCGGACCAGATCGACCTTCGCCGCGGTCCCCAGGACGACGTCCTCGTTCTGCAGGCCGTCGCGCGGGCTCACCTCGACGATCGTGATGTCCACGGGCGCTCCTCAGGTGGTGGACCGTGACCGCCCAGTATGGGGGGCGCCAGCGAGGGCGTCGCCCGGGTCGACCCGGGTGAGCGCGGAGGACACGTCCCACAGGCGGGCGGCGACCGCGGTGTCGCGGGCAGCGCGCGAAGGGGAGACCAGGACCGGCGGCCCGGTGGTCTCGCCCGGCCCGCCCGGCCCGTCGTACTCCCCGCCCCGGACGGCGGGGTCGGTGGCGGCGCGCAGGGTCGGCAGGGCGCTGGGACCCGCGGCGCCGATGGACGGGATCGCCGCGGCCGCCGGGCTGGCGGTCGGGACGCTCTACCGGCACTTCCCCACCGAGGAGGCCCTGCTGGAGGCGGCCCCGGCGGACCGCATCGCCGAGTCCGAGGCGGCGGCCCGCGCCGTGATCGACCGGGTGGCGGGCGGGGCGGACCCCGCGGACCAGGTCGACGCACTGGTCCGCTGGTACGCCGAGGTGCACCTGCAGGACCGGGCGTGGAAGGCCGCCGCGGCAGCGGCCGGGCTGGCGGCGGACCTGGACAGGGGGGAGGCGCGCGCGGCGCTGGACGCGGCCGGGGAGCTGCTGCGCCTCGCCCAGTCGGGCGGCCGCATCCGGGCCGACCTGACCACCACCGACCTCACACCCTGCTGCTGGCGGGCATCCCCGGCACCGAGGTGCCCGCCGACGCCCGCGCCCGCTACCTCGACGTGCTGCTGTCGGGCCTGCGGCCACGCTGACCCGGACCGCGGCTAGAGCGTGTCTGACGGATGGTGGCGGGTGAGGTCGCGGGTCCAGATGCGCATGGAGGCGACGTCGATGGTGCCTTCGAAGACGTACAGGCGTTTGTCGGTGCGCATCGCGACCGCCCGGTAGGCCTTGATCTTGTTGACGCACCGCTCGGTGCTGTTGCGCTGCTTGTAGACCTGGGCGTCAAAGACGGGAGGGCGGCCGCCGGTGCTGCCGCGGCGGCGCCGGTTGGCCTGCTGGTCGGCCGGTTCGGGGATCACCGCCCGGACGCGCCGGCGGCGCAGCTGGGCGCGTAGCGCCCGGTTGGAGTAGGCCTTGTCGCCCAGCAGCCGGCCCGGCCGGGTCCGCGGGCGGCCCCGCCCTGGCCGGCGGACCTTGAGCCGGTCCAGCAGCGGCCCGGCGGCCAGCGCGTCGCCGCGCTGGCCGGCGGTGGTGACCCTGGCCAGCGGCCTGGCGCGGGCGTCGGCCAGCAGATGGATCTTGGTGCTCAGCCCGCCGCGGGACCGCCCGATCCCCTCCCGATCCGCCCGCCGCCGCGACCGGCGGTCACCAACGTCACCGTCAGTGCGGTCAGGCGGCGGATCGTTGTGATTCGGTAGCGCCCCCTGTGGGACCGGAGGGTCCCGCCACACCCTCCAGCACGCCGACCAGCCGGGCGGCGGGCACGTCGGCAGGCGGGGCGTGGCGGGCGCCGGCGGCGTGCTGATGCGCCCGCACCACCGTCGAGTCGATCCCCACCGTCCACTCGCCCTCCCCGGCGTCACAGCCGACCCGCAGCCCGTCCAGCACCCGCTCCCACGTCCCGTCGCCAGACCAGCGGCGATGCCGCTCATACACCGTCTGCCACGGCCCATACCCAGGCGGCAAGTCCCGCCACGGACACCCCGTCCGGGCCCGCCACACCACCCCGTTGACCACCTGCCGGTGATCCCGCCACCGGCCCCCGCCGCGGCGTGGCATCCGGCAGCAACGGCTCGATCACCGCCCACTCCGCATCCGAAAGATCATGACGACTCTGCATGCCGCCGGTCTACCGGCCCGCACCCCCAAACCCGCGCAACCACCTTCGTCAGACACGCCCTAGCGCTGGGCGGCGCCCGGCGGGGTGGTGCGGGCGTCGGGCTCGGCGTCCGGGTCGACGTCGAGGCCGTCCCAGATGCGCTCGGCGTGCGCGCGAGCCTCGTCCTTGACCGCCGGCGGGGTCGACGGGAGGCCCGCCAGGAGGTCGAGCAGGCCCGCGATCGCCGTCGCCGAGGACGCGCCCAGCTCCACCACGCCGCTGATCGACCGCGCGCCCGGCTGGGACTGGCGCCGCCGGGACGGCAGCGCCTCCTCCAGTTCCGAGGCGTGCTGGCGCGCCTCGCTGGCCACGAACCCGGGGGTCGACGGCAGCCCTGCCAGGAACTCCAGCAGCTGCGCGACCACGCTGGCGGTCCCCGCCTCCATCGTCAGCATCGGCTCGAACCTGCCCACTACGGGCACGTCCCATCCCTCGTACCCGCCGTCCACCTGGGCGGTGTCTGATCAGCACCCCCCGGGGGCACGCTGCGTTCTGTAACGTGATGGTTAACGCGGTACAGGGACGCCGGGAGGAACCCGCTGTGGCAAGGATCGAGTTCGAGGACGTCACCAAGCGCTACCCGGACGGCACCGTCGCTGTCCACGACCTGAACATGAGCATCGCTGACGGCGAGTTCGTCATCCTGGTCGGGCCGTCGGGGTGCGGGAAGTCCACCGCCCTGCGCATGGTCGCGGGCCTGGAGGAGATCTCCGGCGGCAAGCTCACCATCGGCGACCGGGTCGTGAACGACCTCACGCCGAAGGAGCGGGACATCGCCATGGTGTTCCAGAGCTACGCCCTCTACCCGCACATGTCGGTCGCGGACAACATGGGCTTCGCGCTCAAGTTGGCCAAGGTCGACAAGTCCGAGATCAACAATCGGGTGAAGCAGGCCGCGGACATCCTCGGCCTGACCGAGTACCTGGACCGCAAGCCGCGCGCCCTGTCCGGCGGCCAGCGCCAGCGCGTCGCCATGGGCCGCGCGATCGTCCGCCAGCCCCAGGCGTTCCTCATGGACGAGCCCCTGTCCAACCTGGACGCCAAGCTGCGCGTCCAGATGCGCGCGGAGATCGCGCAGATCCAGAACCGCCTGGGCGTCACCACCATCTACGTCACCCACGACCAGGTCGAGGCCATGACCATGGGCGACCGTGTGGCCGTCCTGAAGAAGGGCGAGCTGCAGCAGGTCGACTCGCCCCAGACGCTGTACGACAACCCCGACAACGTCTTCGTGGCGGGCTTCATCGGCTCGCCCGCGATGAACCTGGCGGAGGGCCGCGTGGAGCGCGTGGGCGGGCGGCTGGTCGTGCGCGCCGGCTCGATCGCCCTGGGCATCCCCGACGGCGCCGTCGACCGCTACCCGCGGGTCCGCGACTACGAGGGCCGCGGGGTCGCGGTCGGCATGCGCCCGGAGCACTTCTACCGCCCCGACGGGTCCGTGCCCCCCGACCAGCGGTTCACCGTCCAGGTCGGCCTGGTCGAGGCCCTGGGCTCCGAGCTCCTGGTGCACGTGAACACCGACGCCCCGCCGGTCCTGACCGAGGACACGCGCCAGGCGATCGACGACGAGGCCGCGTTCGCGGAGCTCGAGCGGTCCGCCGCGGGCGGGCAGAGCTTCACCGCGCGCTTCGACCCGGGGACCCCCCCGCGGGTCAACGAGCAGATCGAGGTCGCGTTCCGCGGCGACTACCTCCACTTCTTCGACCTGGAGACCGGCGCCGCACTGCGCTGACCCGCCGTCGCCCGGCACTGCAGGCCCGGCCCGTCCTCAATGACGGACCGGGCCTGTTCGTCCCCGGCGGAACCACGGACGAAGCGTCGAGGTGGCGCGCGGAGCGGGTCAGATCGTGGCAGGCTCCAGTCAGCACTACGACTGCCCTAAGAGGGCCCAGCAGCGAGGGGAACACATATGGCAAGGCGATTCGCGAGGTTCACAGCCGTCATGGCTCTTGCCCTGGTCGCGGCCGCGTGTGCGGGTTCGTCGCCCGAGGGCAGCGCCGGCGGCGGCGAGGGTGAGGGCGGCGGCGAGGGCGGCGGCGGCGGCGAGGAGCTCGTCTTCGCCATCGGCGGCGCGGACGCCCAGCCGGGTGGCACCCACACGCAGGTCGTCGACCTGTGGAACGAGCAGAACCCCGACAAGCCGGTCCGCATCGAGGTGCTGCCGAACGAGGCGGACGAGCAGCGCAACGCGCAGGCGCTCGAGCTGCAGGCGCAGGGCAGCAACTTCGATCTGCTCGGCGTCGACGTGATCTGGACGGGCGAGTACGCGGTCAACGGCTGGCTGGCCAGCCTCGAGGACGTCCGCGGCGAGGTCGAGGACCAGGTGCTCGAGGGGCCGCTGGAGTCCGGGCTGTTCGAGGGCGAGCTGTTCGCCATGCCCTACAACACCAACGCCGGGTTCCTGTACTACCGGACCGACCTGATCGACACCGCGCCCACGACCTGGGACGAGGCCCGCGAGATCTGCGGCGCCGCCGCGGAGGAGGCCGGCATCTCGGCGTACGTCGGCCAGGGCTCCCAGTACGAGGGCATGGTCGTCAACTACCTGGAGTACCTGTACGGGGCGGGTGGCGAGCTGCTCAGCGAGGACGGCTCCGAGGTCCTGCTCGGCGAGGGCGACGCCGCGACCACCGCGCTGGAGTTCATGCGCACCGCTCAGGCTGAGGGCTTCTACGACCCCGGCTTCAACACCATGACCGAGGAGGAGGCCCGCGGCGTCTTCCAGTCCGGCGGGGCCGCCTGCATGCGCAACTGGCCCTACGCCTACACCCTGATGAACGGTGAGGAGGAGGAGAGCGCGGTCGCGGGCAACTACGACATCGCGCCGATCCCGACCTTCACCGGCACGGAGGGCGGCACCGCGGTCCTCGGCGGCTTCAACATCGGCGTGAACGCCTTCTCCGACAACGTCGAGGGCGCCAAGGAGTTCGTCGTCTGGGCGGCCACGAACGACGAGGTGCAGACGCTGCTCGGCGAGCGGTCGCTGCCCCCGGTCAAGGCGTCGGTGTACGAGGAGCTGGGCGCCGAGGACCCCGTCCTCGGCCAGCTGGGCGAGATCCTCACCAGTGACGCGATCGGCGTCCGCCCGCCGGTGCCCGCATGGAGCTCCATCAGCGAGGACATGCAGGAGACCATCTACAGCTGCTACACCAGCGACAGCCCGCCGGCTGAGCAGTGCATCAGCGACCTCGTGACCGCGATCCAAGAGGACGTGGAGTAACACGCATGGCCTCCTCCGCCTCGACTGCGCCGGCCCCCCCGGCCGGCGCAGTCCCGCCGGGGGGCGAGCGCGCGAAGAGCCGGGAGATCAGTGTTGGTGCGCTGGCCCGGCTCTTCGTCGCCCCGTCCATCATCACGATGGCGCTCGTCGCCCTGTTCCCCATCCTCTACGCGGCGTACCTGAGCCTGTTCGAGTACCGCGGGCGGCAGCAGCAGGGGTTCGCGGGGCTGGACAACTACGTCGACGTCCTCACCGGCGGCCGCTTCTGGGACGCGGTCATCACCACGCTGATCTTCACGGTCGCGTCGGTGGCCTTCGAGTTCGTCATCGGCATGGGCTTCGCCCTGCTGATGAACCAGGCGTTCGTCGGCCGCGGCGTCACGCGCGCCACGATCCTGATCCCCTGGGTCATCCCCACGGTGATCTCGGCCCAGATGTGGTTCTTCATGCTCAACGTCAACCCGGGCTTCATCAACAACCTGCTCGGGCTCGGGGGGTTCAACTGGCTCGGGAGCGAGCCGTGGGCGCTGGTGTCCATCATCCTGGCCGACGTCTGGAAGACCGCGCCGTTCGTGGCGCTGCTGCTGCTGGCCGGCCTGCAGACCATCCCTGAGGACATGTACGAGGCGGCGCGGGTAGACGGCGCCACGGCGTGGCAGCGCTTCACCCGCATCACCCTGCCGCTGCTGAAGCCCGCGATCTTCGTCGCCCTGCTGTTCCGCACCGTCGACTCGCTGCGCATCTTCGACCTGCCGGCGGTGATGACCGGGGGATCCAACGGCACCACCACGCTGTCGGTCCTGGTGCAGCGGTTCATCGTCGCGGAGCCCAACCCCGGCGTCGGCGCGACGCTGTCCACCCTGACGTTCGTGGTCGTGCTGGGGATCGGTGTGCTCTTCGTCGGCCTGATCGGCAGGGACCTGGTCATCGGCGATCCGGAGGATTGACATGTCCACGTTGCCCGCAGCGACCGACGAGACCGTCCGCCAGGCCAACCCGGAGACCCGGCGTCCCCGCCGGGCCCGCCAGGGGACGGTGTCGCGCACCAGCACCAGCGGGGCCGTCGGCAAGACCGCGATGCTGCTGGTCATCTTCCTGTGGTGCCTGTTCCCCTTCGTCTGGCTGATCTTCACCAGCCTGAAGCAGGGCAGCGCCGCGCTCTCCGACCCCAACCTGTTCCGCGGGCCGTTCGGCGTGCAGAACTACGCCGCCGTCCTGCAGGCCAACTTCTCCTACAACCTGCGCAACTCCGCGATCATCGCGGGCGTCACCACCATCGTCTGCGTCGTCATCGGGTCCTTCGCGGCCTACGCCCTGGCTCGGCTCCCGTTCAAGAACAAGGTGCTGATCCTGTCGGGCGTGCTCGCCGTCAGCCTGTTCCCGCCGGTGGCGCTGGTTCCCCCGCTCTACGAGGCCTGGCGGGCGGTCGGGCTGCTGAACACCTATCCCGGGCTGTTCATCCCCTACATCGCCTTCACCCTGCCGCTGACCATCTTCATCCTCACGACCTTCTTCGCCTCCATCCCCAAGGAGATGGAGGAGGCGGCGCGCGTCGACGGCGCGAGCCCGTTCCAGGCGTTCTACCGCGTGGTGCTCCCCCTGGCCGCGCCGGGCGTCTTCGCGGCGGCGATCCTGGTCTTCGTCTTCGCGTGGAACGAGTACCTGCTGGCCAGCGTGTTCTGCCCCCGCGACCTGGCGTGCCAGACGGTGCCGGTCCGCATCGTGAACTTCACCGGAGCGGTGCAGTTCCAGCGTCCGATCGGCACGATCACGGCGGCCTGCGTGATCGTGACCATCCCGATGATCCTGCTGGTGCTGGCGTTCCAGCGCCGGATCGTGGCGGGGCTCACCGCCGGCGGCGTGAAGGGCTAGACGGGACATGGCGGTGCGCGCACTGGTCGTCGGGTCGTTGGTGATGGACCTCACCTTCCGGGTGCCCAAGCGCCCGGAGCCGGGTGAGGTGGTGGTCGCGACCGACCACGCCCGCTACCGGGGCGGCAAGGGCTACAACCAGGCGGTCGCCCTGGCGCGGCTCGGCGCCGACGTCACGTTCGTCGGCGCCGTCGGGGCCGACACCAACGGGGACGAGTTCCTGGAGGCGCTGGCCCGCGAGGGCGTCGACGCCGGGCGCGTGGTGCAGCTGCGCGGGACGGCCACCGCGGTGGCCGTCCCGCTGGTCACGCCCGACGGCGACGTCGGGTTCGTCCAGTACCAGGGGGCGAACCGCCAGATCGCCCCGGCCCACGCCGCGGACCTGCCGGACTGCGACGTGCTGCTCCTGCAGGGCGAGATCAGCCCGGGAACGTCGCAGCAGGCGGGCCGGACCATCGCGCGCCGGGGCGGGCTCGTCGTGCTGAACCCGGCCCCGATCGAGGACATCGGGCCGGACCTGCTGGCCACGGCGTCCGTCGTGATCCCCAACGAGGTCGAGGCGGCGGGCCTGGCCCGCCGCGCCGGCACCGACCCGGGCGACGACCCCGAGGCGCTGGCCGCGGCCCTGGCGACCGACGGCTGCGCGGTCGTGGTCACCCTGGGCGCCCGCGGGGCGGCCTGGGCGGCGGACGGCCGGACCGGCATGGTCGCACCGCCGCGGGTCGACGCCGTCGATGCGACGGGTGCCGGCGACAGTTTCTGCGCCGCCCTGGCGCTGTCGCTGACCGAGGGCAACGACTACGACGCCGCGGTCCGCTTCGCCTGCGCCGCCGGCGCGCTGGCCACCACCCGGCACGGCGCGGAGCCGGGCCTGCCCCACCGCGCCGACGTCGAGGCCCTGGTCGCCGCCACCCGGCCCGGCGCCTGACGCGTCCCCGCCCCGCCCCGGCCTCGCCCGGCGGCGGGGGCCGGGGCGGGTCACTCGACGCGGAGGGCCTCGAGGACGTCGATGCGGGCGGCCCGCCAGGCCGGGACCACCGCGGCCAGGACGCCGGCCACCCCGGCGAGCACGACCGCCAGCGCCACGGACGGCACCGGCACGGCGAACGCGTCGAGGCCGGTGTCCTCCAGCGCGCGCGTGAACACCCAGCCGAACAGCAGCCCGACGGCCAGCCCCAGCCCGGCGCCGAACACGGCGATGAGCACGGACTCCCAGCGGACCATCGTGCGCGTCTGGCGCCGCGACATCCCCACCGCGCGCAGCAGGCCCAGCTCGCGGGTGCGCTCCAGCACCGACAGGCCCAGGGTGTTGGCGATCCCGAACAGCGCGATCACGACCGACAGCAGCAGCAGCGCGACCACCAGGCTGAGCAGCTGGTCGACCTGGCCGTCGAGGCGGTCGCGCACCTGCTCGATGTCGGCCAGCCGCACGGCGGGGAACGGCGCCAGCGCCGCGTCGAGACCGGGCCGCACCTGCGCGGGGGTGGCGCCGTCCTCCAGCCGCACCAGCGCCGTCGACAGGGGCACGCCGGGCACCGCGGCGGTGAAGCGGTCGAGCGGCACGAGGACGTCCCCGCCGGTGAGCAGCGTCGCGCGGTCGTAGACGGCGACGACCTCCCGCGCCTCGGCGGCCTCGGGGTCGGCCAGTGCGACGTCGACGCGGTCGCCGACGCCCACGCCGAGGTCCTCGGCCACGGCGACGTCCAGGGCGACGCCGTCGGCCAGCCGCCCGAGGTCGCCGTCGGCGACCTCCGGCGCCAGCACGCGGCCCAGGGCGGAGGGGTCCACGGCGACCGCCCGGCGCGCGTCGCCGTCGACGCCGATGGTGCCGGCGCGGACGCGCGCGACCGTCGCGACGCCGTCGACCGCGGCCACGGCGTCGGCGGCGGCGTCGGGGAACCCCTGCTGGTCGGGCGGTGACAGCTGGTAGTCGGCCACGAAGGTGCGGGCCACGACACCGGTCACCGACGCCCGCAACGACTCGCTGAACACCAGCACGAAGGTGACCAGGCCGAGGCCGATCATCAGCGCCGCGGCGGTGGACGCGGTGCGGCGCGGGTTGCGCAGGGTGTTCTGGCGGGCGAGGAACCCCGCCACGCCGCGGGTGGCGGCGACCGGCGCGCCGATCAACCCGGCGACGGGCCGCGCGAGCAGCGCGCCGAGGGCGGCGACGGCCAGCAGCACCAGGACCGCCCCGGCGGCCACGACGGGCAGCGGCGCGCCGCCCTCCAGCCCGGCGACCACCGCCCCGACGCCGCCGGCCAGCAGGGCCGCGCCGCCGGCGAGCCGCGCCCACGACGGGCCCGCCGGCGCGGCGGCGTCCAGGCGCAGGGCGGCCACCGGGGCGACCCGGGTGGCGCGCAGCGCCGGCGCGAGCCCCGCGACCAGCGTGACCAGCGGGCCGATCGCCAGCGCCACCGCGGCGGTGCGGGCGGTGACGACGGTGTCGCCGCCGGGCAGGCGGAACCCCACGACGTCGAGCAGGGCCACCAGCCCGCGCGCCAGGAGCAGCCCGACCCCCAGCCCCAGCGCCGACCCGGCGACGCCCACCACCGTGGCCTCGGCGAGCACCGAGCCCAGGACCTGACCGCGGCTCGCGCCGACGGCGCGCAGCAGCGCCAGCTCCCGGGTGCGCTGGGCGACGGTGATCGCGAAGGTGTTGAAGATCAGGAAGGCCGCGACGAACAGGCTGACCCCCGCGAACACCAGCAGCGCGGTGGTGAGGAAGTCGAGCAGCCGGCCGATGTCGTCGGCCTCGCGGTCGGCGGCCTGCGCGCCGGTGAGGACCTCGTAGTCCCCGCCCACCGCGGCGGCCACCCGGTCGCGCAGGTCCTCGGCCGCCACGCCGTCGGCGGCGAGCACCGCGACCGTCGTCGCCCCCGCGGCCCCGAAGCGGGCGCGGGCGGTGGCCTCGTCGAACATGGTCACGGTGGCGCCCGCCAGGTCCCCGCCCCCGGGCCGGCCGAAGGTGCCGACCAGGGTCTGCTCCTCGACCGGGCCGGCGACGGCGACGCGGACGGCGTCGCCGACGGCGAAGCCCTCGCGCTCCGCGGTGACGGGTCGATGGCGACCTCGCCCGCCGCGGCGGGGTAGCGCCCGGCGCGCAGCTCGGCGCCGGACAACGCGGGCACGGTGGGCACGCCGATGCCCAGCACGGGTGGCCCCTGCCCGCCGATCGGGCGGCCGTCGTCGCCGACGAGCTGGGCGACGCCCTCGTAGCGCGGCTCCGCTGCGGCGACCCCCGGGACCCCGCGGACGCGCTCGAGGACGTCGTCGGGGACGCCCGGCGCCCGCACCGCCGGCGCCGGACCCCCGGCGCGGCGCCCGCCGGCCCGGGGCCCCCGGCACCGCCACCGCGCCGGCGAACGGTGCGACGCCGGCGACCTGTACGTCCACCGCCTCGCCCACGTCACCGAACAGGTCGTCGAACGCGCGCTCCAGGGTGTCGGACAGGACCAGCGTGCCGGTGACGAACGCCACGCCCAGGACGATCGCCAGGGCTGTGGACAGCAGGCGGGCCCGGCGCGCGAGGAGTCCCGCGACGGTGGCGCGCCACACCGGTCAGGCGTCCCGGGCGGGGTCGAGCGACTTCAGGGCGTCCAGGACCCCGTCGGCGGTGGGCGACGCGAGCTCGCCCACGACCCGCCCGTCGGCGAGGAACAGGACGCGGTCGGCGGTCGCCGCGGCACCGGCGTCGTGGGTGACCATGAGCACGGTCTGGCCGTCCTCGTCGACCGCCCGGCGCAGGAACCCCAGGACCTCGGCGCCGCTGCGCGAGTCGAGGTTGCCGGTTGGCTCGTCGGCGAACACGATCTCCGCCCGTCCGGCCAGCGCGCGGCGACGGCCACGCGCTGCTGCTGGCCGCCCGACAGCTCGGCGGGGCGGTGGGACAGCCGGTCGCGCAGGCCCATCGTGTCCACGACGCGGTCGAACCAGGCGCGGTCGACCCGGCGCCCGGCCAGGCGGCGCGGGAGCTGGATGTTCTCCGCCGCGTCCAGCGTCGGGACCAGGTTGAATGCCTGGAAGACGAAGCCGACGCGGTCGCGGCGCAGGCGGGTCAGCTCGCGCTCGCCGAGGGCGGCGAGGTCGGTGTCGCCGAGGAACACCGAGCCCGACGTCGGGGTGTCCAGGCCCGCCAGGCAGTGCAGCAGCGTCGACTTGCCCGACCCCGACGGGCCCATGACCGCGGTGAACTGGCCCGCGGGGGAAGTCCAGCGACACCTGCCGCAGGGCGTGCACGGCGGTCGCGCCGCGGCCGTGGGTCTTGGTCAGCCCGACCGTGCGCGCGGCGAGGCCCGCCCGCGTGGTGGAGGTCGCGCCGGTGGCGACGGCCATCCCCATCTCCCCTTCCTCGGTCCCGTGCCCGCAGCGTACGTGGGCGCGGGACCGGGCCGCCGCGCCGGCCGGTCGGGGACGCCGACGTCGGAGGCGGCGTCCAGCGGGAGCCGCGCGTGGACCGCGAACCCGCCGCCCGGGCGGGGGCCGGCGTCGACGGCGCCGCCGAGCGCCCGCACCCGCTCGCGCATGCCGCGCAGGCCCTGGCCGCCCGCCCGCTCCGACCGCGGGCGGGGGCTGGTGCCGTCGTCGCAGACCTCGATGGTAAGCCCGTCGTCCCGCGCGGTCGACGCGGACGCGGACCGCGGTGGCGTCGGCGTGCTGCAGCGCGTTGGTCAGCGCCTCCTGCACGACCCGGTAGCCGGTGAGGCTGAGGTCCGGCGGGAGCGGTCGCTCCTCGCCCGCCAGCTCCAGGTGCACGGGCAGCCCCGCGGCGGCGAACCGCCGGGCCAGGAGCGCGAGGTCGTCGATCCCGGGGTCGGGCGGGCGCGGGCCGGACGACTCCGGGCGCAGCACGGTGAGCATGCGGCGCATCTCCTGCAGGCCGCTGCGACCCGCGGACTCGACCTGGTCGAGCAGCCCGTCGGCCGCGTCGGGGTCGGTCCGCAGCACGCGGCGGCCGCGCCGGTCTGCAGGACGACGAGCACCACCGCCTGCGCGACGACGTCGTGCAGCTCCCGGCGATGCGCGCGCGCTCGTCGGCGAGCTGGCGCAGGGCCCGCTCCTCGCGCTCGCGCACGGCCAGCCGCGCCGTCTCCTCCACCGAGGCGGTGTACGCGCGCTGGGTCTGGGCGCGGTCCCCATCACCCACGCGCTGAAGGTGGTCAGGACCTCCAGGGGCAGCAGCTCGCCGCGCCCGAGGACGACGTCGAGGACCACGATGACCACGAGGAGCACGACGAGCGCAGCGACCGACCGTCGCCGATCGACGCGAGCGGCGGCGGTGTAGACCCCGGCGACAAAGGCGAAGTTCGCCACCCCGAGGCCGATCGCGGCGGTCACGGCCAGCAGAACGGTGAGGAAGGCCAGGACCGTCAGCGGCGCGTGGCGGCGCAGGACCAGCGGCGCGCAGCGCAGGCCCAGCAGCGCCAGCCCCACCACCAGCGGGACGGGGCGGCCCGTGTCCACCAGCGGGGTGATGAGCAGCAGGAAGGAGACCTCCAGCGCGAACGCCGCCACCGCCGGGACGAGGTCGGCGGCGCCGACCGTCCCGCGCGCGAGGGCTCCCGCAGCCTGCGCATGGGCACACCGTACCAAGGCGGGCCGGCCGCCCGACCGGTCGGGCGGCCGGGCCCACCCCCGGGCCTTCGGACCCCTGCGGGCTCCGCCCTGCACGCCGGTCGAGCCCGGCGCCTGAGGTGCACCCCTAGATGGACAGGGCCCGCAGGACGTCCAGGCGGGCGGCCCGCCGGGCCGGGACGACGGCCGCGAGCACCCCGGCGACGCCGGCGAGGACGAACGCCGCGACCAGCTGGAGCCAGGGCAGGGACAGCGTCGACAGCCCGTCGCCCGCGAGCGCCAGCTGCAGGATCCACCCGAACAGCACGCCGATGCCGACGCCCAGGACCGCGCCGAGGACGGCGACCAGCACCGCCTCCCAGCGGATCATCGTGCGCACCTGGGTCCGCAGCATCCCCACGGCCCGCAGCAGCCCGATCTCGCGGGTCCGCTCCAGGATCGACAGGCTCAGCGTGTTGACGATCCCGAACAGCGCGATCAGGACCGACAGGGCGAGCAGCGCGCCGATGAGCACGAGGATCTGGTTGATGGTCGCGGTCACCTCGTCCAGGACCTCCTGGCTGTCGACCACCACGGCGCCGGGGTAGTCGGCCAGCGCGGTCTCCACATCGGCGCGGACGTCCGCGACGCCGGCGCCGTCGGCGACCGCGACCAGCACCCCGGTCGGCGCGACCTCGGGCAGGGCGGCGAGGAGCCGCTCCGCGGCGACGACCAGCTGGCCGACGCCGCCCCCGAACGGCAGGCCGCTCTGCTCGTACAGCGCGACGATGCGCACCGGCTCGGGGTCGGCGTCGGGCCGCCACTGGACCGGCAGGTCGTCCCCGACCGCGAGGCCGAGGTCGGTCGCCACGCCCGACGCGACCGCCACACCGCCGTCCAGGTCGGCGAGGTCGCCGTCGACGACGGCGACCGACAGCACGGGGGCGATGGTGGGGGGGTCGCCGGGGGTCTGCTCGCGGGCGACGCCGTCGACGCCGACGTCGGCCTCGCGCGCCACCGACGCGACGGCGACGCCGTCGACCGCCGCTACCACGCCCGCGACCTCCTCGGGGAGGGTGACGGGCGGGCCGAAGCTGGCGCCCTGCACCTGCAGGTCGGCGCGGAACTGCTCCTCCAGGGTGGCGGTGACCGACGCGCGCAGCGACGAGGCGAACACCAGGGCGAAGCTGACCAGGCCGAGCCCGATCATGAGGGCGGCGGAGGTCGCGGCGGTCCGCGCGGGGTTGCGCAGCGCGTTCTCCCGCGCCAGCTGCCCCTGCAGCCCGCGCGCGGCGGCCACGGGCGCGCCCAGCAGCCCGACGAGGGGCCGCACCAGGACCGGGGTCAGCACCCCGGTGCCGGCCAGGACGCCCAGGGCGCCCGCCCCGATGACGGCCAGGCGCGGCGCGGGCAGGGCCGCCGGGTCGCTGACCAGGCCCCAGGCGAGGGCGGCGACGCCGGCGGCCAGCAGGACGAGCCCCGATGCGTGGACAGCATCGTGGCCCGCATCCCGAGCTCCTGCTCGGGGCCCCGGCAGGACCCGCGCCGCGCCCGGGCGGCGCACGGGCGGGGCCGCGACCGCCTGCAGCGCCGCGACGGGTGGTACCCGCGTGGCGGCCAGGGCGGGCAGGACCGCCGACACCAGCGTGACGGCGACCCCCAGCCCGACGGCGACGACCGGGGTCAGCGCGAGGACCTGCAGGGGCGCCGCGGGCAGCGGGAACCCGACGGCCTCGAGCACCGCGAGCAGCCCGGCGGCCAGCCCGACGCCGACGCCGAAGCCGGCGGCGGACCCGGCGGCGCCGATCACGCCCGCCTCGACCAGGACCGCGGTGAGGACCTGGCCGCGGCCGGCGCCGACGGCGCGCAGGAGGGCCAGCTCGCGGGTGCGCTGGGCGACGGTGATCGCGAAGGTGTTGAAGATCAGCACCGCGCCGACCAGCAGCGAGACGCCCGCGAAGCCGACCAGCGCGACGGTGATGTAGTCCAGGACGGTGCCGAAGGCGGCGGTGGTCTCCGCGGCCAGCTCGTCGCCGGTGACCACGTCGACGCCGTCGCCGGCCGCCCGGGCGACCGCGTCGCGCAGCGCCGGCACGTCCGCGCCGTCGGCGGCGAGCACGGCGATCGACGCCGCCCCGCCCGCGCCCAGCTCCGCCACGGCGGTCGCGTCGTCGAACAGCGCGGTGGTGCCGTCGACGACCTCGGCGCCGTCGGGGCCGCCGAAGGTGCCGACCACGGTGAGGTCGCGGGCCGCGCCGTCGAGCGCCAGGGTCACCGCGTCGCCGACGGCGACGCCCTGCTCCTCGGCGGCAGCCGCCGCCAGCGCGACCTCGTCCGCGGCGGCGGCCAGGCGGCCGTCGCGCAGCTCGACGGTCGCCAGCGCGGCGACGGTGGGCACGTCGACGGCGGTCGTCGGCGGGCCGGGGTTGGACACCGCGGCGCCGTCGGGGCCGGTGAAGGCGACCGGGGCGGCGTAGCGGGCCTCGGCGGCGGCGACGCCGTCGACCCCCGCCACGACCTCGGCCAGGGCCGGGTCGACGCCGGGGCGCTCCAGGTCGTCGCCGAAGGCGGCCTGGCCGCGGACGGTCACGTCGGCGGCGCCGCCGCCGCCGAAGGCGTCGGCGAAGCTCGCGTCGATGGTGTCGGTGAGGACCAGCGTGCCGGTCACGAAGGCGATCGACAGGACGATCGCAAGGGCGGTGGCGATCAGGCGCCCGGGGGCGCTGCGCAGGTTGGCCAGGGCGACGCCGATCACGGCCGGACCTCCAGGCGCTTGAGGGCGTCCAGGACGCGCTCGGCGGTGGGGTCGGTCAGCTCGGACGCGACCCGCCCGTCGGCCAGGAAGACGACGCGGTCGGCGTAGGCCGCGGCGCCGGGGTCGTGGGTGACCATCACGACGGTCTGGGCGTCCTCGTCGACCGAGGCGCGCAGGAAGCCGAGCACCTCGCCCCCCGAGCGCGAGTCCAGGTTGCCGGTGGGCTCGTCGGCGAAGACGATCTCCGGGCGGCCCGCCAGGGCGCGGGCGACCGCGACGCGCTGCTGCTGGCCGCCGGACAGCTCGCCGGGCCGGTGGCGCAGGCGGTCGCCCAGCCCGACGGTCGCGACCACGCGGTCCAGCCACGCCCGGTCGGGGCGGCGCCCGGCCAGGCGCTGGGGCAGCGTGATGTTCTCGACCGCGTTGAGGGTGGGGACCAGGTTGAACGACTGGAAGACGAAGCCGATGCGGTCCCGGCGCAGGCGGGTCAGCGCGCGCTCCGACAGCGACGACACGTCGGTGTCGCCCAGGAACACGGCTCCCGAGGTCGGGCGGTCCAGCGCGGCGAGCAGGTGCAGCAGGGTCGACTTGCCCGACCCCGACGGCCCCATGACGGCGGTGTACCGGCCCGCCTCGAAGGCCAGGTCGACCCCGTCCAGCGCGGTCACCGCGGTGTCGGCGCGGCCGTAGGTCTTGGTCAGCCGCACGGTCCTGGCCGCGGCGCGCGGCAGGCCGGCGTGGGGGGGCAGGTCCAGGTCGGCGGTCGTGGTCTCCACGCGGGGCTCCTCGTCGGTCGGTGCGTGCCCCCGACGGTCCCGCCGCGCGGCGCCCGCGTCATCCGCCGCGGCGGTGATCCCCGCGTCCACCCGTGCGCTGATCACCGGCCGACCGGGCGCCCGGGCGGACGAGGCCCGCCTCGTACCCGTAGACGACGGCCTGGATCCGGTCGCGCAGGTGCAGCTTCTGCAGGACGCGCCCGACGTGGGTCTTCACCGTGGTCTCCCCCACCACCAGCTCGTCGGCGATCTCGGCGTTGGACAGGCCGCGGGCGACCAGGACCAGCACCTCGCGCTCGCGCTCGGTCAGCCCCTCGACCGGCGGGGGCGCGGCGCCGGGGTCGGGGCGGGCCGCGAACTCCTCCAGCAGCCGCCGGGTCACCCCGGGCGCGAGCAGCGCGTCGCCGGCGGCGACCACGTGCAGGGCGTGGATCAGCTCCTCGGGCGGCGCGTCCTTCAGCAGGAAACCGCTGGCGCCGGCGCGCAGCGCGCCGTAGACGTAGTCGTCCAGGTCGAAGGTGGTGAGGACCAGGACCCTCGGCGCGCCGGGAGCGGCGGTGATGCGCCGGGTCGCCTCGATGCCGTCCATCCGCGGCATGCGGATGTCCATGAGCACGACGTCGGGGCGGACGCGGGCGGCCTTGAGGACCGCCTCCTCGCCGTCGGCGGCCTCCCCCGCCACGACGATGTCGTCCTCGGCCTCAAGGATCAGCCGGAAGCCCGTGCGCATGAGCGCCTGGTCGTCGGCCAGCAGGACCCGCATCAGGGGTGCACCTCAGGCGCCGGGCGGCTCAGGGGGCGCACCTCAGGCGCCGGGCGGCTCAGGGGGCGCACCTCAGGCGCCGGGCGGCTCACGCCGGCAGCTCCAGGGTGACGGCGAAGCCGCCCTCCGGGCGGGAGCCGCAGGCCAGGCGGCCGCCCAGCAGCGCCGCGCGCTCGCGCATGCCCACCAGCCCGTGCCCTCCCGTCCCCGACAGCGCCGCCTCCGGGGCGCCGCGGCCGTCGTCCTCCACCACCGCGCTGACCTGGTCGGGACCGTAGCGCAGGCGCACGAGCACGCGGGACGCCTGGGCGTGCTTCAGCGCGTTGGTCAGCGCCTCCTGCACGATGCGGTAGACCGACAGGTCGACGCCGGAGGGCAGGGGCCGGGGGTCGCCGGCGACCTCGAGCCGCACCGGCAGGCCGGCGTCGCGGAACTGCGCGACGAGGTCGCCGAGCTCGTCCAGGTGCGGCTGGGGGGCCAGCTCGCCCTGCCCGACCTCGTCGCGCAGGAGGCCCAGGAGCCGGCGCAGCTCCTCCAGGCTCTGGCGCCCGGTGTGCTCGACCTCGCGGATGGCGTGCTCGGCGCGCTCGGGGTGGCGGGCGAGGTTGCGGCGCGCCGCCCCGGCGTGGACGACCATGACGCTGACGGAGTGCGCGACGACGTCGTGCAGCTCGCGGGCGATGCGGGCGCGCTCGTCGGCGACGGCGAGGCGGTCGCGGTCCTCGCGCTCGCGCTCCAGGGCGGCGGCGCGCTCCTCGACCTCGGCGAGGTAGGCCCGGTGGGTGCGCTGGCGGTCCCCCATGATCCAGGCGGCGGCCAGGACGACCAGGACGTTGCCCGACTCCCAGCGGTCGGCGAACCACAGCACCACCCCCACCGCCGCGACCACGCCCGCCATCGCCAGCAGGCCGTCGCGGCGCCGGGAGTACGCGCCGACGGTGTACGCCGCGGCGACCAGCGTCACCGGCGGCACGAGCGCGCCGGCGGCGAACTGCACCAGGCCGGCGGCGGTGACCAGGGCGAGGACGAGGATCGGCCGGGCCCGCCGCGCCACCAGGGGCACGCCGGCCAGCGCGCCCATGACGGTGGTGGTGACCGAGGACTCGGTGGGCAGCCCGTAGCCGGGCTCGTCGGCCAGCCAGGCGGGCGCGGAGGCCTGGAAGGCGCCCAGCCAGGCGGCCAGCGCGACGTCGCGCACCAGGCCGGGCCGCGCCCGGGCCCGGTGCCACAGCGCGCGCACCCGGTCCATGCGCTGACGGTAGTGCCCGCGGGGGCGACCGGCGTCCTGCCGCGGGACGACCGCCGTCCTCCCCCAGCAGGACCCGCGACGGCCTCAGGCGGAGGGCCGGGGCGCGGCGGCGAGGTCGGCGAGCAGGTCCAGCAGCTCGGCCAGGTCGGTGCCCTTCTCCCGGTACGCCGCGGCGCCGGCGGCCAGGGCCTCGCGCTCGACGTGGCGGCGGGCGCTGGAGTAGACCAGGACCGGCGTGCCGGGCGCGCGGGCCAGGATCTCCGGCAGCGCCTCCGGCCCGGTCAGGTGGGGCATCTCGACGTCGAGCACCACGACGTCGGGCCGCAGCTCGGCGACGACGTCGATCGCCTCCTTGCCGTCCTCCGCCTCGCCGGCGACGGCGAAGCGCCCGTCGATCTCCAGCACGGTTCGCAGGAGCCTGCGGATCTCGGGGGCGTCGTCCACGAGCACGACCCGGATCGGTGCGACGCCCATGGTCTCGGCCCCTCGATTCATCTTGCGGTGTATGCGCTTTATCTATCAGATTCTCCCGGGCGACGCACAGCCGCCGCGCGGCCGGCGGCCGCCCGGCGCGGGGAGGGGTAGCGTCGCCGCGTGAGCGCTGATCGCCTCGTGACGCTGCACCTGTGGGGGGTCGCCGCCGGCGCGGTCCCCGCGGCCGTGCTGCGCATGGGCCTGGACCGCCGGGCGCTGGCGCGCACGCCCGGTCTGCGCTTCGCCAAGCTGCTGGGCACCGGCGACGGGCGCACGTTCACCCTGGGCGACGCCGACCCGCTGCGCTGGGGGCTGCTGGCGGTGTGGGACGCCCCCGGCGACCTCGCGGCCTTCGAGCGCTCCTCGCCGGTGGCCCGCGGCTGGGCGCGCCTGGCGCGCGAGCGCTGGCGCGGCGACCTGCTGCCCCTGCGCAGCCGCGGGACGTGGGCGGGCGCGGCCCCGTTCGGCGACGACGAGCGCCGCGCCCCGCCCGACGCGCCCGTCGCCGCGGTCACCCGCGCCCGCATCCGGCCGCGCGAGTGGCGCCCGTTCTGGGCCGCCGTCCCGCCCGTCGCCCTGGACGCCAACGCCACGCCCGGCCTGCGCTTCGGCATCGGCATCGGCGAGGCGCCCGTCGGCCTGCAGGGCACCTTCAGCATCTGGGACTCCCCCGCGCGCGCTGACCGACTTCGCCTACCGCGGCGCCGCCCACCGCCGGGTCATCGGCCAGACCGCCGAGCGGCACTGGTACAGCGAGGAGCTGTTCGCCCGCTTCGCCGTCCTGCAGACCACGGGCACCGTCGATGGCCGGCGACTAACGCCCTCCTAGACTGGCCGTCGGATGCGAGACGTGGTGATCGTGGGGGCCGGGCACAACGCGCTCGTCGCGGCGTGCTACCTGGCGAGGGCCGGCCTGGACGTCGAGGTCGTCGAGCGGCGCGACGTCGTCGGCGGGGCCGTCTCGACCGTGGAGCGCTTCCCCGGCTACCGGATGGACGCCGGCTCCAGCGCCCACATCATGGTCCGCCACACCGGCATCGTGGAGGACCTGGACCTGGCCGCGTGCGGCCTGGAGTACCAGGACCTGGACCCCTGGGGCTACGCGCCGTTCGGCGACGAGGCGATCGTGTTCTGGGGCGACCTGGACCGCACCTGCGCGTCAATCGAGTCGGTGTGCGGCACCCGCGACGCCGACGCCTACCGCGCCTTCGTCGCGACCTGGGCGGCGCGCAACCGCCACATCTTCGCCTCCTTCGGCGAGGCCCCCAGCCCCGCGCGCATCGGCCGGCACTTCCTGCGCGTGATCCGCGGGTCGGGCCTGGGCGGCTGGGAGCTGTCGCGGCAGTTCCTGACCACCGGCGACGGGCTGCTCGACGAGCTGTTCACCGACGAGCGGCTCAAGACCGCGCTGGCCTGGATGGGCGCGCAGTCGGGCCCGCCTCCCCACGAGATCGGGACCGCGGACCTGGTCGGCTGGAACGCGCTGCTGCACGACCGGCCGCCCGGGCACCCCAGGGGCGGATCGGGGATGCTGTCGGTGGCGCTCGCGCGGCGCCTCGCCCAGCTGGGCGGGACCGTGCGCCTGGGCGACGGCGCGCAGCGCATCCTGCTGCGCGGCGGGCGGGCGGCGGGCGTGGTGACGGCCTCGGGCGAGGCGGTCACCGCCCGCGCCGTGCTGGCCGGGTGCCACGTGCTGACCACCCTGGACCTGCTGGGGCCCGGCGGGCCGCACGCCGAGCTGGCCGACCGCGCGCGGCGGTCGGTGCGGGTGGGCAACGGCATCGGCATGGTGGTGCGCCTGGCCACCAGCGACCTGCCGCGCTACCCGGCCCCCGCGGGCGGGGCGGAGTGGCGCGCGCTGCAGCTGATCGCCCGGGACCGGCGGGCGCTGCGCCGCGCCCACGGCGAGTTCAACGCGGGCCTGCCGCCCACCGAGCCCGCGGCCCTGGCCATGACCTTCAGCGCGTTCGACGACACGATCGCGCCGCCCGGCAAGCACAACGTGACCGTGTGGGGCCAGTGGCACCCCTACGAGCTGGCCAACGGCGAGCACTGGGACGCCATCGGCCGGCGCGAGGGCGAGAAGCTGGTCGCGGCGGTCGACCGGGTCGCACCGGGCTTCGCCGGGTCCGTGGAGCAGATGCACGTGCAGACGCCCCTGGACCTGGAGCGCGAGCTCGGCCTGCGCCGCGGCAACGTCATGCACGTCGAGATGGGGCTGGACCAGATGTTCCTCTACCGCCCGATGCCGGAGCTGGCGGGCTACCGCACGCCGGTGGACGGCCTGTACCTGACCGGCGCGTCGACCCACCCCGGCGGTGGGGTGTTCGGGGCGAGCGGGCGCTCCGCGGCGCGTGTGCTGCTGGACCGGGAGTTCGCCCCGCGCCGTGGGCGCGCCGCCGCCCTCGCCGGCGCGCTGTCCCGCGCCGCCCTGGGGCAGCGCGCATGAGCCGCCCGGCGAGTGAGGTGCGCATGAGCCGCCCGGCGTCTGAGGTGCACCCATGAGCGCGGGGCACGCCCTCTCCCCGGCGCTACCCGAGACGGCGCTGCGGCGGGTCCCCGTCGCCCTGGCCGGCGCGACGGTGCTCGCCCAGGTCGCCTACCCGCTGGTGCCCGGCGAGGCGCAGCACGAGCTGACGATGGTCATCGTCACGCTGTTCGCCGCCACCAGCGTCAGCCACGCGCTCGTGTGGCGCGGCGCGCGCTGGGCGGCGCGCCTGCTGGCGGTCACCGCGCTCGGCGGGCTGGCGGTGGAGAGCATCGGCGTGGCGCTGGACGTGCCGTTCGGCGCCTACGCCTACACCGACACGCTGCGCCCCCAGCTGTTCGGCGTCCCGTGGGTGATCCCGCTCGCGTGGACGATGATGGCCTACCCCGCGCTGGTGGTCGCCCGCCGCATCGTCGGCCCGTCGCCCGCCGCGGTCGCGGGGCCGCTGACCGCCGCGACCGCGCTGGCGACCTGGGACCTGTTCCTGGACCCGCAGATGATCGCCGCCGGGCACTGGGTGTGGGAGGAGGCGGCGGTCGTGCCGTCGTTCCTGGGCGTCCCGCTCACCAACTTCGCGGGCTGGTTCGCGACCGCGCTGGTGATGGCCGCGGCGCTGTGGCCCACGCTGACCCCGCCCTCGGGTCGCGGCGACGGCGGTCCCGGCGACGCCGACCGGCTGCCGATCGCCCTGTACCTGTGGACCTGGGGCGGGTCGGTCGTCGCCCACGCCGTGTTCCTGGGCCTGCCCGCCTCCGCCCTGGCCGGCGGCGTCGGCATGGGCGCCGTCGTCGCCCTGCTGCTGCGCGCCCTGCGCCGCGAGCGCCGGGCGGCGTGAGGCCCGCCGCGCGCGGGTGGCGGCCGGGGCCCGTGGCGGCGGGGGCCGCCGGGGCCGCCGCCCTCACCGCCCACACCGTCCTGAACGCGGCGCTGCTGCGGCGCCGCCGGCCGCGCCGGTCACCGGCGAGCTGGTCAGCGTCCTGGTGCCCGCCCGTGACGAGGAGGGCCGCATCGGCGCCTGCCTCGACGCCCTGCTCGCCTCCCGCGGCGCGACGTTGGAGGTGCTCGTCCTGGACGACGGGTCCGCCGACGCCACCGCCGCGGTCGTGGCCGACCGCGCGTCGCGCGACCCGCGGGTGCGCCTGCTCCCCGGGGCGCCCGTCCCCGGCGGCTGGCTGGGCAAGCCCCACGCCTGCGCGCAGCTGGCGGCGGCGGCGCGTGGCACGATCCTGGCCTTCGTCGACGCCGACGTGCGCGTCGCACCGCACGGGGTCGCGGCCGCGCCGCGCTGCTGCGCGGCGCCGGCCTCGACCTGGTGTCGCCCTACCCGCGCCAGCTCGCCGACGGGGCAGGGCCGCGGCTGGTGCAGCCGCTGCTGCAGTGGCTGTGGCTGACGTTCCTGCCGCTGCGCCTGGCCGAGGCGCTGCGGTGGCGGTCGATGGCGGTCGCGGGCGGGCAGTTCCTGGTCTGCGACGTCGCGGCCTACCGCCACGCGGGCGGGCACGCCGCGGTCCGCGGCGAGGTGCTCGAGGACGTCGCCCTGGCGCGGGCCTTCGCCGGCGGGGCGCGCGGGTCGCGCTGGCCGACGGCACCGACCTGGCGGACTGCCGCATGTACGGGTCGTGGGCCGAGGTGCGCGACGGCTACACCAAGAGCCTGTGGTCGGCGTTCCTCCCCGCCGCGGCGGCGGTGATGGCGCTGCTGGTGCTGCTCTACGTCGTCCCCCCCGCGGCGCTGGTCGCCGGGCTGGCCCGCGGGCGGGTCCGGCCGGCCGCGCTGGCGGGCACCGCGGCGGGTGTGGCGGGGCGGGTGGTGGCGGCCTGGCGCACCGGCGGGCGCCCCGCCGACGCGGTGGCGCACCCGCTGTCGGTCCTCGCCCTGGCCTGGCTGACGGCGCGGTCGTGGCGGGCGCGGCGGGCGGGCCGGCTGACCTGGAAGGGCAGGGTGCTGGAGTGAGGGCACCGGCGGTGCGCCCGTGAGCAGGGTCGTGGTCATCGGCGCGGGGGTCGGCGGGCTGGCTGCGGCGGCGCGCCTGGCCGCCCTGGGGCACCGGGTGACGGTCTGCGAGCAGGCCGGGACGGTTGGCGGGAAGCTGGCCCGCGTCCGCCGCGACGGGTACGGCTGGGACGCGGGACCGTCGATCCTGACCATGCCCCACCTGGTCGAGGAGCTGTTCACCGACACCGGCGCGCCGCTCGCCGACGTCCTGGACGTCGTCCCCATCGACCCGACGGCGCGCTACCGGTTCGCCGACGGGACCCTGCTGGACGTGCCCCGGGACCCGGCGGCGATCCCCGCGGCCCTCGACGCGGTGCTCGCCCCCGGCAGCGGCGACGACTGGCGCCGCTTCAGCGCCCACGCGGCCGCCGTGTGGGCGGCGGTCCGCGGCCCGTTCCTGGAGTCCCCGCTGGGCGGCCCCGCCGACCTCGCCCGCCTGGCGGTGCGGGCCCGCGACCTCGCCACCATCGCGCCGTGGCGGACGCTGCGCGACCTGGGCCACCGGTACCTGCGCGACCCCCGGCTGCGCATGGTCCTGGACCGCTACGCGACCTACGCGGGGTCCGACCCGCGCCGCGCCCCCGCCGCGCTGGCGACGGTCCCCCACGTCGAGCAGACCTGGGGGACGTGGTACGTCCGCGGCGGCATGCACCGCTTGGGCGAGGCGCTGCGCGACCGCGCCTGCGAGCGCGGCGCCGTCGTCCGCCTGCACAGCGACGTCACCGCGATCGAGGTGGCCGGCGGGCGCGCCGCCGGGGTCCGCCTGGCCGGCGGCGAGCGCCTGCCCGCCGACGTCGTGGTCGCCAACGCCGACGCCGCGCACGTCTACCACCGCCTCCTGCCCGGCCCCGCCGCGGCGGGCGCCCGCCGCCGCCTGGCCGCGGTGACGCCCTCGCTGTCGGGGTTCGTGCTCCTGCTCGGCCTGCGCGGGCGGACCCCCGGCCTGCCCCACCACACCGTGCTGTTCCCCGCCGACTACGACGCCGAGTTCGACGCGCTGTTCGGCCCCCGCCCGCAGCCGGTCCCCGACCCGACCCTGTACGTGAGCGCCCCCGACGACCCGGCCGCCGCCCCGCCGGGCGACGAGGCGTGGTTCGTGCTGGCCAACGCGCCGCGCCAGGGCCAGGGCGGGGTCGACTGGCGCGCGCCGGGCCTGGCCGAGGGCTACGCCGACCGGCTCGTCGACCTGCTCGCCGCCCGCGGCCTCGACGTGCGCGACCGCATCGCCGCGCGCGTCGTGCGCTCACCCGCCGACCTCGCCGACGCGACCCGCGCGGAGGGCGGCGCCATCTACGGCACCTCGTCGAACGGCCGGCGCGCCGCCTTCCTGCGCCCCGCCAACCGCTCCCCGGTGCCCGGGCTGCTCCTGGTCGGCGGGTCGTCCCACCCCGGCGGCGGCCTGCCCCTGGTCACCCTCTCCGCCCGCATCGTCGCCGCCATGGTCGGCCCCGCCTGAGGGTGGTGTGCCACAATCGCCCGGATGCCCAAGCGCCTCTACCTCGGCCCCGGGTCCTACTGGAGCCTGCCCGACGACACCGACATCGCCCTGCTCCGCGACGAGGTCTACGCCGCGGTCGAGCAGGGGCGGATGCTCACGGTGACCGTGTCGACCGACGGCACGGCCTCCGAGCTGCTCCTGCACCTGGGCCGCGTGTCCAACGTCGCCGTGGTCGACCTGCCCGTCGTCCCCGGCGGCGTCCCGGACCCCGACCTCTGAGCCCCGACCTCTGAGCCCCGACCGCTGAGCCCCAGCCGCTGAGCCGCGGCCGCTGAGCCGCGTCAGCCGAGCAGGCGGCGGCGGACGGCGACCGCCAGCTGGACCAGCGCGACGACGCCCACGGCCGCCACGGCGGCGAGCCCCCCCGTCGCCAGGCCCCCGGCCCGGTCCGGGTACAGGCCCGCGAGCAGGAGCCCCACCGCGCAGAGGATGACCCGGGTGGGCCGCTCCCCCAGGGTGACGACCTCGATCTCGCCGACGCCCGCGTTGCCGGCACGCGCGCGCAGGTACTCCAGCAGGAACAGCGCGAGACCGGCCCCCGCCGCGGCGGGCACCGACCCGCCCACCACGACCAGGGCCACGAGGTAGATGACGTCGGCCACGCGGTCGACCAGGGAGTCCAGCACGTAGCCCCAGCGGCTGGCCCGGTCGGTCAGCACGGCGACGCAGCCGTCCAGGGTGTCGGCCAGCCCGCTGGCCACCAGCACCCAGGCCGCCAGCACCGGCCAGCGCCCGCCCGCGCCCGCGACGACGGCGACCGCCAGCGCCGCGACCATCCCGCCCAGGGTGAGGACGTCGGCCTGCACCCCCCGGACCGCCAGCGGGCGGGCCACCGCGTAGGACAGGCGCAGCCAGACCAGCAGCGGCCGGTTGCCGCGCGGGTCGTACCCGCCGTGCAGCGGCCCCCACCGCGCCAGGTAGCCGTCGAAGCCGGGCACGGGCGCGGGCGGCCGCCGGGCGGTCGCCGCCCCGGCGGCGACCAGCGCCACCGTGATGCCGGCCAGCGCGAGGAGCGGCTCCATCAGACCCCTGATGGTATGACCCCCCGGCGGTACGCTGCCGCGACGGTCGTCGAGGAGGGGTGCGCGGTGCGCTTGGGCCTGAACATCGGCTACTCGGGCGCCGCGATCGGCGACGTCCTGCCCCTGGTGGAGCTGGCCGACCGCATCGGCATCGACTCGGTCTGGGCGGCGGAGGCCTACGGGTCCGACGCGGTGACGGTGCTCGCCTACCTGGCGGCCCGGACCGAGCGCATCAAGCTGGGCGCGGCGATCCTGCAGATGCCGGCGCGGACGCCCGCGAACACCGCGATGACGGCGATGACGCTGGACGCGCTGTCCGGCGGGCGCTTCGTCCTGGGGCTGGGGCTGTCGGGGCCGCAGGTCGTCGAGGGCTGGCACGGCGTCGCCTACGGCAAGCCGCTGGCCCGCACCCGCGAGTACGTGGAGATCGTCCGCCGCGCGGTCGCGCGCGAGGCACCGCTCAGCTTCGACGGCGAGCACTACCAGATCCCCTACCGCGGCGACGACGCGACCGGTCTGGGCAAGCCGCTGAAGTCGATCCTGCACCCGGTGCGACCGCGCATCCCGACCTACCTCGCCGCGATCGGCCCGAAGAACGTGACCCTGGCCGCCGAGATCGCGGACGGCTGGCTGCCGATCCTGTACTCCCCGGAGCGCGAGGAGGTGTTCGCCGAGCACCTGGAGGCGGGGCTGGCGCGCGGCGGGCGCAGCGCGGGCGCGCTGGACGTCGCCGCGACCGTGTGGGTCGCGCCCGGCCCCGACGTCGCGGCCTGCCGCGACGCGCTGCGCCCCTTCTTCGCGCTCTACGTCGGCGGGATGGGCGCGCGCGGGCGCAACTTCTACAACGACCTCGCGGGCCGCTACGGGTTCGAGGCGGCGGCCAGGGAGATCCAGGACCTCTACCTGGACGGGGACAAGGCGGGTGCCGCGGCGAAGGTCCCCGACGACATGATCGACGAGATGGCGCTGGTCGGCCCGGTCGACCGGATGGTGGACCGGCTGGCGGCGTGGAAGGCCTCGCGCGTCGGCACCCTGATCCTGGGCACCTCCGACGCGGCCGTGCTCGAGCGCCTGCAGGACGCCCTCTGACCGGGCCGCGATCCGGACCCTTCGGGCAGGGGGCGGGGTCAAGGCGACCCGTCGGCCGGGCCGGGGGGCCCAGGGCGGCGCAGACCGGCGGGCTGCCGTCCTAGGGTCTGCGCGTCACGACCTCCACCGGCACCGGCGCGCCGGCGAACCGGGTGCGGACTGCCCGGGCGCGGACGGGTGCCCGGCGCGGTTCAGGATCGGTCCCCGGCGGCGCGGGGCCGGTCCTGAGCCGTGCCGTCCCGCGCCTCGCCCAGCAGGCGGGCGCCGTTGTCGTGCAGGACGCCGCGCAGCCATGCCGCCCCCAGGCCCAGCCGCGCCAGCGCCGCGATCTGGTGGGCGTAGGGGTGGGGGATGTTCGGGAAGTCACTGCCCAGGACCACGCGGCCGGGCTCCGCAGCCAGCCGGTCGAGCAGGCCGCGCGGGAACGGGGTGCGCAGGTCGCGCTCCATGTAGTCGGTGAACGCCATGGTCGTGTCGAGGTGGACGTGCTCGTGGCGCACGGCCAGGTCCCAGAACTCGGCGTACTCCGGCGCGCCCATGTGCGCGACGACCAGGGCGAGGTCGGGCCGCGCGGCCAGGACCTCAGCGATCGGCGCCGGCCCCGTGTGGGCTCCGGGCTGCGGGCCGGACCCGGCGTGGATCACGACCGGCACGCGGGCGGCGGCCAGCCGTCGCCACACCGGGCGCAGCAACGGGTCGCGCGGGTCGTAGCCGCCGACCTGGACGTGGGCCTTGAACACCCGCGCGCCGCGCTCCAGCGCCCGCGCGACGTAGGCGTCCACGCCCGGCTCGGGGAAGAACGTGGCCGAGTGCAGGGCGTCGGGCACCGCGGCGGCGAAGCCGGCGGACCAGTCGTTGAGCCACGCCGCCATCCCCGGCTTGTGCGCGTAGTTGAGGCCGGGGAACGCCAGCACGCCCAGCGCCCGCAGCCGCGCGAGGCGCGCGTCCTGGTCCTCGCGGTAGGTGATCGGCCACCCCGGCGCGGGCACGCGGTCGAAGAACGCCCAGACCTTGCGCAGCACGGCGTCGGGCATGAAGTGGACGTGCAGGTCGACCAGGCCGGGCAGGCCCAGCCCGGACACGAAACCGGGCACGTCCGCGTCGGTCGCCGGCGCCTGCACGCCCGTCAGGTTAGGCGGCGCCGGGCGGCCGCGGGGACCCGGGGGCGGGCAGCCACCACGCGGCGGCGTCCTCGGCGATGTCGGCGGGCACGACGTGGCCGCCGCCGAACTCGCGGTAGACGACCTCGTAGCCCTGGGCGCGCAGGGCCGGGACGATCCGGCGGCTGCAGCGGTCGACGGGTAGGACGGGGTCGGCGGTGCCGTGGCTCACGAACACGCGCGGGCGCCCGGTCCGCACCGGCGGGGCGGTGAACCCGGGTGAGAAGGCGAGGACCGCCCCGAACAGGTCCCCGTTGGCCTGGCCCAGCGACAGCGCGTAGGACGCCCCGTCGCTGAAGCCCTGGATGGCCAGCCGCTCGGGGTCGACGGGGTGGCGGGCGAAGGCGGCGGCCAGCGCGGCGTCCAGCGTCGCCACGTCGGGGCCGGTGTCGCCGTGCAGCAGGTCCCAGGTGGACCGGCGCGAGGAGACGGCGACGACCAGGAACCCGTGCCGGTCGGCGAGGGCGGCGACCGCCACCAGCGCCCCCGGCGTCGCCGCCCGCGCCGTGCAGCGCGACGAGCAGCGGCGCCGGCCGGCCGTCGCGGCCCGGGGCACGCGCGCAGCAGCGCCTCGCCCGCGGGCAGCGGCAGCGGTGGTCGCCGGGGGCCGCGACGGTGTCGACCGGCCCGGGTCGCGCCCCGAGCCGCCCGCGGTCGTGGCGGACCGCCTCAGGCGCCACGCCGCCCTCCCCGGCCGCGCGCACGCGGCGACCAGCGCGGCCACCCCGGCCGTCAGGACCCATCGCCGCGTCCATCCCCGGCCCACGCCACCTCCGCCCCCTCGGCCACAGCCGCCGCCGGCTCCACCACGGCCGCCGCGTCGGCCGCCGCGGGGGCGGGCCGGTGGCGGCGGGTCAGGCGGGTGGCGGTGAGCTGGTAGGCGGTCAGGGAGGCGGCCAGCACCGTCGCGCCGAAGACGCGCAGGCGGTCGCGGCGGCGCAGGATGCGGCCGTCGCGCAGCAGGGCCGGCAGCCCAGGGCCGCACGAGGTCGCCCGCGAGGGTGGCGGCGAAGGGCCGGACCTCACCGCGGGCGGCGGTCAGCTGCTCGATGCCCAGGGTGATGCGGGTGAACTTCTCGACCAGCTCCGTCACCCGGTGGCGGGCGGGGTGGTGCACCAGGACGTCGTCGCGGTAGACGATGCGGTGGCCCGCCGCCGCCGCCCGCTCGCCGAACTCCGCGTCCCCGCCGGACTGCAGCGTGGCGTCGAACGGCCCGACCGCGTCCACCACCGACCGGCGGACGAACAGGTTGGCCGTCGCCCCGAACCGCCAGCGCTCGACGAAGTGGCGCTGGGGAAGGCGGTCAGCGCCTCGTGCAGCTCGATCGCCGTGGGGCGCCCGGGGACGCGGGGGAACACTCGATCCGCCCCGCCACCAGGTCGACGGCCGGGTCGCCGGCCAGCACCGCGACGCCCCGCGCCAGCCAGTCCGGCGCCGGCAGGCAGTCAGCGTCGGTGAAGGCCAGCAGCGGCGCGGTCGTGCCCGCCAGCCCGCGGTTGCGCGCCGCGTAGGACCCGCGCCGCGGCTCGCGCAGGAGGCGGACCTCCGGGAACGCCGCGACCGCGCCCGCCACGTCGTCGGCGGACCCGTTGTCCACGACCACGATCTCGCGGTCGCCGGGTGGAGGGTCTGGGCCGCCAGCCGTTCCAGGCAGGTCGCCAGCCGCGTCGCGTCGTTGCGGACGGGGACCACGACCGCGACCATCGGCCCGCTGTTCCCCACCGGTGTTCCCCTTCTCCTGGTCGTGAGGGATCCATGCCCGAGCACCGCGCGGTACCGTCGGCGCCCACGTGCGCGCCGACGACCCTGGACGCCGCCGCCGCCGAGGGGGCCGACTGCGTCCAGTTCTTCCTGAGCGACCCCCAGAGCTGGAAGGCGCCCTCCCGCGCGAGGACGCCCCCGCGCTGCGCGCGGCGTCCCTGCCGCTGTATGTCCACGCGCCCTACCTGGTGAACGTCGTCTCACCGAGCCGCGTCCGCGTCCCGTCGCGCCGCATCCGCTGGAGACCTGCGACGCCGCCGCCGCCGTCGGCGCGCGACCGCCGGATCGTCCACGGCGGCTCGGTCGCGAGGACGGGGCGGTCGCCGACGGCTTCCCGCGCTGGCGCAAGGCGCTCCAGCAGCTGGAGAGCGAGGTCCCCGTCTACATCGAGAACACCGCGGGCGGCGACCACGTGCTCACCCGCACGGTCGACGGGATCGCGCGGCTGTGGGAGCAGGTCGGCGACCTCGGCGCCGGCTTCTGCTTCGACACCTGCCACGCGCACGCCGCGGGCCTGGCCCTGCCCGACGCGGTCGACGCGGTCCTGGCGGTGACCGGGCGGATCGACCTGGTGCACGCCAACGACTCGCGCGATGAGGCCGGGTCCGGGCGCGACCGGCACACCAACCTGGGCACCGGGTTGATCGACCCGGACGCGCTGGCCGCGTCCCTGCGCCGGGCCGGCGCGCCCGTGGTCTGCGAGACCCCCGACGAGGGCCGCGCCGCCGACCTCGCCTGGGTCCGCACCGCCCTCGCGGCCTGACCCCACCCGGGCGCACAGCTCGTGGATGGATCTGTCGAGTGCGGGTTGGCCGAGGGCCAGGAGGGCAGCTCGGGGCCCAGGCGCCCTGGGCTCCGGCCGGGCGGACGGGCCTGGCCGATCACGGGTGGCGGGGGCGTCCCCCACCATGGCCAAGCGCCACCGCCAGCGCCTGATCGCGGAGTCCCCCATGCGCCGACCGCTGCTCGCCGTCGTCCTGCTCAGCGTGCTCGCCGGGATCCTTCCATCCGGCGCCGCCTCGGCCCAGGCGGCGTTCCCCAGCTTCGTCCGGGTGAACTTCCAGCCGGCGTCGGCCCCGGCCGCGCCGTACCACGCCGAACCGCAACCCGGCGTGACCAGCACCTACCGCGTGGACTCCGGCCAGCCGTTCGGCTCCCGCGGCGGCGGCCTGTCCCACGGCTGGGTCGCGCCCGGCACGACCTCCCCGCGGGACCTCAGGGTCAACACCCGCGACCGGAACGCACCCAGCGTGGCGCAGCGCCTGGACACCCTGATCCACATGCAGCCCCTCCCCGCCTCCGGCGGGGAGGCCGGGTCATGGGAGCTGGCGCTCCCGGACGGCGCCTACACCGTGGTGGTGGCGGCCGGTGACCCGTCGCACCTGGACTCCACGCACCGGCTCCTCGTGGAGGGCGTCGTCGCGGTCGACGACTTCTCGCCGACCGCGGGGGAACGGCACCGGACGGCGACGCGCCACGTGACCGTCGGCGACGGCCGGCTCACGGTCGCGGCGGCGGGCGGCGCCAACACCAAGCTCCACTACGTGGAGGTCTACCGCGGGCACCGGCCGTACATCACGGGCATCCAGCCCCTGGACGGCCAGACCGGGGTCCTGCGCGACGGGCAGGTGAGCGCCTCGATCCAGGTGGTCACCCCGCCGGACGGCAACGGGGTGGAGCCGTCCTCGCTGACGGCCGCGAACGTGCGGCTGGTGCGCGCGAGCGACGGCCAGCCGGTCGCGGGGGCGCGCGGCACCACCGGCGGCAACGACGCCGTCAACTTCGACGCGGACGGCGCCCTGGCCGCCGACACCACGTACCGCTTCGAGGTCGACTACGAGGTCACCGACGAGGTGGGCAACCCCTTCGTCCCCCTGTGGTCGACGTTCACGACCGGGACGCAGGTCTCGTCGGACACGGCCTCGCGCTTCACGCGTGAGGCGCAGAGCGCCGTCCCGGAGCGCTTTTACACCAGCGTGACGATGGGGCCAGACGGCGACCTGTACGCCGGCACCATCGACGGGTTCGTCTACCGCTTCGACGTCGCCGCCGACGGCACGCTGGGCGGGGCGCAGGAGATCGACGCGCTGGTCGACCACGCCGGCGGGCCGCGGATGCTGATCGGCATGGCCTTCGACCCGGCGTCCACCGCCGCCGCGCCGACGCTGTGGGTCAGCCACTCGACCTTCGGCTTCGCCGACATGCCCGACTGGGGCGGCGCGATCTCCACGCTGGGCGGGCCGGGTCTGGCCACCGTCACCGACGAGGTGACCGGCCTGCCGCGCTCGGCGAAGGACCACCTCACCAACGGGCTGGCCTTCGGTCCCGACGGGGCGCTGTACGTGTCGCAGGGGGCGAACACCGCCGGCGGTGAACGCGACCCGCAGTGGGGCGACCGGCCGGAGCGGCTGCTGAGCGCGGCGATCCTGCGCGTCGACACCGGCGCCCTGGCCGGCCTCGACCCCCTGCACGTCCAGACCGAGGAGACCGCCGACCCCTACGACCCGCGCCCCGTGACCGCGCCCGTCCGGGTGCACGCATCGGGGGTGCGCAACGCCTACGACCTGGTCTGGGCGGACAACGACCAGCTCTACACCGCGATCAACGGCACGGCCGGCAACGCCATCGCCCCGGCGACGCCGGCGACGCTGCCCGGTTCGTGCGGCAGCCGGCTGGTGGACGGCGGGCCCTACACCGGGTCCCCGAGCGTGCCCGGGGTGGACCGCCTGCCGCTCCAACCGGACCTGGCCGCCCGGATCGAGGCGGGCGGGTACTACGGCAACCCCAACCCGTCGCGCTGCGAGTGGGTCATCAACGGTGGCAACCCCACCGGCCAGCAGGACCTCCTGGAGGTCGTCGCGACCGGCGACTACAACGGATACCCGCAGGGCACCGGGCCCGACCCCAACTGGCGCAGCGCCCGCATCCACCCGTTGGGCAACAACCTGTCGCCCAACGGCATGATCGAGTACGACCGCGACCAGGACGCGGAGCTGGACGGCACGCTGATGGTGGCCGCCTTCAGCAACTGCAACTGCATCCTGGTGCTGTCCCGCGACGCGGTCGGCGACGTGTCCGGCCAGACCATCCTGGACGTCGGCTCCTACGTCCTGGAGAACCCGCTGGACCTGGCCCAGGGCCCGGGCGGCGTGGTCTACGTGACCAACCGGACCGACGAGGCCGCGACCACCGGGTCGATCGAGTTGTTGCGCCCGCCCGCCTGACGCGGCGTGCAGCGGGCTGGCCCGGTCACGGGAGGCGGGAGCGGGTCGCGTCGGTGGGGAACCGCGACGCGCGCGAGCGCAGCGGGCGACCCCTCGCCGACGCGTGCGCAACCGCCCCGGCCCCTGCCGGGGGCCGGGGCGGCAGCGACGCGGCTACAGCAGGGTCAGCCCGTAGGTGCTGAGGATCTCGTCGACGGGCTGGAAGTACGTCGTCCCGCCCGAGCTGCAGTTGCCGGACCCCCCGGAGGTGACGCCCTGTGCCTGGCTGCCGGCGATGAGCGCCCCGCCGCTGTCACCCGGCTCGGCGCAGACCGTGGTGCGGGTGAGGCCGCCGACGCTGCCCTCGGCGTAGCGCACGGTGCTGTTGTAGCCCTGCACCGTGCCGCAGAAGTAGCCGGTCGTGGAGCCCGCCCGGCAGACCGTGCTGCCGACGGGCACCCGGCCCGCCGAGGTGATGTCCACGATGCCGCTCTCACCGGCACCCTGGCCGTAGATGATCCCCGAGGTCGCGACCGCACCCTGCGACCCCAGGCTGGACGGGCTGTTGATGCGCACCGCGGCGTAGTCGTTGCCGGGGAAGCTCGCCGCGGCGAACGCGCCGATGGCGGCGCCGGACTCGTCGCGCGCCGTGCCGCCCGAGTTGCAGTGACCGGCCGTGATCACGTACTGGTTGCCGCTGCGCGCCTGACTGATGAAGCCGGCCGAGCAGCGCCCCCCGCCGCCCAGCAGCAGCGCCTCGCCGCCGTAGTAGGCGTAGGTCCGCACCGCCTCGGGCACCGAGCGCACGGTGACCGGGACGCCCGTCGCCTGCGCCGCCGCGACGAACGCGGAGGCGTCGGTGCCCTCGGGGACCTCGACGACCAGGCCGTTGGTGGTGACGTCCGCCGAACGCGACGCCCACGGGCGCCGCGTCCCCGACCACGCCGCGGCCTGCTCGAGGCGCGGCCAGGCTGTGGGGCGACCTTCGCGGTCGCGCCCGCCGCGCGCCTCGGCGGCGGCGGCCTCGTCGGTCACGGCGACGACCAGGCGGTCGGCCCCGTCCAGGTGGGTGCCGGCGGCGCGGTCCCCGAGGGCGGCGGTCAGGTCGGCGGCCAGGGCGGCGGCGCGGCCCTGTGCGGCGAGCTTCTCCGCGGCCCGGGCGGCGGACACGCCCAGGTCGCGGGCGGCGGCGTCCACCGCCTCGGGCGCCCAACCCGCGGGTGCGGGGGCGGCGGTCGCGGCGGGCGCGAGGGCGGCCACCAGGGCCAGGGTGAGAGCGGTCGGGGCGAGGCGGAGCACCAGCGAGGATCGGGTCGCGCAACGACATGGAGACCTCCCGGTCGACCAGCACGGTGGGTGCGCCACGGTCCCGGCGCAGCGCCTCCTGAGAGGGCCAGTCCGCCATTGGACCGTCGGCGATGTGCGACGACCGCGCGGTGCGTTGAGTGATGAGGAACATCTCATCAGCACGTTTCAGATCGTGATGCACCAATCGTGCGACTGTCAAGAACCTTTGCAGGGATTCGTGTTGCATCCCGATGACGCACGCGGAGGAGCCCGTCGCGCGCGGGGTGTTCAATGCGGGTCACGCAGCCGGGACGAACAGGAGCGCGGGATGAGGCGGCCACGCAGCACCGAGGTGACGGAGGGCTACGAGCGCGCCCCGCGCGGGCCATGCTCCGGGCGGTCGGCATGACCGAGGACGACTTCGGCAAGCCCCAGATCGGCGTCGCGTCGTCCTGGAACGAGGTCACCCTGCAACCTGCCGCTGGGCCGCCAGGCGCCCTTGCCAAGGAGGGCGTCCGCGGGGCGGGGGTTCCCGCTGGAGTTCACGACCATCGCCGTCAGCGACGCGATCTCGATGGGCCACGAGGGCATGCGCGCCTCGCTGGTGTCCGCGAGGTGATCGCGGACTCGGTGGAGACCGTCATGCACGCCGAGCGCTTCGACGCGATGGTCACCTTCGCCGGCTGCGATGAAGTCGCTGCCGGGCATGGCCGCCGCCGCGCGCCTGGACCTGCCCGCGGTCCTGTGCTACGGCGGATCGATCCTGCCCGGCGAGGTCGACGGCCGCGTCATCGACATCAAGGACGTCTTCGAGGCCGTCGGCGCCCGAGCGGCGGGCACGCTGGACGACGCCGGGCTCCACCGGGTCGAGGCCGCGGCCTGCCCCACCGAGGGGCTCGTGCGGCGGGATGTACACCGCCAACACCATGGCGGCCCGCCATCGAGGCGCTCGGGCTCGCCCTGCCGGGGTCGGCGTCGCCCCGCGGTCGACGCCCGCCGCGCCGAGCTGGCCCGGCGGTCGGCGAGGTCGTGGTCGCCGCCCTCGAGGCCGACCTGCGGCCCCGCCGCATCCTCACCCGCGCGGCCTTCGAGAACGCCATCGCGGTCGTCATGGCCGTCGGCGGGTCGACCAACGCGGTGCTGCACCTGCTGGCGATCGCCCACGAGGCCCGCGTCGAGCTGACCCTCGCCGACTTCGACCGCGTCGGGCGCCGCGTCCCGCACCTGGTCGACTCGCGCCCGCACGGCCGCTTCGTGATGTCCGAGATCGACGCCGCGGGCGGGATCCCGGTGGTGATGCGCGAGCTGCTCGACGCCGGGCTCCTGGACGGCGACCAGCTGACCGTGACCGGGCGGACGGTCGCGGAGAACCTCGCCGACCTGGCGCCGGCGGCACCGGACGGGACCGTGGTCCACGCGCTGGCGGACCCGATCCACGCCGACGGCGGCATCGCGGTCCTGCACGGCTCGCTGGCCCCCGACGGCGCGGTGGTGAAGGTCGCGGGCCTGGACCAGATGCGCTTCGCGGGCACCGCGCGGGTCTTCGACGGCGAGTCCGGACGCGATGGCCTGCGTCCTGGACCGCCGACTGGTGCCCGGCGACGTCATCGTCATCCGCTACGAGGGGCCCAAGGGCGGGCCGGGCATGCGCGAGATGCTCGCGGTCACCGCCGCGGTCAAGGGCGTCGGGCGGCGGGGACGTCGCGCTGCTCACCGACGGCCGGTTCTCCGGCGCGACCCACGGCCTGTGCGTGGGCCACGTGGCGCCCGAGGCCGTCGACGGCGGGCCGATCGCGCTGGTCGCCGATGGCGACCGCATCGTCCTGGACGTCGACGCCCGCCGGATCGACCTGGACGTCGACCCCGCCGAGCTGGAGCGGCGGCGCCTGGACCTGAAGGCCCCGAGCGCGCTACACCACCGGCGTGCTGGCCAAGTACGCCCGCCTGGTCGGCGGCGCCCAGCACGGCGCCGTCACCGGGTAGGCGTGGCGGCGGACCCGGTGCACCGGCGGCACCGGCGCCGCCCGCGCCCGCGAGGCACCCCAGGGGTGCGCGGGCCGGGAGCCCGGCAGCGCCGCGCACCCTGCTGGCCCTGCGCCTGGCGGGCGCGGCCGGCGTGCTCGCGTCGGTCGCGGCGTTCGGCGGGCGGCTGTGGTGGGTGCTGGACCTGGCCGCCAACCTGCGCCACCACCTCGCCGTCGGGCTCCTCGCCGTCGCCGTCACGCTGGCCGTGGCTCGCTCCTGGGGCTGGGCCGCCCTGTGCGCCGCGGGGTCGCGGTGAACGTGGCGCTGGTCGCGCCCTGTTCGCGGGCGGCCAGCCGGGCGCCGCCGGCGCGGAGCTCACCGTCGTGTCGTTCAACCTGCGTGCGGCCAGCCGGGCGCAGGAGGGCGTGACCGAGCTGTTGCGGCGGACGCCGGCCGACGCCGTGTTCCTCACCGAGGCCTACGGCGCGTGGCCGGGGCAGCTGCGCTCCGCCGACCTGCCGTTCCAGGTCGTCCAGCCGGGCGGGGACACGGGGCTGATCTGGCTGACCCGGTCACCGCCGCTGGCCGCGACGACGGTCCCGGCCACCCGCGGGTGGCGTCCAGCGTCACCGTCGAAGTGGACGGCCGGCGGGTGCGGCTCGTCGGCGCCCACGGTGCGGCCGGTCGGCCGGGAGGGCGTGCGCGCCGGGACCGCCAGCTCCGCGCGGTCGCCGACTCCGTCGCGCGCGGCGCCCCGGCCCCACCGTGGTCGTGGGCGACCTCAACGCGACGCGCTGGTCGGCGGGCTTCGCGCCCCTGATCGGCGCGGGGCTGCGCGACTCCGCCACCGGGTCGGGGTGGCAGCCCACCTGGCCGGCGGGGCTCGGGGCCCTCGGCGTGCCGATCGACCACGTGCTCCACAGCCCCGACCTGCGCGTCGTGTCACGGGCGGTGCCCGCGTGGCCCGGATCGGATCACCGCGCCGTCCAGGCCGTCCTCGCGCTCACGCCCGCGGACGCCCGCCCGGCGGTCCGGTCAGCGGCCGCACCGCGCGAGGGTGCCTACGATGCCCGGCGACGCGTGAATCCGCCGCTGGCCAGACTGGGGCAGGGGCCACCAACCTGATCCGCTCGGAGAGCACATGTCTCAGTCGGCACGCAGTCTCGCGGTCATCGCGCTGGGCGCGATCCTCGCGTTCGCGGTCCGGGTCGAGACCACGGGCATCGACATCCAGATCGTGGGCGTGATCCTCATGGTCGTCGGGCTGATCGGGCTGGCCTGCGGCACGTACCGCTACTACCTGGCGCGGCGGCGGGCGTCGAGCACCAACACCATCGACACCATCGAGTAGCGGTCGAGGGTTCAGGGCCAGGACCTACCATCCCCCGCATGGGGGAGGTCGGGAACTCGGCGCGCCGGTGGAGGACCACCGGCGCGACCGGCGGCCGGTGCAGCGAGCGCCGCGGCGGTGGGGGCGCGCGGTCGCGGTGCTGGCCGTCCTGGCGGCGCTCGGCGCGGGCGGCTGGGCAATCGCGTCGCGCCCGGGCGGGCCGCTGGACCGCCGCCCGACGAGGAGGCGCCCGAGGAGACCCAGGCGCGGCTGGCCGAGCAGCTCCCGCCGGTCGTCGCCGCCCCTGTCGCCGACGGCTCCTGGACCGTGGCGCCCGCCGCCCCCTGCCGCCGCGCGGCAGCGGGACGGCCACCTGGACCGGCCGGGAGCTGGTGGTCTGGGGCGGCGCCGCCGACGACGGCGCGGGGACGACGGCCTTCCTCGCCGACGGCGCCGCGCTGGACCCCCTCACGGGGACCTGGCGCGCCCTGGCGGCGCGCCGCTGTCCCCGCGGCAGGCGCACGTGGCCGTGTGGACCGGCACCGACCTGCTGGTCTGGGGCGGCGAGGGCCCGACGGGCTCCTGGCCGACGGGGCCGCGTGGAACCCGGCCACGGACCGGTGGCGCGCGCTCCCGCCCGCGCCGCTGGCACCGCGCGCGGACGCCGCGGCCCGCCTGGACCGGGACGGAGCTGCTGGTCGCCGGGGGCCGGGGCCGACGCGCCGCTCGCTGACGCAGCGGCGCTGGACCCGGCGACCGGCCGCTGGCGCCGGTGGCGCCCCCTGCCCGCCGAGGTCGTGCGCCCCCGACCCCGCCGCGCTGGCGCTGCCCCCGCGCGCGGCGGGCGGACCGGGCGGCGAGGGCGTGGTCGTCTGGCGTGCCGGGCGCGGCGGCGGCGGTGCGGCGGCGGCCGCGTGGGACCCCGCCACCGGCGCCTGGGCGCTGCTGCCGGTGCCCGCGGAGGCGACGACGGGCTCCCGATCCTGGTCGCCGGGGGCGGCGAGGCGGCTGCACGGCCTGCGCACCACGGCGGACGGGACCGAGGCGGTGGCGGTGACGCTCGCGCGCCGGGTGCGGGCGCCTGGACCGCGGGTGAGGCGCGCGCGCCGGTCGAGGACCCGTGGGCGTCGTCGGGGGCGGCCTTCGGCGACGGGCTGGTGGTGGTCCCCCTGACCGGCGCGGGCGCCGCCTGGGACGCCGCGACCGGCGCCTGGGCGCGCCTGCCCGACCCGCCGCCCCTGCCCGGCGGCGAGGTCACCGCCGCCGCCGCGGACGGCGGCGTGCTGGTCTGGGCCGCCTCCCCGCCCGGGGCCGCCCCGCCGCCGCCGGCCGCCCTGCGCTACCAGCCGGGCTGAGCGGGCCTCGGGCCCGGCATCAGGGGGCGATCAGGTCGCGGGTGACGTCGTCGGGGGTGGGTGTGCCGCAGAGGGCGAGGGCGCGCGCCAGCTCGGCGCGCAGGCCGTCCAGGACGTCGACGGCGCCCTGCTCCCCGCCGCAGGCCAGCCCCCAGAGCAGGGGGCGGCCGACGAGGACCGCGCGCGCCCCCAGTGCGAGCGCCTTGACCACGTCGGTCCCCCGCCGGACCCCGCCGTCGACGTAGACCTCGGCGCGCCCGGCCACCGCCGCGGCGACGTCGGGCAGCGCGTCGGCGCCGGACACCGCGCCGTCGAGCTGGCGGCCGCCGTGGTTGGACACGATCACCCCCGCCGCGCCCGCGTCGACGGCCAGGCGGGCGTCGTCACCGCGCAGCACGCCCTTGACCAGCACCGGCAGGTCGACCAGCCCGCGCAGCCAGTCGATGTCGGCGGGGGTCAGCGCGGCGTCCATCTCCTGCGAGGCGTACAGCCGCAGGGCGGACATGTCCTCGGTGTCGGCGGTGGTGCGCCCGACGTTGGCCATCTCCAGGCCGTCGGGCAGGCTGAACGCGTTGCGCTCGTCGCGCGGGCGGTAGCCCAGGACGGGCAGGTCGACGGTCAGGACCAGCGCGCGGTAGCCCGCCGCGGCGGCCCGGCGGACCAGCTCCTCGGTCCAGCCGCGGTCGCGGTGGACGTAGAGCTGGAACCAGCGCGGGGCCTGCGGCGCGGCCGCCGCGACGTCCTCCAGCGACACGGTCGCCAGGGTCGACACCAGCATCACCGTGCCGGCCGCGGCGGCCGCGCGCGCCGTGGCGGCCTCGCCCGCGTCGGTGGCCAGGCGCTGGTAGGCCATGGGCGCCACCAGGACGGGCAGCTCGACGGGGGTGCCCAGCACGGTCGTCGCCGTGGTCACCGCGGACACGTCGCGCAGGACGTGGGGGCGCAGCCGCAGGCGCGACCAGGCCGCGACGTTGTCGGCCACGGTGACCTCGTCGTCCGCGCCGCCCGCGTAGTAGTCGTAGGCGTCCCGGGTGAGGACGGTGCGGGCGCGTCGCTCGAGTTCGACCAGATCCATGGGTGCACCTCGCTCGCGGGCGGCTCGGGGCGGACGCTACTCGCTACTGTCGGGATGATGCGCGGGACGCTGATCAACGTCGCCACCGTCCTGGCCGGGACCGGGCTGGGCCTGCTGCTGGGCGGGCGCCTGCCCGAACGGCTGCGGCGCACGGTGATGGACGTGCTGGGCCTGTTCACCGTCGTGCTCGGGCTGTCCAACGCCCTGGACGCCTTCGGTGAGGAGCTGGCCGCCGCCGTCGGCCGGGCGGCGGTGCTGATCGTCCTGGGGTCGCTGCTGCTCGGCGCCGTCGTGGGCGAGCTGCTGGACCTGGAGGCGGCGCTGGAGCGGCTGGGCGACCGCCTGCGCCGCGCGGTGCGGCGCGGGGCCGCCGACGGGCCCGACCAGGGCGGCGGGCGCTTCGTCGAGGGCTTCGTCGTGGCCAGCCTGGTGTTCTGCGTCGGGCCGCTGACGGTGCTGGGGTCGCTGCAGGACGGGCTGACGGGCGACTTCCAGCTGCTGGCGATCAAGAGCCTGCTCGACGGGTTCGCGTCGCTGGCCTTCGCCAGTGCCCTGGGGATCGGGGTCGGCTTCAGCGCCCTCAGCGTGCTGGTGGTCCAGGGCGGCATCGCGCTCGCCGCCGGCGCGCTGGAGGGCGTGATCACCGACCCGATGATCGCGGCCATGACCGCCGCCGGGGGCGTGCTGGTCCTGGCCATCGGCCTGCGGCTGCTGGACATCCGCCAGGTGCGCGTGGCCAACCTGCTGCCGGCGCTCGTGCTCGCGCCCCTGGCGGTGGCCCTCTGGCCAGCCTGACGCTGCTGACGCTCAACCTCTGGGGCACCAACGACCCGTGGCCCGAGCGGCTGCGCACCCTGACCCGCTACCTGGCGGCGGCCGACGTCGACGTCGTCGCGCTGCAGGAGGTCACCGTCGCGGGCGGCGAGCCGCAGTGCGACGGGCTCGCCCGCGCGGCCGGCTACGGGTGGGCGCACTTCGCGGAGGCCTTCCGCTGGGGCGACCTCGTCGAGGGCGTCGCGATCATGACCCGCCGGCCGAGCGCCGCGCTGCCGACCCTGGCGCTGTGGGCCGGGCCCTCCAAGCGGGCGCTGCAGCAGGTGCGCGTCGACCTGGGCGGCGGCCGGTCGGTGCTGGTCGCCAACACCCACTTCGCCCACCGCCGCGCGGCGGGTGACCTGCGCGTGTGGCAGGCCCGGCGGGTCCTGGCGACCCTGGAGCGCGCCGCGGAGGGCGCCCCGGTGGTGCTGCTGGGCGACCTCAACGACGTGCCCGAGTCCGAGCCGCTGCGGATCCTGCGCTCCTCGGCCACCCTGCCGCTGCGCGACTGCTGGGCCGCGCACCGCCCGGGCGACCCGGGCCACACCTACGCCCGCACCAACCCGTGGGCGGTCTTCCGCGCCGGCACCGACCGCCGCATCGACTACGCCCTGGCCTCCCCCACCCTCCGGGTCGCCTCCGCCGCCCTGGCCCTCACCGACCCCCCGGCCTCCGACCACTACGCCCTCCGGGTCACCCTCCGCACCCCCTGATGACCGCGCCCGCCTCGCGGCGCTCAGCTCCGTCGCGCCCCTCGTGGCGGAGAACCATCACGCCGCCCCGACGCCGATCCGGTGGGCGAAGGAACGGAGGTCGAGGTTGCCCACCCGGTCGCGGCGCGCCATCCCCTCGACGACGCCGCGCACGAGCGGATCGTTGTGGACCTCGTGGGCCGCGAGCCGCTCGCCGCGCAGGAACCAGCGCAGCGCCTCGCGGTCACGGCTCCCATCCTCCCACTGCGCCAGCGCGTCGCCACTGTCGGAGCAGGCGCAGGCCTTGCGCCGGTCCACGATCCGTGGTTATCTACAACCATATGGTTGTAGATCCCCTGGCGGACGAACGAGCGGACAGCGTGTTCCACGCCCTGGCCGACGGCACTCGCCGGGACATCGTCTTGCGAACGCTCGACGGCGAGTACTCGGTGTCCGCACTCGCCCGCCGCTACCCCATGAGCTTCGCGGCCGTGCAGAAGCACGTCGCCGTGCTGGAAGCGGCAGGACTCGTGACCAAGCAGCGCAAGGGGCGAGAGCAACTCGTTCGCGGCAACGTCGACACCGTCCGTCGGGCAACGCAGTTGCTCGACCGGTTCGAAGCGGTGTGGCGCGGCCGTATCGACCGGATGGGCGAGATCCTCGCCGACGACCCGAATGGAGGCACCCGATGACCGTCACCAACGTGCACAAGGACCCCGATGCCCTCACGATGACGATCACCGTCGAGCTCGACGCGTCGATCGAGCGGGCGTGGCAGCTGTGGGCCGATCCTCGCCAGCTCGAGCGTTGGTGGGGTCCGCCCACCTATCCGGCCACCTTCGTCGACCACGACCTCGCACCCGGCAGCCGCGCCACCTACTACATGACCAGTCCGGAGGGCGAGAAGTACCACGGCTGGTGGGAGGTGCTGGCGGTCGACCCGCCACGCCGGCTCGAGGTGAAGGACGGGTTCGCCGACGACAGCGGCAAGCCGAATGACGACCTACCCGTGGGCAGGATGGTCGTGACGCTGGACGATCGCGGCGGCAAGACGGTGATGGAGATCACGTCGCACTTCCCATCGGCCGAGGCGATGGAGCAGGTGCTGTCGATGGGTCAGGAAGAAGGCATGGTCCAGGCACTCGGTCAGATCGAGGGGATCCTCGCCGGGGACGCGTCGTAGAGCTCAGCGTCCAGTCCGGTCTCATCGCCGGACCAGACCGACCATCACCGCCGCCAGCACCACGCCACCCAGCACCCGGCGGAACGGGCTGTCGCCGCGGGCGATCTCGAGGATCGCCCAGATCGACAGGCTGACGGTGGCGACGATCGAGACGGCGCGGCCTGCTCGCCCGTCGTCGAGGAACGAGCGAGCGACGCTCGCGGCCAGGAATGCCAGTAGCGGCGCGTTCGGAGGTTGGGCGATGACGAGCTCGCCGGTTGCCGGGTTGGCGAAGAACCGACGAATCAGCGACGGACCGTAGTGACCACCACGTTGCGGCTGCTCCTTCTTCCCCATGGCTGGGACGCCTTTCCATGGCTCGGCGTGGACAGTCGGGGACACCTCCGGGTCACCGTCCACACCCCCCTGGTGCCGTTGTCGACGCTGCCGGCGACGAGCTTGCTGCACCTGCATGGGTTGGCGGCGCGGACCAGCCGCAGCGGTCGGCGATGACGCCGCGCATCGTGGCCCGGGCGCGGGCCAGGCGCTGCCGGTACGCGGCGGGGGTGGTGTCGCAGATGGCGGCGCCCTCGACGTCGGTCATGCCCATGAGGTCGCCGAGCAGGTAGGCCAGGCGCAGCGGCCGGGACAGGCACAGCAGCATCCCGGAGGTGCAGCTGTAGCGGACGTCGGCGCACAGCTCGGCGTACTCGGCGCTGCCCGGGCCTGACCGTGAACCGCACGAGCTCCACCACCGGTGCCATCGCATCCTCCCTGTGCTCCTCGTTCTCCAGGACGCAGGGTTGGACACCGGCGGCGCCGGCGGTGTGACACGCGATCGGTGCCCGGCACCCGGCTCGAGGCGGTCAGGCGGTCAGGCGGTGTCGATGGCGCGGTAGCCCTCGGCGAGGGAGCCGGGGGGCAGGCCGGCCTGCTGGGCGTTGGCGCCGAGCCAGCCGCGCAGCATGCCCTCCAGGTCGGTCATGTGCGCCGTCTGGCTGGTGTGGGCCTGCAGGGCGGCGAGCTTGCGGTCGAAGGTGTCGGTGACGTCCACGTAGACGGCCTGGTCGCCCGGCTCCGGGCCCATCAGCCACAGCTCGGGCACCGTGTGCGGCTCCAGGCCCTCGTCGGCGAGCAGCTCGGGGTGGGCGAACTCGTTGCGCGCGTCGGGGTAGACCGCCGCGACGGTCGCCTCGCCGGCCGCGAGGTGGTCGGGGTGGCTGGCCGCGATGCGCGTCCAGGTGCGCTCGGGCGACTGGGTGAGCACGCGGTCGGGCCGGACCTGGCGGATCACGCGGGAGATGTCCCGGCGCAGCTCGTGGGTGACGTAGAGGCGCCCGTCGGGGTAGCCCAGGAAGCGCACGTCGGTGACGCCGACCGCCTCGGCCGCGGCGCGCTGCTCGGCGTGGCGGATCCGGCGCATGTCCGCGCGGCTCACCGACGCGTCGAACCCGCCGGCGTCGCCGTCGGTCACGACGCAGTAGACGACCTCGATCCCCTCCTTGGTCCACGCGGCCACGGTGCCGGCGGCACCGAAGTCCACGTCGTCGGGGTGGGCGGTCACGACCAGGACACGGGCGACGTCGGGCATGGCGACCACCCTACCCAGCGCGCGCGGGCGGACCGCGGGGCCGGTGACGCGTCTAGGCTCGGCGCGATGTCGGCTCCTCCCGCGCCCCGCGCCCGCCCCCGCCGCACCGTCCTGCTGCTCCCCGCCACGTCACCGCGCCTGCTGCGCGCGGCGGCCGGCTCGGCCGACGAGGTCGTGGTCGACCTCGAGGACACCGTGCTGGAGGACCGCCGCGACGACGCCCGGCGGGCCGCCGTCGAGGCGCTCACCACCGTGGACTGGGGCGACACGACCGTGGCGGTGCGGGTCAACGCCGTGGCCACCCGCCACGCCTACCGGGACGTCCTCGACGTCGTCGCCGGCGCGGGCGAGGTCGTGGACTGCCTGGTCGTGCCCAAAGTCCAGGCCCCCGGCGAGGTCGAGTTCGTCGACCAGCTGCTGCGCATGCTGGAGGAGGAGCACGACCTGGAGCACACGATCGGGCTGGAGGCCCAGATCGCCAACCCTCCCGGACTGGCCCTGCTCGACGAGATCGCCTTCGCGTCCGACCGGCTGGAGGCCCTGGTCACCGCCCCGGTGGACATGGCCGCCTCACTGGGCGGCGACGCGGGCGCGTGGGTCCGCCAGCGGGTGCTCGTGACCGCGCGGGCGGCGGGGCTGCAGGCCGTCGACGGGCCCTTCCCGCGCGTGAAGGACCGCGACGGGTTCCGCGCGGCCGCCCGCCAGGCGCAGGGGCTGGGCTACGACGGGTCCTGGGTGCTGAACCCCCAGCAGGCCGACATCGCCCGCGAGGTGTTCACCCCGACCAGCGCCCAGCTGGCGGCGGCCGAGGACCGGCTGGCCGCGTACGACCGCCTCAGCGCCAGGGAGCGGGCGGGTTCGGTGCTGGTGGACGACGAGGTCGTGGACGCCGCCGGGCGCAGGCTGGCGGAGGTGACCGCCCTGCGCGCGCGGGCGGCGGGGGTCGTGCCGCGCCGCTGAACCGCACGGCGCGCCGCCGGCCCGACCCCGGCCGGCGGCGCCCCCGAGCTGACCCGCTACTTGCCGGGGATGACCCGCTGGAGCAGCCCCTCGGCCACGGCCTGGGGGCGCTGCTGCTCGCCCTGGATGGCGTTCAGCCAGAGGGTCGCGCCCGTGAAGAACGGGATCGCCCACTGCACGATGCGCAGCTGGCGCTGCGCGCTGGCGACGTCCTCGGGAGTGGAGGCGGAGGGGGTCAGCGCGTCCTGCGCCTCGATCCCGCCCTCGTTCGCCGGGGTGTGGCGGGCGGCGTCGGCGTCGGCGTCCATGAGCTTCTGGCCCAGCAGGCGGGCGTAGGCGGTGGCCGCCAGCGCCGCGACCGTGAAGGCCAGCTTGACGGCGGCCGCGGTGGCGACGCCGCCCTGGACCCCGAGCCGGTCCTTGTTGCCACGGGTGACCTGCAGGCCGGCCAGCAGGTGCACCACGATGAACACGAGGTTCACCGGCGTCCACCGGGCCCAGCCCGCGTTGGCCACCCGCACCCTGTCCTTGGGGTCGGCGACCTCGTCGCCGGCGCCGTTGAGCCCGACGGACCCCATCAGGGAGCCGCCGAACCAGCCGGCCAGGCCGATGTCGTGCAGGGCACGCGCAACGGTGTTGGTCTCTGCCATGAAGTGTCCGTTCCTTGTCGTGCCGGGATGGTCTCCGGCCCGTTACCCGGACAGGTCGGTGACCAACCCGGTTGACGATCGGCCTGTCCGGGGGAAGGATGGGAACGCCTCTCAGACCCCGAGGTCGGCGCGACCGCTCTGCCGCGATTCGCCCGGCCGGCTGCCGCCTCCGCGGTGACGCCTCCGGACGGTCCCGCGGCACCGCGTCCTCGCGCCAGCCTTCCGACCCGGAAGCGCGCGCGAGCGCGCAAGGAGGTACCCGTGTATGCACGGGACCGGTCCGTGCCGCGTCCGCGACACGAACAGCACCGACGGCTGAGCTCCGGCGAGGCCCTTCCCGAGTACGACCGCGACCGCCGGTGCGCGCACCCCGAGTGCGAGTGCCGGTTGTCGCGCTACAACCCCAGTACGACGTGCAGCCTGCACCAGGGCTGGGCGGACACGGCCACCCGCTCCTACGGGTAGCCGGCGGGGACGAACCACCGCGGGGGGCGCGCCAGGGAGGGGGGCGCGCCCCCCGCCGATGCCCGCGCCCGCGGCCCGCGCCCGTGGGTCCCGGGGGACCTGACTGGGCGTGACGGTACCCGTGGCGTAGGGTTTCCCTGCGTTCGGCAGCCAGGCGTGACGCGCCCCGAGGGGGGCAGGCTCCGCGGGTTGCCACCGCGACGGGGATGAGGAGGCGTGTGCCCAGGGAAGGACGGCCGGCGGCGGTGCTGTTCGACCGCGACGGGACGCTGGTGATCGACGTCCCCTACAACGGCGACCCCGGCCGCGTGCGACCCGCGCCCGGCGCCGCGGCCGCCCTCGCGCGCCTGCGCGCGGCCGGGATACCCACCGCGGTCGTCTCCAACCAGTCGGGCATCGCCCGCGGCCTGCTGTCCCGCGCGCAGGTCGACGCCGTCAACGCGCGCGTCGACGAGCTGCTCGGCCCCCTCGGCCCCTTCCTGTACTGCCCGCACGGGCCCGGCGACGGCTGCGCGTGCCGCAAGCCGCTGCCGGGGCTGGTCCTGGCGGCCGCGGACGCCCTGGGCGTGGACCCCTTGGACTGCGCGCTGGTCGGGGACATCGGCGCCGACGTGGAGGCCGCGCGCGCGGCCGGCGCCCGCCCGGTCCTGGTGCCGACCCCGGCCACGCGGCCCGAGGAGGTCGCCGCCGCCCCCGAGGTCGCCGCCGACCTGGTCGCCGCCGTCGACCGGCTCCTGGGAGCCGCGCCGTGACCCACGTGCTCGCCGTGCGGCTGGACAACGACGGCGACGTCCTGCTCACCGGCCCCGCGATCCGCGCGCTCGCGGCCGCGGCCGACCGGCTCACCCTGCTGTGCGGCCCCCGCGGCGCCGCGGCCGCCCGGCTCCTGCCCGGGGTCGACGAGGTCGTCGTCCACCGGGCCGAGTGGATCGACCCCGACCCCCCGCCCGTCGACCGCGCGGCCACCCTGGCCCTGGTCGACCGCATCGCGGCCCTGGGCGTCGACCGCGCCGTGGTCTTCACCTCCTTCCACCAGAGCCCGCTGCCGACGGCCCTGCTGCTGCGCCTGGCCGGGGTCGCCTGGGTCGGGGCGATCAGCGAGGACTACCCGGGGTCGCTGCTGGACCTGCGCCACCGCGGCCTCGACGACGGCCTGCACGAGGTCGAGCGGGCGCTGTCGCTGGCCGCGGCCGCCGGCGCCCCGCCGCCCCGCGGCGACGACGGGCGCCTCGCCGTCCTGCCGTCCCCCGACGTCACCGGGCTGGTGCCCGCGGGCGGCTACGTCGTGGTCCACCCCGGCGCGTCGGTCCCCGCGCGCGCCTGGGCGCCCGGGCACCACCGCGGGCTGGTCGCCGACCTCACCACCGGCGGGACCGACGTCGTGGTCACCGGCGGGCCCGGGGAGACCGCCCTGACCGCCGCGGTCGCCGCGGGCGCCCGCGCGCCCGGCCGCGCCGTCGACCTCGGCGGGCGCACGACCCTGGCGCAGCTGGCCGGCGTGCTCGCCGGCGCCCGCGCCGTGGTGGTCGGCAACACCGGCCCCGCGCACCTCGCCGCAGCGGTCGGCGCGCCCGTCGTGTCGCTGTTCGCCCCGACCGTGCCGGCGGTGCGCTGGCGTCCCTGGCGGACGCCGCTGCGGCTGCTGCACCGGCCGGTCCCGTGCGCGGGCTGCCGCGCGCGCACCTGTCCCGTGCCCGGTCATCCCTGCCTGGACGGCGGGCCCGGCGAGGGGTCCGCCCCGCCGACGTCCTCGCGGCCCTGGAGGACCTGGTCCCGTCCGCCGCGCACCCTGGGGTGATCGCATGACCCGTCCCGCCCGGCCCCCGGCCGCCCCTGCGCGTCGCCCTGGTCTCCGAGCACGCCAGCCCGCTCGCCTGCGTCGGCGAGACCGACGCGGGCGGCCAGAACGTCCACGTGGCCGCCCTGGCGCTCGAGCTGGCCGCGCAGGGCGCCGAGGTCGTCGTCCACACCCGGCGCGACGACCCGGACCTGCCCGCCGAGGTGGCCTTCGCGCCGGGCGTCACCGTCGCCCACGTGGACGCGGGCCCCGCGCGGGCGCTGCCCAAGGACGACCTGCTCCCGCACATGGCCGACTTCGCCGCGGCGCTGGAGCGGGCGTGGGTCGCCCGCCGCCCCGACGTCGTCCACGGTCACTTCTGGATGTCCGGCTGGGCGTCGGTGACCGCCGCGGCCGCCCTGGGCATCCCGGTGGTCCAGACCTTCCACGCGCTGGGCGTGGTGAAGCGCCGCCACCAGGGGGCCGACGACACCTCGCCGCCGGAGCGCCTCGCCATCGAGCGCTGGGTCGCGGGCGCCGTGGACCGCGTGATCGCGACCTGCACCGACGAGGTGCGCGAGCTGGGCGAGCTGGGCGCCCCCGCCTCGCGCCTCGCCGTGGTGCCCTGCGGGGTCGACCTGTCGCTGTTCTGGCACGACGGACCGGCGGAGGTGCGCACCCCCGCCGCCACCGCCTGCTGGCCGTCGGGCGCCTGGTCCCCCGCAAGGGCTTCGGCGACGTGCTCGAGGCGCTCGCTGCCCTGCCCGACGCCGAGCTGGTCGTCGCCGGCGGGCCGGACCGCGACCAGCTGGACGCCGACCCCGAGGCGCGCCGGCTGCGGGAGCAGGCGCGGGACCTGGGCGTCGCCGACCGCGTCGACCTGCGCGGGCGGGTGGCGCGGGCGGACCTGCCGGCGCTGTACCGGTCGGCGGACCTGGTCGTCTGCACGCCCTGGTACGAGCCGTTCGGCATCGTCCCGCTCGAGGCCATGGGCTGCGGCGTGCCGGTCGTGGCCAGCGCCGTCGGCGGGCTGCTCGACACCGTGGTGGACGGGACGACGGGGTTGCACGTGCCGCCGCGGCGGCCCGACCTGCTCGCCGACGCCGTCCGCGAGCTGCTGGACGACGGGCCACGTCGGCGGCGGATGGGACGGGCCGCGGCGCGGCGCGCGCGGCTGTACAGCTGGCGGCGGGTGGCCGCGGCCACGCAGCGGGTGTACGAGGAGGTGGCCGCGGACGCGGCCCTGGGCCAGGCGGTCGCGCAATGACGCGCGGCCAGGAGGGCATTTCCGGATGAGCAACGGGATCCTGCCGTCGGGGCGGGGAGCACCTGGCGGCGCTGCGCGCACCGCTGGCGGCGCTCGACGACGACTGCGACCGGATCGACGCGCGGGGCGCGGCACCTCGCGCGGGTGCTGCTGGGCGGCGGGCGGCTGCTGGTCGCCGGCAACGGCGGCAGCGCGGCGCAGGCCCAGCACCTGACGGCCGAGCTGGTGGGCCGCTACCGCGACGACCGCGTGCCGCTGTCGGCGCTCGCGCTGCACACCGACACCTCCACGGTCACCGCGGTGCTCAACGACTACGGCGCCGACCAGGTGTTCGCCCGGCAGGTGCGGGCCCACGGGCGGCCGGGCGACGTGCTTCTGGCCATGTCCACGTCGGGCCGCAGCACCAACGTCCTCAACGCGGTGCGCACCGCCCGCCGGGCGGGGCTGGTGACCTGGGCGCTGACCGGCCCGCTGCCCAACCCCGTCGCCGACATCACCGACGAGGCGGTCGCGGTCGAGGCCGACTCGACGGCCACGATCCAGGAGGTGCACCAGGTCGTGGTCCACCTGCTCTGCGCCGCGGTCGACCTCGCCGTCACCGACATCCTGGCCCACGCGGCGGGCGCGGTGGACGGATGACCGCGGCGGCGCGGGCGGCCGCGGTCGTCGTCGTCGGCGACGCGCTGCTGGACCGCGACCTGGTCGGGACCGCGGGGCGCCTGGCGCCCGACGCGCCGGTGCCGGTGATCGACGACCCCGTCGACCACTCGCGGCCCGGCGGGGCCGGGCTGGCCGCGGCGCTGGCCGCCGCCGACGGCGGGCCGGTGACGCTGGTGACGGCGCTGGGGGCCGACGAGGCCGGCGGGCGCGTGCGCGCGCTGCTGGAGGACGCCGGGGTCGTGGTCATCGACCTCGGCCTGGACGGCGCGACCCCGCAGAAGGTGCGCGTGCGCGCGGGCACGCAGTCGCTGGCGCGGCTGGACTACGGCGGGCCGGCGGGCAGCCCGGGTGCGGTCACCCCGGCGGCCCGGCGGGCGCTGCGGTCCGCCGGGGCGGTCCTGGTCAGCGACTACGGCCGCGGGGTGGCGGCGGAGCCGTCGGTGCGCGGGGCGCTGGCCCAGGCCGCGCGCCGGTCGCCCCTGGTCTGGGACCCCCACGTCCGCGGGCTGCGCCCGGTCCCCGGCGTCCGCCTCGCCACCCCCAACCGCGACGAGGCCCGCGCCTTCGCCGAGCGCCTGCCGGCCGCGGACGGCGACGGCGCGGGCGCGCCGGGCCCGCGGGAGGGCCTGGCGGCGGTCACGGCGACCGCGCGCGCCCTGGTCGGCGCCTGGCAGGCGGCCGGGGTCGCGGTCACCCTCGGCGCGCGCGGCGCGCTGCTCGTCGGCGCCGACGGGACGCCGCTGGCCGTGCCCGCCCCCGTGCTGGGGGCCGGCGACCCGTGCGGGGCCGGGGACCGGTTCGCCGCCCGCGCCGCGGTGGCGCTGGCCGCGGGCGCCCTGCCCAGCGAGGCCGTGACCGAGGCCGTCGCCGCGGCCTCGGCCTTCGTTGCCGCCGGCGGGGCGGCCGCGTGGCGTCCCGACGCCTCGACGGCATCCGACCCCTTCCGACCGCCCGCCCCGGGCCCCGGGTCCCCCGAGCCCGCCGTCCCGGCCGGGTCAGCCGCCGAGGTGGTGGCCGCGGTCCGCGCCCGCGGCGGCACCGTGGTGGCCACCGGCGGCTGCTTCGACCTGCTCCACGCCGGCCACGTGCAGATGCTGCAGGCCGCCCGGGCCCTGGGCGACTGCCTGGTGGTCTGCCTCAACAGCGACGCCAGCGTCCGGCGGCTCAAGGGCCCCGAGCGCCCGCTGGTGCCCGCCGCCGACCGCGCCGCGGTGCTGCTCGGCCTCGGCTGCGTCGACGCGGTCACGGTCTTCGAGGAGGACACACCCGAGGCCGTGCTGGCCACCCTGCGGCCCCACGTGTGGGCCAAGGGCGCCGACTACGCGGTCGAGGACCTGCCCGAGGCGCCGATGCTGGAGACCTGGGGCGGCCAGGCCGTCGTCCTGCCCTACCTCCCGGGCCGCTCGACCACCGGGCTGGTCGCGCAGGCCGTCACCCGAGCCCGCTGACGTCCCCCGCTGACCTGGCCCGCTGACCTGGAGGGAAACACCGTTGTCCGATCTGCAGACCGTGCTGGTCACCGGCGGGTCGTCCGGCCTGGGCGCCGCCGTGGTCGACGCCGTGGACAAGGCGGGCGGGACGCCGGTGGTGCTGGACCTCGCCCCGCCCGGGCGCGATGTCGCCTTCGAGCAGGTCGACCTGGCCGACGGGCGCGCCGCCGAGGCCGCGGTCGGGCGGGCGCTGGAGGCCGCCGGCCCGCTGTCGGGGGTGGTGACCGCGGCCGGCATCGACACGCCCGGCGCGCTGGGGTCGGTGCCCGCCGCCACCTGGGAGCGCATCGTCGCGGTCAACCTGCTGGGCACCGCCGCGGTCGTGCGCGCGGCGCTGCCCGCCCTGGAGGCGGCCCGGGGCCGCGTGGTGACGGTCGCCTCGACGCTGGGCTACCGGGCGTTCGGCGACGCGACCGCCTACTGCGCGTCGAAGTTCGGGGTCGTCGGGTTCACCCGGTCCCTCCAGGTGGAGCTGGCGGGGCGGGTCGGGGTGACCCTCCTGGTCCCGGGGGGATGCAGACGCACTTCTTCGACGACCGCGACGAGCAGTACAAGCCGGGCCCGGACGCCCAGCTGAACGACCCGGCGAACGTCGCCGCGTCGGTGCTGTTCGCCCTGCGCCAGCCGCCCGGGGTGGAGATCCGCGAGCTGGTGGTGACCAGCTCCGCCGAGACCTCGTGGCCCTGAGCCGCCCGGCGCCTGAGGTGCACCCCCTGAGCCGCCCGGCGACTGATCCCCGAGCCGCCCGGCGCCTGAGGTGCACCCCCCGAGCCGCCCGGCGCCGGGGCCCGTGCTGGTGGTGCTGCGGGTGCTGGGGCTGGGCGACCTGCTCGCCGCCGTCCCCGCGCTGCGCGCGCTGGCGGCCGCCTTTCCCGGGCACCGCCGGGTGCTGGTGACCGCGGCGGGGCTGGAACCGGTGGCGCGCTGGACCGGCGCGGTCGACGAGGTCGTCACCGCCGTGCCCCTCGCCCCGCTGGGCCCGGGCCCGCTGGGGCGGCCGGCGGTGGCGGTGAACCTGCACGGCTCCGGCCCGCAGAGCCACCGCGCTCTGCTGGCCGCGGACCCCGACCGCCTGATCGCCTTCGCCCACCCCGACGTGCCCCGGAGCGCGGACGGCCCGCCCTGGGACCCCGAGGCCCACGAGCGCGCGCGCTGGTGCCACCTGCTCCGCCACCACGGCATCCCCGCCGACCCATCCCTGGTCGACGTGGACGTGCCCGACGGGCCGGTGCCGGTGGACCCGGCGGGCGCCACCCTGGTCCACCCGGGGGCGGCGCGCGCAGCCGTGCGCTGGCCCGCCACCCGCTTCGCCGCCGTCGCCGCCGCGGAGCACGCCGCCGGCCGCCGCGTCCTGGTCACCGGCTCACCCGCCGAGCGCGACCTCGCGCGCCGCGTCGCCCGGCTCGCGGGGCTTCCCCGCGACGCGGTGGTGGCGGGGCGCACCGACCTCGACGCGCTGGCCCGGCTGGTGGCGGGCGCCGCGCGGGTGGTGAGCTCCGACACGGGCCTCGCGCACCTGGCGGTCGCCGTCGGCACGCCGTCGGTGACGGTGTTCGGGCCCGTCAGCCCCGCCGCCTGGGGACCGCCCCCGGACCGGCCCCGCCACCGGGTCGTGTGGTCGGGCGTCGAGGGCGATCCGTGGGCGCCGCGGCCGGACCCGGCCCTCGCGCGGGTGACCGTCGCCGCGGTCCTGGCCGAGCTCGCGGCCCTCGACCGCGTGACCGCCGAGGTCGCCTGAGGAGAAGGACGTCCGTCCGTCCTCCGGACATGCTTCACTGATCCGTGCAACCCATCCGCGGAGCACGATGAACGGGGGACGGCATGCGGCGACGGCGGTTCGGGACCTGGCTCACGGCGGCGCTGCTGGCGGCGACCGCACTGGTCGCCTCGGCGACGGCGGCGGGCGGGGCGGACGCGGCCCGGGCCCTGCCCGAGGAGCGGGCGGCCACCTACCGGGTGGAGGGCCCGGCGACCCCGCAGGCCCGCAGCGCCGTGGCCGCCACGGGCGCGGCGATCGACGCGGTCGAGGCGACCGCGGTGACGGTCACCGCGACGACGGCGGAGGCGCGGCGCCTGCGGTCGCTGGGCTTCGCGGTGACCGAGGTGCCCGCGCCCGACGCCACGGCACTGGACTTCCCGTCCAGCGACTCGGCGTACCGCAACTACGCGGAGATGTCGGCGGAGGTGCAGCGCGTGGCTGCGGCGTACCCGGGGCTGGTGCAGCGCCGCAGCATCGGCACCTCCCACGAGGGCCGCCAGCTGTGGGCGGCCAAGGTCAGCGACAACGCCGCAGCCGACGAGGCCGAGCCCGAGGCGCTGATCCTGTGCGGCCAGCACGCCCGCGAGCACCTCACCGTCGAGATGTGCCTGTACCTGCTCGCCGAGCTGACCGGCGACTACGCCACGGACCCCCGGATCCGCAACGTCGTCGACAGCCGCGAGACCTGGATCGTGTTCCAGGTCAACCCCGACGGCAGCGAGTACGACATCGCCAGCGGCACCTACCGGTCGTGGCGCAAGAACCGCCAGCCCAACAGCGGGTCGCGCTACGTCGGCACCGACCCGAACCGCAACTGGGGCTACCGCTGGGGCTGCTGCGGCGGGTCCAGCGGCAACCCGTCGTCGTCGACCTACCGCGGGCCGTCGGCGTTCTCCGCGCCGGAGACGCGCGCGGTGCGCGACCTGGTGGCCAGCCGGGTCGTCGGCGGCGTCCAGCAGATCCGCACGTCGATCGACTTCCACACCTACTCGGAGCTCGTCCTCTGGCCGTTCGGCTTCACCTACGCCGACGCCACGACCGGCATGACCCAGGACCAGTACGACACCTTCGCCACCATGGGGCGGACCATGGCCGCCACCAACGGCTACACACCCCAGCAGTCCAGTGAGCTGTACATCGCCGACGGGACCTACCCGGACTGGGCGTGGGGCGCGCACGGCATCTTCGCGTTCACCTTCGAGATGTACCCGCGCACCAGCAACCCCGGCTTCTACCCGCCCGACGAGGTCATCGGCCGCGAGACCGCCCGCAACCGCGACGCCGTGCTGTACCTGCTCGAGCAGTCCGACTGCCCCTACCGCGCGATCGGGGCGGAGAGCCGCTACTGCTGACCCGCCGCGGGTCCGTGCTCCACGTAGGTCTGGAGCACGACCCTGGTGCGGGTGTTGCGCACGCCGTCGACCCGGTAGAGGTCGTGGAGGAGGTCCTCCAGGTCGCCCGGGTCGGCGACGCGCACCTTCGCCAGGAAGTGGGTGTCACCGGCGATGGAGTGCAGGTCCTCCACGCGCGGGTCGTCGCGCACCGCCTCGACCAGCGGCTGCTTCACCCAGCCCTCGGTGTCGATCTCCACGAACGCCAGCAGCCCGCGCCCGAGGGCGACCGGGTCGATCTCGACGGTGGTGCGCCGGATGACCCCGGCCCGTCGCAGCTTGCGCACGCGCTCGTGCGCCGCGGGGGCCGACAGGTGCACCGCGCGGCCGAGGTCGGCGTAGGAGCGGGTCGCGTCCTCCTGCAGCAGGCCCAACAGCGTTCGGTCCACGTCGTCCACGGCGATCTCCTCATGGGGTTCTGGCCGAACGCCGTCTTGACTTCATCTCCTGCGCCCGGTTCCCGCTCAGACCGTACCCCGTTCGGCGTACCGTCGGGTCATGACGACGAGCAGGCGGGCGGGCGCGGGTGCGGGTGCGGCGCCGTGGGTGCTGATGGCTGGGGTCGCGGTGGTGGGGGCGCAGTCGCTGCTGCTCGCACCGGTGCTCCCCGACGTGGCGGCGTCGCTGGGCACCGGCCCCGCCGCCGTGGGGCGGGCGGGGGGCGCCTACGGCCTGGCCACCGCGGTGTCCGCCGTCGCCCTGGGCCGCGCCCTGGACCCGCTCCCCCGGCGGGCCGTCCTGCGCGGCGCGGCCGCCCTGCTGGCCGCCGGACTCCTGGTCTGCGCGACCGCGCAGGGCTGGCTGTGGCTCGCGGCCGGCCAAGCGCTCGCCGGGGTGGCCGCCGGCGTGACCCTGCCCGTCGGCTACGCGCTGGCGGGCGAGGTGGCGCCGCCGGGGTCGGAGGCGCGGGTCCTGGGCCGCGTCCTGCTCGGCTGGTCGGTCGCGATGGTGGCGGCGGTACCCGCGGCGGCGGGCCTCGGCGACCTGGTCGGCTGGCGCGGGGTGTTCGTGGTCCTGGCCGGCATGGCGGCGGGGATGGTGGCGCTGCTGGGCCTGCTGCCCGCCGCCGCGGACCGGCGCCGCCGCGGCGCGGCCCCCGCCCGCTACCGCGAGGCGCTGCGGCGGCCCGGGGTGCCGGCGCTCCTGCTCGTCGTCGTCGCCTACATGGCCGCCTTCTACGGCAGCTACGGCTACCTCGGCTACCACGTCCGCGCGCTGCACGGGTCCGGCGCCGCCGCGGCCGGCCTGATCGCCCTCGCCTACGGGATCGGCTTCGGCGCGGCCGGCCTGGTGGACGGGCGCCTGGACGACGCCGGGCCCGCGCGCCTGCTGGCCCCCGTCGTCGTGGCGCTCGCGGGCTGCTACGCGCTGCTGCCCGCCGCCGCGGCGCGCGTGCCCGTCCTGCTGGCGCTCGCGGTCGCCTGGGGCTTCGCCAACCACGCCGGGCTGAACCTGCTCGTCACCCTGCTGGCCCGCCGCGGCGGTGACGCCCGCGGGCCGGTGATGGCCCTGTACAGCGGCGCCACCTACCTGGCGGCGTCGCTGGCGACCGCGGGCCTGGGGCCCGTGTACGAGTTGGCGGGGTTCGCCCCGGTCGCCGCTGCGGGGACCGCGGCCCTGCTCCTGGCCGCGGTCCCCGCGACCCGCCTGCGCACCCCCCGACCCCAGCGGCCGGCGCGGGCCGGGGGTGCGCCTCAGGCGCCGGGCGGGGTCGGCGCCGGGCGGTAGTGGACGACCTTGGTGGTCGTGACCTCGTCGAGGAGCTCGGGGCCGTAGCCGTAGCCGCGGCCGCTGCGCTTGTGGGGCTCCGCGGCCCCGCCCGGGGCGCCGCCCCAGACCGCGTTGACCTTGACGGTCCCGACCCGCAGGCGGCGCCACGCCTCCTGCGCGCGCTCCTGCGACGGCGTCAGGACGCTGGCCGCCAGCCCGTACTCGGTGCCGTCGGCCAGGGCCAGGCCCTCGTCGAAGGAGTCCACGACGCGGACGGGCGCGACGGGGCCGAAGGTCTCCTCGGTCATGACCGCCATGTCGTCGGTCACCCCGGTGAGGACCGTCGGGGGGTAGAAGAAGCCGGCGCCCTCGGGCGCCCGCCCGCCGGTCAGCGCGGTCGCCCCGGCGGCCAGCGCGCGCTCGACCTGCTCATGGACGCCGTCGCGGTGGCGGGCGTCGACCAGCGGGCCCATCTCGGTCTCCTCGTCGCGGCCGTCGCCGACCACCAGGGCCTCGGCCCGGGCGCTGAGCGCCTCCAGGAAGGGCGCCGCGACGGCCCGGTGCACGTAGATGCGCTCCACCGAGGTGCAGATCTGCCCCGCGTTGGCGAACGCCCCGGCCGCGGCCTGCTCCGCCGCCCAGGCCGGGTCGACGCCCTCGTCGACGACCAGGGCGTCGTTGCCGCCCAGCTCCAGGACCGCCTTGCGCAGCAGCTCGCCGCAGCGGGCCGCGATCGCCCGGCCCGTGGCCATCGACCCGACGTGGCAGACCAGGTCGACGTCGGGGTCCTCGACCAGGGCGGCGCCGGCGCGGCCGTCGCCGAGCAGCAGGTTGGCGACCCCGGCCGGGGCGTCGAGCAGCTCCATCAGCCGGATGAGCGCGAGCGGCGCCCGCTCCGACGGCTTCAGGACCACCGTGTTGCCGGTCACCAGCGCGGCGCCGACCAGCCCCGCGGCGATGCCGAGGGGGTCGTTCCAGGGGACGATGACGGCGGCCACGCCGTAGGGCTCGGGGACCATGAGGTCGATGGCCGCCCGGGCGCCCGACAGCGACCGGCCGCGGTGCAGGGGGCCGAGCTCGGCGTACTGGCGCAGCGTCCCCGCGGCGGCGAGCACGTCACCGCGCGAGGCCGCCAGCGGCTTGCCGTTGTCGGAGGTCTGCAGCGCGGCGAGGCGCTCGGCATCCCGGGTCACGGCATCGGCGAGGGCGCGCAGGACCAGCGCGCGCTCCTCCGCCGGCCGGGCGGCCCAGCCGGGCGCCGCCCGACCGCGCGGCGCGCGGCCGCCGCCGCCTCGCGGGCGTCGGCCCGGTCGCCGGCGGGTTTCGTGGCGATGCGCTGGCCGCTGGCGGGGTCGACGATGGGGATCGTCTCCAGCGGCTTGCCGACGACCCAGTGGCCGTCGACCAGGTGGCCGCGGGTCGGGGTGAGGGTGGACGTCATCAGGTGCCTCCGTGGCGTGCGAGGGCGTGGCGGTGCGGGCGCCGAGGTGGCAGCGGGCGCGCTGCGACGGACGTGTCGCGAACGGGCCCACCGACGATGGTGGCGCGGTCAGCCGGTCGGCGCGACCCCGGCCGCCGCGGGGTCGACCAGCCAGAGGACCTCCTCGGCCCGCACGCGCGCCGCCGGGAGGTCCTCACCGGCGCGGATGCGCTGGACGACCTCGCGCTTCTCCGCTCCCGCGACGGTGAGCACGACCAGGCGGCCGCGCGCGATCGCCGGGTAGGTGAAGGTCAGGCGGGCGTGGGGGTGGTGGCCGTCCTCGGTGGACACGACCAGCCGGTCGGTCACGGCCAGCGCCGGTGACCCGGGGAACAGCGAGGCGGTGTGCCCGTCCGCGCCGACGCCCAGGTGGATGAGGTCGATGACGGGGAACCCGGCCACGACCTCGTCGTAGGCCGCCGCGGCCGACTCGATGTCGGCGCCGGCCCCGCGGGCCGAGTGCACGCGCGCGGCGGTGCCGTCGAACAGGACCGAGCGGGCCATGCCCTCGTTGGAATCGGGGTCGTCGACGGGGACCCAGCGCTCGTCGCCGATGAGCACGTCGACGCCGGTCCAGTCGAGGTCGGCGAAGCCGGCCAGCGCCGCGTAGGCCGCCCTGGCGGTCGACCCGCCGGACACGGCCAGCGACGAGGGCCGGACCTGGCGGACGATCCCCGCGAACCCCGCGGGGACATCCTGGACGACCCTGACCTCACCGTTCACCCGGAGCTCCTGTCACCGTTCGGGGCGGACGGGGCAACCTCTGCCCACCTGGCAGCGGCCCGTACCCCAGCGGCAGCCCGTACCCCAGGTAGCGTCCTGTTCCACCCTGTCATGCCGCATCCCCGCTTACCACGTGAGGCAGTCCCACATGACCCGCCCCACCCCTCCAACCGGGGGATACCTGCCACCCCCCGACCCGGGGTACCGTGACCCCTCTGTGAAGAGGGCTGCCGTTGTGAACACCCGGGATTACTCCGCTGCGCCCGCCGGCTGGCGGATGATCCTCGTCGCCGACTCGCGGCTCGAGGGCGACCTCGTCGTGCGCATGCTGGCCGTCCGGGACCTCGAGGCGGCCCTGGTCGAGCGCCGCGGCCGCGGGTTCGAGCTGTACGTGGCGCCGGAGGACGAGGACGCGGCGCGCGGGGTCCTGGACGCGGCGGTCTGAGGGGTTTGCCGACCCGCCCGGCGGGCGAGACAGCCGCATGAGCGAATACCGCACCGGCGTCGTCCTCGACCTCGACGGCACCCTGGTCGACAGCGTCCACCACCACGTGCTCGCCTGGGACCAGGTGCTGCGTGGCGCCGGGCTGGAGGCGCCGCTGTGGCGCGTCCACCGGGCCATCGGGATGGGCGGGGACCGCCTGCTGCCCTGGGTGCTGGGGCGGTCGGCCGCCGATCTCGGCGACCTGATCGACGAGCTCAAGGGCCGCCACGAGGAGGCGTTCCTGGCGCGGGCCGACGCGGTCCGCCCCACGCCCGGCGGACCCGACCTCATCGACGACCTCGGCGCGCGCGGCGTGCCCTTCGTGGTCGCGACCTCCGCGAGCGGCGCGATGGTCGACGTGCTCCTCGGCGTGCTGGGGCGCAAGGACTTCGACCTGACCCACGGGGACGAGGTCGACACCAGCAAGCCGGGCCCGGACTCGGTGCTGGCCGCCTGCGAGCAGCTGGGCGTGGGGCCCGTGGCCGCCACGATGGTCGGCGACAGCCCCTGGGACGCGGAGGCCGCGACCCGCATCGGCGCGCGCGCCATCGGCGTGCGCTGCGGCGGCTTCGGCGCCACCGAGCTCACCGACGCCGGCGCGATGCTGGTCGTCGACGACCCCCGCGCCCTCCTGGGCCGCCTCTAGCGCCCGGAGGGTCAGCCGGCGTCGCGCATCCGGGTTGCCGCGGCGCGCAGGTCGGCCTGGGTGATCGGCCCGGCGTCCGCGCCGCGCGCCTCGCCGAGCGCCTGGCCATGATCACGCGGCGCAGCAGCTCGTCGAGGTCCGCCCCGCTCCTGCCGGGGGTGAGCCGGGCGAGCTCGTCGACGTCGATGTCGCCGGCGAGCAGGCGGGCCCCCGTGGCCCCGTCCTCGGCGACCAGCAGGCGCAGGAGCGTGAGCAGGATGTCCGCGCGCGCCGCGGTGTCGGGCAGCGGCACCTCCAGCTTGATGTCGAAGCGCCCCGCGCGGACCAGCGACTCGTCGACCCGCTCCGGGAAGTTGGTGGTCGCGACCACCAGCACGTTGGGGTTGGCGTCCACCAGCGTGCTCATCTCCTGCTTGAACAGCCCGGCGAGCGCGTTGTTCATCTGGCTGGCCGCGTCGCGGGCCTGGCCGGTGTAGGAGATGATGCTCTCGAACTCGTCGAACAGCAGCAGGGTCGGCCGCGTCGCCCGGCGCGCCTGCGCGAAGACCTTCTGCAGGTTGCGCTCCGAGGACCCGACCCACATCGACAGGACGTCGGGCACCCGGATCTCGCGCACGGTGGCGCCGACCTCGGCGGCCAGCGCCCGCGCCAGCGTGGTCTTGCCGGTGCCGGGCGGGCCGTAGAGCAGGATCCCGCGGGGCCGGCGGGCCCCCAGCGCCGCATCACCTCGGGGTGTTGGAAGGAGGTCGCGACCTCACGCAGCTGGTCGACGACCTCGTCGAGACCACCGAGGGTGTCCAGCCCGGCCGGCGCCGGCGGCGGCGGGGGGCCCAACGTGTAGGTGCGCCCGGCGAAGAAGGCGTCGTCGTCAGGGGCCCCGGCCGCCTGGCGGGCGACGTCCAGGAGCACCCGCGCGAAGGCGACGACGTCGTCGGCGGTGGGCCGGGCGACGTCGGCCGCGGCGGTGACGCTGCGCCGGGTCCCGCCCGCGGTGAGGCGCTGGTCCAGGTCGACCTCCCCGCCGAACGCCGTCCCGGTGGCCGGTTCGGGGACCGGCCCGGCCGCCGGCGCCGCCTGGGCCGCCTGGCGGGCGCGCACCGCGGCGGCGCCCACGGTCAGGGCGGCCAGCGGCGCCCGGATCGGGCCCAGGAGCAGCGCCGCGGCCACCGGCACCGCCGCCGCCGCCAGCTCCCGCGACAGCGCGCGGCCCGGCGACCGCGGGCCGGCCAGCCGGACCGTCCCCCGCAGCGCCAGGCTCCCGTCCCGCCCCGGCGACGCGGTCAGGTCGATGCCGAGGACGGGCCGCGGGTGGCCGCTCCCGTGCAGCAGCGCCACCGCCTCCGGCGCCCCGCCCGCGAGGACGGCGTCGAGGTCCCCGACGTCGATGCGCGCCCCGAGCCACTCGACCGCCTGCCCCGCGTGCCGGTCCCCAGCCATCGCCACCCCTCCCCGCGATCCTGCTGCCATGGTCACACGTCCCCGCGCCCGGCGAGCGGCCACCCTCCGGCCCGCACCCCCGCCGCCGCGGCCGCCAGCGCCTCGAGCACCGCCGCGATGGCCGGGGCGCTCGCGCTGCCGGCGCGCGCGCCCGCCAGGACGCGGCGGGACAGGGGCAGCTCGCCGACCGGGCGGAGGACCGCGCCGGTCGCGGTCCCCGTCAGCGCCAGGCCCGGCACGAGCGCCACGCCCAGCCCGGCCGGTAGCCCGCCAGCGCGCAGGCCTGGATCACCACGGTGTAGCAGGAGGTGTCCGGGGCCCCGCCGATCCACCGGCGGTCGCGCAGGTCGGCGAGTCGGACCGGCCCCGGCCCGGCCGCGGGGTCGCCGGGCGGCAGCGCCACCCACAGCGGGTCGACGAGCAGCTCGCGCAGCTCCACGCCCGGGTCCTCACGGGCGGGCAGCAGGTCGTAGCGGTGGACGACGGCGGCGTCCAGGTCCCCCAGGCGCAGCGCGGGCAGGGTCGCGTGCGGCTCGCCCTCGACCAGGACGACGCGGACGTCGGGGTGCTCGCGGCGCACCGCCCCGGCCGCGGGCGGGACCAGCGCCCGCGCGGCGGTCGGGAACGCGCCCAGCCGCACCCTCCCGCGCACGGCGGTCCCGGTGGCGGCGAGGTCGGCTTCGGCCCGCTCCAGGTCGGCGAGGATGACCTCGGTGTGGGCGACGAGGCGGCGCGCGGCCTCGGTCAGCCGGACGCCGCGGCCCTCGCGCTCCAGGAGCGGGACGCCCGCCTCGCGCTCCAGCGCGGCGAGCTGCTGGGAGACCGCGGAGGGCGTGAACGCCAGCGCCTGGGCGGCGGCGGCGATGGTCCTGCGCGCCGCGACCTCGCGCAGGAGGCGCAGCCGGCGGACATCCAACATGCAGCGCAGCTTACGGTCATCGTCAGCAAGCGTCACTGGACCTGCACGATCGCCGCGCAGATGGTGGGCGCCATGCCGTACGCCGCCATCGCCGTCACCGTCCTGCTGTGGGGCAGCGCGTTCCCCGCAATCGCCGTCGCCCTGCGCGCCTTCACCCCGGCGCAGCTGTCGGTGCTGCGCCTGGCCGTGGCCTCCGCCGCGCTGGGGATCGCCGCCCCGCTGCTGCGCCTGGGCCGGCCGGCCGCCCGCGACCTGTGGCGGATCGCCCTGGCGGGCCTGACCGGCATGACCCTGTACCAGCTGCTGCTGAACGGCGGCCAGCGCACCGTCCCGGCGGGCACCGCCAGCCTGCTGGTCGCCACCGCGCCGATCGGGACCGCCCTGCTGGCCCGCGCGGTCCTGGGCGAGCGCCTCCGGCCGCGGCAGTGGGCGGGCACCGGGGTGGCGTTCTGCGGGGCGGCGCTGCTGGCCCTGCGCGACGGCGGGCTCCAGGTCGACGGCGCCGCGGTGGCGGTGCTGGCCGCCGCCGGCTGCCAGGCCGCCTTCTTCGTCGTCCAGAAGCCGCTGCTCGACCGCTACCGGGCGGTCGAGGTCACCGCGTGGGCGATGTGGGCGGGCACCGCCCTGGCGCTGCCGTTCGGCGGCGGGGCCCTGGGGGCTGTCGCGGCGGCGACGCCCGGGGAGCTGGCCGCCCTGGCCTGGCTGGGCGTCGGCGCGTCGGCCGCGGGCTTCATCGCCTGGGCCGTCGCGCTGGCCCGGCTGCCCGCCGGGGCCGGAGCGAACGCGCTGTTCCTGGTCCCCTGCGTGGCGCTGGCCGTCGCCTGGCCGCTGCTCGGCGAGGTCCCGGGGCCGCCGGCGCTGGCGGGCGGGGCCCTGTGCCTGGTCGGCGTCGGGCTGGTGCGGTCAGGGCAGGGGCGCCAGGACCGGGGCGCGCCAGTGGTCAAAGACGACGGTGGTGCGCAGGGCGGCGATCTCGGGCCGCTGGGTGATGCGGACCAGGGTGAAGTCCTGGAGGTGGCGGGTGTCGCGGACACCGACATGGACCAGCACGTCCTCGTCGCCGGTGACGACGAAGACCTGCAGCGTCTCCGGCAGGCCGGCCACGAAGTCGCGGAAGCCGTGGATCGTGGCGCGTGACTGCGGGCGCAGGCGCACGCTGATCAGGGCCTGCACCGACCGGCCCAGCGCCGGCAGGTCGACCTGCGCGGCGAACCCCGTGAGCACGCCGCGATGGCGCAGCGCGCGGACGCGCTCGAGGCTGGTCGAGGGCGCGACCCCGAGCGCCGCGGCGAGGTCGCGGTTGGTCATCCGACCATCCGCCTGCAGGCGGGCCAGGATCGCCGCAGGGCGGCCGGGCCCGACCTGCACGGCGTGCTCGACCGCGCCGCGGCGCGCGGCGTCGTCACCGCCGTCTTCACCCGGGAGCTGTTCGCCACCGGGCACGACGACGACAACCGCGCCGCGGTCAAGGCCGTCGGGACCGACGACCTCGACCTGGTGGGCCTGGCCTTCCGGGCGCCCCGCCGCGACGCGGACCGGCTCCTCAAGGGCCTGGCGCTGCACCCCTGACGCGGGCCGGGGTCACTGACCCCGGCCGGTCTCCTCCTGCAGCTCCTCGATCTTCATCGACGCCTCGGCCTTGGTGAGGTCGTGGTCGACGTCCTGACCGGCCTGCTGGGCGAGGGTCTCCAGGTAGGACTCCTGCGGCCCGGTCATCGGCTCGTCGCCCGTGACCCAGTCCTTGGGGTCCTTCTCGGCGTTCTGGGGCTGGTCCTTGTCCACCACGGTGTGGTCTCCTCCTGGATGTGGGACGAACAGGTGTTCGCCTACCCCGCCGGCCCGCGGGCTACGCGTCGGACGGGAACAGCTGCTCGACGTGGCGGGTCCACAGGCTGCGGTGCAGGATCGGGCCGAGCCGGCCGGAGCGCTCGCGCGGCGGGCCGCCGGACGGGGTGTCGACGTTGTCCGCGGCGTCGGCGGGCCTGCGGCTCACCTGGCGCTCGAACACCCGGTAGGGGCCGGCGAGGACGCGGTCGGCCAGCGGCGTGCTCAGGCGCCCCAGCAGGTCGAGCCCGCGGCCCGCCCCGCCGGCGAACAGGCGGCTGCGCGGGGCGGCCGCCGCGTCCAGCACCGCCTCGGCGACGACCTCCGGCCCGTAGACCGGTGGCGGAGCGCTGGGCAGGACGCCCAGCTTGGACCGCGCGTGGTCGTAGTACGGCGTGTCGATGCCCGCGGGCAGGACCAGCCCGACCCGGACCCCGCTGCGCTCGCGGGCCAGCTCCATGCGCAGCGCGTCGGTGAACCCGACGACGGCGTGCTTGGCCGCGGCGTAGGGGGCCTGGAGCGGGACGGCGCGGACCCCCAGCACCGACGCGATCGTGACCACGACGCCGCCGCCCTGAGCGCGCATCCGCGGCACCGCCGCCTTGCAGCCGTGCACCACGCCCAGGTAGACGACGCGGGTGACCCGGTCGAACTCCTCCGCGGTGATCTGGTCGACGGTGCCGACCACGCCGATCGCGGCGCCGTTGACCCACACGTCGATGCGGCCGAAGCGGGCGACGGCGGCGTCGGCCAGGGCCTCGACCTGGGCGGGGTCGGCCACGTCGGCGGGGACCGCGACGGCCTCGGCACCCGCGGCGCGCAGCTCGGCGGCGACCTGCTCCAGGGCGTCCGCGCCGCGGGCGGCGAGCACCAGGCGCAGCCCGCGGGCGGCGGCGGCGCGGGCGGTGGCCAGGCCGATGCCCGACGACGCACCGGTCAGGACCATCACCTTGCCGGACAGGTCGGGTCGGGGTGCGCGCATGGGCTGGCGATACCCCTACCCTCCGGTGACATGCAGGGTCTGGAGCTGGATGCCTTCACCGCTGAGTCCGCGGCGGTCGACGCCACCCTCGCGGACGTGCCCGCCGCGGCGTGGGCGCGCACCGCGCTGGGGTCGTGGACCCTCGCGGAGCTGCTGGCCCACCTGGTCCGGGGCGTCACCCGCCTGGCCGCCTACGCCGACGAGCCGGTCGACCCGGCGGCGGCGGTCGTGGACCGCGTCGCGTACTACCGCTACGACGCGGCCGCGACGGCGCCCGGTGTCGCCCGCCGGGCGGTGGACCTGGCCCGCGAGGTCGACGCGGAGACCCTGCCCGCCCTGTTCGCCGAGGGCTGGCGCGAGGACGCCCAGGTCGCCGCGGAGCTGCCCGCCGACCGGCTGGTCACCTCGGCCCAGGGACCGATCCGCGTCGACGAGTTCCTGGCCACCCGGGTCCTGGAGGTGGTGATCCACCACGCCGACGTGCGCGCCGCGCTGGACCTGGCACCCAGCCCCACCCCGGTCGCGGGCCGGCTGGCCGCCGACCTGCTGGAGGGGCTCCTCGGGGCCCCGCGGCCGCGCAACCTCGGCCGCGTCCGCTTCCTGCTCGCCGCCACCGGGCGCATCCCCTCCGACGACCCGCGCCTGCCGGTCCTGACCTGACCTGACCCGCGCCGCCCGCCCCTCCGACGACCCGCGCCTGCCGGTCCTGACCTGACCTGACCCGCGCCGCCCGCCGGTGCGCGGGGGGGCGGAGGGCGGCGCGGCGCGGCGCGGCCCGGCCCGGGCTACCGGCCGACCAGGGCCTCGAGGGCGTCGGCGACCGGCTCGGTGACCGCGACGTCGCCGCCGACGACCACCACCTCGGTGGCGCCGGCGTCGGCGAGCCAGCGCAGGCTGGCGGGGCTCCCGCCCGCGTCGTCGCCGTCGACCAGCAGCACGGGCGCGCGGTTGCGCGCCGCGGCGGGTCCGGCGGCGAGCGCGTCGGGGAAGTTGCGCCCGGTGGCGGCGAACACCGTCCCGCCGTCCAGGCCCACCTCGCGGCCCAGGACGGCGACCTCCACCGAGGTGGCGTAGCGGTCCTCCCCGGCGACGCGGACGGCCTCCCCGCCCGCCGCCGACGCCGCGGCCTCGGCGACCTCGTCGGCGACGGCGACCTCACCGCCGACCACGTCGACCCGTTGGGGCGCCAGCGTCCCCAGGACCTCGGCCACCGCGTCGGGCAGCGACCCGCTGCGGGTCAGCAGCACCGGCACGCGCAGCCGGGCCGCCGGCGCGCTGGCGCTCAGCGCGTCGGGCCAGGCGCGCGAGGGGTCCTGGGCGGTCCCCAGGGCCAGGAACACGCGCTCGAACCCGCCCCCGGTCGACGGGTAGGACGCCATCTCGCGGGCGACGGCGGCGGACAGCGCGAAGACGTCGGGCGCGGCGAGCCGCGCCTGGGCCTGCACCCCGGCGCGGCGCAGGTCGTCCTCGACCTCCGCCGACAGCTGGTCGCTGCGCCCCACGACGTAGGCGTTGCGCGCGCCGAGGCGGCGCACCTCGGCGGCGACGCGCGCCTCCAGCCCGTCGGGGCCGGACAGCAGCACCGGCGCCTCGACCAGGCCGGCCAGCGGGGCGGCGACCAGCGCCTCGGCGTGGGACCCCGCGGGGACCACGACCACGGTGCGCGCGGAACCGCGCTGGGCGGACAGGCGCAGGGCCGTGCCGACCCGGTCGGTGCCGGCCAGGCGGACCAGCGGCTCGCCGGGCTGCATCGGCGGCACGTCGGACGGCTCGGGCCGCGGCGAGGTGGCGGGCGGCGCGGTCGCGGGCTCCGCGGGGATGTCGCCGCCGCGCCGGGCCGCCTCCAGCGAGTAGAACGGGTCGATCCGCCCCTGCTTGTAGGGCGCGACCGCCAGCGCCGGGTCGACCAGGTCCTCGTCGTAGATCTCGAAGTGCAGGTGGGGGTCGGTGGTCTCGGCGTTGCCGGAGTCGCCGAGGTAGCCGATCCACTGGCCCCGCTCGACGCGGTCGCCGGGCTCCAGGCCGGGGGCGTAGGCCCAGCCGGGCCCGCCCAGCCCGTCGTCGGTGCCGGGGCTGTCGTTGTTGAGGTGCAGGTAGCGGTACTGGAGCCCGTCCCCGGCGCACAGGGTGATGGCGTAGCCCCAGGTGGGCATCGGCTCGCCCACGCCGGTCATCCGGCACAGGGTCCCGTCGACCACGGCGTGCAGCGGCTGGAGCTTGTCGCCGAAGACGTCGTTCGCCTGGTGCTTGCGCGTCCCGCCGCCGCGCCAGGAGTGGTAGTCGCGCTGGTACCACACGTCGCCGGACACCGGGAAGCCGATGTCGACGACCTGGGTGTAGGACGCACCCTCCTGCGCGCCCGCCACCCCGCCGATCAGCGGCAGGGCGGCGACGACCAGGACGGCGATGATGCTGCGGACCACCGGGGACTCCGAGAGCTCGACGCGGCTGGACAGGGCCGCATGGACTCTCGGACACCCCCGACCGGGGCTTGAGCGACTCTCATGTGGCCCCTGTCAGCCCCCGGCGACCGCTGGGATGATCGAGACGGTGGCCCCGTCGGGCACCGGCGCGTCCAGCCCGCCGGCGAAGCGGACGTCCTCGTCGTCGACGTAGACGTTGAGGAAGCGGCGCAGCTTGCCGCCCTCGTCGAGCAGCCGGTCGCCGATGCCGGGGTGCGCCCGGTCCAGGGCGGCGACCACCTCGGCCACGTTGCCGCCCTCGACGACCGCGGTGGCGTCCCCGCCGGTCGCGGTGCGCAGCGGGGTGGGGATGCGGACGGTGACGCTCATGGGTGCACCTCAGACGCCGGGCGGCTCGCGAGCAGCGACTCCGGGCTCCGCCCTCCGCCACTCACGGGTGCACCTCAGACGCCGGGCGGCTCGCGAGCAGCGACTCCGGGCTCCGCCCTCCGCCACTCACGGGTGCACCTCCTGGGCGGGGCCGGACACCGCGGCGCGGAACTCGTCGAGTCCCGGGCCGACCTCCCACGTCGGGCCGACCTCGCCGGCCAGGGCGTCGAGGGTCTTGAGGCCCATGCCGCTGATGACCGCGACGGTGCGCTCACCGCGGGCGATCCGCCCGGCCGCGGCCAGGCGGCGCAGGCACGCGATCGTCACCCCGCCGGCGGTCTCGGCCAGGATCCCCTCGGTGCGGGCGAGCAGCCGGATCGCGTCGACGATCTCGGGGTCCGCGGCGTCCTCCATGGCCCCGCCGGTGCGCGCGACGGCGTCCAGGGCGTACGGCCCGTCGGCGGGGCTGCCGATGGCCAGCGACTTCGCGATCGTCGTGGGGCGCACCGGGCGGATCGCGCCCGTGCCGTCCTTGAACGCGGTGGTGATCGGCGAGCAGCCCGTCGCCTGCGCGCCGCTGATCCGCCACGGCCGGTCGGCGACCAGGCCGAGGTCGGCCAGCTCGCGGAACGCCTTGTCGATCTTGACCAGCATCGACCCCGAGGCCATCGGCGCGACCACGTGGTCGGGGAGGCGCCAGCCCAGCTGCTCGGCGATCTCGAAGCCCAGGGTCTTGGAGCCCTCCGCGTAGTACGGGCGCAGGTTGATGTTCACGAACGCCCACGGCTCCTCGCCCGCGACCTCCGAGCACAGCCGGTTGACGTCGTCGTAGGACCCGCGCACCGCGACGACGTTGGGCCCGTAGACCGCCGTGGCGACGATCTTGGCCGCCTCCAGGTCGGCGGGGACGAACACGTAGTTGTCCATGCCGGCCTTGGCGGCGTGCGCGGCGACGGAGTGCGCCAGGTTGCCGGTCGACGCGCAGGCGGCGGTCGAGAAGCCCAGCGCCCGGGCGGCGGTCAGCGCGACCGACACCACCCGGTCCTTGAACGAGAACGACGGGTTGACGGTGTCGTTCTTCAGCCACAGGTCGTCCAGGCCCAGCGCCGCGCCCAGCCGCGGGGCGGGGACCAGCGGCGTCCACCCGGCGCCCAGGTCGACGCGGTCCGCCGGGTCGTCGCGCAGGACCGGCAGGAGCGGCGCGTAGCGCCACAGGCTGGCGGGGCCCGCCTCGATGGCCGCGCGGGTCGCGCGGGCGGCCTGCGCCTCGCGGTCGTAGGCGACCTCCAGCGGACCGAAGCAGAACTCGCAGACGTGCTGCGCCGTGGCCGCGTACGACCGCCCGCACTCGCGACAGCGCAGCCCCTGGACCGTGCCGACCGTGTCCGTCTTCAACACCGAAACGCCTCCCGATGGGTGCGACGGGAGGCATGGAGGATCGCGACGGCAACCATCTGCCCCCCGAAGGGGCCGGATTTCGCACCGTCCGTGCTCCGCACGGACCTCTGCACGAACGGCAGCGATCGCAGTGCACGAGCACAGGGGTTGCGGAGGCGTCGGCGGGCCGGTTCCCTCGACCTCTCTGGATGGTGTGGCTATGCAGTTGTGGGGCCCACGGTTGCACGCGCCGGGCGGCGGCGCAACACGTGGCAAGCTGGCGCCGTGGCCAGCCCCCCCGCCGATCTCGTCCGCCACCTGCGCGACCTCCCTCCGGTCCAGCTGCTCTACACCGACTTCGACGGCACCCTGCTGGGCCCCCACGGGTCGCTGCTGCTGGGGCCCGACGAGCGGCCCAGCGTGCGGGCCGCCGCCGCGCTCGTCGCCGCCCGCGAGGCGGGCGTCACGGTGGTCCCGGTGAGCGGGCGGCGCCACGCGCTGCTCGCCGGGGACGCACGGCTGCTGGGGCTGCGCGACTACGTGGCGGAGGCCGGGACGGTGGTCTGCCGCGCGGGCGAGGTGTCCTACGTCTGGGGAGAGGCCCCGGCGGACCTGGCCGGCACCCCGCGTGAGGCCGTGCGCGACAGCGGCGCGCTGGCGGCGCTGCTCGGCGCCTTCCCCGACGACCTGCGCCTGTACCACCCGTGGGACGAGGGCCGGGTCGGGGAGTACCTGCTGCACGGGCTCGTCGACGTCGACGTCGCCGACCGGGTGCTGGCCGGCGCGGGGGCGCCCTGGGCGCGGCTGGTCGACAACGGCGCCGCGCACGGCTGGCCCGGGCGGACCGTCCGCGCCTACCACCTGCTCCCCCGCGGGACGGGCAAGGCGGCGGCGGTGGCCGCGGACCTGGCGGCCCGCGGGCTGACCGGCGACGTCGCCATGGCGGTGGGCGACTCGCTGGAGGACGCCACCATGGCCGCGGTCGTCGGCACCTACGTGCAGGTCGCCAACGGCCACGCCGAGCTCGGGGGCAACGCCCTGCGCGCCCCCGGCGCCATGGGCGACGGCTTCGCCGACGCCGTCGCCGCCGCCCTGGCCGCCGCGGCACGCTGACGCCCGTTCCCCGGGCGCTCCGCCCGCCGCGGGACGCGTCCGGCCGCGGCGCCCGGCCGCGCTAGCTCGTGCCCTCGACGTCGGGGCGGGTGCGGACGCGCTCGGCGAAGGCGGTGCGGGCCGGGTCGCCCCCGGCGCGCAGCCAGACCAGCAGGGCGGTGCGCGCGTCGGGGTTGCCGGGCGTCGGGGTGCCGGCGAAGCGCGACCGCGCGCGCTCCTCGGGGCGCAGGGTGACCACGGCGACCTCGGGGTCGGCCCGCAGCTCGGTCTCCAGCAGCGCGAGGTCGGCCTCCGGGCGCGGCAGCACCTCCACCAGGGCGGGGGCGGGCCCCTCGTCCTCGATGGTGGCGACCGCCGCGTCGGTCGCGACCGGCGAGGTCAGGAAGGCGTCACGCGCCCCCGGCGCGACGCGCACCAGCAGGCTGTCCTGCAGGCGCTCGACGTCCTCCCCGGGCGCCTCCCGCCGTGCGGCCATGCGCGCGGCGTCCTCCCACCGCACCGCGTGGGCCGCCAGCACGCCGTCGGTCCCGGCGACGTCACGCGCGAGCGCGTCGCGGTCCGGCCCGTCGGTGCCCGCGGCGAGCACCACCCGCAGCAGCCCGGCGTCGGCGGGCAGGGGTCCCGCGCCCGGGCACGCGCCGCTGATCAGGTCGACGGCGGCGCGCGCCGCCGCGGCGGGGGCGGCCGGCGCCGCCGCGGCGTCGTCGACCGGGTCGTCGATGCGGAAGGCGACGCCCTGGCAGGTGACCACCGCGACGTCGAGCAGCCGGTCCAGCGCCGCGAACCGGTCGACGAGCACGTCGCGGCCGTCGATGCGCTCCAGCCGCGCGCGCCCGTCGCCGATGCGCCGGGCGACCGCGGGGTGGTCGGCGTCCAGGGCGACGGTCGCCTCCAGCCGCTCGCCGCCGCTGCGGAAGCGGGCCTCCAGGCGCGTGGGGCGCCCCAGGAGCCAGGACGGCGCACGCTCGACGCGGACGCCGGTCGCCCCGATCCCCTCCAGCAGCCCCGCGACCATGTCGACGTCGAAGTCGTCGGACAGCAGCGGCTCGGCGGCCCGGCTGGGCGCGCGCGTGGCGCCCGCCCACGGGTCGTTGGCGCGCAGGAGCCGCAGCAGCCCGATCTCGGTGGCGGCCAGGGCCAGCAGCACGACCAGCGCCCAGGTGACCCGGACCAGCCAGCGCAGCCAGGGCACGCCACGGCGGGCCGTGTAGACGGGGATGTCGCCCCGCGGCCCGTCGACGACCTCCATCTCCACCCTCCTGCTGCTTCGCAGGAGACGGTACGGGACGGGGGATCGAGACGGGAACCGGTCGGGGGACTTCTCCTCCACCCGCCGCCACGACCGGACGTGCGGTGAGGGTGGCTGTGCGCGACGTCGCGCTGCCGCCAGGTCCGGTCTAGGGGCCCGAGACGGCCTCGGCGACCGCCGCGGCGGTGTCGGCGGCCAGGTTCGCCGTGGTCACCTCGGTCAGCACCCGGTTGCGGTCGCGCAGCCAGGCCAGCGCGTCGTCCCCGCCGTCCTCGGCGAGCAGGAGCGGGGCACCCTCCGCGGCCGCGGCGGGACCGGCGGTCACCGCCGTGGGCCAGTCCGCGCCGTCTGCCACCCAGACCTCGTTCGCCGACGCCCCCGACGCCACCGACCGCGACGCGACCGCCGCCGAGGTCGCGCCGGCCCCGCCGCCGCCCAGCCGTTCGACGAGCACCCCGGCCGCCTGCAGCTGCGCCACCGCCAGGCCCGACACCGCCTCGGGGCCGCCAACGACGGTCACGCGGCGCACGCCCAGGTCGCGCAGGGCGGCGATGGTCTGCGGCGGGACGAACGCGCGCTCGGCGAACAGCACCGGGTCGCCCAGGAACGACGCCAGCCCGGCCGCGGTCAGCGCGTCGTCGTCCGTGCCGCGCACGGGCCGCGTGCCCGCGCCGCGCACGACGACGGCGCGGTCGGCGCCGCCCAGCTCTCGGGCGACGGCCGCGGCGGTGGCGTAGCGCCCCGCGCCGGCGACGCTCCCCCAGCGCCTCCAGGTCGCGCGCCACCGCGCCGGGTCGGGCGCCCAGGCGGCGACCTCCCCCGGGAGGTGCCGGGTCGGGGACAGCAGCAGCGGCGCCTGGCGCCGCCCCGCGAGCGGCCCGGCGGCCAGCGCGTCGGCGGGCGCCCCGTCGGACGCGACCACCACCGCGTCGGCCGCGTCGAAGGCCGCCCGCGACACCGCCAGCGCCGTCGCCACCGGCTCCGGACCCGCGGCGACCGGGGTCACCGCCGGGTCGGCCCCGCACGGGCGGAACCCGGCGCGCTCGGGAGCCGGGTCGGGGCGGGTGAAGGCGCACCCGAAGTCGCGGTCGGCGACGGCCGCCGGGTCGAGCACGTCGTCGCCGGCCGGCCGGGGGCCGCCCTCCATCCAGGCGACCAGGTCGGTGAAGCCCTCCACGAGCTCGGCGGCGGCGAACCCGCAGTGGCGCACGTCGCGGATCGCCCGGGTGACGAGCAGATCGGCGTCGCCGTTGGCGGCCGCCTCGGCGGCGTAGACCTGCTCCATCGAGAAGGGGACGAACAGGTCGCCGATGTCGTGCAGGCTGAGGACGGGGATCGACAGGTCGCCGGTCAGGACGGGGAACGGGGGCGGCCCGCCGGCGGGGTCGTCGCGGGTGACGCCCACGTTGAGGTCGCGCTCCTCGGGCGACAGCGCGGGGTCGGTGTCGAACTGGTAGACCGTCCCCTGGTTGGTGACCGCGGCGTTGACGCGCGGGTCGGTCTGCCCGCCCGACAGCGCGCCGCCGTAGACCCCGAACAGGAACGGGATGCCGGCCGTCGCGGTCTGCTCGCCGCTCCAGTAGTCCAGGGCCGCGTCGAAGCCGGGCCGCTCGCCGCCGGAGCGCTGCTCGACGGCGGCGGCGAACTGGTGGCCGGGCCCGGTGAGGTCGCCGGGGTAGCCCAGCGCGGCCTGCACCGCCGGGACGGTCGCGGTCAGGTAGTCGGGGCCGGGCGGGATGGCGGCCTCGACCCCGGCGAGCTCCTGCGCGACGAGGTTGACGTCCTGGAAGTAGTCGTACAGTTCGACGTCACCCATCACGCCGCAGATCGGCAGCGCGGCGTCGTAGGCGTCGGGGCGGCGCTCGATCGCGGCGCCGGTGATGTGCCCGCCCATCGACGCGCCGTGGAACACGACCCGGTCGGGCGTGCGGCCGGTCTGCTCGGCGAAGATCGCGAGCAGCTCGTGGGTGTCCTCGACACCCTCCTCGACCGCGTAGCCGTTGGCGCGGTAGCTGGACGCGGCCCACGCCCAGCCCTGGGCCACCAGGAACGGGCGCAGGGCGGGGTTGTCGACGGTCAGCTCCGGGCCGGTGCCGCGGTAGCCGTGGGCCCAGAGCAGCAGGCCGCCGTTCCAGTTCTGCGGGACCTCGATGCGCCAGCCGTCGTCGGCGGCGCCGGGGTTGGCGTCCACCCCCCACAGGGTCTGCGCACCGGTGCCGGGCAGCGGGTCGAACGGCAGCGTCGCCGGGTCGACCGCGTAGGGGGGCGGGGGCTCCTGCGCGCCCGCGGCGCCCATGGCCCCCATCGCCAGCGCGAGGATGAGCAACCCGACGACGGTCCACCTGCGCATGAGGCCCTCGCTCCCCGGTTCCCCGCCCGTGGTGAGCGGGGGTGCCGGAGTTTCCCCCGGAATGGGTGCTCATGCACCTGTCCGGCCATCCTCCAGCCAGGCCGTGGTCACCTCGAGGTAGCGCTCGGGGGCGTCGCGGTGGACGGCGTGGCCCGCGTCCAGGGCGATCGCCGCGGGCGCGGCGTCCAGGACCGCGGCGCGCTCCGCGCCGGTGACCATCGAGCCCCGCTCCGGCGCGCCCAGCACCACCAGCGCGGGGACGCGCAGCGCGCGCAGGGCCTCCACGAGGTCGGGGATGATCCCGGCCTCGACCGCCGCCGCGACCTCCTCGGCTTGGCAGCGCGCGACGTCGGCCCTGGCCTCCAGGTCGCCCCGCGCCCAGCCCGGGTTGGCGCGGCGCTCGGCGTCCAGGAAGGCGGCGAGGTCGGCGCGGGCGAGCGCGACGCCCGCGCGGACGTCCGCGGCCACCGCAGCTCCGTCGCTGCTGGCCGGCCCGGGCGGGTCCTCCAGCACCAGGCGGCCCGCCCACGCCGGCCGGCGCCGCACCGCCTCCAGGACCGCGAGCGCGCCGAGGGAGTGGCCCCACAGGACGGCGGGCACGACGCCCGCGGCGTCGACGGTCGCCCACAGGTCATCCGCCAGGTCGGCCAGGGTGAAGGGCCGGTCGATGCGGGGGCCGGCGCCGTGGCCGGGCAGGTCGACGGCGAGGACGTGGTGGCCGCGCGCGGCGAGCGCCGGCCCGATCCGCCACCACGTCGCACCGGACGCGACCACCCCGTGCACCAGCACCACCACCGGTGCCCCGGGGTCGCCCCAGGTGCGGGTGGCGAGCAGCATCATCCCCTCCTCGGCCTCGGCGCGGCCGCTGCGCGCTCAGCCCGGCCCGACCAGGGTGGGCGCAGGGCCGCCCAGCCCCAGGAGCGGGCCGATCAGGGCGGCGGAGCGGTCGAAGGCGTCGAACACGTGCTCGTCGCGGGCGTAGTCCCCGCCGAGCTGGGCCAGCAGCTCCAGGCCCAGGAACAGCGCCGTGAGGGCGTGCGCGCCGTCCTCGGTGGGGAACAGCGACCGCGCGGGCGACCGGCCGACGACGCGGTCCAGCGTGCGGTGCAGCAGGTCGATCCAGGGTGCGAACGCCCGCGCCAGGCGCGGGCCCAGGTCGGCGTCCGACGCGGTCGCGGCCAGCAGCTGGACGAGCACGCGCGTGTGACCGGCGGTGGCGTCCTCGGCGTGCAGCGCCCGGGCGACGCGGACCAGGTCCGACGCGGTCGCGACGTCGCGCAGCCCCTCGTCGTAGCGCTGCACCCGGCGGGCGGCCAGCTCCTCGCCGGCGGCGACCAGCACCTCGGTCACCGACCCGAAGTGGTAGAAGAGCAGGCCAGGGGCGAAGTCGCCGGTGGCGGCGATGGCGCGGGCGCTGGTGCCCACGATGCCCTCGCGCCGCACGGTCTCCAGCGCGGCCGCCACGATCCGGTCGCGGGTCCGGGAGCCGGAGGGGCGCGGCGGACCGGGCACCTCAGCGCCCGACCCGGCCGGACGGCGTCATGGCGGGCAGCGCGAGGGCGGGCAGGCGCGCCGCCCCCGGCTCCTCCGGCGACGCCAGGTTGAGCAGCACGCTGATGGTGTCGCGGTTGGACGACACCGCCTGGAAGAACCGCCGGGCCAGCGGGCCGAGCGCCGGCCCGTCCAGGCGCTGGGACCAGGCCCGGTGCGCGGTGGTCGCCCACAGGCACATGACGAAGGCCTTGGGGCCGATCCACACGTCGCCGGTGTCGGCGACCACGACCAGCTCCGCACCCAGCGGCAGCCCGGCGAGGTCGGCGGTCGCCGCCGGCCCGTTGGCGGCCACGAGCTTCACCTCGCAGGAGGTCTCCTGGCCCTCGAGCCAGTCACGGCAGCGGCGGCAGAAGGCGCAGTCCGCGTCGTAGTAGACGGTCAGGCTGGTGGGGACGCCCGCAGCCCCCGTCGTCGCGCCGGCGTCCACACGAGCCCCCTCCGTCGGTCTTGACCGTGCGGTTTGATCGAATGATCAAATCATAGCGCGGGGGAGGTGCAACCTCCCACCCGCGGCGTTCGTCCCAGACCATGATCCGGATGGGTCGGGGACGGTGACGGGCCGCCCCCGCCCGGGGCTCGGGGGGGCGCGATGAGCGGGACGGCGGGCCGGCGCACGCGGCTGGTGGCGGGGCTGGCGCTGGCGGGGGTGCTGACCGCCTGCGTCGGGGCGGGGGGCACGGCCGCGGCCCCGACCGGGACGGCCGCCCCCGGCGCCACCGGGCCACCGGGTCGCCCGCGGGGTCCGTGGGACCCCCGCGTCCCGGCGGCTCGCCCGCGCCCTCCCCCGGGGCGGCGCCGCCGTCCCCCGGCACACGGACCCCCGCGCCCGCGCCCTCACCTGCCCCCGCCGTCGCCGGGGTGGGGGGCCCGTACGGCACGGCGGTCGACGGCCTGCTCACCTTCCGCGGCAACCCCACCCGCACGTTCTACGGGACGGGGCCGGTGCCCCGGGACCCGGAGGTCGCCTGGCGCTACCCGGCCGGGGGGAGCCTGTGCGGGGAGTCCACGGTCGGGGCCGAGACGCGGACCTGGTGCGGGACGGGCTGGACCGGCCAGCCGGCGGTCTTCGAGCGCGGCGGGCGCACCTGGGTCGTGTTCGGCGCCTACGACCACCGCGTCCACTTCGTCGACGGCGCCACCGGCGCCGCGCTGCTCCCGCCCTTCCCGACCGGCGACATCATCAAGGGGTCGGTCACCGTCGACCCCGACGGCTACCCGCTGGTCTACACCGGCTCGCGGGACAACCGCTTCCGGGTGCTGTCCTTCGACGGCGCCGAGCCGGTCGAGCTGTGGGCCCTCGAGGCGTCCGACACCGCGCCGACGCTGTGGAACGACGACTGGGACGGGTCCGCCGTCGTCCTGGACGACCTGCTGTTCGTCGGCGGGGAGAACAGCCGCTTCCACGTCGTCCGGCTCAACCGCGGCTACGGCCCCGACGGCCGCGTGACGGTCGCGCCCGAGCTGCTGTTCGACACCGCGGGGTGGGACGACGAGCTGCTCGCCGCGGTCGGGGACCGCAACGTGTCGATCGAGAGCTCGGTGGCGGTGGTCGGCGACGTCGTGTACTTCGCCAACTCCGGCGGCCTCGTGCAGGGCTGGGACGTCGGCGGCGTCGCCGAGGGCGAGGTCCCGGAGCGGGTGTTCCGCTTCTGGACCGGCGACGACACCGACGCCTCGGTCGTCGTCGACGAGGACGGGACGCTCTACGTCGCGTCGGAGTACGAGCGCGGCACCGAGCGGTCCCGGGCGGTGGGCCAGGTGATGAAGCTGGACCCCTCGCGGCCCGACGACCCGCTGGTGTGGTCGGTGGTCGACGCGGGCATCGGCGCGGGCGCCGCGGTCGCGGGCGCCTGGGCCACCCCGGCGCTGCACGGCGACACCCTCTACGCACCCCTGACCGGCGGGCGCCTGCTCGCCCTGGACCGCGCGACCGGCGCCGAGCGCTGGTCCGCCGGCCTGCCCGACCACCTGTGGTCCTCCCCCGCGGTGGTCGACGACGTCCTGCTGCAGGGCGACTGCGCGGGCGTCCTGCACGCCTACGACGTGTCCCGGGCGGGCGGGCCGCCGCCGGAGCGCTGGTCGGTGGCCGTCGAGGGCTGCATCGAGTCGACCCCCGCCGTCTGGCGAGGGACGATCTACGTCGGCACCCGCGCCGGCCAGCTCCTGGCCCTGCGCGACCCGCCGTGACCCTCCCCCGCTTGACCCTCCTCCACGGGGAGGGCCCACATTGGGGCGGTCCCGTTCGCCGCAGGCCCGGAGGTGATGGCCACCTTGACCGAGCGGATCGCCGGTTGACCCCCGCCCCGATGAACCCTGCCCCGATGAACCCAGCCGAGGCCGCGGACGCGCTGGCGGCGGCGCTGGCCGCGGTCGCCGACCCGGCCAAGGCAGGGCCCATGCGCGCCTACATGCGCGACCAGTTCGCGTTCCTCGGCGTGCAGAAACCCGCGCGGGTGGCGGCGACGCGCGACCTCGTCCGCGCCCTGCCGGTGCGCGACGCCGACTGGCTGCACGACCTGGCGCGCGACCTGTGGGCGCGGCCGGAGCGCGAGCACCAGTACGTGGCGGTCGACGTGCTGGCCCGCCACCGGCGGCGGCTGGAGGACGCCTCGCTGCCGGTCCTGCGCGAGCTGGTGGGGACCAGGAGCTGGTGGGACAGCGTCGACGCGCTGGCGCCGGTGATCGGCGAGGCGGCGCTGGAGCACCCGGCGTGGCTGGCGTCCCTGCGCTCGTGGGCGACCGCGGGCGACCGGTGGCTGCGCCGGGTCGCGATCATCTCCCAGCTCGGCCGCGGCACCGCCACCGACCGGCCCCGCCTCGCCGCCGCCATCGAGGCCAACGTCGGCGACCCCGACGTCTTCCTCCGCAAGGCCATCGGCTGGGCGCTGCGCGACCTCGCCCGCCACGACCCCGACTGGGTCCGGGACTTCGTCGCGGCCCACCCCGACCTCAGCCCGCTCAGCCGCCGCGAGGCCCTGAAGCACCTGTAGCGCGTGGCCGGGTTGCCCCGCGCGGCGTGGCCGGGTTGCCCCGCGCGCTCGCGACGGGTACTCATGTCGCCATGCCCGAGTTCCAGAGCCTCCAGCACGTCGACTGGGCCACCGCGGGTGCGCTCGGCGACCCGGGCCAGCGCACCTTCTACCTCCAGGCCCGCGAGGGCACGACCTACATCGGGGTCACCTGCGAGAAGGAGCAGGTGGCCGCGCTCGCCGACGTCGCCCGCCAGGTGCTCGCCGAGGCCGGCGAGGCCCTGCGCGACGACGAGATCGCCGACGGCGACCTGCGCCTGGCCCCCGTCGTGCCGCTCTGGCGGGTCGGCGCGATGGCCCTCGGCCACGACCCCGACACCGGCCGCTACCTGCTGCGCCTGGAGGAGCTGTCCGGCGACGGCGTCGTCCACCTGGTCCTGGACCGCGACGGCCTCAGCCGGCTCGCCGCCGACGCCCTGCACTCCCTCGACGCCGGCGCCCGGCAGCGCTGCCGCTTCTGCGACCGTCCCCTGGACCCCGACAGCGTGCACCTCTGCCCCGAGGCGGGCGACCGCCCCACCTTCACCGTCTGAGGCCGGACGCGCGCCGGGTAGCGTGCGGCGCATGACCTTCTCGATCGTGGGGCGCAGCGCCGACGGGTCGGCGCTGGGGGTGGCGGTGGCCAGCAAGTTCCTGGCCGCGGGCGCCTACGTGCCGGCCGCCGCGGCGGACGGCGGGGCGCTCGCCACGCAGGCGTACGCGAACCTGGCCCTGCGCACCGAGGGGCTGGCCCTGCTGCGCGCGGGCCGCTCGGCCGCCGACGTGCTGGCGGCGTTCTTCGCCGGTGACCCGCAGGCCGCCGAGCGCCAGGCCGGCGCCGTCGACGCCCGCGGCGGCGCCGCGACGTTCACCGGCGACCGCTGCCAGCCGTGGGCGGGCGGGCGCGCCGCCGAGGGGCCGGCGGGGTCGTTCGCCGCGCAGGGCAACCTGCTGGCCGGCCCCGAGGTCGTCGACGCGATGGTGACGGCTTGGACCGCGGGCGACGCCGCGGCGCCGCTGGCCCGTCGGCTGGTGTCCGCGCTGCGCGCCGGCCAGGACGCCGGCGGGGACCCGCGCGGCAAGCAGGCCGGCGCCGTGCTCGTCGTCGCGGCGGGCGCGGGCTACGGCGGCCTGTCCGACGTCGTGGTGGACCTGCGCAGCGACGACCACCCCGAGCCGATCGGCGAGCTGGCCCGCATGCTCGACCTCCACGAGCTGTACTTCGGGCGCACCCCCGACGAGGACCTGCTCCCCCTCGACGGCGACCTGGCCTCCGAGGTCCGCGCCCGCCTCGCCACCGCCGGCTACGCCTCCCGCGACCTCACCCGCGACCTGTACGACTGGATGGGCCGCGAGAACTTCGAGGCCCGCTGGCACCCCGCCGCCCTCGACCCCGTCGTCCTCACCCACCTCCGCGCGACCACCTGACAGGAGCCGGAGCGATGGACTTCCACCAGGTGCTCACCACCCTGGCGACAGCCGAGGACGCGGCCCGCATGGCCCGCACCCTGGTCGAGGCCCGCGCCGCCGCCTGCGTCCAGGTGGTCGGACCCATCCACTCGACCTACTGGTGGGAGGGCGCGGTCCAGACCGAGGAGGAGTACCTCTGCCTGGCCAAGACCGACGCCGAGGCCCTCGACCGCCTGATGGACCTGATCCGCGAGCACCACCCCTACGACGTCCCGGAGATCACCGCCACCCTCATCGTCGCGGGCTCCCCCGCCTACCTCGCCTGGATCGCCGCCGAGGTCCGCCCCCCGAGCTAGCCACCCACCCCCCGGGCTACAGTCCCCTTCACGCCGGGATAGCTCAGAGGCAGAGCAGCGCTCTTGTAAAGCGAAGGTCGCGGGTTCGACTCCCGCTCCCGGCTCCCCTCTGACCAGCGCGAACGCGTCAAGTCGCAGACGAGGAAGACCCGGGATGACCCCGCGGTTGACCCCGCAACAAGCTGGCGGCGCAGCGCGGACGGGCGCGGATGGGCCGTGGCACCATGACCACGGGCGGAAAGGGACGCACGGCCATGGATGGGCAGAGCTCCATCGGCGAGCGGATACGAGAGCTCCGGATGGAACGGTCGCCGCGGGTGACCCAGGAGCAGCTCGCCGAGCTGGCTGGTTTGAGCGTGGACACGGTCGCCAAGCTGGAGCAGGGCGTCAAGCAGTCCGCTCGACTCGGCACTCTCCGCCGGATCGCGGACGCCCTCGACGTCGACGTCAGTCTCCTCCTCGTACGGCAGGATCGGGTGGACTCGGAGGAGGGCGGGACCTCGGTCTCGGTGGGGCTGGGGGATCTCGACGAGGTCGGCCGCCGGTTGCAGTGGCTGGCCGCACCCAACGTGACCGACACCGCGCTGGAGGAGACCGCCGCCTTCCTGGCCGATGCCGCCGAGCAGTACGAGCATGCGGACGCAGCGGCGGTCTACCCCGTCGTGCGGGGCCAGCGGCAGTGGCTGGACCAGCTGCTGCGTGGACACCAGCACCCGCGTCAGCGCGCCGACCTGTTCGTGGCGGCCGGTCAGCTGTCGGCGCTGCTGGGCTACCTGGCCTTCGACCTGGGCAACGAGCGCCTTGCGCTGGCCTACTGCCGCGAGGCCGTGTACCTGGGAGAGGCGGTCGGGCACCATGACCTGCTGGCCTGGGTGCGGGGCACGGAGAGCTTCATCGCCTACTACGGCGGGCGTTACCAAAACGCGCTCCAGCTGGCCCGCGACGGTCAGCGCTACGCCGGCGACGGGCCCGAGAGCATCCGCCTGGCCGTGAACGGAGAGGCGCGAGCGCTGGGCAAGTTGGGCGACCGCCGCGGCGTCGACGAGGCCGTGGACCGCGCAATGGCCCGCAGCACGGCCCTCACCAGCGATTCGGTTCTGCCGCCGTTCCTGTCATTGGACGCCTACACCCCCGCCCGGGTGAACGGCAACGCCGCGTCGGCCTACCTGGCGCTGGACGCCCACCACGAGGTCGAGCAGCACGCCGTCGCCGCGATCGTGCCGTTCGACCGCCACCGAGCGCTGGCCAGCCAGGCTCTCACCCGGGTCGACCTGGCCATCGCCCTGCTGGGCGGGCCTGACCCGCAACCCGAGCGCGCTGGCGCGCTTACCACCGAGGCCCTGACCATCGGCGAGCGCCTGTGCTCGGAGGTGGTCCGCCGACGCGCCGGCGACTTCGTCACGGCCGCCCAGCCGTGGAGGTCGATCTGGGACATCGCCGAGGCCGCGGCGACGTGGAGCGTGGCGCAGCAATGCCGGTGAACCAGGAGGAACAGGTCGACCTGGAGGACTGGGAACAGTTCCTGCAGCTGGACATGCTGGCCAGCCACTGGTGGGAACGCCCGGGCTGGCGGCCCGGCCGCCGCTACCTCACCTGGTACATCACCTTCGACGCCGACTCGCAGGTCACCAGCTACGTCCAGGAGTTCCAGCGCGCCCTGCCGTTCCCCTACCTGGACCCCGTCCCCGCCGACGGCGTCCACATGACCATCCAGGGCGTCGGCTTCGCAGACGAGGTCACAGACGCCGATGTCGCCCAGATCGCCGAGCAGGCCCAAGCCCGCTGCGCCGACCTTGCCCCCGTTGACCTCGCCATCGGCCCCATCGCCGCATACCAAGGCGGCACCTTCCTCCGCGCCACCCCCTGGTCCCCCCTCACCCGGCTCCGGGACCGCCTGCGCCAGGCCATCGGAACCGGCCGCAGCGATAGCCAGGTGCCGGCGGAGCCTCTCAGGTTCAAGCCGCACATCAGCGTGGCCTACTGCAACAGGGCCGTACCCGCTACCGACCTGGCCCAGGCCGTTCGGCATTTGCGCTCGCGTTCTCCTCTACAGATCAAGGTGCACGACGTAGACCTCGTGCTGCTTCGCCGCGAGGGACACGCCTACCGGTGGGAGACGATCGCGACCGCACGGTTACAGAACTGGCGGCTGCGAACTGCTCCCGCGAATCAGGCAGAACGGTCTCGCCACTGAGCTCGCATGCAGACCCCGGACGTTACGTCCGAGTAGGAGTATTCGCACCCCCCGAAAAACGGTATGCGGCGTCCGTGGCCACCTGGGGTGAGGTGCCAATAGCGTCCGGTCATGCTGCCAAGCACGTGCGGCCGACGCCGCCCCGAGTCCAGTCGGCTGACGGCGTTGCAGTGTGGCGGAGCCGCGTGATGCACCGGCCGTGGCACGAGGACGACCGGCCGGCCTGGCGGGTCACCAGCAGGTACGAGGTGCTCCGCCTCGGGCACGGGAAGATCAATGCCCTCGAGCTTGAGCGGCAGCTCGCCGCGACGGGCCTGGCGCGCGCGCCGAAGGTGCTCATCGCCTCCGGCGCGGCGACCATCACCGTGACGCTCCGGGCCATCGACGAGGTCGAGGCCGGGGCGGCAGTGCTGGGCATCATCGATGCCGCCGCGACGTACGTCGACGGCCTCACCCTCGGGGAGCCGACGACCGTGCCGGTCGCGGTCCCTCCTCTGCCGGCGGGCTCGCGGTGACGGCGGGCCCGCCCTCCCGGGACCCGGAAGGGTCCCAGACCGCGGAGGCGCTCGTCGCGCGGGTGACGGCCGTCGCCGATGAGCTCGCGGTCCGCCTCGCCCAGCTGCGCGACGTCGACCGCGCCGCAGCGGTCGACCTGCAGCGCAGGATCGTGCGTCGCGTCACCCGGGTCGTGCTGCTGGGCCTCGACCCGTGGCAGGCGTCGGGCGACCTTCGCCGACGTCGGCAACGCCCCGACGTCCCGCCCCGTCAGTGACAGGTCACTCCCGGCGCAAGCACAGGCCCAACCCCCTCGAGCCTTCCACCACCCCACGGGACGTGAACGGCGCGCGCATGCATGCCAGACGATCCGCCAGAACAGTCGACTATGCGCTCTGCAGAAGCTGATTAGCGTACTCGCAACATCACTACGTGCTGGATTGCTTCCAAGACATGGGAGCTGTGCCTTCGGCTACTCAAATCGCCGCACTTGCGCATCTGCCAGGACCGTCTTCGTCAAGCTGACGCGCCACGCGTTGACGTGCTCGACGTAGCGCGCGTGCCGGAGCACTGTCGCATGCGGCAGTAGGTGCAGGCTGGCGACCTCGAAGTCCTCCGCAAACGTCACCAGCGCGAGGTAGTCGAACTCCTGCGCGGGCAGGTTGCGGATGAACCCGAACTGGCGAGCACGGTTGGCCGGCGTGAGCCTGCGCGCCTTGACCTGGTAGCGCGTGCCGTCCGGGCCGAGCGCGTCGTACCCCGCGGTGACCATGCCCGCGAGGGTGAGCCCGAGCCGCTCCGCCACGTAGCTCTCGGCTAGGTCCGCGACCGGGTTGTTCGCGCTGCGCACCAGCCCGCGGGTCCGAAGCTCGCGCATCACCCTGGCGAACAGCGCCAGCAGGTCACGGACGGACGCAGCGCTCAGGTCGGCTGGCTCCATGCCGCAGGGTATCGGCTCCATGCCGTGCTGCTTGGTTGGCTCGGCCCCCGCGCAGCACGGCGCGGACGTGCACCTGGTAAATTGGCCGCGTGGCTAACTTAGCCGACGGACCAACTTCGGCGTCCGCTGCGCGTGGGGCGAGGGGGGGTCGGCGGCGACGGGAGCTGGTGGAGGCGGCTGTCGAGCTGCTCGGCGAGGGGGGGTGGGGGGCGATGACCGCGCGGGCGGTGGCGGAGCGGGCCGGCGCCAACCCTGGGCTGATCCACTACCACTTCGGGTCCCTCGACGGGCTGCGCCACGCCGCCAGCGCGCACGCCGTCGACGTCGTCCTGGGCGGCGCGACGGACCGGTTGCTGGCGGCCGAGGGGGCCGACGAGGTGGTCGGCGTGCTGGACGACCTGGTCGGGGAGCTCGCGGGCGGACCGGGCGCGCGGCTTCCGGTGGAGCTGCTCGCCGCCGCGGTCCGGGACCCGCAGGTGCGGTCCCAGGTCGCGGGCGCCCTGCGACGGGTCCGCGAGCAGCTCGCGGCGCAGCTCGCCGCCGCGGACCCCGCGGCCGCGGGCAGCGCCGGCGCGACCGCGGTGGTCGTGGTCGCCGCGCTCGACGGGCTGCTGCTGCACCGCATCCTCGACCCGGACCTGGACCTGACCGCGGCCGCCGCCCAGCTGGCCCCGCTGGTCACCGGCGACGGGAAGCTGCCGTGACGGCACTGGACCGGTTCTGGCAGCAGGCGGCCGGACCGGGCGCGACCCGGCTGGAGAACCGGTTCAACCTCGGCTGGGCCGCCCTGGCGGGGCTCGGGGCGCTCGCGCTGGTCCTGCTGCGGGGGCCGCAGCGGCCCGCCTGGGCGGTCGCGCTGGCCGTCCTGCTCGCCGTCGACGTCGCCGGCGGGGTCAGCGTCAACGCCTCCCCCGCCGCCCGCGCCTGGTGGCACCGGCCCGGGCAGGGCCCGCGCCAGCTGCTGCTGTTCACCGCCGCCCACGTCCACCCGTTCGTGGTGGCCGCGGCCTTCGGCGGCGACCCGCGGGCGGCCGCCACCCTCTACCTCGGCAACCTCGTCGCCGTCGGGCTGGTCGCCGCCGCCCCGCGACCGCTGCAGCGGGCGCTCGCCCTCGTCCTCGCCGGGCTGCTCCTCGCGCTCGTGACCGCCGTCGCCCCGCCGGTCCCCGGCCTCGAGTGGTTCGCCCCGCTGCTGGTCCTCAAGCTCGTCGCCGCCCACGCGCCCGCGGACTGGCCGGTCACGGGGGGCGCGGGCCGTGGCGGCCGGATCGGTCAGTCGATGCCGGCGAGGCGGTAGGCGAGGCCCGGGTAGGTGACGGCGAGGCCGTCGCCGTCGACCTCGATGGTGGTGGCGAAGCCCTCGCTGGCGAAGCGCACGAGCGCCCCGCCCCCGGGCAGGTGGACGCGGTCGGACGGGGCGTAGCGCTGGGGCGAGGCATGGACGGTCAGCTCGGGCAGCGCGACCCACGCCATCACGAGGTCGACGGGGGCGCCGCCGGGGTCGGCGTCCAGGAGCCCGTGGCGGAGGATCGGCATCGTGTTGGTCAGCGGGCAGTGGGCGAGGTCGACGTCGAGGGCCCCGTCGAGGGCGCCCCCGCCCGGCAGCGACAGGCCGTCCACGCCGTCGCCGGTCCAGGCGGCCGACCACGCGCCGCCGTCGGCGCGGGTCAGCGCCAGCCCGCGGGCCCAGCCGTCGCCCGCGACCTCGACGTCCAGCGACCGCGTGGTCCACCCCGGTCCGGTCCGCAGGCGGTAAGTCACGACGTGATCGGCCGTCGCGCTCGTGCCGGTGGCCTCCAGGTGATCGGCCGCCAGCCGCACCCGGGCCGCCTCCACCCGGGCCGGATCGACGCCGCGCCAGGCCACCAGCCGCACCGCCATCCCCGCCCCCCTGTCGCCGCCCGATGGGGACCCTACCCGGGGAGGGCGGGCGGGGGCCCGGTGGTGGCGCGCGGCACCAGCTCGGTGGGGAGCAGCTGCGGGGCGGCGGGGCCGGCGGCCGGGGCGAGGAGGGCGCGGGCGGCCAGCTCGCCCTTGCGCCGGGTCGGCTGGCGGACGGTGGTGAGGCCGAGACCCGCGGCGGTTGCCGCGTCGTCGAAACCGGTGACCGACAGGTCGGCGGGCACGCGCAGGCCGAGGCGCGCGGCGGCGCGCAGGGCTCCCTCGGCGAGCCGGTCGCTGAGGCACAGCAGCGCCGTGGGCCGCGGGGTCGTCGCCAGCACCGCGGCCGCGCCGGCCTCGCCCTCGCCGGGCGTGCTGTCGGTGCCCGCCGACACCGGCACGCCGTCCCAGTCCACACCCGCGGCGGCCGCGGCGTCACGGCTGCCCGCCAGGCGGTCCCGGGACACCGCGTAGGTCGCCGCCGCCTGCGCGGCCCCGTCCACGAGCCCCCGGACGGGGTCGCGGGTGAGCCCGAAGGCGACGACGCCCAGCCGCCGGTGCCCCAGCGCGAGGACGTGGGCGGTGACCGCGGCCATCGCGGCCCGGTCGTCGATGCCGACCCACGGCGCGCCGGGGGCGCCCAGCTCGGCGAGGCGGTCCGGCCCGGGCTGGTCGACGACCGCGAGCGGGACGCGGCGGGCGATCGCGGCGGCGAGCAGCGGGTCGTCGTCCGCCAGCGACGCCACGAGAAGACCGTCGACGACCGCGCCGGTCACCGCCGCGGCGCTGCGGCGCGGGTCCGCGGAGCCCGGGACGAGCAGCAGCCCGGCCCCCGCGGCCTCGGCGACCGAGGTCACCCCGGCGAGCAGCGCGACCGCGACCGGGTCGTCGAACGCGTAGGACAGCCCGTTGGCGTAGGCGACGCCGATGGCCCCGACCCGGCCACGGCGCAGCCCGGCGGCGAGCGGGTCCGGTCCGGAGTAGCCGAGGCGGTGCGCGGTGGCGAGCACCCGGTCGCGGAGGGCGGCGGAGAGCTGGTCGGGCCGGTTGAAGGCGTTCGACACCGTCTTGGCCGAGACCCCGAGCTCGTCGGCGACCTGGCGCAGGGTGACGCGGCGTGCGCGCATGCCGCTATCCTGCCTCTTCAACGATGAAGAACACCGCTGTGGCAGCCCTGTGTGCCGTCCAAGTCGTCGACGTCCTCACCGCGACGGTGGTGATCGCGGCGCTGCCGGTGATGCTCGCCGACCTCGGCGCCCCGCCCTCCGCGGCCTCGCTGGTGGTGAACGGCTACGCGGTGCTCTTCGGCGCGCTGCTGCTCCTCGGGGCGCGGCTGGGCGACCGGCTGGGCCACCGGCGGGTCCTGCAGGCGGGGCTGGCGCTGTTCGCCGCGTCGTCCGCGCTGGGGGCGGTGGCACCGGACGCGGCAGTGCTGGTCGCCGCGCGCTGCGCGCAGGGCGCCGCGGCGGCGGTGTCCGTCCCGCCGGCCCTGCGCCTGCTGTCGGCGGTCGCGCCGGACGGGGAGGCGCGGCGGCAGGCGCTCGCGGCCTGGAGCGCAGCGGGGGCCGGGGCGGGGGCGGCCGGGCTGGTGCTCGGCGGGGCGCTCACCGACCTCGCCGGCTGGCGGGCGCTGTTCTGGCTGGGCGTGCCGATCGGCGCGGTGCTGCTCGTGGCCGTCCGCCGCGCGGCGCCCGCGACACCGCGCCGGTCCGAGGGGCGCTCGACGTCGCGGGGGCGGCCCTGCTCACCGCCGCGGTGGGGTGCGTCGTGCTCGGCGCGTCGTTCCTGGAGGTGCCGGCCCGGCGACCGTGGGGGCGCTGCTCCTCGTCGCCGGGGGAACCGCGGGCGCGCTGCTCGCCCGCGTCGAGCGCCGCGTGGCCGACCCCCTCCTCCCGCCCGCCGCGGTCGCGCACCGTGGGCTGCGGGCCGGCGCCGGCGCGTCGTTCGCCAACACCGCCACGACGAGCTCCGCGGTGACGCTGGCCACCCTGCACCTGCAGGACGTGCGCGGGCTCAGCCCCACCGCGGCCGGGCTCGCGCTGCTGCCGTTCAGCCTCGCCGTGGTCGCCGGGTCCGCGGTGGCCGCCCGGCTGCTGCGGCGGGTCGCGCCGCGGACGGCCGCCGGGCTGGGGCTCGCCGTGATCGCCGCAGGGGTGGTGCTGCTGCTCGCAGCCGAGGCCGGCGCCTGGGTGGTGCCGACCGGGGTGGGGATCGCGGGCTTCGGGATCGGGCTGTCGTCGGTCGCCGCGACCCTGCGGGGCACCGACGTGCCCGCCGCGCTCCAGGGCACCGCCGCGGGTGCGCTGAACACCGCCGCGCAGATGGGGACCGCGATCGGCGTCGCGGCGGTGCTGCTGGTCGCGGCGCGACCGAGGGCGCCGCGCTGCCGCTGGCGGGGGCGCCGCTGGGGTGGCTGGTCGCGGCGGTCGCCGCGGCGGGGGCGGCGCGGCGCTGCTGCGGCCGCTGCCGGCGCGCGCCGGGAGTTGCCGGTCCTACTCAGGTGCACAGGAGTAGGGACGCGCTGGCCCCGACGGCCACCGCTGCCGATGCTGCTCGTCGAGGCGACGACGCGGAGGCACGGATGGCGGTGGACGAGGTCGGGGCACGGCTCGGGGCGATCGAGGAGCGGCTGCGCGCCCTGGCCGGGCAGCAGGCGGCGCTGGCGGCCGAGGTGGCGGCGCTGCACGCCGAGCGCCAGCGGCTGCTCGGGCAGCTGCCGATGCCGTCGGCCCCTCTGCCCGCCCCTGGGCCCGTCCCCGAGCCGGCGCGGGAGTGGCGGCCGGAGGCGGTGCGGGCGCTGCTCACCTGGGTGGGCGCGGTGCTCGTGGCACTGGCCGCGCTCACGTTCGCGATCGTGTCGTGGGGGCGGTTGGGGGCTGCGGAGCGGGCCGCCGTGCTGCTGGCCGCCACGGCGGTGACGGCGGGCGCGGCCGCCGCGGCCCGGCGGCGGCTGCCGGCGACGGCGGCGGGGCTCGGGGCCGTGGCGCTGGCGCTGGTCCTGGTGGACTGGGCGGTGCTGCGGGTCGCGGGGGTCGGCGCCGGCTGGTCGGACGGGGCGTGGTGGATCGCGGGGACGGCGCTGGCGGCGCTGCTCGCCGCCGCGGCGGGGCGGGTGCTGCCGGTGCAGCGGGCCTTCGCCGCGGGCCTCGTCCAGGTCTCGGCGCTCCTCGCCGTCGGCGAGCTGGCGGTGGCGGCCTGGATCACGGCCCTCGGTCTCGCCCTGGTCGCGGCCGGGGCGGCCGCCGCGGGCGGCGCGGCCGCGCGCCGGGCGCCGGGCGGGCGGGGGCGCCGGGGCGGGTGGTGGGGACCCGCGGTCGTGCTGGGGGTCGGGGCCGTGGCGATCGACGTCGTCGCGCTCGCGGCGCTGGGGTTCGGGTGGCTGCTCGGCGAGGTGCCGCGGGCCGAGCAGGCGGCGGCCGTGCTCGTGGCGGTCGCCGCGGCGCCCGCGGCCGCGCGGGCGCTGCTGCCGGCCCGGGCGGGGCTCGGGGTGCGCGACGGGCTCGTCGGGCTCGCTGCCGGCGCGCTGCTCGGCGCCGGGATCTGCCTGCTCAGCGGGCGTTGGGACGGCGCCGCGCTCCTCGGCGCCGGCGCGGTCCTGCTCGCGGCGGCCGTCGGGGTCGCCCGGCTCCTGCCCGCGCGCTCGCGGCGGGCACCGCGCGCGCGGCCGGGACCGGGCTGGCGCTCGTCGGGCTGGCCCGGCTGCCCGCCGCCCTCGCGGCGGTCGCGGGGCCGCTCGCCTGGACGGACCGGGTGTGGCGGGGGCGGCTGGGCGATCCCGCCGCCCTCCCGACCGAGGGCGACGTGGTCGACCTGCCGGCCGTGCTGGTGCTGGCCGCGATCGCGGCCGCGGCACTGCTCGCCGCCGCGCCGCAGCCCGGGCCGCGCCTGCTGCGCCGGTCCACCGCCCTCCCCATCGCCGGCGCGGCCGCGGCGACCGCGCTGGCCGCTCTTCCGCTGGCCGTCCAGTGGACGGTCGGCGCGGCCCTCGTCACCACCGCCGCGACCGCGATCGCCGCCTGGGCGACGACCACGGCCGCCGACCGCGCCACCTCCCCCACGTCCCAGACCCCTGCGCACGGCAGCGGGTCCACCGCCCCGCAGGCGCCCGCCTCGCCGACCGCGGCGCACAGCAACTGGTCCATCGCCGCGCACGACCCCGCCTCGGCGAGCGCGGCGCACAGCAACTGGTCCACCGCCCCGCAGGCCCCGCCTCGCCGAGCGCGGCGCACAGCAACTGGTCCACCGCCCCGCAGGCCGCCTCGCCGAGCGCGGCGCACAGCAACTGGTCCACCGCCCCGCAGGCCCCGCCTCGCCGAGCGCGGCGCGCACGGCGACGGGTCCACCGCCGGGCACGGCCCCTCCTCCCCGCACCGGCGGATGTCGAGCCGTCCGCGGCTGGCGTGGGTGTCGATCCGTCCGGCGCCGCGGCGCCGATGGGTGGGGGGCCGCTCGTCGTGGCAGGCGCGTGGGCGGCGGGCGTGGCGGTCGCGCCGGCCGCGGGGTGGGCGCTGGCGACCGAGGGCGGGACGCTGCTCGCCCTCCTCGCCGTGGCGGGGGTGGCCGGGGTCTGCGCGGCACTGCTGCGCACGGCCGCCCTGCGCGGGGCGTCGGCGGGGGTTGCGGTGGTCGCGCTGCTCGGCCTGGTGGTCGCGATCGCCGAAGCCCTCGACCGGCCCGCCGCGCGCGGGCCCGCGCTGGTCGTGGCCGCCGGCGCGGTCCTGGTCGCCGGCACCCGCGCCCGGCTGGGCGAGACGGTGACGCTGGTGGTGGCGGGGCTCGGCGCCGCCGGCGTCGGCGCGGGCGCGCTGCTCGCCGCCGACGCGCCCGAGCCGTACCTCGCGGTCGCGCTGACCGCCGCGGTCACGGCCCTGCTCCTGGCCGGGCGGGAGGCGCTCGCCTGGACGGGGCTGGCCGTCGCCGTGACGGCGGTGTGGGCCTGGGCGGGGGCGGCGGACGTCCGGCTGCTCGAGGCCTACACCCTGCCCGCGGCGGCCGCGGCCCTGACGCCCGCCGCGCTCGGGCGGCGGGGGTCGTCGTGGGCCCTGCTGGGTCCGGGGCTCGCCCTGGCCCTCCTGCCGAGCCTCGGCCTGGCCGTCGACGCCGGCGGCGCCCGGCCGGTCGTGCTGGCCGCCGCCGCGCTCGCCGTGGTGCTCGCGGGCACCCGCGGGGGCCGCCAGGCCCCGCTCGTGATCGGCGCCGTCACGCTGCTGCTCCTCGGCGTCGACGCCCTCGCCCCGGTCGCGGCCCGGCTCCCCCGCTGGGTGCCGATCGGCGCGGCGGGCCTCGCGCTGCTGTGGGCCGGCGCCACCTGGGAGCGCCGCCTCACCCAGCTCCGCGACCTCCGCGCCCGCTACGACGCCCTCGAACCCGCCCCCGACCCCGGCTGACCGGCGACGGAGGCGGGTCAGATCCTGCTCCGCCCCACCGTCCGGACCAGCTGACCCGCCCCGACCCCGGACACCCGGTTCGAGGAGCACCCGACGTGCCCGACACCACCGGTCAGACCCAGCCGCTGACCTCGCTGGTCCACCGTCCCGCCGCTGGGACGTGTGCTTCCGGGGCAACCTCCGTTGCGACCGCGATGGTGGGGGCGTTCCGGGACCAGGAGGATGCGTGATTGTGGCACCCGTGCTGGTGATCGGTCTCGATCCCGCCGAGGTCCAGGGCTGGGACCCGGGGCCGGTCCAGGCGGCGATCGCCCGTGGCCGGGCCAGGTTCGAGGAGCACGGCCTCGAGGCCGACTACTGCCTGGTGGCGCTCGACGAGGACCCCGAGGCCGCGATCGTGGCGGCGCTGAGCGGCACCCACCGTGCCTGCGTGGTCATCGGGGCCGGCATCCGCACGTATGACCCGCTGCTCGAGTTCTTCGAGCGGGTGGTGAACCTGGTGCGCCGGCACGCGCCGGACGCGGCCATCGCCTTCGACCGCAGCCCCGAGGACTGCGCCGACGCAGCGCTGCGCTGGGCTCGGCGCGGGGGCGGATGATCGGCCGAGCGCCGGGCTCACGCGGCGGCGATCGCTCGTGGCGGGGTGGACGCCGGTGGTGGGGTTGCGGGGCTCGGTCTGCATGCCGTCGTGCTCGCAGCGCGGCCCGGCGGCCCGGCGGCCCGGCGGCCGGGAGGACGGTGGCCGGGAGGCGCGGGTGTCCACAGGCTGAGGGGCATGACGATCACCCGCCGGCGGGGCGGGGAGGTGGCCGGGCTGGCGGTCGCCTGCCTCGCGGCCGCCGCCTTCGCGCTGTGGCCGCTGCCGCTGCACCTCGCGAGCGCGGTCACGCCCGTCGAGCACGACCCGCTGCTCATCGCCACGATCCTGGCCTGGGGCGCCCACGCGCTGCGGGTGCCGTCGCTGTCGGTCTGGGACGCGCCCTGGTTGCACCCGCAGGCCGGGACGGCGGCGGTCACCGAGAACTACCTCGGCATCTCCGCGCCCCTGGCCCCGGTGTTCTGGCTGACCGGGAACCCCGCGCTGTCGCTGAACCTCGCGACCCTACTCACCCTGGCCGCGGCGGGGGTCGGGACGGGCCTGCTGCTGCGCGCCGCGCGGGTCGACCGCTGGGCCGCGCTGGTCGGCGCGCTGGCGGTCACCGTGCTGCCCTACCGGATCGCGCAGGTCGACCACCTCCACGTCGTCGCCACCCACCTCCTGCCGTTCGCCCTGCTCGCGGCCCTCTGGCTGGCCCGGCGGCCCGGCTGGCGGCCCGCCGCCGCGCTGGGGCTGATCTGCGCGTGGGCGCTGTGGTCCTCGATCACCGGCGGCGTGCTCACCCTGCTCGCGGTCGGCTGCTGGGGGCTGGCGCTGCTGGTGCTCCGGCCGCGGGTGGCGGTCGCGCCGCTGGCGTGGGCCGCGGGCGGGCTGGCGCTGAGCCTGCTCCTCGCCGCGCCACTGGCCGCGCCCTACGCCGCGATCCAGCGCGCCCACCCCGAGCTCCCACAGGCGGGGGCCGCGGTGAGCGGATCGGCGACCCCGTCGGCCTACCTGCGCATCGGTGACCGGGTCGGCGGGCCGCTGGACCCGCTCCACGCGCGCCTGCCGCGCGCGGCGGAAGACCCGCAGGGCGGCTGGGAGAAGACGCTGTTCCCCGGCCTCTGGCAGGTCGGCATGCTCGCGGTCGGCGCTGTCCTGGTGGTGCGGCCGCGCCGCCGCCCCGCCGACGGCGCCGCGGACGCGACCGCGCCCCCGGACGGGACCGTCCCGCTGCTCGCCGTCACCGGGGTCCTGCTGGTGGTCGTCGGGGCGCTGCTCAGCCTGGGTCCCCACTGGGGCGCGACGCCGGAGGGCCCGCGCCTGCCGACCGCACCGCTGTTCGAGGCGGTCCCGGTGCTGCGGGCGCCCATGCGGCTGGGCCAGCTCGTGCCCATCGGCGTCACGCTGCTGGCCGCCCTCGCGCTGGGCGCCGTCCCGCGCCGGGCGCGGGCAGGCGCCGCTGCGGTGTCCGCGGCGCTGGTGCTGCTGGCCGCCTGGCCGGCCGAGGTGCCGCTGATCCCCGCCCCGGCGATCACGCCCGCCTTCGCGGCGGTCGCGGACCGGCCGGGCGCCGTGCTGGCCCTGCCGGCCATGACCGTCGACCCGGCCACCGGCGCGGCGCAGGACCGCGGCTGGGACCAGCGCCACCTCTACCGGTCGACGGCGAACTTCCGCCCGATCGTCAACGGCGTCGCCCAGACCATCCCGACCTGGTACGCCGACATCGCCCGGCAGGTCCAGGACCTCCCCTCGCCGGCGAGCCTCGCCGCACTCCGCGCCATCGACGTCCGCACGGTCGTGATCGACACCGCGCTGGTCCCGGGCACCCCGTGGGCCACCACCGCCGAACGGCTGGCGGCCGAGCCGGGCGTCACCCTGCTCGCCGAGGACCCCGGCGTGCAGGTCTACGCCCTCCCCTGACCGCCACCCGCCCCGCCCCCGCGCACCGGTCGAACGCGGTCGGAGCTGCCCGACCGGACCCGCGCCACGCCGCCTCGCCCACCGTGGTCGAGCACGCCAGGGCTTCCCCCCGGGGGCAGCGGCACGCGCCGCGTCCCGGGGGCGCGGCCGGGCTCCGAGGCCGGCACCGCGGGCAGGTCGGGCAGCCGGCGGTCAGCTGGCGGCGGGAGTGCCGCGGGGGCGGCGCAGGGCCGCGGCGGTGCGGGTGGCCAGGGCGGTGGCGTCGGGGCCGAGGCCGGTGAACATCGCGGACCCCGATGTGCACTGGCGGGGCAGCCCGATGGTGGACAGGCCGGGGACCGGGGTGACGCCGCAGCGCTGGACGAGCAGGCCGTCGGCGTCCAGGGCGCCGGGCACGTCGATCCAGCTCCAGTCCGCTCGGTAGCCGGTCGCCCAGACCACGGTCGCAGGACGGTGGACGCCGCCGTCGACGTCGGTGATGGCGCGGCCTCCGGCGGCGACGATCCGGCCGACCAGCCGCACGCCCAGGCGACGCCGGAGGCGCTGCGGCGCGTCGCCGATCACCGGCTCCGGGGCGCGGGCGGCACGCCGACCGAGGCGGCTCTCGGTGGGGATCCGCAGCAGCCCGAGCGCGTCGAGCCAGTGGAACACGCTGCGCCCGGCGACGCGGGCGGGGATCACCGGCGTGCGGGTCCCCAGCGCGAGGGTGACAAGGTGGGTCGCGGCCAGCTCGGCGGCGATCTGCACGCCGCTGTTGCCCCCGCCGACGATCAGGACGGGCCCGTCGGGGAGCTGCCCGGGGTTGCGGTAGGCCGCGGTGTGCAGCTGGAGGACGTCGCCGCCGAGTCGGTCGGCGAGGGCGGGCCTCCACGGCCGCTGGTGGGCGCCGGTGGCCACGACGACCTGGCGGGCGGTCAGCTGCTCGCCCGACGCGGTGGTCAGCGCGAACCGGTCCCCGGCCCGTCGGAGGCGGGTGACGGGGGTGGACCAGCGCGCGGGCAGGTCGAAGCGGGCGGCGTATGCGGCCAGGTAGTCGGCGACGTCGTCCTTGCCGGGCAGCGCGTCGGGCGGGCCGGGGAACGCCAGGCCGGGCAGGCTGCTGTAGGCGGCGGGGGTGAACAGCCGCAGCGAGTCCCACCGGCGGCGCCAGACCTCGCCGGGCCCGGCCGACGCGTCGACGATCAGCGCGTCGACGTCCCGGTCGACCAGCTCCCGGCCGGCCGCGAGGCCCGCCTGGCCGCCGCCCACCACGGCGACGTCGACCTCGACCACGTTCCTCTCCTCTCCCCGCCGGGGGGTCAGCAGCAGTCGTCGAGCTGCTCGGCGTGCCAGTGCTCCCAGCCCTCGCGGGCGGCGATCGCCACGATCGCCAGGGCGGCGACCGGGTCCGCCCACCACCAGCCGAACGCCGCGTTGAGGCCCAGCCCGGCGAGCAGGATCGCCGACAGCCACACGCACAGGTCGGTCTCGGTGGCGTCGGCCTCCATGGCGCGGCTGCCCAGCCGCCGCCCGACCTGCCGCTTCGCGCGCGCCAGCAACGGCATGACCACCAGCGACACGACCGCCAGGGCCAGGCCGACCGCGCTCTCCTCGGGTCGCTCCCCGGTGACCAGCCGGCGGACCGACTCCACCCCGATCCCGGCGGCGAGCACGAAGAAGGTGACGGCGATCAGCCGGACCGCGCGCTGCTCGGCCTGCGCGGACACCTGCCGGCCGAGGTCCTCCTTGGACAGGCGCCACAGCACCACGGCGCCCGCGAACACCTCGACGTAGCTGTCGACCCCGAAGCCGACCAGCGCGACCGAGCCCGCCGCCACGCCCGACACGATCCCGACCACGCCCTCCACCGCGTTCCACGCGATCGTGGCCCACGCCAGCAACCGACCGCGGCGGACCAGCCGCGCGCGGGGGACGACACCGGCGACGCCGCTCACGCGCGCGTCCCCACGTGGTCGTCGCAGGCGGCGGCGGGCAGCGCCAGCGCGACGAGCTGCGCCAGCGCGAGCCCGAGGCCCGGGTCGGCCAGCTCGTAGCGCATGCGCCGCCCGACCGGCGTCACCACCACCAGCCCGCACCCGCGCAGGCAGGCCAGGTGGTTCGACACGTTCGCCCGCGTCAGACCGAGCCGCTCCGCAAGCTCCCCGGGGTGCGCGGGCGCGCGCACCAGCTCCACGAGGATCCGGCGGCGGGTCGCATCGGCCAGGGCGGTGCCCAGCCGGCCCAGGCCGCCGAGGTCGAGGGCCACGGTCTCCATGGGCGTGATACTACAGCCAAGCCTGACGGGTTCAGCGTCAACTGACCTGACCGGACGACTCCCGGCGCCCCCCGGTCAGGACGGCGAGGTGGGGCGCCGCTCCATCCACCACTCGGTGAACGACGAGCAGCGGCCCTCGGGATCGAGGTGCAGGACCCAGAGGTTGGCGTACTGGGCGGGCGGGTCGAGGTAGGTGGTCCAGCCGCGGACGACGGCGACCTCGCCGTCGACCGCCACGACCTCGAACCGGAACGTCGTCCGGCCGGGCTCGTCGCGACGGTCCAGCCAGTCGGCCACGATCGCGTCGCGCCCGCGGACCGGCTCCTCGAGGGGGTGCTCCAGGTAGGTCGCGTCCGCGGTGAACAGCGCGGCGACCTCGGCCGGGTCGTTGGACTCCCAGGCCCGCCGGTAGCCCTCCACCCACACCTGCACCTGCGCGGCGGACACCGGACCCCCACCTCCGCTCATGGTCGGGGGTCAGCCGCCGGCCATGGCGCCCACGACGAGGAAGGGCTCCTCGCCGCGGGCGACGGGGTCGGGCAGCGGGGTGTCGAGGGGGTCGTGGGACAGGTCGCGCTGGCAGGCGAAGAAGCGCACGAAGGGCCGGCGCCGCTCCCCGCCGTGGTCGCGGATGGTGCCGCGGAGCTGCGGGTGGCGCCGCTCCAGGGCGTCGAGCACGGTGCGCACCGTCGGGGCGCCCCCCTCGACGGTGAGCACGACCTCGCCGCGCACCCGGGCGAGGTCGCGCAGGTGGGTGGGCAGCGTGACCCGGACGGTGGCGGTGCTCGCCGCGGTCATGGCAGCGTCTGCACCTCGACCGACAGCACCGCCGGCAGGTCCCGGACGATCGGCGACCACGTGTCGCCGGCGTCGGCGGTGGCGTAGACCTGCCCGCCGGTGGTGCCGACGTACAGCCCGCACGGGTCCATCGCGTCCACCGCCAGCGCGTCGCGGAGCACGTTGACGTAGCAGTGCTCCTGGGGCAGGCCGGCGGTCAGCGGCTCCCACTCGTGCCCGCCGGTGCGGCTGCGGTAGACCCGCAGGCGGCCGTCGGGCGGGTAGTGCAGCGAGTCGCTGGTGATCGGCACGACGTAGACGGTCTCCGGCTCGTGGGCGTGCACCGCCACGGGGAAGCCGAAGTCGGTCGGCAGGTCCCCGCTGACCTCGGCCCAGGTGCCGCCGCCGTCGTCGCTGCGCATGACGTCCCAGTGCTTCTGCATGAACAGCGTCTCGGGGCGGTCGGGGTGCGCGGTGATCTTGTGCACGCAGTGCCCGACCTCGGCGCGCTCGTCGGGGATGCCCTCCGAGCGCAGGCCGCGGTTCACCGGCCGCCAGGTCGCGCCCGCGTCGTCGGTGCGGAACGCCCCGGCGGCCGAGATCGCCACCGTCAGGCGCGCCGGGTCACCCGGGTGCTGGAGGATGGTGTGCAGGCACAGCCCGCCCGCGCCGGGCTGCCAGTGCGGCCCGGAGCCGTGGCCGCGCAGGCCGGACAGCTCGCGCCAGGTCTCCCCGCCGTCGTCGGAGCGGAACAGGGCCGCGTCCTCGACGCCGGCGTAGACGACCTCGGGGTCCGACAGGGACGGCTCGAGGTGCCAGACCTTGGCGAACTCCCACGGGTGCGGCGTCCCGTCGTACCACTGGTGGGTGCCCGGCACGCCGTCGTAGGCGAACTCGTTGCCCACCGTCCGCCACGTCGCCCCGCCGTCGTCGGAGCGGTGGACGACCTGGCCGAACCAGCTGCTGGCCTGCGAGGCGTACAGCCGGTCGGGCGCGACCGGCGACCCGGCGACGTGGAACACCTCCCAGCCCGCGAACAGCGGCCCCTGCACGTCCCAGTCCCGCCGCGCGCCGTCCGCGGTCAGCACGAACGCGCCCTTGCGCGTGCCCACCAGCACCCGAACCCTGCTCATCCGATCCTCCTCGATCGATTGGCTCGCAAGCATGACCGAGCGGGGGCCGGGAACTCATCGGTCCGTCTCGACATCGCCGGACGTGGTGCGGCGTGGCGGGGCAGGGGTCAGGCGGAGCTCGGCGTCCCCCTCCCCCGCCGCGGTCCCCGCTTGCTGACCCCCCGGCACCGGGCCGGCGACCGGGGCGCACCGCCTCGCGTCACCGGGGAGGTGCGACATCGGGGTGGCGGCGGGCGGAGACGGCGGCGAGCGGGCCGAGGAGGTCGGTCCCGGCCTCGCGGTGGACGGCCTCCACGACGCGCCCGGCGACCACCGCCGCCTCCGCCGCGGTCGCGGCCTTGACGAGCAGGTCCGCGCGGACGTGCGGGCCGACCATCCGGATGGCCGGGTGGCGCGCGAGGCCGATGGCGAGCACCTGCCGCTCGGCCGCGGCGCACCCGGCGGCGTCCAGGGGCCGGAGCACCTCGTGGTCAACCTGCGCCCGCCAGGCCGGTCGGGCATCCTGCCCCCAGGGGCGGAACATCGGTTGGCACCCTCCTCTGTCGTCTCCGCACGAACACAAGCGCCCCGATGGGCACTCCGGAAGGGCAGGGGCGCGGCACCGGGGTCGGCATCCGCACGGCACGCGAGTAGCGGGAGGAGCTCCACATGGCCCGGACCGCGGACGAGGCGCAGCCGAACGCCGCGCTGCGCGAACGGCGCCTGCGGCGCGGGTGGTCCCAGCAGGAGCTGGCCGACGCGGTCAACGACCTCGCGGCCGGCCGGGGCGTGCCGATCGTGCTCACGGCCAACGACGTCAGCCGGTGGGAGCGCGGGATCGTGGTGACGCCGCAGCCGCTCACGCGCCGCCTGCTGGCCGAACTGCTCCAGGTGGCGCCGGAGGAGCTCGGCTTCGGGACCGCAGCCGACCCGGACCCCGGGCCGGACGTGCGGCGCAGCCGGCAGCGGTGGATCGAGCAGCGCCGGTCGCTGAACCAGCGGCGGCGGGAGCTCACGAGGGTGGCGGCGGCGCTGTATCCCGAGGGCCTGCGCCTGGCGGACACCGGGATGCTGCTCCCACCGGCGTGGCGGCTGCCGGAGCCCGTCGACCTCACCGCCGTCACGCTCGCCTGGCGGGAGGACGCCCCACCGCCCCGCGTCGACGGCCACGAGGACGAGAGCCGCGACGTCCGCCCGCTGCGCACGCCGGAGCGCCGCTACGAGCGCTACCACCGAGCCCTGCGCGACCTCGACCCGCCCCGCCTGCTGGAGAACCGGCTGTGCTACCGCCTCCTGGACGTCGACTGGTCGCGTCCCGACGCACAGCTGTCGTTCGGGAGCATGTGCTACTTCGACGCGATCGACGTCGGCGAGGCCGCCGCCCACGAGCTGGCGTCGCGGCACCGGGGCGACCAGCGGGGGGCCGTGTCGTGGGACGACCTGCCGTTCCGCCGGCTGCTGCGCGACCCCCTCGACGTCACCGCCTGGCCGCTGCTGCTCTCGGTCAGCACGCTGACGATCCGGGCGAGCCCGGCGGGGGCGACGTTCCTGCTGCTGCGGCGCAACCCCGCCCGGGTCGCGGTGGCCGGCGGCATGCTCAGCGTGCTGCCCACCGGGGTGTTCCAGCCGGCCAGCATCCTGCCCGCGCCGCGTAACCCCGACTTCAACCTGTGGCACAACGTCATGCGCGAGTACAGCGAGGAGTTCCTCGGCAACCCGGAGCACGACGGTAACGGCCCACCCGTGGACTACGCGGGCAGCGAGCCGTTCCGGGCGCTCGAGGCCGCCCGTGCGACAGGGGCGCTGGGCATCTGGGCGCTGGGCGTCGGGATCGACGCGCTCAACCTGGTCGCCGACGTCCTCACCGTCGCGGTGTTCGACGCGCGCACCTTCGACGACGTCTTCCGCGGCCTGGTCACGCGCAACGACGAGGGCAGCGTGGAGCGCGCGGACGCCGACCAGCGGCGCTACGCCTTCGACGGGGCCACCGTCGACCGGTTGCTCGGCGGGCAGCCGGTGGCGCCGAGCGGGGCGGCGTGCCTGCGGCTGGCCTGGGAGCATCGGGGCACGCTGCTCGCGAGGGCCTGACCGGCGGGCCGGACGGGGAGGGCGTCGTGGCGGACGGGAGCGGGGACGGGTTCGGGCTGCACCACGTCCTGGTCGCGATGCCCGCGGGGCGCGAGGCGGAGGCGCGGGCGTTCTACGCGGGGCTGGTGGGGCTGGCCGAGGTCGCCAAGCCGCCCGCCCTCGCGGGCCGGGGCGGGGTGTGGTTCCGGGCGGGCGGGCTGGAGCTGCACCTGGGGGTGGAGCGCGACTTCGCCCCCGCGCGCAAGGCGCACCCGGGGATCCTGGTCCGCGACCCCGCGGCGTTCGACCGGCTGGCCGCCCGGCTGGCGGCCGCGGGGATCGCGGTGCGCCCCGACGACGCGTTCCCGGGGCACCGACGGTTCTACGTGGACGACTGCTTCGGCAACCGGCTGGAGTTCCTCACCCCGATCCGAGGCTGAGGCGGCCGCGGGCAGACCGCGGGCCGCCGCGGCGACGGCGGCCTCGCGCTCGACCTCCTCGAGGGTGGCCGGAGCCAGCGGGGCGAAGGGGCTCACGGTGACCGCGAGGGCGTCGCGTGCGGCCTTGGCCCGCCAGGTCCCGGCCACCTCGCCGTCGACGAGGACCGCGCCGGGGCCGGCCAGCGGTCGCCAGATGACCTTCTGGCGCGCCCGGTCGGGGACCAGCAGGTCGCGGGCGGCCAGGTAGGGGTCCGACGGCGGGAGCAGGCGGACCAGTCGCGGCGGCGGGGCCGCGCGCAGCGCGTCGACCGCGTCGGCGGGCAGCCAGGCGGGGGCGCCGTCGATCCGGACCTCGGCGAGGTCGCCGGGCCACACCGGCCGCAGCGCCGCGGGGGTCGTGCCCAGGTGCCGGGCCGCGTCGGCCAGGGTGCCGGGGCCCAGGAGCCGCAGGATCGCGGCGAGCAGCCCGGGTGTGCCGGCGGCGGCGTCCGGGATGCCGGGCCAGCCGGGGATCGGCGCCAGGGTCGTCGGCCGCGCGCCGGGCTCCAGGCGCACCCCGGCGAACAGCCCCGCCTGCTGGAACACCGCCCCCGACACGTGCTGCGCGCCGCACGACGCGCACCACAGGGTCAGCGAGGCCGGCACCCGGGCGCTGACGGCGGCGCTGACCTCGCCCTTGGGCATCGGGCCCGTCACGACCGCGCGCAGCGCGTCGGCGGTGGCGCGCAGCGCCGCGACGCCCAGCCGCGCCCCCTCCTTGATGGGCGTCGACAGGATCCGTGCGGTCGCGTCGGCGTCGCTGACCGGCCACAGCGCCGCGGCCAGGTCGGGCAGGTCCGCGGGCCGGTGCAGGTGCGGGGCCCCGCGCGCCGCCCACAGCAGGGTGAGCGCGCCGTCGTCGACCGCTCCGGCCGTGCGGGCGGCCAGCGCCAGCCGCGCCGACCCGGGCGGCGTGTCCTGCACCCCGAGCGCCAGCACCGCCGGGGCCCCGCCGGGCCGGTCCAGCCCCTGGACCGCCACGCGGTAGCCCAGCACGCGGTCGCGCCCCACCGCCACCGTGGCGCTCATCGGCCCGCCCCGTCGACCAGGTCCAGCAGTCCGGTGACGTCGTCGATGGTCGCGTCGACCGCGTCGTTGGCGGCGTCCAGGGCCGCGTCGCCCAGGTCGACGACGGGCCGGGGCCACGGCACCCGCCCGGCGGCGGCGAGGGCGGCGTCCTCGGCGGCCCGCAGCGCGCGGCCCTCCGCCTCGGCGGAGACGGGATCGGCGAACGGGTCGGCCTGGGGGACCAGGCGGTCGTCGAGGTCGACCACCACCGCGGCGAGGTTGTCCAGCGACGCCGAGTCTCCGGCGTAGTAGGCCGAGTGGCCGCTGATCGGCGTCCCGCCCGGTGTGTTGGCCGCCAGCGCGGTCGCGCCGAAGCCCGCGCCCGACGGGTCGGGGCCGTGGAAGCGGCTCCATGCCACCGGGTCGTCCGCGGTGCGGATCGCGTACAGGCCCCCGCCCTCGGGGACCACTCCCGCGGCGGCGGGGACGCCGATCCCCGGGCTTCCGAGGACCACGACGTCGTCCGCCGCCAGCCCGGCGGCCATGGCGTGCCCGGCGGCCATGGCGTGCCCGGCGACCACGCTGCCGTAGCTGTGGCCGACGACGGTGGTGTGGACGCCGGGCGCCAGCCGCTGTGCGTCCAGGAAGCCGGCGAGGTCGGGCCCCGCCCTGCGCGCGGCCACCGTGGCGACGGCGTCGAGGTGGCCGGGCGCGTCGTAGCCCAGCCACGCGACCGTCGCCACCGAACCGCCGGACCCCAGCGCCGTGGCCCGGCGGCGCACGCGGTGGGCGGCGACCGCCAGCTGGTCGAAGCCGTCGAGGGTGCTGAGGATGCCGGGTACGAGCACCGCGACGTGGTCGGCGGCCTCCAGGTCGCCGAAGACCTCCACCGCACGCCCGTCGCCGGCGGGGTCGAAGGCGCGCAGCCGGCGGGCCCCGCCGGCGGGGGCCGGACCGAGCAGGGCGGCGAGCGCGCGGCGCCGGTCCTCCAGCTCCTCGCGCCCGCCCGGCCAGCCCGGGGCGGCGAGGCGCGCCTCGACCTCGGCCAGCGCGGCCGCGACCAGGCGGCGGTTGGCCGCGTAGCGCACCGCGGGCGGGACCCCGTCCAGGCCGCCGACGCGGTCGGGCGCCCGGCCCGCGAGGACCGCGAGGAGACCCGCCGGCAGGGCCGCCGCCCAGGCCGCCACCGCGTCGGCCCGGGTCCGGGGGTCGGCTCCCGCGTGGTCGGCGAGCAGGCGGTCCAGGCGGGCGAGGCGCAGCGCTGCGGCGCGGCCGGCGGCGCCCGGCCCCGCGCGGCCGCCCCGCCCCCCGCGCTGCCCCGCGGGGTCGGCCGCGCCGCCGGCGCGGGCGGTCAGGCCCTCGCCCCGCCCGCGCAGGTCCGCCGCCGGGGCGGCGGACCAGCCCGCCAGCTCGTCCAGGACCGCGGCCGCCGCGGGTGCGCGCTCCCTGGCGTCGGCGAGCAGGTCGGCCAGCGCCGCGGCCAGGTCCCCGGCCGCGCGACCCGCGGCGTCGAACGCACCGGCCAGCTCCGCGGCCGGGCCCGGGGCCAGGGCCACCTCCCCCGCCGCCCCCGGCGCACCCGCCGTCACCCCGCCGGCCCCCGCCGTCATCGGCCGCGGGGGTCGGGGAGGCAGGCGGTCTCGGCCTCGATGGTGAGCGCGCCGGGCGACGTGGCGGACGGCTCGCCGACGATGGCGACCAGCGTGTCGTCCTGGGGGGTGCGGGCGAGCAGCTCCGGGGCCACGGGCCGGTCGCGGCGGCTGCGGTCCACCGCCAGGCCCTGCCCGGTCCAGTACCGCGCCAGGGTGTCCAGCGCCGCCAGCCCCTCCGCCCGCGGCACGTCGCGCCACGCGCGCAGCACCGCGGCGAAGGCGAGGCCCTCGCGCTCGCAGGGGCTGGGCCCCGAGGACTCCTGCTCGTCGAAGGCGGTCACGCCGGGCCGCACCTGCGCCGTCGACGCCACGACGAGGCCCTCCAGCCGGGCCCGCGCCCGGTCGAGCGACTCCCCCGCCACCCCACCCTCCGCCACCGCATCCCCCGGCGCCGCGGCCGGCGCGCAGCCCGCCAGCAGCGCCGCCACCAGCACCACCAGCGCCCGGGCCCCCATGAGCGCGACGCTACCGGAGACCACGAGAGGACCGCAAACGGCGCACGAGGGTGGGCTAGGATGCCTGCGTGCCCGGTCCCCCCACCCTCCTCCGCCACATCACCGTCGACGCGGCCGACGCCCTCGGCGTCGCCCGCTTCTGGGCGGCCGCCCTGGGCTGGCAGGTCGACGAGGAGTCCGACGCGGAGGAGGCGCTGGCCGCGCCCCCCCAGGGCGGCGGTCCGGGGCTGCTGTTCGTCCGCGTCCCCGAGCCCAAGACGGTCAAGAACCGCCTGCACCTGGACCTGCAACCGCAGGACCTGACCCGGGACCAGGAGGTCGACCGGTTGCTCGGCCTGGGCGCCCGGGTGGTGGACGACCGCAGGGAGCCGGACGGGACCGGGTGGGCCGTGCTCGCCGACCCGGAGGGCAACGAGTTCTGCGTCGAGCGCAGCCCCGCCGAGCGCGCCGGCAGCTAGGGACGGGAGCGGTCGGCCAGGCGGACGCGCGGGTCGACCGCTGCGTGGAGCAGGTCGGCGACGAGGTTGGCCGCGATCACCGCCGCCGTCGCCAGCGTGAGCAGCGCGGTCAGGACCGCCGGGTCGCGCTCCTGGATGGCCGCGAACAGCGCCCCGCCCAGCCCGGGGAGGCCGAACACGCCCTCGACCACCACCAGCCCGGTGAGCAGCTGGCCGGCGTTGGCGCCCAGGAAGGTGACCAGCGGCACCAGCGACGCGCGCAGTGCGTGCAGGCCCACGATCCGGTGCGGGGGGATGGAGCGGGCCTCCGCCGCCCTGATCCAGCGCGCGCGCAGGTGCTCCAGCAGCTCCGAGCGCGTCAGCAGGGTCAGGTAGGCCGCCGACGCGGCGGCCAGGGTCAGGACCGGCAGGACGTAGCTGCGCAGCCCCTGGGAGGTGCCGGTCACCGGCAGCCAGCGCAGCTCGACCGCGAACAGCGCCTGGGACGCGTAGGCCAGGACGATCACCGGCACGCTGACCATGCCGAGCGCCGCGAGGTAGATCAGGCCGCCCGCGGCCCGGCGCCGCAGGAGCACCGACAGGGTCCCCGCGACCAGCCCGACCGCGCCCTGCACCACCAGCGACGCGCCCAGCAGCGCCGCGCTGACAGGCAGCGCGGACCGGACGATGCTGATGATGGGCGGGCCCTCCTGGACGTGGCCGCGCACGGTGCCGCCGGGGAAGCTGCTGCCCCAGTCGCCGGTAAGCAGGTCGCCCAGGTAGGCCGCGTAGCGCACCGGGAACGGCTGGTCGAAGTCGTAGCGCGCCTGGAGCGCGGCGTAGAGGCCGGGCTCCGGGCGCCGCGGGCCGAACAGCGCCCGGATCGGGTCGCCCGGCAGCAGCTCCAGCGCGCCCTGGAAGACCAGGGTGGCCAGCAGCAGCGTGAGGACCGCCTGGAACAGGCGCCGGACGGCGAAGGCGGCCGCGCTCATCGCCGCCCCGGGTCCGACGCGGCGCGGGTCGCCTCGCCCAGCAGGACGAACGCGCCCACCAGGGCGACCAGCAGCACCGCCGGCAGGAGCAGGTGGGGCGCGGACGCCAGCCGCAGGCGGGACTCCGACAGCATGATCCCCCACGAGATCGCCGGGAGCTGGAGGCCGACGCCCAGAAAGGACAGCAGCGCCTCCGCCGAGATCGCGACCCCCGCGTACGCCGCGCTGTAGACCACGACGGGACCGAGGGCGTTGGGCAGCACGTGGCGGAGCAGGATGCGCGCCGGGGACGCCCCCAGGGCCCGCGCGGCGAGCACGTGGTCCTGGGTCCTCACGGTCATCACCTGCGCGCGCACCAGCCGCAGGATCGGGGGCCAGCCCAGCACCGCCAGCACCAGCGCGACCTGCACGACGCCCCGCCGCTCCACGAAGCTGAGCACCACCAGCCCGCCGAGCACCAGCGGGATCGACAGCCACAGGTCGGTGAGCCGGGCCAGCAGGACGTCGAGGATCCCGCCCAGATAGCCGGCCAGGGCGCCGAGCACTGTGCCGATGGCGGCCGCCGCCGCCACGACCAGCCCGCCGATCAGCAGCGAGGTGCGCGCCCCGTACACCGCCTGGGTCCACAGGTCGCAGCCCTGGAGGTCGTGGCCGAACCACGACCCCGGCCCGGGGGCCGCCAGCGATCGCGTGAGGGTGCAGTCCAGCGGGTCGCCGCGGGTGAACAGGGCGGGGGCGACGGCCATGAGGGCGAAGCCGGCGACCAGCGCACCCGCGACCACCGCCCGCGGGTCGCGCAGCAGCGCGTCGGCGACCTCCGACCGCGGCCCTGCCCACCGGCGCGCCCGGCCCGGCGCACGCGCGGGGATCGCACTCATCCAGCCCCCTTCCATCGGACGACCCGGAGCGTAGGCGAGGGCCGCGACGTCTGGCATGCTTCCCCGCCGTGACCGCGTTCCTCGTCCGCCTGGTCGTCACCGCGGTGACCCTGTGGATCGCCGAGCTGCTCGTCGACGGGATCGCCGTCGAGGGCGGCACGCCGACCGCGCGCGCCCTCACCCTGCTGGGTGTCGCGCTGGTGTTCGGGGTGCTGAACGCGGTTCTCCGACCGCTGCTGACCCTGGTGACCCTGCCGCTGTTCCTGCTGACGCTGGGCCTGTTCACCTTCGTGGTCAACGCGGTGGTGCTGCTGCTGACCTCCTGGGCGGCGGGTCAGCTGGGCCTGCCGTTCCGCGTCGACGGCTTCGGCTCGGCCCTGCTCGGCGCGGTCGTCGTCAGCCTCGCCAGCTTCGCCTTCAACGTCGTCCTGCCCGACCGATACGAACGCTAGGAGCGCCCGATGACCGACCTGCGCCGCAAGCTGCTCGCCGCCCTGCTGACCGGGGCCCTGGCCCTGACCGCCACCGCGTGCGGTGGCGGGGCCGAGGAGGACGCCGAGGACGCCCAGGAGGAGGCCGAGGACGACTGACGCCCGCCGGGTGGGCGGGCGGGCGCGACGTCAGCCGACCAGGGTGACCGTGTCGCCCTCCCGCACCACCCCGGGCACGACCACGTCGGCGTAGACCCCGGCGCGCAGGTCCCGAACGCCCAGCGCGCGCAGGAGCCCCGCATGGGGGTCCAGCCCGCGCTGGGCCGCGTTGACCATGACACAGCGGAGCGTGCGGTCCGTCACCGCCAGCTCGACCTCGCCGATGCGCAAGCGGCGGCCCACCCAGGCGTCCTCCACGTAGCCGCTGCCGGGCACGTCGAGCACCAGGTTGGGCCGGTAGCGGCGGAAATCCGCCGCCTCCGGTCCCGCCAGCGCGCCGAGTGCCACCAGGGTCGCCGTGGTGCACAGGTGGACGGGCGCGACGTCGTGGTGGGCGACCCTGGCCTCGCGGGCGAGGCGCACCGGACGCCCCAGCGCGGCCGACAGCCGCACCGGCCCATCCGGGTCGTCGGCTTGTACGCGGCTGCCGTCGGGGAGGGTGACCACCGGCACGTCGCCGTCCAGGGTCGCGCGCAGCGACAGCAGTCCCTCGACCGCGCGGAACCGCCGGGTGGTCTTCCCGCTGCCCAGACCGCCGTCGTCGGTCACCACCGCCCACTCCCGGTCCCCGGCGAGGCCGCGGGTGCCGACCGCGCAGGCAGCCAGCACCTCGCCCTGGAGGGACTTGACGGGGTAGCGCAGCACGCGCTGGACGCCGCCGGTCACGCGGCCACCAGCAGGTCCAGCGCCGACGCGGCGACCGGTTCCGGGTCCACGTCGTCGACGAAGGACGGCGAGTGCGCGCAACCCTCGCGGATGGTGTCGGCGCCGCAGTCGGGGCAGGCCAGGCGCCAGGACTCGTGGATGCGGTGGCGGGTGCGGGTCAGCGGCGCGGCGTTGATGACGTTGCCGCACCAGTAGATCCCGACGGTTGCGGCGCCCACCGCCTCGGCCAGGTGCAGCGGGCCGGAGTCGTTGCCCACCACCACCCGGCAGCGGGCCAGCAGGCCGGCCAGCCCCCCGAGCGACACCGTCCCCGCCAGGTCCGCCGCCGGCCCGCGCATCGTCGCCGCGACGGCTGCGGTGAGCGGCGCGTCGGCGGTCGCGCCGACCAGGAGGACGCGCGCCCCGGCGGCCGCCAGCGCGTCGGCCACCACCGCGAAGCGCTCCGGCGACCAGCGCCGCCGCCCGTCGGTCGCCCCCGCGTGCACCGCCACCAGCGGGCCGCCCGGGCCGACCCGCGCAAGGACGCCGTCGGCCTCGGCGACGTCGCCGGGCCGCAGGCCCAGGCGCGGCGCGAGGGTGGCGGGGCGGCGCCGGCCAGGCCGACCACCTCCAGGAAGCGGATGGGTTCGTACTGGTAGTAGCGGTAGGGGACGGTGGCGTCCAGGGGCGGTGACGTCGGCGTCGCGCAGGCCGACCGCCACGCGGGCGCCCAGCGCGGCGACGAACGGGTTGGAGAAGCGCCCGCCCCCGTGGAGCTGGACCGCGAGGTCGTAGCCGCGCGCCCGCTGCGCGGCGAGGAAGCCCGCCACCTCCGCTGCGGGCGCGCGCGGGGCGTCGATGCGCACGCCCTCCGACGGGGGCACCACCTCGACGCGGTCGACCGGCCCGGGCCGGCCGCTGAGGAAGTCGCGGTGCCACACCGACCCCAGCAGGGTCAGCTCCGCGTCGGGGTAGGCGCCGCGCAGGGCGGTCAGCGCCGGGTAGGCGAAGACCAGGTCGCCGACCCCGTTGGCCCGCAGCACCGCGATCCGCCGGACGCCCGGCACCCGCGTCCCGGGCCGCCACCCGGCGGCCGTCCCGCCGCCCGCCTCGACGACCCCGCCCGCGGCGGTCCCGGCCGCCGTCCCCACCGTCAGCTCCACGCCCGCTCCTGTCCGACCCCCTGCGGGTATGCCATCCCGCGATGACCCTGTGGATCGGGACCTCCGGCTGGCAGTACCGCGACTGGCGCGGGCCCTTCTACCCACCCGGCCTGCCGACATCCTCGTGGCTGCCGCGCTACGCCGCGGACTTCGCGACCGCGGAGCTCAACGCCAGCTTCTACCGCCTCCCCGCGCGCGCCACGTTCGCCGCCTGGCGCGAGCGCACCCCGCCGGGCTTCCTGATGGCCCTCAAGGCCAGCCGCTACCTCACCCACATCCGCCGCCTGCGCGACCCCGCCGAGCCGGTCGCCCGCCTGATGGACCGAGCCACCGCGCTCGGCGACCGGCTCGGCCCCGTCCTGGTCCAACTCCCGCCCACGCTGCAGGCGGACCCCGGCCTGCTGGCCGCGACCCTGGCGCAGTTCCCCGCCGGGGTCCGCGTCGCGGTCGAGCCGCGCCACGCGTCGTGGTGGACCGACGACACCCGCCGGGTGTTGGAGCGGGCGGGCGCGGCCCTGTGCCTGGCCGACCGCGACGCTGCCTGGATCACCCCGCGCTGGCACACCGCGGACTGGGGCTACGTGCGCCTGCACTGGGGGGCGGGCACCCCCGCCCCGTGCTACCCGCGCGCCGTCCTGGCCGAGCGCCTCGAGGAGCTGGCCGCGACCTGGGGGCCGGCCGAGGACGTGCTCGTCTACTTCAACAACGACCCCCTGGCCTGCGCGCTGCGCGACGCGCGCGAGCTGGGGCTCCTGGCCGCGGCGCGCGGCCTGCCCGCCACCCGGGTCCCCGCGGCCGAGGTCCCCCTGACGGAGAAGGCGCCGCCGACGGAGGAGCCGCCGCCGGGCTCAGCCTGACCGCCGCGCGTTCTCCTCCATGGCCTCGTCGAGGACCGTGCGCGGCCCGTCGCGGTCCGGCTCGGGCCGCACGGCGGTGTCGACCACCGGCTTCACCGACTGCAGCACCTCGTCGAAGCTGCGGTACGCCACCGGCGGCAGGCTCGCGACCGCCGACACCACGTCGTCGCGGCCCAGGTGGCGCTCGGCCAGCTCCAGCAGCTGGTCGCGGGTCGCCGGGTAGTCCGCGGCGAACAGCGCGTCCTCGAGGTCCTTGCGGTGCACATGCGCCACGTTCGCTCCTGCCTGCTCGGGGATGGGTCCCCGGGACCTACCCCGGATCACCCGCCCCTCACCGCGCGGTCAGCTGCCGAAGAGCTGGTCCCAGATGGTGACCCCGGACAGGACGCCGAACAGCAGGATGGCCCAGACCAGCACCCCGACCCGCGGGTTGCTGATCCGGATCCGCGCGGGCAGCACCCGGCGGTTGAGCCGGATGAGCAGGAACGAGTAGACGAACATCATGAACCCGCCGACCGAGGCGGCGATCACCAGCAGGACCAGCGGCTGGTCGAACCCGACGAGCAGCACCGTCGACCCGACGACGATCATGGTCCACACCACCAGGGTGTAGATGCGGCTCTCGGTCCACCGTGAGCTGGACCCCAGGTAGTTCACCTTCACCGTGTCGGCGACCAGGCGCGCGGTGTAGTCCAGGATCCCCAGCGACGCCCCGAACAGCGACACGGCCCCGACGATCCAGAAGAACGGGCCGAACCAGCTGCCCACCGCGGCGTTCAGGGCCTCGCCCTCGGCCTGCAGGAAGGTGACGTCGTCGGCCACGTCCTGCCCGAAGACGGTCGACACCGCCAGCAGCGAGGTCAGCGTGACGGTCAGGACGGTGATGAGGAAGAAGGTCAGGAACTGCTCGCGGTTGGCGACCTTCCACCACGCGCGCCAGCGCGCCAGGTTGTCCTCGTCGGGGCGGAAGATGTAGCCGGTGGCCGGCGCGGCCTGGTCCTGCCCGGTGATCGGGGACACCAGCCGCGGAACGTGGGCGCCCATGCCCATGCGCTTGTCGCGGATCCAGTTGCTCTGCACCAGGTTCTGCCCGCCCCCACCGCCGGCGAAGGCGAACGCGCTGAGGACCAGCGCGAAGCCCAGCTCGGTCGGGAGCCGCCCGAAGTTGGTGACCGCCGACGGCAGCTCGCGGACCGCGTCGCCGGTGAACGCGACCGCGGCCGCGATGGCGAAGAACACCAGGACGGCGGCGACCTTGAAGTACTCGGCCCGCTCCACGGTCTGGTAGATCACCGGCGACAGGGTCAGCGCGGCCCCGATGACCACCAGGAGCGCGATGGCGATGAGGTTGGGGTCCCCGCCGCCGAACGCGTAGGTCAGGACGGTCGCGGCGCTGGTCGCCCACCCCGGCCAGACGTTGGCGAGCAGCGTCCCGACCGCGAAGAAGATGCCCCAGTGCCGCCAACCCCGGCTGAAGCCGGTCAGCGCCGTCTCACCGGTGGCGAGGGTGTAGCGCTCGATCTCCATGTTGATGAAGAACTGGGTGAGCGCCCCGACGAACGCGGCCCACACGAACGTGAGGCCCACGTTGGCGGCGATGAACGGGTAGATGATGAACTCGCCGGAGGACAGGCCGACGCCGGCGGCGATGATCCCCGGGCCGATGATCCGGCGCAGCGGCTGGGGCGGGGGCAGGTCGCGGATCTCCACCGGGGGCAGGTGCGCCGCGGCGAACGGCCTGGTGAGGGCCTCGTCACCCCCGTCGGCGCGCCCGAGCTCCGTGGACCGGTCGGCTTCCTGGCGGGCCATGGCCTCCACCTCGCTCCGCGTGACCAGCAGGGGGGGATTCAGTGTGCCATGGACATCCGCCGCGCATTCGCCGGTCCGGAGGTGGCAGGCTGGGGGCATGCAGGACAACGATGTCGTCACCGAACGGCTCCGCCTCGTCGAGCTCCCCGCCGACGTGCTGGACGCACTCATCAACAAGGACCGCGACGCGGCCCGGGCCCTGTCGGGGCTGCCGCTGGACCTCGCGGACTTCGCGGGCGACGAGTACGTGCTGGCGATGCGCCGGCGCCAGCTGCAGACCGACCCCACCGAGCAGCCCTGGCTCCTCCGCGCCATGGTCCAGCTCAACGGCGGGAAGGTCGTGGGCCGCATCGGCTTCCACGGCCCGCCCGACGAGGAGGGCACGGTCGAGATCGGTTACGTGGTCCGGCGCACGCAGCGCCGCAACGGCTACGCGACCGAGGCCGTGCGCGGCCTGCTGGAGTGGGGCGCGCGGCACGGGGCGACCCGCTGCCTCGCCGCGATCTCCCCGGGCAACACGGCGTCGCTGGCCCTGGCCCGCCGCCTGGGCTTCCTGCGCATCGGCCAGCAGGTCGACGAGGTCGACGGCCTGGAGCTCGTCTTCGCGCTGGACATGACCACCTGGGCCGAGGCCCCGGCCGCCGCCGCCAAGGTCTGACGCGGCGCACCGGGGCCCAGGCCGGATCAGCGGCGGGCGGGATCAGCGGCCGACGACGGGACCCCGGAAGAAGAAGCCGGTGTCGACCACCTCGGCCAGGGGTGTGCCGTCGTCGAGGGTCGCGCGCAGCAGGGCGCGGACCTCGCGGGCCGACCGGGCCGGGAGCAGCGCGGCGTAGGCGCGGGCGACCTCGGCGCCGTGCTCGCCGCGGCCGGCCAGCGAGACCGAGGTGCGCGCGCTGCTGGTCCGCGGCGCCCGCAACCGCGAGATCGCCGCGGAGCTGGTGCTGTCCCCCCACACGGTCGGCAGCCACGTCGAGTCCATCTACCGCAAGCTGGGCGTCAGCACCCGCGCCGTCGCCACCGTGGCCGCCGTCCGCCAGGGCCTGGTCGACGTCGGCGGCTGAACCGGGCGGCGCCGGTCAGGCGGCGCGCAGGCCGCGCTGGATCTTGTCGGCGATGATCACCGGCGCCTGGACCAGCTCGATCTCGCGGGTGTCGGTGGACAGGCGGATCAGGCCGCGCGACATCACCTCCAGCGCGATGAGCTTGGCGGTGAACTCCTCGAAGGTCATGTCCCGGCGCCACTCCGGCCGGGACTGCCACACGCTGCGGTAGGCCACGACGTTGTCCTGGGCCTCCTCCTGCTGGCGGCGCCAGATGTCCTCGAGCAGCTCGCGGTAGTCGAAGTGCTCCACCGGCTGGGCCAGCTCCGCCACGCGGCGGCGCTTGTCGTCGGGCGGCTCGACGACCGCGAGCACCGGCAGGATGAGGTTGAGGGGGTAGCTGAAGCGGCGCACGGCGTCGTGCAGCTCGACCAGGGTCTGGACCGTGGCGACCGACACCCCGCCCACCGACCGGCACTCCGCCAGCACCGCGGCGCGGTGCGCCTCGCCGCGCTGGAAGCCCGCGAACGACCGGGCGACGACGATCGCGTGGGTCGCCCCGGCCGCGTCGCGGTGGGCCGCGGCGCCCGCGATCTCCGCCCCGTCGTTGGCCACGGCCCGGTGCGACCCCTTCGCCTCGATGGTGAAGCGCGTCGAGGTGGTGCCGGTGGGCCCCAGCACCAGCACGTCGTCGGTGCCGGACCGCCCCGATCGGGTCGCGATGAAGCCCATGGAGGCGAACAGGTCGGCGAGCGCGTTCTCGAAGCGCGCCGCGCCCGCGTACGACGCGGACAGCACCTCGCGGACGACCTCCTCCGGCGAGTCGGCGTACTGCACGGCCAGGGCGCGCAGCAGCTGGTCGCGCCAGCGCAGCACCGCCTCGATGCGCCGGTCGGCGATGCCCTCGTCGTACAGGAAGCCCTCGAGCAGGCGCTCGCCGACGGCGAGCAGGTCGAAGGCCCGCAGCGCCTCCTGCGCGCGCTGGCCCCGCCCGAGCCGCTTCTGCAGGGCGACGAAGAAGGGGTGGGCGGTGTTGACGCGGAAGCCCGGGTCGCCCGCGCGCACGACCGCGACGGGGTCCGACGCGGCGAGGTCCTGGCGCTCCACCCCCGGGTCGGTGAGGTCGAAGGCGGCGTCGGGCAGCAGGTCGCGGCGCAGCAGCAGCGCGTTCAGCGGGGCGCGGAACAGCTCGCGGGAGTGCGTCGGCAGCAGGCTGGCCGGGCGCGACGCGAGCAGGCGGCGGTTGTCCTGGCGCTCCAGCTCCGCGAAGGCGGCGCGGTACAGGCCCGCCTGGAGGGTGCGCAGCTCGCGGCTGCGGGCGGTGTCGGAGCGCAGGCGCTCGCGGTCGGCCAGCAGCTCGTCGTCCAGGTTGTCGGCCCAGATGCGCACCTGGAGCCGGTACAGCGTCGCCCACGAGGGGCTGGGGAGCAGCAGGAGGGGGTCGTCGGGGTTGACCAGGCGGTCGCGGACCAGCAGGAAGAAGCCGTGCGCCCGCCCCGCGGCGGCGGCGCGGGCGTCCTCCAGCGATCGGGGGAACAGGCGCAGCTCGGCCCGGACGGCGCCGAGGCGCGGGAAGCGCAGCACCGGTCCCGGCCCCGATGCCGGCCAGTCCGGCCGCGGCCCGTCCTCCACCTCCCAGCGCCCGGCCACCTCGCCCGCGGCCGCAGCCTCGGCCCAGGCGTTGGCCAGGGACTCCGCGACGCGCGGCTCGCCCAGGTCCCAGACCGCGGTGGCGCCGCGCGGGGTCCGGGGCACCACCGGCTCGTCGTCGACCTCGACGCGGAAGTCGGCGCGCACCGGCATGCCGTTGGCCAGGACCCAGCGCAGGCGGTTGGGCGACAGCGCCGCGCCCGACAGCTCGTCGATGACCGCGAGGGTCCAGCTGTCGGTGTCCCACAGGTCGGTCAGGGCGCGGCAGCCCTGCGGGAACCAGGACGCGGCGAGCGCCGCCGCCTCGGCCTCGGTGAGCGACAGGACGGGGTTCACCGACCGCGCGGCGGAGCCCGGCCCGCGGTCGTCGAGGTCGCTGCGCAGCTCGCGGTAGTCCACCGACAGCAGCAGGAAGCGCGACCCGCCGCGGCACAGGTGGGTGATGCGCTCACCGACCGAGTAGCTCGCGAGCTTGCCGATGCCGAACTTGCCGATCACCTTGCGCGTGCTCCCGCCCACCGCGACGGTGCGGTCCCGGTCGCGCTTGGCGCTGCGCCCGATCGACCACATCTCCTGCAGGTGGGCCACGTCCATCGACGTGCCGTCGTCCCAGACGGCCACGCGGTCGCGGGTCAGGCGGCCCGGGAGATAGACGTAGGTCCGCGCCGCGAACGCGTCGAAGGCGTTGCTGACCATCTCCTCCACCGCCTTGTTCGGCGAATGGTAGAGATGCTTGGAGAAGTGCTCGATGATCGCGTAGTCGACATCGATGACCACGTCGGACACGCGGACGCCCAGGCCCCCGGAGGGGGCCGTGGAATTGGGTTCCGCGGTCGGCATGGCCCAGCCCTCCGGTGGACACCTCCTTTGTACCTTCGCAAACGCAAGGAATGGGGCGGTTGTTCATGACAAGTAGGTGAAGCACGAACAGTCGAAAAGATGTTGCACAGAGTGACAGTGCGTTGCCGAACGATCGCTCAGCGTGCGCCAGTCAGCTCGAGGGCGAGTACCGCGTCACCGACGGCCCGCCCCTGCTCCAGGCCCCGGTCGATCGCGGACCGGAAGTGGATCCCGCCGTACAGCCGCGAGATGGCGGCCTCGTCGGCGGCGGCGGCGAAGGACGGGAAGGACCGCGTCCCCAGGCCCCGCTCCTCGTGGGTGCGATCGGTGATCGCGGTCTCGCCCAGCAGGCCGGTCAGGACGCGCGCGGCGGCGGCCGACTGCACGGAGTGGCCCGAGGTGTACTCGGGGAACGGCGGGGTGGCGACCAGGGGGGTCCAGGCGGGGTCCAGGACGCGCTGCACGTAGGTGATCGGGCGCAGGACCAGGTAGCGGTACTTGGTGTGCCAGCAGGCGACGAAGGCGTCGGGCGCAGGACCAGGTAGCGGTACTTGGTGTGCCAGCAGGCGACGAAGGCGTCGGTGACGGCCAGGCCCAGGCGCAGGTGCGCCGACGCCGCGGCGGCCAGGTCGCTGCGCCGGTCGGCCAGCACCTGGTTCAGCAGCGCCGCCCAGTGCCCGGCGGGGGTGGTGGTGCCCGCGCCGTCGGCCCAGAACCGTGCGATGGCGCGCTGCTCGGCGGTCAGCGCCCGACCGGTGTCGTAGACCTCCACGGCCTCGCGGTGGAAGGGAGAGCCGGGTTCCTCGGAGTACGCCGGCGGCGGGGGGGCGTCCATGCCGCCCGCGGCGCCGATCACCAGCGGGCGCTGGGACCCCCAGTGGGGCAGCAGCGCGGGCGCGAACGCCGGCGGCGTGGGCTCCCACGCGCCGCGCCCGGTCATCGCCTCCGGCGCGGGGGTCGGGCGGCGCTGGTCCGACGCGCGCCCGCTGACGGTCAGCGCCCAGGACAGCACCGCGTCGCCGACGGCGCGGCCGTGGGCCACGGAGCGGTCCAGCACGGCGCGCGGTGACCGCGGCACGGCGAACTCCTGGTAGGTCGTCGCCATCCGCCGCTGCGCGCTGACCGGCAGCATCGGGAACAGCCCGGGCAGCAGCTGGCCCATCGCCGCGTTCGCCACCGTCGGCCAGTGGTGCTCGACGCCCGCGGGCGGCGAGGGCAACCGGCCCAGCTCGCCCGGCAGGACCGCCGCCAGCGACGGCGCGCCGCCCAGCCCGCCGACCACCGACTCGTACAGGCCGATGGCGACGTGGCCCAGCGTCCGGGCCGCCACGGGCGGCGGGTAGCCGGCCGCCTCGATCATGCCCAGGGTCGTGGCCGTCCAGGCGGTCACGACCCCGGCGTCGAAGTCCTCGGCCCGCGGCCCGGCCGCCGACGGGCGGCCGAACAGCGCCCAGCCGGTGGCGCCGGAGGCGAGCACGGCCGCGCCGCCCACCCCCGCCAGGAAGCCGCGGCGCGAGATGCGGCCCGCGGCCGGAGGCGCCGCCGGGGGCTCGGGCGGGGCCTGCGGGGTGGGCGGGGGCAGCGTGCGGGACCGGTCCATGGCGTTCCTCCGCGTCGCGGGGCGGTCGGGTGGTCAGGAGGAGGGGGTGGCGGCCGCGGGATCGGGGACGACGGCGGCGGTGCTGGCGTCCCAGCTGCCGAAGCCATCGGCGACCTCGACGTCGGCCTCGGCCAGGCGCTCGGCGAGCCACTGGTCGACCCGCCCGGCGCGCTCCTGGGCCAGGAGGACCTCGTGGATCTCGTCGCGCACCGCCTCGAAGGGCGGCGGGGCCAGGCGCTCGATGACGTGGAAGCCGAACTGGGTCTCGACGGGGCCGACCAGATCACCGTCGCGCGCGTCGCGCACGGCCGCGTCGAAGGCCGGGTCGAACTGCTCCGGGAACCACGGGCCGAGGTCGCCGCCCTGGTCGATGGAGGGCTCGTCGAGGGTCAGCTCGCGCACCAGGGCCGCGAAGTCCTCGCCGGCCTCAAGGCGCCGGCGGGCCGTCAGCGCCTCCTCCTGCGTGCCGAGCAGGATGTGGCGGACCCGCGACCTGCCCTCCCAGCCCTCGGTGTAGACGTCGCGGATGCGCTCCTCCGGGACGTCCACCGCGGGCGCGACCTCGTCGGCGATGCGGTTGCGGTACAGGTCGTCGCGCATCTGGTCCAACACGTCGTCCTCGGACAGGCGCTTGCGTTCCTTGAAACGCTCGTAGGAGGCCCAGCGCCCGCCGAGGTGCTCGTCGACGTTCTCCGCGACGTAGGCGCGGACCTGCTCGTCGTCGATGTCGATGCCGAGCTCCGCGGCCTCCTGGCGCATCACCGTGGAGCGCACCAGCTGGGTCAGCACCTGGCCTCGCAGCCGGGCCTCCACCTCCGGCTCGGTGTCGATGGCCGCGCTGACGTCGGGGTCGGTCGCCAGCGACGCGAGCATCCGGTCGACCTCGGCCACCGGGACGGGGGTGTCGTCCACGGTCGCCGCGATCGGCGGGGTGTCGCCGGCCGCGGCGCAGCCGGTGAGCGCCACCGCGGCGGCGAGGAGCAGCAGGCTGGGGTGGCGCATCCGTTGGTTCCTCCCCGGAGGGCGGGGTGGGCCCCCGCGCGGGGCCCCCCCGGGCCGTGGTCGGCTAGCTGCCGCGGGTGACGTTGATCAGGCCGCAGGAGCGGATCTGGAAGACCTTCGGCCGCACGTCGCCGGGGAGCAGGATCGTGCCCGGGTCGGTGATCGAGCCGCCGGCGCGGCGGATCGACACGGTGCGGACCTCCTCCAGGCCGGTCAGGGCGTTGACCCCGACCAGCGCGCGCTGGGTGCCCACGATCGGCAGCCAGGCGCCCAGGAACATGCGCGCGGTGGCCTCCGCGGGCGCGCCGAGGGTGCCGTCGTCGGCGCAGGGGGACGCCGTTGGTGGTGACGGGCACCGACTGGAGCCCGTACATGAGGGAGACGTACTCGCTGAACGGGTCGAAGTTGACGCCCGTGCCCATCGCGGTCACGGTCAGGCCGTTGTCGGTCAGCGTGACGGTGGCCCGCTCGCTGGCGTTCCGGACGACGGGGACGACGTTCACGACCGCCTGATCACCGGCGTCCGCTGCGGCGCCCGGCGCGAGGCCGAGGGCCATTGCGGCGACGATGGTGCTGATGACGAGGACCCTCTTCATGGCAGCTCCTGAGGTGGTGCGAGCGAGCGCCCGCACGACGGGGTCCGGGGAGGGGTGGGGAACTCCCCGGGGAATGCCGGGACGAGCAGTAGCTAGCCCGTATTGACTAGTTAGTTATGCCCAGCCCATGGCGGAGCTGTCAAGTGGCGAACCGCGGGCCGGGCGTCAGCCGGTGCGGCGGCGGACGACCTCGAACAGCGCGACCGCGGCGGCCGCGCTCACGTTGAGGCTGTCGAGCCGGCCGCGCAGGGGATGGCCAGCAGCTCGTCGACGCGCTCGCGGACGAGGCGGGACAGCCCCGGGCCCTCCGCGCCGACCACCAGGGCGACCTTGCCGTCCAGCAGGCGCGAGGACCACACGTCGGTCCCCGCCTCGCCCGCCAGCCCGGCGGACCAGAAGCCGAGGTCGGCCAGCTCGGCGAGGCCCGCGGCGACGTTGGGGACCTGCGCGACCGCCAGCCAGCCGAAGGCGCCCGCGGCGGCCTTCTCGGCCGCGGGCCCGACCCCGGCCGCGCGCGGCGGGGCAGGACCAGGCCCGCCGCCCCGGCCGCCTCGGCGCTGCGCGCGATCGCCCCCAGGTTCTGCGGGTCGGTCACCCCGTCCAGGACGACGACGAGGTCGCCGGCGGCCAGGGCGGACAGGGGGCGTACGGGAAGGCGCGCTGGACCGCGACGACGCCCTGGTGCAGGACGCCGCCCGCGAGGTCGTCGAGCTCCTCGCGGGGCGCGACCCGCGCCGCCACGCCCGCGGCGTTGGCGGCGTTGCGGACGTCGGCCAGCTCGCCGGCGAGCCGGTCCTCCACCACGATCTCGACGAGCCGGCGTCGGGCCCGCAGCGCCTCGGCGACCGGGTGCCGGCCGGGGATGACGTGGGGCCCCTCCCCCGGCTCCCGTCGCGGCCGTCCGGCACGTTCCGCGCCGGCCCCCCGCGGCGCATCGGCGCCCGCGTCGCCGGGCCCGCCGTCGCGGCGCGCCCGTCCCCGGTCCGCCCCCGCCGCCCGCGTCGCCGGGCCCGCCGCCGGGCCGGGGCTCCCCGCGGCCGCCGGCATCACCGCGTGGGGCGCCGCGGCGGGGCTCCCCGCGGCCGCCGGCGTCGCCGGCGCGGCGGGGCCGCGGGCGGCGCCGGGGAGGTCCTCGCGGCCCGGGCGGGGGGGTCAGCGGGGGTCCAGGTGCCAGCGGGGGCCGTCGGGGCGGTCCTCGACCACCACCCCCAGGGCGGCCAGGCGGTCGCGGATGCGGTCGCCGGTCGCGAAGTCGCGCGCGGCACGGGCCTCCGCGCGCAGGTCGAGCAGCTCGCGCACCAATCCGTCCAGCAGCGCGGCGTCAGCGCCCCCGGTGTCCTCGGCCAGCGCGTAGCCCAGGACGCCGGCCAGCTCGCGCACCACGTCGCGCAGGGCCGCGGCCTCGCCCGTCCGGCCCGCCTCCAGGTGCTGGTTGCCCGCGGTCACGGCGTCGAACAGGGCCGCCTGGGCGCGCGGCGTGGACAGGTCGTCCTCCATCGCCGCGAGGAACCGCTCCCGCACCCGGTCGGCCTCGTCCTTGCCCGAGCCGTCGGCCTCCAGCCCGTCGGCGGCCCGCAGAAAGGCGCGCCAGCGCTCCAGCCCGGCCTGCGCCTCCGCCAGCCGCTCCTCGGACAGGTCCACCGGCGAGCGGTAGGCGACCTGCAGGTAGAACATCCGCAGCACGTCGGCGCCGTAGCGGTCCAGCGCCTCGGCCAGGGTGACGAAGTTGCCGAGGGACTTCGACATCTTCTCGTTGCCGACGTGCAGCAGCCCGTTGTGCAGCCACAGCCGCGCGAAGGTGCGCCCGGTCGCCGCCTCCGCCTGGGCGATCTCGTTCTCGTGGTGCGGGAAGACCAGGTCCATCCCGCCCGCGTGGATGTCGAAGCCGTCCCCCAGGTACCGCCGCGCCATCGCCGAGCACTCGATGTGCCAGCCGGGGCGCCCCAGCCCCCACGGCGACGGCCAGCTCGGCTCGCCCGGCTTGGCCGCCTTCCACAGGACGAAGTCGGCGGGGTCGCGCTTGCGCTCGTCGGGGTCGACGCGGGCGCCGGCGCGCAGCTCGTCGACGTCGCGGCCCGACAGCTTCCCGTACCCGGGGAAGCTGCGCACGGCGAAGAAGACGTCCCCGCCGCCCTCGTAGGCGTGGCCGCCGTCGACGAGCCGCTCGATGAGGTCGATCATCTCGATGACGTGACCGGTGGCGCGCGGCATCACGTGCGGCGGGAGGACGCCCAGGCGGTCCATCTCGCGCTCGGAGATGCGCGTGTACTTCTCCGCCACGACCGCGGCGGACGTGCCCTCCTCGCGCGCGCGGTCGATGATCTTGTCGTCGATGTCGGTGACGTTGCGCACGTGCAGGACGTCGAACCCGCGCCACTCGAGGTAGCGGCGCAGGACGTCCGGCACGATCGCGGCCCTGGCGTGGCCGAAGTGGGGCACGTTCTGCACCGTCTGGCCGCAGACGTAGAGGGTGACCCGCCCCTCGTCCCGCGGGACGAGCTCCTCCTCGGTCCTGGTCAGGGTGTTGGTGAGCCGCATCGCCGCAGCGTAGCGGCGCCGCTCAGAGGCGGCGGTAGCGCCCCACGGCCAGGGGGATGAACACGGCCAGCAGCCCCGCGGTCCAGGCCAGCGAGCGCAGCACCCACTCGGTCGTGTCGGCCCCGAAGGGCCCGCCGATGGCCAGCGCGCGGACCGCGTTGATGAGCGCGGTGATCGGCTGGTTCTCCGCGAAGGCCCGCAGAACGGCGGGCATCGGCTCGGTCGGGACGAACGCCGAGCTGGCGAACGTGAACGGGAAGACCAGCAGGAAGCTGGCCGCCTGCGCCGACTCCGCGTTGGGCACCGCGAGCCCCACGAACGCGAAGATCCACGAGAACGCGTACCCGAACGCCGCCACCAGCGCCAGCGCGAGCAGCGCGTTGCCCACGCCGTTCTGGAAGTTGAAGCCGACGATGTAGCCCATGGTCACCAGCAGCGCCAGGACGAACAGGTTGCGGACCAGGTCCGACGTGGTCCGCCCGACCAGGACGGCGGACCGGGCCATGGGCAGCGACTTGAAGCGGTCGATCATGCCGCCCCCCAGGTCCTCCGCCAGCCCCACGCCGGTCTGGGTGGCGCCGAACGCCACGGTCTGCGCGAAGATGCCGGCCATGAGGAAGTCGGTGTAGTCGACCTGCTCGAAGCCGGGCGCGCTGTCCAGCGTGCTGCCGAAGACGAAGTTGAACAGCAGGGTGAACATCACCGGCTGGATCGTCGAGAAGACGATCAGCTGGGGCTGGCGGGTCCAGTGCTTGAGGTTGCGCCCGGTGACCGCGACCGCGTCGCGGAAGGCGTTGGCGGCGCGCCCGCCGGACGAGCCCGGCGTGGCGATGGTGGGGGTGGGCGCGGCGACGGTGGTCATGCGGCACTCCTGGCGCGACGGGCCGAGCGGCGGGGGCTGGGGGCGGGGCCGTCGTCGCCGTCACCGCGCTCCGCGCCCCGCCCGGTGAGGGTGAGGAAGACGTCGTCGAGGGTGGGCCGGCGCATGGCCAGCTCGACCACGGCGACGCCCGCGTCGTCCAGCAGGCGGGCGGCCTCCGCCACCGTGCGGACCCCGCCGGTGGCGGGCAGGGTCAGCAGCAGCGGGTCGCCCGCGTCCTGGAGGTCGCCGTCGGCCAGTCGCGCGAGGATCTGGCGGGCGGCGCCGGCGTCGGCGGCGTCACCCAGGCGGACCTCCACAACCTCGCCGCCGACCTTGGACTTGAGCTCGTCGGACGTGCCCTCCGCGATCACCCGGCCCTGGTCGATGACCGCGATCCGGTTGGAGAGCCGGTCGGCCTCCTCCAGGTACTGGGTGGTGAGCAGCAGGGTGGTGCCGCCCTTCACCAGGTCGGCGATGACCTCCCACAGGTCGATGCGGCTGCGCGGGTCCAGGCCGGTGGTGGGCTCGTCGAGGAACAGCACCGGCGCCTCGTTGACCAGGCTGGCGGCGAGGTCCAGGCGGCGGCGCATGCCGCCGGAGTAGGTCTTGGCGGTGCGGTCCGCGGCGTCGGCCAGGTCGAAGCGCTCGAGCAGCTCGTCGGCGCGCTGCGCGGACCGCTTGCGCGGCAGGTGGTACAGGTCGCCGACCAGGCGCAGGTTCTCGCGGCCCGTGAGCAGCCCGTCGACCGCCGCGTACTGGCCGGTGAGGCCGATCACGCTGCGCAGGCGGTCGGCGTCGCGCACGACGTCCAGGCCCATCACCCGCGCGGTCCCGGCGTCGGGCGCGAGCAGGGTGGTGAGGATCCGCACCGCGGTGGTCTTGCCCGCCCCGTTGGGGCCCAGCAGACCGAGCACCGTCCCCTGGGGCACGGTGAGGTCCACCCCGTCGAGGGCCCTGGTCGTCCCGTAGGACTTGACCAGCCCCTCGGCGGTCACTGCGTCCGTCATTGCATTGCCCTCCAGCGGGGAAGGATCTACCCTGGCAGGTATCAACATAGCGCAGGTGAAGGTGTGTGAGCACACTGATTGACCGAGCCGACCCGACCGATCTCCCGCACCAGCTGGTCGCGGCCTTCGCGGCCTTCGGTCCTGCGTTCATGAAGTGGATGACGGCGAGCGCCCGCGACCAGGGCGTCACCTACGCCAGGATGCGCGCCCTGCACGTGCTCAAGTGTGGCGGACCGCAGATCATGAGCGGTCTGCGGGATGAACTCGGCGTGACGGCGCGCAGCGTCACCGCGCTGGTCGACGCGCTCGAGGGCGACGCGCTCGTCCGGCGCCTGCCCCACCCCACCGACCGCCGTGCCACGATCGTGGAGATCACCGACGCCGGCCGCGAGCGGATGCAGGGGACCATGGAGGCGCACGCCGACCGCGCCGCCCGGCTGTTCGCCGCCCTGCCGGAGGACGACCAGCGCGAGCTGCTGCGCATCATGCGCGCCCTCGGCGACGAGCTGACCAGCCTGGGCGTGCCCCTCGGCTTCGGGCCCGAGGGCGGGCCGCGCCTGCCCGCCGACGTCGCGGAGCTGTGAGGCCGGCCCCTCCGGCCCCCGGGGGGGCGGGGGCGGCGATCGCTGGTCCGCCCTACCTACGGCCGCGCCGTCGGCGGGTCGGCGCGCCCGAGCAGGACGGTGGCAAGGCAGGCGATGCCCTCGCCGCGGCCGGTCGACCCCAGCCCGTCGGTGGTGGTCGCCTTGACGTTGACGTCCGCCGGGTCGACGCCCAGGAGGCGGGCGGTCGACGCCGCCATGGCGGCGCGGTGGGCGGCCAGCCGCGGGCGTGCCGCGACCAGGGTCGCGTCGACGTTGCCCACCGCCCAGCCGGCCGCCCGGACGCGCTCCGCCGCCTCGGTCACGAACACCGCCGAGCCGGCCCCGGCGTAGCGGGGGTCCGCCGACCCGAACAGCGCGCCGATGTCCCCCAGCCCGGCGGCGCCGAGCAGCGCGTCGACCACGGCGTGCAGCAGCACGTCGGCGTCGCTGTGCCCCGCCAGGCCCGGCGCGCCGGGGACGGTCACCCCGCCCAGGACCAGCGGCCGCGCCGGGTCGTCGGAGAACGCGTGCACGTCCACCCCGGACCCGACCCGGAACCCGGCCGCGCTCACCGCGGCACCGCCCCGCGGCCCAGGAGCGCCTCGGCGAGGTCGAGGTCCTCGGGGTAGGTGACCTTGAGGTTGCGCCGCTCGCCCGGCACCAGGCGGACCCGCCCGCCGCGCGCCTCGACCAGCGCGAGATCGTCGGTGACCGCTGGCGCGGGTGACGCGTGCGCGGCGACCAGGGTGGCGCGGGCGAAGACCTGCGGCGTCTGCACCGCCCACAGGCCCGCGCGGTCCACCGTGCGCAGCACCCCGCCGGCCGGGTCGACGAGCTTGAGCGTGTCGACGATCGGCAGGCCGGGCGCGACCGCCGCCCACGGGTCGCCCAGGGCCGCGACGGTGCGGTCGATCAGGGCGGGGGTGACCAGCGGCCGCGCGGCGTCGTGGACCGCGACCACCGTCGTGCCCGCGGGGCAGGCGTCCAGCCCCAGCCGCACGGAGTCGGTCCGGGTGCTCCCGCCCGCGCAGACCGCGAGCGCCGGCAAGCCCGCGGCGCCCAGGAGGTCCGCCGCGCGCGCGCGGTCCGCGTCGCCGGTCACGACCACCACGTCGTCCACCGCGGCCGCGGCGAGCAGCGCGCGCGCGGCGTGCACCAGCAGGGGAACGCCGGCCAGCTCCACGAAGGCCTTGGGGACGCCCCGCCCCAGCCGCTCCCCCGTCCCCGCGGCCACCAGGACCGCGGTGGTGCTCAACTCCGCACCTCATACGCCGGGCGGCTCAGGCGCGCACCTCAGCGAACCCGGGTCGGGCGGCTCAGGAGGTGAGGACGCCGTCGATGAGCTCCTCGGTCTCCTCGTCGGTCTTCTTGATCGCGGCCGACAGCTCGGAGACGAGGATCTGCTTCGACTTGGTCAGCATGCGCTTCTCGCCGGCGGACAGGCCCTTGTCGTGCTCCCGCAGGGCCAGGTTCCGCACGCCAGGTTCCGCACGACCTCGGCGACCTGGTAGATGTCGCCCGAGCGCAGCTTCTCGTAGTTCGCCTTGAACCGGCGCGACCAGTTCGTGGGCATGCTGCCGTCACGGCGGCTGAGGACGTCGATGACCTCGTCGACCTCCTTCTGGCCGACGACGTTGCGCAGACCCACCTCGTCGGTGGCGTCGGCGGGGACCATGAGCGTGAGGTCGCCGTACGTGAGCCGGAGGACCAGGTAGTCGCGCTCCTCGCCGGCGAGCTTGCGCTTCTCCCGCTTCTCGATCACGGCGGCGCCGTGATGCGGGTAGACGACAGTGTCTCCCACGCTGTAGCTCATGGTGCTGGGGTCCTTTCGACGTGCTGCGGCGAACGTCCTACGGGTCCGGCTGCGGGAAAGGGAGCGGAGGACCGCCTCGGGAAACCCACTGCAGAGGCTACCATGGCAGCCCGCCCGGATTATCCGTTTGTGCTGCTCAGCGGCCTGCACCGCCATTCTCCCCTCGGGGGGCCACCGACATGCAGGGCGAGCGGTCAGGCATACTGTTCGAGGATGCTGGACTCCGCCAGCCGGGTCAACCCCTCCTTCACCAGGCGTGCGCGGGCCGCCCCGATGCCCTCCACGGCGTCCAGATCGTCCAAGGTCGCGGCCATCAGACGGGGCAGCGACGCGAACTCCGCGACCAGCGCGTCCACGGTCCGGTCGGGCAGCCGGGGGATGCGCGACAGCAGGCGGTAGCCGCGCGGCGCCACGGGCTGGTCCAGGCCGCTGTCGGGCCCGTAGCCCAGGGCGGCGGCCAGGCGTGACAGGTCGAGCAGCTGCTCGGCGGGGATGTCGTCGAGCTGCGCGAGCACCACGGGCGCCTTGCGCCGGCGGTCGGGGACGTAGTCGCGCACGACCAGGCGGCGCTCGGCCTCCACCCCCGCCAGCAGCTCGGTGAGCTGGAGCTGGAGCAGGCGGCCGTCGCTGCCCAGCTCCATGACCGAGCGCTCGACCTCGTCGGCGATGCGCCGGACCATCTCCACGCGCTGCAGGACGGTGACCGCGTCGCGCAGGGTCACGACGTTCTCGACCTCGAGCGCCGACAGCGCCGCGGCCACCTCGTCGAGACGGTTGCGGTACCGCTCCAGGGTGGACAGCGCCTGGTTGGCCCGGAACAGCAGCGGGGCGCTGTCCTCCAGCGCGTAGCGGGTGTCGTCGACGTACAGGTGGACCGTGCGCATCGACTCGCTGATGCAGATCACCGGGACCGCGGTCGCCCGGGCGGTGCGCTCGGCGGTGCGGTGGCGGGTGCCGGTCTCCGAGGTGGTGATGGCCGGGTCGGGGACCAGGTGGACGTTGGCGTACAGGATGCGGTCCGCCCCCGCGTCGAGGATGATCGCGCCGTCCATCTTGGCGACCTCCGACAGGCGCTGGGCGGAGAAGGTCGTGTCCATGCGGAACCCGCCGGAGACGATCGCCTGCACCTGGGGCGGGGCCCCCAGCACGATGATCGCGCCCTTGCCGGACCGCATGATGCGGTCCATCCCCTCCCGCAGCGCGGTGCCGGGCGCCACCCGGGCCAGGATCGGCAGCAACCGATCATCCCGCGACGCCACGATGCGCCCCCCTAGCCGTCAGCCGTCACCCCCGTGCGAGCGGCCGGGCGGCGCGAGGTGTCGCGGGGCCGGGGATCGGGACCGGAGAGACCCGAGCGCAGCGCCCCCAGCAGGTCGCGGACGCGGTCCACCCGCAGCCCGAACGCCTCGCCAGTGTACGCGTGCGGCACGAGCGCCCGGGAGAAGCCCAATCGCGCCGCCTCCGCCAGGCGCCGGTCGGTCTGGGCGACCAGCCGCAGCTCCCCCGCCAGCCCCACCTCGCCCAGGGCGACGAGGTCGCGCGGGACCGCGACGTCCTGGCGGCTGGACGCCACGGCCAGGCAGAGCGCCAGGTCGACGGCGGGTTCGGCCAGGCGCACCCCGCCGACGCTGGACGCGTACACGTCGCGGTCCCCCAGCCGGATGCCGGCGCGGCGCTCCAGCACCGCCACGAGCAGTCCCAGCCGGGCGCCGTCCAGGCCGCTGGCGACCCGGCGGGGGTTGGCGAGCTGGGTGGGGGCGACCAGCGCCTGCACCTCGCAGGCCAGCGGGCGGCGGCCCTCCAGCGCCAGCGTCACCGCGACCCCGGTGGTGCCGTCGGGGGCCTCGCCGACGAACAGGCACCCCGCGTCGTCCACGCTGCGCAGACCCCCGCCCGTCATCTCGAAGCAGCCGACCTCACCCACCGCGCCGAAGCGGTGCTTGACCGCGGTGAGCAGCCGCAGGGCGTGGTGGCGCTCGCCCGCCAGCTCGCAGACGGTGTCCACGAGGTGCTCGAGCACGCGGGGCCCGGCGAGCGACCCGTCCTTGGTGACGTGGCCGACGAGCACGGTCGCCATGCCCTGCCGCTTGGCGGTCTCGGTGAGCACCGACGCGCAGTGGCGGACCTGGGCGACCCCGCCCGCGCCCGCCCCGCCGAGGTCGGGGTCGTGCACGGTCTGGATGCTGTCCAGGACCAGCACGTCGGGCCCGTGGGCGTCGACCAGGCCCAGGACCACCGGCAGCTCGGTCGCGGCGGCGAGCAGCAGCCCGTCGGACAGCGCGCCGAGCCGCTCCGCGCGCAGGCGGATCTGGCCGGGCGACTCCTCCGCCGACACGTACAGGACCGTGCGCCCGCCCGCCGCCAGCGCGGACGCCGCCTGCAGCAGCAGGGTGGACTTGCCCGCCCCCGGCTCCCCGCCCAGCAGGGTCACCGACCCGGGGACCAGGCCCCCGCCCAGGACGCGGTCGAGCTCCGCGATGCCGGTGGCCGCGCGGTGGTGGGCGTCCAGCGGCACGTCGCGGATCGGGGTGGCCGGGCCCGCGGGCGCCACCGCGACCACCCGCGACCCGCCCCCCGCCCCGGCCGCCGCGCCGGCACGGCCGCCCGCCGCCGGGACGGCCTCCTCCACGAACGTCCCCCACTCCCCGCAGTGGGGGCAGTGCCCGACCCAGCGCGGCTCCACGTGCCCGCACGTCGTGCAGCGCGCCCGCGTCCTCGTCTTCGCCATGCCCGGCACTGTAGGAGGGGGTGTGACAGCCCCCGCCAGGCGCTGCAGCCGCCCGGTCAGCGGCGCCCGCGCCGGGCGGGTCGTGCCCGCAGGACCCGCCGGCGTCGCGGCCGCGCCGCCCGCGCCACGGTCACCGCGACCGCGGTCACCGCCGCGGCCAGCACGGCCGCGGCGATCGCCCCGCGCGGGGCGGCAGGGGCGGGGACGGCAGGGACCGTGGCGGGCCCGGCCGCGGCTCGCGCGCGGCCGGGGGCTCGGGGACGTGCACGGCGGGGCCCAGGGCCGCGACCACCTCCGCGTGCAGGTCCGCCGCCGCCCGGGGGCAGGGTCGCCCGCGGCCGTCCCCGCATCGGCGCGCGGGCGGCGCGCGTGCCGCGGTGGCCGCGCGGGGGCGTCGGCCGCGGCCTCGCCCAGGACCGCCGTCCGGTCCCGGGCGCGCTCGTCGCGGATGCGCTCCAGCTCGGCGTTGACCTCCGCGCCGACCAGCATCACCAGCATCGAGAGCTGGAGCCACAGCAGCAGGACGATGAAGCCGCCGAAGCCCGCGTAGATCGGGTTCTGGTCGAAGTTGGCGAACACCGAGGTGTAGAGGCCGAACCCCCGACACCACGAGCCAGCCGACGACGGCCAGCACGGTGCCGCCCGAGAGCCACCGCCACGGTGGGCGCGGGCGGTACGGCCCGACCCAGTAGATGAACGCGAACAGGACCAGCAGGACCACCAGGGCGATGAGGAACTGGCCCACGGCGGAGGCGACGTCGGCCCAGGTGCCCTCCAGCGCGGGCGGCACCAGCCGGTCGCGCACCTGGGGCCCCAGGACCACGGTGACCACCAGCGCGGCGAGGGCCAGGAGCAGGGCGGCGGCGATCAGGAGCCCGGTGAGGCGCAGCATCACGAAGTTGCGCTGCTCGCGCACGCCGTAGGCGCGGTTCAGCCCGTTGATGAGGCGGCGGCGGCCCCGGACGCAGAGAACAGCCCCAGCAGGATGCCGAACAGCGCCACCCGGCCGTTGGACTCGTCGCTGACGATGGTGCCGATGACCGACTCGAGGGTGTCGAGGACCTCGGGCGGCAGGACGGGGAACCGCTCCTGGATCCGGCTTACGAAGCGGGGGACGTCGGCGGCGTCGCCGACCAGGCCGTAGACGGCGATGACCGCCAGGGTCGAGGGGAACAGCGACAGGAACAGGTTGAAGGCCAGGCCCGAGGCCAGGGCGACCAGGTTGTCCTCCTGGACGGCCGCGTAGACCGCCCGGACCACCCGCCGCAGGTCGGCGCGCCGCAGGTCGCGGGGGTCGGCCAGCGGCGGCTCGACCACGGCGTGTCCGGGGGCTGCGGCAGTCATGCCGACATCATGGGCGGTTCAACGCGGCAGCCGCAGCCCCGCGCTGTCCCGTTCGGCCAGACCGTCGGCGACCAGCCCGTCGACGACGACCGCGAGGCGTGCGGGCGGGGCGCCGGCCAGGTGGGCCGCGGCCGCCAGGTCCGCGCGCGCGACGGGCCCGGCGCGCAGGGCGTCGAGCAGGCGGCCGCGTGGGTAGCGGTCGGAGCCGGCGAAGGCCGCCTGCGGCCGGGCCCGCAGCGCGGTCGACGCCGCGGGGTCCTCGCCGCCCGCGACCCGCCAGGCGCAGACGTCGGCCAGCGGGCAGGCGCCGCACCGCGGCGCGCGCGCGACGCAGACCGTGGCGCCGAGGTCCATGAGCGCGTGGCTCCAGCGCGCGCCCTCGCCGGGCGGCACGAGGTCGTCGGCCAGGCGCTGCACCGCCGCCCGCCCCAGGGGCGCGCCCGCCGCCGCGCGCGACAGCACCCGCGCCACGTTGGTGTCCACCGGCGCGACCTCGCGGTCGTGGGCGAAGGCGAGCACCGCCCGCGCGGTGTAGGGCCCCAGCCCGGGCAGGGCCAGCAGCGCCCCGAGGTCGTCGGGCACGACCCCGCCGTGCTCGTCCACGACCGCCCGGGCCGCGCGCTGGAGCGCGAGCGCGCGGCGGTTGTAGCCCAGCCCCTGCCACAGGGTCAGGACCTCGGCGACGGGGGCCGCGGCCAGCGACGCCGCGGTCGGGAAGCGGGCCAGGAACGCCGCGTACTTGGGGACCACCCGGCTGACCTGGGTCTGCTGGAGCATGATCTCGGAGACCAGGATCGCGTAGGGGTCGCGGGTGGCGCGCCACGGCAGGGCGCGCGCCGTGCGCGCGTACCAGTCCAGGAGCAGGCGCTGGAGGGGACGCATCCGCAGGCGAGGATAGGGTGCCGCCCATGCGCCGGCTCCTGCCTCTCCCCGCCGAGGACGTCGACCCCTACGACGCCGCCCGTCCCGCCGGCGACGGGCCGCTGCTGCGGATCAACTTCGTGGTCAGCGCGGACGGGCTGGCGGCCGACGAGGACGGCCGCTCCGGCGGCCTGGGCGGGCCGGGCGACCACGACCTGTTCCGGGCCCTGCGCGCGCACGCCGACGGGATCCTGGTCGGCGCGGGGACCGCGCGGACCGAGGGCTACGGGCCGCACCGGCTGCGTGCCGACCTGGCCGCGCGGCGCGCCGCGGACGGCCGCGACCGCCCGGCGGCGATCGTGCTGGTGACCCGGTCGCTCGCCCTGGACCTCACCAGCGAGGTCTTCACCGCCGCGGTCACCCCCACGGTGGTGGTGACCTGCGCCGCGACGCCCGCCGCGGCCCGGGCGGCCGCGGCCCGCGCCGGGGTCCTGGTCGTGGCCGGGGAGGACCAGGTCGACCTGCCCCTGGCCGTGCGCCTGCTGCGCGAGGACCACGGGCTGGCCCACCTGCTCTGCGAGGGCGGCCCGCGGCTGGTGCAGAGCGTGCTGGGCGCGGGCCTGGCCGACGAGCTGTGCCTCACCGTGGCGCCGCTGGTCCTGGGCGCCGAGGGGCCGCGGTTCGTCGGCCGCCTGCCCGGCCGGGTGCCCCTCGACCTCGCGTCGGTCCACGACCAGGGCGGCGAGCTGTTCCTGCGCTACCGCATCCCCGCCGCGCGCGGCTGAGGCGCGGGACCGGACGCGCGCGGGTCAGGGGCGGGCGCCCGTGCGCGCCACGGCCCGCGCTGCGAGGTCGGCGCCCGCCCGCAGGGCGGCCGGGGCGGGGGCGCCGGACAGGCGCGCGGCCAGGAAGCCCGCGGAGAAGGCGTCGCCGGCGCCGGTCGTGTCCACGACCGCGGCCGGGGTCACCGGCACCCGCACGACCTCCCCCGCACCGGCCCACAGCGCCCCACGGGCCCCGAGCGTCACCACGACCTCGCCGTAGCGGGCGGTCAGGGCCCGGGCCGCCGCCGCGGCCATCCGCAGCCCGGTGAGGACGCGGGCCTCGTCGAGGTTGGCCAGGCAGGTCCCGGCGCCGCGGGTCCAGCCCAGGAACCGGTCGGCGCCGACGCGCGCGAGCGGCTCGGCCGAGGACGGGTCGACCGAGACGGTCATGCCCGCCCCCCGCGCGAGCGCCAGGGCGTGCCGGGCGGCGGGCCGCGAACCGGCGTCGAGCAGCGCGTAGCCCGACAGGTGCAGGTGCCGGCCGGCGCGGAACTCCTCGCCGGGCACATCCGCCGGCGCCAGGGCGAGGTTGGCGCCGCGGTCGGTCACCATGCTGCGCCCACCCGCGCGGGCGACCAGCGCGACCACGGTCCCGGTCGGGCGCTGCGCGTCGACCGCCACGCGCGTGCGCACGCCTCCGCGGTCCAGGGCGGCGAGCTGCTCGGCGCCCTCGCGGTCGTCGCCCACGCGGGCGACCAGCACGGTCGGCATCCCCAGCATCGCCAGCCAGGCGGCGACGTTCGCCGCGGAGCCGCCGGCGCGGCGCTCGATGCGCGCCGCGGTGTCGCTGGCCGTCGCGATCGGGCCGCGCAGCCGCGCGACGACGTCGGCCATCACGTCGCCCACCACGACGACGGCCGCGGCGGTCATGCCCTGCGCTGGGACCAGGCCAGCGCCAGGTGGGCGGCCAGCTCGGCGTTGCGCCGCACCAGGCGGATGTTGGCCGCCAGGCTCGCGCCGCCGGTGCCGTCGTGCAGCGCCGCGAGCAGGAACGGCGTGACCGCCTTGCCGGTCACGCCCCCGGCGCGCAGGCGGGTGAGCGCCTCGCCCAGGACGCGGTCGTGCAGCGCGGGGTCGAGCTGCTCGGCGGGCGGCAGCGGGTTGGCGACCACCACGGCCGAGGCGGCGAGGCCCAGGTCCGCGCGGGCGGCCAGCACCTCGGCGACCTCCTCCGGGCTGTCGGCGGACCAGTCCAGCGCGTGGCCGGAGTCGGTCAGGTAGAAGCCGGGGAAGCGGCGCGTGCGGTAGCCCAGCACGGTGACGTTGCGGCTCTCGAGCCGCTCGAGGGTCGCGCCGACGTCCAGGATCGACTTCACCCCGGCGCAGACCACGGTGATGGCGGTGCCGGCGAGGGCGTCGAGGTCGGCGGACTCGTCCCAGGTCTCCCGGGCCTCGCGGTGGACGCCGCCCAGCCCGCCGGTGGCGAAGAAGCCGATGCCCGCGCGGGCGGCGAGCAGCGCGGTGCTGCCCACCGTGGTCGCGCCGTCGCGTCCGGCGGCGAGCGCGGGGCCGAGGTCGCGGACGCCGAGCTTGGCGACCTCGGCCCCGGTGGCCAGGCGCGCCAGCTCGTCGCCGTCCAGGCCCACGACCGCCGTGCCGCCGACCACGCCGACGGTGGCGGGCAGGGCGCCGGCGGCGGTGACGACCGACTCCAGCTCGCGGGCGACGTCGAGGTTGCCGGGGCGGGGCAGCCCGTGGGCGATGAGCGTGCTCTCCAGCGCGACGACCGGCCGGCCCGCCGCGACCGCGGCGGCCACGTCGGCCCGGGTCCGCACCCGCGGCTCCCGGGAGGTCAGCGCGTCCATGTGGCGCCCACCCTAGAGTCACGACCGGCTAGAACAGGCGCAGCTCGTCGGACTCCAGGCCGCGCAGGCGGTCGTAGTCGACCTCGACGCAGCCGATGCCGCGGTCCTCGGCCACCGTGCGCGCCTGGGGCTTGATGCGCTGGGCGGCGAACACGCCGCGCACCGGGCGCAGCAGCGGGTCGCGGTTCAGGCGCTCCAGGTAGCGGGTCAGCTGCTCGACGCCGTCGATCTCCCCGCGGCGCTTGACCTCCACCGCGATGGTCGAGCCGTCGGCCGCGCGGCAGAGCAGGTCGACGGGGCCGATGCCCGTCGGGTACTCGCGGCGGACCAGGGTGACGCCGTCGCCGAAGGTCTCCGGGTGGGCGGCCAGCAGCTCCTGCAGGTGCGCCTCGACCCCGTCCTTGACCAGCCCGGGGTCCTCGCCGAGGTCGTGGGCGGCGTCGAGCAGGACCTCGCTGAAGGTGATGGTCAGGGTCTCCCCCGCCGGGTTGGTGACCACCCAGCGGCCCTCCTCCTCGCGCAGCGTGTTCGGCGCGTTCATCCAGTTCAGCGGCTTGTAGGCGCCGCCGTCGGCGTGCACGGCCACGCAGCCGTCGGCCTTGACCATCACCAGCCGGACCGCCTCCGCGAGCGACGCCGACAGCCGCCCGGCGTAGTCCACCGAGCACCGTCCCACCACCAGCCGCACGCCCCGTCCCCCTGTCCCGGATGTGCGAGCATCCTCGCATGCTGACCGACGCCGACGTGGCGGACTACCGCACCTTCGGCTTCGTGGTCCTGCGCGGGCTGCTCGAGGCGGACGAGGCGGTGGCCCTGCGGGCGGAGGTGGACGGGGCCCTGCGCGACGCCTACGGCTCCGCCTTCGACGACCGCGAGGAGGAGTTCGGCGGGATCGCCGGGCACGACCTGCCGATGATGGGGCCCCGCACCCCGCGGTCGCGCGACCTCGTCGGCGACCCGCGGCTGCTGGGGACCGCGGCGCGGCTGCTGCGGACCACCGCGCTGCCCGGCTCGGCGACCGGGACGCTGTTCTTCGGGTCCGCGCCGCTGCACGACGACTACGGCATCCCGGTGGAGGGCGTGAAGTTCGTCACCTACCTGGACCCGCTGGCCGCGGCCGACGGGGCCCTGCGGCTGCTGCCGTGCTCGCACCTGCCCGGCGTCGAGGAACGGCTGGCGGCCTGGCGGGCGGCCAACCCGGTCGCCGACGAGGCCGAGCTGGCGGCGCTGGTGGACCGGCTCCCGCTGACCGTGGCGGCCACCCGGCCCGGGGACGTGATCGCCTTCGGCTTCCACACCTGGCACGCCAGCGTCGGCGGGCGCAACCGGTACCAGTGGAGCGTGGAGTACCACGCCGACCCGGTCGGCGAGGCCGAGCACCGCGCCGTCGCGGAGTCCGTCGCCGACGACCTGCACTGGGCCGAGCGCCACCCCGGCTACCCGCACTGGGACGACACCTGGCTCCACCCGTCGGACCCGCAGCGGGCCGCGCTCTCCGCGCGGCTCCGCGAGCTGGGCATGTTCCGCATCACCGAGGACGGCGCCGCGGCGAGCCCCGCCCACGGCCGCGGCGACGGCGATGGGCGGGGCGGCTGAGCTCCTACAGCTCGGCGAGGCGGCGGCGGGTGGACCAGGCGACGGCCAGGGCGAGGAGGGCGGGGACGCCGTTGACGACCACGGCGATGGCCATCGAGTGGCCCAGCGCGGCGTGGACGGTGCCGGCCGCCACCATGATCGTGAACACCCCACCCGCGCCGATCGGGCGGGTTCGCGGCAGTGCCATCAGCGACCCCGCCAGCAGCTCGGCGACCCCCACGCCGGTGCGCAGCCACGTCGGCAGGCCCCAGGAGGCGAACAGCTCCATGTCGAAGGGCACCGGCAGCAGGCGCATCACGCCCGCGCCGGCGAAGAACAGCCCGACCACGAGGCCCGCGGTCTCGGCCCAGCGGGGCGCGGTGGCGGCGCGCGCGGCCGGGGTGGCGGCGGGAAGGGTGATCGCGGTCACGGGGTGCTCCTCTTCGACAGTTGTGTTGACACTCGTAAATTTACGCCTGCTAGGTTACAGTTGTCAAGCATGAGGACGAGGAACCGCAAGGGCGAGGGCGCGCAGCTGCGCGACGACCTCGTCGACGCCGCCGACGCCCTGCTGGTCGCCGCGGGCGACGAGTCCGCCGTCAGCCTGCGGGCGGTGGCCCGCCAGGCGGGGGTGTCCGCGCCCAGCGTCTACCTGCACTTCGACGGCAAGGAGGACCTGGTCAACGCGGTCGTCGACCGGCGCTTCCGCCAACTCGCGGCCCACATCCGCGCGGCCACCGCCGACGTCACCGACCCCGTCACCGGCTTCCGCGCCGGCGTGCGCGCCTACTGCGACTGGGCGGAGCGCGAACCGGGCGGCTACCGGCTGCTGTTCGGGACCTCGGTGGGCGCGCGGTCCCGGGAGGACCCGGACGCGGGCGCGGACGCCTTCGCGACCCTCGTCGAGGGCCTGGAGCTGCTGGGGACCCAGGACCCGCCGCGGCTCGCGGCGCTGGTGTGGGCGGGCCTGCACGGGCTGCTCGCCCTGCGCCAGGCGCGACCCGGGTTCCCCTGGCCCCCGCTGGACCAGCAGGTCGAGGACCTGCTGGAGCGGCTGGTCGGCCTCCCGCCGCCGGGGCCCCGACAGGCGTAGGGCCCGGCGCTCTTGGCGCACCGGGCCCGCCTGCTGGGAGGTGCCGTCCCGCCACCGGGGCGGCGCTTGGTGTCGCGCCCGGCGTCCGGCGGTGGTCTGCCCGACAGCGTTGGGACGGGTAACGGTAGCCCCCGTCCGGGGGGCCCGCCACCGCGTTCCCCCACCTGTCATCGGGCGTTCAACGCCCGACTTGAGGCCGTCACGCAGGAGGGCCCCGCGCCGGGGCGCCGGGCCCGCCGGGGGCCGGTCGAACACGGTAAGGCGGCGGCCGCGGGGGCCAGGGCCACCGGCGGGGGGTGCGTCGGGGCGGGGGCCGGGCGGAACACGATCGCGTCCTCCTCGGTGTCGACGACGATCAGCTGACCGGCGCGGAACTCGCCGAGCAGGATCTTCTCCGACAGGACGTCCTCTACCTCGCGCTGGATGGTCCGGCGCAGCGGCCGGGCGCCCAGCGAGGCGTCGTAGCCCTTCTGCGACAGCCAGCTCTTGGCGTCGTCGGTCAGCTCGATCTCGAGGTCCTTGGTCTTCAGCTGCTCCTTCACCCGCTTCATCATCAGGTCGACGATGGTGCGGACCTCGGCGGGCGTCAGCTGGTGGAAGACGATGACCTCGTCGATGCGATTCAGGAACTCGGGGCGGAAGTGCTGCTTCCAGCTCCTCGTTCACCTGCTCCTTCATGCGCGCGTAGTTGTCGCGCTCGTCCGCCCTGGCTGCGAAGCCCAGACCCGCCTTGCCGAGGTTCCGGGTCCCCAGGTTGGAGGTCATGATCAGCACGGTGTTCTTGAAGTCGACCTGCTTGCCCTGCGCGTCGGTCAGACGGCCGTCCTCGAGGATCTGCAGGAGGGCGTTGAACACGTCCGGGTGGGCCTTCTCCACCTCGTCGAACAGGACCACCGAGAACGGGCGGCGGCGGACGGCCTCGGTGAGCTGGCCGCCCTCCTCGTACCCGACGTAGCCCGGCGGCGAGCCGATGAGGCGCGACACCGTGTGCTTCTCCATGTACTCGGACATGTCCAGGTGGATGAGCGCGTCCTCGTCACCGAAGAGGAACTCGGCGAGGGTCTTGGCGAGCTCGGTCTTCCCGACACCGGAGGGCCCCAGGAAGATGAACGAGCCGGACGGGCGCTTGGGGTCCTTGAGGCCGGCCCGCGTGCGCCGGATCGACTTGGAGACCGCCGCGATGGCGTCCTCCTGGCCGATGACCCGCTTGTGCAGCTCCTGCTCCATGCGCAGCAGCTTCTGGCCCCCTCCTCGGTCAGCTTGAAGACCGGGATGCCCGTCCAGTTCGACAGCACCTCCGCGATGTCCTCGTCGTCGAGGGTCAGCACGGAGTCCATGCCGTCAGACTTCCACTCCTTCTCGCGGGCCGCCTTGCGGTCCAGGACCTTCTTCTCGGAGTCCTGGAGCTGGGCGGCCTCTCTCGAAGTCCTGCTCGTCGATGGCCGATTCCTTGTCCTTGCGGATCCGGGCGGCCTCCTCCTCCAGACCCTGCAGGTCCGGGGGGCGGTCAGGCGGCGGATGCGCAGGCGCGAGCCGGCCTCGTCGATCAGGTCGATCGCCTTGTCCGGCAGGAAGCGGTCGGAGATGTAGCGGTCGGCGAGGTTGCCCGCGGCGACCAGCGCGTCGTCGGTGATGGTGACGCGGTGGTGCGCCTCGTAGCGGTCCCGCAGGCCCTTGAGGATCTCGATCGTGTGCGCGACCGAGGGCTCCTCGACGGTGATCGGCTGGAAGCGGCGCTCCAGCGCGGCGTCCTTCTCCAGGTGCTTGCGGTACTCGTCGATCGTGGTCGCGCCGATGGTCTGCAGCTCGCCGCGGGCGAGCATCGGCTTGAGGATCGACGCGGCGTCGATCGCGCCCTCGGCGGCGCCCGCACCCACGAGCGTGTGCAGCTCGTCGATGAACAGGATGATGTCGCCGCGGGTGGTGATCTCCTTCAGCACCTTCTTGAGGCGCTCCTCGAAGTCACCGCGGTAGCGGCTGCCCGCCACCAGCGCGCCGAGGTCCAGGGTGTAGAGCTGGCGGTCCTTGAGCGTCTCGGGCACCGTGCCGTTGACGATCATCTGGGCCAGGCCCTCGACGATGGCCGTCTTGCCGACGCCGGGCTCGCCGATCAGCACCGGGTTGTTCTTGGTCCGGCGCGACAGGACCTGCATGACCCGCTCGATCTCGCGCTGGCGCCCGATGACCGGGTCGAGCTTGCCCTCGCGGGCGTGCTGGGTCAGGTTGCGGCCGAACTGGTCCAGGACGGGGGAGCCCTTGGACTCCTCGCCCGAACCACCGCTGACGCCCGCCTTCTGGCCGGAGCCCTGCCCCTCGCCCCCGGCGTAGCCGGAGAGGAGCTGGATGACCTGCTGGCGCACGCGGTTGAGGTCCGCGCCCAGCTTCTGGAGCACCTGGGCGGCGACGCCCTCGCCCTCGCGGATCAGGCCGAGCAGGATGTGCTCGGTCCCGATGTAGTTGTGGCCGAGCTGCAGCGCCTCGCGCAGCGACAGCTCGAGGACCTTCTTCGCACGCGGCGTGAACGGGATGTGCCCCGCCGGGGCGGTCTGGCCCTGGCCGATGATCTCCTCGACCTGGTCGCGCACGCCCTCGAGGGAGATGCCGAGGGATTCGAGCGCCTTCGCCGCAACCCCCTCGCCCTCGTGGATGAGCCCGAGCAGGATGTGCTCCGTGCCGATGTAGTTGTGGTTGAGCATCCGCGCTTCTTCCTGCGCGAGCACAACCACGCGCCGGGCGCGGTCCGTGAAGCGTTCGAACATGCACTGCCCCCTACTGGTGCTCGAGCCGCCAGACTACCAGCCGGGGGTCGGATCTCCCCCCTGCACCCTGTTGGTGTCGGTCGGTCTGAGCGTTCCTGGACCCTCTCCAACAGGTCAGGGGCCGGCGGTGTTCCGGCCCGGCGGGGCAGGCACCGGCCCGGTGGGCGGATCAGGGCGAGGGGCGGACGTCGCTGACGTCCACCCTGTTCCCGCTCATGGTGTTGGGATACAGGGTGAGCGACTCACCGGCGGTGACCAGGATGCCGCCGGCGTTGTCGGTGACGGTGTTGCCGGTGACCCGCACCGAACGGGGCACGCCCGCGCCGACCGGCGCGGAGCAGGGGGAGGGCTGGCACTCGCCCGGGTCGGCCCGCAGCCGGACCCCCCAGGCGCCCTCCCCCTTGAAGTTGCGGATCCGGTTGCCGGTGATGACCGTCCCAGGGCCGTTCTCGACCAGCACGCCGAAGGCGTAGCGGCGGGTGCTGGTGGTCAGGTTCTCGATGGTGTTGGACTCGATGCGCGTGCCGGGGGAACCCATGTGCACCCGGACCCCGTACACCGAGTCCCGCAGGGTGTTGTGGTGGATGTGGTTGCCGGCGCCGGACGCGCCGTGCCAGTAGATCCCGGGGCCGCCGCCCGTGCTGCCGACGCCGACGGCGCCCTCCCGGAGCGTGCTGCGGACCTCGTTGCCGGTCACCTCGTTGAGGTACTCGCCCTCGCCGTGCAGGTCGATCGAGTCGAGCTGCACCCGGTCGAAGACGTTGCGGCGCACCAGGTTGTTGTGGGCGTTGTACTGGATCAGGACGCCGTGGCGAAGGTGGGTGCCGTAGAACCCCGAGTCCTCGACGACGTTGAAGTACGCGTCACCCCAGTCCGCCTCCGCCTTGGAGGTGCCGGGCACGCCGTCGATGGCGACGCCGTAGCCGGCCCCCCCGCCGCCCAGGTCGGTCGCGTTGCGGAACACCGCGCGCCGCACCACGACGTCGTGGCTGCGCTCGATCTGGACGCCCGCCTTCTGGAACTCCTCGACCAGCACGTCCTCCACGGTCACCCGGGCACTGGGGCCGGTCTGGCTGCTGAGCTTGATGTAGATGCCGAACCGGGGGCCACCGCGGTCAGGGTTGTTCTGACCGACATCGTCGGAGTAGGCGCCGTTCCAGCTCGAGGTGATGGTGAAGTCCGACAGCGTGGCGTCCTTGACACCCGACGCGCGCATGGCGTCCACCCAGCGGCCGTCCCCGTCCGGGTACGACACGAGCCTCACCCCGTCCCGGCTCTGCCCCCGGAGGTTGACGCCGTCGCGCAGGTAGAAGTGCGTGTCGCCCACGCCCGCGGTGGTGCGCAGGTCGTAGGTGCCGTCGGGCAGGTAGACCTCGTCGCCGAACCTCGCCGCCGCGAGCGCGCGGCGGATGGCCGCGGCATCGTCGGCGGAGTCGGCGGCGGTCCGGGCGCCGTGGTGCACGACGTTCAGCTGCGCGCCGGTACGCGGGTTGGGCGCCGGGACGGGGTGCACGCTGCCGTCGGCGTTGCGGAGGCCGGGCTGGGTGTACCCGGCGACGGCGGGATCGGGCAGCGCCACGACGAGGAGCATCGTGACGAGCAGTGCCGCAGCCCACGTCGCGGCACGAGGCCTCCGGATCGCCAGTCCCACACCCGTGTCCTCTCGTCGTTCCCCGCCGTGGGGACCGGTCAAGGATGACAGGCCGTGAGCCGGCAGGGCGGGCCAGCGGTACAGGCCCACCAGCTCACCCGCCGGCGGAGCCCGGGGCGGGACGGGGTCGGGACCGGCCCGGACCGGCCGAGGGGTCACCCCTCGGCCGGCGTCCGCTGCGGTGTCCTCGCCGCGAGTGTCAGCGCTGGGTCGGAGGGAGTCCGTCGGTGCGGACCGCCTCGAAGGAGGTGCCCTCGACGTAGTGGCCGAAATGGACGATGGAAGGACCGCTGTGCTTCTCCGGCGCGCTGCGGTAGCGCGGGTTGTACAGACCGATGCGGGCCGGGCCGACCCACGCCGCCCTGCCGTCGTAGCCGATGTCGCCGGTCAAGTCCGCCACGCGACGGTAGTCGGCGTCCTCGGGGCGCCGCACGAACAGCTCCACCGCGTCCTGCGACGAGTCGCAGGACAGGTCCAGGTGGGCGACGACGTCGAGCCACCGGCCCTCCCAGTCCGCGACGGGTCCGAGGTCGGCGCCCGGGCCGGCCGTCCCCTTGCCGTCCCCGTGGCTGGTCCCCACCCGGAGCCGGTCCCCCTCGACCGCCAGCGCCAGGGGTGGCCGCGCGGGGAAGCCGGCGTGCACCTGGAACAGGATCGAGGAAGCCGTGCCGACGGAGTCGCCGAAGCCCTCCGGCAGGAGCAGCTGGAACCCGTAGAAGTACTCGCCGGTCTGGACCTCCGGGGCGTCGGCGCGCAGGTCGGACTTCGCACCGCCGTAGGCCTCCTTGCCGGGGCCGTCGTAGCTCGCGCAGCCCTCGGCGTCCTCGGGCCGCATCTCGAAGCGCATCACCCTGGCACCCGAACCGAGCGGGTCCGCAACGATCTCCTGGGAGTAGTCGCAGGCCTGCTGGCTCACCGCCCACTCGTCGATGTCGCCGTCCTCGAAGGTGGAGAACATCGTCCTGCCCGCGGCGTCCCCGGTCCCGCCCCCCGCGGGGCGGCCGCCGTCCCCGTCCTCGCGGTCGCCGCCGGGCGGCGGGGTCGTGGGGGCGTCCCCGCCCCCGCCCGCGGCCGGCGCGGGCTCGGGCGCGGGCTCGGGCGCCGGCGCGGCGCCGCCCGCGACATCCTGCCCGTCCCCGGGGACCGCGGGGCCGGCCGGGGCCGGCTCCTCGCGGTCGCCCCCCAGCCCCATCGCCCGCGCGCTGCGCGCGAGGAGGGCGCGCGGCTGCTCCAGGAACGCGGCGAGCTGCCCGTCACCGCCGGTCCGGGACGGCGACGCGCCCGGTTCCTGGGCCAGCGCAGCCGGACCGACCAGCAGCATCGCTGCCGTGACGCCGGCGCAGATCCCCGCCCGGGCGCGGTGTCGCTGTCGTCGCAGGGGTCTCCCTGCTCATCGTCCGTGGGCCCGATGTGGCGGGCGTGGGTCCACGCCGATCGCCGGCACGCGGGCCGTCGGCCGGTCACGCACGCCGCGACGAGGACGCGCGGGCGTGGCCCTGCGTGCAGCGGACCGGCAACCCTTATGGGCTTCGAACCGCTGTCGCTCGTACGGACGGCCAGGAACACCCTGTCCGGAACCTCGACCAGGGCCGGAGGACGGTCAGCGCTCGGGGCGGAGGGTGGGGAACAGGATCACGTCGCGGATGGTCTGGACGTCGGCGAGGAGCATGACGAGCCGGTCGACGCCGATGCCCAGGCCGCCCATGGGCGGCATGCCGAACTCCATGGCGCGCAGGAACGACTCGTCGACCGCCATGGCCTCCTCGTCGCCGCCCGCCCGCGCGCGCGCCTGCGCCTCCAGCCGCGCCCGCTGGTCGTCGGGGTCGGTGAGCTCGGTGAAGGCGTTGGCCAGCTCCCGGCCGGCCACGATCAGCTCGAAGCGCTCGGTGACGTGCGGGTCGGACCGGTGCCGCCGCGCCAGGGGCGAGACCTCGACGGGGTAGTCCACGACGAAGGTCGGGTCCCACAGCGTGTGCTCGACCAGCTTCTCGTACAGCTCCAGGACGAGCTTGCCCGGCCCCCACGCCGGGTCGGCGTGCACGTCGTGGGCGGCGGCCAGCGCGCGCAGCTCCTCGGCGGGCGTGTCGTAGGACAGGCCGGGCCGGTCGGTGGCGGCGCGGACCAGGTCCAGCAAGGGGCGGCGGGGCCACTCCCCGCCCAGGTCGACCTTGCCGCCGTCGTGGTCGAGGGCGGTGGTGCCGACGGCCTCGACGGCCGCGCGCTGCAGCAGGGCCTGGGTCAGGTCCATGATGTCGTGGTAGTCGGCGTAGGCCTCGTAGGACTCGACCATCGTGAACTCGGGGTTGTGGCGCGGCGACAGCCCCTCGTTGCGGAAGACCCGGCCGATCTCGAACACCCGCGTCATGCCGCCCGCCACCAGCCGCTTGAGGTGCAGCTCCAGCGCGATGCGCAGGTACAGGTCCAGGTCCAGGGCGTTCGCGTGGGTCACGAACGGCTTGGCCAGCGCGCCGCCGGCCTGGGTGTGCAGGACCGGGCCCTCGACCTCGACGTAGCCGCGGTCGGCGTACTCCGCGCGCAGGGCGGCGATGGCGGCCGCCCGGATGCGGACCACCCGGCGGGCGTCGGCGTTGATCGCCAGGTCGACCTCGCGCTGGCGGAAGCGGGTCTCGACGTCGCGGACGCCGTGCCAGGTGTCGGGCAGGGGCCGCAGGCTCTTGCCCAGCAGGGTGACGGTGCCCGCCTGCACCGACAGCTCGCCGCGGCGGCTGCGCACGACCTCGCCGGCGACGCCGACCCAGTCGCCGAGGTCGAGGTCCTCGACCCGGGCCATGGCCTCGGGCCCCAGCGTGTCCAGCGCGGCGAGCACCTGCAGGTCGGTGTCGCCCTCGCGCAGGACCAGGAACACGAGCTTGCCGTGCCCGCGCCGCGCGACCAGGCGCCCGCCGACGCTGACCTGCGCGCCGCTGCCCTCGCCCGGCTCCAGCCGGCCGTCGTACTCCCGGCGCACCTGCTCCAGGGCGTGGGTGACCCGCACCCCGACCGGATAGGGGTCGATGCCGGCGTCCCGCAGGGCGCGCGCCTTGGCCCGCCGCTCGTCGATCAGCTCGTCGAGCCGGCTCGGGTCACCGGTCTCAGCCACGGGCACCGGGCTCCGCGGGGCGGACCGTCCCGAGCTGCGTGCGGGTCGCGTTCGCCATGCCCTCGTCCTCCCCTCGGCCCCCTTCGCGGCTGCGGCGCATGCTAGCGGCGGCCGCCGCAGGGCCGGGTCAGACGCCGGAGGTGGCGGCGGCTCCCACCGCCTCCCGGTCGGCCCGGGTCGCAGCCAGGGCCACCCACAGCACCAGCGCCGTGCTGGCGGCCAGCAGCAGGGCCCGCCAGGGGTGGTTGCGGAAGAAGTTGTAGAACACGACGAGGCCTCCCGAGCGCAGGCCCAGCGCGTTGAGCTCCAGCAGCAGCGCTGCGACCTGGAGGCCCAGCGCAACCCACAGGACCCCGCGCGGCGCGCGACCCCGCCGCTGGAGGGCCGCCACCACCGTGGCGGCGAGGGCGACCAGCGAGGGCACCACGACGTTGGCCGTGCTGAGGTCCGCGATGGCGCGCTCGACGCCCTCGTCCGGGAGACCCGCCCCGCCCAGGACGACGAACTCCACCGGCTGGCCCAGGATGCCGGACCTCCCGGCGGACCCGGACCGCAGCTCCGCCGGGAACTGGGCGAACGAGACGAGCCCCAGCACGAGGCAGGCGGCCGCCGCCCAGGATGCGGCGACCAGGGCGATGACCAACGACAAGCGGGCCACTCCCACCCTTCCTCCCCTGCCGTGCGCAGGGGAGGGAGTGTGCCCCCGTCAGCCGGGCCCGGTCGGTGTCCGACGGGTCGGGTGAGCCGCCTCAGCCACGGACCTCCATCACCACCTCGTCGACGTAGCACCACGCCCAGTTCTCGCCCGGCTCGAAGGAGCGGATCAGCGGGTGGTCGTCGGCGTGCCAGTGCGCGGTGGCGTGGCGGTTCCTGGAGTCGTCGCAGCACCCGACGTGCCCGCAGGTCAGGCACTCGCGCAGGTGCACCCAGGTGTCGCCGATGCGCAGGCAGTCCTCGCACCCCTGCGCGCTGGGCTCCACGGGACGGACCATGTCGAGGTGGGTGCAGGTCGCGCTGGCCATCATCGCTCTCCTCCGCTCCGGGCCCCGAACTCTAGTGCTGCGCACCCGCGACCCGCCGCGGTCAGTCCGGGGTGAGGACCAGGAGGAGGTCGCCGGGCTCGACGGCGGTGCCGCTGGGGACAGCGAGGCGGTCAACGGTGCCGGCGCGGGGGGCGCTGACGCCCGACTCCATCTTCATCGCCTCGATCGCGGCGACCTTCTGGCCCGCCTCGACGGTGTCGCCGGCGGCGACCTGCAGGGTCACCACGCCGGTCAGGGTCGCCGCGACGTGGCGGGGGTCCGTTGGGTCGGCCTTCTCCGCGGTGACCGCGGTCACCCCGGCCGCGCGGTCGCGCACCTCGACCGGGCGGGCCTGGCCGTTGAGGTTGACCAGCACGGTGCGCATGCCGCGCTCGTCGGGGTCACCGACGGCCTCCAGGCTGACCAGGAGCCGGACGCCGGGTTCCAGGTCGATCTCGACCTCCTCCCCGCGCTCGAGCCCGTACAGGAACGGGCGCGTCGGCAGCACCGACTGGTCGCCGTAGCGCTCCACGGCCTGCGCGTGCGCGGCGGCGGCGGCGGGCAGCAGCAGCCGGTCCAGCGCGCGGCGCCGGTCGCGGGTCGTGGTGGCCGGGTCCGCCAGCAGGGCGCGGTCCCCGGCGTCCAGCTCCGGGTCGCCGGGCGCGGGGTCACGCCCCTCCAGCGCGCGGGTGCGGAACGGCTCGGGCCAGCCGAACGGCGGCGTGCCGAGCTCGCCGCGCAGGAAGCCGATGACGGAGTCCGGCAGGTCGCGGCCGGCGGGATCGGCCGCGAGCACGTCGGGGTCCAGGCCGGTTGACAGCAGGTACAGCGCGAGGTCGCCGACCACCTTGCTGGTGGGGGTGACCTTGATGAGCCCGCCGAGCAGGTCGTCGCAGCGCGCGTACAGCCGCTCGACCTCCGGCCAGCGGTCGGCCAGGCCCAGGGCCGCGGCCTGCTGGCGCAGGTTGGACAGCTGGCCGCCGGGGATCTCGTGGCGGTAGACCGCGCCCGTCGGCGCGGGCAGCCCCTCCTCGAACGGCCGGTAGAGCCGGCGCACGGCCTCCCAGTACGGCTCGAGGTCGGCCAGGGCGTCCAGTGACAGCCCCGTCGCCCGGTCGGTGGCGTCGGTGGCGGCGACGATCGCGGCCAGCGACGGCTGGCTGGTCATGCCGGCCAGCGGTGCGGCGGCGCCGTCGACCGCGTCGACGCCCGCCTCCATCGCGGCGAGGTAGGTCGCGAGCTGGCCGCCGGCGGTGTCGTGGGTGTGCAGGTGCACCGGGGCGTCGAAGCGCTCGCGCAGCGCGCCCACCAGCGTGCGCGCGGCCGGGGCGCGCAGCAGCCCGGCCATGTCCTTGATGCACAGCACGTGGGCGCCGGCGGCGATCACGCCCTCCGCCACGCGCAGGTAGTGGTCGAGGTCGTAGCGCTCTCCCGGCGCGGACAGGTCGCCGGTGTAGCACAGCGTCCCCTCCGCCAGGCCGCCGGCCTCGCGCACCGCCGCGATCGCGGGCGCCATGCGCTCGACGTCGTTGAGGGCGTCGAAGACGCGGAAGATGTCGACGCCGGCCGCGCGGGCCTCGGCCACGAAGGCCTGGACCACCGGCCGCGGGTAGGTGGTGTAACCGACGATGTTGTCCCCGCGCAGCAGCATCTGCAGGGCGACGTTGGGCAGCGCCGCGCGCAGGCGGGCCAGCCGGTCCCACGGGTCCTCGCCCAGGAAGCGCAGGGCGGTGTCGAACGTCGCCCCGCCCCAGACCTCCAGCGACAGCGCGCCGGCGAGCGCGTGGGACAGGGCGGGCGCGACGGCGAGCATGTCGAAGGTGCGCATGCGCGTGGCGAACAGCGACTGGTGCGCGTCGCGCAGGGTCGTGTCGGTCACCGCCAGCGCGCGCTGGGCGCGCAGCTCCGCCGCGAACGCCTCGGGTCCCAGGGCGTCGAGACGCTGGCGCGACCCGGGGGGCGGGTCGCCGTCGGGCAGCGGCGGCAGCATCGCCCGCGGCGGCGCCCCCGCGGGCGCCGTGCCGTGCGGCCGGTTCACGGTCATGTCGGCGAGGCGGCGCAGCAACCGCGTCGCGCGGTCCTCCCCGGCGCTCACCGCGGTCAGCGCGGGCCGCTCGTCCAGGAACGCGGTCGTCACCCGGCCGGCGAGGAAGTCCGGGTCGTCCAGCACGGCGCGCAGGAAGGCGACGTTGGTGCGCACGCCGCGGATGCGGAACTCCGCCAGCGCGCGGCGGGCGCGGCGGGCGGCGGTGGGCAGGTCCGCCCCGCGCGCGGTCAGCTTCACCAGCAGCGAGTCGAAGTAGGGCGACACCTCCGCGCCCGCGTAGGCGGTGCCGCCGTCGAGGCGGATCCCCGCCCCACCGGGCGAGCGGTAGGCGGTGATGCGCCCGGTGTCGGGGCGGAAGCCGTTGGCCGGGTCCTCGCTGGTGATCCGGCACTGCACCGCGACGCCCCGCTGGGCGATGCGCTCCTGGCTCAGGCCCAGGTCGGCCAGCGTCGCCCCGCCGGCGATGCGCAGCTGGGCGCTGACGAGATCGACGTCGGTGGTCTCCTCGGTGACGGTGTGCTCCACCTGGATGCGCGGGTTCATCTCGATGAACACGTGCGTGCCGCGCTCGTCGAGCAGGAACTCCGCGGTGCCCGCGTTGCGGTAGCCGACCGCGCGCGCGAAGGCCACGGCGTCGCCGCACAGCCGCGCGCGCAGCTCCGGGTCCAGGCCGGGGGCGGGCGCCATCTCCACCACCTTCTGGTGGCGCCGCTGGACCGAGCAGTCGCGCTCGTACAGGTGCACGACGTCGCCGTCGGCCCCGGCCAGCAGCTGGACCTCCAGGTGTCGGGGGCGCACGACCGCCTGCTCCAGGAACACCGTCGGGTCGCCGAAGGCGCCCTCGGCCTCGCGCATCGCGGTGGCGACCGCCGCCGGCAGGTCCTCCGCGCGCTCCACCCGGCGCAGGCCGCGCCCGCCGCCGCCGGCCGCGGCCTTGACGAACACGGGGTAGCCGATGGCCTCGGCGGCGGCCACGGCCGCGCGCGGGTCGGCGATGGCGTCGCTGGCGCGCAGGACCGGCAGGCCCGCCGCGGCCGCGGCCTCGCGGGCGCGGAGCTTGTCACCGGTCAGGCGCAGCACGGCCGCGGGCGGGCCCACGAAGGTCACCCCGGCAGCCGCGCAGGCGTCGGCGAGGACGGGGGACTCCGACAGGAAGCCGTAGCCGGGGTAGACCGCGTCGGCGCCGACGCGCACGGCGGTGCGCACGATCTCGTCGGGGTCCAGGTAGCCGCGCAGCGGCCGGTCGGGGTCGCCGATCTCGTAGGCCTCGTCGGCCTTGGACCGGTGCAGCGACACGCGGTCCGCGTGGGTGTAGACCGCCACGGTGGCCAGGCCCAGCTCGTAGGCGGCCCGCAGCGCGCGGATCGCGATCTCCCCGCGGTTCGCGACCAGGACCTTGCGGATCATGCGTCTCCCTGCCGTCGGTGCCCGCCTCGCGGCCCCCCAGGGTGCCCGATGCGCGGGCCGGCCTCCTCCGTCCGGGCGGGACCGGCGGTCAGCCCTGGCCGACGGCGTCCAGGCCGAGGTCCAGCGCGGGGGCGCTGTGGGTCAGCGCCCCGACCGCGCCCGCGTCGACGCCGGTCGCGGCGATCCCCGGCAGGGTGGCCGGCGTCACGCCGCCGGACGCCTCGGTGAAGACCGGGCCGCCGGGGTGGGCGCGGCAGCGGCGCACCGCCTCGGCGAGGTCCGCCAGGTCGAAGTTGTCCAGCAGCACGGCCCGGGCGCCCGCGTCCAGGGCCTCGTCGAGCTGGGCGAGGTCGTCGACCTCGATCTGCACCGGCAGGCGGTCCCCGGCGGCGGCCAGGGCCAGGCGCGTCGCGGGACCCACGCCGCCGGCAGCCGCGACGTGGTTGTCCTTGACCAGCATCCCGTCGCCCAGCGACCTGCGGTGGTTGACCCCGCCGCCCGCGACCACCGCCGCCTTCTCCAGGGCGCGCAGCCCGGGGAGGGTCTTGCGCGTATCGCGGACGACCGTCCCGGTGCCCGCCACCGCGGCCACGTGGGCCGCCGTCAGGGTGGCCACCCCGGACAGGTGGCAGAGCAGGTTCAGCGCCGTGCGCTCCGCGGTCAGGATGCCGCGCGCGGGACCGGTCACGCGCAGGACCGGCGTGCCCGGCGCGACACGGTCCCCGTCGGCGGCCAGCGGGGTCACCAGGACGCGCTCGTCCACGGTGGTGAAGGCCAGCCGGGCGGCCTCCAGCCCGGCGACGATCCCGTCCGCGCGGGCGACGACCTCCGCCTCCAGCGCGGCCCCGGACGCCACGGTCGCCGCCGCCGTGGCGTCGCCGCCGTCGGCCAGGTCCTCCGCCAGCGCGGCCCGGACCACGTCGGCGACCCCCGGCCGCGCGCCCCAGCGACCGTCGGCCCCCGCGGTGCCAGGGGCCTCCGCGGGCGGTGGGGCGCCGTCAGGCACCGGTGACGGCCCGGGCGCGGAGGGTGTCGGCGTCGGTGGCGGGCGGCTCCGGCGGCACGACCGTGGGGACGTTCGCCTCGTCGAGCAGGACGACGGTGGGGACGTGCGCGCGGGCCTCGGCGTCGGTGTACACGCCGTAGGAGATGATGATGACGCGGTCCCCCGGCTGGACAAGGCGGGCCGCCGCGCCGTTCAGCGTGACCGTCCCGGACCCGGCGGGGCCGGGGATGACGTAGGTCTCCAGGCGCGCGCCGTTGTCGATGTCGACGACCTGCACGCGCTCGTGGGGGACCAGGTCGGCGAGGTCCATCAGGTCCCGGGCGATGGTGATCGAGCCCACGTAGTGGAGGTCCGCGCCGGTCACGACGGCGCGGTGCAGCTTGGACTTCATCAGCGTCCGCAGCACGACGGGCTCCGCTCTACAGGGCCAGGGTGTCGATCAGCCGCGTCGCGCCGACGTACGCCGCGCCGAGGGCGCGCGCGGGGCCGTCGCCCGGTCCTTCGAGCCGCTCGAACGGGCCGGGGTCCACGACCTCGGCGTTGTCCACCCGGATCCCCGGCGCGCCCGCCAGGCTACCCGCGAGCAGCGCGCGGGCCCGGTCGGCGTCGCCGCCCCAGCCGGCGGCGGCGGCGACCAGCGCCCGGTGCAGGGCCGGGGCCTGGCGCCGCTGCTCGGCCGACAGGTAGGCGTTGCGGCTGGACATGGCCAGCCCGTCGGGCTCGCGGACCACCGGGCAGCCCACGACCTCCACGCCCAGCCCCAGGTCGGCCACCATCGTGCGCACGACCACCAGCTGCTGGTAGTCCTTCTCGCCGAAGAACGCGACCCGCGGGCGCACCGCCAGGAGCAGTTTGGCCACGATCGTGGCGACGCCGTCGAAGTGCCCGGGCCGGCTGGCCCCCTCCAGCCGCTCGGTGACCCCGGCGACGTGCACCGTCGTGCGCGCGCCGGGCGGGGTGAACGCCGCGGCGGCGGGGGCGAACACCAGGTCGGCGCCCGCCGGGGCCAGCAGTGCGACGTCGCGGTCCAGGTCGCGGGGGTAGGCGTCGAAGTCCTCGCCCGGGCCGAACTGCAGCGGGTTCACGAACACGCTCACGACCGTGACCGCCGCCCGCGCCGCGGAGCGGCGGACCAGGGACAGGTGGCCGTCGTGCAGCGCGCCCATGGTCGGCACCAGGCCGACGAGGTCCCCGCGGCGGCGCGCCGGCCCCAGCGCGTCGTCGAGCTCCGCGACCGACCGCAGCACCCTCACGCCGGCGCCCGCACCTGCGTGCCGATGGCGCGCACGCCCTCGACGGGGGCGAGGCGGGCGAGGACCGACGGCAGCGACGCCCCGCCCGGCAGCCGCCGCCCCGGCGCCACCTCGATGAGGGGGATGAGCGCGAACGCGCGCTCGGCGAGGCGGGGGTGGGGCACCTGCAGGTCGCGGTGGCGCACCACGCGGTCCTCGTAGAGCAGGACGTCGATGTCGACGGTCCGCGGCCCCCAGCGCACCGTGCGGACGCGGCCGAGGTCGGCCTCCACCCGGTTGCACAGCGCGAGCAGCGACAGCGGCGTCCGCCGGGTCACCACCCGGACGGCGATGTTGAGGAAGGGCTCCTGCTCCGGGCCGCCCACGGCGTCGGTCTCGTACACCGACGAGACCGCGTCGACGTGCGTCCTGGTGTCGGCACCGAGGCGGTCCACGGCGTCCTGCAGCAGCGCGAGGCGGTCCCCCAGGTTGCTGCCCAGCCCCAAGAAGGCGAAGCGGTCCGCCCGCGTGGTGCCCAGGTCGCGCAGCCTCACGGCCGGGCGCGGTGCATGGTGACCGCGACGTCGTCGAACAGCACGCCCATCGGCGCCATCGGCTTGTGGACAGTGACGGTGACGGCGGTGACCCGGTCGTCGGCGAGCACGAGGTCGGCCAGGTGACCGGCCAGCGCCTCGAGCAGGTCGAAGCGGGTGCCGGCCACCGCCTCGACCACGGCGCCGCCGAGCTTCCCGTAGTCGACGGTGTCGGCCAGCGCGTCGCTGCGCGCCGCGGCGGAGAGATCGGCCTCCAGGACCACGTCCACCAGGAACGCCTGCCCGAGTTCCTGCTCGTGGGGCAGGACACCGTGCCGCCCGAAGGCGCGGAGGCCCCGCAGCTCGATCCGGTCACCCCGTTGCATCGCGGACCTGACACTACCAGCGCGTACGCTCCACGGGCTCGCTGCCCGGCACCACGACGCGCGGACCGCAGCGGCGTCGGAGATCGGACGGCCGGGGGGGTGGTGTGTGAGCTTCAGGCGCCGGATGGCCGCCCTGTTCGGCAGCACCCTGGTCGTCAGCGTCCTCCTGGCCTACTTCGCGCTGACCTCGGTCGTGGAGCGCAACGCCTCGATCGAGGTCCTGCAGGGCGCCTACCAGCCGGCCCTGCGGCTGCTCGGGGACCTGCAGTACGCCCTGGTGGACCAGGAGACCAGCGTCCGCGGGTTCGTGATCACCGCCGAGGAGCGGTTCCTCGAGCCCTACGAGCAGGGCCGGAGCGACAGCGACCGCGTCGGCGCGGAGCTCGCCCGCGTCCTGCGCGACGACCCCGCCCTGCGCGCGAAGCTCGCCGAGATCGACCGCGGCATCGACGTGTGGCAGGCGCGGGTCGCGGAGCCCGAGATCGCGACCACCCGGATCGGCGGCCCGGGCGCCGCGGCGGAGCAGGTCCGCTCGGGGCTGGGCACGGAGCTGTTCGACGAGGTCCGCCAGGACATCCGCGACCTGCGCACGCTGCTCGAGGTGCGCGAGGACGCCGCGGTCGACCGCTTCGAGGCGGCGCGGGCGCGCGTCAGCGCGGTGCTGCTGACCAGCATCGCCATCGTCGCCCTCTACGGCCTCCTCGCGGCAGCCCTCATCACCCGCTGGATCACCGATCCCCTGACCCGGCTGATGCAGAGCGTGCAGCGGGTGACCGAGGGCGCCCTGCACGAGCCGGTCGTGGCCGGGGGGCCCCGCGACATCGCCGAGCTCGGGCGCCAGATCGACGGCATGCGCCGGCGCATCGTGGACGACCTGGAGGCCGCCGTCGCCGCCCAGGAGGCGCTGCGCCAGCAGGCGCCGGCCGTCGCGCTGCTGCGCGAGCAGCTGCAGCCCAGCCCCGCGCCCGGCGGCGGGATCGAGGTCGCCGCCACCTTCCAGCCCGCGGAGGGCGTGCTCGCCGGGGACTGGTACGACCTGCTGGACCTCGGCGACGGGCGGGTGGCGCTGGCGGTCGTCGACGTGTCCGGGCACGGCACCGGCGCGGGCGGCCTGGCGCTGCAGGCCAAGCACCTGCTGACCGCGGCGCTGCGGGACGGGCGCCGGCCCGACGACGCCCTCGGCTGGTTGGCGGCACGGCTGGACGACACCGGCGAGGCCTTCCTCACCTGCTTCCTGGCGATCGTCGACACCGCGTCGGGCGAGGGTGAGTACGCGAACGCGGGTCACCCGCCCGCGCTGCTGCTGTCCGCCGACGGCGTCGTGGCCTGCGAGCCGACGGGGCCGCTGCTCGGCCCGCTGCCGGGGTCCTGGGAACCCAAGGCGACGACCAGGCTCTCGGAGCTGGTCGGCGACGCCTCCGGTGACCGTGAGGGAGAGTGACGCCGCCACCGTCGTTCCCCTGACACGAGGCCATGATCAAGACGGCGCAGGCCGCCGCCGCGGTCTCCGGTCGCATGGAGGCATCCTGCCACCGGCTCCGCACTACGCCGCGAGGCCGCCCTTGCGGCAGTTCAGTTCATTAACGAGGAAAGCTCCGGCCAGCTGCGTCGAAGGGGAACCCGCTAGGTCACCTCCGGCCGGAGGGTCGGGAACAGAACGACCTCACGGATCGAATCGGCCTGCAGCAGCAGCATCAGGAGGCGGTCTACCTCGAGCCCGAACCCGCCTGCAGGGCGGCATCCCGTAGGCCAGCGCCTCCAGGAACTCCTCGTCTTTCACCGTGGCCTCGTCGTCGCCGGCCGCGCGAGCTCCGCCTGCTGCTCGAAGCGTCGCCGCTGCTCGGTGGGATCGTTCAGCTCCGAATAGATCGGTGCGATCTCGAGCCCGCCCAGGATGAGGTCGGCGTGCTCGGTGAACCCGGGGATGCTGCGTGGTCCTTGGCCAGCGGAGACACGTCGGTGGGGAACCCCGTTACGAAGGTGGGAGCGATCAGCGTCTTCTCGCCGGTCTGTTCGAAGATCTCCGCGAGCACCTTTCCCCGCGACCATCTCTCGTCGATGCGGACGCCCAGCTCGGTGGCAGCCAGTCGACAAGGCGGCGGCGTCGCCGTCGTTCCAGATCGCCATCAGGTCCCGTCCGGTGGCGCGCTCGATGATCTCGAACATCGTGGAGCGTTCGAACGGGAGCCGCGAGATCGATCTCCCGCCCCGATATCTCGATCACGAGTCCACCCGTTACCGCTTGCGCGATAGAGCGCACCAGCTCTTCGACCAGGACCATGGTGTCCTCGTAGTCGACGTACGCCTCGTACGCCTCCAGCATCGTGAACTCGGGGTTGTGCCGCGTCGAGACCCCTCGTTGCGGAAGCTCCTGTTGAGCTCGTAGACCCGCTCCATCCCGCCGATCAGAGCCGTTTGAGATACAGCTCCGGCGCCACCCGCAGGAACAGATCCATGTCGAGGGCGTTGTGGTGCGTGACGAAAGACGGCTACGGCCCCCCGGCAAGCGGCTGGAGAAGAGGCGTCTCGACCTCCAGGAAACCTCGTTCCGCGAAGAAGGTGCGCACCGCGGAGTTGGCTGCGGAGCGGGCCTCGACCGCACGACGCGCGCCCTCGTTGAGCAAGAGATCCAGGTACCGCTGGCGGTATCTCGATTCGATGTCGCTGATGCCGTGCCAGTTGTCCGGCATCGGTCGCGGCACTCGGCGAGCAGCGTCGTCTGTGCCACCTTCAACGAGAGCCTCCCCGGCGTGACGACCACCTCGCCACCGGCCCCGACGATGTCTCCGACGCCGAGGGCGCTGAACGCCGCCAGGCCCTCGTCTCCCAGAACCGCGTGCTGTGCGAACAGCTGGATGCGACCCGATGCGTCCATCAGATCTGCGAAGGCAACCTTGCCGTGAGTCCTGATCGTCATGATGCGTCCGGCCAGGCGCGCCTCTGTTCCGGTCTCGGTCCCCGGCTCCAGCTCGGCGAAGCGGTCTCTGACGTCCCCGATCGAAAAGGTTCGTTCGTAACGGTACGGGTACGCCTGCGTCATCCCGCTTCTCCCACCGGGTTGCGCTCGAATATCAAGCGCAGGCCGAGCAGGGTCAGGGTCGGTTCGATCCTCTCGATCGTCCTGCAGTGTTCGATCACGGTCTCGGCATGTCCTCCCGTCGCCACCACTCGCGCATCGTCGTCCAACTCCTTCATCGTGCGCTCCACCAGTCCGTCGACCAGTGCAGCAACGCCGAAGACGATGCCAGACTGGATCGCGAAGACGGTGTTCTTGCCGATCGCCGTCGGCGGGGAGCGACCAGCTCCACGCGGCAGGCGAGCTGTGGCCTGGAACAGCGCGGTCGCCGAGCTCTCTAGCCCGGGGAGCCAAGGGCGCCCCCGATGTATTCGCCGGCCCGGTGACTACATCGAAGTTGATCGCGGTTCCGAAGTCGACAACGATCACAGGTTCATCCGGAAATAGCTCGCGCGCCGCGACCGAGTTGGCCACCCGGTCCGCCCCGACCTCCTTGGGATTGTCGATGCGTATCACGATCCCGGTTCTGGACCCCGGGTTCGACTACGACGGGCGGAAAGCCGAAGTACTTGAGCGTCATCGCGCGCAGTTGCTGGGTGGCCCGAGGCACAACCGAAGCGATCGCTACCCCCGTTATCTCATTCGAGAAAGAAAGCTCAGCGAGTCGTAAGAACTCGCCGAACATCAGCGCGAGCTCGTCGGCGGTCCGTCGCTGCTCGGTGGACGCCCGCCACTCGTATCAGCTGATCGCGGTCGAAGACGCCGAGGTGGGTCTGGGTGTTCCCTACATCGACGGCAAGCAGCACTACGCCTGAAACCGGAAGGTTGTCGATCAGCCGGGTCGACCGACACGAGCGGCGATCACCAGCAGGATGGGGCTGGTTCCGTCGGAGGGCCCGAAAGTAGTGGGGTCCACGCGCGCGTATCCAAGACCACTCCCGTCTCGGATTCCACGACGTCCTCCATCACCTTTTCGGCCACCTCTTGCGCAGCCCCTTCGACAAGGCCGCGTGGCCCGCCTCCAGAGCTCTCCACAGAACCGTGGCACGCCTGCTTCCTCGCTCGAAAGGTACGCATTGCGGCTGCTCATCGCCAGCCCGTCGGGCTCGCGCACCGTCGGGCATACAACCACCTCGACCGGGATCGACAGGTCCGGGACCATGGCTTGTATCACCGCCACCTGCTGGGCGTCCTTCTGGCCGAAGTACGCCTTGTGTGGCTGACCTGGTTGAAGAGCTTCGCGACCACGGTCGCTACCCCGTCGAAATGGCCGGGGCGAGCCTCGCCTTCGAGCGGGAGGGCGACGTCCGCAGCCGTAACCATCGTCGAGGTTCCCGCGGGATACATCTCCTCCGTGGTGGGCGCGAAGACGATGTCGGTCCCGACGCTTTCAGCCAGGTGCAGATCTCGCTCTTCAGAGCGAGGATAGGCCGCAAGATCTTCGCGCGGGCCGAACTGCAGCGGATTGACAAAGATGCTGACGACGACGACGTCGCACTCGAGGCGCGCGGCTCGAAGCAGCGACAGGTGACCCTCGTGCAATGCTCCCATCGTGGGAACGAACCCGATCGAGTGGTTCCCCCGTGGGCGGTAAGCGCATCCCGCAGGGCGTCCTCGGTGCGAACGACCTTCATCCGGTCTGCAGCGCGTCTTGAAGCGCCTCCTGATCCTCCGGCCCGATACGACCGCTTGCGAGCGCCGCCGCCACGATGGTGTTGATCGTGCACATATCCGCTCAGCAGGTGAGGGGAACGCGTGGCCACCGCCCGGCGTGCTGCCGGACGACCTCGATCTCCCTGCGCACGACCGGGCCGGTGAGGGCCAGGGCCGCCCGCTCTGCCCGGCGTTGGCGACCGTACCGGCCGCGATCGGACCGAGCACTCGAGAAGGCGCCTCGACGCCTATCGAGGCGAGCATCTTTCGCCGAGGGCCATGAGGGCCGCGATGCCGTTAGAGGTGGTGACGGCAGCCGCGTGCCACAACACCCGATCCTCTTCGGCCACGTCGAGCGGAACGCCGTGAAGATCCTGTTCGATCAGGACATGGGCCCAGTCGCGGGCTCCCTCGGAGCAAGTCACGCCCCACGCCGAGCCCGGTAACCGTGCGACGGCGGTATCGACATCGGGACACGCCTGGACGGGACGCAACGCACAGCGCGCGCGAGCAAAGGGAGCCGCGGCGAGAGGCTGGATCCCGGCCGAGCCGGCGAAGTGCACGACAACGGCATCCATACCGGGAAGCTCGGCCGCGACGTCTGCCACGGCGGCGTGCGGAACCCCGATCAATACGAGGTCCGCGGCGGGGATCTCTCTGAGCGTGCAGGCCGGCGCGTCGAGACGCCGTGCCGCGGCCTCGGCCGAGGACGAGGTACGAGAAGACACCGAGACGACCTGGTGGCCCCGGGCGCGGAGAAGGAGGGCCACGGCGGTACTCGACCGGTCCGGCCCCCACCAGCGCAACGCGCAAGGGGGCCGCGGGAAGAGACGTCATCGCAAGATCGCTCCAGTCCTGGAGGGGTACCGGTCGAGACCGAGAGCATAAGAGGGTGAGTCACTCCCGGAGCGCAGGCGAGACGTGTCGCACCGCCGCCTTGGAGCGCAGGCGAGACGTGTCGCATCCCGGAGGAGCCTCCGCAGCAACTACTCGCTGAAGCGAGTAGTTGTGAGGACCGCGACGGAGGGGTGCGGCCGGCTCGCCCGGAGCGGCCGCTCTTGTCGCGACTAGAAGGGTTCGAGCAGCTCCACGTCTCCCTCGGCCTCGTCCAGGGAGTCGGCCAGCGGCGTCTCCCACGGGTCGGTCAGCTCGGGGTCGATCTCGAGCAGGGGGACGAGGGCGAAGCGGCGCTCCCGCAGGCGGGGGTGAGGGATCTCCCAGGTCGGGCTCGCTGATCTTTTCGTTGTCGTAGAGAAGGATGTCGAGGTCGACAACGCGGGGACCCCACCGGATATCGCTGGGCTCGCGCCCCAGTCTCTGCTCGATGCGCTTACAGATCTCGAGCAGAGCGCGGCTCCAACCGGTGTCGATCCTGGCTACGACGTTGACGAACGAACGTTGAGGAGGACCTCCTAGGGGAGCGGTGGCATAGAGGCTGGAGGTGGCCAGGACCGACACACCTGCGGCGGCGTCGAGCGCCGAGACGGCGGAGCGGCAGAAGCCGGCGCGGTCGCCGACGTTGGAACCGATGCCGATGTAGGAGATCCTCATCGTTTACAGCCTCTCGATCCTTACCGCGATCCTGCCCACGTCTTGCTCGATCGGTGGTGCATCTTTCGCCACCTCCACGCTAACCCCATTCACACCGGGGATCGCTGCAATGTGCCCAGCTATCTTCTCCGCGAGATTCTCTAGCAGCGCGCAGGTCGTGGTGGCCACCACCTCCTCGATCTCGCGGGTGACGGTGCCATAGTCGACCGTGTCGTTGAGGTCGTCGGTCTTTTCCGGGCCGTCGAAGATCCAATGCGATCTCTATACCCACCAGAAGGAGCTGCTCTTCAGAGCGCTCCTCTTCGGTCGCGCCGACATGACCTTTCACTCGCAGATCCCGAACGATGATCGAATCCATCAGAGTGTTCTACCCGCTTGCGATGGCCGCGGACATACGAGCAACCCTGGCCATCTCCGGGACATCGTGCACCCGCACGATCTGAGCGCCCGAGCGATCGCCCACGCCACCGTGGCCGCCGTTCCCTCCATACGTCGTGTCTCCGGCAGATCGAGAACAGCGCCGATGAACGACTTGCGTGAGGTCCCGGCCAGCACCGGATAGCCGAGCCGCACGATCTCGTCGAGCCTGTCCAGCAGCTCCAGGTTCTGCTGCGGAGTCTTGGCGAACCCGAAGCCGGGGTCGAGAACGATCGAATCGCGAGGAACACCACGCGCCAGGAACCGCTGCGCGGCCGCAGCCAAGACGGAGGAGACGTCCGCGACGACGTCGTCGTAGCGGGTCAGGGAACGCATCGTGGCGGGGGTCCCGCGGGAGTGCATGAAGATCATCGCGGCCCCCGTGTCGGCCGCTACAGAGGCCATCTCTGGATCCGCTTCTTCCCCGGCGGTGTCGTTGACGATGGAGGCGCCTGTCTCCACCGCCCGGCGAGCCACGGATGCCTTGCGGGTGTCGATCGAAACCGGCACCTGGGTTCGTGCGGCCACTGCTTCGATGACGGGCAGCACACGGCGCAGCTCTTCTTCTTCGGAGACGTGTTCGGCCCCCGGGCGCGGGACTCACCTCCGACGTCGAGGATGTCGGCACCCTGTTCCACCATCTCGAGCGCATGCGCCACAGCTTTTCCGGTCTCGAACCACAGGCCCCCGTCGGAGAAGGAGTCCGGGGTGACATTGAGCACACCCATGATCAGCGGCCTATCGAGAAGCAAGGTACGGGAGCCGCAGCGGAGCTCGAGGGCCACGGGGCTCACCCGCGCCGGATGAAGCCCATCGCTTCGGCGCGCGCCGCTTCGCTATCTGCGGAACTGTCCCCGTACGGCCGACGTGACGGTTCGGCTACCGGGCTTGCGCACCCCACGCATGCTCATGCAGAGATGCTCGGCTTCGATCACCACGAGGACGCCGCGAGGATCGAGGGCGGTCTCGATCGCGCCCGCGATCTGCGTCGTCAACCGTTCCTGTACCTGAGGCCGCTTCGAGAGCGCGTCCACCAACCGGGGCGAGCTTCGACAGACCGGTGATCTTGCCGCTCTTGTTCGGTATGTAGGCGACATGAGCCCGGCCTATGAAGGGGATCAGATGATGCTCGCAGATGCTGTGCAGATCGATGTCTCGCACCATGATCATCTCGTCGTGACCCGCCTCGAACAGAACGTCTAGCTCCTGGACCGGCTCTTTGGGCAACCCGGCGAAGACCTCCTGGTACATATCCGCCACCCGCCGAGGGGTGTCCACGAGACCGTCTCGCTGGGGATCCTCACCGATGGCGATCAGGATCTCTCGGATGGCGCGCTCGATGCGCGCCTTATCCATACCTTCATGGAGCGGATGAACCCTGTCGGCGTCACTCATGGCGCAACCCTAGGGCACGTACAGGTGACAGGGTGAGAAGAGACTAAGCCTCGCCGAGTCGTGGCGTGGGTCGTGGGGCGCGGCAGCCGCTTGCGTTCGGGAACGACGCCGGCCGCGCCGGCGCTGGCCTCGTCACGGGCCTGGCGACGGATGCGGGTTCGCTCGAGCGGATTGTTGGGAGATTGCTTTGCAACCTCGGCCAGGATCTCCGCGACCTCCGCCTTCTCCAGCGACTCTTGCTCGATCAGCTTCTGCACCATCAGATCGAGCTTGTCCCGGTACTTGGTCACGATCTCGCGGGCTTCGTCGTGTGCCTCTTCGACCAGACGGCGGATCTCCTCGTCGATCTTGGCGGCCACCACGTCGGAGTAGTCCTTGACGTGGCCGAAGTCACGTCCAAGGAACGGCTGCGACTCGTTCTCCCCGAGAGCCAAGGGCCCGAGCCGCGACATGCCGAACTGGGTGACCATCTGCTTCGCGATGCGCGTGCAGCGCTGGATGTCGTCTTGGGCGCCGGTGGTGGGCTCGTCGAACACGAGCTCCTCGGCCACCCGGCCCCCGAGAAGCATGGCCAGTTCGTCGATGAGCTCCGAGCGGGTAACCAGGAAGCGGTCTTCGGTCGGAAGGGTGAGCGTGTAGCCGAGGGCCCGTCCACGAGAGACGATCGAGACCTTGTGCACGGGGTCGGCGTTGGGCAGCGCATGTGACACGAGCGCGTGACCTGCCTCGTGGTACGCGATGACCTTCTTCTTTTCTCCGAGATGATCCGGCTGCGGCGTTCGGGACCCGCCAATACCCGATCGATCGCCTCTTCTAGCTCCTCCATGCCGATCTCGCTCTTGCTGAATCGAGCCGCGAGCAACGCTGCCTCGTTCACGACGTTCGCGAGGTCCGCTCCGGTGAAGCCGGGGGTACGGCGGGCGAGCACCTCTATGTCGATCTCTTTGTTGATGGGCTTGCCGCGCGGTGCACCTTCAAGATGCCGGTGCGACCGTTGAGGTCGGGACGGTCCACCACGATCTGGCGATCGAAACGGCCGGGACGCAACAGCGCCGGATCCAAGATGTCGGGACGGTTCGTAGCCGCGATCAAGATCACGCCGCTCTTCACGTCGAAGCCGTCCATCTCGACCAGCAACTGGTTCAGGGTCTGCTCACGCTCGTCATGGCCGCCGCCCATGCCGGCGCCGCGGTGGCGGCCCACGGCATCGATCTCGTCCATGAAGATGATCGCCGGGGAGTTCGCTTTCGCTTGCTCGAAGAGATCGCGGACCCGCGAGGCACCCACACCGACGAACATCTCGACGAAGTCGGAACCCGAGATCGAGAAGTAAGGGACCCCCGCTTCACCGGCGACCGCACGAGCCAACAACGTCTTGCCGGTTCCGGGGGGGCCGAACAGGAGAACGCCCTTGGGGATCTTGGCGCCCATCGCTTGGAACTTCTGAGGCGCCTCCAGGTACTCCTTGATCTCCTGGAGCTCCTCGACGGCTTCGTCGAGACCGGCCACGTCGGCGAAAGTGATCTTCGGCTGGTCCTTGGTGACCAACTTCGCACGCGATTTCCCGAACGACATGACGCGGTTGCCACCGCCTTGCATCTGCTGCATGAGGAAGAAGAAGAATCCGACGATGATGATGATGGGAAGGAACTGGAACAGGAACGAGACCCACGGCGAGCCTTGTTGTGGATCGGCGCTGACGGATACGTTGTTCTCGAGCGCCACCTGCTGGTACTCGTCGATCGTGTCCTTCGGCAACGCCACCTCGTAGCGGCCCTCACTGCCGTTGAGGTCGCCCACGACCTTCTCGTCGCGGGTCAGGAACTGCGCGCTGGCGATCTCGTTCGCTTCGACCCTCTGGATCCAGTCGTTCACGGAGTCCAGCTCTTGAGGCTTGTCGGCGCCGGCCCGGTAGATGTTGAAGACCCAAATGACCGCGACGATGAGAACGATATAGAAGACGGCGGACCGAAAGATGCGATTCATGGTCAGCAAAGGGTAGCAGGGCTGCGTAACTACGAAACCGTCAGATGCGCCTGTGAAAGGGCCTCTACGAAGCGCTTGCTTCGTGCTTCAGGACGCCGAGATACGGAAGGTTCCGGTACTTCTCGTCGTAGTCGAGCCCGTAGCCGACGACGAAGACGGGAGGGATCTCGAAGCCGGGGTACTTGACGTCCATCGGTACCGCTTGCTCGCCCTTCTTCCAGAATAGCGAGCAGATCTCGAGCGACCTCGGTCGGCGCGCCTCGAGATATCGAAGCAGGTACGAGATCGTCAGCCCCGAGTCGATGATGTCTTCGACGAGGAGGACGTCCCGGTCGGTGATCTCGTAATCGAGGTCCTTGAGGATGCGCACGACGCCGGATGACTTGGTCGCCGACCCGTAAGAGGACACCGCCATGAAGTCGAACTCGATCGGCAGCTTGATCCCGCGCGCGAGGTCGGCCATGAACACGAAGGCCCCCTTGAGCACGCCCACCAAAAGCAGGTCGCGGCTGCGGTAGTCCTCGGTGATCTGCTTGGACAGCTCGTTGATCTTGTCCTGGATCTCGTCCGCGCTGATCAGTACCTCGGCGACGTCTGGGTGGACCTCGAAGCTCATCACCGCATCCTAGTGGCCACTCCCTCTCGAGGTCCGTCCGCGTCTCCTGCCCGGCGACGGGCCGAAACTCAACCGCCGGTGGGCTCCAAGACGGTGAGGTGGTCCTTGTCGAGCACGATCTCTTTACCGGACGCGACCGAGAACCGCAACGGCGGGACCGCATGTTCGTCATCGAGCGCGTCGAGCGCGGCATCGATCCCCCCCGATCGATCCCGCACCCGTCCGATAGCGGACTCCAGCACCCGTCGTCGCAGCGCCCGCGGCAGGCCCCTCAACAGATCGAGCTTGATGACGGGACCGTCTTGCCCGGTCTGGATCAGATCGGCCGAGAGCCGTTCTCCCAGCAGCGTAAAAGCCGCAGCATCCTCAGCCAGGCGCTCCGCGGAAGTAGCGATCGCCTTGACCGCTCCGGCGCCCCAATGGGACTCGATCGTCTCAACAAGGTGTGACCTGACCCTTGCGCGATCGAAGCGGTGGTCTTCGTTCGTCGGATCTTCGTAGAACTCGAGACCCACCTCTTCGCAGTAAGCCTTCGTGTCCGAACGCCGCACGTCGATCAACGGCCGAACCCGAGGCCCCTCTACGGGCCGAAGACCCGCGAGCCCCGAGGTGCCCGAGCCGTGAAGCAACCGTGCCAGCGTCGTCTCCACGCGGTCGTCAAGGGTGTGTCCGGTCACGATGTAGCCGGAGCCTATGTCGCCGGCGATCGACGTAAAGAAGGCGTAGCGGAAGTCGCGGGCGCGGGCCTGCAGGTTCGGGCCCGCGAGATCGTGAGCACGAGCGACGTGTACGTCATAGCCCAGAGCTGCAGTGTCCCGAGCCACGCGGGCCGCTACTTCAGACGACTCAGGCGACAGACCATGATCGACGTGCGCGACCGCGATCTGCAGATCGAGCTTCTCTTCGAGGCGCGCCAGCACATCCAACAAACATGTTGAATCCGGCCCCCCCGACACCGCCACCAGCACCGACTCGCCACCGTTCAACATCCGGCGGCGCAGGACGGAGGCCAGGACGCCGTCGACGAGGTCGAAGCCGGCGCCCCCGAGGCTGCGCACTACCCGACCGCTAGGCCGCTACGCGCGTCAGCCACGACTCCGGGCTGCGCAGCTCTTCCATCGAGGGAAGGTGTGCCGGATCCACCCATAGGTGGCTGAGAGCGCTTACACCTCCCTGCGCGGCCACGCCTTCGCAGAAGGATTGCCCGAGCTCGTATTGACGAAGCTTCATCTCGAGCCCGATCACCTGAGCCACGATGCGCTGGGCCACGTTTTGTTGCTGACGGCGTCGCTGGAAGATGTGACGCATCTGGGGGAACGAAGGGATGACCTTTTCGCCCACGCCGTCCATGACGAAATTGCCATGTCCTTCGACCACGGCCATCAACGCTTGGATCTGGTTCAGCACTACCTTCTGCTCGTCGTTGGCGAACAGATACATCGGGGTCTTCTCCTCCGGCGGAACCGACCTCGAAACAAGCTTTCTCCCCGCCACGGCAAGCCTTTGGGCCAAACCCTTCGCATCGATGTCGACGGAATCAAGATAGTCGTGCACCAGGGACAGGAAGCGGGGGCGCAGCCACGGGACCCTTCGAACTGGAACCGATGGGTCACCTCGTGCAGTGCAACCCATAGCGCGAACTCTTCCGGGACGAAGCCGAAGCGGCGCTCGGTCTCGACCATGTTCGTCCCAACGAAGAAGAGGGCGGCGTGAGAGTCGCTCCCCAGTGCTCGCCGGGACGCAGAGCGCGGAGCCGACTCCTCGGAGACCAGCAGGTCGTACTGACCCAACACCCTTCGAGATAGATAGCCCAGCAGAGCCCCTACCTCGACGAAACGGCGGTCGTTTGCAGCAACCTCGCCGGAAGCGGTGCCTGATCGAGGCGCTTGCTGATCTTGTCGTGGATCGGGCCGAGCATCGCCGTCATACCTTTGATGTTGATCTCGGCCCACCGGGCGCGGTCGATGATCTCCCACTCGACGGGGGCCGGAGCGGGGATCCCGCTGAATTCGCCCACCAGCTGCTCCGAACGGGGCACCGCGACCTCGAGGTCGCGCCGGAGTCGCTCGAGCAGGTAGGAGTCGTCGACGTCGCCGCCCCCGCTACCCGGCGGGCGACGGCCATTGCGAGGCGCGGTTCGATCAGATGTGCGATGGGTCGATCCTCATCACGCTGGGGTGCCCGCGGCGGGGGCGGCTAAAACCCGCGGCGCTGGCGGCTGGCGATCATCTTGTAATAGAGACCGCCCATCGCGAGGAACAGCATGAGGAGCATGACCAGGACGATCTTGGACATCTGGTAGGTCCATTGAGGCCCCTCTTCCTCGACGGCCTCTGCTTGCTCGCCCTCGCCCGCGCCGGTTTCCGCGTCCGGGTCGCCCTCACCGCCTTGGAAGTCGTCCGATTGGCCGCCGCCTTCACCTTGGTCGGTGTCGGTTCCAGGATCGGCTTGGCTGCCGCCCTCGTTCTCGACCTCGGTGCCTTCCTCGGATTCGACCTGAGCCAGGCTCACCGGCGCGGCGTATGCGAAGGGAGCCGCCGCGATCACTAGCGAGATGGCACACAAGAGCAGTCGGGCCAGGCGGCAACGCATCCGGTGAGATCCTCCGGTCGTAGTGATGCTTGGACGGCGACAGGATATCTCGCGGGCTTGGGGGCCGGGCGGGACAGAAGCTTGGAGAAGCGTCCTGTCATTCGCCCCCCGGCGGTGCGGGAAAAGCGAACCGGCGAGCTAGGCAGAGCCGGCTGCGGGCTTGCGGCCCTCTGAGCCGGGGCACCTTCATCTCCGCGGGCCCAACACTTGTCGCGCTTGTTGTAGGTGGACAGCCGGGTCACGCAGTCGGGTGCGGCGCACTTCCGGCCTTTGGCGAACTTCTGCGACGCCCGGGGCACAGCCTGGGGCCTCGATCCCCGGATGGCGTTGTCCTTGCTCATCTCACGAGCTCCTCTCCAGACTCCCGGCCGGTGGCCCTGGGGGCGATCGGAACGTCCGGATGTCTGTGTCTCGACATCTATTCGGTTCGACGGCGCCCAGCGGTTTGGAGTTCCTTATTAAATGTGTCTTACGTGAAGCCTCCCCGTCCACCTCGCCTGACCCGGCTCCCGGTTCCGATCCGGTGGCTGGGCGCCGCCGTCCGAGCCGTGTTGGGGACGCCCGGGAGGGCCGCCCGAGGGACCGCCCGTGCCGTATCGGATCCGGCCCGCCAGGTGGTGGACTACTGGTCCTCGGAGCGAGTGACGATGAAACAGGGATTCATCGCGGTCTGCATAGCGTCGCTGACGTCGCTGATCGCGGGGTCACGCTGGCCGGCATGAGCGGGCGGATCGACGCCGTCGACGGCCTCTTCATCCTGATCCCGGTATCGATCGGGATGAGGGGAAACATCTTCGGCGCTGGCCGCCCGCCTCGGCACCTCGATCCACTCCGGCTTGTTCGAGGTCTCCAGAGAGAAGAACGGGATGCTCTACCAGAACGTCTACGCGGCCGCCCTCCTCACGATGGGCACCTCGGCCACCATGGGGGTACTGGGCCGTGCCATCGGGGGCCTGCTCGGCCTCGATACCGTCTCGGTCTGGGACTTCATCCTGATCGCGGTGGTCGGTGGATTGCTGTCTTCAGCCGTGGTGCTGGCGGTGACGGTTCGCCTCTCGATCACGTCTTACGAACGCGGTTGGGACCTGGACTCGGTCGGCTCTCCTCTGATCACGGCGATGGGAGACGTCGTGACCCTCCCGTTCCTCTTGCTCGCCTCGTACCTGGTGGGCATCCGGTTGCTCACCCCGATCCTCGGTGGGATCGCCCTGGCGATCGCGATCGTCGCCCTCGTCCGAGGTTGGACCAGCGTCAGGCTGGTCTCCAAGCGGATCGTGCGGGAGAGCTTCCCGGTCTTGTGCATCGCCATCCTGCTGGACATCCTCGCGGGCGCCGTGGTCGAGCCGCGCGTTGACGAGGTCTTCCTCGTGTTCCCGCGCTCTTGATCGTGGTACCGGGCTTCCTGGAGAACACCGGAGCCTTGGGGTCGATCTTGGCCGCCCGCTTGGGCTCGAAGCTGCACCTCGGCGCGGTCACTCCCAGCGCTCGTCCCGACGCCGCGGCGTTGCTGGACGGGAGCATCGTGCTGGTTCTGGGCCTGACCGTGTACACGATCACGGCAGTGGCGACGCTTCTGCTGGCCGAGCTACTGGGAGCCGCTTACCCCGGCGTCGTCAGGTTCATAGGATCACCTTGCTGGGGGCTTGATGGCCACCTTCCTTGCAGCCTTCATCGGTTACTACGGCAACGACTACCTACCGTTTCGGTCTCGATCCCGACAACCACACGATCCCACTCGTGACCTCGGGGATGGATCTGTTGGGCGTGATCTGCCTGGTGATAGCGCTGGTCGTGTTCGGAGTAGCCTGAAAAACGCCCCGGCAGGGGGAAGGGGGAACAAGACACAGATGGATCACGGAGAGGGTCGAAGTACCAGCACCGTAAAGGGGCTCTGGCGGAGATCAAAGACTCCTCGGAGCTGATGGTGGACCTTGCGTACGCAGGTCTTCTGCCGATGACGCAGATCTGGCCAAAGAGGTCGTGGGCCTCGAAGAACGGATGTTCTCCGGACCTCCGCCAATTGCGGAAGCTCGTCATCTTGTCGGCGCGCGCAGCCCCGAGGATGCCGAGCACATGGCCAGCGTTCTGGAGATAGCTTCCGCCGTGGAGAAGATCGCCGATGCCGCCGAGGACATCGCTCACGTCGTGCACTCAGGCCTGGGCATCCTGGACGACCTTCGCAAGGACCTGCGCTACGCAGACGAGATCGTGTCGCGCGTGAAGGTTCGAGAAGGCGCTCCCGCGGGCGGGCGCTCGCTGCGCGACCTGTCGCTGCCGGTCGAGATCGGCATGTGGGTCATAGCGACGCGAAGAGGCGGGGACTGGGATCTCGATCCGGGTCCGGACTATGTCGTGGCGACCAACGACGTGCTGCTGATCAAAGGGCCCGAGGACGGGGTTCGGCTCGCGCGGAGCTATATTCGGTGCTCCGAGCTGCCCGACATCCTGGAGCCGTCGACCGTGGTGCTGTCGGATCTCGATCGCGCCGTCGACCTGCTGGTCGAGATGAAGAACTCGGCAGAGGTTGCCGTCGGCCTTGCGTACTCGGCTTTGTTATTCAACGATCCTGCGCTGGCGGCCGAGGTGGGGAACCTCGAGGCCCGGTCCGACGCGGTACACGACGAGGCTCGAATCGTGGGTGCTCAGAAGCTCGCAAGAAGCTCGCAACCCCGACGACCTGCGAGGACTGCTTCATCTGGCGCACGCATCCGAGATCATCTTCGACTCCGCTCGCGAGATGACGCGCCTCGTCGAACAGGGACAAGAGCTTCATCCGGTGATCGCAGCCGCTTTGGTGGAGTCCGATGAGTTCGGTCACGAAACCGTCGTGGGCGAGGGCTCTGCCGCGCAGGGAAAAACCATCAAAGAGCTGTCCATCGAGACGGAAACGGGGATGTTCGTCCTCGCCGTCCAGCGGGGACGGCGCTGGATGTATCGCCCCAAGCCGGGGCTGACGCTCTGCCCGGGCGATCGGATCATCGCGGTGGGTCCCGCCGAGGGGGCCGAGGAGCCGATGAGCTCGTGGGCATGAAGCGCGGAGCTAGCGGAGGCGTAGGGGCAACCCGGGGCGGGCATACTGCTCGAACGGAAGAGCAGTGATGGCGAAAGACAAGATCGGCAAGAACAAGAGAACGGGGACATCCATTTCGACGGCTCGATCCCGGTCAAGCCGACGCTTGGCCAGGATGGACATGATCGCCGGCATCCTGGCCGTGAAGCTGGCGACCTACGTCGTCACCACGCTGTGGCGCTTGGTCACCCGTGAGGACCCGCCCCAGATCGACATGGATGTCGCTCCGGGAAAGAAGGCGATGGATCGGAGTCGGCGCGGCGTCGGGGGCTGCCCGACAGATGGCCCGCGACAAGATCAAGCCGCCGACCGGAGGCGGCCTAGCCCCTTCTCTTCGTGTCTAACGCCGCCCGCGACGCTGAGCGCGAAGAGAGGACCTTGCGGACCTCACCACACGCAGTGATCGTTTCGGCGTTGATGCAACTGTCCGTGCCGCCTCCCCCGTCTGCCCTGTCGGTCCTGTCTCCGCCGTCCAACTGATCGACGCCCCCGCGTCCGAGCAGAGTGTCGTCACCCGCTCGCCCATCGAGGACGTCGTCGCGGCCAAACTGGCCCCCGTCCAGCAGGTGGATCGTCGCCGCTCAGGCGATCGGCTGCTCCACCTCCGAGGAGGTTCTCGATGGATATCAGCGTGCTGGAGGTGGATTCGCCCTCGGCCGAAGCAGTGCCGGCATCCAGATCGGCCGTCAGCGCAACCCTGCATCGATCGAGAACGTGTCCGTGCCCTCGCCGCCATCAGCGATGTTTCCTCGTTCGCCGATGCTGTTAATCCGCCGTCGTTGCCAGGCCCTCCGTAGAACTCGGTGCCGCCGTCGACCCTCGAACAGGACATCATCCCCGTTCGATGCGTCCGCCGCCGTTGTACCCGGAAGACAGCTCGTTGGCCCTGTCGTCGCCGATGATCGAGCGCCGCCAATCCCGCTGCCGTAGACGCTCTCGATTGAATAGAGGACCAGGTCGTCCGAGCGCCCTTCTCGGTGGTAGCCGTGCCGAGCGAAAGATCGATGTGTGCCGGCTCCGTGCCACCCTCCGGGTCACCGTCGCGTGGCTGGCGTCGATTGTCATCGAGGCCCTCGCCGCCGTCGATAACGTCGCGATCGGGGTCTCTTCCGATATTGAAGTAATCGTCGCCGAAACCGCCGGAGACGGTCCTGGGAAATCCCGGAGCCACCGGTAAGCCAGTCACCCCCACGGTTGCCAAACAGGTAGTCGTTGCTGCCCCTCCGCAGATCTGTCTCAGGCCCTGGATGTCATCGTTGCCGCCCTGATGACGTCGGGCCCCGCTGTCCCCCCTTGAGGATGTCGGCCCGGCGTTCTACGATCGTGGCGCGAGCCGCCAGGTGGGCGTAGCAGACGGCGGCAAACAACCCCGTGAGCAGGAGGGCGACCCCCACTCCGAAACCAATTCCTTCGATAGCTCGAAGTTTTCATGACGGGTGACCTCCTTGTTGCTGGGCCCGTACCTTATGGCAGCACGATGCGGAGACGTTGCGCGACCCGTCTAGGTGAAGACGGTCCGATTGATGCACTACGGTTCCTTCATCAGGGTTCTTAGGTAGAACTTTGAGCCGAGCCGGGGACCATCGGCGGTCGGCGGAACGTCGTTGGCAGGGTCCTGATCCGTCTGGTGGAAAGGGGAATCGAAGTAGGGGCATCATACTCATCCTATCTCTCCAATCCTCACTTCGTTCGAGCCGGGAGCGGAATCGAAGATCTGGGCAGAGTCGCCATTTCTCATCCCCTCCCGTTCTTCTGGTTCGAGCCGGGGAGGGAATCGAACCCCTGACCTATTCATTACGAGTGAATCGCTCTGCCGACTGAGCTACCCCGGCTGGGAGATGAGTCTACCCAGGGCCACTTCTGCCGCTTGCGCTCGTTTGCGTTCGCTTGCAGCACACAGCAGGGCGGAATGGTCCGTTTTTCTGGCATCTGGGAGAACTTTCCGGGACGGCGGTGAGCTGACCGCATCCTCTCCCGGAAGGAGACGCTTATGGGGACGATGGCAAGCAGACGGAGCAAGAAGATGAGGCTCCTGTCGACCATGGTTTTCATGTCGGCGCTCGTGGCTCCCAGCATGGCCGCCACGCCTGCGTCGGCTCAGTGCGATGCCCCGAACGTCACCTACAAGTTCACCAACGTCAGCAAGTCCAGCGTCTGTCGAACCTCCGCAGCGACTACCTGAAGGGTCCCGGACGATCACCTACACCGCGACCAAGACCGCGACCGTGCACGCGCCGATGACCGCGACGGTCGAGGCCGAGGCCGGGATCGTGTTCGCGAAGGCGAGCGCGTCGCTCGGGGTCACCGTGGGGGCGGAGTGGTCGAAGTCGGGCACCTGGTCCTACGAGAAGAAGGTTCCCCGAGGAGAGACCGCGCGCTTGGTCATGTGGCACAAGTCGCGCGAGTTCGTGGTGACGAAGAAGCGGCTGGTGCAGGGGTGCAAGTACGAGAGGGTCTATCGCTCCTGGGTCGACGCTCCCTGAAAGCCAACTTCAACGTGTGGAACCTGCAGAACCTCTAGAGCCATTCGATCCTGCGGATCCGGCCACCCGCCGGTCCGCACGGTCGCGCTAACTCTGACCCCGGCCCTCGAATCGGGGGGAACCTCTCGGCCAACTCCAACATCGTCGACTCCATCGTCAGCGGGACGTTGGCGTTCTTCGACAGGGCGGAGCGTGCTGAGACGCAGCGTTCCATTGCGGCCACGGGCAGAGGTCACTCACACCGGAGTCCGCCCACCTCTTCAGCTCTTCGAGGACATCCAGGTTCGTTACCGACTCTCCTCCGCTGCGAAACGCCAGCACATCGCGATAGAACGAGCCCATAGTGTCCAGCGCGTCCGCGAGCACGGCTTCTTCGACCCGACGTAGCTCCCTCTTGTGACGCTTGGCCAGAGCGTTGCGAGCAGACGCAGTGCCTCGGCCCTCTCCGAGGGCCTCGGCCAGCTCCACGACCTCGTCCTTCTGGTGCGCCTCACGCTCCCTCACGGCTTCCCGGCTTCGTTCACGATCTCGGCGGCCAGATCGAGACCGTCCACCGCCGACGTCAGCCGGCGAGGGATCGATAACCACAGCGAGCGACGCTCCCACGCGCCCCGACCCCGTCAGGGAACGAGCCCTGTGGAGGTCCCCCTCAAACGCGGGCGGCAAGCAGAGCCTTGTCGCTGGCGATTCCCTCAGCCTGCAGAACCGTCGCGATGTGTTCCTCGGGAACGCGCGCTGTAGATGGATCACGCGACAACGCGACCTGATGGTCTCGAGAAGCTCTTCCTCTCGTGCCGACAGCAGGATGAACATCGTTCCCGGACCCGGCTCCTCGAGGGTCTTCAGAAGCGCGTTCTGAGCGGCTGGATTCATCCGGTCGGCCTCTTCCAGGATGAAGACCTTGCTGGTCGCCTCGAACGGAGAACGCGTAGCTTCCGCTATGACGCTCTCTCGTATCTGGTCGACCAGGATGAAGGTTCCCTCCGGCGAGACATGATGGACGTCGGGGTGGCGATGTCGAAGGATGCGTAGACACGTCGAGCAGTCGCCGCACCCGAGCATGGGCGCCACGTCGCAGTTGACGGCCGCCGCCATGGCCACTGCTGCGGCCCCCTTGTCGGAGCCAGTCGAGCCCAAGAGCAACCAGGAATGCGCAAGACCATCGGCCGACATCTGCCTGGCCAGCGACTCGATCGACGCGTTCGCGCGTAGAGGATCCCAGACGCTCATCGGGGCAGGGGGCCGGGGCGACCGATGGACCGGCCGCCATCGGACAGTGGGGCGACTTGTCGGAGGTTTCGCTCGCCTATCACTTCTATGACCCGTGCATGCACCTGAGATGGTGACTTGGTGGCATCCAGGACCACGAAGCGAGAAGAGAACCGCTGCGCCAGTTGGTGATAACCCTGCGCGACTTTCTCGTGGAACTCCTGCTCTTCTTGCTCGATCCGGTCGGGTTGGTCGCCGATCCGATCCAGAGCGGCGGCGGGTTCTATATCGAGATAGAAGACGACATCGGGCATGACGCCTCCGGTCCCCCACTCACTGATCCGGTAGATCTCTTCCACCCCGAGGCCCCGCGCCACGCCCTGGTACGCGAGAGAGGAATCGACGAAACGATCTGAGATAACCGTCTTGCCCGCGCGCAGTGCGGGAAGGATCACCTCGCTCACATGTTGAGCGCGGTCGGCCGCGTACAAGAGCGCCTCGGCTCGAGGATCCATCTCGGCGGCGGCGGGATCGAGCAAGATGTCGCGGATGCGGCTGCCGATCGAAGAGCCACCCGGCTCCCGGGTCGTCACCACACGCTCGCCTCGCGCCTCCAGCCATTTCACCAGGGCCGCCATCTGCGTGGTCTTGCCTGCCCCCTCGCCGCCCTCGAACACGATGAAGTTGCCGCGTTGCTGGTCGGGCACCAACGAGGGCTCCAACGTGCGAGCGCGTATCGCCCTCATCGACAAGATCCCTCCACCCATGGCAACCAGACCCGCGAGCCACAACGTCGCCCGGCTTCCCGGAACGTTCACCCCGGCGATCACGTTGTCTCCGATCGCTCCAGCGAACAGCGGAAAGATCCCAAGCCCCAAGAGAATGCCCATCCTGATCACCGTGTAGGCGGCGCTGAACGTTCGTCCGCGCAGCTCGTCCGTCGTGTTCTCGTGCATCAGGGAGTAGGCCGTCGAGTAGGCCGCGCCGCCGAAGAACCCGAGCGCGCTGGCGAGCGGGATAGCCGTGTTGAGGCTGTTCATGCTGGCCAGACCGATCAACCCCACACCCAGCAAGAGGATGGATGAGGAGAACAGAACGTCCTTCTGTATCAACTTGGCCAGGAGCCCTACCGCCAGCAGACCGATGATCATCCCGGTGCCGAGGAAACCGACCAAGAACGCGAAACCGCGGTCGCCACCACCCAGCACCTCCTTGACGAAACCGATACCAAGAGAGAAGACGGCACCGGCGGCGGTGAAGGTGAATGCGATGCCGAGCAGCCACGGGCGAACCTGCTTGTGCTTCACCACGAAGGAGAGGCCTTCCACCAGGTCCCGGCGGATCTGCTTCAGATCGAGGTGACCATCCCGGGTGAGGGTCATGGGGATCGCCAGGGTCGAGATCATCACCGCCGAGAACAGGAAAGTCAGGGAGTCCATCCACAACGCGAGCGCCTCGGTGTTATCGGTCAATCCCTCGAGGGCCGGAACGGTGCGGCCGAGGAAGACGCCAAAGGTCGCCAGCGATGCGTACACCAAAGAGGCCAAGGGCCACGGTGCGTAAACGCCGAGCAGCGACAAAGAGTTCGCATGGGTGAGCTCCGATGGCGTGACGAAATGAGGAAGCGACGCGTCCTTCGCCGGGCCCCAGATCAAGGTCAAGCTCTCGAGCAGCATCGACGCCAGCAACAGATACCAAAGCCTCGGCACGAACGGCAACGAAAAGATGACCACCGCTCTGATCAGGTCCGCCACCACCATGGTCTTCTTGCGATCCCAGCGATCGGCGATGACCCCGGCGACGGGGCCGACCAAGAAGCCGGGTAGGACGCGCGCTGTCAACACGGTGCCGACCGCAGTTGCGCCGCCGATCTTGTTGGCGAAGATCGCGATCGCGATGACTCCTATCCAGTCCCCCAGGCTCGAGACGAACTGGGCCAGGAAGAATCGGAGGAAGTTGCCGTTCCTCAGCAGAGAGCGGTAAGAGGCCCCCTCGGGTTCGCTGCTGAGTACTCGCAGGTCGGGTCGATCGTGGGCTGGCTGGATGCGTCCCTCCTAGTCGAGCCTGGACAACATCCTAGGGCCGCACCGTATCAAGTGGCTTGTTTCTTGGCCGCTGTCTTCTTGCGGGTCGTCTTCGTGGCGGTGGTCTTCTTGGCGCCGGCTGACTTGCGGGTCGTCTTCTTGCGTGGCTTGGCGGGCCCTGCTGCTCTCTTCTCCGCCAGCATCTCCGCCGCGGTCGCAAGCGTCATCGTCGCCGGCGATTGGCCCTTCCGCAGAGATACGTTGGTGGTGCCGTCGGTCACGTAGGGCCCGAAGCGACCGTCCTTGACGACGATGTCCTCCCCCGTCGCAGGGTCCGGACCCAGCTCCGCGAGCGGAGGCGATGCAGTTCTGCCCCGACCCTTCTTGGGCTGGGCGAACAACGCCAGAGCCTCTTCCAGGGTGATGGTGAAGAGCTGCTCCTCGCCATCTATGGAGCGGGTGTCCTTGTCCTTCCGGACGTAGGGGCCGAAGCGTCCGTTCAACGCTTCGATCGGCCGCCCGTCGGTCGGGTCCACACCTACCGCTCTCGGGAGGCTCAACAGACGTAAGGCCTCCTCGAGCGTCAGCGTCGCAGGATCCATCGTGGAGAACAGCGACGACGTCGGGGGCTTCTTCTTCGAGCCCTCCTCGATCTCGCCCAGTTGGACGTAGGGGCCGAAGCGCCCGATCTTCAGATTGATCGGCTCGCCCGAGCCGGGATGATGCCCCAGAGTCCTGTCCCCGCTCGGCGCCGCCAACAGTTCCTCGGCCTTGGCGACGGTGAGGCTCTCGTCCGGCGGCAGATCGTCGGGGATCGACACGGTGTCTTTTCCCTCACGGCCCTGCTGCAGGTAGGGCCCGAACTTGCCGGGCCGGGCGAAGATCTCGACGCCGTCGCCGTCCACGCCGATCAAGATCGAGTTGACCTCACGCGCATCGATCTCTTCCAGACGTTGCGACACCATGGCGTGGAGACCCGCCTCGCCGTTGCCGAAATAGAACTTTCGCAACCAGGGGATGGCCTCTTCCTCCCCCGCCGCGATCCCGTCGAGGTCTTCTTCCATAGAGGCCGTGAACTGGTAGTCGACGAGCCTCGAAAAGTGCTCTTTGAGGAGCTTGACCACCGAGAAGGCGGTCAGCGACGGGACGAGAGCCGAGCCCTTCTTCCACACGTAACCGCGGCTCTGGATCGTCTGGATGATGCTCGCGTAGGTCGAGGGACGGCCGACGCCCATCTCCTCTAGCTCCTTGACGAGAGAGGCTTCCGTGAAGCGGGCCGGCGGCTTGGTCTCGTGTCCCCTGGGCTGCAGATCTGCAGCTCTCACGGCTTGGCCGACCTCGAGGGCAGGGAGCCGAACGTCTCGGTCCTCGAGGGCAGCATCCGGATCGTCGCTTCCCTCCACATAGGCCTTCAAGAAGCCGGGGAAGGTGATCACCTTCCCGCTCGCCGCGAACTCGGCCCGCGGTCCCGCGCGCTTGTGCCTCGACCCTCACGTGGGCGCTCTGGCCCCTCGTCCGGACATCTGGGAAGCGACGGTTCTCTTCCAGATGAGCTCGTAGAGACGAGCTTCATCCGCCGACACGCCACCCGATACCTCCTCGGGCATCCGGAACGTCTCGCCCGCGGGGCGGATCGCCTCATGTGCTTCCTGAGCGTTCTTCGATCTGTTCGTGTAGCGGCGAGGTTGATCGGGGATGTAGTCGGAGCCGTAACGCTCTTTCGCCAGATCGCGCGCCGCAGACACCGCGGACGCCGAGAGGGTGACGCTGTCGGTTCGCATGTAGGTGATGAAGCCGTTCTCGTACAGGGTCTGCGCGGCTCGCATCGTGCGACTAGCGGTGAACCCCAGCTTGCGTCCGGCCTCCTGTTGAAGGGTGGACGTGATGAACGGCGCGTACGGTGAACGCTTGAACGGCTTCTGCTCGACCGAGGTAACCGAGAACGAAGCCTCTTCCAACGCCGCAGCCAATCCCGCGGCAGCGTCCTGGCTCAGAACCAAGACGTCGCCCCGAGACAACTGACCTAGTGCATCGAAATCTTTGCCCGTGGCCACCCGGGTCCCGTCGACGGAGAGAAGGTTTGCCGCGAACATCTCGCTCGGAGAGCCTGCGGGTGCGAGGTGCGCCTCGATGTCCCAATAGGAAGCAGACCTGAAGCGCATGCGCGCCTCTTCGCGTTCCACGATCATGCGGGTGGCAACGCTTTGGACGCGCCCCGCCGACAGGCCCGGCATGACCTTCTTCCACAGGACCGGGGACACCTCGAACCCGAAGAGGCGATCGAGGATGCGCCGGCCCTCTTGAGCGTCGACCAGTCGATGGTCAAGGTCCCTCGGGTTGTCCACGGCCTCCTGGATCGCCTGCGGGGTGATCTCGTGGAAGACCATGCGCTTGACCGGAACCCGTGGCGACAGGACCTCTAGAAGGTGCCAGGCTATGGATTCACCTTCGCGGTCCTCGTCGGTCGCGAGGTAGAGGTTCTCCGCGCCCTTCAGTAGCTCCTTGAGCTTGGTGACCTGCGACCTCTTCTTGCGCGGAACCACGTAGAGGGGCTTGAAGTCGTTGTCCACGTCGACCCCGAGTCGCCTGGCCCACGGCTCGTTCTTGTAGGCAGCCGGAACCTCGGACGCGCGTTCTCGGGGAGGTCCCGGATGTGCCCGATCGAAGACTCGACGACGAAGTCCTTGCCCAGGATCTTGCCGATCGTCTTCGCCTTCGCGGGTGACTCGACGATGACCAGGTTCTTAGCCACGGGTCTCCTTGGTAGCTGGGTAGCGGGCTCCAGGGGGCTTCCCGAGGCGCTGGGGCAGGCAGGCCTCTTGCAGGCCGCCCGGTATCCCATTGATATCAGCCGCTGTCAACCATTCCGGCCCAGCGGCCGACTCGACGAGAGAACGGATGGGTCTCGCTGTGGGGCTAGCATCCGGGCCGTGGACGCCGTGGTCGAACCCCTGATAGCGCTCATGGAGCGGTGGGTCGAGGACTACGGGTACGCCGCCATCTTCGTACTGATGCTGTTGGAGTCGGCGCTCATCCCCTTCCCCAGCGAGGTGACGATGTTGGCGGGGGGTTCTACGCGGCCGAGGGGTCGCTCGACCTCTTCTGGGTGGGAGCGGCCGGGGTCCTGGGCAACATGGTGGGGTCGTGGATCGCCTACGCCATCGGACGCAAGACCGGCCGCGCCGTGCTCGACCGTTACGGGCGTTTCGTGTTGATCCGGAGCCATGACGTCGATAAAGCCGAGGTGTGGTGGGAGCGTCACGGAGAGGCCGCCACCTTCTTCAGTCGCTTGCTGCCCGTCATCCGGACCTTCATCTCGCTCCCCGCCGGGATCGCGAAGATGCCGCTGGGGAAGTTCAGCATCTACACGTTCTTGAGTCGTGCCGTGGACGTACGGGCTCGCTTATCTGGGGGTCGTCGTCGGCGAGAACTGGGAACAGGTCCTCGCTTATTTCGACCTGCCCACGCTGTTGATCGCGGGGGCCCTGATCGTGATCGCCGGGATCTGGTATCTGCGACGTCGCAAGCAGTCGAAAGCACCTGCGGAGACGAAAGCCGCCGATTAGGCCAGCTCGATCTCCTCGGCGATCTCCTGAAGGCCGCCGATCGAGATGGCGATGAAATCGTCCATCGGGATCCCGATCTTGTCCTCGACTTCTCGGATCTCCTCCCGCTCCACCCCCGGGGCGAAGGACTTCTCTTTCAGCTTCTTCTTGACCGAGGAGACTTTCATCCCCGCAGCTTTCTCCGGACGTACGAGCGCACTGGCGACGAGAAGACCTGCGATCGCGTCGGCGTGGACGATGGCCCGCGACATGAGATCGGTCCGGTACCGAGGATCCTTGTGGGCCACGATCGCGTTCAGAACCCCTTCATCTGAATAACCTTCCTCGCGCAGCCACTCGAGGGCCGGTTCGGTGTGCCGGTCGAAATCGTCTGCCGTCCGGTCGTAGTCGAGGTCGTGGAAGAGACCGGCGTAGCCCCAGCGCTGCTCGTCTTCACCGAAATGGCGCGCCAGTGATCGCATCACCCCCTCGACGGAGATGAGGTGCCGGTAGGTGATCTCCTTGTCCGTGTACTTGCGTACCAACCCGAGGGCGTCCTCCGCTCCATCTGTGTGGTTCTAGTCGCCGGCGAGCGCGCTTCAGGTCGGCCTCGGCCTCGGGCGAGGCGAGAGCCATGACCTCGTCACCGACGTGCAGCGGAGTCTCTTTCGTGGGAGCAACGACGTGTCGATCGCGCGCACGACCGCGACCAACGTGCAGTCGGGAGGCATGGCCAGCTCTCCGACGGTCTTGCCGTCGGCGGGGAGCCCTCCGCCAGCGTCACCTCGAGCAGCGAGACCTTGCCCTGCTCGAGTTGGAGAAGCCTGACAAGGTCACCCACCGAGACGGCTTCTTCGACCAGCGCGGTCAACAGATGCGGCGTGCTGACCGCGACATCGACACCCCAGGTCTCGGTGAACAGCCACTGGTTGTCGGGATGATTCACCAAGCGCGACCACCCTCGGAACCGTGAACTCCTGCTTGGCCAGAAGCGAGATCACGAGGTTGTCCTCGTCGTCTCCGGTCGCCGCCACCATGACCTCGCAAGAAGTCAGGACGGCCGCGCATCCAAGGTATGGAGCCTCGCACGCGTCCCGCGTACCCAGCTGACGTCCAACTCGTCCTTGAGGGACGCGATGAGGGCCTCGTTCTGCTCGATGACGACAACCTCGTGGCCTTTGGCGCGCAGGTCTTTCGCCACGAAGCTGCCCACGTTTCCTGCACCGGCGATGGCGATCCGGATCGATCTCGGGCTCATTCGGGTTGACCTATCTTCTTGATCTCGTCGTCCATGTCGGCCAAATGGCCCCGGGCTGCCGAAAGATAAAGGATGTCTCCCTCCTGGATGGTGAAGTCGCCGTCCGGGATGCGCGGACGCCGAACCGGCTGATGGCGATCACACGGCGAAGCGCCGGGGTGTCCACCTGCAGCGCCTTCTTGCCGACGATCTCGACTGGAGCGGGCATCGCCGTCACGACTACCTCGCCGTTGTCGACGGTGTATTCCACCGGAACCTCGTCCGGGATCATCGACCGCAGGATCTGGTCAGTCGTCCATCGAACCGTGGCAACGGTTTGGATGCCCAGGCGCTGGTAGATCTGCGCCCGTCGGGGGTCGTAGATCCTGGCGACCACCTGGGGAACGCGGTAGTGGTCCTTGGCCACACGGGCGGCGAGGATGTTGGAGTTGTCCCCGCTGGTCACTGCAGCGAACGCGTTGGCCTCCTCGATGCCGGCCTCGGTGAGGACCTCTCGGTCGAAGGCGAACCCCACGATCGTCTGGCCGGAGAAATCCGGCTTCAGTCGCTCGAACGCCTTCCCGTTCTTGTCGACGACAGCGATCGAATGGCCGAGACGTTGGAGATTCGTCGCAAGCTCGGACCCAACCCGGCCGCACCCGCGATGATGACGTGCACCTCTTGCGCTCCTTCTAAGCCGACCGCAGCGCGGCGATACTGCCATACTTCCCCTCGTGACCTTCCTCAACGAGCTGGTCGAAAAGCTGGGCCGGCCGGCGCAAGACGTACGAGCCGAGCACCTCCACGAGTGGGCCGCCTCCATCCCCGGGACGGTTCGGATCCAGGACGCCCAGCGCCGGTGCCGCTGCAAGATCGCCGGGGTCATCCAGAACATCCGCATCGATCCCCGTGAGGGAAGCGGATCGATCGAAGCCACGATCTTCGATGGGACGGGTCTCCTCATCGTGAAGTGGCTCGGACGACAGAAGCTCTCCGGTATCCGCCTTGGCGCGGGACTCATCCTGGAGGGAACAGTGGGAGAGGGCCGGGCCAAGCACCTGCAGGTCTTGAACCCGGAATACCAGCTGCTTCCGGCGCCGGAACACGGGTAGAGGCACCGGATGGGGAAGGCACCCGCCGCCCTGAAGCGGGTCATGCTCGGCAGACCGATGTCCTCCGGCGAGCTGGGGCACACACTGCTGCCGAAGGGCATCGCTCTACCGGTGTTCGCCTCTGACGCCTTGTCGTCGATGGCTTACGCGACCCAGGAGATCCTCTTGGTCCTCGCCCTCGTAGGCGTGTCTGCGCTGTCACTGGTGGTCCCGATCGCGCTCGCGGTCGCCGCCTTGCTCGCCATCGTCATCGTGTCTTACCGCCAGATCGTGAGGGCCTATCCCGGGGGTGGAGGGGCGTACGTCGTTGCCTACGAGAACCTCGGTTTCACCGCAGGTCTAGCGGTGGGCGCCGCCTTGCTTCTCGACTACATCCTCACCGTCTCGGTCTCGATCACCGCGGGCGGGGACGCGATCGTGTCGGCGGTCCCAAGCCTGGCCGAGCACAAGGTTGCTCTCACTTTGGGTCTGATCGCACTGGTGACGTTCGCCAACCTGCGGGGTTCGAAGGAGTCCGGGCGGATCTTCGCCGTGCCCACCTACGGATTCGTGGTGGCCATCTACATTCTGATCGTCACTGGACTCGTGAAATGCGTCGGTGGATGCCCGCAAGCCGAAAGCGCGGGCGAGCATCTCGAGGCGGAAAGCATGCTTACGGCATTCATCCTGCTGAAGGCCTTCGCGGCCGGCACGACGGCTCTAACCGGAGTCGAAGCGATAGCCGAGGGGGTGCCGGTCTTCCGTTTCCCTCAATCTAAGAACGCGGCGGCCACGCTTGGGATCTTGGGCGTGCTGTCGATCTCGATGTTCATCGGGGTTTCGTGGCTCACCGACCAGACGAACGTCGTCTACACCGAAGAAGCGACACGCACCGTGGTCGCGCAGGTGGCAAATGCCGTCTTCGGTGGGGGACCGATGTTCTACGTGATCCAGGTCCTAACCGCCTTGATCCTGATCCTGGCGGCCAATACGGCTTACACCGGGTTCCCGGTGCTTGCCTCGATCCTGGCGAAAGACAAGATGATGCCGCGCCAGTTCAGGAGCCGGGGGGACCGGCTTGTGTTCTCCAACGGCATCGTGATCCTTGCGGTCGCCGCGTCGATCCTGGTCGTCGTCTTCGACGCGGACCTCAACAAGTTGATCCAGCTGTATCTGGTTGGCGTCTTCTTGTCCTTCACGCTCGCCCAGGCCGGAACCGTGATGAGGTGGCGAAGGACCCGCGAGCCCGGCTGGCAGAGAAGCGCTCTGATCAACGCGTTCGGTGGCAGCGTGACGGGCATCGTCCTCGTAGTGGTGATACTCACCAAGTTCGAGACAGGTGCCTGGATCATCATCGTGGCGACGCCTGTGGTCATGTACCTGATGCGCGCCGTCTACACGCACTACACGTACGTAGGCGACCAGCTCGCTCTTCCTGAACGGAAACCTCTTGACAGAAGACCAGGCAACGCGCACTTCGTGATCCTGGTCGGAAGAGTCGATGCGGCAGCTGCCCGGGCTGTGGGATACGCCCGTTCCACCAGGTCGGTCGACGTGTCTGCGCTTACTTTTGACGCCGCGAATCACGGATCCTGGCGGCGGTTGGCCCCCGATATCCCTCTCGAGACTCTGACCGTGAAGACGCACGATGCCCTGCTGGCGCGCCTCCGGGAGCGACGCGCCTCGCTGCCTCAGAATGACTTCCTTACGGTCATCACGCCGGAGGTATTGAAGGGCAAGGGTCTGCTTGAGATCATCCGGCATCCCGGCCTCCACAGGCTGAAAGCCAAGCTGGTGAAGGAGTCTGACATCCAGGTCCTCGACATCCCTCTGGTCGCCACAGACATCGACCCCGCGGTCGACCAGGCACACGAGCCCGCGCGTCACCACGTGGTGGTGTTCATCTCTGCAGTGCACAACGCGGTTCTAGAAGCGATCGAGTACGCCGAGACGCTGCGACCGACCGACATCCGCGCTGTTTCCTTCGGACTCGACCCGGACGAGACCGAGCAGCTGGGAGATCGCTGGTTGGAGGCGCGCGTGCCCCATCCCCTGGAGATCGAGGAGTCTCCCTATCGCGACCTCGGTGAATCGGCCGTGCGCTACATCAAGCGGTTCGCCCCGGACGGGGTCAACCGCGTCGTGACCGTCGTCATCCCGGAGTTCATCGTCCGCAAGCGCCGGCACCAGGTGCTCCATGGCCAAACCGCGTTGATCGTGAAGCGACGGATGCTCTTCGAGAGTGGCGTCGTGGTTGTGTCGGTCCCCTACCACCTGTAAGAAAAAGACCCCCCGGTGACCGGGGGGCCTTTCTTTTGGGTTCGTGGAGCTATCTGCTTATCGGCAGAGACTCGACCTTGTCCCTGACCTCCCGCAGCCTCGTCTTTAGATCCCCTTCCTCCTCGCTGAGGTCGAACATCCAGCGATCCAAAGCAGCCTGCAAGGCCGCCTTCTGGTCGTTCATGACGGCCTCGCCGGAGATGGCGTCCACACCGGCGTCCATCGCTTCGCCCTTGCGCTTGGAGAACATGATCGCCCCGATGAGGATCACGAGCGCAAGCCCTGCGATGCTGAACCGGGCGACGTCGTTGTCTTGCAGGTTGATCACGGCCGGAAGGATCAGCAGCGACACCAGGTTCATGACCTTGATCAGAGGGTTGAGGGCCGGACCGGCGGTGTCCTTGAAGGGGTCACCGACGGTGTCACCGATAACGGCGGCCTTGTGTGCCTCCGACCCCTTGCCGCCTTCAGCACCATCCTCGATGTGCTTCTTCGCGTTGTCCCATGCGCCACCGGAGTTGCTCAGGAAGTTGGCCATGAGCTGACCGGTCAAGATGACGCCCGCCAGGAACGCGCCCAGCGCGAAGTAGTTGATGCCGAACCCGACGATGACCGGCGTGAGAACCGCAAGCAGCGCCGGAGTTGCAAGCTCGCGCAGGGAAGCCGCGGTGCAGATGTCGATGACGGGCCCATACTCAGGCTTGTCCGTCCCCTGCATGATGCCCGGCTTCTCGCGGAACTGACGGCGTACCTCTTGCACCACGACCGCGGCCGTACGACCTACGGCCCGGATCGCCAGCGCGCTGAAGAGGAACGCGACCGATCCGCCGATCAACAGACCGATGAAGGTCTTGGGGTCGGCCACGTTTATCTGAGTGGCGACGTCGCGGAATAGCTCCGAGCCCTCGAGGCCCAGCGCGAGCTCATTTCCGATCGTTTCGATGTACGAGGCGAACAGGGCCACGGCCGCGATCACGGCGGAGCCGATCGCGAACCCCTTCGTCACGGCCTTGGTGGTGTTTCCGACCGCGTCGAGGCTGACCATGATGCGCTGGGGCTCGCCGGAGAACTCGCCCGACATCTCGGCGATGCCGGCGGCATTGTCCGAGACGGGACCGAAGGTGTCCTCCGAGACCACAACGCCGGTGGTGGCGAGCATCCCCATGCCTGTGAGAGCAACGAGGTAGAGAGAGAACTGGATGTTTCCCCCACCCAGAGCGATCGCCACACCCAGAGCTGCCGCGATCGCCAGGATCGCGTAAACCGTCGATTCCAGACCCGACGAGATGCCCGACAGGATCGTCGTGGCGGGGCCGGTGCGTGCGGCCTCGGCGATGTCGCGAACGGGAGCCGTCTCCGTGGACGTGAAGTACTCGGTCAGGCGGCTGACGATCTGTGCCAGGACCAAACCACTGACCACGGCGGCAAACACCTTGAAGCCTTCGTGTCCGCCACCCGGCGCCTTGTCGCCGACGTAGGTGAAGGCCACCATGCCCGTACCGATGATCGTCAGCACACCAGCGGTCAGGAATCCTCGGTTGATAGGCGCCATCGCCGACTTGTCCTTGTCGGTCGCCTTGACGGCATAGACGCCGACGATCGACGCCAGAACGCCGATGGCACGAGCAACGACCGGGAAGACGAGCCCCAGCGCAGGGTTGGCGCCGATGGAGTCGAATGCGGCAACACCCAGGATGATCGACGCGACGAGGGTCACCTCGTAGCTCTCGAAGAGGTCGGCGGCCATACCTGCGCAGTCACCGACGTTATCTCCAACGTTGTCCGCGATCGTCGCGGGATTGCGAGGGTCGTCCTCCGGGATCCCCGCCTCCACCTTGCCGACGAGGTCGGCGCCCACGTCTGCAGCTTTCGTGAAGATGCCGCCGCCCACCCGCAGGAAGAGGGCCAACAACGATCCGCCGAAACCGAACCCGACCAGGATGGCGGACGAGGTGTTCTGGAAGATCAGGATGATCACGGTTGCCCCGAGGAGACCCAGACCGACCGTGAACATGCCCGCCACTCCACCGGTGCGGAACGCGACCTTGAGTGCAGCCGGGAGAGAACCCGAACGCCCGCGGCGGCGGTGCGGACGTTGCCTCGCACCGCCAGGCCCATGCCGATGAATCCGGTCAGACCCGACATGAAGCAGCCGGCCAAGAAGGCGGCCGTTCTGAAGATGCCGGACTCCGTGAAGCCCAGCGCGGCTGCCGTCGGGCTTGAGCACCTCGGTAGAGGTGAAGAAAACGATGGCCACGAGCGGGATCAGGATCAGCGCGATCGTCTTGAACTGACGACGGAGGTAGGCCATGGCGCCTTCCTGGATCGCGGCCGCGATCTCTTGCATCTTCGGGGTCCCTTGATCCGCCGCCAACACGCCCTTCATCAGCGCGAATCCGACGAAGATCGCTACAAGGGCGGTAGCAACCGAGAAGTACAGCCAGAACAGCTCGGCGCCGCCGAGGCTCGAACTCCTGATAACCCCCTCCGCAGCGAGTTGGAGGTGATTCATACCGCCTGCTCCTTTCTGTCCTTGGGCACGGCTTCATCCACCGGCCCCCCGTTTGTCGACGCCTCTTTCTTGACGTAGATCTGATTGGCGACCTTTTCCGAGACGGTGCGGTCCTCCCCCGCGACGCGCAACACGAGCGGCCCGTCGAACGGATGCTTCTCTCGCACCTCGACCGTGACGCCGGGACGCAGGCCGAGCGTGTCGAGGAAAGCGACGACGTCGGCATCGGTCGATCCCGGGACGGCAACGACCGCAAGGTCTCCCGGCTCCAACGCGTAGAGGGGCGGCATCTGAGGGATGTCGACGCCGTCGGAGGCCGGGATCGGGAAGCCGTGGGGCAGGTTGCCGGCCGATCGAGCGCCATGAACAACCTGTCTTCCACCTCCTGGGGCAGCTCGTGCTCGAACGAGCCCGCCAGCCGGTCCGCCTCGTTCCAGGCGTAGCCGAGCATGTCGGCGAGGAACCGTTCCACGATGCGGTGCCTTCGGATGGCCGCCACCGCGGCCCGGCTTCCACTGTGGGTGAGCTCGACGCCCCGATACGGCTGGTGTTGGACCAGGGCCCGCTCGGCAAGCTTCTTCACCGCGGCGGTGGCGGTTCCCGGCGAGACGCCCAGTGATTCGGCCAGGGCGCCGGTGTGAGCCGCAGGGACCGCGGGCGGGCTCCTTGGTCAGGCGATAGATCGCCTTCAGCATCTCGCGATCGGATCTAGTGAGGGTGTGCTCCATGGTTTTCAGGAGCGGCAAACTACCTTTTGCAATCCCAAAACGTCAAATCCCCCGCTTTGAGGGAGCGTTTAACGCCTGGCGAATCGGTCTGAGCCCCTCAAAACGGGGCCGGTGTGGGTTGGGGCAGGAAGGGCGGGTTGGGGAGACGGCGGGTTCAGGGGGCCGAAGGTGAGCTTCGCAGTGCTGCCCCCCGCTGGGCCGGGCCGAAGGTGAGGTCGTCGGCCATCTCCCCCAAGCAGAGCCACCGACATCACCACCCGGGTGGAGAATCCCTGGCTGTCCTCCATGGGTGGCTCATCGTGGGGGGTCCCGCCGCCGTCGGTCACCTCGACCACCACGCGATCCGGCTCCTCGCTCCATCCCACCGTCACCGGGTCGGAGCAACCGGCCTCCTCGTTGGTGAGGACGGCGTTGGTGCAGGCCTCGGAGACCGCGATGCGGATGTCATCGATCCGGGCCTCGTCGAAACCAGCCGAGCGGGCCAGGGAGGCCACAGTCAGCCTGACGATACCGACGTAGACCGATGCCGGCGGGATGGCGATGTCGACCTGGTGCACCTGGAGACTCAGGCGGCGCCGTCCGCGGCTTCCTCAACTGAGGTGTGGATCGGGAACACCTTCGTCAACCCGGTGATCTTGAAGATCTTCAGGATCTTGTCCTGCGTGCAGACCAGGGTGAGGTTGCCGTCATGGGCCTTGACCCGCTTCAAGGCCCCGACCAGCACCCCCAGCCCGGTTGAATCCAGGAAGTCGACCCCTTCGAGGTTCACGACCACGTTGTAGGAGCCCTCGGATACGAGCTCGATCAGCTTCTCGCGTAGCTTCGGCGGGTGTAGACGTCGATCTCGCCCTTCACGTCTACGACGGAATGCGATCCGACCTTACGAACATCCAGACCCAGCTCCATAGGGAGTCCTTCCTCTCAGATCCACGCGTCGGGTAAGCGAAGAGGGTGCAATCCTAAACCGGCCCCCTCGACGAGCCCTTAACCAGGGGACGCGACCGCCGAACGGCAGGAGGACGACCAGAGCCGGGCGGTGCGATATCCGTCATCTAGCGAGCATCGTTGACTACCCTCGCGGCGTCTCTTTAACGAAGATCCGACGCGGGACCGGAGGTGATGGCGGTAAGTACGGTGCTGCCCGAGCAGACGCGCATATGGATCACGGTCGGGGCCGTCGTCGCGCTGTTCGTGGCGATCGGCACCGTTTTCGTCATCCGGGACGTTTCCCACCGAACCGTGCAACCCCCGGCCGAGGCGTCCCGGATCGAGGTGCAAGACAGGGCGCTGCCTCAGGCCGTCTGGAAGATCACCACCTTCGCCCCTTCCACGGATGGCAAGCTCGCCTCGCCCGACGCACGGGCGGTGGACCGCCAGCGGGCTCCATTGGGGCGGCTGGTTCGCAGGGTCTTCGACGCGTTGTTCGTCCACCCCGAACAGCTGGACGCCACCCTTGCAAAGGACTTCTGCGCCGGCCGCTGCGGCCGCCTTCGAGAGAGATCGGGGGCCGGAGCCCGAGTGGCCGGAGTGACCACAACCACCGTACGGCGGGCGAGGATCGGCATCCAGGGCGGCGGAGGCGCGCGCAATGCCGTTGCAGAGGTCTCTATCCGCGCCAAGGCCCCGGCCCGGGGGACATCCACCCGGCACCGGTCGACGCTGTGGTTGGCACGGGGTGAGACCGGATGGGAGGTGGTGGCCTTCGAGGTCGACCAGGGACCGCTTCCAGCCCGGCCGGACGGGCGCGCCGGCCCGGCCGGGGCCACAAGCAGAGCAAGGGCGAACGACGATGATCAAGAGGGCCTCGGCGCTCGTCGCGCTGCTGGCGCTCGTATGCACCTTCGTGCCGCTCGTGGGGACACCGGAGCCCAGCATCGCCGGGGCCCCTTGTTCGGGCGGGTGCACGAGAGCTTCCAGCCCGAGAAGGGCAAGATCTTCGTTCTGGTGATCGGCAACGATGCCCGGTTCGGGAACCCCGATCGTTCGCTTGCCGACGCGATCCACATCGTCGGCGTCAACACGGAAACCATGAAGGGCGGCGTCCTCAACTTCCCGCGCGACTCGTGGGTGAGCATCCCCGGCTATGGGTCGGCGAAGATCAATGAAGCGCTCTTCCGGGGAGGTCCCGGAGCTCCTGGCACAGACGCTCGAGAACCTCACCGGCATCCAGCTCGACTATTGGGCCATGACCGGGTTCGTCGGATTCCAAGAACTCGTTCACGACCTTGACGGGGTGGTGATGAACATCCCGCAGGCGGTGAACGACATCGGGGCTTCCGGATCGGTTCTCGACGCGGGCAAGCAACGGCTCGCCGGCTACCAGGCCCTCGCCTACGCTCGGGCGCGCAAGGCGTTCAGCGGAGGAGACATCGCCAGAACCACGCACCAGGGAGACATGCTGGTCGCGTTGCTTCGCAAGCTGAACCAGGAAACGCGCGACAGCCCGGCCGCCCTGTTCCGCTGGATCACGGCCACTAGGGAGCATGCGCGCTTCGACATAGAGGCCGACGAGATGTTCCGCTTGGGGATCTTGGCCACCCAGGTCAGCGCGGCGGACGTCGGGAAAGTAACCGTCCCGGCGAGCCTCGGCTCGGTGGGGGCGGCCAGCGTCGTGTTCATCTCGCCCGGGGCTGCCGATATCTATCAACGCTTCCGGGAGAACGCGGAAGCCTCTAACCTCTGTCGGGCCTAGATAGCTACCTGGGCGGCGAAAGGTTCGGGAGAGCGGGCCGCCCGTCGTGGCCTCCTCGATCAGCTTGTCCCATCGCCACCGGTTCCCGTGGCGGAAGAGATGCTCGGTGAGGACCTCGCCCGCCTGCGGGGTCAGAAGACCTCCCGCTCGCTCGGTCAATGTTTCCTGCAACTGCGACGCGACCAACTCGCCCAACAGGTAGTTCTGGTAGTAGACGGGAGCGGCGGCGATATGGATCTTCGACGCCCACGCTCCGGGAAGCTCCACGTCGGGACGTCCGACCAACTGATACCTCTCCACGAGATCCCACCAACGGGCGTCGAGGTCGGCCTCGGGATCGGCATAAAGCTCTCGCTCGAAATGCGACACCACCAACACCCAGCGGGCGAACAAGATGCTTTGAGCCGCCGATGACTCCGCCAGGTCCCGCGCTGCGCGCTCGACCGCCGCTTGCGATATCCCCGCGATCTCGACCAACCACTGGGGATTGCGGCCCAGCCTCTCGGCCAGGATGGCCACTCCTTCCGTGACGAAGGTGTGGGCGGCCCGGCGCAACAGGTAAGGCAGCCTGCGGTCGAACGATGTGTCGTAAGCGGCGTGCCCGCACTCGTGCAACATGATCAGAGCCCAACGTTCGCCGGGGACGGCGTTGGCGAGGATCCGGACGTCGCGACCGGAGCGATCCATGTCCAGGCAGAACGTTCTCTCCGCTTTGACTCGCGCGGGAACAGATCACTCATCTCGAGCACGGGCCGGAGGTCGATGCCCCACCTATCGAACGTCCGCAGCGAAAGCTCCGGCGGCCGGCAGGTGCTTGAGCTGCTCGTCGAAAGTAACTCCGATGCCCGGCGGCAGGTGTTGGAAGAAAGGATCGGGATAGTGCCAGGGGAACAGCTCGGTGGTTCCGAACCGGTGGCGCAGGGTCCCGTCGAGGGAGGTCTTCCATCGCCGGAACGGCTCGCTGGTAGAGCTCGTCGAGCTCGCCGAACAGCCGGAAGAGCCAGTCCTCCGACAGTTGCTGGAGCTCGAGCGACATCGTGTAGAAGTCGGCGAAGCCGAGCTTGAGAGCCACTGCATTGCGGAGCCGAGCAAGCTCCCGAACGCGGCCGCTCACCCTGTGACCGATCTCTTTCGACGCGCTATAGGTGCGCTGCCTCAGCTCTTGGTCATCCGAGGTGCGAAGCACCTCCACGATCTGGTTCTCGTTCAACTGACGACCGTCGACCTGCGGCCGGTAGCGGTTGAACTCACCTTCGACCTCGCTGGAGACCTCCACCAGCCGGGTCCGCTGAGCGTCGGTCATCTGGTTGCCGGTCAACGACAGCTTCATGACCTCTGAGCTGGCGCGCCAATACCGGTTCGTGCACGCCCTCGTCCAGCGCAGCGGTGACCGCAGCCAGGGTCGCGGGGTCACCTTTCAGCCTCCTCAGCTCTAGCTCGAGCTTCTCTCTTCGCCGATCGTTCTCCGCGGTCGCTTCGACCTGTGAGTCCCAGTACGCGCGGTGGAACTCGGTCTCCAGAGGCTGCAAACGGGATTCGTACTCATCGACCAAACGATGGGGAGCGCGGTTCACAAGCCGAGGCCTCGCAGCATGCACGGCATCCTAAAGGTCGCCCCTTACGGTTCCGGCTTCAACTCGAAGTGGTGAGGCTCGTGCCCGAGGGGGCGGTGCAGCGGAAGGTCGAGCTCCTGCACGAGGCGAGCGGCGAGGGTGAGGTCGCCGCCTAGGTCAACGGCCAGACCCTTCTCGTGCATGGAAGTGCCCGGGCGTGCAACCCAGTCATCCGCGATCTCCGGATCTCGGTACTTCGCCACCGCATCGCTCCACAGCTCCGCTTGATGAGCCGTGGAACGAAGTCCGCTGACGACATGGACCGCCCCGGCAGAAGCTCGGATCAGGCGGTCGACGGCCGCCTTCAACAGTGGATGGAGGCCGTCGACGTCAGGCGACGATCCGGTGAACATCACCGCCTCCGGGTCGAAGACGGCGCGCGCCTCCGCGACCACATCTTCAACCGCCACTTTGACCTGTACCGCGGTTGCTCCCGGCTCACAGAGACATTCGAGCAGCCGCGCCTGGTTCGCATCGGCGAAGCGCGCGGCCGCTCGCTCGTGTTGGCCCTCGCCGTAGGGTCCGGATTCGGCAACCGCGGCAAGAGCGGCGGCGTCGGCGGCTAACTGCGCCCGGGCCTTCAGCGCGCTGGTCTCCGACAGGTTCACCGAGAAGCCTCCGAGCAAGAGGGCCAGCACGCTGCCGATGACCCCCAGCAACAAGGTCACGGTTGCTCGATCCTCATCGTCGCTTCGGCCGAGAGGGCAACGCGTTGCAAGAGCGTCCCGAACACGGGGACGCGAGCCGCCGGCTCGTAGGTGAGGTTCACGGTGAGCGGGTCGCCCTGGCGGCGCTCGGCGGCGGCAGGAGAGATCTCGACCTGCAACGGCTTCAGGCCCCCTCGCTCCGCCGCGGCTTGCACGTCGGAGCTATCGGGGTCGACGACCGCTATACGTGCGGCCTCGCGCGCCGCGTGCCACAGACGCGCTTGATCGCCCACCACCAAGCCGACCTCTACCAACCCAGCCAGCAAGAGGGCCAGGATGGGCAATCCCAAAGCCAGCTCGAGCGTGGCTTGACCGCTCTCGGCCCCCTTGCGCGACCGGTTCATCCCTAGCCTTGGGCTCGTTCGACGAGAGAGGACACGATGGTTTGGAACATGTCGGTAAGAGCGCCGGACTTCACGAACGCGGCGAAGACACCTACGACGATCCCCGCCACCAACAACACCAGGGCGTATTCGGCCGTCGTCTGTCCCGACTGCCCCAACAACGCAGATCTCACACGCTGCACCAGCCACCTCCTTGCCGGGCCGCTGCTCTTCAGCGGCACTGGCGGCTATGAGATGCCGCGACGGAACGGGTGTCTGTGGCAAGCACCACGGATAGGGCAGGCGCGCAGGGGATTAGTGCGTGACGGTGACGCGATCTCCTTCTTGGACGCCCCATTCGTCGAAGGCGCCCTGGTTCACTTCGAGAGCGGCCTCGTAGGGGACGCCGGGTTCGTAGATCTCACAGGGGTCGGCCTCACACGGCTCCATGTCCAAGATCTTGACGATGCTGCCGCGGCCGTCGATGAAGGCGATCGAAAGAGGTATCAGGGTGTTCTTCATATAGAAACCGCCGGTGGTTTCTTCGAAGAAGAGGAAGATCATCCCGGCATCGTCGTCCAGTGAGGTTCTGTGCATCAGCCCCACGGAACGCTGCTCGGGGGTCTCGGCCTTCTCGGCGTCGATGATCACCGAGCCCTCCTCGGTGTCGATCAGCACCCTGGCAGGCGCGAACGACGGCGTCGGGACGGGCACTGCCTGCGCGCTGGGCGACGCAGTAGGCGAGATTGCAGCTTGCGGCGCCTGCTGCTCTCGCGTGCACCCGCCCACCATCACGCACAGCGAAAGAAGGACGGCGAGCTTCAACTTCATGCGACCAAGCCTCTCACCTCGGTGGGGCGCGTCATCCCAGCGAGATGCTGCGCAGGAACGGGCCGAGGCCAAGCAGCGCGTACGAGGGAAGGATGCAGCAGGTCAGCGGCACCACCATGAGCACCGGTGCCCGCTTCATCGTGCGCTCGAAGCTCCGGCGCGACTCGGCTCGACGCGCGGCCGCCAGCTCCACCACCTGCCCTCCGAGTGGCGAGCCCATCCGCGAGGAGCTCTCCAACACCGTGGAGACAGGAGCAAGGCGCGGATCCGCGGCCCGCAACGCCTCGGGCCAGTTCGCCCCGAGACGGACCAGCGCCTGGGCTCGCGCGAGGCAGGACCCGAGAGCCGGCAGCGTTCCTGCACACGCTAGATCGAGCGCGCTCGACAAGCAGAGCCCGGCCCGAAGGAGGGCGGCGACGTGGCCGCACAACGCCGCGATCGGGTCGTCGGCCGGAGCGCGAGGAACCAACCGCCCTATCCAACGCAGACCCGCGAGCGCCAGCGCGATCCCCACCGACAACATGGCGAGGCCGAGCGGATCCATCAAGGAAGCCCTCGTCATGGGAGCGAAAGGGATGAACAGCAACGGCAGGCCCGCGACCATCCGTCCCGACAATGCCGCACCCGAGCTGGCGCGCGCCGATCGCAGAAAGGCCTGGCGGTCGTCCATCTCGTCGGCGTGATGATCCAGCCACCGAGCCAGATCGATCCCGCTCGCTAGATGAAGCTCGAATAGCGGCCGCAGCAGCGGTTCGAAACCGGCGCCTTCGAGAGCATCCGCCAACGGATAGCCCAGCTGCACCCGTTGCGTTACGGCGCGGATGTCTTCGGAGACCCCACCGGCTTCCGCCGGCCACGACAACAGCGCCTGACGGAGGGTGAGGCCACTGCGCAGAAGCGAGGCCAGGGCCCGCAAGGCGTCGCTCACTCAGACGTCCATGATCTGGACGATCCGTCGCAGGCCGGCGCGGCGCTCCACGTGGACCACGATGTCGAGCGATCTTTCGACCTTCCTGCGAAGCGCCTGTTCGCCGGGAGCACCCGGCGCCATCAGAGCTAGATCCAGCAACCGCTCGAGCGCGTCCGAGGCGGAGCGAGCGTGGACCGTCACCAGCGAGCCCTCATGGCCCGTAGCCATCGCGTGCAGCGCGTCGAGCGCCTCCGGCCCCCGAACCTCTCCGATCACGATGCGATCGGGTCGCATGCGCAGGGCCGCGCGCACCAGAGCGGTCTGATCGATGTGTCCCCGGCCCTCGATATTGGGGGGCCGCGTGAACAGTGAGACGTGATGCTCACACACGGGCCGGAGCTCGGGAGTCTCTTCGATCACGATCACACGCTCGTGTGCGGGAACGCAGGCGAGGAGTGCGTTGGCGAGCGTCGTCTTCCCGGACCCCGTCCCGCCGCTGATCGCCATCGTCTTGCGCTCGGCTACGGCGGCTTGCAGGAAGACCGCATGGTCCGGTCGCAGGGAGCCGAAACCCACCAGGTCGTCGAGCGTGTAGGCGCGCTGCGGGAATTTCCGTATCGAGACGACCGGCGACCGGCCGGAGATCGGAGGCACCACGACGTGGATGCGTGACCCGTCCGGCAGCCTGCCGTCCGCGATGGGAACCAGGACGTCGGCTCGGGCCCCGCAGGCAGCCAACATCCGTTCGATGAGATGCGACAACTCGGGGGGGCTCATGGCAAGCGACGAACGTTGGAGGCTCCCGGCTCGCTCCAGCCAGACCTCCTCGCTCCCGTTCACGAGGATGTCGGTCACGTCGGGGTCCGACATCGCCGCCGACAGGGGCCCGAACCCATCGATCCAGTCAGAGATCCGCTCCAGCGTGTCGCCGGGGTCTTCTTCAGCCGCTCGCTCTCGAACGACGGCGCGCAGAGCCAACCGGCGCGACGCGGGGTCCAGGTCTGCAAGCCCCTCGTGGCCCCTCAAGAGGTCGAGGAGTGGTTCCTTCACTCCTCCAGCGCCCCGGCGAGACGCAGGACCTTCGCTCGCCACCGCGACCATGGGGCCGTCACCAGCCGTTTGTCGCTCTCGGCGTCCCTCACCGCCCGCGAGCAGGGGAGCTCCATCGTCACGCGGCGACCGACCGCCCTTTGAAGCTCTGCACGAGAGGTCTCACCCCCCGGCCCGACGCGGTTGGAGACCAGTGCCCACGGAAGATCTCGATGTTCATCCAAGACCCTGATCGCGCCGGTCGCTGAGGTCACCGTGGGCTGCATCACCAAGACACCGGCGTCACACCTTCGGACGACTCCGGACAACGCATCCGGAGCGACATCGATCACCACACGCGGGCTCGCCGCGAGAGCGCGCTCCAGGATCGCGACGGGCACCCCTGGTGCGAGCGAGATCAGCTTGAATCCCCCCGGCACCGGAACCGGGGCCACATCCTCGGCCGGGGGCTCGGGCGTCGCTACGAGGCCGAGCCGAACCGCCACTTGAGGACGATCGCTCAGCTCGACCAAACAGGTCGGCTGGGGGCCGGATGCGGCCAGATGCAGAGCCAGCGTCGTTGCTCCGCTGCCTCCGGACGCGCCCGTCACGACGAAGACCCGGCGGGACAGCCGCTCGATCCACCGTTGGATATCCGCGATCACCCGGTGCGGCTCGGCAGGGTCGAAGACGATCGCACCGTGGACGTTCACACCCGCGGACACCACCACATCGGCCTCCGTCGGCATCTCGCGATGCAATCGGACGTCCCATCCCGGAGGGGCTCTGTCGAACGCTTTAGCGACGGTCATACGCGCTTCGTCTGCGGGACAGACGATGGCCACCTGCAGTCGATCCACGAGAAGACCTCATCTCGGCGTCGCGCTGACGACTGTGGCGCGGGCCACGCCGAGGCGACAAACTAGGAGACGTGGAAGCTGCCTTCTTCGACCTCGACAAGACGATCGTCGCTCGCTCCAGCCCCTTGCGCTGGGGCGCTCCTTCTTCAACGAAGGCCTGATCAGCCGCTCCGCCTTGATGAAGTCGCTCTACGCGCAACTGATGTTTCAGCTGATGGGCGCCGACGAAGGAAAGATGGAGCGGATGCGGCAAGAGGCGGCGAAGCTGACCGAGGGCTGGGAGCAAGATAAGGTCCGCAACGTCGTCACCGAGGTGCTCGAGAAGGTCATGTCTCCGCTGATCTATTCGGAAGCGTTGGAGCTGATGCACGACCACCGCGCCGCGGACGCCTCATCGTGATCGTCTCTTCTTCCCCAGAAGAGGTTGTCGAGCCGTTGGCGAAGATGCTCTACGTCGACCGCTATATCGCCACTCGGCCGAAGATCGTGGACGGCAGGTACACGGGCGAGCTCGACTTCTACGCCTACGGTCCTCACAAGGCAGAGGCGATGATGGGCCTTGCAGAAGAAGCCGGCATCGACCTCGCGAAGCTCGTTCGCCTACTCGGACTCGGTCACCGACCTTCCGATGCTGGAGGTGGTGGGGAATCCGGTCGTAGTGAACCCCGACAAGGGTCTGCGCAAGCTGGCGGTGGACCGAGGTTGGGACATCGAGTTCTTCCGCAACCCCGTGTCGATCCGAGATCGTCTGCCACGGCTGAGGACGCCGGAGGTCTCCCGAACAACGGCATCGCAGCGGCCGTGCTCGTGGGTGCGGGGGCCGTGTGGTGGGTCTCTCGGCGCAGAGCGATGGCCGCGGATCTAGCGTGATCGAGATGAACAAGCCAGCCGGGTTCGCACGCCGTTCGACGGTCGCCGTCGTAGCGCTGCTATGTGTGGCCACCCTCGCCCCCTCGGGTCGCTGCAGGCCGCTCCTTCGCAAGCCGACGTAGCGGCCGCGGAGGCACGGCTGATGGACATCGAACGGGACTTCGAGATCGTGGTTGAGGAATACAACGCGGTCAACGAGCGGCTGTCTGCGATCCAACACGACATGGCCACATCGCAACTGATCGTGCGCCGGATCCAGGAACGGATGGGCACCAAGCAGGCGGCCGCGGTGGCCCTGGCCGTCGAGTTGTACAAGGCCGGTCCCGCCGCCTCGGACGTGGAAGCCATCTTGTCGTCGGAGAGCCTGGCCGAGATCTACACCAGGGTGCAGTACCTCAGGTCCTCCAACCACGCGCACGCCGCGGTGTTCGAAAGGCTTGCCGCCGACCGGGTCGAGTTGGACGCACATCTCGCCACCTTGGAACGCAAGAAAGCAGACGCGCTGGCCGCCCAAGCTCAGCTCGATCGGCTGCGGGTGGATGTAGAGGACAAGATCGCGGCGCAACGGGACGAGATCAGGGACCTGAACGCCGCGCTGAGAGGGCCCGGCGCCGCGATCAAGCGACCGCGGAGGCCGAAGCCGCGGCCGCCGCTGCTGCCGCGGCCCGCGCTGCTGCCGCCGCATCATCCAGGGCATCCGCTGCGCCGACCGCGTCCGTAACCGGTTCCGTCTCGGCGCGACCGGCGGCGGCCGCCGGACGCCGGAGCCCAGGTTGCCGTCGATGCTGCTCTCACCCAGGTGGGCAAGCCATACCAGTGGGCGGCCGCCGGGCCCGACAGCTACGACTGCTCGGGACTGACGCTGTGGGCGTGGGCGCACGCCGGGGTATCCCTGCCGCACAACTCCGGCATGCAGTACGAGGCGACGCCCCGGGTCGCTCAGAACGACTGGCAGCCGGGGGATCTGCTCTTCTTCGGCACCCCGATCCATCATGTGGCCATGTACATCGGCAACGGCCAGATGGTCCAGGCGCCGTATACGGGGAGCCAGGTGCAGGTGGTCAGCGCCTACCGGTCCGACTACGTCGGCGCCGGCCGACCAGGCGTGTAGATCGTCGGGGCGGTTCTAGTCGTCCTTCCCGTCGGTGTCGGCGTCATCGACCGCGCCTTCGACCTCCTGGCCCGCGTCTTCGGCACCCTTCTCGAGGTCGTTGCCTACCTCGTTCACATCGGCCCGGTCCTCTCTGTCGCACGCCGTGGCCGTGCCGGCTCCTACCAACAAGATGGCGACGAGGCCGAGCCTCAGGAACCGTTCCTTCATGTCTCTCCTCCTGGGTTCGGGTCGCAGCCTGCGGCAGAGACGTACCCACTGAACCGGCGGACGAACTCCCCTGGGTCCTATCGGGTCCCGGTTCCGGGGCCGCTCAGCTGAACGTCGCCTTCGGTCGTGATCACGAAGACCTGCCAGAAGTAATAGGCGAGGAAGTTGCGGGGGTCTCGCTCGATGTGACGGGTGTATGCCTGGATCGCGTCGACGTAGGCATAGCTGTGGTTGTAGGCGTAAAGCGCTCCCCGCATGTCCTCGGGTGCGCCGCTCGCCGCCAGGTAACGAGCCGCCGCCGGGATCGCGTCCCGTGGATCGAGGATGTCGCCTCCATCTCCGTATATGTCCCACGTCGACGGGATGAACTGCATCGGGCCCATCGCGCCGGCAGAGCTCGGGCCCATGAACCGGCCGAACTTGGACTCGACGAAGTTGAGCGCCGCGAGCACCTCCCAGTCGATGCCGAAACGGGCCGCGGCCTTGTCGTAGAGGCGGCGCAACAACCTGGGGTCGTCCGGGGGCGTTATCGGCAACGTGCCGGCCCGCTCCAGCGGTGTGACCAGGGAACGCAAACCCCGGCCGGCGCGCACGTGGTCTCGGATGATCCGGTCCCACCGGCGACCTGCGAATCGCAGTACCCGCTTCGTCGTGCGGGGGCGAGTGACCAGGAGACGGTAAAGAGCCTGCTGACGCAGTGCGCCCAGGGCAACGGTGCGGCGAGGAGGACTCCCGCAGCGACCCACCGTCTTGCAGCCAGACATCGATCGCTCGCTTGAGGTCACGTTCGACCGAGACCAACTCTGCGGTCACCGCCTTCGGAGAGCGAGGCACGGGTGAGCCGGGCGACGGAACCGGATCTTGGGCTCGTTGAGCCGCCGCGGGCTCCGACGACGGATCATCGCTGGAAGCGGGCGTGCTCCGTCGAGCCGCTGGTGGCTCGGCCCGAGGCACCTCGGGCGAGCACGAGGCCAGCAGAGCCAGAGAGCCAGAGCCACGACGACGGCGAGGACCTTCATCCCGCGACGCTACAGGTGGTTCTAAGGGGTCGCGTCCGCGCCCGCAAGACCCCGGGCGGGCGCCTCGATGACGTCTTCTGTCGCCGGAGGCTTCGCTTCCTTGCGCACGATGAAGGCAACCGAGGCGACGATGATCGATGCACCGACGAAGATGGAAGAGGTGATCTCTTCCGAGAGCACCAGCCACCCCAGGAAGATCGCTATGACGGGATTGACGTAGGCGTAGGTCGCTACCTTCGACACCGGTGCATGCTGCAACACCCACACGTAGGCCGTGAAGGCGACGAGGGAGCCGATCACCACGAGGTAGGTGAAAGCAACGAGCGACCGCGGGAGAACGTGGCGGCGTCCAGACCTCTCGCTTCGCCGAGAACCAGCCCCACAACGAGCATCGCGGCACCTCCCAGCAACATCTGGTACGCGGTCGAGACCACGGGGTCCCGGGGGCATGTCGATGCGACTGGACAAGAAAGATCCGTTGCCCCACGAAGCCGCCGCGATCAGCAACAGAAGGATCCCGCCCAGCGACACTCCCTCAGGCTGTTCGCCCGGGAGGACCAAGACCGCGACGCCGAGGAATCCCACGCCGACGCCCATCAAGGTCCCCGAAGAGACGTTGTCGCGAGCCACGAACCGATAGAGGACGACCCACAGAGGCGTGGAGGCGATGATGAGAGAGGCCAGCCCGGAAGGCACCTCCTGCTCGGCCGTCATCACCAAGCCGTTGCCCCCAGCAGCAAGAGCGACCCCACGATGGCCGCCGATCGCAGTTGCGGAGCGGTGACCCTCATGCCCTCGCGGCCCTTGCGGAACCACAGGAACCCGTACATCAGCACGCCGGCGATGAGGAAGCGCACGCCTCCCGCCAAAAACGGTGGAAGGGTCTCGACCGTTACCCGGATCGCCAGATAGGTCGAGCCCCACACGATGTAGACGGTCCACAGCGCCGCCCACACCATCCATGGAGGCGCAGCCTGCTCCCGTGACGAGGTCATGATGGCGGCAACCCGGCCCCCAGAGGAACCTATTCCGAACGAGGGTCGGGTTCGAAGAAGCGAAGGTCGGCGCTCCGACGCCCAGCGTGCGGGGGTGAGCGCGCCTTCGAGACTTAAGGTCATCCGATGGTCATAGCAGCCGGTCGCGCCTATGCCGATCTGGTGCGCTGGATGAAGAAGGCGCGGCCCCGTGGTCTGCGGCCGTGGCGCCTGACCCGCAGCATCTTCCGGGCCTGCGTGGTCGGTTCGACCCTCGTCCTCGGGGGGATCGGCTTGATCCGACCGAGCCGCTTCGGCTCGCGGAGCAGCCGCCCGGGAGGGGGCCCTGAGTGGTGGGCACTGGCCTTGTTCGTCGCACTGTGCCTGATAGCCGTGGTGGTGCGCTGGCGACGGACCGCCGGCGCCGCGGCGCGCCTGATGGAGCCGTGGCGCCGTTCGCTGAGGGAGCTTCCTCCTTCGAGCCCGCCGCGAGCGCGCTGGAGTCGTGCCCGGCCCCTTGCGCACTCGGTTCGCCATCGGTTGGGTGTGGGGGCCGGCGTCGCTGGTGGTGGCCGGAGCGTTCTTCGCGGCCTCGGCCATCTACTTCGTCATCGACGCGATCCTCGCCGGCTTCTCGATCGGCTGGGAGCAACCGCTCCTGGCGGTGATCAACGTGATCTTGAGCTTGGTCGTGCTGCGCGTGGGGGCCGGGCGTCTGGCGACCTGGAGACTCGCCTGGAGCGTTCACCGTGAGGTGACGGGCGGCTACCTCTGAGCGATCGCCGCAGCCACCGCCTCCCACAGTTTGGGTCCGCCGCCTCTAAAGACGTCGGCAGCGGGTAGACCGAGCTCGTCTTCGATCTCCTCTATCGCCTTCGTCGCCTCCGTGTCGTCTAGGCCACGGCAGTTCACCGCAACGCAGGCCACCTGCGCGGGCCGCACCGTGGCTGCAGCTTCCTCGTACGAGCGGCGCATGTGCGCAAGCGAAGGAAGAACTGTGTAGGGGGGTTCCTCGATCGCGGTGCGGCCGGCCTGATGACACAGAACCAGCACGTGCGGGGAGCGCTGCCGTGCAACAACCCCAACGTGACGCCGGCATAGGCCGGATGCCACAGGCTGCCCTGGCCCTCAACGAACAAGACCTGGCTCGAAGGATCTGCGTCACAGACCAGCGTCTCCGCGGAGCCTGCCAAGAAATCCGAGATGACGCGATCGACCGCGATGCCTTTGCCCGCGATCATGATGCCGGTTTGTCCGGTGGCGACGAACTCGCCCCGGACACCCGCCGCGGCCGCCGCCGCCGCTCCAAGCTCGCCGTCATCTTGCCGACGGCACAGTCGCTCCCGACAGTGAGGACCGTCTTCTGCGACACCTGCAGGCTCCTGCCCGAGAACAGCGGAAGATCGTCGGGCGGTTGGCGCACGTCCCACAGACGAGCTCCGGTCCGGGCGCGCCCGTTCAACGACCTCGACGTCGTCTGCAAGGAAGCGGTGCAGACCGTTGGCTATCTCCAGACCCCCATCCACGGCCTCGAGCAACCACGAACGCCAGTGCTCCGGGATCCATCCTCCCGGAGTAGCGACCCCCAAGAGCAGAGAGGTGCCGCCCAGACGCACCGCGCCTTGCAGGTCCCCCACCACAGGCGCGTCGGACCCGAGCGCGGGCATCACTTCGCGCATGCCGGACCCCGCGCAGCTCGCGATCGAGAACGGCCACCACGGGATCGCGGGCGTAACGCAGAACCCCGTGAGCGGTCTTCGCATTGCGGGCCGTCGTGAATCCGTCCGTCAGAACGATCCAGGACCGGGATGTCACGTTGCGGTCTCCCTAACGCCGAGCCCCGGCCCCTGCGGCAGCGTCACGACGCCTTTGTCATACGTCACCCCAGGGAATGGATCCTCCGCCAGCAACAAGGGACCGTCGATGTCGCAATGGTCCGCGAGCGTGGCCACGCACGCCTGCGCCGTCGCCGCGACACCGGATTCGAGGTCGCATCCGATCATGACCTTGAGGCCCAGAGCACGCGCGGTTGCGATAGCTCGAACCGCCTCTCTGATCCCACCCGTCTTTCTCAGCTTCAGATTGACGCCGTCCACGACGCCCGCGAGGGAAGCGACATCAGATGCAGTCTTGACATCCTCATCCGCGAAGACGGGTATCGAAGTGGATCGGGTGATGTCTCTCAATGCATCGTGACGACCGGCCGCTATGGGTTGTTCGCACAACTCGATGTCCAGTGGCTCCAGCTCGCGCAAGGCCGCAGCCGCCACCTCCGGCTCCCAACCCTCGTTCGCGCCGATACGGATCTTGCCTCCATAGACCTCGCGGATCCGGGCCAGGGCCTCCACATCACCTTCGAAACCCACCTTGGTCTTGATGACCGGATGATCGGCGAGATGACGGGCTCGGCGCGACCATGTCCTCGACCGGGCCGATCGGGACCGTCACCGAGGTGGGGGGGACGATGCCCGCCACCCCAACAACTGGGCGACCGAGATCCCCGCCGCACGAGCCGCCAGGTCGTGGGCCGGCGATATCGAGTGCGCACCGGGCAGGACCGGCGGGGAGCAGCCGGCCGATCGTCTCCAGGTCGTGGGGCCCGTTCATCGAGCCGATGTCGAGCGACTCGAGCTGCGCCACCACCGCCTCGACCGAGTCGCCGGTACGGTCCTCCGGGCTGACTTCGCCTATCCCTTCATGAGCGCCCCAGGAAAGCCGAACGAAGACGTTGTCGGCAACGTCCCAACTCTGGTCGCGATCGTGAATCGCTCCGCCAGAGTGAGCGACCGGGCTTCGACCGTCATCGTCACGTGTTTTTTCTTCCATGGATCCATAATGGTTGCATGCACATGAACACGCTCAAGACATATGTCCTTCTGGCGGCCCTCGGTGGGGTTCCTGGTGTTCCTCGGAAGCAGGTTCTTGGGGCCCAGCGGAGCAACGATCGGGCTCATCATCGCCTTCGTGACCGTCGGGGGTCCTATTGGTTCTCCGACAAGCTCGCTATCCGGGCGTCGCGGGCGCAGCCAGTGTCGGAGGCCGAAGCGCCCCAGCTCTACCGGATGGTGAGAGAGCTGTCGATGGCCGCCCAGATGCCGATGCCCAGGCTCTATATGACTCCGGACGCCCAGCCGAACGCATTCGGCACCGGGCGCAACGACAAGACCGCGGTCGTCGCGGTCACGCGCGGAATCACCGAGCTACTCAGCGAAGACGAGCTGCGTGGTGTCATCGCACACGAGCTCGCGCATATCAAGAACCGCGACATCTTGATCGGTTCGGTGGCCGCCGCGATCGCAACAGCCATCAGCTACGCCGCCCACATTGCTTTCTTCGGTGGATCTGACGACGACGACGGAGGCAACCCGATAGCGGCTCTTGCAACGCTGATGCTGGCACCGATGGCGGCCGGACTCATCCAGATGGCCATCTCACGTTCCCGTGAATTCGAGGCCGACCGCGCCGGCGCGTCCTTCATCAACAGCGGCGAGCCGCTTGCCCGAGCGCTCGAGAAGCTTCACCTGGGGGCGCAGAAGATCCCGATGAACGTCGAGCCTGCGCAGGCTTCGAAGTTCATCGTCAATCCGCTGACCGGGCGCAAAGCGCAGGTTCGCGAAGCTGTTCTCCACGCACCCTCCGATGGAGGAGCGGATCGCCCGGCTGCGGGCCCCTCTGGCCGCTCGCTAGAGCAACCAGACACCTCACAAAGACCTCCGTCGAGCGACGGGTCGATGCAAAGATGAGGAAGCCACGGATCAGGCTCGGGGGACACATCGCCGCCGCCGGCTTTGCCTCCGGCGACCGCTTCGTCGTCGGTCTGTGGGACAGGCCCGTTGGGCCCGATGACCGATGTGATGTGGGCCCGTGCCGACGGCAGGAAAGTGCTGCTGGCCTGCGGACCCCAGGTAGCTGCATTCGTCGGCGGCGTTTACGGGTTCGATGAGACCCTGGTCGTCCAGACATCCGTGACGCGGACCCACGAGGGGATCGCGGTCGTCGCCGGCCCCCTGCGCCTGGACCTCGAGATGTCGTCTCCGCTCCGGCTGTTCTCGCTTCGCCCCAGGTTCCTGCGTCGCTCGGCCCTCTGGGTTCGTATAGAAGATCTCCTGCTCCGGCCGCTGGCGGGTCGACTCCTCCTCGGCGGAGCGACCCGGGTCCACCTCTACGGCCGGAGCCCGAGCGGGGTACGCGAGTGGTACTGCATCGAGTCCTATCGAAGGATCCGCGCCGCCACCGCCACGATCGACGGTCGAGACCTCGGCCCCCTTGCACCCCTCGATCCTCCCGCTCAGTTCGGCTTCAGCGAGTTCCCACGCCGCCCCGCGGTGGTCGGATGCGCCCCCCTCCTGGAGGGCGCAGAGCCGTACCTTCCCCGCGGTTTCGACGCCAAGACGGTCGGAGGGTCGCCGGCGCCCGCTAACGTTCCGGCAACGGCGCAGACACCCGCAGACGAGGGACGGCCTCGACCATCACGATCGCGAACATGATGAGGATCGCGCCCGCCCACGACACAGCCGTCAGCGACTCTCCGGCGAGGAGGTAGGCGAAGAGACCGGCGAAGACCGGCTCGCTCGTCAGGATCAAGGCGGTGCGCGCCGGAGATGCATGTCTCTGCGCGTAGGTCTGCACGAAGAACCCCAGAGCGCTCGCCAGCAGCGACGTCACCACCAGAGCGGACCACACCGTCGACGAGCGAGGCACCTCGAGATCGCCCTGCGCCACCGCGAGCACGAGGCTGAACGCGCCGGTGACGCCCAACTGCACCGCCAGAAGCGCCCCGTGATGATGGCGTTCCAGAGCCCGGTCCGTGGCGAGGATGTGCAACGAGAAAGAGCATGCGCACAGGAACACGAGCGCGTCGCCGAACAGCCGCGTGCCCTCTCCGCCGGCCCCGGACAACAGATACAGCCCCAGCGTCGATAAAGCCGCCGCGACCCAGGCGGCCGCACCGGCTCGGTGGCCCAACAACAAGGCACCGAGGAGAGGCGTGAGGACCACGAACAGCCCCGTGATGAAGCCCGCGTTCGAGGCGGTCGTGCGTTCCAGGCCCAGCGTCTGAAAGAAGTATCCGGCGGTCAGGAAAGCCCCCATCACCACACCTGCCCGAGCTCCTGCTCGGCCAAGTTCCCCCAACGAGCGCCGGAAGATGATCGCCACCACGGCCGCGGCGGGGATGAACCGGTACGCGAGGAACGTGGTGACGGGGATCAGCTCGACCGCGTCCTGCACCATCACGAACGTGAGGCCCCAGATCGCACAGATGCCGATCAGGGCCAGCTCGGCGAGGGGGGAACGCCTCTTCTCGATCACGACGAGAAGCTAACTGGCTCTCTTGGCCTCTTTCTCTACGAGATCGCTCTCGCGTGGCTCCTCGATCAGGTCGAGCACGGCATGTTCGAAGGTTTCCAGCCAGCGAGACTCCTCGAAGCCGTCCTCGCCCAGTTGCTCCATCACCGGCTTGATCGTCCATCCGGATTCGAAGCGGTCGATCACGCGCGGGTCGACGTAGGACTTGCGACACACCGCCGGCGTGTTGCCCAGGTAGTGGGACACCTCCTTGATCGCGCGGGCAACGGCGCGCTTCCGAGCCGTCGGCGACCTCACCGCCTCCGACGAGACCGCGAGAGCCTTGGCCGCCAGCACGGTCGCGTGCCAGGTGCGGAAGTCCTTCGCGGAATAGTCGCCACCCGCGATGTGCTTCAGGTAGGCGTTGATGTCCGCCGACTTCACGTCCATCCATCGGTCACCGGAGCGATAGGCGAGCAACTCGTCGCCTCCTCCGCGCCGGCGCTTCAATGACCGGACGACGTCGTATACGGCGGGATCCACCACCGCCTGATACCGATCCTTGCCGCTCTTCGCGATGTACTCGAAGACGACTTGCGGCCCTTCGAAGCGAACATGTTCCTTGCGCATCGTCGCGAGACCGTAGGTCTCGTTCGACTCCGCATAGGTCTCCCCACCGATCCTGAAGAACCCACGATCCAGCAGACGCACCGCACAAGCCAGCACCCGTTCGCGCGGCATACCTTCCTGCGCGAGCTGTAGGTCGGTGAAGTGCCTGATCTTCGGGAGCGCGGCCGCGAACTCCACCATCTTGTCGAACTTCTCTTGATCACGCCGGGTGCGCCAGGCCTCGTGGTACAGGTACTGCTTGCGGCCGGCAGCATCGGTTCCAACCGCTTGCAGGTGGCCGTTGGGACGTTCGCAGATCCACACGTCGGTCCAGGCCGGCGGGATGCCGAGGTCCTTGATGCGCTGCAGGGTGGTCACATCGTCTACCGGGGCGCCGGTCGGATCCAGGTACTCGAATCCCTTGCCGCGACGCCGGCGCGTCAAGCCGGGACCGGAACAGGCGACTCGGCGAAGTCTCGGCATCTGTGATCCTTGGTCGACGGGGGCGTGGTGGCGGCAGTGATACCCGCCCCCGGGCCACCCCACACTCCGGCCCGAACCTCGACACAGGTGTCAGGCAGAAACCAGGGGGTACATAGCCGGGCACAGGACGGCCGTTCCATGGAACCGTCGCCCCCAACGCCCAGGAGGTGTATTCATGTCGAGCATCGAACAGTCGATCGAAGTCAACGTCCCCGTACGGACCGCGTACAACCAGTGGACGCAGTTCGAAGACTTCCCCCACTTCATGGAGGGGGTCGAGAAGGTTCACCAGATCGACGACGTGCGGCTGCACTGGGTGGCTGAGATCCTCGGTCAGCACCGGGAATGGGATGCCAAGATCACAGAGCAGCTACCCGATGAGCGGATCGCCTGGACCAACGTGGACGGTGCCACCAATGCAGGCGTAGTGACCTTCCACAAGATCGACGACAACACCACGAAGATCATGCTCCAGTTGGAGTTCGATCCCGATGGTGTTGCGGAGAAGGCCGCCGATGCGCTGGGCCTGGTCAAGGGCCGCGTCAAGGGCGACCTGGAACGCTTCAAGAGCTTCATCGAGAGCAGGGGAGCCGAGACCGGCCAGTGGCGCGGCGAGGTCACACAAGACCCCAGCTAGAGGGATCGATCCACTGACCCCGGCCCTCCGGCCGGGGTCTAGGTCTTCATCCGTTCGCTCGCTCGAGGGCCGCGCGGATCTCCGCCACCTGTCCGGGCGTCAACCAGCGCGAGAGTGACGCGACGATCGACTCCACCGTTATGGCGGCCCCGGCCGCGCTCAGCGAGGCGACCGTCTTGAGCACGAATCCCCGGTAGCCCTCGGGCACCCGCACGCCTGCCACCATCCCCGTCTCGCGCCATTCGTTCTCGAGATCGGCGACATCGGGCTGCTCCCACCACACCGCTTCGGGGTCTCGTCGGGCCTCGGAGGCACCCGTGACCAGGGGAACGACGTTGACCGGCTTGCTTCCCGACCGCCTCCACGTCGGAGGATCGTGGTAGTCGGGTTCGAAGCGCAACCGCTTCAAGGACAGCGCGTCGTCATCTGCCTCGAGAACCAAGCGCAGCGAACGACCCCGCGCATCGGGAAGGTTTCCCGCATCGCGATAACGAAGCGCCTGGGCCACGCTCAGCGCCTCCGCGCCCGAGACCTCGTCACGCCGACCTGGATCCCTCACGCGAGCGAGCTCGATCTCGAGATCGGTCACACTCATGAGGTACCAGCCCTCGCTCAACAGCGGGCGCTGCGATCTCATGCGGGGCCAGGGCCCATCATGTGGCGTTCTTGTTGCACGTCTCCGTCGACACCTCGGCTATGTCCGCGATCTCACCGATCGCCGTGCCCGCACGAGGAACAGAGGCCATAGAGCTCTGCTACGTGAGCCACCGAGGTGAAGCCGTGGACCTCGGCCACCCGCCGGGCCCACTGTTCGACCTCGTCGCTCGAGATCTCGACCGCGAGTCCACACGACCTGCATACGAGGTGGTGGTGATGATGCTGCGAGCCGCAAAGGCGGTAGATCGTTTCGCCTTCCGGCTTCGCCAGAGCGTCGATGCCCCCGCTCTGCACCAGAGTCTGCAGCTCTCTGTAGACCGTGGTCAGTCCCACCCGTTGCCCTGCTCGCCGAAGATCATCGTGGAGCCTCCTGTGCGGTCTTGAAGCCGTTCGCTTCTTGAAGCGCAGCCGCGATGGCGGCCCGCTGCCGCGTGGAGCGCCGCTGGGGTCGAGGCCGAGGGTCATCAGAGCCCCCGGTATCGCAGCCCTCATTCGAAAGCCAGGAGCGCGACCATGGTCCCCACTCCGGCCAGCAGGCCTAGAACCTGGATGGCCGACTTCGCCGGCTCGGGCTCTTTGTGCAACTCCGGGATCAGATCCGTGCTCGCGATGTAGACGAAAGCCCCGCCGTAAATGGGAGCAAGGCGCGCGATGGACGCCTGCGAAGCCACCACCAGAGCGATCCCCCCACCCGCGATCGCTGCTAGCCCGGTGGCGAAGTTCAGCAACAGAGCTCGCCGCGGGGCTGCTCCGGCGTGGACCAGGATGCCGAAATCACCCAGCTCCTGAGGGATCTCGTGCAGGGCCACCGCGATCGCCGTCGCGATGCCCACCTGCGGCGACACCGTGAAGGCGGCCGCGACTATGGCGCCGTCGATGAAGTTGAAGACCGTCGCCGATCAGGTTCATCGTCGCCACCGGGTGCAGCACCTCGTCCGGGAGGCATGTGCGAGTGGTGCCAGTGGAGGACCTTCTCCAGGATGAAGAAGACGACCACCCCCACCAACAACAAAGAGGCGGTGAGGTCGAAGCCGTTCTCTTCTTCGGCCACCTCCGGGAGGATGTGGATGAAGGCGTCCCCAGCAAGGCTCCGGCAGCAGAAGGCAACGAGAACGATGAGTCCTTGCGCAGCGTGGTGGGCGCCACTACGAGGGTGACGCCTCCCACGAATGACAGGGCGCTGATGGCCAGCAGGCTGCCGAACGTGGCGAGCACGATAACCGAGGTCTCCATGATCCGTAGAAGCTAACAGCTAATGGAATCCGTTTTCAATAAAGCGGATTTCATGGCAGCGTCTCATGTAACACTCACTCTCCTCGTCCAGACGTTCCGTCACCTAGCCTGTCTGGCCGATGGGCGGCCCCCAGCTGCGGATCTCCGAGCTCGGCGTCCTGGTCGCGACGTGGCGATAACGCTGGAGCCATCCACCTATACTGTCGAAGGCGCGAAGCGAACCGGTGTGTGTCCTATCGGACTCGTCCGGTGTCCCGGCGAAGCTAGGAGAGCGTGCGCCAGTTCCCGTACAACAACTGGCGCAACACTTGCGGGGTGCCTGGAGCAAAACTTGTCCGACACGCATCTCCTCGCATCTAACGATGGGCGGCCGGGGACGTGCTCGTCCTTCCGTCCTCACGACGGCGAGGATCGCCCCCTCCTCCAGGTCTCTCTCCGGATAGAACCTGTAGATGACGATCATCCAGCGCCAGGGTCCGAGGATGAAGCGCCGAGAAGCGAACCGGCCGCCGCGACGGGACGGCACCAAGTTCCGGGAAGTCCGCCAACGGCCGGATCGAACGTTTGGACGCGCCCGATCGTGTTCTCCGGCAAGGCCAGAGTCCGCACCAGGTCGCGCAGATCGCGCTTTGCGGAGAGGGCCATGACGACCCGCCCGATCTTGCCTACAGCGGCATCTCGTCGACTCGGTGACGTTGCCGCCTCCACCTCAGCCTCGGCGCTCCACGATCCGCTCGGGAAGGCCTGGGATCCTCGAGGATCTCGGTGATCCGGAAGTTGCTGGCGAATCGCCATCGGCATCGTCGATGGCCGGTCACCAAGAAATGGCACCCCCAGCGTGCCGTCGCGTCTACGTTCGAGCGCCACCGCTCCGGCCAGGCGAGCAAGCTTCTCGCATGCGCCTTCATCGAGGACACATTCAGACGGCGGCCGCTCATGACACACGATCCGGGCACAGAATCCAGCCACACTTTGACGAGGCGCAGTTGGTTCGGATCACGACCGCTGCGGACGACCACTCGATCTGGTGGGGAAGAGTTCTCCACGTCCACTCAACTACGGCAAGGAGGACGCCCGACACCTGCAGTGCTTCCACTTCGCACCGAGTCGGGCACAGCTCTGCCTTCCCGAGGACACCGAGCCCGTGCTTTGACGGATCCTGTCCGGCTCTGTGGTGACTCATACTGTGAGGATCGCCCCGGATTAAACGGGGCAAAGCGAAGTCCCACTGCACTGTCTCTCAGGCCAAGGACTACGGCCACGGTCAGCGCCGGACCCGCGAGAACGCCACGGCAACAGCACCCCAAATGCCGTTGCACCTCCGCCGCCAAGCTGTTGCGGGGACCGCTGTTGCGGGGGCCGCGGCAGTCCTTGGGAGGTCTGCCGAATCGACCTTCCCGCTCGCCCTTGTAACGCTCCTCACGCAGGTTCCTGCACTTGAACGGTTTGGGGGGCCCGGGCATGGTCACCTTGTAGACGTCGATCGCACTGCGGCCCGCGGTGCCGAAGTTGAAGTCGCCGGTGGCGCCAAAGTAGGTGAACGTGCCGTCTTCGTTCTTGTCGACTTTGAAGACATGCGACACCCATGTGTTCGCGTTCTCCGGGATGAAGAAGCCTGCCTCTTTGAACTCGAACGATCCATCGGGGTGCTCTATGAAATCCACCACCTGGGTGCCTTGCGTGTACCACCCCATGAAGATCCGGTTCTGTCCGGGGATCTGCTGAAAGACGTGAGCGGTGCAGAAGCTGCCCTGGGGCTGAGTGCGGATCTGTGCCCGGAAGATGGCTTTGTCGCCCTTGGGCGTGCGGCCATAGGTCTTGAACGCCTCTTTCGCAGATTTGGGAGTCGTGATGTCGAGACGCCGCACCGCGTAGGCGTGGAGCCCTCCGTTGCCCAAGACGTTGTCGACACCGGGGCTGCAAGAGGCGCCTGGTGGCACCACTCCGCCGCCGCGCTCGTCGGCCGAGATCATGAACCGCCCGGAGTCGGTCAGCTCGGACTCGTGATTAAAATCGATATCTTCGGTCGAGTCGAACTCACCCGCGCCTCGTCCCTGATGATGCGCCGAACCCACATGGCGAACGCCCGTCAGTGACGGCGCGCCGATCTCGATCCAGCCGGGGATAGTGAGATCCACCTCTTTCTTTCCGACCACGCAGTCGGTCACCATGGCGCCGGTGTCGAAAGGAGGACTCGTGGTGCTGGGACGCACTCTGCACGGCAGCGGCTTGCCTCTGATGGTGTCGTCGGTGAAGTCCTGCGGAGTTCCGTTGTCATCGAAGACGCGGCTCATGTCGAACAGAACCGCCGCGTTCCCGCCTCCGCAGGTGAGCCTGTCGTCCGGGTAGATCTCCGTCTCGTGGCATCCGAAGATGCGGCTCTTCTCGGTGTGCCCGAGCGCGACCCGGGTCGGGTAGCGATAGCGAAAAACCTCGGGGCGGCACTGCTTGCGCTTTTCCTCGACGCTCGTGCCGGTGGGAAAGTCCATGCACGAGGACAGATCGAGCACCTCGAAACCCTCGAGGTTGAAGCGCTGGCTGCTGTTCGGGTCCTCGTTGGCCCCGACGGTGACCGAGTCGGACGTCACGGCGAAGGCGATGTGCGGCCGCTTCGGGTCCACGTTGACCGTGTGCGCCTCGCCGATGTGACTCGTGAGACCGATCTCGACGGGGTTCTCGATATCGGTGATGTCGATGATCTCGAGGCCACCCTGCGGCGCGTTTCGAAGACCCAGCGTGCCTTGGTCATGGCAGCGCCCCGGGTTGTCGGTCGCGTCGAGGAGCAGCTGAGCGTCGCTCCGGTCGGCAAAGGGGTTGCCGGTGTTGAGGATGGAGTTGCCCTTGGGGGTGGCCTCGACGTCGTGCTGGAGCCCTAGCACCTGGATCGGATCCGAGGCGCAGGCTGCCGAGGGGTGGCTCGCGACGAAGCTCGGGTTCACCTCACCGTCCTTGCCCACGAGTTGGATGATGGTCTGGCCTCCGCCGTTAGGACCGGTCCCGAGCGTGCCGACCGAGGCATAGGTGACGCCGTTCTGGGTGAAAAAGTCGAGGTCCGAATGCGGGTTTCCGGTCGGAAGGCTCGCCACCAGGTCCCATTCGGCGCCCTCACCCCCGCTGTTGAACGTGGTCGAGGCAGGGACGCCCTCGGTGAAGGCCGGCGCGGGGTGGTCGGCGGCAGCTACCCCCGGAAAGGCAACGGCGACAAACAGAGCGAGAGGAGCAACGATCAACCGGCGCATGAGACTTCCTTCCCCGAGGCGACAGTGGACACAGCAGGCCTAGTGACCAGGTTTTCCGCCGAGTGCTCGTCTCCTGCACATAAAGGGGACAAAAGGGACGGCGAGTCGCCCTGGCTGCTTGCTTGGGAGGTGGGACGCCGTGGTTACTCCGCGGAGCAGCGAGGCTCTTCGTCGGGACCGTAGTTCGGAGAGAAGTTCATCCGCTCCAGGGTGTCGGCTTGCGCGATCGGCACCTCCCAGGTGGGACCGCCCCCGTCGGGGTCGATGATGTTCTCGCCCCGCGACCCGATGAACTCGACCACTTGCAGCTGAGCCTGATTGCGGCCCTGGATGCGCGGGTCGAGCAGGAAGCCGTGTGGGTTGGCGGGCGCGCTCGCGGTCCGGTCGTTCCGATAGAACGAGGTTCGCTTGACGAGGCGTCCCGCGCGCATGATGGTCGCGCTTGTGGGGTTGGGAACGGTCTGGTCGCCGAATGCGTACTGATAGATGATCTTCTTCTTGGTCGCATCACGAAGCGGTTGGCGGACCAGACGTGGAGCGAAGGCCTCGGGACTGCCGGGCCGATTCAACCAGTTCGAGCGGGCGAACACCTCCTGAATGGGTATTGCGCCTCGCGCCGGTTCCTTCACCGGCGGATCGAGAAACAACGGCAGCGACTCCGTGAACTGGCTCTTCCCCCCGTTTAGCAAGCACGGGATCCGGTTGCGCAGCGCGTCGGCTACGAGAGGCCGGAAGGGCGGAGCGAGACGCGCGATGTCGAGGATCGGTCCGCCGGGAACGTTCAGCACGCCGACTTTTATGCGCGGGTCGACCCCCATGACCATCGTTCCGTAGATGCCGCCCAGGCTCTGGGCATAGAGGCTCACGCCCTTGCGGCGGAGATCGATGCTGCCGTCGCCGTCGACATCCACGCCACGCCGGATCGCCCGAACGAGCGCCATGACGTCGGCAGCGGTCTGGCGCAGCCCGTCTCGCAGCGCAATGGCCGCTTTGGGATGGGGCTGCTTGGGGGCGGAGACCCCTTCCTGGTCGGTGATCGTCCCGTCGCCGTCGAGATCGCGACCCCGCCCAAATCCCGAGAAGCGGACCTGTCCGGGCGGCGCGAGGAGCGTGACACCGACCTCACTCTTTGGACCGAAGGCATGTCCGACGGGATCGAGCGACATCGTCGCGATGCCTTCTTCGGCGTTGGCATCGGCCGCGAGGAACAGGTCGTATTTCGAGCGCGTGATGCCGGGGCCGAAGATCGCGACCGGCCATCCGCCCTCGGGAGGGGCGCCGGAGGGGACGATGAGAGTGACGCCGACTTCTTCGAACCCGGTCACCTGTGGAGCCCCACTGCGCGTCGGAGTGTGCGGGATGGTCTGGTCGTCGTCGAGCCACGACGGCGACAAGAACGACCCGAAGGCGTACAAGCCGGCATCGGCGATCGCGGAGTTCGGAACGAGAGCCTGCTGAAGCTCCCCGTCGGTCGTCGTCTGGTTGTAGCGGTCGATCCTCGAGACGTTGCGAGCCACGAA
>JAUJNX010000009.1:0-1471 GCA_030447925.1 Egibacteraceae bacterium | reverse complement strand
CGTCGGTCGTCGTCTGGTTGTAGCGGTCGATCCTCGAGACGTTGCGAGCCACGAATACGGTTCGGGTCCCGTCGGGACGCACGAAGTCGAGCCGCCTGTCGCTCCCTGCGATGCCCGCCGCGCTATAGGCGGATCCGCTGTCGAGCTGGCGGCGCATCTGAGTCAGCACCCTTGTGGTGCTCATGGTCGTGAATGTGGTCGCGGATCGCTTTCGTCCGTTGTCGTAGACGACCCGGTACCTCGTCGCCTCACGGAGCTGCCGGCGGGGATGGCCGTAAAGCGTGGTGGTTGCCGGGTGGTAAACGAAGCGGTTGAGCCCGATGCGCTTGCCGCCTCCGATCTTCCGTACGAACAAAACGTCTTTGCCGAACGCTTTCCCGATGGATCCTTCAACAGGTCCGCTCAACCTCACCCTGATCCGAGGGTCGACGTCGAAGCCGTCGAGCTGGTTGAGCAACCGCAGCTCCTGGCACTCGCTTACGAACACGTTGCAGTTGGGCAGAGGCAGCTTCAGCCGGCGCCCGGTGAGCTGGGAGGCGTCGGCGACGGTGAGCCGGTTGCTCGGGAAAACGACCTTCCCGGCCGGGAGCGAGGTCTGTTCGCGTGTGAGTCCCGACGTAGGGAGGACCGCGGCGGCCAGAGCAACGACGACGAGAACATAGCGGATTGCTGCCATAACGCTCATTTCGCCACAGTCCGCCCCACTCCTGCCCCACGAGCTGCTTCAGCGGTGGCGCCACCCGGCAACCATCCCCGACGCCGTCAAGACTTGTGCGGCACATTCGATCGCTTGCTCCGGACAACACTTGTGCAGTGCCCCTACGAAGACTTCCGGCGTTACCTCCCGCTCATGCCTTAAACGCGACCTTGAGGCCTTTGACCTTTCGAAAGTCCTTGGCGTTCCGAGTGACGAGCTGGCGGCGGGAAAGCAACGCCGCGGCTGCGACCAAAGCGTCTGGAAGCTTGATGCGCGACTCGCGACGGATTCTCCCCGCCTGCTCTGCGATCTCACGATCCACGATGACCTCCTCGAATGCGTCGAGGAAGGCGTCGATCCGGTCTTCGTCAGCCTGGGCCCAGCTGTAGAGCTCGGCGCGGCTGACACACGAGTAAGCAAGGTCGTCGCCTGTAGGCAACGCCCGTCGTCCCTGGAGGTGGTCGATCAGCACGTCGGTGTCGTAGAGCAACCTATCCATAGCCGCGGTCCCACTCGTCACGATCGGGGATCTCGATGCTGGGCATCGAACCGAAAGTTGCATCCAAGTGAGCGCGAACGTCATCGCGGCGTGACCTGCGCTTCAGGAACTGGTCTACCGCGGCGCGGATTACTGCCGACTTGGTTGTCCCGTCGGCGCGGGCCCTCGCCTGCAACCGGCGGTCCTGGTCATCTTCCAGATAGATCTGGGTCCGCCTCATGATGTACGTCACTATACATCGGGGGCCGCCGGGGGGCGACGCGCGACCGCGGCGC
>JAUJNX010000008.1:105398-184503 GCA_030447925.1 Egibacteraceae bacterium | reverse complement strand
GACGAGGCCGCGCCCCGGGGACGCTCTTTCACACGCCCCCTCTGACCGATCGGAGTGCGCGCGTGAGCCTGCGTGAACGTCAACCTGTGTTACGTAGCCCGGCCGCGATTCCGTTGATCGTGGAGAGAAGCGCGCGACCGAGGTCCGGTTCGGGCTCTCGGCCGGCAATCCGGTCGGTCCGCCAGCGTTCGGTCAGGGCCACCTGGAGGTAGTGGATAGGCGCGAGGTAGCCATCGCGCACCTGCAGCGTCCGCCGCAGGACCGGGTTCGTCGCGAGCAGCTCGTCCTCCCCTGTGACCTCGAGCAGCTCGGCAACGGTGAGCTCGTACTCGGATCGGACCGTCTCATAGACCCCGTGGAGCTCCGCCGCAACCAATCGGCGCACGTAGTGCCCGGCGAGCTCCATATCCGTCTTGACGAGCGTCATTGCGACGTTCGAGAGGAAGTTGCGGAAGAAGCGCCACTCCGCCCACATCTCTCGCAGTTGACCTGCGTGACCGGCCGCCCGTGCGGCGGCGAGCCCCGTACCGACGCCGAACCAACCGGGGACGATCTGACGCGACTGCGTCCAGCCGAAGACCCAGGGAATCGCACGGAGCCCGCTGAGGCTCTGACCGGACTCGGGCCGATAGGACGGCCGTGAGCCAAGGTGGAGCTCGCCGAGGAGCTCCACCGGGGTGGAGGCGAAGTAATAGCCGGGCAGGTCGGGGTCGTCGAGCAGCGCTCGATATCGGCGAAACGCCGCGGCGGACATCATGTCCATCGTCTCCGCCCAGCGCCGCGCCGGGGCCCCGCGGCGGCTCGGGCCCCTGTGGAGCACGGTCGACTCCATGACCGCGGCGAGCGTGAGCTCTAGGTTCTCCCGCGCGAGGCTCGCCAGCAGCGACGTCTCGGAGATGACCTCGCGCTGCTCGGTGTGCTGTACTAACCGGTGTAGCGTGCCCGCCGGGGGGGCGAGGCTGGCGGAGGTGGAGCCCGAGGCCGCGCCCCGACGTGCGCCTGAGCCCGAGCTCGCCCGGGCCGACCTGCCCGCGCTGGCCGACCCGGCGGCGGCGCTGGTGCCGGCCGGGCGCGGACCGCTCGCCGCCACCGTGGCGCGCGCCGCGGTCCGCCACCTCGACGGCCTGCCGTCGGCGCCCGCCCAGCGCCTGGCGCAGGCCTTCGCGCTCCTGGAGCGGCGCTCCTCGGGGACCCTGGCGGTCCGCGCCTTCAACCCCGACCCCGACGAGCACGGCTACGGCGCCGACGGCAGCATCGTCGAGGTCTGCGTCGAGGACCGCCCCTTCCTGCTGAGCACCATCACCGAGGAGCTGCGCGCCCGCGGCATTGCCGCGCCCGTGGCGCTGCACCCGGTGGTGGGGGTGGAGCGCGGCCCCCAGGGCCAGGTGCTCGCGCTGGTCCGGGCCCGCGACGCCGTCAACCGCCAGTCCCTCATCCACCTGGAGCTGGACGTCCGCCTGGACGACCAGGCGCTGGAGGACCTGGCGGCCGACCTCACCGTCGTGCTCGGCGACGTGCTCCGCGTCACCGGGGACTTCGCGCGCATGCGGGCGCGCCTGGAGGACACCGCCTACACGCTGCGCGCCTCCGCCGGGGCGGCCTACGGCACCGAGGAGGTCGACGAGGCGAACGCGCTGCTGCAGTGGCTCCTCGACGACCGCATGATCCTGCTCGGCTCCGTGGTGATGGACGCGGGGCCGGAGCCGGGCGTGCTGGTGCCGCGGGCCGGGTCGGGCCTGGGCGTGCTGCGCGACGCCGAGGTCCCCGCGTCGGCACCCCAGGTGCCGCCCGGGCGCCTCGTGTCGGTGGTGCGGACCCGACGCGTGGTCACCGTGCACCGCCGCGCGCGGGTCATGGCCGTCACCGTCCGCCTGGTCGACGACCGCGGCGAGACCACCGGCGAGCACCGGCTCCAGGGCCTGCTGACCCAGCGCGCGTACGCCGAGGCGTCCAGCACCACGCCGCTGCTGCGCCGCACGCTGCGCTGGATCCTCGACAAGGAGGACATCGTCGACCGCTCGTACGACGAGCGGAAGGTGCGGGCGCTGTTCGACGCGCTGCCCCGGCACGAGCTGTTCGCCGCCGACCCCGAGCAGCTGCGCGCCGACCTCATGGCCCTGCTCGCGGCGCGCCAGCGGCCCGACGTGCGCGTGTTCGGCCGTCTCAACGCCGAGGCCGGCAGCGTCATCATCCTCGTCGCGATGTCGCGCGACCGGTACTCGACCCACATCGCCCGCGAGGTCGGCGCGCTGGTCGTGGAGCGGTTCGGCGCGACGTCGACCGACTTCCACCTCGACCTGGACGACCAGGGCCAGGCGCTGCTCGTCTACGACCTGCACGTCCCCGCCGCCACGCCCGAGCTGCTCGACGACGCCCACATGGAGGAGCTCGAGCAGCTCGTGGCGCGCACCGCGCGCGGGCTGCGCGACGACCTGGTGACCGAGCTGCGGCGCACCCGGCCGGCGGTCGAGGCCCTGCGCCTGGCCCACGCGTTCCTCGCCCACGCGCCCAACGGCTACCTGGCCAACACCGACGCCGCGACCGCGGCGCTGGACATCGACCAGCTCAGCGCGCTGGTGCAGGCCGTCGGGGTCGCGGGCAACGGCCGCGGCCCCGATCCGTCGACAGGATCGTGGCCCGGATCCCGAGCTCCCGCTCGGGGCCCCGATCCGGCGGGGCCGGAGTCGCGGACGCCCGCGCGCGGCATGGGCGTGCGCATCGCCTTCCGCCACGCCGCCGGCGACGACCCGGGCCGCTACCGCCTGCGCGTCTACCGCACCGGCGCGGCGATCGAGCTGAGCACGTTCCTGCCCGTGCTGGAGAGCCTCGGGCTCACCGTCACCGACCAGGAGACCCACGTCCTGCGCCCGGTGGTGCACGACCGCTACCGCCTGCCCGGCACCGCGGACCGCCAGCGCCCCGGGCCTGCCGCGGACCTGCTCGGCCGCGCCGGGGTGTCGATCCAGGACTTCGGCGTCCGCGCCGACCGCCACTTGTACGGGTCGGTGGCCCTGGACGTCGAGCGCGACGGGCCGCGGCTCGCCGACGCGGTCCTGGCGGTCCTGCGCGGCCAGATCGAGGCCGACTCGCTGAACCGGCTGGTCCTGACGGCGGGCCTGCGCTGGGACGACGTCGAGGTCCTGCGCGCCTACCGCCACTACCGGCGCCAGGTGGGCACGACCTTCACCCCCGGCTTCCACGACGAGGCCCTGGTCGCCAACCCCAGGGTCGCCGCCCGCCTTGTGCGGCTGTTCTCCGCGCGCTTCGGCCCGGACCAGGACGACCCCGAGGGCGCCACGGCCGCGGCCCGCGAGGAGGTCGGGGTCGCGCTGGGCGCCGTCGACAACTTCGACGAGGACCGCATCCTGCGCGGGATCCTCGGCCTGATCGACGCGACCCTGCGCACCAACCGCTACGCGCCGACGCGACGTGACTGCCTGTCGCTGAAGTTCGACAGCACCCGCGTCCCCGACATGCCCAAGCCGACGCCGTCGGTGGAGGTCTTCGTCGTCGGCCCGCGGGTCCAGGGCATCCACCTGCGCGGCGGCGCGGTCGCGCGCGGCGGGCTGCGCTGGAGCGACCGGCGCGAGGACTTCCGCACCGAGGTCCTGGGCCTGATGAAGGCGCAGATGACCAAGAACGCGGTGATCGTGCCCACCGGCGCGAAGGGCGGGTTCGTGCTCACCCGCACCGGGCTGGACCCGCTGGCCCAGCGCGACGAGGTGCGCGGCGCCTACGAGATCTTCGTCCGCGGCCTGCTGGACCTCACCGACAACGTGGTCGACGGCAAGGTCGTCACGCCCGACGGGGTCCGCGCCCACGACGGCGAGGACCCCTACCTCGTCGTGGCGGCGGACCGGGGCACCGCGACGTTCTCCGACCTCGCCAACCAGATCGCCGCGGAGTACGGCTTCTGGCTGGGCGACGCGTTCGCCAGCGGCGGCAGCCGGGGCTACGACCACAAGGCGATGGGCATCACCGCGCGCGGCGCCTGGCAGGCGGTGCGCCGCCACTTCCGCGAGCTCGAGGTGGACGTCCAGACCGACCCGATCGCCATGGTCGGGATCGGCGACATGAGCGGCGACGTGTTCGGCAACGGCCTGCTGCAGAGCCGTGCCGTCCTGCTGCGGGCCGCGTTCGACCACCGCCACGTCTTCCTGGACCCCGACCCGGACCCCGAGGTCGCCTACGACGAGCGCGAGCGCCTCTTCCGGCTGCCCACCTCGTCCTGGCGGGACTACGACCGGGCCCGGATCAGCCCCGGCGGCGGGGTCTGGTCGCGGACCCAGCGCGAGATCCCGCTGTCGGACGAGGTGCGCGCCTTTCTGCGCACCGACGCGCGCGCCCTGCCGCCGCCGGAGCTGATCCGCCTGATCCTGCGCGCGCCCGTGGACCTGCTGTGGGCCGGCGGGATCGGCACGTTCGTCCGCGCGACCAGCGAGACCGACGTGGACGCGGGGGACCGCGCCAACGACGCCATCCGCGTCACCGCCGACGAGCTGGGCGCGCGGGTGGTGGGCGAGGGCGGCAACCTGGCCATGACCCAGCGGGCGCGCATCCAGTACGCGCGCCGCGGGGGCCGCTGCAACACCGACGCGATCGACAACGCGGGCGGGGTGGACACCAGCGACCGCGAGGTGAACCTCAAGATCCTCCTCCGCGACGCCATCGACCAGGGCGAGCTGACCGAGCCGGACCGCGACGCGCTGCTCGCGTCGGTGACCGACGAGGTCGCCGGGGCGGTCGTCCGCGACGTCGACCTGCAGTGCGCCGCCATCAGCCGAGAGCTGCCGTCCAGCCCCGCCCTGCTCGAGGCCTACGAGACCCTGATGACGGAGCTGGTCGACAGCGGGCGCCTGGACCGCCACGTCGAGCTGCTGCCCGACACCGCCGAGATGGACCGCCGGCGGGAGGCGGGGGCGGGGCTGGCCCGGCCGGAGCTGGCCGTGCTGCTCGGCTACGCCAAGGTCGACCACGTGACCCGCCTGCTGCGCTCGGACCTCCCCGACCAGCCGTGGCTGCGCAACGTGCTCGAGCGCTACTTCCCCGGCCCGGTGGTCGCGCGCTTCCCGCACCTGCTGGAGGGGCACCGCCTGCGGCGGGAGCTGGTCGCGACGCTCGTGGCCAACGACCTGGTCAACCACATGGGCATCACCTACGTCAGCCGGACCGCGCGCGAGCTGGGCTGCATGGCCTGGGAGGTCGCGGCGGCGTGGTGGGCCGCCAGCGAGGTCGTCGGCGCCGGCACGCGCTGGCGCCACATCGAGGCGCTGGGGGAGCGCACCACACCGGCCCTCCAGATCGAGCTCGCCGAGGAGGTCGACCGCGTCGTCGACACCCTCACGCGCAGCTACCTCCGTCAGCGCATCGGCGCGGGGGTGGGCGCGGTCGTGGAGCGCGACCGGCCCGCCTTCGCCGTGCTGGCCGACGTCGCGGCCGACGCGATGCCGCCGGCCCGCCGCGCCGACCGGGCGCTGCGCCTGCGCCGCTGGCTGGACCTCGGCATCGACGCGGGACTCGCCGGCGACCTCGCGGTGCTGCGCGAGCTGTCGGTCGTCCCCGACGTCGCCCTGGTCGCCCAGGCGACCGGCCGCGGTGTCCGTGACGTGGGCGAGGTCTTCTGGCGCCTGTCGGAGGGCCTGCCGCTGGACGACCTGCACGCCCGGCTGGGCCAGGTGCCGTCGCAGGGTTCCTGGCAGTACTGGCAGAAGCGCGGGCTGGCCGACGAGCTGCGCGAGCTGCGCGCCGTCGTCGCCACCCGCGTCCTGCAGGCGGGCGCCGGCGAGGCGGGCGCCGAGGTCGCGGCCTTCCTGGCCGGCCACGAGGGCGCCCGCGAGCGCGTCCGCGTGCTCCTCGCCGCGCTCGACCGGGAGGGCGACCGCAGCCTGGACGGGATCGCCGTCGTGATCCGCGCCCTGTGGGCGCTCAACGGCGACGGCGGCCGAGGGGGCCGGCGGGGCGCGGACGCCCCGACCGCCCCGTGGCCCCGGTCCGCCGCGCCGCCGCCCGGCCCCGCCGTCTAGGAGTGCACCTCGAACGCCGGGCTCGACCGGCGTGCAGGGCGGAGCCCGCAGGGGTCAGGCGACACGGCCTCAGGGGCGCGCGTCAGCGCTGGTCGATCGGGACGTAGTCGCGCTGGCGCTCGCCGGTGTAGATCTGGCGCGGGCGCCCGATGCGCGTGTCGGGGTCGCTGATCATCTCGGTCCACTGCGCGATCCAGCCGGGCAGCCGTCCCAGCGCGAACAGCACCGGGTACATCTCCAGCGGCAGCCCCATGGCCCGGTAGATGAGCCCGGAGTAGAAGTCGACGTTGGGGTACAGCTTGCGCTCGATGAAGTAGTCGTCGTTGAGCGCGGTCTCCTCGAGCTCGCGGGCGATCTCCAACAGCGGGTCGTCGCCGCCCAGCTTGGTCAGGATCCGGTCGGCGGTGTGCTTGATGATCCGCGCCCGCGGGTCGTAGTTCTTGTAGACCCGGTGCCCGAAGCCCATGAGGCGGAACGGGTCGTTGCGGTCCTTGGCGCGCCGCACGGCCGTCGGGACGTCCATGTCGCTGTCGCGGATGTCCTCCAGCATCTCGACGACCTCCTGGTTCGCCCCGCCGTGGCGGGGGCCCCACAGGGCGCCGATGCCCGCGGAGATGGCCGCGAAGAGGTTGACGTTGCTCGACCCGACCAGACGGACGGTCGAGGTTGAGCAGTTCTGCTCGTGGTCCGCGTGCAGGATGAACAGCAGGTTGAGCGCGGCCGCCATCTCCGGGTCGACGACGTAGGGCTCGGCCGGCACCGCGAACATCATGTGCAGGAAGTTCTCGGAGTAGCCCAGCTCGTTGAGGGGGTAGACGTAGGGTTGGCCGACCGAACGCTTGTAGGCGAAGGCCGCGACGGTGGGGAGCTTCGCCAGCAGCCGGTAGGTCGACACCTCGACGTCGTTGCGGTCGAAGGGGTCGTAGTGGTCCTGGTAGAACGTCGACAGGGCCGACGTGGCCGACATCAGGATCCCCATGGGGTGCGCGTCGCGGCGGAATGCGTCGAAGAAGCGGCGGAGATCCTCGTGGAGCAGGGTGTGGTGGGTGATCTGGTCGCGGAAGCGCTCCAGCTCGTCCGCGCTCGGCAGCTCACCGTAGATCAGCAGGTACGCGACCTCCACGAAGTCGGCCTGCTCCGCCAGCTGGTCGATGGGGTACCCGCGGTAGCGCAGGATCCCCTGCTCGCCGTCGATGAAGGTGATCGCGCTGGTGGTCGCACCGGTGTTCGCGTAGCCGTCGTCGAAGGTGATCAGGCCCGTGCTGCTGCGCAGCTTGGTGATGTCGAACGCGCGTTCGCCCTCGCTGCCCGTGATCAACGGGGCCTCGTAGGACTGCCCGTCGAACTCGATGCGGGCGTGATCGCTCATCTGGCGTCCTCGTTCCGTCTGCTGGAGGGGATGACGGCACCCGGCCGTCATGGGCGTCGTCGACCGCAGGGAAGGCTACCCAGGACGCGGTCGCGGCACCGGCCGACCGCCCTCACGATGACGGAGTAGGGTGACCGCGTGACCGTCACAGAAGCGCCCACAACCTCCCCAATCGCACCAGAACGGCTCATGCGCCTCCGGAGCCACCTGGAGCGGCTGTACCCGGCGGGCGCGGCTGCGGCGGCCCACGCGCAACTGGTGGCGATGCTCACCGACCACCTGCGCGTCCACCCGCGCACCGACGCGCGGGCGGAGGCGTTCGACCAGGGCGATGTGGTGCTCATCACCTACGGGGACCAGGTGACCGAGCCGGGGCGCCGCCCCCTCGCGACGCTCACCGACTTCCTGGTCGACCACGTCGGCGGGATCATCAACGGCGTCCACGTCCTGCCCTTCTACCCGTCGACCAGCGACGACGGGTTCGCCGTCGTGGACTACGAGCAGGTCGACCCGGCGCTGGGCACCTGGGAGGACATCGAGCGGCTGGGCCGCCACTTCCGGCTCATGGTCGACGGCGTGTTCAACCACGTGTCGGCCTCAAGCCCCTGGTTCCGCGCCTGGCAGGAGGGCGACGAGCGCTACGCCCACTACTTCGCCACCGCCGACCGCGGCGCCGACGTCTCGTCGGTCACGCGCCCGCGCAGCACGCCGCTGCTGACCGGCTTCAAGACCCCGGCGGGCACCCGGCACGCGTGGACGACGTTCAGCGCCGACCAGGTCGACCTGGACTACGGCAACCCCGACGTGCTGCTGCGGGTCACCCACGCCCTGCTGTCCTATCTGGCCCACGGCGCCGACATCATCCGGCTCGACGCGGTCGCGTTCCTGTGGAAGGAGCTCGGGACGTCCTGCGTCCACCTGGACGAGACCCACGAGGTCGTGCGCTTTTGGCGCACGGTGGTCGACACGGTGTCGCCGGGCACGCTGCTGATCACCGAGACCAACGTCCCGCACCGGGAGAACGTCGCCTACTTCGGCGACGGCACCGACGAGGCGCACCTCGTCTACCAGTTCCCCCTCGCGCCGCTCGTGCTGTCCACGTTCCACCTGGCCGACGCGCGGACCCTGCGCGACTGGGCCGCGGGGCTGTCCACACCGGGACCGGCGACGTCGTTCTTCAACTTCCTCGCCTCCCACGACGGCATCGGCGTCCGCCCCGCGGAGGGCCTGCTGACCCCGTCGGAGATCAACCAGCTCGCCGACCTGGCCCGCAGCCACGGTGGCGGCGTGTCGATGCGCACCCAGCCCGACGGGCGCCTGGCCCCCTACGAGCTGAACAGCGTGTTCTTCGACGCCCTGACCCCGGCCGATTCCGCCGAGCCGATGCTGGTGCAGGTCGAGCGCTTCCTCTCCGCGCACTCGATCCTGCTGGCCATGGCGGGGGTCCCCGCGATCTACGTCCAGAGCCTGCTCGGCAGCGGCAACTGGACCGAGGGCGTGCAGGCGACCGGCCGGCTGCGGTCGATCAACCGCCAGAAGTACGACCGCCGCGCGCTGGAGCGCGAGCTCGCCGACGTGTCCTCGCGCCGCCACCAGGTCGCCACCCGCCTGCTGCGCCGGATCGCGGTGCGCACCGCGGAGCCCGCGTTCCACCCCAACGCCGCCCAGCGCGTCCTGGACACCGTCCCCGCCCTGTTCGCCCTCGAGCGGGTCGCCCTGGACGGCGGCAGCGCCGTGGTCTGCGTCCACAACGTGTCGGGCCGCCCGCAGGTCTTCTCCGGCAGCGGGCTGGCGGTGCGCGGCAAGGTCGTCGACCTGGTCGGCGGCGGTGTGGTGGACGCCGGGTCGGACGGCGCGCTGGAGGTCGAGGTCCCCGCCTACGGGGTGGCCTGGCTCCGCTCGCCGGGCTGACCGACGGGGCTCGCGGGCCGGTCCCGCAGCGAGGCCAGCGGCGGGCGCTCCACGATCGGCACCCGCGCGCGCGCGGGCACGACGCCGTCGGGGGAGCGGACGAACTGCAGGTACTCCTCGGGCAGGTCGCCGGCGGCGAGGCGCCCGTCCGTGGCGAGCCGGCGGGCCGCGACCTGGGCGATGCCGAAGGCCATGCGCGACAGCGACGCGATGTCCTGGTTGCGATGGATGCGGTTCTCCAGGTCCACCTGCCCGATGGCGGTGGGGCCCGCCGCGGCCAGGATGTCGACCAGCAGGCCCAGCTCGACGCCGTAGCCGGTGAAGAACGGCAGCGACTCGAGCAGGGTGCGCCGGCCCGCGTACTCGCCCGACAGCGGTTGCACCAGCGTCGCCAGCTCCGGCCAGAACAGGTTGAGCAGCGGCCGGGCCAGCAGCTCGGTGACGCGGCCGCCCCCGCTGGGCTGGCGGACGTCGCCGAGCTGGAGGGGGCGCTCGTAGAACGCCTTCACGAACTGCAGCTCGGGGTCCAGCAGCAGCGGGCCGACCAGCCCGGACACGAAGGCGGGCCGCGGGTCGCGGATGTCGGTGTCGATCCACACGACGAGGTCGCCCGTCGTGGCCGACAGGCTGCGCCACAGCGCGTCGCCCTTGCCCTGGGTGGGCCCGTGGTCGGGCAGCAGGTCGCGGTCCTGCACCACCCGCGCGCCGGCCGCGGCCGCGAGATCCGCGGTGCCGTCGTCGGACCCGCCGTCGACCACCAGCAGCTCGTCGACCAGCGCGCCCGACAGCTCCGCGCAGGCGCCGACCACCCCGGCGATGGTGGCCGCCTCGTTGCGGGCGGGCAGGACCACGCTGACGGTCAGCCCCTGCGCGGCCTTGTGCGCGGCGAGATCGTCGACGGCCAGGTCGGCCGCCGACCAGGTGCGGTCCATCACTGGACGGCGATCGTCCCCTCCATGCCCGAGCGGTGCCCGGGGACGGAGCAGTAGTAGGTGATGGTGGTGCCGGCCTCGACGGTGACGGGCGTGCCCTGGTAGATGCCGTCCGAGCTGCCCGCGCCCTCCTCACCGGCGATGGGGGCCTCGTTGTTGTAGCCCTCGAAGTGCAGGTTGTGCCCCAGCGAGCCGACCTCCAGGAAGGCGATGACCTCGCCGGCGGGCAGCGACTCGGGGACCGACTCCCACGCGATGGCGGTGTCCGCGCCGACGAACAGCGGTGCGCCGGGCGGGACCTCGGCGACCGTGCCGGCCTCGGCGCCCTCGGCCTCGCCCGCCGCGCGGCCGCCCTCGCCCTCCACGACCTCCTCCTCGTGCGGGCGGGGGCCGACGACGGCGCCGACCACGCCGGAGCCGACGATCGCCAGCACGCCGAGGGTCAGGCCCACCGCCAGCGCGCGCTGGGAGATCCGGGGGCGGCGCTCGATGAGGAAGGCCAGGAACAGGACGTAGGCGGCGACGCCGAGCGCCACGAGCACCGCGGTCAACCGCGGGACCGCGAGCAGCACGCGCGACAGGCTGAACGCGACCGCGAGGATCGCGGCCAGGGTCAGCAGGGGCAGCGCGACGGGGGTGAGGACGCGGCTACGGAAGTCGTTCACGGGTGCGCGGCTCCAGATGGTCCGGTGGTGGTGCTGGCCAGCTCGCGCGACCGGAGCTCGGACTCCAGGTCCCGCCAGTAGAGGATGTCCGGCCCGCCGGACTGGTCCTCGTGCTGCCAGCGGAAGAACAGCATGGCGATGACCGCCCACAGGAGCAGGCCGCCGAGGATCTTCATGAGCAGCCCGGCGAGCTGCTGGTCGGCCAGCGGGTCCAGCCAGTCCACGATGCGCGGGAACGACTCGTAGGTCGTGTACAGCGGCCGGCTGAGGAAGGTCAGGAACGACGCCGGCACCGTCGGGACGATCGAGTGCGCGAACAGGTAGAGCATCCGCTGCGGGTAGGTCAGGTGGGGGAGCTCCGGCAGGGGGCTGAGCACCGGCCACCACATGATCAGCGAGATCGACACCAGCGTGACGTGGGCGAGCACGTGGATCCAGCCGCTGGTCACCGTCGTGTCGACGAACCACGGCGTGTGCGACACCGCGACGAAGGCGTTGACGATGAGCAGGGCTGCGAGCGGTCTGGTCAACACGCGCACGGCGGCGCGGACCGGCCGGGGGCGCAGCAGGTGGCGCAGCAGCCAGCCGGGCATGCCCAGGATCAGCAGCGGCGCGGCGATGAGCTGGAACGCCAGGTGCTGGAGCATGTGGATGCTGTAGAGGTAGTCCTCGGCCAGGTCGTGGACCGGCCAGTCGGCAGCCAGCCAGATGACGGCCATGCCGGCGGTGAAGCAGGCCAGCTGGCTGCGCGTCGCAGGCCGCCGTCCGGGTGCCAGGCGCGGCCCCCACGCCGACAGGGCGTAGAGGTAGCCGCCGTACACCGTGAGGACGAGCAGCCACACGTCGGCGTGCAGCTGGAAGCGGGGCATCAGGCGCCCCCGAAGTAGAACGTCGCCGCGACGATCCCGTAGATGATCGTGGCCAGGATTCCCCCGGTGAAGAACAGCCGCCGGAACAGGGGGGTGTCGAAGCGCAGGTGCATGAACCAGAACACGACGAGGATGAACTTCAGCGCCGTCAGCGCCAGCAGCACCGGGATGGCGACGGCGGGCGGGGGGTCGGCGTAGAACAGCCCGACCTCGATCGCGGTCAGGACCGTGAGGATGACGCCGATCTGGATGTACTCCCGGCGGCCGGGGTGGTAGCTGTGCTCGGACTCCGCCATGGTCAACTCCCCCCGCCGCCCAGGGCGGGGATCAGGTAGACGAGGGTGAACAGCAGGATCCACACGACATCGACGAAGTGCCAGTACAGGCCCAGGTTCTCGATGGTCTCGGCGTTCTCCATGCGGAGCCGGCCGGTCAGCGAGCTGGCCCACGCCGCGATGAGCATGAGGATGCCGAACGCGACGTGCACCCCGTGGAAGCCGGTCAGCAGGAAGAAGGCCGACCAGAACGGGCTGACGGTGACGTTGGCGCCCTCGGACAGGAAGACCGTGAACTCATAGATCTGCCCGGCGAGGAACACCGAGCCCATGAGCCCGGTCGCCACGATCCAGATCCGGAAGCGCCGCATGTCGCCCGCCTGGATCCCGGCCAGGGCGAGCACCATCGACAGCGATGACATCAGCAGGATGAAGGTCGACGCCGAGGTGAACTCGATGTCGAACAGCTCCGCGCCGGGGCCGTCCGCGCGCTCGTTGATGTAGATGAGGTACGCCGAGATCAGGGCGCCGAAGAACAGGCACTCCGACCCGATGAAGCACCACATCGCGAGCTTGGTGTTGCTGATCCCCAGCGAGGTGTGGTGGCCGTGGTCGGCCGTGGACTCGGGGGAGTGGACGTCGACGGTCACTGGTGCGCGACCTCCGCGCTCGGGTCGGTCGGGGGCTCCAGGACCCAGCCGAACAGCCCGCCGAGGACGAGCAGCGCGCCGACGGCGTAGAAGACGAAGCCGGCGGGCTGGTCGAAGATGACCCCGTAGGCCGCGATCGGCAGGCCGAAGGCGGCGATCAGCGGGTAGTAGGAGGGGCTGGGCATGTGCACGTCGTGGCGCACGCCCTTGTCGTAGCCGGGGTCGGAGATGGTGTAGGGCGACTGGGTCGCGCCGGTCGTGCCCTCGGTCGGCGCGGTGGTGCCGGGGGCGACGTCGCCCTCCAGCTCACCCGACCCGCCTGCGGGCACCCGCACCTGCTCGCGCTGGCCCTGGGTGGGGTACTTGCGCTGCCACAGCTCGTCGCGGGCGCGGATGTTGGGGACCTGGTCCCAGTTGTGCGGGGGCGGGGGCGAGGTGGTCAGCCATTCCACGGTGCGGGCGTCCCACGGGTCGGGGCCGGCCTCGGCGCCGCGCTTGTAGCTGATGACCAGGTTGATGATGAACACCAGCACACCCAGCGCGATGACGAAGGCGCCGACCGTGGACACCAGGTTCCAGAAGTTCCAGCCGTAGCCGTCCTCGTACGTGGCGACGCGCCGCGGCATGCCGTTGAGGCCGAGGATGTGGTGCGGCGCGAAGGTCAGGTTGAACCCGACCAGCTGGATCCAGAAGTGCGCCTTGCCCAGGCGCTCGTTCATGAGCCGCCCGGTGGCCTTGGGATACCAGTAGTAGGCACCCGCCATCAGGCCGAAGATCGCGCCGCCGAACAGCACGTAGTGGAAGTGCGCCACCACGTAGTAGGTGTCGGTCTGCTGCCAGTTGTGGGGGACCACCGCGTGGGTCACCCCCGACAGCCCGCCGATGGTGAACATCGCGACCAGACCGATGGAGAACAGCATCGGGGTGGTCAGCCGCAGGCGGCCGTCCCACATCGTCCCGATCCAGTTGAAGATCTTGATGCCGGTCGGCACCGCGATGAACATCGTGGACAGGCCGAACGCGGAGTTGGCGACCGGGCCGAGCCCCACCGCGAACATGTGGTGGGCCCACACGCCCCAGCCGATGAAGCCGATGGCGATGCCGGAGAACACGATCGCGGTGTAGCCGAACAGCGGCTTGCGGCTGAAGACCGGCAGGATCTCCGACACGATGCCGAAGGCGGGCAGGATCAGGATGTAGACCTCTGGATGGCCGAAGAGCCAGAACATGTGCTGCCAGAGGACCGGATCACCCCCCTGCGCGGGGTCGAAGAAGTTCGCCCCGAACGAGGTGTCCATCATCAGCTCCCACAGCGCGACGCCGATGACCGGCATCGCGAACAGCATCAGGAAGCTGACGATCAGGATCATCCAGACGAACACCGGCATGCGCATGAGGGTCATGCCGGGGGCGCGCATGTTCAGGATCGTGACGATGAAGTTCACCGCGGAGGCCAGCGACGCGATGCCAGCGATCTGCAGGCCCAGCGAGTAGAAGACCATCCGCTGGCCCTCGGCCACGGTGTTGCCCGCGATGGTCTGGGTCGTGGTCGCGTCGCCGATCGTGTAGCCCAGCGGGTCACCGCCCACCAGCGACAGCGGCGCGTAGCCGAACCAGCCACCGTCGGGCATGCCACCCAGCAGGACGCTGGAGTAGATGAACAGGCCCGCGGCCAGGAAGACCCAGTACGAGAACGCGTTCAGCCGCGGGAACGCGACGTCGCGGGCGCCGATCATCAGGGGCAGCAGGTAGTTGAAGAATGCCGACCCGAGCGGCATCACCGCGAAGAACACCATGGTGAGGCCGTGCATCGTGAAGATCTGGTTGTACTGGTCGATGGTGAGGACCTGCCCGTCCGGGGTGGCGAGCTGCAGCCGGATCAGCAGCGCCTCGACCCCGCCGATGACGAAGAACACCATCGCGCTGACGAAGTACAGGATGCCGATCCGCTTGTGATCGACCGTGGTGAACCAGCTGCCCAGGCCCGTCTCGGCCAGCGGGCGGCGGAACGGGCTGCGACTGCGAGAGGCGGACGGTCGTTCTGCGAGGGTGGTCATGTGCGCCTCCTCAGTCCAGCGTGCGCATGTAGGCCACGAGAGCGTCGATCTGGTCGGGCCGCAGGTTCAGGTTGGGCATCTGCGCCCCCGGCTTCTCCCGCTGCGGGTTCTCGAGCCAGCGGCGCAGGTCGTCGTCGCTCTCGGTCTCGAGGATGTTGCCGGCGAACTTGTCGCGGGTGTTGAAGTGCGTGAGGTTCGGCCCGATCCGCGCCTGCTCGTCGAGCGGCACGACCTCGCCGTCGGGCAGGCCCTGGGCGGGGTAGCCCTCGATCGCGTGGCACTGCACGCAGGTGAGGTCGTTGAACAGCTGCTGGCCCTCCGCCGCGAGGCCCTCGTCCACGACCTCAGCAGGGTCGGCCTGGGCCGCGATCCACTCGTCGAACGTCGCGGGGTCCTCGGCCAGGACGGAGAACTCCATGTTCGGGTGGCCGAGACCGCAGAACTCGGCGCACTGGCCCAGGTAGAGGCCGGCCTCGGTGGTGCTGAGCTTCATCGTCCGGGTGTGGCCGGGGACGATGTAGGTCTTGCCCGCGAGCCGGGGCACCCAGAAGTTGTGGATGACGCCTTGGGCGACCTCGCCGGTCGGCCCGTCGGGGAAGGCCGCGGGGTCGTAGGAGGAGGCCTGGTTCACCGCGACGGACTGCATGTGCAGCTGGACCTCGCGGCCCGTGGGGATGTGCAGCTGGGTCGCCGTGACGACCCCGCCCTGCGCCTCGTCCATGTACTCGAACTCGAACCAGTACTGCTTGGCGATGACGCGGACGTTCATCGCGTCGTCGTCGACCTCGTTCTGGCTGAAGATGGTCTGCACCGTCGGGATGGCGACGAACACCAGGACCACGGCCGGGATGATGGTCCAGAGGACCTCGAGCCGGGTGTTGCCCGCGACCTGCTTGGGGAGCTGGCGGTCGTCGTCGTCCTTGCGGCGCCGGAAGCGGAACACCGCAACCAGGATCAGCGTCTGGACCAGGACGAAGACGCCGACCGCGATGGGGAACACCAGGTCCCACAGCCGGTCCAGCTCCACCGCGGGGGAGCCCGGCGCGGGGTCCAGCGCGTTCAGCGCCAGGTCGCCGCCGGTGTCCCCGATCCCGCAGCCGCCCAGCAGCAGCAGGAGCACGACCGTCGCCCACGCCGACATCCGGCGGTGAGCCCTCATGTGACCTCCCTGACCCATCAGAACCTGTGTGCGGCCGGCGACGACGGTGTGCACCCGCAGGGGGGCCGCCGACCCTGGCAGCCCCTCCGGCCACGACCACGACCTCGTTTCGGCACTCCTTAGTCACCAACACGAGGCCAATCGACCGCTCCAGTGTGGCACGCGCACGCGCGGGTGGGCGAACTCCTCCCCGTCCGCCGGGGAGGTCCGCCCTCAGGGTGTCGTGATCGCCTCGTCCGGTTCGCGCACCTCGAAGTCGGCGCGGGCGACCTCGCGGCCCTCGACCTCGAGAACCAGCTGGTAGCCGGTGTCCCCGTACTCGAACACCTGGCCCTCGACCTCGTCGGCGAGGCCGCCCTGGGCCACCGACCCGATGCCGGCGAGGACCTCGCGCTCCAGCCCCTCGTGGACGGTCCGGCCGTGCGGGTCCTCGATGCGCCAGGTCTCGGTGAAGGCGCTGTCGAACTGCGACCACGCGCGTAGGACCAGGAACGGGGCCGCCTCGGCCGGGGCCGGTGACACCAGCTCCACGACGTTCTCCAGGCCCGGCGTCACCGTACCGCCCCGGCTGCGGAAGCGGTCGCCGTCGACGACCTTGAGCCACGCCAGCGTCGCTCCCATCAGCGCACCGCCTTCTTCTTGTCGACCGCGTCGCCGACCTGGCGGATCATGTCGTCGCGCACATCGGCCAGGGCCGCGCGCAGGTCCGGGTCGTCCGAGGTGCTCACGAAACTGGGGAAGCCCTTCAGGTCGGCGAGCAGGGTGACCTTCTGGCCGTTCTCCTCGCGGCCCTTGACGGTCAGCTCCAGCCAGGCGCCGTTGGCCGGGAAGTGGCGCAGGCGCCGGTTCAGCTGGGCCAGGCGCTCCACGACCATGTCGCGGTCGGCGGGCGTGAACCCGCTGCCGAGGCTGAGCTGGTCCAGGCTGGCGCGCGCGTCGTCGTCGGCCGGCGCCTCCTCGCCCAGGCCGATGCCCAGCTCCTCGGCGTCCAGGGTGCGGACGGCCTCCAGGGCCCGGTCGGCGTCCATGCCGGTGGCGTTCTGGACGAGCTCGACCAGGCCGTCGTAGTCGCCGCGCTGGCGCTCCAGCAGCGACTCGTCGATCTGGGGGAAGCGCTTCAGGACGTGCGGGCGCAGGTCGACGTAGTGCTTCTCCCACTCCTGGTGGGTCAGCGGTCGCATTGGGGTCGGTGCTCCTGTTTGGTGGAGGGCTGTCGGGTGATCGACAGTGGTACCCCCCACAGGAGGACCCATGCCCGATCCCGTGCTGCCCGTCCGCCGGCTCGACCCGGACCTGCCGCTGCCCGCCTACGCCCACCCCGGCGACGCCGGGCTGGACCTGTGCGCCGCGCAGGACGTGCGGCTGGCGCCGGGGGAGCGGGCTGTCGTCCCCACGGGGCTGGCGGTCGCAGTGCCCGACGGCCACGTCGGCCTGGTCCACCCGCGGTCGGGCCTGGCCGCGCGCCAGGGGCTGGGCATCGTCAACGCGCCGGGGACGATCGACGCGGGCTACCGCGGCGAGGTCAAGGTCATCGTCGTCAACCTCGACCCGGCCGAGCCGATCGACCTTGCCCGCGGCCAGCGCATCGCCCAGCTGCTGATCCAGCGCGTCGAGCGCGTCACCGTGGTCGAGGTCGACGACCTCGACGGCACCGTCCGCGGCGACGGCGGGTTCGGCTCCACCGGCTGAGCGCGGGCCCGCCGTCGTTTGCGGCGGGCCCCCGGCTGCGGCAGAATTGCCCACTCACGCGGACGTGGCTCAGTGGTAGAGCACCACCTTGCCAAGGTGGGGGTCGCGGGTTCGAATCCCGTCGTCCGCTCCATCGCGTGCGCGTCGCTCACGGCGACGGGGAAGGCCACTGCTGGCCGGCCCCGGACTCCCTATCCTCAGGACGAGGACGTGGCGGGGTGGGGCGAGGGCGAGGTGAGGGGCGTTGGCCGCCCACATCGAGGTGTCGGCGGGCGCAGGTCCCGAGCTGGTCGTGCTCGAGGGCGACCGCGTCACGCTGGGCAAGCATCCGGACAACGACGTGGTGGTGGGCGGCGACCCGACCGTGTCGCGCGTCCACGCGGTGCTGGACCGCTACCCCGGCGGCTGGTCAGTGACCGACCTCGGGTCACGCAACGGCACCTGGGTCAACGGCGAGCGCATCGTGCAATCGCACCTGCTCGACCACGGCGACCAGCTCCTGGTGGGCCGGACGCGGATCGTCTACCGCAACGCCGAGCTGGTGGGCTGGTCCGCGACCGACGCGGCGGAGCGCCCGCCGGACCTGACCCGCCGGGAGTACGACGTCCTGATCGCCCTGTGCCGGCCGCTGGCGCGCGACGACGTGTTCAGCGAGCCGTCGCCCGTGCGTGCGATCGCCGAGGAGCTCGTGGTCACCGAGGCCGCGGTCAAGCACCACCTCGTGCGCCTGTACGACAAGTTCGGGATCCACCAGGGCGACGAGCGCCGTCGCGTCAGCCTGGCCAACGAGGCCGTGCGGCGCGGCGCCATCACCCTGGCGTCCCTGCGCGAGGACCCCGGGCGGACCTGACCGCGGGGCCGCTCAGCCACCGGCTCGCGCCATGCGCTCGAGCTGGGCGCAGGCGGCGTCGAGGTCGCCGGGCGGGGACGGGAGAGGGCCGGGGTCCTGGCAGCGACGCAGGAGCCCGTCCACCAGGGCGGCACGCCCCGCGACGGCGGGACCCCAGATCATGCCGGGCAGGATGCGGACCTCGAGGGTGTCACGGGTGGGCGCCTCCGCCAGGAGGCTGGTCAGGTTCACGTCGAAGAACTTGGTCAGTCCCAGCCCGCCCGCGGCCCGCCGCAGCTCGTCCCAGCCGCGCCCGCCGGAATCCGCGTCCTCGGCCAGGCGGAGCAGGTCGCCGGGCAGGGGGCGCAGGCGCACGCAGGCGGGGTTGGTGCCGAGCACGCGCCGCAGCGGATCCCGCCAGCGCGCGAACAGCCGCACCACGTTGGCGAAGGCGTGGACGCTGCGGAACGGCGCGCCGTCCAGGTGCAGGTGCACCGCCGCCTCCCGCGGGACGACGAACCCGAGCTCGCGCGCCGGCGCGAGCAGCTCCTCCAGTGCCCCCAGGTGATCGCGCTCCAGCGGCGGCGTGACCACCTCGCACGGCCGCTCACGCTCCCCCGGCTGCGGCGCCGCCAGGGCGATGGTGGCGCCCGCGCCGTCGTTCACGCGCCGGACCGCCCCGCGCGCCTGGACCTGGACCCCGAACAGCGCCGCCACGGGGTCCAGCACCGTCTCCAGCGGCGCGGCCGGGTCGGCGTGGGCGGCGACCAGGCGCAGCAGCCGGCGGTCGTCGCTGAGCACGCGGTACCACCCCGGCCGGGGCGCCGCGCGCTGGTCCAGGTCGCCGACGATCGTGATGTCGTCCACCAGGGTGCACAGCACGCGCCCGTCGTCCCGCCGGACCTCCAGGCCGCGGGTCAGGTGCAGGAACTGGCCCATGCCGGGCACCAGGGACGGCTCGCTGTCGGCGTGGAAGACCGGGCGGACGGTGCCGCCACAGCGCTCGCTCAGCTCGTGGGCGAGCTGGGCGCGGCTGGAGCCGCGCGGCGCCAGCAGCTCCAGCTCGAAACCGATCCGGGAGAACGGGCCGGGCACGCCCTGGGGCGGGCGCGCCTCGGCGCCCGCCCCAGGGATGCTCCGTTGGTCCCGACTCATGCGTCGATGGGCAGCGGCAGGCCGTCGAGCAGCTTCTGCCCGGCGCGCGCCTTGGTGTCCACCGGGTTGTCCATGTCCCACAGTCCGGCCAGCTCCTGGGCGTCGGCGTAGGTGTACCCCGCGTCGAGGAACGCGCGCACGCCCTCCAGGTACGGGTCGGCGTCCAGGTCGTCGGGCGGCGGCACGGGGATGCCCTCGAGCAGCTTGGCGCCGACCGCCGCCTTGGCGTCGCCGGGGCTGTCCAGGTTCCACAGCTCGGCCAGGTAGATCCCGTCCTCGGGCGTGTAGCCGGCGGCGAGGAAGGCCGCCTGCGCCTCGGCGTAGACATCGGCGGTGAGGTCGTCGGACGGCGGCACGGGGACGCGGTCGAGCAGCTTCGCGCCCGCGGCCACCTTGGCCGCCTGCGGGCTCGGCGAGTCCCACAGCCAGGCCAGGACGACCGAGTCCCAGTAGGAGTAGCCCGCGTTGTAGAAGGCGCGCGCCTCGTCGGCGGCCAGGTCGGCGGGCGACGGCAGGGGGAGACCCTGGAGGATCTTCTGCCCGGCCCTGGTCTTCGCGTCCCCCACGCTGTCCAGCTGCCACAGCGTGGCCAGCTGCTCGGCGTCGCTGAGGGTGTAGTCCGCCTCCCAGAAGGCGGCCTGCGCCTCGGCGTCGGTGGGCTGGCTCGGGGCCGGCTGGGCGGTGATCGCCGGCACGGGGGTCGCCGAGGCCAGCGTCACGTCGCCGATGCTGCCCAGGGTGCCCAGGGGCAGCGCCAGCAGGCCCGCGCCGACCATCCTGGCCACCCGTTGCGGCGCCCGCGCACGGGCCCGTCGGCCGCGCCGCGTCCCGTCGGTGGGGGTGGTGTCCTGCGTCATCGGTGGCTCCTCGTGTCCTGGCGGCGCCGCCTGATGCGGCGCGCGGTCAGAGATCTGCAACGGACACGACCAGCTTGCGGGCCGCCGGGAGGCGGTCCCAGCACCTGTGTGGGGAAGGTTGACCGCCGCGGGGGGCAGGGTTTCCTACCCCGGGCGCCAGGGTCGCGGGCGCCAGGATCCTTCTACGGTAGGAGGTGCGGCGGGCGACCGCGGCACTACCCTGAGCGGGGTGGGCTTCAGGGCGTGGAGGGGCCGCGTCCGACAATCGGACGGGTGAGCCCGTGAGCAGGACCGACCAGGCGGCGGCCGGGCGCCGCCTCGCGCCTCTGCGTGCCGGCGACCCGCCGGAGCTGGGCGCGTACCGCCTCCTGGGTCGCGTGCGCGAGGACGACGCGGCGGTCGTGTTCCAGGCGCGCGACCCGGACGGTGCGCTGGTGGAGGTGACCACACCGCGCTTCGCGGACGAGCGTCTCCGAGACCGCCTGCACTATCAGGTTGCCGCCCGGCGGACGGTCCGCTTCCCCGGCGCCGCCATCGTGTCGGTGGACGTGGACGGCCCCCTGCCCTACGTCGTCACCGAGCATGTGGACGGCCCGGTCCTGCGTGAGGCGGTGACCACCGGCGGTCCGCTCGCCCCGCCGGCGCTGGAGGGGCTGGCCGTCGCGCTGGCCACCGCACTCGCCGCGCTCCACTCGGCGGGCACGGCGCACGGATCGGTCAGCCCGGACAGCGTGGTGCTGAGCGCCACCGGTCCACGGCTGGTGGGCCTGGGCCTTCCCGGTGAGCATGACGGGCGGCGCCGGCGCAGCGGGGGGTCCGCCGGCCAGCGTTCGGGAGGAGCCCCGGCCGACGTCCTGGCCTGGGGCGGGTCGGTCCTGTACGCGGGGACCGGGCGCCTCCCGGCCGCCGGCGAGACCGCCCCTGTGGACCTGCTGGGACCAGCCCTGCGGCCGGCCGTCGAGCGCGCCCTGGACACCGACCCGGCCCGGCGGCCGTCCGCGCGGACGCTGCTGGTCCACCTGGTCGGCGGCACCGGCCTGGCCGCCCCCACCGCCCGTCCGGGCCAGCCCCCGCCGCGCGGTCGGGGCGGGCCGGGACGCTCCCGGCGCACCACCGCGCCGGCCGCGGGGCGCAGGGCCGCGGCGGGAGTCGCCCTCCTGCTCACGCTGGGGCTGACCGGGGCCGGTCTCGCGGCGCGCGCGGGTTCCCCCGCCGCGCCGGGCACCCCGCCGGTCTCTGAGCCGCCGGTCTCTGAGCCCGCGGCCCCTGTGCCGGCGGTCCCACCGCCACCCGACGCCGAGGAGCCGGCACCGCTGGACCCGCCACCTCCCGCCCCCACCGTGGCGGTGGACCAGCCGCTCCAGCTCACCGCCGACGGGCTGGGGGCCCTGCCCTTCGGCGCCGCCGAGGACGCGGTCATGGCGGAGCTGACCCGGCGCCTGGGTCCGCCCGACGAGGTCAGCGACCTGGTGGAGGGGTCGCAGGGCACGGGATCCTGCGGCCGGGGGTTCACCCGGCGCGTGCGCTGGGGGTGGCTGACCCTCGCGTTCTCCGACGCCCCCACGCGCCGCGCGCCGCCCGGCACCCGGCACTTCTACGACTGGCTGCTGCGCGAGCCCTTCCCCGGCCTGCACCAGAACCCGGATCCGGCCGGTGCCGAGCCGGACCTGAGCACCGCTGCCGGCATCGGGCTGGGCTCGGGTGTCCAGCAGCTCCGCGACGCCTACGGGCCGGGGCTGACGATCCTGAAGGACTACAGCCAGCACGCGTGGTTCCAGGCGGCGGGCATCACCGGCTACTACTCGAAGGACCTGCCCTACGACTGGCAGGCCCGCGACGTGGTCTACGAGCTGTGGGACAGCGCGCCCTGCGAGGGTGACCGGTGAGGGCGGTCGCGACCCGGGCGGGCGACCCGGACCGGCTGGGTCCCTACCGGGTCCTGGGTCGGCTCGGGGCGGGTGGGATGGGGACGGTGTTCCTGGCCACCGACGACCGGGGCGGCAAGGTCGCCGTGAAGGTGATCCGGGACGAGTACGCCCGGGACGAGCAGTTCCGCTCGCGGTTCCGCCAGGAGGTCGCCGCGGCCCAGCGGGTCGCGCGGTTCTGCACCGCCGCCGTGCTGGACGCCGACGTCGACGCCGACTCGCCTTACGTCGTCACCGAGTTCATCGACGGACCCAGCCTGCGGGAGGCGGTCGAGACCGGCGGCCCCCTTCCGGTGCCCGTGCTGGAGGGCTTGGCGGTGGGGGTGGCGTCGGCGCTGGCGAGCATCGCCGCGGCGGGGGTCGTGCACCGCGACCTGAAACCCGACAACGTGCTGCTCAGCACCACGGGGCCGCGGGTGATCGACTTCGGCATCGCCAGCGGACCCGACGTCGCCGCGGGGCTGACCTCCGATCGGCAGCGGCTCGGGACACTGGCCTTCATGGCTCCCGAGCAGCTCGAGGGGGACGGCCCGGTGACGTCCGCGGCGGACGTCTTCGCCTGGGGCTGCCTGGTCACCTACGCCGCGACGGGTCAGTCGCCGTTCGCGGCGCAGAACCCCATCCGCATGGCCTACCGCATCGTCTACGAGCAGCCGGACCTGGAGGGGCTGGAGCCGTCCCTCCGCGCCGCGGTCGAGGGTGCGCTGCACAAGGATCCCCAGCGGCGCCCCACCGCCTTCGAGCTGGTGCTCCGCCTGCTGGGCGATCCCGAGGGGGACCCGGCCGGCGCGGCGGCCGACCTCGTGCGCCGCGGCTGGGGAGGGACCGCGGGCGACCGGGGGGAGGGCCTGCCCGGGGGGAGCTCCGCGACGACAGCGCGCAGGCGGTCGGCGCGACCGCGTGGCGCGCGTGCGGGGACCCAGGCGGGCTCGGCCGCTCCCACCGCGCCCGGCGGATCGGGCGCCCGCAAGGTCCTGGTGCCACTGAGCGCGCTGCTCGCCCTGCTCCTGCTCGGCTGGGGTACGGCCTGGGCGGTGCTGGGTCGCCCACCGGACCTCCGCTCCGCGTCCCTGGCCCCCGTGGTCGTCCCGGCCTCGCCGACCGCGCCCCCGACCGCGCCCCCGGCCACGCCCGCGCCGGCCGCGGCACCGCCGTCCCCGAGTCCCGCCCCCACGTCCGCCGTCGCGGTGGATACCGGCCTGCCCGGCCCCGAGGCCGATCCGCTCCCGGACGCCGAGGCGCCCGCGGTCCTGCTGGAGGAGTGGCGCCGCGCGGGGGCGGATCCGTCCTGCCCGCCCGTCGCCTTTCCCGACCCGGGCGAGGCGACGGGCGCCACGGCGCGCCGCGCCAACACCACGCCGGAGGACTGGCTGGTGGCCTACGACCGTCCCGGCCTGCGCGGGCGGGGGGCCGACGGCTACGCCTGCGAGGACTGCGGTCGTGGCGTGTTCGGCATCGGTCCGGTGGACGTGCCGCCCGAGGAGATCCGGCCGGCCCTCGTCGAGGAGCCGGGGATCCGCCGCCGCTGGGCCGACGGGACGACCGCCTGGTACGCCCCCGACGCCGACAGCGCGGGCCGCGACACCAGCCCGCACACCGGTCGCATCGCCCTCGGCGGCCACGACTGCCGCTACCAGGTGTGGTCCTACCTGGGCCGGCTCCACCTGGAGCACCTGCTCGACCACGCCCGCGTCGTGGCCGCCGACCAGTAGGGCGGACCATCGGGCCCGAGCCGCCGCGGCCGTCCCCCTGACCGGTCCACCGACCTTGTCCGGGTGGCGTGGGGCGGCGTCGACGTCGTCGTCGTCCCCGCCGGCACCGACGTACGGGGCTGGGGCTAGGCTTCGGCGGCGGGCGGGTCCTCGGTGCCGGTGTAGAAGGCCGTGGTGCGAGCGGCGGCACCCCCGGCGGCGTCGGGCGCGGTGCCGGCGGCGATGTTCGCGTCGCGCCAGCGCTCGCTGCTCGCGGTCACGAAGGCGCGGCCCTCCGGCGAGACCGTCCAGGCCTGGACCTGTGCCGGGTCGACCGCGGACCCCGAGGACAGGTGCAGCACGAGGCCGATCAGGGCCAGGTCCCAGCCGACGCCGACCGCCCCGGGCCCGAACCGGTCCCAGAACTCGTCGTCCACGTGCGCGGTGTGCTCGAGTTCCAGCCGGGTCCCGGCGGCGCCCTCGGCCGACAGGCGCACCTCGATCCAGGAGGCCTCCCCGCCGTACTCCCAGGTGGCCGCGAAGCTCTTGGGCGGGTCGCAGCGCTCGACCGTCCCGCCCGCGTTGCCCTCCAGCTGGTAGCGGCCGTGCAGGCGGAGGTCGCCGGACACCGGCAGGAACCACCGGGGGATGCGCTCGGGGTTGGTGCAGGCGTCCCACACGTCCTCCACCGGCGCGGCGTAGGTCTGCGCCAGGGTGACGACGCGGGCCTCGCCCGCCTCCAGCACCCGTGTGCCGACCTGGCGGCGCACCGCGCTGACCTGCTGGGTGACGTCGATCATCGGTGCTCCTCGTCGTCCGCTTGGACCATGACCCGGCGGAGTGTTCAGCGCGAGCTTATATAAGTCAAGCGCCGCGCCCACCGCGGAGGAGCCACCAGCCCGCCGCGAGCGGGACGATCTGGCCGAGCGCCGCGGACAGGCCCAGGGCCGCCACCGCCAGCCGCCCTGCGGCGACCTGCCCGGCCATCCGGTCGCGGGCGCCGGCGACCAGGGTGCGGGCCCGCTCGCCGGTGTCGGCGTAGGAGGTCAGCAGGTCGGCGGCCTCGTCGAGCTGGGCGTCCAGGGCGCCGACGTCCTCCGCCACCGCGCCCGCGCTCCGGCCCGCGTCGCCCAGGCTGCCCGCCACGCCCTCCAGCACCGCGGACTGGGCGCGCAGCTCCTCCGGCACGCCCCGCAGCGCGCCGGACAGGTCCCGGATGGACGCGTCGAAGGGCTGCTCGGGGTCGTACTCGGGCCCGACGGGCAGCGCGTCGAGGGTGACGAGCGTGTCGTCGATGACCGCCGCGACGCGCTCGACCGCCGGCAGGCTGCGGTCCACGGCGGCGACCGCGTCGGCCAGGCGGGTGCCGGTGAGGCGGGCGCTGTCCCCGACCAGCCGCTCGCCGTCCGTGAGGGCGGTGGCCGCCTCGTCGGTCGCGCGCTGGACGTCGCCCAGGCCCCGGTCCAGGACGACGACGGTGTCGGCGGAGAGCTGCAGCGAGCCGTCCAGCGCCGCCAGCGCCTCGGCGGTGAGGGCCAGGGACCGCCCGACCGACGCGTCGAGGGACCCGACCAGCCGCCAGCCGATCACGGTGAGGGCGAGGCCCGCCACGACCCCAACCGTCCCCGCCACGAGCAGGGCCACCCCAGCGGCGCGGCGGGCGCGCGGACGCTGGAGCCAGGACGGGGCGGAGATCGCCATGGCCTGCTGCGTGCCCCCGCCGCCCCATCCGCAACCCTGCGGGGCGCTGCCGGCGAGGGGTCTACGGTGTAGACGTGCGTTGGGTCTACGGCGTAGACTGCGCGGCGTGGCAGCGAAGGGGTTGACGCGGGAGCGCATCCTGGACGCGGCCCTCGCCCTGCTCGACGAGGGCGGGGCCGGCGTCCTGAGCATGCGGCGGCTGGGGTCGGCCCTCGGGGTCGACCCGATGTCGGTCTACCGCCACGTGGACGGGCGGCGCGGCATCCTGCTCGCGCTCGCTCAGCGCGAGTACGGCGCGCTGCCGGTCCCGCCCGCCGATCTGCCCTGGGACGAGCGCGTCCGACGCTGGGCCCACGCCCTGCGCGACCTCGGACTCGCCCACCCGCGCCTGGTGCTGGGGATCCTGACCGACGCCGAGGCGATCGCCGTCGCGGCCGTCACCGCCGACGAGGCGCTCTGGGCGGCGCTCGAGGACGCCGGCCTGGCGCCCGCCGACGTCGTCCGCGCGGGCGACCTGATCGTCGACTACGTCCACGGGGCCGTGCTCGGCGAGGCCTCGGCGGCGGTCGCGCGGGTCGCGCCCGCCCTGCGCGAGGAGCTGGCGCGCCGACCCGCCGACCGCTTCCCCGCCCAGCGCCGGGTGCTGGCCGCCACGACCGACGCGCAGACCGGCGCGCCCCTGGCCGGGCTGGACATCGTCCTGGCGGGCGTCCGCGCGCTGGCCGCCCACGACCACGAGGAGGACCCGAGATGACCCTGCCCACCGCCGACCGCCCGACCATGCCGGACGGCTACGGCGTCCCCCCGACCCACGAGGGCCTGCTCGCCTGGGATGCCGTGGAGGAGCGGCTGCGCGACGCCCGCGTCTACTGGATGGCCACGACCCGGCCCGACGGGCGCCCGCACGTCGTCCCGCGCTGGGGCGTCTGGCTGGACGGCCGCCTGCTGTACGACGGCGCCCCGACCACCCGCCACGTCCGCAACCTCGTCGCCAACCCCGCCTGCGCGCTGCACCTGGAGGACGGGACCAGCCCCGTCATCCTGGAGGGGACGTCGGGCCCGACCACCGCGCCCGGTCTCGAGCTGGGGCGGCGGCTGTCCGAGGAGTTCGCCCGCAAGTACGCGGCCGACGGCTACACGCCCGCCGCCGACGCCTGGGAGGGCGAGGCCGCGGGCGGCCTGTGCGCCTTCGTGCCCCGCACCGGGTTGTCGTGGACGACCTTCCCGACCGACGCGACGCGCTTCCGCTTCCCCTGAACCGGTGGGGTGGTGAGAGACCGGCACCGGTGCGGGTTCCCACCGCGGCTCAGTCGAGGAGGTCGTAAGCGGGGAGGGTGAGGAACTCAGCGAAGTCGTCGGCCAGCGCGACCTGCTCGAACAGGCGCCGGGACTCCTCGGCGCGGGTGGTGGCGAAGGCCGCGTCACCCATCGCGGCGCGCAGGGCGTCGAGCTCCTCGCCGGCCACGGCGCGCACGAGGTCGGCGGTCACGGGGCGGCCGTCGTCCAGGGCGACGCCGTTGTGGACCCACTGCCAGACCTGCGCGCGGGCGATCTCGGCGGTGGCCGCGTCCTCCATGAGGTTGCTGATCGCGGCGGCGCCCGTGCCCCGCAGCCACGACGAGATGTACTGGATGCCGACGCTGACGTCGCCGCGCAGGCCCTCCTCGGTGACCGCGCCGGGCGTGCCCGCCACGCCGAGCAGGTCGGCCGCGCTGACCGCCACGTCGTCGCGGCGCCGGTCGACCTGGTTGGGCCGGTCGCCCAGCACCGCGTCGAAGACCTCGCGGGCGACCGGCACGAGGTCGGGGTGCGCCACCCAGGTGCCGTCGAACCCGGCGGCGGACTCGCGCTCCTTGTCCGCGCGCACCTTGGCCAGCGCCCGCTCGTTGACCTCCGGGTCGCGCCGGCTGGGGATGAACGCCGCCATCCCGCCGATCGCGTGGGCGCCGCGGCGGTGGCAGGTGGCCACCAGCAGGTCGCTGTAGGCGCGCAGGAACGGGGCGGCCATGGTCACCGCGTTGCGGTCGGGCAGGACGAACTCGGGCCGGGTGCGGAACTTCTTGATCAGCGAGAACAGGTAGTCCCACCGCCCGGCGTTGAGCCCCGCCGAGTGCGTGCGCAGCTCGTGGAGGATCTCGTCCATCTCGAAGGCGGCGGTGATGGTCTCGATCAGGACGGTCGCGCGGATCGTGCCGGGGGCCAGGCCCAGGGCGTCCTCCGCGGCGTCGAGGACGTCGTTCCACAGCCGCGCCTCGAGGTGGTCCTCGAGCTTGGGCAGGTACAGGTACGGCCCGCTGCCGCGCTCCACCAGCCGCCGGGCGTTGTGGAACAGGTACAGGCCCGCGTCGAACAGGCTGCCCGACACCGCCTCGCCGTCGACGGTGACGTGCTTCTCCGGCAGGTGCCACCCGCGCGGGCGCACGCACAGCACCGCCGGGTCGTCGGCCAGCCGGTAGCTGCGCCCATCCGGCGCGTCGAAGGTCAGCGTGCGCTCGATCGCCGCGGTGAGGTTGCGCTGGCCTCCGACCATGTTCGCCCAGGTCGGGCTGTTGGCGTCCTCGAGGTCGGCCATGAACACCCGCGCGCCGCTGTTCAGCGCGTTGATGAGCATCTTCGCGTCGGTCGGGCCGGTGATCTCCACGCGCCGGTCGCGCAGGTCCGGAGGCGGGGGCGCGACCGTCCAGTCGCCCTCGCGCACGGCGGCGGTCGCGGGCAGGAAGTCGGGGAGCTCACCCGCGTCGATGCGCGCCTGGCGCTCCGCGCGGGCCGCCAGCAGCTCGGCGCGGCGGGGACCGAAGCGGCGCTGGAGGTCGGCGACGAACGCCAGCGCGTCGGCGGTCAGGACCTCCCGAGCGCCGTCCACCTCGGGCCCCGTGACCTGGATCCCCGCTGCCGTCATGCCCCACGTCCTCCCGTCGCGGCGGCCCGCCGGCCGGGCGCCGCGGACAGCATGACCCATCGCGCCCGCCGTGGTCCCCGGCTCAGGCGTAGAGGCGCACCACGCTGTCGGCGACGCAGACCGGCTTGGCCACGCCCTCGGCCTCGACGGTCAGGCGCACGACGAGCTGGACGCCGCCGTCGACCTCGGTGACCTCGGCCAGCTCGCCGCTGCCGCGCACCCGGGACCCCGACGGGACCGGGGCCGGGAAGCGGACGCGGTTGAGCCCGTAGTTCACGCCCATGCGCACGCCGCCGACGGCGTAGATCTCGCCCAGAAGCAGCGGCGCGAGCGACAGCGTGAGGAAGCCGTGGGCGATGGTCGTGCCGAACGGGCCGGACGCCGCCCGGTCGGGGTCGACGTGGATCCACTGGTGGTCCCCGGTGGCGTCGGCGAAGGCGTCGATGCGGGCCTGGTCCACCACGTGCCAACCGCTGGTGCCCAGCGCCTGGCCCACGGCCTCGCGCAGCTCGTCGAGGTCGGCGAACTCCCGCACGGCGTTCCCCCTGGTCGGTCGGCCCCTGCGGGCACTGTACGCTGCGGCCATGTTGCGCTGGTGCGTCTGCCCGCCGCCCCGTCCCTGACGGGGACGCTGGCCTGATCTGACGGCGTCCCCGCTCCGCCCCACCGGGTTCGAGCGTCGGGAGTGCATCGTCATGTCCGCACCTGCACCTGCACCTGCACCGAGCCGCGTCGCGCGGCGCAACGCCCTGGCCGTCACCGCCGCCGGGGTCCTGTGGGGGACCGCCGGCGTCGCGGGCCTCGCCCTGGGGGAGCGCACCGGGCTGCAACCCCTGTCCGTCGGCTGGTACCGGCTGGCCATCGCCGCCCTGGTCCTGCTGGGCGCCCGCGCCCTGCGGGGCGGCTGGCGCCCGGCGGTCGCGCGGGCCGACCTGCCCCGCGTCGCCGGGGTCGGCGTGCTGCTCGCCTGGTACCAGGTCGCCTTCTTCGCCGCCGTCGACCACGCGGGGGTGGCGCTGGCCACGCTGGTCACCCTCGGACTGGCGCCCGTCCTCGTCGCGGTCGCCACCGCGGCGGCGGGGCGGGAGCGGCCGCGCGCCGCGGTGCTCGCCGCGCTGGTGGCGATCGCCGGGCTGGCGCTGCTGGTCGGCGTGCCGTCCGGCGGCGACCCGGCCGGCCGGGTGCCGGGGGCGCTGCTCGCCCTGGGCTCGGCCGCCGGCTACGCGGGGGTGACCCTGCTGTCGCGCGGACTGGCGGGCCGGGTGGCGCCCGCGGACCTGACCGTCGCCGGTTTCGTGGTGGGGGCGGTCGCGCTGCTCCCGCTCGCCGCGGCGTCGGGGCTGGGGCTGGCGGCGCCGGGCGCGGCGCCGTCGGCGGGGACGCTCGCCCTGCTGCTCTACCTGGGCGCCGTGCCGTCGGCGCTGGCGTACTCGCTGTTCTTCGCGGGCCTGCGCACGACGGGTGCCACCGCGGCGGCGGTGATCACGCTGGTCGAGCCGCTGACCGCGGCGGTGCTGGCGGCCGTGCTGGTCGGCGAGCGCCTCGGCCCCGCCGGCCTGGCCGGCGGGGCGCTGCTGCTCGCCGCGGTCGTCACCCTGGCGCTGGCCCCCGCCGACGACCCCGCCTGACGCGCCGGCACGGACCGCGGCCACGGGCCGCCCTGGCGGCGTCCCGGCCGCGGTTGCTGTCGGCGCTCAGTGCTGCGGCCCGGGTGCTGCAGCCCCGTTCACCCCTGTGTGACCGGGGCCAGCCGCTCGCTCGCCTCCCAGAGGCGCCGGGCCAGGTCCTCGTCCAGCGCCGCGTCGGCGGGTCGCACCGCGCGCTCCCGGTCGAGGTAGGCCCCGGTCACGCCCTCCAGCGACGGGTCGGCCGCGGCGAACACCGACGTCCGCGCCCCTGCTCGACGGTGATGGCCCGCCCGACCAGGCCCAGCGCCCCGATCACCAGCCCGACCACCGGCCCGTTGTTGCGCCCGAAGTTGGAGCGCACGAACCCGGGGTGCAGGCTGTTGGCCGTCACCCGGTCCCCGCCAGGCGGCAGGCCAGCTCGTTGGTGAACAGCACGTTCATCAGCTTGCTGGCGGCGTAGGTGCGGAAGCCCGAGTAGCGCCGGGCGGACTGCAGGTCGTCGAGGTCGATGCGGCCGCCGCGGTGCGCGTCGCTCGACACGTTCACGACCCGCGCCGGTGCGCTCGCGACCAGCAGGTCGCGGAGCAGCCCGGTGAGCAGGAACATCGACAGGTGGTTGGTGGCGAAGGTCCGCTCCAGGCCCTCGCCGGTCACCTGGCGGCGCTGGAGGAACAGACCCGCGTTGTTGACCAGCACGTCGAGGCGGTCGTAGCGGACGCGGATCTCGTCGGCGAGCCGGCGGACCGACGCCATCTCCGCGAGGTCGGCGAGCAGCAGGTCGGTCTCGGCGCCGGCCTCCGTGGCGATCCGCGCCTGGGTCGCCGCCCCGCGCGACGGGTCGCGGCCGACGAGCACGACGCGCGCGTCGCGCCGGGCAAGCACCAGCGCTGTCGGCTCGCCGACCCCGGCGGGCGCCCGGGCCCCCACCCCCCGGCCCCCCCCCCCCGACCACCCCTCCGTCCCGCCCCCCCGGCCGTGCGAACCCCGGCCGTGCGCGGGCCCCCATCCTGACGGGGCGGCGGCCGCACGCGGGGGGTGGGGGCCTCCGCCGGTGCTCGTGTACCGGTCAGGCGGCGGCGGGCGCCGGGGCCGGCTCCAGGGCCAGGGCCAGCAGGTCCCGGGCCTCGGCGACGATGTGGAAGGTCATGGCGTCGCGGACCTCCGCGGGCACGTCCTCCAGGTCGTCGCCGTTGCGCTGGGGCAGGGCGACCTCGGTCAGCCCGGCGCGGTGGGCGGCCAGCACCTTCTGCTTGACCCCGCCGATGGGGAGCACCTTGCCCTGGAGGGTGACCTCGCCGGTCATCCCCAGGCCGCTGCGCACCGGGCGGCCCGTCAGCAGGGAGGCGATCGCCGTCGTCATCGTCACGCCGGCCGACGGCCCGTCCTTGGGCACGGCGCCGGCGGGGACGTGGACGTGGAACCGCTTGCCCTCGAACGCGGCCGTGTCGATGCCCAGCTCGCCGGCGTGGGAGCGCAGGTAGCTCAGCGCGATCGACGCCGACTCCTTCATGACGTCGCCGAGCTGGCCGGTGAGCTGCAGCCCGCCCTCGCCGTCGGAGGCGGTGGCCTCGACGAACAGGACGTCGCCGCCGACGCCGGTGACCGCCAGGCCGGTGGCCACGCCGGGGACCGTCGTGCGCTCCGCGACCTCGTAGAACACCTTGCGGCGGCCCAGGGCGTCGCGCAGGGCGGCCTCGTCGATGCGCACGGGGGTCGGGGCGGTGCCGCCCGCGACCTTCGTGGCGGTCTTGCGCAGGACCTTGCCGATCTCGCGCTGCAGGCCGCGCACCCCCGCCTCGCGGGTGTACTCGGCGACGACCTGCTCCAGGGCGTCGTCGGGGAAGACGACCTCGTCCGGGCGCAGGCCGTTCGCCTCGATCTGGCGGCGCAGCAGGTGGTCGCGGGCGATCGCGACCTTCTCCGCCTCGGTGTAGCCGTCCAGCCGGATGATCTCCATCCGGTCCAGCAGCGGGGCCGGGACGGTGTCCAGGACGTTGGCCGTGGCGATGAACAGCACGTCACTGAGGTCGAGGTCGACCTCGAGGTAGTGGTCGCGGAACGTGTGGTTCTGCGCCGGGTCCAGGACCTCCAGCAGCGCGGCGGACGGGTCGCCCCGCCAGTCGGCGCCGATCTTGTCGACCTCGTCGAGCATGAGGACGGGGTTCATCGACCCGGCCTCTTTCATGGCCCGGGCGATGCGCCCCGGCTGCGCGCCGACGTAGGTGCGCCGGAAGCCGCGGATCTCGGCCTCGTCGCGGATGCCGCCCAGGGCGACGCGCACGAACTGGCGGCCCAGCGCGCGGGCGACGGACTCGCCCAGCGAGGTCTTGCCGACGCCGGGCGGGCCGACCAGGGTGAGGATCGCGCCGTTGCCGCCGCGCCGGGTGGTGCCGTCGCCGGCCTCGATCCCGCGCTCGACGCGCAGCTTGCGGACCGCGAGCTGCTCGACGATGCGGTCCTTGACCTCCTCCAGGCCCGTGTGGTCCGCGTCGAGGATGGCGCGGGCCTCCACCAGGTCGAGGTTGTCGGCGTCGCGATGGCCCCATGGCAGCTCGAGCATGGTGTCGAGCCAGGTGCGGATCCAGCCGTGCTCCGGGGACTGCTCGCTGGTGCGCTCCAGGCGGTCGATCTCGCGGGCGATGGCGGTGTGCACCGCCTCGCCGACGTCGCCCTTCTCCGCCAGGCGGGTGCGGTACTGCTCGGCGACGTCGTCGCCGTCGGCCTCGCCCAGCTCCTTCTTGATCGCCTCGAGCTGCTGGCGCAGCACGTACTCGCGCTGGGTCTTCTCCATCTTGTCGGTGACGTCGGACTGGATCTTCTCCTTGACGGAGAGCTCCGCGAGCGCGGCGCGCGCCCACTCCAGCACCTTCTCCAGCCGCGCCGTCACGTCGAGGGTCTCGAGGACCTCGACCTTCTGCTCGATGGAGTAGTCGGGCGAGTAGACCGCGGTGTCGGCGAGGGCGCCGGGGTCGGTGATGCCGTTGATGGTCTGGGCCAGCCGGCGGCCCCCGCGGCGCTCGAGGATGCCCTCGACGACGGCGCGGTACTCGGTGGCCAGCTGCTCGGTGCGCTCGTCGGCGGGGCTGACCTCGTCGACGGTGGTGATCTCGATCCAGACGGCGCTGCCCGCGCCGGGGACGCCGGCGCCGAGGGTCGCGCGGGCCAGGCCGCGGACCAGGACGGCGCGGCCGGGACGGGACGGGTCGTCGGTCACCAGGCGCTCGACCTGCTCGACCTTGGCGACCGTGCCGACGGTCGCGTAGCGGCCCTCGACGCGGGGGACCAGGACCACCAGGTCGTCGGCGCCGGTCGCGGCGTCCAGCGCGGCACGGGCCTCGGAGCTCTCGACCGCGAGGTTCACGACCATGCCGGGGACGACGACGCCGGCGGTGAGGGGGAGCAGCGGGAGCGTCACCTGCTGCGCGGAGTCCGTTGCCATGTTGTCTCCAGGGTTCATGTTCCCCGTGCCAACGGCGCCCCCGGATCACCTATTCCTGTGGGTCCACATCTTTCCCCGCCTCAGTTGTGCCGGCGAGGCCGTAGCGGAGCTGGGTGTCGAGGGCGGCGGCGTAGCGCTCCAGGGTCGACAGGCGGACGTCGGCGGCCCCGGCCTCCAGGCGGGCGACGGCGGACTGGCTCGTGCCCATGCGCGCGGCCACGACCGTCTGGGTGAGGCCCAGCTCCTCGCGGCGGGCCACGAGGTCGTCCAGCAGGCGGCGCCGGTCCCGGGCGATCTCCCGGAAGCCGGGGAACACGACCTCGTCGCTCATATCGAACAGAGTATGGTGCGCATCGTGGAACTCCTGATCCTCGGCGGCACGGTCTTCCTGGGACGCCACGTCGTGGACGCGGCGCTGGCGGCCGGGCACCGCGTCACGATCCTGCACCGCGGGCACTCGCCCGCGCATCGGCCGGGCGACGTCGAGGAGCTGCTCGCCGACCGCGACGGCGGCCTGGACGTCCTGGCGGGACGCTCCTGGGACGCGGTGGTGGACACCAGCGGGTACGTGCCGCGGGTGGTGGGGGACAGCGCCCGGCGGCTGGCGGGCGCCGTCGACCACTACGTGTTCGTGTCGTCGGTGTCGGTCTACGCCGACCTCACGGGCGGGGTCGACGAGGACCGCCCGCTGCACGAGCCGCCCGACCACGAGGACGTCGCCGCCGCTTACGGCGGGCTCAAGGTCGGCTGCGAGCGGGCCGTCGAGGCCGCGCTGCCCGGCCGCGCCCTGCACGTCCGCGCGGGTCTGATCGTCGGGCCCCACGACGGCACCAACCGCTTCACCTACTGGGTGACGCGGGTCGCCGCCGGCGGCGAGGTGCTGGTGCCCGACGCCCTGGACCGCCCGGTCCAGGTCGTCGACGTCCGCGACCTCGCCGGGTGGATGGTGGATGCGGCGGAGGACCGGCTCACGGGCACCCTCAACGTGATGGGCCCGCGGGGCGCGGTCACGTTCGGCGGGCTGCTGGCGGCGGCGCGGGCGGCCGGGGGGTCCGACGCGCGGTTCACCGCCGTGGACGAGGACTGGCTGCTCGCGCAGGGGGTGGCGCCGTGGGAGGAGCTGCCCCTGTGGCTGCCCGCGTCCATGCCCGGGTACGGCGGGATGCTCGACGGCGACGACCGCTGCGCGCGGGACATGGGCGTGCGCTTCCGGCCGATCGCGCAGACCGTGGCCGACACGCTGGAATGGGCGCGGACCGCGCCGCCCGCGCGCGGGCTGACCACCGGCGCGCGGGTGGGTGCCGCGGGCATCACCCGCGAGCGCGAGGCGGAGCTGCTCGCCGCCTGGCGCGCGCGGACCTGACCGGGGTGGTGCCGGGCCGGCGTGCTGCGGGCCCGGCGGGGCGGCGGTCAGGGGGTCGGCATGCCCCCGTTGGCGTTGAGGACCTCGCCGGTGACGTAGTTGGACTCCGCGCTGGCGAGGAACACGTAGGCGGGGGCCATCTCGGCGGGCTGGGCGGGGCGGCCCAGGGGGGCCTGCGCGCCGAACTCGGCCAGCGCCTCCGCCGGCTGCCCGCCGGCGACCTGCAGCGGGGTCCACACCGGGCCCGGCGCGACGACGTTGACGCGGATGCCCCGCTCGGCGACCTGCTGGGCCAGGGCCTTGCTGAACACGTTGATCGCGCCCTTGGTCGTGGCGTAGTCCAGGAGGATCGGCGAGGGGCTGTAGGCCTGCACCGAGGAGGTGTTGATGATGCTGCTCCCCGGCGGCATGACGGCGATGGCGGCCTTGCACAGCCAGAACATCGCGTAGACGTTGGTCCTGAAGGTGGCGTCGAACTGCTCGGTGGTCAGGTCGGCGATCTCGGGGACCTGCTGCTGCTTGCCCGCGACGTTGACGAGCAGGTCCAGGCCGCCGAGCCGCTCGACGGCGCTGTCCACCAGCTGCGTGCAGTAGGCCTCGTCCTTCAGGTCCCCGGGCAGCGCGACCGCGGTGCGCCCCGCCTTCTCGACGAGCTGGACGACCTCCTGCGCGTCGGCCTCCTCCTCCGGCAGGTAGGACAGCACGATGTCGGCGCCCTCGCGGGCCAGGGCGATGGCCGCGGCGCGGCCGATGCCGCTGTCGGCGCCGGTGACGATCGCCTTGCGGCCGGTCAGGCGGCCCGTGCCGCGGTAGGTCTGCTCGCCCGCGTCGGGCTGGACCGCCATGTCCTGCTCGAGGCCCGGGCCACCCTGCTGCTCCTGGAACTCCGGGCCCGGCTTGCGGTACTGGGTGGTGGGATCCTGAAAGGTGTACTGGTCGGTCACGTGGGTGCGTCCTCTGTGTCGGGGTTCCGCGGCGGGCCGGCGGCCAACGCGACGTCGGTCTCCGATTCCCCCGCCGCGCCGTGGTTGACACCGCGGGGGGCGCATTCCCCCGGCCGGGGCCGGTAGCCTGCGCCGGATGATCGTCGCGGTGGCGAACCGGAAGGGCGGGGTCGGCAAGACCACGGTGACGCTGTGCCTGGCCGCGGCGCTCGTGCGGCGGGGGCGGCGGGTGTTGGTCGTGGACCTCGACGAGAACGCGACCGAGCTGCTGCGCGTCGGCGTCGGGGTGACGACGCCGACGATCGTGGAGGTGCTCGAGGGCGAGCTGCGGGTGGACCAGGCGGTCGTGGCGACGCCGTGGACGGGGGTCGACCTGATCCCCAGCGACGTGGCGCTCCAGCACTGGTCGGGCGCTCCCGACACCGTCCTCCGCGAGCGCCTGCACGGCTGGCGCGCCCACGACGTCGTGCTGATCGACTGCCCGCCGACGCTGGGGCCGCTCACGCGCAACGCCATGGGCGCGGCGGACCGGGTGCTGGCGGTGATGGAGGCGTCGTTCTCCGCGCTGCGCGGCCTGGAGGGCTTCCTCGACGCCTTCGACGCCGCCCGGGCCGCCCACAACCCCGACCTCGCGTTCGCCGGGGTGGTGCTGAACCTGCTCGACCGCAACCGCGAGCAGCGCGGGCGCCTGGAGGAGCTGCACGACGCCATCGAGGCGGGGGCGGTCTGGGAGCCGTTCATCCCCCGCCGCGCGGTCATCGCCGAGACCCTCGGCGCCGGGCGGACCCTCTACGACCCGCTCGCGGGCCGCGGCGCCCCCGAGATGGCCGCCCTCTTCGACCGCCTGGCCGACCGCCTCCTCGCGGAGGTCACGCCCGCGTCACCCGACGAGGCCGCCGCGGAGCCCGCCGAGGTGGATCCCGCCCCTGCGGACGCCGCCGGTTCGTCTCGGGCGGAGAGCCCGGCGGTCGACGTGGTCACCGCCGGCGGCGACGGGGAGCGGGCCGAGCGCACGCCCGGGAGCGACGCCCAGGAGATCCCGGCCGCCGACGCCGTGCCTGGCGGCAGCGTCGAGGTCGCCTGAGGCCCCTCGGCGCTCAGCGGGGAGGTCGTCGAGGACCGTCAGGCGGGCGCGAGGCCGAGGACGCGGGCGTAGAACGACAGCTCGGCCCGGGCGGCGGTGGCGGCGTCCTCGGACCGGGCGAAACCGTGGCCGGCCCCGGGCAGGACCAGCAGGTCGGCATGGACGCCGCGCTCGCGGAGGGCGTCCGCCAGCTCGCGGGCCTGGGCGAGGGGGACCACCTCGTCGCGGTCCCCGTGGACGAGCAGGACCGGGCCGGTGATCCGGGCGCCCAGGTCGCCGTTGGACCGCGGGGGCGGTCCGGCGAGCCGCCCGACCTGGCCGGACTGGAACCGATGGGTCGACCGGGCGAAGGCCGCCAGGTCGGTGATCGCGAACACCCCGACCGCGCCCGCCAGCGTGGGGTCCGCGGCCAGGGCGGCCAGGGCGGTGAAACCGCCGGCGCTCACGCCCCACAGGACAACCCGCCGGGGGTCGGCGAGGCCCTGCGCGATTAGGGCGCGGGCTACCGCGAGGCAGTCCTCGACGTCGGCCACCCCCCAGGCGCCGTCGAGCCGCTCCCGGAAGGCGCGGCCGTAGCCGCTGCTGCCCGCGTAGTCGACGTCCACGACCCCGAATCCGCGGGTGGTCAGCAGCGCCGCGGCGAGGTCCAGCCGGAGCCTGGACTGGGAGGTGGGTCCGCTGGGGCAGCGCACCACCAGGGGCGCCGTCTCGCCGGGTGGGCCCTCGACATCGGGGTGGTGCGGCGGGCGGAACCAGCCGTGGACGGTGGCGCCGTCCGCCGCCGTCGCGCGCACGGGCCTGAGGACGGGCACCAGGTCTAGCCCCAGGACGTCGGGCTCGGTCAGCAGCTCCGCGCTGCCGCGGTCGACGTCGACCAGGGCGACCGCGGCCGTGGTGGACGGGGTGGCGGCGATAACCGCTACACGGTCGCCGACCACCGCAATGAACGGCTTGAAGGAGCGGAACGGCAGGGCCACCTCCCGCACCGTCCCGTCCCCGGCCGGGATGACCCCGAGGCGCGGGACGCCCTCGACCCGGTGGACGCAGGCGACCGTGCCGTCAAGGAGGAAGGCGTACGAGGCGTAGCCGAACTCCCACGGGGGCTCGGCGAACTCCACAGCACCTGGCGCCAGCGCGTCGAGCCGCCCGTCGTGCCAGCGGTGCAGGTTCCACCAGCCGCTGCGGTCCGAGATCAGGTGCAGCACCCCGTCCGGGCTCCACGACGGCTGGACGACCGACTCGCCGGGTCCCCCTGCGATCGGCCGCGGGTCCCGCAGGCCCCCGTCCGCCGCGACCTCCGCGAGCCACAGCGTGGTCGCATCCCAGGGCATCGCGGGGTGGTTCCAGGTGGTCCAGGCCAGCTGCCGGCCGTCGGGGCTGGGGCGCGGGGACGAGCAGAAGTCCGCGCCGGCGAACAGCACCAGGGGCTCGGCCTCCTCGTCCGCCCCGATGGCCACGAGGTCCTGGTGGATCCCGTCCCGTCCGTGGCGCTCCCGCACCGCGACCAGCCCGCGTGCGCCGGGCAGGGGGCACAGGTCGGCGTAACGCAGGCTCCCCGGCTGGCCCGGGTTCGGGGTCAGCGCTCGCGGCGGTGCGCCGGGATCCCACCGGTGGACGCGCTGGTCGCCCGCGTCGCTGAAGAAGACCGTCCCGCGCTGCACCGCGTAGGCGCCGCCGCCGTACTCGTTCACCCGGTTGCGCACGTCGGTCCAGGGCGGGAGCACGTCGGCGCAGGCGCCGTCGTGCCAGCCGACGAGGACCGCGCGCCCGTCCTCCTCCGGCCGCTCCTCGATCCAGTAGAGCCGGTCGTCCGACGCGGTCAGCGCCTCATGGGATCGGGCCGCGCGCCCCACGTCCTCCGCGGTGACCGGCGACGGCCAGCTCCCGTAGGGCAGGGTCCGCCGCTCAGGCATGCGCGGCGAGCCGCTCGTCGAGCGCGGCCACCGCCCGCTCATGCCCAGGTCCCGGCAGGAGCGTGGCGAACCGCCGCACCCGCTCGACGCCCCGCGGCGAGCCGGCCGCCTCGGCCGCGTCGAGCGCCGCGATCGCCAGGTGGCATGACTCCTCGAGGTCGCGCGCGCGCAGGCGGGCGGCCGCGAGGTCGACGAGCAGCTCGGAGCGCCGGCGCAACCCGGTCGGGCGGGCGACAGCCGTGCGGAGCGCCGCCTCCGCGGCCGCCCACCCGCCGAGGGCAAGCTCGCACCGGCCCCGCTCACCCAGGAGACGGTCCTCGTCAAAGCCGAACATCCACGCGGGGTCCTCATCGGAGCGCGCCCGGTCGAGCAGCCCATGCGCTCGCGACAGCGCTGAGGAGGTCGCGTGCCGGTCGCCCAGCTGCGCGCGCGCACGACCCTCCACGACCGCGAGCCACGCCGACGTCCTCGGGGCCAGCCTCGTCTGCGGCCGGCGCGACAGCAGGTCGAGGGCAGTGCTGGGCCGCCCGTCGTCGAGACTGGCCAGCGCCTGGAACCCCCGCACGTAGGCGGCGAGCCCGGGCTGCTCGGCAAGCGCCGCGGCGTGGTCGGCCTGCCGGTAGGCGCGGTCGCGCCGTTCTCGGTCGCCCAGGTCATGTGCGGTCCAGGCCAGCAGGCCCGCCGCCTCGGCAGCCATGGACGCCAGGCGCGGCCGCAGTCCGACGCTGCACCCGGGGAGCAGCCCGGACAGCGCGCGGAGGTGGCCGGCGACCGGCCCGACCAGCGCCGCGGGTGGCAGCGTGTGGTACAGCCCGCGATGCGCCTCGGTCACGCGTTCGAGGTCCGCCACCCCCTCGGGCCGCAGCGGCGGTTGCCGGTCGGGCGGCGCGGGCGGCCGTGACGCTGCCGCTGCGGGGACGGCGGGCAGCGCCGCGGCCGTCGGGGTCCCCCGCCGCCGCTCCTGCCGCACGTGACGCTCGAGCGCGCGCTCCTGCACCACCGACGGGAACAGCGCCAGCAGGAGGCCGTCGCCGCCCAGCACTCCCTCGCAGCGGCGCACGAAGGCGAGCGAGGGGGCCGTCCGCCCGGACTCGACGGCCCCCACGTGCTGCGCGGAGTACCCCACGCGCTCGGCGACCTGCGTCTGGGTGAGACCCGCGCCCTGGCGGAGCGACCGGAGTGCGGCACCGAGGGCCGCGGCGCGGGACGCGCCCGGGTCGACCGGGCTCGGCGGGCGCCCGCGCCGCGGGCCCGGAGCTGCGCCGTCGGTGGTCATACAACCCCTTCCCGTCCGCTTGGCAGGGAATTCCGCGTGCCGTCTGCTGCACCCCGTGGATGACGCTAACAGGGCGACGAGGTGGCGACGGTGCATGTCGGGTGGTCTGCGGACGAGCGACCGCGCTGGCGCGTGGAGGCCGTGTTCGACCTGATCGGAGCGGAGCCCGGACGCCCCGGGCCGGGGGAGGCGATCGACCTGGAGCGGATGCTGGCGGCGACCGGGAAGGTGCGGGCGCCGAGGGTGGTACTCCGGCGGGGGCGCCTGGAGCTGGGCCTCACGCTCAAGGCCGAGGACGACCTGGCGGCGGCCGTGGCGGGCCTGACCATCCTCGACGTCGCGGTCCGCCAGGTCCCGCTCGTCCGGCTGGGGGAGTTGATCGCACGCTCGGTGCGGGCGCGGTGATGGACGGCCGGCATCGGTCGCGGTCCGCCGCGAGGCTGGACCGGCCGTGCGACGAAGGCCTGAGGGGCGCTACCCGCAAGCGGCGGCGAGCTCGTCGAGGTAGGCGTCGACCGCCTCGCCGTCGTAGCACCGCAGCGCTGCGCGGAACGTCACCCCGCGCACGTCCTCGGCGGTCACCGTTTCGGTCATCACCCGGTTCAGGAACGCGTCGACGGCGCGGCGGTCGTAACCCCGCAGCACCACCGGGAACGGTCTGCCCTGCACGGCGGTCAGAGTACGAGCCCTGCGCGGCGCACGCGCGGCGGAGCGACATGGCCCAGAGGCACCGCTGCGGCGATGCCCGCGCGACACCGTTCGCGACCTGCTCGGCCGCCGCCATGCGGCGACCGGCGCCGTGGACGTGGTAGAGGTGACGTGCGCCGCGCGGAGACGGCGCGCGCGGTGACCGGCCAGAGAGGTGCTCGTGATCAGGACGGCGACGCCCGGGGATGCGGCGGCGGTGGTCGACCTCGTCGTCGCGGCGGGGATGTTCACGTCCGAGGAGGCCGGGGCGGTGGAGGGCATGCTGGCCGACCACTTCGCCGGCGACGGCGGCCACGTCTGCGTGGTGGACGACGACGGCGGGGTGCGGGGGGTCGCCTACTACCAGCCCGAGCCGGCGGCCGACCGGGTGTGGGACCTCACGATGATCGCGGTGCACCCCGACCGCCAGGGGCGGGGGCGCGGGACGGCGATGCTCCGCCACGTCGAGGAGGACCTGCGGGCACGCGACCAGCGGCTGCTACTCGTCGACACGTCCGGGTCGCCGCAGTACGACCGGACGCGCGCGTTCTACCGCCGGTGCGCCTACGAGGAGGAGGCCCGCGTCCGCGACTACTGGGAGGCCGGCGACGACCTGGTGGTGTTCCGCAAGGACCTGCGGCGGCCCTCGGACTGAACGCCCGGGCGCCGCCCGGGCGTTCAGGCGGCGGAGGAGTGGCCGGGGAAGAGCTTCGCCTTGGGGTCGATGGCGGTGGCGGCGTTGTTGACCGCGGTGGCGGCCTCGCCGAAACCGACCGCGATCAGGCGTACCTTGCCGTCGTACTCGGTGATGTCGCCGGCGGCGAAGACCCGCGGCAGGTTCGTGGCCATGCGCGTGTCGACGACGATGTGGCGCTTGTGCTGCTGCAGGCCCCAGCGCGTCAGCGGGCCGAGGTCCGCGGTGAACCCGAGGGCGGCGACGACGGCCTGGACCTCGAGGCGCTCGCGCTCGTCGGTGCGGTTGTCGAAGACCTCGACCGAGGTGATGCCGTCCTCGCCGTGGATGGACGCGACCTCGGTGTGGGTGCGGACCGACACCGTCGAGGCGAGCACCTCCTGGACGGTGCGCTCGTGGGCGCGGAAGGTGTCGCGGCGGTGGATGAGCGTCACGCTCTTGGCGATCTGCTCGAGGGCCTGGGCCCAGTCGAACGCGCTGTCCCCGCCGCCGACGATGAGGACGTCCAGGCCCGCCAGCTCGTCGAGCTTGGGGACGAAGTAGCGCAGCCCGCGGCCCTCGTACTGCTCGGCGTCGGGCAGGGGGCGCGGGGTGAACGTGCCGATGCCGCCGGTGATGATCACGGCCTTGGCGTGGACCTGCTGGCCCTTGTGGCTGGTCACCAGGATCGAGCCGTCCTCGGCGTGGACCAGGTCCTCGGCCCGGTGGCCCAGGAAGTAGGTGGGGTCGGCCTTGGCGGCCTGCTCGACGCAGTTGTCGATCAGCGCCTGGCCGCGGATCCCGGGGAAGCCGGCCACGTCGTAGATGAGCTTCTCCGGGTACATCGCCGCCACCTGCCCGCCCGGCTGGGGCAGCGAGTCCATCAGCGTGACGGTGAGCCCCCGGAACCCGGCGTAGTACGCGGCGTAGAGGCCCGCAGGACCCGCCCCGATGATCAGCAGGTCGGTCTGGTGCCGGTCGGTCATGCCCGCGCGCTCCTGGTTCGTGTCCCTCGTGGCCCTGCAACGGTACTGATCCGCGTCCGGCCCGCGCGCGAGGGACACCCGATGGTCCACCCCCCTGGTGAACCGCCGGTGACGCCCGGTGAGGGCCGATGCGGTTGGCGACCGCTCGTCGTGGTACAAAATCTCCTCGTGCGCTATGCGGTGCGACTCTCGATCCCGGATCGGCCCGGCTCCCTCAGCGCGGTCACGGCGGCGATCGGCCGCATCGGCGCCGACATCGCGGTCCTGGAGATCGTCGAGCGCTACGACGGGGTCGCCGTCGACGACATCTACCTGACCGCCGACGGGGACCGCCGCGAGCTGCGCTTCGCCCTCGAGCAGGTGCCCGGCGTGATCGTCGAGTCCCTCCGCGCCGTGCGGCGCTTCCCCGACGCGGGGGCGCCGATGCGCCTCGCCGCGGAACTGGTCGAGCGCGGCCGCGGGGCCGTGCCCGAGCTCGTCGCGGGGCTGCCCGCCGCGATGTCGTCGTCGTGGGCGGTGGCCCTGGCCAGCGGGGTGCAGGGCCTCGACGTGCTCGCCGTCAGCGCCGACGCCCCGGAGCTGGACGGGATCGCCGCGCCCTGGCTGCCGCTGCTGGGCCCGCGGCGGCTGTCGCGGGCGGAGTGGATGCCGCCGAGCTGGCGCGACGACGTCAGCAGCGGGCTGGAGCTGGCCGCCGCGCCGCTGGGCAACAGCGCCGCAGGTCTCCTGGTCGCCCGCCGCGACGGCCCGCGCTTCCGGTCTGCCGAGCTGCGCCAGCTCGCCGACCTCGCCCGGGTCGCGGTCGCGGCGGAGATGACCGCCCCCCGCCTGCGCACCAGCCGCCTGCCCCCGGCCTCGACCGGCCCCGCCTGACCCCGCGCACGTCAGCGCCGGTCCCGCACCCGGGCGCCGGCCCGCTCGGCCGGTACCGGCGGGGGCGGGGGCGGGTCAGCCGGTGCCGCCGGCGAGCTGGTCCAGCTGCCACTGCTGGTAGGAGCCCAGGGCGGCGTGGCCGCCGAGCAGGGTGACCGAGCGCAGGGCGGGGGACAGGCCGGCCAGGAGGGCCGCCGCGGCCGGCTCCGCGGTGACGTCGCCGGGCGGGACGATCGTGAGCAGGTGACCGCGCGCGATCGCCAGCGGCCCGCCGGCCAGGGCGTCGGGGAAGCGGTCCCCGCGGGCGACCACCAGGCCGGACGGGTCCAGGCAGGGCGTGACGGCGGCGCAGTCGAGGCGCTGGCGGGACCAGCCGGCCAGGGCCGCGGCGGTGGCGTAGCGATCCGCGCCCGCGACGCGGGTGACGGCGGTGCCGTCGGCCTCCAGCGTGCGGACCACGCGCGGGGCGACGGCCTCGTCGCCGCCGACGACGACGACCTCGCCGATGTCGAGGTCGCGCAGCACGGCGCGGGCGGCGGGGGACAGCACCGCCGGGTCGGTCAGCAGGACGGGGCCGCCCAGCAGCCCGGCCGGGACGGCCGCGGTCAGCGCGTCGGGCCAGGCGCCGGAGCCGGTGAGGAACGCGGTGCCGGGCGTCCCGCCCAGCGCGCGGGCGGCCGCGGCGGCGGTGGCCACGCGGTCCTCGCCGGCGATGCGCTCCACCGCGTGCCCGCGGGCGGTCAGGGCGTCGGTGACGGCGGGGCCGATCGCGGCGCTGCCGCCCATGACCGTCACGGTCTCGGGGTCCAGGTCCTGGAGCGCATCCGCGGTGACGGGGGACAGCTCCCCGCCGTCGGTGAGCAGGACCGGCGCCCCCCGCACCCCGGCCAGCGGCCCGCCCGCCAGCGCGTCGGGGAAGTCCCCGGCCGCGGCCAGCACCACCGTCCGGCTCTCCGCCGCCCACTCGGCGAGGGTGGTGGTCGCCGCCCCGGCCGCGGCGGTGGCGGTCTCGGTGGCCATCGTGCGGGCGATCGCCGCGGCGGTGGACCGGCGCCCCGACCCGGCCAGGCGGTCGGCCGCGGTGAAGGCGTAGGCGTGGCGCACGAACAGGCCGTCGGCGACGGGGCGCAGCGGGTCGTCGCAGCACGGGCGGTTGCGGACCTGCCCGTCGACGGCCATCGCGGTCGAGCCGCCGCCGTCCAGGGACAGGGCGTCGGTCGCGCCGAGGTCGATCAGCAGGTCCGCCAGCTCCGGCAGCGTCATCCCGGCGGACACCCCCGGCTGGCGCCCGTCCACGGTCACCAGCAGCAGGCGCCCGTCGGCGGTCACCCCGACCGCGGTCCGCGGGTGGCGCACCAGGGAGTGGATCTGCGGGGCGAAGCCCTCCGCCTCCCAGGTGTCCTGCGCCGTGGGCCGCCCGTCGCGCACCAGCAGCGGGCCGCCCGCCAGGCCGGCGTCCAGCCCGTCCCAGTCGTCGGCGTCGGTGGTCTCGGGCACGACGGCGCTGCGCAGGGCCAGCTCGTCGCCGTCACCGACCGCGCCCAGGGCGTCCGCGGTCGCGCCGTGGCCGACCACGAGCGCCGCGCCGTCGGGCACCTCGACCTCGCCGGGCCCGTCCAGGACCCGCACCACCGTGCCGGTCGCCCTGCCCGCGGCGACCGGGGCCAGCCCCTCGACCAGCAGCGCGCGCAGGGCGCCGCCGGGGGTCGCGGGCGACAGGGCGACCGACCCGAACGCGGCGGTGTAGACCAGCAGCGGCCGGTCGCCGTCGGGCACCGGCGGGGCGGAGGACGGGTACCGGTTCACCCCGGTGACCACGAGGTCCGCGCCCGGCCCCTCCAGGGTGAGCCGCGTCGCGATGCGGTCGAACAGCGCCCCCCCGCCGGCCTGGAGCCCCAGCGTCCCGCGCGGCAGCGAGCCCTGGGTCTGGGCCTCCGACACCAGCGCGCCGTCGATCGCGAGCAGACCGTTGGGGTCCCCGACGGGCTGGCGCAGCCAGAACCCGCCGTTCACGCCCGCGACGTAGCCCTCGTCGACCAGGCGCGCGCCCATCGACGGCACGGTCTCCAGGCCCGGCACCTCGCCGTCGGCGAGCACGGGCACGACCTCCAGCCCCTGGCCCGGCGCGACGGTCAGCACGTCGGCCACGACCGGGCGCCCGTCGGCGAGCCGGCGCCCCAGGCGGTCGTGGGTGACGCCGGGGAAGACCGGCTCGGCCGCGGCGGCGGTGGGCAGCAGGGCCGCGACCAGTGCGACGATGACGACTGCGGAGCGAGTTCGAGAGGTCACGGCGCGTAAGTATCACGGATCCGGGCGAAGCGGGCACGCAGGCCGACCCGGTACCCTCCTGGCCGGGCGAGGTCCAGCGAAGGGAGTGCGGTGGTCGACCGGTTGTCGGTGCTCGACGCGTCGTTCCTGCGGCGCGAGGCGCCCGCGACGCCGCTGCACCTCGGCGGGGTGAGCCTGTTCGGCCCCGACCTGCGCTTCGAGTCGGTGCTGGCGACCCTGCGCGACCGCCTCCACCGCATCCCGCTGGGCCGCAAGCGGCTGCTCGGCGAGGGCTTCACGTCGCGCCCGTTCTGGGTGGACGACCCCGACTTCGACCTCAGCTTCCACCTCCGCCACGCCGCGCTGCCGCCGCCGGGGGACCGCGGGCAGCTCGCGGAGTTCCTGGCCCGGCTCATGGCCCGCCAGCTGGATCACGAGCGGCCGCTGTGGGAGCTGTACGTCATCGAGGGGGTGGAGGGCGACGGCGTCGCGGTCTTCCGCAAGGCCCACCTGGCGATGGCGGGCGGCGACCGCGGCGACCCGTTCGCCGTGCTCCTGGACGACCAGCCCGACGGGGCCGGCGGCGGGGAGGTCCCGCGCTGGGAGCCCGAGCCCCCGCCCGACCCGCTGCGCCTGCGCGCCCGCGCGCTGGTCGAGGACGTCGAGCGCGCGGTCGGCGCCGGCGTCGAGGTCGGCCGCATCGCCACCTCACCCATGCGGCTGCTGTCGGCGGCGGGCGCCGTCGCCTCCGACGCCGTCGGGCTGGTCGGTCGCGTCACCGGCCGGGCGCCGCGCAGCCCGCTGAACCGCCGGCTGTCGCCGCACCGCCGCGTCGCGACCCTGCGCATCCCCCTGGACGACCTCAAGGACGTCCGCCGCGCCTTCGGCTGCACGGTGAACGACGTCGTGGTCACCCTGGTCGCCGACGCGATCGGGCGGCTGCTGCGCTGGCGCGGCCACGACACCACCGACCTCGACCTGCGCGCGATGGTGCCGGTGCGCGTCCACGGCGGCGGCGGGGCGGACGGCGGGGACGGCCACGAGGCGCTGACCGTCGGCGGGGACGGCGTCGTCGGCGTCCTGGTCCCGCTGCCGGTCATGCGCATCGACCCGGTCGCCCGGCTGTACCGCGTGATGGGCGAGATGGCGGGGCTGAAGGAGTCGCGGCAGGCTGTCGCCGCCTACGACCTCGTGCGGCTGGCGGGGTTCGCGCCGCCGAACCTGCACGCCGTCGCGGCGCGGCTGGTGCTGGGGGAGGAGCGCTACAACCTGGCCCTGTCCAACGCGCCGGGGCCGCAGGAGCCGCGCTGGCTGGCGGGCGCGCCGCTGCGCGAGACCTACTCGTTCCTGCCGCTGGCGGGCGACTCGGCGCTGTCGGTCGCGGTCACCTCCTACGCGGGCGGGGTCTTCCTCGGCCTCGTCGGCGAGCGCTCGGCCGTCCCCGACCTCGACCTGCTCGCCGGCTTCGTCCCCGACGCCCTCGCCGACCTGCTCGCCGCCGCCGCCGACCGCTGACCCCCGGCCCGCGGCGGGTCGCCGGACCCTGCGCGGGCGCGCCGCCGGCCGGGCGGGCTCAGATGCGCTCGACGCGGGGGGTGGTGGCGGCGCGGAGGGTGGCGCGCTGGTTGGCGAACCAGTCGTGGGGGGCGCCCTGGGCGGCGCCGCGGCGGAGCAGCTCGGCGCGCTCCCGGCGCTCGTCGGCGTCCATGGTCAGGGCGGCGTGCAGGGCCTCGGCTTGCTGCTCGACGTCGTAGGCGTTGACCATCAGCGCGCCGTCACGCAGCACGTCGGCGGCGCCGGCGTCGCGGGACAGGACCAGGACGCCGTCGCGCTGGTTCAGCGTCGGTCCCTCCTTGGCGACCAGGTTGGTGCCGTCGCGGACCGGGGTGGTGAGCTGGACGTCGTAGCGCTCGTAGCAGGCCAGGACCGCCGGGTAGTCGTCGCCGACGAAGAAGGTGAGCACCCGCTCGCCGAAGCGGTCGCGGATGCGGTCCGCCGCGGCGGTGCAGGCCTCCAGGTAGACGCGGTACTCCTCGACCCCCTGGCGGGAGGGCTGGAGGATGGCGTAGTGCCAGACCCGGTCGCGGTGCTCGGGGTGGCGCTCCAGCAGCAGCTCGTAGGCGCGCAGGCCGCGCAGCACGTTCTTGGACAGGTCGGTGCGGTCCACGCGGACGAGCAGGGCCCGGCCGTCGCGCTCGGCGTCGATGCGCTCGCCGGCCGCGCGCACGTCGGGGTCGTCGGCGGCGGTGCGCAGCGCGTCGGCGTCGACGCCCAGGACGAACGACGCGACGCTGACCCGCCGACCCTCGAACCACAGGTCGTCGCCGTCCGCCACCGCACCCAGGAGCTGGACCGCGCCCCGGCGGAACGCCGCGGCCCACGCCGGTGACGACACCGCGACGACGTCGGCGCCCAGCAGCCCGGCCAGCACGCCCTCGCTGACGGCGTCGGGCAGCCTTCGCAGCTCCGACGGGCCGACCCAGGGGGTGTGCAGGTAGTGCAGGATCCGCGCCCGCGGGAGCGCCGCGCGGACCGCCCGCGGCGACCCGCACAGGTGGTAGTCCTGCAGGTGGACCTCGCCGTCGTCGTCGCCCACGGCCTCGACGATCGCGCGGGCGACGTCCTCGCCGACCGAGGTGTACGCGGCCCAGGCGTCGCGCCAGCCCTCGCCGCGGGGCTCGTAGGGCTCGCCCCACAGGCCGTGCACGGTGAACCACAGGAGCCGGTTGGCGACCTCGTTGTAGTAGGGGTCGTAGCGGTCGCCGACGTCCAGGAGGCGGACGCGCCAGCTCCGGTCGCCCGCCTCGACCGGGAAGGGCCCGGGGTTGGCCGCCGCGACCTCCTGGTCCGCCTCGCCGAGGGCCAGCGACACCCAGGTGCCGTCCTCGTCCGACAGCGCGCCGCCCAGGGCCGTCACCAGGCCGCCGGAGCTGGGCGCGACCTCCAACCCCCCGTCGTCGCCGCGCTGCCACGACACCGGCCCGCGGTTGCTCGCCACCACCAGTCGCTCCGTCATGTCCCGTTCCTGCCCCGGGCGGACCTGGGCTACGCGACGGGTCAGGAGCCGGACGCCCTCGCGGCGCGCCGGTCAGCCCAGCTCGGTGAGGCGGGCCTCGACGGCGGCGCGCACGCCGGCCTCCGCGGGCGGGGCGGGGAGCAGGTCGTCCAGGCCGACCGCCGCGCCGGCGATCTCCGGGTCGTCGGGGTCCGCGCCCAGGGCCACCAGCAGCGGCGCGGGGTCCCAGCGGCGCAGCAGCCCGCACTGCACCAGCGCGCCGGGACGGCGGCGGCGCTGGGCCAGGCCGACCACCTTGCGCCCGTCGACCAGGACCTCGCCGCGGCCGGGGGTGGCGTAGCAGACCGCCGCGAGGAGCTGCTCGCGGGCGGTGCCGCGGCGCCGCGCCGTGCCCGCGCCGTCCCACACCCGCGGGCCGCGCACGCCCAGGTCGGCCAGCGCAGCCGCCCACGCGCGGCCGACGTGCACGAACACGTCCCCGGGCGTGCCCTGCGCCAGCGGGTGGGCGGTGGGCACGAGCACGTCCAGCGACAGCAGGTCGGGGGTCAGCAGCACCGCCCCGCCGCCGGAGTGGCGCTGCACGACCTCGACCTCGGCGGTAGCGGCGGCGGCGAGGTCGCGCGCCTGGCCCCGGCCCAGCACGATCGCGGTCCGAGACGACCGGTACCACCGCAGCACGGGCGTCGGGTCGTCGGCGAGCCCGTCGAGCAGCCGCAGCCCCTCCTCCAGCAGCGCGACCGGCTCCCCGACCTCCACCTCACCGGTCCGCCACGCCGTGCCCATGCGCGCCACGCTACGCTGCGCCCTCGTACCGGGGGCGTAGCTCAGCTGGTCAGAGCAGCTGCTTTACACGCAGCAGGTCGCAGGTTCGAGTCCTGTCGCCCCCACCTCTCGGCACCGCCGGTGGGATCAGTGGGCGATCCGTTGGAAGTACGACCCCTCTCTTGGCTGGTGGGGGCAGCGGTCGGTAGCTCGAGCAGACCGGTGATGATCTTCTCGTCCTCGACGTACAGGCGGACAAGCGGGTCGCCGCGTTCGAGTCCCCTAGATGGAGCACCCGCCACGTCCTCCGCGTACGCCACGAACAGGCCGGGTGCGTGCAGCTCGCGAAGCCGACCCTGCGCGAAGACGCTGTAGGTCGCGAGCAACACACCGTTGTCGCGTACGTGGAGGCAACCGTACGCCACGCCGGTGTTCTCGCCGCTGTGGTTGTTGAGCCGCAGCTCATGACGACGCACCGTACGGCCGTCGTCCTCCTCCCAGACGTAATCGCCTAGCCACTGCGTCACGCCTTCGTCCTGGTGACCCTCACTCAGGGGGGGCGAAGGAGCCCACTCCGGGACCGGCTCAGCGCACCGCTCCTGGGCCGACAGGACGTCGATGGGCGCGCACGCCGCCAGCAAGCTGGCCCAGCCGATCGCCATGACGAACCAGGCGGTGCCAAAGAACCGCGGCACGCGCTCCTCTCCGCCTCCAGGTGCCATGATGGCCCAAGATGCCACCCGATCGCCGAAGCGTGATTCGCGTACGCGTACTTGCCAGGGGCACGTCGGGGCCGCCACCGGAGCCTGGTGCTGAGCGCGCGCAGGCGTGACAATGGCGCGCATGAGCACGCACGACGACGGCTGGCAGCGCTGGGTGCGGACCGACCCCACCATCATGTCGGGTGTACCGGTGGTCTCCGGCACCCGCGTCCCGGTCGCGCTCGTGCTCGGGAGCCTCGCCGCCGGCCTGAGCGTGGACCAGGTCATGGAGCACTACCCCAGCGTGTCCGTGGATGCCGTGCTCGGATGCCTCGCCTACGCGGCGTACCTCGCCGCGGACGAGGTACGCCTGATCGCGTGACGCGCCTCAAGCTGGACGAGAACCTCTCCGCGACGCTGGTCGAGCCGCTACGAGCCCTTGGGCACGACGTCGACACCGTCGTGACCGAGGGGCTCCAGGGCGCTCCCGATGACACCGTAGTGCCCGCCGCGGCCGAGGCGGACCGGCTGCTGGTGACGATGGATCGGGGGATCGGGCGCGCTCGCGCTCCGGGCACGCCCTGCGCCCGGCGTCCTGATCGTGCGCACACGACGCCTGGATGCACCAGGGATCGCCGCCGACGTGCTCCACATCGTCCAGGGCATCCCCGACCTGGACGAGCTGGCCGGCCACGTCGCCATCGCCGACCGCGGACGCCTCCGCCTCCACCCGTTCCCCGTCGACTCTCCGGGCGTTCCTTGACCACTTCCAGCGGCCGGCCGAGCGAGCGGATAACTGAGCGGGGGATAGTAGGGGCTGGCCTGCGTTTTCGCTGGTGAGCACTGCGTGTAGCCGCTGCTCATTCACACGCAGCAGGTCGCAGGTTCGAGTCCTGTCGCCCCCACCATTCGTGCCGCCATGGTCCCCGCGCTCGGGAGCCGCGACCTCGGTGCTGACGTCCCGACGCGACGCCGGGGGCCGCACCCCGATCCGCGATCATCAGCTTGCAAGGACGGTTGCTGTTGGCCGCAGGGAGAGGCGAGCTGCTAGCGGGGCCTCCAGCTCAACGACCACGGGTCCTTGTGCAGCCCGTTGGGTGTCGGTGGGGAACCAGATGCGCTGCTCGTCGACCAGGATGACCAGCCCGTCGTGGCCGCCTACGGGGGCGAAGTGTGTCCCCTGCGGGGGGAAGGCCGGGACCCCCAACCGCTGCGTCAGCGCGCGGACCGCGTCCCCGACATCGGGCACGCCGACGCCGACCTCGCTGATGCACAGCAGCCGGACGACGTCCCCGGCGCTCGCCGCTATCCCCCGGTCAGCCTGGCGGGCGATGAACTCCAGCACGATGCCTTCGGGACCGAGGAAGTACACCGATTGCGAGTGCCACCCTTCCGGCCCTTCGACCACTTCGGAGCCGTCGACGACGATCGGCTCGACCCGTTCGCCCAGCCACCCGCGGGCGCGCCGGAAGTCTGCGGGGGCGACGCCGAACGCCAGGTGGTGGACGCCGGGGAAGGGATCGCCGGGCTCCAGGACCAGGCGGCTGGACCCGACCGTCACCGTCACCCGCCCGGCGTGCGCGGCGACCGGCAGCAGCAGGACATCCCGGTAGAAGCTGGCCGCCTCGTCGAGGCGGTCCACCGTGAGCGCCACCTGTCGGATCCTCATCGACCACGCCCTCGACTCGCGCCTGCGGTCGCCAACCTGCACCGTCCACGATGCCGCTCCGGGCCAGACGGCGCTGTTCCCTCGCGCGGACCTCGTGGCGCACCTGGAGCGAGTGCTGGACACTGGTTGCCGGAGGAGGACGTGGCGATGGCGCGGACAGAGGATGACGTCCGGATCGATGGCGCACTCCTGGCCGCCGTGCGGGCACGAGCCGCCCGAGCGGGGCGGCCGGAGGCCGAGGTGGTGGAGGAGGCGCTGCGCCGGTACCTCGGCCTTGACGCGCTGCTCGAGGACGTGTGGGCGGCGAACGCCGATGGGCCTGCCGAGGACGAGGCGCTGCAGTTGGCGTACGCCGAGCTGCGGGCCGCCCGAGCTGAGCGCGACGGGTAGGTGACCCGGGCGGTCCTGGACCCCGGGGTGATCATCTCGGGGCTCATCTCGCCGCGGGCGGCCCAGCCGCGCTTCTGCGGGCCTGGCGCGCCCAGGCCTTCACCCTGGTTGCCAGCCCTGCCCTCCTGCGGGAGCTGCGCATCGTGCTCCTGCGCCCCAAGTTCCGGCGGCACCTGTCCGAGCCGCAGTCCCTCGACCTGGTCGAGGAGATCGCCGCTGCAGCGGTCCTCGTGCTCGACCCGGTCAACCCGCCGAGCGTCACGCCGGATCCGAAGGACGACTGCCTAGTGGCGCTGGCCCTCGCGGCCGGCGCGGACGTCCTCGTGTCCGGCGATCGTCACGTCTTGGGCGTGCCCGCGGAGTTGGTGACCGTGCTCGCCCGCGGGCGTTCCTTGACCGGCTCCAGCCGGCGTCCGAGCGAGCGGATAACTGAGCGGGGGACGGTGGGGGCTGACCTGCGTTTTCGCTGGTGAGCACTGCGTGTAGCCGCTGCTCATTCACACGCAGCGGGTCGCAGGTTCGAGTCCTGTCGCTCCCACAATGCGCTCCTGACCCTCGGTCCTGCCCGGTAGACCGTGCGGCGGCTCCCAGCACTCTGGTGAGCGAGCGGATGAAGTCGAGAGTGGGTGTGGACACAGGAGGTCGCTTCATGGCGCGCACGGAGCATGACGTCCGGATCAACGGCGCGCTCCTGGCCGCCGTGCAGGCTCGGGCCGCGCGTGCCGGGCGGCCGGAGGCTGAGGTCGTGGAGGAGGCGTTTGCGCAGGTACCTCGGGCTGGACGCGCTGCTTGAGGAGGTGTGGGCGGCGAACGCGGACGGGCCCTCGGAGGACGAGGCGCTGGAGCTGGCGTACGCAAGAGCTGCGGGCCGCTCGCGCCGAGCGTGACGGGTAGGTGACCCGCGCCGTCCTGGACCCTGGGGTGGTGATCTCGGGGATCATCTCCCCGCGCGCGGCGCCGGCCGCGCTGCTGCGGGCCTGGCGCGCGGGCGCCTTCGCCCTGGTCGCCGGCCCCGCGCTGCTGCGCGAGTTGCGCGTCGTCCTGCTGCGGCCGAAGTTCCGCCGGTTCCTGTCCGAGGCGCAGGCCCTGGACCTGGTGGAGGAGATCGCCCGCGCCGCGGTCCTCGTGGTCGACCCGCCCGATCCGCCGAATGTCACCCCGGACCCGAAGGACGACTACCTCGTGGCACTCGCCCTGGGCGGCCCGGGCCGACGTCCTCGTGTCCGGCGATCACGACGTCCTGGGCGTGCGGGCCTCACGCGGGCCGGGCCCGCGCGCACCTCGCCCGAACGGCGCCCCCGCACGATCACGTCGATGGGGTTCGGCGGGCCGCGCGGCTCCCGGCCGGCCCGCCACGCCCGGTAGGCAACGTCGCCGGTGCCGAAGTGGAGGACCGAGACCACGAGGAAGGCGGGGCCGGCCGGGACCGGGGCGAGGGCGGGGCCCGCGACCCCGCCCCCGCGGCGGCGACGTAGGCGATCAGCAGTGCGGCGAGCGACCACGCGGGCAGGCGGCGGCCCAGCAGCCAGGCGGGCCCAGGTGATCGGCCGCGCCGTGGGGCAGGCCGATCAGCTGCCCGCCCAGCAGCGGCAGCCAGGCCACCTGCCCGAGCCCCGACGGCACCAGGACCGCCGCGCACACCAGGAGCGCGCCCACGCCCGCCCCGAGCCGATCCGTGGCCGAGCTGAGCGCGCTGACGCGCCGCTCAGCCGGAAGCCGCGCCGACAACGCCATAGACAGACGTGAGCGCGGATGCGTGGGGGGCGCGTGCGGCCAGGCTAGGCCGCGTCGCCCCGATCCGAGGAGGCCGCGGCGAGGGCGAGCAGGACGCGGTTGAAGGAGGCGTCGAGGTCCAGGGCGTCGGCCAGGGCGGCGACCGCGGCGGGGTCGCGGGGGGTCGCGGGGAGCCGGTCGTCCAGGGCGGGGACCGGCAGGTCGGGGACGGCGCGGACGACGGGCTCCGCCGCCACCAGGTAGTCGCGGGCCGCCGCCAGCTTGCGCCGCAGCTCCGGGCGCATCCCCGAGTCGGCGTCGGCGGCCGCCGCGAGCACGCCGGCGAGCGTGCCGTGGCGGGTGATCAGCGCCGCCGCGGTGCGGTCGCCGATCCCGGCCGCGCCGGGCAGCCCGTCGCTGGGATCGCCGCGCAGCAGCGCGAAGTCGGCGTAGGCGCGGCCCGGGATGCCGTAGCGGGCGGTGATCGCGGCCTCGTCGACGACCTGGTGGCGGGCGACCCCCTGCGCCACGTACAGGACGCGCACCCCCCGCGCGTCGTCCACCAGCTGGAACAGGTCGCGGTCGCCGCTGACCACGTCGACGGGGCGCGCCGACCGCGCCGCGAGCGTCGCGATCACGTCCTCGGCCTCGTGGTGCGCGACGCCGACCCGGGCGACGCCCAGCGCGTCCAGCGCCGCCCAGATCAGCGGGACCTGGCCGCCCAGCGGGTCCGGCCCCGAGGGCGTGGCGCCGTTCGCGGTGCGGTGGGCCTTGTACGCGGGCACCGCCGCGACCCGCCAGGCCGGGCGCCAGTCGGCGTCCTCGCAGGCCACCAGGTGGGTGGGGCGCCGGACGGCCACGAGGTGCGCGAGGAACTCCAGCAGGCCCTTGACCGCGTTCACCGGCCGGCCGTCGACGCCCCTGACCGTGCGCGGCACCCCGTGAAAGGCGCGGAAGTACAGCGACGGCGTGTCCAGCAGCATCAGCCGACCGCGGTCGGAGCCCATGCGCCCAGGCTGCCACCCCGGCGCGGCGCGGTCGCCCCCCGTCAGCTCCGCCTGCGGAACCGTCCCGCCAGCACCCAGGTGGTGGCGGCCGCGGCCAGGGTCCAGCCCAGGGCCGCCCAGGCGACGGGCCAGGCGTGCGCGGCGCGGTAGGGGAGGTCGGGGTGGAGCGGGTCGTGGGTCTGGGTGTAGCGGACGGCCTCGGCGTCCGCGGTGGGCCGGGAGAGGTGGGCCTGTCCGGCACGACTGCACGGTTCAGCAGGTATCCCAGCGGGCACGCCCGGACGGACAGGGCGGCCCACCGGCGGGCCCCCGGAGTGGGCCTCGGCGCGGACAGGAGATCCGGATGCGCGCGGTGACATGGCACGGCAAGCGGGATGTGCGGGTGGACACGGTCCCGGACCCGGTGATCCAGCAGCCCACCGACATCATCGTCAGGATCACCTCGACGGGGCTGTGCGGGTCCGACCTGCACCTCTACGAGGTCCTGGGCCCGTTCCTGGACAAGGGTGACGTCCTGGGCCACGAGCCGATGGGCGTCGTGGAGGCCGTGGGCGCCGAGGTGACCGCGGTAGCCCCCGGCGACCGCGTCGTCATCCCGTTCAACGTGGCCTGCGGCACCTGCGTGATGTGCGGCCAGGGCCTGCACTCCCAGTGCGAGACGACCCAGGTCCGCGAGCACGGGACCGGCGCGTCGCTGTTCGGCTACACCAAGCTCTACGGCCAGGTGCCGGGCGGCCAGGCGGAGCTGCTGCGCGTCCCGTTCGGCAACTTCCTGCCCATCAAGGTCCCCCAGGGCCCGCCGGACGACCGCTTCGTCTACCTGTCCGACGTGCTGCCGACCGCGTGGCAGGCCGTGGCGTACGCCGACGTCCCCGACGGCGGGTCGCTGGCGGTCCTGGGGCTGGGGCCGGTCGGCGACATGGCCACCCGCATCGCCCGCCACCATGGGATCGAGCAGATCATCGGCGTCGACCTGGTGCCCGAGCGCCTGGAGCGAGCCCGGGCCAACGGGGTCGAGGTGATCGACCTGCGCGACCACGACGGCGGCGACCTGACCGAGCACGTGCGCGAGCGCACCGGCGGGCGCGGCCCCGACGCCGTCATCGAGGCGGTCGGGATGGAGGCGCACGGGTCGCCGGGGGCGAAGCTGGCCCAGCAGATGATGTCGCTGCTGCCCGACCCCGTCGAGGCGCGGATCATGGAGCGCGCCGGGGTCGACCGCCTCCACGCCCTCTACGCCGCCATCGACATCGTCCGGCGCGGCGGGACCATCTCGCTGTCCGGCGTGTACGGGGGCATGACCGACCCGCTGCCGCTGCTGACCATGTTCGACAAGCAGATCCAGCTGCGCATGGGCCAGGCCAACGTCAAGCGCTGGGCCGACGACATCCTGCCGCTGCTCACCGACGACGACCCGCTGGGGACCGAGACCTTCGCCACCCACCGGCTGCCCCTGGAGCAGGCCCCGGACGCCTACGAGAAGTTCCAGAAGAAGCAGGACGGCACGGTCAAGGTGCTGTTCCAGCCCTGATCGGGAGGGACGAGATGGTCGTGCGACTGGTGAGGGGGGCGGCGGGGCTGGCCCTGGCCGCCGGCGGCGTCGCGGTGGGCCAGGTGCTCGCCGCCCGCGGGCGGGCGCCGGCGCCGCCGGGGAGGACCGCTGGCACACCGTGACGGTGGCGGTGCCGCCGGACCGGGTGGCGCCCGGCGGCGCCCTGCCGGAGCGGCTCGCGGCCTTCGGGGACCGGATCGAGGTCCAGGTCCGCCCCGCGCCGGGCGACCGGGGCACCGAGATCGCGGCGCGCCTGCGCGGGCCCGTCCCGTCCGGCGCCGCGGAGGTCGTCGCCCGCGCGTCCGGCGACGACCCGCGCCAGGAACTGCGCACCGCGCTGCGCGACACCCGGTCGCTGCTGGAGACCGGCGACGTGCTGCGCCCCAGCGGTCCCCCCACGACGCGACCGACACCCACCAACGCGTGGCTGCGGCTGCTGACCAGCCGCGCCCGCGGGGAGGGGACGCTGTGAAGGCGCTGACGTGGCAGGGGATCAACGAGCTCGAGGTCATCGACGTCCCGGACCCCGAGATCCGCAACGACGGCGACGTGATCCTGAAGGTCCGCCGGACGGTCGCGTGCGGCTCCGACCTGCACCTCCTGGGCGGCTACATCCCCTTCATGGAGAAGGGCGACGTGCTGGGCCACGAGTTCCTCGGCGAGGTCGTCGAGGCCGGGCCCGCGGTCACGCGCCACCGCGTCGGTGACCGCGTCGCGGTGTCCTCCTTCATCGCGTGCGGGAAGTGCTGGTTCTGCTCCCAGCAGCTGTTCTCGTCCTGCGACAACACCAACACCAACCCGGCGATCACCGAGGCGCTGTGGGGGCAGGCGCCGGGGGGCTGCTTCGGCTACTCCCACGCGCTGGGCGGCAACGCCGGCAGCCACGCCGACTACATCCGCGTGCCCTTCGCCGACGTCGGGGCGTTCCCCGTCCCCGACGAGCTGACCGACGACCAGGCGGTCTTCGTCTCGGACTCCGTGGCGACCGGCTGGATGGGCGCGGACCTCGGCCAGGTGCGCCCGGGCGACGTGGTCGCCGTCTGGGGGGCCGGCGCGGTCGGCCAGATGGCCGCGCGCGCGGCGATGCTGCTGGGCGCCGACCGGGTCGTGGTCATCGACCGGTTCGACTACCGGCTGCGCCAGGTCGAGCAGCATCTCGGCTGCGAGACGCTGGACTACGAGCAGACCGACATCCAGGCCGAGCTGCGCGAGCGCAGCGGCGGCCGCGGTCCCGACGTCTGCATCGAGGCGGTGGGGATGGAGGCGCACAGCCCGGGCCCGCAGTACCTGTACGACCAGGTGAAGCAGCAGCTGCGCCTGCAGACCGACCGCCCCACCGCGGTCCGCCAGGCGATCCATGCCGCCCGCAAGGGCGGCAGCGTGTTTATCCTCGGCGTCTTCGCCGGCTTCGTGGACAAGTTCCCGCTGGGCGCCGTGGTCAACAAGGGCCTCACCGTGCGCGGCGCGCAGATGCACGGGCCGCGCTACATCCCGATGCTGCTGGAGCGCATGGCCCGCGGGGAGATCCCCACCGCGCACCTGGCCACCCACGTGCTGCCGCTGTCGGAGGGGCCGCGCGGCTACGACCTGTTCAAGCACAAGAAGGACGGCTGCGTCCGCGCCGTCTTCGTCCCCGGCGCCTGAGCGGCCGGCTCAGGCGACCCCGGCCGGGCGCCCGGCGGCTTCCTCCAGCGCCCGGTAGACCCGCTTGGCCGAGATCGGGGACGGGGTGCCGACGCTCTGCGCGAAGGTGTTGACGCGCAGCTCCTCCAGGAGCCAGCGGACGCCGCGCAGGGCGCCGGCGTTGGGCCGCCCCGGCCCCTGCGCCCGCAGGGCGGCGAGGAACGCCGACTGGACCTCCAGGACGGCGGCCATGCGCTCGGCGTCGCGGCCGGGCGCCGCGGCGAGCTTGTCGAGGCGCTGGTCCATCGCCCGCAGGTAGCGCAGGAGGTCGGGCAGGCGGCGCCGGCCGGTGGCGGACAGGAAGCCGCGGTGGACCAGGCCGGCGAGCTGGCCGCGCAGGTCGGCGACCGCGGGGGCCAGCGCCGGGTTGGTCAGCGACCCGATGCGCTCCTCGACCCGCCGCGCGGCGGTGAGGATCTTCTCGGTGACGCCCAGGACGTCGACGACCGCGTCGGGCAGGTCGGCGCGCACCGCATCGCGCAGCCGCGCGAAGCCCGCCGCGTCCCACGCCGGCCCGCCGTGCTCGGCGACGAGGTCGTCCACCGCCGTCGCGACCGCGTCCTCCAGCATGGCGCCCACGTTCGGGTAGGGGCTGCGGGTCAGGGCCAGCTTCATCGCGTTGGTCAGCCGCCCGCGCAGCAGCGGGATCGGCGACGGCACGGTGAGCAGGAGCAGGCGGCGGGTCCCGCGCCACATCGCCCGCTGCTGCTCGGTCGGTGAGGTCAGGACGCGCACGCCGACGGTCTCGCCCTCGTCGACCAGCGCCGGGTAGGCGCGCACGACCTGGCCGCCGATCTCGCGGTCAACCGTACGGGGCAGGTCGCCGAGGTCCCAGGCGCGCAAGCCGCGCCGCTCCACGTCCTCGGCCGCCGCGGCGACCGACGCGCGGGTGCGGTCGCGCAGGCGCAGCTGGAGCAGCGCGAGGTCGTCGCCGTCCTCCACGGGCCGGCCGGCGTCGTCGACGACGCGGACGTGGACGCGCAGGTGGGGCGGGAGCAGGTCGGGCCGCCAGGCGTCGCGGGGGACGGCGACACCGGTCTGGCGGCGCAGCTCGCGCTCGAGGGCGGCCAGCAGCGGGCCCTCGTCGGGGCGGACGGCAGCCAGCACGGCGCGGGCGCGGTCGGGGGCGGGCACCAGGGTGCGCCGGACCGGCTTGGGCAGCGTGCGGATCAGCTCGGTGACCAGCTCCTCGCGGTGCCCGGGCACGTGCCAGGTGAGGGCGACCGGGTCGACGCGGTTGAGCACCGCCAGCGGCACCTCCGCGGTCACGCCGTCGTCGGGCGCGCCGGGGGCGAAGCGGTAGCGCAAGGGCACGGCCACGGCGCCGGCCTGCAGGGTCCTGGGGAAGTCGGCGTCGGTGACCGCGGCCGCACCCGGGCGCACCAGCATCCCGCGGTCGAAGCGCAACAGGTCGGGCTGCTCGCGGACGGCGTCGCGGTACCAGCGGTCAAAGGCGCGGGCCGAGGTGACCTGGGCCGGGACGCGGGCGTCGTAGAAGGCCAGCAGCGCCTCGTCGTCGACGAGCAGGTCGCGGCGGCGCGCCCGGTCCTCCAGGTCCCGCACGTCGTCGACCAGCGCGCGGTTCGCCCCCGCAAAGGCGTGGCGCGTGTCCCAGTCGCCCTCGACCAGCGCGCGGCGCAGGAACAGCTCGCGCGACAGGAGCGGGTCGATGCGCGCGTAGTCGACCCGCCGCCCGACCACCAGCGGCAGGCCGTAGAGGGTGACGCGCTCGGTCGCGACGACCGCGCCCCGCTCGCGGTCCCAGCGCGGCTCGCTGTGGGTGCGGGTGACCAGGTGCGGGGCGAGGGCCTCGGCCCACTCCGGCTCGATGCGGGCGGCGACCCGGGCCCACAGCCGCGAGGTCTCGACCAGCTCGGCCGCCATCACCCAGCGCGGCGGCTTGCGGGCCAGGCCCGACCCGGGGAAGACGGCGAAGCGGACGCCGCGGGCGCCCTGGTACTCGCGGGCGTCGCCGTCGCGCAGCCCGATCTGGGACAGCAGCCCCGCCAGCACCGACCGGTGCACGTCGGCGGGGGCGGCCGGGTCGCCGTCGACGCCCAGGCCCAGGTCCGCCGCGGTCGCGCGCAGCTGGGCGTGCAGGTCCTGCCACTCGCGCACGCGCAGGAAGTTGAGGAACTCGGCGCGGCAGCGGCGGCGGAACTGGCCCGACGACAGCGCGTCCTGCTGCTCCTGGAGGTAGCGCCACAGGTGCAGCCAGCTCAGGAAGTCCGAGGTGTCGTCGGCGAAGCGGGCGTGGGCCTCGTCGGCGGCGCCCTGCTGGTCGGCGGGTCGCTCGCGCGGGTCCTGGATGGACAGGGCGGCCGCGATGACCAGGACCTCGGCAACGCAGCCGTTGCGGTCGGCCTCCACGACCATGCGCGCGAAGCGCGGGTCGATCGGCAGCCGGCTCAGCGAGCGGCCGGTGGGCGTGAGCCGCCGCTCCTCCAGCGCCCCCAGCTCCTGGAGCAGCGCGACCCCGTCGCGGACGCTGCGGCGGTCGGGTGGGTCCAGGAACGGGAAGCCCTCGACGTCGCCCAGCCCGAGGGCGGTCATCTGCAGGATCACCGAGGCGAGGTTGGTGCGCAGGATCTCCGGCTCGGTGAACGCGGGCCGGGCGAGGAAGTCCTCCTCGCTGTAAAGGCGGATGCAGATGCCGTCGGCGGTGCGCCCGCAGCGACCCTTGCGCTGGTCCGCCGAGGCCTGCGAGACCGCCTCGATGGGCAGGCGCTGCACCTTGGTGCGCGCGCTGTAGCGCGAGATGCGCGCGGTGCCCGGGTCCACCACGTAGCGGATGCCCGGGACGGTGAGCGAGGTCTCGGCGACGTTGGTGGCCAGCACCACCCGCCGGCCGCGGTGGGGGGCGAACACGCGCCGCTGCTCCGCGGTGGACAGGCGCCCGTAGAGGGGCAGGACCTCGGTGCCCGGCGACGACGCGCGCAGGGCGTCGGCGGTGTCGCGGATCTCCCGCTCGCCGGACAGGAACACCAGCACGTCGCCGGGGGCCTCGGCGGCCAGCTCGTCGACGGCGTCGCAGATCGCCTGGACCTGGTCGCGGTCGTCGTCCTCCTCGAACGGGCGGTAGCGGACCTCGACGGGGTAGGTGCGCCCGGAGACCTCGATCACCGGTGCGCCGCCGAAGTGCTGGGCGAAGCGGTCCGGGTCGATGGTCGCCGACGTGACCACGACCTTGAGGTCCGGCCGGCGGGGGAGGAGCTGGGCGAGGTAGCCGAGCAGGAAGTCGATGGTGAGACTGCGCTCGTGCGCCTCGTCGATGATGATCGTGTCGTAGCGGCGCAGCATGCGGTCGCGGTCGATCTCGGCGAGCAGCGTGCCGTCGGTCATCACCTTGACCAGGGTCTGGTCGCTGGTCCGGTCGGTGAAGCGGTAGGTGTAGCCGACCGTCTGCCCCACGCCGACGTCCAGCTCGGCGGCGATGCGCTCGGCGACGGTGCGCGCCGCGATCCGGCGGGGCTGGGTGTGCCCGATCATGCCGTTGACGCCGCGGCCCAGCTCCAGGCAGACCTTGGGCAGCTGGGTGGTCTTGCCCGAGCCGGTCTCGCCCGCGACGACCACGACCTGGTGGTCGCGGATGGCCGCGCGGATGTCGTCCACCCGCGCGCTGATCGGCAGCGACGCCGGGTAGGCGACGGCGGGCACGGCGGCGCGCCGGCGGGCCGCGCGGCGCTCGGCGGCGGTGATCTGGGCGGCGACCTTGGCCAGCGCCGCGTCGTCGGCGCGCGCCTGCGCCAGCCGGCGGGCCAGCCGGTGCTGGTCGTGCAGGAGCAGACCGGGCAGGCGGTCGGCCAGGTCGCGGCGCAGGCCGGGATCGGGAGGTGGCATGGGAGGTCCACGGTAGAACGGACCCGTCGCGCACGGGATTCCTCCCCGCGCCGGAACTCCGGGCCCCTCCGCGCGCACCTCTCCCGCAGAGCCGGGGACCGCCCGGCCGCGGCGGGAGGAGGGCGGGGTGCGGATGCGATGGCTGCGCAGGGTGGGGGTGACGGGGGCGGTGGCCGCGGTGCTGCTGGTGCCGGCGGCGGCGGCGTCGGCGCACGTGACCGTGCGGGTGGACGACCCCTCGCCCGGCGCGTTCGCCGAGTACACCGTCCGGGTGCCCAACGAGTCCGACGCGGCGGCGACGACTCGGGTCCGCGTCGAGCTGCCCGAGGGGGTCGAGCCCCTGGTCGAGCCGGTCCCGGGCTGGGACGTCACCGCCGACGGCGGGGTGCTCACCGCACCCGGTCAGGCCGCGCGGTCGGGAGCCCAGGAACCGGAAGGCGACGCGGCGGGCGGGGAGGTGCTCCACCACCCGGTAGCCGACGGGACCGTGGCCGCCGGCCGCCCCGACGACCAGGCCACCGCCGAGGCGCATGCGCGGCCAGCGGTCAGAGGCCCACAGCGCGGTAGAGCACGCGCTCTAGAAATCGTCCAGCCGCCGGCGGATGGGGGGTCAGGAGGAGGGGGCGGGCTGGCCGGCGTAGGTGCCCATGCTCCAGTGCACGCCCTGGGGGTCGCGGACGATGAAGTCGCGCCCGCCGTAGTCCTCGTCGCGCGGTTCCCGGACGGGGGTCGCGCCGGCCGCGACGGCCCGCGCGAAGCGCGCGTCGATGTCGTCGGTGACGATGTAGATCGACCCGACGCCCGGCGGCACGTCGGCGGCGCCGCCGGCGCTGCCGAGCATCACGCCGCCCCCGCCGGGCCAGCGCAGCTCGGCGTGGGCGACGCTGCCGGGCGTCTCGCCCGGGTACACGGCGCGCTCCTCGAAGCCCAGGGCGTCCACCAGGAAGCGGATGGCGGCCGGGGCGTCGGTGTAGGTCAGGGTGGGCCAGACGATCGCGTCAGTCATGCCCGGGATCGTGCCCGGTCGCCGCCGCGACGGCTTGGACGGATGGGAGGTCCTCCGCGGCGAGCCAGGCCGACGGTGGGCAGCCGGCCAGGTCGCGCCACTCGCGGGCCAGGTGGGCCTGGTCGGCGTAGCCACAGGCGGCGGCGACCGCGGCCAGCGACGGGCGGTCGCGGCGCTGGACCAGGGCCCGCGACCGCTCGAAGCGGACCACCCGGGCGGCCGCCTTGGGCGGGAGCCCGTACTCGCGCTGGAAGCGGTCGGCCAGGTTGCGCCGGCTCCAGCCGACCCGTTCGGCGAGCTCGCCGACGCGGACGGTGCCGCCGCTGGCCACCAGCAGGTCCCACGCCCGGGCCAGCGGCGCGTCGGGCGGGCGGGCGGGACCGGGCCGCCGCACCAGGACGTCGTCGAGGACGGCGAAGCGCCCGGCCCAGCCCGCGGTGGCGGCCAGGCGGTCCAGCAGCTCGCGCGCGCCGGCGCCGAGCAGGTCCTCGAGTCCCACCACCGCCGGCCCGAGCGCCCCGGCGGGCACGGCGAGCAGCGCGCGGGCCCCGGCGGGGGTGAGCTCGAGCTGCACGCCCTCCTGGACGGCGTCCTGCGCGATCACCGCGGGCCGGGTGGCGAGGCCGCCCGCCAGCGCCTGGAACGCCCCGGGCGACTGGGCGGGGTCGGGCATGGCGGTGAGGCGCACGGGCCCCGCCAGGCTGAGCACGACGGTCAGGTGGCGCGACGGCAGGCCCAGGTGGACCCCCGGGGGCACGCCGGTGAGGCGGTAGCCGACGTAGCGGCGCACCCATGCGCTGAGCGCGGGCGCGGGCCGCCCGGTGACCGCCTCGACGCTCACCAGCGGGCGAGGACCCGGGCCGGGCCGCCGGAGCCGTCCTGCCAGGGGATCAGCCCGACGGTCACCTCCGCCCCGGACGGCGGCACGCGGTCGAGGTTGGCGACGTTCTCGATCCCGTAGCGGTCGGCGCCGAGGACCCCCAGGTGGGTGCCGAAGGTCGTCGAGTTGCCCGGGTCCAGGCTCAGGGTGTCGACGCCGATCCCGGCGACGTCGCGGCGGCGGACCAGCCAGTCGGCCGCCTCCGGGTCGAAACCGGGGAAGTGCAGGACGCCCTCGGCGTCGGCGTTGCGGTAGGCGCCCGGCTCGGCCAGCCGTGCCTGCCAGCCCGAGTGCATCAGCACCAGGCCGCCGCGGGGGATCCGCCCGTGGCGCCGCTCGTGCGCGCGCAGGTCGTCGACGGTCACGACCGTGTCGGGGTCGGCGGCGGCGCGGGCGGCGATGTCGACGACGGCGGCGGGGACGACCAGCTCCTCCAGGGTGAGCTGCGGCGCGAGGCGCCCGCCCGGGACGAAGTGGCCGGGCGCGTCGACATGGGTGGCGGTGTGCTCGAACAGCGTCCACTCCTGGATGTAGTAGCCGTCGCGCTCGAAGGTCCGCCCGGGGCGCTTGGACGGCTCCTCACCGGCCGCGAACACCGGGAAGTCGACCGTGAGCTCGTAGGTCAGGTCCTGGAGGCGGCGTCCGCGCCGACCCCGGTCGGGCGGGCGGGCGGCGCCGGCGGTGCCGGGAAGGAGGGCGGTCAGCGCCGCCGCGCCGCCCCCGACCAGCGCCGCCCGCCGCGTCAGCGTCGCGCGGTCCTCCTCGGCCGTCGTCGTGTGGCCCGTGCACATGGTCGCCCCCAAGGTCGCGCCGGTCGTCCGGACCGTCATTCTGCGCCCGGACCCGTGGCCGCGCGCGTGCCGCGGGTGTCCCGCGACGGCGGGCGATCGCGCCGGTCAGGTCCCCGACCGCGCGGACCAGCCGCCGTCGGAGGCGATCACCTGGCCCGTCACCCACCCGGCGTCGTCGGACACCAGCCAGGCGACCAGCGCGGCGGCGTCCTGCGGCCGGCCCCAGCGCCCCATCGGCACCGCCGCGGCGACCGCGCCGAGGGTCGCCTGGTCGGCGTAGCCGGTGTCGTTGGGACCGGGGTTCACGCAGTTGACGGTGATCCCCCGCGGGGCGAGGTGCACGGCCAGGCTGGGGGTGACCTGGTGCAGCGCCCCCTTGGACGCGATGTAGGGCAGCTCGCCGGGCATCGCGCCGTGGTACTGGCCGGAGGTGAACAGGACCACCCGACCGCCGGGCTCGCGGCGGGCGGCGGCGAAGGCGCGCACCAGCAGCAGCGTGGCGCGGGTGTTGACCGCGAAGGTGACGTCGAGCTCCGCGGCGGTCAGGTCCTCCAGGGTCTGGGCGCTGCTGCGCGCGTGGTTGGCGACGAGCACGTCGAGGCGCCCGAAGGCGCCGACCGCGGCGTCCACGACCGCGGCGGGCACCGCCGGGTCGGCGAGGTCCGACGTCAGCGCGACGACCTCGGTGCCGCCGGCCCGCAGCTCGGCGACGAGCGCGTCGACCCCGCCCGGGTCGTCGCCCCACGGCTGCGCGGCGTCGTGGGGCGACCAGCCGTGCAGGACCAGGCGCGCGCCGTCGGCGGCCAGCCGCCGCGCGATGGCGGCGCCGATGGCGCCCCTCCGGCTCACCCCGGTGACCAGCGCCACCCGCCCCGCGTCCACGGGCGCAGTCTGCCAGGGGCGGGACCGCGACCCCCGGCACCAGGCGCTAGCGTCGGGCCGATGCTGCCTCTCGCGGTCCTCGAGCACCTGCCCTACGAGCACGCGGGCCTGCTGGCCCGGGTGCTGGACGAGCGCGGCGCGCCCTGGCGCACCGTCGCCCTGCACGCCGGGGAGCCCGTGCCGCCCGACCCGCGCGCCATCGGCGGGCTGGTCGTCCTCGGCGGGGACATGAACACCGACCAGACCGAGGAGTTCCCCCACCTGGAGGACGAGCGCCGCCTGCTCGCCGACTGCGTGGCGGCGGGCACGCCGGTGCTGGGCCTGTGCCTGGGCGCGCAGCTGCTGGCCGAGGCCACGGGCGGCAGCGTCGCCCACACGACGCCGGAGATCGGCTTCATCCCGGTCAACCGGACCCCCGCGGGTCGCGACGACCCGCTCCTGTCGGTGTTCGACGACGGCACCCCGACGTTCAACGCGCACGGCGACACCATCACCGCCGGCCCCGGCGTCGCCGTCCTGGCCGCCAGCGACGCGACCCCGGTCCACGGGCTGCGCGCGGGGGAGCGCGCCTGGGGCGTGCAGTTCCACCCGGAGTTCGACGCCGACCTCGTCGCCGGCTACGTGCGCGGGCCCGGCGTGCCGGACTACCTGCGCGCGAACGGCTGGGAGCCCGACGACCTGGTCGCCGCGGCGCGGCGCCACGACGCCGCCCACCAGCGCATGGGCCGCGCGCTGCTGGGCCGCTGGGTCGACCTGGCCGCGGCCTGGGCGCGGGGCGGGCGCGCCGGGTGATCGAGGCGGTCGTGTTCGACCTCGACGGCGTGCTGATCGACTCCGAGCAGGTCTGGGACGAGGTCCGCCGGGACTACGTCGCCGCGCGCGGCGGGCGCTGGGACGAGGCCGCGACCCTGACCATGATGGGCATGAGCGCGCCGGAGTGGTCGGCCCACCTGCGCGACGCGCTCGGCGTGCCGGGCGACCCGGCCGAGATCAGCGCCGACGTCGCCGAGGGCGTCCTGGCCCGCTACCGCGCGCACCTGCCGCTGCTGCCCGGGGCCGTGGCCGCGGTGGAGCGGCTCGCGGCGCGCTGGCCGCTGGGCCTGGCGTCGTCGTCGAACCGCTCGGTGATCGACACGGTCCTGGCCGTCAGCGGCCTGGGCCGCCACTTCGCCGTGACCGTGTCCTCCGAGGAGGTGGCGCGGGGCAAGCCCGCCCCCGACGTCTACCTCGCCGCGGTCGCCGGCCTGGGGGCCGAGGCCGCGCGCTGCACCGCCGTCGAGGACTCCGCCAACGGGCTGCGGTCGGCGGCGGCGGCGGGCCTGCGCGTCGTCGCGGTCCCCAACCCGCACTTCCCGCCCGCGCCCGACGCGCTGGCCCTGGCCGACGCCGTGGTGGCCGGCCTGGACGACCTCACGCCCGCGCTGGTGGCGGGTCGTCCGCCGTCGCCGGGCGGGTGACCAGCCGGCGGTCGTCGGAGTTCAGGCAGCGGCCGCCGTCCAGCTCGAACTGCCAGCCGTGCATCGTGCAGGTGAGCACCCCGTCCTCGACCTCCCCGAAGCGGGCGAGGTCGGCCTTGAGGTGCGGGCAGCGGCGCTGGACCATCCAGTCGTCGAAGCGCAGCAGCTCCTGCACCGGCGCCTGCTCGGCGTAGTAGCCCTCCGTGTACTGCATGCGCTCCGGCGAGAGCGACTTGAAGAAGTTGTAGACGTACTCGTTGAAGGGCCCCTCGCGGTGGGCCCGGAAGCGGCAGGACAGGAACAGTTCGTTGACCCAGTCCTCCTGGCGGCGCAGGACGCACGACTCGACCAGGGGCCGGTCGATGGTGAACACGTAGCGGGCCTGCTCGCCCTTCCAGTGGTCGACGCGGCGCTCCAGGAAGTCGATGAGGACCCGGTCGTCGCCGGTCTCCAGCACGATGCGGCCGTTGATGCCCTCGCAGGTCTGGTCGGCCTGCGCCAGCAGCGGCTCCCACCAGGCCTTGAGGGTGCCGACGAGGTCGTCGACCGCGCCGCGGGGCCACGCGGCCTTCTCCGCCGCGATCCGGGGGCGCTGGCGCTCCTGGTAGGCGCGCAGGTGGCGCTCCTTGTCGGTGAACAGCGACGCGACCTCGTCGTCGGGCACCGGGTGGGTGACCGTGCAGGACCCGTCGCGCAGGTCGACCACCGACCCGGTGACGATCAGGCGCCCCTGGTCGATGCCCTCGGACCGCAGGTAGTCCAGGAACACCTGCTGGTCGGGGAAGACGTTGGCGTCGTCGGGGCCGACGTCGTTGAACGCGAACAGGTCGTCGTCCAGAAAGGCGGGCGGGCCGGCGAAGGGGAAGATGTAGGCGGCCTTGAGGTCCTCGACGTACTTCTTGGCCCGCGCCATGCCGTTGGCGCGCTTGCGCCGCCCGATGGTCGTCTTCATGCGCTCCGGGAAGTCGTAGACCATCGGGTACCAGATGGCGCCGGAGTACTGCAGGAAGTGCCCGTCGAACGGCCCGAAGGCGTGCAGCGGCTCCAGCTCGACCGGCCGCGCGTCGTTCTGGTTGAAGATGCGGACCTCGCCGTCGTCCAGCGCCAGGCCGGAGTCCCCGATGGGCCCGTCGGTGGGCGCGACCAGGGCGCAGATCATCGCCCGCAGGCCCGTCGCCAGCTCCACCGGCTCGTTGTGGCGGGTGCGCACGAAGCTGGTGAAGCCCAGGTCGGTCAGCTCGCGCTCGAGGTCGCCCACCGGGTAGTCCGGCAGCAGGACGGTGGTGTCCTTGCTCACGTGGTCGCGCAGGAACACCGGGTCGAAGTGGTCGTGGTGCAGGTGCGAGACGTAGAGGTAGTCGGGCCGCGCGAGGAGGTCCAGGTCCAGGTCCTCGTTGCTCGGCCACGGAAACCAGGACGCGAAGTAGGCCGGGTTGAACCACGGGTCGCACAGGACGGTGCCGCGGGCGGTCTCGGCGAACAGCCCTGCGTGGCCGATGGACGTGATGCGCATGCCGGTGGATCGCTCCTCGTGCCTCGACGTCGGCGCGCCGCGGCGCCTCGGGGACAAGACGCGCGGGGTGGCGGCCAGGTTGCCCCGGTCCGGCCCCGACGGCCACCTGGTCGCCCGACCGGTGGGCCCTGCCGATACGCTGCCGCGCGGAACGACGGGGAGGGCGGCGCCGACGCCCTGGGGAGGCGGGGCGTGAGCGACCGGTTGGGCGACTGGGTGGCGCTGGTCGACGAGGTCTGGCCCGAGCGCGACGCGGCCGGGTGGGACGCGACCGGGCTGCAGGTCGGCGACCCCGACGACCGGGTCACCGCGGTCCTGGTCTGCCTCGACGTCACCGCCGCCACCCTGGCCGAGGCCGCGGCGGCGGGCGCCGACCTCGTGCTCGCCCACCACCCCCTGCTGTTCCGCCCGCTGGCCCGCCTGACCCCCGCGACCGCCGCGGGGCGCCTGGTCCTGGCCGCCGCGCGCGCCGGCATCGCGGTCCTGGCGGCCCACACCAACCTGGACGCGGCCGTGCCGGGCACCACCGACCCCGTCGCGCGCATCCTGGGCCTGCGCGACGTCCGGCCCCTGGTGCCCCTCCCGGGCGGCGGGGCGGCCGGCGCCGGCGGCGCGGGCGGGGACCAGGGGCGGGCGAAGGGCAGCGGCCTGGTGGGCGAGTTGGGGGCGCCACGGCCGCTGCGCGACATCGCCGACGCGCTGGCGGCCGGCCTGCCGTCGCCGCACCTGCGCGTGGCCGGCGACCTCGACGCGCCCGTCCTGCGCGTCGCCGCCTGCGGCGGGGCGGGCGACGGCCACATCGGCGACGCGCTGGCCGCCCGGGCCGACGTCTACGTGACCGGGGACCTGCGCCACCACGCGGTCCTGGACGCCCGCACCCAGGGCCTGGCCCTGGTCGACGCGGGCCACTGGGCCACCGAGGCGGCCGCCCTTCCCGCCGCCGTGGCGCGCCTGGCGGCCGCCGCCGCCGGGCGCGGCCTGACCGCCCGCCTGCTAGCGTCGGACGTCGTCACCGAGCCCTGGGCGGCCTACGTCCCGGGCGGTGCGCGAGGGGACCAGCCCGGAGGAGCAACGTGATCGCCGCCACCCCCGCGGACCAGCGCCGCCTGCTCGACCTGCAGCAGGTGGACACCGCGATCCGCCAGCTCCAGCACCGCCGCGCCAACCTCCCCGAGCAGAAGGCCCTGGACGAGAACGCCGCCCGCCTGGCGACCCTGGCGACGGAGTACCAGAGCAGCCGCGAGCAGCTCGACCGCCTCGCCCGCCAGCAGAAGTGGCACGAGGACGAGATCGCCTCGGTCGACGCCCGGCGCAAGGGCGGCGAGGGCCGCATGTACTCGGGCCAGATCACCTCCGAGCGCGAGCTGGAGTCGCTCCGCGCGGAGCTGTCGTCGCTGCGCGGGCGCAAGAACGACCTCGAGGACGCGCTCCTGGAGATCATGGAGCAGCGCGAGGAGCTGGAGGCGCGCGTCGAGCGCCTGCGCACCGAGCACGGGGAGCTGACCCGGGCGGTCGGCGACATGACCGCGGCCCGCGACCTCGCCGCCGGCGACCTCGACGTCGAGCTGGTCCAGCGCGGCGAGGAGCGCACCGCGGTCGCCGCGGAGGTGCCGGGCCCGGTGCTCGGCTACTACGACGACCTGCGCGCCCGCAAGGACGGCGTCGGCGTGGCCGAGCTGCGCGGGCGGACCTGCATGGGCTGCCGGCTGGAGCTGACCGCCACCGAGCTGGAGGACGTCGCCGCCGATTCCGCCCACGGGCTGGCCCGCTGCGAGCAGTGCGGCCGCATCCTGGTGCCCACCGGGTAGCCTTGGGGAGCGAGGGAGTCGGCCAGGCGGCCGCGGCGGGGGAACTCGTCGAGGAAAGTCCGGACTCCGCAGGGCAGGACGCTGGGTAACGCCCAGGCGCGGTGACGCGCGGACAGTGCCACAGAGAGCAGACCGCCAGGGGCCCGCAGCCGCGGGTACCGGTGAGGGTGAAAGGGTGCGGTAAGAGCGCACCGGCGCCGGTGGTGACACCGGCGGCCAGGTAAACCCCGTCCGGAGCAAGGCCACGCAGGTGCGACGAGGCTGCCCGCCGAGCACCGGGTGGGCCGCTCGAGGCCGTCGGCAACGCCGGTCCCAGAGAGATGGCCGCCACCCCGGCCCCAGGGCCGGGGGACAGAATCCGGCTTACCGGCCGGCTCCCTCGCCCAGAACCTCGACCCCGTCGCCGGTACGATGCGGCGTGCCACCGCCGCGCAAGGTCGCCTACCGGCCCCTCGTGCCGTCCCGCGTGCGCGCCGAGGTCCAGCGCCTGGATGCGGCGCACGAGGCGGTGGGCTACGGGCCCCACGACCACAGCTTCTACGAGGTGGTGCTGTTCGACCGCCCGGGCGGCGTGCACGTGGTCGCGGGGACGGCCTCCCCGGTGGTCGCCGGTCAGGCCTGGCTGCTGCCCCCGCGGACCGTCCACGACCTCGCCGGGCTGGGCGACGCGGAGGGCTGGCTGCTGATCGCCGACCCGGAGGCGCTCGGCGTCCCGGCGCTGCCGCGCGAGCTCCCGCCGCGGCCGGGCCACGTGCTCCTGGCGGGGTTCCGGCACCAGGACGCCGCCGGACGGCCGGTGCCGATCCTGCTCGGGAAGGCCGGGCTGCGGCGGTGGACCGGCTGGCTGGCGGGGGTCCAGGCCGAGCACGCCGCCGCGCGCCTCGGCTACGACCACGTCGTGCGCTCCCTGCTCCACCAGCTGCTCGTCGATGCCGCGCGCCGGTCCCCCACGCCGCCCCCCGTCGGGTCGCAGGCGCTGGTGGCGGCGGCGTTCGCGCTGGTGGACGAGGGTTTCCGCTCCCGGCTGTCGCTGTCCGACGTCGCGGCGGCGCTCGCGGTCAGCCCGGGCTACCTCACGGCGTCGGTCCGCCGGCAGACCGGCCGCCCGCTGGGCGAGTGGATCCTCCAGCGGCGCCTCGCCGAAGCGCGAACGCTGCTGGCCGAGAGCGACCAGCCGGTGGGATCGGTGGCCCACGCCGTCGGCTTCGGCGATGTCAGCCAGTTCACCCGCCAGTTCCGCCGGCATCACGGCCGCGCTCCCGGAGCGTGGCGGGCCGCCGTCCGCAGCCGCCCCGCCACGGCATCCTGAGGTCGTGGGGGAGCGGCACAGATCTGCATGGAACGCAGTCGGATCCGCACTGCCGTCCGCGTGGTCGGGGGGCGACACTGCGGCCATGGACATCACCCGCGTCGTGAGCGGCGCCAACGGCCTGCTCAGCAACACCTACCTGGTGCAGGCCCCCGCCGGCGTCATCGTCATCGACCCGCCGATGCTGCGCTCCGATGCCCGCGCCGTGCGGGCACGGCTCGAGGAGCTCGACCAGCCGCTGGCCGCGTTCGTCTACACCCATCCGCATCCCGACCACGTGAACGGGGCCACCGAGATCCGCGGCGGCACCGAGGTGCCGGTCTACGCGACCGCTGCCACCGACCAGGTCAGCCGCGAGATCGACGCGCCGAAGCGGGCGTTCTGGACTCCGATCTTCCCCGACGACTACCCGGCCGTGACCACGTTCGCCACCCACCTGACCGCCGACGGGGACGTCGTCGACATCGCCGGCCTCCGGTTCACGGTGCACGACATCGGGGCGGGGGAGTGCGCGACGGGTGCGCTCTGGGTCACCGGCGACGACGCGTTCATCGGCGACCTGGCCTACTCCCGCGCCCATCCCTGGCTGTTCGAGGGGCGCAGCGCCCGGTGGCTGGAGCAGATGGCCCTGGCCGAGCCGCTGCTGGCGGGCCGGCGCCTGTACGTGGGGCACGGCGAGCCCGGTGGCCCGGAGCTGCTGGAGGAGCAGCGGCGCTACCTCCTGGCGTACCGGCGGGCTGTCGGGGAACTGGCCGGGGGTCGCGACGCGCTCGACGAGGCCGCCAAGCGACGCCTGGCGGAGCGGATGGACGCCGTCTGGCCGGGCGCCGAGCTGGCCGACCTCGTGCCCATGAGCGCCGACGCGGTCGCCGCCGAGCTGGCCGCCTGAGGAGACGGCCACCGCCACGCGGGTAGCCCACGTACCTGCTGGGCGGGAACGTCGCGGTCAGCCGAGCTCGACGATGGCGCCGTCGCCGAGCTGGTCGCGGATGAGGGTCTCCAGCTGGGCGATGCGGGCCTCGTCCGCCGCGCGCTTGCGCTTCAGCGAGGCGAGCTCCACGACCGCGCGACCGGCGACGTCGGGGCCGTCCCCGGCGAAGGCGGGGCACAGGGCGCGGTAGTCGCACCAGTCGCACAGGCGGCCGGGGTTGGGGGCGTAGGCCTCCTCACGGACGCGGTCGGCGACGCGGTGGATGGTGGCCAGCGCGGCCTCGGTGTCGATGTCCTCCCGGGCGACGGTGACGCGGACGCCGGAGACCACGAAGTCCAGGGCGACCCACTCGGGGTCGTGGCCCCACAGGTCGACGGCCGCCAGCGCGTAGATGGCCAGCTGCAGGCTGCCGCGGACGTCCTGCTTGGTCTTCGCGCGCTTCGACGTCTTCCAGTCCACGATCCCCAGCCCACCGGCGGGGGTGCGCGCGACGTGGTCGATCGACCCGACGACCTCGATGTCGTTGCCGACGTCCAGGCGGAACCACTCCTCGCTGGCCACCGCGGGGACGAAGGTGGGCGCGTAGCGGTCGTGGTGGCGGCGCAGCACGTCCTGGGCGTGGCGGTACCACTGCAGCTTCTCGTCGCGGCCCATGCCCGCGAAGCCGCTGTCGTCCCAGTGGTCGTAGAGGGCCTGGAGCAGGACGTCGACGGGCGGCGCGGCCGGCAGCTTCTGGGTCCACCAGGTCTCGATGGCGCGGTGCAGCGACGTCCCCCACGACAGCTGCGGGCTCGGCTGGCCCGGCAGCTTGTCGACGTAGCTGTAGCGGAACCGCAGCGGGCACTGCTGGTAGGTGTCCACCCGGGAGAACGACAGGCGCAGCTTGTCCCCGGGCGGGTCCGGCATCCCCGGCAGCGTGGGGGTCGCGTCGCTGCGGTCCATGACGGTCATGTCGGCAGCCTAACGCCCCCCTGTGACGAACCGGGGGAGCCGATCCCCCCTCCTGCACCTCAGACGCCGGGCTCGACCGGTGTGCAGGGCGGAGCCCGCAGGGGTCTGGCGACGCGCCCTTAGCCTGGGGACGTGCTCCAGGTCCTGATCGACGCCGACAACCTGCCCGAGGCCCGGATCCGCGCCCTGCTGCGCGCCCTGCCCGGCGACGCGCGGGTCGTGGTGGCGGGGTCGCCGCGGGCCGTCGCCGCCGTGGTCTGGCCGGTGCGCGCGCGGGTCCTGAGCGTCGAGGGCTGGCAGCAGGCCGACGCCGCGCTGGTCGGCGCCTACGTCGCGGGGACCGACCCGCTCGTCCTGGCCTCGGGGGACGGGGACTTCGCCCTGCTGCTGTCCTCCCACCCGGGCCCGGTGCTGGTCGTCGCCGACCGCCCGTCGCGGCGCCTGCGCGAGTCCGCCACCGTCGTCGACCCGGTCACCGACGGCCTGCCGCGCCTGCGCGACTGGCTCGACGCCGTCGAGCCGTGACCGCTCAGACACCAATCCGGCCCGCCAGGTCGACGAGGTCGCGGCGCCGTCCCGCCCGACTTCGCAGGAGATCGCGGGCGACCTCTCGCCCCTTGCGGTGCGCGGCAAGCAACTCTGGCGCGGTTCGCTCCGCGCCCAGCAGCCGGTCGACCGCCAGGTCATACCGCCCCCGCCGCGCCGCCGCCCACGCGACGTCGAGATCAAGGCGGGCGCGACGCTCCGCAGGCAGGATCGCGGTGTCCAGCACTTCGCCCAGCCGCAGTGCCAGCTCCACGTCATCGAACTCGACCGCTGTGGCGACGCGGTGCACCGCCACATTGGTGGGACCGAACGCCGTCCAGAGTTCGTTGCGGTCAGCGCCCATCCGGTCTGCCGTACGCCCGGCCTCCTCCAACAGCTCGGCCGTGGCCAGACGGTCTCCCAGGCGGCCAGCCGCGACCGCGCCGTTGAGCAACAGCGTCCCGTGGACGCTGAGGCCCGTGACACCGAGGACCGGCAGCTGGACACCTGACCAGCCGGCCACCGTCTGGGTCAGCGCCAGCGCAGGTTCCGGCCGGCCGCCGGCGAGCAGGGTGTGCGCGACCCCCCGCACCAGGGAGCCCACCACCACGGCGTCGTCAAGCTCGCGGGCGATGCGCAACCCGCGCTCAGCGCTCAGCAGCGCGAGGTCGGGGGCGCCGAGCCGGGACAGCAGCGCGGCGGCGGCATGGTGACCGAGGGCCGCGACGCGTCGTTGGCGCGACGTCGTGGGGGCTTGGAGGCGACGGAGAGCGGCAGGGAGCACGGCTGTCATGTCCGCGTACCGGCCCGCCTGAAAGGCCCGCCATGCGGTCGACACCTGGAACGCCGCACGCTCCGACTCCAGCGCCGACACGACGTGGGCCGAAGCCGGTGCGCCGCCGAACAGCTGTCGGTGATCGAGCAGCGCCTCGCCAATCGGCGTCACGCGGGGATCGTCGGCTGGGGCGAGCGGTACGGCTGTGTCGCCCAGCAAATCCGCGACCGCGACCCGCAGGTGCTCGGCGAGACGGTTCAGCAAGCGGAGGTCGCTGAGGTGGCGATCACCTCGTTCGAGCTTTTCCAGATAGCTCACCGAGGATGCCGACCAGGCCGGCGAGGACCGGACGGGTGAAGCCCCGGCGCATGCGCTGGAGACGGATCCGCCCACCGTCAGCCTGTTCCCGCGATTCCCCTGTCATGGTGACATGGTGGTCCTCAGAGCAGCGCGGCGTCGAATCGCCGGACGGCGTAGCGTGATGCCGATGCGATGGAGGGTTCGTAGTGCGCGGCGCGTCTATGACAGTCCATGGCTGGGTGTGGACCTGGCGGACGTCGAGGTCCCCGAGGGGCGGCGCATCGAGGCGCGGGTCGTGCGGTTCCCGGTCGTCGCCGTGGGGACCGTGCTGGTGCGGCCGGACGATGGACATGTCCTGCTGTTGTGGCGTCATCGCTGGACCACCGACTCCTGGGGGTGGGAGATCCCAGCAGGGAGGGCCGAGCCGGGGGAAGAGCTGATCGACGCGGCGGCCCGCGAGACCCGCGAGGAGTCCGGGTGGTCACCCGGGCAGTTGCACCCGCTGGTGCGGTACCACCCTGCGAACGGGTCCACGGACCTGACCTTCCAGTTGTTTCGCGGCGAAGCCACCCGGCAGATGGGGCCGCCTGCCGATACCAGCGAGTCTTCGCGTCAGGCATGGCTGGACGAGTCTGAGATCCGCACGGCCGTGGGCAGGGGCGACATCACCGGGGGGATGACCCTGACGGCCTTGCTGCACCACTTCGGCCAATGGCCGGTTCGGTAGGCCCGCACAGGCAGTGCGCGCCGGCCTCGTCGGCCGCCCCACCCTGGTCGACATGTATATGCCGTGGGTGCAGGACGAGCGACCGGTCTGGCGGATCGGTCTTCGGCTTGCCACAGAAGGGAACGCGCGGGCGCCCGACCTGGTCGTCGCTCTGCTCGCCACACGAGGTCTACGTGATGCTGCGGTCGTCGTCCGCCCTGGCGAGCTGACCGCGCGGCTGTCGGTCAAGGCGAGCACGAAGGAGGAGTCGATCGCCATGGCGCTGCGGCTGCTGGCGGTCGCGGTTGCCCGGGTGGAGGGTCTGCTGATCAGCGATCTGCTGGCCGCAGACGCCGAGCAGGCGCTCGCAGTCCGGGCCGGTGGCCGCCTTGTTGAGGGGCGGGCTGAAAGGCCGTGACCGGCGAACGGGTGGACCCTGCCCAGCAAGGGGACGCGATGCAGCGGAGAATCATCGAGTCGCTCCTGGCGTTGGTGGTCGAGGGAGGGCCCATCCGGCCCAGCCCGCGGGTCAGCCCGCGACGGTCATGGTCGCCCGGATGTCGGCCTCCAGGTCGGCGAGGGCGGCGGCCGCGGCGGGTCCGCGCAGGCGGCGCTTCTGCGCGGCGTAGGCATCGCGGGGCAGCGCGGCCAGGTGGCGGGCGCGGGCCAGGGCGCGGTCCAGGACCTGGTCGGGCGGCACGACCTCGTCGGCGAAGCCGGCTGCCACCGCCTCCTCCGGCCCGACGGCGGCGCCGGGCAGGAGCAGGTCGTCGAGGCGGTCGGCGGCGACGTTGCCGCGGGCGACGGCGATGATCCAGTCGGGCAGGACGAACCCGATGGTGGTCTCGGTCAGGCCCCAGCGGTGGTCGCCGGCGGCGGCGACAGCGTGGTCCGCGCACATCGCCAGGATGGTGCCGCCGGCCACGGCGTGGCCGGTCGCGGCGACCACGACGGGCCGCGGCTCCAGCCAGACGCGCAAGAAGGTCCGCCCGAACTGCACGAACAGGGCGTGGAGCCCGTCGGCGTCCAGCCCGGCCATCACCTTGGTGTTCAGCCCGGCGGAGAACATGCCGGGGCGGCCTGCGATCACCACCGCGGCGCCGTCGGCGCACTCGTCCAGGCGCGCGTCCAGCTCCCGGAACAGGTCCATGTCCAGGGCGTTGACGCGGCCGTCGTCGAGGGTCAGGACGGCGACGCCGTCCTCCACCGCCCGCGTGATCGCCATCAGACGATGCCGACCAGCTCGGTGCTCTCCAGGACGTGACCCTTGGTGGCGCGCCGCAGCTCGAGCCGGGTGGCCCCGGGGGACAGGTCCAGCTCCGCGTCCAGGGCGTAGAGGCGGAAGAACAGCCGGTGGGGACCGGCGTCCTCGTCGGGCTCCGGTCCGCGGTAGCCGATGTCGCCGTACTCGTTGAGGCCCTGCAGCAGCGCGACGGGCTCGTCGATCACGGCGTCGTCGGGCACGCCCTCCGGCAGCTCCGCGGTCTCGGGCGCCATTCCGTACACCACCCAGTGGGTGAAGACGCCCTCGTCCGCGTCGGGGTCGTCGCAGATGATGACCAGCTCCTTGGTGCCCTCCGGCACCCCGGACCAGGTCAGCGGCGGCGACACGTCGTCACCGTCCGCGGTGAATCGCGCGGGCAGCGGGTCGTCGTGCCCGAAGGCGGGGCTGCTCATGCGCAGGGCGGCCATCGTGGTGCGTTCCTCCTCGGTCGGCGCACGGTTCGTGCCGGCGCGAGGTCGGATTGTTGCATGTCGCCGGTCAGGCGAGGGCGTCGGCGATGCGAGCGAGCCCGCGCTCGAGGTCGTCGTCGGCCAGCGCGTAGGACAGGCGCAGCGATCCGGGCATCCCGAACGCCTCGCCCGGGACCAGGGCGACCCTGGCCTGCTCCAGCAGGACGGCGCACAGCTCGACCGACGTGGCGACGCGCGTGCCGCCGACCTCGCGGCCCAGGACCCCCGACACGTCGGGGAAGACGTAGAAGGCGCCCTCCGGCAGCGGGCAGGTCACCCCGGGGATCGCCGACAGCGCCGCGTGGGCGGTCCGCCGCCGCCGGTCGTAGGTGGCGCGCATCTCCTCCACGACGTCCAGCGGGCCCGAGACCGCCGCCAGCGCCGCCATCTGCGACACGTTGCCGACGTTGCCCGTCTGGTGGCTCTGCAGGTTGGCCATGCGCGTGACGACGTCGGCGGGCCCGAGGGTCCAGCCGACCCGCCAGCCGGTCATCGCGTAGGTCTTCGCGACCCCGTTGGTGACCAGGCAGCGGTCGGCCACCTCCGGCGCGACGACCGGCATCGACACGTGCCGGGCGTCGCCGTAGACCAGGTGCTCGTAGATCTCGTCGGTGATCACCCACAGGTCGTGCTCGGCGGCCCAGCGCCCGATCGCCGCGACCTCCTCCGGCGGGTACACCGCCCCGGTCGGGTTGGAGGGCGACACGAACAGCAGGACCTTGGTCCGCGGCGTCAGGGCCGCCTCGAGCTGGTCCAGCGTCACGCGGTAGCCGGCGTCGGCGCCGGTCGGCAGCGGCACCGGCGTGCCGCCCGACAGGCGGATCTGCTCGGGGTAGGTGACCCAGTACGGCGCGGGGACGAGCACCTCGTCGCCGTCGTCGACCAGGGTGGTGAAGGCCGCGAGCAGCGCCTGCTTGCCGCCGTTGGTGACCAGCACCTGCGACGGGGTGACCGTCAGGCCGCTGTCGCGGTCGGTCTTCGCAGCGATCGCCTCGCGCAGGGCGGGCAGCCCCGCGGTGGCGGTGTAGCGGTGCATGGCGGGGTCGGCGCACGCCTGCTGCGCGGCGGCGACGACGTGGGCGGGGGTGGGGAAGTCCGGTTCGCCCGCGCCGAAGCCGATGACGTCCTCGCCGGCCGCCCGCAGCGCCTTGGCCTTGGCCGAGATCGCCAGCGTGGGCGACTCCTCGAGGTTGCGGACGCGGGCGGCGATCGGGTCGGTGCGGGTGGTCACGGTCGCTCCTCGGTGTCGGCGTGCCCGCAGGCATCAAGACCCTGCGACCGGGAGAGGCTCGCCGTCAAACTGCTAGCTCGCAGGCTCGCCGCGCACACCGGAGGAGCGCTGCGCGCACGAACCACCCATAGCTCGCAGGCTCGCCGCGCACACCGGAGGAGCGCTGCGCGCACGAACCACCCA
>JAUJNX010000008.1:0-105298 GCA_030447925.1 Egibacteraceae bacterium | reverse complement strand
TAGCTCGCAGGCTCGCCGCGCACACCGGAGGAACGGTGCGCGCACGTCAACGTCCATCGACCAACAGGGGGAAGCGCAACGATGCCGTCGAAGTACACCGTCCCCGGCCTCGAGCCGGCGCAGGGCCAGCAGGTCGCGGAGCGGCTCCAGGAACGCCTCAACGCCCTCATCGACCTGCAGCTGACCCTGAAGCACGTGCACTGGAACGTCGTGGGCCCCAACTTCATCGGCGTCCACGAGATGCTGGACCCCCAGGTCGACGCCGCCCGCGAGATGATGGACGACGTCGCAGAGCGCATCGCCACCCTCGGCGGCGTGCCGCAGGGGACCCCCGGCTACGTGGTCGAGCACCGCAGCTGGGACGACTACAGCCTCGGCCGGGCGCTGACCGGCGAGCACCTCGGCGCGCTGGACCTGGTCTACAGCGGCGTCATCGGCGACCACCGCGCCGCCATCCAGGAGTTCGAGGAGCTCGACCCGGTCACCCAGGACCTGCTGATCGGCCAGACCGAGCAGCTCGAGCAGTTCCAGTGGTTCATCCGCGCCCACCTGGAGGACAAGGGCGGGAGCCTGACCACCGCGGGCGCCGAGCACGAGGAGCAGGCCGCGGCGCAGTCGGCCGGCCAGAGCTGACGGCCGGCCCCGCCGCGGTCACCCCGCCAGGCCCAGCGACCGCAGCTGGCGGGAGAAGGCGCGGACCGGCTGGCCGCCGAGGCGCAGGAACGGCACCTCGGCCTCCCACAGCGCCACGAGCTGGGACCACGTGACGTCGCGCAGCACCACCGGCGGCAGCGCCCGCCGGTGGGGCAGCGCGGCGGCCAGCCCGGCGGGGTCGCGCAGCCGGTCCATGCCGGCGGACAGCTGCGCGGCGACCGGCGACCCCGTGGGGCGGACGACGGCGACCGCGAGGGTCTTGCCCAGCCGGTTGGCCAGGTCCAGACCGGCGTCGACCAGCTCGACCAGCCGGTCGCGCCCGCCGGCCCCGGTGTGGACGCGACCGAGCACGGTGTCGACCAGGACGACGACGCCCGGGGTCTCGATCAGCACGGGGACCTCGGCGGGCGCCTCCATGTCCCTGGTGGTCGCGGCCGTGCCGCCCGCCGCGGCCGCACGCCGCCGGATCTCCTCGACGTAGCCGCGCGCGGGGGTGAGCAGGGGCTCGCGGGTCCGCCCGACCCACAGGGCGATGCGCACCGGTGCGGTCACCGCCGCCCCGCCGAGCGCCTGCAGCCGGTACGCGAGGTAGTCGCGGTCGGTGTGGGTGTCCAGGGACATGAAGATGTTCCATGCGAGCAGGTCGACGTTGGCGGGCTCGGTCAGCGCGGCGGCCAGCCGTTCCGGCTCGCCGGCCAGCGCCAGGCGCAGCTCGTCGGCGTAGAAGGCCGGGTTCCCCCGGTCACGCCGTCCCGGGAGCCGCGCGGCCAGACCCCGCCGGGTGGCGGGGCTGGGGGTCGTCGGCGTCTGCATCCTCGATCTCCTCGCTGGTGATGCCGAGCAGGAACAGGATCGCGTCCAGGTAGGGGACGGTCACCGCCGCGTCCGCGGCCTGCCGGACGATGGGTTTGGCGTTGAAGGCGATGCCGAGGCCGGCGCGCGCGAGCATGTCGAGGTCGTTCGCGCCGTCGCCCACGGCGACGGTCTGGCTGATGGGCACCCCGGCCAGGGCGGCGAAGCGCTCCAGGGCCACCGCCTTGCCGGCCCGGTCCACGACCGGCCCCACCAGCCCCCCGGTGAGGTGCCCGTCGGCGATCTCCAGGGTGTTGGCGGCGGCGTGGTCGATGCCGAGGTCGGCGACCAGCCCGTCGATCACCTGGGTGAAGCCCCCGCTCACCAGGGCCAGGGTGTAGCCGAGGCGCTTCAGCGTGCGCACCAGGGTGCGCGCGCCGGGGGTGAGGCGCAGGTCCGCGCGCACCTCGTCCAGGACCGCCACGGGCAGGCCGCGCAGGAGCGCGACCCGCCGTCGCAGCGAGGTCTCGAAGTCCAGGTCCCCGGCCATGGCCGCCTCGGTGACGGCGCGGACCTGGTCGGCGTGGCCCGCGCGCTCGGCGAGCAGCTCGATGACCTCGCCCTGGATCAGGGTGGAGTCGACGTCCATGACCACCAGGCGCTTGGCCCGGCGGTACAGCGACGCGCGCTGGACGGCGATGTCAACGCGCTGGATCGCCGCCTCCGCCGCCAGCTCGACCTTCAGCCGGTCCGACGCGCAGCCGGACACCAGCAGCTCGAAGCTGGTGATGGGGTAGCGCGACAGGCGGGTGATGCGGTCGATGTTCGCCCCGCAGCGGGCGATGCGCCGGGTGATCCCCGCGATCGCGTCCGCCCGCAGCGGCTGGCCCAGGACGGTCACGTGGTGGCGGACGGCGCGCTGGGTCGGGCGCCGGGCGGCCATGGCGGCGAACTCGATGCCGACGCCCAGCTCCGCGGCGCGCTGGGCCAGCAGCGTGCGGGTCCGGGCCTCGTCGTCGCCCAGCGAGACGAGCAGCCCGAGCACGAGCCGGTCGCGGATGACGACCTGCTCCATGTCCAGCACGCGCGCGCCCAGCGGCGCGAGCACGTCGAACAGCCCCGAGGTCACCCCGGGGCGGTCGCGGCCCGTCACGGTCACGAGCAGGGCGGTCGCGTCGTCCATCCGGGGGAGACCGTATACGGTGTCGCGCCAATGCTGGAGATCGCCAAGCCGCGCGAGCTGCTCGCCGCCCGCACCTCGGCGGAGGTGCTGTTCGGCCTGCTGCGGGCGTGGTTCGGCGTGCCTGCGCAGGTCGTCATCGACCTGCGCGCCGTGGACGGGGTGGCCGCCGACCTGGCCGACCCGCGCCAGGCCATGGCCATGGCCATGCGCAAGCTCCAGTCGCTGCACCGCCTGGCCAGCCCCGGGGTGCGCACCACCACCGACGTCGTGCTCACCGTCATCCAGGACATCGACCGGTCGCTGTCCCAGGCGCCCCTGACCCACCTGCGCACCGAGGCCGCCGCGGCGGACTGGGACGCCGAGCTGGCCGCGCTGGGCACAGTGCCGCCCGCCACGGAGGGCGTGGACGAGGTCGAGCGCTTCCGCCACCACCTCGCGGCGGTCCGCGCCGCCGCCCGCGCCGTCCTGCGCGCCAGCGACGGCCAGGTCTGCCTGCTGGTCTGACCCGCCTCAGTCGCGCCGAGCGGCCCGCGGGGCGAGCAGGTCGAGGAAGCGGGGGAGGCCGACGTTGCCGCCCGACAGGGTCACCCCGACGCGCAGGCCCGCGACGTCGGCGGTGCCGGCCAGGACCGCGGCCAGGGCGCACGCGCCGGACGGCTCGGTCACGACCTTGCAGGTGTCGAACAGGAACGCCATGGCGGCGAGGATCTGGTCGTCGGTGGCCAGGACGACCTCGTCGACCAGGCGCCGGATCACGGGGAAGGTGCGCTCGCCCGGCGCGGTGGTCTGCTGGCCGTCGGCGATGGTGCGGGGGACCGGGATGCTGACGCGCTCGCCCGCCGCCAGCGAGCGGCGCACGTCGTCCCCGGCGGCGGGCTCGACCCCCACGACCGCGATGCCCGGCACCAGGGCCTTGGCCGCGGTCGCGCAGCCGCTGATCAGCCCGCCCCCGCCGACGCACACGAACAGCACGTCGAGCGGGCCGGTCTCCTCCAGCAGCTCCAGCGCGAGCGTCCCCTGGCCCGCCATCACGTCCCAGTGGTCGAACGGCGGGATCAGCGCGAGGCCGCGGTCCGCCGCCAGCGCCTCGCCGAGCGCCGTGCGGTCCTCGGCGTAGCGGTCGTAGGTGACGACCTCGGCGCCGTACCCGCGGGTGGCGGCGAGCTTGGCGGGCGGTGCGTCGGCGGGCATGAGGATGACCGCCGGGACGCCCTGGAGCTGGGCGGCCAGCGCCATCGCCTGGGCGTGGTTGCCGGAGGAGTAGGCGGTGACCCCGCGCGCCCGCTGGTCGGGGGGCAGCGCCGCGATCGCGTTGTACGCGCCGCGGAACTTGAACGACCCGGTGCGCTGGAAGGGTTCGGCCTTGAGGAACACCCGTGCCCCCGTGCGCTGGTCCAGGGTGCGGCTGGTCAGCACGGGTGTCCGATGGGCCACACCGGCCAGGCGTCCCGCGGCGCGGCGGATGTCGTCGATCTCCAACATGTGGCTAGCCTAGTGAGGCCGATTCGGGTGGAGGGGGGACGGTGGCGGCGGCGCGCGCATGAGCGGGTTCAACTCGCTGGACCTTGTGCTGGCCGTCGCGCTGGTGGTGGCCGCCGTGCGCGGGTACCGCCAGGGGGCGGTCGCCCAGGTGGCGGTCTTCGCCGGCACCGCGGCCGGGCTGGTCGGCGGGTCCGCGCTGGCGCCGCCGCTGGCCGCCCGCGTCGTCGCCGAGCCGGGCACCAACCTCGCCCTGCTCACCCTCGGGCTGCTGCTGGCCGCCGTGGTCCTGGGCCAGTCGCTCGGCCTGGCGGTCGGTCGCCGGCTGCAGTCCGCCGCCGCGGGCGCCGGCCGGGGCACCATCGCGGTCGACCACGCGGGGGGGACCGCCGTCGGCGTGCTGGCCGCGGCGCTGGTGATCTGGCTGCTGGGGTCCGCGCTGATCCACGGGCCCGTGCCCTGGGTGGCCCAGCAGGTCCGTGACTCCCGCATCGCCACGGTGCTCGCCGAGACGCTGCCCCCCGCGCCGGACCTGGTCGGCCGGGTGGGGACCTACCTGCAGCAGCAGGGCTTCCCGCAGGTCTTCACCGACCTGCGCGAGGGCACGACGTCACCGCCGGTCGCCCCGCCCGACGACGCCGTGGTGGCGGCGGCCCAGGCCGCGGCGCGCGCCAGCACCGTGCAGGTGCAGGCGTTGGGCTGCGGCGGGGTCTCGTCGGGCAGCGGGTTCGTCACCCAGCCGGGCTACGTGGTCACCAACGCCCACGTCGTGGCCGGCGGGGAGGAGCTGACCGTCCGCGACGAGTCCGGCGCGTACGAGGCCGTGCCGGTGCTCGTGGACCCGCAGACCGACCTGGCCGTCCTGTCGTCGCCCGGGGTCACCGCCCCGCCGATCGCCTTCGTGACCAGCCCGTCGCAGCGCGCGACCGCGGGCGCGACCCTGGGCTTCCCCGGCGGGCGGCCCGAGCTGGTCGTGAAGCCCGCCTCGGTCGCCGCGCGCACCAGCGCGGTCGGCCGCGACATCTACGGCCAGGGCTTCGTCAGCCGCGAGGTGCTGACCCTGTCCGCGCCGGCGGGGGCGACCAGCGTCGAGCAGGGCGACTCCGGCGGGCCGTTCGTGACCGGGGAGGGGCAGGTCGGCGGCGTGGTCTTCGCCGCGGCGGCGGCCGAGCCGGGCACCGGCTACGCGCTCAGCGCCGAGGCGGTCGCCCCGCGCGTCGCCGACGCGATCGGGGCCAACACCCCGGTGGTGACCGGCCCCTGCCGGTTCTAGCGGACCGGGGTCAGACGGCGGCCCGGCCCTGGCCGCGCAGCATCTCGGCCATCTGGAACGCCAGCTCCAGCGCCTGGGTGTTGTTGAGGCGCGGGTCGCAGGCGGTCTCGTAGCGGGTCGACAGGTCCAGGTCGGCGATCTCGTGCGCGCCGCCGAGGCACTCGGTGACGTTCTCGCCGGTCAGCTCGACGTGCACGCCGCCGGGGACGGTGCCCTCCTGGGCGTGGACGGCGAAGAAGACCCGCAGCTCCTCGAGGATGTCGCTCAGGCGCCGGGTCTTGTAGCCGCCGTCGGAGGTGAAGGTGTTGCCGTGCATCGGGTCGCAGGACCAGACCACGGGGATGCCCAGGTCGCGCACGCCGCCGACCAGCGCGGGCAGCCGGTCCGCCACCGCGCCGGCGCCCATGCGCGTGATGAGGGTCAGGCGCCCGGGGATGCCGTCGGGGTTCAGGCGCAGGGCCAGCGCCGCGACCTCGTCGGGCGTGGACGTCGGCCCGAGCTTCACCCCCACCGGGTTGTGGACCCCTGCCAGGAACGCGACGTGGGCGCCGTCGGGGTCGCGGGTGCGCTCGCCCGCCCAGAGCATGTGCGCGCTGCAGTCGTACCAGTCGCCGGTCAGGGAGTCCCGGCGGGTCAGCGCCTCCTCGTAGCCCAGCAGCAGCGCCTCGTGGGAGGTCCAGAAGTCGACCGTGCGGAAGGCGGGGTGGTGCGCCACGTCGATCCCGCAGGCGACCAGGAAGCGCAGCGCCCGGGTGATCTCGTCGGCGAGGGCGGCGTAGCGCCGGCCCTGGGGCGACGCGGCGACGAACTCCTGGTTCCAGACGTGGACCTTCTCCAGGTCGGCGAACCCGCCGCTGGTGAAGGCGCGCAGCAGGTTCAGCGTCGCCGCGGACTGGTGGTACACGCGCACCAGCCGGTCGGGGTCGGGGGTGCGCGCCTCCTCGGAGAAGTCCAGGCCGTTGACCGCGTCGCCGCGGTAGGCGGGCAGCGTGCGCCCGTCGACGGTCTCGGTCGACCTGGAGCGCGGCTTGGCGAACTGCCCGGCGATGCGCCCGACCTTCACCACCGGCAGCTGGGCGCCGTAGGTGAGCACGACCGCCATCTGCAGCAGGACCTTGAGCTTGTCGCGGATGCCGTCGGCGCTGAACGCGGCGAAGGTCTCCGCGCAGTCGCCGCCCTGCAGCAGGAACGCGCGGCCGGCCGCGACCTCCGCGAGCTGGGCGCGCAGCGCCCGCGCCTCCCCGGCGAAGACCAGCGGCGGGTGCCCGGACAGGGTGCGCAGCGCCGCCTCCAGCGCGCCGGTGTCGGGCCACTCCGGCTGCTGCGCCGCGGGGTACCCCCGCCACGCCCCCGGCGTCCAGGGCGGCGTGCGATCGGTCGTGGGGACGACGGGAGCGCTCATGCGCTCATGGTCCCATCACCCCCCGGCGGGCGCAAAGCCGCCTGTGGAGCGCCGCGCGAGCGCCGGCGGGCCGCGGCGTTACCCTGCCTGCCCACATCGGCGTCGGGTCAGGAGGATGCATGCGGGTCGAGGGCAAGGTCGCGCTGGTCACGGGCGGCGCGTCGGGGCTGGGGCGGGCCACGGCCACCGAGCTCATCGGCGCCGGGGCGCGCGCCGTCATCGTCGACCTGCCGTCGTCGGACGGCGAGGCGGTCGCCGCGGAGCTGGGCGACGGCGCCCGCTTCGTGGGCGCCGACGTCACCAGCGAGTCCGACGTCGCGGCGGCGGTCGCGGCGGCCGCGGAGCTGGGCGGGCCGCACGTCGTCGTGAACTGCGCGGGCATCGCGATCGCCACCCGCGTCCTGGGCCGCAACGGCGTGCACCCCCTCGACGCCTTCGCGAAGGTCGTGGGGGTCAACCTGATCGGCACCTTCAACGTCATCCGCCTCGCCGCGGAGCGCATGGTCCAGGTCGAGCCCGACGGCGAGGAGCGCGGCGTGATCGTCAACACCGCGTCGGTCGCGGCCTTCGACGGCCAGATCGGCCAGGCCGCCTACTCGGCCTCCAAGGGCGGCGTGGTCGGCATGACCCTGCCGATCGCCCGCGACCTGGCCGACAAGCTCGTGCGGGTCTGCACGATCGCCCCGGGCATCTTCCTCACCCCGATGATGGCGGGGCTGCCGGAGGCCGCCCAGCAGTCGCTGGGCAAGCAGGTGCCGCACCCCAGCCGGCTGGGTCAGCCGGCCGAGTACGCGGCCCTGGTCCGCCACATCGTGGAGAACCCGATGCTCAACGGCGAGGTGATCCGCCTGGACGGCGCCATCCGCATGGCGCCGCGCTGACGCGGGGGAGCGGGCCGGGACCGGGCTCGGGTCAGGCGCGCGTGCTGCTGCGGCGCTGGAACGCGCGGTAGGCGAGCAGGGCGAGGACCGCGCCGATGATCGACCCGATGATCCCCGCCGGCTCGAAGCGGGCCTGGAACCCTCCGAACAGGAGGTTGCCGAGGAGCCCGCCGATGAAGGAGCCGACGATGCCGAGCAGGATCGTCTGGGGGATGCTCATCGGGTCGGCGCCGGGCACCAGCGCCCGGGCGAGCGCTCCGGCGATCAGGCCCACCACGAGCAGGCTGATCAGGAAGCCGATCATCGCAGGTGTCTCCTCTGTCGGGACGGTGGCACGCGGCCACGTTCGCGACCATCCTGACCGCCCGGCCCCGGGATCGGAAGCACCCGCCCCGTCCGGGCGGCCGTGGGGCGGTCAGGCGCCCAGCAGGCGCCAGGCGCGGGGGTGCAGGCGGTAGGTCGCGGCGGTGCGGGCGCCGGTGACCTCGCCGTCCAGGTCGTGGGGGACCGCGTCCCCGGTGATCGTGGCCGCGCGGCCGCGGACGTGCAGGACGTCGTGGCGGTCCAGGTGGGTGCCGGCGCGCAGGGCGGCGCCGAACGCGGCGCGGGCCAGCGGGGCGACGGCGGTCACGACCACGACGTCGAGCACCCCGTCGTCGGGGACCGCGGGCGGGGCGAGGGCCGTCCCGCCACCGAACGACGGGCCGTTGGCGACCCCCACGAGCAGCGTCTCGCCGTCGTGGATCACGCTGCCGTCGACGGCGACGGCCAGGCGGTACCCGCCCTCGCGGACGGCCGACACGACCGCGCCGACGGGATAGGCCAGCGGGCCGAGGCGGGGCTTGAGGTCCTCGGACACGGTCGCGGCCACCGCCCCCAGGCCCGCGTGGGCGGCGTTGACCACGACCTCGCCGTGGTCGGTGGTCACCAGGTCCAGCGCGCGGGCGCCGCCGGCGAGCACCCGCGCCGCCGCCGCCCCGGGTTCCAGGGGGAAGGCCAGCCCGCGCGCCAGGTCGTTGCCCGTGCCCAGGGGCAGGAGCCCGATCGGCGCCGCGGCGAGCGCGGACGGGCCCCGGGCCCACAAGCGGGCGACCGCAAGGTGCAGGCTGCCGTCGCCGCCCGCCACGACCAGGGCGCGGCCGTCCAGCCGGTCCAGGGCGTCGTCGAGCTCGCCGGGGTCGCCGGTCTCGCAGACCTCCACGCGGGCTCCGGCCTCCAGCACCGCCAGGCCCTCGGCGAGCCGCTCCCGGTCGGCCGTGCCGGCGCGCCGGTTGACGACGACCAGCAGGCCGCTCACACCGGGCACGACCAGCGGTCGTCCACGGCCGGGGCGTCCTGCTCGCCGGGCGGCGGGAAGGGCCGCTGGACGGAGAAGGCGAAGGGGGTCGGCCCGTCGCGGCGCAGCGCGGCGAGGCGCTCCTCGGCGTCGGCGACGGTCGGGCGGACCCCGGCGGGCACCCACCACAGGACGGTGACGGCCTCGCGCACGGGGACGAACCAGTCCCGGCGCCGGCGCAGGACCCCGGCGTGGGGCCCGCGGAACACGAAGTCGGCCAGCGACGCCAGCGAGTCCCAGACGGAGAGGTTGACGATCAGCCGGTCGTCGCCGAAGGCGCGCACGGCGGTGGCGTCACCGTCCTCGGTCTGCAGGCGCCAGACGAAGCCGGGGGCGGCGTCGGCCAGGGCGTTGACGGGTTCCAGCAGGGCCAGGAAGGAGGCCAGCCGCTCGGAGGTCAGCGGCTCGACCGGCAGCGCGATGTTGACCTGGGCCAGGTGGTGTCCGGATGCCATGCCGACAACCCTAGAGGGGGCGGGTCAGGGGCGGGACCCGCCCTCGGCGAGGCCCGATGCGTCGGCAGCATCGTGGCCCGCACCCGCAGCTCCTGCTGCGGGCCCCAGGTGCGGGTAGCGCCAGTCGGTCGGCGGCACGAAGGTCTCCTTGACCGTGCGCGGCGACAGCCAGCGCAGCAGGTTCCACGGCGACCCGGCCTTGTCGTTGGTGCCCGAGGCGCGCCCCCCGCCGAACGGCTGCTGGCCGACCACCGCCCCTGTCGGCTTGTCGTTGACGTAGAAGTTGCCGGCCGCCTGGCGCAGCGCGGCGGACGCCTGCGCGATGGCCGCCCGGTCGGTGGCGAACACCGCCCCGGTGAGGCCGTAGGGGCTGGTCGTGTCGACCAGGTCCAGGGTCGCCTCCCAGTCGGCGTCGTCGTAGACGAACACGGAGAGGACGGGCCCGAACAGCTCGCGGACCATGGTGTCGGAGCGGGGGTCCGGGGTCACCAGCACCGTCGGGGGAACGAACCAGCCGACCGCGTCGTCGGCGCCCTCGCCGGCGAGCAGCTCCGCCCCGCCCGCGACCGCGTCGCGCACCGCCCCGGTGAGGCGCCGGTAGGACGCCTCGGAGATGACCGCACCGAGGAACGTCGCCGGGTCGGCGGGGTCGCCCATGGGCAGCGACCGCGCGAGGTCGGCGAGCCCGTCGCGCACCGCCGGCCACAGCGAGCGCGGGACGTAGGCCCGCGACGCCGCCGAGCACTTCTGCCCCTGGTACTCGAACGCGCCCCGTCCCAGCGCGACGACGAGGGCGTCGGCCGCCGCGGACGGGTGGGCGACGACGAAGTCCTTGCCGCCCGTCTCCCCGACGATCCGCGGGAAGGTGCGCAGGCGGTCCAGGTTGGCCCCGGCCCGGCGCCACAGGTCGCGGAACACCGTCGAGGACCCGGTGAAGTGCAGGCCCGCGAAGCCCGGCTGGGCCATCGCCACCTCGCTCACCAGCCCGCCGTCGCCGTGGACCAGGTTGACCACGCCGTCGGGCAGCCCCGCCGCCCGCAGCAGGTCCATCAGCACCTGGGCCGACAGCGCCTGCTTCTCCGACGGCTTCCACACCACGGTGTTGCCCAGCAGCGCCGGCGCGGTGGGCAGGTTGCCCGCGATGGAGGTGAAGTTGAACGGCGACAGCGCGAGGACGAAGCCCTCCAGCGGCCGGTAGTCGGTGCGGTTCCACGCCCCCGGGACCGAGTCGGGCTGCTCCTCTGCGATCCGGTCGGCCCAGTGGCAGTTGAAGCGCCAGAAGTCGATGAGCTCGCAGGCCGCGTCGATCTCCGCCTGGTGCCACGACTTGGACTGCCCCAGGATGGTCGCCGCGTTGACCGCGTCGCGCCACGGCCCGGCGAGCAGGTCCGCGGCGCGCAGGAACACCGCCGACCGCTCCGCCTGGTCCAGCGCGGCCCACCCGCGCGCGGCGTTGCCGGCCGCGGCCACCGCCTGCTCCACGTGGGCGGGCCCGGCGGCGTGCACGTCGGCCAGCACGTGGTCGTGGCGGTGCGGCGCGACCACCGGGAAGGTCGTGTCGCCCGCGACGTCACGGGCGCCGATGCGCATGCGCGCCTCGACGCGCTCCTTGGCCAGCGCGGCCAGGTGCTCGGCCAGGGCGGCCCGTTCCGGGCTGCCCGGCGCGTAGCCGCGGACCGGTTCGTTGACGGGCTGGGGGGCGGGGGCGGTGGCCATGCCCCGAAGTGTGCCCCCCCGGTCAGACGGGTGCGCGCCGGTCCGCCGCGAGGTCCAGCAGCCGCCCGCCGATCGCGTCCAGGGCGCCGACGACGGCGTCGGTGCGCCGGGCAAGCCGGTCGGCGAGCACCTCCCGGACGTCGCTGGCGGCCTGCGGGTGGAACCAGCCCTCCAGCCCGTGCTCGAGGGACTCCAGCAGGCGCCCGTGGAAGGTGTAGAGGTCGGCGACGGCGTCCGCCGCGTCCGCCGACCGCTCCCGGGTCGCCGCCACCAGCCCGACCCAAAGGTCGTGGCAGCCCTCGTGGGCGGCGCACGCGTCGCGCAGCGTCGACGGGTCGTCGGGGTCGAGGAGCGCGCAGGTCAGGGTCGCCGCCTGCTGGCGCAGGAACAGGCCAGACCCCTGGACGTCGATCGGCTCCACAGCGGTTCCCCCTCTGGGTGGTACCCCGGTCCCCGTAGTCTCGGCAGGCCCCGTCCCCGCCTTCAGTCGCCTGCGGCGCGGCGCAGCGGCGATCATGGGACGCGATGCCGGAGCTGCCCGAGGTCGAGAGCGTGCGCCGCCAGCTGCAGCCGCGGCTGGCGGGCCGCCGGGTGCTCGCGGTCACCACCGACCCGCAGGCGCGCTTCGACGCGGTGGACAAGGCCGCGGGCCACCGCATCCTGGACGTCGGGCGGCGCGGCAAGTACCTGCTCGCCCCGCTGGACGGCGGGCTCGAGCTGGTGCTGCACCTGGGCATGACCGGGTCGTTCCGGTTCCGGGGGGACCAGGGATGGGAGCCGGACGCCTACGTGCGCGCCACGTTCACCCTCGACGACGCGGTTCTGGACTTCCGCGACGTCCGGCGCTTCGGGCGCCTGGGGGTCGTGGCGGCGGGGGACCACGCCGGCATCGCCACCCTGGCGCACCTGGGGCCCGAGCCGCTGTCCGACGACTTCGACCCGGCCGCGTTCCACGCCTGGCTGACCCGGTCGCGGATGCAGGTCAAGCCGGCGCTGCTGACCCAGCGGCCCGTGGCCGGCGTCGGCAACATCTACGCCGACGAGGCCCTGTGGATCGCGCGCATCGACCCGCGCGCGCGGCGCCTGTCGCGGGCCCGCACCGACCGCCTCTGGGCGGCGATCCGCAGCGTGCTCGCCGCCGCGGTCGACCGGGAGGGCACGACCTTCCGGGACTACCAGATGGTCAACGGCGAGTCCGGCCGCTACGCCGACTTCCTGGTCGCCTACGGCCAGCAGGGCAAGCCGTGCCCGCGCGACGGCACCCCCATGCGCCGCATCGTCCTGGGCGACCGCGGCACCACCTTCTGCCCGCGCTGCCAGAGGATCTGAGGCTTCGTTGGCCATCCACGCCCCGGACCTCCCCGTCGACGCCGTGTGGCTGAACGTCGACCGGGCCCTGACCCGGGCGGACCTGCGCGGGCGGGTCGTGGTCCTGGACTTCTGGACCTACGCCTGCATCAACTGCCTGCACACCCTGCCGGAGCTGTCGCTCGCCGAGGCCGACCTCGCCGACGAACCCGTGGTGTTCGTCGGCGTCCACAGCCCCAAGTTCCCCACCGAGGGCGACCCCGACCTGGTGCGCGCCGCCGTCCAGCGCCACGGGGTCACCCACCCCGTCGTGGTCGACACCGGCCACGCGACCTGGAGCGCGTACGCGGTCAAGGCCTGGCCGACGCTGGTGTTCGTGCGCCCCGACGGCACCGTCGCCGGGCAGGCCGCGGGCGAACCCGACCGCGAGGACCTGGTCGCGGTGGTGCGCGCGCTGCTGGACGAGCAGCCCGGCCGGCTGGTCCGCGACGCGCTGCCGATCCGCCCCGAGCCCGCGCCGCCCGGCGTCCTGGCCTTCCCCGGCGGCCTGGCCGTCGAGGGCGACACCCTCTACGTCGCCGACACCGGGCACCACCAGGTGGTGGTCGCCGACCTGGCCACCGGTGCGGAGCGCGGGCGGATCGGGTCCGGCCGGGCGGGCCTGCACGACGGGACCGGCGCCCAGGTGCGGTTCCGGACGCCGCACGGGCTGGCGCCCGACGGGGCGGGGGGCCTGCTGGTCGCCGACACCGGCAACCACGCGGTGCGGCGCGTCGACCTGACCACCGGGCAGGTCACCACGCTGGCGGGCACCGGCCACCGCGGCCACGGCTTCCACGCCGGCCCGGCCCGCACCACCGACCTGCGGTCACCGTGGGACGTCGCGCCGGGCGAGGGCGGCGAGGTCGTCGTGGCCATGGCCGGCAGCCACCAGCTGTGGGTCGTGCAGCCGGCCCGCGACGGCGTGCCCGCGGTCGCGGGGATCCTCGCCGGGTCCAGCCGCGAGGCGCGGGTCGACGGCGACTACGCGACGGCGGCGTTCGCCCAGCCGTCCGGGCTGGCGCGCGGCGCCGACGGGGCGCTCCACGTCGCCGACAGCGAGATCTCCGCGGTGCGGCGGGTCGCCGGCGGGCTGGTCACGACCGTCGCGGGCGGCGACCTGTTCGACTTCGGGTTCGTCGACGGGCCCGGCGACGTCGCCCGCTTCCAGCACCCCGTGGGGATCGCGGCGATGGGCGACCGGCTCCTGGTCGCCGACACCCTCAACCACGCCGTCCGCGCCGTCGACCCGGCCACCGGCGCGGTGTCGACGCTGCTCGGCGACGGGACCCCGCTGCACGCCGCGATCGCGGAACTGGAGCGCCGCCCCGTCCTGCCCGCCGACGCGCGGTCCGCCGCCGCCTTCCGGGAGCCGGAGGCGGTCGCGTGGGACGGCCGGCGCATCCTGGTCGCCGACACCGGCAACCACCGCGTGGTCGCCGTCGACCCGGCCGGCGGCCGGGCCGACGTGCTGCTGGGGGGCCAGCCCCCCGCTTCCTAGATGCCGCGGTCCTTGGCGCGGACCTCGTCGATCAGGCCGTACTCGACGGCCTCCGCGGCGGACAGCCAGAAGTCGCGGTCGGTGTCGCGGGTGATCTGCTCGACCGGCTTGCCGGTGCGCTCGGCGAGGATCTCGTTGAGGCGCTCGCGCAGGAAGGCGATCTGGCGGGCCTGGATCTGGATGTCGACCGCCTGCCCCTGCGCGCCGCCGAGGGGCTGGTGGATCATGATGCGGGCGTTCTCCGTCGCGGCGCGCGTGCCGGTCCCGGTCGCCAGCAGGAAGGCGGCCGCCGAGGCCGCGACGCCGACGCAGACCGTGTTGACCCGCGCGCGCATCAGGTTGACGACGTCGTAGACGGCGAACATGCCGCTGACCAGGCCGCCGGGGGAGTTGATGTAGAGGGTGACGTCCTTGTCGCTCTCCGCGTCCAGCGACATCAGCTGGGCGACGAGGGTGTCCGCGACGGTGTCCTCGATGGGGCCCCGCAGGTACAGCGTCCGGTTCTCGTAGAGCCGGCGCCAGACGTTGGCCTCGACCATCGACTGGAAGGGGTTCGGGGTTTCGTCCTCGGCCACGTCGTTGCTCCAGGTCTCGGTGCGAGGGTGGTGTGGGCGAAAGGGTAGCAGCGGCCCGCGGTCGGGCGGCCGCCGCGTCAGGCCGGCGCCGACAGGACGATGGCCACGACGCCCAGCACCGTGCCGAGGGTGAGCAGCAGGCTGCCGCCCGGCCCCAGCCCGCGGGCCTGGCGGGCGCGGCGCCGTGCCCGCCGCCCGCCGGGCGGGGGCGCCGCCGGGTCCTGCGCGCCGGCCGGCTCCGGAGCGGGGTCGGCGCCGAGGTCCGGGTCCGCCGCTGCCCCGGTGCCGGTCACGCCGGGGGCGGCCGCGCTGCGACCCCCGCCCGCCGCCCGCGCCGTCCCCGTCCGCGCCGTCCCCGTCCGCTCCGGCCGCCGGCGGCGTTCCGCCGGCTGCCCGGCTTCACCGGGAGCGGCCGCGGCCGGGGATGCGGCCGGGGGGACCGGCGCCGGCGCGTCGACCGGGGGGAGGGGGCGAGGATCGCGACGAGGACGCGCTGGCCCACGTCGGAGCCCGGCGGCAGGCCCTCCAGGCGGCGGCGTCCCCGGCGCAGGGTCGCGGCGCGCGCGCTGAGCGTGCCGTCGGCGAGGACGGCGGCCGCCACCCGGGCGGCCGCGCCCGGCTCCAGCAGCCCCAGCGTCCAGGCGCCCAGGTGCGGGCGGGCGCCCGGGTCCGCCGACTCCGCGCCGCGGGCACGGCCCGGCGAGCGCCGCCAGCCCGCGCTCGAGGGCCGCGGCGGCCTCGCCGTCGCCCTCGTCGGGCGCCTGGCCGCGGTCGTGGGCGCGCACGACCGCCGACCGGGCCGCGTCGTCGAGCCCCGCCAGCGCCTCCTCGGCGGCGTCGGGCGGCCCAGGTTCCGGGGCGCCGAGGTCGGGGAGCAGCGCCGCGGCCGACGCCGTGGCGGCCGGGCGCCCGAGCGCGCGCAGGTACTCGGCGGCCAGGGCGAACGCCTGGGCCCGCACCCAGCCCTCCAGCGCGCCACCCGCGGGCGGGGCCTCCCACAGGCGCCGGTAGACCGCGCGCAGCAGCGCCTCGGTCTCCCTGCCGGGGCCGAGCAGCCGCCGCCCGATCGCCTGGACGGCACCGACGGTCCGGTAGTAGGCCTCCGCCAGCGCGAGCGGGTCGCGCGCGCGCAGCGCGTCCAGCACCTCGGCTCGCTGGACCGTCGGTGGTCCGCCAGCGCGTCGAGGACCATCGGGGACTCCTTCCTCAGCGTGGCCGGAAGCATACGCATGGTCCGGAGCCGGGGGGCAAAGGGCTACCACCCCCAGGAACCGGGCCCCCCTTGAACGGGCCGGCGACGTCGCCGGTGACCCAGCCGCCGTAGAAGCCGCCCGGCTGCGGTTCGACGCGCTCGTCGTCGATCCAGCAGGCGTCCATGCGCTCCGGGTACACGGTGAAGCGGTCGGCGAGCACCTCGTAGCCGGCGGCCGGGTCCGGGTAGCCCCACGCCGCCGCGACCGCCTGGGCGCCGCCCGCCACCACCGTCCAGTAGGCGGCCCGGCCCTTGAACTCACAGACCGTCGTGCGGCCCTCGCGGACCAGCTCGGCGCCGCGCACCGCCGCCAGGGACACGTACCAGGCCGGGGGGTGGCTGGTCTCCAGCACCCGGACGGCGTCGGTGGTGTCGACGAACGTCACGCCGCCCAGCGCGATGCGCACGCGGCGGATGCTGGGCTCGACCCGCGGGGGGCGGGGGTAGTCCCAGACGGACTCCTGGCCGGGAGCGGGCGGGACGGGGACGGGGCGCACGGGGACCTCCGGGGGGTTCAGGGCAGCTGGGCGCGCAGCCGGACCCCCGCCCAGGCGGGGTCCGGCGCGGGGTGGTCCTCGCGCCAGTGGACGCCGCGCGACTCGGCGCGCAGCAGGGCGGCGCGCACGATGAGGCGGCCGACGGCGACCAGGCTGGCGAGCTCGGCGCCGTCGCGGTCGCGGGCGGGCGCGGCCCCCAGGCGGGCGGCGGCCCCCTCCAGCGCCTTGGCCGCGGTCTCCAGCCCCGCCGCCGTGCGCACCGCCCCCGCGCCGGCCGAGATCGCCTGGCGCAGGTCGGCGCGCAGCGCGGCGCGGTCCAGGTCCGGGGCCGGTGCGGCGAACGCGGGCTCGGCGGGGTCGCGCGGGTCCGGCGCGCCCGGCCCCAGCCGGGCCGCCAGCGCGCGGCCGGCCCGGGACCCGAACACGCAGGCCTGGAGCAGGGAGTTGCCGGCCATGCGGTTGGCGCCGTGGACGCCGGTCGACGCCACCTCGCCGGCCGCCCACAGCCCCGGCACCGAGGTCGCGCCGTGCAGGTCGGTGGCGACGCCCCCGACCAGGTAGTGCTGGGTCGGCTCGACGGGGACCGGCTCGGTGGCCAGGTCGTAGCCGTGGCGCCGCGCGCCGGCCAGGACGGTGGGGAACTCCTCGGCGAGCACCTCCGCCGGCAGCCCGGTGGCGTCGAGCCACGCCCCGCCCGGCTGGTCCAGGATCCCGCGGGTGACCACGTGGCGGGGCGCGAGCTCGGCGTCGGGGTGCCGGCCGACCATAAACCGGCGGCCGCCGGCGTCGAGCAGGACCGCGCCCGCCCCGCGCAGGGCCTCGGTGAGCAGCAGGCGCCACGCGCTCCCGGTGGCGACCTTCAGGCCGGTCGGGTGGAACTGGACGAACTCGAGGTCGAGCAGGCCCGCCCCGGCCCGCCCAGCCAGGGCGACCCCGTCGGCGGTGGCCTCGTCGCGGTTGGTCGTGGCGGCGTAGAGGCCGCCGCACCCGCCGGAGGCCAGCAGCACGGCGCGGGCGCGGACCAGGGCCAGGCCCCCGGCCTGGTCCGGCCCCAGCCCGGCGCCGTCGACGGCGTCCAGGAGCACCCAGACGCCGGTGACGTCGCCCGGCAGGGCCCCGTCGGCGGGCGGCTGGGCGAGCGCGCAGGCCACCCCCTGCACCCGGGTGATCCGCCCGGGTGCCACCGCCGGCGACGTCCGCCCCCGCGCCGCGGCCAGCAGCGCCCGCGAGATCTCCGCCCCCGACGCGTCGGCGGTCCGCACGCTGCGCGCGACGGTCTGCCCGCCCTCCCGCGCCAGCGCGAACGGCGAGCCGCCCAGCGCCGCCGGGTCGGCCCCGGACGCCCAGCCCGCCCCCGGCGCGTCCGGGGCCAGGCGGTCGAAGACGCCGCCGCGGCGGACCAGGTCGGCGAGGCGGGCGGGCCCGTCCTCGGCCATCACGCGGACGGCGACCGGGTCGCCCAGGCCGTCGCCGGCCCGCAGGGTGTCCGCGGCGTGCAGCGCGGGGCTGTCGCCCGGGCCGACCGCCACGGCCATCCCCCCCTGCGCCAGCGGCGTCGACCCCGTGGTCCCCGCCGCGCCCTTGTCGACGACGGCGACGGACAGGTGCGGCGCGGCGTCCAGGAGGTCGAGGGCGGCGACGAGCCCGGCCACCCCCGCGCCGACGACCACGACGTCGACGGCGAGGTCGACGCCCTCCCCGAGTGCGGCCAACCCCGCTCCTTCCGTGCCCAGGCTCGCCACCACGATAGGGTGAGGCGCGGCGAGCGAGGGGTATGACCCCTCCCCAACCTGCTTGCAAGGACCGCGCTCGTGGACCGTGTCAACGCCCGCTCCCGGATCCTCACCGGCGTCCTGCTGGTCCTGGTGCTGTTCTGGCTGTTCTCGACGCTGCAGGCCGACCCCGGACGGCTGACCTACGACGAGTTCGTCGCCGCGGTGGAGCAGGGCCGCGTGGAGCAGGTGCGCATCCAGGGCCAGGCCGTCGACGGCCGCTACACGGAGCCGACCGACGAGGGCCGCACCACCTTCTCCACCACCCTGCCCGGCACCCCGGTCGCGGGCGACGACGGCAGCCTGCTCACGCTGCTGGAGGAGAACGGGGTCGCCCAGACCTACCAGGTGGAGGGCGGCGGGCTGCTGCCGCTGCTCGCCTCGTTCCTCCTGCCCCTGCTGCTGTTCGTCGGCGTGTTCTGGTTCCTCAACCGCCAGGCGCGCGGGCAGATGGGCCCCCTCGGCCAGATCGGCAAGTCCACGGCGCGGCTCTACAAGCCCCACGAGCCGACCACGCGCTTCGCCGACGTCGCCGGCTACCGCGAGGTGAAGGAGGAGGTCCGCGAGGTCGTCGCGTTCCTGCGCGAACCCGACCGCTTCCGCAAGGCCGGTGCCGAGGTCCCCAAGGGCATGCTGCTGGTGGGCCCGCCGGGCACCGGCAAGACCCTCCTGGCCCGCGCCACCGCCGGCGAGGCGGGCGTCCCGTTCATCACCGTGACCGGGTCGGACTTCATGGAGATGTTCGTGGGCGTCGGCGCCAGCCGCGTGCGCGACCTGTTCAAGACCGCCCGCGCCAACGCGCCGTGCATCATCTTCATCGACGAGCTCGACTCGATCGGCCGCAAGCGCGGCGCCGGGCTGGGCGGCGGCCACGACGAGCGCGAGCAGACCCTCAACCAGCTCCTGGGCGAGATCGACGGCTTCGAGGGCAGCGAGGGCGTCGTGATCATGGCGGCGACCAACCGCCCCGACGTCCTGGACCCGGCGCTCCAGCGGCCCGGCCGCTTCGACCGCCAGATCGTCGTGCCCCTGCCCACGCTGGAGGAGCGCGAGGAGGTCCTGCGCGTCCACGCCAAGGGCAAGCCGATCGCGGAGGACGTCGACCTGGGCGTCCTGGCGCGCGGCACGCCCGGCATGGCCGGCGCCGACCTCAAGAACCTCATCAACGAGGCGGCGCTCATCGCCGTCCGCGGGGGGTCCGACCTCATCCGCATGCGCGACATCGAGCAGGCCCGCGAGCGCCACACCATCGGCCGGGAGCGCGCGTCGCTGCGCCTGGACGAGGAGGAGAAGCGCGCCGTCGCCTACCACGAGGGCGGGCACGCCCTGGCCGCCTTCCTGGAGGAGGAGGCCGACCCGGTCTACAAGGTCACCGTCCTGCCGGTCGGCATGGCCCTGGGCGTCACGACCCAGCTCCCCATCGACGAGCGCCACATCTACCTGCGCAGCTGGCTCGACGCGCGCCTCAAGGTGATGCTCGGCGGCCGCGCCGCGGAGATGGTCATCCTGGGCCAGCCGACCACCGGCGGGCAGCACGACCTGGTGCAGGCGACCAAGCTCGCCCGCGCGATCGTCCGCGAGTTCGGCATGGGCCGCCTCGGCCCGGTCGGTTACGGCGACAACCAGCAGGTCTTCCTCGGCGAGGAGCTCGCCCGCGGCCACGAGTACTCCGAGCGCACCGCCGAGCTCATCGACGAGGAGGTGCGCGCCATCCTCGGCACCGCCCTGGAGGAGGTCGTCGCCCGCTTCACCGAGCTGCGCGCGGGCCTCGAGGCCATGGCCGACCGCCTGGTCGAGCGCGAGTCGCTGACCGGCGAGGAGGCGCTCGCGGCCGTGCGCGGCGCCCTGACCCCCGAGCAGCGCACGCTGCTGCGCGGCCGCGCCACCGTGCGCGAGATGCCCCAGTCCGTCGTGGACCAGATCCACGAAGCCCCCAAGCGCGTCGGAGCCGCCTGAATGAGCGAGACGATCGGGTTCCTCGGCGGGACGGGGCCCCTGGGCCGCGGCCTGGCCCTGCGACTGGCCGCGGCGGGCCACGACGTCGTGCTGGGCTCGCGTGAGGCCGGCAAGGCCCAGGCGCTGGCCGACGAGGTCCGCGCGGCGGCGGGGGAGGGCGCCGGGGAGGTCCGCGGCGGGACCAATGGCGAGGTCGCCGCCCAGGCCGACATCGTGTTCCTGACCATGCCGTTCGAGGGCCAGCGCACGGTGCTCGAGCAGGTGGCCCACGACCTGGACGGCAAGCTCGTGGTGTCGTGCGTGAACGCCCTGGGCTTCGACGGCGGGCCGCACGCCCTGCCGGTGGCCGAGGGGTCGTCGGCGGAGGAGGCGCGCCAGCTCGCGCCGGGTGCGCGGGTCGTGGGGGCGTTCCACACCGTGTCCGCCCCGAAGCTGGAGGACCTGTCCCGGACCCTGGAGGGCGACGTCCCCGTCGTCGGGGACGACGCCCACGACCGCCAGCGGGTGGTGGACCTGGCCGACGCGGTCGGCCTGCGCGGCGTCCACGCGGGTTCGCTGCGCCACAGCCACACCCTGGAGGCCCTGACCGCGATGATCATCTCGGTCAACAAGCTGCACGGGACCAGCGCCGGGATCGCGTTCACCGGCATCGACCCGGACCGCGCCCGCCCCGACCAGCCCACCGGCGCCTGAGCCGGTCGTGAAGGTCTACACGCGGCGCGGGGACGACGGCACGACGGGGCTGCTGTACGGCGGCCGCGTCGACAAGGACGACCTGCGCACCGAGGCGTACGGGACGATCGACGAGGCGGTGTCGGCGCTCGGTCTGGCGCGCGCGTCGCTGGACCCCGACGAGCCCGAGTGGCGCGCCGCGGTGCTGGAGGTCCAGCGCGAGCTGTTCGTCGCCGGGGCGCAGCTCGCCACCCACGCCGACCACTGGCCCCAGCTCACCGACGGCGTGTCGCGGGTCACCCCGGCGATGGTCGACGCCCTCGAGGCCCGCATCGACGCGCTGACCCGGCGCTACCCGCTGCCTCAGGAGTTCGTCGTGCCGGGCCAGCGGACGCCCGGCGCCGCGATCGACCTCGCCCGCACGATCGTGCGCCGCGCAGAGCGCGCCGTCGTGCGCATGGAGCGCGAGGGCCTGCTGCCCGAGCCGACGGTCCTGGTGTGGCTCAACCGCCTCTCCGACCACCTGTTCGTGCTCGCGCGGGCCGTCGAGCACGGCCAGTACGTCCCCACCCGCCCGCGGTGAGGATCGTCTCGCTGGTGCCCAGCCTCACCGAGGCCGTCGCCGCGCTCGGCCGCGCCGACGCCCTGGTGGGCGTCACGCGCTGGTGCGAGATCGGCGCGCCGGACGGCGCCGCGCGCATCGGCGGGACCAAGAACCCCGACGTCGCGGCGGTCGTCGCGCTGGCGCCGGACCTCGTCCTGGCCAACACCGAGGAGAACCGGGCGGAGGACCTCGCCGCCCTGCGCGCCGCGGGCCTGGCCGTCCACGAGACCTTCCCCCGCAGGGTCGCCGACGTGGCGCCGATGCTGCGCGAGCTGGGCGCCCTGCTGGACGGCGGCCGGGGCGCGGGCGGCGGGGAGGTCGCGGCCGCCGCCGGCGTACACGCCGCCGCGGTCGAGTCGGCGCTGCGCGCCGCGCGCGCGGCGGCGGGGGCGCCGCTGCGGACCCTGACCCTGATCTGGCGCAAGCCGTGGATGGCGGCCGCGGCGGGGACGTTCGCGGCGGACCTGCTCGCCGCCTGCGGGCTGGCGCCGGCGCTGGACGGCGCCGACGGCGACCGCTACCCGCGGCTGGCGCCGGGCGACGCGCGGCTGGACGGGCTCGACCTGGTCCTGCTGCCCAGCGAGCCGTACGCCTTCTCCGCCGCGGACCTCCCCGCCGTCCGCCGGCTGACCGGCGACGTGCCGCACGCCTTTGTCGACGGCCGGCTGCTCACCTGGCACGGCGTGGGCACCGCCCGGGCATTGACCGCCTTTGCCGCGCTGGCCGCGTCGGCCCGGGGTCGGCGGATCGCCGCCACCGGCCCGGCCGCGCCGCCCGTCCTCGCCGCGCCGCCGGCGCGCCTGGCGCCGGACCCCGCGGCGGCGGCGAGCCGCTAGCGGTGCGCGTCGTCCTGCAGCGCGTCGCCGCCGCGGAGGTGCGCGTCGACGGCGAGGTGGTGGGGCACACCGGCCCCGGCTTCTACGCGCTGGTCGGGGTCGGGCACGCCTCGACGGCCCACGACGCGCGCTGGCTGGCCGCCAAGACCGAGGCGCTGCGCGTGTTCCCCGACGACGAGGGGCGCATGAACCGGTCGGTGGAGGAGATCGGCGGCGGCGTGCTGGCCGTCAGCCAGTTCACCCTGTACGCCGACACGCGCCGGGGACGGCGCCCGTCGTTCGTCCAGGCGGCCGCACCGGAGGTCGCCGACCGCCTCTACGCGGCCTACTGCGACGCGCTGACCGTGCCGGTCGGGCGCGGGGTGTTCGGCGCGCACATGGACATCCGCGCCGACCTCGACGGCCCGATCACCATCCTGCTGGAGCGCGCCGACGGCGGGTGAGCCGGCGCCGGTGCGTCAGCGGCGGCGGTCCCAGGGGGGCGGGGGCAGGTCGAGGTCCAGGTCCAGGGCGGAGCCGCCGCCCTCATGGGCGGGGGGTTCGGGCGCCCGCGAGGGCGTCGGCGCGGGGGGCGGCCCGGGGGGTGCGGCGGGGAACCAGTCCTCGTCGGGCCGGCGGCGGCGCAGCGTGTCGGCGAGCGCCTCGCGGCGCGTGGGGAACGGCTCGCGCGCGGGGCGCGGGTCGAACGGCGCCCGCCGCTCGGGCTGGTCGAACGGCTGGGCCGGGCGGGGGTCGACCTCGTGGCGGGCGGGGGGCGGCTCACGGCGCAGGCCGCCATCCCGGCCGGGGTAGGGCGACCGCGACGCGGGGACCGGGGTGTGGACCTCCTGGAGGTCGGTCCACTCCGGCACCGGCCCGCGCGGCCCGTGGGCCTGCACGTAGACCAGCAGCTGGCGCAGCTGCAGCTGGGCCACCGACGGCTGACCACCCGCGGCGGCCTCCAGCGAGCGCACGTCGGCGGCCAGCGCGTCCGCCGCGGTGGCGGTGATGCGCCCGTCGCGGGCGAGCAGGGACAGCGGGCTCGCCGGATTGCGCTCGTCGTACCAGTACCCCGCCACCGCTCGTGCACGGGAATCGGAGAGGGTCTCGTCTTCCCCGGCCTGCGCCACCGCACCCCCGCCGCGCTGCGCCTTCCCCCGGACCAGTTGTCAGGGGGGCGTCATTGTTCCACGCCGGGGACCCCCTGACCCCCACCTTCAGGGGACAGGTGCCGTGGCCGAACGGTCGACAGCGGGCAGCGGGAGGAACAGCTGGGCGACGAGCAGCCCGGCGAAGGCGTTGTAGACGATCATCCCGGTCCACATCTCCAGCGACCAGCCGATGCCGGCGGTCACGCCCAGCGTGGCGTAGTAGCCCGACCACAGGGCCAGCGGGAGCAGCGCCCCGAGGGTGCGGTAGGCGACCGGGCGGGCGGGGGAGGGGCGCAGCCGGGCGATCAGCACGTCGCCCACCAGCCCGGCGGCGACCGCGGGGATGACGGTGACCACCGAGTCGAAGCCGTTGATCGCGTTGGTCAGGACGGCGACCACGGTGAACAGGACCGTGACGCTGGCGAAGGGCAGGTGCCAGCGGCGCAGCAGGTGGAGCACCGGCACGACCAGGACGAGGTTGGTGACCAGCGCGCTGGCGATGCCCGACAGCTGGAACCAGTAGACGTCCAGTCCCTCGCGCTGCGCCTCCTCCGCCCCGACGGTGGGGGACAGGTCGGTGAAGGCCGACAGGTACATGAAGAAGAAGGCGACCAGCGCGGCGAGCAGCGTCGTGGACAGCAGGGCGGGCAGGAAGCGGGTCAGCCGCGCCGCGTCGCCGTCGTCGGGCGCGTGCCAGGCCGCCCGCAGCGGGCTGGTGACGATCAGCGCCATGCCCAGCATCAGCAGCAGGTGGGTGGGGCTGAACAGCGCGTCGAGGTCCTGCTCGATGCCGAACACCGCGTGCCAGGTGAAGTCCCCGGCACCCCCGACGGCGAAGACGGCCAGGCCGGCCAGGCCCAGCCCGTAGCCGACCGGGACGCCCGTCAGGCCCCGCAGCCCGCGGTCCTGCCCGCGGATCACCAGCCAGGCGAACCACGCCGCGCACGCGGTGAAGCCCGAGTAGAACAGCGCGTGCCACGGGGTGAAGAAGGTCTCCAGCTCGGTGAGGTTGTTGTGTGCCCAGCCGTCGACGAACAGCCCGATGATGAGCCACAGCGACAGGACGAGCGTGACGCCGTCCTCGCGGGGTGACAGGCGCGGCCGGGCGCCGCGGCTGCGGGTCGGCGGGCGTGGCGGTGCGGCGACGGACATCGGTGCTCCTGGCAGGTCGGCGCGGTCGGGAGGAGCATCGGCCGCGGGCCGGGCGCGCGGAAGCGTGCTGCTACGAGACCCGGGGTGTGGCCAGCCACACCAGCACCGCCAGGACGCGGCGGTGGTCGCCGGCCGTGGCGGCGATCCCGAGCTTGGCGAAGATCGCCGCCGAGTGCTTCTCCACGGTGCGCTCGGTGACCACGAGCCGCGCGGCGATCGCCTGGTTGGACCGGCCCTCGGCCATGAGGGCGAGCACCTCGCGCTCGCGCGCCGACAGGGCGTCCAGGGGGTCCGCCCCGGCCCGCCGCCGGTCGACGAGCTGGGCCACGACCGACGGGTCCAGCGCGGACCCGCCCGCGCCGACGCGCCGCACCGCCGCGGCGAACTCCTCCAGGTCCGCCACCCGGTCCTTGAGCAGGTAGCCCACGCCGTCCGCGCCGCCCTCCAGCAGCTCCAGCGCGTAGCTGGCGCGCACGTGCTGGGACAGCACCAGGACGCCGACGCCGGGGTGGCGCGCGCGGATCGCGCGGGCCGCGCGCAGGCCCTCGTCGGTGTGGGTCGGGGGCATGCGGATGTCGACGACGGCGACGTCGGGCAGGCTGCCCGCGACCGCCGCGAGCAGGCCCGCCGCGTCGCCGGCGGTGCCGACGACCTCGAAGCCGGTCTCGGCCAGCAGGCGGGCGACGCCCTCGCGCAGCAGGACCGAGTCGTCGGCGACGACGACCCTCACGGTCCCGCCGCCGCGCCGGTGGGCAGGACGGCGCGCAGCGTGGTGCCCGCGCCCGCGGGGCTGCGCACGGTCAGGGTGCCGCCGAGGGCCGCCACGCGGTCGGCCAGGCCCGCCAGGCCCGATCCGCCGGACGGGTCCGCGCCGCCGCGCCCGTCGTCGGCGACCACGACCTCCAGGGACCCCTCGCCGGTCCGCACCCGGACCCGGGCGACCGTCGCGCCCGCGTGCTTGGCGACGTTGGCGAGCGCCTCGGCGACGACGAAGTAGGCGGCCGCCTCGACCGGCTCGGGCGCGCGCGTGGCCAGTCCGACATCCAGCTCCACGGGGACGGGCGCGGCGTAGGCGAGCTCGCGCAGGGCCACGGCCAGCCCGCGCTCGGTCAGCACGGCGGGGTGGATCCCCTGGCTGAGCCCGCGCAGCTCCGCGACGGCGGTGGCCAGCCCGGCGCGCGCCTCCTCCAGCAGGTCGCGGGCCCGCGCGGGGTCCTCCGCCAGGCGCGACGCGGCCAGGCCCAGCGCCATCGACACCGAGGTCAGGCGCGCCTGGGTGCCGTCGTGCAGGTTGCGCTCGATGCGCCGGCGCTCGGACTCCGCCGCCTCCACCAGGCGCGTGCGCGAGGCGGCCAGCTCGGCGACCCGGGCGCGCAGCTCGGCCTGGAGGCGCGCGTTCTCCAGGGCCAGGGCCGCGGCCGCGGTCACCGCGTCGAGCAGCCCGGGGTCGTCGCGCAGGCCGGCGTCGTGCACCAGCGCCGCGATCGGGCGCCCGTCGCGGGCCACGGTCGTCGCCGCGCGCCGCTCCCCAGGCCCGGGCAGCGGGACGGGCCGCCCGTCGAGGTCCACGTAGCGCTCCTGGTCGGGCACCCAGTAGGCGAGCGCGAGCTGGGGGTCGCCGAGGCCGCGGGCCAGGGCGTCGCGCAGGGCCGCGGGCGGCGGCGCCGCCCCCAGCTCCACGACCAGGCCGGCGACCGCGGCGTGGCCCAGCCGGGTGCGCAGCAGCCCGCCGAGGAAGCCGGCGGGCACGGCGCCGAGGCCCAGGAAGTAGAGGCGGTCGCCCGCCACGCTGCCCGCGCCGGGCGTCAGCTCCAGCACGATGGCGAGGGCGAACACCAGCACGCCGGCGCCGCCGGCCACGACCAGCGGCGTCGCCGCGCGGCGGGAGGGCACGGGCGCCCGGTGCCAGCGGCGCGCGAGCACCGCGACGACGGCCAGGCACAGCGCGACGCCCACCCACACCTGCGCCGTGCCCAGCGCCTGCGCCAGACCCGCATCCGGCCAGCGCAGCAGCAGGTTGCGGGGGCAGCCGCAGGCCGCCTGCCGAACGGTGAGCAGCGCGGCCTGGACGACCACGGCGTCGACGTAGGCGGCGGCGGTGAGCGCCCGGGCGGTCGGCGTCGTGAGCCGGCCGCCCGGGTACCCCAGCAGCAGGTGCGCGAGGACCCCCGCGTGGGCGGCGCCCAGGACCTCGCCCACGGTCCACAGCACCGGGTCGGTGCCCTCGGCCAGCAGCGACACCGACCACAGGACGCCCGCCAGGGCCAGCAGCGGGCCGGTGCGGTCCGCGGGGCGCCGCCACCACGCCCACGCCCCCGCGAGCTGGAACGACAGGCCGACGCCCAGGGCGAGCGCGCGGTCGAGCGGCTGGACCTCGCGCAGGGCCGGCACGCCGACGACCAGCACCGCCAGGCCGGCGGCGACGGTCAGCGCCGGGCCGGCACGCGCCCTCCACCTCATGGGCGCAGGGTACGGTCAGCGGGCGGCGCCGGTGTCCCCGGACCAGGCCTGGGTGATCGGCAGGCGCCGGTCGCGCCCGAACGCGCGCGACGTCACCTTGATCCCCGGGGCGGCCTGGCGGCGCTTGTACTCGGCGCGGTCGACGAGCCGGAAGACCTCGCGGACCACGGCGGGGTCGTAGCCCTCGGCCGCGACGTCGGCGATCGAGCGGTCCTCCTCGACGGCGGCCTCGATGATCGGGTCCAGGACCTCGTAGGGTGGCAGTGCGTCGGTGTCGAGCTGGCCGGGCCGCAGCTCCGCCGACGGGGGCTTGGCGATGATCGCGGGCGGGATGCGCTCGCCGTCGCCCTGGGCGTTGCGCCAGCGCGCCAGCTCCCACACCAGGGTCTTGGGGACGTCCTTGATCACCGCGAACCCGCCCGCCATGTCGCCGTACAGGGTCGAGTAGCCGACGGCGTACTCGCTCTTGTTGCCGGTGGCCAGGACCAGGTGCCCGAACTTGTTGGACAGCGCCATCAGCAGCGTCCCGCGGATCCGCGACTGGATGTTCTCCTCCGCGATCCCGGCGGCGGTGCCCGCGAACGGGTCGGACAGGATCTGGGTGAACGCCTCCATCGCGGGGTTGACGGGCAGCTCCAGGTAGGTGATGCCGAGGTCGGCGGCCAGGGCCTTCGCGTCGATGAGAGAGCCGGCGGAGGAGTACGGGGAGGGCATGGCGACGCCGGTGACGGCGTCGGCGCCCAGCGCGTCGACCGCCAGCGACGCCACGAGCGCCGAGTCGATCCCCCCGGAGATGCCGAGCAGGACGCGGTCGAAGCGGTTCTTGCGCACGTAGTCGCGCAGGCCCAGGACCAGGGCGCCGTGCACCTCGGCGACGGGGTCCAGGCGCGGCGGGAACGCCTGGGGGAGCGGCTCGCCCGGCACGCCGATGGGCAGGTCGACCAGGACGGTGTCGGGCGCGTACTGCGCGCCGCGGGCGACCACGGCGCCGAACGGGCTCATCACGAACGAGTCGCCGTCGAAGACGACCTCGTCCTGGCCGCCGAGGATCGCGGCGTAGGCGACCCAGACGTGGCCCTGGCGGGCGTGGTGGGACGCCCAGCGCTCGCGCAGCGCGCGCACCCCCTGGCGGTAGGGGCTGGCGCTGAGGTTGAGCAGGAGCTGCGCGCCCCGCCGCGCGCTCTCCGCGAGGGGACCGCCGGGACCCCACATGTCCTCACAGATCGTCACGCCGACCTGCACCCCGTCGACGTCGACCAGCAGCACCCGGGTGCCCGCGTGGAAGTAGCGGGCCTCGTCGAACACCCCGTAGTTGGGCAGCCGGTGCTTGCGGTAGACCGCCTCCACGCGGCCGGCGCGCAGGACCGCCGCGGCGTCGGCGATGGCGGGGTGCTCGGCGGCCTCGCTGGCCACCGGCCGCCAGTCCTCGGGGTCCACCGCGTCCAGGCGCTCGACGAAGCCGACCACCAGCGGGACCTCGCCCACGGCGCCGGCCAGGTCGGCCAGCGCCCGGTCGCCGGCCGCCAGGAAGGCGGGCTTCAGCAGCAGGTCCTCCGGTGGGTACCCGGTGATCGCCAGCTCGCCCGCGCACACCAGCCGCGCGCCGCGCGCCACCGCGCCGGCGTAGGCCGCGCGCAGGTCCGCGACGTTGCCGTCCAGGTCGCCGACCGTCGGGTTGCGCTGCAGCAGGGCCAGTCGCATCGGTCCTCCTGGTAACGGAAGGGAAACCGCGGGGCAACCCGCCCGGTCCCGTGGGGCGCCTAGCGTCCAGCCTATCGACACTCCCCGCCGCCCCTCAGCCAGCGGCCCCGTCCGCGCACGCGGCGCCCGCGTTACGATCCGGACCCGCCGTCACGAGGGGGAGGCCGTGGATCGGCAGCAGGAGTACGTGCTGCGCACCGTCGAGGAGCGCGACATCGGGTTCGTCCGCCTCTGGTTCACCGACGTGCTCGGCAAGCTGAAGTCGGTGGCCATCACGTCGTCGGAGCTGGAGGGCGCGTTCGCGGAGGGCATCGGCTTCGACGGCTCGGCGGTCGACGGCTTCGCCCGCGTGCAGGAGTCCGACATGCTCGCGGTGCCCGACGCCACGACCTTCCAGATGCTGCCCTGGCGCCAGGAGCGCCCCGGCGTGGGGCGCATGCTCTGCGACATCCGCACCCCGGAGGGTGAGCCCTACACCGCCGACCCCCGCCAGGTCCTGCGCCGCACGCTGGCGCGCGCCGCCGACATGGGCTTCACCTTCTACGTCCACCCCGAGATGGAGTTCTTCCTGTTCCGCGGGCCGGACGACCCGACCCCCCTGGACGACGGGGGCTACTTCGACCTCACCCCCAACGAGGCGCAGAGCGACTTCCGGCGCCAGGCGATCGTGCACCTGGAGGCGATGGGCATCTCGGTGGAGTTCAGCCACCACGAGAACGCCCCCGGCCAGCACGAGATCGACCTGCGCTACGCCGACGCACTGACCATGGCGGACAACGTCATGACCTTCCGCACGGTGGTGAAGGAGGTGGCGATGCAGCGGGGGCTGCACGCCACCTTCATGCCCAAGCCGATCGCCGACCAGTGGGGCTCGGCGATGCACACCCACCTGTCGCTGTTCGACGGCGACACCAACGCCTTTTACGACCCCGACGCGGAGTACCACCTGTCGGCGGTGGCCAAGCACTTCATGGCCGGCCTGCTGCGCCACGCGCGGGAGATCACCGCGATCTGCTGCCAGTGGGTCAACAGCTACAAGCGCCTGGTGCCCGGTGCGCCGCCGGCCCCGTTCGAGGCGCCGGTGTACGTCGGCTGGGGCCGCCAGAACCGCTCCGCGCTGATCCGCGTGCCGATGTACAAGCCCACCAAGGGCGCATCGACGCGCATCGAGTTCCGCGCGCCCGACCCCGCCTGCAACCCCTACCTGGCCTTCGCGGTCATGCTCTCGGCGGGGCTGGAGGGCATCGTCCACGGCTACGAGCTGCCGCCCGAGCAGACCGACGACATCTACGCCATGACCGACGCCGAGCGCCGCCGCTCGGGGATCGGGCACCTGCCGCGCAGCCTGGACGAGGCGCTGGCGGAGATGGAGGAGTCCAAGCTGGTCGCGGACACCCTGGGCGACCACGTGCACGAGTACTTCCTGCGCAACAAGCGCGCGGAGTGGGAGGAGTACCAGGCGCAGGTCACGCCCTACGAGCTGAAGCGGTACCTGCCGACGCTGTAGACGCCGTGACCCGCACCGCGACGGTCGCCGGCCGGCTCGCCCGCCTGGGGCTGGGGGCCGACGCCGAGGCGGCCCTGGACCGCCTGGGCCTGGACCCCGAGGCCGACGCCGCCGCGGTCGCCGCGCTCGCCGCCGGGGCGGAGCCGCGCCGCGCGCTGGCCGCCTGCGAGCAGCTGGCGGACCGGGCGCCGTCGACCTGGGCGGCGCTCCTGCGCCACCTCCGCGGCGAGCCGCGGCGGCCCGGGCGCGCGCGGCCCCCGCGGTGGCGGTCCCCGCACCGCAGGCGGAGCCGCTGCGGCGGCTGGCGCTGCTGGCGGGCGCCAGCGACGCGGCGCCGGGGCTGCTGGTCACCGACCCGGGGCTGCTCGCGCCGCTGACCGGCGACCTCGCGCCCTGGGGCGTCGCCGACGTCGAGCGCGTCGCCCGCGCCGCCCTGGTCCACCCCGGCCCCGAGGCGGGGCGGCGGCTGGCGCGCGCCCAGCGCCGCGGGCTCCTGCGCGTCGCGCTGCGCGACCTCACCGGGCTGGCCGGCTTCGACGCGGTCGCCGCGGAGCTGTCGGACCTTGCGGAGGGCGTCCTGCGCGCCGCCCTGGACCACGTGGTCGCCGACCTCGGCGCCGGCGCCGGCCTGGCGGTCATCGCCATGGGCAAGCTCGGCGGTGCGGAGCTGAACTACGTGTCCGACGTCGACGTCCTGTTCGTGACCCGCGGTGACCCCGGCCCCGCGACGCGCGCGGCCGAGCGCCTGCTGCGCCTGGTCGGCGGGGTCACCCCGGAGGGCCGTCCCTACGAGCTGGACGCGGCCCTGCGCCCGGAGGGCCGCGACGGCCCCCTGGTGCGCAGCCTGGACGGCTACCGCGCCTACTACGAGCGCTGGGCGGCGACCTGGGAGTCCCAGGCGCTGCTGAAGGCACGTCCCGTCGCCGGCGACGCGGCGGTCGGCGCCGCCTTCGTCGAGCTCGTCGCCCCGTTCGTCTGGCCCGACCGGCGCCGCGCCGCCCACGTCGACGAGCTGCAGGCGCTCAAGGGCGTCGTCGAGGGGTCGCCCAAGGTCCGCCGGGCGGGGGAGCGCGAGGTGAAGCTGGCGCCCGGCGGGCTGCGCGACATCGAGTTCGCCGTCCAGCTGCTCCAGCTCGTCCACGGGCGCCACGACCCGTCCCTGCGCGCGCGGGGGACGCTGCCCGCCCTCGCGGCGCTGGCGGCGGGCGGGCACATCGGCGAGGACGACGCGCACACCTTCGCCGGGGCCTACCGCTTCCTGCGCACCGTGGAGCACCGCCTCCAGCTGCGCGGCCTGCGCCGCACCCACGCCCTGCCCCAGGACCCGGTGGCGCGGGCGCGGCTCGCGCGCGCCAGCGGCTACCGCGACGGCGCGGACGGCGACGCCGGGGCGCGGTTCGAGGACGACCTGCGCCGGGTCCGGGGCGAGGTCCGCAGGGTCCACGAGAAGCTGTTCTACCGGCCGCTGCTGGGCCGCTTCGCCGAGCTCGGCGCGACCGACCTGGTCGCCGACCCCGCCGCCGTGCGCGAGCGGCTCGTCGCCCTGGGCTTCGCCCGCCCCGACGAGGCGGTCCGCCACCTCCAGGCGCTCACCGCGGGCACGGGCCGGCGCGCGAAGCTGCTGCGCACGCTGCTGCCCGGGATGCTGCCGCCGCTCGCGGCCACGCCGGACCCCGACGGCGGGCTCGTGGCGCTGCGCTCCCTGGCCGAGCGGCTGGACTCGTCCCTGACCCTGCTGGCGGCCCTGCGCGACCGGCCGGTGGTCGCCGAGGTGCTCGTGACCCTGCTGGGGTCCAGCCCGCTGATCGGGCGCTGGCTGGAGCGCCAGCCGGAGCTGCTCGCCTTTCTTGCCGACGAGCGCGAGCTGGCCCGCCCCCGCGACCGCGACGCCTACCGGCGCCTGGCGGTCGGCCTGACCAGCCGCCGCTCCGGGGAGGACGAGCTGGCCGACGCGCTGCGCCGCCTCGCCCGCCGGGAGATGGCGCGCATCGCGCTGCGCGACCTCGCCGGCTACAGCGCCGACGCGCCCATGGAGCGCACCTGGCTGGCCGAGGCCTGCCTGGAGGCGGCGGTCGCGGCGGTCACGCCGCCCGACGTGACCCTGGCGGTGCTGGGCCTGGGCACCTTCGGCGGACGCGAGCTGGGCTACGCGTCGGACCTGGACGTCCTGGTCGTCCACGAGCCGGCCGAGGCGCGCGCCGCCGCGCTGCGCGCCACCGAGCAGGTCGTGCGCCTCCTGGCCGACCCGACCCCCGAGGGCCGGGCGTTCACGGTGGACCTGCGCCTGCGCCCCGAGGGCAAGGACGGTCCCCTGTCGCGCAGCCTGGGGTCCTACCGCGTGTACTACGAGCGCTGGGCGCAGACCTGGGAGCTGCAGGCGCTGACCCAGGCCCGGCCGGTCGCGGGCGACCCGGCCCTGGGTCGGGCCTTCGTCGAGGTGCACGCGGCGCTGGTGTACCCGCGCGCCGTCCCCGAGGGGCGCCTCGCCGACGTCCGCGCCATGAAGCGGCGCGTCGAGGCCGAGCGGCGCCCGCGGCGCCGCGCGGGGCGGCCGGGGGCCGGCGGCGCGGACCCGGTCGACCTCAAGCTGGGCCCCGGCGGCATGAGCGACGTCGAGTGGACCGTCCAGCTGCTCCAGCTCGCCGAGGGCGGGCGTCTGCCCCGCCTGCGCCGCCGCGGTACCGTCGCCGCGCTGGAGGCCTGCGCCGCGGAGGGCGTCCTGGCCGAGGACGACGCGGCCGTGCTGCGCGAGGGCTACGCGCTCCTGGCCCGGGTGCGCGACCTGCTGTTCCTGTCCGGCGCGCGCGACCCCAACGTCCTGCCGGGCGACGACGCGGTCCTGCGCCGCGCGGCGGCCCTGCTGGACCCCGACCACCCCGACCCGGCCGCCCTCCGCGACCGGCTGGCGACCACCATGGCCGCGGTCCGCGCCGTCCACCTCCGCGTCATGGAGGGCTGACCGGGTCGCCCGGTGGGGGCGAAGTCGTGCTCAGGGGGCGGGAGCCGCCCGCCGACAACCAGGGCATGGTCGCCCTGCATCGCCGTCCCGTCCTCGCCGCGCTCGTGGTCGTGCTCGCCCTGGTCGCCCCCGTCGCGCCCGCGGCGGCCGGGGGTGCGGGGCCGCCGGTCGAGGTCGCGGCGGTCGTGCGCGGGCCGGGCGGCGCGCGCGTCGCGCGCTGGACGGCGCGGGGACCGGCCGAGGCGCAGGCGCTCGCGGCGCGGCTGCGGGCGCGCGCCGGGGTGGCCGCGGAGGTCAGCGTGCCGCTGCACGTCCTGGACGAGCCCCTGCGCCCGCAGCAGTGGGCCCTGAACCGCCTGGAGGCCGAGCGGGCGTGGGCCACCACCCTGGGCCGCGGGGTCACCGTCGCCGTCGTCGACACCGGCGTCGACGCGACCCACCGCGACCTCGACGCCGCCGTCCTGCCGGGGCTGGACCTCGTCGACCCCGGCCGGGACGGGCGGTCCGACGTCGAGGGGCACGGCACCGCCGTCGCGGGGGTCGTGGCCGCGGCGGTCGACGGGTACGGCGTCGCGGGCCTCGCGCCCGAGGTCGCCGTCTTGCCCGTCCGCGTCGTCGAGGGCGGCCAGGCGAGCTCGGCGGACGTGGCCGAGGGCGTGATCTGGGCGGTGGACCACGGTGCGGACGTCGTCAACCTCAGCCTCGGCGGCGACACCCGCAGCGCGGCGATCGAGCAGGCCGTGGCCCACGCCGCCGAGCGCGGCGTGCTGGTCGTCGCCGCGGCCGGGAACACCGGCCACGTCGGCAACCCGGTGATCTACCCGGCCGCCTCACCGGGCGTGCTGGGCGTCGGCGCGACCGACCAGGAGGACGCCCACCCCTACTTCAGCAGCTACGGCAGCTGGGTGGACGTCGCCGCCCCGGGGGTCGGCATCCTGGTCCCCGTGCCGTTGCAGGGCGACGGCTGCGACGGCTCGGCGCAGGCGCACCGCCACGAGTACTGCAGCGGCACGTCGTTCGCGGCGCCCTACGTCGCGGCGTCCGCGGCCCTGCTCCTGGCCCGCAACCCCGGCCTGACCCCCGCCGACCTGACCGCCCTGCTCCTCGACAGCGCCGACGACGTCGGCGACCCCGGGCCCGACCCCGAGACCGGCGCCGGCGTCGTCCAGCCGGTGGCCGCGCTGGCGGTCACCCCCGCCGGCGCGCGGGCGCCCGCGCCCGCGCCGGCGCCCCCGACGCCGGCGCCGACCCCCGCCCCGACGCCGAGCCCCGAGCCGCCGCCGGAGGTGGAGGCGCCCGACCCGGTCCGCCGCGTGGCGGCCGAGGGCGACGCGGCGGCCGTGGCGGTGGCCCTCAGCCGCGAGGCGTTCCCGGCCGCGGGGTCGGCCGAGGTCGCGGTCCTGGGCCGCGACGACCTGTTCGCCGACACCCTCGCCGGTGCGGCCCTGACCCGCGGCGCCGGGCCCGTGCTCTACGCCGGCGGCGGGGCCGGGGGCACCCTGCCCGGGGCCGTGGGCCAGGAGCTGCGCCGGGCGCTGTCGCCCCGGGCCACGGTCTTCCTGCTCGGCGGGACCGCGGCGGTGTCCCCGGCGGTCGAGGCCGCCGTCCGCGACCTCGGGTTCCCCGTCCGGCGCCTGTCGGGGGAGGACCGCTTCCGCACGGCCGCGGCGGTGGCCGCGGTCGTCGACCCGATCCCCGAGCGCGTCCTGCTCGCCCGCGGCGACGACTGGGCCGACGCGGTCACCGGCGGCGCCGCCGCCGCGGAGGCCGGCGTCCCGGTCCTGCTCACCCCGCCCGGGTCGCTGCACCCGGCCGCCGCGGAGATCCTGGCCGCGGCCCGCCCGGAGGCGGTCCTGCTGGGCGGCACCGTGGCGCTGTCACCGGCGGTGGAGGCCGAGGTCGCCACCCGCGCGCGGCGCACGACCCGGGTCGCCGACAGCGACCGGGTCGGCACGGCCGTGGCGGTCGCCCGCGCGCTGTGGCCGGCCGCGCCGGACGCCGTCGTCGCGGTCGAGGGCTACGGGGAGGGGTCGTGGTCGGCCGCGCTGGCCGCGGCGCCGCTGTCGGCGGTCGAGGACGCGCCCCAGCTGCTGGTGCCCGGGAGCGACCCGGACGTCCCCCGGCCCGTCGCCGGCTACCTCGACGAGGTCGGCGCCGCCCGGGCCGTGCTGGCCGGCCCCGGTCTCACCGACGCGCACGCGCGCAGCTTCGCGGCGGCCCTCGCGCGCTGAGCCCCGCCGCGCGGGACGCCGGCCGCGGGAACATCGATACTGTCCGCGTGGTTCGCCGCGGTGGCCGGAACGTGCGCCGGCCACGGAGGGGTCGACGTGGACGGGTTGGTGCTGGCGGTGGAGGCGGGCGGCGAAGCGGCCGGCTGGCTCACCGAGGTGGTCGCGCTGGTGGTCGCGGGGGCGCTGATCGCCTATCTGTGCCAGCGGGCGGGGATCGTGCCGATCGTCGGGTTCCTGCTCGCGGGCGTGCTCATCGGGCCCAACGCGCTGGGCTTCGTGCGCAGCGAGGAGGTCGTCGAGCAGGTCGCCGAGGTCGGCGTCATCCTGCTGCTGTTCACCATCGGGTTGGAGTTCAGCATCAGCCGCCTGATGGCGATCCGGCGCCTGATCTTCGGCGGCGGCCTGCTCCAGGTCGGCCTGGCCACCGCGGCGATGACCGGGCTGCTGGTGGCGCTGGGCCAGTCCTGGCAGGTGGGGGTGTTCACCGGGTTCCTGGTCGCGCTCAGCTCCACGGCGATCGTGCTGAAGCTCAACGCCGACCGCGGCGTCACCAACACCCCGCAGGGCCAGGTGGCGCTGGGCCTGCTGCTGTTCCAGGACCTCGCCATCGTCGTGATGGTGCTGCTGCTGCCCATGCTCTCCGGCGACGGCGGCTCCGCGCTGCAGGTGCTGCGGGCCCTGGGCGTCGCGGCCGCGGTCATCGCCGTGGTGCTGGTCGTCGCGCGACGGGCGATGCCCAAGTTGCTGGAGGTCGTCGCGCGCGCCTGCTCGCCGGAGGTCTTCCTGCTCAGCGTGGTCGCGATCTGCCTCGGCACCGCCTACCTGACCAGCCTCGCGGGCGTCAGCGTGTCGCTGGGCGCCTTCCTGGCGGGCCTGGTCGTCAGCGAGAGCCGCTTCAGCGACCAGGCGTTCGGCGAGGTGCTGCCGCTGCAGATCATCTTCTCGGCGGTCTTCTTCGTGTCGGTCGGGATGCTGCTGGACCTCGGGTTCCTGATGGCCAACCTGCCGCTGGTGCTGCTGGCGGTGGCGGTCGTCCTGGTGGTGAAGGTCGTGACCACGGCGGTGAGCGCGCGCCTGCTGGGCTACAGCCTGCCGGTCTCGGCCGCCGCCGCCTTCACGCTGGCGCAGGTGGGCGAGTTCTCCTTCGTCCTGGAGCGCGCCGGCGCCGCGGGCGGTCTGACGCCGGCGGGGCTGGACGCGACCGGGTCGCAGACGTTCATCGCCGCGACGGTCGTGCTGATGGTCGCGACCCCGCTGCTCGCCCGCGCGGGCGACCTGTTCGCGGGGCGGATGCCGGCCCGCCGTGGCAGCCGGGTGGCGGCGCACGACCCCGACGACGGGCCGGCTGAGCCGGAGCCGGGCCTGCGCGACCACGTGATCGTCGCCGGGTACGGCCAGGCGGCCCGCGTGATCGCCGACGTCCTGGACGACGCGCGCATCCCCCACGTCATCACCACGCTCAGCCCGGAGGGCGCGTCGGAGGCGCAGGAGAAGGGGCACACCGTGGTGCTGGGCGACGCGAGCCGCCAGCGGACCCTCGTGCAGGCGGGCATCTCCGACGCGCAGGTGCTCGTCATCGCCGACGACGACCCCGCGATCGCGCAGCGGGTGGCCGCGGTCGCCCGCACCCTCAACCCCGACGCCGAGATCCTGGTCCGCACCCGCCACAACACTGAGGTCGACGCCATCGCCGAGGCGGGCGCCACCCACGTGGTCACCGAGGAGCACGCCAGCGCCGCGGCCATCACCGAGAAGGTCCTGCGCGGGTACCGGCTGGCGGAGGAGGACATCCGCGAGCAGATCGTGCGCGTGTGGCACAAGCGCCAGCACGGGTCGCCCCAGCCGGTCGCGGCCGGCGGGCCCCCGGAGGGCGACGCCGCCCGGGCGCGGCGGCTCAGCGCCTACGGCACCGTGGTGGACACCGAGCGCCGGGTCACGTTCCGGGCCGGCGACAGCCGCTGCGCCCACCTCGCGTCGGTCCACCCGGTCCTCCCCGGTTCACCCGGCTGCGAGGAGTGCCTCGAGAGCGACGACCGCTGGGTCCACCTGCGCATCTGCATGTTCTGCGGCCACGTCGGCTGCTGCGACTCCTCGCCCAACCGCCACGCCGCCGCGCACCACGAGCGGGCCGGCCACCCGGTCATGGCCTCGGTCGAGCCGGGCGAGAGCTGGGGCTGGTGCTACCCCGACGAGATCCTGCTCGAGCAGCGGGTTACGGTACCGTAGGTTACGCTGGCGTAGTGAAGACGATCGAGGTCCGGCTGCACGGCCACCGCCAGCGGGTGGCGCTCACCGGGCGGGGACCGGCCGTCGTGCTGCTCCACGGCATCGTGGGCAGCCTGGACACCTGGCGCGACGCGGTCGCGGCCCTCGCGCGCACCCACACGGTGGTCGCCCCCGACCTCCGCGGCCACGGCGGGTCGGCCGCACCTCCCGGCGACTACTCCCTGGGCGCGCACGCGAGCGGCCTGCGCGACCTGCTCGACGCGCTGGCGATCGACCGCGCGACCGTCGTCGGCCACTCCCTGGGCGGCGGGATCGCCATGCAGTTCGGCTACCAGCACCCCGACCGCCTCGAGCGCCTCGTCCTGGTCAGCAGCGGCGGCCTGGGGCCCGAGGTCGGGCCCGCCCTGCGCGCGGCCAGCCTGCCCGGCAGCGGCCTGGTGCTGGCCGCCCTGTGCCGCACCGAGCTGGTGGGCGCCGCCGGCGGGCTGCTCGCGCTGCTGCGCCGGGCCGGCCTGCCCGACCGCGGGGACAGCGTGGAGGTGCTGCGCGCATGGGCGTCGCTGGGGGACCCGCAGGGGCGCCGCGCGTTCCTGGCGACCCTGCGGGCGGTGGTCGGCCCCAGCGGCCAGACGGTCAACGCCACCGACAAGCTCTACCTGTCCTCGCCGGTGCCGACCCTGCTGGTGTGGGGCGGGCGCGACACGATGATCCCCGTCGCCCACGGCGCGGCCGCGCACGCCGCGCTGCCCGGCAGCCGGTTCGTCGTGTTCCCGGCCGCTGGGCACTTCCCGCACCGCAGCGACCCGGAGCGCTTCGCCGCGGTGTTGCGCGACTTCCTGGCCACCACGGCGCCCGCCGCCCACGACCCGGCCGCCCGCCGCGCGCTGCTCGCCGCCGCCCGCCCCGCGCGCCCCGCGCGCTAGATGTAGTGCAGCGGGGGGACCACCCGGCGCACGGCCTCGAGTCGGTGCACGCCAGCCAGAGCCACCGCGGGGTGGTGTAGGCGGCGGCGGGCAGCGTGCGCGCCTCGGCGGGGAAGGGCGCCAGGGTGCGCGCGAGGTCGGCGGGGTCCAGCGGCGCGGGCTCGCCGGGCGCCTCGCCGCCCGGCGCGGGGCTCACCGAGGCCCGCCCGCGACCGCCGCGCGGTCCCCGGTGTCGGCGAGCACGGTCATGGCGGCGTTGCGCCCGTTCGCCCCGATGACGCTGCCGCCGGGGTGGGTGGCCGCGCCGCACAGGTAGACACCGGGGATGGGGGTGCGCGGGGTCAGGCGCCGGTCCCACATCTGGTCGGGCAGGCAGTCGCCCTGGAAGATGTGCCCGCCGGTGAGCCCGACGGTGGCCTCGATGTCGGGCGGGCCCAGGACCTGGCGCTCCTCGACGACGTCGGGCAGGTCGGGCGCGACGCGGGCGATGCGCGCCAGGACGGCGTCGCCGATCTCCTCGCGGCGGGTGTCCCAGCTGCCCTCGGCCAGGGTGTAGGGCGCGTACTGGGCGAACACGCTGAGCGCGTGCTTCCCGGGCGGCGCGATCGACGGGTCGTGGGCGGTGTGGAAGTACAGCTCGGCCCACTCGGGGGCGGGGTGGCCGGCCTGCGCGCGGCCGAACGCGGCCTGGGTGTCGTCGATCGACCCGGTGACCGTGATCATCCCGCGGAAGTGGTCGACGCCCTCGGGGTCGGCCAGGAAGCGCGGGAGCCGCGACAGGCCCAGGTTGAGCTTCACCGTGGAGCCCTCGATCCGCCAGCCCTCCAGCCGCGCGCGGTAGTCGGCGGGGACAGCGTCGCCGACCAGGCCCAGGAGGCGCACGGGGTCGGCGTTGCAGACCACGGTGCGGGCGCGGATGCGCTCGCCGCTGTCCAGCGTGACGCCGTCGCCGGGCTCGATCGACCCGACCGGCACGCCGGTGGCGATCACCGCGCCGTGCTCCAGCGCGGCCTCGGCGAGGGCGAACGACACCTGGCCCATGCCGCCCTCGACGTAGCCCCAGGCGCCGCCGACGCCCTCCATGGCGCCGAGGCTGTGCATGAGGTGGACCATCGCGGTGCCCTCGTCGCGGGGACCGGCGGCGGTGCCGATGACGCCCTGGCCGTGGAGGGCCGAGCGGATGCGCTCGTCGGCGAGGTGGGCCTCCAGCAGCTCCGCGATCGAGGCCCGGAAGACCAGGTCGATGAGCTCCGGGTCGTGGCCCAGCAGCGCCTCGATGCGGTCGCGGTCCGGCGCGTCGCCCAGCCAGGTGTCCCGCTCGGCCTGGCGCAGGGCGGCCCGGCAGCGGGCGAACAGCGACTCGTAGCGCAGGTAGCCGTCGACGTCGGCGGGGTTGAAGGCCGCGATGGCCGCGCGCGTCGTGGCCGGGTCGTCGCCGAGCGCCAGGGCGGAGCCGTCCTCGAACGGGCACCACAGGTGCGGGTCGGCCAGGTGCACCCGGAACCCGTGGCGGCGCAGCTCCAGGTCGTCGATGACCGCGCTGTGGAGCAGGCCGACCATGTACGCGCAGGGGCTGACCAGCCAGCGCGGGTCGGCGAAGGGCTGGGTCAGCGTCGCCGCACCCCCGACCTGGGCGGCGCGCTCCAGGACCAGGACGCTCCTGCCGCTGCGCGCGAGGTAGGCGGCGGCCGTGAGCCCGTTGTGCCCGGCCCCGACGACCACCGCGTCCCACGTCCGCGCCGCCAGCTCCGCGGTGGGCATCGGCAGCCCGATCCGCCCGACTGCGTCCCGAACCCGCCCCATCACGCCCCCGTTGCGCCGCGCCGACGTCCCCCCCGGGGAAAGGGTACGGGCCCCCGGGGGGGCGGGGGGAAGCTCAGCCCAGGCGGATCGGCAGGCCCAGGAGCCCGCCGCCGGCGGTGCCGTCCCAGTACGTCGTGGCCCGGTCCCACGCCGTGCGCCCGACGTCGCGGCCCAGGGCGCGCCCGTCCAGGTCCGCGTCGAGGAAGTGGATCCCGCCGTAGCGGCGGGAGACGCCGGCCTCGTCCGCGGCCGCGGAGAAGGTCGGCCACGACAGGGTGACGTCGGCCGACGGGACCCCCGGGTGGGTGCCGGTGCGCGGCTCGACGAAGCTGGAGCCCGCGGGGACGCGGACCGCCCCCCCGAACGCGTCGGCCCCGGTGAAGGTCCGCAGCACGGTCGCGGCGGCCGCGCTGAAGGTGCTGTGCCCCGAGACGTACTCCGGGAACGGGGGCGTCACGAAGCTCGGCCGCTGGTAGGGCAGCCAGTCCTCCCCGCTGATGTCGCGCGTGCCCAGATAGGGCCCGGCCCAGGCGCGCACCTGCTGCCCGCGGTGGCGGTGGCGCACCAGCGAGACGGGGCGGACGAAGTCCCAGCGGTACTTCGCCTCCCACGCCGCGATGCCGGCGTCGAGCAGGGCGTTGTTGAGGGCGAAGAACAGCCGCACGTCCTGGCCGAGGGTGTGGCCGTTGCGGCGCGACACGACCTGCGCGAACAGGTTCCAGTGCCCCGGCGGCTGCTCGGAGTCGGGCCCGTCCGCCCAGTACTCCGCGGCGACCTTCTCCCGATCGTCCAGGTCCGCGCTCTCGGCGACCACGTCGTCGGAGGTGGCCGCCGGGTCCATCGAGGGGCCGTCGGGCTGGAACTGGGCGGCGCTGCGCAGCGCAAAGGGGCGGACCCGGCGCCAGTGCGGCACCGCCGCGCGCTGCGGGGCGGGCTGGCCGGGCAGCCACAGCGCCTGCCAGCGGTCGGGGTGGGGCAGCGCCGACGCCGGCGCCCCGGGGCGCAGGTCCAGCGGCGGGTTCACCGGCTGGTAGCCGGTGGTGTCGGCGTAGCCGCCGGACTCGTTCGCCCCGTCGTGCTGGCGGTCGGCCAGGACCGCCTCGGCGGCGCGGACCCCCTCCAGCGCCGCCACCGTGCCGTCGACCGGCCGGTAGCCCAGCGCCTCCAGGACACCCGTGGCGGCGTGGACCGTGCCGTCCAGCCGCGAGCGCCACTGCGGGAACAGGTCGACCAGCGCCTGGTGCGCCGCGAAGCTCACCGCCCGGGCCCGGTTCTCCTCGGTGCGCAGCACCAGCGGCTGGCGCACCCACAGCTCGGGCCGGGTGGGGACGGCGGTGTCGTCGAACGACGCCCAGGCGTCGTACATGGCGGTGTGCACGATCGCCAGCGCGCGCGCCGCGACCGGCGGGGCCGGCCTGGTCGTCCGGATGGCCTCCAGGACCTGGTTGTTCCAGCGCAGGACGACGTTGTCGCCGGGGGACGGGCCGTCCTCGACGAAGTCGTAGTCGGGCTGGTCGTCGTCGCAGGGGTCGCCGTCACCGTCGTCGTCGACGCCGTCGGGCCCGCCGAGGCGGATCACCACGCCGACGCACAGGTCCAGGACCTGGGCGCGGGCGTCGGGGACGGGCAGCAGCAGGCAGGACAGCACCAGCGCGGGGAGCAGGAGCAGGGCGGGCACGCGTCGCAGTGTCATCACCTCTCCGGTCGCGATCACCACCGGCCGGCCCGCGGCGCGCCCGCGTGTTCCCGCACACGAGGCACCCCATCCCGCCGCCGCAGCCCGCCGGACGTCGTCGGCCGGATCCTAGCCGCCCTGCCGCTCCGCGACCGCCGGCGTATTGCCTGGGTGGTTTGGGGGTATTGAGACGTTCCCCACGGAAGGGTGACGAACGATGCTGCGGGTCCTGATCGTCGACGATGCCAGGGAGATCCGCCAGCTCCTGCGCCTGACCCTGGAGCTGGACGGGCGCTTCGAGGTGGTCGGTGAGGCGGTCGACGGGGAGGAGGGCGTCGCCCGGGCCGGCGAGCTGTGCCCCGACCGCGTCGTGCTGGACGTCGAGATGCCGGTCCTCAGCGGCATCGACGCGCTGCCGGGGCTGGTGGCCGCCGCACCCGAGGCCCGGGTGCTGGTGTTCTCCAGCGCCAGCGCCGAGCTGGAGGAGGCGGCGCTGGCGGCGGGCGCCTCCGCGTACCGGCTCAAGGGGACCGACCTCGCCGAGCTGGCGGACCTGCTCGCCGATCTGGACGCGCCGGCGCCCCGCCTGACGCCCGGCGTCTGAGGTGCACCCCCGGAGCGTGTCTCCTCGTTCGTGAGCCGCCCGGCGTCTGAGGGGCTCCGCTAGGTCGCGTCCACCTCGCGTCGCCGCGCCTCCGAGTCCTCCGGCAGCACGGTCGCGCGCTCGGCGGGCGCCGCGGGCAGGGTCAGCACGAAGCAGGCGCCCGGGGACACCGCGGGGTCGAGGCGGACCTGGCCGCCGTTGGCCTCCGTCAGGCGCCGCACGATGAACAGCCCCAGGCCGGTCCCCAGCGCCTCCCCGGTGCCCGCCCGCGTGTAGCGCTCGAACAGCCGCGGCACGAACTCCTCGGGGATGCCGGCCCCGTGGTCGCGGACGCGCAGCTCGACCTGGCCGTCGCCGGTCGCCCGCGCGGACACCTCGATCGGCGGGCGGCCGTACTTGCCCGCGTTGCTGACCAGGTTGACAAGGATCTGCTGGAGGTGGCCGGGGTCGACCAGGGCGGTGGCGCCGCCGGCGTCGGCGACGAACACCCCCGGCACGGTGTCGGTCAGGGGCGCCAGGGCCTGGTCGACCGCCACCGCCACGTCGACCGGCTGGGGCTCGGCGACCAGCGCCGGGCCCTCCGCCCGTCCCATGGCCAGGATCTGGCTCACCATCGCGCCGAGCCGCTCGGCGCTGTCGCGCATCCGGCTGAGCATCATCAGCCGCATCTCGTCGGTGGTGTCGGGCCACTTGTGCACCAGGAGCTGGGCGTAGCCGCGGATGGCGGTCAGGGGCTGGCCGATGTCGTGGCTGAGCATCGCGAGCAGGTCGGTCTTGAGCTGGTTGGCCGCCTGCAGCTCGACGTTGCTGCGCACCCGCTCGCTGACGTCACGCAGCACCGACAGGCGGTGCGGGCCGTCCCGGAGCCGGATGGGGATGCTGGCGAACTCCGTCGGGACCACGGCGCCGTCGCGGCGCCGCAGCGCCAGCGTGCCGCGGCTCAGCGAGCCGCCGCCCTCCACCGGGCGCGTGTCCTCGGCCTCCGCCGATGCCACGAGCTCCTCCGCGCTGCCCATCGCCAGGAGCTCGTCGCGGTCGTAGCCCGTGAGCCGGCACATCGCGTCGTTGACGTAGACGAGGCGCCCGCCGTCGTCCAGGGCGACGCCCTCGCCCAGCTCGCTGAGCCCCTCCAGGAGCCGCTCGTACTGGTGGTGGCGTTCGCGCAGCTGCTCCTCCAGCACGCGACGGGCGCTGATGTCGGTCATCTGGGTCGCGAAGTGCCGCGGCCGCCCGTCCGCGCCGCGGACCAGCGAGGTGGCCAGCGACACGGTCACGACGTGGCCGTCGGCGTGCAGGTAGCGCTTGTCGACGGCGAAGCCCTGCAGCTCCCCCACGAGGCAGGCGCGGACCAGCCGCGCGCTCTCGGCGATGTCGTCGGGGTGGGTGATGTCGGCCCAGCTGCGGGCGCCCAGCTCCTCCGCGCTGTAGCCCAGCAGCCGCGCCATCGCGGCGTTGACCCGCAGCAGCCGCCCGTCGGGCGCGGTCAGGACCATGCCGACCAGCGCGTTGTCGAACACGCTGCGGAACTGCTCCTCGCTGTCGCGCAGGGCGCGCTGGCCCTCCACGAGCGCGGTCACGTCCACGACCTGGGCGACGAACTGCTCGGGCCACCCCACCTCGTCGCGCACGAGCGACGCGCTGATGGCCGCGTGCACGACCCCACCGTCACTGCGCAGGAGGCGACGCTGGCCGTGGAGCCCCTCGGCCTCGCCGGTCAGGACCCGCCGGACGTCCTCGGCGTCGCGCTCGGCGTCGTCAGGGTGGGCCAGGTCGGGCAGCGATCGGCCGAGCAGGTCGGCCTCGTCACGGCGCAGCAGCCCGCACAGCGCCGCGTTGACGCGCAGGATGCTGCCGTCGACACCCATGATCGCCATGCCCGCGAGGGCCTGGTCGAACACGCCGCGGTAGCGCCGCTCGCTGTCGCGGGTGGCCTCGGCCAGCTCGCGGCGCTGGCGCTCACGCAGGTCCTCGAACAGCCGCCCCCCGTCGAGCAGCCCCGGGTAGCTGCGCCGCAGGGTCCAGTAGTAGCCCCCGACCGCCGCCGTCAGCCCGTCCCACACCGCCTGGGCGCCCGCCCAGCCCGCGATCGGGTGCCCCGCCCCCAGGGCCAGCGCGCCCGCGTGCAGGGCGTGGCCGACCGAGCAGCTGAAGAAGATCGCGGCGGTCGCGGACGCCAGGCGGTTCCCGGGGAACTGCCCCTCCCGGGCGAGCGGGCGCATGATCGCCAGGAAGATCGCCATGTAGGCGATCGCGATCGCGGCGTTGGCCGCCGCCGCCCACCAGGTCACCGTGCACCCCCTCCGGCTGCCGCTGCCGCGGCACCGGAGGGTGTCGGCGCCGGGGGCGCGCGACTTGAGCGCGCGCCCTCAGCAGCCTAGATGTCCTAGATGTCCTAGATGTCCTAGATGTCGTAGTACATGTTGAACTCGTAGGGGTGGGGGCGGAGGCGGACCTGGGAGACCTCGTTGAGCATCTTGTACTCGACGTGGGTCTCGATCAGGTCGGTGGTGAAGACGCCGCCCTCCAGGAGGAACTCGTGGTCGGCCTCGACCGCGGCGAGGGCCTCCTCGAGGCTGGCCGGGACGCTGGGGAGGTTCTCCAGCTCCGCCCGGGGCAGCTCGTAGATGTCCTTGTCGACCGGGTCCGGCGGCTCGATCTTGTTGCGCACCCCGTCGATGCCGGCCATGAGCATGGCCGCGAACGCCAGGTAGGGGTTGCAGGACGGATCGGGGACGCGGAACTCGACGCGCTTGGCCTTGGGCGACTTGGAGTACAGCGGGATCCGGCAGGCGGCCGACCGGTTGCGCTGGGAGTACACCAGGTTGACCGGCGCCTCGAACCCGGGCACCAGGCGGCGGTAGCTGTTGGTCGTCGGGTTGGTGAAGGCCAGCAGCGCGGGGGCGTGGCTCAGCAGCCCGCCGATGTACCAGCGCCCGGTGTCCGACAGCCCGGCGTAGCCCTGCTCGTCGAAGAACAGCGGCTCACCGCCGTTCCACAGCGACTGGTGCACGTGCATGCCGGACCCGTTGTCCTGGAACACGGGCTTGGGCATGAACGTCACGGTCTTGTTGGCCGCCCGGGCGACGTTCTTCACCACGTACTTGAACAGCATCAGGTTGTCGGCGGTCTCCAGCAGGGTGCCGAAGCGGAAGTCGATCTCCGCTTGCCCCGCGGTCCCGACCTCGTGGTGCTGGACCTCGACCGGGACGCCCAGCATCTCCAGGACGCGGGTCATCTCCGACCGCAGGTCCTGGTAGTGGTCCATCGGCGGGACGGGGAAGTAGCCCTCCTTGTAGCGGGGCTTGTAGCCCAGGTTGGGCCCCTCGTCCTTGCCGGTGTTCCACTGACCCTCGATCGCGTCGATGTAGTAGTAGCTCGAGCGCTGATCGGTGTCGTAGCGGACGTCGTCCAGGATGTAGAACTCGGCCTCCGGCCCGAAGTAGGCCGTGTCCGCGATCCCCGTACCGCGCAGGTACTCCTCGGCCTTCTGCGCGATGTAGCGGGGGTCGCGGTCGTAGTGCTCGCCGGTCACCGGGTCGTGCACGAAGCAGTTCAGGTTCAGCGTCTTGTGCTGGCGGAACGGGTCCAGCACCGCGGTGTCGGGGTCCGGGACCAGGATCATGTCCGATTCCTGGATCTCCTTGAACCCGCGGATCGACGACCCGTCGAACCCCAGCCCCTCGGTGAAGACGTCGGCGTCCAGCTGGGACGCCGGCACGCTGAAGTGCTGCATCAGCCCCGGGAGGTCGCAGAACCGGAAGTCGATCACCTCGACCCCCTCGTCCGCGACCTTCGCCAGCACATCCTCGGGTGTCGCCACCGTCTGCTCCTCTCGCATCGCACGGCGTGGGGTCCGACGGTAGGCAAGGGCGGTGTCACCGCCATTGCCCGATTGTTTCCGGAACGTTACGGGGTCACGGGCTCTGGGTGGGGCCCCAGCCGGGGCCGAGCCGCGCGGCGGCCGTGGCGGCGGCGGCGTCCTCCGCGGTCGCGGCCCCGGAGGTGTTGGGGTCGCCGTCGCGGACCCACACCGTGCGCGAGTCGGCGATCTCGATGCCCTCGCGGGTGAAGGCGGCCAGCAGGCGCGCGCGCAGCTCGCGGTTGACGTCGAACTGGCGGGCGGGTTCGACCTTGAGGACCAGGCGGATGGTGACCTCGGCGGGCCCAAGGTTCTCCACGCCCCACATCTCGGGTTCCTCGAGGATCTGGTCGGCCCAGGCCTCGTCGTGCCAGAGGTCGTCGGCGACCTGCTTGATGACCGCCATCGCCCGGGTGACGTCGGTGCCGTAGGGGACCGCGACGTCGATCAGGCTGCGCGCCCACAGCTGGCTCTTGTTGCCCACGGCGCGGATCTCGCCGTTGGGGATGTGCCACAGGGTCCCGTGCACGTCGCGCAGGCGGGTGGACCGCAGCGAGATGCTCTCGACCACGCCGCTGGCGACCGGGTTGCTGACGTCGCCGACGTCGACGATGTCGCCGATCCCGTACTGGTCCTCCAGCAGGACGAACATGCCGGCGAGGAAGTCCTTCACCAGGTTCTGCGCGCCGAACCCCAGCGCGACGCCGACCACCCCCGCGCCGGCGAGCAGCGGGCCCAGGTCGATGCCCAGGGTCGACAGGATCCAGACCAGCGCGATGCCGTAGATGCCCACCGCCGCCACGCTGCGCAGCGCCGTCCCCAGCGTCTCGGTGCGCATGCTCGCCCGGGCGAGGTTGATCGGGCCGGTGGTGGCCAGCGGGTTGCGGCCGCGCAGCGCGTCGATCCGGCTCAGCGTGCCGGTCTGGACCCTGCGGATGAAGCGCTTGATGAACCGCTGCGCCAGCCGGTTCACCACGTAGGCGCCCAGGAGGATGAGCACCACGGCCACCGTCGCCCCGACGACGTTAGCGACCAGCTCGCTGACGTCCTCGTTCTCGGTGCCGCGGTACACGCTCTGGCACAGCAGCGACGAGCGGGTGGCCCTGCAGGCCTCCACGATGTCGCCGGGCAGCGGGGGCAGGGTCGGGACGGCGTCGGGGACGGCGAGCGTGGTCATGGCAGCGCGGAACCTCAGGGGGTCGGGGACCGCCCAGAGCCTAGCGAGGTGTCAGCCGGTCGCCGCGTGCACCGGGCGGGTCCACACGCCCGCGTCCTGGGCCTGGCGGCCCGCCTTGTACGACGAGCGGACCAGGGGACCAGACTCGACGTGGTCGAAGCCCATGGCCATCCCGAGGCGCTCGTAGCGCGCGAACTCCTCCGGCGTCACGTAGCGCTGGAGCGCCAGGTGCTTGTGGGTCGGCTGGAGGTACTGGGTGACGGTGAGGATCTGGGTGCCGACGGCGCGCAGGTCGCGCATGGCCTCCAGCACCTCGTCCTCGGTCTCGCCCATGCCCAGGATGAGGTTGGACTTGGTCGCGCAGTGCGCGGGCATCCACGCCCGCGCGCGCTCCAGGACGGCCAGCGAGCCCTCGTAGGAGAAGGCCGGGCGGACGTGGCGGAACAGCCGCCGCACGGTCTCCAGGTTGTGGGAGAGCACCTCGGGCTCGGCGTCGGTGACGATGCGCAGCGCGTCGGGCTTGCCGCGGAAGTCGGGGATCAGCAGCTCGACCCCGCAGCCGGGGAGGCGCGCGCGGATCTGGCGGCAGGTCTCGGCGTACAGCCAGGCCCCGCCGTCGGCGAGGTCGTCGCGGGCGACGCCGGTCACCACGGCGAAGTTCAGCCCCATCGCGGCCACCGCCTCCGCCACGCGGCGGGGCTCGTCGGTGTCGTAGCCCTTGGGCTTGCCGGTGGCGATGTTGCAGAAGCCGCAGCGACGGGTGCAGTCCTCGCCGCCGACCAGGAAGCTGGCCTCCCGGGCCTCCCAGCACTGGTGGATGTTGGGGCAGCGCGCCTCCTCGCAGACGGTGTGCAGCGACTGGCCGCGCATCACGTCCTTGAGCTCGCGGTAGTTCGGCCCCGCCAGGGGCACGTCCTGCTTCAGCCACGCGGGCTTGCGCTGGGCGATCTGCGGCGCGTCCACGACGGTCAGCCGGGTCGCGCCTTCGGGGACGATCGAGGTCAACGCCGCTCCTTCGGTGAGGCCCCATGCTAGGAGCGTGAGTCCCTACTCGTGAGCCGCCCGGCGTGTGAGGTGCACCCCTAGGGTCGCCGGGCCGGGCGGTCAGCGGCGGAGCCGGCCGAACGCCCCCGGCCGCGCGGGGTAGTAGCGCTCCTGCACCACCAGCGTGCTCGCGACCATGTCGTGCCAGGTCTGGCGGCGCGGGTCCCACAGCATCCACAGGTAGCCGATGCCGACCACGACGCCCGACACCCCGCTCACGACCCAGCGCAGCACGGCGCGCTGCCAGGGGACCGGCCCCCCGTTGCCCACGTCGACGACCCGCAGGCCGGTCAGCCGGTTGCCGATGGTCTGCCCGGCCAGCGTGGTGTGGAAGTAGGTGAAGTACGCCCCGTTGAGGATCGCGCCGAGCAGGCTGTCGCCGAGGAACCAGCTGAGCGGCGCGGGCATGCCGATGCCGAACAGGTCGCGGCCGACCAGGGCGGTGAGCAGGCGGCTGGCGACGGCGAGCAGGACCAGGTCGATGACCGCGCCGACCAAACGGGGGCCGAACCCACCGAGCGCGTGGGGCGGGGGGCCCGGCAGCGGCCGCGGGCCGGGGGCGCCCGCGCCCAGGCCGGGCGGGCTGCCGGCGGGACCGGACCCCGGCGGGCTGCCGGCGGGGCCGGGGGCGGCGGGCCGGGCGGGCCCGGTGGGGGCCGGGTAGCCCGCCTGCGGCGGCGGCGGGGAGGGGTCCACGTGCCGGGCGGCGGCGGCGGGTCCGGGTGCGCCGGGGTCCTGGGGCCAGCTCATGGGCCCGAGGAAGCACACCGTCAGGCGGCCAGGGAGGACCAGTCCGAGGTCGGCGGGGGAGGCGGGGGCCAGGGGACGATCGAGGGTGTCGCCGAGGTGGGCGACCAGGCGCCGGCGCACCTGCCCGACGGTGGCGTCGACCCCCAGCGAGCGCAGCGAGCACACGCCCGCGTCCGCCAGCCCGCACGGCACGAGCCCGGCGAAGTCGCCGAGGTCGGGGTCGACGTTCAACGCCAGCGTGGGTGGTGACCGCGCCGGGCAGGACGCGGATGCCCACCGCGGCGAGCTTGTCGCCGCCGACCCACACGCCCGGCCGCGCCGGTGGGTGTGCGCCGCGACGCCGTAGGAGGCGGCGGTGCGGATGCACGCCTGCTCGAGGGCGCGCACGTGCGCGCAGACGGCGCGGGCGTGGGGGAGCCACAGGACCGGGTAGGCGACCAGCTGGCCCGCCCGTGGTAGGTGACGTCGCCGCCGCGGTCGGTCCGCACCAGCCGGATCGCCCGGGTGCCCAGGACGTGGGCGGCGACGTCGGCGCGCCGCCCCGCCGTGTACACGCGGTCGTGGACGAGGGTGAGCAGGACGTCGTCGACCGCGTCCTGCGCCTGCGCCGCGGCGCGGGGAGGCGCTGCCAGCGCAGCGCCTCCTCGCAGACGACCGTCCCCGCCCAGACCGACAGCATGGGGCCCCTAGTAGCCGATCTCCTGCGCCCAGTCGTGGGTCTCCACGATGCGCTTGACCTCGGTGACGAAGCGGGCGGCGTCCGCACCGTCGAGCAGCCGGTGGTCGTAGGTGAGGCACAGGTAGACCATGTCGCGGATGGCGATCGACTCGCCGGCGTCGTCCTCGACGACGATCGGCCGCTTGATCGCCCTGGTCGCCAGGATGGCGACCTCGGGGTAGTTCAGGATCGGCGTGTCGATCAGGACGCCGCGGCTGCCGGTGTTGGTGACCGTGAAGGTGCCGCCCTCCAGGTCGCGCATCTCCAGCTTGCCCTGGCCGCGGGCCTTGGCCGCGCCCTCCGCGATCGCGCGGGCCAGCGCGGGGAGGGTCAGGTCGTCGGCGTTCTTGATGTTCGGGACGATCAGGCCCTTGTCGGTGTCGACCGCGATGCCCAGGTTCACGTAGTCGTGGAACTTGACCTGCGCCGCGTCCCAGTCCGCCTGGGCGCTGACCATCTGGAACTCCGGCTCGCGCAGCGCGAGGACGGCGGCGCGGGCCAGGAACACGAACGGCGACAGGGGACACGCCCTCGCGGGCCTTGAACTCGTCCTTGGCGCGGGCGCGCAGGCGCATGATGCGGCTGACGTCGGCCTCCTGGACCGTGGTCAGCTGGGCCGTGGACTGCATCGACTCCATCATCTTGGCCGCGATCCGCTGGCGGATCCGCGACAGGCCCTCGACGCGCTCGCGCGGGCCGGCCTCCATGGAGACCTGGCGCTCGGGCTGCGGGCTGACCTTCGGCTGGGCCTGCCTGCCCGCCGGCGTGGGGGCCGCTGGCTTCTCGGCGGGCCGCTGGCGCGCCTGGGGGCGGGCTGGGCCGCCTGGGCGGCCGGCTGCTCCTGGGGGCCTGCTGCCCGCCGCGGCCGGAGATCGCGGCCTCGACGTCCTCGCGGGTCACGCGCCCGCCCTCGCCGGTCGCCCGGATCGCGGACAGGTCCAGGTCGTTCTCCGCGACCATGCGGCGCACGATCGGGGAGGCCAGCACGCCCTCGGTCTGCCCGTTGCCCCCGCCCTGACCCGACGCGGAGACCTCCTGCGGCGACGGCACCGATCCCTCGGTCGCCTCGTAGGTCCCGGTGGTCTCCTGCGGGTCGGACGCCGGGGCGTCGTCGGCCTGCGCCGCCCGCGCCTGCAGCGTGCCGCCGGCGCCCGCGTCGGCGTCGCCGCCGGCGAGGTCCTCGCGCGCCAGGCTCTCGCGCTCCTCCAGGCTGCCCGCGGCGCCCGCGTCCCCGCCCTCGGCGCGCGACGACGCCTGCTCCGGCTCGACCTGCTCGGACGCCTCGCCGCCGCCCGCTACGTCGGGGGCCGGCTCGTCGGCCGCCGGGTCCGGCGTGACCGCCGCGGCCTCGTCGGCCGCCTCGCCGCCCGTGTCCTGGCCGGCCGCGCCGTCGTCGCCCCCGGGCGCGTCGCCGCCGCCGCCGATGACCGCGACCACGGTCCCGACGTCGACGGTCTCGTCGACCTGCACGCGGATCTCGGTCAGGGTGCCCGCCGCGGGGGAGGGGACCTCGGTGTCGATCTTGTCCGAGGACAGCTCGAACAGCGGCTGGTCCGCCTCGACGCTGTCGCCGACGTTGACGAGCCAGGCGGTGATGGTCCCCTCGGTGACGCTCTCACCGAGCTGGGGGATGGTGACTTCGGTTGCCACAGGGGTGCTCCTGTCTGGTGCAGGCTCGGTGTCGCCGCCGGTGCGTCGGCGGCGTCGGCGCGGTTCGTCGGCGGGGGGCCCGCCCCGGCGGCGCCGCCGCGGCGGCCCCGCCTCCGCCGCCTCGTCCCCCGATGGCCCGCCACGGCGGCGGCGGCTCAGATCGGCCATCTCGTGTCCTCGTCCCTGTTCCCGCTCCCCGCGCCCGGCACGCCCGCTCAACCGTGCAGCGGCTTGCCCGCGAGGGTCAGGTGCGCCTCGCCGATCACCTCGTTGAGGGTCGGGTGGGGGTGGATGTACTGGGCCACGTCGCTGGGCAGGGCCTCCCAGTTGTAGATGAGCTGCCCCTCGGCGATGAGGTCGGTGGCGTTGGGCCCCACGATGTGGATGCCCAGGACCCGCCCGCCGTCCTTGCCCGCCAGCACCTTGGCGTGCCCCGCGGCCTTCTTCATGCTCCCGCGCGCGTTGTGGCTCCAGGGGATCATGGCCTTGTCGTAGGCGACGCCCTGCTCCTTCAGCTCCTGCTCGCTGTAGCCCACCGACGCGATCTCGGGGTGGCAGTAGTACACGCGCGGGATGCCGGTGTAGTCGATCGGGACGACCCGCTGGCCGGCGATGTGCTCGGCGACCAGGAAGCCCTCCTGGAACGACGCGTGCGCCAGGCCCAGGGTCGGGATGATGTCGCCGATCGCGTACTGCGCGCCGCCGTCCCAGGTGGGCCCGGTGCGGCAGTACTCGTCGACGATGGCGAAGCCGCGGTCCAGGGTGACGCCGGTGTCGCCGAAGCCCATGTCCTCGGTCACGGGGCGGCGGCCGATCGCGACCAGGAGCAGGTCGCCCTCGACGGTGTCGCCCTTCTCGGTGGTCACCCGGACGCTGTCGCCGCTGCGCTCGACCCCTGTGACCTTCGCGCTGGTCATGACCTGGACCCCGGAGCGGCGCAGGGACCGGGCGAGGACCTTCTGGCTGTCGACGTCCTCGCGCGGGACCACCGAGTCCAGCGCCTCGATGATGGTGACCTGCTCGGAGCCGTAGCTCTTGAACACCGTGGAGAACTCGACCCCGACGGCGCTGGCGCCCAGCACGATCGGGCGCTGGGGGACCCGGGTCATGGCCATGAGGTGGTCGCTGGTGACGACCAGCTCGCCGTCGATCTCCGCGCCGGGGATGGGCAGGTCGCGGGGCTTGGAGCCGGTGGCCAGCACCAGCGCCTTGGCCGCGGTCAGCGTGCGCTCGCCCTCACCGGTCTGCACGATCAGGGTGCGCGCGTCCTTGAGGCGCCCGGTGCCGTTGACGACGTCCACGCCGCGCGCCTTGAGCGTCGCCTGCAGGCCCTTGTACTGGACGTCCACGACGGAGTTCTTGAACTTCACGACCTCCGGGACGTCGATGCCCTCGAACGACGCGCGCACCCCGTAGCCGCCCGCGTCGCGCGCGTGGTCGGCGACCTCGGCGGACTGCAGGAACGCCTTGGTCGGGATGCAGCCCCAGTGCAGGCAGGTCCCGCCGACCTTGTCCCGCTCGACCAGCGCGGTCTTGAGGCCGAGGTCCACCGCCCGGAACGCGCAGGAATAGCCGCCCGTGCCGCCGCCGAGGATGATGACGTCGTAGGTGTCGGCCATGGGGAGCTCCTGTGTGTCGACGAGGTGCGAGGCGTGGCGCCGCGCTCACAATCCTAACCAGGGGGACCCCGGATGACGCCGACGACGGACAGCGCTCGCCGCTCGCCGCTGGACGACCGCCACCGCGCCCGCGGCGCCACCATGACCGCCTTCGCCGGCTGGGACATGCCGCTGGACTACGGGTCGGTCGTGGCCGAGCACCGCGCCGTGCGATCGGCCTGCGGCGTGTTCGACCTGTCCCACCTCGGCACCCTGCGCCTCACCGGAGCCGGGGCGGAGGCGACGGCGCAGCGGGCGCTGACCAACGACGCCGCGGCCCTCGCGCAGGGGCGCGCGCACTACACGCTGTGCCTGGAGGACGGCGGCGGGATCGTCGACGACCTGCTGCTGTACCGGCTCCCGTGGGGCCTGTTCGCGGTGCCCAACGCGGCCAACGCCGCCGGGGTGCAGCAGGCGCTGGAGCGCGTCGCCGCGCCCGGCACCGCGATCGCCGACGTCAAGGCCGACCTCGCCTGCCTGGCGGTGCAGGGGCCGGGGTCGCCCGCCGTGCTGGCCGCGGCGGGGATCGACGTCGCCGGGATGCGCTACCTCGACGTCCGCCCGCTCGGCGCGGACGGGGTCCTGGCCCGCTCCGGCTACACCGGCGAGCGCGGGTGGGAGCTGTTCGTCCCGGCCGCGGAGGCCGGCGCGCTGTGGGACCGGGTCGTCGCCGCGGGGGCGACGCCCGCCGGGCTGGGGGCGCGCGACACCCTGCGCCTGGAGATGGGCTACCCCCTCCATGGCCAGGACATCTCCCCGGCGACCTCGCCGGTGGAGGCCGGGCTGACGTGGGCGGTCAAGCCCGCCACCGACTTCGTCGGCCGCGCGGCGGTCGTCCGCGCACTGGAGGAGGGGGCGCGCCGGCGCTTGCGCGGGCTGCGGGTCCTGGGCCGGGGCATCCCCCGCGCGCACTGCGAGGTCCGCGACGACGGCGCGCCGGCGGGGGAGACGACCAGCGGCGGGTTCTCCCCGACCCTGGGCATCGGCATCGCCCTGGCCTACCTCGACGCCGGGGTCGGGCTGGACGAGGGCGTGGAGATCGTGGTCCGCGGCCGGTCCCTGACCGCGCGGGTCGAGCGCCCGCCGTTCGTGGACGCCGACCCGCGCGGCTGAGGGTGCCCTGGCCGTGTCTCCTGACTCCGTTGCTCGGAAGCCGCCCGGCGTTTGAGGTGCGCCCTAGGCCGGCTCGGCGGTGGGGTTGCCGGCCTCCAGGACCCAGGTGGCGTCGGTGCGCAGCGCGCCGCCGGGCTGCTCGACGACGTCGACGGCGCGGTAGCTGGTCGTCCAGGTCGCCGCGTCCAGGTCGCAGCGGACGTAGCCGCGACGGTTGGAGTTGTAGCGCAGGTGCGGGTTCTCGGTCACCAGCAGCGGGAAGAACGACGACTGGTCGGTGCCGTCACCTCCGGCGGTGATCGAGGTGCAGACCAGCTCGGTGCCCAGCGCGGGGGACGCGGGGTCCTCGAAGTCCAGGCGCAGGTCGGCGAGCCAGCTGGAGTGGATGTCGCCGGTGAGCACGACGAGGTTGTCGATGCCCCGCTCGGCGACGAACGACAGCAGGCGCTGCCGCGACGCCCGGTAGCCGTCCCAGCCGTCGCTGTAGCCGCCGTCGCGCGGGTCCTCGGGGGTCGGGCCGCCCGGCTCCTGGTCCAGGTTGGCGAAGAAGATCTGCTGGGGCAGCACGTTCCAGGTCGCCGGGGACGACGCGAGGTTGCCCTCGACCCACGCGGCCTGCTCGTCGCCCAGGATCGTGGCGGCGGGGTCGAACTCCTCGCCGCAGCCGGCCGGGCCCTCGTCGCCGCACGGCTGGTCGGTGCGGTACTGGCGGGTGTCCAGGACGCTGAAGCGCGCGGTCGCGCCGTAGTCGAAGCGCCGGTACAGCGGCAGGTCCTCGTCGCGCGGGGCGGGCATCCGCAGGGGCAGGTTCTCCCAGTACGCGCGGTAGGCGGCCGCGCGGCGCGCCAGGAACGACGCGGTGGTGGCGTTGCCCTCCTCCGGGTCGCGGTCCTCCGGGACGTCGTCGGCGTAGTTGTTGTCGACCTCGTGGTCGTCCCAGGTCACGATCCACGGGGCGGAGGCGTGCGCCGCCTGCAGGTCCGGGTCGGTCTTGTACTGGGCGTGGCGCTGGCGGTACTCCTCGAGGGTGTGCATCTCGTCGCCGACGTGGTCGCGGACGTTGCCGCCCTCGATCTCGTAGACGTCCGGGGCGTACTCGTAGAGGTAGTCGCCGAGGTGGAACACCACGTCGACGTGCTCCTCCGCCAGGTACCGGTAGGCGGTGAAGAAGCCGTGCTCGTACTGCGCGCACGAGGCGAACGCGAACGACACCGGGGCGGCGCTGCCGGCGGCGGGCGCGGTGCGGGTGCGCCCGGCGGGCGACAGCTGGGTGCCCACGCGGAAGCGGTACCAGTAGGGGGTCGCGGGGTGCAGGCCGCGCACGTCGACGTGGACGCTGTGGCCGAACGCCGGGCGGGCCAGCGCGACGCCCCGGCGGACGGGGTGGCGGAAGTGCTCGTCCGCGGCGACCTCCCAGCGCACGACCACGGGGCGGTCGGGCATCCCGCCGCCGACGGCGAGCGGGTCGGGCGCCAGCCGCGTCCACAGGACGACGGCGTCGGGCAGCGGGTCGCCCGAGGCGACGCCCAGGGTGAACGGGTCGCCGAGGCGCCCCAGGGCGCGGGCGTCGTCGAGGGGGGCCGCGGCGGCGGGACCGGCGGCCAGCAGCGAGCCGGCCAGCGCGCCGGTGCCGGCGAGGAACCCGCGGCGGGACAGGCGTGAGCGCTCCATGGAGCAACCTCCTGGTGGGGAGGTCGAGGGAACCCGCCCGCGGCGACCGGCGGTGGTCGCGATCGCGACGAACGGGCGTCAATCAGGCGGCCGGAGGGCGAACGCGACCACCGCGGCGATCCCGCCTCCCCGCGGGGCCGGTGGGCGGGCCCGGGCCCGGCCGGGCGGGCGGGGTGCGGACAGGCCCGGGCCCGGCCCGGACGCCGACCGAAACGCGTCCCGGGGGTCTGCCGAAACCCGCCGTTCACCGTGGCGGGCGACGGTGCGTTCGCCCTCCTGGTCCCCGCACGAGGCATCGGAGCAGTTCGTGACCTCCTCCCGCAGCCGCGGCGCCGTGATCGCCCTGGTCGTCGCGCTCTCGGTCCTGGCCGGCGCCACGGCTGCCGGCGCGCAGGCGCCCGCGGGAACCGCCGCCGCGACCCCGCCGCCGACCCCGGTGCCGCCCCCGCCGGCGCCCGACTGGGGCGCGTTCACCATGACGGACCGGGCCCACGACGTTTGGTTCCGGCAGGTGCCCGAGGGCGGGATCGGCGTGGCCATCCCCAGCGCGGCGCTGGGCTACGCGGGGCTCGGGGTGCTCGACTCGCTGGGCACCCGCACCGCGTCCGACGGGTTCGCCTCCGCGCTGTACGCGCAGCCGTTCAGCATCGCCCGGGACCTGTCCGAGCAGACCCTGCTGAACACCCAGCTGTTCCGCGACCCGGCCGTCAACTTCGCGGCGAGCACCGGGATCAACACGGGCGTGATCGTGGCCGGCGACGTCGCCGCCCGCGAGCTGCAGGCGGCCACGGGCCTGGGGATCACCCCGATGGGCCGGCGCATGGTCGCCCACGCCAACACCCTGCCGCTCGGGGACCGCGCCCGGATGCTCGACTACGTCCTCACCAACGGCGGCCGCGCGAACCAGCGCCTGTCCACCTACCAGCTGGGCAGCGGCATGCCCGCCACGATGGCGGGGATCGCCGGCCTGATCTACGCGGGGGACAACTTCGTGATCCCCCCGGTCGACCAGGCGCTGTCGCCCGGGCTGCAGACCGACGCCGCCGGCCAGCCGGTCCTGGCCGACGACGCGGCGTGGCTGCGCTACCACCTGCCGCGGGCCCTCAACATCGGCACCGGGGTGTCGCTGCCCGTGACCCTCCGAGCCCTGCGCCAGGGCCGCACCCCGCAGCAGACCGCCGTCGCCGGCGGGGTCGGGTTCGCCCTGCCCGCGGGCGTCACGCTGGCGACCAACACCGTCGTCAACCCGCCCCAGCAGGGCGCGATCCGCACGGTCGGGGTGCCGGTGGCGGAGGGCCTGACCCGCGTGGCAGATGGTGTGGGTGGGTGGTGGGAGCAGGTGGACGAGCGTCCGGAGGGGATCGTCGATCCGTGGGCGCGGTTGGACGGGCTGGCGGTGCAGACCGGGGCGGCGGTGTTGGGGCCGGTGGCCGATGTGGCGGGGCAGTTGGGGACGTTGGGCGCCGGCCGGTACGTGGCGGGGAGGGTTTGGCCAACGACGTGCTGACCGCGGAGGGGCGGGCGGCGTTGGACCGGCGGGTGGCGTCGGCGGACGCGACGTTGCGGACCTATGGGCAGCCGGGGGTGGCGGCGGCGGAGCTGTTGGGTGGGGCGGGCAGCGCGGTCGGTGGGCTGTGGGAGGCGACGGCGGGGGTGCTGGGGCAGGCCAATGAGACGGTGTGGCGGACGGGTGAGGCGGTGGTGACCGGTCAGGCGCAGTGGCAGGGCGGGTTGCAGGGGTCGCCGTACCAGGTGCGCCGCACTGCTGCGGGGTGCTGGAGCGGGTGGAGCCGGCGGTGCAGGGTGCGCCGATCCCCAGCCGGGTCAGCGAGGGGTGCACGATTGGGCGGCGGGGGTGTCCAACGCCTGGCAGGACTCGCTGGCGCCGGAGACTGGCCCGTGTGATGACCCGCGGATGCGCTGCTGGGGCCGCCACGCCGGTGAGCTGCTGGTCGGCCCCGCCACCTCACCGCGCCGCGGCTGAGCGAGTGCACCTCGGCGGTGCAGTCGGGCTGCATCGTCGCCGGCTCGCGTGACCCGCGGGACCCGAACAGTGTCGGGCGGTTGCAGGTCGGCGTCCCCGCCGCCCCTGCGGCGCCGCGGTTGGCGGAGTGCACCTCGGCGGTGCAGTCGGGCTGCATCGTGGCCGGGTCGCGTGACCCGGCCAACCCTGCCAGTGTCGGGCGGTTGCAGGTCGGCGCGCCGGCCGTGCCGGCGCCGGTGGTGTCGGGTGGGCAGTGGGACCGGGCGGCGCGGGCGGCGGCCAGCAGCTGGGACCGTACCGTCAGCGGCGATGTCGGCGGGGTCGTGCGCGACGGGGTGGGCTGTGTGACCAGCCCGCGGGCCTGTTGGACCGGCCGGCCCGCCAGCGCGCCGCCGCCGCCGTCGAGGCCGGCGTCGTCGGCGGGCGGGGACCAGGTGCAGCGCGCCACCCAGGCGGCGGGCAGCAGCTGGGACCGGGTGCAGCACGGCGACGTCGGCGGGGTGCTGCGAGACGGCTGGAACTGCGTCACCAACCCCGCCCGCTGCTGGAACGGCGACTGACCCACCAGCCCGGGCGGTGCCCCGGTACCCTCGCGGCCCGGCCGGCGGCAGGAGGCGATCGTGGAGCGGGTCAACCCGGCGGAGCTGGCGCCGCCCTCGGGCTTCAGCCACGCCGTGGTGGCGCGGGGGACGGTGGTGTTCCTGGCCGGCCAGACCGCCACCGACGGCGACGGCCGGGTCGTCGCCGGGGACCTGGTCGCCCAGTTCGACCGGGCGCTGGGCAACCTGCTGGCGGCGCTGGCCGCGGCCAGCGGGTCGCCCGCGGACCTCGCGAAGCTGACCGTCTACTGCACCGATCCCGCCGACTACGGCGCGCACCTGAAGGAGCTCGGCACGGTCTGGCGCGCACGGGCGGGGCGGGACTACCCGGCCATGACGCTGATCGGCGTGACCCGCCTGGTCGACCCGGCCGCGCGCGTGGAGATCGACGGCCTCGCCGTCCTGCCCGAGACCGGCTGACGATGGAGCCGCCCTCGTCGACCGCGCTGATCTACACCCTCTACGGGCTCCACGTCCGCCGGCTGGGCGGGTGGATCGCCGTCGCGGACCTCGTCGTCCTGCTCGAGGCCCTGGGGGTCGCGCCGCGGGCCGCGCGCACCGCCGTCTCGCGGCTGCACCGCACCGGGATGCTCGTGCGCGTCCCCCGCGGCGGCCAGGCCGGCTACGAGCTGGGCGAGCGCGCCCGCGCGGTCATCGAGGAGGGCGACCGGCGCATCTTCGCGGCCGCCCGGCCCGCCGACCTCGCCGACGGCTGGGTGCTGGTGGTGGCGTCGGTGCCGGAGGACCAGCGCGACCGGCGCCACCTGCTGCGCACCCAGCTGGGGTGGCTGGGCTTCGGGAACCTGGGCGGGGGGGTGTGGCTGGCGCCCCGGCGGGTGCAGGACCGGGCGGTCGAGGCGCTGCGCCGCCTGGACCTGGAGGCCCACGCCGACGTGTTCGCCGCGCACCACCTCGCCTTCGGCGATATCGGGTCGCTGGTGCGGCGCGCCTGGGACCTGTCGGGCCTGGACCGGCGGTACGCCGCGCTGCTCGCCACCGCCGACCGGGTCCTGGCGGGCGCGGCCGGCGCCGACGACCGGCGGCTGTTCGTCGACCACACGCTGCTGGTCCAGCAGTGGCGGACCCTGCCCTACCTGGACCCCGGCCTGCCGGCTGCGGTGCTGCCCCCCGGCTGGCGCGGCGCCGCGGCGGCCGCGCGCTTCGCCGAGGCCGCCGACCGCCTGGAGGGACCGGCCCGTCGCTGGGTCGACCGGGTCGTGGGCGTCACGTCCCCGTCCAGCGCGGAGGGCGCCGCTGGGTGAAGGCCAGGTGGAACTCGGCGTGGTCCGCGGTGCCCATGAGCAGGGCCTGGGTCGCGGCGTCCAGCTCCAGGGCCGCGGCCAGGCTGGTCTCCTGCTCGCGGGCCAGCAGCGACTTGGTGGCCGCGAACGCCAGACGCGGCCCGGCGGCCAGGCGCCCGGCGAGGGCGGCGGTCACCGCCGCGAGGTCGGCGTCGTCGACCAGGCGGGTCGCCAGGCCCGCGGCGGCGGCCTGCTCGGCGTCCAGGCGGTCGCCCAGCAGCAGCAGCTCGGTCGCCCGCGCCAGCCCGACCAGCCGGGGGAGCAGCCAGGCGGCGCCCATGTCGGCGCCGGCCAGCCCGACGGCGGTGAACAGGAACGCGAACGACGCGGACCGCGCGACGACGCGCAGGTCCGCGGCGAGGGCCAGCACCGCGCCCGCGCCCGCCGCCACCCCGTTCACCGCGGCGATCACCGGGACGGGGGTCTCGCGCAGCAGCTGCACCACGGCGCCGGTCATGCGCGTGAAGGCGAGGCGGTCGCCGGGGGACATCGCCAGCAGCTCGCCGATGATGGCGTCGACGTCCCCCCCGGAGCAGAAGCCGCGCCCGGTGCCGGTGAGCACCAGCACGGCGACGTCGTCGCGGCGGGGCAGCTCGGCCAGCAGGTCGCGCAGGTCGGCGTAGACCTGGAAGGTCAGGGCGTTGAGCCGCTCGGGGCGCGCGAAGGTGACCGTGGCCACCCCGTCCGCGACGGTCAGGTCGAACCCGTCCCAGCGCTGCGACGGCCCGGCGGACCCGCGGAAGGCGCGGCTCACGGCGCGGTCCCGGCGTCCGCCTCGCGCAGGAGCTCCCGCGCGATGACGGTGCGCTGGATCTCCGACGTGCCCTCGTAGATGCGCGGCGCGCGCACCTCGCGGTAGAGGTGCTCCAGGAGGTGCCCGGACTCCAGCGCCGCGGCGCCGGTGATCTGGACCGCCGCGTCGACCACCTGCTGGGCGGCCTCGGTGGCGAACAGCTTGGCCATGGCCGCCTCCCGGGTGATGCGCTCCTGGCCGGCGTCGTGGCGCGCGGCGGCGTCGTAGACCAGCAGCCGCGCGGCCTGCGTGCGCGTGGCCATGTCGGCGAGCTGGTGGCTGACGGCCTGGAACTCGGTCAGGGGGCGCCCGAAGGCGTGGCGCTGCCGGGCGTGGGCGACCGCGCACTCCAGCGCCGCCTGGGCCATGCCCACCGCGAACGCGCCGACGCTGGGGCGGAACAGGTCCAGGGTGCGCAGGGCGACGCGGAAGCCGCCGCCGACCTCGCCGACCACGTCGCCGGGGCCGACGCCCACGCCGTCGAGGTCCAGGCGCCCGAGCGCGTGGGGCGCCAGCATCGCCAGCGGCGCGCCCGACAGCCCCGGCGCGTCCCCGGGGACCGCGAAGGCGGTGACCCCGCGGGCGCCCGGGTCCGGCCCGGTGCGGGCGAAGACGGTGTAGACGTCGGCCTCGGGCGCGTTGGAGATCCAGGTCTTGGTGCCGCTGAGCCGCCAGCCGCCGCCGTCGGGTTCCGCGGGCAGGGCCAGGGCCGCCGCGTCGGACCCGGCCCCCGGCTCGGTGAGCGCGAAGGCGGCGACGGCACGGCCCGCGGCGACCTCGGGGATCCAGCGCCGGCGCTGGTCGTCGGTGCCCGACTGCAGGATCGGGTAGGCGCCCAGGCCCTGCAGCGCGAGCGCGGTCTCGGCCGCGGTCGACTCGCAGGCCAGGGACTCGCGCAGCAGGCACAGCTCCGTGGCCGACACGTCCCCGTCGCGGCTGCCGCCCAGGGCCCGCGGGAACAGGCGTGGGAGCAGACCGGCGTCGGCGAGGGCGCGCACGAGGCGCCGGTCGACCCGGCCCGGTGGTCCGGCGGCGGCCACGGGCGCGAGCACCTCGCGGGCGAGCCGGCGCAGGTCGGCGACGTCGGGGCTCCCGGTCATCGCCCGCACGGTATCACACACCAGTGACGACGGTCATGGTGATGAGATACGCTGCGCCGCGTGAGGATCACGTGCGTCGGCGGCGGCCCGGGCGGCCTCTACGCCGCGCTGCTGCTCAAGCAGGCCGACCCGCGGCACGAGGTCGTGGTGCACGAGCGCAACGCCTCCGGCGACACCTTCGGGTTCGGCGTGGTCTTCTCCGCCGCGGCCCTGGGGAGCTCGCCGCGGCCGACCGCGTCAGCCACGACCGCATCCACGCCGCCGCCGCCCGCTGGGACCCCGTCGAGGTCCGCGTCGGCGGGGCGCGCATCCGCGCCCTCGGCAACGGCTTCGCCGCCATCTCCCGGGCCGTGCTCCTGCGCGTGCTGCGCGAGCGCGCCCGCGAGGTCGGGGTGGACCTGCGCTTCGGCGACCCCGTCCCCGACGGCGGCGCGCACCTGGACGCCGACCTGGTGATCGCCGCCGACGGCGTGCACAGCGCCGTCCGCGCCCGCCACGCCGAGGTCTTCCGGCCGCGGGTCGACCGCGAGGGCGGCACCTACATCTGGCTGGGCACGACCAAGGTGCTGGACGCCTTCACCTTCGTCTTCCGCCGCAACGCCCACGGCTGGTTCCAGGTCCACGCCTACCCCTACGCCGAGGACCGCAGCACCTTCATCGTGGAGACCGACGCGGCCACCTGGCGGGCGGCGGGCTTCGACCGCCGGCCCGCGTACGCGCCGGGGAGAGCGACACCGAGAGCATCGCCTACTGCGCCGAGCTGTTCGCCGAGGACCTGGAGGGCCACGCGCTGCTGCCCAACGGCTCGCGCTGGCTGGACTGGTCCACGGTGCGGTGCCGGACCTGGCGCTCCGGCAACGTCGTGCTGCTCGGCGACGCGGCGCACACCGCGCACTTCTCCATCGGGTCGGGCACGCGCCTGGCCATGGGCGACGCCGTGGCGCTGGCGGAGGCGGTCAGGACCGCGCCGTCACTGGACGAGGCGCTGGCGCGCTACGAGGGCGAGCGGTTCGCCGTGGTCGAGCGCACCCAGGCGGCGGCGGCGGAGAGCCTCGGCTGGTTCGCCCGCTACCACCGCTACGCCGGCCTCGCGCCGCCCGCGTTCGCCTACAGCCTGCTGTCGCGCAGCGGGCGGGTCCAGTACGACGGCCTGCGCCGCCGGGACCCGGCCCTGCTCGCGTCGCTGGAGCGCTGGTACGCCGAGGACGCGGGCGCGCCGCCCGCCGTGGTCGCGCCCCCGCCGGTCCTGACCCCCTGCGGCTGGGCGGGGCGACCGTGCCCAACCGCGTCGTCCTGACCACCCCGCACGGCCTCGCGGCCGACGCGGCGGGCGCGGCCGCGGGGCTGCCCGGGGCGGAGCTGGGCGCCGCCGTCGCGCGGCTGGCCGGCGGCGGCGCCGGCCTGGTGCTGGTGGCCCGCGTCGCGATCGCGCCCGCCGCGCGGGTGACGCCGGAGGACCCGGGGCTGTGGGACCCGCGCACGCGACCGCCTGGCGGGCGGTCCTGGACGCCGCCCGCGCCGCCGGGCCGGCGCTGCTGGGCGTGCGCATCGGCCACGCCGGCGCGCGCGGCGCCACCCGCCCCCGCCGCGAGGGCACCGACGTCCCCCTGCGCGACGGCTGGCCCCTGGTGGCGGCGTCGCCGCTGCCCTACACCCGCCGGTCGGCGGTGCCGGCGGCGCTGGACGCCGCGGGCAGGGCGGCGGTGCGCGACGGCTTCGCGCGGTCCGCCCGCCTCGCCGCGGAGGCCGGCTTCGACCTGCTCGAGGTCGACGCCGGGCACGGCCACCTGCTCGCCGGCTTCGTGTCGCCGCTGACCAACCGGCGCGACGACGACTGCGGCGGCGACCTCGACGGGCGCCTGCGCTTCCCGCTGGAGGTCGTCGCGGCGGTGCGCGCCGCCTGGCCCGCGGACCGCCCGCTGGCGGTGCGCCTGACCGCCGCGGACCTGGAGCCCGGCGGGCTGGCGCCGGACGAGGCGGTGGAGGCCGCCCGCCGCCTCGCCGCCGCGGGCGCCGACCTCCTCGAGGTCGTGTCGGGCCAGACCACCCCGCGCGGGCGCCCCTCCTACGACGGCGCCTACGACCTGGGCTGGTCGGACCTCGTGCGCAACGGCGCGGGGGTGCCGACGCTGGTGAGCGGAGGGATCGGGGACCTCGGCGAGGCGAGCGGTGCGCTGCTGGCGGGGCGGGCCGACCTGTGCGGGCTGGGGCCGCTCCCGCCCGACCCCGCCTGGCTGGCGACCTGGCGCACCGCGGAGGGGAGGGCCTGATGGAGGTCGGGGTGGGGCTGCCCGGCGTGGTGCCCGGCTGCGACGGCGCGCTGCTCGTCGACTGGGCGCGGGCGGCCGACGACGGCCCCTTCGCCAGCGTCGCCGTCGTCGACCGCCTGCGCTACGACACCTACGACCCGCTGGTCGCGCTGAGCGCGGCCGCGGCGGTGACCACCCGCGTGCGGCTGGCCACGTCGATCCTGATCTCGCCGCTGCGCGGCACCGCGACGCTGGCCAAGCAGGTGCTGTCGCTGGACGCGCTGTCGGGCGGGCGCGTGGTCCTCGGCCTGGCGGTCGGCGCGCGCCGCGACGACTACGAGGCGGCGGGGCAGCCGTGGCCCGGGCGCGGGGACGTGCTCGACGACCAGCTCGCCGCCCTCCGCGCGGTGGTGGAGGAGGGCGTGATCGGGCCCGTGCGCCCGCGGGTCCCGCCGGTGCTGATGGGCGGCGGGAGCGGCGCGGCGCTGGCGCGCATGGCCCGCGGCACCGACGGCTACATCCACGGCGGGGGGCCGCCGCGCGCCTTCGCCCGCGCGGCGGACCAGGCCCGGGCGGCGTGGGCCGACGCGGGGCGGCCGGGGACGCCGCGGCTGCACGCCATGGCCTACTACGCGCTGGGCGGGGCGGGGGACGCCGGCCGGGACTACCTGCTGGACTACTACGCCTTCACCGGGCCGTTCGTCCGCCGCATCGCCGACGGCCTGCTCACCTCCCCGGCCGCGGTCCGGGAGTTCGTCACCGGCTACGCCGACGCGGGCTGTGACCACCTGCTGCTGTTCCCGACCGTCGCCGACCGCCCCCAGCTCGACCTGCTCGCCGCCGCGCTGCCCTGAGCCGTCCCGGTTTCCCCGCAGCGGGGCCGGGAGAGGGACGGAGGGACCCGGAGCGGACGAGCAGGAGCGCACGCGTGGCCACGTACGGCTTCAAGCTGATGGCGGAGGGCATGGCGCCCCGCGCGCTGGTCGAGGCCGCGAAGCGCGCGGAGGACGAGGGCTTCGACTTCGTCACGATCTCCGACCACTACCACCCGTGGCTGCCGGAGCAGGAGCACTCGGCCTTCGCCTGGACCATCCTCGGCGCGATCGCCAACGCCACCTCGACCATCCGCATGTCGCCGGGGGTGACCTGCCCGTTCCTGCGCTACCACCCCGCGATCATCGCCCAGGCGGCCGCCACCCTCGGAGTCCTCAGCGAGGGCCGCGCCTTCCTCCAGCTGGGCGCGGGCGAGCGGCTGAACGAGCACGTCGTCGGCGTGGGCTGGCCGGCGGTCAGCGTCCGCCACCAGATGCTCGAGGAGGCGATCGACATCATCCGCCTGCTCTGGCAGGGCGGGTACCAGTCCTACGACGGCAGCTACCTGACGCTGGAGGACGCGCGCGTGTTCGACCTGCCCGACCCGCTGCCGGAGCTGTTCGTGGCCATCAGCGGCCCGGCGTCGGCGAGGGTCGCCGCCGCCCGTGGCGACGGCATCGTCGCGACCGAGCCGAAGGCCGAGGCGGTGGCGGCGTGGGAGCAGGCGGGCGGCAGCGGTCCCCGCTACTGCGAGATCGGACTGGCCTGGCACCCGGAGAGCGCGGAGAAGGGCGCGGAGCTGGCCGTGGAGCACATGCGCTTCTCCGCGCAGGGCTGGAAGGTCATGGCCGAGCTGCCGAACCCGGTGAACTTCGCCGCCGCGACCGCGCTGGTCCGCCCCGAGGACATGGCGCCGTCCATCGGCGCCGGCCCCGACCCGGCGCGCCACGCCGAGACCGTGCAGACCTTCGTCGACGCGGGCTTCGACCACCTGTGCCTGAACTCCATCAACCCCGACCTGGACGGCTTCTTCCGCTTCTGGTCCACCCAGCTGCGTCCGCAGCTGGAGCAGCGCTAGCCCCACCGCGAACGCCGGCGCGCAGGGGGTTCCCTCAAGGCTTCGGTCGCCGCTTCCGACACTGGCCAGGCCGTCGCACCCGGCGGCGACCCGTCAGCAGGGAGCGCGGTGGAGCACGAGCGGCGGTTCCGTCAGGCGTCGGTGGGCGTGGCGGTCACGTGCGCGGGCCTCCTGGCCTGGCTGCTGTCCGGCGCCGGCAGAAGGCCGCCGGGCGCGACCGTGTCCTGGCGGCCGGCGGCGACCCGGAGCGGTGAGGCACCCGGGGTGGCGCGCCGGTCCGGGTGCTGGCCGCGGCGACCCCATTAGCGGGCTCGCAGGGGCAGCTCGGCGCGGACGGCGAACCCGCGCCGGGTCGGCCCCCGCCTGCAGGGTGCCGCCCACCAGCTCGGCGCGCTCGCGCATGGCGGCGAGGCCGCGCCCGGCGCCCGCGGGCTCGGGCCCCGGGCGCCGGGCGCCCCGGTCCACGACCTCCAGGGTCAGGCGGCCGTCCCCGCCGGCCAGCACCACGGTCACCGGCGAGCCGGGCGCGTGCCGGACGGCGTTGGCCAGCGCCTCCTCGACGATCCGGTAGGCGAAGACGTCGACGCTGGGGTCCCCGGGCGGCTGGAAGGCCACGGTCCGCACGGTGACCGCCGTCCCCGCCAGCCGCGCCCGGTCGACCAGGTCGTCCAGCCGGCCGAGCCCCGGCTGGGGCGAGAGGTCCGCCTGCGCGTCGTCCAGCAGCGACAGCAGCCGCCGCACCTCCACCATCCCCGAACGGCCGGCGCGCTCGACCTCCGCCAGCGCGGCGGCGGCGCGGCCGGTCGGCGGGCAGCAGCGCGCTGGCCGCGCGCGCGTGGCCGACCATGGCGTCCAGGCTGCGCTCCAGCACGTCGTGCAGCTCGCGGGCGACCCGCGACCGCTCGCCGGCCCGCGCCCGCAGCGAGCGTTCGCGCGCCTCGGCCTCGCGGCCCTCGGCGCGCCGGCGCCGCGCCAGGTGCCGCCGTCCCAGCACCCAGGGCACCAGGAACCAGGGCGGGTAGGACAGCGCGGTGAGCAGGGTCCAGCGGCCCGCGTAGCCGCTGGCCACCAGGGTCGCGACGCCGACGGCGGACACCGCCGCGGCGGCCGGCAGGGAGACCCGCCCCGGGTACCTGGCCGCCACCACGGACAGGACCGGCCACGACGCCCACCAGCTCAGCGGCAGCCCCAGGGCCACGCCGAGGCCCGCCGCCAGCGCCGTCACCGCCGCCAGCGCCGGGAGCGGCGCCCGCCGCCGCCACAGCACGGGCGCGGCGATCACGGCCAGCGCGGCCACCGGCAGCGGTTCGAGGCGGGCGACGGTGTCCATCAGGAAGGTGCGCTCGTAGAACGCGCGCGAGAAGGGCAGGAGGTTGAGGACCTCGAGCCCGACCGCCAGCAGCGCCAGGGCGGCGTCGGCGGCCAGCTCCGTCCGGCCGGTGCGGGACCCCGCCGGGTGGGCGACGGGGTCCGCGGCGGCCGGCCGCGCCGCGGCGGGCCGGGGCTGCGGGTGGGCCTCGGGGATCTGGCCGGGGACGGGCGCCGGCGCCGGCGCCGCCGCGTCCAGCGGGAGCGTCGCGTGGACGGCGAAGCCGCCCGCGGGGTCGGGTCCGGCCACCAGGTCCCCGCCCACGGACCGCACGCGGTCGCGCATCCCGCTGAGCCCGCGGCCCCCGCCCCGGCCCGTCGCGCCCGCCGGGCGCGCGCCCGCCCCGTCGTCGCGGACCTCGATGACGAGGTGCTCGGGCGACCACGCCAGCCGCAGCGCGGCCCTCGCCCGGGGCGCGTGCTTCAGCACGTTGGTCAGCGCCTCCTGGGCGACCCGGAACGCGACGAGGTCGAGGCTCGGGGGCAGGGGGACGGGCGGGCCCTCCTGCGTGACGCGCACCGCGACGCCCGCCTCCCGCAGCCGGGCCGCGACGTCGTCGAGCCGGGCCAGGCCGGGCTCGTCCGGCGCGCGGGAGGAGCCCCCGGGCAGGAGGCCGACGAGGCGGCGGACCTCGACGAGCCCCTGGCGCCCCGTCGCGTCGATGTGGCCCAGGGCGTCGGCGGCGCGCCCGGGGTCGCGGTCCAGGACCTCGCGCGCCCCCGCGGCCTGGACGACCATCACGCTGATGCTGTGCGCCAGGACGTCGTGGAGCTCGCGGGCCATGCGCGCGCGATCCTCGGCCAGGTCGCGCTCCGCGGCGACGCGCACCCGGCGCTCGTGGTCGCGTTCCCCCGCCTCGGCCCGCTCCCGCTGCCAGCCGCCCACGCGCCCCACCCCCCAGCTGGTCCCCAGCAGCGCCACGAAGGTGAGCACGTCGCGCAGCTCGTCGAGCGGGTCGGCCGCGGTCCACAGCGACGGCACGGACCAGGCGGTGACGATCGCGAGCAGGCCGCCGCCCCCGCGGACCAGCGGCGCCCACGCGCCCACGCCGTGGGCCGCCCCGATCAGGGCCCAGCCCGCCACCACGTCGGGGTCCGTGACCCAGGCGACCTCCAGGGCCACCGCGGTCACGAGGAAGACGGGCAGCGGCGCCTGGGACCGCCACAGCAGCGGCAGGTGGACCAGGACGAGGATGGCGGCGGTGCGCGGTCCGGGCGCCTGCAGGTCCCAGACGACGACGCCGTCGTGTCGCACCAGGGAGAGATCGATCGCGGCCAGGACCACCGCGATCGCGGCGTCGGTCAACCAGACCCGCGGGGTGGCGGGCCGGCCGCGCAGCGCCCGGACGATCGCCGCTCCCACTCCGGTGATGCTATGCCCCCGGAAGGGCCAGCATCCGGTCCAGGGCGACGCGGGCCCAGCGGCGGGTGTCCGCGTCGACGACGATCCGGTTGGGGACCCGCCCGGCGACCAGCTCCTCCAGGGCCCAGACCAGGTGGGGCAGGTCGATGCGGTTCATCGTGGCGCAGAAGCAGACGGTCTCGTTGAGGAAGGTCACCTGCTGGTCGGGGTGCTCCTGGGCGAGGCGCCCGACGAGGTTGAGCTCGGTGCCGACCGCCCACCGCGACCCGGGTGGGGCGGACCGGATCGTGTCGATGATGAACTCGGTGGAGCCGACCAGGTCGGCCCGGGTCACGACCTCGTGGCGGCACTCGGGGTGGACCAGGACCTTCACGCCGGGGACGCGCGCCCGGGCGAGGGCGACGTGGGCCGCGGTGAAGGTGCCGTGGACCGAGCAGTGCCCCTTCCACAGGATCACCTTGGCGGCGCGGAGGGCCTCGGGGGTGACGCCGCCGCCGGGGCGGCGCGGGTCGTAGACCACGCAGTCGTCCAGCGACAGGCCCAGGCGCAGCACCGCGGTGTTGCGCCCCAGGTGCTGGTCGGGCAGGAACAGGATCTGGTCGCCGTTGTCGAAGGCCCAGCGCATGGCGCGCTCCGCGTTGGAGGAGGTGCACACGGCCCCGCCCTCCCGGCCGGTGAACGACTTGATCGCCGCGGTGGAGTTCATGTAGGTGAGCGGCACGACGCGGTCGCACCCGGCGGCCCGCAGGTCGGCCCACGCCGTCTCGACCTGGCCGATCTCGGCCATGTCGGCCATGGAGCACCCGGCGGCGAGGTCGGGGAGGACGACGCGGGTGCCGGGCGGGGTCAGGATGTCGGCGGTCTCGGCCATGAAGTGCACGCCGCAGAACACGATCGTCGGCGCGCCGTTGGCCGCGGCGTCGACGGCCAGCTTGTAGCTGTCGCCGCGGGTGTCGGCGAAGGCGATGACCTCGTCGCGCTGGTAGTGGTGACCCAGGACGAACAGGTCGTCGCCCAGGGCGGCGCGGGCGGCCCGGGCGCGCTCGATCAGCGCGGGGTCCCCGGGCGCCGGCACGTCGCCGGGGCAGATGGTGCCGCGCTCGCTGTCGGGGTCCGCGCGCCGGCCCAGGAGCAGCAGCGGGGTGCTGCGCGCGGTGTCCAGCAGGGTCTGTGCCATTGCCCGATCCCCTCGCGAGGGAGTAAGTGTCAGATTTACACTTACTGAGGATAGCAGCGCCGCGGAGGTTCCACCGCCGCTCACCGCCAGGGGTGCACCTCAGACGCCGGGCGGCTCACGAGCAAGGAGCCTTCGGCACCGCCTAGGCTCGCGCCATGGGTCTGAAGGTGGTCGTGGCGCCGGACAAGTTCGCGGGGACGCTGACGGCGGCGGAGGCGGCGAGCGCGATGGCGGAGGGCTGGTCGCGGGCGCGGCCGGGCGACCGCGTCCTGGCCGTGCCGATGGCCGACGGCGGGGAGGGCACGCTCGCGGTGGTCGAGGCCGCGGTGCCCGGGTCCCGGCGGGTGCCCGTCGAGGTGGCCGACGCCCGCGGCCGCGCGATCCAGGCCGCCTGGCTGCGCCTGCCCGACGGGCGCGCGCTGGTCGAGTCCGCGCAGGCGACGGGCCTGTCGCGGCTGGACCCCGCCGACCGCGACCCGCTGCGGACCACCAGCTACGGCGTCGGCCAGCTGCTGCGGTCGGCGGCGGCGGCCGGCGCGACCGAGATCGTGGTCGGCCTCGGCGGCAGCGCGACCGTCGACGGCGGCGCGGGCATGGTCACCGCCCTGGGCCACCGCCTCCTGCGCGCCGACGGCAACGGGGTGAAGGTCGGGGGGCGCTGGGTGCGCGAGGTCGCGCGGGCCGTGCCCGGGCCACCGCTGGGGGTGCCCGTGGTGGCCGCGACCGACGTGACCAACCCGCTGCTCGGCCCGGTCGGGGCGGCGCCGGTGTTCGGGCCGCAGAAGGGCGCCGACGCGGCCGGTGTCGCCCTGCTGGCCGAGGGGCTCGCGTCGTTCGCCGACGTCGTGGAGCGCGACCTGCCCGGCGGGCCGTGGCGCGACGTCCCCGGGGCCGGCGCGGCGGGGGGCATCGGCTTCGCGCTGCTCGCGTTCGCGGGCGCGCGCATGGTGCCGGGGGCCGCGGCGATCGCGGCGCTCGGCGGGCTGGAGCGGGCGCTGGAGGGCGCCGACGTCGTGGTCACGGGGGAGGGGGCGCTGGACGCGTCCAGCGCCGCCGGCAAGGCGCCCACCCACGTCCTGGCCCGCGGGCGGGCCGCCGGCGCCCGGGTCCTGGCCGTCGCGGGGTCCGTGCGCGACGGGGCGGGCGCAGCGTTCGACGCGGTCGCGGCGCTGGGCCCCGACGGGTTCCTCCGGCCCGCCGCCCTGGTGTCCGAGCGCACCGCCGCGCTGGCCGCCGCCCTCGGCCGGGGTGACGCGTGACCGCGGGCCCGTCCCCGGCGGCCGCGCAGGACCCGGCGGGGCTGCACCGCAACAGCCGCCGGGTCGTCGAGGCGGGGGCCGCGAAGGGGGTGGAGGTCGCCGTCGTGCGCTTCCCCGAGGGGACCCGCACGGCCCAGGACGCCGCCGCGGCGATCGGCTGCGACGTGGCCGCGATCGTCAAGTCGCTGGTGCTGGTGGGCGACCACGGCCCGGTCCTCGCGCTGGTCAGCGGGGCGAACCGGGCCGACTACGGCAAGGTCGCGGCCGCCCTGGGCCTGGGGCGCGTGGACCGCGCCGACGCCGACGCCGCCCGCGCCGCCACCGGCTTCCCCATCGGCGGGACCGCGCCCTTCGGCCACCCGGCGCCGCTGGCGACGGTCCTGGACGCCGACCTGCTCGCCCTGGACACCGTCTGGGCCGCCGCCGGCACCCCCGACACGGTCTTCGCCGTCACCCCCGCCGCCCTGCGCGCCGCCACCGGCGCCGTGCCCGCCGACGTCGCCGCGCGCTGAGCCGGGAGTCGGCGCTGGGCAGCGCTGGTCGGCGCGGAGGGATGCCGGGGGTATCCTTGCGGGGGCAACCGACGTCAGCGAGGTCTACTCCATGAGCGAGATCACCACCGCGCCCGCCGAGCAGGCGGCGCAGGACCAGGTCATCACCCTGACCACGTCCGCGGCCGGCAAGGTCCGCGAGCTGATGGGCCGCGAGGAGAACGCCGAGCAGATCGCGCTGCGGATCGCCGTCCAGCCGGGCGGGTGCTCGGGCATGCGCTACGCCCTGTTCTTCGACGACCGCCAGCTCGACGGCGACAAGGTCGCCGACCACGACGGCGTGCCGGTGCGCATCGACAAGATGAGCGCGCCGTACCTGCGCGGCACGACGGTCGACTGGGTCGACAGCCTCCAGGGCGCCGGCTTCGCGATCGACAACCCCAACGCACAGTCCACCTGCGCCTGCGGCGACAGCTTCCACTAGCGGCGCGCCCCGCGTCCGCCGCCGCTCAGGTCGCGCGGCGGACGCGGTACCGGCGGCCCGCGGGCGCGGGCTCCTCACCCAGGTAGGTCTGGTTCTTCATCCGGCACCACACCGGGATGTCCAGGGCCGCGCCCGGGTCGTCGGACACCACGACGACCTCGGTCCCGACCGCGACCCCGGCGACCGCCCGGGCGAGCATGATCACCGGGACCGGGCACGACTCGCCCAGCGCGTCCACCACCACCCCGCCCACCCCGGTCACCTCGCCGAGGCTAGCCCGCGGCGACGCCGGCGCGGGTGCGCAGGGTGGTGACGGCGGCGGTGACTGCGGCGGCGAAGGCGTCGACCTCGGGCTCGCCGACGCCGGGACCGAGCGACGCGCGCACGTGGCCGTGGGTGAGGGCGCCCATGGCGACCAGGACGTGGGACGGCTCGCCGGAGGTGGTCGCGCACGACGACCCCGAGTGCACGGCGAACCCGGTGCGGTCCAGCTCGGCCAGGAGCGCCTGGCCCTCCACGTACAGCGCGGAGGCCGCGACGATGTGCGGGGCGGCCACGCCGTCCGGTCCGTGCACCTCCACGTCCGGGGAGCGCGGCCAGCCGGCCGCGCAGGCGCCGGCGCAGGCCGTCGCAGCGCGCCGCCTCCGCCGCCATCCCGGGGCCCAGCGCGAGCAGCGCCTCGGCCAGCGCGGCGACGCCGGGGAGGTGCTCCAGGCCCGCCCGGCGGCGCCCCTCGCGCTCGTCGCCGGTGAGCAGCGGGCGGAAGCGCGCGCGGGGGACCAGGCCAGCGCGCCGATGCCGCGCCCGGCGCCGAACTTCGCCCCCGACACCGACACCAGGTCGGCGCCCAGCGCCGCCAGGTCGACCGGCATCCGCCCCGCGGTCTGGCACGCGTCGACGTGCAGCAGGGCGCCGGCCTCCCGGCACAGCGCGGCCGCCTCGGCGACCGGTTGCAGCGTCCCGACCTCGTGGTTGGCGTGCTGGAGGTTCACCAGCGCCGCCCCGCCGCGCAGGGTCGCGGCCAGCGCGTCCAGGTCCACCCGCCCGAGGCGGTCGACGCCGACCAGGACGTGCTCCGCGCCGGTCGCGTCGGCGGCCGCGTGGACGGCGGTGTGCTCGACGGCGCTGGAGACGATCCGCCCCGGCCGCGACGCGGCCACCCCGCGGACGGCCAGGTGCACCGCCTCGGTCCCGCCCGAGGTGAACGCCACCCCGGCGGCGCCCGCCCCGAGCGCGCCCGCCACCGCCGCGCGGGCGGCCTCCAGCAGGTCGCGGGCGGCCCGCCCCTCGGCGTGGGCGCGGGCGGGGTCGCCGGGCAGCTCGGTGGCGACGTGCAGGGTCGCGGCGAGCGCGGCGGGGTGCCAGGGCGCGGCCGAGGCGTGGTCGAGGTAGACGCGCGGCACTGTCCCTCCGGACGGGTTGCGGGAGCCCTAGCGTTACAATGATGTTTCGGCTCGCAGCATTCCCCGCGCGCGGGGGGGCGGCGACCATCCGAACTCCCCACCCCGCGGGAGGAGCGCCAGGCATGACGGCACCCAGCGTCACCCAGCCGGTCCGCAAGGACGTCCGGCAGGTCGGCACCGTCACGATCCGCTTCGCCGGCGACAGCGGCGACGGGATGCAGCTGACCGGGGACCGCTTCACGTCGGTGACGGCCAAGGTCGGCAACGACCTCGCGACCCTGCCCGACTTCCCCGCGGAGATCCGCGCCCCCGCCGGGTCGCTGCCGGGCGTGTCCGGCTTCCAGCTGCACTTCGCCGACCACGACATCCTCACCCCGGGCGACGCCCCCGAGGTGCTCGTGGCCATGAACCCCGCGGCGCTGCGGACCAACGTGGGCGACCTCACCCCCGGCGGGCTGCTGGTGGTGAACGAGGACGCCTTCACCCGCGGCAACCTCAAGAAGGCGGGCTACGCGGCCAACCCGCTGGACGACGGCAGCCTGTCGGGCTACCAGGTGGTCCGGGTCCCCGTCACGACGCTGACGCTGGGGGCGCTGGAGGACACCGAGCTGTCCAGCAAGGAGAAGCACCGGGCGAAGAACATGTTCGCCCTGGGCCTGATGTGCTGGATGTACTCGCGGCCCACCGAGCCCACCGTCGACTGGCTGCGGGTCAAGTTCCGCACCCGCCCCCAGATCGCGGAGGCCAACGTCGCCGCCCTGGCCGCCGGCTTCGCGTTCGGCGAGACCACCGAGCTGTTCGCCCACGCCTACGAGGTCAAGCCGGCGAAGCTGCAGCCGGGCCGCTACCGCCAGATCACCGGCAACCTCGCGCTCGCTTACGGGCTGATCGCCGCGGCGCACCGGTCGGGGCTGCCGCTGTTCCTGGGCAGCTACCCGATCACCCCGGCGTCCGACATCCTCCACGAGCTGTCCAAGCACAAGAACTTCGGCGTGCGGACCTTCCAGGCCGAGGACGAGATCGCCGGGATCGGCGCGGCGCTCGGGGCGGCGTTCGCCGGCAACCTCGCGGTGACGACCACGTCGGGGCCCGGGGTCGCGCTGAAGGGCGAGACCATCGGGCTGGCCGTCAGCGTCGAACTGCCCCTGGTGATCGTCAACATCCAGCGCGGCGGCCCGTCGACCGGCCTGCCCACCAAGACCGAGCAGTCCGACCTGCTCCAGGCGATGTTCGGGCGCAACGGCGAGGCGCCGGTGCCCATCGTCGCCCCCGCGCACCCGGGGGACTGCTTCAACGCCGCGGTCGAGGCGGCGCGCATCGCGCTGACCTACCGCACCCCCGTGATGCTGCTGTCCGACGGCTACCTCGCCAACGGCGCGGAGCCGTGGCGCCTGCCCGACCTGGACGGCCTGCCGGACCTCGCGGGGGCGGTGGCGTTCGCGCGCGAGCCGGACCCCGACGGCACCTACCGGCCCTTCGCCCGCGACGCCGACACCCTGGCGCGGCCCTGGGCGATCCCCGGAACCCCGGGCCTCGAGCATCGCATCGGTGGTCTGGAGAAGGCCGACGGCACGGGCGCGATCTCCTACGACCCGGACAACCACCACCGCATGGTGGAGCTGCGGGCCGCCAAGGTCGCGGGCATCGCGCGGACCATCCCGCCGCTGGCCGTCGACGACCCCGGCGACGGCGCCCGCCTGCTGGTCCTGGGCTGGGGGTCGACGTACGGGCCGATCGCCGCGGCGGTCCGGCGGGCCCGCGCCCGCGGCCTGCCCGTCGCCCGCGCGCACCTGCGCCACCTCAACCCGTTCCCCGCGAACACCGGCGAGGTCCTGCGGCGCTACGACCGCATCCTCGTCCCGGAGATGAACCGCGGTCAGCTGCGCCTGCTCCTGCGCGGCGAGTACCTGGTCGACGCACGCGGCTACAACCACGTCCGCGGCCTGCCGTTCTCCTCCGCGGAGCTGGAGCAGGCGATCACCGACGAACTCGCCGACCTGGAGGCCGCACCCGCATGACGCTCCTCGACCAGCCGGCGCAGCTGCCGTTGACCAAGAAGGACTTCACCAGCGACCAGGAGGTCCGCTGGTGCCCCGGCTGCGGGGACTACGCGATCCTGTCCACGGTCCAGGGCGTCATGCCCGACCTGGGGGTCGCCCGGGAGAACATCGTGTTCGTGTCCGGGATCGGCTGCTCCAGCCGCTTCCCGTACTACATGGACACCTACGGCTTCCACTCCATCCACGGGCGCGCGCCGGCGATCGCGACCGGGATCAGCGCCACGCGCCCCGACCTCAAGGTCATCGTGGTCACCGGCGACGGCGACGGGCTGTCGATCGGCGGGAACCACCTCATCCACGCGCTGCGCCGCAACGTGGACCTCACCATCATCCTGTTCAACAACCAGATCTACGGGCTGACCAAGGGGCAGTACTCCCCGACGTCGGAGCTCGGGAAGATCACCAAGTCGACGCCGTTCGGGTCGCTGGACCACCCTTTCAACCCGGTCAGCCTGGCGCTGGGCGCGGAGGCGACCTTCGTGGCCCGCTCGCTTGACACCGAGCGCGAGCACCTCGCCGCCACCGTCGAGGCCGCCACCCGCCACCGGGGCGCGTCCTTCGTCGAGGTGTACCAGAACTGCAACATCTTCAACGACGGCGCGTTCGCGGCCCTCAAGGACGACCCGGAGGGCAACCAGATCCGGCTCGCCCACGGCCGGCCGGTGGTCTTCGCTGGCGGCGCCCGCGGCGTCGTGCAGGACCCGACCGGGGGCCTGCGCATCGTCGAGGTCGCCGAGGTGGGTGAGGACGCGCTGCTCGTCCACGACGCCCACCGCGACGACCCGACCCTGGCGTTCGCGCTGTCGCGCCTCGCGCACACGCCGATGGGCCCGACGCCGGTGGGGCTGTTCCGCCAGGTCGACCGGCCCGTGTACGGCGACCTCGTGCAGGCCCAGCTCGCCGACGCCACCGCGGCGCGGGGACGCGGCGACCTGGAGGTGCTGCTCGCCGGGCAGGACACCTGGGTGGTGGACTAGCCCCTTCTGTTCAGCCCGCCCCCTGCCGATACCTCTCTCCGCACGGGTATCGGCAGGAGAAGGACGGGTTGTCGCGCGTAGGTGCAACGGGAGTTGACAGCGGCCGGAGCCGGCCGAGGTGGCCGTACCGCACCCGGCTGCTCGTCGGGCTGCTCGTGGTGTGGGTGCCCATCACCGTGCTCGTGGTCGGGGCCCTGACCGGGCTGGCCGCCCGCGCCCTGTCGCGCGCCCACGAGGAGCTCCTGTCGACCCGCGCCGATGCCACGGCGGCGAACGTCGAACAGTGGGTCCAGGAGCGCGAGGACGACGTCAAGCGGCTGGCGGGCATCGTCGGCGCCCAGTTCGACGACCCGGCAGGCATCGAGGCAAATCTCCAGCGCACCGTCGAGGTCCGCGACATCCTCGACGTCCTGTTCGTGGTCGACACCCGCGGGGTGGTCCGAGCGACCACCGACGCCTCGCTCAGCTTCGACCCCTCCGGGGAGGAGTGGTTCGGCCGGGCCCTGGTCGGCCAGACCGTCGTGAGCCCGCTGTATCGCGAGGGCGACGAGGTGCGCTGGGTAATCGCGTCGCCGGTCCGCACCGACGGCGCAATCGTCGGTGTGGCCCTCGCCGACCTGCGCGTCGAGGCCATCGGCGCCCTCGTCGCGGACCTCGGCACCGAGACCGCGGAGATCAACCTGGTCGGACCGGACCGGCTGCTGATCTACTCCACGCGCTTCGGCGCCCGCTCGGACGGCCCGACGCTGCTGGCACAGGGCGCGCTGGACCCCGCGGCGCCCGTGGCGACCACGGGGACGCTCGCCGCGCTGGACGGCAGGTCCGGCGCGGCCCGCTACCGCAACGCACGGGGGGTCGAGGTCTTCGGCGGCTACGCGCCGGTCGAGACCCTCGGCTGGGCGGTCGTCGCCCAGGAGGACGTTCGCACCGCCCTGGCCGACGTGCGCCGCCAGGTCGCCCTGGGCGTCCTGGCGACCCTGGCCGGCGTCGTGGCCCTCGCGGGAGCGGCGTCGCTGTTCGCCCGGCGGGAGACCCGCCACCTGCGCGCGCTGGCCGAGGACAGCACCGCCACCGGCGACCAGGTCCTGGACAACGTCGCCTCCCTGCAGGCCGCGTCGGAGGAGCTGGCCGCGACCACCGGCCAGCAGAGCCGCGCGGCGGCGACGACCTCGGCGAGCATCGAGGAGCTGTCCCACACCGCCGCGGCCATCGCCGGCGCGGTGGTGCGGGTGGCCGACCAGGCGGGGGAGACCCGCGCGGACCTCGAGCGCGCCGAGGCCGACGTCCAGCGCTCGCACGCACGCACCGCGGCCCTCGCGGACCGGGTGGGCGACATCGAGTCGGTCCTGGGCCGGATGGACGAGCTGGCGGACCAGACGGGGCTGCTGGCCCTCAACGCCGCGATCGAGGCGGCGAAGGCGGGCGAGGCCGGGCGCGGCTTCACCGTCGTCGCCGACGAGGTCCGGCGGCTGTCGGAGCGGTCCAAGGCCTTCGCCGCGGACATCGCGCGCATGGTCGACGAGACCCGCCAGGAGACGTCGGCGACGCTGGACGCCATGGACCACGGGTCCAAGCGGCTGCGGGAGAGCCTCACGCTGCTCGAGGACGTCACGGTGGTCGCGCGGCAGGTGCGCACCGCCACCACCGAGCAGCGCACCGCCGCCGAGCAGGCGTCGGCGATGATGGCCCAGACCAGCGACGCCAGCCACCAGGTGGCCATGACCGCGGGTCAGATCGCCACCGCCGCGGGCGACCTCACCGCCCTGGCCGCCGACCTGGCCCGCACCGCGGCCACCCTGCGCGAGCGGCTGTGACCGCCGACCGGCAGCTGGTCGTGCCGATCGGCGGGGGCACGTGGGCTGTGCCCCTGGACGCCGCGCGCGAGGTCGTCGCCGTCGGTGACCCCATCCCGCTCCCGGCTGCGCCCGCGGGCCTGCTCGGCCTGGTCAACCTGCGCGGCGAGGTCCTCCCGCTGTTCGACGGCGGCCTCGCCGTCGGTGGCCCCGCGACCGGCGTCACCGGGATGGCCGTCGTCGTGCTGCTCGCGGCCGGCGCCGCCGCCCTGGCGGTCGACGGGGTCTGCCGGCTGACCGCGCCCGACCCGTCGCTGCCGGTCCTGGACGTCGAGGCGGCCATCAGCGCCGCCGCCCGGCGGTGACGCGGGTGGCCGTCAACGGGCACGAGCGGCGCTTCCGCGAGCTGTTCGCCCAGGAGGGCCGGCGGCGGCTGAGCTCGCTCGCGGAGTCCGCCCTGCTGCTGGAGGTCCCCTCCGGCGACCTCGACGCGGAGCGCGAGCTGGTCGACGCGATGTTCCGCGACGCCCACAGCGTGAAGGGCGGCGCCGCGGTGGTCGGGCTGACCGACCTCAGCCGCGTCGCCCACGCCCTGGAGGACGTGCTGGAGACCCTGCGCCACCGCCGTGCCGGCGGCGACGGGGTCCTGGTCGATCGCCTCCTGGCCGCCGTCGACGTCTGCGGTGAGCTGCTGGAGGCGGCGCTCGCCGACCCGGCAGGGCCGGACGCGGGCGCGCCCGCAGCGCCCGCCGCACCCCCCGCCGTCGCGGCGCGCGCCGGGCCGCTGCCCGCCGAGGGCCTGGTGCGCCTGGTCGCGCGGGCGACCGGCGCGCAGCACCGCCTGGGCGCGGCGCTCGCGGCGGCCGGCCTGGACCGCGACGGGCTGGACCCGCTCCGCGAGCTGTCCCAGGTCCTGGCCGAGCTGGCGGACGGTTCCGTGCGCGCCCGCTCGATCCCGGTGTCGGACGTGGGGGGCGCGCTGCACCGCGGGGTGCGCGCCAACGCGCGGGCCCTGGGGCGCCAGGTGCGCTGGGAGCTCGGCGGCGGGGACACCCGCGCCGACGCGGCGGTCCTCGACCAGCTCGCCGACCCGCTCCTGCAGCTGGTCAGCAACGCCGTCGCCCACGGCATCGAGCCGCCCGACGTCCGCGCCGCGGCGGGCAAGCCCGAGGAGGGGGTCGTAAGGCTGGAGGCGGGACGACGGGGCGCCGAGCTGTGGCTGGTGCTGCGCGACGACGGCCGCGGCTTGGACCTGGACGCGCTGCGGGCGCTGGGGGTGCGGCGCGGCCGCACCGGCGCCCAGCTGGACGCCGACGGGCTGCTGTCCCTGATCTTCGAGCCCGGGGTCACGACCGCGAGCAGCCTCTCGGAGGTCGCGGGCCGGGGCGTGGGGCTGGACGTCGTGGTCCGCGCCGTGAACGGGCTGCGCGGGCGCATCAGCGTCACGACCGAGGCCGGTCGCGGGACCGAGTTCCGCATCGTCGTGCCCGCGTCGCTCGAGGTGGTGAGCTGCTTGGTCGTGGAGGCCGGCGGGGTCACCCTGGGGCTCCCGCTGCACGCGGTGGACGGCGTCGCCGAGGTCACCGCGGACCGCTCCGGCACCGTCCGCCCCCGCGGCGTGCCCGTGGGCTGCGCCCCGCTGGACCAGGTGCTGGGGTTCCCCGGATCCGCGCCCGGGCCGGCCGTGGTCGTCCGCGACGGCGACGACGTCCACGCCTTCTGCGTCGCCGGGCTGGTGGGGCGCCGGGACCTCGTCGTCACCGGTCTGGGGCCGCCGGTCCCGGCGCAGGAGCTGGTCACCGGGGCCAGCGCCCAGCCCGACGGGTCGATCGTGCTCGTCCTGGACCCCGGCCCGCTGGTGCGCGCGGCGGCCGGGTCAGCCGGCTAGGTGCGGCAGGCCGGGCAGCGGCCCAGGAACTGAACCTCCTGGGTGCGCACCTGGAAGCCGGTGGCGGACTCGACCGCGTCGGCGACCTGGGGCGGCAGGGGGACCGCGACGTCGGCGACGGCCCCGCAGCCCTCGCACAGCACGTGGTCGTGGTCGGCGACGTTGCCGTCGTAGCGCGCGATCGGGTCGTCGCCCAGCTGGAGGGCGAGCACCCGCCCGTGAGCCGCCAGCAGTTCCAGGGTGCGGTAGACGGTGGCGACGCCGATGCCGGGCCGGCGGACCTGCACCCGTTCGTAGATCTCCCGCGCGGACGGGTGGTCGCCGGCCTCCCGGACGACGGCCAGGATCGCCTCGCGCTGGGGCGTGGTCCGGTAGGCGGGCGCGTCGAGCGTCATCGACCCCCAGGATACGGTGGCAGAATCGCCCGCATGAAGGTCCTCGTGGTGAACCAAGACCCGCAGCTGTCGCTCCTGATGACCAGCGCGCTGGTGGGGGAGGACGAGATCTCCCTGCTGGAGGTGCGCACGCCCGAGCGGGCGCTGCAGCAGCTCGACGACGCGGGCGGCTTCGACCTCGTCCTCGCCGACGCCGACACCGCGCCGACGGGCGGGTTCGCCCTGGCCCGGGAGGTCAAGACCCGGGCGAAGATGGGCCGCGACGTGCCCCCGGTCGTCCTGCTGCTCGCGCGCTCGCAGGACCGCTACCTGGCGAAGTGGTCGGAGGCCGACGCCTTCCTCCTCAAGCCGGCGGACCCCTTCGACCTGCACGCCGTCATCACCGCGGTCGTGACCGGGGGCGACATCCCCGACGTGCCGGGGGTCGGCTGGCTCGGGGAGGTGCCGGAGGTGCTCGGGGTCCCGGAGGGCGCCCAGGGGTCCGGTCCCCGCGGCGCCGGGTACTGACGCGGTGACGGTCCCCGCCGCGGGCGCCCCCGCCCTGCGCTGGCCGGAGGTGCTCGGCCGCCTGCTCGCCGGTACCGACCTCGACGAGGCGACCGCCGCCGCCGCCATGGGTTCGATCATGGAGGGCGAGGCCACCGCCGCCCAGATCGCCGGCTTCGTCACCGCCCTGCGGATGAAGGGCGAGACGACCGCGGAGATCGCGGGCCTGGTGCGCGCGATGCGCGCGGCGGCCCAGCCCCTCCCGCTGCACGGTGTCGCACCCGCCGACCTGGTCGACACCTGCGGGACGGGCGGGGACCGCGCGGGCACGTTCAACGTGTCCACGCTCGCGGCGCTGGTGGCCGCGGGCGCGGGGGCCCGGGTGGCCAAGCACGGCAACCGCGCCGCCAGCGGTCGCTGCGGGTCCGCGGACCTGCTGGAGGCCTGGGGGGTCGTCATCGACCTGCCGCCCCCCGCCGTGGCGACCTGCGTGGAGGAGCTGGGCATCGGGTTCTGCTTCGCGCCGACGTTCCACCCCGCGATGCGCTACGCGATGCCCGCCCGGCGCGAGCTGGGCGTCCCCACGGTGTTCAACTTCCTCGGGCCGCTGACCAACCCGGCCGGGGCGGGCCGCCAGACCGTCGGGGTCAGCGACCGCGGCATGGCGCCGCGCATGGCGGCGGTGCTCGCCCGCCTCGGGTCGGTGCACGCGCTGGTCTTCCACGGCGAGGACGGGCTGGACGAGCTGACCACGACCGGGCCGTCCACGATCTGGGAGGTCCGCGCCGGCGAGGTCACCGAGCAGCGCTTCGATCCCGGGGACCACGGCGTGGCGCGGGCGACGGTCGCGGACCTGCGCGGTGGCGGGGTGCCGGAGAACCGCGCCATCGCCGACGACGTCCTGGCCGGCAAGCCGGGCGCGCCGCGCGACGCGGTCCTGCTGGGCGCCGCGGCCGCCCTGGTCGCCGCCGACGTCGCCACGGACTGGCGCGACGGCCTGGACCGCGCCGCCGCGGCGGTCGACACCGGCGCCGCGGGCGACCTGCTCACCCGCTGGATCGCCCGGTCCTCCGACCTCGCCACCTAGGGCGTGTCTGACGGAGGTGGTTGCGCGGGTTTGGGGGTGCGGGCCGGTAGACCGGCGGCATGCAGAGTCGTCATGATCTTTCGGATGCGGAGTGGGCGGTGATCGAGCCGTTGCTGCCGGATGCCACGCCGCGGCGGGGGCCGGTGGCGGGATCACCGGCAGGTGGTCAACGGGGTGGTGTGGCGGGCCCGGACGGGGTGTCCGTGGCGGGACTTGCCGCCTGGGTATGGGCCGTGGCAGACGGTGTATGAGCGGCATCGCCGCTGGTCTGGCGACGGGACGTGGGAGCGGGTGCTGGACGGGCTGCGGGTCGGCTGTGACGCCGGGGAGGGCGAGTGGACGGTGGGGATCGACTCGACGGTGGTGCGGGCGCATCAGCACGCCGCCGGCGCCCGCCACGCCCCGCCCGCCGACGTGCCCGCCGCCCGGCTGGTCGGCGTGCTGGAGGGTGTGGCGGGACCCTGCGGTCCCACAGGGGGCGCTACCGAATCACAACGATCCGCCGCCTGACCGCACTGACGGTGACGTTGGTGACCGCCGGTCGCGGCGGCGGGCGGATCGGGAGGGGATCGGGCGGTCCCGCGGCGGGCTGAGCACCAAGATCCATCTGCTGGCCGACGCCCGCGCCAGGCCGCTGGCCAGGGTCACCACCGCCGGCCAGCGCGGCGACGCGCTGGCCGCCGGGCCGCTGCTGGACCGGCTCAAGGTCCGCCGGCCAGGGCGGGGCCGCCCGCGGACCCGGCCGGGCCGGCTGCTGGGCGACAAGGCCTACTCCAACCGGGCGCTACGCGCCCAGCTGCGCCGCCGGCGCGTCCGGGCGGTGATCCCCGAACCGGCCGACCAGCAGGCCAACCGGCGCCGCCGCGGCAGCACCGGCGGCCGCCCTCCCGTCTTTGACGCCCAGGTCTACAAGCAGCGCAACAGCACCGAGCGGTGCGTCAACAAGATCAAGGCCTACCGGGCGGTCGCGATGCGCACCGACAAACGCCTGTACGTCTTCGAAGGCACCGTCGACGTCGCCTCCATGCGCATCTGGACCCGCGACCTCACCCGCCACCATCCGTCAGACACGCTCTAGATGTGCCGGGCGCAGCCCAGGGCCGGCGGCACCCGCCCTGGTCCGGGCTGCTCGGTGGGAGCTCAGCGGTCCCCTGTCGTCGTGGGAAGACGCTGCGCCTGGTAGGTCCTGCGGTACGCGCTCGGGCCGACGCCGATGCTCTTGCGCAGGTGCTGTCTGAGGTTCGCTCCGGTGCCGAGGCCCGCATCCCGAGCGACCTGCTCGACGGAGAGGCGGGTGGTCTCGAGCATCGCCCGGGCGGCGTCCACCCGTCGGGCCAGGAGCCACTGCTGCGGGGTCTGCCCGGTCTCCGCGCGGAACTGCCGCAGCAACGTGCGCTCGCTGCAGCGAGCCTCCGTCGCCATGTCGGCCAGGCGGATCTCCTGCTCGAGGTTGTCGACCAGCCAGGCACGCAGGTCGCTGAGCCGTCCGCTCTGGCGGGGTACCGGGGTGTGCATGAACTGCGCCTGGCCGCCCTCGCGGTGCGGGGCGACGAGCAGCGCTCGCGCCAGACGGGACGCCGCGTCGGCCCCGTGGTCGCGGCGGACGATGTGCACGCACAGGTCGAGACCGGCGGCCATGCCGGCGCCGGTCAGGGCGGTGCCGTCCTCGACGTAGAGCGGACGAGGGTCCACCTCCACGGCGGGATGCAGCCGCTGCAGCTCGTCGGTGCGGTACCAGTGCGAGGTCGCACGCCTGCCGTCCAGCACGCCCGCCTGGGCGAGGACGAAGGCACCGCCGCACATGGCGGCGAGCCGCGCCCCGCGGTCCTCAGCTCGGCGCAGCAGCGCCAGAACGGCCTCGTCGGCGGGCGCCGCCACGTCGTAGCAGCCGGGGACGACCACGGTGTCCGCGGTATCGGCCCAGCCGAGTGTCTCGTCAGGTGTCCATCGGCCGAAGGGCCCGACGTCGGCCGCGCCCCCGCATAGACGGACCTCGTAGGGCAGCCCGAGTCCGCCGGCCCGCAGGAACGTCTCGAGCGGTATGGCGATGTTCAGGGGTACCGCACCTGGCAGCAGCAGCACCGCCACGCGATGGCTCCGTCGGGACCTCTGGGCTGACGTGCCGAGCTCGGTCATGGCGGCATTCTTGCGAACAACGGCGGCCGCGCCACTGGCGGTGTCCCTGCTGCCTCGACAACCTGGGGATTCACGCCCCAGCGCCTGCGGCACCGCCGTTGTGGGCCGCCGCAGCTCACGTGAGGAATGACCATGAGTCGCCCACGCCCTGTCGAGCACGACGATCCGCTGGAGGACTTCGACCGGCGCCGGACCACCCTCCTCGGCACGACCAAGGACGTTCTGGTCGCAGGTGACGGGCCCGGGGTGATCGTCATGCCCGAGATGCCGGGCATCAGCCCGCAGCTCGCCCGTTTCGCCAGATGGGTTCGCGACGTCGGCTTTACCGTGTACATGCCCTCGCTGTTTGGGCGCGACGGCGCTGTACCACAGGCAGCCGAGGGACGGGAGGTGATGCAGAGGGCGTGCGTCAGTGCCGAGTTCCGCGCCTTTGCCGGTCAAGGCTCCAGCCCTGTCACCGCCTGGTTACGGTCCCTGGCCGCCCTTGCCCACAGCGAGTGCGGCGGTCCCGGTGTCGGCGCGGTCGGAATGTGCTTCACGGGCAACTTCGCGTTGACCATGATGCTCGAGCAGGCCGTGATCGCGCCCGTGCTCTGTCAGCCGTCGTTGCCGCTCGACGATCCGGCGGCACTCGAGATCGCGCCCGACGAGCTGGGCGAGGTGGCCGAGCGCCTCGAGCGCGAGGACCTCACCGTTCTGGCCTACCGATTCAGCGGTGATCGCTTCTGCCGAGCCCAGCGGTTCCGGGCGTACGCCGACGCGCTCGGCGAGCGCTTCTTCCCGCGCGTCCTCCCTGACAGCAGCGCGAACACCACCTCGCTCGCCCCCTTCTTCGCAGACGTCGTCGCGAGCCCGCACAGCGTCGTGACCGCGCACCTGATCGACGAGGAGGGCGAACCAACGGTCGCCGCCCGCGACGAGATCCTGGCCTTCCTCCGGCGTCGGCTGACCGGCTGCGCTGCGTGACGGGTGGCCGGCGCCCCCTGCTCGTGCGCGGCTCCGACGAGCGGGAAGCCGCGCCGGCACATCGAGGGCGCGGGGCGGGCTACATGCCCTCGCCGCCCTCGAAGCCGACGCCCCAGAGGCGCTCGAGGTCGCCGGAGGAGTAGGCGCGGAAGGCGACCATGGTGTGGGTCGCGGTGACGCCCGGGACCTTGGCGATGTCGCCGGTGACGACGTCGGCGATCTCGTCGTGGGCGCGGACGCGGACCAGGGCGACCAGCTCCCAGTCGCCGGTGACCGAGTAGACCTCGGACACGGCGCGCAGGTCCGCGATCGCCTGGGCGGTCTCGGGGATGAGGCGGGGCTCCACGTGGAGCAGCACGATCGCGGTGATCATGCGCCGCAGGCTACGCGGCCCGGCGGTCCCGGCGCTCGCGGCGGAGCACCCGCCGGCGGTCGGCCTCGACCACGCCGCCCCAGGTGCCGAACGCCTCGCCCCGGTCCATCGCGGCCTCCAGGCACGCCGGGCGCACCTCGCAGCGCTGGCAGTAGGACAGGGCCCGTCGGACCTCCGGTTCGACGGTGGCGTAGAAGAGCTCGACGTTGACGCCGCGGCACGCCGCGCGGAGCGCCCAGCTGTCGTCCTGCATGGTGGTCCCTGTGGTTCTCCCGGTGGCTTCCACCACCTGCTGCTCGTCGCAACGCCGCCGCGTGACCCGCGGTTCCCCCCGTAGACTCGCCACATGGAGGACCTGCGCGTCGCGCGGGACGGACACGTCCTGACGATCACCCTCGACCGCCCCTCCGCGCTCAACGCCCTCAGCATCGGCATGACTGGCGCATTGCTGGAGGTCCTCGCCGGGGTCGACCTCGATGCGGCCGTGCGCGCCGTCGTCCTGACCGGCGCGGGCCGCGGCTTCTGCGCGGGTGCCGACGTCGCCGGGCTCGCGGAGCTGACCGGGCCGGGCGCGCCCCCGCCGGGGACGGCGCGGGAGCGCTTCGCCACGACGTCGGCGCGGCTGGCGACCACGCTGCTCAGCCTGGAGAAGCCCGTTGTCGCGGCGGTCAACGGACCGTGCGCGGGGGCGGGGCTGGGCCTCGCGCTGGCCTGCGACGTCGTGCTGGCCGCGCCGCAGGCCACCTTCACCGCCGCCTTCGTCCGCCGCGGGCTCGTGCCCGACTTCGGCCTTACCTGGCTGCTGCCCCGGCTCGTCGGCCTGCGCGCCGCCCGCGAGCTGTGCCTGCTGGGCGACACCCTCGACGCGGACGCCGCGCGGTCGCTGGGCCTGGTCACGCGGGTCGTGCCGGACGGCGCGCTGGCCCCCGAGGCGGCGGACGTGGCCCGGCGGTTCGCGGAGGGCCCCGGCGTGGCCCTGCGCCTCACCAAGCGGCTGCTGGCCGCCAGCTTCCAGGAGGACCCGATGACGGCCGTGGAACGCGAGTTCACCGCACAGGCGCTGTGCTTCGCCAGCGACGACGTCGCCGAGGGGCTCGCGTCCTTCCGCGACCGGCGGCCCGCCCGCTTCGGGTCGCGCTGATGGCGGCCCGCGAGGTCGTCGGCGGCCGCGTCCCGGCCCGCGACCGCAACGCCGAGGGGCGGGCCGAGAACGCCCGCCCGCGCGACCGCTTCGGCCGCCCGCTGCCCTACGGGGCCCCCGACGAGCTGGGCGAGCGCGTCGAACCCGCCGACGTGGTCAGCACCGTCCCCGAGGCGCTCGCCGCGGTCGTGGACCTGTTCGCCCAGCAGCGCTTCTTCGAGGCCCACGAGTTCCTGGAGTGGGTGTGGAAGTCACCCGGCGTCGCACCGGGGGACCGCGACTTCTGGAAGGGCGTGACCCAGGTCGCCGTCGGCTGCGCCCACACCCAGCGCGGCAACGCCAACGGCGCCGTCATCCTCCTCGAGCGGGCCGTGCGCTACATGACCCCGTACCCGTCGCCGTACCAGGGCGTCGACCGCGACGCCCTCGCCGCCGGCGCGCAGCGGGTGGTGGACCAGATCGCCGCCCGCGGCGCGTCCCCCGACCTGGACTTCCCCTCGTTCCCCCTGGCGTCCGCGGTAGCCTGAACCGATCCGGCAACGAGAGGCAGGTGAGCGGCGCGTGGCCAGTGGCAGTCCCCGGCGGCCCGGTCCGCCGCCCCGCACCGTCCCGGTCCTGCCCGTTCGCTGAGGGCCCCGGTCGCGCCCGGGTCGGCGGTCCGGGCCGGGGTCGCCTCGGTCTGCGCCCTCTGCCCGAGCAGCAGGGGGTGGAGTGGTGATGATCGTCGACAACGCGGTGTACACGGACGGCCGGCGGGTCGGGCGGCCCGCGTCGCTGGGCGCGACCTACGAGCTCCTGCGCGAGAGCCGGGGGCTGGCCTGGATCGGGCTGTACCGGCCGACGGCCGATGAGCTGGCCTCGCTGGCCCGCGAGTTCGACCTCCACCCGCTGGCGGTGGAGGACGCGGTGCAGGCTCACCAGCGGCCCAAGCTGGAGCGCTACGGCGACACGCTGTTCGTCGTGCTGCGCGCCGCGCGCTACGTGGACGACCGCGAGGAGGTGGAGTTCGCCGAGGTCCACGTCTTCGTCGGCGACGACTTCGTCCTCACCGTCCGCCACGGCGAGGCCCCCGACCTGGCGGGTGTCCGGCGGCGCATGGAGCACGACCCCGACCTGCTCCGCCGCGGGGCCGAGGCCGTCCTCTACGCGATCCTGGACCGCGTCGTCGACGACTACGCGCCCGTCGTCGCCGGCGTCGAGAACGACATCGAGGAGATCGAGGCCGAGGTGTTCCGCGGCGACCCGGGCGTGTCGCAGCGCATCTACGAGCTGTCGCGCGAGGTCGTGGAGTTCCAGCGCGCCGCCCGGCCGCTGGGCACCGTCCTGGCGCGGCTGTCGGCCGGCTTCGACAAGTACGGCATCGACGAGGAGCTGCAGCGCAGCCTCCGCGACGTCCAGGACCACCTGGTGCAGGTCATCGAGCGGCTCGACGGCTTCCGCCAGCTGCTCCAGGCCGCCCTCACGGTCAACGCCACCGTGGTCGCCCAGCAGCAGAACGCGGAGATGAAGGCGCTGACCGAGGTGAGCGTCGCCCAGAACGAGGAGGTCAAGAAGATCTCCGCCTGGGCGGCGATCCTGTTCGCCCCCACGCTCATCGGCACCATCTACGGCATGAACTTCGAGGTGATGCCGGAGCTGGGCTGGCAATACGGCTACCCGCTCGCCCTCGGCCTCATGGTCGTCACCTGCGGCTCGCTGTTCGCCGTCTTCCGCCGCCTGGGCTGGATCTAGCCCGCGCCGCCCGGATCACTCGCGGCGGAAGAAGGCGAGGGCGGCGCGGCGGGCCTCCGCGTGGTCCACGATCGGGGCGGGGTAGTCCTCGCCGATGGTGACGCCCGCCTCGCGGGCGACGGCGGCGGGCATGTCCCAGGGGTGGTGGAGCCAGCGGTCGGGGACGGCCGCCAGCTCGGGCACGTAGTGGCGGACGTAGCGGCCCTGCGGGTCGAACTTCTCGCCCTGGGTCACTGGGTTGAAGATCCGGAAGTACGGCTGGGCGTCGGTGCCGGTGCCGGCCGCCCACTGCCAGCCGCCGTTGTTGCTCGCGACGTCGCCGTCGACGAGGTGGCGCAGGAAGTGGTCCTGGCCCAGGCGCCAGTCGACCAGCAGGTCCTTGCAGAGGAAGCTGGCGCTGACCATGCGGGCGCGGTTGTGCATCCAGCCCTCCTGGCGGAGCTGGCGCTGCGCGGCGTCGATGATCGGGTAGCCGGTGCGCCCCTCCCGCCAGGCGTCGAACTCGGGCCCCTCGCCGCGCCACGGCAGGTCGCGCAGCTCGGGGTTGAACTCGGTGTCGCGGATCCCCGGCCAGCGGGCCAGGACGTGGCCGTAGAAGTCGCGCCAGATCAGCTCGCCCGCGAAGGACTCGTGACCGGGGAGGTCCTGGTCCAGGCGCAGGTAGGCCGCGCGCGGGGACACGGTGCCGTAGTGCAGGTCCGCGGACAGGCGGCTGGTGCCGGGCTCGCCGAGCAGGTCGCGCTGGTCGTGGTAGCGGTGCGCGGCCTCGTCCAGGAAGCGGGTGAGCCGCGCCTGCGCGGCGGTCTCCCCGCCCCTGATCGTGCCGGACGGGACGCGCCCGGCGGCCCCCAGCGACGCCACCGTCGGCAGGTCCTCGGACGGGACCGCCGCGGGGACGGCGACGCTGCCGGGCGCGGGCGCCGCGGGCTCCAGCGGGAGCCGCGCCCACGCGCGCCGGAAGGGGGAGTAGACCCGGTAGGTGCTGCCGTCCGCGCTGGTCACCGTGCCGGGGTCGCGGATGAGGATGCCGGGGTGGGCGTCGACGGCGACCCCCGCGGCCTCGAGGCGGTCGCGGACGGCTGCGTCGCGCCCCTGCGCGAACGGGGTGACGTCGCGCGACAGCGAGACGGCGGTCGCGCCGACCTCGGCGGCGACGGCGGGCACGACCTCGCGGGGGTCGCCGCGGCGCACGACGAGCCGCCCGCCGCGCGCGCGCAGGCCCGCGTCCAGGTCGTGCAGGGCGTCGGCGAGGTAGGACAGCCGCGCGGGGCTCATGGTCCCGGCGCCGACGAGCCGGGGGTCCAGCACGAACAGCGGCACGACGGGCCCGCCCCCGTCCGTCGCCGCGCGCAGCGCCGGGTGGTCGTCGAGCCGCAGGTCGCGGCGGAACCAGACGATGCGCGTGCCGAGGGCCACCCTCGTTCCTCCTCGTGCCCGGATGCGGGGACCCCTCCCACCGCGACGCTACCCTCGCCTTCCGTCACCCACCCGGAGGAAACCCGACGAGCGCGCCAGCCGCCGACGTCCCTCCCGCGGACCCCGTCGCGGTCCTGCGGGACGTCCCGGCGCCCCTGTGGGGCGTGCTCGTCCGGGCCGTGCGGCGGGCCGCGGACCGCGTGGACCGCGCCGAGGTGCCGGTGGAGCTGCGGCCGTTCGCGACCTGGAAGCCGGAGCGGCTGGCCGGCGACGTGCCCCGCAGGGCGGTCGCGACCGCGCTGGCGCGCGACCCGCGGCTGCGCGAGGCCGTCGGGGAGGCCCTGGACCCGGCGCTGTGGGAGGACGCGCAGGGCGCCGACGCCGGCCGGCTGGTGCTGCGCCACGGTGCGGAGGCGGGGGTCGCCGGCCTGGCGGCGCGGGGGCGCTGGGACGACCTGGCGGTGGTGGCGTCGCAGGGGCCGACGCGCTCGCCGCGCGGGACCGGGCCGCGGCGGAGGCGGCGCGCCGGGTGCAGGAGCAGTCCGGCGAGGACGCGCGCCGCCGCCTGCTGGACGAGCTGGGCGACGCGCGCGCCGAGCGCGACGCCCAGCGCCGCCGCGCCGACGTCGCCGAGCAGCGCGGGCGCGGGGCCGCCGCCGAGCAGGAGCGCCTGACCGCCCGGGTGGCGGCGCTCGAGGCGCGGGTCGCGGAGCTGACCGACCAGCTCGAGGACGAGCGCCGGCGGTCCGCGCGGACCGCCGAGCGCCTGCGCCGCCGGGCCGAGGAGGCCGAGGAGCGCCTGCGCGTCGACGACCGGCGCGTCCGCGAGGTCGCCGACGCGCTGGCCGCGCTGAGCGCCGACCTGCACGCCGCCCTCGCCCCGGGCCTCGCCCGCCCGGGTGACGACCCGGCCGCCCCGGCCACCGCGACCCCGGGCGCGGGCGCGGGTGGGGCGGACGGCGCGGGCGGCGGGTCCGGCGCGGCGCGGCGCCCGGCGGTGCGGCGGGGGCGGTCGTGCCGCGGCAGGTGCCCGCCGCCGCGGCGGGACGACCGGCGGTGCTGCCCCCGGGGTCGCGCCCGACGGGGCGCCGGCCGTCCTGGCGCTCCTGCAGGTGCCCGACCTCACGGTGCTGATCGACGGCTACAACGTGACCAAGGACCTCGCGGGCCGGCCGCTGCTGTCGCTGGCCGACCAGCGCGCCTGGCTGGTGGCCGTCGCCGCCGGCGTCGGCGCCCGCTTCGACCGCCGGCTGACGGTGGTGTTCGACGGCACCGACGTGGTCGCGCCCGCCGGCGCGACACCGCGGTCGGTGCGCGTGGTGTTCAGCGTGGGGAGGAGAGCGCGGACGCCCGCATCGTCGCGCTGGTCGCCCAGGTGCCCGTCCCGCGGCCGGTCCTGGTGGTCACCAGCGACCGCGAGGTCGCCGACGACGCGCGCGCCCTTGGCGCCAACGTCGTGCCGTCGCGCGCGTTCCTCCTGGCCGCCGGCGCGGAGGCCCAGCGCTGGTGACGGCCTCGGCTCCCGCCCGGCCGCGGACCCGGGTCGCGGTCCCCGCCCTCCACCTCGTCGCCGGGGCCGTGGTGGCGGCCGGGGTCCTCGCCACCGTCGTGCGGCCGGTCGCGCCGCCGGTCGACCCGGCCAGCGCGTCGGCGTGGTTCGAGCCGGCGTGGCTGGAGGCCACCCGGGCCTACCGCGCGCCGCTGCGCTGGGCGGCGCTGGCCGCCCTGGGCCTGGACCTCGCCGTCCCGCTCGCCGCGGCGCTGACCCCGCCCGGCCGGCGCGCCGTCGCCGGGCTGCTCGCCCGCGCCCGCCACCCGCTGCTGGGCGGCGCCGCGGTCGCCGCGGCGATCCTGCTCGCCACCGACCTGGCCACCCTCCCGCTGGCGTTCTGGTCGGGCTACGTCCACGAGGGGGTCTGGGGGTTCCGCACCCAGGGCCTCGGCGGCTGGGTGCGCGACTGGCTCGTGACCCGCGCGCCGGTGTGGGCCGGCGGGGCGGCCCTGGCCGCCGGCGGACTCGCGCTGGGGCGGCGCCTGCCGGCCGGGTCCTGGCCCGCCGTGGCGGGCCTGTCGGCCGCGGCGGTGACCGCCGGGGTCGTGCTGGTGTCCCCCCTGGTGCTCGAGCCGCTGCAGTTCCGCCTCACACCCCTGCCCGACGGGCCCGTGCGCGCCGCGGTCCAGGGGGTCCTGGACCGCGCCGGGGAGCGCGTGGACGAGATCGTCGTCGCCGACGCCAGCCGGCGGACCACCAAGGAGAACGCCTACGTGTCGGGTCTCGGCGCCACGCGTCACGTCGTCCTCTACGACACCCTCGTCGCCGGCCGCAGCCCGGCGGAGGTCGCGTCGGTGTTCGCCCACGAGCTGGGCCACGACCGCAACGGCGACCTGCCGCGGGGGGTCGCGCTCGGGGCCGCCGGGATGGTCGCCGGCGCCTACGCCGTCGCGGCGCTCCTGCGCCGCCGCGCGGCCCGCGGCGCGCAGGACGGGCTGGGCGACCCGCGCGGCGTGGCCGCCGCGATCGCGGCCATGGCGGTCCTGTCCGTCGCCACGCTGCCCCTGTACGCCGCGGTCAGCCGGCGCGCGGAGTCCGCCGCGGACCAGGCGGCGCTGGAGCTCACCGGCGACGCCGCGGCCTACCTGGACCTGCAGGCGGGCCTCGCGCGGGCGAACCGCTCCGACCCCTTCCCGCCCGCGTGGGCGCGCCTGCTGTGGTCGACCCACCCCGGGGTCCTGGAGCGCCTCGGGCGCGGCCAGGCGTTCGCCGCGGGGGCGCCGCGGTGACCCGCACGCTGTGGGTGATGACCGACTTCCCGCCCCGCCCGGGCGGGATCGAGCAGTTCCTCGCCAACCTCGTCCGCCGCCTGGACCCCGCCGCCACCCGGGTGCTCACCGCCCCCTGGCCCGGCGACGCCGCCTGGGACGCGGCCAACCCGTGGCGGACCGACCGGATCGGCCGGCGGCCCCTGCTGCCCACCGCCGCGCTGGCCCGCCGGGTCGCCGCCACCGCCGACGAGCACCGCGCCGACGTCGTGGTCTTCGGCGTGGCCTGGCCGCTGGGCGAGCTGGCCCGCCGGGTCGGGCGGCCGACCCTGGCCCTGACCATGGGCCACGAGGCCGGGATGGCGCGCGTCGGCCTCGGCCCGCTGGTGGCGCGGGTCGCCGACCGCGTCGATGCGCTCGGGGTCATCAGCGCGTTCACCCGCCGCGAGCTGGCGCCGTGGACCGCGGGGCGCGCGCCCGTCCACGACGTCCTCCCCGGTGTCGACGTCGACGCGTTCCACCCTGCGGCCGACGGTGGGGCGATCCGCCGCCGCCACGGGATCGCCCCCGACGCGCCGCTGGCCGTGTGCGTGTCGCGCCTGGTGGCGCGCAAGGGCCAGGACGTCCTGGTCGAGGCCTGGCCGCGGGTCCGGGCCCGCGTCCCCGGCGCCCGCCTGCTGCTGGTCGGCACCGGCCCGATGGCCCCGCGCCTGGCCCGGCGCGTCCGCGCCCTCGGGTTGGAGGGCGCGGTCACGCTGACCGGCGCCGTCCCCTGGGCGGAGCTCGCCGCCCACCACGCGGCGGCCGACGTGTTCGCGATGCCGTGCCGCACGCGGGTGGGCGGCCTGGACGTCGAGGGCCTCGGGATCGTCTACCTGGAGGCCCAGGCCTGCGGCGTGCCGGTGGTCGCGGGGCGGTCCGGCGGGGCCCCGGAGACGCTGGTCGACGGCGGGACGGGCCACGTCGTGGACGGCGCCGACCCGGCGGCGGTCGCGGGGGCCGTCGCGGGCCTGCTCGCCGACCCGGAGCGGCGCGCGGCGATGGGTGCCGCCGCGCGCGACCACGTCACGCGGCACTGGGCCTGGCCGGTGGTCACCGCGGGCTTCACCGGCCTGCTCGCCGACCTCGGCGCGACCGCCGCCCGGCGGTAGGATCCGCCGATGCGCGACTTCACGCTGATCCCCGACGACGAACCGGGCGTGCTCGCGCGCCTCGGCGAGGTCGCGGGCAGGGCGGGGATCCAGATCCTCGGGCTCTCGGCGCTGACCGGCGAGGGCCGCGGGATCGTGCACGTCCTGGTCGAGGACCCCGAGGCCGCCCTGGCCGCCCTGACCGAGGCGGGCTTCGACGTCCGCGCCGCGCGCGAGGTCCTCGTGGTCCCGCTCGAGGACCGCCCCGGCACCCTCGGCGAGGTCTGCCGGCGCCTGGCCGACGCGGGCGTCAACGTCCAGCAGGCCTACACCGCCGGGGGCGACCGCCTCGTCCTCGCCGTCGACGACATCGCCGCCGCCCGCCGCCTGGTCTGACCCCGGAGGGGCCCGCCCCGGCGGGGACAGGGCGGGGGCGCGGGGGGCCCGCGGTGTACGGTCCCGCCCTGATGGACCTCGACCCGGTGGCCGAACCCGACGGGCATCGCCTGCCGCGCGACGCGACGGGCCCCGGACCCGGGCTGGACGCCCGGCTCGCCGCCGCGCTGGAGCGCAGCGGCCACGCGCTGCGGGTCCTGCTGTGGGACCAGGCCAAGGCGCACGGGCTCAGCCCGATCCAGGTCCAGCTCCTGCTGCACCTCGCGGGTCAGCCGCCGGATCGCCGTCGCGTCGGTCAGCTCGCGGCGGAGCTGGACGTGCGGGCCCCGACAGTCAGCGACGCGGTCACCGCGCTGCGCCGCAAGGGACTGGTCGACGCGGCCGCGGTGGAGGGGGACCGTCGCGGTCAGCTGCTCGCGCTGACCGACCGCGGCGCGCGGCTCGCCGATCAGCTCGCCGGATGGCAGGAGCAGGTCGTCGGGGAGCTCGCGCGGTTTGACGAGCAGGACAAGGCCCGGACGCTGCAGTTGCTCCTGGACGTCATCGCCGCGCTCCAGGAGCGGGGCGTGGTGACCGTGGCGCGGATGTGCACGACCTGCCGGTTCTTCGCCCGCGACGTCGCCCCCGGCGACGCCCACCCCCACCGCTGCCTCCTGCTCGACGCGCCGCTGGCGCCCGCCGAGCTGCGGGTGGACTGCGCGGAGCACCGCCCGGTCTCCTGACCGGCCGAGGCGCGCGTTCCCCGACCGTCGCCGATCCGGTCGGCAGCTTGCGCCTGCCACGGGCTCCTGCTCCACTATCGGTAGGAGTCCTAACTATCTCGGCTCGGAGCAGACGATGACGGCGAACCCCCCCGGCTACCGCTACGGCGATGCGCAACTGGCGCGCTCGCCCATCACGCTGGACGACCTCGAGCTGCTCAAGCAGACGGTGCTGTTCGGCGACGACGACGTGCGCGCCCTGCGCCGGGCCGGCGACCTGCTCGAGGGCCGGACCGAGGAGGTCCTGGACGTGTGGTACGGCTACGTAGGCGCTCACCCCCACCTGGTCCGCTACTTCTCCACTCCCGCCGGGGAGCCGATCCCCGCCTACCTCGGCCGGGTCCGCGCGCGCTTCAGCCAGTGGATCCTGGACGTCTGCCGGCGCCCGCTGGACCAGGACTGGCTGGACTACCAGCACGAGATCGCACTGCGCCACACCCGCGCGAAGAAGAACCAGACGGACGGCGCGGACTCGGTGCCCGAGATCCCCCTGCGCTACATGATCGCGTTCGTGTTCCCGATCACCGCGACGATACGCCCGTTCCTCGAGGGCGGCGGCGCCGGTGCGGAGGAGGTCGACGCGATGCATGCCGCGTGGTTCAAGGCCGTCACCCTGCACGCCACCGTCTGGGCCCACCCCTACGCCCCCGAGCGGTTCTAGGCTCCCACCTCAGGCGGCGGGCGGCTGGGGGAGCGGCGAGAGGTCCTCGGGGGCGGACTCCTCCAGCTCCAGGCCGCGGGTCTCGGGCAGGCCCAGGTACAGCAGCGTGAGCGCGGCGACCGGCACGGCCAGCGCACCCGCGGCGAGGCCGAAGCCGCCCAGCTCGTCCGCGAGCCAGCCGAACAGCACCAGGCCCGCGACCGCCCCCACGACGCCGACCGCCGCCAGCACCCCGGTCACCGTTGCCCGCACGCTGGTGGGGAACAGCTCGGTGGCCATGGCCCCCACGGCGGGGGCGGTGGCCGCGGCGCTGAGGATGGTCAGCAGGTACCCGCCCACCAGCAGCTCCGGCCCGCCGCTGTAGGTGAGCACCGCCGCGGCGGTGATGACCAGCTGGGTGGCCAGCGCCGACGGGACCCGCCCCAGGCGGTCGGCCAGCGCCCGGCCGGCCACCAGCCCGACCAGGCCGACGGGGCCTGCGGCCAGCAGGATCCCCGCCGTCTGGCCCCTCGACATGCTCAGGAAGCTCTCGCCGTACAGGAAGACGAACGAGTTCCCGGGGCCGGTGATGAGGGTGAGGGCGAACGCCGCGGCCGACAGCAGCGCGAGCCGGCGCCGGACCTCTGCGCTGGGGTGGCGCAGCAGCGACCGCACCCGCCCGCGCGCCGCCCGGACCCGCTGGAAGCGCGCCGGTTCCTCCAGCACGCGCTGGTAGAGCGCGATCGCCAGCAGGGGCACGGCGGCCAGGAGGAACAGCGGGCGGAAGCCCCGGCCCTCGCCCAGGACCGCCCGCGCCAGCCCCGACAGCCCCGCGCCCAGGCCGTAGCCCGCCGTGATCAGCGCCATCGCCTGCGCGCGGTGCTGGGTGGTCGTCGTCTCGCCCGCGATCACCTGGGCGAGGTTGTTGGTGGTCGTGTGCAGCGGTCGCGCGACGGCGAACAGCGCGACGAACATCCAGAACCCGACGCTGGCGGCCGCGACCACGGTGACGGCCAGGCCGGCGACCGCGCTGGCCAGCAGGACGCTGCGCCGGCCCCGGCGGTCGGCCAGGCCGGTGAGCGGCGCGGCGGCCAGCGACGCGAGGCGGATGACCGCCAGCCCGGTGCCCAGGACGGTGACGGGCAGGCCGGCCCGCGCGGCCAGGCTGCCGTCCTCGGCGGCCTGCCCGAACGCCGCCGCGATGTCGGGCAGCGCCGTCGACGCGCTGAACTGGGCGAACCCCGCGCCCACCGACAGCCCGGCGGCGGCCAGCAGCGACGGGTGCCGCCAGCCGTGCAGCCGCGCCCCCGACCCCGGCCCGGCGGCGGGCGGGACGTCGGCAGGGCTCAGCTTGTCGGACCCGGGGGAGAGGGGCATGGTGGACCTTCGCGGTGCGGCGATGGTGCCGAGCCTAGGGCTCGTCGCGTCCCGTGCCGGACACCGACCCCAGGAGGACGACCGCTGTGCACGTCTGGCCAGGCCAGCCCTACCCCCTCGGCGCCACGTGGGACGGCCGGGGCACGAACTTCGCGCTGTTCAGCGAGCACGCGGAGCACGTGGAGCTGTGCCTGTTCGACGCCGAGGGCTACGAGCGGCGCATCGACATGGTCGAGCAGACCGCCTTCATCTGGCACGTCTACCTGCCCGGGATCGGCCCCGGCCAGCGCTACGGCTACCGCGTCCACGGGCGCTACGACCCCCGGGCCGGCCACCGCTTCAACCCCGCCAAGCTGCTCGTCGACCCGTACGCCAAGGCCATCGAGGGCCAGCTGCGCTGGGACGACCGCGTCTTCGGCTACCCCATCGGCCAGGACGACCTGGTCCGCGACGACCGCGACAGCGCGCCGTACCTGTCCAAGGCGATCGTGGTCAACCCGTTCTACGACTGGGGCGAGGACCGGCCGCCGCGCACGCGCTGGAACTCCACGATCATCTACGAGACCCACGTCAAGGGCATCTCGATGCTCAACGAGCGGGTCGAGCCGGAGCTGCGCGGCACCTACGCCGGCCTCGCCTCGCCGCCGGTCGTGGACTACCTGACCTCCCTGGGCGTCACCGCGGTCGAGCTCCAGCCCGTCCACCACTTCCTCCAGGACCACTTCCTGGTCCAGAAGGGGCTGCGCAACTACTGGGGCTACAACACCGTCGGGTTCTTCGCCCCGCACGCCGACTACGCCGCGCGCGGCAGCCGCGGCGAGCAGGTGTACGAGTTCAAGTCGATGGTGAAGGACCTCCACGCGGCCGGCCTGGAGGTCATCCTCGACGTCGTCTACAACCACACCGCGGAGGGCAACCACCTCGGCCCCACGGTGTCGTTCCGGGGGATCGACAACGCCTCGTACTACCGGCTGGTCGACAAGGACCCCCGCTACTACATGGACTACACGGGGACGGGCAACTCCCTCAACGTCCGCCACCCCCACGTGCTGCAGCTGATCATGGACTCGCTGCGCTACTGGGTGCTGGAGATGCACGTCGACGGGTTCCGCTTCGACCTCGCGTCGACGCTCGCGCGCGAGCTGCACGACGTCGACCGCCTGTCGGCCTTCTTCGACATCATCCAGCAGGACCCCGTGCTGTCCCAGGTGAAGCTCATCGCCGAGCCGTGGGACGTGGGTGAGGGCGGCTACCAGGTCGGCAACTTCCCCGTGCTGTGGACCGAGTGGAACGGCCGCTACCGCGACTCGATGCGCGACTTCTGGCGCGGCGAGTCCGGCCTCGGGGAGCTCGCGCAGCGCCTGACCGGGTCCAGCGACCTCTACGCGCACAACGGCCGCCGGCCGTACGCCTCGATCAACTTCATCACGGCCCACGACGGCTTCACCCTGCGCGACCTGGTCAGCTACAACAGCAAGCACAACGAGGCCAACCTCGACGACAACTCCTCGGGGGAGGACCACAACCGGTCGTGGAACCACGGGGTCGAGGGCGAGACCGACGACCCGGCCATCAACGACCTGCGCCTGCGCCAGCAGCGCAACCTGCTGACCACGCTGTTCCTGTCCCAGGGCGTGCCGATGCTGCTGGGCGGCGACGAGTTCTCCCGCACCCAGCAGGGCAACAACAACACCTACTGCCAGGACAACGAGCTCACCTGGTACCCCTGGGAGCACACCCGCGAGCAGCGCCACCTGCTCGCCTGGACGCGGTCGCTCATCACCCTGCGCCAGCAGCACCCCGTCTTCCGCCGCCGCCGCTTCTTCGAGGGCGAGGACGAGGAGGGCGTCCGTGACATCGCCTGGTTCGCCCCCGACGGGCGGGACATGACCGCCGACCAGTGGTCCGACGGCGGGCGCCGGTCCCTGGCGTTCTTCCTCAACGGCCAGGCCATCCCGACGCTGGACGTGCGCGGGCGGCCGATCCGCGACGACAGCTTCCTGGTGCTCATCCACGCCGGGCCGGAGCAGCAGACCTTCACGCTGCCGTCGGCGCGCTGGGGCCGCCAGTGGCGCAAGGTGTTCGACACCGCGCGCCCGACGGTGCGCCAGCGCAGCCGCGAGTTCGACGAGTCCGAGGGCGCCAAGCTGACGGCGGGGGAGCCGCTGACGCTGGCGTCGCGGTCCATCGTCCTGCTGCGCCGCCTGGACGACGCCCGCGATGAGTGAGCCACGCGCCACCTACCGCCTGCAGCTGGGGCCCGACCTGACCTTCGCGGGCGCGGCCGCCCTGGTCGGCTACCTCGCCGACCTGGGCGTGTCCCACCTCTACCTGTCGCCGATCCTGACCGCGCGGCCGGGATCGACCCACGGCTACGACGTCGCCGACCCCGCCACCGTGTCCGCCGTGCTCGGCGGCGAGGACGGCCTGCGGGCCCTGGCCGCCACGGCCCGCGCGGCCGGGCTCGGCCTGGTCGCCGACCTCGTGCCCAACCACGTCGGCACCGGCTGGGACACCCCGCTGTGGCGTGAGCTGCTGCGCTCCGGTCCCGCCGGGCCGTCGGGCCGCGTGTTCGACGTCGACTGGCGCACGCCGCTGCCCGGGGCCGCCGAGAAGGTCGTCGTGCCGGCGCTCGGCGACCAGTACGGCGAGGTCCTCGCGCGCGACGAGCTGCAGGTGGTGGAGGAGGACGGCGAGTACCGGGTCGCCTACTTCGACCACCGCTTCCCGCTGCGCGCCGAGAGCCAGGACGCGGTCGCGCGCGCGGGCGGCCCCGAGGCGCTGCGCACCCCGCCCCACGTCCACGCCCTGCTGGAGCAGCAGCACTACCGGCTGGTGCACTGGCGCGCGGCCCAGGAACTGGTCAACTACCGCCGGTTCTTCTCCATCGACGAGCTCGCGGCCGTGCGCGTCGAGGACCCCGAGGTCTTCGCCACCACCCACGGCACCGTGCTGCGCCTGGTCGCCGACGGCGTCCTGGACGGCCTGCGCGTCGACCACCCCGACGGCCTGCGTGACCCGGCCCGCTACTTCGCGCGCCTGGCCGAGGCGACCGGTGGCGTGTGGACCGTCGCGGAGAAGATCCTCGCCCCCGACGAGGCGCTGCGCGACTGGGCGGTGGCCGGGACCACCGGCTACGAGTTCACCAACCAGGTCCTCGGGCTGTTCGTGGACCCGGCCGCGGAGCCGGTGCTCGACGCGCTCGACGAGGAGCTCGGCGGGACGGCGGACTGGGAGTTCGCCGCCTGGAAGGGGCGCAACGATGTGCTCGACGGCGAGCTGCGCCCTGACGTCCGCCGGCTCGCCCGCCTGCTGTGGCCGGTGGTGCAGGAGCACCTGGACCTCCGCGACGTCGGTGACGAGCACCTGACCGACGCGCTCGTCGATCTGCTGCAGGAGCTGCCGGTCTACCGCGCCTACGTCGACCCGGACACGGGCGAGGCGACCGACGCCGACCGCGCCCTGCTCGACCGCGCGGTGGCCGCGGCGTCCGCGACGTACGCCGAGCGCGCGCCGCTGCACGCGTTCCTCGGCCGCCTGCTGGCCGGCGAGGCCGGGCGCGACGCGGCGACTCTGGAGGTGCTCGGGCGCTTCCCGCAGGTCGCCAGCGCGACCATGGCCAAGGGCGTGGAGGACACCGCCTTCTACCGGTTCCGCCGGCTGCTCGCGGTCAACGAGGTCGGCGGCGAGCCGGGCCGGCTGGGGCTGGCGCCCGGGGCGTTCCACGCCGCCCAGGCGGCCCGCCAGGAGCGCACGCCGGCGGGGATGGTCACGACCGCCACGCACGACACCAAGCGCGGGGAGGACACGCGCCTGCGCATGGCCGCGCTGTCGGAGCTCCCCGGGCGCTTCGCCGAGGTCGCCCGCGCGCTGGCCCCCGGCGCCCCTCACCCTCAGGTCGCGACCCTGGTGGTGCAGACCCTCGTGGGGGTCTGGCCGCTCACCGGCGACCCGGGCGCGGTCCGGGAGCGCCTCCAGGCGTACCTGGTCAAGGCACAGCGCGAGGAGAAGCAGCAGACCTCCTGGCGTGACCCCGACGAGGCGTACGAGGCGGCGACCGCCCGCTTCGCCGACCGGGTGCTGGACGACCCACCCGGGGCGCTGGCCGCGCTGGCTGGCGACTGCGCCGAGATCGCGATGGTCAGCGGACTCGCCCAGGTGCTGCTGCGCTGCACCGTGCCCGGCGTGCCCGACACCTACCAGGGCACGGAGGGCTGGGACCTCAGCCTGGTCGACCCCGACAACCGCCGCCCGGTCGACTTCCCGGCCCGGCGCGCCCTGCTGGCCGCCCTCGACGCCCAGCCGCCCGACCCCGCGGCGCTGTGGGCGTCGCGGGCGGACGGCCGGGTGAAGACCTGGGTGTTGTCGCGCGCGCTGCGTGCCCGCGCCGGTGGGTCCTACACCCCGCTGCCGGCGTCGGGGCCGCTGGCCGACCACGTCGTGGCCTTCGCCCGCGGCGGGGACCTGGTCACCGTCGCGCCCCGCCTGGCCGGCGCCGTGACCGCGGGCGCCACCCGCCCCGCCACCGGCGGGACCTGGGCGGGGACCGCGGTCGTGCTGCCCGCGGGGACCTGGACGGACCTGCTGACCGGCGAGACGCGGGGGGGGGGCGAGGCTCCTCGGGACGAGGTCCTCGCCGCCCTCCCGGTGGCGCTGCTGCGCCGGGGGTGACCCCGGCGCGGTCCGGCTACTGCACGACCAGCGTGCCCGCCATCCGCCGGTGCAGGGTGCAGAACACCTCGTAGCTGCCGGCGGTGGCCGGGGCCTCGACGGTCTCGGTGACGCCCGGCTGCAGGATGGCGGTGCCGCCCGCGTCCGCACCGCCGGCGGTGCGGAACTTCGCGTCGTGCTGGAGGAAGGGGTCGTTGTTGGTGACCTGGATCGGCTGGCCCGCGGCGACCGTCAGCGTCGCCGGGTCGTACGCCCCGTCCTTCACCGTGTCGTTCACGATCGACAGCACGGCGGCCTGCGGCGACGGCGTGGCGGTGGGGCTCGGGCTGGCCGACGGCGTCGCCGTGGGGGTGGCCGACGGCGTCGGCTCCGGGGTCGGCGTGGGCTCAGGGGTCGGCGTGGGGGTCGTCGGCACCGGCGCGGAGGGGATCGGCGGCGGTGCCATGGTCTGCGGCGCTGACGTCGGCACCGAGATCGGCGGTGAGCCACCGCCGACGACGGCGCCGCACCCGCTCAGCAGCAGCGACGCGCCCACCAGCACGGCCGCGCCCAACTTCGTACGCATGAAGCATGTCCTCCCGCAAGGATGATCGACCGGCGCGTGCCCGTTCGCGCTCGACGGCGAGACTCCCTCATCCGTGACGGCCCTGCAGGTGGCCGATCGGACGAGTAGTCCGCGACATCACCCCCGGTCGCCGGTCCAGACGCTCGGGCCGAGGCCGACGTGGGCGCCCAGCAGCTCGACCGCCTCGCCCTCGTCGGCGCCCAGCCGGCCGGCGCGCGCCTTGACCGCGACCTCGTAGACCAGCTCCTGGGGCACGGTCAGGTCGACCTGGAGGCCGAGCTCGCGGCCCAGCGCGATCCAGCGGGCCGCCACCTCGACGGTGGCTGCGGACGGCGCGGCGAGCGCGGCGCGGGTCGCGGCCTCCACGGCGCGGCCGAGCGCCCCGTCCAGGGCCCCGAGGTCGAGCCGGTAGCCCTGCGCCGTGGCGTGGTGCAGCGTGGCGCGCACGGCCTCCAGCGCACCGTTGGCCACGATCGGCCCGCCGTCGGCGGGCAGCGCCGCGGCCAGCCTGCGCTCCAGCTGGGCCGCCAGGGTGAGCTCGGCGGTCGCGCGCAGGTCGCGGGGCAGGTCGTAGCCGGCCTCGACGAGCATCTCCAGCAGGCGCCGGTGGTCGCCGTACAGGCGCGCGATCTGGTCGTGGAAGCGCTCGGTCAGCTCGCCCAGCACGTGCTCGCCGAACACCTGCCGGCCGTCGGGCAGGAGCCGCTCGAAGCCGTACTCCTCGCCCGGCACCGCCGCGGCGACGCCGTGGATCAGCCCGCCGACCGACGCGGTCGGGAACGACGCCCAGAGGCCGTGCACCGCGTCGCCGAAGGCGGCGGCACCGGGGTCGTCGCCAACGGCGCCGTGGACGTCCAGGCCGCCCAGGTACACCGCCGCCACCGCGAAGTCCTGCGCCCCGCCGCTGACGCAGGACGTGACCCGGACGCGGGCGGTGGTCAGGGCCAGGCGCCCGCGGGCCTCGTGGCGGCGGTCGCGGACCTCGACGTCGTGGCCCAGCTTGCGGCTGCGCGCGGGCGGCGGGCGCAGCAGCCCGAGCAGCGCCGTCTGCTGGGCGATGCGCCGCGACGTGACCTCGGTCTCCAGCACCCGGGTGCGCCAGACGTCGGCGCCGGTGCCCACGCCCTCGGCGTTGCTGCGGGCGGTCGCGAGCACCTCCTCCACCTCGGCGTCGGGCGTCGGCAGCCCGACCGCGCGCAGCAGCCCCAGGACCCGGGCGGCGGACCGCAGCACGTAGACGGGTTCGATGCTGGCGATGTCGGCGAAGAACCAGCCGCAGCTGGTGTACATGACCATGGCGTGGCGCTGGGCCTCCAGCAGCCGCCAGGCCATCACCTGCTGGTCCGCCGACAGCGACCGCCGCCCATGGCGCTCCAGGAACTCCTGGCGGCGGACGGTCCCCAGGCGCACGTGCACGTAGGCGTCGCGCGCGGCCCACGGGTCGCGCAGGACCTCGGTCCCCGCGCCGGCGAAGGCGGCCCGGGCGGCGTCGCGGACGACGTCCAGGGCCTGGCGCAGCGGGGTGCGCCACGCCTGGTCCCAGCCGGGCTCCCCGCCCGTGCTGCACCCGCAGTCGCGGTACCAGCGGCCCACGCCGTGCGCGCAGCTCCAGGCGGTGCCCTCGCCCGGGACCAGCTCCACGTCGTCGACGGGCGGGTGCTCGGCGAGGTGGGCGGCGTAGCTGGTGGGTGACAGGCCCCGGCGCTCGGCGGCCTCGAACAGGGCGTAGGCCAGGCCGAGCTCGGCGAACGGGTTGTGGTGCCCGAAGGTCTCGCCGTCCAGCGCGGCCGACAGCAGGCCGTCGCCGCCGGCGGCGGCCAGGCGGTCCACGATCACCGCGGCGTCGCGGGCGGCGGGGTCGAAGGCGAGCGACCGCGCCAGCGCGCCGTCGTAGAAGTACACGGCCAGCGACCGGCCGGACCCGTCGGAGTGGCGGACGAGGTACGGGCGGCCGGTGTCGATGGCGGCCCCGACCTCCCGCCAGGGCCCGCCGGGCGAGCGGACGCGCCACGCCTGGTGCGGCGCCAGGACCGTGAAGCCGACGCGCGCGTCGATCAGGGCGTCGATCGTCGGCCCGTCCGCCGCCGTCTCCGGCAGCCACATGCCCTCCGCGGGCCGGCGGAAGCGGTGGGCGAAGTCCGCCAGCCCCCACGCGATCTGCGTGCGGCGGTCCCGGTCGTCGGCCAGCGGCAGGATCAGGTGGTTGTACGCCTGCGCCAGCGCATTGCCGTGGCCGGTGCGCACGACGCTGCGCCAATCCCCGTCCAGCACCCGGGCGTAGGTGCGCGGGTGCGCAGCTTCCATCCAATTGAGCAGGGTTGGTCCAAAGTTGAACGACAGCCGCTCGTAGTTGTTGACGATGCGCGACACCCGCCCGGCCTCGTCGTAGATCCGCGCGGCACCGTTGGGGTGGTAGCACTCGCGCAGGATGCGCTCGTTCCAGTCCCGGTCCGGCGCCGCCCCCGGCTCGGGGTCCAGCCCGCCCGTCCACGGGTTGCTGCGCTCGGGCTGGTAGAAGTGCGCGTGGAGGACGAACGGGCGCATCGCTGGCTCCTGCGGCTCAGACCAGATCGGGGGCCGGTCGATGCAGCAGTGTCGCGGACCGGCCGGGGATCCGTACGGAACCCCCCTGGACGATCGGCAGCGACCCCGTCCCGCCGTAGGCCGGGTCGCCGGTGGCCAGGAGCACCGCCCACCCGTCGAGGCCGGTGTCGACCACCGCGTCGTCCTCGCCGAGGTTCGCACCCACCAGCACGCGGTCGCCGTCGGCGTCCCCGCGCACGACCGCGAGCAGCCGGTCGGTCGCGGTGAGGGTGGCCACGCGGTCGCGCCGCCCGTCGGCCAGCGCGGGGCCGCCCCGGCGGGCGGCGAGCCGGTCGCGCCCCCCGGCCCG
>JAUJNX010000025.1 GCA_030447925.1 Egibacteraceae bacterium | reverse complement strand
GCGCTTGGCGGCGGTGGTGATCGCGCGGACCTGACCCCACGACAGGCCGCCCTCGACGAACAGGGTGGACACCGCCGGCAGATCCGCCAACGCCTCACCCGCCGCGATCAGCATCCGCCGGTCCGCACCCGTCAGACGGCAGGCCACGCCCAGGAACAGGTCCAACGGCAGACCCTCCACCCGCTCCGACACCCCGGACGAGGCGAGGCGGCCTGCCCGGACGACGGCGCGGGCCAGGTGGTGCTCGGCGCGGCGCACGTCATCGAGCAGGAGACCCAACTCCTCGACGTCCGAACACCTGTTCGTCATGCCACGGAACGTACCAGGGGGGTGTGACAGAAAACGGGCAGCCCTCATGAGACCACCAAGATGGCTGAGTGCAGTGGAGCGCGAGCGGTGACGGGTGGGCGGGGCATCGCGCTGAGCCGCCGTCGGCCGGCCGGCGGGCGGGACTGACAGGAGCGGGTCAGAGGTGGGCGACGGCGGTGGACCAGGGGGAGGCGGCGGGGTCGATGAGGGTCATGTGGTCGACGCCGGGGAGTTCGAGGAGGGTGCAGTCGTCGCCCGCGGCGACAGCTGCCGCGTGGTGGGAGCGGCTGAGGGCGATCGGGACGTCCTGGTCGGCGGTGCCGTGTACCAGAACCTGCCGGACCCCCAGCGGCACCAGGGCCGTCGGGGACGCCTGCCGGTAGCGGTCCGGGAGCGCCGCCTCCGGCCCGCCCAGCAACTCGGCCGCCGCGTCGTCGCTGAGCCGGAGCCGGTGCGCGAGGGACAGGTCGGCCACGGGCGCCAGCGCGACCACGACCCGGGGGCGGACGCGCGCGTGCCGCGAGGCCAGCCACAGCGCGAGGTGCCCGCCCGCGGAGTGGCCCACGACCGCGACCCGGCCGGGGTCCACGCCGTCCAGGTCCGCCACCGCGTCCAGCCCCGCCGCGACGTCGTCGAAGGTCGCGGGCCACCCGCCGCCCGCGCCGACCCGGCGGTACTCCAGGTTCCAGGCGGCGAACCCGCGCGCGGCGAGGTCCGCCGCCAGCCCGTCCATCAGGTCGCGCCCCCAGCGCGCGCGCCAGTACCCGCCGTGCAGCAGCACCGCCACCGGCCACGGCGCGGGGCCGTCCGGCACCCACAGGTCCCCGACCTGGTCCTCACCGTCGCCGTAGGCGATCACCGACGGCTAGGCGCGCTCGCGGTCGCGCAGGGCGCGGCGGACCTGGCGCTGGGCGTCGCGCTCCGCCAGGGCGTGGCGCTTGTCGTACGTCGCCTTGCCGGTGCCCAGCCCGACCTGGAGCTTGGCGTTGCCGTCGCGCCAGTACAGGCGCATGGGCACGATGGTCCGCCCGCGCTCCTGGGTGAAGCGCTCCATCGCCTCGATCTCGCGGCGGTGCAGGAGCAGCTTGCGCGGCCGGGTCGGGTCGTGGTTCGCGCGGTTGCCGAACGCGTACTCCGGGATGGTGGCCTGCATGAGGAACGCCTCGCCGTCGCGGACCATGCCGTAGGCCTCCGCCAGCGACGCCTTGCCGCCGCGCAGCGACTTCACCTCGGTGCCGGTCAGCACCAGCCCGGCCTCGAACGTGTCGGCGATCTCGTAGTCGAACCGGGCGCGCCGGTTGACCGCGATGGTGTCCTCGCCCTTCTTCTTCGCCATGCCGTCCCCCTACCGCCCGCCCGCGGTGGCCAGCTGGTCCGCCAGCACCCGCCGCGCCGCGGCGTGCTGCTGGCCTACAGGGGCGAGCTCGACCCCCGGCTCCCGCTGGACGAGACGATCGGCACGCTCGGTGGGACGTTCGCCTACCCGGTCCGCTACGGCTACAGCTGTGTCGGGCGGGTCGAGCGCTCACGCGCCGGCGTGCCGGAGGGTGCCGCGGTCTTCGCGTTCCAGCCGCACCAGGATCGCTTCGTCGTCGCCGCGGCCGACGTGATCGCCCTGCACGACACCGACGCGCGCGTCGCCACCCTTCTGCCGCTCGTCGAGACCGCGCTGCAGGTGTCGCTGGACGCCGGGCCGGTCATCGACGAGGCCGTCGTCGTGCTCGGTCTCGGTGTCGTCGGGCTGCTGACCGCGGCCCTGTTGGTGCGCTCGGGGGCGCGCGTCGTGGCTGCCGAGCCCCGGGCCTGGCGGCGGGAGGCCGCGCAGGTCTTCGGGCTGCGCGCGGTCGCCCCGGCCGAGCTCGACGAGGCCGTCGCGGCCGAGACGGGCGGGCGCGGCGTCCCTGTGCTGGTCGAGGCCAGCGGCAACCCCGACGCGCTCGCGTCCGGCTTGCGGCTGCTCGCCCACGAGGGGACCGCCCTGGTCGCCTCCTGGTACGGCACGAAGCCGGT
>JAUJNX010000024.1 GCA_030447925.1 Egibacteraceae bacterium | reverse complement strand
GACTCGGCCAGGGTGCTCAGCAACATGGCGATTCGGCCGTCGCGCTGGCAATTGTCCTTGACCACGGCCGGGACGATCGGCGTCATCAATGGCGTGTTTGCCGGTGTCGCCGTCGGGTTAGGGCGTGTCGGCAAAATCACAACCAGAGCAGAAGGCAGGCGATGGTGAGCAGGGCATGGTAAGTTGCCTCCAGTTTCTCGTACCGCGTCGCGAGCGCGCGGTGCTGCTTGAGCCGGTTGATCAGGCGCTCGACGGCGTTGCGCTCGCGGTAGGCGGCCCGATCGAAGCGCCCGTTGCGCCGCTCGTTCGATTTGGTGGGGATCACCGGGCCGATCCCCCGCCGCCGCAACTCTTGCCGAACCTTGCGGCTCGCGTACCCCTTGTCGCCGGCCAGTCGGTCGGGTCGCAGCCGCGGCCGACCTCGCCCCGGCCGCTTGATCGCGCCCCGGTCCAGCAGCGCCGGCAGCGCCTTCTGCTCGTGGCGCTGCCCGGACGTCAGCAGGCAGGCGACCGGCTTGCCCCCGCGCTCGGCGCGGTGTTGGAGTTTGGTCGAATAGCCGCCCAGGGAGCGGCCGAGGGCCTGCTCGCCGCCACCTTTTTGGCCCCGGCGGCGTGCTGGTGCGACCGGACAACGGTCCCGTACACGAAGTGCAGCGTCCAATCCAGGTCGCCGCGGGCGTCGCCCTGCGCCTGGAGGGCGGCGAGCGCCCGGTCCCAGACCCCGGCCTGCTGCCAGCGGCGGAACCGGCTGTACACCGTCCGCCAGGAGCCGAACCGCGCCGGCAGGTCGCGCCAGGGGACGCCGGTCGCCAGCCGCCAGAGGATCCCCTCGACCACCGTCCGGTCGTCGTTGCGCGGGCGACCGCGGCCGCTCGGCGGCGGCGGGAGGAGCGGGCGCAACCGCTCCCATTGGTCGTCGGTCAAGGCATGCCGTTCCATCTGGCCAAGGGTACGCCATTTTGCCGACACGCCCTAGTACTACAGCCGCACTTTGGCGCGGGATGTGCGCGGCCGTGACCAGGAGGATCACGGGATGGACCGCGCGATCACTTTGGAGGACGTCGACGGCTGGGCGGCGGAGCTGGCGGCGCTGCACGTGCGGATCGCGCCCCGGTTCGCGCGCCCCGAGCCGCGGCGGCGGGCGCTAGCCTACCTGCGCGGGCTGCTGAGCCCGGCGGAGCGCAAGAACGGCTGGCACCTGGCCGAGCAAGCGGGCGAGGCGACGCCGGACGGGATGCAGCGGCTGCTGGCGGCGGCCACCTGGGACGCCGACGCCGTGCGCGACGACCTGCGCGCCTACGTCGTGGCGCACCTCGGCGACGCCGACGCGGTGCTCGTCGTGGACGAGACCGGCTTCCTCAAGAAGGGCGCCAAGTCGGTCGGCGTGCAGCGCCAGTACTCGGGGACGGCGGGGCGGATCGAGAACTGCCAGGTCGGCGTGTTCCTGGCCTACACCGGCCGCCACGGGCGGGCCTTCCTCGACCGCGAACTCTACCTGCCCCAGGGGTGGGCCGAGGATGCGGCGCGGCGCGCGGAGGCGGGCGTCCCGCCAGCGACGGTCTTCCGGACCAAACCGCAGTTGGCCAAGGCGATGCTGGAGCGGGCGCTGGCGGCCGGCGTGCCGGCGTCTTGGGTGACCGGCGACGAGGTCTACGGCGGCGATCGCCGGTTGCGGGTGTGGCTGGAGGAACGGGACATGCCCCACGTGCTGGTCGTCAAGCGGACCGAGCCGCTGGTGGCCACCACCGCCCGCGGGCCGGCCCAGGTGGCGGCGGCCGACCTGGTGGCGGCGCTGCCGGCCGACGCCTGGCGCCGCCTGAGCGCGGGCGAGGGGTCGAAGGGGCCGCGCGTCTACGACTGGGCGCGCGTGGCGATCCGCCCGCTGTCCGATCCCGACCGGGGCTACTGGCTGCTGGTCCGCCGCAGCCTGGCCGACCCGGCCGACCTGGCCCACTACGTCTGCTACGGACCGGCCGGCGCCACCCTGGCGGACCTGGTCCGGGTGGCGGGGCAGCGCTGGGCGGTCGAAGAGGTCATCGAAGCGGCGAAGGGCGAAGTCGGTCTCGACCACTACGAGGTGCGGCGGTGGACCGGCTGGTACCGCCATATCACCCTCTGCCTGCTGGCGCACGCCTTCCTCGCGGTCACCCGCGCCGACGCCGCCGGGGGCGAAAAAGGGGGGGATCGCTGACGGCGGATCTGCTCCCGCCGACCGTGCCGGAGGTGCGCCGGCTGCTGTGCCGCCTGGTCTGGGGCCGGCCGCCGCCGCCCGACCACGCGCTCACCTGGTCGGTCTGGCGTCGGCGGCACCAAGCGCGGGCCAAGCGCTGCCACTCCCGGCGGCGCCTGGCGCGGCTTCGCGAACAAGTGCGGCTGTAGTACTAGGGCGTGTCGGCAAAATCACAACCAGAGCAGAAGGCAGGCGATGGTGAGCAGG
>JAUJNX010000023.1 GCA_030447925.1 Egibacteraceae bacterium | reverse complement strand
TAGTACTACAGCGACAGTTATGCGCTGATCGTGGGGTCCTCCTGCGCCAGGGCGTCGAGGATGCGCGGCCAGATGCCGGCTTGGCGCCAGCGGCGATACCGGCTATGCACGGTCTGCCAGGGGCCGAACCGGTCCGGGAGGTCGCGCCACGCCGCCCCGGTCCGCATCACCCAGAGCATGCCGCCGAGCACGGTGCGGTGGTCGGTGCTCGGGCGGCCGGTCGGTGGCCGCTGCGGCGGCAGGAGCGGGCAGACGCGCCGCCACCGCTCCTCGGTCAGCTCGAACCCGCCGGCGGGCAGGGCCTGGACCGGCGGGCCGCCGCCGTCGCCCGACGGTCGGCGGGCGCGGCGGGCGGCGTGGCAGCGCTTGGCCACGGCTTGGTGGCGGCGCCGGAAGCGCGACCACCGCAGCCGGAAGGCGAAGCGCTCCGGCGGCTCTGCCAGCGCCAGGAGCAAGCGGCGGACCTCCGGCACCGTCAGCGGGAGCAGGTCGGGGGATCCCCCTTTTTGCCCGCGTCGGCGTCGGCGCGGCGCCGGGTGACCTCGAGGTAGGCGTGCGCCAGCAGGGCCAGGGTGATGTGCCGGTACCAGGCGGTCCATTTGCGCACCTCGTAGTGGTCGAGCCCCACCGCGCCTTTGGCGTCCTCGAAGCTCGCCTCGATCGCCCAGCGCATCCCCGCGACGCGCACCAGGTCCGCGACGGGCGTCGCCGCCGGCCCGAACGCCCGGTAATAGGCGACCTCGGTCGGGTCGCCGAGGCCGCGGCGGGCGAGCAGCCACTGGGCCGTGGCCGGCGCGCCCTCGTAGGGCAGCCGGATGCAGGCCCAGTCGTAGAGCCGCTCGCCCTGGCTCCCCGCGCCTGCCGAGAGGGGCGCCCACGCCTCCTCTGGCAAGGCGGCGACGAGCCGATCGGCCCGCTCTTGGGCACCGGCCCGCCAGACCGGGTGGTCGCAGGAGACGGCCACCACGTAGGGCCGGCCAGCCGCGTCCTCCAGCCAGCGGCGGAAGGCGCCGTCGTCGCCGTAGACCTCGTCGCCGGCCACCCAGGCGGCCGGCACCCCGGCCGCGAACGCTCGCCCCAGCATCGCCTGCGCCAGCTGCGGCTTGGTCGCGAAGCCCACCCCCGCGGGCACCCCGGCTTCCCGGCGCCGCTCGGCGTCGTCCGCCCACTCCTTGGGCAGGTACAACTCCCGGTCCAGGAAGGCCCGCCCCGCGGTGCTCGCGTAGGCCAGGAACACCCCGACCTGGCAGTTCTCGATCCGGCCGGCCGGCCCGCTGTACTGGCGCCGCACCCCGACCGACTTGGTGCCCTTCTTCAGGAAGCCGGTCTCGTCGACGATGAGCACGCCGGCCGGGTCGCCCAGGTGCTCGACGACGTAGGCCCGCAGGTCGTCGCGGACCGCCTCGACGTCCCAGTCCGCCGCGTTGAGCAACCGCTGGACGCCCTGCGGCCCCGGCTCGCCCAGGTGCTCGGCGAGCTGCCAGCCGTTCTTGCGCTCGACCCGGTCCAGCAGTCCAGCCAGGTACCGCTTCGCCCGCTCCCGCGCCTCCGCGCGGCGAAACCGCCCCGCGATGCGGCGGTGCAGCACATCCAGGCCGCCGCGCCAGCCCACGACCTCCGCGTGCGCCGCCATGGTCTCCCTCCGGCTCACTCGCCCGACGGAGCCCAAGTCTACTCCCTAACTGTCGCTGTAGTACTAACCCCTACCGACCAAGCAGAAACGGCATCACCGCCTCCACGAACGCCTCCGGTCGGTCGCGGTGGAGGGCATGACCCGCGCCGGGGACGTGGACGACGCGGGCGTTCGGCAGTGTGGCGGCGAAGCGATCGGCATCGGGGGGGGCGACCATGCTACCGAGGGCGGGGTCGCCGCGGACGAGGAGGACGGGCGAGCGGATCGCGGCCAGGGCGGGAATGCGGTCCGGGGCGTCGGTGCGGTTGGCTTCGCGCAGCTCCAGGAAGACGGCGGAGGCGGTGCCGGTGATGGCTTCGGCGCGGCGGCGGCAGTCCTCGGGCGACCAGTCAGGGTGCTCGCGGGCGTAGACGGCGGCGGCCTCCGCGACGGGCAGCCGGGAGAGCGCCAGCCAGCCGTCGAAGGCCGGCAGAGTGCTCGGGCCGCCGCGGAGCGCCGAGTCTTCGAGCGCGATGGTGGCCGCCTCCTCCGGGTGGTCGGCGACCCAGGCCAGGGCGATCAAACCGCCGAGGGAGTGGCCGAGGATCCGGGGCCGCTCCAGATCCAGCGCGGCGAGCAGGCCGGTCAGGTCGGCGGCGTAGTCGGGGAGGAGGTAGCCGGCGGCGGGCTTGTCCGATTCGCCGTGGCCGCGCAGGTCGGGCGCGAGGACGCGGAAGCGGGCGGCCAGGCGGTCGATCACCGGCCAGAACGAGGCGGCGCGGCTGCCGATGCCGTGCAGCAGGACCAGCGCGGGCGCCGCCGGGGCGGGCGGGTCGTACGCCGTCACGGAGAGCGCGAGGCCGTCGACGGAGACGCGCCAGGTTT
>JAUJNX010000022.1 GCA_030447925.1 Egibacteraceae bacterium | reverse complement strand
GGATCGTCCCGGCGCCGCAGCAGGGGTCGAGCAAGCGCATCCCCGGCGCGACCTCGGCCAGCGCGACCATCGCCGCGGCGACCGGCGGCTTGAGCGACCCGGCGAGGTGGGACCGCTTGTAGGCGCGCTCGTGCAGCGGCGTCCGCGCCAGCCGCACGCCGACCAGGGCGCGCTCGTGCTCGATGAACAGCCGGACGTTCAGGTCGGCCCGCGCGTCGTCCGGCTCGTACGGCCAGCCGTGCCGGGCCGCGAGCCCCCCGGCCAGCGCCGCCTTGATCTCGGCGGTGCTGTAGTTGCGCCGGCCGACGAAGCTGGCGGTGACCGAGAACGCCGGCGGGTCGCCGACCGGCCGCACCCCGGCGCAGGCGGCGGCGGCCGGGCGCAGGTCGAGCCCCGCCCCCAGCGCGCGGATCCGGGCCAGCGCCTCGCGCGGCCGGCCGATTCCCTCCGCGGTCGCCACCTGCAGGAACACGTCGTCAACCGTGCGCAGGCCGAGCAGCGGCGCCGGCGACCCGGCGCAGGTCGCGGCCACGCGGCGGTAGGCCGTCTCCGTCACGGTCACGCCCGCCAGCGCGGCGATCTCGCGCGCGGCCACCGCTTCCAGCCCGCGCGTCGTCAGGGCAAATATCTCGTGCATCTCTCACCCGCCATCCGCCCGCCCAGGACGGCCGTGTCCCCGCTATCGGCGCCGCCCGGGGTACCACGCCCCGGCTCGCGCGGTGTATCCTATCGCGGATCGCGGACAGGGTGTCATTATCGTGCGTCGTGTGTGGCTGAGCGAGGGGACGGGGGGAGCATGGACCTGCAGGTTGTCGGCATTCGCTACTGGGACGACCGGCCGGCGCCCGGCGACGGCGCGGCGGTGGGCGCCTATCGGGACAGCGGGGTCTACGAAGAGGCGGCGGCGGGCGGCGCGCTGACGATCCGCGAGCCGGCCCTGCCGCCCGAGCGGCGGACGGATGACCCGATCGTCAACCTCGGCCTGCTCGGCGGCGAGATCGCCGCGACGGTGGCCGAGGGCCTCGGGGCGGGGCGCCGGGTCGTCGTGACCGGCGGCAACTGCTCGCACCTGCCCGGCGTCCTGGGCGGCCTGCAGGACGCCTACGGCCCGACCGCGAGGATTGGGCTGGTCTGGTTCGACGCGCACGGCGACTTCAACACGCCGCGCACCACCCCCAGCGGCATGCTCGGCGGCATGCCGGTCGCCGTCAGCGCCGGGCTGTGCCACGCCCCCTGGCGCGAGGGCGCGAGGCTGGTCGCGCCGCTGCCGACCGACCGGATTGTGCTGGTGGACGTGCGCAACCTCGACCCCGGCGAGGAGCGGCTCATCCGCGCCACCGACGTGACGATCGCGCGCGTCGCCCCCGGCCGCCCCGGCGACCTGCCGCTCGCCGAGGCCCTCGACCGCCTCGTCGCGCGCTGCGACGCCCTCTATCTGCACATCGATTCCGACGTGCTCGACGCCTCGCTGACCCCGAACCACCGCACCAAAGAGCCCGGCGGCCCCGATGTCGCGCAAACGCTGGCTGCCGTGGAGCAGGTCATGGGCACCGGCAAGGTCGTCGCCTTCGGCCTCGTCGCGGTCCGGGGGGAGGGCGAGGGCGCCGACGTCAGCCTGCGCTCGGCGCTGGCGCTGCTGCGCGGCGGGCTGCGCGCCTGGCGGGCGGGTGGGTAGGAGTTGGACGCCGCGCCGCGCGGAGCCGCGGGCCTGCAGGGGCGGTTTCAAGCGTCGGCCCTGCGCGCATCGCCCTCGCCCGCGCGCCGCTCCCGCCACACGGCGGCGGTGAGGCGGTAGAAGGCGTGCGGCAGGTCGGCGTGGACGATGTCGCGCTCGTAGCCGAAGCCGGCCTTCTCCATCACCCGCCGCGAGGCCCGGTTGGTCGTCAGGGTGAAGCAGACCAGGTCCGGCAGGCCCAACCGCTCGAACCCCACCGCCACGCTGGCCCGGGCGATCTCCGTCGCCAGCCCCCGGCCCCAGGAGTCGGCCGCCAGCGCGTAGGCCACTTCCACCTCGTCGTTGCCGCCGACGTGGACGCGTCGCAGCCCCCCGCGCCCGACGAAGCGCCCGTCCGCCGGGTCGCGGAACAGCCACAGCCCGAAGCCGTGCCGCTCCCAGTGGTCCAGGTTGGCGCGCAGCATCTGCCGCGTCTCCGCCGCGGAGCGGACGCCGGCGAGCGTCGCCATGACCCGGTGGTCCTGGTGCAGGCGGTGCAGCTCGTCGAAATGCTCCGCCCGCAGCCGTTCGCCGACCAGGCGGTCGGTGCGCACCGTCTCCAGTCCCCGCATCCGGCCACCCCCCACGCCTATCACGAATGAGGGCGCAATCCCGCGCCTGATGTCCCCGACGCCGGCCGGTGCGGGAGCAGGCGGCGCGCGGTGTGGTAGGGGCGGGGCCCCCGGGGCCCCCCCCCCCCGGGCCCCCCCCCCCCCCCCGCCCGGGTCGATCCGCGCGACCCCGGGCGCCCCCCGCGGCGGCCGGGGGCGGCCCCCCCCCCCACACCCCCCCACCGACGGCGCCGCGAGGATCAGCACCGCCCACACGTCCCCCAGGGTTGCCCAGCGCCCCAGCAGCGGGCGACCCTAGCTCAGAAGATCTCCGGGCACCAGGGGGCGCGATCGGTGCGGAAGAGCGCGTCCGCGCGCGCG
>JAUJNX010000007.1 GCA_030447925.1 Egibacteraceae bacterium | reverse complement strand
CCCCGCTCGCGTTACTGCCCCACGTGCTGGGCCACGCAGCGGCGCTGGTCGACGGCCCGGGCGTGCTCGCCACTGCGCGCTCGGCCGCGGTCGGCAGGCCCAAGGGTCCGGCGGCGCGGCCGGTCGGGGGGGCGTGGGTGTTGTTCATCGCGTCTCCGCTCGTCGTCCGCGCCGGGGGCCCGGCGCGCGGTCCGTGCGGAGGTCTCTCCCGCCCGCGGTCCGCGGGCCGTCACCGCCGAGCGCCGGACCGGGTCCGGGCGCCGAGCTGGCGGCGGCGACGTCGTGGGGTACTCCCCTCCGGACCCGACTCTACCGCACTCCAGTATGCGAAACAAGGTTCGTCTTTTCTGCCATACTGGTGGGCCCCGATCGGCGAAAGGCACCGTGCATGACCGCGATCGCCCCCCTGCCCCCCGACGCGCTCAGCCTGGCCCTCCTGCAGTCGACCCGCACCTACCCGGCGATCTCCGTGCTCGTCGGGACCGAGGACGCTCCGTCGGGCACCCAGACCCGGCTGGCCGCGCTGCTCGCGGAGGCCGACGCCCGCCTCCGGGCAGAACCGGACCTGGAGGACGCCGGCGCGCTGGTCGCCACCCTCCGGGAGCTCGGGGCCACCACGCCCCTGGACACCGGGGCGGCCGCCCTGGCCCTGTTCGTGTCCCGCGGTACCGCGACCGCGGTGCCGCTGCCGGTCGGCGTCCGCGACCGCGTGGTCATCGACGAGACCTTCGCGACCCGCGACCTCGTCCACGCCCGGGCGCGCAGCCTGCGCTACCGCGTGCTGACCGTCGGGGACCGCGTGGGCCGGCTCTACGAGGGGCTGGGCCCGGTCCTGGAGCAGGTCCACGGCGGCGGGTTCCCTCTCGAGCTGCCGTTCCGCGACGAGCCCGAGCGCCAGGACCGCGCCCACGAGCGCGCCGGGCGCCGCGACGAGCTGCTGCGCCGGATGGTGCAGACCGTGGACGCCGCGGCCGCCCCGCACCTGCGCGGGGACCCGAGCCCGCTGGTGGTCGTCGGGGCCGAGCGCCGGGTGGCCGCCCTGCGCACCGCATCGCGCCACCGCGACCTGATCAGCGCGGCGGTGGTCCGCCCCGCCGACCGCCTGACCCTGGCGGAGCTGGCCGGGCTCGTCCGCCCCCAGCTGGACGGGATGCTGGCCGCGCGCCGGGAGGAGGCCCTCCGCGAGCTCGACGAGGCCCGGGGCGCCAGGCGCTACGCCGCCGGGATCCTGGAGGCGTGGCCCCTGGCCGCCCACGGCCGGGTCGCGCTGCTCGTGGTGGAGGAGGGCTTCGCCTACCCCGCGCGCGTCGACCCGCTCACGTCGGCGGTCGAGCCCGCCGAGGACGTGACCGCGCCCGACGTCGTCGACGACCTGGTCGACGAGGCCATCGAGGCCGTCCTGGCCAGCCGCGGGCGCGTCGTGATCGTCCCCGACGGCACCCTCGGCGACGCCGGGCGCATCGCCCTGTGCAGCCGCTGGTGACCTCCCGGCGCGGGCCCGTCCGGGATCAGACCCCGGGCGGCCCGGCGCCCAGGCCCTTCGGGCCCTCGTGGCGGCCGGTGAACCACAGGGCCACGGCGACGACCAGGATCCCCAGGCCGAGCCACAGCAGCTCCAGCGAGCCGCGGACCGGCACGCGCAGCGCCTGCTGGAAGAACTCGACCACCAGCACCAGCACGACCAGCTTGGCGACGCGCTGCTTGAGGTCCTCCAGGTCGCGCACCTGGAGCAGGCGGCGCGCGGCCGACGACCCGGCCGCCCGGTCGATGGGGTTGACGAACAGCTCGTACAGGCCCAGGGCGACGATGAGCAGCAGGCCGGCGATCAGGTAGCCGTCGAGCGACTTGACGATCGCGGTGACCACCTGCGTGCGCAGTCCGTCGCGCGCGTCGCCCGCCAGCCCCGGATCGGTGTAGCTGCCCAGCAGCCGGGCGGTGTAGACGGCGTCCAGGGTCGCCAGGGCCAGGGCGGCCACCGCCAGCAGGACGGTGACCACCACCGCGACGACCACGAGCAGGCGCCCGCTCCACAGCGCCCGCTCGAAAGTCGCCTCCAGCCCCGCCGTCCGGCCGCGCCGCCCCTCGGGCGGGCGGCCGGGCGTCACCGCTCGCCCCGCCGCGCCTGGACGCGGACGACCGCCTTGCGGACCTCCTCGACGACCAGGATGCTCGCGGCGATGCCCGCCGCGAGGCCCCACTGCCACGGCGCCAGCGGGACGGTGCCGAAGATGCGCTCCAGCACGGGCAGCTGGACGACGGCGACCTGCAGGACGACGACCGCGACGAGGGCCGCCCACAGGGCGCGGTTGCGGAACAGGTCCCGGCCCAGCGCGCTCTGGCGCTCCGCCCGGGCGTTGAGGGCGTTGAAGATCTGGAACAGCACGAAGGTGGTGAAGGCCAGGGTCAGCGCCTCGGCGCGCGGGAGCGCCTCCAGGCCCCAGACCAGCACGCCGAGGGTCCCGGCGGCCATGACCGCGCCGGCCAGCAGCAGCTGGCCCAGGCGGGCGGCGGGCAGGATCGCCGCGCCGCGCGGGCGCGGCGGGTCGTCCATGATCCCCTGGCGCGTGGGGTCCACGCCCAGGGCCAGGGCGGGCGGGCCGTCCATGATCAGGTTGACCCACAGCACCTGGAGGGCCGTGAACGGTGCGGGCAGGCCCACGAGCTGGGCGCCGAGCACGGTGATGATCGCGCCGAGGTTGGTCGCGAGCTGGAAGCGCACGAACTTGACGACGTTCTCGTAGATGCCGCGGCCGCGCTCCACGGCCGTGACGATGGTGGCGAAGTCGTCGTCGGTGAGGACCATGGTGGCCGCCTCCTTGGCGACCTCGGTCCCGGCCGTGCCCATGGCCACGCCGATGTCGGCGGCCTTGAGGGCCGGGGCGTCGTTGACGCCGTCGCCGGTCATGGCCACGACCTCGCCGCGGCGCTGGAGCGCGTGGACGATGCGCAGCTTGTGCTCGGGGGCGACGCGGGCCACGACCCCGACGCCGCGGAGGCGGTCGGGCAGGGCGTCGTCGTCCACCGCCGCGAGCTGCGCGCCGGTGAGGACCTCGCCCTCGATGCCGACCTGCCGGGCGATGGCCGCGCCGGTGGCGGCGTGGTCGCCGGTGATCATGAGCACGTCGATGCCGGCGCGCCGGGCGGCGGCGACGGCGTCGGCGGCCTGGGTCCGGGGCGGGTCCTGCAGGCCGACCAGCCCCTCCAGGGCCAGGTCGGTGACCGCGGGCCACAGGTCCTCGGCGAGGGCGTCGGCCGCGTCGGCGGGCAGGATCCGCGACGCCACGGCCAGCACCCGCAGCCCCTCGTCGGCCATGCGGTCGACCTCGGCGGCGACCGCGGCGCGGCCGGCCGCGTCGAGCGGGACCTCGCCGTCCGGGCCGGCCAGGGCGCGGGTGCGCTCCAGCAGCGCGTCGGGGGCGCCCTTCACGTACAGCCGCGCCCCGGCGGGATGCGGGTGCAGCGTCGCCTGCAGGCGGTGGTCGCTGTCGAAGGGCACCTCCGCCAGGCGGGGGAGGTCGGCCCGCAGCCGGGCCACGTCGATGCCGCCCTTGGCGGCCAGCACGAGCAGCGCGCCGTCGGTGGGGTCGCCCAGGAGCTCGCCGTCGACGACGTCGGCGTCGTTGGTCAGCGCCGAGCCGCGCAGCACCCCGCCGAGGTCGGCGAGGTCCGCGCCCGCCGCGGCGGGGCCGCCGTCGGCGGTGATGGCGCCGTCGGCCACGTAGCCGGAGCCGCTGACCGACCAGCCGCGCCCCGCCGCCCAGACCCGGCGGGCGGTCATCTCGTTGAGGGTGAGGGTGCCGGTCTTGTCGGTGCAGATCACCGTCGTCGCGCCCAGCGTCTCCACCGAGCTGATGCGCTTGACGATCGCCCCGCGGCGGGCCATCGCGGTCACCCCGACCGCGAGGGTCAGGGCGACGACGGCGGGCAGCCCCTCGGGGATCGCGGCGACCGCCAGCGCCACGGCGTGCAGGGCCAGGTCGGCCCACGCCTCGCCGCGGAACAGGCCCACCAGGGCGTAGAGCAGCACCGACACGCCGGCCAGCACCGCCAGGCGCCGGCTGAACGCGTCGAGCTGGCGCTGGAGGGGGGTGGGCGGGTCCTCCGTGGACCCCAGCAGGCCCGCGATGCGGCCGATCTCGGTGCCCATGCCCGTGGCCACGACCAGGGCCTCGCCGCGGCCGCGGGTCACCACGCTCTGGGCGAACACCAGGTTGGTGCGCTCGCCCAGGGCGACGTCGCCGGGCAGCGACCCGGTGTGCTTGGTCACCGGCTGGGACTCACCGGTCAGGGCCGACTCGTCGACCTCCAGGGAGGCGGCGACCAGGACCCGGGCGTCGCCGGGGACGCGCTGGCCGGCCTCCAGCAGCACCACGTCCCCGGGCACCAGCTCCTCGGCCGGGACCATGCGCTCGGACCCGTCGCGGCGCACCCGGGCGGTGGGGCTCAGCATCGACCGCAGCGCCGCCAGGCTCTGCTCCGCGCGGAACTCCTGGACGAACCCGATGGTGGCGTTGGCGAGCAGGACGACGGCGATGACGACCGCGTCGACGAGGTCGCCGACCACCCACGCCAGCACCGCCGCGCCCGCCAGCACCGCGATCAGCAGGCTGCGGAACTGGTCGACGAACAGCCGCCAGGGCGGCCGGGACTTCGCCTCCTCGAGGCGGTTGGGGCCGGAGGCGGCCAGCCGCTCCGCCGCCTCCGCCGCGGGCAGGCCGACCGCGGGGTCGACGCCCAGCCCCGCCGCCACCTCGTCGGCCGGCACCTGGTGCCAGGCCGGGTCGGGCCCGGTGGGGCCACGCTGCTCAAGGATCGTGGTCACGCGCATCCCTCTGGAATCGGAGTTCCCGCTCTGGTCCTGCGTGCTATCGGCCGGCGGCAACAGATTCCCGATCCGCCGGGCGCGGCCGGTCCGCCGCCGGCGCGGGCGCGGCGCCGCGGACCTCGCCGAGGACGGCGGCACGGGCGAGGTCGCCGGGGGCGACGATGCCGACCAGGCGCCCGTCGTCGATCACCAGCACGCGGCGCGACGGCGCGACCCGCTGCCGCGCGAGCACGTCGACCAGGAGCTCGTCGGACCGGGCGGTGGGGACCCGCGCGATCGGGGTCGCGATCGCCCGGACGCGGGTCCTGTCGCGCAGGGCCGCGGGGACCCGCAGGGTGTCGGTCACCGCCAGCAGCCCGTCGACCGTGCCGTCGAAGGCGACCACCGGGAACGTGGCGTGCCGGTGGCGCTGGGCGTGGTCGCCGAAGAAGCCGGCGACGGTCAGCCAGCTCGGCACGGTGACGGGGTCGGGGGTCATGACCTCGCCGACGCGCACGCCGGCCAGGCGCCGCGCGGTCCGCGCGCCGGTGATCTCGCCCTGCGCCGCGCTGTGGAGGAACCAGCCGAGCAGCACCCGCCACAGCCCGCCGAGGTCGCCCTGGGCGACGACCTCCGCGGCGCCCACTGCGACCAGCCCGAGCCCCAGGACGCGCCCGGCGCGGCCCGCGCCGACCGTGGCGCGCTCGCGGTCGCCGGTGCGGCGCCACAGCCACGCCCGCAGCAGCCGGCCGCCGTCCAGCGGCGCGCCGGGGAGCAGGTTGAACACGGCCAGCGCGGCGTTGATGCCCGCCAGCCAGGTCGCCACGGTCACGAGCAGCGCTGCGCCGCCCGTCGCCTGCAGGGCGAGGGCGCCGGCGCCGGCCACGGCCGCCAGGACGATGCTGACCAGCGGCCCGGACCCGGCGACCCGCGCCTCGGTGCGGGGGTCCGGCGCGTCGTCGTGCAGGTGCGCGACGCCGCCGAGCAGCCACAGCGTGATCTGCTCCACGCGCATCCCCGCCCGCCGCGCCACCAGCGCGTGGGCGAGCTCGTGCGCGAGCAGCGACCCGAACAGCGCCAGGGCCGCCAGCAGCCCCGCCGCCCAGTAGGCCGCCGGGGCGGCGCCGGGCGCCTGCTCCGGCAGCAGCACCGTCGCCAGCCCCCAGCTCAGCAGCCAGGCGAGCAGCGCGACGCTCCAGTGCACCCTGACCGGTATCCCGGCCACGGCGCCCACGCGGACACCATCGATCATTCCCACTCCCTCCACGAATCCGGATCGGAACCGTGGAGGTCTCCCCCGCCCGGCGTGCGCCGGGCCTGGTCACCGGGCGCGAGGCCGGAATGACGGTGACGAGTGGGTGGGGTACTCCCCTCCGCAGACGAGTATAGGCACCTCGCAATGCGCGAAACAACCGTCGGGTGTTGTCCGCCTCCCTAGCGGCCGCGGTAGCGGTCCAGGACGCGCCGGTCGCGCTTGCTGGGCCGGCCGGCGCCGGGCGCCCGGTACGCGTGCTCCAGCAGCGGGTCGCGCGGGGGCGGCGGGGGGCTGTGGTCGACGTAGGCCTCGGCCGCCAGCGGGGCGCCGACGCGCTTGTCGAGCAGGCGCACGACCTCGACGACGCGCTCGCGGTCCCCCGCGCGGGCGCGCACGGTGTCGCCGACCTTCACGTCGGACGCGGGCTTGGCCCGGGTCCCGTTCACCTGCACGTGCCCGCCGCGGCAGGCCTCCGCCGCCGCCGAGCGGGTCGCGAACACCCGCACCGCCCACAGCCAGCGGTCCACACGGATCCGGTCCATGCAGCCATCTTCCCACCCCGGCGGGGTAGGGATGGCGCATGACGACACCACTGCACGGGGCGGCCCGATGACGTCCCACGAGATGGAGGAGCTGACGGCGGCCGAGGAGCGCCGCGCGGCGGAGGAGGCGCTGATCGAGGAGCGCAACGCCGCCCAGCGCGCCCGCGAGGCCCAGGGCGAGGACGAGCAGGTCCTGGTCCTGCCCGAGGCCGACGAACGCGACCAGAACGGCTGACCCGGCGCGTATCGCGCGCACCCGCTCGCCCCCTCCACTGCCCGAGGATCGATGGAGGGGGAACCATGCTGTACCTCAAGCACGGGGCAGCCGGATCGTCTGCGAGCGCGTCGTCGGCCTGCTGCGCGGCGACCGGAACTCCTACCTCAACCAGCGCGGCGGCTGGGACCCGTCCGACGGCGTGCGCCTGGACGGCGGCGACCCGATCGTCAGCATCCGCGACTTCCTCACCTTCGCGGGGGTCCTGCCCTCCCGCACCTGAGCCGCCCGGCGCCTGAGGTGCACGCCAAGGCCGCCGGCACGGCCCGCGCCGGCCCGCGCGGCCCGCGCGCGCCGTGCCGGTCCCCGTTCCACAGGTCGTACGGATCGGGCCTGTCCCGATCGCCACCGCTCCTCTAGCCTCCCCTGACGGACGTCAAGCCGACGCGGGGGCGGGATGAGGGTGCGACGGGTTCTCAGGGCCGGGGTGCTGGCGGTGTGCGCGGCGCTGGTCGCCAACGGGCTGGTCCCGGTGGTGGCCGGGGCCGCGCAGGAGCAGGAGGGGGCGCTGCCGGAGCCGGCGCGCCCGCGGGTCGCGAGCATCCGGGTGGACCAGCCCGCCGTGCTCGACGCGCTGGCGGAGGCCGGCATCGACGTGCTGCACGACGAGCGCACCGTCGAGGGCGGCGGCGTCGCGGTGACCGTCGCCTACCACCCGCGGATGGAGCAGACCATCCGCGACCTCGGGGCGGAGATCGTCGCCACGCGCGCGGCCCCGACCCAGGAGCAGCTCCAGCGCGAGTTCGTCGGCCGGGCCGCCACCGTCACCCCCGACCGCGCCGCCCCGGGGGGAGGCGGCCCGCTGGCGGGGCGCACGCCGCCCCGGCTCCTCCCGGAGGACGGCAGCATCCGCGTCCTGCGGGCCGACTGGTTCACCAACTACTCGGGGACGTTCCTCTCCGTGGAGGTCGCCGCCGCCGGGCCGGACGCGGTCGTCACCGTGACCCCCGACACCGGGGCACCCTTCGACCTCGTCGCGTTCGTGGACCGGGGCGTGTACCTGTACCACCGCGTCGAGAACCCCGTGCCCCTGGACGCGCCGCCCACCGCGATCACCGTCACGGCCGACGACGGCAGCACCGTCACCACCGCTCCGCAGGAGTGGGTCGACGAGGCGGGCGACGGCTACCCGGCGGGCTACCGGTGGGGCTTCACCGACGACGGCTATGTCGACCCGCTCGTCGCCCGGGACCGCATCCAGCAGCTCGCCGCGGAGTTCCCCGACCTCGCCGAGATCGTGGACCTGCCCAACGACTCGCCCGGCTACGCCAAGCCCGCGCAGGCGCTGATCGGCACCGACGCGGCGTCGGCCTTCTTCGTCAAGACCGCCGCCCTGGGCCACGAGGGCGGCAACGGCGGCCAGCTGACCGTCCTGGTCACCGCGGCGGACCAGGCGCTGTCGGTCGCCGTCGACGGGCGGTCGGTCCGGGTGTTCCCGGCCACCGGGCCCGACGGCACCATCCTCAGCACCGCCGACGAGGTCGTGGCCGCGATCAACGCCTCCGACGCCGCCGCCTTCCTCACCGCCTACCCGCTGGGCAGCGGTGACGGCCCGGTGCAGGAGGGGTCCGCGCCGATCACCGACGGCCTCGACGCCCCGCCGGAGTACCCGCGGGGGCCGTTCGACATCCAGGCGATCCGCATCGGCGCGCAGCGCGACGGGTCGAAGACCGGGGTGTTCCTCTACAGCCAGGAGCACGCGCGGGAGTGGGTCACCCCGCTGGTCGCCCTGGAGGTGGCGGAGCGGCTGCTGCGCAACTACGGGACCGACCCGGCGACCACGCGCATGGTCGACGAGCTGGACATCTTCGTCCTGCCGGTCGTGAACCCCGACGGCAGCGCCTACTCCCTGTACGACGACCTGTTCAAGCGCAAGAACCTGCACGACTACTGCGACCCGGCCGTCTCCAGCCCGCTGTTCGACGACAGCAACTACTTCGTGGGCTGGACAGGGGTCGACCTCAACCGCAACTTCTCCGTCGGCAGCCGGCTGGACGGGTTCGTCGGGGCCAGCGGCAACTGCGGGAGCCAGGTGTACAGCGGCCCGTCGGAGCTGAGCGAGCCCGAGGCCCGCAACGAGACCTGGCTGCTGGACACCCACCCCAACATCCGCTTCGCGATGAACACCCACAGCTTCGGCGGGTACTTCATGTGGTCCCCGGCCGCCTACACCGAGGACCGCACGACGCTGCCCCGGCCGGACCTGGGCGTGGAGACGTTCTTCTTCGACGCCTCGCAGACGATCCTGGAGCGCATCGAGGAGCACCGCGGCACCGTCGTCCACCCCGGCAGGACCGGGCCGGTCGTGGACGTCCTGTACTCGGCGGCGGGCAACTCCGGTGACGAGCACAGCTACGACGACGCGCAGTCGCCGGACCCGGAGGTCTACGCCTGGGACTTCGAGGTCGGGTCCGACATCTGGGACGGCGAGGACTGGGAGTCGCCAGGCTGGTTCTGGCCGGACTTCGAGACCGAGGGCTTCGACCAGGCCATGGAGTTCGCCAGCGGCTTCCTCGGCATGCTCGAGGTGGCGGCCGACTGGCAGGCCGACGACGTGGCCCCGCGGGCGACCGTCGCACCGCGCAGCGGCGTCTACACCGACCCGGTGACGGTGGTCTTCGACACCTCCGAACCCGCAACGATCCACTACACCACCGACGGGTCCCGCCCGACGGCAGCCTCGCCGACGGTGGAGGCGGGGGTGCTGCGCTCCACGACCCCGGTGCTGCGCCTGGACCGGACCACCGTGGTCCGCTGGATCGCGGTCGACACCGCCGGCAACGTCAGCCGGCCCCGCACGGCGGGCTACGTGATCCGCTGACCGCGGCACGGCCGCCCGGGCGAGGGATCCGGGCGGCCCCGCCCCGCGGGAGGCAGGGCCGGGCGCGGGACCTCGCGTATCGTCCCCGCATGCCGCCGCGCAAGGAGGTCCTGGAGGTCGCGGGCCGGGAGGTCACGATCTCCAACCCGGACAAGGTCTACTTCCCCCAGGCCGGGGTGACGAAGCTGGAGCTGGTCCGCTACTACCTGGCGGTGGCGCAGGGCGCGCTGCGTGGCGTCGACGGGCGGCCCATGGCCCTGAAGCGCTTCGTCAACGGCGCGGAGGGCGAGTTCTTCTTCCAGAAGCGGGCGCCCGAGAAGCGCCCCGACTGGATCGAGACCGTCGAGCTGAAGTTCCCGTCGGGGCGCAGCGCCCACGAGGTCGTGGTGCGCGACGCCGCGCAGCTGGCCTGGATCGTCAACCTCGGCTGCATCGACCTGAACCCGCACCCGGTCCGGGCCGACGACCTCGACCACCCCGACGAGCTGCGCGTCGACCTCGACCCGGTGCCGGGCGTCGGCTGGTCCCAGATCCGCGAGGTCGCGCTGGCCACCCGCGAGGTGCTCGACGACTTCGGCCTGGTCGGCTGGCCCAAGACCTCCGGGTCGCGCGGGTTCCACATCTACTGCCGCATCGAGCCCCGCTGGGGCTTCGCCGACGTCCGCCGCGCGGCGGTGGCCCTGGCCCGCGAGGTCGAGCGCCGCGAGCCCGGCATCGCGACCAGCCGGTGGTGGAAGGAGGAGCGCCACGGCGTCTTCCTCGACTACAACCAGAACGCCAAGGACCGCACCGTGGCGTCGGCGTACTCGGTCCGCCCCACCCCCGACGCGCGCGTGTCGACCCCGCTGCGCTGGGAGGAGGTGCCCGCCGTCGAGCCCGACGCGTTCACCCTGCGCACCGTCCCCGACCGGGTCGCTGCGGGCGGGGACCCCTCGGCCGGGATCGACGAGGCCGCGGGTTCGCTCGACGCGCTGCTGGAGCTGGCCGCCCAGCACGAGTCGGCGGGCTTCGCCGACGCACCGTGGCCGCCGCACTACGACAAGCAGGCCGGCGAGGCCCCCCGCGTCCAGCCGTCCAAGCGCCGGACGGCCGCCGCGCCGCGCGCGGGCATCGTCCCGCCGCCGGCACCGGGCCAGTCCTACGGGCCGACGGGGCGGCGGCGGACGACCTTCCCGCTCATCGAGGTCGCCCGCGCGGCCACCCAGGCCGAGGCCCTGGCCGGCCTGGAACGCTGGAAGCAGCGCCACGCCGACGTCGTGGGGCACCTGCAGCCCGCCGACGTGCTCGTCGACTCGATGCGCGGGCGCAGCTCGACGTGGACCCGCATCCGGCTCAACCTGCGCAACGTGCCGGAGGCCGAGCGGCCCGCCCAGGAGCCGCTGGAAGTCGACTACGACCCCTGGGCGGGCGGGCCGCCAGGCCCGCCGCGCGGCGGGACCTGAGCGCCGGGGACCCCCTCCGCACCCGTGGCCCTTCGGGCTAGCGCGTGGGGATGGTTGTGGGCCAGCAGGTTGTCGGGTCCTGTGCGGCGGGACTACGGTCGCCGCTGACCCGTCCACCCGGACGGGCCTGGACACGGTGCCGGAGCGGACAGCCCTTGAACCAGCGGGTCGACCAGACGCAGCAGCTCCGCCGCGGCGGCGACCTGCCCCCGCGGCGGGCGGCGCGCCACGCCGCCGCGCCCGCTCCGGCCCGGCGCCGCGGGGGCCCGGCGGGGGTGCGGACCCACCGGGGCCTGCCCCCGGGGGCCCGGCGGGGCAGCGGGGCGACGGCGGCCGGGCTGGAACCCGCGGTCCGCCGGCGCGTCCGCGCGGTCACGGAAGCGGTCGTCCCCAAGGCGCCGCCGTCCACGCGCCGGCTGCTCATCACCGCGGCGGTCGTCACGCTGCTGTGGGGCGACAGCGTGCTGGTCGGCAGCCTGCTCGCCCCGCCCGAGCCGGTCCGCGTCGGGATGCTGGCGCTGCACCTGGCCTCGATGATCCTGGGGCTGGGCGCGGTGCTGGTGCTCGACCACACCGGCATCCAGTACATCCTCGGGCGCAAGTCGTTCCGCGACGTCATGAACATGGCCCAGGACACCCACCTGCCGATCTGGGCGGGCTTCGGGGGACTGCTGCTGAGCGGGGCGTTCCTCGCGCCGCCCCTGGGCAAGCCGATCGTCCTGCTGAAGATGCTGCTGGTGCTGGGCTGCGGGCTCGGCGGGGTCAACGCGATGCGGCTGACCGGCCTTGCCAACCAGTGGCGGCCGGCCGACCCCCACGCCCGGCCGCCGATGGGCCTGATGGTGCAGGTGCTGATCGCCGGCGGGATCTCGCAGGTGTGCTGGTGGGGCGCGTTCGCGGTCGGGATGATCTCGCCGTACGTCGGCTGACGGGCGGGGGCGGGGCGGCCGCCGCTAGCCTGACCGGGGTGACGGCGACGATCGCGCCGCGGTGACCGTCGTCCTGGCCCACGGGCTGGGCGACCCCGCGGCCCTCCTGCCCCTGCCGATCGTGCTGGCCCTGGTGGCCGGTGCGGTCCTGGGCCTGTCGTCCGCCCTGTCCCGCCGCACCCGCACCCGCACCCGCCCCGCGCCCGCCCCCGGACCCGTACCGGCGCCCGCCCACCTGCCCCCGCAGCCCCCGCCCGATCGCCCGCGGCCGCCGGGGCCGCCACATCCCGGCCCGTCCCGCCCACCATCCCCGTCACGCCGGGCGCGGCAGCCGGGGCCGCACCGCCTCCAGACGTCGCGGCCGCGCAGGCCGCGGCCGGAGGTGCGACAGCCGGCGCGGGCGCAGCGCTGTCCGGGACGGCGCGAGCCGGCGCGGTGACACCCGCCCGGGGGGGGGGGGGCGGCCCCCGGCGCGGGGGGGGGGGCCCCCGGGGGCCGGGGCCCCCCCCCCCCGGGGGGGCGGGGCGGGGCCGCCGCGGGGGGGCGCGGCGGGGGGAGGGGGCCGGGGGGGGTGGGGCGGGCCGTGGGCTCGGGGCCGGTCAGGGGGGCGCTGCGGGCGGTGGGCGTGCTGGGGGCGGTCGGCGTCGTCGCGCTGGCGGCGGCCGGGCCCGCGGCGGCGGGAACCAACCCCGCGCCGCGGCTGGTGCTCGTCGCCGCCTGGGCGGGGCTCGTGCCGCTGTCGCTGATCGCACCCGGCGTCTGGCGGTCGATCAGCCCGCTGCGCACGGCGACCCTCGCGCTGGCCCGCCTCACCGGCGACCCCCGCGAGCAGGCCGTCCGGCCGGTGCCCCCGTCCTGGGGCTGGTGGCCCGCCGTCCCCGGCCTGCTGGTGATCGTCGTCCTCGAGTCGCGCTTCCCCGACGACCTCACGGCGCTGCTGGTGGCGCTCGCGGGCCTGGGCCTGGCGCTGCTCGCCGGCGCGGCGCTGCACGGCAGCGCCTGGTACGCCGCCGCCGACCCCTTCGAGGTGCTGGGCGACGTGGTCGCCCGCTGCTCCCCCGTGGTGCGCGACGGCGACGGCCGCGTCCGGCTGGTGGCGCCGTGGCGCGCCGGCCTGGTCGCCCCGGCCCCGCCGGGCGCCGCGGCGGTCGTCGGCGTGCTGGTGGGCGCGGCCCTCGGCGACTTCCTCACCGACACCGGCTGGTGGGAGCGGACCGCCCCGCTCGGCCCGGGGCGGGCGGACGCGGTCCTCCTCGCCGTCCTGGCCTGCTGCGCGCTGGCCACCGCGGTGGTGGCCGGGGGGGCGCGCCTGGCGCTGGTCGCCCCGCCGCTGCTCGCGCTCGTCACCGCCTACGCCGCCACCCACTACTTCTCGGTGCTGGTGATCGAGGGACAGGCGGTCGCCTCGCAGCTCGGCACCCTGGCGCGCGGGGGCATCGACGCGCTGGCGGTCACGCCGGTCGTCGCGGCGTACGACGTCCTGCCCGCGACCCTCGCGGCGGTCGTCCAGGTCGCGCTGCTGCTGGCCCCCCATCTGGCCGCGGTGGCGGCTGGCCACCACCTGGCGCTCGCGCGCCTCGGCCCCAGCCGAGCCGACCGCGCGACCGCCCCGCTGGTGGGCCTGCTCGCGCTGTCGGCGGTGGTGGGGACGGCCCTGCGCTTCAGCGCGGCCTGACACACCCCTCGGCTAGCCTGCGGGGATGGCCCTGACCCCTCCGTACCCCGGTCTGCTCGAACGGCTCGCGGAGCGCGTCGCCCGTGAGCGCGCAGCGGCCGGGCCACCGCCCCCGTCACCGTTCGCGGGTGTCGCCGACGACGTCGCTGGCCAGGTCGAGGCGGCGGTCCGGCGCGCCGGGGACGACCTCGTCGCGCTCTCCCACGACCTGCACGCCGAGCCGGAGCTGGGCTACGCCGAGCACCGGTCGGTGCGGCGCCTCGCCCGGCTGCTGGCCGACAAGGGGCTGGCGGCCGAGGTCGGCGCCTTCGGCCTGGACACCGCCCTGCGGGCGGAGGCCGGCACCGGTGACGGGCCGCGCGTGGCGGTGCTCGCCGAGTACGACGCGCTGCCGGGCCTCGGCCACGCCTGCGGGCACAACATCATCGCCGCCACCGCCGCAGGCGCGTTCCTGGGGCTGGCAGGGCTGGCCGACGACCTCGGCGGCACGGTGCTGCTGTACGGCTGCCCGGCGGAGGAGGGCGGGGGCGGCAAGGAGCTGATGGCCAGGGCGGGCGCCTTCGACGGCGTGGACGCCGTCGTCATGCTCCACCCCGCGGGCTTCGAGGTCGCCGAGCACCCCTGGATCGGCGTCCGCACCGTCGACGTCGCCTACCGCGGCATCACCGCGCACGCCGCCGCGTTCCCGTTCCTCGGCCGCAACGCGCTGGACGCGGTGGTCACGGCGTACAACGGGGTCGCCCAGCTCCGCCAGCACATGCTGCCGACGGACCGGGTGCACGGGATCATCACCGACGGCGGGCAGAAGCCCAACATCGTCCCCGACCGGGCCGCCGCGTCGTTCTACCTGCGGTCGGCCGACCCGGCCACCCTGCGGGAGCTCTCCGGCCGCGCCCGCGAGATCTTCGAGGCCGCCGCGCTGGCCACCGCGACCGAGGCGGCGCTGACCTGGGACCCGACCCCCGTCTACCTGCCGGTGCGCAACAGCGCGCCGCTGGCGGGGCGCTACGCCCAGCACATGGCGGGCCTGGGGCGCACGGTCCTCCCCGGCGGGATCATCCCGGAGGGCTTCACGGGGTCGACCGACCTCGGCAACGTCAGCGTACGCGTGCCGGCCATCCACCCGACCATCCAGGTCGCCCCGATCGGGGTGTCCATCCACAACCCGGAGTTCGCGGCCCACGCCGTGGGCGAGGCCGCGGACCGCGCGTGCGTCGAGGGCGCGATCGGGCTGGCGCTGACCGCCGCCGACGTCCTCGCCGACGCCGACCTGCGCGCTGCCACCCGCCAGGCGTTCGAGGCGGCCGGGGGGGTCCTGGACATCGACGAGCTGCTCTCGTGAGCGCCCGGGGCGCGCGCTGGCGGACGGCGTCGCGGCTCGCGCAGGCCGCGATGATGGTCGGGGGCGGGGTGCTGCACCTCGTGGCGCCGAGGGTCTACGCGCCGCTGATCCCGGCCCTGCTCGGGGACCCGCGGCCCTGGGTGCTGGGCAGCGGGGTCGCGGAGCTGGCCGCCGGGGTCCTGCTGGCGGTGCCGCGCACCCGCCGCGCCGGGGCGCTGGCGGTGGCCGCGGTGCTCGTGGCCGTCTGGCCGGGCAACGTGCAGATGGCGCTGGACGGCGGCTACCCCGCCACGTCGGGCCCCGCCGGGGACCCGGTGGTCGCCTGGCTGCGGGTGCCGCTGCAGATCCCGCTGATCCTCTGGGCCCTCTCCCACCGCCGCCCCTGACGCCGCCGCCGGGGGTCAGCGGGCGCTGCCCGTGCCGATGACGGGCCGGGGCGGCGGGGCGGGGAGCCGGCGGTCGGCGGGGGCGGGCTCGACGGGGACGCCCAGGCGCACGACGGTGCCGCGACCCGGCGCGGAGTCGACCACGAAGTGCCCGCTGACCAGCGCGACCCGCTGGCGCATGAGCGCCAGCCCGTGGTGACCGTCGCCGACCTGCGCCGGGTCGAAGCCGCGGCCGTCGTCGGCGACCTCCAGGCCGACGCCGCCGGGCTCGGTGGCGACGCGCACCGCCGCGCGGGTGGCGCCGGCGTGCTTGACCACGTTGGCGAGGCATCCGGCCACGGTCTCGGCCAGCAGGATCTCGGTCGCGTGCGGCAGCCCGCCCCGGTAGGCCGAGGTGTCGAGCTCCATGGAGATGCCGTGCTCGAAGCGGGTGCGCTCCGCGACGTGGCCGAGCCAGGGGACGAGGTTCCCGGGCTCCAGGGTCTGGCGCTGGAGGTCGTCCAGGACCCCGCGCAGCGTCCGGATCCCGTCCTCGATGCCGTCGCGGACCTTGGCGGCCAGGGTCAGCAGCACCGCCATGTCGCCCCGGGCCGCCGCGGTCAGGACGTTGTCGGCCTGGATCTGGGCGGCGGCGAGGTAGGGCAGCACGTCGTCGTGGACGTTGAGCGCGATGCGGCTGCGCTCGATGGTGCCCTCCTCCAGGATCTTGCCGGCCAGCGCGACCTGCGCGCGCTGGGCCTCGCCGAGGTGGCGCTCGGCGGCCAGGCGGGTCAGCGCGAGGCCCACGGCGGCGCAGACGGTGCCGACCTCGGCGGCGCGGCGGTCGTCCAGCCCGTGGGGCAGGACGACGATCGCGTCGGTGCCCGACACCGGCCGCGCGTCCAGGTCGGCGGGCGGGCGGCCCCCGGTCAGCACGGCGGCGCGGTCGCCGCCGGGGTGCCCGGCGCAGATGGACCGCAGGGCCGCGGTGGCCACCCCCGCGACCTCGCGCGCGTCGCGGCTGGCCAGCAGCGCGGTCCCCAGGGCGTTGAGCGCCTCGAGCTCGCGGACCCTGGCGGCCAGCTCGTCGGCGCGGTCGCTGGCCTCCTTGGCCGACGCGAGCGCGGAGAACCCCAGCCACAGCGGCAGCCCGAGCAGGGCCACCGCCCAGGGGTTGACCTGGTCGTACAGCACGACGATGAGCAGGGACAGCAGCGCGACGAAGCCGAAGCTGGTGGCGAACCGCGGGAACGGCGCCGCCGTCCGCTGGGTCGCGTCCCGCAGCTGCAGCCGCCCCCGGAGGGTGACCGACAGCGCGACCGCGACGTCGTTGACCGCCTCGAAGACGACCAGCGCGACGAGCGTGCCCGCCAGGATCCCGAACGGCTGCTCCTGCGCCGCGAGCGCGGCGAGCCACGCCGCCAGCCCGTGCTGGGCGTGGTTGAACAGCACCTTCCAGCCGTCGGGCCGTGAGCGCAGCTCGCGGGCGCTCACCAGCGCCGCGACGTTGACCACAAGCGTGAGGGGCGGGGGGAGCACCACGGCGGCCGCGACGCTGACCGGCGCCCGCACCGACGCCTCCACCTGCTGGCGCGGCAGGACCTGGACGGTGAGGGTGCTGGCCACCGAGGTGAGCAGGATCCACCCGAGGGTGGTCAGCGGCCGGTCGGCGGCGACGGCGAGCCCCTGGGGCAGCAGGACGGCGACGCCGGCGGCGAGCAGGGCGGTGTAGACCCGGAAGGCGACCGGCGGCCGCTGTGGCCTCCCCCGCGACCCGCTCTGCACCATGACCGCCTCCCCGCGCCGGCGAGCAGTCTCGCGCGCCCGCACCCGTCCTGGAGGGTTGTCGGCTGGATCGGATGGCGGGGAGAGGACGGGCAGCGGGTCGCCGCCCCCTCGCGGGGGCGGCGAGGTCGCTACCAGTGGGACTTGCTGGTCCAGGCGGAGGCGACGAGGGACTCGAGCAGGGACAGCGTGGACTTGATCGTGCGCATGGTCATTCCTTCACGTGTGCTGGGGTGGGGTGACGGGATGGGAGGGCAGGACGTGGCGGCGGGGACTGGCGGACCCCGAAAGACGTTCGCACGCTCGGTGACATTGGAACTACCGCCCGTTCTGTCCTGATTGTTACTTTACTACCGAGCGGTAGGTTCCCGCAAGGGCACGGCGGGTCTACGCTCACCCGGAGGCCGGAGGAGCTCGGAGGGGACGGGGCGGTGAGCGGGACGGCGCGGTCCCCCCGCGCGCTGGCGGACGCGACGCCGGCGGACCGCGACCGCTACCTCGACGCCCTCCGCGGGGTGTCCATCACCGTCGTCGTGCTGGGCCACTGGCTGCTGGCCGCGGTCTGGGTGGAGGACGGGGTGCTGCGCTCCACCAGCGCGCTGGACGTCCAGCCGGGCCTGGCCTGGCTCACCTGGATCCTGCAGGTCATGCCGGTGTTCTTCCTGGTCGGCGGGGTCGTCAACGCGCGCTCCTGGCGCGGGGCCGTGCGCGACGGGGTCGCCTACACCGACTGGGTGCGGGGCCGCGCCGCGCGCCTGCTGCGCCCGACCCTGCCGGTGGTCTGGCTCTGGGTCGTGGCGGGTCCCGCCATGGTCGCGCTGGGGCTGTTCCCCGTCGAGACGGCCCGCATCGGCTCGCAGAACGCGCTCGTCCCCCTGTGGTTCCTGGGCGTCTACCTCGTGGTCATCGCGCTCACCCCCCTGCTGCTCGCGCTGCACGAGCGCGCCGGGCCCGCGGTGGTGGTCGTCCTCGCGCTGCTCGTGGGCGGCGTCGACGCGCTGGGCCGGGCCGGGGTCGCGGCGGGCGGCCTCAACTACCTGCTGGTGTGGACCGCGGCGGCGCAGCTGGGCGTCTGGTGGGACGGCGGACTGCTGGACCGCCCGGCCGCGCGCCTGGCGCTCGGGCTCGCGGGGGCTGGGGCGCTGGCGGTCCTCGTGGGGCCGCTGGGCTACCCGGTCGGGATGGTCGGCGCGGCGGCGGCGTCCTCCAACCAGGCGCCGCCGACCCTGGCCCTGTTCGCGCTGGGGTGCCTGCAGGTGGCGCTGGTGACCTCCGCGCGCCGGCCCGTGACCCGCTGGTTGGAGCGGCCGGGTCCGTGGCGCGCCGTCGTCGCGGTGAACCTGTTCGCGATGACGCTGTTCCTGTGGCACCTGACGGTGCTCAGCCTGCTGGTCGGCCTGCTCGCCGGGCTCGGGGCGTTCCCGTCGGTGCCGCCCGGCACGGCGCGGTGGTGGTGGACGCGCCCGCTGTGGTGGGGCGTACTGACGGTCGCCCTCGTCCCCGTGGCGCGGCTCCTGGCCCGCCTGGAGCAGACCGCCGTCACCGGCCCCGTCCCTGGCCCCGCACCCCCTGGGCGACCCCCGCCGCCGCGCTGGTCGTCGCCGGCGCGGCCGGGGCGATCGCCGTGCTGGTCGTCGGCGGCGTGGTCGCGACGGGCCCCGCCGCCCTGGCCGCGCCCGCCGCCGCCGCCGCCCTCACTCTCACCGTCGCGGCCGTCGACGGCCTGCGCGCCCCCGCGCGGAGTCCCCGCCCGGCGCGGCCGTCGGCGCCCGCTAGCCCTCCGCGGGCGCCACCTCGACGCGGTCGCCCGCCCGCAGGCCCCAACGGGCGAAGGCGCCCGCCTCCGCCTCGAGCACCGCGCGGGTGCGCCGGACGAGCGGACCCAGCCGGTTGCGCGGCGTCGTGGCGGTGCGCAGCACCCGCAGGTCCCCGTCGAGGTGGGCGACGTCGAGGTCGAAGCGCATGCCGAAGGTGTGGATGCTGGAGCCGGGGCGGATCAGCAGCGCGCCCTCGACCCCGTCACGCCCCAGCAGGCCCCGGCTGCGGTCGCGGAAGGACCGCGCGACCTCGACGGGGCCGACGTCCCGCCCCTCGACCAGCAACCGACCCCGCTCCACCGCGCCCTCCCCTCGCGCGGAGCGTACGGCGGGGGTTATTGCTCCTCACGGTCGTCCGTCCACGTACCCTTGCGCCTATGCCGTCGATGGGGGAGCGGTGGCCGGTGCGGGCGTGCTGGGCGACCGGTACGAGGTGCGGGAGTCCCTGGGCGCGGGCCTGCTCGGCGAGGTCCACCGGGCCGTGGACCTGCGGCTGGGGCGCGACGTGGCCGTCAAGGTCGTGCACGGACGGCTGGCCGACCAGCCGGGCCTGCGCGAGCACCTCGACCGCGCCGTCCGCGCCGCCGCCGCCGTCGACCACCCCGGTCTGGCCGCCGTCCTCGACCTCGACGTCGCCGCGCGCCCGCCCTGGCTGGTGTCGGCGCTGGTCCGCGGGCGCAACCTGCGCCAGGTCCTGCGCGACGACGGGCCGCTGGACCCCCGCACGGCCGCCGCCCTCACCGCCGAGCTCTGCGCGGCGCTGGCCGCCGCGCACGCCGCCGGCGTGGTCCACGGCGGCCTGCGGCCCGGCAACATCCTCCTGCGCGACGGCGGCGGGGTCATCGTGACCGACCTGGGGCTCGACGCCGTGTCCGGGGTCGCGTCGGCGCAGTACCGCGCCCGAGCAGGTGCTGGGCGAGGAGGGCGGCGTCCCCGCCGACCTGTACGCCCTGGGCTGCTGCCTGCACGCGATGCTGACGGGCCGCCCGCCGTTCACCGGCGCGCCCCGCGCGGTCCTGGCCCAGCACGCCGAGGCGTCACCGCCCGCCCCGAGCGCCGCGCGCCCGGGCATCCCCCTCGCCCTGGACCGCGCCGTCCTGCGCCTGCTGGCCAAGCGCCCCGACGACCGCCACCCCACGGCGCTCGCGGTGCGTGCCGCCCTGCTGGCCGTGGCGGAGGAGCGCGGCGGCCGGTTCCCGTCCCCGGCCTCCCGGCCGGGGTCACCGACGCCGACCCCGGGGCGCAGCGCCGCCCTCAGCGGGACCGGCACGATCGCCGCACCCAACGCGCCGGGCCCGCGGGCCACCGGCAGCGACCCTGCCCCCGCCGCGTCGGCGGGTGAGGACGGGGCCCGCGCGGCGGCCGCCCGCGCAGGACCCGCGGACGCAGCGCGGGCGCCGGGCCCCGCGGCGGCGATGGCGGGCGGCAAGCCCCCGCCTACCGACGACCCGCCGCGGCGCGCCGACCCGGATGGGGCCGCCGCCGAGGCGACATCGAGCCCGCGACGACGGCTGGTCCGCGGGGCCGACCTCGCCGCCGGGCCGCCCGCGGACCCGTCCGGGAGGCGGACGGGGCCCGTGGGGGTGGGCAGGCGGGCGCCCCGGCAGGAGGCGGGTCCGGCTGGGCGCGCGGGGGGACCGGCCCCTCGGCAGGCGGCCGGCGCGCCTCGCGACTCCGCACGGCGTCGGCGCGGGCCGCGGCGCGGGCGGGGGGGCACCCGCTCCTCGCCGGGTACGGGACCGCTCCGGCCGCGCGCCGCCGCCCTCGGGGGCACAGCGGTCGCGATCGTCGCGCTGGTCGTCCTGGTCGCCCTGATCGGCCGGGACGGGGGCGAGGCGACGATGGCGGAGGCGCCGTCGCCGACCGCGGCGCCGTCGCCGGTGGTCGACCTCGCCGAGGCGGCGCGGGAGCGCATCCGCTCGGCGGGCCGGAGCGAGGAGCGGACCGGCCGGGCGGACGCGCTCGCGGCCTCCGCGCGGCTGCGGACCGCCCCCTCCGTCCCCGGCCTGCCCGAACCGGAGGCGGTCCGCGCGATCGAGGAGGCGGGCTTCCGCATCGAGGCCGTCGAGCGCCGCCGCGAACCGCTGGTCCCCGAGGGCATCGTGCTGGCGTCGCGCCCCCCGCCCGGCGAGCCCAACCGCCGCGACCAGCCCGCCACCCTGGTCGTGTCGCCCGCCAACCGCCCCGTGACCGTGCAGGACCTCGTCGCCGTGATCGCCGCCGACCCCGTGGGCGCGGGCCCCCGCGCGATCATCTTCCGCGACCGCCTCAACGGGCTGGGCGCCCTGCAGGGCGACGCCCGTGCCGCCGAGATCGCCGAGCTGCTGCGGATCGTCGAGGCGGGCGTCCCGCTCGGCGAGTTCTCCCCCCCGTTCGCCGACGCCGCCATCCCCGTCCTGCGCACCACCACCTGACGCCCCACCCACCGACGGGGCGACCCCGACGGCCCGGCGAGACGCCGCGCTTGCGCCGGTTGTGGTGTCATGGACGCCTCCAGGAGGTGAAGGGTGGTCGGCTCGGGGCGTGCGCCGCGCTGGGTCGCGGGCGGGTTGGCCGCGCTGCTCCTCGCGGCGGGCTGCACGGGCCGCGCCGCCCCGGAGGAGCCGGTCGGCGCGGTCGCGACCACCGCCGCCGTGACCGGCCAGGGCCTGGAGACCCGCTGGCTCCAGGACAGCGACGGCAACGAGGTGCCCGACTTCGTCGAGCAGGAGCTGGGCCGGGACCCCCTCGCCGACGACTGCGCCCCCGTCCCCTGCCCCAGCGCCGTCGAGGGCACCGTGCGCGTGCCGGGCGACGCGCCGCTGGACACCGTGGTCGTGCTCGACGCGTCGGCGGCGGGCGGGCCGGCGGGGCCGGGCCAGACCGACCCGCCGCGCCTCGCCCTGACCCAGTACGCGGCCCTTGCGTCACCCGACCGCCGGCTCGGGCTGGTCGTCGCCGGCCAAGCGGTCGCGGGCGGGGCGAGCTGCGCCGCGCCGGAGGTCCGCGCCGACCTCGGAGCGTTCTCGCCGGACTCGGCCGAGGCCGCCCTCGGACAGGTCGCCGCGGGCACCGGAGCGGCGCTCGCCGCCGCGCTCACCGCGGCGGGGGACCTCCACGCGGCCGCCCCGGACACCGGCGCCGCCGCCCACGTCCTGGTCCTCGCGGGCGGCGGCGACGTCTGCGGCGGGGACGTGGGCGCCGCGGCCGCGGCGCTGGCGGCCGCGGGCACGACCGAGGACGTGGTCGGCGTCGGCGTGGCGCCCGGCGGGCCCGAGGAGGACGTCCTCCGCGCCGCCGCCAGGTCCACCGGGGGCGCCTACGCGCGCGTCGGCGGCGGCGAGGAGCTGCTGGCCTGGACCCTGGACCGCATCCTGGCCGAGCAGCGCCTCCTCCTCGAGGCGTCGCTGTGCCGGGCGGAGCAGGCCGGGGAGGCGGCCGACTGCGACGAGCAGCTGGCCCGCGCCGCCCGGGACCGCGTCCAGCAGGAGCGGGCGCGGTCCGAGGGCGACCCGAGCAGGGTCGCCGCGCTCGACGCGCTCGACCAGGCCATCGCCGACCACGCGGCCGGGAGCGCGCAGGCGCGCTCCGTGCTCCCCGGCCTGCCCGGGACGGGCGAGCGCCGGTCGAGCGCCGCCCCCGGCGCGCGGACAGTGGCCCGGCGCGGCGCGCTCGGCCCCTGGCGCTGCACCGCGATGCGGGTCTGAGGGACCGGCCGTCCGGACGAGCGGGGGCCCAGCGGGTCACCCCGCGTGGGTCTCTGGACCCTGGTACGCATCCCGCGGGAACCAGAGACTGACCACATGTCCAGACTGCACCGCGCGGTGCGCCGGGAGGCCGGTCAGACCAGCGCCGAGTACCTCGGCGTCCTGGTGGTCGTCGTGGTGATCGTCACCGCGGTGGTGGCGTCGTCGTCCCAGGTGGGCGCGACCCTGACCGCGGGCCTGCGCTCGGCGTACTGCCGGGCGGGGGGCGGGACGGACTGCCCCGCCGACGTGGCGGGAGGGCCCGGCGCGGACGGCACCGGTGCCGACCCCCGGGGACCGGGCGGGGACGGCGGGGACGGCGGGGACCCTCAGGGACCCGGCGGTCCGGGCGGCGGAGGGGGCGAAGGCGGCGAGGGCGGCGGCGGACCGGCCGGCGGCGGACCGGCCAGCGAGGGCCGCGACGCGGACGGGTCGGTGGACGAGGACCTCGTCGAGGGCACGGTCGACCCGCCCGGCCCCGGCGCCCCCGACGACCGGTCGACCGGCCCGGGCACGGGACCCGACGCCGACGGGGTCGACCCCACCGGCGAGCAGAGCGACCCGGTCAACTCCTACACCGGGGCGTTCGTGTCCTCGGCTACGGACCTGGCCCTGCCGGGCCTCAGCCCCGCCTTCGCGCTCGCCCGCTCCTACAGCTCCGACGACGAGCACGAGGGCCCGCTGGGCCGGGGCTGGACCCACGCCTACGCCATGCGCCTGGAGGTCGACGGCGACCGGGCGGTCCTGGTGACCGAGGGCGGCCGGCGGTACGGCTGGGTCCGCGACGGCGAGGCGTTCCGGGCCGACGCGGGGGTCCGGTCGGAGCTGCGGGCCGCCGACGGCGGGTACGAGCTGCGCCGCCGCGGCGGCGCCGTGCTCGCCTTCGACCGCGGGGGCCGACTCCTGCGCGTGACCGAGCCCACGGGCACGGCGCTCGCGCTGCGCTACGACGGCGGGCGCCTGGCGGGCGTCACCGACCCCACGGGCCGCGAGGCCGTCTTCACCTACGACGGCGACCGCCTGGTCGAGGTCCGCGTCCCCGACGGCCGGGCCGTCCGCTACGCCTACCGCGACGGCCTGCTCGCCAAGGTCACCGGTCCCGCGGGGGACGAGGTCGCCTACCGCTACGACCGCGCCGGCCGGCTGGCGGAGCTGCGCGATGCCGAGGGCGAGGTCGTGGTCGCCAACCGCTACGACCGGCGCGGCCGCGTCGTGGAGCAGGTCGACGGGCTGGGGGGCCGCACCCGCTTCGTCACCGACGAGGTGCGCGGCACCCTGACCGCCACGATGTTCGACGCCCGCGGATCGGCGTGGACCGACGTGTACCGCGAGGGCGCGCTGGTCCGCCGCATCGACCCCCACGGCAGCACCGTCACGTACGGCTACGACGAGCAGCTCCAGGTCGTGTCGGTGACCGACGCGAACGGTGGCGTGACGCGCCTGGACCACGACGCCCGCGGCAACCTGCTGGCGGTGACGCCGCCCGGCGGGCAGGAGCCCACCGACCGGTTCCGCTACGACGCGCTGGACCGGCCGATCGAGCACGTCGACGCCCTCGGCCGGCGGGTGACCATGACCTACGACGCCGCGGGCAACCTGCTGCGGGTCGACGCGCCGGAGGACAGCACCACCCGCCTCGCCTACGACGGGCCGCCGGGGCGGCCGACCGCCGTCACCGATGCCGAGGGGCGCACGACCCGCCTCGGCTACGACGCCGCCGGTCGCCTGGTCTCGGCGACGACGCCCGGCGGCGCGACCACGCAGCGCCGGTACGACGACGCGGGCAACCTCGTCGCGGTCGTCGACCCCAGGGGCACGGCCCCGGGCGCCGCGCGCGACGCGTTCACCACCCGGTTCGCCCACGACCCGGCGGGCAGGGTGACCGAGGTCGTCGACCCGCTCGGCGCGGCGACGCGGTCGCGCTACGACGCGCCGGGCCGCCTGGTAGAGCAGGTCGACGCGGCCGGGCGGGGCACCCGCTACGAGCACGACGTGATGGGCCGGCTCACCGCCGTGGTGGCGCCCGACGGGACCAGAACCCGCTACGCCTACGACCCCGCGGGCAACCTGGTGGCGCGCACCGCGGCCAACGGCGCGGTCACCCGCTACGGCTACGACGGCGCCAACCGGCTGGCGGAGGTGGTCACCCCGGAGGGCCGGCGGTGGTCCTACGAGTGGGACCGGAACGGCGCCCTGGCCGCCGTCGTCGACCCGCGGACGGTGGACGGCAGGCCGGCCCGGATCGAGCTGGACCACGACGAGCGCGGGCGCACGACCCGCATCGACTTCGCCGACGCCACCCCCGACGTCGGCCTGGCCTACGACGCGGCCGGCCGCGTGACGGCGATGACCGACGCGCTGGGCACCGAGACCTACAGCTGGGACGACCTGGACCGGCTGGTCGAGGTCGCCCGCGACCGCCCCACCTTCACCTACGCCTACGACCGCTCGAGCAGGCTGGTCGAGCGCACCGTCCCCGGCGCCGGCACCACGCGGTACGCCTACGACGCGGACGGCCGCCTCGCCGAGCTGACCAGCGGTCCGGTCAGCGCCGCCTACCGCTACGACCCCGCGGGCCTGCTGCAGGAGGCCGTGCAGGGCAACGGCACCGTCACCCGGACCGACCACGACGCGGCCGGGCGGGTCACCAGGATCGCCACGGGCGGCCCGGTCGGGCCCGTCGCGGAGGTGGCGTACGAGCGCGACCCGGTCGGCAAGCCCCTCGTCGAGCGCCGCGGGGGCGAGACGACCCGCTACCGGTACGACGAGCTCGACCGGCTGACCCAGGCGGTCCGCACCGCCGCGGGCGGCGGCACGGAGCGGCACGCGTGGGCCTACGACGAGGCGGGCCGCCGCTTGCGCGAGCAGGGACCGGACGGCACGACCACCTACCGGTACGACCTGGACGACCGGTTGCTCGCCACCGCGGGTCCCGGGGGCACGGCGGAGTACCGCTACGACGAGGCCGGCAACCTGCTCACCGATGGCGCCCGCACCTACACCTACGACCTGTCGCGCCGGCTCACCAGCGTGACGACCGCCGGCGCCACCGTCGACTACGCCTACGACGGCCGAGGCACGCTGACGTCGGCGGAGTTCGCGGACGGGGTCACCAGCTACCAGTGGGACCCCAACGCGCCCCTCCCCCGCCTGGCCACCGAGGACCGCCCGGACGGCACGCGCCGGTCACACGTCCTGGACCTCGGCCTGGGCACGGTCGCCACCCGTCAGGGCGGGGCCACCGGCTACCTTCACACCGACGCGCTGCGCAGCACGCTGGCGGTCTCCGGCCCCGGCGGCGACCTGGCCCGCAGCTTCGCCTACACCCCCTTCGGCGAGACCCGCGCCGCCGAGGAACTGGCACCCGGCACCCCCGACCCCTCCCTGCGCTTCACCGGCGAGCACCAGGACCCCACCACCGGCCAGTACGACCTGCGCCTGCGCCGCTACAACCCGTCCCTGGGCCAGTTCCACCAGGTCGACCCCGCCGCCCACCCCACCACCCTCCCCTACACCAGCACCTACGCCTACGCCTTCAACAACCCCACCACCCACACCGACCCCACCGGCGCCTGCCCCTGGTGCGCCACCATCCTTGGCGGAGCCGCGTTGGGCGCGGGGATCAACGCCATCGCGTACCTCGGCAGTCAGGCGATGACGGGCGAAGAACCGACATGGGGTGGGTTCGCGGGTGCGGTGACCGAGGGGGCGTTGGTGGGAGCGGCGATCGGTAGCTTCGGTGTGTTCGGAGCCGGAGCGGTCACAGTGGCACAGGGTGCCGGGATCGCCGCGGCCAGCAACGCCGTCGGCCAGGTGGTCGAGTGGGGTATCGACCGAGAGCCGTGGAACCCTGGGGAAGGGCTCACGAAGATCGTCACGGCCGGCGCACTGGGCGCATTCGGCACATGGGTAGGGAACGCGGTGAGGGCACCGATGGTGATCGGTGGACGGGAGGTCGCACCAGGAATGTCAGAGCGGGCCGTCGTCGGGGTCGAGAGTTATATCGGAGTCACCCGTGGGACCATTGCCGGTGCACTCACGAACGCGCTGTTCGACGAGACGAATCCCGTGACTTCGGGCACCATCAAGTGAACAACGACCATCCGGTGCTGGAGGCGAAGCTGGGGCCGTCCGCACTCATCTGGCCAGCGTTGCCCGCCCTGATAGGTGTCCTGAGCTTGGTGGTTGGCCGGACGGGCTTCGCGGCACCGGGCGACGAGGACGAGTTCGTATGGGGTGGAATCATCCTCCTTGTCGTCGCTTCCGTCGTGCTGTTCATCATCAGGCGCGTGCGCGCGTTCGTGCTCGAGAACGGCGACCTTGTTGTGCGGGTCCTCGGCGAGGACCGCGTGAACCTCAACCGGCTTTCCGACGTACGCATCCTGCCGGAGGGGTACCGGGCGCAGACAGCCTCGTACCACTTGACGCTCGTGGACGACAGTGGCGCGTCGGTCGACCTGCATGAGCAGTGGTCGTGGGTTCCGAGGGCGGAGTTGTGGCGGTACGTGCAAGAAGGCGTGCAGCGATCGGACGTGATCGTGTCGGGAGTCACCCAGACCGTCCTGGCCCGCCTGAGCGAGAAATGACCTACTCGGGACGCCAGCTCACGGGGTATGTCGTGCTGCTGACCATTGTTCGGTGCACCTACCTCGTTCTCCCCTACGCCTTCGTCATCGGCAACCTCATCCCCGAGCCGTACGAGACCGCGGTTGAAGTCCTACTGGCGGCCGCACTCCTGCTCAACCTGCTGTGGATGATCCGGAGTCTCAGGCTCCGTCTCCGGATCGAATCGGACGGCATCCTCATCATGGACCGTCTCGTAGGTGCCACCCGTTTGGACCTCACGAAGCTCTCGCAGGTCCGACTCGACCCTGACCAGCCGTTCTACGCGAGCCCAACCGGTTCCCGGGTACCCGCCATCGGGGGGGTCACGGCCCCGTCCATCGTCCTGCACGACAGCCGCCAGACGGTCCGTCTTCCCCTCTCAGGTCACTGGAGCCGACCTGCAACGCTCTTCGGTCTCCTGCTTGATGCGGCGGACGCAGCCGAGGTCAAGCTCAGCGACACCGTCCGGCGGGAGCTGGCGTTCATGTCGGGCCGCAGCGGAGCAGCGGAGTGGGGCGCCTGACAAGATTCACGACGGGATCGCGTTTGAACGCTGCCCGAACCTCCGGAGCCACCATCAGCGCGGTGGCGCGCGCGGAGTTGTCGTTCGTGGTCGGCGATCGTGACCCGCCGCCATGAAGAACGTCGCCTCAGCCTCTGCCCGCGGGTGCCAGGGTCCCAGAACCGCGACCTCATCGAACGCCCGCTTTGCCGGCGACGGAACGGGACAGCGCACGTGCAGCAGGCTTCCCGGCATTCATCCACCGCCTCTTGAACAGCCGGGCGCGTGATGGTCCTCGCGGAAGGTTCAGCCCAGAGGGCCCGGGACGGTGTCCAGCGGGGACCGCCCCGTGACCTTGGGCGCCGCGGTGGCAGTCATCGACGTGACCCAGCCACGGCCGGCCCCCGCGCCAGCGAGATCCGCGGACCGCCTGAACGCCCTCGCCGGCCTGCCCCCGAGGCTCGCCCTGGCGGGCTGGCGGCCTTGGTCCAACTCGTCGAGGCGGGCGTCCCCTCGGCGAGTTCTCCCCACCCTTCGCCGACCTCGCCATCCCCTCCTGCACACCGCCACCCCCTGACGGCGCGGGGGGCTGGACCTTGAGCCCGTTCTGGCCGGGGTGGCTCAGCGGGCGCGCTCCGGTGCGCCCGCGAGGAAGCGCAGCTCGGCACCGGCGTGACCCTCCAGGCGCGCGCCCGCGCGCTGGGCGGCGGTGAGGATGCGCGGGAACAGGACCCGCGCCGGGCCGAGATGGTTGGCCAGGTCAAGCGCGGCGCTGCGGCCCGCGTCGTCGCTGAGGACCAAGCGGACCTCCTGCCAACGCGTCCCGACCGGCGGTCCCGCCGACAGGGCCGGTGCGTCGGGCTCCAGCCGCACGGCCCGCACGGTGGTGAGAGCGACGACCCGGCGGCCGAGGAGGCCGTCGACGTGGAGGACCCCGTCCGGGGTGAGCGTCGCGTGGCGGCCGAGGAGCCGGTACGGCAGACCGAAGGTGAAGGCAGCCCCGATGAGCAGCGGCACGACGGCGTCCGAGCCCCCGACCCCGAACCGCCGCAACAGGTTGGACAGGACGAGCAGCGCGACGACCCCACCCCACGACCCCACCCCGAACAGCCGCGCGGAGGGTCGCAGCCGCACACGCAACGGCGACGCGGGCAGCGGCTCCGCCTCATCGGGCGGTGCTGCCGGTGGCGGCCCCAGGGGGTCGGCGGCCAGGAGCGTCAGGCCGTCGCGCGCGGCCTCGGACAGCGGCACCTTCGAGGACAGCACCGCCTCGCGGATCCTGCGCCACAGCTGCGTCCCGTCCTGCCACACCCCCCGCGAGCTCAGCTCCACGCTGGACCCGTCGGCGTCGACCAGGCGGAACTGCACCTGCTGGACCTGCGGCCCCAGTCGGTCCGGCGCCATGCGCACCTCCCGCAGGCGCCCGAGGTCAACGCCACGCCGGCGGACCACCGTGACGTGCAGCTGCGCGTCGGGCCCGATGGAAGCGCGGGCCCGCCACGTGAGCCAGGCGAGGATCAGGGCAAGCAGGAGCATGGCCCCCGCCATCGCACTCAGCTCGCCCTCGTCCCCCGGCCGCACCTGCCCCACGGCCGCCAGGACGAGCAGGAGCCCCCCGGTGGCGGCGGTCAGCACGGGCAACGCCCGCGCTCCCGCCCGGCCCGCGTGGACCACACCGCGCCGTTCATCCGCACCTCCTCCCGTCCAAGCTCCCAGACCGCTCTGCATGGAGACACTGGCCCGTCGATCAACAACCGTCCTTCGGCCGACGTTAAGCAGGAGTCACCCGAGCGACGGGACATGTGGCGGATGGAGCGGGTACGAGGGATCGATCTCGCAGTCGCCGGCATGCGACTCTCGACGACCACCTGCCCCTTCGCGCTGGCTGTCGGCGCGTGCGTGGAGGCCGGTGGTCGGCGCGGGGACTGTAAGTCATCAGAGGCTAGCAAGCGGTACGAACGAGGCCGTGGCATCCGTTACGATCGTGGTCGTCCGGGGCGAGTGTGGGGGTTGGGGTGCGGCGAGGCGCGGTGGGCGTGGTGCTGGTGCTGGTGGTGGTGGGCTGCACCGGCGACGGGGACCAGGACACGGCCGCGCCGTCGCCGCCTGCGTCCGAGGTGATCGAATCCGAGGCGCCGACTCCCGCCCCGTCGCCGTCGCGGTCGCCGCGGCCGGTGCCCAGCCCGACACCGGCGCTGCCGGCGCGGTTCTCCCAGGACAGCGACGGCAACGTCATCCCCGACTTCCTGGAGACCGAGCTGGGCTATGACCCGCTGATCGACGACTGCGCCCTGGAGGGCTGCCCCGAGGTCGCCGGCCTGCCCGGCACCCCGGTCACCACCCAGCAGAACACGCTGCTGGTGCTGGACTCCTCGGGCTCCATGGCCGGCGACGACGGCACCGGCAGGACCAAGATCGAGGCCGCCCGCGACGCGCTGGAACGCTACGTCACCGCAACCCCCGCCAGCTTCGCCGTCGGGCTGACCGTGTTCGGCCACCGCGGCGACAACACCGACGCCGGACGGCCCGAGTCGTGCGCCGGCATCGATACCTTCGCGCCACTGGGCCAGCTCAACGCCGACAACGTCACCCCCACCCTCGCCCAGCTCCAGCCCGCCGGCTGGACCCCCATCGCGGGCGCACTGGACCGCGCCGGGCAGGAGTTCGCCGGCCGCGAGGGACAGGCCAACCGCGTCATCCTCATCACCGACGGCCTGGAGACCTGCGACGGCGACCCCGTCGCCGCCGCCCGCCGCCTGGCGGAGTCCGGCGTCGCCATCCGCGTCGACGTCGTCGGCTTCGACATCGCCAACACCACCGAAGAAGCTGCACTGCGCCAGATCGCCGAAGCCAGCGGCGGCACCTACACCACCGCCAGCACGGGCGACCAACTCCGTAGCTACTTCCAGGAACTGATCGCACGCCAAGGCGAGCTGTTCAGCGCAATCGTGTGCATCCAGGGTAACACGGCCAGGACAGGTAACTGCGTGCGGAGCCAGGCTGTCGATGCTCAGCTGTGGCTACAGGAATACCGAGATGAGAACCGCGATGAGCGACAAGCTGTCTCTGACCTGACCGATCGCATCATGGCCTTCAATCTGCAACGGCAGGACGACCTACTCGCGTTGCGCTCCGAGCAAGTCGACGTCCTCCGAGAGGAGCTGCGGCAAGCGGAGGAACGCTACCGTCAGCGCTACGGGGAGGGCGTAGCGCTCCTCCAGCCGCCTTGCGTCCCCGGGGGAGGGCCCGCGCCCGTCGGGCGCACGGTATGACCGACCGCCGCCCGCGAACCGCGGGGCAAGCGTTGGAAAGAAGGATCAGCCCTCTCCGCCGGCGTTGTTGAAGACGTCGTCGATCGCGTTCCCGACGTAACCACTGATCTGCTCCCCGATGCCCGATGCAGTGATGGCAGCGAGGATGATGGCCACGACCACGATGATGCCCATGTACTCGGCGGCGGTCTGGCCGTGGTCGTCGGCGAGGCGGGTGCGGATGCGGTCGGTGGTGCGGGTCAGCAGGGTGGTGAGGGCCAGCAGGTAGAGCATCTCGTTCCTCCCGATCTCGGTCGCGTTGGTGATCTGGGAGCAACGTAGGTCCGCCGCTGGCGGGGGCGAAGGGCTCGGGGGCCCTGATCCGGGGGCTGGGGGGCCCTACAGGTGGCCCGGCGGGGCCGCGGTGCCGAGCCACACCGCCATCGCCTCGGCGCGGTTGGTCACGCCGAGCTTGGCGTAGAGGCGGTTGATGTGGTTCTTGATGGTCTTGGCCGACAGGAACAGCGCCTCCGCGATGTCGGTGTTGGACCGGCCCTGCACCAGCAGGGTCATGATCTGGCGCTCGCGGTCGGTCAGGCCGGCCTGGTAGGCCACCGGCGGGGTGGGCGCCGAGGCCGGGGCGACGCGCAGGGCGTCAAGGACCGTCGCCGTCACCGCCGGGGAGAGGGTGCTGCCCCCCGAGGCCACCTCGCGGACCGCCCCGACCAGCTCGTCGGTGGTGAAGCGGCCGTGCACCAGGTAGCCGGACGCGCCCGCGCGGATCGCCTGGGTGACGACGTCGGGGTCCTCGGAGTAGGTGAGCATCAGGATCGGCGCGACCTTGCGGATCTCGCGGGCGGCGGCGAGCCCGTCCATCCCGGGCATGCGCACGTCGAGCAGCACCACGTCCGGGTGGGTCGCGTGGGCGAGGCGCACGGCCTCGGTGCCGGTCGATGCCTGGCCGACGACCTCCAGGTCGCCCTCGACCTCGAGCAGGCTCACCAGCCCGCCCCGGATGACGGGGTTGTCGTCGGCGATGAGGACCGTCGTCACGACCGCACCTCCGCCGGCCTGCGGGCGCCGGCGACCACCACGCGCAGCTCCACGCCGCGGGGCACGCCGGGCACGACCTCGAGGGCACCGCCCAGCCGCGCCGCGCGCTCGCGGATGCCCAGCAGCCCGTAGTGGCCGCCCGCGCCCAGCGCCTCGAGGTCGACCGGACCGGGCAGCCCGCGGCCGTCGTCGGCGACGGCGAGGACGATGTCCCCGTCGTCCCGCTGGAGCCGGACCCGGACGCGGCCGGCCTGCGCGTGCCGCTCGACGTTGCGCAGCGCCTCCTTGACCACGCAGAACAGCTCGTAGCGGGCCTCGACCTCCATGACGACCCCGGGGTCGAGGTCGGCCTCCACGGGGATCCCCGTCTGCGCGGACCACTCGGCGATGAAGCCGCGGAGGGCCTCGTGCAGCGGCTGCTCGAGCCGGTCGCTGCGCAGGTCGCCGATCAGCTCCCGCGCCTCCGCCGCCGCGGTGGCGGCGGAGACCGCCAGGGACTGCGCCTGGCGCTCCGCGCGGGCGGGGTCGGCCCGGACCCAGCGGGCCAGGGCGGCGGCGGCCAGGGCGATGCCGTGCAGGCTCTTGCCCAGCGTGTCGTGCATCTCGCGCGCGAGCCGGGCGCGCTCGGCGTCGCCCGCCGCGGCACGCACGGCCTGGTGCAGCTCCGCCTCGGCGCGCCGCTGGCGGATGACCAGGTCACGGACGGCGGCGGCCCCGACCGCGAACAGGACGTACCGCGACGGGACCCCCACCCAGGTCTCGAAGGAGTCGGCGATCCCGGCGACGGGTGCGCGCAGGTAGAGGACCCCCAGGTACCCGCCGACGAGGAGCCCGGAGAACAGGCCCGCACCGACCCAGCCGTAGAGGAGCCCGGCGAGGAAGGCGGTCCCCAGGGTGTAGGAGAGGAAGGGCCCCTCGGTCCCGGTGAACAGCAGGATCACCAGGGTCAGGCACAGGTCGACCGCGAGCACGCCGGGGTGGCGCATGAGGAACGGGGCGATCCGGTTCCAGGCGATCAGCGGGACGAAGCTCGCCGCCAGGGCGACCAGGACCGTGACGAGGCCCCAGGCGTCGATGCTGCCGCCGGAGGGCAGCCAGAGGATGGACAGGAACAGGGCGATGAGCCGGAAGTCCAGGACCAGGCGGCCCAGGTCCGCCAGGACCCGGTGCGGCGCCGGCTCAGCCACCGAAGACCCCCAGGTCGAAGTCGGTGCCGATGATCAGCGCGGACAGCACGAAGACGATGACCCCCGGGACCACGACGGTCGAGACGATCAGGCTCACCCGCGGCGCCGCGCGGGCGGCGTCGCGGCGGGCGCGCTGCTGGAACGCCTTGCGCATGTCGCGGGCGATGTCGCTGAGCGTCGCGCCCAGCGGGGCGCCGAGCTCCTCGGCCTGGAGGAGCGCGGTGATGAACTCCCGCAGCGCCTCGGAGTCGTTGCGGTCGCGGACGCCCTCGAGCGCGCCGCGGCGGCCCTCGCCGTAGCCCATCTGGCGCAGCGCGATGCGGAACTCCTCCCCCAGCGGGCCGCCGAGCGCCTCGGCCACGCGGTCCAGCGCCGTGCGGAAGCCGAGGCCGGCGCCCACCGTCACCGTCAGCACGTCGAGGAAGTCCGGCAGGTCGCGGTCGATGCGGGCCTGGCGGCGGCGCGCCTCGCGGGCGAGGGAGAGGTCGACCTGCAGCCAGCCCACGGCCGCGAGGGCGAGGACCCAGATGGGGTTGCCGGTCAGGAGGGTGACGGCGAGCCCGGCCAGCGCGGACAGGGCGGTCGCCGACGCCTTGACCCCCGCCCAGCCCTCCAGCGTCAGCCCGCCGGGCCGGCCCGCGGCGTCGAGCCGGTGCTGGATGAGCGCGGCGCGGCGGGGTCCGGTGATGCCGAGGACGACCGGGGCGAAGCGCGCGCCGATGCGCTCGCGCACGACCGCGAGCACCCGGCGCCCCGGCGCGGCGTCGTCGGGGTCCACGTCGAGCAGCCGGCGGGTGCCGGGCGGCAGGGTGCGGACGAGCGCCACCCCGGCGAACGCGCCGGCGAGGCAGAGGACCAGCGCGAACGCGGGCAGGGCCGGGTTCACGTCTCGACCCTCGTGACCCGCCGGACGAGCACGAAGCCGAGCGCGTAGAGGCCCCCGCCGACCAGCAGGGCGAGCTGGCCGAAGGGGTCGGCGGCCATCTCGCGCAGGACGCCGGGGCTGAGGAGGTTCACCAGCAGCAGGAACACCAGCCCCAGCGCGGCGACGATCCAGCCGGTCGCCAGGGAACCGGCCATGACGGTGCGCACCTCGCGGCGGAGGTCCTTGCGCGACTCCAGCGTCTCGGCCATGTCGCGCAGCGCCCGCACGGTGTCCCCGCCCGCGCGCTGCTGGATCACCAGGGTGGCGACGAGCACGGCGACCTCCCGGCTGGGCGCGCGGCGCGCGAGGTTCTCCAGCGCGAGCTCGACGGACTGGCCCAGCCGGAGCTCGTCGATCACGCGCTGGAGGACATCGCCCGTCGGCTCGCCCACCTCGGCGGCCGCCATCTCGATGGCCCGGGGCAGCGACAGGCCCGCCGACGAGGCGTTGGACATGACCCGGGCGGCCTCCGGGAGCTGGGCGACGAACTCCGCGGTCCGCCGCGCGCGGCGCGCGTCGAGCCAGCGCAGCGGGGCGAGCGCCGCCAGGACCCCGATCAGGAGGCCGGGCCACCCGCCGAACAGCAGGGCGCCGGCCAGGTACGCGGTCAGCACCACGAGGACCGTGCCCCCGAGGAACGCGGCGGGCCCGCTGTCCACCCCCGCGGCCGCCAGCCGCCGGTCCAGCGCGCGCCCGGCGGGTGTGGTGCGCAGCCGCGCGTCGAGCGCGGCGCGCAGCCGGCGGTCCGCCGCCTCCCCGGCCTCCAGGCGGCTGCGGCGAGCGGCCTCGTTGCGCTGCGCCCATCCCTGGTGGAACTGGTACAGCCCGGCGAGCAGGACCGCGGCGGTCCCCAGCATCCCCAGGGCGATCGCGGCGAGCGGGGTCACGCCCCGGTCCCCAGCGCCTGCACCGGCCGCGTCCGGAACGCGGGGGGCACGACCTCGCCGCGGCGCCGGAGCCGCTGCTCGAGCGCCGGCGGGAGCGGCAGGTAGCGGTAGGTGCCGCTCACCTCGCGGTCCGGGCCCAGCCCCTCCGGCTCGAACACCACGACGGGCGCGAGGCGGAACGGCTCCCGCCGCTGGGACGCCACGACGGCCAGCTCCTCCAGCCGCCGCGACCCGTCGGGGTAGCGGCTCAGGTGCACGAGCACGTCGACCGCGCTGTTCACCTGGTCGCGCAGGGCCTCGAAGCTGATCTCCACCTCACTCATCGACGCCAGCGTCTCGAGCCGGACGATCGCGTCCTCCGGCGAGTTCGCGTGGACGGTGGCCAGCGAGCCCTCGTGGCCGGTGTTCATGGCCTGGAGCATGTCGAGGGTCTCACCGCCGCGAACCTCGCCGACGATGATGCGGTCCGGGCGCATGCGCAGGCTGTTGCGCACCAGGTCGCGGATGGTGACGCGGCCCTTGCCCTCGACGTTGGGCGGCCGGGCTTCCAGGGAGACGACGTGGGGCTGCTGGAGCTGCAGCTCCGCGGCGTCCTCGATGGTGATGATCCGCTCGCCCTGCGGCAGGAAGCCCGACAGGGCGTTGAGGAACGTCGTCTTCCCGCTGCCCGTCCCGCCGGACACGATCACGTTGCAGCGGGCGCGCACGCACGAGCCCAGCAGCTGGCGCGCGGTCTCGTCCAGGCTGCCGAGGTCGACCAGCTCGTCCATCGAGTAGGCGCGCGGGAAGCGGCGGATCGTGAGGGTGGGACCCGACAGGGCGAGCGGCGGGACGATGATGTTGACGCGCTCGCCGGTGGGCAGGCGCGCGTCGACCATGGGCGAGGCCTCGTCGACCCGGCGGTTCACCTGCGCGACGATCCGGTCGATGGTCTGGTAGAGCTGGGCCTCGCTCTCGAAGCGGGTGTCGACCCGCTCCAGGCGCCCGGCGCGCTCGACCCAGATGTCCGCGGGCCCGTTGACCATGATCTCGGTCACCGACTCGTCGTCCAGCAGCGGCTCCAGGACGCCCAGCCCCAGGGCCTCGTCCACGATCCGGCGGATCAGGGTGCTGCGCTCGAGGGTCGACAGCAGCGGGCCCTCGCGGCTGAGCAGGTGCCCGACGATGCGCTCCAGGCGCGCCCGCCGCTGCTGCTCGCTGAGGGCGCTGAGCTCGTCGAGGTCGACCTCCTCCAGCAGCGTCCGGCGGTAGCGGGCGACCTGGCCGTCCTCCCCCGGGTCGCCCCGGCGGGCGGCGCGGTGGTCGCTGAGCCGGTCGCGCAGGGCCATGTGGTCCGCCTCCCTCAGCCGGTCGGGAACTCGGCGTCGCGGCGCAGCTGCGCCCCCGTGACCGCCAGGCCCGGCCACAGCACCGGGACGGTGGCGCAGACGGCCACCCGGCCGCCCTCCCCGTCCGCGCCGTCGTCGTCGCAGCCGGGTGCGGGGCCGACCTCGGCGGTGGCGTGGTCGCGCAGCCAGCGCGGCAGCGCCTCCAGCGCGCGCTGCTCGCCGTCGAGGTCCACGCTCTGCGCGCGGCTGCCGGTGCGGGCGGCGTTCTCCAGCGCGTTGGCGACCGCAGCGGTGAGCAGCAGCTGCCACGCGAGCGCGGCGGCGAGCAGCAGGTAGGGCAGCATCGCGGCGAACTCGACGGTGCTCTGCCCGTGCTCCCCTCGCAGGCGGCGGCGCATCAGGTCACCGGTGGGGACGGCGAGGGCGTGGGCGACGCCGACGGGCGCGTGGGCGCCCGCTCGCGGAGGGTCCCCGCCTCCCCGGTCAGGCGCAGGGACGACGTCACCGACGGGAGGAACGCCGGCACCGACAGGGTCACGGCGACGCGGTCGTGCCCGACCTCGACGTCCACCCCGCCGGGCACGTCCCAGCCGCGCGGCAGGTCCGCCCGCGCGATCGCCTCCAGGCGGCCGGGCAGGCCGTCGTCGCCCACCTCGGCGACGGCCAGCTCGCGGGCGGCCTCGCGTGCGGCGTGGTTGGCCAGCACGACGGTGTAGCCGGCCAGCAGCAGCTGCCACAGGGCCAGCAGCACGATGCCAATGGTGAACACCATCCCCGCGGTCTCCGCGGCGACCTGGCCGTCGTCGCCCGCCAGGCCACGGCGGGTGCGCCGGGCGGCGCTGGGCACCACCTGCAGCTCGCGGGCGAGCTGCTCGATCGCCCGCCGGAGCTTGCCGTCGGCCAGCCGCTCCGGCACGCCGGTGTTGCCGGCCGCCTCGAGGGACTTGAAGTCCGCGGGCAGCGAGCTCTTCAGGGGGGTCGCCGACACCACCCGGGCGACCAGGTCCGGCTGGATCTCGCTGCGCCGGCTGGCGCGGTTGACCAGGACGCCCACGCCCTCCTTGCGGATCTGCAGCCGCTCCCACAGCCCGAGCAGCCGGTTGGCGGCGCGCAGGCTGGGGACGTCGGGGGTGACCACCATGACCACCTGGTCGGCCATCTCGGTGGCCACCGCGGCGCCCTCGGACACGACCGCGCCGACGTCGACGATCACCACGTCGAAGCGCGCGCGGACCCCGCCGAGGATCCGGCGCGCGGCCTCCCCGGCGACGGCGTCGGCGAACTCGCCCTCCGCCGGGGGGAGCAGCACCCGCAGCCGGCCGCCGTGGATCGACAGGCTGTCGTCGATCTGGCGGCCGGAGAGGTCGTGGGCGACGTCGACCAGGTCCGCCACGCTGCGGCGGTGGGAGAGGTCGAGGTAGCTGCGGACGTCGCCCTTCTGCAGGTCGAAGTCGACCAGGCACACCGACCGGTCGGGGCTGGAGCGGACGACCTCCAGGGCGAGGTGGACGGCCACCGTCGTCGTGCCGACGCCGCCCTTGGCCCCCGCGACGACCAGCATCCGCCCCTCGGCGGTGCTGATCGCGTCGTCGCCACCGCGCTCGAACTTGGCGCGCAGGTTCTGCGCCCAGGCTCCCGCGTCGGTGACGGTGGTCTGCAGGTCCTCCAGGGACAGCGGCAGGGTGACGATCCCGCGGAAGCCGGCGCGCAGGGCCGCCATGGTCAGCGAGGGGCTGTGCTCGCGGGCCAGGAGCACCAGGCCGATGTCGGGGGCCCGCCCGCCGAGGTTGCGGGCGAGGTCCAGCACCGGCAGCGGGCCGAGGTCCTCGTGCAGGACGACCACGTCGACCTCGCCCGCCCCGGCCGTCAGGGCCGCCACGACCTCGCCCGCCGTGGGCAGCACACCGGCCACCTCGATCTCACCCGTCTCGGGGGCCAGGGCGCGGAAGTCGTCGATGACCCCGGGGTCGGCGACGCCGAGCAGCACCCGGTAGGCCACGTCAGCCCCCCGCGGCCGCCGCGGGGCCCGCGGGGGCCGGCGGTCCCGGACGGCGGTACACCCGCTCGCCGTCGCCCAGCGGCCGGTCGTCGGTCGGGGCGCGCAGCGCGAGGCGGACGTTGGCGGCGAAGCTCTCGACGTAGGCGATCGTGAGGCTCTCCTGCACCGACAGCGCGAAGGTGACGGGGACGAACTCGCCCTCCCCGAACCCGCCGTCGGCGTTCTCGTCAGGCAGCGTCGTGGGGGTCCCGACCTCGATGATCTCGGCGTCCTGGACGACGACCTCCGCCTCCGGCTGCCCCTCCACCTCCGCGTCGAAGGTCGCGTAGATGTCGACGACGCTGCCGCTGCCGATCTTGCCGGCCACCCCGGTCTCGGCGTCCACCAGGATGGCGATCTCGCGCTCGCCGTCGCGCAGCACGGGGGCGGGCACCAGCATCCCCTGCTGCAGGACGGTCCCCGCGGGCAGGGGGACGGTCGGCACGTTGCCCTGGAGGTCCGCCGCGGTGCGCAGGGCGTTGGGCGGTCCCCACCGCTGGGGGACCTCGACCTCCTGGACCATGTCCGCGGTGACCTCCTGCCACGCCGGCGCCTCCGCGGTGAGGCGCACGACCGGCACCATCGGGCCGACACGCCGGTTCACCTCGCCCACGTAGTTGACGACGGCCACGAACACCGCGCTCGCCCCCAGCGCCGACAGGACGATGAGGAGCAGGCCGCGGCGCTGGCGGGGGTTCATCGCGCGCCCGCGAGCTGCGGCGGGGACTCCGCGTGGCAGAACGGGCAGGGCTGCGAGGCCACCCGCTCCCCGCAGAACGGGCAGGGCGCCGGCACGGCGCCCGAGAGCAGCCGGACGACCCGCGCCGTGTCCGACGGGTAGGCGGCCGCCTCCACGACCCCCGGCGTCGACCAGTACGTCGCCGACAGCGGGGGGACGTCCAGGGGCAGGAGGTAGGAGGCGCCCAGCGCGGGGATGACCGTCTCCTCGAACCACGAGCCCGGCGCCCCGCTCGGCGGGACCGGGGCGACCGCGACCGTGTCCAGCGTGAGCCCCTCCCAGGCCTCCGCGCGGGGGAGGGCGACCGCGGCCTGCCCGCGGCGGAACGCCGCCACCTGCGGCCGCGGCCAGAAGCTGACCGCGAAGCTGCTCCGCGGCCACCAGGACGTGACGTGCTGCAGCAGCGACGGGGTCGGGTGGCGGAGCCGGGTCACCGACGGGAGCTGGGCGACGGCTGCGATCTGGCGCTCGAGCACGGGCAGGCCGGCGTAGAGGAGCCCCGCGTCGCGGAGCTCCGCGGCCGCCGCGGCGGCCAGCGCGCACAGCACCGACCCGGCGACCGGCGGCGCGTGGGACGCGTGCAGCGCGAAGCGGGGCGAGCCGAGGAGCGACCGCACCGTCTGCAGTCGCCGCAGCGTGCTCTCCGGCAGCCAGGACGGGTAGATGGCGACCACGGCGCGGTCGTTGGCGAGATCGCCCGCTGCGAGGTCCGCCAGCCGCTCCAGGTCGTCGCGCTCCAGCGCGTGCGGGAACGCGTGCATGCGCGGCTGGCGGGGGATGCACACCTCCTCGGCGTACCCCACGGCGATGATGCGCGTCACGACGGCGAACGACCCCCAGGCGCTGTGGTCCTCCGCCTCCCCCGTTCGGGCGTGGGCGGACTCCCCGGACCGGGAGGCATGGTGCCTCCCCGGACAACGTCGTCGCAAGCGGTCGCCGGGCCCTGTGGACAACTGGTGCACGGACGGCCGGACCGTCGATACTGCGGCGTATGCGCGCCCACGGGGAAGGGGAACAGGGCCAGATCCTGCCGGCTCTCCTGCAGCTGGTGGTCGTCCTGCTGTTCGCCGGGTTCGTGATCTTCCAGGTGGGCCGGGCGACGGTCGTCCAGGCATCGGCGACCACGGCGGCCGACGCCGCGGCCCTGGCCGCGGGCTACGACCTGCAGGAGCAGCTGCAGGAGATCCTGATCCGCACGGGCTTCAACGAGCCGTCCGCCATCTCGCTGGAGCAGGCGGAGGGCGCGGCCCGGGACTACGCCCGGCGCAACGGCGGCCGCCTCGCGGACATCGACTTCGAGCTGGACACCGAGCAGGTCGAGGTCTGGGTGCGGGTGGTGAGCGACGAGGAGCTGCTGGACGGGGCGGCCGGCCTGGAGGAGACGGCGGGACAGGGTGGTGCCGCGGAGGCGCGCGCGGTCGTCGCCTCGACGTTCACGTTCGGCGGCGGGCCCGCGGGCGCGGGCGCGGGCGGGTCGGGGGGCGGCGGCGGGTCGGGTGGCGGCGGTACCCGGTCCGGGGGTGGGGCCTGCATGACGGAGGCCCAACTGGCCGCCGCGGCGGCGGCGGCCGGCATCCCCAACGTCCCCCAAGGGTCCGCCCTGCGCCGCTACTGCGGCACGGGCAACGAGCCGGGGGTGTCCGTCAGCGGCATGCAGGTCCCCATGCAGGCCTCGATCCTGCGGCTGGAGCAGGCGCTGGGCAGCACGCCGCTGAACCTCAGCTCCGGCTTCCGGACGCCCGCGTACCAGGCACAGCTGTGCCAGCGCGTGTCGGGGCCGTGCGCCCCGCCAGGGCGGTCGATGCACGGGTTCGGCCTGGCCATGGACGTCGCGAACTACCAGGACGTGGCCGCGATCGTGAACAGCCCGGCCGGCCGCGGGATCGGGCTGTGCCAGCCGCTGCCGTCCAACGACGCCGTGCACTTCTCCCACGTCACCGGCCGGGAGTGCGGCGGCAACGCGGGCACGCTCAGCAACGCCCAGCAGTTCGGGGGCACCGCGGCCAGCTTCGCCACGTTCGACGTCTACCTCACCGAGTGACCTCGGGGTCCCGCCCAGGGCGCTCCTAGACTTCCGGCGTTCCTCCCCCGGCGACCCCAGGAGACCCCGTTGGCTGCCCGACCCGTGCCCGTCCGTGGGATGCGCGACTTCCTGCCGGGGCAGGTGCGCCACCGCGAGCACGTGCGCGCGGCCCTGGAGGCGGTCTACCGGGGCTACGGCTACGAGCCGATCGAGACGCCGGCGCTGGAGGTGCTGGAGCGGCTGACCTCCGGCGAGGGCGGCGCGAACGAGGGCCTGATCTTCCGCGTCCTGCGGCGCGACCTGCGGGACCTGTCCGAGGTCGCCGACCTGCGCGCCCTCACCGACCTCGGGCTGCGCTACGACCTCACCGTCCCGCTCACGCGCTACTACGCGACCAACAGCGCCGCGCTGCCGGACCCGTTCCGGTCGTTGCAGATCGGCCCGGTCTGGCGCGCCGAGCGCCCCCAGAAGGGCCGGTACCGCCAGTTCCTGCAGTGCGACATCGACCTGCTCGGCGAGGCCTCGCTCGGCGCGGAGGTCGAGCTGCTGTCGGCCACCTGCGACGCGCTGCGCGCCACCGGCCTGTCGGGCTTCACCGTCCGGGTCAACGACCGCCGGGTGCTGGAGGCGCTGGTGGCCGGCAGCGGCTTCCCCGCTGACCTGACCCGCCAGGTGCTCGTCGTCCTGGACAAGCTCGACAAGGTCGGGCCCGCCGGCGTCGCCGACCAGCTCGCCCCGCTGGGGCACCCGCTGGCGGCGGCGCGGCTGCTCGACATCCTGTCCGCGGAGGCCGACGTCGCGACGCTGGCCGGGTCGCTGGGGGGGGCGCTGGACGACGACGTCGCCGCGGGCCTCGACGCGATCATGGCCGCGGTCACCGACCAGCACCTGGAGGGCGTCGACGTCGCCTTCGACGCGACCCTGGTCCGCGGCATGGGCTACTACACCGGGCCGATCTTCGAGGTCACCCACGCCGGGTCGAGCGGGTCGATCGCCGGCGGGGGGCGCTACGACCGGCTGGTGGCCAAGTCCGGCGGCGCCGACGTCCCCGCCTGCGGCGTGTCGATCGGCTTCGAGCGGCTCTGCGACCTGCTGCCCCCCGACGAGCAGCCCCCCGGCCGGCGCGTCGTGGTGCTGCACGACGCCGGCGTCGCGCTGGGCCCGCTCCTGCGCGCGTCGCGCGACCTGCGCGCCGACGGCTACACCGTCACCCGGGCCGTCCGCACCGGGCGCCCCGGCAAGCAGCTCCCCCGCCTGGCCGCCCAGGGCCACGACCTGCTCTGGGACTACGACCCCGCCGAGCCCACCCCCGCCCTGCGCCCGCTCACCGCCCAGGACTAGAGCGTGTCTCCTTGTTCGTGAGCCGCCCGGCGTTTGAGGTGCACCCCTAGGCCGTGTCGCTCGGCCCCTGTCAGCGGGTGATGGCGGCCTCGACGAGGTCGGCCAGGGCGTCGTCGCCGCGGGGCTCGCCGGAGCGCAGGGGCACGGCGCTCGCGGGGGACGCCGTCCATGCGGGGAAGGCTCCATCTGTCCGGCGACGGGCCGCGACCGTCGACACGGAGGTCCGCTCTGATCGGCGTTTGCGGGACGATCGGGGACCAGACGTCTGAGCGCGATCAACTCGCGTGGCGGCCGGTCCAGCACTCGGTCGACCGCGAGAGCAGATCGGTGAGAACGATGCGCTGCTGGCCTTCGACGGCGTGCTCGGCGGGTCGCTGTCGCCGTCCTTGCGGATCCGACTCCTGGCCCTGCTGGGCGACACCGCGGCGATGACCGGCTGGCTGGCGTTGCTGCTCGACCGGAGGGGCACGGCGGCATCGTTCCTGGCGCTGGCGTGGCAGGCCGCGCGCGAGTCCGGGGACCCCTCCCTGCGGGCCAACGTCCTGGCGTCGCGAAGTGTCCTGGCCTCCCGCTATCCGCTCGGCCGACTGGGGTCCAGCCAGGGTTCCCTGCTGCTCGCGCGACAGGCCGAAACCCTGGCGCCGCGCGCGTTGCCGGCGCAGGCCAGGTCGTGGCTCGCCTCTCGGCACGCCAAGGAGGCAGCCGACGCCGGTGACGAGCGGGCCTTCCGCGCCGCCACGGAGCGCGCATGGACCGGCCCACGGCACGGCGAAGCGGAAGCGACCGGCGGCTACTTCAGCGGTCATGGGCGCTTCCGCTCCTGGAACAGCACCTACCTCCGCGCCGCTGAGGGCAGCGGGCTGGCTGCACTCGGCCTGCTCGATGAGGCGGAACGCTCCCTGGCCGCGGCTCTGGCGTCCAGTTGTGACGCGCGGCGCCGGAGCGCGATCACGGCGGACCTCGCCCTCGTCTCGGCGCAGCGCGGGGATGTGGACGCCGCGTGCAGCCGCGCGGTCACCGCGCTCGACCTGGCCGACGCCGCGGGTTATCCGATGGGCCGTCGCGTCCTGCGCGGCGTGCTCACCCGACTGGCACCGTGGCGCGACCGCCTGGACGTCCGGACCCTCGACGAGCGCCTTCGCGCCGCTTGAGCGGCCCGTCAGCGGTGCCGCCGCTCACCCGCTCGCGCGCACCATGGCCAGCGTCCGCTCGATGCGGCGCCGGCGCGTGTCCGCCCGCTTCGCCTCCTCGATCCACGCGCGGTACTCGCGCTGGTGCGACGGCGCCAGCCGCTCCCACGCCGCGCGGGCGGGCGGGTCCGCGGCGAGGGCGGCGTCGAGGTCGGCGGGGGTCACGCCCCGTCCTCGGGCCAGAGGACGACGGCGCGGTCCGCCGCGGCCACGATCGGCGTGGCGTCGATCTCGGCCCTGGTCTCGGGGATGCCCTCGGACGGCCACGCGCAGACGAAGGCGAGCGGCCTGGGCGGGGGCAGGGGCCACAGCCACAGCTCGCTGGTCCAAGTCGCGTCGTTGCCGCCCCCGCGGCGGGTCGTCAGCAACGGCCCGGTGGGCTGGTCGACGCCATCGCCGCGACCGGGGAAGCGGCTCAGGGTCGCGCGGCGACCGTCGGCGAGCGCCACGCCGAAGCGCAGCACCTCGGCCTGCCGGCCGCCCTCGTCCCAGACGTCGCGTTCGGAGAACGGGCTCGACGGCCGACGGCCCCGCGGTCGGCGGCGCCGCACGTGGACGGTGAACCCCACGCCCGCGGGCGTGGCCAGTCCTCCGATCACGGCCACGGCGACCTCGCCGGTGTTGACCAGGAGCAACGCGAACGTCGCCGCCCCGGGCAGGACGTTCGCCGGGGGGCCGAACCAGGGCGGCAGGGTGGGTCGGCGCGGGGGTTCGCGGGGTGGGGGCGGCGGGGGGTCGAAGAAGTTCACGGGCGGGCCAGGGTGTGGTCGAACCAGTTGACCAGGATCGCGATGGCGGCGGTGGCGGTGGCGCGGTCGGTGAGCAGGTGGTCGGCGCCGAGCAGGGGGAGGAAGGCCTTGGGCTGGGCCGCGGCGGCGAACAGGGTCTCGCCCTCCTCGACGGGGACGACGTCGTCGTCCAGCCCGTGCAGGACCAGCAGCGGCCGGCGCAGCGTCGCGAGGCAGCGGTCCAGGTCGTGGCGGTGGAGGTCGGCGACGAAGTCGGGGTCCAGCGCGAAGCGGCGCTCCCCCACGGTCACGTGGTGGCGCCCGCCCTCCGACGACAGCAGCCGGGTCAGGTGCGCGGGGGAGCTGGGGGCACCGAGCACCGCGACGCTGCCCACGTCGGCCCGGCGCTCCGCGGCGAGCACCGCGGCCGCCCCGCCGTAGCTGTGCCCGACCACCCCGAGAGGCCCCTCGACCCGACCGACGAGGGCGTCCAGCGCCGCGTCCAGGTCGCGCAGCGAGGTCGAGATCGTGGTGTCGGAGAAGTCGCCCCCCGACTCCCCCAGCCCGGTGAAGTCGAAGCGCAGCACCGCCCAGCCCGCCGCCGACAGCCCCCTGGCCAGGCGCGTGGAGGTCAGCAGGTCCTTGCCGCAGGTGAAGCAGTGGGCGACGAGGAGACCCCCGCGCGGCGGCCCGCCGAGCGGCAGGTGCAGGACCCCCGCCAGCTCGGCTCCGGCACCGCCGGGGAACCGCACGTCCTGCTGCTCGCCGCGCATCGGGGCAGGCTACCGCCGGGCGGGGGATCGGGACGAGACGGTAGCATCGGCTGCCGTACGGACGGGTATCCCTCTGGGAGCCGCCCCGACCTCGACGTCTCCCCTCGCAGCGAATCGCGGTGAGTCCACCATGGCGGAACAGCACACCTCGGCGCCCGACTTCGGCAGCAACGCCTGGGTCGTGGACGAGCTCTACCAGCAGTACCTCGACGACCCCGGGTCGGTCGCCGAGAGCTGGCGCGAGTTCTTCTCCGACTACCGGCCGATGGGCTCCGACGGCGCGCAGGCGCCGGCGCCCCGCTCGCAGGCCGCGCCCGCCGCACCGGCGGGCTCGGGGACCGCGACCGCGACCGCCGGCTCGGCGCCCTCCGGGACCGCGGCCTCCGCGCCGCGCCGCCCGCGACCGCGGGGCGCAGCCGGCCCCCGCCGTGCCGGAGGGCGCGAAGCAGCTCCGCGCGGCGCCGCGGCCCTCATCGCCGAGAACATGCAGGCGTCGCTCGAGGTCCCCACCGCCACCTCGATCCGCGTCGTGCCCGCCAAGCTGCTCGAGGTCAACCGCCGCATCGTCAACAACCAGCTCCGGCGCACGCGCGGGGGCAAGCTCAGCTTCACCCACCTCATCGGCTGGGCGATCGTCAAGGCGATGGGCCGCCTGCCGGTGATGACGACCAGCTACGCGGAGTCCGGCGGCAAGCGCTACGCGGTCCGCCCCGAGCACCTGAACCTCGGCCTCGCGGTCGACGTCGAGCGCAAGGACGGCGGGCGCACGCTGCTGGTGCCCAACATCAAGGGCGCCGACACCCTGGACTTCGCCGGCTTCTACCGCGCGTACGAGCAGGTCATCCGCGCGGTCAAGAGCAACAAGCTGGACCCGGAGCTGTTCGCGGGCACGACCGCCACGCTCACCAACCCCGGCACCGTCGGGACGGTCGGGAGCGTCCCGCGGCTGATGCCGGGCCAGTCGGTGATCGTCGGCGTCGGCGCGATCGACTACCCCGCCGAGTACCAGGGCGCCGACCCCGCGACCCTCGCCGCCCTGGGCGTCGGCAAGGTCATCACCATCACCTCGACCTACGACCACCGCGTCATCCAGGGCGCGGAGAGCGGCCTGTTCCTCAAGGCCGTGCACGAGCTGCTGACCGGCCAGCACGACTTCTACGACGAGATCTTCACGTCGCTGCACATCCCCTACTCCCCGGTGAAGTGGATGCCGGACGACCGGGGCGACCAGCCCGGCGGGCACCGGCGCGATCAGCCCCGAGAAGCAGGTCGCGGTCGGCCGGCTGATCAACGCCTACCGCGTGCGCGGGCACCTGATCGCCAACCTCGACCCCTCAAGGACGGGTTCACCCGCATCCACCCGGAGCTGGACCCCGCCACCTACGGGCTGACCATCTGGGACCTGGACCGCGAGTTCGTCACCGGCGGCCTGGGCGGGGAGAACCACCGGCGCATGCCGCTGGGCGAGATCCTGGGCGTGCTGCGCGACGCCTACTGCCGCACCGTGGGCATCGAGTACATGTACATCTCCGAGCCCGAGCGCAAGAAGTGGATCCAGGCGCGGGTCGAGGGCGTGCGCACCGAGCTCGACGTCGACGAGCAGCGCCACATCCTGAGCCAGCTCAACGCCGCGGAGGCCTTCGAGAAGTTCCTCCACACCAAGTACATCGGGCACAAGCGCTTCTCGCTCGAGGGCGCCGAGTCCGCGATCCCGATGCTGGACGAGTTGCTGTCGTCCGCCGCCGACCGCGGCCTGTCCGACGCGGTCATCGGCATGTCCCACCGCGGCCGGCTCAACGTCCTGGCCAACATCATCGGCAAGAGCTACTCGAAGATCTTCGGGGAGTTCGAGGGCGACGTCGACCCGAACACCGTGCAGGGGTCGGGTGACGTCAAGTACCACCTGGGCTCCAGCGGCACCCACCGGTCCCCGCGCGGCAACGACATCCACGTCGTGCTGAGCTCCAACCCCAGCCACCTCGAGGCCGTCGACCCGGTCGTGGAGGGCATGGCCCGGGCGAAGCTGGACCGGCTCGGCGGCGACGGGTCGGAGTGGCCCGTCCTGCCGGTCCTGGTCCACGGCGACGCGGCCTTCGCCGGCCAGGGGGTCGTCGCCGAGACGCTGGCGATGTCCCAGCTGCGCGGCTACCGCACCGGCGGGACGGTGCACCTGGTCATCAACAACCAGGTCGGCTTCACCACCGCCCCCGTCGAGGCGCGGTCGTCGCGCTACGCCACCGACGTGGCCAAGATGGTCGCCGCCCCCGTCCTGCACGTGAACGGCGACGACCCCGAGGCCTGCGTCCGGGTCATGCGCCTGGCGCTGGACTACCGCGAGACGTTCCACACCGACGTCGTCGTCGACATGGTCTGCTACCGCCGCTGGGGCCACAACGAGGGCGACGACCCCAGCTACACCCAGCCGCAGATGTACCAGGCCATCGACGGCCACCGCAGCGTCCGCAAGCTCTACACCGAGGAGCTGGTGACCCGCGGCGACCTCACCGTCGACGAGGCCGAGCGCGCGCTGGAGGACTTCCGCGGGCGCCTGGAGCAGGCGCTGAAGGAGACGCGCGAGTCCTCCCCGCCCAAGCCCACGGCGGTCCCGCCCCGGCGGGAGCTGGTCGGGGTGCTGCCGCGGGTGGAGACGGGCGTCGACCGGGGCACGCTGGACCGCATCCTCACGGCGATCACCTCGGCGCCGGAGGGCTTCACGATCCACCCGAAGCTGGCCCGCCAGCTGGAGAAGAAGCGCGACCAGCTCGCCCGCGACGAGGTCGACTGGGCGACCGGCGAGGCGTTCGCGCTGGGGTCGCTGGTGCTCGAGGGCACCCCGGTGCGCCTGGCCGGCCAGGACAGCCGCCGCGGGACGTTCTCCCAGCGCCACAGCGTCCTGATCGACTACGGCACCGGCGACGAGTTCGTCCCGCTCCAGCACCTGGACCCCGGCCAGGCGTCGTTCAACACCTACGACTCGCCGCTGTCGGAGTTCGCGGCGATGGGCTTCGAGTACGGCTACTCGGTGGAGCGCAAGGAGTCACTGGTCGCCTGGGAGGGCCAGTTCGGCGACTTCGTCAACGGCGCGCAGGTGGTGATCGACCAGTTCATCACCGCCGCGGAGGACAAGTGGCGCCAGACCTCCGGGCTGATCCTGCTGCTCCCCCACGGCTACGAGGGCCAGGGCCCCGAGCACAGCTCGGCGCGCATCGAGCGCTTCCTCACCCTGGCCGCCGAGGACAACATCCAGGTCGTCCAGCCCACCACCGCCGCGCAGTACTTCCACGTCCTGCGGCGCCAGCCGCGCCGCGAGGTGCGCAAGCCCCTGATCGTCATCACCCCCAAGGGCCTGCTGCGCGCCAAGCAGGCGACGTCGCCGGCCTCGGCGTTCACCAGCGGGTCGTTCCAGGAGGTCCTGCCCGAGGACAAGCCGCGCCGCGCCGAGGACGTGCGCCGCGTGCTGCTGTGCTCCGGCAGGGTCGCCTTCGACCTGATCCGCCAGCGCGACCAGGCGGACGCACCCGCCGCCGTCGTCCGGGTCGAGCAGCTCTACCCGTTCCCCGCGCAGCAGATCCGCGAGGCGCTGGACGGCTTCCCCAACGCCCAGGAGGTGTTCTGGGTCCAGGACGAGCCCGAGAACATGGGCCCGTGGCCCTTCGTGCACCGCATGCTGCACCGCGACCTGCGCGAGACCCGCCGGCTGCGCCACGTCTCCCGGGTCGAGTCCGCGAGCCCCGCGACCGGCAGCGCGACCGTGCACGAGCAGGAGCAGGCCGACCTGCTCGCGCGGGCGCTGGAGGGCCTGGAGCGCGCCGAGCCCGACCGCGAGCAGGTGGCGCGCAGCAGCGCAGCCGACGCATGACCATCGCCGATCCGGACGCGCCGGGGCAGGGCCTGCCCGCCCCGGCGGGCGCCGGCCGGGACGGCGCCCCCGATCCCGCGGACGACCTGCTGGCCCTGGTCGCGGCGTCGCCGACCCCGTACCACGCGGTCGCCGAGATGGGCCGGCGGCTGGAGGCCGCCGGGTCGGTCCGCCTCGACGAGCGGGCGGCGTGGTCGCCCGCACCCGGGGACCTGTGCCACGTGGTCCGCGAGGGCAGCCTCGCCGCGTTCCGCGCCGGGTCGCGGTCGCCCGCCGACGCGGGTTTCCGCATCGTCGGCGCGCACACCGACTCCCCGACCTACGCGGTGCGGCCGCGGCCCGACGTCCGCCGCGCCGGCTACCGCCTCCTGGGCGTCGAGCCGTACGGGGGCGCGCTGCACTACACCTGGCTGGACCGCGACCTCACCCTGGCCGGGCGGGTCGTGCTGCGCGACGGCGCCACGCGCCTGGTGCACCTGCCCGGCGCGCCGCTGCGCATCCCGTCGCTGGCGATCCACCTCCAGCGCGAGGTCAACGACGGGCTGCGCCTCAACCCCCAGCAGCACCTGGTCCCCGCCTGGGGGCCCGACCTGCAGGGCGAGCCGGGGCTGCTCGCGGCGCTGGCCGACCACGTCGGCGCCGACCCGGGCGACCTGCTCGGCCACGACCTCGTCCTGGCCGACACCCAGGCGCCGGCGCGCGGCGGGGCCGGCGGGGACTGGCTGTTCGCCCCGCGCCTGGACAACCTGGCCTCCTGCGCGGCGGGCCTGGCCGCGCTGCTGGCGGCCGAGCCCGGCGAGGCGACGCAGGTCCTGGTCGCCAACGACCACGAGGAGGTGGGCAGCGCCTCGGCGGAGGGCGCGGCCGGCACCTTCCTGGCCGACGTCCTGGCCCGCCTGGTGGCGGCCGCCGACGGCGACGGCGACGGCGGGCAGGCGTGGTGGACCGCCCGCGCGCGGTCGGTGCTGGTCTCCGCCGACGTCGCCCACGCCCTGCACCCCAACCACCCCGAGCGCCACGAACCGGCCCACCAGCCCGCCCTGGGCGGCGGGCCGGTGCTGAAGGTCAACGCGCCGCAGCGCTACGCCACCGACGCGGCGACCGGGGCATGGTTCGCCGCGCGCTGCGCGGAGGCGGGCGTCCCGCTCCAGCACTTCGTCACCCGCGCGGACCTGCCGTGCGGGTCCACCATCGGGCCGATCACGGCGTCCCGGCTGGGGATCGCGACCGTCGACGTGGGTCAGCCGGTGCTGTCGATGCACTCCCTCCGCGAGCAGGCCGCCGCCGCCGACGTCGCCCTGATGGGTGCGGCGCTGACCGCGCACCTGTCCTCCCGGGCCACCTGGTAGGGGGCGGCGCGTGATTCCCTCCCGCCCCGGCGGGTACGCCCGGTGCGGTGTCACAACCCAGGAGCGGACGTGAGTGACGTGTTCCGGCGCGCGGGGGGCTGGTTCGCGCGCCAGCGCACCCGCCGGCCCGCGACCGAGCCCCGGCCCGACCCGTCGACGGCACCCCCCACGGCCCCCACGAGCGACGCCGCACACGGGTCCCGGGCCGCAGCCGCAGCCGGACCCCGCGCCGAGGCCGAGATCGCGGCCGCGTCGCGCGTCGAGGCCGAGGCCGAGACCCCCGGCGGGCCGCAGGCCGAGCACGGGGCGGTGGGCGCGGCCAGTGCCGGGGCTGCGGCCGCGGGCGGGCTGCAGGCGGAGGCCGAGACCGCCGGCGGCCAGCAGGCCGGGGCCGGCGGCGCGGGCGGGCAGCAGGCCGGGGCCGGCGGCGCGGGCGGGCAGCAGGCCGGGGCCGGCGGCGCGGGCGGGCAGCAGGCCGGGGCCGGCGGCGCGGGTGGGCAGCAGGCCGGGGCCGGCGGCGCGGGTGGGCAGCAGGCTGGGGCCGGCGGCGCGGGTGGGCCGGACGCGGAGGCGACGGGCGGGGGCCGGACGGGTGCCGTGACCGGGCCTGAGGGCGGGCTCGCCGACGAGGGCGCGGGGGAGCCGCAGGGACAGGCCGCGGGCGGGCGCCGGGCGGAGGGCGTCGACGCACCTCGGGCGGGGTCGGGAGGTGGCGGCCGGAGGCCGCGGCTGGCGGTGCCGCGGTCATGGCGCCCGGGCGGGGGCCGGGACGGCGGGTCCGCCGCGATCCAGGTCGCCCCGGACGAGGAGCGCGGCGCCACGGCGGAGACCGCCACCCAGATGGAGGCGCGCAACCCGGGCGAGTCGCCGACCCTGCCGCCGGAGGGCCCGCTGCTGCAGCGCTCCACGGTCGTCGCGGGCATCTACGCCTGGTCGTTCGTGGGCCTGGCCATCGTCACGCTGGGCGTGCTGTACGTCCTGCAGTTCCTCGGCGTCGTGGTCTTCCCGCTGATCCTCGCGCTGTTCCCGGCCGCGCTGCTGGTCGGCCCCACGCGCTGGCTCAAGCGCTACATGCCGAACGCCCTGGCCACGCTGCTGGTGCTGCTCGGCTTCGTCGCGGTCTTCAGCGCCCTGGTCGCGGTGCTCATCCCCAGCGTCATGCAGGAGCTGACCAGCGAGGGCGGGATCGTCGAGCAGCTCGAGACCGGGTTCGCCGAGGTGCAGCGGTTCCTCGCCGACGGCCCGTTCGGGTTCCAGCCGGTCCAGGTCGACGACCTGCTGCAGCAGGCCCAGGAGCAGATCGCCGGGGCGGCGCAGCTGGCGCCCCAGGTGCTGAGCGCGGCGGGGGCCCTGGTCGAGGGCTTCGCCGGCCTGCTGTTCGGCATCGTGGCCCTGTTCTTCTACCTGAAGGACGGCGAGTCGATCGGCAACTTCCTGCGCGACCTGTTCCCGGAGCGCTGGCGCGGCGACGCGGTGCAGATCGGCAAGGAGTCCTGGGAGACGGTCGGCGGCTACATCCGCGGACAGCTCATCGTCGGCCTGGTCGACGGCGTGCTCATCGGCATCGGGCTGGCGGTCATCGGCGTGCCGCTGGTCATCCCCCTGGCCGTCATCACCTTCATCGGCGGGCTGTTCCCCATCATCGGCGCCACCGTCGCGGGCATCATCGCCGTGGTCGTGGCGCTGGCGACCGGCGGGCCGTCCGACGCCCTGTTCACCGCGATCCTCGTCTTCGCCGTCCAGCAGATCGAGGGCGACCTCCTCGCCCCGGTGGTGCTCGGCCGCGCGACCCAGCTCCACCCGCTGGCGATCCTGGGCTTCCTGGCCGCCGGCGGGATCCTCGGCGGGATCCTGGGCGCCTTCCTCGCGGTCCCCGTGGGCGCCAGCCTGGTCCGCGCCGTCGGCCACATCCGCCACCGAATCCCCGGCTGACCGGAATGCCGCCCCGCCCGGCAGGGTTGGGACGCCCAGGAGCTCCCACCTGCCACCCGAAGGACCTGTCGTGACCGAGCGCGTCCGCTTCCACTTCGACCCGCTGTGCCCCTGGTGCTACCAGACCTCCCGGTGGGTCCGGCGCCTGCAGGAGCTCGGCGAGATCCAGGTCGACTGGGCCGTCTTCTCGCTGGAGATCCAGAACGCCGGCACCGACGAGGCCCAGGTGAAGGGCCACGCGCGCGCCGAGCTGGCCCTGCGGACCACCGTGCTGGTCCGCCAGGAGGAGGGGTCGCCCGGCGTCGACCGCTTCTACGCCGCGATCGGCGCGGCGTACCACGAGCGCGGCGAGGCGCTGGAGGACCCCCAGGTCGTCCAGGCGGCACTGGCCGCCGCGGGCCTGGACCCGGCCCTGGCCGACAAGGCCGCGGCCGACGACAGCCTGTGGACGGCGGTGGAGACCGAGCACCGCGACCTCGTGACCCGCACCCGCAGCTTCGGCGTCCCGACCATCGTGCTGGACGGCGGCGAGGGGCCCGCCATCTTCGGCCCCGTCATCTACGAGGTCCCCACCGACGAGGACGCCGTCGAGCTGTTCCGCCACGTCGCCTGGCTGACCCGCTACGAGAACTTCTCCGAGCTGAAGCGCGACCGCGACCGCATGCCCGACCTGGCCAGCGTGCGCCAGTTCCAGGCCCGCCGATCCGAGTCCGAGTCCGAGACCGCCGGGTGACCTCCGGCCTAGGTGTGCTTCGCCGGGAGGTTGTTGACGGCTGACATGGGTGTGCCTCCTTGGTGGGCCATGTGGGGTCGGTGCCAGTTGTAGTGGTGCAGCCAGCGGTCCAGGTCGTCGAGGCGGTCCTGGTTGCTGGTGTAGGCGGTGGCGTAGGCCCATTCGTGCTTGAGGGTGAGGTTGAGCCGCTCGACCTTGCCGTTGGTCTGGGGGCGGTAGGCGCGGGTGCGCAGGTGCTGGACGTCGTGGGCGGTCAGGACGCCGGCGACGGCCGCCGAGCGGTAGGCCATGGCGTTGTCGGTCATGACCTGCTGGACGGTGATGCCATGGGCGGCGAACCAGGCGATCGCCCGGGCGAAGAACCCGGCGGCGGTGTCTTTGCGCTCGTCGGGGTGCGCCTCGATGTAGGCGACGCGGCTGTGGTCGTCCACCGCGCTGTGCAGGTAGTCAAATCCGACGCCGCTGCGGTTGCGGCGGCCGACCTGGCGGCCCAGCGCCTGCCAGCCGCCGCCATCAGGGATACGCCCTTGCTTTTTGACGTCGACGTGGACCAGCTCGCCGGGGCTGTCGCGCTGGTAGCGCACTACCGTGCGGGTGGGCCGGTCGATGTCGGCCAGCCGCGGCATGCCGTGACGGCGTAGTACCCGGTGCACCGTGGAGCGGGCTTCGCCCAACGCCCAGCCGATCCGGTGGGGCCCTTCCAGCGTCGCGGCGCGCCGGTCAAGGATCGCCTGCTCCCGCTGTGGCGACAGCCGCCCGGGGCTGTGGTGCGGCCGGCACGAGCGGTCGGCCAACCCGGCGTCGCCCTCGGCGTCGTAGCGGGCCAGCCACTTGTATGCCGTCGCCCGCGAACAGCCCAGCGCCTCGGCCGCTACCGCAGGTGCCCAGCCCTGCCGGCGGACCCTGTCCACCAACAACCTGCGGGCAGCCACGGTCAACACCGCACGCGGGTGACTACGATGCGCCACGAGAGCCTCCTTGCCCGGAACCGTGAGAAGAACCAGGCGGGAGGCTCTCACCTCGTCTGCAATCTCCCGAGGAACTACATCTAGCGCCGCCGGGCCGGCGGTGCCGTCGGCTGTCTGAGGCAACTCCACGCGGGCTAGGTAGACGGGCGACAGGTCAGACCGAGCCATCCGCTACCCAGGGCCCCGTGATCCCAGGGGAGATGAACCGCGACACCGTTGTGGGCGGATGGGAGATGTGACCGCCCAGGCCGAGGCGCCGCTGGCACGCTTCCTCTGGCGCGTGCTGCGGCGAACGCCGCGTGCCCGTCCCGAGGTGGTGTCCGGAGCGCCCCCCTCGGAGCACCTGCTGCTCTCCATCGACGGCGACACCGTGCCCTTCGAACGCGTCCAGCACGAGCACGTCTGGGTGGCGAGGGCGCGGGTGCAGCCACGCGAGGTCGTCATGCTGCGGGGGTTGAACTTCCCCGTCGATCGGTGCGCACTGTCGACCTTCCCCTCGCTGGACGCGTACACCTTCCCACCGCACTGGTGAGTCACGGGGCCCCGGGTGCGTGCGGGTCAGGCGGTGGGCGGGCGGGGGGCGCGGGCGGTGCGGAGGAGCTCGCGGGCCGACGGGCGGGTGGACGGGTCGGCGGTGATGACCACGGTGTCGGCGAGCAGGTCGTGCCAGGTGCGGCGGCGGTCGTCGAAGAGGGCCCACAGGTAGCCCAGCGCGAAGATCGACCCCGAGAGGAACGACCGGGCGAGGACGCGGCCGGCGGCCTGCCCGACCGACAGGCGGCCGCCGGTGTCGGCGCGCACGACGCGGACGCCGGCCACCGCCTTGCCGATGGTCTGGCCGTAGGGGCCGGCCTCCAGCAGGATCTCGTAGGCGAACGCGGCGACGATCAGGCCGAGGTAGACCGCGATCCCCACGATGGTCGCGATCGTGCCGCCCACCGACTCGCCCAGCGTGCCGAGCAGCAGGGCGATGACCAGGCCGGTGACGAGGGCGACGACGAGCGCGACGCCGGTCATGATCAGCCAGTCGAGCAGGAGCGCCAGGAAGCGCGCGCCCACCCCGGCCAGCGGCGGTCCGCCCGGCCACGCCGCCGGCGCCTCGGACGGCACCGCGTAGCCCGGAGGCACCGTGGCCCCGTAGCCCGGCTGGCCGTAGCCCGGCTGGCCCCCGGGGGCCGGCTGGCCCACCTGATCGGTCCAGGCCGTGCCGTCCCACCAGCGCGTGCCGCCCCCGCCCGCCGGGTCGGGGTACCACCCCGGCGGCGGCGCCGTGGTGCGCGGTCCCGTCTGCTCGCTCATCCCGGGTGTGGTACCGCGCCGCCGGACCCGGGGCAAGGCCCGGACGGGCAGGACCGGATCAGTAGCCGAGGTCGGGGTCCACGACGCCGATGAGCGGGGCCCCCGCGGCGAAGCGGCGGACGTTCTCCGCGATCCGCGCCGACAGCAGCGGGACGGCCATGTCCTCGGTGTTGGCGGTGTGGGGGGTGATGATGCAGTTCGGCAGCTCCCACAATGGGTGGCCCTCGGGCAGCGGCTCGGGGTCGGTGACGTCCAGGGCGGCGCCACCGATCGCGTCCTCGCGCAGCGCGATGACCAGGTCCTCGGTGACCACGTGCTCGCCGCGGGCGACGTTGACCAGCCACGCGTGGGGCTCCATGAGCTCCAGCTCGATCTCGCCGATCAGCCCGCGCGTCTCCGGGGTCAGGGCCAGCGCCAGGACGACGACGTCGGCGCCCTTCAGCGCCTCGTAGCGGGCGGTGAAGTCCAGCACCGTCTCCACGCCCTCCATCGGGCGGGCGTGGCGCCGCACGACGGTGATCGCGCAGCCCATGGGCCGCAGCAGCGGCACCAGCTCCTGGGTGATCCCGCCGCCGCCGAAGATCGTGACCCGCCCGCGGTGCAGGCTGATGCCCGACTGCTCGCCCCACGACTGCGCCATGCTGAAGCGCTTGAGGTTGCGCAGGCCGGCCAGGGACAGCGCCAGGGCGTGCTCGGCCACGGGCTGGGCGTACACGCCCTTACCCGCGGTCCACACCCGGTCGTGGTCGAACACCCCCGCCTGCGCGTACGGCTCCACCCCCGCCCAGGGCAGCTGGACCCAGCGCAGCTGGGGGTTGGCCCCCACCAGCGTCTTGAGCCGGTCGAGACCCCCGTCGGCCCCGCCCGGGTCGGTCCAGATCAGCGCCGTGGCGGCGGCGGGATCGTCCACGACGACCGCGCCCGCGTCCTCGACCACCTTGCGGATCCAGTCGCGGACGCCCTGGGGCTCGACGACGACGCGGAGTTCGGCGGTGTCGCTCACAGGCCGTCCGTCAGGTCCAGGGCGCGCGCGTCGGTCGCGCCGATCCGTGCCGCGATGTCGTCCACCACGGCCGCGTCCACGCGCGAGTCGACCGCCAGCGCCATGAGCGCGTCGCCACCCGCCTCCCGGCGGCCGACCTGCATGGCGGCGATGTTGACCCCGGCCTCGCCCAGCGCCCCCCCGATGCGCCCGACGATCCCGGGCCGGTCGGCGTAGCGGAAGAACAGCATGTGGTCCGCGGGCTCCATGTCGACGTCGAAGCCCCACACGTCGACGAGGCGCTCGCGGTCCGCGGGGCCGACCAGCGTCCCCGCGACGGCCACGTCGCCGGCGGACAGGCGCACGAGCGACACGTAGTCGCGCGTGGACTGCGAGGTGAGCGTGGACACCTTCAGCCCGCGCTCCTCGGCCAACAGCGGCGCGTTGACGAAGGTGACCGGCTCGCTGCTGACGTCGCGCAGGAGCCCCTTGAGCGCGGCGAGGGTCAGGGCGGCGGTGTCGTCCCCCGCGATCCGGCCCACGTACTCGACGGTGAGCTCGGAGGTCGCGCCGGCGTGCAGCGCCGTGAACAGCCGGCCGAGCTTCTCCGCCAGCGGCAGGAACGGCTTGACCGTCTCCGGCACCCCCGCGCCGACCTGCAGGTTGACCGCGGAGGGGACGAAGTCGCCCTGCAGCGCGGCGACGACGGCCTCGGCGACCATGGTGCCCGCCTTGTCCTGCGCCTCGGTCGTGGACGCGCCGAGGTGGGGGGTGACCACCACGTTGTCGAGGGCGAACAGCGGCGAGTCGGTCATCGGCTCGGTCGAGAAGACGTCCAGCGCCGCGCCGGCGACGGTGCCGTCCTGCAGCGCGCGCTCCAGCGCCGCCTCGTCGATCAGCCCGCCGCGGGCGGTGTTGACCACCAGGGCGTTGGGGGGCAGGGCGCGCAGCTCGGCCTCGCCGACGATGCCCTCGGTCTCGGGGGTCTTGGGCAGGTGGACGGTCAGGACGTCGGCGACGGCGCAGAGCTCGCCGACGGTGGCGACCAGGTCGACGCCGAGCTGGGTCGCGCGCTCCTCCGACACGTACGGGTCGTAGGCGGTCACGCGCATCCCGAAGGCCTGGAACCGCTGGGTCACCAGCGTGCCCACGCGGCCGAGGCCCAGCACGCCCAGGCGCTTGCCCTGCAGCTCCACGCCCTGGAAGGCGCTGCGGTCCCAGCGGCCCTCGCGCAGGCTGCGGTCGGCCCGCGGGATCGTGCGCGCCAGCGCCAGCAGCAGGGCGACGGTGTGCTCCGCGGCGCTGATGACGTTGGACTGCGGGGCGTTGCAGACCAGCACCCCGCGGGCGGTCGCGGCGCGGACGTCGACGTTGTCCAGGCCGATGCCGGCGCGCGCGATCACCCGCAGGCGCCGCCCGGCGGCGATGACGTCGGCGTCGATGCGCGTCGCCGAGCGCACCACCACCGCGTCGTAGTCGGGGATCGCCTCCACCAGGGCGGGCTTGCCGAGCCCCGTCCTGACGTCCACGTCGAAGTGCGCGGCGAGTGCTGCCACCCCCGCGTCGGACAGCTGATCGGCCACCAGCACGCGCATGTCTGCGTCCACCCTCCAAGGTCGGGGTCACTCTAGGCGGGCGGGGGGCAGATCACGAAGTCAGCCGCAGGTGGATCTCCCGCGCCGCCGTGGAGCGGTTCAGCGTGTACAGGTGGATGCCGGGGGCGCCGGCGTCGAGCAGCGCCCGCGCGAGGCCGCTGGCGACCTCGACGCCGATCTCGCGCACGGCGGCGGGGTCCGCGGCGGCGCGGATGCGGGCCGCGAGCTCGCCGGGGAAGGGGTGGCCCGACAGCTGCGGGAAGCGCTCGATCTGGCGGGCGCTGGTCACCGGCATGATCCCCGGCAGCACCGGGACGTCGCAGCCGGCCGCGCGAGCCGCCGCCACGAAGCGGGCGTAGTCGCAGGCGTCGTAGAAGAACTGGGTGATGGCGAAGTCCGCGCCCGCCGCGCACTTGGCCGCGAAGAACTTGATCCCGGCGTCGTCGTCGGCGGACTCGCGGTGGCGCTGCGGGTAGGCCGCGACCCCCACGGCGAAGTCGCCCTCCTCCTTCACCAGGCGGACGAGGTCCTCGGCGCGGTCCAGCCCGCCCGGGGTCGGGCGCCACTCGGCGTCCGGCCCGCCCTCGGGGTCCCCACGCAGGGCGAGGATCGCCCGCACGCCGGCGTCGCCGAGGCGGCGGACGATCGCGCGCAGCTCGGCCTCGGTCGCGCCCACGCAGGTGAGGTGGGCGACGACGGTGAGATCGGTCTCGACGACCACGCGCTCGACGGTCCGCAGCGTGCGGTCCCGGCGCGATCCCCCCGCGCCGTAGGTGATGTCCACGAACGCCGGGCGCAGCGGCTCCACGTCGCGGATCGCGCGCCACAGGACCGCCTCGTCCTCGTCGGTCCGCGGGGGCAGGAACTCGTAGGAGAACGTCGGCGTGCCGGCGGCGAGCAGCGCGGGGACGGGACTGGTCACACCCCGACGCTAGCGCCGGCGCCGGGCGGGTACACCTGCGGTGACGGGTGCGGCGCGGCGAGGGGGCAACACGATGAGTGACGAGCGGATCCCGGAGGGTTCCGGCAAGCAGTTCGGCGACGACGTCGCCGACGCGGACGAGGTCGACAGCGTCAAGGGCCCGGGCTCGGGCAAGCAGTTCGCCGACGACGTGGCCGTCACGCCGGAGGCTGACCCGCCCGACGTGATCCCCGCCGGGTCGGGCAAGCAGTTCGCCCCGGGCCACGACGGCGACCCCGACCTGGAGCCGCCCGAGTCCGGCAAGGGCTTCGCCGAGGGCTACGACGAGGCGAACTGACCCGGGCTGGGTGAGGCGGCCTGCGGCTCGGGGGCGGCCACGGGCTCGCGCAGCCGCGCGACCAGCCAGAGCGCCGAGACCGCGGGGACGACGGCGCTCAGGGCCAGGACCGCGTCGGACAGGACCGACGGCACCGGGGCGACCTGCACGACCACGGCCAGCACGTACACGACGGCCAGGGCGACGCTGCAGCGCGCCCACCCGCGCCAGCCGGCCGCCGCGGCCAGGCCCGCAGCCAGCCCCGCGCCGCCCGCCGCGGCCAGCAGTGCGGCGTACCCCAGCCACGACGCCACGCCGCCCAGCAGGATCGTGCCGACGCGCGCCGCCTGGACGGCCTCGCCGGGCGGGAACGGGCTGGCGGCGGCCTCGATGGCGCCGAGCGTGACCAGCTGCCCGGTCAGGCCGAGCAGGCCCGCGACCCCGAAGGCCAGGGCGACGGTGCGGTCCCCCGCCCGGCGCCGGCCCAGCACGCCGCCGATCGCCGACCCCAGGGGGACGAGCGCGGCGAAGGCGACACCCAGCGCCGCGGACGCGACCGTGCGCGGCGTGCGGATCGACAGGTCGAAGGCCCGCAGGGCCGCGACGTCGTCCAGCGCGTCGCCCTGCCGGCACAGGCAGGGCCACTCCACGTCGGGCGCGGTGCCGAACGCACCCGCGTTCAGGGCGGCGACGAGCGCCACGCCCGCCACCAGCGCCAGCGCGTGGACGCCCGCCGCCCAGCGCGCCGTCCTGCTCCACCCGTCGTCCCGCACCGCCGTCCTCCTGGTCTGCGAGCCTGGCACCCTGCCGGCCCACGGCACCTTCCCAGGAGCGCTACTGGTGGCGGAACCCCCGGATCACGGTAGGTCGACGGCCGTCGCCGACGACCCCGCCCAGGTCGCGCTGCTGTTCGACCTCGACCAGCTGCCGTACCTGGGGCCGTTCCTGGGCCGCGAGTCCTCCGCCGCTGCGGCCGCCGCGGAGCTGGGCGTGCCCGTGGACAGGGTGCTGACGCGCGTGCGCCGGTTCCTGCGCGTCGGCCTGCTGGAGGTCACGCGGGTGGAGCCGCGCAAGGGCCGCGCGGTGAAGCACTACCGCACGGTGGCCGACGAGTTCTTCGTGCCCGCCGACGCGGTCGACACCAGCGCGGACCTGCTGCGCTACGAGCGCACCTGGCAGCGGCGCTGGACGGCCGCGCTGGAGGCGGCGATCGTCGACGAGCTGCGCGCGCGCACCCCCGGCGGCGGCGTGCGCATCCACCGGACCGCCACCGGCCGGGTCACGGCCGACCCCGGCTCGGCCCCCGGGGTTCCCTGGGTCCCGCGCGCCGGCGCGACGCCCCCGCTGGTCTTCGAGTGGCGCCCGGTGCGCCTGGCCGAGGGCGACGCCCGGGCCCTGGAGACCGAGCTCCGGGACCTCGTGGCCCGCTACGCGGCGGCCGAGACCCCGGGTGCGCCCGCCTACGCCCTGGGCGCCCACCTCGCCCCCCTCCCCGAGGGGGGCTGACCGCGGGCGCTGGCCGGGTCAGGCGGGGGTCTCCACGGCGCCCATGCGCACGTCGGGGGCGCCGTAGCGGGCGGCGTCGGCGGTCGCGTCGTCGGCCTGCTCCTGGGACGCGCGCTCGGCCTCGACCCGGGCCCGGTAGTGCTGGACCTCGCGGGCGACGGTGTCGTCGTCCCAGCCCAGGACCTCCGCCATCAGGCGGGCCGCCGGCTCCGCCGCGGCCACGCCGCGGTCGAAGGTCTCGATCGACGTGCGCGTCCGGCGGGTGAGGACGTCCTCCAGGTGCAGGGCGCCCTCGTGGCTGGCGGCGTAGAGGACCTCCGCGCGGAGGTAGGTGTCGGACCCCTCCAGCGGCTCGAGCAGGTCGGGGCGCCCCTTCGCGGGAGCCAGCACCTGGTCCAGCATCGTGCCGTGGCGGTTGAGCAGGTGCTCGATCCGGGCGACGTGCAGGCCCCAGTGCTCCGCGGTCCGCCGGCGCGCGTTCCACGCCGCCGCGTAGCCGTCGGCGCCGATCAGCGGCGTGCGGTCGGTGACCGAGGCGGGCGCCGAGGTCGCCAGGCCGCGCACGGCGGCGTCGATCGCGTCCTTGGCCATGACCCGGTAGGTCGTGTACTTGCCGCCGGCGACGCTGATGAGGCCCGGTGCCGGGGAGGACACCGCGTGCTCGCGCGTCAGCTGGCTGGTGTCGTCGCCGCTCTCGCCGCGCAGCAGCGGGCGCAGGCCCGCGTAGATGCCCTCGACGTCGTCCTTGGTCAGCGGGGAGTTCAGCACCGCGTTGACGTGCTCGAGCAGGTAGTCGATGTCGGCGGCGTTGGCGGCCGGGTGCGCCTTGTGCAGGTTCCAGTCCGTGTCGGTCGTCCCGATGATCCAGTGGCGGCCCCACGGGATGAGAAACAGGACGCTCTTCTCGGTGCGCAGGATCATCCCGCTGTCGGCCTGGATCCGGTCGCGTGGGACGACCAGGTGGACGCCCTTGGACGCGCGCACGTGGATGCGGCCGCGGCCGGCCTTGTCCTGGATCTCGTCGGTCCAGACCCCGGTGCAGTTGACGACCTGCTGGGCGCGGATCTCCAGGTCGCTGCCGCCCTCCAGGTCGCGGACCTGCACGCCGACGACGCGCCCGGCCTCGCGCAGCAGGCCCGTGACGCGGGCGCTGCTGGCCAGCACGGCGCCGTGGCGGGCGGCGGTGCGGGCGACCGCCAGGGTGTGGCGGGCGTCGTCGACCTGGCCGTCCCAGTACTGGATGCCGCCGACCAGCACGTCGGCGCGCAGCGCGGGGAACAGCTCCAGCACCTGGCGCTTGGTGAGGTGGCGGTGGCCGGTGAGGGCGCGCGACCCGCCCATGCGGTCGTACAGGAAGATGCCCGCGCCGACGTAGAAGCGCTCCCAGACCCGGTGGGTCAGCGGGTAGATGAACGACACCGGCTTGACCAGGTGGGGGCACAGCGTGTTCAGCAGCAGGCCGCGCTCGCGCAGGGCCTCGCGCACCAGGCCGAAGTCGAGCTGCTCGAGGTAGCGCAGCCCGCCGTGGATCAGCTTGCTGGACCGGCTGGACGTGCCCGCCGCCCAGTCGCGCGCCTCGACCAGGGCGACGGACAGGCCGCGCGAGGCGGCGTCCAGCGCCGCCCCCGAGCCGGTCACGCCACCGCCGATGACGACCACGTCGAAGGTCTCCGCGGCCATGCGCGCCAGCGCCTGCCGGCGCTGCTCGGGTCCCAGCTGCGTCGCGTCCTCGTCCACGTCCCGACCTCCTGCGCGCGTCGTCACGGCGTGCCCTGCTGCCCCGGCGGCTGAGCGCCGCCGGGCGCTCGCGGCGCACCTCCAGGGTAGGTCCCGGGCCCACGCGCGGCCGTCCGTGCCAGGGCCTGCGCCTCCTCCAGCGTCACCGCCCGCAGCGCAGCCTTCACGGCCGGGACCGCGGGCGGCGCCCCGCTGAGCTCGGTGACCCCCAGCCCGGCCAGCAGCACCGCGAGCTCCGGGTCCCCCGCGATGTCCCCGCAGACGCCCACCCAGATGCCCGCCGCGTCGGCGGCGGCGCAGATCCCGCCGACCAGGCGCAGGAACGCGGGGTGGCGGGGGTCGCGCAGCGGCGCCACCGACGACAGCGTGCGGTCGGCGGCCATCAGGTAGGACAGCAGGTCGTTGCTGCCGATGCTGAAGAAGTCCACGGCGGGGGCCAGCAGGTCGGCGGCGGCCGCGGCGGCGGGCACCTCGACCATGATCCCGACCTGCTCGACGTCGCCGCGCGCGGTCCCGGCGGCGTCGAGGTCGCGGCGGGCGGCGTCCAGGGCCTCGCGGGCGCGCTCGACCTCGTCGCGGGTGGTGACCATGGGGAACATCAGCCGGACGCGGTGGCCGCGCGCCGCGCGCAGGACCGCGCGCAGCTGGGCGGCGAACACGTCGGGGTGGTTGAGCGACCAGCGCAGCCCGCGCTCCCCCAGGAAGCCGTTGCGCACCGGGTCCAGGTCGAGGGCGGGGGCGGCCTTGTCGCCGCCGACGTCCAGGGTGCGCACGACCACGGGGCGGCCCTCGGCGGCCTCCAGCAGCGCGGTGAGGGCCGCCGCCTGCTCGTCCTCGTCGGGCAGGGTCGGGCGGTCGAGGAACAGCAGCTCGGTGCGCACCAGGCCGAGCTCGTCGGCGCCCTCCGCGACCGCGCGGGCCGCCTCGGCGGCGGAGGCGGCGTTGGCGCCCCCGCGCACCGGCGCGCCGTCGCGGGTCGTGACCGGCGCCCGGGCGGCGCCGCGGGCCGCATCGGCGTCGGCACGGGCCCGCGCCGCGCGGCGGTGGGCGTCGGCGGCGGCCTCCTCCGGCGGGTCGACGGCCACGGTGCCGGCGGCGCCGTCCACCAGGACGGTGGTGCCGTCGGGCACCTGCGCGAGGGCGGGACCGACGCCGACGACCAGCGGGGCCCGAGGCCGCGGGCCAGGACCGCGGCGTGGGAGCCCGGCCCGCCCGCGGACAGCACCAGGGCGGCGGCGCCCACCGCGGCCAGGGCGGGGACCTGGGACGGCACGACGTCGTCGGCGGCGGCGACCGCCCCGCGGGGGACGGCGGCCGGGGGGACCTCGGTGCCGGCCAGCGCGGCCAGGACGCGGCGCCCGACGTCGGCGACGTCGGCGGCGCGGGCGGCGAAGACGGGGTCGTCCAGGGCCGCCAGCGCGTCGCGCTGCGCGGCGACCGCGTCGGCCCACGCGCGCGGAGCGTTCGCGCCGCCGTCCAGGCCGGCGGCGACGGCGCGGTCCAGCTCCGGGTCGGCGAGCAGGTCGCGCTGGGCGGCGAACACGCCGCCGCCCTCGCGGGCCAGGGCGGCGTCGACCCGCGCGCGGGCGGCGTCCAGCAGCGCCCGCTCCTCCTCCGGGGTCCCGGCGGCGCGGTCTGGCACGTCGACCTCCGCCGCTGCCAGCCGCGCGAGCGGCCCGACGGCCAGCCCCGGCGCCCCCGCCAGGCCGGTCAGGACGCCGTCCCCGGGGACGGGCGCGGGCGCGTCCGCCGCCGCGGTGCCCGGCTCCTCGTCGGTCTCCCCGAACCCGTCGGCGACCAGCCGTTCCAGCTCGTCCAGCGCCCGCGCGGCGTCGGGGCCCTCCCCGGACAGGCGCAGGGCGACCCCGCCGCGCGCGGCCAGGCCCACCAGGCCGAGCAGGCTGCGCGCGTCGGCCCCGGCGCCGGTGTCGGCGCGCTCCACCCGCACCGACGCGTCGAGCCCGGCCAGCGCCCGCACGACCGCCGACGCCGGGCGGGCGTGCAGCCCCAGCGGGTTGCGCAGCACCACCTCGCGCGCCTCGCCGGACCCGTCCCCGCCGTCCCCGCCCGCCGGCGCGTCGTCGCGCGTGTGGGGTCCCGCGACCGCGCCGGCCGCCTCCGCGGCGGCGCGGACCGCGTCGAGGTCCGCCCCGCCCTGCGCGGTGGTCGCGGCGGCCAGCGCCCCCTCCACCAGCGGCGCGTCCACCAGGGCGGTGCGCGCCCGCGCGGCGTCGTCGAGGAACTCCAGGGCGAGCTCGGCCGTCATGGTCGCGCTGCCGAGGTCGGTGAGGATCACCGCCCCGGCGGTGCCGGCCGCCTCCAGCGCGGCCGACACCTTCTCCATCGACGTCCCGATGCCCCCGTCGTCGGACCCCCGGCGACCCCGATGGGGACGTCGGGGGCCATCTGGGCCGCCAGCTCGGCGACGCCTTCCGCGAGCCGCGCGCTGTGGGAGACGAGGACGAGGCCGATCACGCCATCGGAGCGCGTCCGCGGACTCCGCATGCGCAAGCCGCCCGGCGTCTGAGGTGCACCCCTAGCCGACGTCGACCCAGTCCAGCGTCCGCTCCACGGCCTTCTTCCACTGGGCGTACCCGGTCTCGCGCTGGTCCTCGTTCCACGTCGGCTCCCAGCGCCGGTCCTCGTTCCAGTTCTGGCGCAGCTCCTCCAGGTTGTCCCAGAAGCCGACCGCCAGCCCGGCGGCGTAGGCCGCCCCCAGCGAGGTCGTCTCCGCCACCACCGGCCGCGACACCGGCACGCCGAGGATGTTGGACTGCAGCTGCATGAGCAGGTCGTTGACGGTGGCCCCGCCGTCGACCTTGAGGAACTCCAGGGCCACGCCGCTGTCGGCGACCATGGCCTCGGCCACGTCGCGGGTCTGGTAGCAGATGGACTCCAGCGTCGCCCGCGCCAGGTGGGCCTTGGTGTTGAAGCGCGACAGCCCGACGATCGCCCCGCGGGCGTCGGACCGCCAGTACGGCGCGAACAGCCCCGAGAAAGCGGGCACGAAGAACACCCCGCCGGAGTCGTCGACCGAACCGGCCAGCGCCTCGGTCTCCGCGGCGTCCTTGATGATCCCGAGCTGGTCGCGCAGCCACTGCACGGCGGACCCCGTCACGGCGATCGAGCCCTCGAGCGCGAACACCGCGTCGTCACCGCCCATGCGGTAGCAGGGCGTCGTCAGCAGGCCGTTGCCGGACCGCACGATCTCGGTTCCGGTGTTCAGCAGCATGAAGTTGCCGGTGCCGTAGGTGTTCTTCGCCTCGCCCGGGGAGTAGCACACCTGCCCCACGGTCGCCGCCTGCTGGTCGCCGAGGTCACCGGCGATGATGAGCTCCGCGCCGAACGGCCCGTCGGCGCGGGTGCGCCCCAGGTCGGGGTCCGACGACGACCGGATCTCGGGCAGCATCGCCCGCGGGATGCCGAAGAAGCCGAGCAGCTCGTCGTCCCAGTCCAGGGTCTCGAGGTTCATGAGCATGGTCCGGCTGGCGTTGGTCACGTCGGTGACGTGGCGCCCGCCGTCGGGCCCGCCCGTGAGGTTCCAGATCACCCACGAGTCGGTGTTGCCGAACAGCGCCTCGCCGCGCTCGGCCGCCTCGCGCAGCCCATCGACGTTCTCCAGCATCCACTGGACCTTGCCGCCGGAGAAGTACGTCGCGGGCGGCAGGCCGGCCTTCCGGCGGATGACGTCGCCGCGCCCGTCGCGGTCCAGGGCGGTGGCGATGCGGTCCGTGCGGGTGTCCTGCCACACGATCGCGTTGTAGTACGGCTGGCCGGTCCGGGGTTCCAGACGACCGTCGTCTCGCGCTGGTTGGTGATGCCGACCGCGGCGAGGTCCGCGGACTGCAGCCCGGCCGCCGACAACCCGCCCTCGACGACCTGCTGGGTGCGCGACCAGATCTCGGCGGGGTCGTGCTCGACCCACCCGGCCTGCGGCAGGACCTGCTCGTGCTCCTGCTGCGACCGGCCGACCTCGTTGCCGCCGTGGTCGAAGATCATGAAGCGGGTGCTCGTGGTGCCCTGGTCGATCGCCCCGACGTAGTCGGCCATGTCTCGGCTCCTCAGTCTCGGATCGTGCAGTCGGTCAGCGCCTTGAACAGCAGGTGGCTCGACGTCGCACCCGGGTCGGCGTGCCCCGCGCTGCGCTCCCCCAGGTAGCTCGCGCGGCCCTTGCGCGCCACCAGCGGGACCGTCGACGCCGCACCCTCGCGTGCGGCCCCCTCCGCGGCCGCGAGGACCGCGGTCACGTCCCCGCCTCCCTCGGCCGCCGCCCGGGCCGCCGCCACCGCCGGCGCCCAGGCGTCGATCATGGTCTTGTCCCCGACCTCGGCCTTGCCGCGCTGCTGCAGCCCGCCAAGGGCGGCGGCCAGCGCGGTCACGACGTCGTCGGGTCCCAGCTCCGCGGTGTCGCCCAGCGCGGTGGCGGCGCGCAGGAACGCCGTGCCGTACAGGGCCCGGCGGCCCCCCGACCTTGGTGATCAGCGCCTGCGCGACGGCCTTGAGGACCGCCCCGGGCGTGGACCCCTCCGGGTCGGGCAGCGCGTCCAGGGCGGCCTTGAGGCCCCGGTTGAGGTTGTCGCCGTGGTCGCCGTCGCCGATCGCGGCGTCCAGGCGGGTGAGCGCCTGGCGCTGGTCGCGGCGGCCCGCCGCGAACGCCCGGACCGCGGCCGCGGTCGCGGCCGCATCCACCACCGCCACGCTCATCGGTGCACCTCAGACGCCGGGCGGCTTCCGTTCAAGGACGATCGGCCTTCGGCCTCCGCCACGCTAGAGGCCCTTCCGCAGCGCGGGGGTGAGGACGGGCGCGTCCCACAGCTCGATCATCTCGTCGTCCAGCTTCAGCAGCGTGAGCGACGTGCCCGCCATCTCCAGCGACGTGATCCAGTCGCCGACGAGGTTGCGCGCGACGGTGATGCCCCGCTCCTCCAGCACCTGGGCGGCGCGGCGGAACACGACGTAGAGCTCGATCAGGGGGGTCCCGCCCAGCCCGTTGACGAACAGCAGGGTGCGGTCGCCCGACGAGAACGGCAGGTCCTCCAGGATCGGCTCGAGCAGCCGGTCCACGATGCGGTCGGCGGGCTCCAGCGGCAGGCGCTCGCGCCCCGGCTCGCCGTGGATGCCGATGCCGATCTCCATCTCGTCGTCGCCGAGGGTGAAGGTCGGCTCCCCCGCCGCCGGCACGGTGCACGAGGTCAGCGCCATGCCCATCGACCGGACGTTGGCGTTCACCCGCTCGCACAGCGCCACGACGGCGTCCAGGTCGTCGCCGCGCTCCGCCGCCGCGCCGACGATCTTCTCGGCCAGCACGGTGCCGCCGACCCCGCGGCGCCCGGCGGTGTAGAGGCTGTCCTTCACCGCGACGTCGTCGTCGATGACCACGGCGCGGACGTTGGACCCCTCGGCCGCGGCCAGCTCCGCCGCGGTCTCGAAGTTGAGGACGTCGCCGGTGTAGTTCTTGACGATGTGCAGGACGCCCGCCCCGCCGTCGCAGGCCTGCGTCGCGGCCTGCACCTGGTCGGGGGTGGGCGAGGTGAACACCGCGCCCGGGCACGCGGCGTCGAGCATCCCGCGCCCGACGAACCCGCCGTGCATGGGCTCGTGGCCGCTCCCGCCGCCCGACAGGATGGCGACCTTGCCCTGCACCGGCCCGTCGGCCCGGACGATGTAGGCCGGGTCGAGGTTCACGCGGATCAGGTCACCGTGGGCCGCGGCCATGCCCTGCAGGGCCTCGGTGACGACGTCGTCCGGGTCGTTGATGAGCTTCTTCACCGTGGGCTCCTAGAACGGGTAGGCCGTGTAGAGCCAGGCGCCGAGCACCCCGCCGATCAGCGGGCCGACGACGGGGATCCACGCGTAGCTCCAGTCCGAACCGCCCTTGCCGGGGATCGGCAGGACCGCGTGCGCCAGCCTCGGGCCCAGGTCGCGGGCGGGGTTGATCGCGTAGCCGGTCGGCCCGCCGAGCGACAGGCCGATCGCGACGACCAGGAGGCCGACGAGCAGCGGGCTGATGCCGGTGCCGAACGCGCCCAGCCCTTCGGTGTCCGCGGCGAAGTACCCGCCGATGGCCAGGACGCCGTAGACCAGGACGATCGTCCCGATGATCTCGCTGATGAGGTTGGCGACGGGGGTGCGGATGGCCGGCGCGGTCGAGAAGACCGCGAGCTTGAGCCCCGGGTCCTCTGTCACCCGCCAGTGCGGCAGGTAGTGCAGGTAGACGAACGCGGCGCCCGCGAAGGCGCCCAGGAGCTGCGCCAGCCAGTAGCCGGGGACCAGCGCCCAGTCGAACTCGCCGACCGCGGCGAGCCCGAGCGTCACAGCCGGGTTGATGTGCGCCCCGCTGATGTGGGCGACCGAGTACACGGCGATGGCGACCGCGAGGCCCCAGCCGAAGGTGATCACGATCCAGCCCGAGTTCTCGGCCTTGGACTCGCGGAGCAGTACACCCGCGACGACACCGTCTCCAAGCAGGATCAGCAGCGCTGTTCCCGCGAATTCGGCCAGATACTCCTCCACGAACCGCCCCCTCGCTCCCGCGGATGACCCCTGTCGGCCGACGGTACGGGGGCGGTGCGGGCGCGGTCAATAGCCGTCGTGGAGCAGCCCCTCGCGGTGCGCGACCGCCGCGGCCTCGCCGCGGCTGCGCACGTCCAGCTTGCCCAGGATGTTCGACACGTGGACGCTCGCCGTCTTCGCGCTGATCCACAGCGCGCTGCCGATCTCGCGGTTGGACCGGCCGGCGGCGACCAGCCGCAGCACCTCGACCTCCCGGGCGGTCAGGCCGTGCGGGTGCGCGGGGGCGCCCCCGCCGTCCAGGTCGACCCCGCCGCGCCGCGCCGCCCGCGCCGCCTCCTCGGCCAGCGGGGCGGCGCCCAGCCGCTGCGCGACCTCCGCGGCGGTCCGCAGCGCGGCGGCGCGCGCGGGCGGTGGTCCCCGCCGCGGTCGGCGAGCAGCGCGGCCGCCAGCCGGACCCGCGCGGCACCGGCGCGGTGCGGGTCGCCCAGGCCGTCCCAGGCGGCGACGGCGCCCTCCCAGGCCGCGGCGCCGCGGCCGGGTCGCGGTCCGGCAGGCGCGTGCGCTCGACCCGCGCGGTCCCCAGCAGCGCCGCGAACTCCGGGGCGGGCGCCAGGCCGGCGCGCGCCACCAGGTCCTCGACGCCCGCGAGCAGCGCGTCCGCGCGCGCGCGGCGCCGTCGGGGTCGGTGCGCGCGCGCTCGACCTCGATCGCCACGCCGGTCCAGACCGCCGGGGCGCCGTGGAAGGGCCGGCCGCCCGCGGTCGCGGTGGACGCCAGCGCGGCGCGCACCGCGGCGTCGGCCTCGTCCAGGCGCCCCTGGCCCAGCCGCAGCGCCGCGAGGGTCGCGTGCAGGTCGGCCACGTACTGCGGCCCGAAGGCGCTGGTGCGCCCGATGCGCAGGGCGCGGTCCAGGGTCGCGGCGGCCTCGTCCAGCCGCCCCCGCCACAGGTGCAGCACGGCGCGCATGTGCAGGACGTGCAGCCCCTGGTTGTCGCGGCCGTGGATCGCCAGCGCCTCGCGCAGCAGGCCCTCGGCCTCGTCCCAGCGCCCCAGCTTCAGCAGCACCTGGACGGCGTTGCCGCGGATGAAGGCGCCCTTGCCGTAGCCGTGCTCGGCGACGAGGGCGACGCCTTCGAGCGCCGCCCGCGCCGCCTCCTCCCAGCGGCCGTCCAGCTGCAGGACCTCGGGCAGGTTGGCCGCCACGCGCTCCAGCTCCGGGACCGCCCCGGCCGCGAGCGCGATCGCGCGGCGCGCGCGAGCAGCGCCTCGCCCTCGGCCTGGCGGCCGAGGAACGCCGCGCACAGCCCCAGGGTCACCAGCGCCCCGGCCTCGTCGGCGTGGGCGCCGACCGCGCGGGCGACGGCGACCGCCTCGGCCCCCACGGGCTCGGACTCGGCGTAGCGCGAGAGGAGCATGAGCCGGGCGCTCTGGTACCCCAGCACCCGGGCGCGGGCGGGCGACGGGTCGTCGGGGACCAGGCGCACCGCCTCGGCGGTGGCGTGCGCGGCGGCCTCGTCGCCCAGCGCCGACAGCGACCGCGCCAGCCACATCCACAGCAGGCTCGCCCGCACCGGCTCCGCGACCTCGTCGAGCTGGTCCAGCGCCCGCCGGGCCAGCGCCACCGCCCGGGCGTGCTCGCCCGAGCGCGCCGCTGCGGTGGCGGCGCGCTTCAGCAGCTCGACCCGGTCGGTGCCGGGCGGCCGCTGCGCCTCGGGCACGGCGTCCCACAGCTCCAGCGCCGCCTCGTACTGGACGTGGGCGTCCGCGAAGGCGTAGGCCGTTGCGGCGTCCTGGCCCGCGGTCACGGCGGCGGCCAGCGCCCGCGGCAGGTCGTGGGCGCGCCGCCAGTGCCAGGCCAGGGCGGCGGCGGCGCCCGCCCGCGACCCGGCCAGCTCCGGGCGCTCCTCCAAGACCTGGGCCAGGCGCCGGTGCAGGTCGACGCGCTCGCCGGGGAGCAGGTCGCCGTGGACGGCCTCCTGCAGCAGGGCGTGGCGGAAGCGGTAGGTGAGCCGGTCGGGCTGGGCGACCAGGACCTGCTCGGCGACGGCGGTGCGCAGGGCGGCGAGCAGGTCGGGCGCGTCCATGCCCGCGACCGCGGCGAGCAGCTCGTGGTCGACCTCCTCCCCCGCGGCCGCCGCCGGGCGCAGGACGGCCCGCGCGGGCGCGGGCAGCGCGTCGACGCGGGCGAGCAGGGCGTCGCGCAGGGTCACGGGCAGCTCGCCCGGTCGGCCCGCCCCGGCGGCCGCGGACGCCGCCAGCTACTCGGCGAAGAAGGCGTTGCACTGCGAGCGCTCGAAGACCTCGTCGGCGAGGTCGGCGGGCGGCGGCTCGCCGAGCAGCGCGACGAGGAACTCCGCCAGCTCGACGCGGTCGAAGGGGGTGAGGTCGAGCCGCTCGACGCGGTCGTCGCGCTCCAGCTGCGCCAGGAAGGGACGCAGCGGGTGGGTGCGGCGCAGCTCGTCGGTGCGGAAGGTCGCCACCACGAGCACGCGCGCGTCGGCCAGCGAGTGCACGAGGAAGGCGAGCAGGTCGCGGCTGGAGCGGTCGCTCCAGTGCAGGTCCTCCAGCACCAGCACCAGCGGCGCGTCCTCGCCGAGGCGGACCAGCAGGGACAGCAGGCGCTCGAACAGGGCGAGCTGAGCGCCGTCCAGCGGGTCCCCGCCGGCCGGCGAGGGGTCGGCCGGGCCGAGCTCGGGCAGGAGCCGCGCGAGCTGGCCGCGGCCGGAGCCCAGCAGCGCGTCGAGGCGGGCACGCGGGGTGCGCCGGGCCAGCCCCCGCAGCGCCTCGACGACCGGGGCGTAGGGCAGCGACGCCTCGCCGAGCTCGATGCAGCCGCCGCGCAGGACCTGGGCGCCGGCGGCGGCCGCGGCGCGCACGAACTCCCCGACGAGCCGGGTCTTGCCGACCCCGGCCTCGCCGCCCAGGAGCACCGCGCCCGCGTCGCCGCCCTTCGCGCGGTCCAGCGCACCGGCCAGCCGGGCGAGCTCCGCCCGCCGGCCGACGAACGCGGGGTCGCCGAGGGTCCGTGCCATCACGTCGATTGTGCGCCCGCGACGCGCCGCCGGGGAGCGGGGGTCACGGTGGGCTGGGGGTCGGGCAGGCGGTCGTCGCCCCGGCGGCGGCGAACGGCGCGCAGGAGGCGGTGGCGCTCGGCGGCGACGGCCGCCTCGTGCTCGCGCTGGCGGTGGAGGAGGAGGTGCGTCATCGGATCCATGGCCACGACGATCCACCTGAGGCCACCGGGCCCGCATCGGGCACCCGCCGTACCCGCGGGCCCCCGGCCACCTCATCCGGCCGCCCCGCGGGCGCGGTTGGCGTACGCTCCGGCGTGCTCCAGCACCGCGGCGGGCGGCGGGCGGCGGGCGGCGGGCGGCGGGCGGCCGGGGCCGGCGGGGGGGCGCATGATGTCGGACAGGCGGGAGGACCGGTCGGCGGGACTGGCGCTGATCGTGCTCGGCGGGGTCAACGCGGTGCTCGGGCTGGTGCTGGCGCTGGCGGGCGGGGACCCGGGGGTGCGGACCGGCGGCATCGTCACCGTCGTCGCGGGCGCGGTGCTGGTCGCGCTGGGCGTGGCGATCCGCGGCGGGAGCCGCGCGGCCGCCGTGGCCGCCCTCGTGCTGCTCGGGCTCCTCCTGCTGTTCCAGCTCTACACCCTGGTGGCCGGCGCCGACGCCAGCGCGCTGGTGCGGCTGGCGGTCACCGGCCTGGTGCTGTTCCTCGTGGTCCGGGCCGTGCGCGCCGAGCCCTGAACCTCCCGCCGCGCGGGCGGCCGGGACCCGCGGGGACCGCGGATGGGGTCCGGAGACCCTGGTGGCCGTCCGGTCGTCCCCTCCACACTGCGGTCGTGATGCGAAGCTGCCGGCGCCTGCGCCCCGAGGAGGGCCAGACCGCCGCGGAGTACGTGGGGCTCCTCCTCGTCATCGCGCTGGTCGTGGCCGCGGTGGCGGCGTCGGGCATCGGCGCCGCGATCACGACGGGGGCGACGACGGCGCTGTGCCGCGTCACCGGTGGTCCCGGCTGCGGCCCGGCGCCCGCCGGCGGGGAGGACGTGGCCGCCCGCGACGGCGCCGCGGGCGACGGCGAACCGGCCCCGGGCGGCGAACCGGCGCCGGCCGCCCCGCCCGCCGCGGAGCCGGAGGACGGCCGCGGGTTCTGGGACGGGGCGCGGACCCTGGGCGGCGCCTTCGTCGACGGGCTGGTCGTCGGGGACTTCAACGACGACGACCGGACCGACGACGGCTGGACGGAGGGGTCCGCGCCGCGGGGCAGATCCTGTCGGGGGTGCTGGTCATCGGTGACGTGCGCGACGGTGTCGCCGCTGGCGGGGAGATCGTCGGCAGCGGCGGCGGGGTCGGGTGGGGTGACCTGGCCTGGTCGCTGGGCGGGGCGGTCCGCGTCGCGGGGGTCCTCGCGCGGGGTGGGCGCAGGGTCGCGCGCGTCGTCGTCGTGGCGCGCAGCGGGGACGAGGCCGCCGGTGCCGGCCGGGCCGCCGACGGCGCGCCGCCCGGGCGGGGACAGGTCGCCTGCGCGCCCAACAGCTTCCTCCCCGGCACCCGGGTGCTGCTGGCCGACGGCACCGCCCTGCCCATCGAGGCCGTGACCCGCGGGACGCTGGTGTGGGCCGCGGACCCGCTCACCGGCGCGTCCGGACCCCGTCCGGTCACCCACCTGATCACCGGGTCCGGCACCAAGGACCTCGTCGATGTCACCGTCGGCGGCGCGACCGTCACGGCCACGGCCGGCCACCCGTTCTGGGTCCCCGCCACCGCGCGCTGGACCGACGCCGCGGACCTGCGCCCCGGCGACACCCTCCTGACCGCCACCGGCACCGCCGCGCCCGTGACCGCGGTCACCCCCCTTCGCGCCCCCGCGACCGTCCACAACCTCACCGTCGCCGGCCTGCATACCTTCCACGTCCTCGCGGGCCCCACCCCCGTCCTCACCCACAACCAGCGCGCGGGGTGCGGGACCGGCGGCGCGGAGGACGGGTGGCGGTCGTTCGACGAGGCGCAGCGGCAGCAGGCGGTCGACGCCTACACCACGCCCGCCGCCACGTCGCTGCCCTCCGCCACCGTCGTCCGCGGCAGCTTCCCGCGGACCGCCCAGCCGGGCTCGACCCTCGTGCGGCGCGACGCGGGCGGCAACCCCACGCACTACCAGGTGTACGGCCCCGACGGGGAGCCGCTGAAGCGCGTGGACCTCACCGGCGCGGCCCACCGCGGCGTGCCGACCCCCCATGTGGTCAACTTCCGGCGCGATGTCGCGCCCGGCGGCGGGGTCTTCACCCGGCAGGAGTCGACGGTGCGCCCGGCCGAACCGTGGGAGGTGCCGTGACGCCTGGGGACCCCGGCGGGGCCGGGTGGCGCCTGGTGCCGGAGCTGGCGGCGTGGGCGGACGGGACCGCCGCGGGTTCGCTGTGGGACTACGTGGGCGAGGGGGGAACGTTCGGCCACGCGGCCGCGGTGCTGGCGCTGTGCTCGCCCGACCTGGTCGAGGCGCGCGGCTGCGTCCTGCTGGCCGAGCGGTTCGATCCGGCCAACTTCGCCACCTGGTGGGACGAGCTGGAGGGGCGCGGCCCCGACGTGGAGCGGGTGATCAACCACGTCCACCTGTGGGACGTGTTCCGCGACCTGGACGACGTCCCCGAACCCGCGCTGGAGCGGTTCGCGGAGGGGCTGGCCGACGTGTGGCGGGCCGTGCTCGCCCACCGCTTCCCGGACCGCACCTTCGTCGTCGAGGTCACCAGCGGCCCCGACGAGTACGGCCCCACCCTCACCTTCTCCCAGACCCCCGCCTGACCGGCGCGGGGCGGCAGGGGGTCACCGGTCAGGCCGGGGCCGCGACGGGGGTCAGGGCCAGGTCGACCGCGGCGCGGGCGTGCAGGGCCGTGGTGTCGTAGGCCGGGATCGGCAGGGCCGGGTCGGCCGGGTCGATGAGCAGGTCGATCTCGGTGCAGCCGAGGATCACCGCGGTCGCCCCGCGGGCGGCGAGGTCGGCGATCACCGCGAGGTAGGCGTCGCGCGATGCGGGGGTGACGATCCCCCGGCACAGCTCGGCGAAGATGACCTCGTGGACGAGGTCGCGCCCGGCGGCGTCGGGGACCACGACGTCGAGGCCCGATGCGCCGACAGCATCGTGGCCCTCCTCACGAGCTCCTGCTCGGGGCCCGAGCCGGTCGATGAAGAAGTCCTGCTCCATCGTGTAGCGCGTCCCGAGCAGCCCGACGCGGGTGTGGCCGTCGCGCTCCAGCGCCGCGCGGGTGGGGTCGGCGATGTGCAGCAGCGGCACGCTCGTCGCGGCCGCCACCGCCCCCGCGACGACGTGCATCGTGTTGGTCGCGATCAGCAGGAGGTCCGCACCCGCGGCCTCCAGCCGCCGCGCGACGCCCGCCAGCAGCTCGCCGGCGCCGTCCCAGTCGCCCGCCAGCTGCAGCGCCTCCACGTCGGCGAAGTCGACGCTCTCCAGCACGATCCGCGCCGAGCGCAGCCCGCCCAGCCGGTCCCGCACCTCCTCGTTCAGCAGGCGGTAGTAGACCGCCGTCGATTCCCAGCTCATGCCGCCGATGACGCCGATGGTGTCCATGGGTGCCAGCTTGCGCCCCTCGACCTCTCCAAACCACGGTGAGATCATTGGATCACCTATAGAGGAACCAACGAGATGATCGACCTCGACCGGCTGCGGATCCTGCACGCCGTGGCGACGTCCGGCTCGCTGTCGGCCGCGGCCCGCGCCCTGGGCAGCTCGCAGCCGGCGGTGAGCCACCACGTGCGCGCCCTGGAGCGTGAGGTGGGCACGCCGCTGGTGGCGCGCGCGGGCCGGGGCGTCCGCCTGACCGCGGCGGGCGAGGCGCTGGCCGGCCACGCGGCGGCGATCCTGGACCGCCTGGCGGTGGCGGAGGAGGAGGTCGCCGCGCTCGCCGGGCTGCGGGCCGGGCGCGTGCGCGTCGCGGCGTTCCCGTCCGCCGCGGCGGCGCTCGTGCCCCCGGCGCTCGCGGCGCTGGCCGCCGCGCACCCCGGGCTCGCGGTCACCCTGGTCGAGGCCGAGAGCCGCCCGCGTCCTCCGCCCTGGTCCGCGACGGCGAGGTCGACCTCGCGCTGGGCTTCACCTACGACGACGCCGGCGACCCCAGCGTCACCGCCGTGCCCTGGCCCGCGACGACCTCGCGACCGTGCTGCCCCGGCCACGGGCTGGCCGGCCGCGAGGCCGTGGACGTCGCCGACCTGGCCGCGGCGTCCTGGATCGCCGGCTGCCCGCGCTGCCGCGACCACCTGCTGCGCGTCTGCGACGCCGCGGGCTTCGCGCCGCGCATCACCTTCGAGACCGACGACTACGTCGCCGTGCAGGGGCTCGTCGCCCGCGCGGGCTGGGCGTCGCCCTGCTCCCCCGCCTGGCGCTGCGCGCCCACACGTCACCCGACGTGGTCGTCCCGCCGGGTCCTCGGCGACCCCGCGCGGACCCTGACCGCCTGATCCCCGCCGGCCCGTCCCGCCCGCCCGCCACCGCGGCGCTGCTCGCGGCCCTGCGCGCCGCCGCCCGCCCCTGATCGCGGTGCCCCGCCCGCGGGCCGCAGGCGGGGCCGCCGAGCCGGCCGGGGGGACGACCGGCCGGCGCTGGGGTCAGTGGTCGGTGGGCTGGGGCAGCCAGCTCATCATCGAGCGCAGCTCGCGGCCGACCTGCTCGATCTGGTGCGCGGCGCCGCGGCGGCGGGCGGCGGTGAAGGCGGGCCGGCCGGCCTGGTTCTCCAGGATCCACTCGCGGGCCCAGGTGCCGTCCTGGACGGCGGTCAGGACCTCGCGCATCCGCGCCTTGACGCCCTCGTCGATGACCTTGGGGCCCGAGGAGTAGTCGCCGTACTCCGCGGTGTCCGACACCGAGTAGCGCATCCGGTTCAGCCCGCCTTCATACATCAGGTCGACGATGAGCTTCAGCTCGTGGAGGCACTCGAAGTAGGCGACCTCCGGCTGGTAGCCGGCCTCCACCAGGGTCTCGAACCCGCTCCGGACCAGGTTCGACACGCCGCCGCAGAGCACGGCCTGCTCGCCGAACAGGTCGGTCTCGGTCTCCTCGGCGAAGGTGGTCTCCAGCACGCCCGCGCGGGTGGCGCCGATGCCCTTGGCGTAGGCCAGGGCGACCTCGCGGGCGTGGCCGGTCGCGTCCTGCTCGACGGCGAGCAGCGCCGGCACCCCGGTGCCCTCGGTGTAGGTGCGCCGGACCAGGTGGCCCGGCCCCTTGGGCGCGACCATCGCGACGTCGACCCCGGCGGGCGGGACGATCTGGCCGTAGTGGATGGTGAAGCCGTGGGCGAAGAACAGCGCGTTGCCCTCGACCAGGCCGGGCTCGATCTCCGCGCGGTAGACGCGCTGCTGGACGGTGTCGGGGAGCAGCACCATCACGAGGTCCGCGCGCTTGGCGGCCTCGCTGACCGGCAGCACCTCGAACCCGGCGGTCTCGGCGTCGGCCGTGCTGGGCGACCCCGGGTACAGGCCCACCACCACGTCCATGCCGCTGTCGGCGAGGTTGCGGGCGTGGGCGTGGCCCTGGGAGCCGTAGCCCAGGACCGCGATGCTTCGGCCCCGCAGCGGCTCCAGCGATGCGTCGTCGTCGTAGAGCATGGGTTCAGGCACTCCTCTCGAGGCGCAGGGCGCGCCCCTCCGTGATCGACTTGGATCCCCGCCCGATCCCCAGCGTCCCGGACCGGACCAGTTCGCGGATGCCGTAGGGCACGAGCAGCCGCACCATCGCCTCGAGCTTCTCCGGCGAGCCGGTGACCTCCAGCGTCACGGCGTCCAGGTCGAGGTCGATGACGCGGGCGCGGAAGACGTCGGCGATCTGCAGGACCTGCGCGCGCTGCTCGCCGGCGGCGCCGACCTTCACGAGCTGGAGCTCGCGCGTGGCGCTGCCCTCCGGGGGCAGCTCCACGATCTTGAGGACGTGGATGAGCTTGTTCAGCTGCTTGGTGACCTGCTCGAGGGGCGAGGCGGCCGCGTCGACCACGATGGTCATGCGGCTGATGCCCTCGAGCTCGGTGGGGCCGACCGACAGCGAGGTGATGTTGAACCCGCGGCGGCTGAACAGCCCGGCCACGCGGGCCAGGACCCCGGGCTTGTCCTCGACCAGGACGGCGAGCGTGTGGATGCTCCGCATCAGGGGGTCTCCTCCTTGGACGGAAGCCGCCCGGCGTTTGAGGTCCACACCTAGACCGCGTCCTCGTTGCGCAGGTGGGCGGGGACCAGGCCGGCCCCGCCGGGCTCGCCGTCGCCGTCGGCCGCGACCCCTGCGGGGGCGACGGACGCGTACCACTCCTCGGCCGACTCGATGATCACGTCGTTGCTGGTCCCGGCCGGGACCATCGGGAAGACCTTCTCGTCCTGGTCGACGCGGAAGTCCACGATCACCGGGACCTCGCCGACCGCAAGGGCCTTGTCCAGCGTCGAGTCGACGTCCTCGGGCCGCTCGCAGCGGTAGCCGACGCAGCCGTAGGCGTCGGCCAGCTTGACCAGGTCGGGGACGTCCCAGCCCAGGTCGACCTGGGAGAAGCGCTTGTCGTAGAACAGCTCCTGCCACTGGCGGACCATGCCGAGCCCGCCGTTGTTGATCACGCAGAAGATGACCGGGACGCCCTCGGTGCGCGCGGTCGCCAGCTCCTGCAGGGTCATCTGGAAGCTGCCATCGCCGTCGATGCCGACGACGACCTCGTCGGGGCGGCCGACCTTGGCGCCGATAGCGGCCGGCACGCAGAAGCCCATGGTCCCCAGCCCCCCGGAGTTGATCCAGGTGCGCGGGCGCTCGTAGCGGATGTGCTGGGCGGCCCACATCTGGTGCTGGCCGACGCCGGTGACCACGATCCCGTCGCCGTCGAGCTTCTCCCCGATCGCCCGGATCACCGCCTGCGGCTTCAGCGGCCCGTCGGCGGGCTGCTCGCCGCGCAGCGGGTGCAGGCGCCGCCAGCGCTCCAGCTGCACCCACCAGCCGTCGATCGCGCGGCGGGCCTGCTCGCGGCCGCCGGCCTCGGCCAGCGCCAGCTCGACCTCCTCGATGATCTGGGTGAGCACGACCCGGCAGTCGCCGACGATGGGGACGTCGGGCTCGCGGTTCTTGCCGATCTCCGCCGGGTCGATGTCGACGTGCACGACGCGCGCGTCCGGGGCGAAGGACCCCAGGTCGCCGGTGACCCGGTCGTCGAAGCGCGCCCCCAGCGCGACGATCAGGTCGGCTCGCTGCAACGCGGTGATCGCGGTCCAGTGCCCGTGCATGCCGGGCATGCCCAGGTGCTGGCGGTGGCTGTCGGGGAAGGCGCCGCGCGCCATCAGGGTGGTGACGACGGGCAGGTTCAGCAGCTCCGCCAGCCGGCGCAGCTCGTCGGCGGCGCCCGCCTTGATCACGCCGCCGCCGACGTAGAGGACCGGCTGGCGCGACCGCAGGATCTCCCGGGCCGCCTCGCGCACCATCCGCCCGTGGCCCCGGGTCGTCGGCTTGTAGCCCGGCAGGTGCAGCCGGTCGGCGGAGCGGTAGGAGAAGCGCGCGTTCAGCACGTCCTTGGGCAGGTCGAGCAGGACCGGCCCGGGCCGCCCGGTCGAGGCGATGTGGAAGGCCTCGCGGATGGCGCCGGCGATGCGCTCGGGGTCGTCGACGAGCTCGTTGTGCTTGGTGATCGGCATCGTGATGCCGGTGATGTCGGCCTCCTGGAAGGCGTCCCCCCCGACGGCCCCGGTGGCCACCTGGCCGGTGAGGGCGACCATCGGCACCGAGTCCATGTGCGCGTCGGCCAGGGCGGTCACCAGGTTGGTCCCCCCGGGCCCGGAGGTCGCGATCGCGACCCCGACCCGCCCGGTGGCGTGGGCGTAGCCCTCAGCCATGTGGCCGGCGCCCTGCTCGTGCCGGGCGAGGATGTGGCGGATCGGTGAGTCCAGGATCGGGTCGTACGCGGGCAGGATCGCGCCGCCGGGATGGCCGAAGACGACGTCCACGCCCTCGGCCTCCAATGATCGGATGACGGCCTGGGCACCGGTCAGTTCCACGGTCACTCCTGTCGGGGGAAACAGAAAGACCTCCCGCCCCGGAGGGCTCAGGAGGTCTCGCGCCTGCGCAGGTAGAGGTTCAGCGCAGGCGCGTCACGATTACGAGGAGAAGGGAGGCCGAACGGACAGTGGTCATGCCGCTCTCCTCTCTCATATCCCGGCGGCGCATGGCACCATGGGCCTCGCCGTCCATGACGAGGGAGTCTGGACCGCCGGCGGCCCCCGTGTCAATCGACCTACTTCCAGGCACCATGCGGGGGGCGGGTTCCCGCCCCCTCCCCCCGCAGATGGTGTCGGCCGGCTACCGCACCAGGCCGTGGCGCATCGCGATGACGACGGCCTGGACCCGGTCGGTCGCCTTGAGCTTGGCGTAGATGCGCGACAGGTGGCTCTTGACGGTCTCGTCGCCCAGCCCGAGGGCCTCGGCGATCTCGCGCGTCGACTTGCCGGTCGCCAGCTCCTCCAGCACGTCCTGCTCGCGCTTGCTCAGCGGCTGCAGGCCGGCGTGGGTCGCCAGCGGGCCGACGCGCTCCAGGAACGGGCGGGTCACGTCGGGGTGCAGGAAGCCCTTCCCCGCCGCGACGGCGCGGACGGCCTGGACCAGCTCCTCCCGGCGCACGTTCTTGGGCAGGTAGCCCGCGACTCCCGCCGAGACCGCGCGGGTCACGGTGTCGTGGTCGGTGAACATGGTCAGCGCCAGCGCGCGGGTCGGGATGCGGCGCGCCTCGATCTCGCGCACCGCGGCCAGGCCGTCCATGCCGATGAGGTTGACGTCGACCAGCGCCAGCTCCGGGCGGACGCGGTCGACGGACTCGACCAGCGCCTCGCCGGAGGTGACGATGTCGACGACCTCCATGTCCGGCTCGAACGACAGCATGGTCGCGACGCCGTCGGCGACGACGCCGTGGTCCTCCGCGATCACGACGTGGATCACACCGGTCCCCACCCGCACCTCGGTCTCCTGGGTGCCCTCGCGCGCCGGCCGGGACTGGACGGACACGTCCTGCGTCGCCTCGAATGCGGTCACCGTGGTACCTCCACCTGGATGCGCGTGCCCGCCCCGGGCGCGCTGCTGACGACGAACCGGCCCCGTGCGAGCTCCACGCGCTGGGCCATCAGCGACAGGCCATGATGACCGTCCGGCACCGTTGCCGGATCGAAACCCTGGCCATCATCGCAGATCACTGCCGATATGCCCGAATCCTTGAAGTCCAGCGTCACCATCGCATGCCGGGCCTTCGCGTGACGGGCGATGTTGGTGAGGCAGCCGCGCACGGTCTCGAGCACGAGGATCTCAACGGCGAGCGGCAGCGGGGGGAACGTGTCGGGAGCCACCAGCTCCCCCTCCACCCCGTGGGCGACGCGCAGGTCCTCCAGCGCCGCCTCCAGCCCGGGCCGCAGGCTGCCCGGGACGATGATCTGGTCGTGCAGGCTGGCGAGCACCTCGCGCAGGCGGCCGATGCCGTCGTTGATCGCGTCCTGGGTGACGGTGGCGAGGCGCTCGGCCCGCGCGGCGTCGGCCGTGGCCAGCGAGCTGCGCACGTTGTCGGCCTGGATCTGGGCGGCGGCGAGGTAGGGCAGCACGTCGTCGTGGATCTCCAGCGCGATGCGGCTGCGCTCGCGCGTGCCCTCCTCCAGGATGCGCCCGGACAGCGCGGTGCGGGCGCGCTCGACCTCCGCCAGCTCCTCGCTCAGCTCGGTGCGCTCCAGGGTCATGCCCAGCAGGCCGGCGACCGCCTCCACGGCGTCCATCGACGCCCCCTGCAGCTCGTGGGGCACCCCGACCGCCGCCGGCGCGGCGCCCGGGACGGGCACGGGCCGCAGGTGCGGGGGGACCTCGCCGCGCAGCGACACCACGACCTCGTCGGTGTTCAGCGCCTTGCGCAGCGCCTCGCGGGTGGTCTCGGCGATGCGCTCGGGGTCGCCCTGGGCCAGCAGCCGCCGGCTCAGCTCGTTGAGGGTCTCCAGCTCACGGACCTGCACGGTCAGCTCCCGGGCCTGGTCGGCGCTCTGGCGCGCCGACCGCAGCGCGGTGTACCCCAGCCCCAGCGGCAGGGCCAGGAGGAGCACCCCCAGCGGGTGGAACTCCCGGTAGATGACGACGATCGGCACCGCCAGGGCCGACACGAGCAGGAAGTCGACGGTGAAGCGCGGGAACGGCAGGACGTTGCCGTACGCGGCGGCGGGCAGCGGGAGCCGGCCGAGCAGCCACAGCGACAGGCTGTTCAGCGAGATGTTGACCGCGTCGTAGGCGACCACCCCGGCCACGGTCGCCAGGATGCCCCCCGCGATCGGCGAGCCGACCAGCTGCCCGACGCGGTCCGCGGCGATGGCCGCACCGCCCGCGGACAGCCCCAGCTGGCTGCGGTTGAACAGCGACAGCCACGGCGAGGTCAGCCCGCGCAGCTCGCGCCGGTTGACCATGCCCACGAACCCGACCACGACCGCCAGGTGCGGCGGCAGCAGGACCGCCGCCGCCACCGCCAGCGGGGCCCCGAAGAGGACGTCGACGTCCACGTCGGGCAGCATCGGGACGGTCAGCATGCTGGCCGCCGCGGTGAGCGCGGTCAGGTACAGCGCGTCCGCCGGATCGGCCAGCAGGCCCGCCCAGCCCCCCGGCAGGACGAGCAGGATCAGGCCCCCCAGCGCGGCCGCGTAGAGCCGGAACCCGAGGGGGAGGCCGGCGTTCATGACGGCTCACCTGTTCGGGGGGAGGCCGGGGCCTACCAGGTGGTGCGGCCGGACGGTACGGGCAGGGCGCTCTGACACGTCATTGTGGAGCTCCTTGGGAGGTGGGGACGCCCGGCAGGGGTCCCCCCTCTCGGGGAGACCCGGCAACGAGCAGAGGCTGCCGCACGGTGGAGAGCCACCTGAGCGTCATGTGAAGCGCACTAACCGTAACAGGACGGTCCGATAGGTGCAAGTTGCTCCCCCGGGCGTACCGGCTCATCCGCCCCCATCAACGCCAGATTACGCTAAATTCTCAAGTCGGTCGGGGGTGAGTTCCGTCACCGCACCCGCCCCCGCCGCCCAGGCGCCGATGCGCAGCTGGTCGACCAGCACGCCGACGGCCTCGACCGCGGCGTCCGGCCCCGCCGCCCCGGCGGCCAGCAGGCCGCGCGCCACCCCCGCGAGGTCGGCGCCCAGGCACAGGGCCTTGAGCGCATCGACCCCGTCGCGCAGCCCGCCCGACGCGACCAGCACCACCCGCCGGGCCGCCGCGTGGCGGTCGAGCACCGCGCGGGCCGCGGTCACCGCCTGCGCCGTCGGCCAGCCCCAGTCGGCGAACGCGGCCGCCACGCGGCCGGCGCGGTCGTCGCGCGCGCCCTCGATCCGCGCCCAGTTCGTGCCGCCCGCTCCGGCGACGTCGATGCCGGCCACGCCCGCGGCGGCCAGGGCCGCGACGTCCTCCGGCGCCAGGCCGAACCCGACCTCCTTCACGACCACCGGCGCGTCGAGGGCCGCGCAGGTCGCGGCGATGCGCTCCAGCAGGCCCGCGAAGCCGGTGTCGCCGCGCGGTTGGACCGCCTCCTGCACCGCGTTGAGGTGCAGCACCAGCGCGTCCGCGCCGCAGGCGGCGACGAGGTCGGCGCAGGCCGCGGGCCCGTGGGTGTGGAGCTGCACCGCCCCCAGGTTGGCCAGCAGCAGCACGTCGGGGGCGATGTCGCGGACGGCGAACCCGGCCGCCGCGGCCAGCTCCGCCCGGCGGGCGGGGGCCGCCTCCAGCAGGACCCGCCCCGACCCCAGGCCCAGCGCCACGCCGTGGGCCTGCGCCGCGGTCGCCAGGGCCCGGTTCACCGGGCCCGCCTCCGACGTCCCGCCGGTCATGCACGAGATCAGCAGCGGGGCGGCGAGCCGGCGCCCCCACAGCGCCAGGGAGAGGTCGACGTCGGCGAGGTCGCGCTCGGGCAGCGCCCGCGCCCGCACGCGGTGGCGCTCCAGCCCGGTGGTCAGGGTGGCGAACCCGACGTCACCGGTCAGCGCGATGCGCAGGTGGTCGCGCTTGCGGCCGGGGAGGTCCGGGTCGGTGGGCAGCTGCCCTACCGCCACCCCTGGACCTGGAGGCGGATGCTCCGCGGCCGCGACTGGTCCAGCTCGATGAACATGATCCGCTGCCAGCGGCCCAGCCCGAGGGCCCCGCCGACCACCGGCACCGTCTCCGAGGAGCAGCCCAGCAGCATCTGCTTGATGTGGGCGTGCCCGTTGACCGGCTCCTCCTCGGCCGTGGTGGCCAGGGTGCGCGGGTCGCGGATCTCGAAGTCGTCGTGGAAGTAGTAGGCCCGCTGCGGGACCAGCTTCTCCATGAACAGGCGGAAGTCCTCGAGGAAGCAGGTCTCGCGCTCGTTGATCTTCACCGCGCAGGTGGTGTGCTCGCTGAACACCGTCAGCGCGCCCTCGCGGACGCCGGACGCGCGCAGGAGGTCCGCGCACTCGTCGGTGACGTCGGTGACGTGGAAGGCGCGCTCGGTCTGCAGGCTGAGGCGCCGGCGCATCAGGACCGGGGTCGAGGCCGCGAGGTCGACCGCCTCGTCCTCGCGGTGCAGGCGCACCCCCTCCAGCGCCGGCGGGGCCGTCACCGCCGCCGCGGCCGCCCCGTTCTGCGTCGGGGTGAGGTTGCTGATCGGTTGCACGCTGCTCGCTTTCGTCCGGTCCGGTCCGCCCATGGTCGCACGGCCCCCTTCCCCGCTCATGTGCCGCCCGCCGCGGCGCCGGGGTGCGCCCGGCCCCCCCGGTGGCGGGAGGGCCGCACCAGCTCGCCCGCCGCCACCGCCAGCTTGCGCGGCAGCGGCACGCGGGCGCGCACGTCGAACACCTGGTAGTCGGCGTCCTCGAGGGCGTCCAGGATGCCGCGGTACAGCCGGTGGGCGATGCGGATGCACGCCTGGCTCGCCGGGGCCAGCATCGTCCAGCCCTCCTCCGCGCGGTGGTACAGCGCGCGGGTGCGGGCCGCCTCGAAGGCGAGCAGCCGGCGCATGCCGGGGGTGACCCGCCGGGCCGCGAAGTCGTCCTCGGTCACGTCGTAGCGCGCGAGGTCCTCCAGCGGCAGGTAGATGCGCCCGCGGTCCCAGTCCTCGGCCACGTCGCGCAGGAAGTTGGTCAGCTGGAAGGCGATGCCCAGGTCCATGGCGCGGTCGCGGGCGTCGGGGTGCGTGGGCCCCAGGACCGGCAGCATCATCGACCCGATCACCGCGGCCGACCCGTACACGTAGGTGTGCAGGTCGTCGTAGGTCGGGTAGCGCGTCACGGTCAGGTCCATCGCCATGGACGTCAGGAACGCGCGCAGGTCGTCGTGGTCGATGCGCAGCTCGTCAACGGTGTGCAGGACCGCGACCAGCACCGGGTCGTCGGTCGACCCCCGCTCCAGGGCGTTCAGGAACTCATCGCTCCACGTCTCCAGCGCCGCGCGGCGCCGCTCGGGTGACCAGGACAGGTCCAGGTGGTCGACCAGGTCGTCGGCGTAGCGCGCGAACCCGTAGAGGGCGTGGACGTGGTGGCGCCGGTCGCGGGGCAGGAACCGGGTGGCGAAGTAGTAGGTGCGCCCGTGGGCGGCGTTGAGCCGGCGGCACAGCTCGTAGCTGGTGGCCAGGTCGACCGGGCCGGCGGCGGCGCCCAGGCCGCGGCCCACGATCTCGGTCGAGGGCAGCGGGTGGACGTAGCCCCCCGCCGCCCGGCGGCGCCCGCCGCGCACCCCGGCCGTCGCCGTCACCGGACCTGCTCCAGCACCCGTTCCGCGGCGAGCTTGCCGGAGATGAGCACCATCGGGACGCCGACGCCGGGGGTGGTGGACGACCCGGTGAAGACCACGCCGCGGACCTTCGGCGCGACGTTGCGCGGCCGGAACGGACCCGTCTGGCGGAAGTGGTGGCTGACGGCGAACGGCGTGCCCGCCGCCATCCCCTGCGCCGCCCAGTCGTCGGGCGTGACCACCATGGACGTCACCGTCGCGCTGCGCATCGCGCCGTAGCCGGCGGCCTCGATCCGGTCGATGGCCAGGTCCAGCTCGCGCGGCCCCTGGACGGCCCAGTCGACGGGGTCGCCCTGGAGGTTGGGGGCGGGCAGCAGGTAGAAGCCGACCTCACCGCCGGGCGGGGCCAGGCCGGGGTCCGACACCGTCGGCACCGACAGGAACCAGGACGGGTCGCGCTGGAGGCGCCCGGCGAGGATGTCGTCGAACGACGCCTTGTAGCCGTCGGCGAAGTGGATGTTGTGGTGGGCGGCGCCGTCCAGGCGGCGGTCGAGCCCCAGGTGCACCACGACGCAGGACGGCGAGTAGCGCAGCCGCGACAGCCCGCGCGGGGCGGCGTCGGCGGGCAGCAGGTCGCGGTAGGCGACGGGCAGGTCGGGGTTCAGCACCACGGCGTCGGCGCGCAGGAGGTCCCCACCCGCGGTCACCACGCCCGCGGCGCGCCCGTCGCGCACCTCGACGCGCTCGACGGGGGTCTTCAGGCGCAGGTCCACCCCGGCGCGGGTGGCCAGGTCGGCGAGCGCGACGCTCAGCCCGTGCACCCCGCCGTCGGCGGCGTAGACGCCGGCGATCGCGTCCATGTAGGCGATCACGGCGTACACGCCGAGCGCCTGGTAGGGGCTCATGCCCGCGTACATCGACTGGAACGTGAACAGCCGCTGGAGCCGCCAGTCGGTGAGGAACGACGCCACCAGCGGCGCGACCCGGCGGAAGGCGCCCAGCCGGACGAGCTTGGCCATCTGCGCGGGGCGCACGAGGTCCAGCGGGCTGTCGAAGTTGCCGTCGATGAAGCCGTCGTACTCGGTGACGTAGAGCTCGTGGAGGTGGGCCGCGAAGCGGCGGAAGCGGCCGGCCTCCGCGGGCGAGATCACGTCGGCGATCTCGGCCGCCATCGCGTCGACGCTGCCGCGGATGCGCAGGGTGGAGCCGTCGTGGAACACCGCGCGGTACGCGGGGTCCAGGCGCGTGAACGTGACGTGGTCGGTGATGTCCTCGCCGTGCAGCGCGAACAGCTCCGCGAACAGGCTGGGCATGGTCAGGACCGAGGGGCCGGTGTCGAACGCGAAGCCCTGCGTCTCGATGCGCCCCGCGCGCCCGCCGGGGCGGTCCTCGCGCTCCAGCAGGGTCACGTCCACACCGGCGGCCCGCAGGCGGATGGCCGCCGCCAGCCCGCCGAACCCCGCACCCACCACGATCGCCGACGACATCGTCACACCGCTCTGCTGATGGCGAGATCCGCCAGCTGGTCCAGGGCCGACCGGGCCGGTTCCGGCACGTCGGCGAGCTGGTCGCGCGCGCGCTCGCGCTCGAGGGCCAGGGTCCGCTCCACGCTGGCCAGCGCGCCGGACTCCTCGACGATCTGGCGGGCCCGGTCCGCGTCGTCCTCGTCCAGGTCGGGGTCACCCAGGGCCGACGCCAGCAGCTTGCGCTGGACGGGGTCGGCCAGCGCCATCGCGCGGAGGATGAGCACCGTGCGCTTGCCCTCGCGCAGGTCCTCCACCGCGCCCTTGCCGGTGGTCGAGGGGTCCCCGTAGAGGCCGAGCACGTCGTCGCGCAGCTGGAAGGCCAGCCCGATCGCGTCGCCGTAGGCGCACAGGGCCTCGTCCAGGCGGGGGTCGCGGTCGGCGGTGCCCACCGCCGCGCCCAGCTGGAGGGGGCGGGTCACGGTGTAGCGGCCCGACTTCAGCAGCGCGACGCGCAGGGCGTCGGCCTCCGTCGCCTGCGCCATCCCGGCCAGGCGCAGGTCCAGGTACTGCCCGGCCATGACCTCGACGCGCAGCTCGTTGAACACGCGCCGGGCGCGCGCCATCGCGGCGGGCGGCAGGGGCGCCTCGTCGAACAGCTGGTCGGACCACACGAAGGCGAGGTCGCCGGCCAGGATGGCGCCGCCGACGCCGAACCAGCGCCCGTCGCCGACCATGTCGTCCTCGGCGTGGGCGGCGGCCAGGGCCGTGTGCACGGCCGGCCGGCCGCGGCGCAGGTCGGACCGGTCCATGACGTCGTCGTGGACCAGGGCGAAGGCGTGGAGCAGCTCGACCGCGCCCGCGGGGTTCAGCAGGCCGCCCTCGTGGTCCGCGCCGGTCGCCCGGTGCCCCCAGTAGACGAACGCCGGGCGGAGCCGCTTGCCGCCCAGGCGCACGAAGTCGGCGACCTCCTGGCCGACGCGCTCCAGCGCGGGGTCCAGGGCGCACAGGTCGCGCACGCGGCCCGACAGGAACCGGTCCAGCAGGAGGTCCAGGGGGCGGCGGACCGTGTCGAGCGCCCCCACGTCGCCGCGCCGGGGTCCGCCGTTGCGGGCGCCCGGCGCCGCGGTGACCTGTAGCGGAGATTGCAGCGCTGCCCCCTGAGCCGGACCACCTGGCCGGGCCACCGTACCTGTGGCCCCCCGTTCACCGTTTGCTTCGTCACCTGGAGATGTCATGGATGCAGGTGTCGCTCCAGGAGTTCGTTGACCAGCCGCGGGTTCGCCCGCCCGCGGGTCTCGCGCATGACCGCGCCGACCAGGGCGCCGATCGCCTTGGCGTTGCCGTCGCGGACGCGCTGGGCCGCGGCGGGGTCCGCCGCCACCACCCGCGCGACGACCGCCTCGAGCTCGGCAGTGTCGGAGATCTGCACCAGCCCGCGCGCCTCGGCGATGGCCCGGGGCCCGCCCGGCTCCCCTCCGAGCACGGCCTCGAGCACCTGCCGGGCGAGCTTGGTCGACAGGGTCCCGTCGGCGACCAGACCGACGAGCTCCGCCAGGGCCGCGCCGGTCAGGGGGGCGTCGGCGGGGTCCGTGCCGTTCGCGGCGGCCCAGCCGACCAGGTCGTTGGTGAGCAGGTTGGCCGCCAGCGCGGGCGCCGCGCCGGCGGCCAGCGCCGCGTCGAGCACGCGCACCAGGCCGGTGTCGACCAGTACCGCGACCTGGGGCGCGGGCAGCCCCAGCCCGGCCAGTCGTGCGCGGGTGACCGCCGGCAGCTCGGGCAGCTCCGCGCGCAGGCGGTCGATCCAGTCGGCGTCGGGCTCGACGGGCAGCAGGTCGGGGTCGGGGAAGTAGCGGTAGTCGTCGACGCTCTCCTTGCTGCGCAGCGGCGACGTCACCCCCGCGTCCTCGTCCCAGTGGCGGGTCTCCTGCACCACCGGGTCACCGGCGGTGAGCACCCGGGTCTGGCGCTCGATCTCGTGGTCGATCGCGCGGCCCAGGCTGCGCAGCGAGTTCATGTTCTTGACCTCGACGCGCGTGCCGAAGACGGTGTGGCCGACCGGGCGCAGCGAGACGTTCGCGTCGCAGCGCATCGAGCCCTCCTCCAGCTTCGCGTCGCTGATGCCCAGGGCGAGGACGACGGCGCGGAGCTCGGCCAGGTAGGCGCGGGCCTCCTCGGCGCTGCGCAGATCCGGCTCGGAGACGACCTCCAGCAACGGGATCCCGGCGCGGTTGTAGTCGACCAGGCTGTGGTCGGACCCCGCGATCCGCCCCGAGCCGCCGACGTGGAGGGACTTGCCGGTGTCCTCCTCCATGTGCACCCGGGTGATGCCGATCGTGCGCTCCCTGCCGTCGACGGTGATGCGCAGCTCGCCGCGCAGGCAGATCGGCACGTCGTACTGGCTGATCTGGTAGTCCTTGGGCATGTCCGGATAGAAGTAGTTCTTGCGGTGGAACTGGCTGGTCGGTGCGATCTCGCAGCCCAGCGCCAGGCCCAGGCGGATCGCGGACTCGACCGCGGCGCCGTTCACCACCGGGAGGCTGCCGGGCATGCCCAGGCACACGGGGCAGGTGCGCGAGTTCGGCTCGCCGCCGAAGCCGATCGCGCAGCCGCAGAACATCTTGGTGCGCGTCGCCAGTTCGACGTGGACCTCCAAGCCGATCACCGCCTCGTAGCGGGTGGCCTGCTCAACCGACGTGGTGGTGCTCATGGGCGGGGGGCCTCCAGGGCGTTCGCCCCCGAGGGGACGGGGTCCAGGGCGAGGTCGGCCTCCAGCGCGCGGGCGGCGCGCAGCATGGTCGCCTCGCCCAGGACCGGGGCCATGATCTGCAGCCCGACCGGCAGGCCGCGCTCGTCGGCGCCAACGGGAAGGCTGAGCGCGGGCGCACCGGCCAGGCTGGACGGGATCGAGAACACGTCGTTGAGGTACATCGACAGGGGATCGGCGGTCTTGGCCCCCAACCGGAACGCCGTCTCCGGCGCGGTCGGGCCGACCAGGACGTCGCAGCGGCGGTAGGCGTCGGCGAAGTCGCGCGTCACCAGGGTCCGCACCCGCTGCGCCGACACGTAGTAGGCGTCGTAGTAGCCCGCCGACAGCGCGTAGGTGCCGATCATGATCCGGCGCTTCACCTCGCGGCCGAAGCCGGCCTCGCGGGTCACCGCCATCATCTGCTCGGCGGTCTCGGCGGGCACGCGCAGGCCGTAGCGCACCCCGTCGTAGCGCGACAGGTTCGACGAGCACTCGCTCGGTGCGATCACGTAGTAGGCGGGCAGCGCGTACTGCGCGTGCGGGAGGCTCACGTCGACCAGCTCCGCGCCGAGCTTGCCCAGGCGCTGGATCGCGTCCTCGACCCGCGCCTTGACGCCGGGCGCCAGCCCGTCGGTGGCCAGGAACTCCGCCACGACGCCGACGCGCAGGCCCTCGACGCCACGCTCCAGACCCGCGAGCAGGTCCGGCGCAGCCTGGGGGATCGACGTCGAGTCGAGCGGATCGTGCCCCGCGATGACCTCCAGCGCCAGCGCGGCCCCGGCGACGTCGCGGGCGAAGGGGCCGGCCTGGTCCAGCGACGAGGCAAAGGCGAACATCCCGTAGCGGCTGACCAGCCCGTAGGTCGGCTTCACCCCGACCAGCCCCGACAGCGAGGCCGGCTGGCGGATCGACCCGCCGGTGTCGGTGCCCACGGCCAGTGGCGCCTGCAGCGCCGCGACCGCGGCGGCGGACCCGGCCGAGGACCCGCCCGGCACGCGGTCGAGGTCCCAGGGGTTGCGCGACGGGCCGTAGGCGGAGTTCTCCCCCGACGACCCCATGGCGAACTCGTCCATGTTGGTCTTGCCCAGGACCACCGCGTCGGCCGCGTGCAGCCGCGCGACGACGGTCGCGTCGTAGACCGGGCGGTGGCCCTCCAGGATCCGCGACCCCGCGGTCGTGGGGACGCCGCAGGTGGCGAACAGGTCCTTGACCGCGACGGGCACCCCGGCCAGCGGCCCGAGCGGCTCGCCCGCCGCCCGGCGGCGGTCGACGTCGGCGGCGGCGGCGAGCGCGGCGTCGGCGGTGACGTGCAGGAACGCGTGCACGCGGTCGTCGGTCGCGGCGATCCGGTCCAGGTGGGCCCGGGCGATGTCCACGGCGGAGGCGTCCCCGGCCTCCTGCAGGGCGAGGAGCTCGGGCGCGGAGGCGGTCAGCAGCGCGTGCACGTGTCAGCCCTCGCTGTGGGACATGCGCGGCACGCGGAAGCGGCCGTCCTCGGCCTCCGGGGCCGTGGACACGGCCTCGTCCGGGGGCAGCGAGGGGCGCGGCTCGTCGGCCCGCAGCACGTTCACCAGCGGGTACGGGTGGCTGGTGGGCGGCACGTCGGGCGTCGCGACCTCGCGCACCTGCTCGACGTGGGCGAGGATGGCGGACAGCTCGCCGCGCAGCTCCTCGACCTCGCCGTCGGTCAGCGCGAGCCGCGCGAGCCGCGCGACGTGGCGGACGTCGTCGGTGGTCAGCGACATGGGTCCTCGTTCGGGTCGTGGCGTTGCGGAGAACGCTACACCCGTCGAAGGACCCGGCCGCGGGCCCGTTGGGGGCGGATGGTCAGCTGGCGGCCGCCGCCGCGCCCTTCTCCGTCGACTCGCCCTGGTGGGCGAGGGTGCCCGACCCGTCCTCCAGGTGCGCGCGCACGAACCACTGGAACTTCTCGAGCGCGTGCAGCTGCGCGACGAGCAGGTCCTCGGTCACGTGATCGAGGTCCCCGGTGGCGGCGACCGCCGCCCGGTGGTCCGCGATCACCCCGGTGTAGACGAGGTCCAGGGCGGCCAGGTGCGCGGGCACCAGGTCACGGCCCAGGTCGTAGTCGTCCCACGACCGGTGGGCCAGGATCGATCCCGGCGTGCCCTGCGGGACGCCGCCCAGGGTGGCGATGCGCTCCGCGACGGTGTCCGACATCAGCCGGACGGCGTCGACCTGCGGGTCCAGCATCTCGTGCACGCCGATGAAGCCGGGGCCCACCAGGTTCCAGTGCACGTGCTTGAGCGTCAGCTGGAGGTCCAGCAGCGCGGTCAGCCGCTCCTGCAGCAGTTCCGCGAGCTGCCGGCCCTGCGCCGGCTCGAGGGAGGGGACGGTGTAGGAGGTCATGCCCTCACCCTTCCCCGGGCTCGGGCAGCGAACCGGTCGCGAGCAGCCGGGTGAAGCCGGCCTCGTCCAGGATCGGGACCCCCAGCTCGGCCGCCCTGTCGGCCTTGGACCCGGGATCGGTGCCGGCGACCACGGCCGAGGTCTTCTTCGACACGCTGGCCCCGACCTTGCCGCCGCGGTCCTCGACCGCCTGCTTGGCCTGGTCGCGGGTGAAGCCCTCCAGCCCGCCGGTCAGCACGATGGTCAGCCCCGCCAGCGTGTCGTCGCGGACCGCGTCCTCGGTGTCCATGCGCACGCCGAGGGCGGCGAGGTCGTCGATGAGCTGGGCGTTGCGCGGGTTGTCCAGGAACTGGCGCAGCGAGGCCGCGCGGATCGGCCCGACGCCCGGGATCGCCGCGATGGTCTCGACGTCGGCGGCGCGGATCGCGGCCATGGTCCCCAGCCGCCGGGCGACCAGGCGCGCGACGGTCCCGCCGATCATGCGGATGTTGAGCCCGACCAGCAGGCGCTCGACCGGGCGCTTGCGCGAGGCGTCGATGCCGTCGACCAGCAGCTCCGCGCTGCGCCGCGCGAAGCCCTCCAGCCCCTCGACCTGGTCGGCGGTCAGCCGGTAGAGGTCGGCGAGGTTGGCGACCAGCCCGTGGGCCAGCAGGGTGCGCGCGGTCTCGTAACCCAGGCCCTCGATGTCCATGGCGCCGCGGCCGGCGAAGTGGGCCAGCGACTCCAGCAGCCGGTTGGGGCAGTCGATGTTGGTGCAGTAGCTGGCGGACTCGCCCTCCAGGCGCTGGATCGGCGAGCCGCAGAACGGGCAGGTGGTCGGGAAGCGCCAGGGCCCCGCCGCCTCGACCTCCGGCGGGCGCAGGGCCAGCACCGGCCCGACGACCTCGGGGATCACGTCGCCCGCCTTGCGCACGACGATCGTGTCACCGACGCGCACGTCCTTGGCCCGCGCCTGGTCCTCGTTGTGCAGCGTCGCGAGCCGCAGCGTCGACCCGGCGACGAGCACGGGCTCGAACTGGGCGAAGGGGTTGACCTTGCCGGTCCGGCCCACGTTCACGACGATGTCCAGCAGCTTGGTCTGCTGCTCCTCCGGCGGGTACTTGAAGGCGATCGCCCACCGGGGCGCGCTGGAGGTGGTGCCCAGCCGGCGCTGCTGGCCGTAGTCGTCGACCTTCACGACGACGCCGTCGATCTCGTAGTCCGGGTCGTGGCGGTGCTCGGCCCAGTGGTGCACGAAGGCGAGGACCTCGTCGGAGGTCGCCACCGTGCGCGTCTCCGCCGCCACGGGCAGTTCGGCGTCGCGCAGCAGGGCCAGGAACGCCGACTGCGAGGCCACCTGCACGCCCCGGGTCGCGCCGATGCCGTGGCAGACCAGGCGCAGTGGCCGGGTGGCGGTGATCTGGGGGTCCTTCTGGCGCAGCGCGCCGGACGCGGCGTTGCGCGGGTTGGCGAAGCGCGGCTCGCCGCGCTCCTCCCGCTCGTCGTTCATGCGCGCGAACGCGGGCAGCGGGTAGTGGATCTCCCCGCGGGTCTCCAGCAGCGGCGGCGGGTCGGCCAGGGCGAGCCGCGACGGGACGTTGGCGATCGTGCGCACGTTGGGGGTCACGTCCTCCCCCACCCGCCCGTCCCCGCGGGTCACCGCCCGCTCCAGGAAGCCGTTGACGTAGGCGACCTCGATGGCCACGCCGTCGACCTTGAGCTCGCAGGTGTAGCGCACCTCCGCGCCCTCCAGGCCCCGCTCCACGCGGTCGAACCAGGCGCGCAGGTCGTCGTCGGTGAAGGCGTTGTCCAGCGACAGCATCGGCTGGCGGTGCGCGACCTCCGCGAACGGGCCCGACGGCGGCGCCCCGACCTGGTGGCTGGGCGACGACGGGTCGTCCAGCTCCGGGTACCGCGCCTCCAGGTCGCGCAGTTCGGCGATCAGCGCGTCGAACTGCGCGTCGGTCACGGAGGGGTCGCTGAGCACGTAGTAGCGGTACCGGTGCTCGCCGATCTGTGTGCGGAGCGCGTCCACGCGCTCCCGCGCCGCCTGGTCAGCCATGACCTGCGATTCTAGGTCCGCGGTGCGACAGGTCCGGGGACGCCCGCGATCACGCTCGCCGGTGGTCGACGCGGCGGGCCAGCCAGGCGCCGACCAGGGCGGCGACCCGCTCCGGCTGCTCGAGGGCCGGCAGGTGGCCGACGCCCTGCAGCTCGTGGTAGGTCCAGTCCGGGCGCAGGGCCGCGGCCTGGCGGGCCGCGCCCACCGGCACCAGGCGGTCCTGGCGGCCGTGGAGCAGCAGCGTGGGCAGGTCCGGGACGGCGCGCACGACGTCCAGGGAGCGCCGGCCGGCGTGCGCCTGGAGCAGCGACAGCCCGGCCTCGACGTAGGCCGCGTCGAGCCGGTCGACCTGGGGCCGCTCCCGGGCGACGCGACGCATCGCGTCGACGGTGTCGGGGTCGACCCGCGCGGGGTCGACGGTGGTGATCCGCAGGGCCATGTTGACCACGGCGTCGGGGCCGAGCCGCTCGCGGCGCAGGCGCAGCAGCTCCTCGCCGACCCGCGCGAGCCGGGTCAGGGCCACCGCGGCGGCCTGCCCGCCGACCAGCGGGTCCGGGCGGCCGAAGCGCGGGCGGGGCAGGGAGGGGTCGACGAGCACGAGGCCGGCGAGGCGGTCGGGCGCCTCCACCGCCTCGCGCATCGCGATCAGCCCGCCCATGGAGCTGCCCACCACCACCACCGGGCGGCCGGCGACGCGGTGCAGGAAGCGGTCCAGCAGCCGGCGGTTGCCGTCGACGTCGGCCGGGTCGTCCCCGGGCGGGGTGCGCCCGAAGCCGGCGAGGTCGGGCACCAGCACCCGCGAGCGCGCCGCCATGCGCACCGCGAACCCCGCCCACTCGGCGTGGGAGCCGCCCAGCCCGTGGACGCAGACCAGCGGCGGCGGGCCGTCGGGGCCGTCGTAGTCCAGGTAGTGCACGACGGGCGCGAGGTCGACCGTGCGCGAGGGCAGCGTCAGAGGCACGTCCCCGTGATACCCCACGGCCCGAGCCGCGCAACGAGCCGCCCGGCCTCAGCGGATGGTGGCGCCGCCCAGGCAGGTGTCGCCGTCGTAGAGCACGATCGCCTGGCCGGGCGCCACGCCCTCCGGGGCCTCGGCGGGGAAGCTGACGCGCAGCCGCTCGCCGTCGGCGTCGTCGATCACCGCGGGCAGCGCCGCGCCGCGGTAGCGGACCTGGGCCGTGACCTCCGCCGCCGCGGGCGGGGTGCCCGCGATCCAGGTCAGGTGGTCGGCCTCGACCGCGCGGGTTGCCAGGGCGGTGCGCGGGCCGACGTGGACGTCGGGCCCGTCGATCCGGGTGACGTAGCGCGGGACGTCGCCGCCCGACAGGCCCAGGCCGCGGCGCTGGCCGACGGTGAAGCGGTAGGCGCCGTCGTGGCGGCCCGCCACGGTCCCGTCGGCGTCCACGATCCGCCCGGGCCGGTCCCCCAGCCGCGGGCGCAGGAACGCGCCGAGGTCCCCGGCCGGCAGGAAGCAGATGTCGGTGCTGTCGGGCTTGCGGGCGGTGACCAGGCCGCGCTCGGCGGCCATGGCGCGCAGGTCGGCCTTGCGGTGGTCGCCCACCGGCCACAGCGACGCCGCGAGCTGCGCCTGGGTGGCCATGTACAGCACGTAGGTCTGGTCCTTGCCCGGGTCGGCCGCCCGGCGCAGCCGCCAGCGCCCGTCGAGTCCGCGGTCGCGGCGGACGTGGTGGCCGGTGGCCAGCGCGTCGTGGCCCAGGGCCCGGGCGCGGGCGAGCAGCGCGGTGTACTTCACCCGCTCGTTGCAGCGGATGCAGGGGTTGGGGGTGCGGCCCGCGGCGTACTCGGCGACGAAGTCGTCGACGACGCGCTCCTGGAAGGCCGCGGAGAAGTCCCAGACGTAGAACGGGATGCCGAGCAGGTCGGCGACGCGGCGCGCGTCGCGGCTGTCGTCCAGGGTGCAGCAGCCCTTGCCGGGCAGGCCCGACGGGGTGTCGGCCATCTTCAGGTGCACCCCGGCGACGTCGTGGCCCTGCTCGACCAGCAGCGCCGCCGCCATCGACGAGTCGACCCCGCCGCTCATGGCCACCAGCACCCGGGCCATCAGGCGTGCACCTCAGACGCCGGGCGGCTCAGGGGGTGCACCTCAGACGCCGGGCGGCTCACGGCTGCGGGGTCACTGGACACGGCTCAGACGAAGCCGCCCCCCGCCCCGCGCAGCAGGGCCACGGCGGAGTGGACGGCGTCGACCGCGGTCGCGACGTCCTGGGCGGTGGTGGTGCGGCCCAGGCTCAGGCGCAGGTGCCCGGCGCCGGGGTCCGCCGCGATCGCGGTCAGCACGTGGCTGGGGCGGACGGCGCCGGACTGGCACGCCGACCCGGCCGACACCGCGACGCCGCGCGCGTCCAGCGCGGCGAGCAGCGACTCGCCGTCGCAGCCGGCGACGGCGACGGCGACGTTGGTCGGCAGGCGCCGCTCGGCCGAGCCCACCAGGGTCACGCCGTCCAGGACGCACAGCCCCTCGCGCAGGGCGTCGCGCAGCGCGGCCAGGCGCGGGACCTCGGTGGGGGCCGCCGCGACGGCCAGCGCCGCGGCCGCACCGCAGCCGACGATCGAGGGCGCGTCGAGGGTGCCGGACCGGATCCCCCGCTCCTGCCCCCCGCCGAGCTGCACCGGCTCGACGGCGACGTCGCGGCGCAGGACCAGGACGCCGACGCCCTTGGGCCCGCAGAACTTGTGCGCCGACAGCGCGAGCCCCGCGACCCCCCAGCCGGACGGGTCCAGCGGCACCCGCCCGAAGGCCTGCACGGCGTCGACGTGCAGGGCGACGCCGCGGGCGCGCAGGGCGGGCGCGATCTCGGCCAGCGGCTGGACGGTGCCGATCTCGTTGTTGGCCGCCATGCAGGCGACCAGCACGGTGTCGTCGCGGACGGCGCCGAGCAGGCGCTCGGGGTCCACGACGCCGTCGGGGCCGGGGGCGACGACGGTGAGGTCGAAGCCCTCGCGGTCGCGCAGCGCCTCGCAGGCGGCCAGGACCGCGCGGTGCTCGATCGCGGTCGTGACCACGTGCGCGCCGCGCCCGGCCGCGCGGGCCGCGCGCGCCAGCCCCAGCACGGCGATGTTGTCCGACTCGGTCCCGCCGGAGGTGAACAGCACCTCCAGGGGGGTCACCCCGAGCGCCTCGGCGACCTGCTCGCGGGCGGTCTCGACCGCCGCGCGCGCCGCCCGGCCCCAGGCGTGGCCCGACGACGGGTTGCCGTAGGTGTCGCGCAGGTGCGGCAGCATCGCCTCCAGGACGGCGGGGTCCAGGGGCGTGGTCGCGGCGTGGTCCAGGTAGGCCGGCACGCCGCCACCCTAAGCCGGGCGGGGCACCCGCGTCAGGCGCGGCGCTTGGCGACCTCCTCGATCAGCGGCGGCAGGATCTTGTAGAGGTCACCGACGATCGCCAGGTCGGCGATCGCGAAGATCGGCGCCTCCGCGTCCTTGTTGATCGCCACGATCGTCTGCGAGGTCTGCATCCCGGCGCGGTGCTGGATCGCGCCGCTGATCCCCGCCCCGATGTAGAGCTGCGGGGCGACGGTCTTGCCGGTCTGGCCGATCTGGTGCTGGTGGGGGTACCACCCGGCGTCGGTCGCGGCGCGCGACGCGCCGACGGCGGCGCCCAGCGCGTCGGCGAGCTGCTCGACCAGGCGGAAGCCCTCGGCGTCGCCGAGGCCGCGGCCGCCCGCCACGATCACCGACGCCTCGGTCATCTCCGGGCGCCCGCCGCTGGGCGTGACGACCACGTCGACGACCCGGGCGCGCCGGGCCGTGTCGTCCAGGGTCACGTCCAGCGCCACGACCTCCGCGGGGGCGCCGCCGGACTCGACCGCGGCGAAGCTGTTGGCCTTGACGCCCAGGAACTGGGGGCGGTCGCCGCGCACCTGGCAGCGCGAGGTCATCTCGCCGCCGAAGATCGCCTTGGTCGCGACCAGCCGGTCGCCCTCCAGGGTGAGGTCGACGGCGTCGGTGACGACCCCGGCCTCCAGGCGGACCGCGGCGCGGGCGATCACGTCGGTCAGGAAGGGGTCCGCCGGGTACAGCAGCACGTCGGCCGCGGAGGCCTCCAGGGCCGCCTCCAGGGCGGCGACCTGCGGCTCCGTCGCGTAGGCCGCCGCGTCCGGGGAGTCCCAGACGTAGGCGGTCGCGACGCCGTACGCGCCGAGCTTCTCCGCCCCCGACGCCGCGCCCTCGCCGAACAGCGCGGCGGCGACGGCGCCGCCGCCGCGCTCGCGGGCGGCGGTCAGCAGCTGGAGGGAGACCTTCTTGGGGGTCCCGCGGTCGTGGTCGACCAGGACGAGCACGTCGGGCATGGGTCTGCGCCTCCCTACAGGAACTTGCGGGCCACGAGGAAGTCGGCGAGCGCCTTGGCGCCGACCGTCCCCGACCCGTCGTCCTCGACCTTGTCGCCCGCCTGCCGGGGCGGCCGCGGGGTCACCTCCAGCACCTGGGTCCAGGCGTGCTCCAGGCCGACCATCTCGGCGTCCAGGCCGACGTCCTGGAGGTCCTTGACCACCACCGGCTTGGACTTGGCGGCCATGATCCCCTTGAACGACGGGTAGCGGGGCTCGTTGATGGCCTCGACGACCGAGACGACCGCGGGCAGCTTCGCCTCGACGACCTGGTGGCCGCCGGGCATCTCGCGCTCCGCGCGGACGGTGTCGCCGTCGATGTCCAGCTTCGTGCAGTAGGTCAGCGCGGGGAGGTCCAGGTACTCCGCGAGCATGGCGGGCAGCAGCATGGTGCGGGCGTCCGACGACTGGTTGCCCATGATCACCAGGTCGAACTCCTCGTCGGCGAGGGCGCCGGCGACGATGCTGGCGATGCCCGACGCGTCGGAGCCCGAGATGCCGGGGTCGCTGACCTGGATGGCGCCGTCCAGCCCGTAGGAGAGGGCCTTGCGGATGGTCTGCTGCGCCTGCTCCGGCCCCACGCACAGGACGACGACCTCGGTCCCCGGGGTGCGCTCCTTGATGCGCAGCGCCTCCTCGATCGACCACTCGTCGTTGGCGTTGAGCACCGCCTCGACCCCGTCGCGGTCGAGGGTCAGGTCGGGTTCGACCGCCTTCTTGGCGGCCGTGTCCGGCACGCGCTTCACGGGGCAGATGATCCTCACCGCGTTGCCTCCCTGGTCGGCTCCGCACGCAGGTTACCGCACGGTAACCGACGCGCAGGGCACCCGGCCGGGACACGGCGGGGCCGCCCGGCCGCTCACGGTACCGCGGGCGCCGCGCCCGCACCCGCCCCGGGGGGCGGGGCCGTCAGGCGCTCTGCTCGACCGCGTCCTCCGCCGCCTCGACGGGGCGCGGGAGCAGCCGGACGTGGCTGCCGCCGGCCGGGCGCGTCCGGTTCTCGATGGCCGTGGGCGGGGCGGAGCAGGTGGGGCAGGCGGGCTCGGGCCGGCTGCGGTCGTGCCAGCCGTCGCATGCGAACCAGCGGTCGCAGCGAGGGCAGAAGCCCCAGATGTCGCTCATGGCAGATCCCCTGCGTCGTGGTGTGCGTGCTCAGGGGCTGGGAGCGGTGGTGTCGCGACGAGGGGCTGGGCCGCGGGTACCGAACGGTAGTCGACCGGGACCCGCCGGCACAAGAGGAGGACGTCCCTCGAGTGCTAATTCCTGCGGAAGGTGGCCTTGCCGGGGCCGTCGGCCAGGAAGCTGTCGAAGCCGATCCTGCGGTCCTCGGTCGCGAAGGTCGCGGCGAACAGGGTGGACTCCAGGCGCAGGGCGCTGTCGAGGTCCATCTCCAGGCCCTCGTCGATCGCCTGCTTGGCCATCCGCAGCGCGTAGGGGCCGGCCGCGTAGCGCCGCGCGGCCTCGACGGCGCGCTCGTAGACCTCGTCGGCGGGGAAGACCCGGTCGACCAGCCCCATCGCCAGGGCCTCCTGCGCGGTCACCTGGCCGCCGCCGAACACCAGCTCCTTGGCCCTGGCGGGACCCACCAGCCGCGGGAGGCGCTGGGTCCCGCCGGCGCCGGGGATCAGGCCGAGCAGGATCTCCGGCTGGCCCATGCGCGCGTCCTCCGCCGCGTAGCGGAAGTCCGCCGCCAGGGTCACCTCCATGCCCCCGCCCAGCGCGTAGCCGTTGATCGCGGCGATGACCGGCTTGGGCAGGCGCGCCAGCGCGGCGACGGACTCCTGCAGGCCGCCGCCCTGGGCGTAGAACTCCTGGAACGTGGCGTCGCGCATCGCCTTGATGTCCGCGCCCGCGGCGAACACCTTGGGCCCGCCCCAGACCACGACCGCCCCGATGCGGGTGTCGTCGGCGCAGGCCCGCGCGGCGGTGTGCAGCTCCTCGAACACCTGGGGCGACAGGGCGTTCACCGGCGCCCGGTCGATGCGCACGGTGGCGACCCCGTGGTCATCGGTCTCGACGCTGACGAACTCCCCCACGACGGCTCCTGACGCTGGCGGGCTCCCGGCCGCGGGATCATAGAAGGGACGGTGACCCCGGCGACCTGACCCCCCTGCGCACGCGCCGCCACCGCTCCTGCGGCTACTCCGCGCGCCGGTGGCAATGCGGGATGGCGCTGCGCGATAGCCCGCCGGCCGAGCAGCCCGTGGCCGGCCTCCCGATGGGCGGCCTCGACGACGCGCATGGCGACGTGGGCCGCCTCCTCGGCACTGTCGGCCTTGACCAGCAGGCACACCGTCACGCTGCCCACCTCCTCGGTGACCAGCACCCAGCGCGTCAATCCGGTGTCGCCTGCCTGCTTCGTGATCGCGTCCCTGTCGAAGGCGAGTGGAAGTACTTCGTACGCTGGGTGCGCGTGGAAGGGCTGGCGGTGGTGGGCTACTCGACGGGCCGGGCGGCGTACCTGCAGATGGCTGATGCACTGCGCCCGCGCATCCTAGACGGCACCCTGCAGCCCGGGGATCGCCTGCCGTCGGAATCCGCCCTGACGGCGGACTTCGCCACGAGGTCGTGGTGGCGCGCTACCTGTTCTTCGCCGACGGCGAGCCCACGCAGCTCTCGACGTCCTACGAACCGGCCGCGCTGGTCCACGGCAGCCCGATCGAGGACCCCGAGGAGGGCCCTTTCGCGGGCAACACCATGACCCGCTTCGACAGCATCGGGCACCGGGTGGTCGAGGTCGTGGAGGACGTCACCGCCCGCGCCCCGCTGCCCGACGAGGTCACCGGCCTGGCGATCCGCCCCGGCGTGCCGGTGATGACCGTCCAGCGGACCATGTGGACAACGCTCAGGCCGGTCCAGGCCACCGACATCGTCATCGCCGCCGACCGCTACCTGCTGAGCTACCGCATCCCCGTCACCTGGCCCACCTGATCCTCGGAGGCCCTGTGCCCGCGCCTGCCCTGAACGACCTGGTCGACCGCGTCGACGACCACGACCGGCCGGTGGGCACGGTGCGCCGGGGCGAGGTCTTCGCGGAGGCGGTCAACTTCCGCACGGCCCACGCGCTCGTCCTCGACGACGGGCTGCTGATGCTGCAGCGCACCGGGCCCGCCCACCGGGCACCCGGGGTTGCTCGGGTCCTCGGCCGCGGGCTTCCTGCACGCCGGGGAGACCTACGAGGCCGGTGCGCGCCGGCGGCTGGCCGAGGAGGTCGACCTGCACAGCCCCCTCGCCGATGTCGGCAAGGTCGCGGTCCCCGACCAGGGCGTCACCAAGTTCGTGCACGTGTTCTGGACCCCGCTGGCCGGCGCCCAGCCCAGGATCATGGACGCAGCCCACGTCGCCGGCCTCGAGTGGCACACCATCGGCGACGTCCAGCACCGCCTGGCGACCGAGCCCGCCGTGTTCACCCCGACCTTCGCCCACGTGCTCGGCCTGTTCGTCACCGCCCAGCCGTAGGAACCACGGCGCGCCGTCGGCGCGCCACCTTTGGGGAGCGGCGGAGACGCGCTCGCAGGCGGGCGCGGCCTTCGCGTTCGCCATGCAACAACTGTGGACGAACGACCGCCACGTCCGCGAGGATGTCCGGAATGGGGGACAGCGGGCGGGGCGGGGGGGACGTGGGGGGCGAGGGGGCGCTCGCGCCACTGCGGGTGCTGGAGCTGGGCCACGTGATGGGCGGGCCGTTCTGCGCGATGCTGCTGGCCGACCTGGGCGCCGACGTCATCAAGGTCGAGCCCCCGCGCGACGGCGACCCGGCCCGCTGGGCGCCCGGGTTCCACCGCACCGGCGCGGACGGCGCCGCGTTCCTGGCGGTCAACCGCAACAAGCGCAGCGTGGCGCTGGACCTGACCGCGACGGAGGGCCGCGAGCTGTTCCAGCGGCTCGTCGCCACCGCCGACGTGGTCGTCGACAGCGCGCCCCCGGGGGCCGCGGACCGGCTGGGCATCGGCTACGAGGCCCTCGCAGGCCGCAACCCGGGGCTGGTCTACGCCAGCGTCACCGGGTTCGGGCGCACCGGGCCGTACGCGGGGCGCCCGGGCGCGGACCTCGTCGCCCAGGGGATGGCGGGGATCCTGACCGTCACCGGCGAGCCGGGCGGCGGGCCCGTGCGCGCCGGCGTGCCGGTCGCCGACCTCGGCGCCGGGCTGCTCGCGGCCCTCGGCGTGCTGGCCGCGATCGTCGCGCGCGGGCGCACGGGGCGCGGCCAGCTGGTCGACGCCGCCGCCGTCGGGCTGACGTTCGCGGCTCGCGTGCTGGACGCCGCCCAGTTCGACGCCGCCGTCGCGCTGTCGCTGTGGGACCTGGCGGAGCTGTGGACCACGGGGCGCGCGCCGGGCCCGCGCGGCACCGCCAACCGGCTGACCGCGCCGTACCAGGCGCTGCGCACCGCCGACGGCTGGCTGACCGCCGTCGCCGACGACGACTGGCGCTGGCGCCGGCTGTGCCGGGCGCTGGGCGTGGACCGGCTGATCGACGACCCGCGCTTCGCGCAGAACCGCGGCCGCATGGCCCACCGCGCGGAGCTCGTGGCGGAGCTGGAGGCGGCGCTGTCGGGCGGGCCGACCGCGCTGTGGGTCGACCTGCTGCTGGCGGCCGGCGTCCCCGCCGGCCCGGTGCAGGACCACGCCGGTGCGGTCGCGGACCCCCAGACCGTCGCCCGCGGCCTGGTCACCACCGTGGAGCACCCGAAGGACGGGCGCGTGCCCGTGCTGGGCGTGCCGGTGCGGCTGGCCGGCACCCCCGGGGCCGTGCGCCGCCCCGCCCCCCTGCTCGGCGAGCACACGGGCGCGGTCCTGCGCGAGCTCGGCCTGGCCGAGTCCCAGATCGACGCCCTGCGCACCCGCGGGCTGGCGGGCTGACCGGGGGGCGGCTGGAGGAGGGGGACCGGATGGCGGACGAGGTGCGGGCGGAGCGCGTCGGGCGGGTGCTGCGGATCACGCTGGCGCGACCGGCGGCGCGCAACGCGCTGAACGACCGCATGGTCGCGGCCCTGGGGCGCCACGCCGCGGCCGCCGCGGACGACCCGGCCGTCCGCGTGGTGGTCGTGCGCGGCGAGGGCGGCCGCGCCTTCGCCGCGGGCGCCGACGTCGCCGCCTACCGGCGCGTCGCCGCGGGCGATGACGGGCTGGGCCACGAGCAGCGCCTGGAGGCCGTCCTCGCCGCGCTGGAGCGCCTCCCCCAGCCGGTGGTCGCGGCGGTCGACGGCTTCGCCGTCGGCGCCGGGCTGGCGCTGGCCATCGCCTGCGACCTGCGCATCTGCACCACCGCCGCGCGCTTCGGCATGCCGGCGGTGCGCACGCTGGGCAACGCCCCTGCGCTGCCCACCGTGGCGCGGCTCGTCGCCCTGGTCGGGGCGGGGCGCGCCCGCGAGCTGCTGCTCACCGGCCGCCTGGTCGCCGCCGACGAGGCCCTGTCCCTGGGACTGGCCACCGAGGTCGTCCCCGCGGGCCGCCTCGAGCTGCGCGTGAACCAGCTCGCCGAGCAGCTCGCGGCCCAGGCCCCGGTCGCGATGGCCGTGGCGAAGGAGGCGGTCCGGCGGGCGTCGGTCGAGGGCCGCCGCGACGGCGACGACCTGGTCGTCGCCGCCTACGCCAGCGAGGACTTCCGCGAGGGCGTGCGCGCCCTGGACGAGCGCCGCGCCCCGCGCTGGGAAGGCCGCTGACCCGCGTTCGCGGGCGCAAATCGCCCACAGGTCGCCATTGGGTGGTTACCACCCGGTACCTTCCAGGCTGCCCGGTCCCCGCGCAAGCGCAAGAAGGAGCCGATGGTGCGCATCCGCCGACTGCTGCTCGCCCTGGCCGTCACGGGCGGGCTGGTCCTGCCCGCCGCCCCCGCCGCCGCCCAGACCGTCACCGCGACCCAGCCGATCCTGTTCGTCCACGGGTACCAGGGCGACCTGGGCACCTTCGACCGCATGGCCGACCGCTTCCTGGACGCCGGCTACGACCCGGCCTCCGTCGTGAACTGGGAGTACGACTCGAACCAGTCCAACGCCGTCACCGCCGAGGCGATCCGCGTGAAGGTCGAGGAGATCCGCCTGGCCACGGGCTGGGACCGCATCGACATCGTCACCCACTCGATGGGCGGCCTGTCGAGCCGCTGGTTCCTGAAGAACCTCGGCGGCGCCGCCGTGGTCGACGAGTGGGTGTCGCTGGCCGGGCCGAACCACGGCACGAACCTGGCGTACCTCTGCCACGACGTCCCCTGCCAGGAGATGCGGCCGGGGTCGCCCTTCCTGACCGCCCTGAACGCCGACGACGAGACCCCGTCCAGCGACCAGGTGCGCTACGGCACCTGGTGGTCACCCTGCGATGAGGTTCTCGACCCCGACGAGAGCACGATGCTGGACGGCGCGACGAACACGATGACGCCGTGCTTCCTGCACAGCTGGCTGCACGACAGCCCCAGCGTCTTCCTGCAGGTGCAGGCCTTCGTGGCCGGGTAGTCAGCCCACCGGCGGGGCGGTGCCGCGCAGGGGCCAGTCGACCTCGCGCATCACGGTCAGGCGCTCGATCGGCCGCCCCGCCAGCCAGGTCATCGTGCGGTTGGGGACCCGGGCGACGATGCGCCCGCCGAACTGCTCGAACGCGGCGGCCCGGCGGCCGACGCGGGCGTTGACCTCGCCGTACCACCCGCGGACGCCCGCCGCGCGGCAGACGTCGTTCACGTGGGCGGCCAGCCGCACCCCGCCGTCCAGGGCGCGGGCGTCGCGGGCGACGTTGAAGTGCATGAGCGCGGGCTGCGGCGGCGGCGGGGCATGGCGCCAGTTCACGACCCCGTCGACCAGCCGCAGCCAGGTGAAGCGCCGCGCCCGCGGCGACCCCTGGCCCAGCGCGAGCAGCGCGGCGGCGCGCGCCCCCCAGGCGACGGCCTGCGGCACCGCCCAGCGCCGGTAGGCGTCGTGGTCCAGCGCGACGAGGGTGTAGCCGATCACGCGGTCCTCGGCCTCCAGCACCGCGGCCGCGCCGCGGCCGGGCCCCAGGAACCAGTCCAGGGACAGCCGCTCGTAGGCGTCCATGTCGGGCAGGTCGAACGGCAGCGGCCGCCCCAGCGCCAGGGTGTCGCGGAACAGCTGCCGGATGGCGGCGTCGTCGCCGGGGCGCAGCCCGCGCACCACGGACGGGGCCGCCATCCGCCGCCTCACGCCCGCACCTCAGACGCCGGGCGGCTCACGCCTGCACCTCACGCGCCGGGCGGCTCACGCCCGCACCTCAGACGCGGGCGGCTCACGCCCGCACCTCAGACGCCGGGCGGCTCACGCCCGCACCTCAGACGCCGGGCGGCTCATGCGTCCACCCCGACGCCCGCGCCGTGGACGGCGAGCATGCGCTCGATGGTCGCCGACCAGGGGAACTCCTCCGCCCGCCGCCGCGCCGCCGCGCGCCGGGCCGGGGGCGACCAGGACAGGACCGCGCGAACACCCGACGCGACCGCCGAGGGGTGGGAGAACGTCGCCACGCCGGCGCCCGGCCCGAGCAGCTCGGCGACGGCGCCGGTCCGGGCGGCGACCACCGGCGTGCCGCTGGCCAGCGCCTCCAGGGCGGCCAGCCCGAAGGTCTCGACCGGCCCCAGCGACAGCGCGACGTCGGCGCTGGCGTACAGCGCCGCCAGGGCGGCGCGCTCCTTGACGTGGCCCAGGAAGGTGACGTTCAGCCCGGCCGCCGCCTGCTCGAGCGCGGGGCGCAGGGGGCCCTCCCCGGCGACCACGAGCACCGCGCCGGAGCCGCCGGTGCGCCGCGAGAGCTGGCGGAAGGCCTCGATGGCCAGCAGCGGGCGCTTCTCGGTCGACAGGCGCCCGACGCTGACCAGCAGCGTCGCGCCGCCGGGGGCGAAGCGCTCGCGGACCTCCTCGTCGCGCCGGTCCGGGCTGAAGGTGCGCAGGTCCACACCCAGCGGCACGCGCCGGACGTTGGTCGCGCCGATGCGGTCGAACTCCTGCGCGGCCCACGCGGTGGTGCACACGACCGTGTCGAAGGTCGAGGCGAGCCGGCGGTTCCAGCGGTCCCCCGCCCGGCGCAGCGCCGGCCAGGAGCCGGCGCGCACGGCGATGATCGCGTCGAGCCGCTCGTGGGACACCATGGTCGAGGGGATGCCCCGGGCGCGCGCCCAGGTGCCGAGGTGCGCCAGGGTGAAGCGGTCGGACACCTCCAGCGCGTCGGGCCGCAGCCCGGCGATCACGCGCTCGGCGCGGGGGCGGTCCACGATCACGCGGTACCCGCCGAAGCCGGCCAGGCGCGGGGACCGGATCGTGATCGTCCGGCCCGCGGCGGTCCGGTAGTCGCTGTCGCGCTCGCCGGGGATCACCAGGGTGCGCTCGTGGCCGCACGCGGTGTAGCCCCGCCCGAGCGCCTCCAGGACGGTCTTGATCCCGCCCGAGTGCGGGGCGACGAAGTTGGCGGCCTGGACGATCCTCACGAGGCGATCGCCTGCCCGGTCCGCTGCCCGATCACCGCGCGGTAGTGGCCGAGGATCTGGTCGCCGAGCGCCTCCCAGGTGCGCCCCGCCACGGAGGCGCGGGCGGTGGCGCCCATCGCCGCGCGCAGGCCCCCGTCGGCGGCGAGCGCGGCGACCGCGCGCACCAGCTCCTCCGGCTCGTCGGGCGGCCACAGCAGGCCGGTCTCGCCGTGGCGGACGAGGTCCAGCAGCCCGCCGGCGGCGGCGGCCACGACCGGCACCCCCGACGAGAGCGCCTCCTGCGCCGCCTGGCAGAAGGTCTCGCCGGCGCCGGGGTGGACGAACACGTCGATCGACGCGAACGTCGCCGACAGGTCCGGCCCGTGCTGGAAGCCCAGGAACACCGCGCCGGGCATCTCGCGCTCCAGCTGCGCGCGGGACGGCCCGTCGCCGACCACGACCACGCGGGTGCCGGGCAGGTCGGCCAGCGGGGCGAGCAGCTCCACGCGCTTCTCCGCGCCCAGCCGCCCCACGTAGCCGACCAGCACCTCGCCGCGCGGCGCCAGGCGGCGGCGCAGCTCCTCGGACCGGTGCGAGGGGTTGAACGCCTCGCCGTCGACGCCGCGCCCCCACAGGTGCACGTTGGGGATGCCGTTGCGGCGCAGGTCCCACAGCGCGGGTGACGACGGCGCCAGCGTGCGCGCGGCCCGCCCGTGGATCTGGCGCAGCCAGGCCCACACGATCCCCCGGGCGGCGCCCAGCCGGTAGCGCTGGGCGAAGGTGGCGATGTCGGTCTGGTAGACCGCGACCGCGGGGATGCCCAGGCGCTCGGCGACGACCGCGCCGTGGGCCCCCAGCGCGATCGGCGACGCCAGGTGGACGACGTCGGGGGCGAAGGCGCTGAGCACCGCCTCGATCTGGCGGGTCGGCAGGCCGATCGTGAACGACTTGTAGAAGGGCAGGCCGACGGCCCGCACCCGCACCACGGGGGCGCCCGCGTAGGTCTGCGGCCCCGACCCCGGGGCGATGACCAGCGCGGAGTGACCCCGCCCGGCGAGGTGGTCCAGCACCCGGGTCACGGAGTTGGTCACCCCGTTGACCTGGGGCAGGAAGCTCTCGGTGATGATCGCGACGCGCACGGGGGAATGATCCGCGACGTCAGCGGGTCACCCGGCGACCGGCAGGTGGCCGGGCGGCATCGGGTGGGGAAACCGTTGGTGTCATGTCGCCCCTCCGAGGCGTGCGAGGCCGGCGGCCAGGGGGGTGCCCTCCCGCCCGAGGGTCTGCGGGCCCGGCACCAGGTCGCGGTCGTAGAGCGCCGCCGCCGTCGGCGGCAGCGGGGTGGGATCGGCCGGGACGGCCCCGCGCAGGCCGGCCACGAGGTCCGCGGCGGTCACGACCTGCGGCCCCGCGAGCTCCAGCACCAGCGCCAGGTCGGGGCGCGTGGCGGCGCGGTCCCGGGCGTCGGCGCGCGCGACCGCGGCCGCGAGGTCCGCGGCCAGCAGCGGCGCGTGGCGGGCGTCGGGGCGCACCCCGTCGCCGGCCGGACCGGCCAGCCGGCGGGTCAGCGCGTCGCCCGGCCCGTAGGTCAGCGCCCGGCGGATCACGATCGACTCGAGCCCCGCCCCGGCCAGCAGGTCCTCGCCCTCGGCGCAGGCCGACAGGTACGCATCACCGCCGGGGTCGTCCGCCCCCAGGTGGGAGGGCCAGACGAACCGGCGGCACCCGGCGCCCAGCGCGGCCGACAGGACCCCGGCCAGGCCGTCCAGCTCCTGGTCGGGGGCCACGATCGGCCCGCCCCAGCAGTGCACGACGGTGTGGCCTTGACCCCGGCGGCGCGCAGGCGGGCCGCGTCGCCCTCCGGGTCATCCAGGGCGTCGGGGTCGAGCCACGCGCGCCGCTCCCCGCCCGCGCGCGCCCGCGCCCGGACGGCCTCCCGCCCGAGCCCCGCCTCCGCCCCCGTGACCAGCACCGGCACGCCGCGGACCCTACCGCGGCACCGGCGGTGCGCGGTCGATCCACAGTGGACGATGGGTGGCGTTACCGTCGGGTAACGTCGTGGGCCCCGAGACGAGGAGCAGGTGGCGATGGACCTCGACCTGACCCCGGACCAGCAGGCGTTCCGCGACGAGGTCGCCGCGTGGCTGGCGGCCAACGTCCCGGCCGAGCCGCTCGGCTCGCAGTCCACCGAGGAGGGCTTCGCCCAGCACCGCGCGTGGGAGCGGCGCCTGTACGACGCGGGCTACGCGGCGATCAACTGGCCCCGGGCGTACGGGGGGCGCGACGCCGACCTGCTGTCCACGGCCATCTTCCAGGAGGAGTACGCCCGCGCGGGGGCGCCGGCGCGGATCAACGTGCTGGGCCTGGGGCTGGCCGGGCCCACGCTCATCCAGTACGGCACCGACGAGCAGAAGGCGCGCTGGCTGCCCGGGATCCTGTCGGCGGAGGCGATCTGGTGCCAGGGCTTCAGCGAGCCCGACGCCGGCTCCGACCTCGCGGCGGTGCGCACCACCGCGGTGCGCGAGGGCGATGAGTACCTGGTCAACGGCCAGAAGATCTGGACCTCGCTCGGGCGCTTCGCGGACTGGATGTTCGCCCTGGTGCGCACCGACCGGGACGCGCCCAAGCACAAGGGCATCAGCTTCGTGATGATCGACATGCGCTCCCCCGGCATCGAGGTCCGCCCGATCGTGCAGATCAACGGCGACGCGGGCTTCGCGGAGGTCTTCCTCACCGACGTGCGCGTGCCGGTCGCCAACCTGGTGGGCGCGGAGAACGACGGCTGGCGCGTCGCGATGACGACCCTGGGCTTCGAGCGCGGCACGGGGCTGGGCGCCCACGTGCGCTTCTCCCACGACCTCCAGCAGCTCGTGACCCTGGTCAGGGCGGTCGGGCTGGACACCGACCCGCTGGTCCGCGACCGGGTGGCGCAGCTGTACGTGGAGACCGAGGTCTTCAAGGACAACGTGTACCGGACGCTGACGCGCCTGACCAAGGGTGCGCCGGTCGGCCCCGAGGCCAGCCTCAACAAGCTCTACTGGTCGGAGATGGAGGCGCGCATCTACGAGGCCGGCATGCAGGCGGCGGGCCCCTACGGCGAGCTGACGGCCAAGGCGCCCCTCACCGCCCCGCTGCGCGACGTCCTGGACTGGGACCACTGGCAGCACGCCTACTGGTACTCCCGCGCCGCCAAGATCTACGCCGGCACCAGCGAGATCCAGAAGAACATCATCGCCGAGCGGGTCCTGGGCCTGCCGAAGGAGCGGTGAGGACCGGCACGACCCCGACGCGTTCCCGCTACCGCGCCGTGCCGGCCGTGGACTGCGCGGTCACCGCCACAGGCTCGGACCGGGCACCCGCGTTGCCCGCACCGTCGACAGGGGTGACCGTCCAGCGGTAGCTGGTCCCCGCGCGCAGGCCAGTCGCGGTCCACGTCCGCTGGCCAGGAGCGACCCGCGCGGCCAGCGAGAAGCTCCCGCCCCCGACGCTGCGGTGGATCAGGTACTCGCGGATGCCCGCGGGGTCCGACGCGCCGGACCACGCCAGGCGCACCTGGCCCGCCCCGACCCCCGGCTCCGTGGTCACCGTGACGGTCCGGGGGCCGGTGAGGTCACGTGGGACCCCGGAGGCGATCCTCGACGGCGTCGAGGCCAACCCGTTGGTGTCGACGGCCGTCAGCCGGTAGCGGTACTGGGTGCCGTTGACGAGCCCTGCGTCGACGTGGACGACCGCCGTGCCGGGCAGCGAGAGCAGGGGGGCGAACGTGCCGTACGGCCCCACCGCGCGCTCCAGGCGGTACGCGGCCACGCCGGTCGAGTCCGTGCTGGCCCGCCAGGCCAGCAGCAGGCGGCCGTCGCCGACCTTGACCCGCAGCGCGGGCACCGACGGCGGGGCGGCGTCGAACGGCCTGACGGTCACGGCTCCGCTGTGCGGCGACGCGTTGCCCGCCCGGTCGACCGCGACCAGCGTGTAGCGGTAGGCGCCGCCGTTGACCAGGGGGCGGTCGGCGAAGGTCGTGGCGGTCGCGGCCACCCGGGCGCGCAGGACCGGCGCGCCGCCCGGCGCGGTCCGCCACAGCTGGTAGGAACCGATGCCGGAGGCGTCGGTCACTGCCGTCCAGGACAGCGACGCCCGCCGGTCGTGCGCCACGCCCGCCAGGACCGGCTGCTGCGGCGGCGTGACGTCCTGCGGGACCGCGCTGACCGGCGCGGACAGCGGGGCGACGTTACCGCTGCCGTCCACCGCCGCGACCGCGTAGCGGTAGGTCGTCCTGTTGCGCAGGCCGGTGTCGCTGAACGCGGTGACATCCCCGGGCAGCGTCCGGTGCACCACCAGCGCGTCGGTGCCGGTGCCGCGGAGCAGCTGGTAGGCGGCGATGCCCGCGGGGTCGTTCGCCGCGGTCCAGGTCAGGCCGACCACGCGGTCCCCTGGCGACGCCGACAGCCGCACCGGCTGCGGGGGCACCGTGTCGCCCGTGCCCGGGCAGCCGCCCAGCACCACCAGCGGCTCGGCCGACCGGCCGCCGGTGAAGCCGCACGGCGAGGACTGGGCGGCGCCCCAAGCGCCCTGCAGGGTGGCCCGGACGGTGGCGGCCCGCTGCCCGTCGCGCGGTAGCCGGGCGGTGGCGATGTGGACGGCGGCCGTGCTGGCCACGTGCGGCGCGGCCATCGACGTGCCCGACATCACGGCGTAGCCGCCGCCGCGGCTCGTCGAGGTGATGCACACCCCGGGGGCGGCGACGTCGACGACCGCGCCGTAGTTGGAGAACGTGGCGAAGCTGTCGTCGGGCAGCCCGCAGGCGCTGCCCCCCAGCGCGCCGGCCGCGCCGTCGGCGTCGGCGACCGCGGACACGGTGATGGCGGACGGTGAGTTGGCGGGGCTCGTCCCGGCCGCGTCGACGCCGCTGTTGCCGGCCGCCACGACCACGACGACGCCGGCGGCGGTGGCGCGGTCGATGGCCGCGTCGACGGCCGCGTTCGCCCCGGAGGGGCCGCCGAGGCTGGCGTTGACCACCTCGATGTCGCCGCGGGCCACCGCCCAGTCGAGCCCGGCCACGAACCAGGACAGGTAGCCGCCGCCGCTGGGCCACCGCCCAGTCGAGCCCGGCCACGAACCAGGACAGGTAGCCGCCGCCGCTGTCGGACAGGACCTTGACGCCCCAGATCCGCGCGCCGGGCGCCACGCCCACGACCCCGGCCCCGTCGTCCGTCGCGCCGGCGCTGCCCGCCACGTGGGTGCCGTGGCCGTGGCCGTCGGCGTAGGACGCGCCGGTGCAGCCCGCGTCACCGGTGCAGTCGACACCGCCCCGGACGTCGAGGTCCGGGTGCGGGTTCACGCCGGTGTCCAGGATGGCGATGTCGGCGTCGACGCGCCCGCGGGTCCCGACGACGGAGCCCGGGACCGCGTCGGCGCGCATGCGCTTCACCCCGCTGGGGACCTCCCCGAACGCGCGGATCGCCACGTCGGGCACCACCGCCCGCACCGCCGGGTCGGCCACGAGGTCGGCCACCTCGTCGGCCTGCACCTCCGCCGCGAACCCGTGCAGGACCTCCTCGTAGACCGTGGCGGCGTCGGTGCCGTAGGCGCCGGCGAGCCGGTCCGCGACCCCCTCGGCCGGCCCGGCCCCTGACTCGAGCTCCACGATCACCCGGACCGTCGGGCTGCCCTCCGCCGCCCGCGCCTCCGCGCCGCCCGCAACCCCTGCCACCAGCACCGCGACCAGTGTCGCCATCGCACGCCTGCGCATGCCCCGCCCCGCCCGTCCCGCGCCCCGGACCTTCCGTGGTCATCACCTGCATCGGTGGACGGCGGCCGCACTTGAGCTCGGCGCGACCACCTCTCGTCCCGCGGCGCAGCCGGCCAGGCCCGGGCGGCCATCCCCGGGCGGCCGGGGGGAGCGACGGCTGCCGAAGGCACACGTCGGAGGCCGGACGAACGCGAGGGGGCGAGGTTCGCGGCCCCGGACCTGTTCGTGCTGCGCCCGCCCACGCGGCGCGTTCCGCCCGCTACGCTGCTACCCGCCGGTAACCGCAGGGGCCAAGCCCGTGGCCGCAGGGAAGCGAGAGGCTGGAGCGTGGACTTCGACTTCACCGAGGAGCAGTACGCCCTGCGCGACGCCGCCCGCGACTTCTTCGCGGGCGAGTCGCCGGCATCCCACGTCCGGGCGATGTGGGCGTCGGAGACCGGCCGCAGCCCGGAGCTGTGGGGCAAGATGGCCGACACCGGCTTCGTCGGGCTGACCGTGCCGGAGGAGCACGGCGGGCTGGGCCTGGGGGCCGTCGACCTCGTGCTGCTGCTCGAGGAGGCGGGCGCCGCCGCGCTCCCCGAGCCGCTGCTGGAGACCACCGCCATCGGCGTGCCGCTGCTGGTGGAGGCGGGCACCGAGGCGCAGCAGAAGGATTGGCTGCCGCGGATCGCCGCGGGCGACGCGGTCGTCACGGTGCAGCTGATGGACGCGCCCTACGTGGCGGACGCCCACATCGCCGACCTGCTCCTGCTGCACCGGGGCGACGCGCTGCACGCGGTCCCGCGCGACCGGTTCGCGGCGACGGCGCAGCCGTCCCAGGACGGCGCCCGGCGGCTGTTCACCGTGGAGGCCGAGACCGGCGACGACACGCGCATGGCCGGCGGCGCCGCGGAGGCCGCCGCCGCATGGGACCGCGGCGCCGCCGGGACCGCGGCCCTCCTCAACGGGCTGTCCCAGCGCATGCTCGACGTCACCGTGGCCTACACCAAGGACCGCCAGCAGTTCGGCCGGCCCGTCGGGTCGTTCCAGGCGGTGAAGCACAAGCTGGCCGAGACCCTGCTGGTGGTCGAGACGTCCAAGGCCGCCGCCTGGTACGCCGCACTTGCCCTGGCCGAGGGCCGCGCCGACCGGTCCGAGGCCGCGAGCATCGCCAAGGTCGCCGCGACCGAGGCCGAGATCGTGGCCAACCGCGAGACGCTCCAGGTCCACGGCGGGATCGGCTTCACCTGGGAGCACGACCTGCACCTGTGGCTCAAGCGCGGCAAGGCGCTGGAGTCCTCCTACGGCACGGCCACCCAGCACCGCGCCCTGCTCGCGGACCGCCTGTTCTCGTGAGGACGGTCTGCGCCACCTGCGCCGCTCACTATCCCGAGGGCCAGGTGCCCGGGGTGTGCCTGATCTGCGCCGACGAGCGGCAGTACCTGCCGCCCGGCGGCCAGCGCTGGGTGTCCCGGTCCGAGCCGCGGGCGCTGTCGGTGGAGGAGCTGGAGCCCGGCCTGCACCGCCTCACGGTCGCGCCGCAGGTCGGCATCGGCCAGCGGGGCTACGTCCTGTCGACGCCCGACGGGGCGGTGCTGTGGGACGCGCCCGGGTGGCTCGACGCGGCGGCGGTCGCGCAGGTGGCCGCGCTGGGGCGGGTGCGGGCGGTCGCCTGCTCGCACCCGCACTTCTACGGCGCCATGGCGCACTGGGCGGAGGCCCTCGACGCGCCGGTCCTGGTGCCCCAGGAGGACCTCGCGTGGGTGACCATGCCGACGCCGCGCCTGCTCGCCTGGTCGGGCGCCCACGAGGTGCTGCCCGGCGTGACCCTGGTCCGCTGCGGCGGGCACTTCCCCGGCAGCGCGGTCCTGCACCGCGAGGGGCTGCTGCTGACCGGCGACACGGTCATGGTCGTCCCGGCCAGCGGCTGGGTCAGCTTCATGTACAGCTACCCCAACTACCTGCCGCTGTCGGCCGCCGAGCTCGACGCGGTCCTGGCGGCCCTGGAGCCCCTGCCCTACGACCGCCTGTACGGCGGGTTCGGCGAGGTGCGCGAGGACGCGCGGGGGGTGGTCCGCCGCTCCGCCGCCCGCTACCGCGCTCGCCTAGGATCGCCCGCGTGAGCCATCGCGTGGAGAAGAAGATCGAGGTCGAGCGCCCGCTGCGGGCGGTCTGGGACGGCCTGCCCGCCTTCTTGGCGGGCGCGGAGGTCGTGGACCGCCGGGACGGTGAGCTGCTGTCGTGGCGCCGCGCCGAGGAGGACGGCGACACCTGGACGGCGTCGCTGATCGCCCTGAGCCCCAAGCGCACGCGCGTCGACCTGGCCGTCGACCACGACCCGGCGAGCCTGGTCGAGCGCGCGACCGACGCCCTCGGCGCGGTCGACCGCCGGGTCGAGTCCGACCTCGCCCGCCTCAAGGCCGAGATCGAGGCGGCCACGCCGCACCCGGGCTGAGGGTGGGCCTGACGCTGTTCCACGACTTCACCTCGCCGGGGTCGGCGGTGGCGGTGCTGCGGGTCCAGCGGCTGGCCGACGACGGCCTGGACGTCGCGTTCGAGGGCTTCGAGGGCATCGGGGTGGACGCCACGCTGCCCGTCACCCTCGACGTCGTGGCCGGCATCGCGGACCTGGCCGAGGAGGCCGCGGCCGAGGGGCTGGTGCTGCGGCGCCCGCGCGGGCTGCCGCCCACCGCCGCCGCGCACACGGTCGGCGCGCTCGCGGAGTCGGCGGGGCTGGGCGCCTCGTGGCGGTCGGCCTGCTACCGGGCGTTCTGGGAGGACGGCGCCCCCATCGGCGACCACGGGATCCTGGCCGACCTGGCCGACGCGGCCGGCCTGGACCGCGACGCCGTCGCCGGGGCGCTGGCCGACCCCGGGCGGATCGCGTCGACGCGCCGCGCGATGGGCGTGCACCGCCGTAACGGCGTGGGCGGCGTCCCCACCATCCTCGCCTCGCGGACCCTGGTCCCGGGGCTGCTCCCCGAGGACGAGCTGCGCGCGCTCGCCGCGCTGGCGTAGGCCGCCACCGCATCGGGTACAGTTACGCTCCGTAGCTTTGTTGAACCGGAGAGTGAGGAGGGCGGGCAATGACGCTGGGGAGCGGCATCACGTTGGCGGCGATCGGGGCGATCCTGTTCTTCGCCGTCGACTTCAGCGTGGCGGGGATCGACATCGCCACGATCGGGATCATCCTGATGATCGCGGGGCTCGCAGCGGTGGCGTTCTGGGCGTTCGGCACCGGCCGGCGGACCTACGTCAGCCGCCGCGAGGTCCCCGTACGCCGCGAGACCGTCGTCGAGCGGGAGCGCGACGTGTACTAGATCCGCTTCGCCCGACCCCGCGCTCGGAAGCCGCCCGGCGTCTGAGGTGCCCCCCTAGATCCGCGGGGGCTCGCGGTAGGTGCCGAAGACGTCCTTCAGCGCGCCGCAGATCTCGCCCAGGGTCGCGTCGGCGCGCACGGCGTCCATGATCACCGGCACGAGGTTGTCGTCGGAGCGGGCGGCGGTGCGCAGGCGGTCCAGCGCCGCGCCGGTCGCCGCGCCGTCACGCGCGGCGCGGAAGGACGCGAGGCGCGCGGACTGCGCGCGCTCGACCTCGGCGGAGATGCGCAGGATCTCCAGCTCGTCCTCGTCGTCGGCCTGGTGCACGTTCACGCCGACGATGCGCTTGCTGCCCTTCTCCAGCTGCTGCTGGTAGCGGAAGGCGGCGTCGGCGATCTCGCCGAGGAACCAGCCGGTCTCGATGCCGCGCAGCAGGCCGCCGGTGACCGTGCCGTCCGGGGACTGCTCCAGGATGCGGCGGAAGTAGTCCTCGGTGTCGGCCTCGACGCGGTCGGTCATCCACTCCACGAACCACGACCCGCCCAGCGGGTCGATCGTGGCGGTGACGCCGGTCTCCTCCGCCAGCACCTGCTGGGTGCGCAGCGCCACCCGGGCCGCGTGGTCCGACGGCAGCGCCAGCACCTCGTCCAGGGCGTTGGTGTGCAGCGACTGGGTGCCGCCCAGGACGGCGGCGAGCGCCTCCACCGCGGTGCGCACGACGTTGTTGTCCGGCTGCTGGGCGGTGAGCGACACCCCGGCCGTCTGGGTGTGGAAGCGCAGCAGCAGCGCGCGGTCGAGGGTCACGCCGTAGCGGTCGCGCAGCCAGCGCGCCCAGATCCGCCGGGCCGCGCGGAACTTGCCGATCTCCTCGAAGAAGTCGATGTGGGCGTCGAAGAAGAAGCTGAAGCGCTGGGCGAACAGGTTGACGTCCAGGCCGCGGGACAGGCCCAGCTCGACGTAGCTGAAGCCCGCGGCCAGGGTGAAGGCCAGCTCCTGGGCGGCCGTCGACCCGGCCTCGCGGATGTGGTACCCCGACACCGACAGCGGGTGGTACCGCGGGGCGTGCTCGGCGGTGAAGGCGATGAGGTCGCCGATGAGGCGCAGGTGCGGCTGGGGCGGGAACAGCCACTCCTTCTGGGCGATGTACTCCTTGTGGATGTCGGTCTGCAGCGTCCCGCCGAGCTGGTCCAGGCCGAACCCCTGGCGCTCCGCGGCGACCGCGTACATCGCGAACAGCACGACCGCGGGCCCGTTGATGGTCATCGGTCGTGATGTCGCCGAGCGGGAGGCCCTGGAACAGGCGCTCGACGTCGTCGAGGGTGTCGACGGCGACACCGCAGTGGCCGACCTCGCCGCGGCTCTCCGGCTCGTCCAGGTCGCGGCCCATCGGCGTCGGCATGTCGAAGGCGACCGACAGGCCGTGCTGGCCGGCGCCAGCAGGTCGTGGTACCGGCGGTTGCTGTCCTCGACCGACCCGAACCCGGCGAACTGGCGGATCGTCCACGGCTTGCCGCGGTACATGGACAGGTAGACGCCGCGGGTGAACAGGTACTGGCGGGAACCCGATGCGCTCGGGATCGACCGTGTAGTTGTGCGGGCCGACCAGGGGCAGGACCGGGACGTCGGAGAGGGTCGTGACCTCGTCGTCCTCGACGCCCGTCCGGGCGAGGGCCTCGCGGTAGCGCCGCTCCCGGTCCTCCGCCTGCGTGCTCACCCGCGGCCCCTCCCGTCGCCCGGGTCGGACCCCCAGGTTGAGTACGCCCACGCCGTCGAGCGATGACGGGGGTGGCCGAGGGCGCCGGCGACGGGGCGGCGAGGCGCTCGGTCGCGGGCGCCCCGGTCGCGGGCGCCTCCGCGCCGGGCTCCACCGGGGCGTCCTGCGGGGTGTCGCCGCCGGGGTGTCCGGTGCCGGCGCTCGCGGCCTCGTCCAGGGTGAAGACGTGGGTGCCGCCGTAGAGCACGACCTGGGTGCCCACCCGGACGCGGTCGAAGAGCCAGACGGCGTCGGTGCGGGTGACGCGCACGCAGCCGTGGCTGGCCTCGCTCGCGGGCACCGAGTTCGAGCCGTGGATCGCCCAGCCCTTGTAAAGTACAGGGGGTCGTACAGCGAGCCGAGGGGGGCGACGCGCTCGCCGCGGATGCGGCGCTCGACGCGGAAGGTGCCGACCGGGGTCAGGGCCACGGCGGTGTCGCCGTCGGCCTGCTCGTAGGTCTCGCCGTTGCCGGAGCTGACCGGGAGGATGCGGGCGACCTCCCGCCCCGGACGAGGTACGGGACTTGGGCGAGAGGTCGACCTCGACGCGGTCCGGGCTCCCCGCCGCGCAGCTGAAGGAGGACGGGGTCCTCCAGCGCGCCGAGGGTCGCGGGGCCCGCCACGCCGTCGGGGGCGAGGCCCTGGACCTTCTGGAAGGCCATGACGGCGCTGCGGGTCGCCGAGCCCTCCGCGCGCGTCGATGGGGCCCGCGTAGTAGCCGAGCTCCGTGAGGCGCTGCTGGACGCCCGCGAGCTCGCCCGGCGGGGTCGGCGACGGGGTGGGGCTCGGCGACGGCGACGGGCTGGGGGCCGGTTCGGGGGTGGGCGCCGGCGGGGGCGCCGCGGGCGCGGCGGCGGCGGGCACGCTCGGCGCGGCGGTGACGGCGGGGGCGCCGCCGGGGCCGGGTCGCTGATCAGGCCCGTGGTGTCGCCGCGGCGGTTGAGGACGAGGACGCCGCCGGCGACGACGCCGAGCAGGACGGCGCCGAGGAGGGTCACGGCGATGCCCGCGCGGCCCCTGCCGCGCGGGCAGGTGGCGCCGCCGCGGGCGGGCGGGGCGGCGGGGCGGTCCCGGCCACCGTCGCGGCGTCGGCCCGCCAGCGCAGGCCGCCGCCCTCGGGCGCCGCGAGCGCGGCGAGGGGCGCGGTCGCGCCGGCGCGGGGCGCCCGCGGTGCCCGGCCCCGCCCGCGCAGCGGGCGCGACCGGCGACGCGGGTGGGTCCGGCGCCGCGATCTGCGCGGTCTCGTCGGCCGCACCCGCCCTGCCGGAGGGGCGCGCCGCGCGGGTCCCGCCTCCGTGCGGTCGCCGGGGAGCGGGGTGGCGATCCCGCCGCGTCGGCGGGCGGATCGGCGGGGAGCGGGGCGCGCGGGGGCGCATCCCGGTCGGCGCGGGCCGCCCTCGCGTCGGGCCCACCCTGGGCGGAGGCCGACCGCGGCAGGACGCGACGCCCGCGCACCCGGCCGGGCCTCGGCGGCCGGGCGGGGCGCACCCGGCCGGGCCTCGGCAGGCCGGGGCTCGGCGGGACAGGGCGACGGAGCGCCCGGGCGGGCGCCGGCGGCGGGACCTGACCTGGGCGCGCGGGGCAGGCGCCGGCGGCGGGACCTGACCTGGGCGCACCCAGGCGCGCGCCGGCGGCGACGGGACGGGGCGCGCGGGCGCCCGGGGGGGCGCCGGCGGCGGCGGGACCGGGCGCGCGGGCGCCCCGGGGGGCGCCGGCGGCGGGACGGGGCCCGGGGGCGTCGGGGAGGGGGCGGGACGCCGGGGTGGCGGGCGCGGGGTCCCCGGGGGCGGGGCGGCGGGGGCGGGGCCCGCGGCGGGCGGGGTGGCGCGGGGCGCGGGGGCGTCCGGTCGGGGGCCGTCGGGAGGGAGGAGCGGGCCGGCGGGGCGGTGTGCGCGGCCGGCGGGGTGGGGCGGGCGGCGGGGGGCCGGCGGGGGGTGCGGCGCGGCGGGGCCGCCCCGCTGTCGGCGGGCGCGGGGTGCGCCGCGCGTGCCGGGGGGGCGGCGGGCGCGCCCGGGCGGGGGGCGGCCGGGGAGGTGCTGCGGTCGTGCGGGCGGGGCCGCGCAGGTGGTACCGGGAGCACGCGGTCCGCGGCGGGACTGCCGAAGGCCGCCCGGGCGGGGGGCGACGGGGTCGGCCCCGGTTCGGCGCGGAGCGCGGCGCGACGCGCGCCTCGCGGGCGATCGGGCGGACCGGCTCCTCGCGCCGGATCGCGCGGGGGCCGTCAGGCGCCTCGTTGCGGTCGGCGTCGGGCTGGCGGGGGACTCCACGGGCTCTCCTGCGAACTCGGGCCACTGCCGGGCCCCGCCCGAAGCTTATGCACAAGATGACTAGCCCTCGATTGGCCCTTCGGGCGAGACCATTCGGCTCGCCTCGAGCGTCGCCAGCAGCTCGTCGGCGGCGGCGTAGGGGTCGATCTCGCGGTCGGCGACCCGCTGGGCCGCCCGCGCGAGCCGGTCGCCGTCGTCCAGGCGCCCGAGCGCCTCGCGCACCGCCGCCAGGGCCACGTCGCGCACCTGCGCCTCGCCCGCCCGCGCCGGCGCGCGGCCAGGCCCCCGCCCTCCTCGAGCCACGCCCGGTGCGCGTCCACCGCGCCGGCCAGCTCCGCGATCCCCTCGCCCGCGGCGGCGACGGTGCGCACGATGGGCGCGACCCACGGCGGCCCGTCGGCGGGGGCGGGGCGGGTCACACCGAGGGCCTGCATGTCGCGCAGCTCGCGGACGGTGCGGTCCGCGCCGTCGCGGTCGGCCTTGTTGAGGCAGAACACGTCGGCGACCTCCAGGATCCCGGCCTTGGCCGCCTGGATGGCGTCGCCCATGCCGGGCGCGAGCACGACGACGGTGGTGTCGGCCAGCGACGCGATCTCGACCTCCGCCTGGCCGACCCCCACGGTCTCGGCCACGACGACGTCGAACCCGGCGGCGTCGAGCACCGACAGGGCCTGCGGCGCCGCCCACGACAGGCCGCCCAGGTGGCCGCGGCTGGCCATCGAGCGGACGTAGACGCCCGGATCCAGGACGTGGTCCTGCATCCGCACCCGGTCGCCGAGCAGGGCGCCGCCGGTGAACAGGGAGGACGGGTCGACCGCCAGCACCCCGACGGTGCGCCCGAGCCCGCGCCAGTGCGCGAGCAGCGCGCTGGTCAGGGTCGACTTGCCCACCCCCGGCGACCCGGTGATCCCGGCGAGCCGCGCCCGGCCGGTGTGGGGGTGGAGCAGCGCGACGACCTCGCGCAGGCGCGCCGGGGTCCCGTCCTCGACGCGGGTCAGCACCCGCGCGAGGGCCCGGCGGTCTCCCGCCAGCAGCCGCTCCACCAGCTCCGCAGCATCCATGGACGCCGAGGCTACAGGGCACGGCCCCGCGTGCGCACCGTCGCCGACCCCCCACGGCGGCGGCGCTGCTGAACGCCACCCCGCCGGACGCGTCCCCACCACCGTCTGACCGCGCGCGCGCGCGGACGCGCGGGTAGCGGCGGCCGTACCCTGGGCGCCGCGCGTTCGCGCCCGGAAGCCGGGCGCGCCGCCGGGCGGCCCGCCCGGCGCGCCGGGCGCCGCGGCGGGCGTGAGAGGACGGTGCGGTGGACGACGTCGTGGTGGTGGGGGCGGGCCCCGCGGGCCTGCCGCCGCGGCGGCGTGCGCCGGGGCGGGGCTGCGCGTCGCCGTCCTGACCCCGGACCCCGACGCCCCCTGGACCAACAGCTACGGGGTCTGGGAGGACGAGCTGCCCGCCGCCCGGCCCGACGGCCTCGCGGCCCTGCGCTGGACCAGCGTGACCGTCGATCTGGGCGACCGCCCCTGGGTCCTGGAGCGCGCCTACGCGCGCGCGTGGCCAACGACCGCCTGCAGCACGGGCTGCGCGCGGAGGCCGACCGCCACGGCGCCCGCGCCGTCGCCGCGCGCGTCAGCGGGGTCAGCCACGACGCGGACCGCTCGTGCGTGGTCACGTCCGCGGGGACCTGGCCGCCCGCGTCGTGGTCGACGCGAGCGGCCACTCCCCCACGCTGCTGCGGCGCGGCGCGGGCCCGCGCCCCGCGCAGCAGACCGCGTACGGGATCGTCGGGGAGTTCGCCGCCCCGCCGGGCCCGCCCGGCGGGATGCTGCTGATGGACTGGCGCGACGAGCCGCTCCGGGGCCTGCCGCACGTGGCCGAGGACCCGACCTTCCTCTACGCCATGGACCTCGGCGACGGCCGCTGGCTGGCGGAGGAGACCTCGCTGGCCCGGCGCCCGGCCCTCGGCATGGACGTCCTGCGCGACCGGCTGCACCGCCGCCTGGACGTCCTCGGCGCCCGCGCGCTGCGGACCGACGCCGTCGAGCGCGTCGCCTTCCCCATGGGCGTCCCCCTGCCCCCGCGCGACCAGCGGGTGGTGGGCTACGGCGGGGCCGCGGGCATGGTCCACCCCGCCACCGGCTACCAGGTCGCGGCGGCGCTGCGCCGCGCCCTGGACCTCGCGGCGGCGCTGGCGCGCGCGCTGGACGACCCCGCCGCCGACGGCGCGGCGGTCGCGCGGGCCGGCTGGGACGCGGTCTGGCCCCGCGACCTCGTGCGCCAGCGCGCGCTCCACGAGTTCGGCCTCGAGACCCTCCTGCGCTTCGACGGCGCCCGCACGCGGGCCTTCTTCCGCGCGTTCTTCGACCTGCGCCCGGAGCACTGGCGCGGCTACCTCTCCGGTGCGCCCAGCGCCGGGGGCCTCGCCCGCACGATGCTGCGGCTGTTCGCCACCGCCCCCGCCGACCTGCGCGCCAGCCTGGTCAGCGGCGCGTTCCGCCCCGGCGGCTCCGCCCTCCTCCGCGCCGCCTGGTGAGCAGGATTTAGCCGACCTGTTGCTCCCTGTCACAGGGCTCCCGTACCGTGACGAGCGTCCGGTTCCCGTGCGAGGGGGAGTTCATGGAGCGGTCATCGGTGCGCGTCCTGCTGGCGCTGGCCGCGGCGCTGGCGGTGCTCCTGCCGGTCGTGCCGGCGGGAGCCCAGGACCCGGGGGTGGCACCCGGCGGGCCGGGTGCGCAGGCGACCTGGACCACGGGCGCCAAGACCGGTGTCGGCACCTCCACCACCACCTCGTCCAAGGTCTGGTTCACGCTGGCCGACGGCGTGCTGACCGACGTCTACCACCCCACCGCCGACGTCGGGGACCTGCGCGACCTCCAGCTCGTGGTGACCGACGGGTCGACCTTCGCGGAGCGCGAGGTCGACGCGACGACGTCGCAGACGCGCCTCCTGGACGACCGCGCGCTGCTCTACCAGCAGGTGAACACGGCGCGGTCCGGGCGCTACCGGATCACCAAGACCTACGTGACCGACCCGGCGCGCGCGACCGTGGTCGTCGACGTCCGCTTCACCTCGCTGGACGGCGGCCGCTACGAGCTCTACGTCGTCGCCGACCCGGCGCTGGCCAACTCCGGCCAGGGCGACTCGGGGTCGACCGCCGGCGACGCCCTGGTGGCCAGCGACGGCGAGGTCGCCAGCGCTTTGGTCGCCGACCCCGGCTTCACGCGCACGTCCAACGGCTACCTGGGCGCCAGCGACGGGTGGACCGACCTGCGCGACGACTTCCGGCTCGACGGCACCTACGCGTCGGCCCCCGACGGCAACCTCGTGCAGACGGGGCAGGTGGCGACCGGCCCCCGGGACACCACCCGGTTCGCGGTGGCCCTCGGCTTCGGCCCCACCACCGACGCCGCGCTGGGCACCGCCCGGGCCAGCCTGGACGCCGGCTTCGCCCGCCTGCGCCGCGACTACGTCCGCGGCTGGCGCGACTACCTGGACGGCCTGGCCGCCCCCGCGCTGCCCGCCCACCTGGCCCGCCAGTACCGCGTCGCGCTCATGACCCTGCGCGCCCACGAGGACAAGACCTTCCGCGGCGGCAGCATCGCGTCGCTGACCGTCCCGTGGGGGGAGGCCGTGAACGCCGACGACGCGGGCGTCGGCGGCTACCACCTGGTCTGGGCGCGTGACCTCTACCAGGTCGCGACCGCGCTGCTCGCGGCCGGCGACGTCGAGGGCGCCGAGCGCAACCTGGACTACCTGTTCGAGGTGCAGCAGGAGCCCGACGGGTCGTTCCCGCAGAACTCGCTGCTGGACGGGACGCCGTACTTCGGCAGCCTCCAGCTGGACGAGGTCGCGCTGCCCCTGGTCCTGGCCTGGCAGCTCCGCCGCGACGACGCGGCCACCTGGACCGAGCACGTGCGGCCCGCCGCGGACTTCCTGGTGGCCAACGGGCCCGCGACCCCCCAGGAGCGCTGGGAGGAGGAGGGCGGCTACTCGCCGTCGACGATCGCGGCGGAGATCGCCGGCCTGGTCGCCGCCGCGGAGCTGGCCGACGCGAACGGCGACGCCGCCTCCGCCGCGCTGTACCGCGGCACCGCCGACGACTGGCAGCGCCGGGTCGAGGACTGGACGGTCACGACCACCGGCCCGCGCTCGCCGGACCCGTACTACCTGCGCATCACCGCCGACGACGACCCCGACGACGGCGACGTCCTGCAGCTCAACAACGGCGGCCCGGCCCTCGACGAGCGCGACGTGGTCGACGCCGGCTTCCTGGAGCTGGTGCGCCTGGGCGTCAAGCCGGCCGACGACCCGCTCATCGCCGCGTCGCTGGAGGTGGTCGACGCCGCGATCCGGTCCGAGACCCCCAACGGGTCGTTCTGGTACCGCTACAACGGCGACGGCTACGGCGAGAAGGCCGACGGCGCCCCCTACGACGGCACCGGCGTCGGGCGCCTGTGGCCCCTGCTGACCGGCGAGCGCGGCGAGTACGAGGTCGCCAACGGCCGGCCCGCGCTTTCCCACCTGGCCTGGATGGCCGGGGCGGCGAACCAGGGCCTGATGATCCCCGAGCAGATCTGGGACCAGCGCGACGCGACCGCCTACGGCTTCGCCTGGGGCGAGGGCACCGGCTCGGCGACCCCCCTGGCCTGGTCGATGGCGCAGTTCGTGCGCCTGGCCCACGCGATCGAGGCGGGCGAGCCGGTCGAGCGCCCCGCCGTCGTCGCCGAGCGCTACGCGTCGGGCACGGCCCCGGCGGGCCCCGCGCTCGCCGTCACCGAGCCCGCCGAGGGCGCGACGACCGACGCGGCCACCACGACCGTGCTCGGGACGACCGACGCCGCGGCGGTGTACGTCAACGCCGGCGGGACGACGGTCGCGGCGACGGTCACCGGCGGGACGTTCCAGGTGGAGGTCCCGCTGCGGCTCGGTGAGAACCAGGTCACCACGGTCGCGGTCGGCGCCGACGGCGGCACCGCGCTGGACCAGCGCACGGTGACCTCGACCGACTTCGGCACCCCGCTCGGCACCCTGGACGACCCTGTGGGCGACGACCACGGGCCGGGCACCTACGTCTACCCGACCAACAGCGCGTTCTCGCCGGGCGCCTTCGACGTCACCGGCTTCGGGGTCTACGAGTCCGCCGACGCCTACAACTTCGCGACCACGATCGCCGGGGAGATCCTCAACCCCTTCGGCGGCAACCGCATCAGCGTCCAGCGCATCAACGTCTACGTCCGCACCGGCGAGGGCGAGGGCACCGTCCCCGCCCTGCCCGGGGTCAACGCCGACCTCGCCGCCCCCTGGGACGCGGTGATCATCGGCGACGGGTTCGACCAGCTCGGGATGCTGGGGCCCGACGGGACGCAGGTCGCCGGGGCGTCGCTGTTCACCCTCGCGGCAACCCGCCAGATCGTCGTGTCGGTGCCCAAGGCGGCGTTCCCCGGCGGGCTGGCCGGCGCGGAGTACGCGGTGGCGATGCTCGGCCACGCGGGCGGGGACGAGGGGCCCGGCTTCGTCCGGGCCGTCTACGACCTGGCGTACTGGCAGTCGCCGCCGCCGGGGCTGGAGTTCGTCACCGAGTACCGCTTCGGCGGCGGGGCCGGCGAGTTCGACGGCTCGCTGCCCAGCCGCGACACCGACGCCCGCGACCCCAACGTCATCGACCTCGTGGTCCCCGCCGGCACGACGCAGGCCGAGGTGCTGGACTACACCGCCCGGGCACCCGTGGTGCTCCCCTACGCGCCGCTGGTCCCCTGACGGACGAGACGGACGTTGGGGACACCTCGGTGACACACCCGGGAAATCCCGTGGTCATGAGTACGATGCCGATCGGAGGAACGGCAGACACGGTGGCGACACCGTCGGGAGGACCTGAACGCGCATGAGCAACACGTGGACGACGGGCGCGCGGACGCGCGCGCTGGTGCTGGCGACGCTCCTCAGCCTGCTCCTGGCCGCCTGTGGCGGCGGGGGCGGCGCGACCGAGGAGGAGCCGGCTGCGGAGGGGGGCTCCGAGGCCGCGGCCGGGGGCGGCGGCGCGTGCGAGGGCGAGGGCCTGATCGCGGTCCTGCTGCCCGACACCGCGTCGTCGGCCCGGTGGGAGGACTTCGACCGGCCCCTGTTCGAGGAGTACTTCCAGGAGCAGGGCTGCACCGAGGACGACTACATCGTCCAGAACGCCGAGGGTGATCCCGCCACCCAGCAGCAGCAGGCCGAGCAGGCGCTGACGCAGGGCGCCAGCGTGATCGTGCTGACCAACCTGGACAGCGGCAGCGGCGCGGCGATCCACGACGCGGCGGCCGACGCGGGCGCGGCGATCGTCGACTACGACCGGCTGACCCTGGGCGGCCAGGCGGCCGTCTACATCTCCTTCGACAACGAGCAGGTCGGCGTCCTCCAGGGCGAGACCCTGGTGTCGTGCGTCGAGGAGGCCGGGATCGAGAACCCCCGCTTCGTCGTCCTGAACGGCTCGCCGGACGACAACAACGCGACGCTGTTCGCCAACGGCTACAACTCCGTGCTCGAGCCCCTGGAGGCCGAGGGCTGGGAGCGCGTGGCGGACCAGAGCGTTCCGGACTGGGACAACACCGAGGCCCAGACCATCTTCGACCAGATGCTGACCCAGGCGAACAACGAGATCGACGCGGTCGTCGCGGCCAACGACGGGCTGGGCAACGCGGCCATCGTCGGCCTCCGCGCGCAGGGCCTGAACGGCCAGGTCCCCGTGACCGGCCAGGACGCCACCCCGCAGGGCCTGGGCAACATCGCCCTGGGCGACCAGTGCATGACCGTCTACAAGCCCATCAACCTGGAGGTCGAGGCCGCCGCCGACGCCGCGCTCACCCTGCGTCGCGGCGAGGAGATCGAGGCCGAGGACACCATCGACAACGAGAACGGCGAGATCCCCGCCATCCTCCTGGAGCCGGTCGCGATCACCGCGGAGAACCTGAGCGAGCCCATCGACGACGGGTTCGTGGACATCGCCGACGTCTGCACCGGTGACGTCGCGCAGACCGACTTCTGCACGGAGAACGCCGGCCGCTGATCGGGAGCACCATGAGCAGCGCCGGGGACGCCGGCCGGGTCGGGGGGGATGCGGTGACCGAGGAACCAGACAGGCCGCCGGTGCTCGAACTGGCCGGCGTCTCCAAGCGCTTCGGCGCGGTGCAGGCGCTGTTCGAGGTGGACCTGGCGGTCCGCGCCGGGGAGGTGCTCGCCCTGGTGGGCGACAACGGCGCGGGCAAGTCCACCCTCATCAAGTGCATCGGGGGGATCTACCCGATCGACGGGGGCGAGATCCGCTTCGAGGGCCGCCAGGTCACCATGACCGGGCCCAAGGACGCGGCCGCGCTCGGGATCGAGATCGTGTACCAGGACCTGGCGCTGGCCGACAACCTCGACGTCGTGCAGAACATGTTCCTGGGCCGCGAGCGCTACCGCAAGATCCTCGGCTTCCTGCCCCGCCTGGACGAGGAGTCGATGGAGCGGGCGGCCATGGAGACGCTGGCGGGGCTGTCGGTCACGACCCTCCGGTCGGTCCGCCAGCCCGTGGTCAGCCTGTCGGGCGGCCAGCGCCAGTCCGTGGCAGTCGCCAAGGCCGTCATGTGGAACTCCAAGCTGGTGATCCTGGACGAGCCGACCGCGGCGCTCGGCGTCGCCCAGACCCGCCAGGTCCTGGACCTGGTCCGGCGTCTGGGCGAGCAGGGCCTCGCGGTCATCCTCATCTCCCACAACCTCCACGACGTGTTCGAGGTCGCGGACAGCATCGCCGTCCTGCGGCTGGGCCAGCTCGTCGACCGGTTCGACGCCAGCCGGACCAACCAGCAGGAGGTCGTCGAGTCCATCACCGCCGGCACGCTCCGGCAGGTGCCGGGGATGCAGGAGGCGACCTCGTGACCCAGCTCGCGGAGCAGCCCCCGGCCGTGGACCCGTCCACGGGGCGGGGTGCGGAATCGGTCGGCGACTACGTCCGCGCCTACCTCACCCGCGTCCGCTCCGGGGACCTCGGCAACCTGCCGATCATCATCGGCCTCGTCGTCATCGTCGCGGTCTTCACCTACCTGTCACCGGTCTTCCTCAGCCCGCGCAACTTCGTCAACCTGCTCCTGCAGATGGCGCAGATCACGGTCATCGCCATCGGCATCGTCTTCGTCCTGCTCCTCGGCGAGATCGACCTGTCCGTCGGGTTCGTCAGCGGCGTGGCGGCGGTGGTCATGGCCCGGCTGTCGGTCGAGCAGGGGCTGCCGTGGTACGTCGCCATCGCCGGGGCGCTCGTCGTCGGCCTCCTGATCGGGCTGATCCAGGGGACGATCATCAGCCGGTTCCGGGTGCCCTCGTTCGTGGTCACGCTGGCGGGGAACCTGATCTGGAGCGGTGCCGTCCTGATCCTCATCCTCGGCCGCGGCACCCTGCGCGTGGACGACCCCGCGATCCGGTCCGTGGCCAACGAGTTCCTGCCGGACCCGGTCGCCTACGCGCTGGCGGTGGCGTTCATCGCCGCGTACGCGGCGACCCTGCTGGCGCAGCGGCGGTCACGGCAGGCTGCCGACCTGCCCGTCATCCCCATGACCATCCTGGCGGCACGGGTCGTCCTCGTCGCCGTCCTGGTGCTGGGCGCGGTCGTCTACGCCGGCCTGGACCGCGGCGTCCGCGGCGTGCCCTACGCCGCGGTGCTCATGGCCGTGCTGCTCGTCGCGTGGTCGTTCGTGGCCAACCGGACCGGCTTCGGACGGCACGTCTACGCGATCGGCGGGAACGCCGAGGCCGCCCGGCGCGCGGGCATCCCGGTCGAGCGGATCCGCACGGCCGTGTTCGTGATCGCCGGGGGCATGGCCGCGCTCGGCGGCATCGTCGGAGCCAGCCGGCTGCAGTCGGTGGACCCCAGCGTCGGTGGCGGCGGGCTGCTGCTCAGCGCCATCGCGGCCGCCGTCATCGGCGGGACCAGCCTGTTCGGCGGGCGCGGCAAGGTGACCAGCGCGCTGTTCGGGGCGCTGGTCATCACCAGCGTCGACAACGGCATGGGCCTGCTGAACTTCAGCGCCGGCGTGCGCTTCGTCGTCACCGGCCTGGTGCTGCTGGCCGCCGTCCTGGTCGACTCCCTGTCGGCCCGCAGCCGCTCCGGCCGCGGCCTCGCCTGACCGCCCCGGCCGCGGCCCCGCCCGCTCCCGGGCGGGGCCGCGGTCACGGGGTCAACCGGGTGGGGCGGTGGCGCCCTCGCCCTCGGGGGCGGCATCGGGGGTGAGGGCCCCGGGGCCGGCGGGCAGGAACGCGTGCTGGTGGCCGTTGCCGGCGGCCACGTTGACCGCGTCGAGCTGGGTGGCGCCCACCGACCACACGCGCACGGCGAGGTCGCGCTGCGCCGCCGCCCGCTCCCCCACGACCGCGCGCTCCGCCCCGTCGAGGCCGGCCGCGACCTCGGCGGTGGCCGCCGCCTCGACGAGCAGGTCCACCGCGGCGGCCAGGCTCCCCCGGGCCACGTTCGTCGCCGTCTCGCCCGACGGCGGGTCGTCGTAGGCGGATGCCGCGACCGCCAGGGTCGCTGACCAGGCCGCCGCCTGCGCGGCGTCGGCCGGCGGCTCGGCCATCTCCTCCACCACCCCGGCGATGTCGCGGACGGTCGCCTTCGCCGTGGTGGTCAGCGCGACGACCTGCTCGCGGTCCCGCCGGGCGCTGTCCTCCCGAAGGCGCTGCTCGGCCGAGCCGCCCAGCGGCGCCCACACGACCACCGCGACCAGGGCGCCGACCGCCAGGGCGGCGCCCGCGCCGGTCAGCAGGCCGCGCCGGAAGGCGTCGCCTCCCGGCGCACCACCGCGCCGGCGCCCACCGCCCGCCCGCCGCCCGCGGCCGCCGCGCGGGCCGCCCCGGTCCCGCACGCTGCCCCCGGCCCACCCCCTGGTCCGGCTGCCTCGCCCGTCCGCCGGGCGGTCGACTTCCCCATGCCAACCCCTCCTGCGACCCTCGGCCCGCAACAGGCCGGGGACCGTGCGGCGCCCGGCCCCCGGCCCCGATCCGCGACGACCCTACGGCGCCCGCCCCGCAATCAGGTCGCGGGCCGACGACGCACGGTCCGGGTCCTCCGCGACCCGGCCGACGCCCGCCAGCGAGCGCCCGCCGTTGGCCGCGACGCCCGCGGCCGGCGCCGACCCGCCGAAGCGGACGATCATCGCCCCGGCGTCGCGGACCAGCACGTCGGCCACCTCGGCGTCGTCCAGGTCCAGCTCCTCCACCTGCGCCGCGAAGGCCTCGAGGGCGGCGATCGCCGCGGCGTCCTCGTCGTCGGCCTCGGCCAGCCGCGCCTCGCGCAACGTGGCGCGCAGCGCGTCGGCGTCGGTCTCGAACAGCCGCCCGGTGGCCTCGAAGCGGTTGATCAGGCGGTTCATGTCCCGGGTGGACGTCGTCACGTAGAACGCCACCCGCTCGACGGTGCTGCCGGCGGACACCTCGAGCACGTGCTCGCCGAGGTCCAGCTCGTACATCGCCTGCAGGGTCCCCGACAGGATGGGGTCGCCGTCCAGGGTCGCCGTCGCCGTCTGCGTCCCGGCGGAGAAGGTGATCCGCCGGTCCTCGCTGTCGCCGTACAGGGTCCCCTGCACGACACCGCCGATGGTGATCCCGGGCTCCGGCTCGGGGTCGTCGCCGAGGACCCGGAACCAGTCGAAGGCCGCCGTCGTCGCGGTCGTCTGGCTGGCGCCCAGGGCGAACAGGCCCATGCGCGGGTTGGCCAGCGCACCCGGTGACACCGCGGCGCCGACGTCGGTCCAGGTCGTGCCGTCCAGGCTGAACGACCCGGTGTAGCTGTCCCCGGTCCGCGTCAGCCGCAGCCAGTAGGTGTCCCCCGCGACGTCGCCGAGGACCACCTGTGGCTGGGGCTGCTGGAGCACCCCGCCGACCTCGGCGCGAAGCTCCACGCGCACGTTCTGCGCGGCGCCCGGCGGGTTGTCGGCGACGGGGTCCAGCTTCACGTAGTTGTCGTCGTCGCTGTAGACGATCAGCCCGGCCTGCTGGTACTGCTCGGTGAGGGCGACGTCGACCTTGGTCTCGATCGTCCAGTCCCCCGCGGGCGCGGGCTGGAGCACAAGGTTGGGCGTCCCGGTGTTGGCGGTCCCGTAGATGTCGGTGGGGGTGGTGTCGATCTCCAGCGCGCCGCCGGTGACCCGGTAACCCTCGGGGTCCGGGCGCACCACGCTGTTCCAGCGGGTCACGTCCAGGGCGTCGCCCTCGAACTCGTCGTCGGGTTCCTCTGCCGGCGGCGCGGTGACGACCACCTGCACGGAGTCCGAGCCGGCGTTGCCGGCGGCGTCGGTCACCGTCAGCGTCGCCGTGTAGGTGCCGGGCGACGCGTAGGTGTAGGACGCGTCCTCGGTGGCGGCGGTGGCGCCGTCGACCCCGAAGTCCCAGGCGTAGGTCAGGGCCTCGCCCTCGACGTCGGTGGCGGCGCCGTCGAAGGCGACGGTCAGCGGCACCTCGCCGGAGGTGGGCGTCGCGGTCGCGGTCACCTCGGGCGCCGCGTTGGTCGCGACCCCCTTGCCGTTGAACTCGATGTAGTTGAGGTTGAACAGGGCGGTCGCCGCCGGGTCCTCGTTGGTGAAGACCAGGTAGAGCCGGTGGGTCCCGCCAGGGTCGGGAAGCGGGACGTCGACGTCGACCCAGCTCTGCCAGCCGCCGGTGACCGGCACGTCGACGGTGCCGATCAGCTCGCCGCCGGGTTCGTCCAGCCGCAGCTCGATCGCCCCGCCGGCCCCGGCGGAGGCGACCCGGAACGTCGCGCCGGTGATCCCCTGCAGGTTCACCGGGTCGTAGGCGACGAGGTCACCCGCGTCGATGAAGGCGACGGCCTCCTGGCCGCCCTCCGGGTCGGTGGTCGGCTCCAGCTGGATGCCGGACGCCTCCGCGAAGTTCTCCGCCTGCAGGCGCTTGGGCTGGAGGCGGACCTGGTCCTCGCCGGTGAGGGCGGGCACGTCCCCGGCGCCCTGGTCGGTGTAGCGGGCGCCGATCACCCAGAACAGGTCGGCGTCCTCCGGGTGCCCCTCGTCGGTGCTGGTGTCGAACGTCCCCGTGCAGCCGGTCGCCTGGCTGATCGGGTGGGCGTGGTTGTCGTGGCCCAGCGAGGACTGCACCACGACGTCGGCGCAGTCGATGGTGCCGTCCTCCGGGTCGGTGACGTCGACGGTCCAGGCGATCTCGTCGCCGAAGTCGAAGAAGCCGCCGTCGGGGGGCCCGGCGATGGTCACCGTCGGGGCGGTGTTGCCCACGGTGACCGTGACACCCGCGACCGCGTCGGACCCGGTGGCGTCGGTCACCCTGACGCTGGCGAAGTACGCCCCGGGGGTGGTGTAGGTGAAGGTCGGGTTCGGGTCGGTCGCGTCGACCGCCCCGTCGCCGTCGAGGTCCCACGCGTAGGTCAGGGGCGTGTCGCCGTCGGGGTCCGTGGCGGTGGCGGTGAACGACACCGTCAGCGGCGGCTGCCCGGACGTCGGCGTGGCCGCGACGGTCACCACCGGGGACCGGCCGCCCGCGACGTAGTCGATGCGCGACAGCTGGGCCTCCGGGTTCTGGCTGAAGTAGCCGTCCCCGTACTCCAGGAGGTACAGCGACCCGTCGGGCCCGAACTCCATGTCCATCGGGTTGTCGAAGACCTCGTCGGGCAGGAAGTCCTCGATGTCCTCCAGGGACCCGTCCTCGCCGAGAGTCAGCGCCTTGATGTAGTCGCGCGACCACTCGTAGAAGAACACCTTGTCGTCGTAGTACTCGGGGAACTTGGTGTCGGAGTCCAGCTCCGGGTCGTAGTGGTAGACGGGGCCGCCCATGGCGGTGCGCCCGCCCTCGGCGTCGAGCTCCGGGAACTCCTCCGACGGCCCGTACGGGTACCAGAGGAAGGCCGGCTGGGCCGGGGGCAGCTCGGCCAGCCCCGTGTTGTTCGGCGAGTCGTTGGCCGGCCCGCCCGTGCAGTCGAACGGCTCGCCGCTCGGCCCGCTGGGGAAGGTGTAGTCCACGTAGGGCGTGTTCGGCCCGATGCAGTACGGCCAGCCGAAGTTGCCGGGGCCGCGGATCTGGTTCAGCTCGTCGTAGCCCTCCGGCCCGCGGGTGGCGCTGGGGCTGCCGGCGTCGGGGCCGACCTCCCCCGCGTACACCCAGCCGGTCTCGCTGTCGACGCTGAAGCGGAACAGGTTGCGGTGGCCCATCGAGTAGATCTCGGGGCGCGTCCCCTCGGTCCCCGGCGGGAACAGGTTGCCCTCGGGGACGGTGTAGGTGCCGTCGGGCTGCGGGGTGATGCGCAGCAGCTTGCCGCGCAGGTCGTTGGTGTTGCCCGAGCTGCGCTGGGCGTCGTAGCCCTCCCGGCCGGGGCGCTCGTCGATCGGTGTGTACCCGCCGGACTCGAACGGGTTGGTGTCGTCGCCCGTGGCCAGGAACAGGTTGCCCGCGGCGTCGAACGCGACGTCCCCGCCGACGTGGCAGCACAGGCCGCGGGTGACCCCCACCTTCAGGAGGGTGACCTCGGACTCCAGGTCCAGCGAGTCGCCCACCATCGTGAAGCGCGACAGCCAGTTCTCGCCGGGGAACTGCCCGTCGCCGGGCGGGGTGTCCAGCGGCGGGGAGTAGTAGATGTAGACCCAGCCGTTCTCCTCGAACGCGGGGTCGACGGCCAGCGCCTGGAGACCGTCCTCGTCGTGCAGGTAGACCGGGATGGTCGCCGCGATGGTGTCCTGGCCGGTGCCCGGGTTGAACAGGCGCACCTCGCCGGTGCGGGCGGTGTGCAGGACGCGGCCGTCGGGCAGGACGGCCAGCCCCATCGGCTCGCCCACCTCGCTGGTGAGGGTGACCTTCTCGAAGTCGTCGGGGTCCGGCGGGCCGTCGGGGTCCGGCGGGGGGACGCTGCAGTCGGCCGCGACGGCGCCCGCGGCGCTCTGGATGCCGCCGAGCAGGTGCTGGAGGAAGTCCGGCTCGCTGTAGGACTCGATGGTGTGGCCGCCGCCGGTGTACCAGGAGCGCCCGCCGTCGATGTCCTGGCACCAGGCGATCGGGTGGTCGTCGCCCATCGCGCCGGAGCCGGCGTCGTAGCTGCCCTCGTCGAGGGTGGCCAGGACGTGGACGTCACCCCGCGGGTTCGACTGGTAGTTGTACCATTCGTCGGTTCGCTCCCAGGACGCCGGCAGGTGGGCGGTGGAGGGGTGCGCGGGGTCCTCGACCTCGACGGTGGCGGTCTGGATGGCCGGGTGGCTCGCGAAGTAGGCCCCGACGAGGTCGCCGTACCAGGCCCAGTCGTACTCGGTGTCGGCGGCGGCGTGCACGCCCGCGTAGCCGCCCCCGGCCTGGACGTAGCGCTCGAACGCCGCCTGCTGGTCGGCGTCCAGCACGTCGCCGGTGGTGGACAGCCAGATGACCACGTCGTAGGGCGCCAGCCCCTCGTCGGTGAACTGGCCGGCGTCCTCGGTCGCGTCGACGGCGAAGCCGTTGTCGGCGCCCAGCTGCTGGATGGCGGCGATCCCGGCGGGGATCGAGTCGTGCCGGAAGCCCGCGGTCTTGGAGAAGACCAGCGCGCGGAAGTCCGGCTCCGGGTCCTGCGCCGCGGCCGCGGGCAGCATGCCGGCCAGCAGCACCGCCAGGAGCGACAGGACGATCAGTGGTCTGGCTCTGCGCATCGGCGACCCCCACGTAGCCGGACGTTCGTCGTGACAACAGACGAATTGTCGTGTCCGTTACGCGAGTGTCAATGGCTGGTTTCAAACCGGTTACGGAATAAGTCCGGCCGAAGCGCTATCAGCCGCCTGGCTTGATGTCGAACCAGTCGAAGCTCGCGGTGGTCGACGCGGCGTCGTCCAGGGCGTGCAGGGCGTAGACCCCGATCGCCGGGTTGCCGATCCCCGCCAGCGGGTGGGACCGGCCGTAGGTGGTGAAGGTGGTCCCGTCGCTGGACCACGCGGCGGTGACGTCGGTGCCGTCGCTGGTCATGCGCACCCAGACGGTGTCGGGGAAGTCCGCGGCGACGTGGGGCGTGCGGTCCGCCCCGCCCTGGTCGTCGGCGGCGCCGCCCTGCTGGGCGATGAACTCGAACTGCCGCCCGGAGGGGGTGGCGATGAACGCCGCCTTGACGAAGTCGTCATCGCTGCCGTAGAGCATCAGGCCGGCCTGCTGGTACGGGTCGGTCGCGTCCATGGTCAGCTTGGTCGTCGCCGTCCAGGAGCCGTCGGGGGCGTCCTGGAGGGTGAGGTTCTCGCCGTCGGTGTTGCTGTTGTACATGTCCCCCGACGTGGTCTGGATCGTGAGCGACCCGTCGGCGACCGACCGGTTCGCGTCGTTGACCCGCACGCTGCGCGTCCAGCGGCAGGCCGCCGGCGCGGTCCCGTCGAACTCGTCGTCGCCGGGGCAGGCCTCCACGGCGACGCCGGTGCCGTTGAAGGTCAGGCGGTCCAGGTCCATGCCGCCGGCGGTGAACACCACGTACAGCGCGTGGGTGCCGCCGGGGTCGTCCAGGGTCACGGGCCCGACCTCGGTGTAGGCGTCCCAGGCGCCGGTGCTCGGGACCGACGCGGAGCCGATCAGCTGGCCGGTGGGCGAGTCGATGCGGAACTCGACGCCGGACGTGGACGTCCCCGAGGTGCGCAGGGTCACCGAGTCGATCCCGCTGAGGTTCACCGGGTCGAAGGCGATCCAGTCGCCCGCGTTGGTGTAGCCGACGCGCTCGCCGCCCTCGGGGGCGTTGCCCTCGCTGGCGATCTGCGTGCCGGACTGGGAGTCGTAGTGCTCGGCCTGCAGGTCCTTCGGCTGGAGCACGAGCTCCGCCTCGCCGTCCAGGCCCCCGGCGTCGGTGTAGGTCGCGACCAGGACGCCGAAGATGTCGGCCTCGTCGCCGTGGCCGTCGGCCTGCAGGCTGGGCAGGCTCCCGCTGCAACCGGTCGCCGACGACAGCGGGTGCCCGTGCGCGTCGTGGCCCAGGATGAAGCTCACCTCGACCTGCGCGCAGTCCACGTCGCTGCCGTCCTCGGCGTCGGTGACCGCGACCGCGTAGGGGATGTCCTCGCCGAAGGCGAAGAAACCGCCGCTGGGCGGCGAGCTGAACGCCACCGTCGGGGCCGTGTTGCCGACCGTGACGACGACGGTCGCCGTGCCGCTGTCCCCGTCGGAGGCGGTGACGGTGAGCTTCGCGGTGTAGGTCCCGTTGCTCGTGTAGGTGTGCGACGGGTTCGCCGCGGTCGAGTCCGTGGAGCCGTCGTTGGTGAAGTCCCAGGCGTAGCTGAGGCTGCCGCCGTCGGGGTCGGACGACCCGTCGCTGGAGAAGGACACGGCCAGCGGGGCCTGGCCCGAGGTGGGCGACGCGGAGATCTCCGCGACCGGCGTGCGGTCGCCGCCGGTGTACTCGATGCGGAACAGGCCCGCGTCCTCGCTCGCGGCGAAGTACCCGCCGGTACCGTACTCCAGGACGTAGAGCGCGCCGTCCGGGCCGAACTCCATGTCCATGGGGCGGCGGTAGTCCCCGCCCGGCAGGAACGGGTTGATCTGCAGCAGCTCCCCGTCCTCGTCGAGCTTGAGCTCCTTCACGTAGTTGCGCGTCCACTCGTAGAAGAAGGCCGTGTCGTCGTAGTAGGCGGGGAACTTGATCGGCGACGGGTTGGACGGGTCGTAGTGGTAGACCGGCCCGCCCATCGCCGTGCGGCCGCCCGAGCCCAGCTCGGGGAACTGCGACGAGGTGCCCGGCGGGTACCACAGCAGCGGCTCCTCGGCGTCGGGGAGCTGCTCCAGCCCCGTGTTGCGCGGGGCCGTGTTGGTCGGCGCGTCGCAGTCGAACGCCGACCCGCTGGCCCCGGTGGCGAAGTCGTAGTCGATGTAGGCCAGGTCCGGGCCCACGCAGTAGGGCCAACCGTAGTTGCCGGGGCCACGGATCTGGTTGAGCTCGTCGTGGGCGACCGGGCCGCGGGTGGCGCTGGTGCTGCCGGCGTCGGGACCGACCTCACCCTGGTAGATCCAGCCCGTCTCGCTGTCGACCTCGAAGCGGAACGGGTTGCGGTGGCCCATCGTGTAGATCTCGGGCCGGGTGCCCGCGGTGCCCGGGGCGAACAGGTTGCCCGGCGGGATCGTGTAGCTGCCGTCGTCCTGCGGGGTGATGCGCAGGATCTTGCCGCGCAGGTCGTCGGTGTTCGCGCTGCTGCGCTGGGCGTCGAACGCCTCGCGCCCGTCGCGCTCGTCGATCGGGGCGTAGCCCTCGGACTCGAACGGGCTGGTGTCGTCGCCGGTCGACAGGTAGAGGTTGCCCTGCGCGTCGAAGTCCAGGTCGCCGCCGACGTGGCAGCACTCGCCGCGGGTCACGGGGACCTCGAGCAGCACGACCTCGGTGGACAGGTCCAGGCTGTCGCCCTCGACGGTGAAGCGCGACAGCCGGTTGATCGACTCGCCGACGTCGGGCGAGTAGTAGGTGTACAGCCAGCCGTTGTCGGCGAAGTCCGGGTCGAGGGTCAGGCCCTGCAGACCGTCCTCGTCGCCGCTGTAGACGTCCAGCTCCGCGGCGACCGACGTGGTGCCGGTGCCGGGGTCGTACACCCGGATGGCGCCCTGGCGGGCGGTGGTGAAGACCCGGCCGTCGGGGGCCACGGTCAGGCCCATCGGCTCGCCGAGGTCGCGGGTGAGCAGGACCTTGTCGAAGTTCTCCCACTCCGTCCCGCCGCAGTCGCCGCCGGCCAGGCCCGCGGCGTACCGGACGCCCCCGAGCAGGTGGTCGAGGAACAGCGACTCGCTGTAGGACGCCGTGGTGTGCCCGCCGCCGGTGTACCAGGAGCGCCCGCCGTCGTACTCGTGGCACCACGCGGTCGGGTGGTCGGTGCCCATCGCCCCGGAACCGGGGTCGTAGCTGGCCTCGTCGAGGGTCGCGAGGACGTGGACGTCGCCCCGGGGGTTGGACCGGTAGTTGTACCACTCGTCGAAGCGCTCCCAGCGGGCGGGCAGGTCCGCGGTCGACGGGTGGGCGCCGTCGGCGACCTCGACCGTCGCGGTCTGGTTCGCGGGGTGGCTCTCGAAGTACGCGCCGACCAGGTCGCCGTACCAGGCCCAGTCGTACTCGGTGTCCGCGGCGGCGTGGACGCCGGCGAACCCGCCGCCGTCGGCGATGAAGCGCTCGAACGCGGCCTGCTGGCCGGCGTTCAGCACGTCGCCGGTGGTGGACAGGAACACCACGGCCTCGTAGCCGTCGAGCCCCGCGTCGGTGAAGGTGCCGGCGTCCTCGGTGGCGGTGACGGCGAACCCGTTGTCCTCGCCCAGCTGCTGGATGGCGGCGATGCCCGCGGGGATGGAGTCGTGCCGGAAGCCCGCGGTCTTGGAGAAGACCAGGACGTCGGCGGCGGGGGCCTGCGCGGTGGCGGGCCGGGCGGGCGGGAGCGCCGCCGCCATCGCGACTGCGAGAAGTCCACAGAACAGCACACGTCGGCTCACGGCGCCCCCACTGGAGTTTATTCAATTGACAACCGCAGTTTTGCTACGTGGCGCGTCACCCGTCAAGCTGCCCGGACATGTTCCGGAATTGATCCGGAACATGTCCGAAGCAGCGGAGCGACTAGCTGTCGAAGGCCAGCTCGATGAACTGGTCGACGTTGTCCTGGGTGACGGTGGAGGAGTACAGCGTGATGCTCTTGGGCACCTCGGCCTCCGCCAGGTCGCCCATCTTGCGGGACTGCGCGATGAGGCGGGCAAGGCTCACGGCGCTGGCCGCCATGGTCGGCGGGTAGAGCACCGTGGCGCGGTACAGGTCGCCGTCGCGGATCTTCTCCATGACCTGCCGCGAGCCCGCGCCGCCGACCAGGAAGAACTCGTCGGTGCGCCCGGACTGGCGGATCGCCTGCTCCACGCCGATGCCCTGGTCGTCGTCGTGGTTCCAGATCGCCGCTAGCTCGCCCTGGGCCTGCAGCAGGTTCTGCGCGGCGGTCAGCCCCGAGTCGACCGTGAACAGCGCCTCCTCCTGGGCGACGATCTCCACGTTGGGGTAGCCCTCCAGCGCGTCGCGGAAGCCCTGGCTGCGCTGGGCGGTCAGCTCCAGCGAGGCGATGCCGGTGATCTCGGCGACCGGGCCGCCCGCGTCGCCCAGCTCGCGGCCGATGTAGTTGCCGGCCGACAGGCCCATGCCGTAGTTGTCGCCCAGGATCAGGGTCCGGTAGGCGCGCTCGTCGGCGAACACGCGGTCCAGGTTGACGACCGTGATGCCCTGCTCCATGAACTCCAGGGCGATGTCGGTCAGCGCCTGCCCCTCGTAGGGCAGGATCACCAGGGCGTCGAGGTCCTCGCCGATGATCGTGCGCAGCTGCGCGATCTGGGCCTCGTTCGTCGAGTTGCCCTCGGTCAGGATCAGCTCGACGTCCTCGTACTGGCCCGCCGCCTCCTGCGCGTTCTGGCTGATGGCGGCCTGCCACCCGTGGTCGGCGCCGGGGGCGGAGAAACCGATGCGGACGGTCTCGCCGGGCTCGGTCGACGCGCCGCCCGCGGCGGCCACCGCGGCGGGCGACGCCGCCCCGGCCGCCTCCTCGTCGTCGCCGCCGGAGCACGCGCCCAGCACGCCCGCGGCCCCCACCACGGCCGCGCCGCGCAGCAGCCTGCGGCGGTCGAACCTGCCCGCCGGCACGCCGGGCAGCAACAGGTCAGGGTTCTTGCTCATGCACCTCTCCTCGCAGAAGGGAATTACGACGAACGCGAACGGCCCTGCAGCAGGACGGCGACGACGATGATCACGCCCTGCACGATCTGACGGACGTCGGAGGGGATCAGCAGCAACGCGAAGATGTTGGCCAGCACCGTGAGCGTCAGGATCCCGAGCACCGAACCTACGACCGTCCCGCGGCCGCCCGACAGGGAGGCGCCGCCGATGATCACCGCGGCGATGGCGTCGAGTTCGTAGCCGATCCCCACGCTGGCCGACCCGGTGGTCAGCTGCGCGCTGATCAGCACCGCCGCCAGCCCGCTCAGCACGCCGGACAGGACGTAGAGCAGCATGGTGTGGCGCTTGACGTCGATGCCGGCCAGGCGGCTGGCCTCGGCGTTGCCGCCGATGGCGACGGTGCGCCGCCCGAACGTGGTCCGGTTCAGCAACACCCAGCCCAGGACCGCGACGGCGAGGAAGAAGTAGACGGGGATGGGCACGCCCAGCAGCCGGTCGGTGCCCAGGGTGTTGAACGCGTCCTCGCTGATGATGAACGGCCGTGAGTCGGTGACCCGGATGGCCAGCCCCCGCGCGGTGGTGAGCATCGCCAGGGTGGTGATGAACGCGACCACCCGGCCGTAGGCGATCAGCGCGCCGTTCACCAGCCCGGCCAGGGCGCCGACGGCGAGGGCGATCGCGACCATCGCCAGCACGCCGCCGTCCTGCGCGAACGGGGCGGCCGCGACCACGCCGGCCAGCGCCACCAGCGACCCGACCGACAGGTCGATCCCGCCGCCCAGGATCACGAACGTCAGCCCGATCGTGACGATCCCGATCACCGACGCCTGGAGCAGGATGTTGTAGAGGTTGTTGAGGGTCAGGAAGCGCTCGGGGGCGAGGACCGCCCCAGCGATCACGAACAGCACGAACACCGCGCCCAGCCCGGCGATGCGGATGCTGCGCAGGCGGTCGAAGCGCCCGCCCGCCCGGGTCGGCCCGCTGCCGGGCTCGTCGGCCGGGCGGCCCGACGCGTCGGCGATGGGGGCGTCCTGCGTGGTCACGGGTGGACCTCCTGGATCTCGGCGCCGCGGTCCTGCCTCGCACCCGCGAGGATCAGGTCGAGCACATCGGACTCCGACAGCACCCCGCCGGGGGCCTCGGTGAGCACACGGCCCTCGTGCAGCACGAGGACCCGGTCGGCCAGGCCGAGGACCTCGGGGAGCTCCGACGACACCAGCACCAGCCCCCGGCCCTGCGCGGCGAGGTCGCGGATCAGGGCGTAGATCTCCGCCTTGGCGCCGACGTCCACGCCGCGGGTCGGCTCGTCCAGGAGCAGGACCCGGCAGTCGCGCAGGAGCCAGCGGGCCATGACGACCTTCTGCTGGTTGCCCCCCGACAGCGCCCGGGCCGGGCGCCGCGGGTCCGGCGGGCGCAGGTCGAGGTCGGTGAGGACCCGGGCGGCGTCGGCGAACTCGCGCGTGCCGTCCAGGAACCCCAGCCGCGCGTAGCGGTCCATCGTGGCCAGGGTGGTGTTGCGCGCGATCGACTGGTCGAGCACGAGCGCCTGGCTCTTGCGCTCCTCCGGGGCCATGCCCATGCCGCGCGCGACCGCCTCGCCGGTGCCGCCGCGCAGCGGGCGGCCGTCCAGCTCCACCGTGCCGGTGTCGGCCCGCTCCGCGCCGAAGACCGCGCGCAGCAGCTCCGAGCGCCCCGAGCCCACGAGCCCGGCGATGCCGAGGATCTCGCCGGGGTGCAGGTCGAAGGAGACGTCGGTGAACGCGCGCGCCCGGCCCAGGCCGCGCACCCGCAGCAGCGGCGCGCCCGCCTGCGCGGGGGGCGCCGCCGGGCGGTCCGGGAAGTCGTAGGCGACGGTGCGCCCGGTCATGAGGCGGACCAGCTCGGCGGTCTGCGTGGCGGCCGCGTCCAGGCCGCGGGCCACGACCTGCCCGTCCTTGAGGACCGTCACGCGGTTGCCGATGCGCCGGATCTCGGCCAGGCGGTGGGAGATGTAGACCACGGCCACGCCGCGCTCGGTGAGGCGGCCGATCAGGCGGAACAGGGTGTCGACCTCGTCGGCGGTGAGGACCGCCGACGGCTCGTCCATGACGATCAGCCGCGCGTCGTGGGACAGCGCCCGCGCGATGCTGACGATCTGGGCGTTGGCGGGCGACAGCAGGGCGACCTCGCGGTCCACGGGCAGGTCGCCGTGGCCGAGGTCGGCGAGCAGGCGGCGGGCGCGGTCCGCCGCCTCGCGCCGGCGGACGAACGGCCCGCGGCGCGGCTCGTGACCCAGGGCCACGTTCTCCGCCACGCTCATCCAGGGCACCAGGTCCAGCTCCTGGTAGATGGTGGCGATGCCAAGGCGCAGCGCGTCGGTGGGGCTGGTCAGGGCGACGGGCTGCCCGTTCCACACGACCTCGCCCTCGTCGGGCGCGATGGCGCCCGCCAACACCTTGATGAGCGTGGACTTGCCCGCGCCGTTCTGGCCCAGCAGGCAGTGCACCTCCCCCGCCGTGACGGCGAAGTCCACCCCGTCCAGCGCCCGCACCCCCGGCCAGCGCTTCGTGATCCCCCGCATCGCCAGCAGCGACGTCGGCTCCCCCGCCAAGCTCCCCACCCCCAAGGTCGGTGTTCAGGTCCCGCGGGTCGCGACCGCGCGCTCGACCGCGGCGTCGGACAGCACGCCCTCGATGGCCGTCAGCGCCGCGCCGATGGTGCCGGTGCGCTCGCCCAGCTGGCCCCGCACGATGCGCAGGTGCTGGGTCGCCAGCGGCGGCGAGCGCCGGTACACGACCTCCCGCACCCCCGCCAGCAGCGGCTCGTGCGCCTGCGCGACGTCGCCCGCGATCACGATCACCGCGGGGTTGAACAGGTTGACGGCGCTGGCCAGGACCTCACCGAGCAGGCGCCCGGCCTGGCGGACCAGCTGCACCGCCTCCGGCACGCCGCCGCGGGCCAGGTCGACGACGTCGCGGCTGTTGTCGGCGTCCAGCCCCTGGCGCCGCAGCGCGGCGGCCATCGCGCCGCCGCCCGCGATCGCCTCCAGGCAGGCGACGTTGCCGCAGCGGCAGACCACGTCGTCGTGCCCGCTGACGCGGATGTGCCCGATGTCGCCGGCCGACCCCTGCGCCCCGCGGTAGACCTCGCCCGCGACGATGATCCCGCAGCCGATCCCGGTGCCGACCTTGACCAGCAGGAGCTGGGACAGGTCGCGCCACACGCTGCGGTGCTCGGCGAGGACCATGATGTTCACGTCGTTGTCGACGAAGACGGGCGCGTCGGACCAGCCCGCGAACGCGGCCGGGATCGACACGCCGTCCCAGCCGCGCATGATCGGCGGGCTGACGGGGCGGCCGTGAGCCCACTCGACCGGCCCCGGCACCCCGACGCCGATGCCGCGGACGTCGGCGACGGCGCGGCCCGCCTCCACCAGCAGGTCCGCGAAGGCCTCGCGGACCCGGGTCAGGACCTTGTCCGGCCCGTCCTCGATGTCCAGCTCCTGCTGGTGGACGGCCAGCGCCGCGCCGCCCAGGTCGGTGACCTCCAGCCGGCAGTGCGTGGCGCCGAGGTCGGCCGCCAGGACGACGCCCGCCCCGGCGTTGAAGGCCAGGACGGTGGGCGGGCGGCCGCCGGTCGACTCGCCGTCCCCGGCCTCGATGACCAGGCCCGAGGCGATCAGCGACCCGACCCGCTGGGCGACCGTCGAGCGCCCGAGGCCGGTCAGCCCCGCGAGGTCCGCGCGGGTCTGGGCGCGGCCCTCCCTGATGGCGCGGAGGATCTCCCCCGTCGACCCGCTGACCTTCCGTTCGGCCATGGGAAGAGGGAATCACCCCCCTTCGGCACTGTCAACGGCCGAAGGAGGGGGTCTTGGGTGACCGAAGCGGCGAGACTTACACCGGCGTTAGCTCAACCCACTCCCGCAGGCGGGCGGATCGGGCGACGGCGTCGAGCACGAGCTGGACCTGCAGTCCGTCGGCGAACGACGGCGAGGGCGCGCGGCCGTCGGCGACGTCGCTGACGAGGTCGCGCACCTGGTGGACGAACGTGTGCTCCCACCCGATGGTGTGCCCCGGCGGCCACCAGGCGTCCATCCACGGGTGGGTCGGCTCGGTCACCAGGATCCGGCGGAAGCCCTGCGCGTCGGCCTCGTCGGCGGCGTCGAACAGCTCCAGCTCGTTGAGCCGCTCGAGGTCGAACGCCAGGCTCCCGCGCTCGCCGTTGACCTCCAGGCGCAGGCCGTTCTTGCGCCCGGTGGCCATGCGCGTCGCCTCGAACGACCCGACCGCGCCGCCCGCGAAGCGGGCCACGAACAGCGCCGCGTCGTCCACGGTGACCCGGCCGCGGCCCTGCCCCGCGCCCGCCGCCAGGCCCGAGGAGGCGCCGGGCAGCGGCCGCTCCTCCACGAAGGTCTCCAGCAGGCCCGACACCGCCGCGATGCGGTCGCCGACGACGTGCTGGGCGAGGTCCACGATGTGGCTGGCGATGTCGCCGAGCGCCCCGGAGCCGGCCTGGTCGGCGACCAGCCGCCACACCAGCGGGAACTCCGGGTCCACGATCCAGTCCTGCAGGTAGACCGCGCGGACGTGGCGGACCGCGCCGATGCGCCCGGCGGCGATGAACCGCCGGGCCAGCTCGACCGCGGGGACACGGCGGTAGTTGAACCCGACCATCGCGCGGACGCCCGCGGCCTCGGCCGCCGCGGCGGCCTCGACCATCCCGCGGGCCTCGTCCACGGAGTTGGCCAGAGGCTTCTCGCACAGCACGTGCTTGCCCGCCGCCAGCGCCGCCAGGGCGATGTCGGCGTGGCTGGACCCCGGCGTGCAGATGTCGACCAGCTGCACGTCGTCGCGGGCGACCAGCGCGCGCCAGTCGGTCTCGGCGGCCGCCCAGCCGAAACGCGCGGCGGCGGCGCCCACGGCGTCGCGGTCGCGCCCGCCGATCGCCGCCATCCGCGGCGTCAGGGGCAGGTCGAAGAAGCGGTGGGCGTTGCGCCACGCCTGGGAGTGGGCGGCACCCATGAAGGCGTAACCGACCATCCCCACCCCCAGCTCGTCGCTCACGACCGCTCCGAGGAGAACGCGGCGTCGAAGGCGGCGGCGGGCACGTCCCAGTCCAGGCGCTTCAGGTACTGCAGCGCCTCCGGCGCCCCATGCTCGCGGTCCATCCCGGCGTCCTCCCACTCGACCGACACGGGGTCGGTGTAGCCGATCTGGGCGAGCATGCGGAAGACGTGCTCCCAGGGGACGTCGCCGTGGCCCACCGACACGAAGTCCCAGCCCCGCCGCAGGTCGCCCCACTGCAGGTGGCTGGACAGGCGCCCGTTGCGCCCGTCGAGGTGGCGGACGCTCTCCTTGCAGTGCACGTGGTAGATGCGGTCGGCGAAGTCGCGCAGGAACGCGATGGGGTCCAGGTCCTGCCACATGAAGTGGCTCGGGTCGAAGTTCAGCCCGAACGCCGGCCGGTGCCCGATCGCCTCCAGCGTGCGCTTCGTCGTCCAGTAGTCGTAGGCGATCTCCGACGGGTGGACCTCGTGGGCGAAGCGCACGCCGACCTCGTCGAAGACGTCCAGGATCGGGTTCCAGCGGTCCGCGAAGTCGGCGTAGCCCGCGTCGATCATGTCCTGCGGGGTGGGCGGGAAGTTCTGGAAGGTGTGCCAGATGCTCGACCCGGTGAAGCCGACCACCGTCGTCACGCCCAGCTTCGCGGCCGCCCGCGCCGTGTCCTTCATCTCCTCCGCGGCGCGCTGCCGGACGCCCTCCGGGTCCCCGTCGCCCCAGATGCGCGGCGGCAGGATGCCCTGGTGGCGCCGGTCGATCGGATCGTCGCAGACCGCCTGCCCGACCAGGTGGTTGGAGATCCGCCAGACCTGCAGCCCGTGGCGCTCCAGCAGGGCCCGGCGGCCCTCGACGTAGCCGTCCTCGGACAGCGCCCGGTCGACCTCGAAGTGGTCCCCCCAGCACGCGAGCTCGAGCCCGTCGAAGCCCCACCCGGCCGCCTTGCGGGCCAGCTCCTCCAGCGGCATGTCCGCCCACTGACCGGTGAACAGCGTGAACTGCCGTGCCATGTCCCTGCTCCTCCGCGTGTCGTCCCCGCCGGTGCCCTACGTGGCCACCGGCTCCTGCACCCCTGTCCGCTCCCGCCGCCCCACGCGCGCGGGGTCGGCGAGCACCTCCCCCAGGCCCAGCCGCGCGCCGCCCCGGACCGCCGCGGCGGTGCCGAGGTGCGACGCGACCACCTCGACCGGCGACCAGGCCGACGCCAGCACGCGCTCGGCCAGCACCCGCCGGACCGGGGGGGCCAGCCAGTCGGCCAGCGGCGCGTACGCGCCGCCCAGCACCACCGCCGCCGGGTTGACCAGGTTGGCCGCGGAGGCGAGCCCCGCGCCCAGCCACGTGCCCGTCTCCTCCAGCGCGTCCAGCGCCCGGCGATCCCCCGCGCGCGCCCGCGCCACCAGCGCCGCCACGGGCCGGCGCAGGCCGGGCCCCGCGCCGCGCCGGCCGGCGGCGGCTCCGCGCCGACCCCGGCGCGGGCCAGCAGGGCCTCCTGCCCGGCGACGGTCTCCAGGCAGCCGCGGTTCCCGCACGCGCAGCGCGCGCCGCCGGGCTGTACCACGACGTGGCCGAACTCCCCGCCGAACCCCGACGCGCCGCGGAACAGCCGGCCGCCGACCACGATGCCCGCGCCGATGCCGACCTCCCCGGACACGTACAGGAAGTCGTGCAGGCCGAGCTCCGCCTGCGCCGCCAGGGCGGCGAGGTTGGCCTCGTTGTCCACCCGCACCGGCAGGGGGACGCGGGGCGCCAGCAGGTCCGCGGCCGCCACCCGCCCCCAGCCGAGGTTGGGCGCCACGAACAGCTCCCCGCGGGCGATGTCGACCAGGCCCGGCAGCCCCAGCGTCATCGCGACCGGGGTCAGGCCCTGGGCGCCGAGGGCGGCCAGCGCGGCCCGCACCAGCCCGGCGAGCGCGTCGGCCGCGTCCTCGGGCGACCCGGCGCGGTTGTCGCGCTCGACCACCCGCTCGTGGCGGACGCGGCCGACCAGGTCGACCGCGCCGACGGCGAGGTAGTCGACGTTGACCTCCAGGCCCAGCGCGACGACGCCGTCGCCCTCCAGCGCGACGGTCACCGCCGGGCGGCCGACCGCGCCGGGCCGCTCCGTCTCGGCCTCGCGCAGCAGGCCCCGGTCGAGCAGCTCCCCGACCAGGCTCGACACGGTGGTCTTGTTGAGCCCGGTGGCGGCGGCGATCGTCGCCCGCGACCGCGGGCCGTGCTCGGCGACGTGGCGCAGCACCAGGCCCAGGTTGTGGCGGCGGACCGCCCGCTGGTCGACCGGCCCGCCGTCGCCGTTCACCCCCTGGCACCCAGCAGCAGCTCCACCACCAGCTGGTCGAGGCGCTCGTTGCGGTAGCCGCGCCGGCCCAGGGCCTCGGGGTCGAAGGCCGCGCGCTTCAGCTCCTCCGCCGCGTCGGGGGTGTACGGGCCGACCGTCGGCCGGGCGAGGTCGGGGGCGCCGGCCTCCGCCAGGGCCTCCTGGATCTCGCCGTCCTGGGCGTACTGGCGCGCGCGCTGGGCGAGCAGCAGGTAGGTGCGCATGCAGCCCGCGGCGAAGTCCCAGACGCCCTGGCCGCGCTCGACGCGGTAGGGACGCGCGTCGAAGTGGCGCGGGCCGTCGTAGCCGGACTCCTCCAGCAGCTTGACCAGGAAGAAGGCCTCCTTGAGGTCCTCGCTGCCGAAGCGCAGGTCCTGGTCGTAGCGCCCGATCTTCTGGGCGTTGAGGTCGATGTGGAACAGCTTGCCCGACCAGATGGTCTGGGCGACCCCGTGGAAGAACGACAGGCCCGCCATGGTCTCGTGGGCGACCTCGGGGTTCAGCCCGACCATGTCGCCGTGCTCGAGGCTGGCGATAAAGGCCAGGGCGTGGCCGACGGTGGGCAGGAAGGTGTCGCCGCGCGGCTCGTTGGGCTTGGGCTCCAGGGCGAAGCGCATCGGGTAGCCGCGGTCGCGCACGTAGCCGGCCAGGAAGTCCAGCGACTCGCGGAAACGGTCCAGTGCGGCGCGCGGGTCCTTCGCGGCGTACGCCTCCACGCCCTCGCGCCCGCCCCAGAACACGTAGGTCGGGGCACCGAGCTCCGCGCCCAGGTCGATCGCCCGGAGGGTCTTGGCGATCGCGTAGCGCCGGACCTCCGGGTCGTTGGCGGTGAATGCGCCGTCCTTGAACACCGGGTGCTTGAACAGGTTGGTCGTCGCCATCGATACGACCATGCCGGTCTCGTCCAGCGCGCTGCGGAAGCGCTTGAGGATCGCCTCGCGCTCCTGCGCCGACGCGCCGTGGGGCACCAGGTCGTCGTCGTGGAAGCTGACGCCGTACGCGCCCAGGTCGCCCAGCCGTCGCACGATCTCGGCGGGGTCCAGCGGCTCGCGGACCGGCTCGCCGAACGGGTCGTTCCCGACGTGGCCCACCGTCCACAGCCCGAAGGAGAAGCGGTGCTCCGGCGTCGGCTCCAGGGTTCCATCAGACATCGGACGGCCTCCGGCTCAAAGGGCGGACGAATAAGTGGTGCGGCCCGACGAACGTGCCAGACCCTGGAGCCAGGGTCAATGCGTCGCCGCCCACGTCCAGGTGGTCGAGGCGCGCAGGGGCGTGCCGGGCGCGGCGACCACCAGGCCGACCACGCTGCGGTCCAGGGTGCTCGCCGATGCGGCGGGGTGGCGCCGCGGCTCGGGCTGGCCCAGGTCCTGGGACACCAGCAGGGGCGCGTTGGGCCACGCCGTCTGCGGCTCGAGGGTGACCCCCCGCGGCGGGGTGTGGACCACGACCGACTGCACGGCGCCGTCCCAGGTCATGCGCAGGACCAGGTCGGGCCAGCGCAGCTCCGCCGGCTGGCCGACGTCGACGTAGACGTCGTCCAGGCGCCGCTCCCCCAGCGCCGGTCCGTGGCGCAGGTCGGTGGTCGCCGGCTCCAGGGGGACGACGGCGCCGGTCGGGACCAGGTCGTCGCGCAGCTGGAGCGTGCCGGTGGCGTCCACGCGCAGGCGCACGTCGCCCTCGGCGGGGCGCGCGAACCACGGGTGCCAGCCCAGCGACACCGGCATCGGCACCTCGCCCGACTCGACCTCGGCCTCCAGGACCAGCTCGCCGGGGCGCAGCGTGAACCGCTGGCGGACCAGGCCCCCGAAGGGCCAGGGATCGGTCAGCGCGATCGACAGCGTCGCGCTGGTGTCGTCGGACGCCTCGACCTCCCAGGGCCGGTCGAAGGTGGTGCCGTGGATGGCGTGGCCGCGGAAGGTCGTGGGTAGCTGGTGGACCCGCCCGCCCCACGGCAGCCGCCCCCCGTCCAGGCGCCCCACCCACGGGGCCATGAGGAACGACCCCCACGCCAGGCCCGTCAGCTCGGGCGGCTCCGGGCCGGCCCCGGGGTCGGTGACCAGCCGCTCCGCCCCGCCCGCGACCAGCGAGGCCAGCCGCCCCCCGGCCGCCGGGTCCAGGACCGCCCGGTCCTGCCCGGCCTGCAGCTCCAACCGCACGTGCTCCCCCTCCGTCCGAGCGGACGGTCACGGTAACGGATGGCGGACCAGGAGCGTGACTCCGCATTCGTGAGCCGCCCGGCGCTTGAGGTGCACACGTAGGTTGGGCCCGTGCCGACACCGCCGACCCCGCTGGCGCCCGGGCCCGACGGGCCGATGATGCTCCGCAAGCTGCCGCTGATCCTGGGCGACACCCTGGGGTTCCTGCGCTGGTGCACCGAGGCGTACGGCCACGTCGTGGCGTTCCCGCTGCCCAGCCTGCCGGTCCTGCTGGTGGACGACCCCGCGGCCGCGCGCCACATCCTGGTCGACAACCACCGCAACTGGGACAAGGGCACGATCCAGTACCGCACGCTGGGCCTGGTCACCGGCGAGGGCCTGCTCACCAGCGACGGCGAGACGTGGCGCCGCTCCCGGCGCCTGGCCCAGCCCGCCTTCCACCACGGCACGGTCGAGCGCACCGCCGAGCACACCGTCACCGCTGGCCGGGCCCTGACCCGCCGCTGGGAGGGCCTGCCCCACGGCACCCGCGTCGACGTGGCCGAGGACATGATGGCCACCACCCTGGAGGTCTTCGGGGCGTCGCTGTTCGGCGCCGACCACGGCGCCGACGGCGACCGGCTGGTGCGCGCGGTGCTTCGCGCGCTGGACGTCGTGGTGCGCCGCGCGCGCAGCCCGGTCACCGCGCCCGCCGCGGTCCCGACCCCGGGGAACCTGCGCCTGCGCCGCGCGCTGGCGACCCTGGACGCCAGCGTCGCGTCGATCCTGTCCCAGCACGCCGCGCGCCCCCGCGGGGACCGCGCCGACCTGCTGTCGATGCTGCTGGGCGCCCGCGACGGGTCAGCCGGCCTCACCCCCCGGCAGGTGCGCGACGAGATCGTGACCCTGGTCATCGCCGGCCACGAGACCGTCGCGTCCTCGCTGACCTGGACCTGGCACCTGCTGGCCACCCACCCCGAGGCCGAGGCGCGGCTGCACGCGGAGCTCGACGCGGTCCTGGGCGGCCGGCCGCCGCGCTTCGCGGACCTGCCGCACCTGCGCGTCACCCGCCAGGTGGTCGAGGAGTCCCTGCGGCTGTACCCGCCCGCCTGGGTGATCACCCGGCGCAGCCTGGGCCCCGACGAGGTCGCCGGGCTCGCCGTCCCCGCCGGCACCCTGGTGCTCATCTCGCCCTATGTCCTGCACCGCCACCCCGGCTGGTGGGCCGACCCCGACGCCTTCCGGCCCGAGCGCTTCGCCGGCGGGGCCGAGGACGCGATCCGCCAGGCCTACCTGCCCTTCGGCGCCGGGCCGCGGCTGTGCATCGGCCGCGACTTCGCGCTGCTGGAGGCCACGCTGCTGCTGGCCACCCTGGCGCAGCGCTTCACCCTCACCCCCGCCGGGCTGCGCCCGCCGCGACTGCTCGCCCAGGTGACCATCCAGCCCCGCGGCGGCCTGCCCATGCACGTCCGGCGCCGCACCGCGGCCACCGCCCGCGCCGCCTGAACCCGGCCGCGCGCGCCCGCACCGCCGGACGCGCGGCGCGACCGGAGGCGGGGTGGCGCGGCATCATGCCGGGACGCGCAGGGCCGAGGGAGGGACGGGCATGGCCGGCAGGCTGGTGGCGGGGGTCGACTGCTCGACCCAGGGGACCAAGGTCGTCGTCGTGGACCCCGGCGACGGCGCGATCGTCGCCGAGGGCCGGGCCCCCCACCCGGTGAGCGGCACCGGCGGCGCGCGCGAGACGCACCCCGACGCCTGGTGGGAGGCCCTGGGGACGGCGCTGGCCGCGACCGGCCGGGCCGGGGACATCGGCGCGCTGTCGGTCGGCGGGCAGCAGCACGGCCTGGTCGTCGTCGACGGCGCCGGGCGGCCGCTGCGCCCCGCCGTGCTGTGGAACGACACCCGGTCAGCGCCCGACGCGGCCGCGCTGACGGCCGACCTCGGCGGCCCCGCCGCCTGGGCGGCACGCACGGGCCTGGTGCCGGTCGCGTCGTTCACGGTCACGACCTGGGCGTGGCTGCGCCGGACCGAACCCGAGGTCGCCGCCGCGGCCCGCGGCGTCCGCCTGCCCCACGACGACGTCACCACCCGCCTCACCGGCCGGGCGGTCACCGACCGCGGCGACGTGTCGGGCACCGGCTGGTGGTCCCCCCGCGACGAGGCGTACGCCGCCGACGTGCTGGCGCTGGACCGCGTGCGGCTGGACCCCGCCCTCCTGCCGGCCGTCCTGGGTCCCGACGAGGCCGCGGGCGAGGTCACCGCCACCGCGGCCGCCGCGCTGGGCCTGGCGCCCGGCACCCTGGTCGGCCCCGGGACGGGGGACAACGCCGCGGCCGCCCTCGGGCTGGGGCTGCGGCGCGGGCAGGCGGCGATCAGCCTCGGCACCTCCGGGGTGATCGACGCGGTCAGTGACGTCCCCGCGGCCGACGCGACCGGCATCGTCGCGGGCTTCGCCGACGCGGCCGGGGGGTTCCTGCCGCTGGCCTGCACCCTCAACGCGACCCTGGCGGTGGACCGCGTCGCGGGGTGGCTGGGGCTGGACCGCGAGGCGGTCCAGGACGGCGGCGAGGTCGTCGTGCTGCCCTACCTGGACGGCGAGCGCACGCCCGACCTGCCCGCGGCGGCGGGCACGATCACCGGCCTGCGCCACGACACCGCGCCGGGCCAGGTCCTGCGCGCCGCCTACGAGGGCGCGGTCGTGTCGCTGATCGAGGCCCTCGACGGGGTGGCCGCGGCCGCGGGCGGGCTGGACCCGGCGGCGCCGCTGGTGCTGATCGGCGGCGGGGCCAGGGGCGGGGTGTGGCGCGACACCGTCGCGCGGCTGTCGGGGCTGGCGCTGCTGCTGCCCGACGCGCAGGAGCTCGTCGCCCTGGGCGCGGCGGTCCAGGCGGCCGCGGTCCTGGCCGGCGAGCACCCCCGCGATGTCGCCGGCCGCTGGGACGGCTCCCGCGGCACCGAGCTGCCGGCGGTCCCCCGCGACGAGGCCACCCTGGCCCGCCACCGCGCGGTCCGCACCGCCCTGGCCGACCTCAACGGCGGCGCCTGACCCGCCGCCTCGGAGAGGAACCCGCACCCACGCCGGTTTCTCACCACCCGCCGGTGGACCACCCCGCGGTGCGGGACCGCCGGCTCGCCGCTCGCGGCCGGTGAGCGGTCAGCGGGCGGCGGCGATGGCGGCGTCGGCGAAGTCGGCGAGGGTGCGGACCCGGCGGGGGTGGTCGGCGGTGTGCAGGCCCCGGTGGTCGATGACCCACGACTGCAGCCCCGCCGCGTCGGCGGCGGCCGCGTCGTAGGTGACGGTGTCCCCGATGTACCAGGTCTCGGCGGGCGTGAGGCCCAGGGCGTCCAGCGCGTAGGCGAAGATCGCCGGGTCGGGCTTGGCGACCCCGACGACGCCGCTGTCGACGATGACCTCGAACAGCTCCGCGAGGTTCGCGCGCGCCAGCGCCCCCTCGACCCGCCCGTCGGAGTTGGACACCACCCCGACCCGCAGGCCGGCGTCGCGCAGGCGGGTGACGCACTCGTGGGCGCCCGGGATCGGGTCGTCCCACAGGTGCTGGCGCTGGTCCGCGGCGGTCCAGGCCTCGGCGACCAGGTCGACGGGCAGGGCGCTGTGCTCGGCCATGCGCGCCAGGAACGCCGACCACCAGTCGGTCTGCTCCCCCGCCGCCGGGCCGAACTCGGCGTCCAGCAGCACCAGCGTCCGCCAGAAGGCGTCGGACAGGTCGCCGGGGTCCGCGCCGCGGGCGCGCAGCTCGTCGGCCAGCCGGTCGGTGTGGACCTGGACGAGGGTCCCGCCCGCGTCGAACAGGATCCCCCGGAGTCGCGCCACGGTCAGATCGTCTCCAGGATCAGCGCGTCGCCCTGCCCGCCGCCGCCGCACAGCGCCGCCGCCCCGCGCCCGCCGCCGCGGCGGCGCAGCTCGTGCAGCAGCGTGATGGCGATGCGCGCCCCGCTCGACCCGATCGGGTGGCCCAGCGCGACCGCGCCGCCGTTCACGTTGACCCGGTCCGTCGGCACGCCCAGCAGCCCCGCGCTGTGCAGGGCGACGGCGGCGAACGCCTCGTTCATCTCGTACAGGTCGTAGCCCCCGGGGTCGGCGCCCAGCCGCTCGCTGGCCCGCCGGATGGCCGCCGCCGGCTGGTGGTGCAGGCCCGGGTCGGGGCCGGCCACCTCGCCGTAGGCCAGGATGCGCGCGAGCGGCTCCAGCCCCAGCTCGGCGGCCGTGTCGGCGGAGGTCACGACCACCGCCGAGGCGCCGTCGGAGACCTGGCTCGCGTTGCCCGCGGTGATCGTGCCGTCGGCGGAGAACGCCGGGCGCAGCCGGGCCAGGGCCTCCACCGTCGTCCCGGGCCGCACGCCCTCGTCGGTGTCGACCACCAGCGGGTCGCCCTTGCGTTGGGGCACCTCGACGGGGACGACCTCGCCGGCGAAGCGCCCGTCCTTCTGCGCGGCGGCGGCGCGCTCGTGGCTGGCGGCCGACCACTCGTCCTGGGCGGTGCGGGAGATGCCGTGCTCGGCGTTGCGGCGGTCACTGGCCGCACCCATCGGCATGCCCTCGAACGCGCACCACAGGCCGTCGTGGATGAGCGCGTCGACCAGCTCGCCGTTGCCCATCCGGTAGCCGCCCCGGGCCCCCGGCAGGACGTGGGGGGTGTTGGTCATCGACTCCATCCCGCCGGCCACGACCACGCCGGCCTCGCCGGTGCGCACCAGCCGCCAGGCGTGGGCGATCGCCGACATCCCCGACAGGCAGACCTTGTTGACCGTCAGCGCGGGGACGGTCATGGGGATGTCCGCGCGCCGGGCGGCCTGGCGGGCGGTGATCTGGCCCTGGCCGGCCTGGACGACGTGGCCCATCACCACGCTGTCGACCCGGTCCGGCGCCACCCCCGCGCGCTCCAGCGCCGCGCGGATCGCCAGGCCGCCCAGCTCCACCGCGCTGAGCGGCGCCAGCGCGCCCTGGAAGCGGCCGATGGGCGTCCGCGCGTAGCCGACGACGACGGGATCGGACATGGCGGCGACCTCCGGGGGACCTCGTGGGCTGCCAGTGTTCCACGCCAGCCCGCCCGGCGGTTCTACGCTGACGCCATGCGGCTCCAGCGGATCGACCACGTCGGCTACGCGGTGGAGGATCTGGAGGACGCCGTGGCCTACCACAAGCGCCTCTTCGGCGCGGAGGTCGCGCACCGGGAGCGCATGGAGCGCGACGGCGTCGACGAGGCGCTGCTCGCCGTCGGCGGGTCCTACATCCAGCTGCTCGCCCCCACCCGCGACGACTCGCCGGTCGGGCGCTTCCTGGCGCGCAACGGGCCGGGGCTGCACCACGTCGGCTACGGCGTCCAGGACGTCGGCGCGACCCTGCACGACCTGCGCGACCTCGGCGTGCGCCTGGTCGACGACCACCCGCGGCCCGGGTCGCGCGGCTGCACCGTCGCGTTCCTGCACCCCAAGGGCATGTTCGGGGTGCTGGTGGAGCTCGTGGAGGACCCGATCACCAGATCGCCCGAGCCGGGCACCGGTGGCCCGTCTACACTCGCCACGTGAGCCTGTTCGACCGCTTCCGCCGCCGCAAGGGCAGCCCCTCGGGGGCGGGACCGTCCGCGAAGAGCATCGCGGAGCTGCGCGAGTTCATGACCACCCGGGACGGGGTCGAGGGCTTCATCGAACCCCCCACCGCGGTCTACGCCATGACCTTGCTGCTGGTCGCCGGGGACGGGGAGTACCGCCGCCAGCCGGTCAAGGACGAGCGCCAGGCCCGCGGGCTGTGCAGCGACCACGGCGTGCCGGTCTACGACGCGCGCATCGTCGGCTACCCCAAGCGCATGCGCGACTACGAGCGCGGGGTCCGCCAGACGCGCATCGCGCTGGAGGACATGCCCCCGCTGGACGTCATCGACCGGCCGGACCGCAAGGACGTCGAGGACTAGCGCCCCGGGGGGGGCGGGGGGGGCCGCCGCGGCGGGCCCACCCGGCCAGAGGCCCTAGGTCATCGTGACCTGCTCGACGAAGACGGTCTCCTTCGGGGACTCGCCGCGCAGCGGCACCGACGCGATCCGGTCGACCACGTCCATGCCGGCGGTGACCTCGCCGAAGACGTTGTACTGCGGGGGCAGGCGCACGTCGTCGAGGCAGATGAAGAACTGGCTGCCGTTGGTGTCCGGCCCCGCGTTCGCCATGGCCAGGGTCCCGCGGACGTAGCCGCGGTTGCGGGCCGCGGCCAGCTCGTCGCCGAACCGGTAGCCCGGGCCGCCCGTCCCCGTGCCGGTCGGGTCGCCCATCTGCACGACGAAGCCCGGCACGATGCGGTGCACCACGGTCGCGTCGTAGAAGCCCTGGGACGCGAGGAAGGCGAAGTTGTTGGCGGTGCGGGGGGCCTCGCCGGTGTAGAGCTCGACCTCGATCGTCCCGCACGACGTGCGGATCGACGCGGTGTGGCGCAGCGCGTCGTCGAGCACCTGCTCCGCCTCGCGGAACTGTGGCTTGTCCTGGCCGTACCCCTCGGGCACGCTGCCGCCGCAGGCGACGTCCATGGTCTGGAACCTCTCTGTCGTCAGGGTGTGGGAACCGGCGTCGGGGCCGGAGCCGGGGCCGGTGCGGGCGCGGTGGCCTCGGGCGCCGGCGTGTCGACGGGCGCGAGCGGCCCCGCCGGCTCACCCTCTACCCGCTCGATGGTGATCGACTCGATGGTGACGGGGGTCGAGGGCACCTCGTTGGCGGGGTCGTCGGGCACCTCGTTCGCCACCGCCCCGATCGACCGGAGCACGTCGAGGCCCTCCACCAGCTGGCCGAACAGCGTGTACTCCGGCGGCAACGGCGAGTCGCCGTAGACCAGGAAGAACTGGCTGCCGCCGCTGTCGGGCCCGCCCTTGGCCAGCGCGAGCGCGCCCGGCCCGTACCCGCCCTCGGCCTGCGCGCGGCCCAGCTCGTCGGGCAGCTCGTAGCCGATGTCGAACGTGTTCTCGTTCGTGCCGGCGCCGCCCTGCAGGATCTGGATGCCCGTGGAGTTGCGGAACAGCGACAGGCCGTCGTAGAAGCCCTGCTCGGCCAGGAACACGAAGCTGTTGACCGTCTCCGGGGCGTCGTCCTCCAGCAGCTGGAAGACCATGCGCCCGCAGGTCGTCTCCACGACCGCGCGGTAGTTCTCCCCGTCGTCCAGGACCTGGTCGGGCCCGCCGGGGAAGGTCGGCTTGTCGCCCGGGTCGCCCGGTGGCGAGTCCGGCACGCACGGGTCGACCGGCGGCAGCGCGGCGGCCGTGTCGGTCTCCGGCCCCAGCGTCGGGGTGGCCGACGCCGCCGCCAGCTCCGCGTTGCGCTCGCCGATCAGGGTCGTCGCGATGATGGCGCCGCCCGCCAGCAGGACGGCGGCGACCACCAGGACCGTGTAGAGGTTGCGCTGGCGCTCCTTGCGACGCGCGGCCTCCCGGGCCGCGTCGCGGGCGCGCTTCACCTCACGCTTGTGCTGCTTGCCGCTCATGAGTGGTCGGATCTCCCGGACGGTCTAGGGGAGCAGCGTCTGCCCGCCGTCGACGACGAGCGTGTGCCCCGTGATGTAGGAGGCGCGGGGACCGGCGAGGAACGCGATGACCTCCGCGATCTCCTCCACGCGACCCCAGCGCTGCAACGCCGAGACGGCCACCGTCTGGCGCTCCGCCTCCGCATCCTCCCACAGGAAGCGGTTCAGCTCCGTCTTCACCCAGCCGGGGGCCACGGCGTTCACGCGCACGCCGAGCGGACCCCACTCCATCGCCGCGGTCCTGGTCAGCGACAGCACCGCCGCCTTCGCCGTGGCGTAGGACACGTTGCCCGGCACCGCGCCGAGGCCCGCGACCGAGGCGACGTTCACGACGCTCCCGCCGCCCGCGGCGCCCATGACCCGGCCCGCCTCCTGCAGCGCCCAGAAGACGTGCACGAGGTTGAGGCGCAGGACCTTCTCGAAGCCCTCGGCGCGGGTGTCGACGAGGGGGGCGGTGAAGTTCGTCCCGCCGGCGTTGTTGACCAGCACCGCGAGCCCGCCGAGCCGGTCGACGGTCGCCGCGACCATGCCGCGGACCGCGGCCTCGTCGGTGACGTCGGTGGGGAGCACCGCGGTGCGCGCGCCGTGCTCCGCGCAGCGGGCGGCGACCTGCTCCAGCGCCGCCGCGCCGCGCGCGGCGAGGGCGACATCGAAGCCGTCGCGCGCGAGCGCCACCGCGGTCTCCTCGCCGATCCCGCGGCTGGCCCCCGTGACCAGCGCCACCGGGCGCGGGCTCACGTCCGCATCACGCCTCGGACTCCGAGCGGGAGCGGTTCACCTCGAAGCGCCAGCAGTGCCGGTGCCAGTGGCGGCGCAGGTCGGGGTCGCCCTCGGGCCACACGACCACGTGGCTCTCGCCGGCCGCGATCGCGTTGCCGCACTCCGGGCAGACGTACGCCTTGTCCGTGCGGCCCGCCGAGACCTGCTGGACCTCGTACCCGTCGAGCCGGAGCTCGTCCTCCTCGGACGAGGGGACGAGCAGGTCCCCGATGTCGCGGAACGCCGTTGCGTCCTGCCACGGCCGGGTGGCCCGCTTCTTCCTGCTCCCCTTGCTCATGCCGGCACCTTGCTCATCGTCGGTTCACTCCTGCACTCCGGCCAGCGTCAGCACCAGCGCCAGCCCCTCCTCCGACCCCCGCCACAGCTCGTGGATCACGTCGTACCCGGCCGCGCCCAGCAGGTGGCGCGCGGCGAGGGCCGCGACCCCGAGGTCGTCGAGGCGCCCGAGGGCGGGCCGTGACGGGACCAGGCGGACGGGACTGGCGAGGTACACCAACCCGAGACCCGCGAGCAACTTGTCCGCCGTGCGCACCCGCGGGTCCACGGCCAGGTCCTTCACCAGCAGTATGACGTCCCCGGCGAAGGTGAGCATGTCGGCGGGATCGCCCGCCAGCTCGGCGTCGCGCATCGCCCGGACGCGCTCGGCCGGGTCCGACGGGAGCCGGCGACGGCGCGCGCGTGGCGGCCCGGGCACGGCCCGGTGCTGCCCGCGCAGCGGGGCACCGGGGGCACCCGTCGCCACGTCCACGCGCCTCACGCTCCTGCAGGTGGGAAGTCCCCGACGCGCTGCGACCGGGTGGGGCGGCTGGAGGCCGCCGGAGGAACTCCGGCTGAGCATACCGGTGCCCGGCCGGTCACACCTCCAGCGGGAGGCGCAGCGCGACCACGTTGACGAGGTTGAAGGCGGCGTGCGCGGCGATCGGCACCAGCAGCGACCCCGTGCGGTGGAAGACCCACGCGAAGAACATGCCGACCGGCAGCAGGATGACGATCGCGAGCGGCTCGATGTGGCTGAGCGCGAACGCCAGCCCCGACAGGCCCATGGCCGGCCACAGCGGGACCGACCGGCGCAGGGCCTGGAACAGCAGCCCGCGGAAGAACAACTCCTCGGCCACCGGCGCGGCCACGACCACGGCGACGGCCAGGACGAGGCCGTAACCGGGGTCCTGGAGCGCGGCCTGGAGCGACTCCTGGACGGGCGGGGGCTCGCCGCCCAGGCGGCGGATCAGCCAGGAGATCAGCTGCCCGAAACCGAGGTTGCCGACCAGGAACGCCACGGTCCCCGCGCCGGCGCCGACGGCCAGGTGCACCGCGCGCGGACGCACCGGGCCGGCCAGCCGCCGCAGCGCGCCGGGGTGGCGCAGCCCCACCCAGCCGAGGGTGGCGGCGAGCAGGATGCCCGAGGACAGCGCGGCCAGGACCGTGATCTGGGCGGGGTCCGGCACCCCCAGCGGGACCGACGCGAGCAGCACCGCGGCGCCGAGGATGTTGGAGACCAGGAACGACAGCGCGAAGACCGCCAGCGGCTCCCACCAGCGCCACGGCACCGGGAAGGCTGTGGCGGGGTCCTCGCCCCGGGCGTCCCAGCCCTCCGGGGTCGGGTCCCCCGGGCGCGCCAGGGGTGTGAAGGGCTGGCCGGACACCGCGTCGTTCCTCCTGCCGGGGCCCCGAGCGGGACCTCGGGATCCGGGCCACGATGCTGTCGACGCATCGGGGCCCGTCCCCGGGAGGGGAAGGCTACGCGGCGGCGCCCGCGGACGCGGTCGCCCGCTCCACGTCGGCGCCGAGCGCGCGCAGCTTGCCCGCGAAGTCGGCGTAGCCGCGGTCGATGTGGTGCGCGTCGAGGACCTCGGTCTCGCCCTCCGCCACCAGCCCGGCCAGCACGAGCGACGCGCCCGCGCGCAGGTCGGTGGCCTGCACGCGCGCCCCGTGCAGCCGCGCGGGGCCGCGCACCAGGGCGTGGTGGCCCTCGACGCTGATGTCGGCGCCCATGCGCCGCAGCTCCTCGACCATGCGGAAGCGCGCGTCGTGCACGTTCTCGGTGAGCATCGACGTGCCCTGCGCCTGGGTCAGCAGCACCAGCATCTGGGCCTGCAGGTCGGTCGGGAACCCCGGGTAGGGCAGGGTGACGATGTCGACGGCGCGCAGCCGGCGCGACGGGGACGTGGGCGAGACGGGCCCGTGCACGACGAGGTGGGAGTCGCCCTCCTCGAACTCGACGCCCAGCGCGCGCAGCTTGGACAGGGGCATGCGCAGGTGCGCGGGCACCGCGGCGTCGATCTTGACGTCCCCGCCGGTGAGAGCGGCCGCGACGACCCAGCTGCCGGCCTCGATGCGATCGGGCACCACCACGTGGTCCACGGGCGTGAGGCGGTCGACGCCGCGGATCGTGATCTGCGGCGATCCCGCCCCCGTGATCCGGGCGCCCATCCCGGACAGGAAGTCGGCGAGGTCGATGATCTCCGGCTCGCGCGCGGCGTTGACGATGCGCGTCGTCCCGCGCGCCAGCACCGCGGCCATGAGGATGTTCTCGGTCGCGCCGACACTGGCGTAGGGCAGCTCGAGGTCGGCCCCGACCAGCCGGTCGGCGCGCGCCTCGACGTAGTCCGGGCCGTAGGTGATCTCCGCGCCCATGCCCACGAGCCCGGCGAGGTGCATGTCGATGCCGCGCTTGCCGATCTGGTCCCCGCCCGGCTGGGCGACGTAGGCGCGGCCCGTGCGGGCGAGCACCGGACCCAGCACCGCGACCGATGCCCGCAGGGCGGAGACCAGCGCCGACGGCGCCTCGCTGCCCAGGTCCGCGGGGACCTCCACGGTGTAGGCGTCCTCGTCGCTGCGCACCGTCGCGCCCAGGTGGGCGATCAGGGCCCCCATGGCCGGGACGTCGGCGATCGCCGGCATGTTCCGGATCGTCGAGGAGCCCTCCGCGAGGAGGGAGGCGGCCAGCAGCTTGAGTGCGGAGTTCTTGGCGCCGCTGACCCGGACGGTCCCGGACAGCGTGCGCCCACCGCGGACGAGGAAGGAATCCATGGAGGAATCGAGTCTAGGCCGCGCCCCGGGGGAAGCCCCGGAGGCCGACTGACCGTCTGTACCAGCGATCACCGGGACCTCCCGACGTCTCGATCCGCTCCTGGGCACGGTCCCCCGCAGCGGCAGTTTCAGTGCTCGCAAGGGCATACGTCGGTATCGGCAGCATCGTTGCGCAACTGGAGAATCGTCAGGCCGTTTGCGTCACGCCTGCGGGGTCAGGCCCCGTCGATCCCGTCCGCCAGGACGGTCAGGCGGTTGTCCCGGAACTGCAGGAACCCGCCGCTGACCGTCCACGCCTGCTCGCCGCCCCCCACCTTCACGCGCACCGCGGAGTCCGGGCGCAGGGCGACGAGGACCGGCTGGTGACCGGGCAGGATGCCCAGGTCACCGTCCTGGGACCGGGCGTAGACCTCGTCCGCCTCGCCGGAGAAGACCTCGCGGTCCGGCGCCACGATGTCGACCTGCATGGGGGCCACGGTCAGGCGTCCCGCAGCTGCGCGGCCTTGGCCTGCGCCTCCTCGATGCCCCCGACGTTGAAGAACGCCTGCTCGGGGAGGTCGTCGAACTCGCCGTTGATGAGCGCCTCGAAGCTCTCGACCGTCTCCTGGACCGGGACGGTCTTGCCGGGCAGGCCGGTGAACTGCTCGGCGACGTAGAACGGCTGGGAGAAGAAGCGCTGGACCTTGCGGGCGCGCTGGACGGTGACCTTGTCCTCCTCGGTCAGCTCGTCGATGCCGAGGATGGCGATGATGTCCTGGAGGTCCTTGTAGCGCTGCAGGACCTCCTGCACGCGGGTGGCCACGTCGTAGTGGCGCTGCCCGACGACCAGCGGGTCCAGGATCCGGCTGTTGGAGTCCAGCGGGTCCACGGCGGGGTAGATCCCCAGCTCCGAGATGCCGCGCGACAGCACGGTCTGGGCGTCCAGGTGGGCGAAGGTCGCGTGCGGGGCGGGGTCGGTGATGTCGTCCGCCGGCACGTACACCGCCTGCAGCGAGGTCACCGACCGACCGCGCGTCGAGGTGATGCGCTCCTGGAGCTGGCCCATCTCGTTGGTCAGGGTCGGCTGGTAGCCCACCGCGGACGGCATGCGGCCCAGGAGGGTGGAGACCTCCGACCCGGCCTGCACGAAGCGGAAGACGTTGTCGATGAACAGGAGCACGTCGCGGCGCTCGACGTCGCGGAAGTACTCCGCCATGGTCAGCGCCGACAGGGCCACGCGCAGCCGCACGCCCGGTGGCTCGTCCATCTGCCCGAAGACCAGCGCGGTCTTCGGCAGCACGCCGGCCTCCTCCATCTCCAGCAGGAGGTCGTTGCCCTCGCGGGTCCGCTCCCCCACGCCGGCGAAGATCGACACGCCGCCGTGCTCCTCCGCGACGCGCTGGATCATCTCCTGGATGACGACGGTCTTGCCCACGCCCGCGCCGCCGAACATCCCGATCTTGCCGCCCTCGACGTAGGGCCCGATGAGGTCGATGACCTTGATGCCGGTCTCGAACATCTTCGCCTGGGGCTCGAGGTCCTCGAACAGCGGGGCGGCGCGGTGGATGGGCCAGTAGTCGGCGGCCTGGATCGACGCGGGGTCCGCGTCGAGCGCCTCGCCCAGCACGTTGTAGACGTGGCCGAGGATCCCGCTGCCGACCGGCACCGAGATCGGCGCGCCGGTGTTGTGCACCGGGGTGCCGCGGCGGACGCCGTCGGTGGGCTGCATGACGATGGCGCGCGCGACGTTGTGCCCGATGTGCTGCGCGACCTCGGCGGTCAGCGTGCGCGTCTCGCCGCCGACCTCGCGGTCGAACTTCAGCGCGTAGTTGATCTCCGGCAGGTGCTCCGCCGGGAACTCGACGTCGATGACCGGGCCGATGACGGACAGGATCCGCCCGTCGGGCCGGCGCTCCAGGTCGGTCCCGGACTGGCGGTCGGCGACTGCGCTGCTCATGGTCTCACTCCTCGGTGTGCCCTGGGTCGCCGGGCGGGCGGTCAACGCTTGGACAGCGCTTCCGCGCCGCCGACGATCTCGGAGATCTCGGTGGTGATGGCCGCCTGGCGGGCCCGGTTCGCCTCGCGGGTGAGGTCCTCGATGATGTCGCCCGCGTTGTCCGTCGCCGCCTTCATGGCCCGCTGGCGGCTGGCGTGCTCGGACGCGGCCGACTCCAGCAGGCCGGCGTAGACGCGCTGCTCGACGTAGCGCGGGATCAGCTGGGACAGGATCGAGGCGGGGTCGGGCTCGAACTCGAACGTCGGCGGGTACGCGGTGCCGCCCTCGAACTGGACCGGGTCGACGGGCAGCACCTTGGCGGTGGCGGAGACCTGGCTGAGCGCGGACTTGAAGTCGGTGTAGACCATCCAGACGCGGTCCACGTCCTCCGCCACGTACGCCTCGGTCAGCGCCTCGCCGACCTCACGCGCCGACTGGTAGGTCGGCTGGTCGGAGATGCCGGCCCACGCCCGCGCGGGCTCGTACCCCCGGTAGCGGAAGTAGCCCTCGGCCTTGCGCCCGACGGTGAACAGCACGACCGGGCGCCCGCCGTCGGCCTCCTCGCGCAGGAGGCGCTCGGCACGGCGCAGGACGTTGGTGTTGTAGGAGCCGGCCAGGCCGCGGTCCGACGCGATCACCAGCACCCCGACGGCCCGCGTCTGCTCGCGCGGGGCGAGCAGCGGGTGCGACGTCGCCTCGACCTCGGTGGACAGGTCGCGGATGACGCGCGTGACCAGGCTGGCGTAGGGGCGCGCCGCCTCGACGGCGCGCCGTGCCCGGGCGATCCGGCTGGCGGCGATCAGCTCGAACGACCGCGTGATCTTCTGCGTCGACCGGACGCTGCGGATGCGGCGTCGCAGGACGCGCAGTTCACCGGCACCGGGCACGGCTCCCCTCCCTGGTCGTGTCGTGGGCTACAGCGGCGGTTCGGCGTTGGCGTCGGTCGCCGCGCCGGCCGCGGTGTTCGCGCCCCCGCGGCGGTCGGCGGGGTCCCGTCGCCGGTCGCGCGCCCCGCGCTGCCGGCACCGGCACCGGCGCCGGTGCCGGCTCCGGCGGCGGTCGCGCCGCCGCGGCCCTGCCCGTTGCCGCGCGCCCCGTCGCTGAGGACGTCGAGGTCCTCCAGCGTCACGTGCTCCTCGCGCTCGGCGGTGTCGGCGGAGGTGCGGAAGCGGCTGCGGAAGTCGTCGACCGCGCGCTCCAGTGCGGCCAGGCGCTCGTCGGTCAGCTGGCCGTCGGCGTTGAGCCCGTCCATGAGCTGGCCGTGCCGGGTCGTCAGCTCCTGGCGCAGCTCGGACTCGAACCGGCGCACGTCGGGCACCGGCACCTCGTCGAGCTTGCCGGTGGTCACCGCCCACACGACCGCGACCTGCTCGGCGACGGGCACCGGCTGGTACTGCGGCTGCTTCCAGGATCTCCACCGCGCGCTGGCCGCGGTCCAGCTGGGACTGCGACGCCTTGTCCAGCTCGGAGCCGAACTGGGCGAACGCCTCCAGCTCGCGGTACTGGGCGAGGTCCAGGCGCAGCGTGCCGGCCACGCGCTTCATGGCCTTGACCTGTGCGGAGCCGCCGACCCGCGACACCGAGATGCCGACGTTGATGGCGGGGCGGACGCCCTGGAAGAACAGGTCGGTCTCCAGGTAGATCTGCCCGTCGGTGATCGAGATCACGTTGGTCGGGATGAAGGCGGAGACGTCACCGCCCTTGGTCTCGATCAGCGGCAGCGCCGTCAGGGACCCGGCGCCCAGCTCGTCGGACAGCTTCGCCGAGCGCTCCAGGAGGCGCGAGTGCAGGTAGAACACGTCGCCCGGGTACGCCTCGCGGCCCGGCGGGCGGCGCAGCAGCAGCGACATCTGGCGGTAGGCGTCGGCCTGCTTGGACAGGTCGTCGTAGACGATCAGCGCGGCCTCGCCGTTGTACATCCAGTGCGCGCCGATGGCGGCGCCGGCGTAGGGGGCGATGTACTGGAACGGCGCCGGGGTCGAGGCCGGCGCGCTGACCACGACGGTGTAGTCCATGGCGCCGGTCTGCTCGAGGCGGGTGACGACCTCGGAGACCGTCGAGCCCTTCTGGCCGACCGCGACGTAGATGCACTTGACCTGGCGGTCGGTGCCCCACAGCTGGCGCTGGTTGATGATCGTGTCGATCGCCACGGCGGTCTTGCCGGTCTGGCGGTCGCCGATGATCAGCTGGCGCTGGCCGCGGCCGATCGGGGTCATGGCGTCGATGGCCTTGATGCCGGTCTGGAGCGGCTCCTTCACCGGCTGGCGCTGGACGACGCCGGGGGCCTGGACCTCCAGCCCGCGCGTGCCGGCCAGCTTGCTCTCGTCCAGCGGGCCCTTGCCGTCCAGGGGGCGGCCCAGGGGGTCGACCACGCGGCCGAGGTAGGCGTCGCCGACGGGGATCGACAGGACCTGGCCGGTGGGCCGGACCTCGTCGCCCTCCTCGATGTTGGAGAACTCACCGAGGATCGCGCAGCCGATGGCGTGCTCCTCGAGGTTCAGGGCCAGGCCGTAGAGGGGCCGGCCGTCCTCGCCGCTCCCGAACCGCAGCAGCTCGTTGGCCATGACCTGGGGCAGGCCCGACACGCGGGCGATGCCGTCGCCGCTGTCGATGACGCGCCCGACCTGCTCGCGGGTCAGGCGCGTGTCGAGGCCGGCGAGCCGGGACTGCAGGACGCGGGAGATCTCCTCCGGGGAGATGCTGAGGTCGGTCATCGGTTGCCCTCCGGGCGGTGCGGCTCAGGCTCAGGAACTGGCGAACGCGGAGCGGACGGCGGCCAGGCGGCTGGCGACGCTGCCGTCGATCACGGTGTCGCCCATTGTGACGACCAGACCGCCCACGACGTCGGGGTCGACGACGACCTTGAGGCTGACGGGGCGGCCGGATGACCGCTCCAGGGCCGTGGCGAGGCGCCCGCGCTGGTCGTCGTCCAGCGGGATGGCGGAGCGGACCTCGGCGACGGCCTGGTGGCGGTCGCTGGCCGCCACCGACACCACCGCGTCGGCGATGGCGCCCAGGATGCGGACGCGGCCGGACTGGACCAGGAACCCGACCGCGGCGACCGTGGCCGGGTGCGCCCGCCGGAGCAGGTCGTCGACGATCTCGAGGCGCGTGCCGACGGGGAGCTCGGCGTCCACGAGGCGCTCCCGGAGCTCCGGGTTGCCCTCGACGGTGCGCGCGAAGCGGAACAGCTCGTCCTCGACGCGGTCCAGCGCGTCCTCGGCGCGCGCGGCCGCCACGATCGCCTGGGCGTACCCCTGCGCGACCGGGTCGATCGTCGTCGTGGTCGACATCAGTTCAGTCCCGAAAGGTCGTTGATGTACTGGTCGACCAGCGCCCGGTGGCGCTCGGGGTCCAGCTCGCGCTGGACGATGCGGCCGGCCAGCTCGACCGACGCGAGCGTGACCTGGTTGCGCAGGTCGGCCACGACACGGGCGCGCGAGGACTCGGCGTCCTCACGCGCACGGGCCACGATCTGCTCGGCCTCCGCCTCGGCGCGGGCGACCGTGTCGGCGCGCAGCCGCTCGGCGTCGCGCCGGGCCTCCTCGACGATCTGGGCCGCCTGGTCGCGGGACCCGGCCAGCTGCTCCTCGTACTGCCGGCGCAGCCGCTCGGCCTGGCGCCGCTGCTCGTCGGCGTCCTCGATCTGGCCCTGGATCTTGGCGGCGCGCTCGTCGAGCACGCGGCCCAGTGCGGGGAAGACGAAGCCCCAGACCACCGCGGCCAGGATCGCGAAGGAGATCAGACCCCAGACGAGCTCGGGCAGGGCCGGCAGCAGCAGCTGGATCCCACTTGCCTCCTCGCCGCCTTCGACGGCGAGGACGAGCACCACCCCCAGCGTCTCCATGGCTCAGCCGCTGAGGACGAAGGCGAGCACGAAACCGAACAGGGCGATGGCCTCGATCACGCCGATGCCGATGAACATCGTGGTGCGGACGGTGCCGGCGGCCTCGGGCTGGCGGGCCATGGCCTCGACGGCCTTGCCGATCATGTAGCCCAGCCCGACGCCCGGTCCGATGGCGCCGAGCCCGAACACGAGCCCTGCGCCGATCGCCTGGATGTTGCCTTCCATCTTGCGGTTCCTCTCTCGGGTACGAACGTCGAGCTAGTGGTCGGGGTGCAGCGAGCTGCCGATGTAGACGGCGGCGAGCGTGGTCATGATGTAAGCCTGCAGCAGGCCGACCACGAACTCGAAACCGACGAGCAGCGGCGCGGCGGCCAGCGCGATGAGGCCGATGCCGTCCAGGATCAGGGCGTTCACCGCGAGGAAGACGATCGTCAGCACGATGTGGCCGGCGACCATGTTCGCGAAGAGCCGGACCGTCAGGGTCAGCGGGCGGACGACGAAGACCGAGATCAGCTCGATCGGCGTGATGATGATGTACAGCGCCTTGGGCACGCCCGGCGGGAACAGCACCTCGAGGAAGTACCGGGGTCCCTGCTTGGCCAGCCCGACCCCGACGAAGGTCACGTAGATGATGGCCGACAGGAACAGCGGGAGCGCCATCCGCGAGGTGGACGGGAAGTTGACCAGCGGGATGATCCCGAACAGGTTGTTCAGCCACACGAACAGGAACAGGACGGTGAGGAACGGCACCCACGCGCGCCCGTCGGGGCCCATGACCGGGACGGCGATCTGCTGGCGGATGAAGTCGACCACCATCTCGCCGGCGACCTGGAGGCGGCCGGGGACGACCTTCGCGCGGTTGAGGGCGAAGAACATGAAGGCCGCGCCCATCAGCGACGCGAACAGCGTGATGAGCACCACGCGGTTGATGGCGAAGGGCGTGCCCTCGAGCGCGAAGTAGGGCAGCTCGAACAGGTCGAGGACCGGGGGGACCTCGAAGTCGTCGAACAGCCCGGCCTCGACGCCCAGCAGCGGGATCACGGCGATCACCCGGCGGTCCTTTCGGGTCGTGCCGCGGGGCGGCGGGAGGGGTCGATCCAGGAGAAGCTCTGCGTGCGGCCGATGAGCCAGATCTCGTAGGCCAGCGTGAGGACCAGGACCACCGCGGCGCTGATCGCCAGGCTGGTCCGGGAGAAGCCGTCCACGGGCAGGAGCACCACGAGCAGGACGGCGTAGAACAGCAGGCGCAGGACGTAGCCCGCGACCGACGCCCCCAGGGACGCCATCGGGCCGAACGGCAGCGCCAGCGCGTGGATGCCGGCGGAGACGAGGAACCCGCCCGCCACGACCCCGACGCCGATCGCCGCGCCCGCCAGGCCCGGCAGCCCGGCCGCGAGCCACGACACGCCCAGCGCCGGGATCGACAGCAGCATCGCCACCGCGAACGCCGACAGCGCGAGGCGCAGCTCCACCGGCCCGTTGGGGCGGGGCGCCGGGCGCACGGCGGCGTCGGGCGTGCTGGTCAACGCGGTCCCTTAGGTGTGTGGGTCGGGGGGGTCTGGTCGGGCGCTGCGGGCTGGGAACGTCGTGCGGTGTCCGGCGCGGCCAGCCGCCCCTCGCTCCGCAGGTAGATGAGGTAGAGCGCAGCCCCCCAGCCGAGCAGCATCCCCACCGCCATGAGCCACGGGCCGGTCTGGAGCCACCGATCGAGGAGCCAGCCGATCCCGCCCCACACGAGGGTGCCGGTCAGCAGTTCGGTCGCCATGATCCAGCCGGAACTGCCGTCGGCCCACGCCTCGCGGCGGATCCGTTCAGCACGCCGCCCGCGTTCCGCGGGGTCCCGAGCGGTCATGGTCGTCGCCAGTCTAGAAGGGCGGCAATGGGGGTGTCAAAGCGCCGCCGGTCAGCAGGTCTGCTGGTCAGAGGGGGTTTGGCTCTCAGTTTTGGAGCCATCATAACCCACTTCGTGAAAGTCCTCACAAGCGGTTTGGGTCACCGCAGGTTCGGGGGGTCGCGCAGGTCGCCGAGCCGTCGCGCCATGCGCCCGCCGACCAGGACGATCCCGGCGAGCGCGACACCGCCACCCAGGACGCCCACCAGGACCCCGCGCTCGACGAACCCGCCCCCCACCGCGGCGAAGGCCAGGAGGCCGGAGCAGTAGTACAGGATCAGCACGGCGCGCCGCTGGCTGCGCGTCCACTCCAGCAGCCGGTGGTGGACGTGCTGCTTGTCCGGGCTGAACGGCGCCTCCCCGCGCGCCAGGCGCCGCACGACGGCCCAGGCGACGTCCAGGAACGGCACCGCCAGCACCAGGATGGGGATGAGGACGGGGATCGCGGCCGCGGCGAAGGTCCCCGCCGTCGGCCGGTAGGCGCTGCCCACCGTCGAGATCCCCGCGCTGCCGAGGACCAGGCCCAGCAGCATCGCGCCGGTGTCACCCATGAAGATCGACGCGGGGTTGAAGTTGTGGATCAGGAACCCCAGGCAGGCCCCCACGACGCCGGCCAGCAGCAGCGGCCCGGTCGACGGCGCCTGGTCGACGTTCGGGCCCAGCTGGGTGTAGGCGAACAGGGCGGCCGCGGCGATCGCGACGACCCCCGCCGCCAGCCCGTCCAGGCCGTCCACCAGGTTGACCGCGTTCATGATCGCGACCAGGAGCAGGATCGTGACCAGGGGGCCGGAGTCCAGGCCCAGCGAGTACGCGACCTCGGCCCCCGGGATGTAGACGTAGCGCAGGACGACGCCGAAGATCGCCAGGATCCCGGCGGCCAGCACCTGCCCCGCCACCTTGGCCGGTGCCGACAGGCCGCGCGTGTCGTCCATGACCCCGACCACGACGATGACGATGCTCGCCAGGACCACGACCTCGGGCTCGTTGGTCAGGCGGAAGACCTCGTCGAACGTCGACCGCGTCGAGCCCGCCGCGAAGGCGGCCAGGATCCCGCCGAAGATCGCGAGCCCGCCCAGGGTGGGGATCGGGCGGGTGTGGATGCTGCGCGCCGACGGCACGGCCACGGCGCCGACGCGGTGGCACACGTAGGCCACCAGGGGCGTGCCGAGGGCGACGGTGCCGAAGGACACCGCCGCCACGATCAGGTAGTCGAGTGCGACGCCCATGTCCCCAGGAGTGTCGCCCGCCCCCGCCGCTCAGGTGGGGAGGGCACCCGTCCCTTCGGACGGACCGTGCGCGCGCCCCGGCACCGGCTGGGCGCCCACGGCCTCGTCCGCGGCGGTCCGGCCGCCGTAGGCGGGGAAGCGGCCGCACAGCTCGGCGACCTCGGCGCGCACCGCGTCGACCTCGGCCTCGCTCTTCAGCACCCGCGCGATCAGCCGCGCGATCTCGGCCATCTCCGCGACGCCCATGCCCTGGGTGGTGACCGCCGGGGTGCCGATGCGCACGCCCGACGCCACCGCGGGGGGCCGCGGGTCGAACGGCACGGCGTTCTTGTTCAGCGAGATGCCGGCCCGGTCCAGGCGCTGCTCGGCCTCCGCCCCGGTGACCTCGAAGTAGGAGACGTCGGCCAGGACGTAGTGGATGTCGGTGCCGCCGGTCACCAGGCGCAGCCCCTCGGCCAGGAGGGTCTCGCCCAGGACGCGGGCGTTGGTGACCACCCGGCGGGCGTAGTCGGCGTACGCCGGCTGGGCGGCCTCGCGGAAGGCGACCGCCTTCGCGGCGACCTGGTGCATGAGCGGCCCGCCCTGCAGGAGCGGGAAGACCGCCTTGTCCACGGCCTTGGCGTGCTCCGCCCGGCACAGGATCGCCCCGCCGCGGGGGCCACGCAGGGTCTTGTGGGTGGTGAAGGTGACGACGTCGGCGTAGGGCACCGGCGAGGGGTGCACCCCCCCGGCGACCAGGCCCGCGAAGTGGGCCATGTCCACCATCAGCGTCGCCCCGACCTCGTCGGCGATGGCGCGGAAGGCCGCGAAGTCGATGGTGCGCGGGTAGGCGGTGGCGCCGGCGACGATCACCTTGGGCCGCCGCTCGCGGGCGACGCGGGCGACCTCGTCCATGTCGATGCGCTCGGTGTCCTGGCGGACCCCGTAGGCGGCGATGTCGTACCAGCGGCCGCTGAAGTTGACCTTGGACCCGTGCGTGAGGTGCCCGCCATGGGGCAGCGACATCGCCAGGACGGTGTCGCCGTGCTCGACGCCCAGCGCGGCGTAGGCGGCCATGTTGGCCTGCGCGCCGGCGTGGGGCTGGACGTTGGCGTGGTCGGCGCCGAACAGGCCCTTGGCCCGCTCGATGGCGAGGGTCTCGGCCACGTCGACGAACTCGCACCCGCCGTAGTAGCGCTTGCCCGGGTAGCCCTCGGCGTACTTGTCGGTGAGCACGCTGCCCTGCGCCGCCAGGACGGCGGGCGAGGTCAGGTTCTCGCTGGCGATCAGCTCCAGGGTCGTGCGGCGGCGGCGGAGCTCGTCGCGCAGGACCTGGGCGATCTCGGGGTCGCCCGCCTCCAGGGCGGCCGCGTCCGCGGGGCCCGCGGTCAGCGCCGTCGTCGGTGGGGTGGTGTCGACGGTCATCGCCCTGCCTCCTCGATGTGGGTGATCTGCTCGATGCGCCGGGCGTGACGGCCGCCGGCGAAGGCCGTGGCGAGCCACGTGTCCAGGATCTCCGCCGCCAACCCGGGCGCCACGATGCGGCCGCCCATGGCCAGGACGTTCGCGTCGTTGTGCTCGCGCGACAGGCGCGCCAGGTGCAGGTCGTTGCACAGGGCCGCGCGGATCCCGCGGACCTTGTTGGCCGCGATCTGCTCACCCTGCCCGCTGCCGCCCAGGACCACGCCCCGGTCGGCGCGGCCCTCCGCCACGGTCAGGCCGACCGCCGCGCAGATGCCCGGGTAGTCGACGGGCTCCTCGCTGTGGGTGCCGTGGTCCAGGACCTCGTGCCCGCGCTCGCCCAGCACTCCGACGAGGTGCTGCTTCAGCGCGAACCCGGCATGGTCACTGCCGATCGCCACGCGCACGGCTACTCCCCTCCCCGCGGGTCGGCGGACGCCGCGGTCGCCCCGCCGTGCCCGGCCGGCGCCGCGGGCGGCGCGGCGGACGGCGCGGCGGACGGCGGTGTCGGCTCGGCGGGCGGTGGCTCGGCGGGCGGTGGCTCGGCGGGCGATGGTGCGGGGTGGGCGGCGGGGGGGGTGTCGGCGGGGGCGGGGCCCGGGCGCTGGCCCCAGGGGGTGGCGCCGGTGGCGACGGCCTCGAAGTCGGCGGCCGACACCGCGCCCTCGGACAGGACGTGGGCGCGGTCGCGGGTGACGTCCACGATCGTGGAGGTCGCACCGCGGCGCTCCCCGCCGTCGATGTAGACCGCGGCCGACTGGCCCAGCAGCTCCTTCGCCTGCTGCGCCGTCGTCGGCACCGGCTGGCCCTTGCGGTTGGCGCTGGTCACCACCAGCGGCCCGATCGCGCCGACCAGCCCGAGCAGGAAGTCGTCGGTGGGCATGCGCAGCGAGACGGTCCCCTTCGCGTCACCCACGTCCCAGGTCAGCCCCTCCGCGGCGGCGAACACCAGGGTCACCGGCCCCGGCCAGTAGGCGGCCATGAGCCGCTCCGCGAACTCCGGGATGTCCTCGACCAGCCCCGTGGTCTGGCGCTGGCTGCGGATCACGACGGGCAGCGGCACCGACCGGCCGCGCCGCTTGGCGCCGAACATCCGCTGCGTCGCGGCCTTGGAGAACGCGTCGGCCACCAGCGCGTAGACGCTGTCGGTCGGCACGACGACCAGCAGCCCGTCGCGCAGGGCCTCCAGCGCCCCGGCCCGCGCGGCGGCCGGGTCGTCGGCCAGGGAGATGATCTCGCTCACGCCCCCGATGCTAGACGGCAAGGGTGTCAGGTCCGGACGCCGCGGGGCTGCCGGCGGCACGGGTTCGTCCACCGGCCGGGCGGCCGGACCCGGGCCCCCGCGGGCTGCTGCCAACATGTCACCCGCCGTGCGCGGTCGCGCCCGGGTGCGCCGAGCGACGGGAGCGCTGGATGGACAGCGGGCGGAGTGGCGGCGGGACCTGGTTCGAGGCGCCGAGATGGGCGCCGCCGCAGGACGGCGGTGGCGCGCCGGGCGTGCAGACCGGTGATCCGTGGCAGGAGCAGCACCCTGGTGGCCCGGGCGGCGGGTCCCGCCCCCTGTCGCCGCCCGAGCCGCCGCGGCGCCGGCTGCCGGCCTGGGTGCTCCGCGTGGGCGTGGCGCTGGTGGTCTTCGCCGGCGCGACCGCGTTCGCGGCGTTGCGCTCCGCGGACCGCGACCAGTCGGGCGCGGTCGTGGACGGCGGCGAGGTCGGCGTGTTCGACGTCCGGGTCGGCGACTGCCTGGGCAGCGTCGGGGAGCCGTCCGACGAGGGCGTGTCGAGCCTGTCCGCCGTGCCGTGCGACGAGCCCCATGATTCCGAGGTGTTCGCCCTGGTCGACCACCCCGGCGAGCCGGACGCCGAGTTCCCCGGTGACGAAGCCCTGGCCGACTTCGCCCAGGAGCGGTGTGCCGAGGAGTTCGCGACCTACGTGGGCCTGGCGTACGTGGACTCGCGGTACGGGATCGCGACCCTGATGCCGTCCGCGGACACCTGGGCCGACGGCGACCGCGAGTTGGTCTGCCGGGCAACCGACTTCGGCGGCGGCCAGCTGACCGGGTCGGTCCGCGGCACGGCGGAGTAGCTCAGCCCCGGCGGGCCACCACGACGCGGTCGCGGCCGGTCAGGTCGGGCAGGACCGCGACGTCGGTGAGGCCGGCGGCCGCCGCGCGGCGGGCGGTCGCGCGGGCGCGGGTGTCGGCGGTCTCCAGCAGCAGCCAGCCGCCCGCCCGCAGCCACGCGCCCGCGGCGGCGATCAGGCGGTCGGTGACCTCGTGGCCCGTGGGCCCCGCCACCAGCGCGGCGCGCGGGTCGTGGTCGCGGACCTCGGGCTCCAGGGTGGCCAGCTCGGCGTCGGCGAGGTAGGGCGGGTTGCTGACCAGGACGTCGACCGCGCCGCGCAGCTCGGGCGCCACCGGGGCGAGCAGGTCGCCGAGGCGCACCTCGACGCGCACGCCCAGGCGCCCGGCGTTGCGGCGGGCCAGGTCGACCGCGGCCGGCGACACGTCGGTGGCGACGACGCGCGCGCCCGGGACCTCCTGGGCGACGGCGCAGGCCACCGCGCCGCTGCCGGTGCACGGCTCGACCGCGACGCCGTCCGCGGGCAGGCGCGCGACGGCCTCGCCGGCCAGCACCTCGGTCTCGGGCCGCGGCACGAACACCCCGGGGCGGACCTCGAGGTCCACCCAGCGGAACCCGGCGGTGCCCAGGAGGAGCTGGAGCGGCTCCCGCGCGGTGCGGCGGGCGGCCAGCTCGTCCAGCCGCGCGGCGGCGTCCTCGGGCAGCGGCTCGCCGCCGCGCAGGACCAGGGCCGTGTGGGACCAGTCCAGGACGTGGCGCGCGAGCAGGGCCGCGTCGACGGTGGGCGCGGGCACCCCGGCCGCCTCGAGCCGCGCCGCCACCGCGCACACGGCCTCGACCACGGTCGTCCGCGCGGCCACGGGTCAGCCCTCGCCGTCGGTGAGGGTGGCCAGACGGCGGCGCTGCTCCTCCCCGCTGAGCGCGTCGACCAGCGGCTGGAGGTCGCCGTCCAGCACGTCGCCGAGCGCGTGGGTCGTGAAGCCGATGCGGTGGTCGGTCACGCGCGACTGCGGGAAGTTGTAGGTGCGGATCTTCTCCGACCGGTCCCCGGTGCCGATCTGGGCGGCGCGGACGTCGGCGCGCTCCTGGGCGGCGCGCTCCTGCTCGGCCTGCAGCAGCCGCGCGCGCAGCACCCGCAGCGCCTTCTCCCGGTTCTGGATCTGGGACTTCTCGTCCTGCATCGACACGACGACACCGGTCGGCAGGTGGGTGATGCGCACGGCGGAGTCGGTGGTGTTCACCGACTGCCCACCCGGCCCGGAGGACCGGTAGACGTCGATCTTGAGGTCGTTGGGGTCGATCGTCACGTCGACCTCCTCGGCCTCCGGCATCACCGCGACGGACGCGGTGGAGGTGTGGATGCGCCCGCCGGACTCGGTCTGGGGCACTCGCTGGACGCGGTGCACCCCGGACTCGTGCTTCAGCCGCGAGTACGCCCCGTCGCCCTTGACCGCGAACGTGACGTCCTTGACCCCGCCGATCCCCTGCGAGGAGGCGCTGATCTCCTCGGTCCGCCAGCCGGTGCGCTCGGCGTAGCGGCCGTACATGCGGTACAGCTCGCCCGCGAACAGCCCGGCCTCGTCCCCGCCGGCCCCGGCGCGGATCTCGACGAGGACGTCCTTGCCGTCCAGGGGGTCGCGCGGGAGCAGCAGCACCTGCAGCCGCCGGGCCAGGTCCTCGGCCCGCTCCTCGCCCTCCGCGGCCTCGGCGCGGAACAGGTCGCGGTCCTCCCCCGCCGACTCCGCGGCGAGCTCCCGGGCGGTGCGCGCGTTGGCGACGGCGTCGCGCCAGGCGGCGTAGGTGTCCACGACCTCGGTCAGCTCGCCGTGGCGGCGGGCGGTGGCGCGGTAGCGGGTGGTGTCGGCGATCACCGCCGGGTCGCCCAGCTCGGAGGTCAGGGCGTCGTAGGTGGCGACCAGCTGGTCCAGCCGGTCGATGGGCAGGTCGGCCATCGCGGGTCGTCCTCGGGTCAGCTCGGGAGGGAGAGGTGGCCGGCGCCGGGCGCCGGCCCGAGCTAGCCGGGGGTCGGCTCCTGCTGGACGGCGGTCGGCGGCGCGGCGGGTGCTGCGGGCGCCGTGGGGGCGGCGGGGCCGCTGCCGTACGGCCCGCCGGGCGCGTCGGACGGGCCCCAAACGACCGGCGAGCCCAGGCCGGTGCCCACCGCGTCGGGGACGGGCAGTCGGCCGGCGATGTCGGCGGCGGGGACGACGGCCTCGAAGCTGCGGACCGCGACCTCGATCTGGTCGTCGGTGGGCGGCTTGGTGGTGATCGTCTGGAGCATCAGGCCGGGGAGCATGAGCGCACGGACGAGGGGCGTGTCCTTGCCCGCGCCCAGGCGCAGGCCCTCGTAGGCGAGCCCGGCGACCACCGGCAGGAGGGCCACGCGCAGGGCGATGTGGTACAGCGCGGTGACCGCCACACCCGCGCCCTCCGGCGGCGGCACGATCGCGCCGGCCACGGAGTAGGTGACGATGGCGATGAGCATGACCAGCAGCAGGAAGTTGGTCCCGCAGCGCACGTGCAGCGTGGAGTAGCCGCGGATGCGGTCGGGCACGAGCGGCTCGCCGTGCTCCCAGGCCGCGATGGTCATGTGCTCCGCGCCGTGGTACTGGAACACGCGGCGGATGTCGGACAGCAGCGAGATCGCCGACAGGTAGCCGAGGAAGATCGCCATGCGGACGACCCCCTCCACGACGTGGTACAGCAGTCCGTCCCCCAGCCAGCGGGCGAGGAAGGCCAGCCCGACGTTCGGCAGCACGATGAACACACCGATGAACAGCAGCAGGGCGAAGACCAGGCTGCCGCCCATCTGCTTGCTGTCGAGGCGCTCCTCCTCCGGCACCGACTGGTTCGCGGAGATGGTGAGCGCCCTGGTCCCCACCTTCAGGGAGTCGACCAGGGCGAACATGCCGCGGAACAGCGGCCGGCGCCAGAGCGCGTGGCGCTGGGGCAGGTCCGAGACCGGGTGGCGCTCCAGGTAGATCTCGCCGTCGGGGCGGCGCACGGCGACGGCCCAGGCCGCCGCCCCGCGCATCATCACGCCCTCGACGACGGCCTGGCCCCCGTAGTAGGTGGGGGCGTGGCCGTGCGCGACGTCGCTCACCCGGTCCGTCGGCCTCCTACTTCTTCGCCGCGGCGTCGCGCGCCGCCTGCGAGCGGGCGTAGCGCTGCTTGTAGCGCTCGACCCGGCCGCCCGTGTCGACCAGCTTCTGCTTGCCGGTGTAGAAGGGGTGGCACTGGTTGCACAGCTCCAGGCGGATCTCGTCCGCCGTCCCGCCGGCGTGGAAATCGTTGCCGCACGAGCAGACGAAGTGCGTCTGCTTGTACTCGGGATGGATCTCGGCCTTCATGGTGGTGTCCTTGTCGGTGCACGCCGATTTCCGACCGGCGCGCGGGGTGGGGGGAAGGCTAGCAGCCACCCCTGCCAACAGCGGGGCGCCGGCCGGTGTTCCGCGGGTCAGGCGTGGGCGCCGGCCGTGTTGAGGTTGGACTTCTGGATCATGACCAGGAACTGGTTGTTGCTGCGGGTCTGCTTCATCCGGTCGATGAGCAGCTCCAGGGCGGCGGGGCCGTCCAGCGCGTGCAGGACGCGGCGCAGCTTCCAGATCACCGCGAGCTCCTCGCGCTCCAGCAGCAGCTCCTCCTTGCGGGTACCGCTGGCGCCGATGTCGATCGCCGGGAAGACGCGCTTCTGCTCCAGCTTGCGGTCCAGGCGGATCTCGGAGTTCCCGGTGCCCTTGAACTCCTCGAAGATGACCTCGTCCATCTTCGAGCCGGTCTCGATCAGGGCGGTGGCGATGATGGTGAGCGACCCGCCGTGCTCGATGTTGCGGGCCGCGCCGAAGAAGCGCTTCGGCGGGTACAGCGCGGTGGAGTCCACGCCGCCCGACATGATCCGCCCGCTCGCCGGCGCGGCCAGGTTGTAGGCCCGCGACAGCCGGGTGATCGAGTCGAGCAGGATGACGACGTCCTGGCCCTGCTCCACCAGGCGCTTCGCGCGCTCGATGGCCAGCTCGGCGATCTGGGTGTGGTCGTCGGCCGGGCGGTCGAAGGTCGAGGCGATGATCTCGCCCGGCACCGACCGCTGCATGTCGGTGACCTCCTCCGGGCGCTCGTCGACGAGGACGACCATGAGGTGGCACTCGGGGTTGTTGAAGGCGATCGCCTGCCCGAGCTCCTTGAGGATCGTGGTCTTGCCCGCCTTGGGCGGCGACACGATCAGGGCGCGCTGGCCCTTCCCGATGGGGGCGATGAGGTCGACGATCCGCATCGAGATCGGGCCGTCGGGGATCTCCAGGCGCAGCCGCTCGTCGGGGAACAGCGGCGTCATGTCCTTGAAGTCGGGGCGCGGCGCCAGGGCGCCGGTGTCGTCGGGGTCCGGCGCGACGCCGTTGACGGTCTCGACGTGGTGCAGGGCCGGGACCTTCTCGTTGGTGCGCTGCTGGCGGATCGGGCCCTCGACGACGTCGCCGCGGCGCAGGCCGTGGCGGCGGACCTGGCTCTGCGAGACGTAGACGTCGCGGTCCCCCGGCAGGTAGCCGGAGGTGCGCAGGAAGCCGTAGCCCTCCGGCAGGATGTCCAGGACGCCCGAGCGGACCTCGCCCGGCTCCGCCGGGGCGGCGGTGTCCTCGTCGCGCACCTGGCGCGTCCCCTGGGCGGCGGGCGGCGCCTGGCCATTGGCGCCCTGCGGGCCCTGGCCCTTGTTGCGCCGGCGCTCCCGGCGGCTGCGGCGGCGCCGGCCGCCGAACTCCTCGCCGTCGTCGTCGTCGGGCTCGCCGCGGCCGCCGTCGACCTGCGCGTCGTCCACGGCGGCGCCGTTGCTGTCGGCGCGGCCGTTGCGCGCGGGGCCGCGGGCTCCGGGCGGGGGGCGTCGTCGTCCGGCCGGCCGGGGTCGTCGGATCCGGAGCGGTCGCGGGTGCGGGTGCGGACGCGGGTGCGCCCCTCGTCCCCGCCGGGGCGGCCCGGGTGCGGGCGCGGCCGTCGCCGTCCTCCCCGCGTCGGCCGGGGCGGCGGCCTCGCCGCGACCCGTGGCGGGTGGGCGGACGGCGCTGTCGCCGTCGTCGCGGACAGGTCCGCCCAGGCGGCGGGCGCTGTCCTCCCCGCGTGCGATCGGCCGCGCGGGGCGCCGCCCGGCCTCCCGGTCCCCGCCGGGGTCGCGCCCGTTCCCGTCGCCCACCGGGCCGCGGGCCTGCGGCGGGCCGGCGTCGCGGGCCTGGTCGTCGCGGTCGGCCCCGTCCCGGACGCGGGCGGCGGGCAGGCGGGCCTCGGTGTCGCGCGGCGCGAGCGGGCGAGCCTCGGCGTCGCGCGGCGCGCGGGCCGCGAGCGGACGGGCCTGGGCCTGGGCCTGGGGGTCGCGGTCGCCCTCGGTGTCGACCGGCGCCCGCGGCGCGAGGGACGGGCCTCGAGGGCCCCGCCGGGGTCGCGGGGCGCGCGTGCCGCGAGGGGACGGACCTCGAGGTCGGCGTCGGCGTCGCGCGCTGCACGGGCCGCGAGGGGCGGGCCTCGGCGTCGCCGGTCGGGCGGGCAGGCAGGCCCGTGTCGGCCTCGGCGTCGCGCGGCGGCGGGGAGCGGAACCCCGCGTCGCCGGCGGCGGGGGGCGCGGGCAGGGGCTCGCGGGATCCCGCGTCGCCGGCACCCGTCACGGGGGGTGTGGCGGGGTCCGCCGACCGGGAGCTCGCCGCCGCGGGCCTCTGCGGCGCCGTTGGTGGCGGGGGCGTCCAGCTGGAGCTGGTCACCGGTGGAGGGGCGTCGCGCGGCTCCGTCGGCGTCGCGGGCCGGGGCCTCGGCGCGCTCGGCGACGGCGACCGCGCCGTTGGCGCTGCCGTTGCCCGCCTCCGCCGCCTGCTCGGGCGCCCCGGCGGCGGCCCGGACGATGGCCTCGATCAGCTCCGCCTTCTTCAGCCGCTGGTACCCCCGCATCTGCAGGTGCGAGGCGATGCCCTTCAGCTCGGTGAGCTGCTTCCGTGCGAGGACGCTTGGGTCCATCGATCGTGCTCCTGTGACCCCGCGCCGCTCGGCCGTGAGCGGCCCGACGGGACCTCGACAATGCTCATGGTTGGGGGATGACGACGTCCGGCGAGTTCCTCGGTGCACGGTGCCCCGCCCGGAGAGGTGCGGGGGCTTCGCCTGGCATCGCGTGTGGTGCCTTCGGTGTGCGCGGGGGTCGGAGTTTCGAGGGTCGGCGCGCGTCCGAGCAGGTCCTCGAGAATCCCCTGCGTGGTGGATGCGACGGACCGCTTCCCCGATGCGCGGCGACGCCGCCGAGACCGGGACCGCCGGGGCTTTCGACCGCCCGGCGAAGCGTGAGCGAACGCAGTGTAGCGGCGCATCACCGCGCCGGGCAACAGGCGAGGTATGAACGCGGAGTGACGCCCCGTGACCCTGTGGTGTGCAGCGCCGGTTACCCTGCGCGGAGGGGCAGCACGGTGGGCGGGCAGACGGCCGCCCCTGCGCGGTCCCACCGGCGCGGCGCGACGTCCCAGCCGCCGCCCGCGAGGTCACGCACGCGATCCGCGGCGCGGTCGTCGCCCGCGGGCACGATCGCCAGCACCGACGGCCCCGCGCCCGACAGGCACGCGCCGATGCCCTCGCCGCGCAGCCCGTCCACCAGCGCGCCGGCGGCGGGCATCGCGGCCAGCCGCGCGGGCTCGTGGAGCACGTCGGCCATGACCGCGGGCTCCCACCCGATCGCCCCGGAGAGGCCGGCCAGCACCAGGGCCGTGCGCGCGCCGTTGGCCGCCGCGTCGGCCAGCGACACCTGCGCCGGCAGCAACCCCCGGGCCTCGGCGGTGGACTGGCGGGTCGCCGGCACGCAGACGACCGGTCGCAGGGTGGCCGCGGGCTCCAGGCGGCGGGGCCGCCCGCCGGCGACGACCACCAGCCCGCCCAGCACGGCGGCCGCGGCGTTGTCGGCGTGGCCCTCCAGGTCCGCGGCCAGCGCGACGAGGTCGGCGTCGCGCCCGCCGCCGCGCGTGACGGCCCGGCCCAGCGCCACCCCCGCGACGGCGGCGGCCGCGCTGGACCCCAGCCCCCGCTCCAGCGGGATGTCGTTGCGCACGCGCAGGGACACGTCGGGGACGGCCACGCCCGCCCAGTCGCAGTACGCCGAGAACGCGCGCCACACCAGGTTGGCGTCCCCGGTGGGCAGCTCGTCGGCACCCTCCCCCTCCGACACCACCCGCTGCTCACCGGGGTCGGCGGTCCACACCGTCAGGTGGAGGTCGAGGGCGACGGCCAGGGCGTCGAACCCGGGGCCGAGGTTGGCGCTGGAGGCCGGGACCTCGACGCCGACGACGCCGTCAGGATCCATGCGGGCGCCCCCGCCGGGACCGCGGCCCCGGGCCGCGGAGGTGCCGCGGGTCACAGACCCAGGACCTCGGCGGCGAGGTCGGCGCGCGGGGGGATCACCGGCGGTGTGGCGGCCCCCGCGACCGCCCAGTCGGGCTCCTTGAGCCCGTGGCCCGTCAGGACGCAGACCACGACCGCGCCGGCGGGCAGCTCACCCGCGTCGGCGAGGCGCAGGAGCCCGGCGATGCTGGCGGCGGAGGCCATCTCGCAGAAGACGCCCTCGTGCGCGACCAGGCGGTAGGCCTGGAGGATCTCCCGGTCGGTGACCGACCGGATCGTCCCGCCCGACTCGCGGGCCGCGTCGACCGCGTGCTGCCACGACGCGGGGTTGCCGATGCGGATCGCCGTCGCGATGGTCGTCGGGTGCGCGACCGGCGCGCCGGTGACGATCGGCGACGCGCCCGCGGCCTGGTAGCCGCGCAGGACCGGCAGGGTGTCGATCGCGCCGTCCGCCGCGTACTCGCGGTACCCGCGCCAGTAGGCGGTGATGTTGCCGGCGTTGCCGACCGGCATGACGTGGACGTCGGGCGCGCGGCCCAGGAAGTCGCAGACCTCGAAGGCGCCGGTCTTCTGCCCCTCGATGCGGTAGGGGTTGACCGAGTTCACCAGCTCGACGGGGTAGGCGGCGTCCAGCTCCCGGCACAGGTCCAGGGCCTGGTCGAACCCGCCCTCGACCTGCAGGACCTGAGCGCCGTGGACCAGCGCCTGGGCGAGCTTGCCGTAGGCGATCTTCCCGCGGGGGATGAGCACCGCGCACGTGAGGCCCGCCTTGCCGGCGTAGGCCGCGGCCGACGCCGACGTGTTGCCGGTCGACGCGCAGATGACCGCCTGCGCGCCGTGCTCGACCGCCTTGGAGATCGCCAGCGTCATCCCGCGGTCCTTGAAGGACCCCGTCGGGTTGGCGCCCTCGAACTTCAGCCAGACCTGGCAGCCGGTGCGCGCCGACAGCGCCTCGGAGGCGATCAGGGGCGTGCCGCCCTCGCGCAGGGTGACGACCGGGGTGGCGGCCGAGACCGGCAGCCGGTCGGCGTACTCCTGGATCACCCCGCGCCACTGGCGGCCCGGGGCCGCCGCGGCGGCGGCCGACGGCGGCGCCGCCGTGGCGAGGGTCTCGGTCATCTGCGCGCAGTCTAGTGGACGGCGTCGGAGCGGGCGCCCGGGCGACGATGATGGGGTGTGAGCGAGCACCCGCCATCCCGGCCCGACCCGTCGGGGTCCCCGTGGCCCCCGGCCGGCGCCGGGGACCGCGAACCCGGCCGCGCGCTGCTCGCCATCTACGACCACGCGCTCCCGCAGGTCTACGGCTACCTCCTGGCCCGCTGCGGGAGCCGCGCCGTCGCCGAGGACCTGACGTCGGAGACCTTCCTGGCGGCCGTCGCGGCGCTGGGGCGCGGACCGGCCGTGACGACCGCCTGGCTGGTGGGGATCGCCCGCCACAAGCTGGTGGACCACTGGCGGCGCCAGGCGCGCGAGGACGCCCGGCTGCGGCTGGTCGCGGGCGACGTGGCCGTCGACGACGACCCGTGGGACGCCCGGCTCGACGCCCTGCGGGCGCGGCAGGTGCTCGCGGGGCTGGGGCCCTCCCACCGCGCGGCGCTCACCCTGCGCTACCTCGACGGGCTGGGGGTGGCGGAGGTCGCGGGCCACCTCGACCGGACGCTGCACGCGACCGAGGCGCTGCTCGTGCGCGCCCGCGCCGCGTTCCGCCGGGCCTACGAGCGCGAGGAGGGCTGCGGTGACTGACCCGCTGGAGGGGCTGCGCCTGCCCGCCGCCCCCGCGGACCCCGATCCGGTGTTCGCCGCCGACCTGCGCGCGCGGCTGGCGCGCGCCCTGCTCCCCCCGGGAGGGACCATGCCCACGCTCAGCCCCTACCTGCGCGTCGCCGACGCGCGCCGCGCCGTCGACTGGTACGCGCGGGTGTTCGACGGGCGGCCGCGCGGCGAGCCCTACGTGATGCCCGACGGCAGCATCGGCCACGCCGAGGTGGCCATCGGCGACGCGGTCCTGATGCTGGCCGAAGGCACCGCCCCCCGCCCCGGCGAGCACGCCCACACGGTGTACGTCGAGGTCACCGACGCCGACGCGACCCTGGACCGGGCCGTCGCCGAGGGCGCCGCCCTGGAGCGCCCCGCGGCGACGCAGGAGTACGGGCGCAACGGCGTCGTCGTCGACCCCTTCGGTCACCGCTGGCTGGTGATGACCCCGGTCGCGGCGGGCGGCGCGGCCGGGACCGGGGAGCGCGACGGGGCCGGGACGCCGGCCGCCCGGCACGGGGACGTGGGCTACGTCAGCGTCGGGGTGCCCGACGAGGGGCGGGCGCGGGCGTTCTACGGCGCGGTCCTGGGCTGGCGGTTCAGCCCCGGGGACATGCCGGGCGGCTGGGAGGTGGAGGACCGGACCCCCGGTGTCGGCATGTGGGGCGGGCAGGACCCGCCCGAGGTGCAGCTGTGCTTCCGGGTGGACGACGTGGCCGCCGCCGTGCGGGCCGTCCGCGCCGCCGGCGGGGAGGCCGGCGACGCCGAGGACAGGGCGTACGGGCTGCTCGCCGACTGCCGCGACGACCAGGGGATCCGCTTCCAGCTCTGGCAGCCGCCGTCGGGCTGATCTCTGCGACGATCCGCACCATGGCGACGTGGGTGCCGATGATCGGCGTGCGCAGCGACCGGATGGTGGGGCTCCGCGGGGTGACGGTGACGGAGGGCGACGGCTACGACGTCGTGCGCACCCCGGAACGCCCGGATTACCACATGGGCAACCTGCTCGTCCTGCACCGCATGCCCGCCCCGGCGGACCTGCCGGCGCTGCTGGCCGCCTGGCGGGGGGAGCTGGGCGGCGTGGCCGGGATCAACCGCGTCGTGCTGTCGGCGGAGTCCGACGCGGCCGAGCTGCCCGAGGGACTGGCCGAGGCCGCCGCGGCGCGCGGCCTGGAGGCCGAGGTCGACGACGTGCTCGTCCTCGGCGACTACCGGCCGCGCGAGCCGTCGTGCGCGGTGGCCGTCCGCCCCGTCCTCCCCGGCGAGTGGGGCGCCGTCCTCGACCTGGCCCACGCCGTCCACGACGACGGCGAGCGCGAGTTCCGGGCCTGGCAGGTCGGCGCCCACCGCCACCTGGTGGAGGCGGGCCGGGGACGCTGGTGGGGCGCCTGGCGCGGCGGGCAGCTGGTGGGCTCGGCCGGGCTGTTCGCCGAGGACGACCTGGGCCGGTTCCAGCAGGTGCAGGTGCACCCGGGACACCGTCGGCGCGGCATCGCCTCGACCCTGGTGTCGAGCATGACCGCCGACCACCTCACCGGCCCGCACGCCGCCGCACCGCTGGTGATCGTCGCGGAGCGCGACAGCTCCCCGGCGCGCATCTACCGCTCGGTCGGCTTCGCGCCCGCCACCACCCTGTGCACCCTGATCGGCCTCGTGCCCTAGACCTCGGCGCCCTCGACCCGGATCACGCTGGCGACAGCGCGGACGGTGTCCAGGGCGCGCAGGTCGGCCAGGGTCGCGCGCACGTCGCCCTCGCGGGCGGCGTGGGTGATGAGCAGCAGCTGCGCGGTCTCGCCCGCGCCCTCCTGCCAGACGGTGCGGATCGACACGGCGTGCTCGCCGAACGTGGCGGCGACCGACGCCAGGACGCCGGGCGCGTCGACGACGTCGAGCAGCACGTAGGACTGCACGCTGGTGGTCTCGAACGGGCGCACCCGGCGGACCGGCAGCGTCGGCGCGGGCATGGTGTGCACCTCAGACGCCGGGCGGCTCCGGGCCCGCTCCCCCGCCAGCAGCGCGCGGGCGACGGTGACGACGTCGCCGACGACCGCGCTGGCGGTCGGCAGCGACCCGGCCCCGCGCCCGTAGAACATCAGGCTGCCCGCCGCGTCGCCGGTGACGAACACCGCGTTGTAGGCGTCGCGGACGTTGGCCAGCGGGTGCTCGTGGGGCACCAGGGCCGGGTGGACGCGCACGGTGACCTCGCCGCCGTCCTCCTCCGCGATGGCCAGCAGCTTGACCACGAAGCCCATCCGCCGCGCGTGGGCGATGTCGGTGGGGGTGATCCGGGCGATGCCCTCGGTGTGGACGTCCGCGGGGGTGACCCGGGCGTCGAAGGCGATGCTCGCGAGGATCGCGGCCTTGGCCGCGGCGTCGTGCCCCTCGACGTCGGCCGTGGGGTCCGCCTCGGCGTAGCCCAGCCGCTGGGCCTCGGCGAGGGCCGCCGGGAACGGCAGCCCGTCGTCGGTCATGCGGGTGAGGATGTAGTTCGTCGTGCCGTTGAGGATGCCCAGGACCTTGCGCACCCGGTCGCCCGCGAGCGACTCGCGCATCGGCTTGATGACGGGCACCCCGCCGGCGACGGCCGCCTCGTACTCCAGGCGCGCGCCGCCCGCCCGGGCCGCCGCCGCCAGCTCGGGCCCCGCGTTCGCCATCACCACCTTGTTCGCCGTGACGACGTGCTTGCCGGCCTCGAGCGCCTCGAGCACCAGCGAACGGGCCGGTTCCAGCCCGCCCAGAACCTCGACGACGATGTCGACGTCGGGGTCGGCGACGACCTTGCGGGGGTCGTCGGTGACCAGCGGGAGGTCGACGTCGCGGTGCTTGCCGGGGTCGCGGACGGCGACGGGCCCGAGGACCAGCCGCGCCCCGAGCCGCGCGGCGATGTCGTCGCCGTGCTCGCGCAGCAGGCGCACCACGCCGGACCCGACGGTGCCGCAGCCGAGCAGTCCGACGGTGAGGGTCTCCATGGCCCGGAGTCTAGGAGGGGCGCGGCCGGCGGCCGCGCCCCCCGGTCCCTGGCTAGTGGGTGGCGAACTCGGCGTCGACGGTGGCGGTGCCGATGGCCAGGCCCTGGCTGAACAGGTCGACCCCGAAGTAGAGGTTGAGGGCGACGGCGCCGGCGCGCGTCAGGGACACCCCGACGTTGGACACGACCACGGTCCCGTCCCCGGCCTCGACCTCGACGGCGGACAGGTCCAGGCGCAGCAGCGGCACCCGCGGCCCGACGCCGAACAGCTTGGCGGTCAGGACCTCGCGGGTCGTGTCGATGCGGAAGTCGGTCACGGTCAGCGTGCGGCCGCCCGCGGTGAAGGCCAGGCCGCCGGCGTGGTCGATGGTGCCGGCGAGGGTCGCGGCGTCGACCTCGCCGCCGGTGATCGGGAAGGCGGGGCCGGCGTCGGTGCCCTCGGCGGGGTGGACGGGGGCGACGGCGACGCCGTTGGCGGTGAGGACCTCGGCGGTCGCGGGATCCAGGGTCAGCGTGGTCGCGCCGCCCGTCAGGGTGAGGACGGTGGACTGGGCGAGCGCGGCGGGCGCGAGCAGCGCGACGGCCAGCATCGCGGCGGCCAGGACGGGGAGCCTGCGTCGGAGCACTGCGGAACCTCCAGGATCGGGGGGCGGGCCCGATCGGGACCGCCGACCCTCTCTTCTCCTGGCCGGCCGTCCGGGGATGCACCTGGACGGATCCGACCCCGTTCCGCCCCTCAGGCCCGCGGGCGGGGGCCGTCCGCGGCGTCCTGGTCGAGCGGGACGTCGCGGGACAGGACCTCGGCGACGGTCTCGCCGCGGACCAGCACCCGCGCGTCGCCGTCGCCGACCAGCACGACGGGCGGGCGCGGGAAGCGGTTGTAGGTGCTGGCCATGGACTGGGCGTAGGCGCCGGTCGCGGCCATCGCCAGCAGGTCCCCCGCCGCCAGGTCCACCGGCAGGGGGACGTCGATGCCGAGCAGGTCCCCGGACTCGCAGTGGCGGCCGGCGACGGTGGTGGGGCGCACCGCGCCCGCGGCCCGGCCCCGGCCGGCCGGGGCGAAGGTGTAGCGGGCACCGTAGAGGGCGGGTCGAGGGTTCTCACCCATGCCGCCGTCCACCGCCGCGAAGGTCCGCACCCCCGGCACCTCCTTGACGGTCCCGACGGTGTAGAGGGTCAGCCCCGCCGGGCCGGCGATCGAGCGGCCGGGCTCCACGACCAGCCGCGGGACGGGCAGGTCGTGGACCGTGCACGCCTTGGCGACCGCCTCGCGCAGCGCGGTGGCGTAGTCGGGGAGCGGCACCTCCGGGTCGCCGGCGAGGTAGCGGATGCCCAGCCCGCCGCCCAGGTTCAGCTCCGGCAGGGTGCGGCCGTGGCGGTCGCGGACGTCGGCGAGCAGGCCGACCAGCCGCTCGGCCGCGAGCGCGAAGGCGTCGAGGTCGACGACCTGGCTGCCGACGTGGCAGTGCAGGCCGCGCAGGTCCAGGCCCGGCAGCGCGAGGGTGCGGTCCACCGCGCGGCGGGCCTCGCCGGTCGAGAGGCTGAACCCGAACTTGGCGTCCTCCCCCGCCGTCGCGATGGCGCGGTGGGTCGCGGCCTCGACGCCGGGGGTGATGCGCAGCAGGACCGGCTGGCGGACGCCGAGCGCCCGCGCCAGGGCGTCGGTGCGCGCGAGGTCGTCGAACCCGTCCGCGACGATCCGCCCCACCCCCGCCTCGACCGCCGCGCGCAGCTCCGGGACCGACTTGTCGTTGCCGTGCAGCCAGATCCTGGCCGGGGGGACGCGGGCGTGCAGGGCGGTCGCCAGCTCACCGCCACCGGCCACGTCGACCCCCAGGCCCTCGGCCGCCGCGAGCTGCAGCACACCCGTGACGCACAGCGCCTTGGCGGCGTAGACGACCTCGTCACCGGCGAAGGCGTCGCGGTATGCGCGCATGCGCCCGACCAGCTCCGCGCGGTCCAGCACGTGCAGCGGCGTGCCGAAGCGGGCGACGAGGTCCCCGGCGGCCACGCCGCCGACCTCGACGAGGGCGCCCCCGTCCAGGACCGCCGTCCTCGGCCACACCGACGGCGCGCCGCCGGGGCCCGGCGCGGCGGTCACAACTGGGGGTCCAGGAGCTGGGTCACGGCCTCGGCGACGCGCTGGACCGGACCGCGCCGCGCCCACTCCTCCGGGTCGACCCGGTCGGAGCGCGACAGGTCCTCGTCGAAGTGGCCGTCGAGCACCTCGACGAGATCGGCGTCGAAGACGATCAGGTTCGCCTCCTCGTTGAGGCCGAAGGACCGCGGGTCGTAGTTGGCCGACCCGACGCAGGCCACCAGCCCGTCCACGGTGAGGATCTTGGCGTGGATCATCGTCGGCGCGTAGCGCCAGACGTTGACCCCGGCCTCGAGCAGGGCCGCGTAGTCGGCCTCGCCGGCTATCTGGACGATGCGCTTGTCGGTGTGCTCGCCCGGGACCAGCACGTCGACCCGGACCCCGCGGGCGGCCGCGTCGGTCAGCAGGCCGAGCATGTGCTCGTCGGGGACGAAGTAGGCGGTCGTGAGGTTGACGCGGTGCTGCGCGACGCTCAGCAGGCCGGTGACGACCGTCGCGATCTCCGACCACCCGGTCACCGACGGGCAGCGCACCACCTGGACGGTGCTGGAGCCCGGGGTCGGCTGCTCCGGGAAGCGGTCGTGGTCGTCGAACAGCAGCCCGCCGGTCTCCGCCCACTCGCTGACGAACGACGCGCGCAGCCCGTCGACGGCGGGGCCGCGGACGCGGAAGTGGGTGTCGCGCCACTCGTCGGGGTTGCGGGCGTCGCCCTCCCACTCCGCGGCGATGCCGACGCCGCCCGTGAAGGCGACGTCCTCGTCGCAGACCAGGACCTTGCGGTGCGTGCGCCGGTTGACCGCACCGGGCGCGGTGTTGCGGACCTCGCGGAACCAGGCGACGTCGCAGCCGGACTCCTGCATCGCGTCGATGAGCTCGCGGCTCATCTGCGCGGCGCCGATGGCGTCGAGCAGCACGCGGACGCGCACCCCGGCGCGGGCCCGCTCGGCCAGGGCGGCGGCGAAGCGGTCGGCGATGTCGCCGGTCCAGTACACGTAGGTGCAGAAGTCCACGGTATGGGTCGCCTGCTCGATGGCGCCGAGCATGGCGGGGAAGATCTCGTCGCCGTTGCGCAGGACGTCGATCTGGTTGCCCTCCGTGGCGGGCACGCCCAGCAGGCCCTCCAGGACGCGGCGCAGGCGCTGCTCGTCCCGGCCGTGCCCGCCCGCAGCGGTCACGTCACATCCGCGCGGGCGCGGACACGCCCAGGATGGCCAGTGCGTTGACCAGGGTCTGGCGTGCGGCGACGCACAGCCAGTACCGGGCCCGCGTGAGCGCTTCGTCGTCGGACAGCACCTGGCACTCCGTGTAGAACCGGTGGAACTGCTCCGCGAGTTCCTCGGCGTAGCGCGCGACCTTCTGGGGCGCCCGCTCCCCCGCGGCGTACTGCACCGTCTCCGGCCAGGCACCGATCCGCCGCACCAGCTCGACCTCCGGCTCCTCGACCAGCCGGTCCAGCTCGGCGTCCAGCACGCTGCCCGCGACGACCCCCCGCTCGGTCGCCGTCCGCATGATGCCAGCGATCCGCGCGTGGGAGTACTGGACGTAGTAGACGGGGTTCTCCCGCTCGGCCTTCACGACCTCCGCCAGGTCGAAGTCGATCGCCACGTCGGTCGAGTACCGCAGGAATGTGTAGCGCGCCGCGTCGGCCCCGACCTCGGCGATCAGCTCGTCGAAGGTGATGAGCTCGCCGGTCCGCTTGCTCATCCGCACGGGCTGGCCGTCCCGGAGGAAGTTCACCAGCTGGCCGATGATGACCTCGACGACGTCGGGCGGGTAGCCCTCCGCCTGCGCGATCGCCTTGAGGCGCCCCACGTAGCCGTGGTGGTCCGCCCCCAGCAGGTAGATGCAGCGGTCGAACCCGCGCTCCACCTTCGACCGCAGGTAGGCGCAGTCGGCGGCGAAGTAGGTGGGCGCGCCGTCGGAGCGCACCAGCACCCGGTCCTTGTCGTCGCCGAAGTCGGTGGTCCGTAGCCAGACGGCGCCGTCCTGCTCGTAGGCGATGCCCCGTTCGCGCAGGTCCGCGATGGTCGCGTCGATCAGCCCGGACTCGTGCAGCGTGCGCTCACCGAACCAGGAGTCGAACTCCACGCCGAACTGCGCGAGCGTCCCCTTGATGTGGGCCAGCATCCGCTGGTACGCGGCCTCGGCCACGTCGGCCTCGGTCACGCCCGCGGCCCGCAGCTCCTCGGCGAACTCCTTGATGTAGGTGCCGTGGTAGCCGTCCTCCGGCGGCTCCTCGCCCCGCAGCGCCGCGAGCACGCTGGCGCCGAAGCGCTCCATCTGCGTACCGGCGTCATTGAAGTAGTACTCGCGGCTGACCTCCCACCCGGTCGCCTCCAGCAGGTTGCCGATGGCGTCGCCGACCGCTGCCCAGCGCCCGGCGCCGATGTGGAGGGGCCCCGTCGGGTTCGCCGACACGAACTCCACCTGGATCCGGCCCAGCGGCCGCGCGGGGATCACCCGGCCCCAGTCGGGGCCCTGGACGACGGCGTCGCGGACGGTCTGCTCCAGCACGCGGTGGCTCAGGCGGAAGTTGACGAAGCCGGGGCCGGCGACCTCGACGGCGTCGACGACCTCCAGGTCGGGCAGGGCGGCGACGAGGCGCTGGGCGACCTCCCGCGGCGGAGCGCCCGCGCGCTTGGCCAGCGCCAGGGCCACGTTGGTGGACCAGTCCCCGTGCTCGCGCTGGCGGGGCCGCTCAAAGGCGGGCTCGGCGTCCGGCAGGCCCGCGTCGGCGAGGGCGGACCGGACCGCGTCGGCGAGCGCCTGCGGGGCGCTCACCGTTCGCCCGCGAGCAACCGGTTCACCAGGTCCATGAGGTCGATCGGGTCGAACGGCTTGGTGACGTAGGACTCGACGCCCAGCTCCGTGCCCTTGCGCACGTCGGCGTCCATCGCGCGCGCGGACAGGAAGACGACCGGGATGCCCTTGGTCGCGGGGTCGCCCTTCAGCTCCGCCGCCACCTGCCACCCGTCGACGTTGGGCATCATCACGTCGAGCAGGATGAGGTCGGGGGGGTCGGCGCGGACCTTGTCCAGCGCGTCGCGGCCGTCCACCGCGGTGACGACGTCGTGCCCCTCCAGCTCGAGGTTGACCTCGAGCAGTCCCCGGATCACCGGGTCGTCGTCCACGGCCATGACCCGTGCCACGATCCCGTCCCTTCGATGTCGGCTGGTCGAGGGACGCATGCTAATCCCGGAGTGCGACAGCCTGGTGCCAAGTCTGCCCGCCCTCGCCCCGCTCTGCGGCCTTGGTCCCCGCGCGGGGATCGTCATCATGTCGGCATGGAGCCGACGCCGCTGGACGTGCCGGACCTCGAGGTGCTGCGCACGCGGCGCAGCGCGAAGTGGCGGACCCATCCCCGCGACGTGCTGCCCCTGTTCGTCGCGGAGATGGACTACGAGCTGGCCGAGCCCATCCGCGCCGCCCTCCACGACGCCGTGGACCGGTCCGACGCGGGTTACGCGCTGGCGAACCCGGACCTCGGCCGGGCCGTGGCGGGGTTCGCCGACCGGCGGTGGGGCTGGGCGGTCGATCCGGCTGCGGTGACCACGGTCGCCGACGTCGGCGTCGGCACCGTGGAGTTCCTGCGCGTCCGGTGCCGGCCCGGGGACGCGGTGGTGATCAGCCCGCCGGTGTACCGGCCGTTCTTCGACTGGGTGCCGGAGGCGGGCGGGCGCCTGGTCGAGGTGCCGCTCGCCGAGGTCGGTCCCGGCGACTGGCGGTTGGACCTGGCGGGCCTCGCGCGCGCGTTCGCCGCCGAGCGGCCGGCCGCCTACGTGCTGTGCAGCCCGCACAACCCGGTCGGGCGGGTCCACGAGGCGGACGAGCTGGCCGCCCTGGTCGACCTGGCCGCGCGCAACGGCGTGACCGTCGTCGCCGACGAGATCCACGCGCCCCTCGTGCTGCCGGGGGCGACGTTCACGCCCCTGCTGACGGTGCCCGGGGCCGCGGACGTCGCGGTGTCGGTGCTGTCGGCGAGCAAGGCGTGGAACCTCGCGGGGCTGAAGTGCGCGGCGATCGTCACCGGGTCCGCCGCGATGCGGGACGTCGTGGCGCGCATGCCCCCCGACCTGCGCTGGCGGGCGGGGCACTTCGGCGTGCTCGCGTCGGTCGCGGCGCTGACGGAGGGGGTGGGCTGGCTGGACCGGCTGCTGGTGACCCTGGACGCCCGACGGACCCAGCTCGGCGAGCTGCTGGGCGCGCACCTGCCCGCGGTGCGCTGGCGCCCGCCGGACGCGACGTACCTGGCGTGGCTGGACGTCCGCGCCCTCGGCCCCGACCCGGCGGGCCGGTGCCTGGCGGAGGGCCGCGTCGCCCTGGAACCCGGTGAGAAGTTCGGCCACGAGGGCGCCGGCCACGCCCGCCTGAACTTCGCCACCAGCCCCGCCATCCTCACCGAGGCGGTCACCCGCATGGCCGCCGCCCTCCACCCCCCTGCTACACTCGCGCCCGACTCCCCGCCCGCGTAGCTCAGGGGATAGAGCGTCTGCCTCCGGAGCAGAAGGCCGCAGGTTCGAATCCTGCCGCGGGCACCAAACCCCCTTTCAGCAGGGGGTTTTCGTGTTTCCGGGGCCGCTTTCGGGCGAGTGCCTAGCCAGCACAGCGCTTGAAGGCCGCATAACTCTAGGGGCCGCGGTCGGTCAAGTACGGCTACTTCCAGGACCTGGATGCACCCGGCTCGTTCCTGCTGTTCGAGTGGTGGGACGGGTTCGCCGCGATGGACGAGCACACGCGACTGCCGCATCTCACCGACCTGATCCGGCGACGGGCGTGGGAGCACGGCGGCGCTGGCCCAGACGGGACGACACCTCCGCGCAGCCGCCCGGGCAGGTCACCCCGCATCTTCTCGACCAGGAGTTGGCCAGAGGGTGTCGTCTGTGGCTGTGAAGGTCCACGACTGACAGTGAGGATGATGTGGTGGGGCCTGCACCCGTCGGTTTGACTCTCCGACTGACCGACTCTGAGGTGTCCTCAAAGGGATCCGTCGACCGGCGGGTTGCAGGCTCCACCGTGCACGAGTTGTCGGGCGGGGTGACCTCATAGCGCCTCTATGTCAAGCCGGGTAGTGCGGGGAGGCGCTGGTCGTGGCGGAGGCGGCGGTAGATGACGTTGGCGAGGTGCCGTTTGACGCTGCGGAACGCCTCGGTCTCGGTCTTGTGTTCGGCGAGCTTGCGGCGGTAGTGGCGGCGTCCGGCGGTGTCGTGATTGAGCTGGGTGCGCGCGATCAGGTGCAGCGCGTTGTTCAGCGAGCGGTTGCCGCCGCGGTTGAGGCGGTGGCGGCGGACGTCGCCGCTGGAGGTTTCGATCGGGGCGGTGCCGGTGTAGCTGCCGTAGTGGTTGCTGGTGGGGAAGCGGGTGACGTCGCCGGTGTGGCCGATGATCTTGGCGGCCAGGACCTCGCTGACGCCGAACAGCTCGGTCAGCCGGGTGCCGCTCGCGACCGCCTCGGCGCAGCGTTTGCGGTTGCGCCGCAGCGCCTCGTCGAGGCGGCGCAGGTCGGTGAGCAGCTCGCGGGCCATCAGCTTGCGCTCGAGCGCGACGGCGTCGCCGGGGCGGATCCGCGCCAGCAGCGCGGCGGCGCGGTCGGCGGACAGCGATCGCGCGGCGCCGCCGGGGTGCAGGTCGCGCAGCAGCACGTGGAGCCGGTTGACGGTGCGGCGTCGCTCCTCGTTGAGGTCGTCGCGGCGGTCCGCGAGCAGCCGCAGCACCGCGGTGTAGTCGTCCCGGGCGACCTGACGCAGCCCAGCGTTGCGCACCGCCACCACCGCGACCGAGGCGGCGTCGACGTCGTCAGTCTTGCGGCCATGGCCAGTGTCCAGCAGCCGTGCGCGGGCGGCCAGCTTGGCGGGCACGTCCACGACCGTCTCGCCGGCGGCGACCAGCTGCTGGGCGAGCAGCCGGCCCAGCCCGTTGGCGCCCTCTGAACCGCCCAGCGCCGCTGCGGCCAGGGGGCCGCCCAGTCCAGCAGCCGCCTCACGGCGGCGGTGCCGGCGGGAACGCGCAACTGCTCCATGACCTGGCCGCGGTCGTTGACGGCGGCGGCGGTGTGACTGGCCTTGTGCGGGTCGATGCCGATGGTGATCATGGGTGCGGCTCCCCTTCGGTTGCTCATCGGGTGGGAGTCCGCGACGGACAACCTGAATTTCAGGGACGGTTCACACGCCTCTATCGAGTCACGTCGCGGCAGACGCCGACCCGGTTCGCACGCTATGAGCCAGCCAGCCTCTCCCAAGGCGGCAAGGAGCCTGCGGGCCAGCCGGGGCGGCGTCCTGAGCACGCTACGAGGCTGCAGACCTCAACGGCCTACCCGCATCCAAACAAGTCAGGAGCCTGCGCTACCAGGCGCCCATCACTGTCTTGTCCGCCGTCTGCTGGCGCGTGCCGTCCCGAGCCCGGTACGAGCGAGAACAGGACGGCGATGACCATCGTCGCAGAATCACAGGTGCAGCAGGTTTTGACCGTGACCGGCGGGGTCGACACCCACGCCGACGTCCACGTCGCCGCCGCGGTCGATCCGGTCGGCCGCAAGTTGGGGCACGCCAGCTTCCCGACCACACCGGCCGGCTACGCCGCGCTGCTGGCCTGGCTGACCACGTTCGGGCCGGTCGCGCTGGTGGGGGTGGAGGGCACCGGGGTGTACGGGGCGGGACTGGCCCGGTTCCTCACCGCCGCGCAGGTGGCGGTGGTGGAGGTCGACCGGCCCGACCGCAAGGCCCGCCGCTACCAGGGCAAGTCCGACCCGATCGACGCCTACGCCGCGGCCACCGCCGCGCTGTCGGGGCGTGCAAGCGGCACCCCCAAGACCCGCACGGGCGCGGTGGAGATGATCCGCACCCTGCGGGTGGCGCGCACCAGCGCGGTCAAGGCCCGCGCGGTCGCGCTCACCCAGCTCAAGGCCACCATCAAGACCGCCCCCGACGGGCTGCGCGAGCAGCTGCGCGGCCTGGACGGCGCCGCCCTGCTCGACGCCTGCACCGCGCTGCGACCTGCCCGCGGACCCCGCCCGGCGATGTCGCCGTTCGCCAAGCGGCCGCCACGACCCGGGCTGCTGCTTGACACCACCGCAGCCACCAGGCGCACCCTGGCCGGCCTGGCCCGGCGCATCGCCATCCTGGACGACGAGATCGCCGCCCTCGACGACGACCTGCAGCCCCTCATCGCCCAGACCGCACCGACCCTGCTCGGCCTGTACGGCGTCGGGCCCGACGTCGCCGGCCAGCTGCTGGTCACCGCCGGAGACAACCCCGACCGGCTCACCAGCGAGGCCGCCTTCGCCCACCTATGCGGCGTCGCACCCATCCCCGCCTCATCCGGACGGACCCAACGCCACCGGCTCAACCGCGGCGGCGACCGCCAGGCCAACCACGCCCTGTGGCGCATCGCCATGACCCGCCTGCGCTACGACCAACGCACCCGCGCCTACCGCGACCGCCGCGCCGCCCAACAGCTGTCCAACAAAGACATCCTGCGCTGCCTCAAGCGCTACATCGCCCGCGAGGTCCACCGCGCCATCCTCACCGACCTCACCCCAACCCGGCCTTGACATCCATAGGAGCATCACCCCCGCTACGCCCGAGCCCCAGCTGGTGACCCTCGCCGAGGTCGATACCGCAGTGGTGCGCGGCGTCAGCCCGACGAGCGAGCTCCCGTCCTTCTTCGACCGGCGTTCGCCCACTACGTCCGGCCGCCCGGGGAGACCAGCGAGCTGGAGGTGGGGTTCCCGGTCGACGAGCCGGTCGAGCGGACCGGTGACGTCGTCCGGTCGCGGCTGCCCGGCGGCCGCGTCGCCACGGTGGTCCACCACGGAGGCTACGACGGCCTCGACGCGTCGTGGGACCGCCTGCAACGGTGGGTGGCGGAGCAGGGGCTGACCCCGGCATCCGGATTCTGGAGGTCTACCTCACCGAGCCGACACCGGAGGGCGACCCCGCCGACAACCGCACCGCCCTGTACGTGCCGCTGCAGGACTGACGTCGAGGGGTCGCGCCTGGTTGGTCCGGTCGATCACGGGGCGCGGTTGTAGGCGCGCATGGCGACGACGTACGCGGTGATCGCCAGCCCCGCGCACCAGGCGAGGGCGGTCCAGACGTCGGTCCCGACCGGCCGGCTGCCGAGGAGCGAGCGGAGCGCCTCGACGATGGCGGTGACGGGCTGGTTCTCCGCGAACACCCGGACCGGGGTCGGCATGGAGCCGGTGGGGACGAACGCGGAACTGACGAACGGCAGGAGGATCAGCGGGTAGGCGAACGCCGAGGCGCCGTCGATGGTCGTCGCCGTCAGCCCGGGGATCACCGCCAGCCAGGTCAGGGCCAGGGTGAACAGCGCGAGGATCCCGATCACGGCGAGCCAGCCCAGCACACCCGCGCTGGACCGGAAGCCCACGAGCAGCGCGACCACGACGATGATGACCAGCGAGATCGCGTTGGACACCAGCGAGGTCAGCACGTGTGCCCACAGCACCGACGCGCGCGAGACCGGCATGGAGTGCAACCGCACGATGATCCCCTTCTGCGCGTCGGCGAAGATCCGCACGGCCGTGTAGGAGATGCCGCTGGCGATGGCGATGAGGAGGATGCCGGGCAGCAGGTAGTCCACGTAGCTGCCGGTGCCGACGTCGATCGCGCCGCCGAACACGTAGACGAAGAGCAGCAGGAGCGCGATCGGCATGATCGCGACCGTGATGATGGTGTCCGGACTGCGCTGGATGTGGCGCATCGAGCGTCCGAACAGCGTGACCGTGTCGCGAATCGCCTTCATCATCATCGGTGGGTCTCCTCGCCCTTCTTGCCGACGACGGCGAGGAAGATCTCCTCCAGCGTCGGTTGCTTCTCGATGTACTCGACCTTGGCGGGAGGGAGCAGCTCCTTGAGGTCGCCGAGGGTCCCGTCGGCGATGATCACGCCCTGGTGCAGGATGGCGATCCTGTCGGCGAGCTGTTCCGCCTCGTCGAGGTACTGCGTGGTCAGCAGGATCGTCGTGCCGTCCGCTGCGAGCTCCTTGATGGCTCTCCAGACCTCATGTCGCCCCTCCGGGTCGAGTCCCGTCGTGGGTTCGTCGAGGAAGACGACCGCCGGTCGTCCGACGAGGCTCATGGCGATGTCGAGCCGGCGGGCCATGCCGCCGGAGTAGGTGGCTACCCGCCTGTCGGCCGCGTCGCGCAATCCGAACTGGTGCAGCAGGCGGTCGGCGACCCGCCGGTGGTCCGGCACCGCCCGGAGCTTGGCGACGAGCACCAGGTTCTCCCGGCCGGTGAGGATGTCGTCCACGGCCGCGAACTGCCCCGTCAGGCTGATCTTCTCGCGCACCCGTTCCGCCTGCTCCTGGGTGTCCAGACCGCAGACGCTGGCGCTGCCGCCGTCCGCCTTGAGCAGCGTCGAGAGGATGTTGACGGTCGTCGTCTTGCCCGCGCCGTTGGATCCCAGCAGCGCGAAGATCTGCCCGCTGCGCACCTGGAAGTCGACGCCCTTCAGGACCTCCTTGTCCTTGAAGGATCTCCTCAAGCCGGTCGCCCTGATCGCGACGTCGGTCATGGCTGCATCCCTCCGCTGCGCAGCTTCCTCATCACGTCACGGTTGAGCGACTGGCGCCAGTCCCCGGACCAGGTCCTGGCGTTGCGCAGGAGCTCGTCGCAGAACGCGGCCACGTCCTCCCCGGTGACCTCCAGCGCGCGCTTGCCGTCGGCCGCGCCCGTCTCGAACAGGCCGAGCAGGTCGTTGAGCATCGCGACGATGTCCATCCCGCCGCCGGCGGAGAACTTCCACATGTACTGCTTGATCTCGCCGTAGACGATCTGGTAATCGCGGGGCAACGCCTTGGCGCGCGCCTCCATGCGGCGCCATGCCCCCTTGTCCCCGATGATCCTTCTCAAGAAGCCGGTCACGTCCGCTCCTTCAGCTCATTGATCCTGCGTGAGAGAAAGTCCCACTTGGCCCAGAAGGTGGCGAGCTCTGCGCGGCCCGCCGCGTTCAGCGAGTAGAACTTCCTCGGCGGCCCGACCGTCGATGGCCGCCTCTCGATGTCGACGAGTTCGTTCTTCTCAAGCCGCAGGAGAATGGTGTAGACGGTGCCTTCGACGACATCGGCGAACCCGAGCGCGCGCAGGGACGATGCGATCTCGTAGCCGTAGGTCTCACCGCGGCTGATGATCTCGAGCACGCAGCCCTCGAGCACGCCCTTCAACATCTCCGTGAGGTTGTCCAGGACGAACGCCCCCTCTCCGCCGCGGTACTCCGTGTCACTGATTACCGGTAGGTTGTATCACCGAGTACCGCCGCGATCAACCGGCGCGGAGGTGCGGAGTCGTGCTCGATCGCCGGCCCAGGGGCCAGGAAGCTGAGCGCTGGAGATGATGGGACGATGCCGGGGATGGCGTCCGACGTGCGCACGGCGACCGGCACGGTCCGGGGGCGCTGGGAGGACGGCGTGGCGGTCTACCGGGGCGTCCCCTTCGCGGCGCCGCCGGTCGGGCCGCGCCGGTTCCTGGCTCCCGAACCGGCCGAACCCTGGGACGGGGTCCGGGATGCGAGCCGCTTCGGACCTCCTCCACCGCAACCGGGCCGGACGACCGAGGGCGACGACTGGCTGAACCTCGCGGTCTGGACCGCTGACCCCGGCCGAGCGGGCCTCCCTGTCCTGGTCTGGATCAGTGGTGGTGGGTACCTCAGGTGCGACGCCGCCAACCCGCACCTGACGGGTGCGGCGGTCGCCGCAGCCGGCGCGGTGGTGGTCAGTGCGCACTACCGGACCGGGTTCGAGGGCCTTGCGCACATCGACACCGCACCGGACAACCGCGCGCTGCTCGATCAGCTCGCCGCGCTGCGCTGGGTGCAGGGCAACATCGCCCGCTTCGGCGGCGATCCGGGGAACGTCACGGTGCTCGGCCAATCGGCGGGAGCCGGCTCGATCGCTGCCCTGTTGACGATGCCGGCGGCGAGCCGACCGTTCCGTCGCGCGATCCTGCAGAGCGTCCCGGGGACGTACGTCACGCCCGAGCTGGCGGCCGAGGTCGCTGCGGAGATCTGCGGTGAGCTCGGCCGGATCTCCAGCGTGGCCGACCTCGCCGACGTTGCTCCGGACGACCTGGTCGCGGCGAGCCGGACGGTGACCGGGAGCCTTGCACAGCGCTTCGACCGATGGGGCCCGATGGCCCACGCCTCCACGCCGTTCGCCCCCGTGGTCGACGGTGACGTTCTTCCCTCGGCGCCGTGGGCTGCGCTCGCCGACGGCGCGGCCGGGGACGTCGAGTTGCTGATCGGTCACAGCCGCGACGAGTACCGCCTGCTCGCCGCCCACCTCCCCGACATCGACGACGGGCAGGTGGAGGTCCTGATCGACGGGCTCTCACCCACGCCCGGCGCTCACCCCTACAGGAGGGCCTACCCGTCGGCCGGTCCCACGCAGCTCCGCGAGACGGCGTTGTCGGACTGGCTGTTCCGGATGCCCGCCCTCCACCTGGCGGAAGCCGCCGACGTCGGCGGAGCCCGGGTATGGCTGTACGAGCTGTGCTGGGGATTCGGCCCGCATGGCGCTTCTCACGGGCTCGACACGGTGCTCCTGTTCGGGACCACTGACGTGACCGGCGAGGTGACGGCGGCGGGTCCTGCAGCCGTCGCGGCAGCGGAGCAGCTGTCGCAACGCATCCGTGCCGAGCACCTGACCTTCGCCACCACGGGCGACCCTGGCTGGACCCGGTTCTGGACACCTCAGCGGAGGACCCGCGTCTACCGCCCCGAGCCCGTGGTGGTCGCGTATCCCGAGGAACGGTCTCGCGCGCTGTGGCGTCATCAGCGATTCGGACTCCTGGACGTCACCGCGTAGCGCCGGCGAGTGCCTGCAGCGGCGCCACCCCAGGCAATCCCGACCGCGTCCCCGCCGATGAGTTCCGGGCGGCGCTGGAGTCCCACGGACATGACGCAGAACAGAACGCACCTCGGGCAGGTGGCGACGATCGTGGTCCCGGTCACGGACCAGGAGGTCGCTCTCGCCTTCTACGTCGACACGCTCGGCATGGAGAAGGTCAACGACGTCACCTACCCCACGGGAGAGCGTTGGCTGGAGGTCTCACCTGTCACGGGCAGCGCCAACCTCTGCCTCGTCCGCGCCAGGCCGGAACGGCCGGCGGGGATCGAGACGGGCGTCGTGCTCTCCAGCGCCGACGTCGCCGCCGACCTGGCCGCCTTCCGCGCTCAGGGGCTCGACGTGGACGAGCGACCGCTGCAGGAGGGCGAGGTGGTGTGGTGGAGCGGCGCACCGCTCGCCGGTGTCCCCGCCCAGTTCCGCCTGCGCGACCCTGACGGCAACTCCTTCCTGATCGTCGCCGTGATCTGACGGCGGCACCGCGCCGGCTGACGTCGGGGACGCCGCCGCGAGCGGGCGGGTCCTAGGCTGGGGGAGGTCGACGAGCGCCTGCAGGAGCTCCGGTCCCCATGAAGCGTCTCCGCCACGACGCGGACCACCTCACCAGCGCCCTGCTGCTGGTCGTGGCGCTGGCCACGGTCCTGACCGGCGTGATCGCGCACCTGTGGGACCTCAATGACTTCTGGTGGCACACCTACGCGGGCTACGCGATGGCCGGGGTCGCACTGGTCCACGTCCTGTTCAACTGGGGCCGGCTGACGGCGTACGCCCGCTTCCGCCTGCGCCGCACCCCCGGCCGGCCGCGGGCAGCGCGCGCGGCCCCGCGGCCGGCGCCCGCCCGCGCGGCGCCGGAGGTCGCCCGGGACCTGCTGCTGTCCCGCCGCGCGCTGGTCGGGGCCACGGTCGGGGGGCTGACCGGCTGGGCGCTGGGCCGCGGGCTGCGGCCCCCACCCGTCATCCCGCAGGGCGCGGACGTCGGGGTCGTCTACCACGAGTGGAGCAAGCCGGGGGTGGTCGACGCCCTCGGCACCCTCACCACCTGGGGGGACCAGCCCCCGCTCTACAAGTCCTACCCCGACGCCCCGCGCGTGGACCTGCCCGCCCCCGACCTGGGCGCCGGCCTGCCGACCGAGGAGGCCATCCGCACCCGCCGCTCGACCCGGGCCTACGGTGGCCCGCCGCTCACCCTCGCCGACCTGTCCCGCGTGCTGCTGCTCACCGGGGGCGTCAGCGCGGGCGCGGGCACGCGGGCCCGCCGCACGGCGCCGTCCTCCGGTGCGCTGTACCCCGTCGAGATCTACCCGGTGGTCCACCGTGTGGACGGGCTGGAGCCGGGCGTCTACCACTACGACGTCGCCGGGCACGCGCTGGAGCGGCTGCGCAGCGGGGACCTGCGCGACCGCGTCGTCCGCCAGGGCCTGGTCCAGACCTTCCTCGGCGAGGCCGACGTCGTGCTGCTGCTCACCGTGATCTTCCAGCGCATGCGCTTCAAGTACCAGGACCGCACCTACCGCTACGGGCTGCTGGAGGCCGGACACCTGGGCCAGAACGTGTACCTGGCCGCCACCTCGATGGGGCTGGGGGCGTGCGCCGTGGGCGCGTTCCTCGACGACGACGTCAACGCGATGCTCGGCGTCGACGGCCGCGAGGAGGCCGCGGTCTCCATGCTCAGCATCGGCCGTCCCGCGTGACGGGCACCACCGGACGCAGCCCAGCCCGGAGGCCCAAGGCCGCCGGGGCGGGCTGGGAGGGGGCGTCACCTGCGTGCGCACGTCCGCGCGCTGCGAGCGGTCCACGTCATCAGAAGGGGGTGACGCCGTTCCCCTGCCGCGCGGAGCGTGGTGAGGGCGGCCGCCCGCTGCGGCCGGCGGGGCGCCTCCCCGGGTCGGGCCGACCGTCGGGGCCGAAGCGGGACCTGAGAGGGAACGCCTGCGGGGACGGGCCGTAGCGGCGGAGCAGGCGCAGGCGCGCCACCGCGTCCTCGGGCGTCGGCCGGGTGCCCACCGGCACCCACCACAGCGCGGTGGTCGGGGGCGGCAGCGGGCTGAACCACGCCGACCGGCCGCGGACGAAGCGGGCGTGGTCGCTGCGGTAGACGAAGTCGTGCAGGTCCTCGTAGCGCTCCCAGACCGACAGGTTGACGACCACCAGCGGGTCGCCGAGCAGCTCGCCGCCGTCGAGGTGCCCGTCGCCGCTGGGCCAGCGCCAGACGAAGCCCGGCGCCCGCTCCGCCAGGGCGTTGATCTGCGGCAGCGCGGCGACGAACGCCCGCACCTGCGGCGACCCCGCCGGGTGCCGCAGCCGCGCGACGTTGACCTGCGCCAGCTGGGACGCCCCCGCCGGGGACCCCTGGCGCGCGCGCTCTCCCACGCCCCGAGGCTACGCCACCGCCGCCGCTGCGATCGACCGTCACGCGACCGGGCGCGGGCGACATACAACGGGCATGACCATGCCGCTCCCCCGCCCCGACCGACCACCCGACGACGCGGCGGCGCGCGCCCGGTTCGACGGGCTGTTCGCCGAGCACCACGAGGCGGTGCTGCGCTACGCGCGGCGCCGGGCCGACGCGGAGACGGCGCTGGAGGTGGTGGGCGACACGTTCCTGGTCGCCTGGCGGCGCCTCGACGACGTCCCCGCGCCCGCCCTGCCGTGGTTGTACGCGGTGGCGCGCCGGTCGCTGGCGAACACCCGCCGTCGGGCCGACCGCCGCGGGCGGGCCGACGCGCGGCTCGCGCTGGTCCCGCCACCGCCCGCCGGTGACCTCGCCGACCGCGTCGCGGTCGCCGACGAGGTCGCCGGCCTGCTGGCGCGGATCCCCGCGCTGGAGCGCGAGGCGCTGCTGCTGATCGCCTGGGAGGGGCTGCAGGTGCAGGAGGCGGCCCAGGTCCTGGGCTGCTCGCCCCCGCTGCTGCGCGCCCGGCTGTTCCGCCTGCGCCGGCGCCTGCGCCTGCTCGCCGGCACGACCCGCACCGCGACGACCCTGGAGGTCAACCCGTGAGCATCGAGGACCTGGCCCGCCGCCTGCTCGCCGACCGCGACCCGCTGCCCCCGGCCGCCCCCTGGACCCCGGCGAGCTGCGCCGCACGTCCGCCGTGGCGGCCCGGATCCCCGCGGAGCCCCGCGAGGCCCCCGTCCCGGCGGGCCCGCGCCGCGGTCCCCGCCCGCCTCGCCCGGTCGGCCGTCCGCCCGCCCGTGCTGGCTGCCGCGGCCGCGGTGCTGGCCGTCGCGCTGGTGGCGGTGGTGGCCGTCGGGCTGCCCCGCTCCGGCCCCGCCTACGCGGCGACCCCGCCGCTGCTGCTGCCCCTCGCCGCCCCCGAGGGGCCGCGGCGCCCGTCCTGGAGCGAGCCGCGGCGGCGGCCGCGACGCTGCCGCCGCTCGGCGACGGCTCGCACGCCTACGTCCGGATGGCCTCGTGGTACCTGCACACCAGCGTCGGGGACGGCCGGGTGACCTCCGAGATCGTCCCGTCCATCCGCGAGACCTGGACCGGCCCCGACGGCACGGTCACGGTGGCGGAGTCCCGCGGGGCGGCGCAGGAGGCCGGTGCCCCCGGGCCCGCCGGTGACGCCGAGGCGCTGGCCGCGCTCCCCGACCACGCCGAGGCCGAGGTCACCCGGTACCCGCCGGGCGACTACGGGATCGCCGGGGACGAGCTGCCGGCGGACCCCGCCGCGCTGCGGGCGGCGCTGCTGGGCAACGAGCAGATCCCCGACGGCCCGGAGCTGATCCGCGCCGTCGACGACATCCTGCGCACCAGGCCGGTCGCCCCCGAGGGGCTGTCGGCGCTCTGGGAGGCGCTGGCGCTCCAGCCGGACCTGGTCAGCTACGGCGCGACCACCGACCGCGCGGGCCGCCGCGCCGTCGCGATCGGCATCGAGTCCGACGCGAGCGGGCTGCCGGCCCGCGAGCTGCTGCTGCTCGACCCCGGCAGCGGCCGGCCGCTGGGCACCGAGGAGGTCCTCACCACCGACCCCGGCCTGCTCAACGTGCGCGTCCCCGCCGTCATCAGCTACGAGGTCTACCTCGCCGCCGGCCGCGTCCCCGCCGGCGAGGTCCCCGCCCCTGACCCTCTCTGCGGCCGGACCGGTTCCCGCCCGGTCACGGCCGGCGGCGCCGGCGGACCCCCGCCGGCGCCGCCTCAGCGCTCCCCGGCGGGCGGGCGCCGGCAGCACCCCGACCACGGGGGTCAGCGGCCGGGTCGGTGGCGCCGCGGGCGGGGCGGCCGGCCGCGGGTGGGCCGGGTGCCGATGACCACGGTGGCCTCCAGCTCGTCGTCGGCGGTGACGCGCGGGACGAGCCCGGCGCCGGCGACGGCCGCGGCGGTGCGGGGGCCTGCCGCGCGCTGGTCTCGATCAGCAGCGCGCCGCCGGGGGCCAGCCACCGCGGCGCGGTCGCCGCCACCCGGCGCTGGACGTCCAGCCCGTCCTTGCCGCCGTCCAGCGCCACCCGGGCTTCGTGCAGGCGCGCCTCGGGGGCAGCAGGCCGACCGCGTCGGTCGGCACGTACGGCGCGTTGGCCACGAGCACGTCGACGCGGCCGCGCAGCCCGGCGGGCAGCGGGTCGTCCAGGTCGCCCTCGTGGACCTCGCCGCCCACCGCGTCGAGGTTGCGCCGGGCGCAGCGCACCGCCGCGGGGTCGACGTCGACGGCGTGGAGCGTCGCGCGGCCCAGCGCCACCGCCACCGCGAGGCCCACCGCGCCGGAGCCGCAGCACAGGTCGACGACGGCGGCGCCGGGGCGGGCCAGCGCGACCGCCTGGCGGACCAGGAACTCGGTCCGGTGACGGGGCACGAACACGCCGGGCTCCACGACGACGCGCAGGCCGCAGAACTCCGCCCAGCCGAGCACCTGCTCCAGCGGCAGGCCGGCCACCCGGCGGTCGACCAGGGCGGCCAGGTCCGCGGGCGTCCGCGCGGCCGCCACCAGCAGCCGCGCCTCCTCCTCGGCGAGGACGCAGCCCGCTTCCCGCAGCCGGGCGACGACGGCGGGCGGAGGGGACGGGGGAGCCGACAGCGACGCGCCTTCCCGGATGGGGAACGGGTCCCGCCTCGCGGCGGTCGGCCGCTGCGGCCGGGCAACGCTACGCCCGCCGCGGTCCCCGCGCCACGCCGGGCCGGGCCGGGCCGGCAACCCCCACCCGCGATGGGGCCGCGCGGCGGGCTAGCCTGCGCGCGTGGTCGTCGCGACGGCGCCCGCGCCCCCCGCGACCCGCCGGGTGGAGCTGGTCGAGGCGCTGCGCTACGCGGGCCTGGTGTTCCTGTGCGTGCGCGCCGGGCTGGCGCTGCTGTCGGTGCTCGGGCCCGGCCTGGTCCCCTCCGAGGGGGTGCTGGACCGGTTCGGCGACCCGACCCCCACGGGCTGGGCGGCCCTGCTCCGCGGCTGGGAGCGCAAGGACGCGACCTTCTACCTGTCGATCATCGACGCGGGCTACGCGCCGCCGGAGGACCCGCCCTCGGCGTTCTTCCCCGTCTACCCGCTGCTCGCGCGCCTGGTGCGCCCCCTGGTCGGCGGGTCGAGCCTGATCGCCGCCCTGGTCGTGTCCCACGCGGCCTTCTTCGCCGCGCTGGTGGTCCTGCACCGCCTGACCGCCGCGGAGTTCGACCGCGACACCGCCCGCCGCGCCGTGCTCTACCTGGCGGTCTCGCCGGTCGCGCTGTTCTTCTTCGCCGCCTACACCGAGTCGCTGTTCCTGCTGCTCGCCCTGGTCGCCTTCCGGGCCGCGCGCCGGCAGCGGTGGCTGGTCGCGGGGCTGGCGGGGGCGCTGGCCTCGGGGACCCGGTCGGCCGGGGTGCTGCTGGCGGTGCCGATCGCCCTGGAGCTGCTCGCGGCCATGCGCGCCCCGGGTGGGACGTCGCGGTGGCGCACGGCGCTCGCGGGCATCGGGGCGCTCGCGCTGGTGCCGGCGGGGCTGCTGGCCTACCTCGCCTACTGGGGCGTGCGCGCGGGCGACCCGACCCTGCCGCTGGACGTCCAGCGCGAGTCGTGGGGCCACCAGCCGCTGTGGCCCTGGGAGACGCTCGCGGCGGGCGTGCGCCAGGGGACGGAGGGCCTCGCCCAGTTCCCCTCGGGCTACCTGCAGCTGAACCTGGCCCTCACCGCGGCCGGGCTGGTCCTGGCCGTCTGGCTGATCGGCAGGGTGCGCGCCTCGTACTGGACGTGGACCTGGGCCAGCCTGCTGCTGCCCCTGTCCACGCCGATCCCGTCCGAGGCGCTGGCGTCGGTCCCCGCTACCTGCTGGTGCTGTTCCCCCTGACCTGGGCGCTGGCCCGCATCAGCGCGCGGCTGGGCGTCCACGACGCGGTCGTCGCCGCGTCGGCCGCGCTGCTGGGCCTGCTCACCGTCCTGCACCTGACCAACTACCCGGTCTTCTAGGGCGTGTCTGACGAAGGTGGTTGCGCGGGTTTGGGGTGCGGGCCGGTAGACCGGCGGCATGCAGAGTCGTCATGATCTTTCGGATGCGGAGTGGGCGGTGATCGAGCCGTTGCTGCCGGATGCCACGCCGCGGCGGGGGCCGGTGGCGGGATCACCGGCAGGTGGTCAACGGGGTGGTGTGGCGGGCCCGGACGGGGTGTCCGTGGCGGGACTTGCCGCCTGGGTATGGGCCGTGGCAGACGGTGTATGAGCGGCATCGCCGCTGGTCTGGCGACGGGACGTGGGAGCGGGTGCTGGACGGGCTGCGGGTCGGCTGTGACGCCGGGGAGGGCGAGTGGACGGTGGGGATCGACTCGACGGTGGTGCGGGCGCATCAGCACGCCGCCGGCGCCCGCCACGCCCCGCCCGCCGACGTGCCCGCCGCCCGGCTGGTCGGCGTGCTGGAGGGTGTGGCGGGACCCTCCGGTCCCACAGGGGCGCTACCGAATCACAACGATCCGCCGCCTGACCGCACTGACGGTGACGTTGGTGACCGCCGGTCGCGGCGGCGGGCGGATCGGGAGGGGATCGGGCGGTCCCGCGGCGGGCTGAGCACCAAGATCCATCTGCTGGCCGACGCCCGCGCCAGGCCGCTGGCCAGGGTCACCACCGCCGGCCAGCGCGGCGACGCGCTGGCCGCCGGGCCGCTGCTGGACCGGCTCAAGGTCCGCCGGCCAGGGCGGGGCCGCCCGCGGACCCGGCCGGGCCGGCTGCTGGGCGACAAGGCCTACTCCAACCGGGCGCTACGCGCCCAGCTGCGCCGCCGGCGCGTCCGGGCGGTGATCCCCGAACCGGCCGACCAGCAGGCCAACCGGCGCCGCCGCGGCAGCACCGGCGGCCGCCCTCCCGTCTTTGACGCCCAGGTCTACAAGCAGCGCAACAGCACCGAGCGGTGCGTCAACAAGATCAAGGCCTACCGGGCGGTCGCGATGCGCACCGACAAACGCCTGTACGTCTTCGAAGGCACCATCGACGTCGCCTCCATGCGCATCTGGACCCGCGACCTCACCCGCCACCATCCGTCAGACACGCTCTAGCCCGGTGCCGGACTAGCATGCCCGGGAGCGCCGCCGGGGACCCCCGCCGACGAGGAGGAGTTGATCGCATGGCAGGCAAGGCCGTCATCAGCCTCACGACCGGGCTTGAGGACGCGGAGAAGGTGACCGTCGCCTTCCTCGTTTCGGTGGGGGCGGCGGAGTCCGGCCGGCCCACGCTGATGTTCCTCACCAAGGAGGCCGTGCGCCTGGCGCAGGAGGGCGTGGCGGTCGGCGTCGCCTGCGATGGGTGCCCGCCGCTGCCCGACCTGCTGCGGCGCTACGCCGACGCCGGCGGGCGCTTCTACGTCTGCCCGATCTGCTTCGACGCGAAGCAGCTCGACAAGGCGACCCTGCTGCCCAACGCCGAGCTCGCGGGCACCGTGCCCATGTGGCAGTGGATCGGCGACGAGGGCGCGACGACCTTCAGCTACTAGCCGGGACGTCGAGGGCGCCACGCGGGGGCCGCCAGCTGCTAGGGGACGATGCGGTAGGAGGTCCACTGCCGGTCCGCACCACCGCGGGCGCGGACCGGTAGCGCTCCCCGTCCCCGAGCGACCTGCTACTACGGCGCCGTGGCGGGCGTGCGGGGGCGGGGGCGACGGCGGGGCCGCCGTCGGCCCCGGCCGATGCCAGGGGGCGGAAGCCGCGCAGGCGCAGGCTGTTGGTGACCACGAACACCGAGGAGAAGGCCATGGCGGCGCCGGCGATCATGGGGTTGAGCAGCCCGGCCACCGCCAGCGGCAGCGCTGCGACGTTGTAGGCGAAGGCCCAGAACAGGTTGCCCTTGATCGTGGACAGGGTTCGGCGGGCCAGGCGGATGGCGTCGGCGGCGACGCGCAGGTCGCCGCGGACCAGGGTGAGGTCGCTGGCCTCGATGGCGACGTCGGTGCCGGTGCCCATGGCCAGGCCGAGGTCGGCCTGCGCGAGGGCCGCAGCGTCGTTCACGCCGTCGCCGACCATCGCGACCACCCGGCCCTCGGCCTGAAGGCGCTGCACGACGGCGACCTTGTCGGCGGGGAGCACCTCGGCGATCACGTCGTCGCCGGCGATGCCGACCTCGCGGGCGACGGCCAGCGCGACGGTCTTGTTGTCGCCGGTCAGCAGCACCGGGCGCAGGCCCAGCTCGCGGAACCGGCGGACCGCCTCGGCCGAGGTGGGCTTGACGGTGTCGGACACGGCGAGCAGGCCGCGGGCGGCGCCGTCCCAGCCGACCGCCACGACGGTCCGCCCCTCCGCCTCGGCGGCGGCCATCGCCCGCTCCAGGTCGGCGGGCAGGGTCTGGGACCAGTCGGCGAGCAGGCGCGGGCGGCCGGCGACGACCGCGTGGCCGTCGACGACGCCCTGGACGCCGAGGCCCTCGCGGTTGGCGAAGCCCTCGACCGCGGGCAGGTCCCCGAGGCGCCGCTGCGCCCCGGCGGCGATCGCCCGGGCGATCGGGTGCTCGGAGGCGGCCTCCACGGCCCCGGCCAGCCGCAGGACCTCGTCGGGGTCGTCGCCGCCGGCGGCGACGACGTCGACGAGCGCCATCTGGCCGGTGGTGACGGTGCCGGTCTTGTCCAGCACGACGGTGTCGACGCGGCGGGTGGACTCCAGGACCTCGGGGCCCTTGATGAGGATGCCGAGCTGGGCGCCACGCCCGGTGCCGACCATCAGCGCGGTCGGCGTTGCCAGGCCGAGCGCGCAGGGGCAGGCGATGATGAGGACCGCCACCGCGGCGGTGAAGGCGGCGGCGACGCCGCTGCCCGTGCCGATCCAGAAGCCGAGGGTGGCGACCGCGAGGGCGATGACGATCGGCACGAAGACCCCGGAGATGCGGTCGGCGAGGCGCTGGACCTGGGCCTTGCCGTTCTGCGCCTCGGTGACCAGCCGTGCCATCTGCGCGAGCTGGGTGTCGCTGCCGATCCGGGTGGCGCGGACGACCAGGCGCCCGCCCGCGTTGACGGTGGCACCGACGACCCCGTCGCCGGGGCCGACCTCGACGGGGACCGACTCGCCGGTTAGCATGCTCGCGTCGACCGCCGAGTTGCCCGACTCGACCACGCCGTCGGTGGCGATCTTCTCGCCGGGGCGGACGACGAAGTGGTCGCCGGCCGCGAGCTGGTCGACGGGGATGCGGACCTCGCCGCCGTCGCGCAGGACCGCGACGTCCTTGGCCCCCAGCTGCAGCAGCGCCCGGAGCGCGGCGCCGGCCTGGCGCTTGGACCGCGCCTCGAAGTACCGGCCCGCCAGGATGAACGTCGTGACCCCGGCCGCGGCCTCCAGGTAGATGTTCCCCGCACCGTCGGTCCGCCGGATCGTCAGCTCGAAGGGGTGGACCATGCCGGGCTCCCCGGCGGTGCCCCAGAACAGGGCGTACACCGACCAGGCCAGCGCGGCGATCGTGCCGATGGAGATGAGCGTGTCCATGGTCGCCGCGCCGTGGCGCAGGTTGACCCACGCGGCGCGGTGGAACGGCCACGCGCCCCAGACCACAACCGGGGCTGCCAGGGTCAGCGACAGCCACTGCCAGTAGGTGAACTGCAGCGCGGGGATCATGGCCATGGCGATGACCGGCACGGACAGGGCGGTGCTGATCAGCAGGCGGTCGCGCAGCCGGCGGACGGGGTCGTCCGCCTCGGCCGGCTCCGCCGCTGCGCCGTCAGTGCGCGGCGGCGCCGGGAGGGCGGCGGTGTAGCCCGCCGACTCGACCGCCGCGACCAGGTCATCGGCGGTCACGCCGTCGCCGTAGGTGACCTGGGCCTTCTCCGTCGCGTAGTTGACCGTGGCCGTCACGCCGTCGAGCTTGTTGAGCTTGCGCTCGATGCGGTTGGCGCACGACGCGCACGTCATCCCGCCGAGGGTCAGCTCGACCCGGGACGCATCGTCGGTGGTGCTCATCGCCGTGCTCCTCTCGCTACTCGTGGGTGTGGCCGTCGGCCTCGTGCGCGGGCGACGGGGTGGGCGCGGTCGCCGCAGGGGCGGAGACGGTCGCCTCGGCCCCGGTCGTGGCGGTGAACTCGGCGGTGCGCACCACGCCCTGGTGCTGGAAGTCCAGGTACAGCCGGTAGGTGCCCGCGCTGGGGACCTCGGCGGTGAAGCCGATCTCCGGGCCGGCCGGCCCGTCGTGCGGATGGACGTGCAGGTAGGCGAGATCGCCGTCGCGCAGGGCGACGAGGTGGCCGTACGCGCCCAGGTAGGGCTCCAGGTCGGTGACCGGCTCGCCGTCGCGCGACACGGTCAGGGTCAGGTCCGACGCGGCCCCGGCGACCAGGTCGCCGGCCAGCTCGACGGTGTAGCCGTCGACCTCCGCCGTGCGGGCCGGCGCGGGCAGCGGCTGCGGCGCGTAATCGCCCGCGGCGCGCAGGTCCACCCCGAGGGTCAGTCCCTCGCCCCCGGCGGGGACGAAGTCGGCGAACGCTCGGTACTCCCCCGCCTCGGCCAGTGTGAGGGGGATCGACCACGTCCCGTCGGGGGCCATGGTCGGGTGGACGTGCTGGAAGCCGGTCAGGTCCCGGCGCACCAAGATCAGGTGCAGGTCCTTGTCGTGCTCCTCGGTGTACTCGGTCACCGGCAGCCCGTCGTGGCCGGTGATCGTGAAGCGGAAGTCCTCCTGCGCCCCGGCGGTGAGCGACGTCGTGAGGGGGGTAAACGTGTAGCCGTCCTGGCTGACCGCGAGCCCCTTGGCAGCCGCTGCGGCGCCGCTGGCGTGGCCCCCGTCGGCGTGGCCTGCGCCCGTCGTGGTCTCCGGCATGTCCGTGGTGTGCTCCCCGGCGCCCTCCCCGTGTGCGGGGGCGGGCGCCGTCTCGGCGATCCCGACGGCGGGGCCGGCGGCGGCGCCCACTGTGAGCGCCCCGCCAAACACCACCGCCAGGAGCGCGGCGAAGCCTGCGAGCCTGGCTGCGACGCCGTTCATGGCGTGACCAGCTGGTAGCCGGCGTCGGTGACCGCCTGGCGGACGGCCGCGACGTCGACGGGCTGGGCACTGGTGACGGTCAGCGACCCGGCGGCCAGGTCGACGTCGACGGCCTCCACGCCCTCGACCTCGCTGACCTCCTCCTTCACCGAGCTGACGCAGTGGCCGCAGGTCATGCCCTGCACGGTGTAGGTGGCGGTGGTCATGTCGGTGCTCCCTTGCTCGTGGTGTCGATCACCCGGTCCCAGCTACTCTACCCCCCTAGGGTACCAACGCAAGGTCAGGTGTCCTCCTTCGGAAGGCTGTCCCAGCTGGTGACGTCGCGGCCGGCCTCGCGGCTGAGGATGTCGATCGCGGCCGCGGCCCCGGCACCCGCAGAGATGACCGCGTGGCTGCGGATGGGCCGGCTGACCCGCCCGGCGGCGTACACCCGCTCGACGGCGGTGCGCCCGTCCCGGTCGGCCGCCACGCCCTCCGGCCCCGTCTGAAGGCCCAGCGCGCGGGCCAGCTTCGGGCTGCCCTTGCCGGTCGCGAGGACGAGGTAGTCCCCGGTGGCGGTGGTGCCGTCGGCGGCGGTCACGGTGAACCCATCGGCGTCGGCGCTGGCGGCCAGGTCGCTGACCTTGCCGTCGATCAGCTGCGCGCCGGCGGCGGTCGCCTGCTGGCGGAGGGTGCGCTGGAGGTCGTCGCCGAGGACGTCGGGGGCGCCGGGGTAGTTGCGCAGCAGCGCCCAGTGCAGGCCGGTCTGGTCGGTGCCGAACACGGTGACCTCGTGGCCGGGGTCGCGGGCGAGGAACAGCGCGGCGGTCAGCCCCGCGGGGCCGTCGCCGATCACGATGGTGCGGGTCATGCGCTCCTCCTGGGGGGTTCGCCGGCGGTGAGGACACCGCCGACGCTGATGCCGCGCTGCTCGATGGCCGCCACCAGCGGCCAGGCCGAGATCCGCGCGGGGTCGTAGGTGACGACCACGGCGCCCTGCTCCGCGTCGGCCACCACGGCCACCACGCCACGGACGCGGCGGACGGAGTCCTCGACGTGCCGCGCCTGCGCAGGTCGCCGGAGGGCGGGAACGAGCAGGGTGATCTGGCTCATCGCCTGCCTCCCGGACATCCCGGCCGTGCGGCGGTCACGAGGGCGTCCTGGCGGACGGCGGCCTGGCGGAACAGGGCGTAGCGGACGACGGCGGAGGCGGCGGCGGCGAGCGCCGCCCACCCGGCCTCCGCGGCCGTCGCGCGCAGGGGTGCCAGCGCGACCCGCGTCGGAGTGGTCATCGCGCGGCCCCCGCGGTCGCGACCTCGGGAAGGCATCCCGCGCACGGGCACGGGCTGCACGCGCACGCCGAGGCCAGCGACGGCGCCCGGCCGGCACCGCCCGTCGGCCAGCGCCGCAGCACGAGCAGGGCGAGCAGCGCCGCGGGGACCGCCAGCGCGTACCCGACGGTCATGGCCGGGACGAGTCCCAGCAGCTCCTGCAACCGGCCGATGCCGATGTACAGCACGCCCGCCGCCCCGGACGCGAAGCCCATGAGCAGCGCCGACGCGGTCGCCGACGCCTGGGGCGCGAGGTCCTGCGCGGCGACGATGAGCACCGGGAAGCTCGCGTGGACGAGCGCGCCGGCGAGGGCGACGGTGGCGAAGTACGGCCAGGACCCCGGGCTGGTGGCGAAGACGCCCAGCAGGGCCACGACGGCCAGGACCAGGGTGGCGGACACGAGCAGGCTGCGCTCGACCCGCACGCTCAGCGCGCCGGCGACCAGGCCACCCGCTGCGGCCGACAGGTTGAACACCGCCAGGGTCACCCCGATCAGCGCCGCGTCGGTCGGCACGCCGGCGTCGACCAGCCACAGCGGCACCCCAGCGGTGAAGCTGACGTAGGCGACGCCCGACAGCGTGCCGGCCAGCGCCAGCAGCCCGACCGGCCCGGCGACGACGCGGCGGTCCAGCAGCGGCGGGCGGGTCGCCGGCCTGGGCTGGTCGGCGGGCAGGCCAGGGTGAGCGCCAGCCCCGGCACCATCAGCCACGGCGCCGCCCCCGCACCGTAGGTGCCCACCACCGCGAGCAGGACCAGCGGACCCAGGGCCAGCCCGAGCGTGCCGCCCGCGCTGAACAGGCTGACCGCCAGCTCAGACCTGCGCCCGCCCGCCATCCGCGCCAGGCTCGTCGCCGGCGGGTGGTAGGCGGCTGACCCCAGCCCGCCGACCAGCAGGACGGCGAACAGCAGCGGGGTCGAGGGGGCCACCGCGAGCAGGCTCAGCAGCACCGCGGCCAGGCCGACGCCCGCCGCGGCCACCCGCCGCGCGCCGAGCCGGTCCGACAGCGCCCCGAACAGCGGCTGGGTGAGCGAGGTGCTGACCCAGGAGGTGGCCACCAGCCCGGCCAGCGCCGTCTCCCCGAGACCGAAGCGGACCTGCACCGTGGGCAGCAGCGCCGACAGGCCGGCCGACAGCAGGTCGGTCGTGGCGTGGGCCACCGTGAGCAGCGCGACCAGCGGCCAGCCCACCAGCGCCCGGCGCGACGCGCGGGTCGGTGCCGACCGACGGTCCAAGACGCCGGTCATCGCGCACCTCCCGAGCGGGCGCGGGCCCGCAGGTCGGCGAGGGTGCGGCCCTGACGGCGGGCGGCCTCGGCCAACAGGGTCCGCAGGAACGCCAGGGTCGCGACCCCCAGCGCCCTGCCATCGGGCGTCAGGGCGACCGCGTCGGGGCCTGCGGCGGTGAGCAACCCCGCCCGCGCGAGGGCGCCCCGGGTGGCGACCGAGGTGGCGGCGGCGGGCGCCGGGCCGTCGAGCAGGCGCAGCACCAGCGTGAGGCCGTCGGCGGTCAGGCCCTCGGCGCGGGCGAGGCGCCCGACCGCGGCGCGCAGCAGGACCGCGGTGCCGTCCAGCGGCGGGGCGTCGACGAGGTGTGCCACGGCTACTCCTTCCCGGCGGCGGGCTCGAGGAGACCGAGGCCCGCGAGGACCTGGTCCTTGCGCGCGGTTCCGGCCACGCGGGCCCGTTCCTCGCCCCCGTCGAACAGGACGAGGGTGGGCAGGCCCCGGACGTGGTGGCGTCCCGCGGTGGCCGCGTTGCGCTCGACGTCGATCGTGACCAGCGCGGCCCGGCCCGCGAGGTCGTCGGCCAGCTCGTCGAGCAGCGTGTGCAGCCGACGGCAGGTCGGGCACCACGCCGCGGTGAACACCGCGACCACGGGGGCGGTCGAGCGGAGCACGGCGAACGGGAAGGTGGCGTCGGTGACGGCCTTCAGCCGGTTGCTGGGCATGGCTGCGCCTCCTCGTGCACGACGGCGAGGGCGGGTAGGGGTGGGGGTTGCCCCCGGCCCACGCGGGAGGGGGGCACCGGGGTCAGGCGGGCGGCTCGGGCCGCAGGTCGGTGCGGCGCAGCAGCTGGGCGTTCAGCGCGACGATCACGGTCGAGGCGCTCATGAGGATCGCGCCGACCGCCGGGCTCAGGACGAACCCGGCCCAGGCCAGCACCCCCGCGGCCAGCGGGATCGCGACGACGTTGTAGCCCGCGGCCCAGACCAGGTTCTGGATGCTCTTGGCGTAGCTGGCCTGTGACAGCCGCCGGATGGCGAGCACCCCGCGGGGGTCGTCGGACGCCAGGACGATGCCGGCCGACTCGATCGCGACGTCGGTGCCGGCGCCGATGGCGATGCCGACGTCGGCGCGGGCCAGGGCGGGCGCGTCGTTCACGCCGTCACCGACCATGGCGACCTTCAGGCCGCGGCGCTGGAGGTCCACGACGGCGGCGTCCTTGTCCTCGGGCAGGACCTCGGCGAAGACCTCGTCGATGCCCAGGTCGGCGCCGACGGCCTCGGCCACCTGCCGCGCGTCGCCGGTGATCATCACCACGCGCACCCCGAGGCGGTGCAGCCCCTCGACCGCGGCGCGGGACTCCGGCCGGATCTCGTCCTCCAGCTCCAGCGCGCCGACGACGCGGTCGCCGGCGATCACGTGGAGCACGGCGGCGCCGCGCCCCTGCCAGCGGTCGACGTGGCCGGCCAGCTCGGTCGGCACGTCCAGCCCGCGGTCGCGCAGCAGCGCGGGCCCGCCAACCGCGACCTGCCGGCCGTCGACGGTCGCCTCGACGCCCCGCCCGGTCATCGAGCGGAAGCCGGTGGCCGCCGGGATCGGGCCGCGCTCGCGGGCCGCCGCGACGATCGCCCGGGCCAGCGGGTGCTCGGAGTCCTGCTCCACCGAACCTGCGAGGAGGAGCAGGTCGCGCGCGCCGGCCTCGGTGCCGTCGGTGGCCGCGAGGTCGGTGACCGTGTGCTGCCCGCGGGTGAGCGTGCCGGTCTTGTCGAACACGACCGCGTCCACGGTGCGCATGCGCTCCAGCGCCAGGCGGTCCTTGACCAGGATCCCGTTGCGCGCGGACAGCGACGTGGAGATCGAGATCACCAGCGGGATCGCCAGGCCCAGCGCGTGCGGGCAGGCGATCACCAGCACCGTCACGGTGCGCTCGACCGCCTGGTCGGGCGCGCCGAACACCGTCCAGGCGACCGCGGTCACGATCCCGGCGACCAGCGCCACCCAGCACAGCAGCGCCGCCGCGCGGTCGGCCAGCACCTGCGCGCGGGACCGCGAGGTCTGCGCCTCGGCGACCAGCCGCTGGATGCCCGCCAGCGCGGTGTCCTCACCGATCGCGTCGACCCGCACCCGGATCGCCGAGTCCGTCGCCACCGTGGCCGCGACGACGCGGTCCCCCACGCCGCGGGGGACGGGCCGGGACTCCCCGGTGATCATCGACTCGTCCAGCTCCGCCGCGCCGTCCACGATCACGCCGTCGGCGGGCACGCGCGCCCCGGAGCGCACCAGCACCACGTCGCCCACGCGCAGGTCGCTGACCGGGACGGTCTCCACGCCGCCGTCGGTGACCCGGTCCGCCTCGTCGGGCAGCAGCGCCGCCAGCGCCGCCAGCGCCCCCTGCGCCTGGCCGATCGCGCGCATCTCCTGCCAGTGGCCGAAGAGCATGATCACGATCAGCAGCGCCAGCTCCCACCAGAAGTCCAGGTCGACCAGCCCGGACGTCGTGGCGAGGCTGGCGACGAAGGCGACGGTGATCGCCATCGCCACGAGCAGCATCATCCCCGGCCGCCGCGACCGCGCCTCGCTGACCGCACCGGTGAGGAACGGCCAGCCGCCGTACAGGAAGATCACCGTGCCCAGCACCGGCGAGATCAGGTCCGACCCGGGGAACCGCGGCGCGGTGTAGCCCAGCAGCATCTGGAACATCGGGCTCCAGAACACGACCGGGACGGCCAGGACCAGCGACAGCCAGAAGCGGTCGCGGAATTGCGCGGCGTGGTCGGCGTGCCCGCCGTGCCCGGCGTGGGGGTCGTGCCCGCCGCCGTGAGCCGTGTGGGTGCCGTGTCCCTGCGCGGCGGCGGCCGTGGCGTGGGCGACGTCCTCGGCGTGCCCGGTGGCCGCCCGCTCGCGCAGGTCCAGCGGAGAACCGGCTGCGGACTGCTCGTGCTCGTGCTCGTGCTCCATCTCGCTCACCCCTCGGGAACCGCTGCAGCTCGGGCGGTCAGGCCTTGACGAGGCGCTCGATCGCGCGGGTGGCCTCGGTGACCATGCGCTCGGCGTGGGCCGGGTCGTCGCCCTTCGCGGCGTCGGCCACGCAGTGGCGCACGTGCTCGTCGAGCAGCCCGATCGCGACGCTCTGCAGCGCGCTGGTGGCCGCCGCGACCTGGGTGAGGATGTCGATGCAGTACTTGTCCTCCTCGACCATCCGCTGCAGCCCGCGGACCTGCCCCTCGATGCGCTTCAGGCGCTTGAGGTAGGCGTCACGGTCCTCGCTGTAGCCCCGCGCCATCGGCGTCATGGCTCTCCCCCCTGATCCGTCGTGCCGCCCTCCGTCGTACCGCTACCGTACCCCAGGGGGGTAGGGTACGCAACGGCGCGGTCAGGACCAGGCGTCCTGCCAGGCGGCCATCTGCTCGATCTCGGCGCGCTGCGCCGCCGCAATCGACGCGGCGAGCTCGGTGACCTCGAGGTTGGCGCCACCGGCCTGCTGGGCCTCGGCCATCTCGATCGCGCCCTCGTGGTGCGCGGTCATCATGCGCAAGAAGGCGAGGTCGAACTCGGCGTCGCGCAGGCCCTCCAGCTCGGTCATCTCGGCAGCGGTCATCATCCCCGGCATCGACCCGCCGTGGTCCATGCCCCCCATGTGCGCGGCCGGCTCGGCGCCGGCCGTCTCCAGCAGCGCCTCCATGCGGTCGACCTCGCGGGACTGGTCCGCGATCACCTGGTCGGCGAAGGTCAGCAGCTCCGGGCGCGTGGTGCGATCGGCCGCCAGCTGGGCCATCTCCACCGCCTGCGCGTGGTGGGGGATCATGTCCTGCAGGAAGGTGACGTCGGACTCGGCGAAGGCGGTGGGCGCCGCCGACGGGGGTGCGGCCACGTCCTCCGCGGGCTCGGGCGGCGTGCCCGCCGATGTGCTCCCGCCGCCGCAGGCGGTCAGCAGCGCGGCCAGGACCAGGGCGGACGTGGGCAGGGCGAGGCGACGTGCGGGTGCAGCGGTCATCGGTGTGCTCCTCGTGGGGTGCAGGTGGAACCAGGCGCGCGGACCGGCCCGCGCACCTACACCCCCAGCAGCACCCCAGCGACCACGGGCAGCGCCCAGCGCGGCCCGTCACGCGCGCCCGCGCCCGCCGCCCCCGCCCGCGGTGACGCGCCGGCTGCGGCGCGGTCAGCGCCGGCGGCCTGCGCCGGCGGACCGCCGGGCCGGGGACCGGAGACGCACCAGCGCCGCGGCGGCGGACAGCGCGCCGACGAGGACCGAGTAGCAGAGCGCGGCCACCCCGTCGCCGGCCGCGTCGCCGTCGTGCTGGTGCGCGGGGTGGTCCCCGGCCACGGCCACGGGGGCCCCGGCGACGTCGGCGTGGCCGTGGGCCAGCACGACCACGTGCACGGTCAGCGCTCCCGCCACCAGGAGCGCGACCACCCCCCGGAGCTCCGCGCGACCGATCACCACGATCACCCTATCCCTCGCCGGGGCGCGCGTACCCTGGGGTCTCCCGGTAGGCATGGCGAAAGGCGCTGGTCGTGGCGCTTACCACCGCGGTCGAGGACTACCTCAAGACCATCTACGCGCTGCGCGCCCGCGGCGAGACGGTCAGCACGACCGGCATCGCGGCGCAGCTGGGCGTCTCCTCGCCGTCGGTGTCGGGGATGCTGAAGCGGCTCTCCGACGACGGCCTGGTGACCCGCGACGGGACCCGCGACATCGACCTGACCGAGCAGGGCCGCCGCCACGCCCTGCGCGTCGTCCGCCGCCACCGGCTGCTGGAGACCTTCCTCGTCCAGGTCCTGCACGTGCCGTGGGACGAGGTCCACGACGAGGCGGAGCACCTGGAGCACGCGGTCAGCGACCGGCTGGAGGCCCGCATCGACGACGTGCTGGGCCACCCGGACCGCGACCCGCACGGCGACCCGATCCCCCCGCGCGACGGCGAGCACGACGAGCGCTGGGCGCAGCCCCTCGCGACGGTGGCGCCCGGCTCCCGCTTCCTGGTGGAACGGGTGTCGGACCGCGACAGCGAGGCGCTGCGCTACCTGGGCGCGCTGGGCATCCGGCCCGGCGTCGAGCTGGTCGTGGACGAGCGGTCGCCGTTCGGCGGCCCGCTGTGGGTCCGCGTCGGCGACCGCCGCGAGGCGATCGGCCAGCAGCTGGCCTGCATCATCCACGGCACGGCGGCCCCCTGAGCCGCCCGTGACGTCGCGCAGGCCGCCCGGCCGGCCCTGGGAGTCGCTGGTCGACCGCCAGATCCGCGAGGCGCAGGAGCGCGGGGAGTTCGACGACCTGCCGGGCGCCGGCAAGCCCCTCCCCGACCTGGACCGCCCCCACGACGACCTGTGGTGGGTCCGCCGCAAGCTGCGCGACGAGCGGGTGACCGTCCTGCCGCCCGTGCTGCAGGTGCGCAAGGAGCTGGAGGAGACGCGCGCGCGGCTGGCCCGCGCCACCTCCGAGCAGGAGGTCCGCGACCTCGTCGCCGGCATCAACGCCCGCATCCGCGCGGTGAACCGGACCGCGCTGCAGGGGCCGCCGTCCACGGTCGCGCCGCTGGACGAGGAGGCCGCGCTGCGCGCGTGGCGCGACCGGGCGGGGCGCTAGCCCGCGCGCGGCCAGGTGGTGGCGGTGCTGCGGGCCGCGCGGGGGTGCAGGAGGCGGGCGGCGAGCAGGCCGCCGGCCGCGCCGGCGAGGTGGCCCTGCCAGGAGATGCCGGCCGCGGGCAGCAGGCCGCCCAGGAGCGTCGCGCCCCAGACCACCACGACGACGGCGCCCACGGCCAGGGAGACGGGGCTGCGGGCCAGCACGCCGCGGGCGACGAGGTAGGCCGCGTAGCCGAAGACCAGCCCGCTGGCGCCGATGGTGACCGACCGCGAGGGCGCCAGGAGCCACACGCCGGCCCCGCTGACCAGCGCGGTGACGGTGGTGACGACCAGGACGCGGACCAGCCCCTGCACGGCGATGAGCAGCCCCATGACCGCGAAGGGCACGCTGTTGGCCGCGAGGTGGCCGAAGCCGACGTGCAGGAACGGCGCGGCCACCACCCCGACCAGGCCGTCGGCGTCGCGCGGCCGGATGCCCAGGGCGTCCAGGCGCCCGCCGAGCAGCAGGTCCACGACCTCCAGCACCCACATGACCGCGAGCATCCCCAGCACCAGCCGCACGGCGGCGGCGCGGTCGGGCTGCGGGGCGGGGAGGGTGGTCACGCCGGCGGTGCTGCGGCCACCCCGGCCACCTCGGCCACCGGCCCGCGCGGGCGCCGCTGGACGGGGACCGGCGGGGGCTTGGAGCCCGGCGCGACCACCAGGTCGTCGAGGAGGCGCCGGGTGGCCGCGGCGATGTCGGCGACGGCGGCGTCGAAGGCGGCGGCGTTGGTGGCGGACGGCGTGCGGTAGCCGCTGAGCTTGCGGACGTACTGCAACGCGGCCTCGCGGACCTCGGCCTCGGTCGCGGGCGGGTCGGCGCCCCGGAGCTGCTGGATGCTGCGGCACATGCCGTTCAGGGTACGCACCCGGGGTCACCCCCGGCGTGCGCCCTTCGTCGGGAGGGTGAGCCGTCCCGGGGCCGCGCTCATACCCCCTACCCTGCGCCCATGCGGAGGCGCGCCCTGGGCACGGCGCTGGCGCTGGCGGCGGCGCCGGCGGTGGCGCTGGGCTTCGGCCGCTTCGCGTTCGGGCTGCTGCTGCCCGACATGCGCGCCGACCTGGGCTGGTCCTACGCGCTGGCGGGGTGGATGGGGACGGCGAACGCCGCCGGCTACGGGGTCGGCGCGCTGGCCGCAGGGCGCGTCCTGCCCCGCATCGGGCTGCACGCCGGGTTCACCGGCGGCCTGGCCGCGTCGGTCGTCGCGCTGGCCCTGTCCGGGCTGGGCGGGGACGCCGGACTGCAGCTCGCGTCGCGGGCGCTGGGCGGGCTGTCGGCGGGGCTGGTCACCGTGGCAGGGGCGTCGCTGGCCCTCGGCGTCGAGCGGCGCAGCCCGGGCACCCCCGCGCTCGTGCTGTTCTTCGCCGGGGTCGGCTTCGGGCTGGGCGTCACGGCGCTGGCCGTCGGCGGGGTCCGCGCCGCCGACCTCGGCTGGCAGGGCGGGTGGCTGGGGCTGGCCGCGGTAGCGGCCGTCCTGGCGGCGGTGGCCGTGGCGCGGTCGCGGTCCCTGCCGCCGGCCCCCGCCCCCGACCCGGCGGCGGCCACCCGCCCGCCGTGGGGGCCGCTGGCGGTCCTGCTGCCCGCCTACCTGCTCTACGGCGCGGGCTCGGTCGCCCACGTCACCTTCGTCGCGGCGCGGCTGCGCGAGGCCGGCGCCGACGAGCAGGCGGTCGCCCTGGTCTGGGGGGCGATGGGCGTCGCCGCCGTCGCCACCGCGCCGCTGTGGCCGCGCGTCCTGCGGTCGCTGCCCGCCGACCTGGAGCCCGCCGCGCTGCTGGCCGTGACCTGCGCCGGCGCGGGGGTCCTGCTGGCGGGCGGGCCGCCGCTGGCCTCCGCGGCGGTCTTCGGGGCGGCGTTCCTGGGCGTGCCCGCCGCGGTCACCGCCGCGGCCGGCGCGCGCACGCCGCCGCCCGCCCGGCCGGTGGCGGTCGCCTGGGTGGCGGTCGCCTACGCGCTGGGCCTGACCCTCGGCCCGCTGGCGGTCGGGGCGGTGGCGGACGCGCGCGGGCTGCGCACCGGCATGGCGGTGGCGTTCGGTCTGCTGGTCGCGTCGGCGGTCCTGCTGGCCGCCGACCGGGCCCGGCTCACGGCGGGAAGGCGGCGTCGTCCAGCAGCGACGTCCCGCAGGTCGCCGCGCGGATGAGGCCGACCGCGGCCGGGTCCTCGGCGTCCACCTCCACGGTGTCGATCGCGCCGTTGCGTGCCGGGTCGCGGCGGATGTCCACCGCCGTCCTGGTCACCTCGTAGCGGTCGCCGACCAGGGTCCCGCGCAGCCCGACCAGGACCTGCTCGCCGCCCCGCCGGACGCAGCCCACGCCGACCAGCGCGCCCTCGCGCTCCCCGACGTCGAACGCGTACGGGACCCCCTGCGCGTTCTGCACGACCCGGACCCGGCACCCGGTCACCTGGGCCAGGGTGACCCGCTCCCCCGCGCGGCCCGGCGACCGGATGAACAGCTCCGCCTGGCCGTCGGCCTCCGCGTCGGCGACGCCGACCCCGGTCACCGCCGCGTCGTCGTAGGTGGCGAACGGTGACAGGACGCGCCCGCCGGAGGTCGTGACCTGCACCTGGGCGCCCAGGACGGCGACGCGGTCGGCGGCGCCGTCGCCGTCGAGGTCGGGGACGGCCCGCGGCTCCGCGCCGGGGAGGGGCTCGGCGTCGACGCAGGGCGCCGCGGTCGCCGGGCCGGGCGGGATCGCGTCCGCCGCGGTCGGGGTCGCGGTGGGCCGGGGCGCGGGGTCGGCCGACGGGGAGGACGTGGCCGACGGGGTCGGCGCCGCGGTGCCCGCGGGCGAAGGCGACGGCGAGGGCGAGGGCGACGGGGACGGCGAGGGCGCCGGGCCGGCCGGCGGGACCTGCGGGGAGGTGTCCAGCAGCACGCCGGGTTCCTGCGCGGCGGGCAGGACGCGCGCGGTGGTCACGCCGACGGCGACCACGACGAGCAGGGCCGCGAGCGCCCCCGCGGCGCGCTGGCGGGCGCGGGCGCGGGCGAGCCGTCCGCGGCTGCGGTCCCACAGGTCCTCCGGCGGGTCGGCGGCGGGCAACCCCGCGCGCAACAGGTCGCGCAGCCGCTGCTCGTCGCTCACGCGGGACCCCCCGTCAGCACGTCGGGCCCGACCAGGTCGCGCAGCTTGGCCAGCCCGCGGTGGACCTGGGACTTCACCGTCCCCACCGAGCAGCCCAGGATCTGGGCGGTCTCGGCCTCCGACAGGTCGTCGTAGAAGCGCAGGACGACCGCGGCCCGCTGGCGCGCGGGCAGGCGCCCGAGCGCGGAGGTCAGGACCTGGGCGTCGCCGAGCCGGTCGGCCAGCGGCGCGTCGGCCACCGCCACGCCGGCGGGCTGGCGCTCGAGGTAGCGGCGCTCCACCTGCCGGCGCCGCAGCCAGCTGTTCACGTGGTTCACCACCGCGCGGCGCAGGTAGGCGCGCGGCTGGCCGACGCCGCCGCGGCGCCAGCGCAGGTAGACCTTCACGAGCACGTCGCTGGCGACGTCCTCGGCCTGGCCCGGGTCACCGACCATGTGCAGCGCGAAGACGTAGACCCCCCGGTGGTGGTCGCGGAAGAACTGCTCGAAGCCGGCCCCGTCCAGGTCGGCCGCACGCGAGGGCTCCCACCTCGCCACGCCGTCGGCCACGTGCCCACGCTCTCCCGTCTTCCGGGCCCGCAGGCCGGTCACCGCATCCACGCCCCCGGTGACGCGCAGCCTCCCCCCAGGGTTGCACCCCTACCCCGCGCCGCCCAGGTTGGCGACGATGCGCTCCAGCGTGCGCAGCACCCGCACGTAGTCCTCGGCGGGGATGCCCTGGACCGCGCGGGCGCGGACGCCGTCCACCGCCTCCGCCACCTCGGCGTGGCGCCGCTCGCCCAGGTCGGTCAGGCGCAGGACCGGGCCGTCGCGGCGGAGCCAGCCCCGGGCGACGAGGTCCGCCACCAGCGGGGCCGTCGGCGCCTCGGCGGCGAAGGGCCGCACCGCGGCGGCCAGGTCGCCCTCCGCCAGCGGACCGCGGCGCGCGATCGTGCGCAGCACCTGCCACTGGTGGCGGGGGAGGTCGTGGGCGGCGAGGGCAGCGTTCAGCGCCGAGGTGAGCGCCGCGTCCGCCTGCTTGAGCAGGAGTCCGATCGGCTGATCCATGCCCGTCAGCATGACCGACCGGGGTGGGGGCGCGCCGCCGCCCGGCTGACCCGCGCCACGCGGGCTGGGTTACCGTCGGCGGGCGAGGCGACGAGCTGGCGAGGGGGAGGCGCCGTTGAGGTCCAGGACGGCGCCGGTGGCCCAGCGGGCGTCGTCGGAGGCCAGCCAGACGACGGCGGCGGCGACCTCGTCGGCGGTGGCGACGCGCCCCAGGGGGCTCTGTGCGCGGATCGCGTCGCCGCGCGGGCCCTCCAGGATCGCGGCGGCCATGTCGGTGGCGACGAAGCCCGGGGCCACCGTGGCGACGTGCACCCGGGCCGGGCCCAGCGCCTGGGCCAGGGACTGCCCCAGCGCGTTCAGCCCGGCCTTCGCGGCGGGCCCGTAGTGCACCGCGACGCGCGCGCCGCCCGCGGCGAACCGCCGGGCGATCGCGCGCCCGATCCCCCGCGACGCCCCGGTCACCAGCACCACCCGCCCGTCGGCCACCGTCGCGGACCTCAGCTAGGGCAGGACGTCGGCGACGGAGTCCACGATCCGGCTGGGCCGGTAGGGGTGGCGCTCGGCGTCCTCGCCGGTGCTGATGCCGGTCAGGACCAGGATCGTCTCCAGCCCCGCCTCCAGGCCCGCCAGGACGTCGGTGTCCATGCGGTCGCCGATCATCGCGGTGTGCTCGGAGTGGGCGTCGATGGCGTTCAGCGCGGAGCGCATCATCAGCGGGTTCGGCTTGCCGACGAAGTACGGCTCGACCCCGGTGGCGCGCGTGATCATGGCCGCGACGGCGCCGGTGGCGGGCAGCGACCCGTCCACCGACGGGCCCGTGGGGTCGGGGTTGGTGGCGATGAAGCGCGCGCCGCGCTCGATCGCGCGGATGGCCCGGGTGATCTCGGTGAAGCTGTACGAGCGCGTCTCGCCCAGCACCAGGTAGTCAGGGTCCTGGTCGCTGAGCACGTAGCCGACGCTGTGCAGCGCCGTGGTCAGCCCGGCCTCGCCGATCACCTGGGCGGTCCCGCCCGGCCGCTGCTCGGCCAGGAACTGGGCGGTGGCCAGCGCCGAGGTCCACAGGCGCGACTCGTCCACGTCGATGCCGATGCGCAGCAGGCGGGCGCGCAGGTCGCGCGGGGTGAAGCGCGAGTTGTTGGTCAGCACCAGGAACGGCACGCCCGCCGCCGACAGGCGGCGGACGAACTCGTCGGCCCCCGGGATCAGCCGGTCCTCGTGGACCAGCACCCCGTCCATGTCGGTGAGGTAGGCCGTGATCTCGCGCGTCCGGGTCATGGGGGGAGTATCGCCGACCGCCGGGGGGCGCCCCGCTTGCACCCGGCGGCTGCGGCTCCTAGCGTCGCGCGCCGATGGACACCCTCTACGCCGTCTTCCTGTTCCTCCACATCGTCGCGGCGATCATCGCCGCGGGGTCGCTGTTCGTGCTGCCCGCGCTGGCCAGGGCGGACGCGGGGGCGGCGCTGCGCCAGTACACGCGGCTCGTGCTCCCCGCACTGGCGCTGGGCGGGATCGCGGGCTACGGCCTGGTCGGCCTCAGCGACGGTGGCTGGACCTACGTGCAGACCTGGGTGCTGGTCTCCCAGGTGCTATGGGTCGCCGTCCTGGCCGTCGGCATCGCCGTCGTGCGCCCCGCGCTCGCGGCCGGGGCCGGCGGGCGCAGCCGCCTGAGCGCGGGCATCGGCGCGTCGCACCTGCTGCTGCTGGTCATCGTCGCGCTCATGGTCTTCAAGCCGGGCGCCTGACGCGTAGGGTCGGCGCCCGTTCCCGGCAGGTCCGACAGGAGGTTCCCCAGGTGGCGGTGGCTGAGGCGCTCATCGGTGTCGTCGCGGGCATGCGCTCGGCGCTGCCCGGTCCGCTGCTGGTCCGCGCCGCGCGGCGCGACGGGCTGGAGGACCGGCAGCCCGGGCCGGTGGGCCGCGGCCCGCTGGGCGGGTCGCTGCCGCTCGCCGCGATCGGCGAGCTGATCGCCGACAAGCTGCCGGTCACCCCGAGCCGCCTGGACCCCGGCCCGTTCGGCGGGCGGCTGGTCTCCGGCGCGCTGGCGGGCATGGGCGTGGCGCGGCTCGCGGGGCGGTCACCGGTGGCCGGCGGGCTGCTCGGGGCGCTGGGGGCGGCGGCCGGCGCGTACGCCGGCCACTCCCTGCGCCGGCTCGCCGTGGCGCGCACGGGCCTGCCCGACCCGGCGGTGGCGGTGGCCGAGGACGTGCTGGCCGTGGGCCTGGGACTGCTCGCGGTCCGCCCGCGGGTGTGAGCACCGCCGGCGTGCTGCGCGACCTGCCGGCCGCCGCCGCCCGCCTGCGCGAGCTGCACCGCGCGCCGGGCCTGCTGGTCCTGGCCAACTGCTGGGACGCGGCGTCGGCGCGCATCGTGGAGCGGGCGGGCTTCCCCGCGGTCGCCACCACCAGCGCCGGGGTCGCGGCGTCACTGGGGGCCGACGACGCCGACGTGCTGGACCCCGACCTCGCCTTCGGCGCCGTCGAGCGCATCGCCGCCGCGGTCACCGTCCCGGTCACCGCGGACCTGGAGGCGGGCTACGGGCTGGCGCCCGACGACCTGGTCGCCCGCCTGCTGGCGGCCGGGGCCGTCGGCTGCAACCTGGAGGACACCGACCACCGCCGCGGCGGGCTGGTCGACGCCGCGACCCACGCGGGCCGCATCGCGGCGGTCAAGGCGGCGGGCCGCGCCGCGGGCGTCGACATCGTCGTCAACGCCCGGGTCGACGTGTTCCTGTCCGGGTCGGGGGACTCCGCCGACGCGGTGGCCCGGGGGCGGCGCTACCTCGCCGCGGGCGCGGACTGCGTCTACCCGATCATGGTCGCCGACCGGGCGGCCATCGCCGCGCTGGTGGAGGAGCTGGGCGGGCCCGTCAACGTGCTGCTGGGCCCCGGCGTCCCCGACCTGGCGGTCCTGCGCCAGCTGGGCGTCGCCCGGGCCAGCGTCGGGTCCGGCCTGTTCCGCCAGGCGATGGCCGAGGTCACCGCCGCCGCCGAGCGCCTCGCCGCCGAGGCCGCGCCGCCGACCTGACAGCCCCCCCCCCCCGCGCTGCGGCCGGCCGGAGAACCCGCGCGACACGGTCATGAGAAGGCTCCCGAGACGAGTTCCAGCACCAGCGCCAGGATCGCGGTGTTGAAGGCGAACGACAGCACCGAGTGGGCGAGCACGACGCGGCGGATCCCGCCGTCGGCCACCCCGACGTCGCCGCCGCCGAACGCGGTGGCGACCATGAAGGCGAAGTAGGCGAAGTCGAAGTCGTCGGGCTCCGGGGTGCCCGGGAACCGCAGACCGCCGAGGTCGCCGTCGTCGCGGTAGTACAGGTGGGCGTAGTGCACGGCGAAGGCCGTGTGCACCAGGACCCAGGCCGTGACCACCGCGACCAGCCCCAGCACGAACAGCATCGTGATGCTCCGGTCCCCCGGCGCCTTGGCCCCCAGCTGCACGAGGAGCACGACCGCGATCGTCAGCGCCGTGGCGCACGACAGGGCCGTGATCACCAGCACGCCGGCACGGCCCGGGTCGGCGGCGGCGGCCCGCGCGCGGGTGCGGGCGGCGTCGGAGGCGACGATGCCGCGCCAGGCGTAGGCGATCATCGCCGCCGACCCGACGTCCCAGGCCGCGACCGCGGCGATGGCGGGCCCCGCGTCCTCGCCCAGTGCGATCGCGGCGGTCACCGCGGCGGCCAGGCCGCCCAGGAGCCACGCGCGCAGCCGCTCGCCGGCGTGGATGCGCCGGCGCGCCCCGCCGGCGCGCGAACCGGCGGCTCGGGGTGCCGTGGTCATGAACCCGACCGTACTCGCCGCGGTCACATAGCACGTCCGGCTCGCCGGCGCACGCGGGCGGCGCCGCGGCGGACTGCGCCGCGCCCGCCGCGGGGTTAGCATCCCCGATCCACCAGGGGTCCCCCGATCGGGGGACCCAGAGCCGGGTTCCGCGGGGCAGCCCCGCGACGGGCGGAGAGCGTCATGAGCGCGGACGGGACGGGCGAGCTGCGCGCGGTCGCCCAGCGGCGCGCCAGGCTCGCGGCGCAGCGGCGGCGACGGCGGCTGGCGCTGGAGGTCGGCGCGGCCCTCACCGCGATCGTCGCGGTGGTCGCGGTCGTGCTCCTGCCCCGCGGCCCCGACCGGCCGCCGGCCGCGACCACGCCGGCCGCGACCTGCGGCGAGCCGGTGCTGCGGGTCGTCGCCGCCGAGGACGTCACGCCGGTCCTCGGCCGCATCGCGGAGCGCTACCGGGCCGCGCGGGGCGGGGACGGGTGCGAGCTGGTGACCGTCACCGCGGCCGCCTCCGCCGACATCGCGCGGTCGCTGGCCGACGGCGCCCCCGGTGACGCGCACGCCTGGGTGCCGGAGTCCTCGGTCTGGACCCGGCTGGTCGAGGCCAGCCCGGCGGGCGCGGACCTCATGGGCACCGACCGGCCCTCGATCGCCCGCTCCCCCACGGTGGTCGCGATGCCCCGGCCGATGGGCGAGCAGCTCGGCTGGCCGGGCACGCAGCTGGGCTGGGGCGAGCTGCTGCCCCTGGTCCAGGACCCCCAGACCTGGCCGCGGCTGGCGCGCCCGGAGTGGGGGCCGTTCCGGCTGGGGCTGCCCGACCCGACGCGCTCGGCGGCCGGCCTGCACGCGGTCCTGTCGATCGGGGCGGGCCAGAGCGGGGTGTGGACCGACGCCCTGTCCGCTGATGGGCTACGCAACGAGGCGGTCCGGGCCACCCTGCTGACCCTCGAGCGCGGGACGGCGCCGCGGCGCGCGCCCGTCGCCGAGCAGCTCGCCGCGCTGCGCGCCGCGGACGAGGCGGGCGAGCCGCTGGGCCCGCTGGCGGCGCTGCCGATGTCGGAGCGCGACGTGTGGCGCTACAACGCCGGTCTGGGCGGCGATCCCCCGGCGGTCGGCCTCGTGGCGTTCTACCCGCCCGAGGGCGGGCTGTCCTTCGACCACCCGTGGGTGCCGCTGGAGCGCGCGGCGGCCGACGGGGTCACCGAGCAGGCGGCGGCGTTCCGCACCTTCCTGTTGGAACCGGCCGCCCAGGACGAGCTGCGCGCGGCCGGCTACCGCGGCGCCGACGACGTGCCCGGCGCGGCCCTGGCGGGCGACCCCGGGCTGAGCCCCGCCCGGGCGGGGGCGGACGCGGCGCCGCCGGACCGCCAGGCGGTCGCCGCGGTGCTGAAGGGCTGGGCGGCGCTCAGCCGGCGTTTCACCACGCTGGCCGTGTTCGACGTGTCGGGGTCGATGGCGGGGCAGGTGCCCGGCACCGACCGGTCGCTGCTGGCGTTCGTGGTGGAGTCCGCGACCCGCGGGGCGGCGCTGTTCGCCGACGACAGCCACCTGGGCCTGTGGGAGTTCTCCACCGACCTGCCGGGCGCCCAGGGCGGGGACTACCGCGAGCTGGTGCCGATCGGTCCCGTCGGTGAGGACCTCGGCGGCGGGCGCACCCGGCGCGCCGCCCTGGTCGAGGCGCTGCGCGGGCTGCGCCCGGCCAACGACACCGCCCTCTACGACACCATCCTGGCGGCCTACATCACCGCCCGCGACGCCTCCGTGCCCGGCCGGCCCACCGCCATCGCGCTGTTCACCGACGGGGAGAGCGACGGCGACGACCTGTCGCTGCCCCAGCTCCTGGACGCCCTGCGCGCCGAGCAGGACCCCTCCCGTCCCGTGCGCATCGCGCTGATCGCCTACGGCGAGGCGCCGCCGACGGCCGAGCTGACCCAGGTGACCGACCTGGTCGGCGGCCGCGTCTTCACCCCGTCGTCCCCGGAGGGCATCACCCAGGTGTTCCTCGACGTGCTCACCAGCCCGTAGCGCGTGCCGCCCGCTCGGTGGGCCGCCGCCCGTTCAGCCCGGGACGACCGCCTCCGGCCGGCGCTCCGGGACCACCACGCCGGTCCGCTCCGGCGCCCGCCGGTCCGCCACCCCCAGCCACACCACGACCGCGACCAGCAGGACGATGCCGACGACCTGGCTGCCCTCCAGCGTCGCGCCGAAGGCCAGGCGGTTGAGGACCACCGCGGTCAGGGGGAAGGCCAGCTCCGCGATGGTGGCCGCCGAGGCGGTCGTGCGGGCCAGACCGCGGTAGTACAGCCACAGCCCCAGGAGCCCGGGGACCAGCGCCAGGGCGATCAGCCGCGGGGCCAGGGACGCGTCGAGGGCGGGCGCGACGTCGGAGCCGGTGACCGCGACGAGCACCGCGGCGGCCGGCAGGCCGACGGCGAAGCGCAGGGTGGTCACCTGGACGGGGGTGGCGGCGCCGCTGAGCAGCCGGCCCAGGACGGTGCCCAGAGCCCACAGCGCGGCGGCCCCGACGGCCAGCGCGGCGGGCGCGGCGGCGCCGACGCCTACGCGCAGCGGGTCGGGGAAGGCCACCAGCCAGGCGCCCGCGAGGGCGACCAGCGCGAACGGGAAGAAGCGGGGCCGCAGGCGCTCGCCGAGGATCGCCCGGGCCGCCACCAGCGCGATCAGGGGCTGGAGCTTCTGCAGCAGCTGGGGCGTGGTCGGGTCGCCGTAGGCGAAGGCCAGGGTGAACAGGGTGGTGGCGACGGCCGAGGCGCCGGCGCCGACGAGCAGGACGGCCGCGAGCTGGCGGCGGGAGAAGCCCCGCGCGGCGCGCAGCGCGCCGGGCAGGAACGGGGCGGTGGCGACCACCAGCACGACGTGCTCGGCCAGCACCACCACCGGTGCGTCCAGATCGGCCGCCGCCGGCAGCCGGAAGAACGCGTCGGTCGCCCAGATGGCCGCCGCCAGCGCGACCAGGGCGAACCCGCCCGTCCGCCTCTCCATCCCCGCCTCCGTCCGTCGCGTGGCGCAACCCTACGTGGGCCCGGACGATTCCCCGATGGCCCGGGGCATGCCGTTCGCGGCCTTCCTCCCCGTACTGGGGGGACACGGGCCGCCCCTGTAGAGTCGGCGGGCAGTGTTCCCGGCGCCGGCGAGGACGTGGGAGGACGATGACGATCTCCGACCCGGGACCAGGCGTGGGACGGCGGCGGGCGCAGCTGGCGGAGCGACGCCGCCGCACCCGGCGCGGTGTGGTCGCGGGCCTGGTGGCCCTCGTGGTGCTCGCCGGCGGCGTGGGGGCGGCCACCCTGGTGCTGCGGGCCCGCGCCGCGGGGACGCCGGCCGACGACGGGGGGGTGGACGCGGTGGACGCCGCCGTGGACGTCTGCACCGAGTCGTCGCTCAAGGTGGTCGCGACGCCCGACGTCAGCCCCGTGGTCACCCGGCTGGCGGAGCAGCTCAGGGCCGGGGAGGGCGAGGCGGGCTGCGCGGCGGTGGCCGTCGAGGCGCGGGGCTCCGCGGAGATCGCCGAGGCGCTGGCGGAGGGCTGGGACGAGTCCGAGTTCGGCGCGCGCCCGGACGTGTGGATCCCCAGCTCGTCCGCCTTCGTCGAGCTGGTGCGGGCCAGCCCGGACGCCACCGGGGTCCTGCCCGGCGGCGCGGGCGCGTCGGTCGCCCGGTCCCCGACCGTGCTGGGGATGCCGCGCCCGCTGGCCGAGGCGCTCGGCTGGCCGGGCTCGCAGCTGGGCTGGAACGACGTCCTCGACCTCGTCGGCGAGCCCGAGGGCTGGGCCGCCCGCGGCCACCCCGAGTGGGGCCCGTTCCGCTTCGGGCTGTCCGACCCGGCGTCGTCCGCCGCGGGCCTGCACGCCCTGCTGTCGATCGGCGCCGCCCGCACCGGGGTGTGGACCGACGCGCTGTCGGGGGCCGGGCTCGCCGACGTCGAGGTGCGCCGGACGCTGCTGACCCTCGACCGGTCGGTGGCCCAGCGCTCCGCCAGCGTGAACCAGCAGCTGCTGGCCCTGCGCCAGGCCGGCCGCGAGGGGCGTGGGCTGACCTTCCTCTCGGCCCTGCCGCTGGCCGAGCGCGACGTGTGGCGCTACAACCAGGGCGCCCTCACCCCCGGCGGGCCGTCGGAGGGTCCCCCGGCGACCCCGCTGGTCGCGCTCTACCCGCCCGAGGGCGGCCTGTCGTTCGACTACCCGTTCCAGGTGCTGGCGGGGGCCGACGAGCGGCGGGCGGGCGCCCTGCTGGACCTCCTGCTCAGCGACGACGCCCAGCGCCGCTTCCAGGAGGACGGGTTCCGCGACGCCGCGAACCGGCCCGGTGACGTGCTCGCCGCCGCGACCGAGGGGCTGCGCCCCGAGCGCGCCGGCGCCGAGGTGCCCGTGCCGGCGGGCGACGCGGTGCGGACCGCGCTGGGCAGCTGGCGCGCGGTCAGCCAGCGCGGCGTGACGCTCAACGTCATTGACGTCTCCGGCAGCATGAAGGACCTCGTGCCCGGCACCCAGGAGCGCATCCTGGACCTGGCAGCGCGCTCGGCCCGGGTCAGCCTGGAGCTGTACCGCGAGGACAGCATCGTCGGCCTGTGGCAGTTCTCCACCGAGCTGCCCGGCTGCCCCCAGGACGGCGACTTCTGCGAGCTGGTGCCCCTCGGCCCGATGGGCGAGGACCTCGGCGGCGCCACCCGCCGCGACCGCATGGCGGCGGCCCTCAACGGCCTCCAGCCGACCAACGACACCGCCCTGTACGACACCATCCTGGCCGCCTACGACACCGTCCAGGCGGCGCACCGCCCCGACGAGCTCAGCACCGTCATCGTGTTCACCGACGGGCGCAGCGACGGCGACCAGCTGACCCTGGACGCCCTGCTCACGGCCCTGCGCGAGCGCGCGGACCCGGCCCGTCCCGTCCAGCTCGGGCTGATCGCCTACGGCGGCGCCGTGGACCGCCCGGCGCTGGAGGCCATCGTCGGGCTGACCGGCGGGGAGGTCTTCACCCCCGCCACCGTCGAGGAGATCGACGAGGTGTTCCTGCGCGCGCTGACCGGCGTGTAGCGCGCCGGCGGCCTGGCCTGCCAGGGCGGAGCGGGCGGCTCAGTACCCTTGGCCGCACCCGTCCGGGCGGCGGGCGTGCGCGCCGCCGCCCCCGTCCGTGTCACGAGGTGAGCGACCTGGTCCCCAGCGCGGCCGTGCCCGGCACCGACGCCGGCCGCGCGCCCGGCCCGAGCGCGGGGGCGGCGTGACGCCACTGGAGGCGCTCGCGGTCGCGGCCGCGGGCTTCCTCGCCGGGACCGCCAACACGATCATCGGCGCGGGGTCGCTGCTGTCGTTCCCGACGCTGCTGGCGGTGGGCTTCGACCCGCTGACGGCCAACGTGTCGAACACCGTCGGGCTGGTGTTCGGGTCGGTCAGCGGGACCGCGGCGCAGCGCCGCGAGCTGGACGGCCAGCGGCGCCGGATCGTCGCCCTCGCGCCGCTGTCGGCGGCGGGCGGGCTGACGGGTGCCGGGCTGCTCCTGCTGCTGCCCGGCGAGGTCTTCGGGGCGGTCGTGCCCCCGCTGCTGCTGGTCGGCAGCGTGCTCGTGCTCGTCCAGCCGCTGCTGCGCGCCCGCCTCGCCCGCGCGGCGGGCGGCGCGGCGCGCGGGGACCGGCCGTCGCCGGCGCTGGCGGTCGGCGTCTACCTCACCGGGGTGTACGGGGGGTACTTCGGTGCGGCGCAGGGCGTCATCCTGCTGGGGCTGCTCGGGCTGCTGCTCAGCGACACCATCCAGCGGCTCAACGCGACCAAGAACCTGCTGTCGGCGATCGTCAACGGGGTCGCCGCCATCGCGCTCGCGCTCGGGGCCGCCGTGGCCTGGCCGGCCGCCGCGCTGATCGGCGTCGCCAGCGTCGTCGGCGGCCAGGTCGGGGCGCGCCTGGCCCGGCGGATCCCCGAGACCCCGTTCCGCGTCGTGGTGGCCGTCGTCGGCGTCGTCGCCGCGGCCCGTTTGTGGATCGGCTGATCGGCCGAGGCTCCTGGGCATGGTCTACGAGCTGGACGGGCGGGCGCCGGTCGGGCGGACGGTGCCGGCGATCCTCGCCGAGGAGCTGGACGGGGCGGTGGCGCGGCTGCGCGACGACGCGGACCGGACCCGCGGCGTGCACGAGGCGCGGCGGCACCTGAAGAAGGCGCGGTCGGCGCTGCGGCTGGTGCGCGGCGCCCTGGACCACGGCGTCCTGGGGCGCGAGCAGGAGCGCCTGCGCCAGGCCGCGCGGCGGCTGTCGGCGACGCGCGACGCCCAGGTCGCCGTCGCGACCCTGGACCGCCTCGCCGGCCCCCGCGGCGCCGCGGGCGCGCCCCGCGCCGGACCCCGGCCTGGTCGCGGCGGTGCGCGGCGACCTGGCCGGGCGCGCCGCCGACGCGGAGGCGGCGCTGGACGGCGCGGTGGTCGGCGCCGTGGCCGGCGAGCTGGCGGGCGCGACGGGCTGCGCCACGAGTACCGTCGGGGCCGCGCCGCGGCGGGGGAGGTCGAGGCCGCGCAGGAGCCCGACGCGGAGCAGCTGCACGCCTGGCGCCGGCGGGTCAAGGACCTCTGGTACCACCTGCGCCTGCTGTCCCCCGCCTGGCCGTGGGTGCTGGAGGACACCGCCGAGCAGGCCCACGACCTGTCCGAGCTGCTCGGCGACGACCACGACCTGGCCAACCTGCGCGCGCTGCTGGCCGGCCGCGACGACGCGGCGCCGCTGCTCGCCGCGGTCGACGCGCACCGCGCGGACCTCCAGGCCGCCGCCCGCCGCCTCGGCGACCGGCTGTACGCCGAACCCCCCGGTGACTTCGCCGCCCGCATGGGCGCCTACTACCGCGCCTGGCGCACCGAGTGCGGCGGCTCCCCCTGACGGGGCGGGGGCGCGGTCACCGGCTGCGGCCGAGGTGGCCCGCGAGGGCGGCGAGGATCTGGTCCCAGCCGACCGCGGTGCGCTCGCACAGCTCGGCGACCTGCTCCTCGGTGAACGACTCCCAGCCGCGGTGCTCCACCTCGACGCGCGTCAGCGCCGGCCCGAAGGACCGGAAGGTCAGCGCCACCTCGGTCACGGCGGGGAAGACGTCCCAGCTCAGCGTGCAGCCGCTCGGCGGGTCCCAGGCGAGCACGCGGCCCCAGCTGCGCTCCTGGCCGTCGTCCCAGCGCTCGTAGACCCGCCCGCCCGCGCGGCGCTCGAAGGTGACGCCCACGACGCGCTCCCCGCCCAGGGAGTACGGGCGCAGCGGCCACCACGTCCCGATCTGGTCGACGAACACGTCGAAGGTGTGGGCGGCGTCGCGGCGCACGAGCGTCGCGTGGCGCAGCGGCGGGCGCCGCAGCGGCGCGACCTCACCCGGCACGCGCCTCCCTCCCCGGCTCGCCCTCCGCGAGGCGGCGGGCCACATCCAGCGATGACGCCCACAGCTCGTCCAGCATCGCCCGCACCGCCGCGAGCCCCTCGGGCCGGGCGCGGTACAGGCGACGGGTCCCGTCCCGCCGCTCCGTCAGCAGCCCGGCCTGCTTGAGGACCGTGAGGTGCTGGCTGATGGCCGGACGGCTGACGTCGAAGGCCGCCGCGATCTCACCGGCCGCCAGCTCGTCGCGGGCGACCAGCCGGAGGATGGCGCGGCGCCGCGGCTCGGCGATCGCCCGCAGCGCCTCGTCCACCCGTCGCCCCCTTGGCCGTGTCTCCTGACTCCGTACTCGGAAGCCGCCCGGCGTTTGAGGTGCACCCTAGGCCATGATGCCGACGGGCGTGCCGTCGGGGTCGGCGAACACGGCCATGCGACCGAAGCCCTCGGGGAGGTCCATGGGGGGCACGAGCGTCGTCCCGCCCAGCTCCTCGGCCCGGCGCAGGGTGGCGTCGAGGTCGTCCACGGCGATGTAGAGCTTGACGGGGGGCTCGCCCGGGCTGCTGGGCCGCCCGATCCCGCCGCCGATCGCGCCCTCCCCCGCGCCGGTGTCGACCAGGAGGTAGTCCCCCCAGCTCTCGTCCGCGCTCGCCTTCCAGTCGAACAGCTCCCCGTAGAACGCCTGCGCCCGCTGCGGGTCGGCGCTCAGGATCTCGAAGTGCGCAACCGGTCGTCCCACGTCCCGCTCCTGTCTCGGCGTCGATGACAGTACTACGATAGGAGTCGCTTACGTAAGGGTCAAGCGACACTAGGGAGGGCGGGCGGGCTAGCCCTGGTCGGGCTCCTGGTCCTGGGAGGGCAGGCGGCCCAGCCCGGCGCGCAGGGGCGCGTCGGCGCGGAAGGTCAGCGGCGTCTGGACGTAGGCGGCCAGGAGCTCGGCGACGCTGCGGATCGCGTCGAGGTGGGTGCGCTCGTAGCCGTGGCTGGCGTCGACCCCGAAGCCGACCAGGGCGGTGCGCATCTCCGCGCCCGACTCCAGCGCCGCCGCGCTGTCGGAGCGGTAGTGGTTGTAGACGTCGCGGCGGACGTCCAGGCCGAGCTCGGCGCCGAGGGTGAGCAGCTTGCGGGTGAGGTGATAGTCCATCGGCCCGCTGGAGTCCTGCATCGCCACGGTCAGGCCGGTCTCGCGCGACGCCTGGCCCGGCGCCACCACCGCGTTGTCGACCGCGACCATCTCCGCGACGTCGGCGTGGAGCCCGTGGCTGGCGCCCATGCCGACCTCCTCGGCGATGGTCACCACCAGGTGGACCGACACCGGCAGGTCGGCTCGGGAGTCCACGACCGCCTTGAACGCGCCGAGCGCGGCGGCGACGCCGGCCTTGTCGTCGAGGTGGCGCGACTTCACGTAGCCCGACGGGGTGACCACGGGCTCGGCGTCCAGGGCCACGAAGTCGCCGACGGCGACGCCCAGCGCGGCGGTGCCGGCCGCGGAGGCGGTGCGCTCGTCGATGCGCACCTCGACCTGCTCCCAGCCGACGGGCTGGGTGTCGACCGCGTCGCCGTAGGTGTGCCCGCTGGCCAGCAGCGGCAGGACGGTGCCGGTGTAGACGCGCTCGGCGTCGTCGGTGAGGATCGTGCAGCGGGCGCCCTCGGCGAACCGGGCGCTGAAGGTCCCCACCGGCACGATCTGCAGGCGACCGTCGTCCTTCACGCGCTTGACCATGCAGCCGATGGTGTCGGCGTGGACCACGACGGCGCGGTCGGGGCTCTCCTGCTCGCCGTGCAGCCCGCCCACCAGCACGCCGCGGCGGGTCACGTAGAACGGCACGCCGATGGCGACGAACTCCTCGGCGACCAGGCGCATCACGTCCTCGGTCCGCCCCGAGGGGCTGGGCGTGAGCAGGAGGCGCAGGAGCACGTCCTCCACGTAGGTCATGTCGATGGGGAGCTTCGCGGGGCGCACGCGCGGAAACTACCCGCGCGCGGTGCGGGGGAACAGCAGGTCGAGGAAGCGCTCGGCGGTGGGCTGGGGCTCGTGGTTGGCCAGGCCGGGGCGCTCGTTGGCCTCGATGACCGCGTAGTCCGGCCCCTCGATGTCGGGGACCAGCAGGTCCAGCCCGACGACGGGGATCGCCAGCGCGCGGCTCGCCTCGACGCTGACCTCGGCGAGGGCGGGGTGCAGCCGGGCGGTGACGTCGTGGATGGTGCCGCCCGTGTGCAGGTTGGCGGTGCGCCGGACCGGGATGGTCGCGCCCTCCGGCAGGACCTGGTCCAGGGCGTAGCCGGCCTTGGCGATCGTGTCGCGGGTGTGGTCGTCCACCGGGATGCGCGACTCCCCGCCGGTGGCCGCGGCGCGGCGGCGGGACTGCTTGTCGATCAGCTCGGCCACGGTGTGCTGCCCGGTCCCGGTGACCGCCGCGGGCCGGCGCACGGCGGCGGCCACGACGCGGTGGTCGATGACGATGACGCGGATGTCCTCGCCGGGCACGAACTCCTCGAGCAGCACCTGGGGGCAGTGGACGCGGGCGACCTCGACGGCCTCGCGCAGATGACCGGGGTCGGTCACCCCGACGGTGATGCCCGCGCCCTGCTCGCCCCGCGCCGGCTTCACGACGACCTCGCCGACCTCCTCCAGGAACCGGCGGTCCGCGGCATCGCCCGCGGCGGCGACCCCGCGCGGCACGGCCAGGCCGGCCGCGGCGAGCAGGCGCCGGGTCTGCTGCTTGTCGTCGCAGCGGCTCATCGCCACCGCGCTGGTCAGCTCCGACAGCGACTCGCGGGTTCGCAGCGGCTCATCGCCACCGCGCTGGTCAGCTCCGACAGCGACTCGCGGGTGAGCACCCGGCGGCCGGCGTGGGTCAGCTCCAGCTCGCCCCAGGCGGCGTCCAGGATCCGCACCGAGATGCCCCGCCGGGCCGCCTCGTCGGCGACGATGCGGGCGTAGGGGTTCAGCCCGTCGGCCTCCATCGGGGCGGTGAACAGCTTCTCGTTGATCGGGTTCTTGCGCTTGACCGCGAACACCGGGGTGCGCACGAAGCCGAGCTGCTCGTACAGGCGGATCGCGGCGGTGTTGTCGTGCAGGACCGACAGGTCCATCCAGGCCCGGCCGCGCGCCCGGAACACCGCGGCCAGGGCCAGGGTGAGGGCCCGGCCGACACCGGGGACGGCGGCCTGCGGGTCGACGGCCAGCGCCCACAGGCTGGACCCGCCGTCGCGATCGCCGAAGGCGGCGACGTGGTCGACGCCGGTGACGCTGCCCAGCACGGTGCCGGCGGCGTCGACGGCGACCAGGTAGGTGAAGACGTCCCCGGCGGCGTTGGCCAGCACCTGGGCCGCATGGGCGCGGACCATGCCGTTGACCGCGGCGATGCGGTTCATCGCGTCGACGTCGGCGGGGCCGTCCAGCGGGCGCACCCGCACCGGCGGGGGCGGCGGGGAGGGGCCGTCCAGCCCCAGCCGGTAGGTGACCGACGGGTCGACGAACAGCTCGCTGGGCGCCAGGCCCAGCAGGACCTGGGGGTACGCGACGTACATGGCGATGTCGCGCCGGCCCGGCTGCTCGTCGCGCAGGCAGGCCAGGACGCCCGCCTCGTCGGCGAAGGTCTGGGCGAAGACCAGCCGGCCCCAGCCGGCGTCCAGGGCGACGTCCTCGGCGCCCACGTCAGACCCCTCGCGCCTGGAGCCAGCACTCCAGCAGGCCGAGCTGCCACAGGGTGTTGCCCCCCAGCGGGGTCAGCTCCTCCCCGCCCGCGTCGGCGACGGCGAGCAGGCGGTCGACCTCGGCGGCGCGGAACAGCCCGCGGTCCTTGGCCGCGGGGTCGTGCAGCGCGTCGCGGACGAGCTCCAGGTAGGGCCCGCGCAGGGCCGTGAGCGCGGGCACCGGGAAGTACCCCTTCGGCCGGTCGATGACGGCGGCGGGCAGGACCGCGCGGGCGGCGTCCTTCAGCACCCCCTTGCCGCCCTGGGCCAGCTTGAGGGCCGGCGGGCAGGCGGCCGCGAGCTCCACCAGCTCGTGGTCCAGGAACGGCACCCGCGCCTCCAGCCCCCAGGCCATGGTCATGGCGTCGACGCGCTTCACCGGGTCCTCGACGAGCATCACCGTGGTGTCCAGGCGCAGCGCCCGGTCCGCCGGCTCGTCCGCGCCGTCGGCGGCGAAGGCCGCGCGGACGAAGTCCCCGCTGACGTCGTCGTCCACCAGGTGGGCGGGGTCGACCAGCCGCGCCATCGCCGCGTGGTCGCGGTCGGCGAAGGCGCGCAGGTAGGTCGCGGCGTCCGCGCCGGGGGCCGTCATCGGCGGGTACCAGTGGTAGCCCGCGAAGACCTCGTCGGCGCCCTGCCCGGACTGCACCACCTTGATCGACCGCGCGACCTCCTGGCTGAGCAGGTGGAAGCCGACGCAGTCGTGGCTGACCATCGGCTCGGGCATGGCCGCGATCGCGTGCGGCAGCGCGGGCAGCAGCCGGCCGGTCGGCACCTCGATGCGGTGGTGGTCGGTGCCGAACTCGCGCGCGACCAGGTCGGACCAGCGGAACTCGTCGCCCTCGCGCCCGTCGACGGCCTCGAAGCCCACCGAGAAGGTGGCGAGGGCGTCCTGGCCCTCCCCGACCAGCAGGGCGGTCAGCAGGCTCGAGTCCAGCCCGCCGGACAGCAGGACCCCGACCGGCACGTCGGACACCAGGCGGCGCCGGACGGCGGTGCGCAGCGACGCGAGCACGGCGTCCTGCCAGTCGCGGGCGTCCCACCCGGCGTGCGCGGGGTCGCGGGCGAAGCGCGGCGCCCAGTAGGTGCGCTCGGTCCGCCGCCCGTCGGGCTCCAGCGCCAGGGTGGTGGCGGGCGGCAGCTTGCGGACCCCGGCCAGGATCGTCCGCGGCGCCGGCACCACCGCGTGGAACGACAGGTAGTGGTGCAGGGCGACGGGGTCGATGGCGGTGTCGACGTCGCCGGCGGCCAGCAGCGCGGGCAGCGTCGAGGCGAAGCGCAGCCGCCCGGGGGTCTCGGCCAGGTAGAGCGGCTTGATGCCGAGCCGGTCGCGGCCCAGCAGCACCCGGCCGCTGTCGCGCTCGGTGATCGCGAACGCGAACATCCCCAGCAGGTGCTCCACGAAGGCGTCGCCCCAGCGGTGGTAGGCCGTGAGCAGCACCTCGGTGTCGCCGGAGGAGCGGAAGGAGTAGCCGGCGGCGGACAGCTCCGCCCGCAGCTCAGGATAGTTGTAGATGCAGCCGTTGAACACGATCGCCAGGCCCAGGCCCTCGTCGACCATCGGCTGGGCGGACCGCTCGGACAGGTCGATGACCTTGAGGCGGCGATGGCCGAGCGCGACGCCGCCGTGGCGCCAGGCGCCTTCCCCGTCCGGCCCCCGGTCCGACTGCGCCGCGGTCATCCTGGCCACCGCCGACGCGTCCGGCGCGCGGCCGTCGCGCCGCACCTCACCGCTGATCCCGCACATCCCGACCGCCCTTCGTTGACCGACGGCGGCTCCACCGGCAGCGGGCCGGTGCGTCGGAGCTACGTTGTACCCCTGTCCGAGGGGTCCGGGCGCCCGCCTCCCCCGACGAATTCCTCCCCCCGAGGCCCGCGGATGCTGGTAACCTCCGCGCCCGAGGGCACGAGTTACGTGACGTCTGCAGTGGTTCGAACGCTGGTGCAGCCCCTCCCCGTCCCCGGAAGGTTCCGGGAACGGTGAACACCGAGAAACGAGGGCAACGCACATGGCCACTGGCACCGTGAAGTGGTTCAGCGACGACAAGGGCTACGGCTTCATCTCGCGTGACGATGGGGACGACGTGTTCGTCCACTTCTCCGCGATCCAGGGCACGGGCTTCAAGACGCTGGCCGAAGGCGCGAAGGTCGAATTCGACATCACGCAGGGACAGAAGGGCGAGCAGGCCTCGAACGTCCAGATCGTCGGCTAGCGCCACACCGCAACGTCGGATGCCCCGGCCCTCGGCCGGGGCATCACCGTTGTCCGGGACGTCTGGCCGCGCCGGGCCCCTGGCACCGCGTGCACCAGTAGGTGATGCGGGCCTGCTCGCCCTGGCCGGCCATGCTGATCGGCGTCGCGCAGCGCGGGCACGGCCGCCGAGCCTTGCCGTACACGTACAGCGCGTCCCCGGCGCCGCGCGGCCGGTCGACCCCGGTGGTCACCCGCCGGGCGGAGGAGCCCGGGGCGACGTTGCGGCGCAGCAGCTCCACGGCGCGGTCCAGCAGCGCCGCCCGCGTCGCAGGCGGCACGTCGCGCACGCGCGTCCACGGGTCCGTGCGGTGGAGGAACAGCAGCTCGGACTTGTAGACGTTGCCGATGCCGGCCAGCATCCGCTGGTCGAGCAGGGCCTCGCCGATGGTCATGTCGGGCCGGGCGTCCAGGCGCGCGCGGGCCTCGTCCAGGTCCACGTCGTCGTCCAGCGCGTCGGGTCCCAGCCGGGACAGCGCCGGGTGGGCGACGACCTGGCCGCTCGACAGCAGCTCGACGACGGGGGCGCTGAAGCAGACGGCCACGATGTCGCCGGTCTCGATCACGACCTTGGCGAACGACCGGGGCTTGCGCCAGCGCTCGGTCCGCCCGTACACGTGCCACGACCCGTTCATGCGCATGTGGGTGTGCAGGGCGAGGTCGCTGGGGGCGAACCAGTGCAGCAGGTGCTTGCCGCGCGACTCGACCGCCGCGACCGTCTGGCCCACCAGCCGCTGCGGGCCCAGGGTGCGGACCTGGCCCACGGTGGTGGCGAAGGCGGTGACCTCGCGTCCCGCCTGCGCGTCGCGCAGGGTGCGGGCGGCGCGGAAGATCGTGTCGCCCTCGGGCATCAGCGCAGCACCAGGCCGCGGGGATGGTCGGTGAAGCCGGCCGCGCGCAGGGCGTCCACGAGCGGGTGGTCCAGGGACTCGCGGCCGTCGACGCGCGCGACCTGGAAGCGGGCGACCTGCCCCGCGGCGACCAGGCCGGCCAGCGCGCCCGCCGCGGCGGCCAGGTCGTCGGCGTCGGCGGAGAAGGTCAGCAGCGACCGCCCGCCACGCTCGGCGTAGACCAGCAGGCGGCCGTCGAGCAGCACGACGTAGGCGCCGGCCGCGCGCTTGGCGCTGCGCGGCGCGCCGGGCACGGGGTCCGGCCACGCCAGCGCGGCCCCGAACGGGTTGGCCGGGTCGGTGGCGGCCAGGGCGACCGCGTCCGGCGGCTCCTCGGGCGCGCGGCCGCCGTCCAGCCAGCCGTCGCCGTCCCCCCGCCCCAGCACGGCGCGCTCGCGCACCGCGCGGAGGCGGTCGATGGCGCCCGGCACCGCGAACTGCGCGCCGCCGAGTCCCTCGACGAAGTAGCCGCGGCGGGCCCGGCCCGCGTCCTCCATGGCCTTGAGCACCTGGTAGACGGCGCTGAACCCGCCGGGGACGTCCTCCGCGGCGACCGCGTCGCGCACCAGCACGCCGTAGCGGTCCAGCAGCTGTGCCGCCAGCGCAGCCGCGCGCATTCCGTGGCGGGGGCGGTGGGGACCGCCAGCTCGGCGACCAGGGACCAGCGGCCCGCCACCCGCGGCGGCCCGGACCGCGACAGCGCCCGCGGGGTGCGCCGGACGGCGCGCGGCCGTCCCCCGCCGCTGCGAGCGGCCCGGGCGGGGCGGGCGACGCCGCCGACGACCGCGCGCAGCGGGCCGAGGGTGTCGTTGGTCACGACCCCCGCCCACACGAGGTCCCAGAGGGCGTCGGCCACCGCGGCCTCGTCCCCGCCCGCCGCCGCGGCGAGCTGGGGCCAGAACGAGGCCCCGCGGGCGTCGAGGTGGGCCAGGAGCGCCCCGTGGCGGTGGGACCACCACGGCTCGGCGTCCGGCTCGGCCGGGGCGGGCAGCAGCAGGCGCGGCGTCGCGCAGGTAGAGCGCGACGCGCCCGTCGCCGGTGCCCAACGGCCCGCGGCCGGCCCACACGACCTCCCCGGCGGCGGTGAGCTCGTCCAGCGCCGCCGGGTTGTAGTCGCGCACCCGCACCGCCAGCACGTCGCGCTCCAGCACGCTGGCGGGGACCGGCGCCCCCTGGAGTTGCTCGACCGCCTCCAGGGTCCGGTCGACGCCGCGCAGCCGGGACCCGACGCCCTGCCAGGCGGGCAGGAAGCGCACGAGCGCCGCCGGCTCGACCGGCTCGACCTCCCTGCGCAGGACGGCCAGGGACCGGCGGCGCAGACGGCGCAGGACCTCCGCGTCGATCCACTCCCGGCCGGACCCGCCGGGGCGGAACTCGCCGGTCACGACCCGCGACTCCGTCTCCAGCTCCTTGAGCGCCAGCTCGACCGCGTCGCGCGGCAGTCCGAGCCGGGCGGCGACGTCGGGGGTGCGGAACGGGCCGTGGGTGCGCGCGTGGCGGGCGACCAGGTCGACGGTCGGCCGGGCGACGGGCTGGGAGAAGGCGTCGGGGAAGCCCGCGGGCACGGGCACCCCGAGGGCGTCGCGGAAGCGCGCGGCGTCCTCGGCCGCCGCCCAGCGCGCCTCCCCGGCGACCGTGACGCGGTAGGCCCGCCGCGCCCGCTCCAGCTCCCCCAGCCACGCGACCGCCGCGGCGCGCCGCGCGCCGTCCCCGTCCTGGGCGCCCGTCGCGGTGGTCGCGGCGGCCGCGGCCGCGCGGTCGAGGCGGGCGGCGACCTCGTCGGTGGTGAGGTCGCCGACCTCGCGGAGCAGGTCGTGGACGGCATCGGCGGAGCGGGCGTGGCGCTCGGGGACCAGGCGCTGGAGCTCGAGCTCGAGCTGGTCCAGCGCGTCGGGGTCGACCAGCTCGCGCAGCTCCTCGGAGCCCAGCAGCTCGGCGAGCAGCTCGCGGTCCAGGGCGAGCGCGGACGCGCGGCGCTCGGCCAGGGGCGCATCGCCCTCGTACATGTAGGAGGCGATGTAGTCGAACAGCAGCGACGAGGCGAACGGCGACGCCTGCGGCGTCTCCACCCGCGACACGCGGATGCGCCGCGACGACACGCCCCGGAGCACCTCGATCAGCGCGGGCAGGTCGAAGACGTCGCGCAGGCACTCGCGGTAGGTCTCCAGCAGGATCGGGAAGCTGCCGTAGCGGCTGGCGACGGCGAGCAGGTCCGCGGCCCGCTGGCGCTGCTGCCACAGCGGGGTGCGCCCGTCGGGACGGCGCCGGGGCAGCAGCAGCGCCCGCGCCGCGCACTCCCGGAAGCGCGCCGCGAACAGCGCGGAGTCCGCCAGCTCGGCGACCACCAGCTGCTCGACCTCGTCGGGGTCGGGCAGCAGGTCCTCCAGGACGTCCGCCCCATCACCCTCGACATCGGGCAGGCGCACGACGATGCCGTCGTCGGCGTCCAGGGTCTGGACGTCGACGCCGAGGCGCTCGCGGATGCGGGCGCGGATGGCCAGCGCCCAGGGGGCGTGCACCCGCCGGCCGAACGGTGACAGGATGCAGACGCGCCAGTCGCCGATCTCGTCGCGGAAGCGCTCCACCACGATCTGGCGGTCGGTCGGGACGCCGCCCGCGCCCCCGGCGTCGGCCGCCTCGCGCTGCTCGGCCACGTACTGCACCAGGTTGGTCGCGGCCAGCGGGTCCAGCCCGTAGGTCGTCTCCAGCCGGCCGATCGCCTCCGGCCCGGCCTCGCCGACCTCGCGGAGGAACGCCCCCACCGCGCGGCCGACCTCCACGGGCCGGCCGACCGCGTCGCCGTGCCAGAACGGCAGCTTGCCCGGCTCGCCGGGCGCCGGGGTCACCAGGACCTGGTCGCGGGTGATGTCCTCGATCCGCCAGGTCGACGACCCCAGGGTGAAGGTCTCCCCGGGCCGGGTCTCATAGACCATCTCCTCGTCCAGCTCGCCGACCCGCCGCCCGGTGCCCTCGCCGGCCAGGAACACCCCGTACAGGCCGCGGTCGGGGATGGTCCCCCCGGAGGTGACGGCCAGCCGCTGGGCCCCCGGGCGCGCCGCGAGCCGGTCCTCGATCCGGTCCCAGTTCAGCCGCGGCCGCAGCTCGGCGAACTCGTCGCTGGGGTAGCGCCCCGAGAGCATGTCGAGCACGCCCTCCAGCTGGACGCGGCTGAGGTCGGCGAAGTTGGCGCAGGCGCGCACCGCCGCGTGCAGGTCGTCGACGCGCCAGTCGTCCATGGCGACCATGGCGACGATCTGCTGGGCCAGGACGTCCAGGGGGTTGCGCGGGTAGCGGGTGGTCTCGATCGCGCCCTCGTGCATCCGGCGCACCACGACGGCGCACTCGACGAGGTCGCCGCGGTACTTGGGGAAGACCTTGCCCACGCTCGCGGCCCCGACCTGGTGGCCCGCGCGCCCGACGCGCTGCAGGCCGCTGGCCACCGACCCGGGCGACTCGACCTGGACGACCAGGTCGACGGCGCCCATGTCGATGCCCAGCTCCAGCGAGCTGGTCGCCACCACGCAGCGCAGGCGCCCCGCCTTGAGGTCCTCCTCGATGAGCACGCGCTGCTCGCGCGCGACCGACCCGTGGTGGGCGCGCGCGAGCACGACGTCGTGGTCCAGCTCCGGGTCCGCCGCCAGCGCGCGCTCGGTCGCGAGCTCGTTGAGGCGGGCGCACAGGCGCTCCGCCAGCCGCCGGGAGTTGCAGAAGACGATCGTCGATCGGTGGGCCTCGATCAGGTCGAGGATCCGGGGCTGGACGGCGGGCCAGATCGACCGCCGCGACTCCCCCGGGCCGGCCGCGGGTCCGGTCGGCGGGTCCTCGATCACCTCGCCCAGGCGGCCCATGTCCTCGACCGGCACGACGATCTCGACGTCCAGCTGCTTGGTCGAGCCCACGTCGACGACGGCGACGGGCCGCGCGGCCCAGGTCCCGTCGGCCTGTCCCGTCCCCCCGACCAGGAAGCGCGCAACCTCGTCCAGCGGCCGCTGCGTGGCTGACAGCCCGATGCGCTGGAGCGGCGCGCCGTCGCGGTGCTCGGCGGTGAGCGCCTGGCGGCGCTCCAGGGTGAGCGCGAGGGGGGCCCCGCGCTTGGTGCCCGCGACCGCGTGGACCTCGTCCACGATCACGGTGTCGACCGCCGCGAGGGTCTCCCGCGCCCGGCTGGTCAGCAGCAGGAACAGCGACTCCGGGGTGGTGATGAGGATGTCGGGGGGCACGCGGGCCTGGCGCCGGCGCTCGTCCGCGGGGGTGTCGCCCGAGCGGATGGCCACCGACACGGGCGGGACGGTGAGCCCCGCGCGCTCCGCGGCCCGGGTGATCCCCGCCAGCGGGGCGCGCAGGTTGCGGTCGACGTCGTAGGCCAGGGCCTTGAGCGGCGAGACGTAGAGGACCCGCACGCGCGGCGGCGGGTCCGGCGGCGGCGAGGTGAGCAGGCGGTCCAGGGCCACCAGGAAGGCCGCCAGCGTCTTGCCGGACCCGGTCGGGGCGCTGACCAGGACGCTGCCGCCCTGCGCCACGGCGGACCAGGTCCGCGCCTGCGCGGCGGTGGGCGCCGCGAAGCTGTCGCGGAACCAGTCGCGCGTCGGCGCGGAGAAGGAGGCGAGCGGGTCGGCCATCCGGCCCAGGGTAGGCCCGCCCTGTGACAGGGAGCGGGGTCAGCCCGCGGGCGGCGGCGGGACCTCGTCCAGGACGGTCGGGGCGGGCTGCGGCGCCTGCGCCCCGCCCACGTCCTGGGCGAGGTCGGTCATCTGGGTCGAGGCGTCGGCCAGGTGCAGCGCGGCGCTGTGGGCTCCGGCGAGCTCGGCCTGCTGGGACAGCGCCAGCAGGCGGTCCGCGAGCACCTGGATGTCGTCACCCGCGAGGCCGCGGTAGTACGCGTCGATGTCGATGCTCATCTGGGCAGGTTCCCCGCGCGGCGCCGCCCTCTCACCTGGCCGTCCGGACTGGGTGCAGGGGAACCTGGGGGTGCTGGTAGTCTGCGGGGCCAGGACGGCGAGGTCGACCCGCCGGGGACACCTGAGGGGCGGACGGCTGAGCGATCGGGACTACCGTGGCGACTGAGACGGTGACGGTGCGCGTGCCGGCCAAGGCAGGCCACGTCGCGCTCCTCCGGACTGCTGTCGGCGGCTACGCGGCCCGCGACCGCTTCACGCTGGAACAGGTCGACGACCTGCGCATGGCCGTCGAGGAGGCGGCCGTGCAGCTGCTGCGCCACGCCCGGGGGGAGCGCATCGAGCTGGACATGAGCGGCACCGACAGCGGGCTGGAGATCCGGGTGCACGCCGACGTGGTCGGCGAGGAGCCCGTGATCGACCAGACGAGTTTCTCGTGGTCCATCCTCCGGGCGCTGGCCGACGACGTCCAGGTCGAGATGCGCCAGCGACACGCGACGATCGTGCTGCTCAAGCACCGGCTGCCCGAGCAGGATGAAGGGGCCGACGGAGCAGGCGGATGACCACCGGCTACACCCGCGACGACACCAAGCGGCTCTTCGCCGTCCTCCGGCAGACCAACGACCCGGAGATCCGCGACGCGCTCGCCAAGCTCCACCTCCCGCTGGTGGAGTACCTCGCCAAGCGCTTCAAGGACCGCGGCGAGCCCCTCGACGACCTCATCCAGGTGGGGTCGGTCGGCCTGCTCAAGGCCATCGACCGCTTCGACCTGGGCCGCGAGGTCGAGTTCTCCACCTATGCGACCCCCACGATCGTGGGCGAGCTGAAGCGCTACTTCCGCGACAAGGGCTGGGCGGTGCGCGTACCGCGCCGGCTGCAGGAGCTGTCGCTGCGCCTCAACAAGATCATCGCCCAGCTCACCCAGGAGCTCGGCCGCTCCCCGCTGATCCCCGAGATCGCCAAGGCGGCCGGGGTGTCGGAGGAGGAGGTGCTGGAGGCGCTGGAGAGCGGGCAGGCGTACTCGACGACCTCGCTGGACGCCCCGTCCAGCGACGACGACGACGCGCCGAACCGCGGGGACCGGCTGGGCGAGGAGGACTTCCGCCTCGACAACCTGGAGTACTTCGCGTCGCTCGCCCCGCTGATCGAGCAGCTGCCCGAGCGCGAGCGCACCATCCTCTACCTGCGCTTCTTCCGCGGCATGACCCAGTCGCGGATCGCCGAGCAGGTCGGCATCAGCCAGATGCACGTGTCGCGCCTGCTCAACCGCATCCTGGAGTTCCTCCGCCAGGGCATGGAGGGCGAGGCGCAGTACTGACCCGGCGTACTGACCATCAGTCGCGCGCCGGGACGGGGAGGCTGCGGTAGGGTCCGCGACCCATGCGCGCGCTGCTGGTCTACAACCCCGCCGCGACCACGACCTCCCCCGGTCTGGTCGACGTCGTCATCCGGTCGCTGCGCGCCGAGGTGAAGCTGGACGTGGAGGCCACCCGCCACCAGGGCCACGCCACCACGCTCGCGGCGGACGCGGTGCACGGCGGCCACGACGCGGTCGTCGTGCTGGGCGGGGACGGGACCATCAACGAGGTCGTGCAGGCGGTGGCCTGCACGCCGGTGAAGCTGGCCGTCCTGCCGGGCGGGCACACCAACGTGTTCGCCCGCGCCCTGGGCCTGCCGCGCGACCCCGCGGAGGCCGCCGAGGCCGTCGTCGCCCACCTGCGCGCCGGCGACGACCGCACGATGTCGCTGGGCCGGGCCGACGACCGGTTCTTCGCCTTCTGCGCCGGGCTCGGCTACGACGCGGAGGTCGTGCGCATGGTCGAGCGCCGCCCGCGCCTGCGCGGCATCGCCCGGGTCGGCACGTACTTCTACTGCGGCGCGCTGGCGATCGCGGCGGGGCGCGCGGAGGCGGCGCCGATCACGGTGCACACCGACGGCGAGGACCCCTCGCCCGGGCTGTACAACGCGATCTGCTGCAACCTGGACCCCTACAGCTTCGCCTGGCGCCTGCCGTCGCGGATGTGCCCGCGGGCCGACGGCGCGGGCGGGCTGGACCTGACCGCGATGGCGCGCGCGGGCGCCGGCGACCTGGTCCGCCTGGCCACCGCCGCGCTGACCTCCGACCGGGTCCCGCGCCTGCCGTTCGCGCGGTCCTGGCACGACCACGACCGCTACGTGCTGACCAGCGCCGCTCCCCTGCCCCTTCAGGTCGACGGCGAGTACATCGGCGAGCACCGCCAGGTGGAGCTGCGCAGCGTCCGCCGCGCCCTCACCGTCGTCGCCCCGCCAGCCGGCCGCCCGCGCGCCTAGCTCGCCTCGAAGGCCCCCGCACCAGGGGGACGCCGTCGGCCACCCCCGCCGCGGGTCGTGCGCCGACGGCCCGGACGAACCCCCTCGGGCGTCAGCGCAGGGTGGCGACGAGCAGGGCGGGGTGGTTGGTGCACAGGGCGTCGGCGCCGGCGGCGGCCAGGGCGGTCGCGCGGGCCGGGTCGTCGACGGTCCAGACCAGGACGGCGAGGCCGGCGGCGCGGATCTCGGCCACCGCGCCGTCCAGCCCCGGGGCGTCGACGTGGGGGCACAGGACGGTGGCGCCGACCTCCCCCGCCACCTCCAGGGCGGCGAGCGGCTTCAGCCCCGGACCGGACAGGAACCCCCGCGGGATCCCCGGCGCGTGCTCCCCCACCGCCGCGACGGTCCCAGGGTTGAACGACGTGGCGACGACGGGGCGCACGGCGGCGGCGGCGACCAGCAGCGGGGCGACCTGGGCGGCGAGCGCCTCGTCGTCGTCGGCGTCGGGCTCACCCGGCAGGTTCTTGAGCTCGACGTCCACGCCGAGGCCGGGGGGCAGCCCGGCGAGCACCACCGACAGCTCCTCCACGCCCAGGGCGGCGAGGTCCGCCACGGTGCGGTCGATCAGGACCGCGCCGCCGGCGGTGAAGGGGTCGTGGGCGACGACCAGCCCGTCGGCGCAGCGGCGGGCGTCCAGCTCCACCCAGGTCGCGCCGTCGGCGGCGGCGGCGGCGAACGACGCCGCGGTGTTCTCCGGGGCGCGCCGCGGCGCGCCGCGGTGCCCGACGACGACGGGGCCCTCCGGTCCGAACGGTCCCATGCGCACCAATCCCTGCTCAACCGGGTCCCCGGTACCGGTGGTTTCCCTCCCCCGCGTGGACACTGTACGATCGGGGCAGCCGTCCCCCCGTGACCGGGTTCTTGGTCGACGGCCCCTTGCGCCCTCGTGGTCTCGCACCTAGGTTCGGGTCCAGCGTCAGGCTTGTGCGTGCATTCACAAAGTGCGCAGCTGCTGGATGACGCAGCGTCCCCTTCCCAGACGAAAGCGAGTGTGCAAGCCATGGACTGGCGCCAGCGGGCTGCCTGCCTCGACGAGGACCCGGAGCTGTTCTTCCCCGTGGGCACGACCGGCCCGGCCCTCGACCAGGTCGAGCGGGCCAAGCAGGTCTGCCGCCGGTGCGAGGTCGCGGAGGCGTGCCTGGACTGGGCCCTGGAGACGAACCAGGACGCCGGCGTCTGGGGTGGGATGAGCGAGGACGAGCGCCGGACCCTCCGCCGCAGCCGCCAGCGCCGCCGCCGGCTGGCCAGCTAGACCCCGCCACGCGCAGCTAGGACAGGGGGACCACGAGCTCGAACGTGGTCCCCGGCAGGGCGAGCGCCGAGGCGCCGGGCCGCAGGATGCAGAAGGTCCCCCCGAGCTCGCTCTCCGCCAGGGTCCGGGCGATCTGCAGCCCGAGGTTCGCCACCAGGTCGATCGACTGGCCCTCCGGCAGGCCCACGCCGTCGTCGGTCACCAGCACCCGCAGGGTCGACGGGGCGCGGTCGAAGCGGACCTGGACGTGACCGGTCCCGTTCCCGACGTCCAGGCGCACCCGGTCGGGCGGGAACGCGTGCTCCAGGGAGTTCTGCAGCAGCTCGGTGACGATCAGCGCGAGTGGGGTCGCGACCTCGGCCGGCAGGTCGCCCGCGGCCCCGCGCACGGCCAGGTCGATGGGGACCTCGGGGTTCAGCAGCCCGTCGCCGAGCATGGCCAGGATCCGCGACGCGACCTTGTCGAAGTCGACGCGCTGCTGGGACTCCTCGGACAGCATCTCGTGCACGAGCGCGATGGAGGAGATGCGCCGGACGCTCTCCGACAGCGCCAGCCGCGCCTCCTCGTTGCGGACGCGGCGGGCCTGGAGGCGCAGCAGCGACGCCACCGTCTGCAGGTTGTTCTTCACCCGGTGGTGGATCTCGCGGATGGTCGCGTCCTTGACCCGCAGCGCGCGCTCGTGGCGGCGCAGGTCGGTGACCTCGCGGACGATGAGCAGGCCGGCGACGACGGTGCCGTCGCGCAGCAGCGGGATCATCCGGCGCAGCACCACCGTGCCGTCGCGCTCGACCTCCGCCTCCACCGGCTCGGCCTCCGCCAGCCCGTCCAGCAGCCCCTCGCAGTCGGGGTCGAAGTCCGACAGGTGCTGGCCGTTGGCGTCCTGCAGGCGGCCCAGGCGCCGGTAGGAGCTGATCGCATTGGGCGACACGTAGATGGAGAAGCCCTTGGCGTCGACCCGGATGATCCCGTCGCCGACCCGGGTGGTGAGCGACGGCGGCGTCTCGGCCACGTCGCCGGCCTCGAAGGGGAAGGCACCGTCGGCGAGCATGACGGCCAGCTCGCCCGCCGTCTGGAGGTAGGTCAGCTCCAGCTGGCTGGGCGAGCGCGCCATCGACACGTTCGACTCGCGCGTGACCACCGCGATGATCTGGCCGCGGTAGCCGACCGGGACCGCTTCCTCGCGGACGGGCACGCCGGTGGACCAGTCCGGGTCGGCGTCGCGGATGACGCGCTCCTCGGCGAAGGCGCGCGCCACCAGCGACCGGTTGGCCCGGGGGAACACCTCGCCGACCAGGTCCTCCTGGTAGACGGTGGCCGCGGTGTAGGGGCGCATCTGCCCGACGCACAGGAACGCGGGCACGCCCTGGGGCCACTCCACCGGCACGAACAGCAGGAGGTCGGCGAAGCTCAGGTCCGACAGGATCTGCCAGTCGCGCAGCAGCGCCTCGAGGTGCGCCACGGCCCCGTCGTCGAGGTCCGTGTGCACTTCGAGCAGGTCCCGCAGCTGCGACATGGTGCCGCGATCCTATCTGCCGCCGTCACCTCACGGCGGCGGCGACGGGCGACCTCCCCTCGGCGAGCGGCGTGGCGGGGAACGCCGCGGCGATGTCGGGCGGCGTGGCCGGGTCCAGCTCCAGGTGGGTGTACCAGGAGGCGTGCGGCGTCCAGCGGGCGCGGAACGGCCGGCCCACCAGCCCGGGGTCGCGCGCCTGGACGAAGCGCAGGGAGAACGCGCGGGCGTCGCCCTCGCCCTCGACCCCGTCGACCAGGATCTTGCCGGGGGTCGCCGACATCACCGGGCCGCGCACGGTGCGGGCCAGGCCCGGCAGCCGCCGGTAGGCGTCGGTGAAGATCTCCACGGCGCGGGCGAGGGGGACCTCGAAGTAGTCCCGCGGCCCGGTGTCGCGCGTGACGAACAGGTAGTAGGGGGTGATGCCGGCGGCCAGCTCCGCCGTCCACAGGCGGTGCCAGGTGTCGGCGTCGTCGTTGACGCGCCCGACCAGCGGCGCCTGCCCGTACAGGACCGCGCCCGTGGCGCGGATGCGCCGCAGCGCCTCGCCCGCGACGGCGGGCTCCAGCTCCCGCGGGTGGCTCACGTGGGCCATGACCGCCAGGGTCCGCCCCGACGCCACGATGCGCTCGAACAGGGCCAGGGTGTCGGCCGCGTCGGCGTCGCCCACGAAGCGCTGCGGCCAGTAGGCGACGGCCTTGGTCCCGATGCGGATCGTGCGCACGGTGGGGACGTCCAGCAGTGGCAGCAGGTGCCGGCGCAGGTTGTCCCCCGACATGATCATCGGGTCCCCGCCGGTGACCAGCACGTCGCTGACCTCCGGGTGCTCGCCCAGCCAGGCGACGAGGCGGTCGACGCCCGGCGCGGCGAACTTCAGGTCGGGATCGCCGACGAACTGCGCCCAGCGGAAGCAGTACGTGCAGTAGGCGTGGCACGTCTGGCCCTGGGCCGGGAAGTACAGCACCGTCTGGTCGTACTTGTGCTGCAGCCCGCGCACCGGCCCGTCGAGGTCGAACGGGACGTTCAGGTCGGTCTGGCCCGCGGGGTGCGGGTTGAGCCGCGCGCGGATCGGCGCGACGACCGCCTCCAGCTCGCGCTTGCCCGCCCCGCGCTCCAGCGCGGCGCGCACGACGCGCTCGTCGTCGTCGGACAGCATCCCCGGCTGGGGGAAGACCAGCTGGAACAGCGGGTCGTCGGGGACCCGGTCCCAGTCGATGAGCTCGGTCAGCACGTACTCGTTCACGCGGAACGGCAGGACCGCGGAGAAGGCCCGGATGGTGTCGGCCAGGTCGCGGTCCAGGCCGAACCGGCGGGCGATCCCGTCCAGCTGGCGTGGTCCGTGGGCCTGGTAGCGGGGCGACGGCTCGACGTCGTCGCCGGGGGCCAGGAAGGGCGCCGTTGCCCTCATGGTGTCTCCTCGACGCGTGCAGGGGGTGCGCTCCCGGCTCGGGAGCGCGGCGCAGTCAAGCCGTCCCACCGGCCAGCTCGCAAACCTGCCGCTCAGGTGCCCGTCCCGGCAGGCCCGTCAGCGCTCGAGGAACTTCTCGAGGCCCTTGATGGGCCCGACCTCGCGGATGCGCTCGAACGCGCGGGTCTCGATCCGGCGGACCTCGGCGATCGACAGCCCGAGCCGCTCGGCGACCTGGCCGGGCTTCGCCGGCGCGCCGTCCACCAGGCCCATGCGCAGCTCGACCACCCGGCGCTCGACGTCGGGCAGGCGCCGCAGCACGCCGCTCAGGCGGTTGCGGAGGTTCTTGATGGCCGCATCGTCGTCGGCCTCGTCCCGCGCCTTGTCGGGCCGGCGGCCACGGCGCTCGGGCCGGGACTGGTCACTCATCGTCCGACCATGCTACCCGTCGCCCCCCGTCTCCCCCGCCCCATCCGACGCGGTGGGCACCACCTTTCCCCGCGGGAGCCCCCGGCAGGCTCCCATGCCGTGCCGGTGTCAGCCCTCCCACCAGCCGCGCGCGCGACGCTGGCGGCGGTTGGCCGCCGCCGTGGAGGCCGAGGCGGCCGAGCTGCGCGGCGAGGCCCGACCTGCGCACGCCCCGGCCGCGGCGCCGCTACGCTTCCGCCATGCGCCACCGCCACCGCTGATCTGACCTCCCGCCCGACGCGCGGCGGCTCGCCCGGCTGATGGTCGGCTGGGCGTTCGTCACCGACGCCGTCCCGATCTACCCCCTCTACGCCCTGCTGTTCACCGACGCCGGTGTCTCGGACGCCGGGGTGTCGGGACTGCTGGTCGTGTGGTCGGTGGTGGGGATCCTCGCCGAGGTGCCGACCGGCGCGCTCGCCGACCGCTGGTCGCGGCGCGGGGCGCTCGTCCTCGCCGGGCTCCTGCAGGCCGTCGCCTACGTCGTGTGGATCGCGTTCCCCGGGGTCCCCGGCTTCGCCGCGGGCTTCGCGATCTGGGCGGTGGGCGGCGGGCTGCTCTCGGGCGCCCAGGAGGCCCTGCTCCACGACGGGCTGGCCGCGGCCGGGGTGCGGGACCAGTACGCCCGCGTGCAGGGGTGGGTGGAGGCGGCCGTGCTGCTCTCCGCCCTGCCCGGCGCCGCGGCCGCGTCCGCGCTGTTCCCCGTCGGCGGGTACGACCTGGTGGGCTGGACCAGCGTCGCCGTCTGCCTGGCCGCCGCCGGCCTGGGGAGCCGCCTTCCCGAGCCGCCCCGCGACGGCGACGGCGACGGCGACGGCGGCGACGGCGACGGCGACGGCGACGGCGACGGCGGTTACCTCGCGACCCTGCGGGGGGGCGTGGCCGAGGCCATGACGCGGCCGGGGTTGCGCACGGCCGTGCTGGCCGCCGCCGTGCTGGGCGGGCTGGACGCCGTCGAGGAGTTCTTCCCGCTGCTCGCGCGCGACGGCGGGGTGCCCACCGGCATGGTGCCCGTCGCCCTGCTCGGCATCCCGCTGGCCGGCGCGCTGGGCGCCGCCGCGGGTGGGTGGGCCGCGCGGCTGCGCCCGGCCGTGCTGTCCGGCCTGCTCGTCGCCGCGCTCGCGGGCTGGCGCTGGCGGGGTCGGTGCGCCACCCCGCGGCCCTCGCCGGCATCGCGCTGTTCTACGGGCTGTACCGGATGGTGCTCGTCGTGGTCGACGCGCGGCTCCAGGCGCGCATCCGTGGGTCCGCGCGGGCGACGGTCACGTCGGTCGCCGGGCTGGGCCTCGAGCTGGCCGGCCTGGCCGTGTTCGGGCTCTGGGCGGCCGGCGGCGCGCTGCTCGTCGCGGCCCTGTGGGCCGTGGCGGCCGTCGCCCTCCCGGCCGCCCTGCGCCCCGCCGGTACCCGGCCCTAGTCTCGGGGCGGTGCAGGACGTGCAGGAGCTGGTCGACGCCGCGGACCCGGCCGCGCTGCTGGTCGAGGTGGACCGGCTGGCCGCCGCGCGCGACTGGGACGGCCTCGTCGACCTCGCCGCGCGCTGCCGCGCCGCCGTCGAACTGGGCCGCCAGCTCTGGCCGGTCGCCACCCACATCGACTACCGGCTGGCGTGGGAGGGACCGGCGCGCCACGCGGCGGCGGTCCTGCGCCCCGGCGCCGGCCGCTTCGCGCTGGGTCCCCCTGACCGAGGTCGCGGCCGGGTCGCACGACTGGGCCGCGCTCGCCCCCCACCTGGCCGACCCCGCCTCCGCGGGCGCCGTCGCCCAGGAGCGGGTGCTGCGCGGGGAGGACCTGCGCGGCCGGGCCGGCCCCGCCGAGCTGCCGCTGGTCGCCCAGGGCTGGGAGCCGGCCTACGCCCTCCCCCGCTACCGCGACCGGTCCGCCGCGTTCCCCCAGCCCGGTGCGGCGGTGCGGACCCCGCCCCCGGCCGCCCCGTCCCCGCCGGGCGGGCCTGCCGCCCGACGAGGCCGCGGCGGCGCTGGAGGCGATGGTCGAGACCTGGGTCGCGCAGTCCGCGGGGCGGGCGCGGGCCGTCTGCGTGGAGGGCGGGGCGGCCGAGGCGGTCGGCACCCTCCTGGCCGCGGACGGTGCCGATGCCGCGGGGCTGGAGGAGCTGACGCCCGCCGAGGCGCTCGCCGTGCTCCAGTGGGCGGGGGCCAGCGGCGGGGCGTACGGGCGCCGGCCGGGCGGGGCGCGGGGCCGGTTCGCGGCCTGGTGGGCCGCCGCCGCGCTGGCGGGCCTGGCATGGCCGGCCGATCCCGCCGAGCTGGGCGACGCCCTGGCCGAGCTGCGCTGGTACCGCTGGGCGCCGCCGGGGCCGGAGGCCGGCTGGGTCCTGCGCCTGGCGGTCGCCGACCCCGTCGACGGCCTCGCCTGGGCGGTGGACGCGACCGACCGCCGGGAGGACGACCCCCTCGATGCTCCGCGGTAGCCACGCCTGCCCGGCCCTGCCGGCACCGGGGCGGTGCCGGCAGGGACCGCGGGTCAGATGAGCGCGGTGAGGTGCTCGAGGGGGAACGGCGGCTGGGCCAGGGGCCGCACCGCCAGGCGGACCAGCAGCAGCGGGTTGTCGTCCGCCGCAGACCGGTTGAGGTCCAGCGCGTGGCAGCCGCCGCAGCGGTGGACGAGGACCCACTCGCCGTCACCGCGCACGGTGATGGCGATCGGCTCCATGGTCGCGCCGCAGTCCGCGGCGCGATCTCCGGGGGTGCGGTCCAGGTGGACCGACCACAGGCAGTTGGGGCAGTGGTTGCGGTGCGCCGTGCCCGGCGCATCGAGGGGGACGTCGAGGCTGCAGCGCCGGCAGCGGAAGCTGCCCCCGGCGCCGCGGCGTGCCCGACGGTGGTCGCGTGACAAGGTGGACCTCCGGTGCCCGTGCGAGGAGGAGCGCCCGCACCGGGACCCGAGGCGCCGAGAGGGCCTAGGGTCGACCGAGGTGGGGACGCACGACAGCCAGCACCGTGGTGACGGTCATCAACCCACCTCCCATGCCACGCCACGGCCGCCCGTGCGGCGGCCGGGGGTCATGGTGCCACCGGCCCCCACAGTGCGCAACGGGGGCCCCGGGTTCCGCGGCGGCGGCGCCGTGGAAGAGTCCCGGCCATGCCCACCTCAGCGCTGACCACCCGCCCGCTGCACCGCGCGGCACAGATCGAGGACGCCATCTACGAGCGGCTGGGGCAGCGGCTGCGCGCGCGGGGTGGGGCGTCACGATCGTGCCGTTCACCGGCTACGGCGGCCCCGGCTGGGTCCGGGTCTGGCCCCGGGTGCTGCTCACCCGCCACGACCCCGACCGGCCGCCGATCGAGAAGGTGCGCGGCTGGCGCAGCTTCACCACCCTGCCGGTGATGGGCGCGCCGGTCGTCATCGATGTGGGCGGCCGGGAGCACCGGGCGCGCGCGGACCGCGGCGGGTTCATCGACTGCGTGCTCCCCGGTGAGCTGGCGCCCGGCTGGGGGTCGGTGGTGCTGCGCAGCGACGGCGCGCAGCCGGTCGAGGCGCCGGTGCGGGTGGTGGACCCCGCGGTCCGCTTCGGCATCATCTCCGACATCGACGACACCGTCATGGTGACCGCCCTGCCCCGCCCGCTGCTGGCCGGCTGGAACACCTTCGTGGTCGACGAGCACGCCCGCAGCGCCGTGCCCGGCATGGCGGTGCTGTACGAGCGGCTGTCCACCCGCTTCCCCGGCGCGCCCGTGCTCTACCTGTCCACGGGGGCCTGGAACGTCGCGCCGACCCTGACCCGCTTCCTGTCGCGCCACCTCTACCCGGCCGGGCCGCTGCTGCTCACCGACTGGGGGCCCACGGCCGACCGGTGGTTCCGCAGCGGCAGGGAGCACAAGCGCGCCACCCTGGCCCGGCTCGCCGAGGAGTTCCCCGACGTCCGCTGGCTGCTCATCGGCGACGACGGGCAGCACGACGAGGAGATCTACGCCGAGTTCGCGGCGGCGCACCCCGACCGGGTGGCGGCGGTGGCGATCCGCCGGCTGTCACCGACCCAGTCGGTGCTCGCGGGCGGGCTGGCGGTGCCGGCGGGCGAGGCGCGCGGCGCGACCGCCGACGGGCGGGCCTGGATGTACGCGCCCGACGGCGCCGGCCTCTGGCGCCAGCTGCAGGCCAGCGGCCTGGTGTAGCGCCCCCGGCTACTGCTGGTAGGGCGCGGGGTGCTGCTGGATGACGCCCGGGCCGTAGGTGGTCCCGCAGCCCTCGCACTGCACCCACTCCCGCTGCCCGCCCACCGGGATCAGGGGGATGAAGAACAGCGTGAACCAGCGCCGCTCCTGCAGGTGCTGGTAGCGGCGGGTAGCCTGCTCGGTGGGGCAGAAGAACTGGCCCGAGGCCAGCGCCTTGATGCGGCTGGTGAGCCCGGCGATGAAGAACACGGTGACCCCCTCCCCGCCGCCGCGCCTGCCGCGGGGCCGGACGGTCATGCTGCCCAGCGCGGGCGCCGCAACACGCGCCACCCCGGGCTAGGACCCCGAGCTGCGCAGCCAGTCAAGGGTTGCGGCCAGGCCGTCGCGCAGGGACGTGCGCGGCGCCCAGCCCAGCTCCGCCGCCGCGCGGCGGACGTCCAGGGCGATGTGGGCGAGCTCGCCCGGCCGCGCCGGGGCGTAGGACGGCGGGCCGTCGTGGCCCGCGAGCCCGGCGATCGCGGCGTAGAGCTCGTTCACGCTGGTCTGCTCACCGGTGCCGATGTTGCAGCGCACGTCGTCGCCCGCGTCGATCGAGCGCACGAAGGCGTCGACGACGTCGTCGACGAACACGTAGTCGCGGGTCTGGGTCCCGTCGCCGAACACGGTGATGTCCTCGCCGCGCAGCATGCGCCCGCCGAAGATCGAGACGACGCCGGCCTCGCCGTGGGGGTCCTGGCGCGGCCCGTACACGTTGGCCAGCGCGAGCGACGTCCACGACAGCCCGTAGAGGGCGCGGTAGGTGTGCAGGTACTCCTCGACCCCGCGCTTGCTCGCCCCGTACGGGGACCCGGGGTGGCCGTCGTAGGTCTCCGCGACCGGCAGGGCGTCGGCCGGCGGCTCGCCGTAGATGGTCCCGCCGGAGGTGGTGAGGACGAACTTGCGCACGCCCGCGCGCCGCGACGCCTCCAGGAGGCGGACCGTCCCGATGACGTTCACCATCGCGTCGTGGACGGGGTCGGCGACGCTGCGGCGCACATCGATCTGGGCGGCCAGGTGCAGCACGACCTCGGGCGCGGCCGCGGCCACCGCGTCGGCGACCTCCGGCGCGCTGATGTCGACCTGCGCGAAGGTGAGGCGGTCCCCGGCCGCGGCCCACGCCGCCTCGAGGTTGGCGGCCTTGCCCGTCGACAGGTCGTCGACGACGGCCACGGTGTGCCCCTCGCCGAGCAGCCGGTCCACCAGGTTCGACCCGATGAACCCCGCCCCGCCGGTCACCAGCACCCGCGTCATCCGTCGATCCCCCGCGCCGGCGCCCCGCCCGTCGCGGGGCCGTCGGCGCGCAACCTACCCGCGCTGGGTCAGGGTGACGATCACGCGCTCGACCAGGTGGGCGGGAGCGGCGTCACGGCAGCGGGTCGCGAGGACCACGCGCAGCTCGCGCTCGAAGTCCGCGCGGTGGACGCACGGTGCGCACTCGCGCAGGTGGGCGGTGATCACGCGCTCCAGCGACGCGCCGCACTCGCCGTCCAGGAAGGTCTGCAGGTCCCGCAGTGCGGCGTGGCAGTCGTCGTCCGACATGGCGTATCCGTTTCCTGCAGCGGTCATCGGTCCGCGGAGCCCGGCGCGGCCGGCGATCCGGCCGGCACGAGCCCTCGCTCCTGTGCGTACTCGAACAACGCACGCTGGAGCGCGGCTCTTCCCCGGTGCAGCCGGCTCATGACCGTGCCGATCGGCGTGCCCATGATCTCGGCGATCTCGGCGTAGCGGAAACCCTCGACGTCGGCGAGGTAGACGGCCATGCGGAACTGCTCGGGGAGGTCGGCGAGGGCCTGCTTGACCTCGTCGTCGGTGAGGTGGGACAGGACCTCGGTCTCCGCGGGCGCCGCCGTCGCATCGGCGATCCGGTCGTAGAGCGAGAACGACCCGTCCTCGCCGCTGCTCGCGTCGGCCGACACCTGCTGCGGCTGGCGCTGGGCCTTGCGGTAGTTGTTGATGTAGGTGTTGGTGAGGATGCGGTAGAGCCAGGCCCGCAGGTTGGTGCCCGGGCGGAACTGGTGGAACGCCGTGTAGGCCTTGGCGAAGGTCTCCTGGACCAGGTCCTCCGCGTCGGCGGGGTTGCGGGTGTAGCGCAGGGCGGCCGAGTAGAGGTTGTCCAGGTACGGGAGGGCGTCCCGGGTGAAGACCTCCCGGCGCTGGGTGTCGTCGAGGTCCTGCCGGACCGGTCCGCGCGTGCCGCTCCCGTCAGGGAACGGGTTCGCAGTCGTCATCGCCCCTCCGCTGTCGCTGGCGTGGCCCCGAGTCTAGGTGCGGCGTCCACAGATCGCTGCGTGCCATCTTGATGGTTCTCGTGTAGTGCCGTACAACCTGCCCGACGGTGCCGTTGGCGACGGGAGGGAGCACGGGGTGGGCGAGGACCCGCTGGGGGCGTGGCTGCGTGGACGCGAGGCCGGGGCCCGGGACGGCGCGGGCGACGCGGTGCCGGGGTCGCGCGCGGCGCCCCGGCCGGCCCAGGACCTGGGGGCCGCGCGGGACCCGGCGGCGGGCCAGAGGCCGAGGCC
>JAUJNX010000021.1 GCA_030447925.1 Egibacteraceae bacterium | reverse complement strand
CGCTGGGGCCGCGACGTGCTGCACTGCCCCTACTGCCACGGCTGGGAGGTGCGCGGCACGGCCATCGGCGTGCTGGCGACCGGCCCCCTCGCCATCCACCAGGCGCTGCTGTGGCGCCAGCTCAGCGACGACGTCACGCTGTTCGCGCACACCGCGGACGGGCCGACCGACCAGGAGTCCGAGCAGCTCGCCGCCCGCGGCATCGAGGTCGTCACCGGCGAGGTGGTCGCGCTGGAGGTCGCGGGGGACCGCCTGACCGGCGTGCGCCTGCGCGACGGGCGGACCGTCGCGCGCGAGGCCGTCGTGGTCGCCCCGCGCATGACCGCCCGCGCCGGGGTGCTGGCCGACCTGGGCCTTGAGCCCGCCGACCTGCGCATGGGCGACCACGTGATCGGCAGCGCCGTGGCAGCCGACGCCAACGGTGCGACCGCCGTCCCCGGGGTGTGGGTCGCCGGCAACGTGGCGGACCTCCGCGCCCAGGTCATCGTGTCGGCCGGGGCGGGGCTGACCGCCGGGGCGGCCATCAACGCCGACCTGGTCGCCGAGGACACCCGCCACGCGGTGGCCGCCCTCCGCGGGCGCCGCGAGCCCCAGCCCGCCCACGGCTGAGCGGGGGACCGGCCGCGCGGCTCGAGGCGGCCCGGCCGCGGACCCGCCGTGCCGGTGGGCCGATCGGCGGTGACCGGCGGGCGGCGCGGGCGGGCACACTGCGGCGGTGCAGCCCACCATCCGGCCGCTGGCCGACGGGGACCTCGAGGCGGTCGTCGCGCTCTCCCTCGCCGCCTGGGCACCGGTGTTCGCGAGCCTCGAGGGGGAGCTCGGCGCCGAGATCTTCCGCCTGCTCTACCCGGACTGGCGGGCCGCGCAGGCCGCCGCGGTCGAGGCCGTCTGCACCGCGCCGGAGCACACCGTCTGGGTGGCGGTCGCCGACGGGCGCCCGGTCGGGTTCGTCGCGGTCGGCGAGGTCGACGAGGGCGGCCCCCGGGCGGGCGAGGTCGTGATGGTCGCCGTCGACCCCGCCGCCCAGCGGGCCGGCACCGGCGCGGCGCTCGTCGGCCACGCGGTGGCGCACCTCCGCGCCGCCGGGTTCGAGCTCGCGGTGATCGCCACCGGCGGGGACCCGGGGCACGCGCCCGCCCGCGCGCTGTACGAGCACCTCGCGTTCCGCCCGCTCCGCCAGGTGCGCTACTACCGCCGCCTCTGACCCCCGCCGCGCCCCGGCCGGGCGGGCGGTTAGGCTCCGATCGATGAGCGCCGCTGACCAGAGCGCGGGAGCGCTGGACCAACCCCTCCACCCGCGCCCGCAGCTGGCGCGCGACGGCTGGACCGACCTGTCCGGGACCTGGCGGTTCCGCTACGACGACGACGGCGAGGGGCTCGCCGGCCACTGGGAGGACGGCCTGCCCGGCGCGCGCGACATCGTCGTGCCGTACCCGCCCGAGTCCCCGCTGTCGGGGATCGGGGACACCCGCGCCCGTCCCGTCCTGTGGTACCAGCGCGCGCTCCCCGCCCGCCGGCCCGCGGACGGGCACCGGCTCCACCTGCACTTCGGCGCCGTGGACTACCGCGCGACGGTCTGGGTCAACGGCCACCACCTCGGCGATCACGAGGGCGGGCACACGCCGTTCGCCTTTGACGTCACCGACGCCCTCCGCGGCGACGGGACCCCGGATGTGGTCACCGTCCGGGCCGAGGACCGCGCGACCGACCTCACCCAGCCGCGCGGCAAGCAGGACTGGCGCGACGAGCCGCACGACATCTGGTACCACCGCACCAGCGGCATCTGGCAGACGGTCTGGCTCGAGGAGGTCCCCGAGCTGCACCTCGACGGGCTGCACTGGACCGCCGACCTCCCGGGCGCGTCGGTGCGCCTGGAGGCGCGGCTGTCCCGCCGCCCCGCGGCGCCCTGCCGGGTGCAGGTCGTGCTGTCGCTGGGCGAGCGGGTCCTCGCGGACCGCACCATCGTGGTCGACGGCGACGCGGTCGACGAGACCATCGCCCTGCCCGGCGCCCGGGCCGCGAAGGACCAGGACGACCTCGCCTGGTCCCCCCGCCAGCCGGTGCTCCTCGACGCGGTCGTGCGGGTCGTGGACGGGGCAGCCGTCGACACCGTGCGCAGCTACGTCGGGCTGCGCAGCGTGGGGATCGGGGACGGCCGCTTCCTGCTGAACGGCAAGCCGTACTTCCTGCGCATGGTCCTGGGGCAGGGCTACTGGCCGGAGTCCCACCTCGCCGCCCCCGACGCCGCGGCGCTGCGCCGCGAGGTCGAGCTCATCAAGGAGCTGGGCTTCAACGGCGTCCGCATCCACCAGAAGGTCGAGGACCCGCGCTTCCTGTACTGGTGCGACCGGCTGGGCCTGCTCGTGTGGGACGAGATGCCCAGCGCGTACGAGTTCTCCCCGCTCGCGGTCGAGCGGGTGGTCCGCGAGTGGACCGAGGTCGTGCGGCGCGACCGGAGCCACCCGTGCGTCGTCGCCTGGGTGCCCCTCAACGAGAGCTGGGGCGTGGAGCACATCGCCGTCGACGCCCAGCAGCGCCACCACGCGGCCATGCTGTACCACCTGACCAAGGCGCTGGACCCGACCCGGCCGGTCGTGGGCAACGACGGTTGGGAGCACGCCGCGACCGACATCCTGGGTGTCCACGACTACGGCCCTGACGCCGAGGACCTGGCCCGGCGCTACGAGGACGCCGATGCCGCCCGCCACCAGCTGGTCGGCGGCCGGCCGACCCGGCGGCGGGTGCTGCTGGACCCCGCCGCCGCCGGGAACCGGCCGATCGTGATCAGCGAGTTCGGCGGGCTGTCGTACCGCCCCGCCGCCGACGACCTGTGGTTCGGGTACAGCACGGTCACCGGCATCGACGACCTGCTGACGCGCTTCACCTCGCTGGTCGACGCGCTGCTGGCGAGCCCCGTCCTGGCGGGCTTCTGCTACACCCAGCTCACCGACGTCCTCCAGGAGCCCAACGGCCTGCTCGACCCCGCCCGCACCCCGAAGCTGCCGCCCGCCGAGGTCGCCCGGGTGCTGCGCCAGCCCGCCCGCTCCCACCCGTTCGAGCGGGTCCAGGCCGAGCGCGCCGCCGCCCGTCAGGTCGGCGGCCCCCCGGCCTGACCCCCGCGGCCCGGGTCGGGGCGCGGGGGACGCGCCCCCCTGTGGTATCACCGGGGCGGCGGGGCGGGGCGGCGGTGGTCGTGGGGTGGGCGTGGGGGGGGGGGGGGGGCTGGGCTCCCGGGGGGTGTCCGGGGACGGGACGGAGGGCGGGGGGCAGCCACGCGCCCGGGGAGGCGCCCACCGGGGGTGGGTGGCGGAGCTTAGGGCGGGGG
>JAUJNX010000006.1 GCA_030447925.1 Egibacteraceae bacterium | reverse complement strand
TGTGTTCTGTGGGGTGACTGTCTCTGTTTTTGCGTCGGCGCTGGTTTTGGTGTGGGCTATCATCCCGGGGGGGTGGTGGTGGGGTGGGTGGGGGTGTTTTTTTTTTTTTGTTGCGTTCCGTCCTCGCGTGTCGCGGTGGCCCCCCGCCTCCCCCCCCCCCGCGGCGGGGCCCGGGGGGGGGGGGGCGGGGCCCGCCCCGGCCCCCCCCTCAGGTTGGAGGATCCGTGGGCCGTTACGTCATCCGCCGGCTGATCCAGGCGATCCCCGTGTTCCTCGGGGCGACCTTCCTGATCTACGCCGCGGTCTTCGCGATACCGGGCGACCCCGTGCGGGCGCTGTTCGGGGAACGGCAGGTCGCCGAGTCGACCCTCAACGCCATCCGCGAGGACTTCAACCTGAACGACCCACTCCTGGTGCAGTACGGCAAGTACATCCAGGGGGTGTTCCAGGGTGACCTGGGCCGCAACTTCCGGGGGCGGCCGGTGTGGGACATCATCACATCAGCCTTCCCCGTCACGCTGCGCCTTGCTGTCACCGCCTTCTCGATCGAGATCGTGATCGGGCTCATCGCCGGGGTCTTCGCCGGGCTCGGGCGCGGCAGGTTCATCGATAACCTCGTGCGCGTCAGCACCATCTTCCTGGTCTCGATCCCGGTGTTCGTGCTGGGCTACACCGCGCAGCTGCTCTTCGGCGTCGAACTCCGGCTGCTGCCCATCGCCGGCCTGCGCGACGGCTGGCTGAGCTATGTGATGCCGGGCTTCGTCCTGGCCGCCGGCAGCATGGCCTACATCACCCGGCTGGCCCGCACCAGCTTGGTGGAGAACCTGCACGCGGACTACGTGCGCACCGCGACCGCCAAGGGTCTCCCCCGGAGCCGGGTCATCGGCCGGCACACGCTGCGCAACTCGTTGATCCCGGTGATCACCTACCTGGGCTTCAACCTCGGCGAGCTGATGGTCGGCGCGATCGTGACCGAAGGGGTGTTCAACCTGCCGGGGATTGGGCGTGCCACCTTCCAGGCGGTCCTCGCGCAGGAGAACTCGGTGGTCGTCGGGGTGGTCACAATCCTGGTGATGGTCTTCATCGTCTCGACGCTGCTCGTCGATCTGCTCTACGCCGTGCTCGACCCGAGGATCCGCTATGAGTGACGGGACGGAGGTCCGGCGCCCTTCCGAGGGCGATACCGCGACCGGCACCGAGGTCAGGGCCGAGGACCAGTTCGCCCAGCAGCACGCGGAGGAGGCGGCGGCACCGCCGGCGGTGGGCGCCGGGACGGCGGGCACCGCCGCGGCGGTCGGCGACTCCCCGCGCCAGGCGTCGCTGTGGGGTGATGCCTGGGGTGAACTGCGCCGCAGCCCGCTGTTCATCGCCTGCGCCCTCGTGGCGCTGACGATCGTGGCCATGGCCATCGCGCCCGGCCTGTTCACCCGCACCAACCCGCGCGCCTGCTCGCTGACCAACTCGCTGACCCCGCCGGGGCCCGGAGCGGTGTTCGGCTACGACCTGCAGGGCTGTGACCTGTACGCAAACATCATCTACGGGGCACGACCATCGATCATCATCGGCTTCCTCGCCGCCGGGGCGGCGACCCTGTTCGGCGCGGCCGTTGGCGCGATCGCCGGCTACTACGGCGGCTGGTTCGACGCGGTTGTCGCCCGCATCGCCGACATCGTCTTCGCCGTCCCGCTGATCCTGGGCGGCATCGTGATCCTGTCCGCCCTGCCGTCGCGCGGGGTCTGGCAGATCGCGCTGATGCTCGTGCTCCTGGGCTGGCCGCAGATCATGCGACTCATGCGCTCCCAGGTGATCAGCGTGAAGGAGGCCGACTACGTGCAGGCGGCCCGCGCGCTGGGGGCCAGCGACGGCCGGATCATGGCCCGCCACATCCTGCCGAACGCCATCGCCCCCGTGGTCGTCTACGCCACCATCTACATCGGCGTGGTGATCGGCGCGGAGGCGACCCTGACGTTCCTTGGCGTCGGCCTGCAGTTGCCGGCCATCAGCTGGGGGGTTCTGCTCAGCGAGGCGCAGAACCGCCTCCTGCAGGCGCCGCACCTGCTGCTGTTCCCCGGATCAATCCTGGTGGTGACGATCCTTGCCTTTTTGACCATGGGCGACGTCCTGCGCGACGCGCTCGACCCGAGGCTGCGCTGACATGAGCACCCTCCTCCCCCAGGCCGACCGCGCGGACGTCCCCCCTGCCGCCCACCTGCTCGCGGTCGAGGACCTCACCGTCGAGTTCCGCACCCGCCGGGGCGTCGTCCACGCCGTCAACGGCGTCGACTTCCACCTCGATGAGCGCGAGACCCTGGCGATCCTCGGCGAGTCCGGGTCCGGCAAGAGCGTCACCGCCCAGGCGATCATGGGCATCCTCGACACGCCCCCCGGCTTCATCACCCGCGGCGCCATCCGCTACCGCGGCACGGACGTGCTGACCCTGCGCGAGGAGGACCGGCGCAAGGTCCGCGGCCAGAAGATCGCGATGATCTTCCAGGACGCCCTGTCCGCCCTCAACCCGGTCTTCTCCGTCGGCTGGCAGCTGGGCGAGATGGCGCGGGTCCACCGTGGCGCGTCGCGCAGCGAGGCCAAGCGCGCCGCCATCGAACTCATGGAGCGGGTGCGCATCCCCAACGCCGCGCAACGTGTCGGCGCTTACCCCCACGAGTTCTCCGGCGGCATGCGCCAGCGCATCATGATCGCGATGGCGCTGGCGCTGAACCCTGACATCCTCATCGCCGACGAGCCCACGACCGCCCTGGACGTCACCGTCCAGGCCCAGATCATGCAGCTGCTGGCCGGCCTCCAGGACGAGACCGGGATGGGGCTGATCCTCATCACCCACGACCTCGGCGTGGTCGCCGACGTGGCGGACCGGATCGCGGTCATGTACGCGGGCAAGATCGTGGAGAACGCCCGCGTCCACGACATCTACGCCCGCCCGGCGCACCCCTACAGCGAGGGCCTGCTCGCCTCCATCCCCCGGGTCGACCAGCGCGGCGGCAAGCTCGAGGCGATCCGCGGCGCGCCGCCCAGCCTCATCGACCTGCCGCCGGGCTGCTCGTTCCACCCCCGCTGCGACTATCGCCGCGACAACTGCACCCGCGACGTCCCGCCGCTGTATGAGGTCTCGGCCGACCGGGGCAGCGCGTGCCACTACTGGCAGGAGGTCCTCGGTGCCCAGTGACCTGAACCGCGAGCCGCGGACCCCCGGCGAGCCCCTGCTGCGCGTCGAGCACCTGGTCAAGCACTTCCCCCTCACCCAGGGGATCATCTTCAAGCGCACCATCGGCGCCGTGCAGGCCGTCGACGACGTCAGCTTCGAGCTGCGCCGCGGCGAGACCCTGGGGCTGGTCGGCGAGTCCGGGTGCGGCAAGACCACGACGGCCAAGACGCTGCTGCGACTCGAGGAACCCACGTCCGGTGCGGCCTACTTCAACGGCCAGGACATCTTCCGGCTGAGCCGCGGCGAGCTGCGCACCGCGCGGCGCAAGATCCAGATCATCTTCCAGGACCCGTACGCGTCGCTGAACCCGCGCATGACCATCGGCGACATCATCACCGAGGCGTGGGAGATCCACCCCGACGTCGTGCCGCGCGCCGAGCGGTCGGACCGGGCGCGCGACCTGCTGGAGCGCGTCGGCCTCCCCGGTGAGAGCCTCAACCGCTACCCCCACCAGTTCTCCGGCGGCCAGCGCCAGCGCGTCGGCATCGCCCGCGCCCTGACCCTCAACCCCGACCTCATCATCTGCGACGAGCCGGTGAGCGCCCTGGACGTCTCGGTGCAGGCGCAGGTGATCAACCTGCTGGAGGAGATTCAGGACGAGTTCGGGATCGCCTACATCTTCGTCGCCCACGACCTGTCGGTCGTGCGCCACATCTCCGACCGCGTCGCGGTGATGTACCTCGGGCGCATCGTGGAGATCGGCGACGAGGACGACATCTACGAGAAGGCGACCCACCCCTACACCCAGGCGCTCCTGTCCGCGGTGCCGGTCCCCAACCCCGAGGGGCGGGAGCACCGCACGCGCATCATGTTGGAGGGCGACCTGCCCAACCCCGCCGACCCGCCGTCGGGGTGCCGCTTCCGCACGCGCTGCTTCAAGGCGCAGGAGAAGTGCGCGGAGGAGGATCCCGCCCTGATCGACCGCAGCGGCCACGGCCACCCCAGCGCCTGCCACTTCCCGGAGGTGCTCCTCTCCGTCGGCTCCTGAGGCCGCGCGTCCGCGTCAGGCAGACCGGCGCACCTCGGTGAGTGTGGGCAGGCCGAAGGGGCTGAGGGCGAAGCCGGTGAAGCGGTCGGACACGACGGCCTCGTGGCGGAAGGTCATCACCGGGACGACGGCCTGGTCGTCGAGGGCCCGCCCCTCCGCCCGGCGGTAGACCAGCGCGCGGGAGGCGGCCGACAGGTCCCCGGCCGCCAGGGCCAGGTCCGCGTCGACCTCGGCGTCGGCGTACCCGCCGTGGTTGCCCGCCCCCTCGTCGGCGGCTGCGGCGGAGGCGATCAGCGGGGTCAGCGCATCGCGGAACGTCGGGGTGTCCAGGGTCCAGCCGAAGCGGAACAGCCCGGCCTCACCGCCGCGGATGGCCGCCAGGTAGGGGGCCAGGGTCGGCCCGCCGCTGGCATCCTGCGCGGGGACGGCGTGGTCGATCAGCGTCACGCCCACGGCGGCGAACTGCCCGCGCAGGACCTCGGCCACCCGCTCGTGCCCGCCGCCGGCGTTGAACCACAGCTCCAGCTCGGTGACGCCCGCGGCGGCGAACAGCTCGCGGGCCAGCTCCGGGGCGTGCCGACACGTCGCGCAGTAGCCGCGGGCGGCACCGGGGACCGCGAACGGCACCAGCCCGCCCGCGAGGTCGGCGTTGCCGCCCTGGGTCCGGCGGATCAGCTCGGCGCGGTCGATCGCCAGGCTGACCGCCCGCCGCACGTCGACCTGGTCGAACGGCGGCCGGTCGAGGTCGAAGCCGAGGAAGTACAGCTGCGGCGTGCGGCCGTCCAGCACGCCGGGTCCCGTGTAGCCGTCGGGGGACTCGCCGTACCGCTCCCGCGCCCCGTCCATCGCCGTGGGCGGCACGGGGGCGAAGTCCAGCTGGTCCTGCTGGAAGTCCAGGTAGGCCGTCTCGGTGCCGCGGAAGAAGAACACGACCTCGCCCAGCTCGCCGGGTGCCGGCGGATCGCCGTTGCGCCAGCCGGGCACGCGCAGCACGCGGATGAAGCTGCCGCGCGACCACGGCTCGGCGAAGCGGTAGGGGCCGTTGCCGATCGGGGCGTCGGCGAACCGGTCGGGGTCCTCCTCCAGGTGCACCCGCGGGAGCGGGGCGAGGGCGGGGTGCCCCGCGACGGCGGGGAACTCCGCGTCCGGGCTGGCGAGGCGGACGACCAGGGTCCGCGGCCCGGGGGCGGTCACCCCCTCCAGCACCGGGGCCCCGCCGCGCACCGCGTCGTACCCGGCGACGTCCTCCAGCAGGTAGCCCGCGCCCCCCTGCGCGGCCGCGCGGGTCCAGGCGTACACGAAGTCGGCGGCGGTGACGGGGTTGCCGTCGTGCCAGGTGGCGTCCGGGCGCAGGGTGAAGGTCCACTCGAGTGCGCCGTCGGGACCGTCGGCCGACCAGCTGGTCGCCGCAGAGGGGATGACGCGGCCGTCCAGGGTCCACGCCGTGAGGGAGTCGAACACCGCGTCGGCGACGACCAGCCCGTTCGGGTCGGTCACCTCGCCGGGCAGGACGCCGGCAGGCTCACCCAGCCCGTAGCGGAACGTCATGCCCGCATCGGTCGGGGACGCCGGGACCTGCGGCGCCGGCAGGGACGGGATGGCCGGTGGCGCCGCGCCGCCGGCGACGTCGCACGCGCCTGCCAGGACCGCGAGGACCAGCAGGAGCGCGAGGCGCACGCGGACCCGTCAGGTGAGGCGAAGCGACAGGATGAGGGTCGTGACCGCCCAGACCGCCGCGGTGACCACCGTGAGGCGGTCGAGGTTCTTCTCCACGACGGTCGACCCGCTGAGGGTGCTCATCGCGCCGCCGCCGAACATGTCGGACAGCCCGCCGCCACGGCCGGACTTCAGCAGGATGAACAGGACCAGGGCGAGCGACACGATGATGTGCACGACGACGACGGCGATGGTGAGGGCCATGGCCACTCAGGGTACTACAGGCCGCTCCGCGCGCTCCTGGTACCAGATGCCCGTGCCGTCGCCGCGGAACAGCCAGATGGCGTTCGCGTCCTCGTAGTCGCGGATCCCGACGCGGTCCCGGCCGGACCCCCAGCGCAGGCGCGGGTCCGGCGGCGCGGCGGTGGCGGGCCGTCCCTGGCGCAGCTGTGCCTGGGACTCCACGCACGGGCAGGTGGCCACCTCCACGCCGTCCCCGCCGTCCTTCATCGGCGGCTTCAGGCCGTCCGCCGGCACCGCCGTCAGCGCGTGGAAGGTGGAGAAGGCCGGCGACCGCGGCTCCTCCACCGCGGGCGCGCGGCGGCCGTAGTAGACGTACAGGTCGCCGTTGCCCACCAGCTCCGGCAGCGTCGAGGCGGTGACCGTGGCGGCCGCGATGACCGTGGTCGCCAGCAACGCCTCCGCGGCGCTGCGCCAGCGGGGCAGCACCTGGGGGCCGGCGATGAGGCGCTCGACGCGCTGGGCGATGTCGTCGGCCGGGGACCGCGGCCCGCGCAGCAGGCCCGTCGCGCGGACGGGGACCGCCGCGCAGGCGACGCGCACCCGCGCCGCACCCTCCCGGCGCTCCCAGACCTTGAGGATGCTGGACGCCAGCGCGGCGGGCCGGCGGGTGGCGACCGCCGCGGCCTCGTCGGCGCTCTCCTCCTGCTCGCGGTGCAGCCAGCGCATGGCCAGCGAGATCGGCCCCAGGAAGAAGGTCGCGTCGCGGAAGACGCCGACGAGAACCCACATCAGGGGGTCCCGGCGGCGCACGTGCGCCAGCTCGTGGGCGACCAGGCCCTCCAGCTCGCGGTCGTCCAGCGCGGCGACCAGGGCCGCGTCGACGCCCACGACGGGGCGCAGGACCCCGGTGGCGAAGGCGCCCCCCGGGCAGGCGGGGACCTCCAGGACGCGCGGCGCGCGCACACCCATGTTCGCGGCGCCGTCGCGCACGGCCAGGGCCAGGCGGCTGTCGGGGGTGGGAACCCGCCCCGACCGCAGGAGCCCGCGCACCGCGAGGGTCCCGAGGGTCCGGCGCGACAGGAGCACGATGACGCAGATCGCGTACACCGAGGCGAGCAGCCCCAGCTGGCGGGCGTAGTCGAGGAACCCCACGACCTCGATCATCCGCACCGACCCGCCGTCGCCGCTGCCGGTGATCCACAGCTCCGGCAGGTACCCGACGCTGCCCACCGTGGTGGCCGCGGCGGTCAGGACGGGGGCCAGGACCAGCAGCCGGCGGGTGTTGCGGCCCTGCACCAGGCGCAGGCGGCTGGCCAGGACCACCAGCGCGGCGGCGACCAGCGACCCGAGCAGGGCGCGGACGGCGAAGGACCGGGACAGGATCAGGAGGGCGATGCCCCCCGGCTCCGCCACGCCCGCCGCCCCGAACGGCACCGGCTCAGTCCTCCTCGGCCCGCAGCTCGTCGATCCGGGCCCGCAGGGCGTCGACCTGGCCGGGCTCCGCCTCATCGCCGACGACCTTGACGAAGTAGCTGAGCGCCGGCTCCGGGAACCGCGTCACCAGCCAGTCCACGACCGACGTGACGGTGGACCGCGCGTACTCCTCGCGCGTGACCGCCGGGCGGTAGCGGTGCGCCAGCCCGGCGGTGTCCTTCTGCAGCAGGCCCTTGGAGGCCAGCCGCGCCATCGTCGTCATGATGGTGGTGTACGCGAGGTCGCGTGTCGGTGCCAGGTCCGCATGGACGTCCCGGACCGTGGTCTCGCCCAGCCGCCAGACGGCCTCCATGACCTCGGTCTCGAGCGGGCCGAGCAGGCCTTCCAGCTGGTTCTTGCGCTTCGCCATCGGTTCCCCCGTCGGGACGGCAGCGCCGGTCACGCCACCGGCGCGGATCGTACGCCCCGTTCGGGCTCCGCGCCTACAGTCGGGGAAAACGGCAGATCACCGCGAAATCCTCGGCACTGATGCTGGCCCCGCCGACCAGGGCCCCGTCGACCTCCGGCTGGGTGAGCAGCGCCTTGGCGTTGGCCGGCTTCACGCTGCCCCCGTAGAGCACCCGCGCGCCGTCGGCGATGCCCTGGCCGAAGCGCTCCGCCAGCGTTCGGCGGACCAGCCCGCACATCGCGTCGGCGTCCTCGGGCAGCGCCGTGCGGCCGGTGCCGATGGCCCACACGGGCTCGTAGGCGACGACGAGGTCCCCGGCCTGCTCCGCCGTCACCGCGGCGAGGCCGCCCTCGAGCTGACCGACCACGACCTCGTCGGCCCGGCCCGCCTCGCGCTCCTCCAGCGTCTCGCCGACGCACAGGATCGGCACCATGCCGTGGCGCAGGATCGCCTGCAGCTTGCGGTTGACGATCTCGTCGGTCTCGCCGAACAGCGCCCGGCGCTCGGAGTGGCCGGCGAGGACGTAGCGGCAGTGGAGCCGGGCGAGCATGCCCGGGCTGATCTCGCCGGTGAACGCCCCGGCGTCCTCCCAGTGGGTGTCCTGCGCGCCCAGGGCGATCGGCAGCCGGTCGCCCTCGATCAGGGTCTGGATGCTGCGCAGGTCGGTGAAGGGCGGCAGGACCGCGACCTCGACCGCCTCGAAGTCGGACCGCTCCAGGTGGTAGACCAGCTGCTGGACCAGCGCGATGGCCTCCAGGTGGTCCAGGTTCATCTTCCAGTTGCCCGCCACGAGCGGGGTGCGTGCCATCTAGCGATCCTTCCTCAGGGCGGCGACCCCGGGCAGGTCGGTGCCCTCCAGGAACTCCAGGGCCGCTCCCCCGCCGGTGGAGACGTGGCTGACCTGACCGGCCAGCCCGAGCTTGCGCACGGCGGCCGCGCTGTCGCCGCCGCCGACGACCGAGAAGCCGCCGGCCGCCGCCACCGCGCGGGCGACGCCCTCGGTGCCCGCCGCGAACCGCTCCCACTCGAACACGCCCATCGGGCCGTTCCAGAGGATGGTCTGGGCGTCGGTGATGCGCGCGGCGAAGCGCTCGACGGTCTCCGGGCCGATGTCCAGGCCCATCGCGTCGGGCGGGATGGCGTCGACCGGGACGGTCTCCGCCTCGGCGTCCTCCGCGAACTCGCGGGTCACGACCACGTCGACGGGCAGGAGCACCTGCACGCCGCGCTCCTCCGCCCGCGCCAGCAGGTCGCGCACGGTGTCGACGCGGTCCTGCTCGACCCGGCTCGCCCCCACGGACACCCCGGAGGCGGCGATGAAGGTGAAGCACATCGCGCCGCCGACCAGGAGCCGGTCGACCCGGCCCAGGAGGTTGTCGAGCACGCCGAGCTTGTCCGACACCTTCGCGCCGCCGAGGATCGCGGTGAAGGGCCGATCGGGGTCCTCGAGCAGCCGTGACAGCACGCCCACCTCGCGCGCCAGCAGGTCGCCGGCGGCGACGTCGTCGAGCCGCTCGGGGACGCCGACGACGCTGGCGTGCGCGCGGTGCGCCGCGCCGAACGCGTCGTCGACGTAGGCCTGGCCCAGACCGGCCAGCGCCGCCGCGAACTCCGGGTCGTTGGCCTCCTCGCGCGGGTCGAAGCGCAGGTTCTCCAGCACCAGGACGTCGCCGTCGGCCAGGGCCGCGACCTTCGCGCGGGCGTCCTCGCCGACGGTGTCGCTGGCGGCCTGGACCGGGGCGCCGAGCAGCTCGCCGAAGCGGGCCGCGACCGGCGCCAGGCGCAGGTCCTCCACGACCTTGCCCTTGGGCCGCCCCAGGTGGCTCATGAGCACGGTGCGGGCGCCGCGCTCGCGCAGGCGCCGCACCGTCGGCAGGGACTCCTCCAGGCGCAGGTCGTCGGCCACGGTGCCGCCGTCCAGCGGGACGTTGAAGTCGACCCGGACCAGCACCGTGCGCCCCGCGACCTCCAGGTCGTCGAGCTGCGGGAGCCCGCTCACGGCCGCGGCCGCCGCGGGACCCCGGGAGACGGCGCAGAGGTCACAGCCGCTCGCCCATGTAGGTCGTGAGGTCGACCAGGCGGGAGGAGTAGCCCCACTCGTTGTCGTACCAGCCCAGGACCTTCGCCAGGTTCCCGTTCGCCATGGTCGACAGCGAGTCCAAAATGCAGCTGTGCGGGTCGTGGATGATGTCGGTCGACACCAGCGGGTCCGTGCTGTAGGCCAGGATGCCCTTCATGTCGCCCTCCGCGGCCTCGCGGAACGCCGCGTTGACCTCGTCGACGGTGACGTCGCGCGACAGGGTGACGACCAGGTCGGTGACCGACCCGTCGGCGACCGGCACGCGCAGGGCGAGCCCGTCGAGGCGGCCCTGGAGCTCCGGGACGACGACCCCGGCGGCCTTCGCGGCGCCGGTGGAGGTCGGGATGATGTTGATCGCCGCGGCCCGCGCCCGGCGCAGGTCCTTGTGCGGCTGGTCCTGGGTGCCCTGGTCGTTGGTGTAGGCGTGCGCGGTGGTCATGAAGCCGCGCTCGATGCCGAAGCTGCGCTGCAACACCGTCGCCATCGGCACCACCGACCCGGTGGTGCAGCTGGCCATCGACACGATGTTGTGCGTGCCCGGCTCGTACTTCTCGTGGTTGACGCCCATGACGAGCGTCACGTCCTCGTTCTTGGCCGGCGCGGAGATGATGACCTTGCGCGCCCCGCCGTCCAGGTGCGCCGACGCCTTGGTCGCGTCGGTGAACCGGCCCGTGGACTCGATCACGATGTCGGCGCCCAGGTCCTTCCAGGGCAGCTGGGCGGGGTCGCGCTCCGCGAGCGCCACGATCTGCGTGCCGTCGACCACGAACCCGCGGTCGTCCAGCTCCACCGTGCCGGGGAAGCGGCCGTGCACGCTGTCGTACCGCAGCAGGTGGGCGAGGGTCTTGTTGTCGGTGAGGTCGTTGACGCCCACGATCTCGATGTCGGCGCCCTGCTCCCGCACCGCGCGGAGGAAGTTCCGCCCGATCCGCCCGAATCCGTTGATCCCCACACGTGTGGTCATGAACGTCCCCTCGATGCACTCGGCGTCACCGGCGACGATAGCCCGCCGGGGCGCGGATCAATCACCCGTCGCCCCCGTCCGGTCCGCCCGCCGCGGGCAGCAGCCGGGCCAGGCGGCGGTGGACGGTGGCCTTGCCCACCGGCGGGTCCAGCAGGCCGCCGAGCTCCGCCAGGCTCGCCTCCGGGTTGGCCAGCCGCGCGAGGGCGACGGCGCGGACCTCCTCCGGCAGGTCGGCCCAGCCGGGGCTGCCCAGGGCCCGGGTGATGACGCGGAGCTGGCGCGTGGACGCACCGACCGCCCGCGACAGGTTCGCGCGGTCGGCGTTGGCGGCGCGGTTGGCCTCGCCGCGGAGCTGGCGGCGCAGGCGGGCGCCGTCCAGGTGCAGGAACGCGGTGTGCGCCCCGGCCCGGGCCAGGAGGGTGGCGACCTGGTCCCCGGCCTTCACCACCACCCGCCAGTGGTCGCCGTGCGGCGCCGCGCGGGCGCCGGGGGCGCCCAGCCGCGCCAGCAGCGCCGCCAGCTCGACGGCGGCCTGCTCCCCCGGCGCGCGGACCTCGTCGGGCTCCTGCGCGCCCGGCTCGCCGAGCGCGCCCGCGGCCATCAGCGCCCCGCGCAGCAGGGCGACGGCCTCGGGCCTCGCCCGCCGCGGCCGCGCCGGGCCCTCGCCGGCCGGGTCCCCGCCGGCGGGGACGGGCAGCCCGTCCACGGGCCGCCCGGCGGGGTCCAGGAGCCCGAGGGCCGTGAGCAGCGGCGCCGCGTCGGCGAGCACCACCCGGTAGCGCGTCGGGCGCACCCCCGCCCTGCGGTGGACCTCGACCGAGGCCTCGACCTGCAGCCCGGTGGCGGTGCGCACCGCGTCCAGCAGCACGCGGGCCCGGCGGGCGACCGCGCCGACCGAGGTCTCCAGGGTGTGGCCGATCGCCCCGCCCGACAGCGTCAGCGCGCCGCCGAAGCGCAGGAGCCCGGCCAGCTCCGCCGCCGCGTCCGCCGGCCCGCCCGGGGCGCGGTGCGCGAGCTCCTCGCGCACCGCGACGGTCGCGCTCACTCCTTCAGCCGGTCCCGGTGGTCGACCTGCACGTCCACGCCCAGGCGCCGGATGTGCGCGGCGAGCTCCTCCCCCATGGCCACCGACCGGTGCTTGCCCCCGGTGCAGCCGATGCCGATGGTCAGGTAGTGCTTCCCCTCCTTGACGAAGGCGGGGACCATCACGTCGAACAGCCCGCCGAGGCGCTCCAGGAACGGGCCGGTCTCCGGCTGGCCCAGCACGTAGTCGCGGACCCGGTCGTCCAGCCCGTCGAAGGGCCGCAGCTCCTCCACCCAGTGCGGGTTGGGCAGGAAGCGCACGTCGAGCAGGATGTCGGCGTCGCGGGGCGACCCGTTCTTGAACCCGAAGGTCACGACGTTGCAGACCAGGCCCTCGCGGCTCTCCGCGCCGAAGGAGTCGACGAGCTTGTCGCGCAGCTGGTGCACGTTCAGGTCGGTGGTGTCCACGACCAGGTCCGCCTGGCCGCGCAGGTCGGCCAGCAGCCGGCGCTCGCGGGCGATGCCGTCCACGATGCGGTCGCGCCCGCTCAGCGGGTGGGCGCGGCGCGCGGCCTCGTAGCGCTTCACCAGGGTCTCGTCGGCGGCCTCCAGGAACAGCACCCGCGGGCGCAGGCCGCGCTCGGACAGGCCGGACAGGGTCTGGCGCAGGTCCCCGAAGAACGCTCGGCCGCGGACGTCCACGACCAGCGCCACGCGGTCGACGGCCGACCCGGGTGCGGTGGCCAGGTCGACCACCCGCTCGATCAGCGCGGGCGGCATGTTGTCGATGACGAAGTAGCCCAGGTCCTCGAGCACCTTCGCGGCGGTGGTCCGCCCCGCGCCCGACAGGCCCGTGATGATCGCGAGCGACGGCCTGGTCACGACGCGCGCGCCCGGGCGTCGCGGCGGTCCGCCGACGGGACGCCGTGGAGGTGGTCCGAGATCGCCTGGGCGAGGGCCGGGGAGATGCCGTCGACCTCCGCGAGCTCCTCGACGGTCGCGGCCTGGACCTTGCGCAGGGACCCGAACGCGGTCATGAGGGCCTTGCGCCGGGCCGGCCCGACGCCGGGGATGTCGTCGAACGCGGACTCCGTCATGGCCCGGCCCCGCAGGGTCCGGTGGTAGGTGATGGCGAAGCGGTGGGCCTCGTCGCGGATGCGCTGGACCAGGAACAGCGCCTCGCTGCCGCGCGGGAGCAGGACCGACTCCTCGCGGTCGGGGAGGAAGACCTCCTCGAGGCGCTTGGCCAGCGAGCACAGCTCCACGCCCTCGATGCCGAGGTCGTCCATCGCCCGCCGCGCGGCGTTCAGCTGGCCCTTGCCGCCGTCGATGATCACCAGGTTCGGCGGGTAGGCGAACTTGCGCTCCGTCACCGGCTTCTGCTCGTCGGCGAGGAGCCGCTTGAAGCGGCGGCTGATCACCTCGTACATCGCCGCGAAGTCGTCCTGCTGCGCCTCCGGGCTGCGGATCGCGAAGCGGCGGTACTCCGACTTGCGCGGCAGGGCGTCCTCGAACACCACCATCGACGACACCGTGTTGGTGCCCTGGAGCGTCGAGTTGTCGTAGCACTCGATGCGCAGGGGCGGCTCGGCCAGGCCCAGTGCCTCCTGCAGCTCGTGCAGCGCCTGGCTGCGGGCGTTGAAGTCCTTGGCGCGCTTCAGTCGGTGCTGCTGGAACGCCTCGACCGCGTTCTCCCGCACCGTCTCCAGGAACACCCGCTTCTGGCCGCGCTGGGGGACGCGGATGCCGACCCGGCCCCCGCCGCGCACCTCGCTGAACAGGTCCTCCAGGGTCTCGCGGTCCTCCGGCTCGGTGGGCACCAGCACCTCCCGGGGCAGCTCGTCGCCCCGCTCCATCGCGAAGTCGAGCAGGAACCGCGCGACCAGGCCAGGGGTGTCGAGGTCCTCGACCCGGTCCACCGTCCAGCCCTTGCGCCCCACGACCCGGCCGCGGCGGACGAAGAAGGCCTGGAACGAGGCCTCCAGCTCGTCCTCGTGCAGCGCGATCGCGTCGAAGTCCTCCGGCCGGTCGGTGGCCATGACCTGCTTCTCGAGGGCGCGGCGCACCGCCCCGAGCTGGTCGCGGATGCGCGCCGCGGCCTCGAAGTTGAGCTTGCCCGCCTCGGCGGTCATGCGCTCGGTGAGGTCCTCGATCGCCTGCTCGGTGTCGCCCTCCAGGAAGGCGATGAACTCCTCGACGAGGTCGCGGTGGCCGTCGAGGCCGACCTGGCCGGTGCACGGCGCGGAGCAGCGGCCGATGTGGAACAGCAGGCACGGCCGGCCCGTGCGGTGCGCCCGGTCGAACACGCCCTGCGAGCAGGTGCGGATCGGGAAGACCCTCAGGAGGAGGTCGAGGGTCTCGCGGATCGCGTAGGCGTGGGCGTAGGGCCCGAAGTAGCGGGTGCCGTCCTTGCGCGGGTTGCGGCGCACCATCGCGCGGGGCACGTCGTCCTGGACCGTGATCGCCAGGTACGGGTAGCTCTTGTCGTCGGTGTAGCGGACGTTGTACCGGGGCCGGTACTTCTTGATGAGGTTGTACTCGAGGTGGAGGGCCTCGACCTCGCTGCCGACGGTGATCCACTCGACGCTGCGCGCCGCCTCCAGCATCGCCCGGGTGCGCTGGGGGATGCCCGCCCAGGCCTGGAAGTAGCTGGACAGGCGGGCGCGCAGGTTCTTGGCCTTGCCCACGTACACGACCCGCTCGTGGCGGTCGCGCCACAGGTAGCAGCCGGGGTCGGTGGGGATGGTGCCGGGGTCCGGGCGGAAGGCCAGGGCCGGGTTGTCGCGGAGTCGGGTGACCACGCCCCCATTGTCGCAGGCCCGGGGGTGACGGCCCGTCCACGCTTGGCCCAGATGTCCCGGTCCGCGAGCGCCCTCGCCACCGGCCCGCTCCTCCAGCGCGTCGCCGACGCCACCCCCGGCGTGCGCGTGCTCGCGTCCTGGAGGGGGCGGTCGACGCGGCCCGGCTCCGCGACGCGATCGTGGCGCTGGCCACCTGACGGTCCAGGCGCGAGGATCGGGGGCGTGATCGTGGTCGGGGACGTGCAGGTGACGCAGGAGGCGCACGCCCACCTGGCGGGCGACCTCGCCGCCCGCCTCCCGGCCGGTCCCTGGGACCGGTCGGCGCTCGTCGCCGCCGCGCGCCTGCACGACAACGGCTGGCGCGAGGCGGACGCCGACCCGTCCCGGGGTCCCGACGGCCGCCCGCTCACCTTCTACCGGGTGCCAGGCGACGTCTACGAGGCGGTCTGGCGGCGCGGCATCGCCCGCGCCGCCGCCGTCGACCCGCTCGTCGGGCTGCTCACCGGCCTGCACGGCGCGCGCTTCTTCGCCGCCAGCCCGCACGCGGGCGTGCGCGCGCTGCACGACGAGGAGCGGGCGCGCCAGGACCGCGTCCTCGCCGACCTCGGGCTCGGCGGGTCGTGGCGCGACCTCCCGCCGGCCATCGCCGCGGCGTCGGACTGGATCGCGTTCCTGGACCGCGTCTCGCTCGTGCTCTGCGGCGAACTGCCCGAGGTCGTCGACACCGACGTCGCCGGCACCACCCGCCGCACCGTCCGCTCCGGCGCGGCCGTCACCATCGACCCCTGGCCCTTCCCCGACCGGGGCGGCCCGCTCACCGTCCCCGCCACCCCCGCGCCGCTGTCCCTGACCCTGCGCCCACCCCCGGGATGAGCCGAGGGGGCCCGGGCGCTCAGCGGGTGAGCAGGGGGGAGAGGAACTTGCCGGTGTAGCTGGCGGGGATGGCGGCGATGTCCTCGGGGGTGCCCTCGCCGATGACGCGGCCGCCGCCGGAGCCGCCCTCGGGGCCCAGGTCGATGACCCAGTCGGCGGTCTTCACGACGTCGAGGTCGTGCTCGATGACCAGGACGGTGTTGCCCTTGTCGACCAGCCGGTGCAGGACGGCCAGCAGCTTGTTGACGTCCTCGAAGTGCAGGCCGGTGGTCGGCTCGTCGAGGATGTAGACGGTCCTGCCGGTGGCCCGCTTGCGCAGCTCCGACGCCAGCTTCACGCGCTGGGCCTCCCCGCCCGACAGGGTCGTCGCCGGCTGGCCGAGGCGGACGTAGCCGAGGCCGACGTCGTTCAGGGTCTCCATGTGCGCCTTGATGGCGGGGATGGAGTCGAAGAAGGTCAGCGCCTCCTCGACCGACAGGTCGAGGATCTCGCTGATCGTCTTGCCGCGGTAGTGCACCTCGAGCGTCTCGCGGTTGTAGCGGCGCCCCTTGCAGACCTCGCAGGGCACGTAGATGTCGGGCAGGAACTGCATGTCGATCTTGATCTGGCCGTCGCCCGCGCAGTTCTCGCAGCGCCCGCCCTTGACGTTGAAGCTGAAGCGGCCCTGCTGGTAGCCGCGGACCTTGGCCTCCTGGGTGGAGGCGAACAGCGTGCGGATGCGGTCGAACACGCCGGTGTAGGTCGCCGGGTTGGAGCGCGGCGTGCGCCCGATCGGCGACTGGTCGATCCCCACGACCTTGTCGATGGCGGCCAGCCCGTCGATCCCGCGGTGCAGGCCGGGGGCGGTGCGGCTGCCGTAGACGTGGCGCAGCAGGGACGCGTGCAGGATGTCGTTGACCAGCGTCGACTTGCCCGACCCGGACACGCCGGTGACGGCGACGAACAGCCCGAGGGGGAACTCGACCGTCACGTCCTGCAGGTTGTGCTCGCGGGCGCCGCGGACCCGCAGGCAGTGGCCGGGGGTGCGCGGCCGGCGCTGCGCGGGGACCTCGACCCGGCGCTTGCCCGACAGGTACTGCCCGGTGATCGACCGCGGCGCGCGCTTCAGCCCCGCCAGCGTGCCGCTGTGGACGATCTCCCCGCCGTGCTCCCCCGCGCCCGGGCCGATGTCCACGATGTGGTCCGCCGCCTCCATGGTGGCGGCGTCGTGCTCGACGACGATCACGGTGTTGCCGAGGTCGCGCAGGCGCAGCAGCGTCTCGATGAGGCGCTCGTTGTCGCGCTGGTGCAGCCCGATCGAGGGCTCGTCCAGCACATAGAGGCAGCCGACCAGCCCCGACCCGATCTGGGTCGCCAGGCGGATGCGCTGCGCCTCGCCGCCCGCCAGCGTCCCGGCGGTCCGGTCCAGGGTCAGGTAGTCCAGGCCGACGTCGAGCAGGAAGCGCAGGCGCTCCCGGACCTCCTTGAGGACCTGGGCGGCGATCAGGCGGTCGCGGTCGTTGAGGTCCAGCCCGTTGAAGAAGCGGTCCGCCTCCGCGATCGACTGGGCGCACGCCTCGGCGATCGACCGCCCGCCGATGGTCACGCCGAGGATGAGGGGCTTGAGGCGCGCGCCGCCGCACGCGCTGCACGGCACCTCGCGCATGTACTCCTCGATCCGCTCGCGCGCGGAGTCGGAGTCGGTCTCCCCGTGGCGGCGGACCAGCTGCGGGATGACGCCTTCGTAGGTGGTCGCGTAGGACCGCTCGCGCCCGTAGCGGTTGGTGTAGCGGACGGTGACGCGGTCCTTCTCCGGCAGGCCGTACAGCAGCACGCGCCGGTGCTCGGGCCGCAGGTCCTTCCAGGGGGCTCCTGCGTCGAAGCCCAGCTGCGCGCCCAGCCCGCTGAACAGGCCCTGGTAGTAGACGTTGGTCGTCCACGGCAGCAGCACGCCGTCCAGCAGCGAGGTGTCGGGGTCGCCGACGACCAGCTCCGGGTCGACCTCCAGCCGGACGCCGAGCCCGTCGCAGGTCTCGCAGGCGCCGTACGGGGTGTTGAACGAGAAGCTGCGCGGCTCCAGCCGCTCGAACGACAGGCCGTCGTACGGGCAGGCCAGGTGCTCGGAGAAGGTCAGGACCTCGCCCTCGGCCGGCTGCCCGGGGGCCTGCACGGGACCGTCGGGGTTCTTGACGATCTCGACCGCCGCGATGCCCTCGGCCAGCTGCAGCGCGGTCTCGATCGAGTCGGCCAGCCGCCGCCGGATGCCGGGCCGCGCGACCAGCCGGTCGACGATCACCTCGATGGTGTGCTGCTCGTAGCGCGCCAGCGTGGGCGGGCTCGACAGCTCGACCACCTGGGGCTCCCTGGTCCCCGAGGTGATCCGGGCGCGGGCGTAGCCGCGCGACGACAGCTCCCCCAGCAGCGTCGCGTACTCGCCCTTGCGCCCGCGCACCACGGGGGCGAGCACCTGGAAGCGCGTGCCCTCCGCCAGCCCCTCGACCTGGTCGATGATCTGCTCCGCGGTCTGGCGCTCGATCGGGCGCCCGCAGACGGGGCAGTGGGGCTGGCCGATGCGGGCGTAGAGCAGGCGGAGGTAGTCGTACACCTCCGTGATCGTCCCGACCGTCGAGCGCGGGTTCCGCGAGGTCGACTTCTGGTCGATCGAGATCGCCGGCGACAGGCCCTCGATGACGTCGACGTCGGGCTTGTCGAGCTGGCCGAGGAACTGGCGGGCGTAGGCCGACAGCGATTCGACGTAGCGCCGCTGGCCCTCCGCGTAGATCGTGTCGAAGGCCATGCTGGACTTGCCCGAGCCGGACAGGCCAGAGAAGACCACGAGCGCGTCCCGGGGGATCTCGAGGTCGACGTCCTTGAGGTTGTGCTCGCGGGCACCCCGCACCACCAGGGTGTCGCGCGCGTCGCGGTTGGGGGTCTTGCGCTGGGCCACGTCTCGTCTTCCGGGTGCGCAGGAGGAGGGGCCGCGGGGGGAAGGGAGCCGACGGTCCGACTGACGGGAGTCTACCGAGCGGGTGTGACAGGTCAGGGCCGCACCCGCCCCCTCTACGCTGCAGCGCATGACCAGCGACGGGTATTCCAGCTCCGAGGTGCGGCTGCCGGGCGGCGCGGTGGTCGAGGTCCACGCGCTGTCGGTCGGGCCGATGGACAACAACGTCTACCTGCTCACCGAGACCGCGACCCGGATCGCGGTCCTGATCGACGCGGCCGCGGAGGCCGACCGGATCCTGGACCTGATCGGGGACCGGGCCCTGGCCGCGATCGTCACCACCCACGGCCACGACGACCACTGGCAGGCGCTGGACGCCGTCGCCGACGCCACGGGGGCGCCCACCTACCTGCACCCCGCCGACGCCGACCGCGTCCCCCGCGCCGCCGACGTGGCCCTGGTCGACCGCGAGCGCATCGCCTTCGGCGGCGCCGAGGTCGAGTTGCTCCACACCCCCGGCCACACCCCCGGGTCGACGTGCGTGCTGCTCGGCGCCACCGACCTGTTCTCCGGCGACACCCTGTTCCCGGGGGGCCCGGGCGCCACGCGCTACCCCGGCGGGGACTTCCCGACGATCATGCGCTCCCTGCGCGAGCGGCTGTTCGTCCTCGACGACGCCACCCGGGTCCACCCCGGCCACGGCGCGGGCACGACCATCGGCGCGGAGCGCCCCGCGCTGGACGACTGGGCGGCGCGCGGCTGGTGACCGCCGCGCCCTCCCGACCCTTGACAGGTGGGAGGTACCCGGACAACGTGACGGACGTCCGGGGGTGCGAGGGCGAGAGGGAGCCGATGCGCAGGGTCGTCGTTGCCGTGCTGGCGTTCACCATGGTCATGGGCGTGGCCGCACCCGCGGCGCCGCAGGAACCGGACGAGGGCCCGCCGACCCTGTCCGTCGAGGACCGGCTGGCGGACCGCCGCTACGTCGCCATCGGCGACCGCGCCTACGTCGTGGGCACCCAGGACGGTCGCTTCCCCGCCATGGGCTTCCACACCCGCGGCGAGATGGGCGGGTTCTGGTCGGGCGCGATCAAGCTGCTCGACGGCCTGTGGTTCGGTATCGACGGCGAGTGGGTCGGGCCGGCGGAGCGCTTCACCAGCGGCTACGGCCACGTCGTGCTGGACCTGCCGGGCCGCGAGGGCCTCACCGTCCGCCGCACCGAGTTCGCCCCCGACGGGCACCGCGCCGTCCTGGTCGGCCTCGAGCTGACCGCCGACGCCGCCCAGTCCCTGACGCTGGACGTGGACGCCCACTCCGAGCTCATGGGCATCTACCCCTGGGGCGAGACCAACCCGTCGCAGCTGGACTTCAACCTGCAGGACGCGGTGGCCGCCGAGCGCGGGCGCCTGGCCTTCACCGAGCAGGGCACCCCGCCGGTCCCCAACGCCCTGCCCCACGACTGGGCGGCGGTCGTCGGCTCGACCCTGGAGCCGGCCCGCACGGGCACCGGCGACGACTACCGCGGGCCACAGGAGCCGCCCGTGATCTGCCCCGCCAGCGGGCCCGACGCGCCGCCGCAGCCGCCGCGCTGCGACGACACCGCCTACGGCCGGGGCGCCGGCGGGCGCCTGTCCTACCAGGTCGAGGTCCCCGCGGGCGGCTCCACCACCGTGTGGTTCGCGGTCGCCGGGTCCGAGGCGGGCGCCGCCGAGGCCCACGCCACCGCCGACGCGGTGCTCGCCGACCCGCAGGCCCTGCTGGACGCCAAGGTCGCCGACCGCGAGGCCCTCGCGGCGCGGACCCGCCTGGACCTGCCCGGCGACCCCGACCTCGCCGAGGCCATCGACTGGAGCAAGCAGAACCTCGCCGACTCCGTCCAGGTGGTCGAGGACCTGGAGCTGCGCGAGACCAATGCCGGCAAGAACTACCCGCCGCCGGAGGGCGAGCTGGAGCGCATCCGCTTCCTGGGCGCCGGCTTCCCCGACTACCCGTGGCTGTTCGCCACCGACGGCGAGTACACCGCCTTCGCCAGCGTGGCGGTCGGCCAGTTCGAGCCGATCAAGGACCACCTGCGCGCGCTGCGCGACGCCAGCCTGATCGACAACCAGGGCAGCGGGAAGGTCGTCCACGAGGTCATCCAGGACGGCTCGGTGTTCTTCGGGTCCAATGCCGACCCGGGCAACACCGACGAGACCGCGAAGTTCCCCAGCGCCGTCGCGCTGATCTGGCGCTGGACGGGCGACGACGCCTGGCTGGACGAGATGTACGACTTCTCGAAGTCGAACATGGACTACATCTTCCGCGAGCTCGACGACGACGGCGACGGCTGGCCCGAGGGCCTCGGCAACGTCGAGCGCGAGGGCATGGGCCCGGAGAAGCTGGACAACACCGTCTACACCATCCGCGGGCTGTGGGACCTCGCCGACATGGCGCGGGCGCAGCGCGACTGGGCGACCGCCGCGCGGGCCTCGGCCCGGGCCGCGGACCTGCAGTCGCGGTTCTCCGACGCCTGGTGGATGCCGGAGATCCCCCAGCACGCCGACTCCCTGGGCGAGGACGACGAGAAGATCCAGCAGCGCCACTGGATCGGCGCCACGCCGATGGAGGTCGAGTTGCAGCCGCCGGTGGGGCGGGCGCGCGGCGGGCTGGCCACCCGCGAGCAGGGCCAGGCGGCCCTCGCCCTGCGCGAGACCGAGTGCTACGGCGACGAGTACGGGATGTTCCACACCGGCCGCGAGGGCTGTGACCCCGCCGAGTCGGAGGTCCCGGACGAGGAGAACATCTACACCCTCAACACCTCGATCATCGCGGTCGCCGAGGGCAACTACGGCCGCATGGGCGAGGACCAGCAGCAGCGCTGGACCACCGCGAACGCGCGGCTCCAGCTGGAGCCCGACGAGCAGCCCGGCGCCATGCCCGAGATCGCCCCGTCGCCGGACTACTCCCCCGGCGGATCCATCGACCGCCTGTTCACCGAGCGCGCCATGGTGCTCCAGGCCTGGGGCGCCTACGGGACGGTCTGGCCCGTGGTCCACCAGCAGCTGGGCGTCCGCCCGCACCTGGGGCGCGGCCAGTTGGAGGTCGTCCCGCAGGTGCCGGAGGGCCAGCCCGGGCTGTCCGGCGAGGCGATCGCCATCGGCGGCGGCGAGGTCGCGGTCGCCGTCACCCGCGATGGTGGCGAGCACACCGTCACGGCCCGCCTGGACGGCGCCACCGGCGTGCGCTCGCTGACCCTGGGCCACGTGCTGCCGGCCGACGCCGCCGTCGGCGAGGTCCTCCTCGACGGTGAGGCGGCCCGCTACCAGACGCGGTCGACCAACCGCGGCCTCGAGGTGCTGGTCCGGGCCCCCGCCCGCGGCGAGCACACCCTCACCGTCACCAGCCGCTGACCCCGACCGGCCGGCCGGCCCCCACCCCCGGCCCCCCCCCCGCCCGGGTGCGCTAGCGGAGGGCCTCCTGCATGCCGCGGAGCTCGCGCTTGAGCTCGGTGACCTCGTCGCGGAGGCGGGCGGCGTACTCGAAGCGCAGGTCCGCGGCGGCCTCGTTCATCTCGTCGCTGAGCGACTGGATGAGCTTGGCGAGGTCGTCCTGCGGGAGCTGGCTGACGTCGGGCACGTCGGCGCCGGCCCGCCCGCGCCGGCTGCGCCGCAGGTTCGGCGTCGCGGCGTAGGGCCGGCCCGCCTCCGCGGCGCGCGCCATCTGGATGATGTCGCCGACCTTCTTGCGGATGCTCTGCGGGTCGATGCCGTGCTCGGTGTTGTAGCGGACCTGCAGCTGGCGGCGCCGGTTGGTCTCGTCGATGGCGCGCTGCATCGAGTCGGTCAGCGTGTCGGCGTACATGACCACGCGGCCGTTCACGTTGCGGGCCGCGCGGCCGATCGTCTGCACCAGCGACGTCTCGCTGCGCAGGAAGCCCTCCTTGTCCGCGTCGAGGATCGCGACGAGCGACACCTCGGGCAGGTCCAGGCCCTCCCGCAGCAGGTTGATGCCGACGACGCAGTCGAACTCGCCGAGGCGCAGCTCGCGCAGGATCTCGATGCGCTGGACCGTGTCGATCTCGGAGTGCAGGTAGCGCACGCGGATGCCCGACTCCAGCAGGTAGTCGGTCAGGTCCTCCGCCATCTTCTTGGTCAGGGTGGTGACCAGGACGCGCTCGTCCAGCTCCGTGCGCGCCCGGATCTCCGCGATCAGGTCGTCGATCTGCCCGCGCGTGGGCCGGACGACGACCTCCGGGTCGACCAGGCCGGTCGGGCGGATCACCTGCTCCACGACCGTGGTGGCCACCCGCCGCTCGAACGGCCCGGGCGTGGCCGACACGTGCACCGTCTGGGGCACCTGCGCGCGGAACTCCTCGAACCGCAGCGGCCGGTTGTCCAGCGCGCTGGGCAGGCGGAACCCGTAGTCGACCAGGGTCTGCTTGCGCGACCGGTCGCCCTCGTGCATCCCGCCGACCTGCGGGATGGTCACGTGGGACTCGTCGACGATCAGCAGGAAGTCGTCGGGGAAGAAGCTGAGCAGGGTGTTGGGGGTCTCCCCCGGCGCCCGGCCGTCGATGTGGCGCGAGTAGTTCTCGATGCCGTTGCAGAACCCGATCTCGCGCATCATCTCCAGGTCGTAGTTGGTGCGCATGCGCAGGCGCTGGGCCTCCAGCAGCTTGTCCTGGCGCTCCAGCTCCGCGAGGCGCTCCGCCAGCTCCACCTGGATGGTCTCGATCGCCTTGGCCATGCGCTCCGGCGACGTGACGTAGTGGGAGTTGGGGAAGACCAGAACCTCGTCGAGCTCCGCGAGGACCTCGCCCGTGAGCGGGTCCAGGCGGGTGATGCGGTCGATGTCGTCGCCGAAGAACTCGACGCGGTAGGCGATCTCGGCGTCGGCGGGGAAGACCTCCAGCGTGTCCCCGCGCACGCGGAAGCGCCCGCGCGTGAAGTTGAGGTCGTTGCGCTCGTACTGCAGGTCGACCAGCCGCCGCAGCGTGCGGTCCAGCCCGGCCTCGTCACCGCGCTTCAGCACGAGCAGGTGGTGCTGGTACTCCTCCGGCGATCCCAGGCCGAAGATGCACGAGACGCTGGCGACGATGAGCACGTCGCGCCGGGACAGCAGCGCCGAGGTGGCCCGGTGGCGCAGCCGCTCGACCTCCTCGTTCAGCGAGGAGTCCTTCTCGATGTAGGTGTCGGAGGACGGGACGTACGCCTCCGGCTGGTAGTAGTCGTAGTAGCTGACGAAGTACTCGACCGCGTTGCCGGGGAAGAACTCCCGGAACTCGTTGGCCAGCTGGGCGGCGAGCGTCTTGTTCGGCGCCAGCACCAGCGTGGGCTTCTGCACGCGCTCGATGATCTTGGACGCGGTGAAGGTCTTGCCCGACCCGGTGACGCCCAGCAGGACGACGTCGGACTCGCCGCGCAGCACCGCGTCGGCGATGCCCTCGATGGCCCTGGGCTGGTCACCCGCGGGCTCGTAGTCGCTGACGACCTGGAACTTGGGCATCGGCCCATCGTAGGTCCGGCCTGTGACAGGTCCCGGTTGCGGAGCGGATCGCGTACCTTGCGCTACCTTGCCCGGCGCCCCTGTCCATACGGTCAGTGGGCGGACGGCAGCGGGAGGAGTTGCTTCTCCTCCCGCGGGGCAACAGGTTGGGGTACGACCGCACTCGCAGCACCGCACTACTCGAGGTGCAACGGAGCACAGGAGGATGCGTGGAAGCCAGCCTGCGCCGTGTCGTCGGCGCGTTCGCGGGACTGCGGGTCGTCGTCGTGGGGGACGCGATCCTCGACCGCTGGCTCCACGGGCGCTCGACCCGGCTGTCGCGGGAGGCGCCGGTCCCGGTCCTGGACCTCGACGAGCGCCTCGACGTGCCCGGCGGCGCGGCCAACACCGCGATCAACCTCGCCGCCCTGGGCGCGCAGGTGCGCCTGCTCGCGGTCGTCGGGGACGACGAGGAGGGCCGCGCGCTGCGCGACGCCACCGCCGCCGCCGGGGTCGACACCGACGGGGTGATCCGCTCCGGCGCGCGCCGCACCATGGCCAAGCACCGCCTCACCGCCGCCGGCCAGCTGCTCCTGCGCTTCGACCAGGGCACCACCGACGTGCTGGAGGGCGAGGACGAGGCGCAGCTCGCCGCGGCCGTCCGCGCCGCGCTGGCCCACGCGGACGCGCTGGTCGTGTCGGACTATGAGGGCGGCGTCCGCGCCCCCGCCGTGCTGCGGGCGCTGGCCCGCTGGCGCGCCGAGGACGTGCGCGCGTGCACCGTGGACGCCCGCTCCCCGGCCGCCTGGCGCAGCCTGCGCCCGACCGCGGTGAAGCCCAACTACACCGAGGCCGCGCGGCTGCTGGGCCTCCCCGTCGTGGAGCCGCCCGGCCGGCCCTCCGCGGAGGTCCGCAACGTGGTCGACCGCGCGGCCGCGGTCGTCGAGCACGGCCAGCGCCTGCTCGACCGCACCGGCGCCGCGATGGCGTCGGTCACCCTGGACACCGACGGCGCGGTCGTCCTGGAGCGCGGCCAGCCCGCCTACCGGACCTACGCCGTGCCGGTGGAGCGCCCGCAGGCGACCGGCTGCGGCGACACCTACGTGGCGGCGCTGACCCTGGCGCTGGCGGCGGGGGCGGGGACGGTGCCGTCGGCGGAGCTCGCCTCGGCGGCCGCGGGGGTGGTCGTGCGCAAGCCGGGCACGGCGGTGTGCACCGCCGCGGAGCTGTGCGAGGACGACCCCGCGGCGGTGAAGCGCGTCGCCGACGCGGCCGCGCTGACCGGCCTGGCCCGCACCCACCGCCTCGCCGGGCGGCGGCTGGTCTTCACCAACGGCTGCTTCGACATCCTCCACCGCGGCCACGTCACCTACCTCAGCCGGGCCAAGGCGCTCGGCGACGTGCTCGTCGTGGCGGTCAACGCGGACGCCAGCGTCGCCCGCCTCAAGGGCCCGGCCCGGCCCATCAACCCGCTGGAGGACCGCCTCGAGGTCCTCGCCGCCCTGTCGTGCGTGGACCACGTCGTCGCGTTCGACCACGACTCCCCCGTCGAGCTCCCGCGCGCGGCCCGCCCCGACGTCTACGTCAAGGGCGGGGACTACACCCGCGACACCCTGCCGGAGGCGCCCCTGGTCGAGTCGCTGGGCGGGACGGTGGAGATCCTGGAGTACCTGGAGGACCGGTCCACCACCGGGATCATCGAGCGCATCACCGCGATCGACCTCACGGTGGAGGAGCCGGCGCCGGTGGTGGGGTCGTGAGCGCGGCCAGGACCCCGCCGGTCGACGTCCTCATCCCCACCTACAACCGGCCGGCCGCGCTGGCGGTGACGCTGACCAGCGTCATGGCCCAGAGCTACCGGTCCCTGCGGGTCGTGGTGTCCGACCAGACCGAGGACGACCGCACCCGCAGCGACGGCACCGTGCAGGCCGTCATGCGCGTGCTGCGGGCGCGGGGCATCCCGGTGGGCTTCCACCGCCACCTGCCCCGGCGCGGGCTGGCCGAGCAGCGCCAGTACCTGCTGGAGCAGGCCACCGCGCCCTACGTCCTGTTCCTGGACGACGACCTGGTCCTGGAGCCCGACGTCGTGGCGCGCATGGTCCGCGTCCTGCTGGCGCGCGGCGCCGGGCTGGTCGGCGCCGGCGTCATCGGGCTCAGCCACGCGGGCGACGTGCGGCCCCACGAGCAGGTGCTGGAGCGCTGGGAGGGCGCCGTCACGCCGGAGACGATCGCGCCCGGCACGCGGGAGTGGGAGCGCTACCGGCTCCACAACGCCGCCAACCTGTACCACGCGGCCCGCGACCTGGGCGCGACCGACGCGGACCCGGTCGTCTACAAGCTGGCCTGGAGCGGCGGGTGCGCCCTCTACGACCGCCAGGTGCTGCTCGACGTCGGCGGGTTCTCCTTCTGGCGGGCGCTGCCGACCGACCACGCCGGCGAGGACGTGCTGGCCCAGCTCCGCGTCATCGCCCGGGCCGGCGGCTGCGGGGTCCTCCCGTCGGGCGTCTACCACCAGGAGCTGCCTACCACCGTGCCGGTGCGCACCGTCGACGCCCCCCAGGTGCTCCCGCTGTGACGGCGCGGGCGGGCGCCCTGGACGGTGCGCGGCGGGTGCTCGTGGTGCGCCTGGACAACGTCGGCGACGTGGTCCTCCAGACCCCGGCGCTGCGGGCCCTGCGCCGCGCGCTGCCCGACGCCCACATCACGCTGCTGGCGTCGCCGGCCGGCGCGCACGTCGCGCCGCTGCTGCCCGCTGTGGACGAGGTCCGGACGCTGCGGGCGCTGTGGCAGGACGCGTCGGGCGCGCTGCCGTTCGACCCCGCGCGCGAGCGCGCGGCGGTGGACGACCTCGCGGCCGGCGCCTACGACGCCGCCGTCATCGCCACGAGCTTCTCCCAGTCGCCCCACCCGCCCGCCTACGCCTGCTACCTCGCAGGCATCCCCATCCGCGCGGCGCTGTCCCCGGACTTCGCGGGCGGGGTGCTGTCGCACCCCGTCACGCCGCCCGCCCCCGGCGGGCACCAGGCCGACCGCACTCTCGCGCTGCTGGCGGGGCTGGGGATCGCCCCGGCGGGGCCGCAGCTGGAGCTGGCCGTGCCCGCCGGCGCCGCGATCGCCGCGCGCGGGCTGCTCGACGGGGTGGGGGCCGGGGACCGCTACGCCGTGGTGGCGCCCGGGGCCAGCTGCCCGTCGCGCCGCTGGGACCCGGCGCGCTTCGGCGCCGCCGCGGCGGGCATCGCGGCCGGGGCGGGGATGACCGCGGTGGTCGTCGGCAGCGCGCGCGAGGCCCCGCTGGCCGACCAGGTGGTGGCCGCCGCCGCGTCCCCCGACGTCGTCTCGGTCGCCGGCAAGACCGACCTGGCCGAGCTGGCGGCGGTGATCGCCGGGGCCGCGGTCGTGGTGACCAACAACTCCGGGCCGCTGCACCTCGCCGACGCCTTCGCGCGGCCGACGGTGGCGCTGTTCGCGGGCACGGAGCTGGAGGCCGAGTTCGCGCCCCGCACCGCGCCCCTGCGGCTGCTGCGCCGGCCGACCGCCTGCTCGCCGTGCCGCGCGTTCGCCTGCCCGTACCAGATGGAGTGCCTGGACATCGCGCCCGGCATGGTCGTCGACGCGGCGCTGGACCTCCTGCGCCCCGGGGCCTGACCGTGCGCCCCCTGCGCATCCTCACCTGGCACGTGCACGGCAGCTACCTGTGGTACCTGGCGCAGGGGCCCTACGAGTTGGTCCTGCCCGTCAAGGAGGGCCGGCCCGAGGGCTACGGCGGGCGGGGCGGGTCGTTCCCGTGGCCGGCGTCGGTCGTCGAGGTCCCCGCCGCCGACGTCGCCCGCGAGCAGATCGACGTCGTGCTCACCCAGTCGGTGCGCAACTGGGAGGTCGACCGCCACGAGATCTGCTCGCCCGCCCAGCTGCGCCTGCCCCAGCTCCACCTGGAGCACGACCCGCCCCGCAGCTCCCCCACCGACACCCAGCACCCGGTCGACGATCCCGCGGCGCTGATCGTCCACGTCACGCCGTTCAACGCGCTCATGTGGGACAGCGGGCGGACGCCCGTGCGCGTGATCGAGCACGGGGTGACCGTCCCCGCCGACGTGCGCTGGACCGGCGAGCGCGAGCGCGGCCTGGTCGTGGTCAACGGGCTGGCGCGGCGCGGTCGCCGGCTCGGCGCGGACGTGTTCGCCCGGGTGCGCCAGGACGTCCCGCTTGACCTGGTCGGCATGTTCGCCCAGGAGGCGGGCGGGATCGGGGAGATCCCGCTGCCGGACCTGCCGGCGTTCTCCGCGCCGTACCGCTTCTTCTTCACCCCCATCCGCTACACCTCGCTGGGCCTGGCGATCTGCGAGGCGATGCTGCTCGGCATGCCCATCGTCGGGCTGGCGACCACGGAGCTGGCGACCGTCGTGCAGGACGGGGTCAACGGTTACGCCGACACCGACCCCCGGCGGCTCGTCGAGGCCATGCGCGCGCTGCTGGACGACCACGAGCTGGCCGCCAAGCTGGGCGCCGCCGCCCGCGAGACGGCCCGCGAGCGCTTCGGCATCGAGCGCTTCACCCGCGACTGGCAGGCCCTGTTCACCGAGGTCGCGGGCGCGCCCCTGACCCGACGCCCGTGACCCCGCGCCCGTGACCCCATGAGGGTCGCCCTCGTCTGCGGCGACGCCCGTCCGGCCCTGGACGGCGTGGCGGACTACAGCGCGCGGCTGGGCGCGGAGCTGCTCGCCCGCGACGCCGAGGTGCTCGTGGTCACCGCCGCGGCCGGCGGCCGGGCCCCGGAGGTCGACGTCCCCGTGCCGGGCAGGGCCCGTCCCGTGCGCCTGCCCGTGATCGCGGGGGCGCGCCGCTGGGACGCCCCCGGCGTGGCGCGGGTCGCAGCGGTCGTCACCGGGCTGCGGCCCGACGTGGTCCACGTCCAGTTCGCGCCGTCGGCCTACGCCTACCGCGGCGAGGTCGGCCTGCTGCCCGCGCTGCTGGGTCGCACCCCGCTGGTCACCACCGTCCACGAGTACGGCTGGTGGGCCTGGGCGCCGGGAAGGCTGCGCCCCGCGCTCGCCCGCACCGTCTGGCCGCCGCTGGAGCGCGCCGGCGCCTGGGACCGCGAGATCGGGCTGCTCGCCGCCCGCTCCGCCGCGCTGGTCACGACCAACCCGGTCCACGGTGCGGCGCTCCGCGACCGGCTCCCCCGCGCCGCGGTCCGGCGCATCCCCATCGGGCCGAACCTGCGGGTCGCGCCGCTGGACGGGGCCCAGGCGCGCGCGGGGGTCCGGGCCGACCTGGGGCTGACCGCGGCCGCCCCGGTGATCGCGTTCTTCGGGTTCGTCCACCCGGTCAAGGGGATCCGCTACCTGCTCCCCGCCCTGGCCCGCGTCCGCGCCGCGCACCCCGGCGCGCACCTCCTCGTGGCCGGGGGGTTCGAGAGCCGCGCCCTGCCCGGCCGCGAGGCTGACGCGTGGCGCGCGGAGATCGAGGGGCTGATCGCCGGGCTGGGGCTGGCCGCGGCGGTGACGCTGACCGGCTGGCGGCCGGAGGACGAGGTGTCGCGCCTGCTGACCGCGGCCGACGTCGCCGTGCTGCCCTTCACCGCCGGCACCACCACGCGCAGCGGCGCGCTGCTGGCCTGCGCCGCCCACGGGCTGCCCCTGGTGGCCACCGCCGCCGACCCGCCCGACCCGGCCCTGCGCGACGGCGACGCCGCGCTGCTGGTCCCTCCGCGGTCGACCTCGGCGCTGGCGGCCGCGCTGACCCGCGTCCTGGGCGACGCCGACCTCGCCACCCGGCTGCGGTCCGGGGCGGCCCGCCTGGCCGCGACCCACGACTGGGGCGCGATCGCCGACGCCCACCTCGACGTCTACGCCGGCGTCGCCCGGTGACCGCCCGCCTCGCCGCCGCACCCCGGGGAGCGGGTGGGGGCCCCCCGCCCGCGCCCGTGGGGTCGGTGCTGTTCGTCGAGCTGCTCGGCGGGTTCGGGGACCTGCTGCTCGCCCTCCCCGCGGTGCACGCGCTCGCCCGGTCCCACCCCGGCGCGCGGGTCACGGTCCTGACCTTCGCGCCGGGCGACGAGTTGCTCGCCGCCGACCCGTTAGTCGACGAGGTCGTCGTCGCGGCACCGGGGCCGCCGGAGCAGCAGGCCGCGGCGGTGGGGGCGCTCGCCGCCCGCGGGTTCGACCTCGCGGTCACCGACACCCGCTACGGGGGCATCCCCGCGGTCCTCGCCGCCAGCGGGGCGGGCCGCGTGGTGGACGACCTCTGGCGCGGGCCACCGCCCGACGAGCGCATCGACCTGCGCTTCCTCGCGCTGCTCGCCGCGGAGGGGGTGATCGACCAGTCCCTGCGGGGCCTCGCGCCGGCGGTGCACCTGACCGACGAGGAGCTCGCGGGAGGACGCGAGCGGGCCGGGACGGGTCCCGCGCCGGTGCTGCTCGTTCCCGAGGCGGGCATGGCCATCAAGGAGTGGGGCGCCGACCGCTTCCGCGACCTCGCGGCGGAGCTGGCCGCGAGGGGGCGGCGGGTGCTGGTGGCCAGCGGGCGGCGGGCCGACCTGGCGGCGGCGGTCGCCGCCGGCCACCCCGAGGTCACCGCCCTGCCGCCCCTGCACCTGCGCGGCCTGGCCGCCGTGGCCGCAGCCAGCGCCGCGTGCGTGGCCGGGGACACCGGTCCCGCCCGCCTGGCCACGGCGGTGGGGACGCCGACGGTCGCCCTGTACGGGCCCAGCTGGGCGGGCCGCTTCGGCCTGCGCGACCGCCACGTCAGCCTCCAGGCGGCCCTCCCCTGCCCCGTGCGCCGCCCCGCCGACATGACCGAGCAAGCCTGCTGGTACAGCGGCGCCTGCACCCTCCCGGGCCACACCACCTGCCTGGACACCCTGGCCGTCACCGACGTGCTGACCGCCCTGACCCCCCTCCTGCGAGGAGGTGCCGGCGGCTGACGCCGGCAACGGTGTGTCGGTCGCCGCCCACCCGTGAACACGCCGTCGCGGGTGGTCCGCGGCGGCGTGCCGGGTGCGCGGTCAGGCGGGCCGCGACCCGGGCGTCCAGCACGGCGCGGGCGTCAGCGGACAAGCGCTTGGCGGCGGTGGTGATCGCGCGGACCTGACCCCAGGACAGGCCGTGCCCGGTGAACAGGGTGGACACCGCGGGCAGGTCGGCCAGCGTTTCACCGGCGGCGATCAGCATCCGCCGGTCCGCACCCGTCAGGCGGCAGGCCACGCCCAGGAGCAGGTCCAGCGGCAGGCCCTCCACCCGCTCCGACACCCCGGAGGAGGCGAGGCGGCCTGCCCGGACGACGGCGCGGGCCAGGTGGTGCTCGGCGCGGCGCACGTCGTCGAGCAGGAGGGCCAGCTCCTCGGCGTCCGAACAGGTGGTCGTCATGCCATGGAACGTAGCAAGAGGGTGTGACAGGAACGCATGAGTCCCGGACGGTTCCGGGGACCGTGGCGGGCGTCGACGCCGACGCTAGGCGTCCTCGTCCTCGACGGGCTGGAGGGTGACGACGGCGACGGTCGGGACGCCGTAGGGGATCAGGCGGGGTGCGGTGGCGATGGCCACCGCAGCGGCGCGGCGACGGCGGGCGCGGCGGAGCAGCGACAGCAGGAGCAGCACCGCGGCGACGGCCCCGGCGAGGGGGCCGAGGCGCTGCAGGAGCGGGCTCCCCGCCACGCCGAGCAGGTCGATGGCGTCGTCGGACGGCCGTGGGGTGCGCGGCTGCGAGGTCGATGACGGCGTCCCCGCGGGGCCGGTGCGGACGGTGTCGTCCACGCCGACGGTGCCCTCGGGTCCCAGCGCCGGCGTGGCGGGGGCGGGCCCCGTCCCGCCACCGACGCCGGCCTCGGCCGCGGGGTCGGCGCCGACCGCGGACGACGGGGTGCTGGCCGCGGCCGTCACCGTGGGCGACGGCGACGGGGACGGGGACGCCAGCTCCGAGGACAGGCAGGTCGCGAACTGGTCGATGAGCTTGCCGCCCACGTCGGCCATCACCCCGCGGCCGAACTGGGCCGGCTTGCCGGTGACGTTGAGGTCGGTCACCAGGGTCACCTCGGTCTCGGACCCCACCTGGCGCAGCTCCGCGTGCACGGTCGCACGCGCCGTGCCCGTGCCCCGCGTCTCCTTGCCCTTGGCCTCGATGGCGGCGCGGTGGTGCTCCTCGTCCACGTTCACGAAGTCCGCCTCACCGCGGTAGGTCACCGTGATGGGTCCGACCTTGACCTTCACGCCGCCGGTGAAGTGGTCGCCGTCGACCGCGTCGATGGTCGCGCCGGGCATGCACGGCGCGATGCGCTCGATGTCGCGCAGCACCACCCAGGCCTCCTCGACCGGCACGGGGACGCGGAACGAATGCGTGAGCTGCACGGGCGGGCTCCTCCTGGTCGGCTCGTGGGCTTCCGGAGACTAGATCCGCGAGGGGCGCGGCGGGGCCGCCCGGCGGGCACGGGCCGTGGCGCTGCCGAGGTGGACCCCGAGCGCCAGCAGGTCCTCGGCGGTGTCCACGTCCGCCGCCGAGCCCGTGTCGTCGCACGGCACCGCCACGACCTGGCCCCCGGCCTCGCGCAGGTAGGGGCGGGCGCCCACGTCACCGCGGGCGGTGGCGGCCACGCGCTCCCAGGCCCGCCGGTCCAGCAGCACCGGGTTGCGCGGCGCGCCGCCGTAGGTGGCGACCACGGCCGGCGGGGCGGACGCGCGCCAGCGCGCCACCAGCCGGCGGACCGCCTCCGCGCCGACCAGCGGCTGGTCGGCCAGGGCGACGACCGCGGCGCCCGCCGAGGTCGTGGCCAGGGCCGCCAGCGCGGTCCGCAGCGAGGACCCCATGCCCTCGTCCCAGCCGCCGTTGACGATCGGCACGGCGCCGGCCAGGTCGGCGGTGGCGAGGACCTCCTCGGCGCGCGCGCCGAGCACGACGAGCACGCGGTCGCAGCCGCCGTCGCGGAGCAGCGCGATCCCGCGCTCGACCAGCAACCGGCCGTCGTGCCAGCGCACGAGCGCCTTGGGCAGCCCCAGCCGCGTCCCGGCGCCCGCGGCCAGCAGCACCCCGGCGACCGGCGCACCCCCGGGGCCGCCGGATGCCGCCCGGGCGGCCGGCGGCCCCGCGTCCGGCCCGCCCCCGATCACGACCCGACCAGCGTCGAGGACGGCCGGTGGATCGCCCCGCCGGTCGCGGTCAGGGGCCGGCCGCTGCCCTGCCAGCGCAGCGCGACGATCTCCGCCGCGATCGACACCGCGGTCTCCTCCGGCGTGCGGGCGCCGAGGTCCAGCCCGATCGGCGAGCGCAGGCGCGCGAGCTCCGCGTCGGTCAGGCCGCGCTCGCGCAGGCGGGCGAGGCGTCCGTCGTGGGTCCGCCGGCTGCCCATCGCGCCGATGTAGGCGGCCGGGGTGCGCAGCGCGACCTCCAGCAGCGGGACGTCGAACTTCGGGTCGTGGGTGAGGACGCACAGCACGGTGCGCTCGTCGACCCGCGTGCGCGCCAGGTAGCGGTGCGGCCACTCGACCACGACCTCGTGGGCCTGGGGGAACCGGACCCGGGTCGCGAAGACCGCCCGCGCGTCGCACACCGTGACGTGGTAGCCCAGGAACGCGCCGATCCGCGCGACCGCCGCGGCGAAGTCGATCGCGCCGAACACGATCATGCGCGGGTGCGGGGCGAGGGACTCGACGAAGACGGTCACGTCCTCGTGGCGGCGCTCGCCGCGGGCGCCGTAGCGCCGCTGGGCGGTCGTGCCCTGCTCGAGCAGCCCGCGCGCGTCGTCGGTGACCGCGGCGTCCAGGCCGTCGTTGCCCAGCGACCCGCGCACGCCGCCGGGGGTCAGCACCATGCGCGCGCCGACCCGCACCCCGGCGTCCCCGTCGGCCATCGCCGCCGCGTCCGGCCCGCCCCCGCCCGCCCCCGCCCCACCCGCCGCCCCGGGGAGGCCGTCCGCCCCGTCGGCGGCCGCGAGCCCCGAGCCCGCGGCGGCGGGCCCGCCCACCGCCACGACCGTCGCGACCGCGATCGGCTGGTCGGCCGCGACGGCGTCGGCCACCCGGACGGCGTCGGCGTCGGCGCCCGGCTCCAGCCGCTCCACGAACACGTCGATCTTCCCGCCGCAGGTCAGGCCCACGGCGAAGGCGTCCTCGTCGCTGAAGCCGTAGCGGACGAGCTGGGGGACGCCGGAGGCCAGCACCTGCTGGGCGGTCTCGTAGACCGCGCCCTCGACGCACCCGCCGGAGACCGATCCCAGGACCGTGCCGTCGCCGATCACGGCCATCGACGCGCCCGGCTGGCGCGGCGCGCTCTGGGACACGCCCACGACGGTCGCGAGCGCCACCGGCGTCCCCGCCGCCGACCAGCGGCGCAGGTCGGGAAGGATGTCACGCACGGCGCACCTCCTGAGCAGCCCGGACGCCCGGGTCCACGTGGCCCGCCACCACCGCGGCGAGCCGTTCCAGGGCCGCCAGGCTGTGGCCCTCGACGAAGTCGTCCACGTGCGGCAGCGCCGCCGCCATGCCGCCCGCCACCGGCGCGTACCCGGGCCGCGCCTTGCGCGGGTTGGCCCAGACCACCCGGTGGGCCAGCCGCGCCAGCCGCGCCATCTGCGCGCCCAGCAGCTCCGGGTCGCCGCGCTCCCAGCCGTCGGACAGCACCACGGCCACCGCGCCGCGCGCCATCCCCCGCTGCCCGTGGGCGTCGAGGAAGGCCTTGAGCAGCTCGCCGATGCGGGTGCCGCCGCTGTAGTCGGGGATCGCGCAGGAGACCGCCGCCATCGCCGCGTCGGGGTCGCGGTGGGACAGCTCGCGCGTCACCCGGGTCAGGCGGGTCCCGAAGGTGAACACCTCGGTGCGGACCCGGGCCGACGGGTCACCCCGCCGCGCGGTCGCATGGGCGAAGCGCAGCAGGGCCGACGCGTAGGGGCTCATCGACCCGCTGACGTCGAGCAGCAGCACGACGCGGCGCGGGCGGTACCGCCGCCGGCGGCGGTGCAGGCGCACGCCCTCGCCGCCGCGGCGCAGCAGGTCGCGGGTCGTCGCCCCCGGTCGATCCCGCCGGTGCGGGCGGGGCGGTGGCGGCGGGTCCGGCGCAGCTCACCGGGGAGGCGCAGCGCCGCGAGCAGGCGGTCGACCTCGGCGCGCTCACGGGCGCTGAGCACGGCGAAGTCGCGAAAGCGCAGCACCTCGCTGCGGCTGGCCCGCCCGGCCAGGACGGTCCGGTCGTCGTCGCCCTCGACGGCCGCGTCGTCGGGGGCGGCGACCGGCACCGACGCGCGCTGGACCGGCTGGGGCACCGGGCGCCGGCGCACCCGGGTGTGGGGGGCCTCGCCGGACCAGTAGGCGTCGAAGGCGGCGTCGTAGCGGCGCAGGTCCTCCACCGTCGCGCACAGGGTCAGGCGCCCCGCCCAGTACACGTCGTCGCGGCGACGGGGGTCCAGCGCCGACAGCGCGGTCACCGCCGCGTGCACCCGGTCCGGCGTCGCCTCCACCCCCGCGGCCCGCAACGTCCACGCGAACCCCACCACCGTATCCACGGCATCGGCGCTCATGGGTGCACCTCAGGCGCCGGGCGGCTCGCGTGCAGCGACTCCGGGCTTCGCCCTGCGCCGCTCATGGGTGCACCTCAGGCGCCGGGCGGCTCGCGTCCAGCGACTCCGGGCTCCGCCCTGCGGCGCTCATGCCTGGGCGATCGCCTGGTCGAGCAGGGCGCCGACGTCCAGGCGCGAGGCGCGCTGCAGGTCCTCGCGGTACTTCAGCACCGTGCCCAGGGTCACGGTCGCGACCTCGGCGTCCAGCGCGTCGACGCCGAGGGCGATCAGGGCGCGGGTCCAGTCCAGCGTCTCGGCGACGCCCGGGGGCTTCAGCAGGTCCTCGGCGCGCAGCACCTGCACCGCCGCCACGACCTGACCCGCCAGCCGGGCCGACGCGGCGGGCACGCGCCGGCGCACGATCGCGACCTCGCGCTCGAAGGCCGGGTGGTCGACCCAGTGGTACAGGCACCGGCGCTTCAGCGCGTCGGAGACCTCGCGGGTGCGGTTGGAGGTCAGGACCACCACCGGCGGAACCTCGGCGCGCAGGGTCCCGAGCTCCGGGATGCTGACGGAGAACTCCGACAGCAGCTCCAGCAGGAACGCCTCGAACTCGTCGTCGGCGCGGTCGACCTCGTCGATGAGCAGCACGCTGGGGGTGGTCTCCAGCGCCGCCAGCAGCGGCCGCGCCAGCAGGAAGCGCCGGCTGTACAGCTCCGACTCGACCGCCGAGGCGTCCAGGGTGCCCCCGCCGGCCACCGCGGCCGCCTCCGCGGTGCGCAGGTGCAGTAGCTGGCGGGGGAAGTCCCAGTCGTAGAGCGCCTGGGACGCGTCGATGCCCTCGTAGCACTGGAGGCGCAGCAGCGGGGCGTCCAGCACGCCGGCCAGCGCCGCCGCCAGCGCGGTCTTGCCGACCCCCGCGTCGCCCTCCAGGAAGACCGGCCGGTGCAGCCGCAGCGCCAGGAAGCACGCGGTCGCGAGGCCGTCGTCGGCGAGGTAGTGCTCCCGCGCCAGCGCGTCGCGGACCCCGGCGGGGTAGGACAGGATGCCGCTACGCACCCGACGCCGCCTCCAGCGCGCGCCGGGTGAGCACGCGGGCGAGGTGCCGGCGGTAGTCGGCCTGCGCGTTGAGGTCGCTGGGCGGGTCGGTCCCCTGGTCGGCGGCCTCCGCGGCCGTCGCCAGCGTGGTCGCGTCAGCCGGCGCCCCGGCCAGGGCGCCCTCCGTCGCGCGCGCCCGGTACGGCACGGTGCCCATGTTCGTCAGCCCGACGCGGGCCTCGGCAACCGTGCCGTTCTCCCGGCGGACCATGGCGGCCACGCCGACGATGGCCCACGCCTGCGCCACGCGGTTGAACTTCTCGTAGCGGTAGCCCCAGCCCGCGCCGTACTTCGGCACGCGCACCTCGACGAGGACCTCGTCCTCGCCCACCGCGGTGGTCAGGTAGTCGACGAAGAAGTCCGCCGCGGCGACGGTGCGCCGCCCCGACGGGCCCTCCAGGACCATCTCGGCCTCGAGCACCTGGGCCACGGCGGGCAGGTCCCCCGCGGCGTCACCGTGGGCGAGCGCCCCGCCGAGGGTGCCGCGGTTGCGGACCTGGGGGTCACCGACCATCGCGGTGGTGTGGGCGAGCAGCGGGACGTGCTCGCGCACCAGCGGGTCGGCCACCACGGCCTGGTGGGTGGTCATCGCCCCGATGGCCAGGACGTCGCCGTCGTCGCGGACGCCCCGGAGGTCGGGGATGCGGCCGAGGTCGACGACCACCCCGGGGGAGGCGAGGCGCAGCTTCATGAGCGGCAGCAGGCTGTGCCCGCCGGCCAGGAGCTTGGCCTCGTCGCCGTGCTCGCCCAGGGCGGCGACGGCCTCCGCCACCGACGCGGGCCGGACGTAGTCGAACGCTGCGGGGATCATGGGCGCACCTCAATCGCCGGGCGGCTCTGGACTGCGGACTCCGGGCTTCGCCCTCCGGCGCTCATGGGCGCACCTCAATCGCCGGGCGGCTCTCGTGCAAGGACGTCGGGCTCCGCCGCTCCCCGCTCATGCCGACGCCTCCGGTCCGGCCTGGGCGGTCAGGGTGGTGGTGCCGGTGGCGGCCTGGCCGGCCGACCCGCCGGAGGCGTTCGCCTCCTGGATCGCCCGCCACACGCGCTCGGGGCTCGCGGGCATGCGCATGTCGGTGACGCCGAGGGGCTTGAGCGCGTCGATGACGGCGTTGATGACGGCCGGCGTCGATGCGATCGTGCCGGCCTCGCCCACGCCCTTGACGCCGAGCGGGTTGGTCGTCGACGGCGACACCGTCCGGTCGGTGACGAAGGCCGGCAGGTCCGGCGCGCCGGGGACCAGGTAGTCGACGAAGGTCCCCGAGGTCAGGTTGCCCTCCGGGTCGTACACCGCCTCCTCGTACAGCGCCTGGGCGATGCCCTGGGCCAGGCCGCCGTGGACCTGCCCCTCGACGATCTGGGGGTTGACCACGTTGCCGACGTCGTCGACGCAGACGTAGCGGTGGATGCGGGTGAACCCGGTCTCGGTGTCGACCTCGACGGCGCACAGGTGCGTCCCGTGGGGGAACGAGAAGTTCTCCGGGTCGAACACGCTGTCGGCGTCGATCGAGGGTTCCATGCCGTCGGGCAGGTCGTGGGCCGCGAAGACGGCCAGCGACACCTCCTGGATGGTCTTGCTCGCCTCCGGCGAACCCCGCACAGAGAACGTGCCCTGCGCGAAGTCCAGGTCGCGCTCGTCGGCCTCGAGCAGATGGGCCGCCACCCGGCGGGCCTTCTCGATGACCTTCTCCGCCGCCTTGACCACCGCGATGCCGCCGACGGTCAGCGACCGCGACCCGTAGGTGTCCATGCCCTTCGGCGCGACGGCGGTGTCGCCGTGCAGGACCTCGACGTCCTCGAACGGGACGCCCAGCGCGTCGGCCGCGATCTGGGACCAGGCCGTCTCGTGCCCCTGGCCGTGCGGGGTCGACCCGGTGACGACCTCGACCTTGCCGGTCGGCAGCATCCGGATCGACGCGGCCTCCCACCCGCCCGCCCCGTAGGACAGCGAGCCGAGCACCCGGGACGGGGCCAGGCCGCACATCTCGGTGAACGTCGAGGTGCCCAGCCCCAGCTGCACCCGGTCGCCGCGCTCGCGGCGCTCGGCCTGCTCGCGGCGCAGCCCGTCGTAGTCGAACAGCTCCAGCGCGCGGTCGGTCGCGGCCTCGTAGTTGCCCGAGTCGTAGGTCAGGCCGCAGATGGTGTCGAACGGGAACTCGTGGTGCTCGATCCAGTTCCTGCGCCGCAGCTCGATCGGGTCCATGCCCAGCTCGGTGGCCAGGTCGTCCATGATCCGCTCGATGGCGAAGGTCGCCTCCGGGCGCCCGGCCCCGCGGTACGCGTCGGTCGGCGTCATGGTCGTGAACACGCCGGTGCAGCCGAACCGGTAGGCGTCGAACTTGTAGATGCCCGGGAACATGAAGGCCCCGAGGATGGGCACCCCCGGCGTCACGAGCTGCAGGTAGGCGCCCATGTCGGCCAGGAGCTGGACCTTGAGGCCCGTGACCCTGCCGTCCCGGGTGGCGGCGATCTCGACGTCCTGGATCTGGCCGCGGCCGTGGATGGTCGCCTGGAAGCCCTCGCTGCGCGACTCGGTCCACTTGATCGGCCGGCCCAGCACCTTCGCGAGGATCAGCGCCATGGCCTCCTCGGCGTAGACGTTGAGCTTGGACCCGAAGCCGCCGCCCACGTCCGGCGCGACCACCCGCAGCTTCTGCTCGGGGATCCCGGTCACCAGGGCGAGCATCACGCGCAGGATGTGGGGGATCTGCGTCGCGGAGTAGACGGTGTACTCGTCGGCGGCGGCGATCGGGGCGACGACGACCGCGCGCGGCTCCATCGCGGCGGGGATGAGGCGCTGCTGGAAGTAGCGCCGCTTGACCACCACCTCCGCGGCGTCGAAGGTCGCGTCGACCTCGCCGGCCTCGAAGGGCCAGTCGAACGCGCGGTTGGTGCCCTGGTCCTCGTGCACCAGGGTCGCGTCGGTCAGCGCCTCCTCCAGGTCGATCACGGCCGGGAGCGGCTCGTACTCGACGTCGATGGACTCCAGGGCGTCGGCGGCGGCGTAGCGGTCGCGTGCGACGACCACCGCGACCGCGTCGCCGACGTAGCGCACGGTGTCCACGGCCAGGGGCAGGTGGACCGGCTGCTTCATGTCGGGGGTGACCGGCCACGCGCAGGGCAGGCCGCCGGCCCAGTGGTGCTGGAGGTCGGCGCCGGTGAAGGCGGCGATCACCCCCGGCTGCTCCCTGGCCGCGCTGACGTCGATCGATGTGATGCGCGCGTGGGCCATCGGCGACCGCAGCACCGCGGCGTGCAGCAGCCCGGGGATCTGGATGTTGTCGGTCCAGTTGGTCTGGCCGGTGACCAGGCGCGCGTCCTCCTTGCGGCGGGGCGCCTGGCCGACCAGCGGCACGTGGTGATCGGGGTGGCCGAGCTGGCCGGACTCCTCGATCTCCTCGACGATCTCCTCCGGATCGATCTTGCTCATGGGTGCACCTCAATCGCCGGGCGGCTCTCGACTGCGGACTCCGGGCTTCGCCCTCCGGCCCTCATGACTGCCCCCCCACGACGGCCCCCGGGGCGCCGGCAGCGCGCAGCTCGCCGGCGGCCGCCTGCACGGCCTTGACGATGTTCTGGTAGCCGGTGCAGCGGCAGAGGTTGCCCTCCAGGCCGTGGCGGATCTCGTCCTCGGTGGGGTCGGGGTTGCGCTGCAGCAGGTCGACCGACGACATGATCATCCCGGGGGTGCAGTACCCGCACTGCAGCCCGTGCTCGGCGTTGAACGCCTTCTGCAGCGGGTGCCAGTCCTCCGGCGCGCCCGCGCCCTCCCCGCCGGCCAGGCCCTGGATCGTGGTGATCTCGGTCCCGTCCGCCTGGACCGCCAGCATCGTGCAGCTCTTGGCGCCGGTGCCGTCGACCAGGACGGTGCACGCGCCGCAGTTGGAGGTGTCGCAGCCGACGTTGGTGCCGGTGAGGCCCAGCCGGTCCCGGAGGTAGTGGACGAGCAGCAGGCGCGGTTCGACGTGGTCCTGGTACCTTATCCCGTTGATCCGGACATCGATATCTGGCATTCGCACGGCTCCTGACGCTCAGTAGTCCACCCCTCCGCAGGAAGGGTAGGCCCCCCGCCACCCCGTGTGAAGGGCTCGTGAACGGCCGCCCGCCGACCGCCGCCCGGGCGGTCCCGCGGGCCGGTCAGCCGCCGATGTAGCTCATCTCGACGCGGGCCAGGCCCGGGGTGCCGTCGGCGCGCTGCTCGCTGTAGCGGTCGTCGCGCGCGCGCCAGGTGCCGTCGAGCAGCGCCCGCAGCTCCTCGTCGTCCGCCCCGGCGCGCAGCGGGCCGCGCAGGTCCCGCCCGCTGCCGGAGAACAGGCAGGTGTAGAGCTCGCCGATCGCCGACAGCCGGGCGCGGGTGCAGTCCCCGCAGAACGGCGTGGTGACCGACCCGATCACCCCCAGCTCGCCGCCGCCGTCCAGGTAGCGGTAGCGCGTGGCGACCTCCCCCGGGTAGCGCGGCGGCAGCGGCTCCAGCGGGAAGACCGCACCGATGCGGTCGAGGATCTCCGCCGCGGGCACGACGTCGTCCAGCCGCCAGCCGTTGGTCCCGCCGACGTCCATGTACTCGATGCAGCGCAGGACGTGGCCGCCGTCGCGGGCGAAGCGGGCGAGGTCGACCAGGCCGCCGTCGTTGACCCCGCGCTTCACCACGGCGTTCAGCTTGATCTCGTCGAAGCCGGCCGCCGAGGCCGCCGCGATGCCGTCGAGCACCCTGGCGACGGGCAGGGCGACGTCGCTCATGGCCCGGAAGGTGGCGTCGTCCAGGGCGTCCAGGCTGACGGTGACGCGCCCGAGGCCGGCGGCCCGCAGCGGGGCGGCCCGGCGGGCCAGCAGCGACGCGTTGGTCGTCATCGCCAGGTCGTCCACCCCGTCGATGGCCGCGAGGCGGGCGACGAGGGTCTCCAGCTCCCGGCGCAGCAGCGGCTCCCCGCCGGTCAGGCGGACCTTGCGCACCCCCAGGCCGGCGGCCAGGCGCACCAGGCGCTCGATCTCCTCGAAGGTGAGCAGCTCGGAGCGCTCGAGGAAGGCGAAGCCGGGCCCGAAGACGTCGCGCGGCATGCAGTAGGTGCAGCGGAAGTTGCAGCGGTCCGTGACGGAGACCCGCAGGTCCCGCAGCGGCCGCCCCCGTCGATCCGCCGGCGTCCCCCCCATCGACCCAGCGTACGCCGCGGCCCTCCCCCGCCGTCGAGGGGGTGGCGGGTGAGAAGGAAGTGGAAAGAAGGGGGACAAGACGCATAGGGTGGGTCAGTACGGCGGTGGGATGACGGGTCAGGTGCGCCGGGTCGGGGGCCGCTATGCGCTGGTACTGGTCCACCGCGGGGATGCTCGTGGCGTCGACGTCGCTGCCCCTGGTCGCCCTGAGCTGGTACGCCTGGCGGCGGCGCAGCCTGTCGGCCGCGGGCAGCCTGGCGGTCGCGCTGGGCGCGGCGGGGTGGTGGGCGCTCGCGCACTCGCTCGCGCTGACCTCCCCCGACCTGGGCGCGGCCGCGCTGTGGGCCGACGCGGCGCTGCTCGGCGCCCTGCTCGCCCCGCCGTCCTGGCTGGTGTTCGCCCTGCGCTACACCGGCAGGGCGGTGTGGGCGACGCCCGCGCGCGCGGGCGCGCTGGCGGCGGTGCCGGTGGTCGTCGTGGGGCTGCTGGTCAACGGCTCCACCCACGACCTGGTGCACACCGCCCAGGCGGCGGGCGCCGGCGGGCTGGGGGCCCCGCGGCCGGGGCCCGTCGGGCAGGCCGTGACGGTGTACTCGGCCCTGCTGCTGGCGGCGGGCACCGCGCTGCTCGTCGCCACCTTCCTGCGCACCGGCCGGGTCTACCGCAGCCAGAGCGCCCTGCTCGCCGGCGCGGCCGTCCTGCCCGCGGGGGGCGCAGCCCTGCGGGCGGTCGGGGTGCTCGGCTTCGACGTCGTCGACCCCACCCCGTTCCTGCTCCTGGCCGCCGGCAAGGTGCTCGTCTGGGGCGTGTTCCGGTTCGGCCTGCTCGACCTCGCGCCCGTCGCCCGCGACGCGATCATCGAGCGCATGAGCGACGGCGTCATCGTCCTGGACGCCCGGCGCCGGATCGTCGACATGAACCCCGCGGCGGAGCGCCTGCTGGACCACGACGCGGCCCTGGCGATCGGTGCGCCCGCGACCGCGCTGCTCCCCTGCTGCGGCGAGCTGCTGGACCGCGGCGACGGCGCCCGCGACGTGCACGAGGAGGTGCGGCTGGGCCCGCCGGGGTCCGCGCGCCCGCGACGTGCACGAGGAGGTGCGGCTGGGCCCGCCGGGGTCCGCGCGCGCCTACGACCTGGTGCTGTCCTCCCTGGCCGACCAGCGCGGCGCGCCCAACGGGCACCTGCTCGTCCTGCGGGACGTGACCGAGCGCAAGCTCGCCGAGGACCGCCTTCAGCGCCTGGCCCACTACGACCCGCTCACCGGCCTGCCCAACCGCAAGCTGCTCCACGACCGCCTCGAGGGCGCGCTGCGCCGCGCGCGCCGGCACGACTGGCCGGTCGCGGTGCTGTTCTGCGACCTCGACCGCTTCAAGCGGGTCAACGACACCCTCGGCCACGACGTCGGCGACCTGGTCCTGCAGCAGGTCACCAAGCGCTTCCAGGAGGTGCTGCGGCCCGGCGACACGCTCGCCCGGCTGGGGGGCGACGAGTTCGTCGTCGTCCTGCCCGACGTCGAGCGCGCCGCGGACGCGGGCATCGTCGCGCGCAACCTCGTCGAGTCGCTGGCCGCGCCGCTGACCGCCGGCACCCAGGAGCTGTACCTCACCGTCAGCGTCGGGGTGTGCCTGCAGCCGCAGGACGGCACCGACCCGGCAGCCCTGCTGCGCGCCGCGGACGACGCCATGTACCGGGCGAAGGCGCGGGGCCGCAACCGCGTCGAGTTCCACCGCCGCCGCGCCGGGGGCACGCCGTTCGGTCGCATGCAGATCGAGCGCGAGCTGCGCGGCGCGCGGCGCCGCGGGGAGCTGGAGGTCTGGTACCAGCCCACGATCGGGCTGGCCTCGGGGTCCCTGGTCGGCATGGAGGCGCTGCTGCGCTGGCGCCACCCCGAGCGCGGCGTCATCGAACCCACCGACTTCATCCCCGTCGCCGAGGAGACCGAGCTCATCCACGCCCTGGGCCAGTGGGCCCTGCGCGAGTCGTGCCGCCAGGCGGTCCGCTGGGGCGCCAACGCGGGCCAGGGCGGCCCGTGGATGGCGGTGAACCTGTCCGCCCGCCAGTTCGAGCACGCCGACCTCGCCTCCGAGGTGGCCGACGTGCTCGACGACACCGGGCTGGACCCCGGGCGCCTCGCGCTGGAGGTCACCGAGAGCGTGGTGATGAAGGACGCGGCCTCCGCGGTGAAGATCCTCCACGACCTCAAGCGCCTGGGCGTCGGCATCGCCACCGACGACTTCGGGACCGGCTTCACGTCGCTGGGGCAGCTGAAGCACTACCCCCTGGACGTCCTGAAGATCGACCGGTCCTTCGTGAAGGGGCTCGGCCGCGAGCAGGAGGACGAGGTCATCGTCGCCGCGATGATCCACCTGGCCCACGACCTGGGGCTGAAGGTCGTCGCCGAGGGCGTCGAGGAGGTCGTCCAGCGCGACCTGCTGCGGTCGCTGCAGTGCGACCACGCCCAGGGCTTCCTGTTCAGCCGGCCGCTGCCGGCCCCGCAGGCCGACCGCTTCCTGCAGCGCGCCCGCCGCCTCCCCGCCGCCAGCTGACGCCGGGACCTCGCCGACCGTCAGCGGTCGGGGAGGATGGCCGCCTCCGCGGCCGACTTGGCCCGTGCCAGCTCCTGCAGCTCCGCCGCGACCTCGTCCACGCGGTCGCGCAGCTCGCCGGGCGTGCCCTCGTTCCAGATCACGTGGGTGGCGATCGCCAGCTTGTCCGCGAGCGGCGCCTGCGCGGCGATGCGGGCGCGCGCCTCGTCCTCGGTCATGCCGCGCAGCTCGACGAGGCGGCGGAGCTGGGTCTCCGGGGTCGCGGCCACGACCACCACGGACCGGTACCCGCGGTCCACACCCGCCTCGACCAGCAGCGGGACGTCGACCACGACGACGCCGTCGAAGGCCTGGAGCAGCTCCAGCTGCTCCGCGATGCGCGCCACCACCGGCGGGTGGGTGAGCTGGTTGAGCAGGGCGCGCCGGGCCGGATCGGCGAACACGATCCGGCCCAGGGCCGCGCGGTCCACGAACCCGTCGCTGCCCAGCACCCCGGTCCCGAAGTGCTCGACGATCTTGTGCCAGGTCGGCGTGTCGGGCAGCACGACCTCGCGCGCGATCGCGTCGGCGTCGATCAGCTCGGCGCCGTGCTCGACGAGCCGGGCCGCAACCGTCGACTTGCCGGCGGCGATGCCGCCGGTCAATCCCACCAGGTACACGGCCCGGACCCCTGTCGCGCGCTACTCGGCAGGTGCGTCGACGACGGTCTCGACGTCCGCCTGCTCGACCTCCGCGGCCTCCGCCACCGTCGCCTGGATCGGCGCCGGGTCGTCGGTGGCGGCGGTGTCGTCGGTCATCGCGACGCCGTCGCCGGCCGCGCCGTCGTCGGTCGCCGAGGGGTCGTCGGTCGCCGTGACGCCGTCGCTGTCGGCGCCTTCGTCGGCCCCGAGCTCCTCGCCGCGGTCGCCGCGCGCCTGCAGGGCCGCCGCGAAGGCGGCGCCGAAGGCCGAGGTGGCGCCGCCGGTGTCCCCGGACGACGACGTGCTCGTGGCCTGCTCCGGCACGAACGCCGGCGCCTCGGGCAGGTCCGGCTCCTCGCCGTACCCGGCCTTGACGGCCTGCTTCAGCGACAGCGAGATCCGCCGGCGCACGTCGTCGATGTCGATGATCTTGACCCAGATGCGGTCGTTGACCTTGACGACCTGCTCGGGGACCTCGACGTGGGCCTCGGCGAGCTCGGAGATGTGGATGAGGCCCTCGATGCCCTCCTCCACCTTCACGAACGCGCCGAAGGGCACCAGCTTGGTGACGTTGCCCTCGATGAACTCGCCCACGTAGTGCTGGCGGGCGAACTGGCGCCACGGGTCTTCCTGCGTCGCCTTGAGCGACAGGCTGACCCGCTCGCGCTCGAGGTCGACGTCGAGGACCTCGACCTCGACCTCCTGGCCGACCTCGACGACCTCGCCCGGGTGGTCGATGTGCTTCCAGGACAGCTCGGAGACGTGCACGAGCCCGTCCACGCCGCCCAGGTCGACGAAGGCGCCGAAGTTGACGATCGAGGAGACGGTGCCCTTGCGGACCTCGCCCTTCTGCAGGGTCTCCAGGAACTCCTTGCGGAACTCCGACTGGGTCTCCTCCAGGAACTTGCGGCGGGACAGCACCACGTTGTTGCGGTTCTTGTCGAGCTCGATGACCTTGCACTCGAGCTCGCGGCCGACGTAGGGGTGCAGGTCCCGGACCCGGCGCATCTCGACCAGCGAGGCCGGCAGGAAGCCGCGCAGCCCGATGTCGAGGATGAGCCCGCCCTTGACGACCTCGATGACCGTGCCGGTGACGGTGGCCTCGTTGGTGTAGATCTGCTCGATCTTGCCCCAGGCGCGCTCGTACTGGGCGCGCTTCTTGGACAGGATCAGGCGGCCCTCCTTGTCCTCCTTCTGCAGGACGAGGGCCTCGATCACGTCACCGACCGCGACCACGGTGTTGGGGTCGACGTCGTGCTTGATCGACAGCTCGCGCGAGGGGATGACGCCCTCGGACTTGTAGCCGATGTCGAGGAGGCACTCCTCGGGGTCGACCTTGACCACCACCCCCTCGACGATGTCACCGTCGTCGAATTCCTTGATGGTCGCTTCCATCACGCGCTCGAACTCCTCCATGGAGCCGAACTCCTCGAGCACGATCTGCTGGCCGCGCTCGCGCTCGGCCTGGGGGGCGGTCGCGAGGGTCGCGACCGGGGTCGTCTGGTCGGTCATGTGGGGGGTAGGTCTCCTGGGGTGGTCTGAGAGGGTGCGTGCCCGCTCACGGGGTGGCCGAGACCGACCCGCGGCGTGAGCGGACGCACGCGCCAGTGTCGCCGAGGTGCAGGGGGGTGTCAACGTGCCCCGATCGTCCGGCATTCCTGGCCGGGCGGGCGGCGGCACCATACTTCCGCCGATGCGGGTGACGATCCTGACCATGGGCTCGCGCGGGGACCTCGAGCCGTTCCTCGCCCTCGGCCAGGGGCTCGTGGGCGCCGGGCACCGGGTGCGGCTCGCCACCCACGGCGCGTTCGAAGCGCGTGTCCGCGATGCCGGGCTGCCGTTCGCCGAGCTGCCCGGCGACCCGCAGGCCGCCCTGTCCGGGCCCGACGGGCTGGCCGTGTTGGCCGCCCGCAACCCGGCGGCGCTGCCCCGGCGGATCCGCCGCCTCGTGGGGCCCGTCCTGGCCGCGGCCGCCGAGCCGGCGGAGGAGGCCAGCGCGGGCGCGGACGTGGTCGTCGCGGCGACGCTCGCGCTGGTCGGGTTCACCGCCGCGGAGCGGGCCGGTGCCGCGCTCGCCTGGGCCCACCTGCAGCCGGCCGCGCCGACCCGCGCCTACGCCTCCGCGCTGGCGCCACTGGTCCGCGACCTCCCCGGCCCGCTGAACCTGGTCACCTGGGCGCTGTCCCAGCGGCTGTTCTGGCGCGGCGTCCTGCCGGTGCTCGCCGCCCGGCGCCGCCACCTGGGCATGGCGCCGCTGCCCCCCGGTCCCCCGGCCTCGTGGGCGCCGGATCGGCGCCCCCTCGCCCTCCACGGCTACAGCGCCGCGGTGGCCCCGACCCCCGGCGACTGGCCCGCCGACGTGGAGGTGACCGGGTACTGGTCGCGCGGTGTGCCGCCGGGCTGGGAGCCGCCCGCGGTGCTGGCGCGCTTCCTCGCCGCCGGGCCGGTCCCGGTCTACCTGGGCTTCGGGTCGATGCCCGACCCCGACCCCGCCGCGCTGGCCGCCCTGCTGCTGGACGCGGTGCGCGCGGCCGGCCTGCGGGCGGTCGTGCTGTCGGGGTGGTCCGGGCTGCGCCCGCCGGACAGCACCGGGCAGGTGCTGGTGGTCGACGAGGTGCCCCACGCGTGGCTGTTCCCCCGGGTCCAGGCCGTGCTCCACCACGGCGGGGCCGGCACGACCGCGGCGGGGCTGCGCGCCGGCGCGCCGACCGTCGTCGTGCCGTTCTTCGCCGACCAGTTCTTCTGGGGCCGGCGCGTGGCCGCCCTGGGCGCGGGGCCGGCCCCGATCCCCCGCGAGCGGCTCACCACCGCCCGGGTGGCGGCGGCCCTGCGCACGGCCACGACCGACCCCGGCCTGCGCGCGGGGGCCCGCGCGGTCGCGGGCCGCCTCGCGGGCGAGGACGGCACCGCCCGCGCTGTCGCCGTCCTGGAGCGCCTCGCCTGATCCCGCCCCCCCGCCGGGGCGGGTGGGGCCTCAGTGCTTCTCGGCCTCCGCCCAGGACGGACCGGCGGCGGTGTCGACCTCCAGGGGGACGGCCAGGTCGGCGACGCCCTCCATGCAGGCGACGACCAGGACGCGCAGGGCGTCCTCCTCGCCGGGGGCGGTCTCGCAGACCAGCTCGTCGTGGACCTGCAGCAGCAGCTGGGACGCCATGCGGTGCTCGCGCATGGCGGCGCGCACCGCGACCATCGCGCGCTTGATGATGTCCGCGGCGGTGCCCTGGATGGGGGCGTTCAGGGCCATGCGCTCGGCCATGTCCCGGCGCTGGCGGTTGTCGCTCATGAGGTCGGGCAGGTAGCGGCGCCGGCCGAACAGCGTCGAGGTGTAGCCGTCCCGGCGGGCCTGGTCCACCACGCCCTGCAGGAAGTCGCGGACCCGCGGGAAGCGCGCGAAGTAGGCGTCCTGCAGGTCGCGCGCCTCGTCGGGGGGGATGCGCAGCTGCTGGGCGAGCCCGAACGCCGACAGCCCGTAGGCCAGCCCGTAGGTCATGAACTTGATGCGGTTGCGGGTCTGGCCGTCGACGGACTCCAGCGGGATCTCGAAGACGCGCGCGGCGGTCGTGGCGTGGATGTCCTCGCCGGAGCGGAAGGCCGACAGCAGGCCCTCGTCCCCGGTGAGGTGGGCCATGACGCGCAGCTCGATCTGGGAGTAGTCGGCGACGAGCAGCGACGTGTAGCCCTCGCCGGGGACGAAGGCGCGCCGGATCTCCCGCCCGAGGTCGGTGCGGATGGGGATGTTCTGGATGTTGGGGTTCTGGCTGGACAGGCGCCCGGTGACGGCGACGGTCTGGTTGAACTCCGCGTGGATGCGCCCGTCGGCGTGCACCAGGGGCGGCAGCGCGTCGACGTAGGTGCCCTTGAGCTTGGACAGCTCGCGGTACTCCAGCAGCGGCTCGACGATCGGGTGGGTGTCCACGATCTGGGTGAGCGCCGCGGCGTCGGTGGAGTAACCCGTCTTCAGCCGCTTGGTCTTGGGCAGGCCGAGCTGGTCGAACAGCACCGCCTGGAGCTGCTTGGGCGAGTCGAGGTTGAACTCGTCCCCGGCGGCGGTGTAGATCTCCTCGCGCAGCGACCGGATGCGGTCGCCGAGGGAGTCGCTCATCTCGTCCAGGACCGGCACGTCGATGGCGATGCCGGTCTGCTCCATGTCGCGCAGGACCGGGACGAGCGGCAGCTCCAGGTCGACCAGCAGCCGGGTCTGGTCGCGCTCCTCCAGCGCGGCCGCGAGCACGTCGGCGATGGCCAGCAGCGCCTGCGCGCGCAGGGCGCGCTCGCGCCAGTCGTCGTCGACGGCGAGCGCGAGCTGGGCCGCCTCCGCGCCCTCCGGCGCGGTGCTGCGCAGCTGCTTGTGCAGGTACTGCAGCGCGAGGGTCTCCAGGTCGTAGGCGCGCTGGCCGGGGGCGACGAGGTAGGCGGCCAGCTCGGTGTCCGACGCCACCCCCGCGACCTCCCACCCGCGCGAGGCGGCCGCGTGCAGCAGGCGCTTGGCGTCGTGGACGAGCAGGGGCCGGTCCGGGTCGGCGAGCAGGTCGCCCAGCGCGGCGAGGTCCTCCGCCGCCAGGTCGCCCAGGGCCGCGGCGCCGGGGCGCGCGTCGGCGGTGGCCAGGGCGACGTCCACGACGCGCACGTCGGGGGGGCGCGACTCGGTGAACGGCAGGACCGCGACCGGCTGCCCGGGCGGCACCGCGCGGATCCAGCCGGCCAGCGCGCCGGGGCCCAGCTGCAGGGGCTGGTCGGCGAAGGTGCCCGCCTCCTGCTGGTCCTGCTCCTCCAGCACGGCCTCGCGCAGCCGGTCCCACAGCGACCGGAACTCCAGGGTGGCGAACAGCCGGCGCACCGCCTCCTGGTCGACCGAGCCCATGTGCAGCGCCTCGATGGGCAGCGGCACGTCCAGGTCGCGGTGCAGGATCGCCACCTGGTGCCCGGCGCGCACCGAGTCGGCGTGCTCGGCCAGGGTCTGGGGCAGCTTCTTGCCCTTGATGCGCTCGAGGTTGGCGAAGATGCCCTCGAGGTCGCCGTGGTCCTGGAGCAGCTTCGCGGCGGTCTTGTCCCCCACCCCGGGCACGCCGGGGATGTTGTCGCTGGGGTCGCCGCGCAGCGCCGCGAGCATGGGGTAGCGGGCGGGCTCGACCCCGTACTTCTCCTGGACCGCGGCCTCGTCCATGATCACCGTGTCGCTGATCCCGCGGCGGGTGTACAGCACGCGCACGTGCGGCCCGACCAGCTGGAAGGCGTCGCGGTCGCCGGTGACGATCAGCACGTCCCAGCCCTGCCCGATCGCCAGGGTGGTGTAGGTGGCGATGAGGTCGTCGGCCTCGGTCGACGGCAGCGCGATGCGCGGGATCGTCAGGGTGTCGACGACCTCCAGGATCAGCGGCATCTGCGAGCGGAAGTCGTCGGGCGCCTCGGTCCGGTTGCCCTTGTAGGTGGGCAGCAGCGCCATGCGCTCCGCAGGCCGGCCCTGGTCGAACAACACCGCGATGCCGTCGGGGTGGTGCTCCCCCAGCAGCTTGATGAGCATCGTGGAGAAGCCGTACACCGCATTGGTGACCTGGCCGGTCGTCGTGCGCATGTCGGGCGGGAGCGCGTAGAAGGCGCGGAAGGCGAGGCTGTGCCCGTCCAGCAACGCGAGCACGGGTCGGTCGGCCATATCGCGCGATCGTAGCCGTCCCGGAACACGTTCCTGCCCACTCCTACTACCGCGGTCGGTTACGATGCCCGGCACGGCGGGTGCTGCGCCAAGCGTGCTCGTACGGACCAACAGGAGTTCTTCGATGCGATTGAAGTGGATCAGGCAATTCAGCCTGCTGGCGATCGTGGCACTGCTGGCCGCCGCCTGCGGCGGCGGCGGCGGCGACGAGGCCGCCGAGACCGAGACCGAGACCGAGGCCCCGGCCAGCGAGTCCGAGGCGCCCTCCAGCGAGTCGGAGTCCGAGGCCGAGGCGCCGGTCGCCGAGGGCGACGGCACCCTGACCGTCGGCACCCTGCTCCCGCAGACGGGGTCGCTCGCGTTCCTCGGACCGCCGGAGTTCGCGGGCGTGGACCTCGCCGCCGAGGAGATCAACGAGGCCGGAGGCGTGCTCGGCCAGGACGTCGTCGTCATCGACAGCGACTCCGGCGACACGTCGACCGACATCGCGTCGCAGTCGGTGCAGCGCCTGCTGGGCGCGGACGTCGACGCGATCGTCGGGGCGGCATCGTCGGGCGTCTCGCTGACCGTGATCGATGCGATCACCAGCGCCGGCGTGGTGCATTTCTCGCCGGCCAACACCGCGCCGGACTTCACCGACTACGACGACAACGGCCTGTACTTCCGCACCGCTCCCTCCGACGTGCTGCAGGGCCAGATCCTGGCCGAGGTGATGGTCGAGGACGGCTGCGCCAACGTCGGCGTGATGGCGCTGCAGGACCCGTACGGCGAGGGCCTGGCGGGCTTCCTGACCGAGTCGCTGGAGGCATCGGGGGCGACGATCGCCGGCGAGCCGATCATCTACGACCCCAACGCGTCGAACTACGACGCCGAGGTGCAGGACATGCTGTCCCGCACCCCCGACTGCGTCGCGGTGATCGGCTTCGATGAGTCGGGCCGGATCATCCAGTCGTTCATCAACGCGGGACAGGGTCCGTCGACCCTGCCGCTGTACGGCACCGACGGGAACACCGGCAACGCCCTGGGCGACCAGTTCACCGAGCCGGGTGCGCTGGCGGGGTTCAAGGGCACCCTGCCGCTGGTGGACACGGCCGATTTCGAGGAGCGGCTGCTGGCGATCGACCCCAACCTGCAGGACTTCAACTACGCCGCGGAGTCCTACGACGCGGTGAACATCATCGCGCTGGCCGCGGAGATCGCCGGGTCCGACGCCGGTGAGGCGCTGGCCCAGGAGATCCCCGGCGTGACGCGCGAGGGGGAGGAGTGCACCGACTTCGCCAGCTGCAAGGAGCTGATCGACGCCGGTGAGGACATCGACTACAACGGGCTGTCCGGCCCGATCGAGATGGACGACGTCGGCGACCCGACCGAGGCCAGCTTCGGCGTGCTGACCTTCGGCGAGGACAACCGCATCGACGACAGCCTCACCGAGTTCCGCCTGGCTGAGCTGTAGCCCGTCATGCGGAGGGGCCCGGCCGGCTGGCCGGGCCCCTCTTCACGTCCGCTCCACCGCGGCCGCTCAGGTGACCCGCGCGAGGGTCCCGAGGTAGAGCTCGATGACCTTCGGGTCGTTGAGCAGCGACTTCCCCGTGTCGGTGTAGGCGTTGCGCCCCTGGTCCAGCACGTAGCCGCGGTCGCAGATCTGCAGGCACCGGCGGGCGTTCTGCTCGACCATGACGATCGATACGCCGGCCTGGTTGATCCGTCGGCAGCGGACGAAGACCTCGTCCTGCAGCGCGGGCGACAGGCCGGCCGAGGGCTCGTCCAGCAGCAGCACCGCCGGGTCCATCATGAGCGCGCGCCCCATCGCGACCATCTGGCGCTCGCCGCCCGACAGCGACCCCGCGCGCTGCTTGCGCCGGTTGGCCAACAGCGGGAACAGGTCGCCGACGACCTTGAAACGGTCGTTGAACGCCTTGGGCCGCAGGTACAGGCCCATCTCGAGGTTCTCCTCGATGGTGAGCCGCGGGAAGACGTTGTTGTTCTGCGGCACGTAGCCGATCCCCTTGCCGACCAGCGTGTGGGCCTGCTGGCCGGTGATGTCCTCACCGCGCAGCCGCACGCTGCCGGAGCCGATGCTGACCAGGCCGAACAGCGACTTCAGCAGGGTCGACTTGCCGGCACCGTTGGGCCCGATGATGCCCACGAGCTCGCCGTCGCCGAGCGTGAGCGTGCAGCCGTTGAGGATGTTCACCCCCGGCACGTAGCCGGCGACGATGTCCTCCGCGACGAGCAGCGGCGCGGTGGGGCCGCGGGTGTCCTGATTCATCGTGCACTGCCCTCCGCATCCTCGGTGGTCTCGAGCCGGCGCTCCTCGTCCTCGAGCGTGAGTGCGGCGTCGTGGTGCGCGCCGAGGTAGGCGTCGACCACCGTGCGGTTGCTCGACAGCGATTCCGGCGGTCCTTCGGCGATGACCTCGCCCGCCGCCATGACCACGACCCAGTCGCTGACGTCACGGACCATGTCCATGTCGTGCTCGACGAACAGCACGGTCGTGCCGTCGCTGCGGATGTCGCGGATGTGGTCGAGCAGCGACTGCTTGAGCGCCGGGTTCACCCCGGCCATGGGCTCGTCGAGCATGACCATGCGCGGCCGGGCCATGAGGGCGCGGGCCATCTCGAGCAGCTTGCGCTGGCCGCCGGACAGCGTCCCGGCGAACTCGTCGCGCATGTGGGCGAGCTTGAAGCGTTCGAGCAGTTCCTCGGCGCGCTTCTCGATCTCACGCTCCTGCCTGCGCCAGACGCCGGGGAGCAGTGCGGTGAAGAAGTGTTCGCCGGACTGCCCGGTCGCCCCCAGCTTCATGTTCTCGATCACGGTCAGGCGTGAGAGCGCCTTGGTGAGCTGGAACGTGCGTACCATCCCGAGCCGCGCGACCTTGTAGGCCGACACCCCGCCGAGCGACCGGCCGTCGAACGTCCACTGTCCCGCGTTGGGCGTGTCGAAGCCGGTGAGCAGGTTGAAGAAGGTGGTCTTACCGGCACCGTTGGGGCCGATGAGTGCGGTGATGGCCCCGCGCTGGACCTCGAGATGGCCGACGTCGACGGCGTTCAGCCCGCCGAACGCCCGCTGGACGCCGTCGGCGACGAGCAGCGGATCGGGCTTGCGGGCTCCGGGCTCCGGCGGGACCCGGTCGAGTGCGGCCTTGGGATCAGCGGGCATCGAGCAGCAGCTCCCTCTTGTCGCCGAACACGCCCTGTGGCCGGAAGATCATGAGCAGCATGAGGCTGAGGCCGACGAGCATGAAGCGGACCTGGCCGACCTGGTTGCCGTCCATGATCGTGGTGGGGATGAAGCCCGCGCCGATGGCGCCGCGCAAGATCCCCTCGGTCAGCGACAGGATTGCCCAGAAGATCATCGACCCGGCGATCGGGCCCAGCAGCGTTGCCGTGCCGCCGGCGATGAGCGCGACGTAGGCGAAGAACGTGATCGGCGTCGAGAAGCTGTCGGGCTGCACCGATTGGATGCTGACCGCGTTGAGCCAGCCACCGAGTGCGCCGATGACGCCGCCGAGCACGAGGCTCTGCATCTTGTAGGCGTAGACGTTCTTGCCGAGGCTGCGCGCCGCGTCCTCGTCCTCGCGGATCGACTTGATGACCCGGCCCCATGGGCTGCGGACCAGCAGGCTGGTGACGACGAAGGCGGCCGCCACCACGCCCCAGCCGACCAGCAGCAGCCAGGCGTCGTTCGCGCCGAACGACACCCTGCCGATCCCGTAGCTGCCCGCCGGCAGGGGATTGATCGCGTAGAACTCGTCGGCGAACGCCTGCAGGCCGAAGCTGCCGCGCGTGATGCCGCTCATCGACGGCGACCGGGCGATGAAGCGCAGGATCTCCGCCGCGGCGATGGTGACGATCGCGAGGTAGTCGGCGCGCAGGCGCAGGGTCGGGATGCCCAGGAACAACGCGAACACCACCGCCAGCAGGATGCTGAGGAACAGCCCCAGCCACAGCGAACCCCCGAAGGTCGCGACGATCGTCGCCACTCCGTAGGCGCCGAGGAGCATGAACCCGGCCTGTCCGAAGTTCAGCAGGCCCGTGTAGCCGAAGTGCAGGTTGAGCCCGATGGCCAGCAACGCGAACACCAGCGCCTCGCGGCCCACCGCGGCCCTGATCGCGTTGGTCAGGATGACTTCCCAGTCCATGCCCCGCCTCCTTCCTGGTTCCGGCTCATCATTTCTGGTTCTCGCTCATCAGCCGATGCGCTCGGCGGAGCCGAGGATCCCCTGCGGCCGGAACAGCAGGGTGAGGATCAGCGCCAGCAGCGCGATGACGATGCGCAGGTCGTTGGGGACGAACAGCACGGAGAGGAACGCGACGACGCCGATGACCAGGCTGCCGAACAGCGCGCCGTAGGCCGTGCCGATGCCCCCGAGGGTCACACCCGCGAACATGTAGAGCAGGAGCTGGAAACCCATCTGCCAGCCGACCTGCTGATCGAGCCCGAGCAGGACGCCCCCGAGCGCGGCGAGGCCCCCGCCGAGGATCCACACGAACAGCACGACCCGCTCGGTGTCGATCCCCGACGACTCCGCGAGGTCCTTGTTGTCGGCGACCGCGCGCATCGCCTTGCCGATGCGGGTGCGCTGGAGGATCAGGCCGACGCCGATGAGCACCGCGACCGACAGGGTCACGGTCACGAAGTCCTTCGGCGACAGCGTGACGGGACCGACCGAGATGGGTTCCTGGAGGACGTAGTCGGCGTAGGGGGCGGTGCGGCCGCCGAAGAAGAACAGGAACACGTAGCGCAGCAGCAGCGACAGGCCGATCGAGATCACGAGCATGGCGATGAGGCCGGTGCGGCGCTTGCGCAGCGGGCGCCACAGCCCGAGGTCGAGCGCCCCCGCGCCGGCCGCACCGATGACGATGCCCATCAGCGCGGCGGGGATGAGCTCGATGCCGGCGCTGACGTTGAGGTACCAGGTGGCGATGGCGCCGAAGGTGACCAGCTCGCCGTGGGCGAAGTTGGTGAGGCTCGTCGTGCCGTAGATCAGGGACAGCCCGATGCCGGTCATGGCGATGATGAGACCGAACTTGAGGCCTTCGACGAGGAGCTGCAGCACGAAGCCCAGCCGCCCCGAGGCGCCGGCACCACCCTCGCCGAGGGGAAACAGCAGCGGCCGGGACTGGCCGGGCCGGATCGTGAACTCCAGGGTCTCCGCCTCGGGGTTGCGCAGCCCGACGCCCTCGGGGAGGGTGTCCACCACGATGGTCGCGCTGTAGTCACCCGGTCCCGGCAGCTCCAGCTCGTAGGCGCCCTCAGCGTCGGTGGTCGCGGTGCCGACCTCTTCACCCGCCTGCGTGGCGACGACGATGTCCACGCCCTCCACCGGGGTGGGCTCGCCGCCCTCCTCCTCCGGCGGCTGGGTGAGGGTGCCGCGGACGGCCTCGCCGCCCCCCTCCTGGGCGACGGCGACGCCCGGCAAGGCCAGGAGCACCAAGAGCAGCGTCAGCACCGCCGCAGGGACCAGTCGAGCGACCCGCACGCGCCCTCCCAAGATGATCGTCGTGGCGCACCCCCCGTCCGGGGGGGTCATCTCCCCCGTGCGGGCTCTGCGCGCAAGCCCGCAGGGGCCCGACCGGGGTGGCCGGGCCTTCCAGCAGCGACGGATGGTAACCGAGCGGCGGTTACCCCGTGGTTACCGCCGCGCCGTCCTCCCGTCCCGTGGCGGGCGGCACCCGTGCCGGCGCGTCGCAGCGGCGGGGGGCCCTCAGCCGCCCGGTGCCTCCGGGGAGGGGGTGTACCGCTGGATGACCTGCTCGGCGACGGCGCGCATCGAGAGGCGCCGCTCCATGGCGGTCTTCTGCAGCCAGCGGAACGCGGCGGGCTCGGTGATGCCCTCGTGCTGCTGGAGCAGGCCCTTGGCGCGCTCGACGAACTTGCGCGACTCGAGGCGCTCGTTGAGGACGCCGACCTCGCCCTGGAGGCTCTGCAGGTCGGCGAACCGCCCCGACGCGATCTCGATCGCGGGCAGCAGGTCGTGCTTCTGGAAGGGCTTGACCAGGTAGGCCATCGCCCCCGCGCGCTTGGCGCGGTCGACCAGGTCGCGCTGGCTGAAGGCGGTCAGGACCAGGACCGCGGACAGCCGCTCGTTGGTGATCTGCTCGGCCGCCTGGATGCCGTCCATCACGGGCATCTTGACGTCCAGGATGGCCAGGTCGGGTCGCATCTCGCGCGCCATCCGCACGGCCGTCGCGCCGTCGGACACCTCCGCGACGACGTCGAACCCCTCCTCGACCAGCATCTCCTTCAGATCGAGGCGGATCAGCGCCTCGTCCTCCGCGATCAGCACCCGCACCGGTCGCTCCCTCTCCGCCGCACTGTCCGAGGTCCGCTCGGAGGTCTGGATCCCGGCGTTCACGTTGCTCCTTGCCGGTCGTCGAGCAGCCGCTCGAGGAGCCGGTCCTGCTCGTCGGTCAGGTGGCGGAGCCGCTCCGCCGCCTCGTCGCGCTGCCGCCGCGCGCGGCGCGCGTCGTCCTGGGCCACCCGCTGCTCGCGGTCGGCCAGCGGGGTCCCCGCCACCGCCGCCTGCCCGGTGGCGTCGTCCGCGACCTCGGCCACGTGGGCGGCCTGCTCCTCCAGCACCTGCAGCTCGGCGCGCACGCGCTCGACCTCGGCGCGCAGCTGCCCGAGGCGCTGCTCCACTGCTGGTCGACCCCGCACGTGCGTCCTTGCCTCCCCCGAGGGCGATCCCGGCGTACCGGCCGTTCCAGGGCCAGAGCGTCGCAGTCTACGCGGCACACCCCCGATACCCAACACTCAGGGGCAGACCGGAACCGGCTCGGGGGCGGTGGGACGTGCCCCCCGAGGGACTCGAACCCTCACACCCTTACGGATACACCCTTTTGAGGGGTGCGCGTCTGCCGTTCCGCCAGAGGGGCGCGTCCCTGAGGATACGCACCCGGGGCACTAGGGTTCGCGGTGTGGAGAGGATCGCGGAGGAGCCCGCCGCCCTGCCGAACCCGTGGCGGACGACGGGGTCCCGGCACGTCTACGCCAACCCCTGGATCCGGGTGCGCGAGGACCAGGTTGTCCGGGCGGACGGGTCGCCGGGGATCTACGGCGTGGTGGCGTTCCAGAACCTGGCGCTCGGGGCGGTGCCGCTGTTCGCCGACGGCAGCACCGTCCTGGTCGGGCAGTACCGCTACACCCTGGACACCTGGTCCTGGGAGATCCCCGAGGGCGGGGGCGACCCGGCCCGCGGCGCCGTCGAGGAGATGGGCCGCGAGCTGCGCGAGGAGACCGGCCTGGTCGCGCGCTCCTGGACCCCGCTCGGGGAGCTGCACACCTCCAACAGCGTGACCGACGAGCGCGCCCTGCTGTTCCTGGCCGAGGACCTCGAGCAGCACGACGCCCAGCCGGAACCGAGCGAGCAGCTGCTGCGCTGGCGCCTGCCGTTCGACCAGGCCGTGGCGATGGCGCTCGACGGGCGCGTCACCGACGCGCTCAGCGTCGCCGGGCTGCTGCGGGCCGCCGACGTGCTGCGCCGGCGCCGGGAGGCGTGAACGGGGTGGGCGATCGGGAGCCGCCGCCCGCGCTGATCGCCGCCCTGGTGCTGGCGGCGCTGTTCGGCCTCGTGGTCGGCGGCATCGGCCTGATCGCCGTCCTGCTGCGCTGAGCGGGGCAGGATGGGGGCCAATGATCGCTGAAACCGACAGGGGCGCCCCGCGTGAGCACTGATCCGCCCGTCCACGTCCTGCTCGGCGCGACCGGGGGCATCGGCAGCGCCACCGCGCGGCTGCTGGCCGGGTCGGGCGCGCGCCTGGTCCTGGCCGCACGGGACCGGGACCGGCTCGAGGCCCTGGCGGGCGAGCTGGCCGCCGGCGGTACCGTGCCCGAGGTCGTCGCGGTCGACGCGACCGACCCCGGCGCGGTCGACGCGCTGTTCACCGGCGCCGCCGAGCGCCACGGCCGGGTCGACGGCGCGGCGAACCTGGTCGGGTCGCTGCTGCTGAAGCCGGCCCACCGCACCTCCCCGGAGGAGTTCGCCCTGACCGTCGCGCAGAACCTGTCGACGGCCTTCTGGACCGTGCGCAGCGCCGCGCGGGTGATGCAGCGCACCGGGGGGTCCATCGTCCTGCTGTCCAGCGCGGTCGCCCGGGTGGGGATGGGCAACCACGAGGCGATCGCCGCGGCGAAGGGCGGGGTGCTGGGCCTGGCCCTCGCGGCCGCCGCCACCTACGCCACCAAGGGGATCCGCGTGAACGCCGTCGCGCCCGGCATGACCGAGACGCCCATGACCGCCCGGCTCACCGCCGACGCGACCTCCCGCGCCGTCAGCGCGAAGCTGCACGCCATGGGCACCATCGGGCAGCCCGACGACGTGGCCCGCGCGATCGCCTGGCTCCTGGACCCGGCCCAGCGCATCGTCACCGGCCAGACCCTGGGCGTGGACGGCGGCCTGGGCAGCCTGCACCCGCGGCAGACCGCCTGATGGCGCGCTTCACGTCCGCCGTCGACGTCCCCCACCCCGTCGAGGCCGCGTTCGCCTGGCACGAGCGCCCCGGCGCCCTCCAGCGGCTCAGCCCCCCGTGGGAGTCCACCACGGTCGAGCAGCCGCCCACCAGCCTGGCCGTCGGCACGCGCGTCGTGCTGCGCCCCCGCATCCTGGGCCCGGTGTCGATCCGCTGGGTCGCCGAGCACACCGCCTACGACCCCCCGCACCTGTTCCGCGACGTCCAGCGGTCCGGGCCGTTCGCCGCCTGGGACCACCGGCACCGCTTCGAGGCGACCGGCCCGGGCAGCTCGCGCCTGACCGACGACGTGACCTACGAGGTGCCCCTGGGCGCCCTGGGCCGGGCCGTCGCCGGGGACATGGTCGCGGGCCGGATCACGCGCATGTTCCGCTACCGTCACCGCCAGCTGCTCGACGACCTGGCCGCCCACCGGCGCGCCACCGAGAGGGGGACGGGCACCATGCAGGTCGCCATCACGGGCGCCTCGGGGCTGATCGGGACCGCCCTGGCGGCCCTCCTCACCACCGGGGGGCACGAGGTCCTGCGCCTGGTCCGCCGCCCCGCCCGCGCGGTCCACGAGGTGTCGTGGGACCCCGGGACCGGCGCCGTCGACCTGGAGGCCCTGCGCCGCGTCGACGCCGTCGTGCACCTCGCGGCGGACCCCATCACCCCGCGGCCGCTGACCGCCGCCAAGCGCCGCAGCCTCACCGACAGCCGCGTGCGCGGGACCGCCGCGATCGCCCGGGCGATGGCGGCGCTGGCCGCCGACGAGCGGCCGCGGACGCTGGTCAGCGCGTCGGGGGTCAACGTCTACGGCGACCGCGGCGACCAGGTGGTCACCGAGCGCGACCCCCCCGGCTCCGGGCGCTTCCTCACCGACCTGGCGGTCGCGTGGGAGGCGGCGGCCGCGCCCGCGCGCGACGCCGGCGTGCGCACCGTGTTGGTGCGCACCGGCGTGGTGCTGGACCCCGGCGCGACCATCCTCCAGGTCCTCGGCACCCTCGCCAAGCTCGGCGGCGCGGCGCCGATCGGGTCGGGGAAGCAGTGGTGGCCCTGGATCACCCTGGACGACACCGTCGGGATCTACCACCACGCGCTGGTCACCCCCGAGCTGGACGGGCCGGTGAACGCGACGGCGCCGAACCCGGTGACCAACCGCGAGTTCACTCGCACCCTCACCCGCGTCCTGCGCCGGCCGATGGTGCCGTTCGCCGTGCCCGCGGCGCTGCCCCGGACGGTCCTGGGCGACCTGGCCGACGACCTGCTGTTCACCAGCATGCGGGTCCTGCCCGCGCGCGCGGGGGCGACCGGGTACGTGTTCCGCCACCCCGACCTCGAGGGTGGCCTGCGCCACGTGCTGGGGCGCTGACGGTGGCCGACGTCGCCGTGGTCGGGGCGGGGCTGGCGGGGCTGGCCGCCGCCCGCGAGCTGCTCGCCCGGGACCTCGACGTCACCGTGCTCGAGGCGGGCGACGACGTCGGCGGGCGGGTGCGCACCGACGTCGTCGAGGGCTTCCTGCTGGACCGCGGGTTCCAGGTCCTGCTGGAGGCCTACCCCGAGGCCGCGCGGGTCCTGGACTACGCGGTCCTCGACCTGCACGCGTTCCAGCCGGGCGCCGTCGTGCGGGTCGGCGGGCGCTTCACCCGAGTCGATGACCCGTTCCGCCGGCCCGCGGGGCTGGCGGCGACGCTGGCCTCGCCGGTCGGGACCCTGGCGGACAAGGCCCGAGTCGGCCTGCTCCGCCAGTCGCTGCGCTCCGGGCCGGTGGAGCGGGTCTGGACGCTGCCGGAGCGGACCACGCTGGCGGAGCTGCACGCGCGCGGGTTCTCCTCCCGCTTCATCGACCGCTTCTTCCGGCCGTTCCTGGGCGGCGTGCTGCTCGACGACCGCCTGGAGACCTCCAGCCGCCAGTTCGCCTTCGTGTTCCGCATGTTCAGCGAGGGCGACGTGTCCCTGCCCTGCGCGGGGATCGCCGCGCTCCCCCGCCAGCTGGCCGCCGGGCTGCCCCCCGGCACGGTGCGCCTGGGCCGCGCGGTCACGGCGGTCGACCGCGGTGGGGTGACCCTGGCCGGCGGCGAGCGCGTGGACGCGCGGGCCGTGGTCGTGGCGACCGAGGGGCCCGCGGCCGCGGCGCTGGTGCCCGGGCTGGCCGCGCCGTCGTCGCAGGGGGTGGCGTGCGTGTACTACGCGGCCGACGCGCCGCCGGTGCAGGAGCCGGTGCTGGTGCTGGACGGCGAGGGCGGCGGGCCGGTCAACAACGTCGTCGTGCCGTCCCAGGTGGCCCCGGGCTACGCCCCGGCGGGCGCGGCGCTGGTGTCGGCGTCGGTGCTGCCCTCGTCGGACCCGGGTGACCCCGCGCTGGAGCCCGCCGTCCGCGGCCAGCTGCGCGGGTGGTTCGGCGCGCAGGTCGACGGCTGGCGCCACCTGCGCACCTACCGCATCCCCCACGCGCAGCCGGGCCAGGCCCCGCCCGCGCTGGAACGGCCCCAGCGGCCGGTGCGCCTGGCGCGCGGGGTGTACGTCTGCGGGGACCACCGCGACAACGCCTCGATCAACGGCGCCCTGGTCTCCGGCCGGCGCGCCGCGGCGACCGTCGCCGCCGACCTCGCCCGGTCGTGACCGCGGTCCTGCTCGTCCACGCGCTGGCGACCTTCGCCATGGTCGGGATCATCTGGACGGTGCAGGTCGTGCACTACCCGCTGTTCGCGCTGGTCGGGGGCGCGGGCTTCGCCGCCTACGAGGCCGCCCACACCACCCGCATGGGGGCGCTGCTCCTGGTGCCCTGGGGCGTGGAGGGCCTCAGCGGGCTCGCCCTGCTGGCCCTGGTGCCGCCGGGGGTGCCGCGCTGGCTGGTGCTCGCCGACCTCGCGCTGCTCGGCGTGACCGTGCTGGTGACCGTGGCGGTGTCGGTGCCCCAGCACCAGGTCCTCGGCGCGGGCTTCGACCCCGGCGCCCACCGGCTGCTGGTGACCACCAACTGGCTGCGCACGGCGGCGTGGACGGGCTGCGGCGCGCTCAGCGCCGCCCTGCTCTGGCGGGCGTTGCCGTGACCGGGGCCGGCGCCGGCCCCGGTCCGGGCCCTGCCACGGACGGCGCGGACGGCGACGACCCGGTCGCCCGCAACCGGTCGACGCCCCGGCGCACCGTCCCCGGCCGCGAGCCCCTCGGCGCCGCCGTGACCGCCCGCGTCGCCCTGGTCACCGCCGTGGCGATCCTGCTCGCCACCGCGGTCCTCCTGGCCGTCCTCCTGCGTTGAGCCCCTGCCGCCGACCATCCTGCTGATTCGCCTGCGGCGTGCCGCTGGTCCCGCGGCCGGGAGCACAGCCTTGAGGCCGCGCGCACCGACCGCACGAGCTTCCGCGTTCGCGCAGCCCGGCCCGCCGGGGAGCAGGCCGGGGCTGACCGCGGTGCGCCAGGCCCGCGGCTTCCGAGGACGCTCGCGGGCTACCTGAGGGACAATGTCCACCGGTACACCAGGGCGCGCTTCTGGCCAGATCTCCCCCATCTCCCTTGCACACCGCGCCGTCGTCGCGCGTCTTGTGTCGTCACTGTTGACGAGGAGATGGGGCGGGCATGCGGGAGTGGTCGAGAAGGTGGCATGCGGGGTCCAGGACGGTGCTGGCCCTGGCACTGCTGGTGGGCCTGAGTGCCTGTGACGAGCTGGTGGTGATGGAGGAGGCCGGTCTGGCCGCGCAGCAGGGCTCCGCGCCGCCGCCGGCCACGACGGCGCCGCCGCCGGCCGGCAGCGTGGCCGGTCAGGCACCGGTGGCGGCACCGCCGTCGGAGCCGGGCGAGAGCGAGACGGAGCGGGAGCGGGGCGACCGCCCCAAGAAGTCGAAGGCGGAGGAGCCGTCGGAACCGGCAGGGACACCGACGCCGGAGCCGGAGGCGGGCAAGGGCTCGCCGCGCCCGACCGCGCCCGGCGACCGGTCCGGCGCGACCTTCGAGGAGAGCTTCGAGGACGCCGAGGCCGCGATCGGCAAGCACCAGAGCTCGGGTCGTTGGCGCGCGGGCGAGCAGCCCCACGCGCACTCGCTGGAACTGGTGGACAACCCGGTGACCGACGGCCGGCAGGCGGCCCGATTCGAGCTGCGGGCCGGGGACAACAGCCCCAAGTCCGACCTGGCGGGACCCGACTTCCCAGAGGACCCGATCCTGCCCTACGGCGAGGACTTCTGGGTCGGCTTCTCGATGATGATCCCGTCGGGGATCGACCTGCAGTCGAGCCGGGGCAACATCATGTGGCAGATCCACCCCAAGAACAAAGCCACCGGCGCCTGCGGCGGGCAGCCCCAGATGGCGCTCAAGGTGGAGAACGGCAGCAACTACGAGATGGGGGTGCAGTCCGGCGATCCCTGTGGCGGGAAGTCGGCGAACTTCGACCTGGGTCCCATCGTCCGTGACCGTTACGTTCACTTCGTCATCAACTTCAAGAACAGCAACAGCGCCGGCGACTACGCGAACGTGTGGGTGTACGACGGCGAGGGCGATGACTCCGAACCGAAGATGAAGCACTCCGGACCGCTCGGGTACGCTGATCCCGGCGACTACTCGCGGATCGGCATCTACGCCCCCGGCTGCAATCAGGGATGCAAGGCCTACCCGTGGGACAGCATGGTCGTGTACTTCGACGAGTACCGTCAGGGCACCAGCTTCGAGGCGGTCGTCCCGAGCGGTGCCGGGTCCGCGACGGACGGGGCGGGCTGAGCATCGAGTGACACCGCGCGTACAGCGCCTGTTCCCCGCACCGGTGGTCGCGTCGAGCGGCTCCGGTGCCGGGAGCGCCCCCGCGCGGCCCGCGGCGACGGGCGTCGAGGAATTCTGCCGCGCCCTGCGGCCACGGCTCCTCGGCGCGTTGAGCCTCCAGTGCGGCCACCACGTGGCTGAGGAGCTGACCCAGGAGACGCTGTCGCGGGTGATCGAGCGCTGGGACACCGTTCGCGCGCTGGACAGCCCCGAGGCGTGGGCCTACCGGGTGGGGTTCAACCTCTCCCGGTCGGCCCTGCGGCGGCGGATGGCGGAGCGACGAGCGATGACCCAGGTGGGCACCCGCGCGCAGGCCTCGACCGGCCTCGAGCACGCCGAGGTCCTGGCCCTGCGCGCCGCCCTGCGGCGGCTGCCGCCGCGGCAGCGCACCGCGCTGGTCCTGCGCTACTACGCGGACCTGACGCTCGAGGAGGTGGCACGGGTCATGGGCTGTGCGCCCGGCACCGTCGCGTCGCACGTCCGCCACGCACTCGCGGCGCTGCGCAGCAGCGGGATTCACCACGACGAAGCGGGACGGTCGTGAGCGCCCAACCTGAAAGGCTGCTCCAGCGTGCTGCCGAGCGCGCCTGGGCGGATCTGGACATGCCCGACCTCCAGCGCCGGATCCGGCACCGGCGCCGGCGCCGGGCCGGCGTGCTGGCCGCGTCGATGTCGCTGCCGGTGGTGGCCGCGGCGGGCTTCGTCCTGGCCTGGCAGGGACCCCGCGACGCCTCCGTGACGCTGGCCCCCGCCGGCCCCGCGCAGCCGGCCCTTCCCGAGGCGCCCGTGGCCCCGCCACCCTCCCCGTCCCCGCGACCCAGCCCCGCCACGCCCGCCCCGTCCGCGCCGGCCGCGCCAGTCATCCCCACACCCCACGGGTCCCCTGGACGTGACGTGCTCCCTGCACCCCCCGCACCGCGGGTCACCCTCGCACCGGTGGCGCCCGGAATCCCAGCCCCCGCCGCCCCCGACCCGCCCGGGGGGGACCTCCCCTCCTCCCAGCCCAGCACACTGGTCCTGGAGGCCGAGCACGGGCAGGTGCGCGCGCCCCTCCTGCGCTTCCAGGACCCGGCCGCCTCGGGTGGCACCTATGTGGCGGTGGCCGAGGAGGCCGACGACCCCGCCGAGGGCGGCGTCGACCTGAGCTGGCGTATGGCCCAGGAGGGGGACATGGTGATCTGGGCGCGCGTGCGCGCCCCGAACACCGGCAGCAATTCATTCTTCGTCAGGCTGGACGGCGGGCAACGGTACGTCTGGAAGACGCGCGGTCCTGACGGACGCGCCTCGATGCCCACATGGGCCTGGACACGCCTGCCCGCCGCGGACGGCACGCTGGTGCACCGCCTGGCTCCCGGCTGGCACGAGCTCCGGCTCTACGGTCGGGAGACGGGCACGCGGCTGGACGCGGTGGCCATCGCCCCCGCCAGCGCCCCGCCGCCCGGCTGAATCCCGGGGCGCCACCCGCGGGATGCCGGAGGCGGGCGGACCGTTCGGCGGCGCGGGCCGACGTCCTGCTCGAGATCAACGGCACCGCCCCGCGGGTCCGACGCTGCTGGCCCTTCGGCCGCTGCACTCGCGGCGCAGGGCCGGGGGGCGGGTGCCTGTCGGCCACGTCCTGCCGTGCACCACCCGCTGTTCGCGCTGGTCGGGGGCGCCCGCTTCCCCGCTTACGCCGCCGCGCACCGTGCGCGCATGGGCGCGCTGGCCGCGAGCCCCTCGGCGCGGCCGTGACCGCCCGCCTCGCCCTGGCAACCGCGTGGTGATCCTGCTCGCTACCGCGGTCCTCCTGACCGTCCTCCTGCGCTGATCCGCCGGTCCCCTCACCCCTCCGCTGGGCGGGGGCTGGACGGGCTTCCACGCCTCCTCCGGGGCCCCGTGGCCGTCGCGGGTCAGCCCGCGCGGCGCAGCAGCTCGGCCCGCTGGGCGGGGTTGTCGGTCGTGGCGGCGGCCCGGCGCCAGGCGGTGCGCGCGGCCGGGGCGTCACCGGACCGCTCCAGCAGGTCGGCGTGGGCGGCATGCAGGGGCGCATAGCCGTCCAGGCGGCCCTCGGCGAGCACCGGGGTAAGGACGGCCAGGCCCGCCCCGGGCCCGTCGGCGCGGCCCTCCGCCACGGCCCGGTTGACCTCGACCACCGGTGACGGCGCCAGGCGGGCGAGCACCCCGTAGAGCGCGGCCACCCGCGGCCAGTCCACACGGTCGGCGGTGTGCAGCAGGGCGATCGCGGCCTGCACCTGGTAGGGGCCCAGCGGCCCGGTGCCGGTGGTGGCCAGCAGCGCGCGGACCTCGGCGATCGCCGCGCGGTCCCAGCGGGCGCGGTCCTGGTCGCCGTGGGGCACCAGGCGCCCCGCGGCGTCCTGGCGGGCGCCGCGCCGTGCGTGCTGGCAGACCAGCAGGGCGAGCAGCCCGGTCGTCTCGGTGTCGCCGGGCAGCAGGCGGTGCAGCTGGCGGGCCAGCCAGACCGCCTCGTCGCACAGCTCGGCGCGCACGGGCGGGCCGTCACCGCTGGCCAGGTGGCCCTCGGTGAAGATCAGGTAGACCACCGCGCGGACCGCGGCGAGCCGCTCCGGCAGGGCCGCGCGGTCCGGCACCGCGAAGCGGATGCCGGCGTCGCGGATCTTGGCCCGGGCCCGGACCAGGCGCTTGGCCAGGGTCGCCTCGGGGACCAGGAACGCGGCGGCGATCTCCCGCGCCGTCAGGCCCGCGACGTGGCGCAGGGTCAGCGCGACGCGCGCCTCGGGGGCCAGCGCCGGGTGGCAGCAGGTCAGCACGAGGGCGAGGAGGTCGTCCTCCACGCCCAGCCCGTCGCCGTCGGCGGGGTCCGGCGCGGCCGGGTCGGCGGCGAGCGCGCCGTCCGCGGCCGGGAAGCGCTCGCGGCGCACGACGTCCAGCGCGCGGCGCCACGCCGCGGTGGTGAGCCAGGCTCCGGGCCGGTCCGGCACGCCCGTCACCGGCCAGGGCGCCGCGGCCGCCGCCGCCCCCCACGGGGCGGCCTGCGCGGCCACCCGGAGCGCGCCGCGGCGGGCGGGGACGGTCGCGGCCACCCCCGGGCGCGCCACCCGCCCCCCGCCCGAGACCCGCGGCGGGGGGCACACCCCGCGCTGGCCCGCCACACCGCGCGGGCCACGCCGGTGCCCGTGCGGGCCACCGGCGCGCGCGCAGCCCAGTCCAGGGCCGCGTCGAGGTCGGGCAGGTCGAGCAGGTAGTAGCCGACGAGGTGCTCCTTGGTGTCGGCGAAGGGCCCGTCGGTGACCAGCCGCTCGCCGTCGCGGACGCGCACCGCGGTCGCGGCCTCGGCGCCGCGCAGGCCGGCGGCGGACAGCAGCACGCCGGCTGCGCGCAGGGCGTCGGTGTAGGCGGCGAAGTCGGGATCGTCGTCCCAGGCGTCGGGGGCGTTGGCCAGCAGCAGCAGGTAGGGCATCGGTGCCTCCGGGGTCGGTCGGGAGCCTCTTCCCCTCCCGACGCGGCGCGACCGCGCGGGAGGACAGTGTCCTCCCGGCGCCTGCGTCCGCGTCGGAGGGTGGCGGCGCCGTCCCGGCCCGCCACCCCAGAGCCAGGAGCAGCGCCCCATGGACGCCATCGTCGCCCACCGCCACGGCCCGCCCGAGGTCCTCGTGCTGGAGCAGGTCCCCGACCCCGGCCCGGTCCCGGCGAGGTCCTGATCCGCGTGGAGTCCGCCGCGGTCAACCGCGCCGACGTCAAGCGCCGCCGCGACGACCCCTACCCCTTCCCCACCCCCTGCCCTACCGGCCCGGCAGCGAGGTCGCCGGCACGGTCGCGGCGCTGGGCGACGGCGTCGACGCCCGCCGGTCGGGACCCCGTGTTCGCCCTGGTGGGGGCGGACGGCACCACCGGCTACGCGCAGTTCGCCGTCGCCGCCGCCGCGCAGGTCGTGCCGATCCCGTCCGGGATCGGCTTGGACGAGGCCAGCGGGCTGATCGTGGCCGGGGTCACGGCCCTGCTGGCGCTCACCGAGGCCGCCCGGCTCCAGCCCGGGGAGACCGTGCTGGTGCAGGGCGCGGCGAGCGGGGTCGGCAGCTACGCGGTGCAGCTCGCCAAGGTGCTCGGTGCGGGCGCGGTGATCGGCATGGCGGGCTCCGCGGAGCGCCGCGCCGCGGCGCGGGAGCTGGGCGCCGACGAGGTCGTGGACTCCACCGCGGCGGACTGGCCCGACCGGGTCCGTGCCCTCACCGGCGGTGCCGGGGTCGACGTCCTGCTGGAGATGAACGGCGCCGCGCCGGCGGGTCCGACGCTGTCGGCGCTGGCGCCCTTCGGCCGCTGCGTCGTGCTGGGGATGCCCGGCGCGGACCCCTGCGGTTCGACGACCCGGCCGTCCTGGGGCTGCTCTACGCCCCCGGGCGAACCAGTCGGTCGCCGGGTTCAACCTCGGGCTGTTCTTCGGCCTGCGCCCCGCGGTCGCGGTCGCCGCCCTGCGGACCCTGGTCGGCCACGTGGCGGAGGGCCGGGTGCGGGTCCCCGTCGGCCACGTCCTGCCGCTGGCGCATGCCGCGGCGGCGCACCGGCTGCTGGAGGAGCGCCGCGCCGTCGGCAAGGTGGTGCTCAAGCCCTGGGCGTGAGCCCAGCGCCCCCGTCGAGCGGCCCGGCGGCCGGGGCGACCCGGTCGACCGGCCCGGGGACCGGGGTCGGGGCCGCCCGCGGCGACCCGGGCCGTGGCGGCCGCGGGGCGAGGGCGGCCCATCGGCCTCAGCGGCGGCGGCAGCCCTCGGCGAGGTCGCGGACGAGGGCGGCGACCGCGTCGGGGCCGCCGTCGCCGGCCGCGCGCACGGCGGCCGACCCGACGATGACGCCGTCGGCGAAGCCCGCGACCTCCGCGGCGTGGTCGCGGGTGGTGACGCCGATGCCGACGCAGACCGGCTTGCCGGTGCGCTCGCGCAGGCGGGCCACCAGGGGGGCGGCGCGGTCCGACAGCGACGCCCGCTCCCCCGTCACCCCCATCGTCGAGGTCGCGTAGACGAACCCGCTGCTGGCCTCCGCGACCGCGTCGAGGCGCGGGCCGGTGGACGACGGCGCCGCGAGGAACACCGTCGCCAGGTCGTGGGCCGCGGCCTCGGCGCGCCAGGCGTCGCCCTCCTCGGCGGGCAGGTCCGGCAGGATCGCGCCCGCCAGCGCGGCCTGCGCGGCCGCCGCGGCGAAGGCCCCGAGCCGCTCGACCCCGCCGTAGTGCCAGGCGAGGTTGTAGTAGGTCATGACCAGCGCGGGGACGTCGACCGCGGCGGTGAGCCGCCCGCACATCGCCAGGTCGTCGTCGGGGGTGTAGCCGCGGTCCAGGGCGACCTGGTTCGCCGCCTGGATGGTCGGGCCGTCCATCAACGGGTCGGAGTAGGGGAAGCCGACCTCCAGCAGGTCCGCTCCGGCCCCCGCCGCCGCCTCCAGGCACGCTAGGGAGGTCTCGAGGTCGGGGTAGCCCGCCGGCAGGTAGATGATCAGCGCCGCCCGGCCGTCGGCGTTCGCCGCCCGGATCGCGGCCTCGACCGACGTCGTCGTGGTCGTGGTCATCGCGTGGCTCGATGCGCAGCAGCGACGCGACCTCGTCGACGTCCTTGTCCCCGCGCCCGGACAGGTTGAGCACCACGATCCCGTCGGGGCCCAGCTCGCGGGCGAGGCGCAGCGTCGGCAGGACCGCGTGGGACGGCTCCAGCGCCGGGATGATGCCCTCGAGGCGCGACAGCAGCTGGAAGCCCTCGAGCGCCTGGGTGTCGGTTGCGGCCAGGTAGGTGGCGCGGCCGGTGTCGGCGAGCCACGCGTGCTCGGGCCCGACGCCGGGGTAGTCCAGGCCCGCCGAGATCGAGTGGGTGGGACGGACCTGCCCATACTCGTCCTGCAGCACGATCGTGCGCATCCCGTGGATGATCCTCCGAGCCGCCGGAGACGGTGGCGGCGTGGCGGTCGCCCTCCACGCCCTCGCCGCCGGCCTCGACGCCGACGAGGCGGACCTGCGCGTCGGGGATGAACGGGTGGAACGCGCCCATGGCGTTGGAGCCACCGCCGACGCAGGCGACCACGGCGTCGGGCAGGCGGCCCTCGCGGTCCAGGACCTGCGCCCGGATCTCGGTGCCGATGACCTTCACGTACTCGCGGACCAGCAGCGGGAACAGGTGGGGGCCCATGACCGAGCCGATGAGGTAGTGGGTCGTCTCGACGTTGGCGACCCAGTCGCGCATCGCCTCGTTGATGGCGTCCTTGAGGGTGCGCGTGCCGCTGCGGACGGGGACGACCTCCGCGCCGAGCATCTGCATGCGGATGACGTTGAGGCGCTGGCGGCGGCAGTCCTCCTCGCCCATGTAGACGACGCACTCCAGCCCGAGCTTGGCGGCGACCGTGGCGGTGGCGACGCCGTGCTGGCCCGCGCCGGTCTCCGCGATCACCCGCGGCTTGCCCATGCGCTGGGCGAGCAGGCCCTGGCCGAGCACGTTGCACAGCTTGTGGCTGCCGGTGTGGGCCAGGTCCTCGCGCTTGAGGTAGATGCGGGCGCCGCCGCCGTGCTCGGTGAGCCGCTCGGCGAGGTAGAGCTTGGTCGGCCGGCCCGCGTAGTCGCCCTGGAGGGTGCGCAGGCGGTCCTGGAAAGCCGGGTCGTCCGCGGCTTCGGTGAAGGCGGCCTCCAGCTCGTCCAGGGCGGCCATCAGCGCCTCGGGCACGAACCGCCCGCCGAAGCGGCCGTAGTGGCCGGCGAGGGCCGCGGTCCGGACCGCCTCGGCGGTGTCGGGTGCGGCCGGGGACGGGGCGGTCATGCGCGGCTCCGGATCGTGTCGGGGCGGGGGCGGCGGGTCACGGCGCGGCCGCCGCGGCGGGCGCGGCCGGCCTCGGGGTCGGCCGGGGTGGGTCCGGGGGCAGGTGGTCGGCGCCGGCGGCGACCAGGGCGGCGACGGCCGCGGCCGGGTCGGGGGCGGACGCGACGTGCTCGCCGACCAGCACGGCGTCGGCGCCGAGCGCGGCGGCGCGGGCGGCGTCCGCGGGCCCGCGGATGCCGCTCTCCGAGACCGCGAGCGCCGCCGGGGCAGCGACGCGCGGACCGCGGCGAAGCGGTCGGGGTCGACGGCCAGGGTGGTGAGGTCGCGGGCGTTGACGCCGACGGCGACGGGGCGGTCGCCCAGGACGGTGTCGATGACCTCGGCCGCGCTGGCCGCCTCGGCGCCGTCGTGCACCTCGATCAGGGCCTCCAGGCCCAGGTCGCCGCACGCGGCCAGCAGGCCGGCGAGCGCGCGCCGGCAGGGCCGCGACCATCAGCAGCACCGCGGCCGCGCCCGCGGCGCGCGCCTCGGCCACCTGGTACACGTCGACGACGAAGTCCTTGCGCAGGACCGGCACGTCGACCCGCCGGCCACCGCGACGAGGTCGCCGAGGTCGCCGCCGAACCAGCGCGGCTCGGTCAGGACGCTGACGGCGGCGGCGCCGCCCGCGGTGTAGGCGGCCGCCAGCGCGGGCGCGTCGGGGATGGGGCGATCGCACCGCGCGACGGGCTGGCGCGCTTCACCTCGGCGACGACGCCGAGCCCGGCGCGGCCAGCGCGGCGGCCAGCGACGGGACCGGCGGGCGCCGGTCGGCCGCGCGCAGGACGTCGGCGAGCGGCTGCTCGGCCTGGGCCAGGGCCACCCGCGCGCGGGCCGCGTCGCACGCCTGTGCCCCCGGAAGTCGCTGATGCCGTGTCCCCCGTCCCCCGTCCGACCGGCGCGGCGCGCGGCGCCGTGCCGCCCGCAGCCGCGGCGCGCGTCGTCGTCGGGCTCGACGCTGGCGAGGTCCCCGGGATCGGCGGACCGCGGGTCGAGGTCGACGGCCGGTGCGCGGCGCGGTGGCCGCACGCGAGCAGGCGCCCGCGACCACGGCGGCGACGCCCGCCGCCGCCGTGCCCGGCCCGCCCGCCAGGGCGCCCGGACCGGGCGGCCGCGACCACCCCGCGACGGTGGCGGCCAGCGCCGCGGCCCCGATCGCCAGGACCGCCAGGCCCAGCCAGCGCCGCGCCCGCCCGCGCACGACCAGCAGCACCAGCCCGGCGAGCAGGGCCGCGATGCCCGTGGCCGCGAGCCCCGGCGCCAGCGCCGAGCCCGGGGTGGCGACGGCCTGGGGCACGGCGACGTCCCCGACGTCGCGCAGCCCCTCCGCCCGCACCCACGCCGCCGTCCCCGCCGCCACCAGCACCAGCCCGCCCACCGCCGCCAGCAGCCCCGCCCCCGGCCCCGCCCGTCCCCCGGCCGCCGCCGACCCCCCGGCACCGCCGACGGGCGTCCCGGTGGCGGGCCCCGGCCCGGCGCCGCGGTCCGGCCGGGCGGGGTCCGGCCGGGCGGCGGGGTGCGGCGCGTCGGCGGGGGTGGCGGGGTCAGGCACGGGCGGGCGCGACCAGGGACTCGGCGGCGCGGACGGCGGCGAGCAGGGCGCCGGCCTTGTGCTGGGTCTCGGCGTACTCGGTGGCCGGGACGCTGTCGGCGACGATGCCCGCGCCGGCCTGGACGTGGGCGTGCCCGCCGCTGAACACCAGCGTGCGGATCGCGATGCACAGGTCCAGGTCCCCGGCCAGGTCCACGTAGCCGATCCCTCCCCCGTACAGCCCGCGCCGGGTCGGCTCCAGGTCGTCGATGATCTCCATCGCGCGGACCTTCGGCGCGCCCGACAGCGTGCCGGCGGGGAAGGTCGCGCGCAGCACGTCGACGGGGCCGACGCCCGGGCGCAGCAGGCCCGACACCTTCGACACCAGGTGCATGATGTGGCTGTAGCGCACGACCTCGAAGAAGTCGTCGACGCGCACGCTGCCGATCTGGCTGACCCGCCCGAGGTCGTTGCGGGCCAGGTCCACGAGCATCACGTGCTCGGCGCGCTCCTTCTCGTCGGCCAGCAGGTCGCGCTCCAGGTCGGCGTCCGCCGCGGGGTCGGCGGCGCGAGGGCGCGACCCGGCGATGGGCCAGATCTGGGCGTGGCGCTGGGAGACCTTCACCAGCGCCTCGGGCGAGGACCCCACGACCTGCAGGTCGTCCCACTCGAACACGTACATGTACGGGCTGGGGTTGATGAGGCGCAGGACCCGGTAGACGAGCAGCGGGTCGACGTCGGTCGCGACCGTGAAGCGCTGGGACGGCACGACCTGGAACGCGTCGCCGGCGCGGATGTGCTCCTTGGCGGCCTCCACGGCCGCCTCGTAGTCCGCCTGCGACATGTTCGCCGCCGCCTCGGTCCCCCGTGCGACGTCCGGCGGCGCGACCGGTGCGGCGCCGACGGGGTCGGCCAGCCGGGCGACGAGGTCCTCGGTCGCGGCGACCGCCGCGTCGTACTGCGCCCCTGGGTCGTCGCCGACCAGCACGTTGCTGACCACGACGAGGCGCTGGCGGAGGTGGTCGAAGGCGACGAGGTGGCCGGGGAACACCAGGCGGACGTCGTCGAGGCCGAGGTCGTCGACGGCCGTGCGGGGCAGGCGCTCGATCGCGTGGACGACGTCCCAGCCCAGGTAGCCGACGGCGCCGCAGTGCAGCGGGGGCAGGCCGTCCAGCTGCGGCGCGCGCAGCCCGGCCAGCAGCGCCTCCAGCGTGCGCAGCGGGTCGCCGGTCGCGGCCGCCGCGGCGACCGGCTCCGCGACCGCTGGCGGCAGCGCCCCCTCGACGACCACCTGCCCGTCGCGGGCTGTCAGCGACGCGAACGGCGACAGCCCCAGGAAGGAGTGGCGCCCCCAGCGCTCGCCCTGCTCGACGGACTCCAGCAGGAAGGTCGGTCCGGGCACGTCGCGCAGCCGGTGGTAGACCGCCAGCGGCGTCGCGAGGTCGGCGAGCACCTCGCGCCAGACCGGCACGACCGCGTGGTCACGCGCCAGGGCGAGGAAGGTGTCGCGGTCGGGCAGGTAGCGCGCGCCGCTCACGGCGCCAGCGGGGTGTCGAAGCAGGACCGCGCGCCGGTGTGGCAGGCCACCCCCGCGCCCAGCTGGTCGACCTTGACCAGCAGCGTGTCGCCGTCGCAGTCGGCGAGGACCGCGACCACCCGCTGGACGTTCCCGCTGGTCGCGCCCTTGTGCCACAGCTCCCCGCGGCTGCGCGACCAGAACACCGTCTCCCCCCGCTCCAGGGTCGCTGCCAGCGCACTGGCGTCCATCCAGGCGAGCATGAGCACCTCGCCGGTGTCGTGCTGCTGGACGATGGCGGGCACCAGCCCGCGGTCGTCCCAGCGGACCCGGGGCATCGCGTGGGCGGTCTGGGACATGGGCGCAGGGTACCGCCCCCCTCTCTTTCGGTCCCAGGCGAGGGTCAGGGTTCGACGGTGAAGCCCATGACGCGGAAGACGTTGTCCAGCCCGAACACGGCGTCCGCCCGCATCTCCCGCGCCACGACCGCCCCCACGGCGTCGCCGTACGACAACGTGAGATCGGCGTACTGCTCCATCACGGCGAAGGCTCCACGGCGGACGGCATCGTCGCCGTCCCGGATGCGCAGCGCGCCGGCGGCGACGGTCGCTTGGACGCGGTCCTGCAGCCGCAGGACCGCGTGAAGGCCGGTGTCGTAGCGCAGCCGGGTGGCGGTCTCGGCGATGACGATGTCCCCGGTGACGAGCCGTGCACCCTCGCGTCGCAGCTCGTCAAAGTGCGCGCGGACCCGACGGTGGTGGTCGTCGCGCGCCCGGAGCAGCGCAAGAAGGGCACCGGTGTCGACGTAGAGCAACCTCACGGCGCCGTGTGCTTCTTGGGGACTCCGTAGAGGTAGTGATCGTGCTCCAAGGCGACGTCGGTGGGCTCGTCGGCGTCGTCGGCCAGCCCGATGAGGCCCAGCAGCGGGTCGAGGCCGGTCCTCCGGTCGGTGCGGTCCTCGAGGTAGGCGCGCAGTGCCCGGCGGACGTGCTCGGCCTCGGACTGGCCGGTCCGCTCCGCGAGGGCTTTCAGCTCATGCTCGAGGTCATCGTCGATGTAGAGCTGCTTCCGGATCATGCTCCTGAGCATACATCACCGCAGCGGTGGACGGGGGGGGGCCGCGAGGGCCACTGCCTCCTCGACGTCGTCCACGACGATGTGCTCGGCCGTGTCGGCGCCGCCCGGCGCGACGACTCGCGGTCGTCCCAGCGGACCTGCATGTGGGCAGCCACGGTCTCGGACATGCGCGGGAGGGATACCCGCCGGTGCGTCAGGCGATCGGCACGACGGACCGGTTGCTCCGGTCACGAACCGCTGACACAGTTCGGCCATGCCGACCTTCCCCGCGGACGACGGGACCGTGCTCTTCTACCGCACGGCGGGCTACGGTCCTGCGCTGGTCTGCCTGCCGGGCGGGCCCATGCAGGAGGCTGCCTACCTCGGCGACCTCGGCGGCCTGCCGGCGCAGCGCCGGGTGATCACCCTGGACCTGCGGGGAACCGGCCGGTCAGCGACCCCCGTCGACGTCACCTCCTACCGCTGCGACCGGCTCGTCGACGACGTCGACGCCCTGCGCGCGCACCTTGGCCTGGACCAGATGGACCTGCTCGGGCACTCCGCGGGCGCGAACCTGGCCGCGCGGTACGTCGAGCAGCACCCGGAACGCGTCCGCAGGCTCGTCCTCGTCACCCCCAGCGTCAAGGCCGTGGACATCCCGATCAGCGGCGGCGTCCGCCGCCGGACGGCCGAGCTCCGCCGGGGCGAGCCGTGGTTCCCGGACGCCTTCGCGGCCCTGGAGGCGATCATCGCCGGGAGGGCGGCCGACGACGCCTTCCCCTCCATCGCCCCCTTCTTCTACGGCCGCTGGGACGACCAGGCCCGCGCACACCGGTCCGCCGAGGACGAGCAGCGCAACGAGGAGGCCGCGCTCGCGTTCGGCGCCGACGGCGCGTTCGACCCGCCCGCGACACGGGCCGCGCTCGCACGTCTCGCGTCGCCGGTCCTCCTGCTGGCCGGGGAGGTCGATCTCAATTCCCCGCCCCCCGCCATGGCGGCCTTCGCCGAGCTGGTCCCGCACGCCGAGCTGGTCGTCCAGCCAGGGGCCGGTCACTTCCCGTGGTTGGACGATCCTGACCGGTTCACGGCGACGATCGCCGGGTTCCTGCGCTGAGCCACCGCTGGCGGCTGCGGGGCCGCGGGGTCAGCGGCGGACGGGGATGCCGGCCAGGGCGAGGGCGTCCTTGACCTCGGCGACGCGCAGGTCGCCGAAGTGGAAGATCGAGGCGGCGAGGACGGCGGAGGCGCCGCCGGCGGCGATGGCCTCGACCATGTGCTCCGCGGTGCCCGCGCCGCCGGACGCGATCACGGGGACGTTGACCGCGGCGCCGACGGCGGCGAGCAGCTCCAGGTCGAAGCCGACCCGCGAGCCGTCGCGGTCCATCGAGGTGAGCAGGATCTCGCCGGCGCCGCGGGCCTCGCACTCCGCGGCCCAGGCGACCACGTCGCGGCCCGTGGCCGTGCGGCCCCCGTGCACGTAGACCTCCCAGCCGGCCGCGGCGCTGACCTTCTCGCGGCGGCGGGCGTCGATGGCGGCGACCACGCACTGCGCGCCGAACGCGTCGGCGGCCTCGCTGAGCAGCTCGGGCCGGGCGACGGCGGCGGTGTTCAGCGACACCTTGTCGGCGCCCGCCAGCAGCAGGCGCCGGACGTCGGCGACGCTGCGCACCCCGCCGCCGACGGTCAGGGGGATGAAGACCTGCTCCGCGGTGGCGGCGACCACGTCGTAGATGGTCTCGCGCCCGTCGGAGGAGGCGGTGATGTCGAGGAACACCAGCTCGTCGGCGCCTTCGGCGTCGTAGCGGGCGGCCAGCTCCACCGGGTCGCCGGCGTCACGCAGCTGGACGAACTGCACACCCTTGACGACCCGCCCGCCGTCGACGTCGAGGCAGGGCACGACCCGCGCTGCCAGCCCGCCGGGGTCGGCCCCCGGCCCGGTGGCGGCCTGCGGCGCCGCCGCGGCCCCCGGGGTCAGTGGCACGTCACCGCCTCCAGGGCCTCGGGGAGGGTGAACCGTCCGGCGTAGAGGGCCTTGCCGACGATCACGCCGTCCACGCGCTCGTGGGACTGCGCGATGGCGCGCAGGTCGTCCAGCGACGCGACCCCGCCGCTGGCGGTCACCCGCGCGCTGGTCGCCTGGGCGACCTCTGCCAGGCGCGCGACGTTGGGCCCGCCCAGCGTCCCGTCGCGGTCGATGTCGGTGAAGACGAAGCGCGCGACGCCCATGCGCGTGAAGGTCCGCAGGGCCGCGTACAGGTCCCCGCCCTCCTGGGTCCAGCCGCGCGCCTTGAGGGTGGTGCCCTGCGCGTCGAGGCCGATCGCGACGCGGTCGCCGAACGCACCGACCGCGTCGGCGACGAAGGCGGGGTCCTCCAGTGCCCTGGTGCCCACGACCACCCGGGACGCGCCGAAGCCCAGCGCGTCCTCGATGTCGCCCATCGAGCGGATCCCCCCCGACGCCTGCACCGGCACGTCGGTCGCGCCGACGATGTCGCGGACGAGGTGGCGGTTGCGCGCCTCGCCGGTGAACGCGGCGTCCAGATCCACGACGTGCAGCCAGCTCGCGCCCTGGTCCACCCAGCGGCGCGCGGCGGCGACGGGGTCGTCGTGCTCGACGGTCTCCGCGTCGGCGCGCCCCTGCAGCAGCCGGACCGCCCTGCCGTCGCGGATGTCGACGGCCGGGTAGAGCGTGAAGCTCACGCCTGCACCTCAGACGCCGGGCGGCTCACGCCAGCACCCTCGCTGCGGAGGTGGCGACGAAGTTCGCGAGCAGGCGGGCGCCGATGCCCGCGGACTTCTCGGGGTGGAACTGGGTGCCGACGACCGACCCGACGCGCACGACGGCGGGGAACGACGGCCCGTACGTGCAGGTCGCGACCACGTGGTCGGCCTGGGACGGGTCGGCGTAGTAGGAGTGCACGAAGTAGCAGCGCTCGCCGTCCACGCCGGTGATCAGCGGGTCGGGGGTGACGGCGCGCACGACGTTCCAGCCCATGTGCGGCACGGGCAGGTCCGCGGGCAGGCGGCGCACGTGGCCGGGCAGCACGCCCAGCCCGGCGGTGCCGGGGTCCTCGTCGGAGGAGCCGTAGAGGATCTGCATGCCGACGCAGATGCCCAGCAGCGGCCGGTCGGCGGCGACCCAGTCGCGCACGAGGCCCTCCAGCCCCGCGGCGCGGAACTGGCGCACGCACTGGCCGAAGTGGCCGACCCCGGGGACGACCAGCGCGTCGGCGGCGCCCGCGGCGGCGGCGTCGCCGGTGACGGTCACGTCGGCGCCGGCGCGCTCCAGCGCCTTGGCGGCCGAGCGCAGGTTGCCCGCCTCGTAGTCCAGCACCGCGATGCGCGGCGCGGCCGCTCCCGCGTGGCTCACAGCGTGCCCTTCGTGGACGGGATGTCCGTGCCGGTGACGGCGACCGCGCGGCGCAGCGCGACCGCCACCGCCTTGAACACGGCCTCCTGGATGTGGTGGCTGTTGTCGCCCGCCAGTTTGCGCACGTGCAGGGTGATGCGCGCGTTGGCGACCAGCGCCTCGAAGAAGTGCTTGGTCAGCGAGGTCTCGTAGGTGCCCACCAGCGCCACCGGGGTGTCGGCGTCGTACACCAGGTAGGGCCGGCCCGACAGGTCGACGGCGACGCGCGCGAGGGCCTCGTCGATCGGCACGGTCGCGTCGCCGAAGCGCTCGACCCCCGCCTTGTCCCCCAGCGCCTGCGCGAGCGCCTGGCCCAGCGCGATGCCGGTGTCCTCGACGGTGTGGTGGGCGTCGACCTCCAGGTCGCCCTCGGTGCGCACGTGCAGGTCCAGCCGCCCGTGGCGCCCGAGCTGGTCGAGCATGTGGTCGAAGAACGGCACCCCCGTCGCGACGTCGGTGCGCGCGGGCCCGTCCAGGCCGACCCGGACCGACACCCGCGTCTCCCTGGTGTCGCGCGCGACCTCCCCGACCCGGGTCACGCGAGTGACTCCCGCAGCGCGGCCAGGAACACGTCGTCCTCCTCCGGGGTGCCGACGGTCACGCGCAGGCAGCCCTCCAGGCGCGCGACGCGGGAGAAGTCGCGCACCAGCACGCCGCGGGCGAGCAGGCGGTCGAACAGGTCCGCGACGCCGGTGCGGAACAGCAGGAAGTTGGCGGCCGAGTCGAACACCTCGACGCCCGGGACGGCCGCGAGCAGCCCGGCGAGGCGCTCGCGCTCGGCGACGAGCGCCGGGATGTGGGCGGTGACCTCGTCGGCCAGCTCGCAGGCGACGAGGCCGGCGGTCTGGGTGAGCGCGTCCAGGTGGTAGGGCAGGCGGACCTTGCGCAGGTCGTCCACGACCCACTCCGGCCCGTACAGGTAGCCCAGGCGCAGCCCGGCCATGCGCCAGGCCTTGGAGAACGTGCGCGTGACCACCAGGCGCGGCAGCTCGTCGAGCAGGGCGACGGCGCTGGTCGCGCCGAACTCGACGTAGGCCTCGTCGATGACGACCAGCCCGTCGCCCGCGTCGTGCAGCGCCCGCACGGTGTCCAGGCCGACGGGCAGGCCGGTCGGGTTGTTGGGGTTGGCGACGCAGACGATCTCCGGCTCGCGCTTGGCCACCGCCGCCGCGGCGGTGGCCGGGGACAGGCGCAGGTCGGCGTCCAGCGGCGCGGTGACGCTGTCGGTGGTGGCCACCCGCGCCAGCAGCGGGTGCGCGGAGTAGCCGGGGGTGAACAGCAGCACCCGCCGGCCGGGACCGCCGTAGGCCTGGAACAGCTGGACCAGGACCTCGTTGGACCCGTTCGCCGTCCACACCCGCGTCGGCGGGAGCCCGGCCCGCTCCCCCAGCGCGGTGCGCAGCGCCGTCGCACGGCGGTCGGGGTAGCGGTTCAGGTCCAACTCCGCGATGCGCGCGGCGAGCAGCTCGGTGTACTTCGGGGGCGGCGGCCAGGGCGTCTCGTTGACGTTGAGCCGCACGGCGACGTCCAGCTGGGGGGCGCCGTAGGCGACGACGCCGACGAGGTCGTCGCGGACGGGGACGCGGGCAGCGGTCATCGGCGGACCTCGACGGCGCGGGCGTGGGCGGGCAGGTCCTCGGCCGCGGCCAGGGCGTCGACCACCGGCGCGGCGGCCGCCAGGCCGGCGCGGTCCAGCTCGACCCAGTTGACCGGCACGAGGAAGTCCGCGGTGCGCAGCCCGCCGGCGAAGCGCGCCGCGCCCCCGGTGGGCAGCGTGTGGTTGGGCCCGACCCCGTAGTCCCCGACGCTGACCGGCGACCATGGCCCGACGAACACGACCCCCGCGGCGCGCACGCGCGCGGCCACGGCGGCGGCGTCGGCGGTGAGGACCTCGAGGTGCTCCGCGGCGAAGGCGTCGGCCACCTGCACCGCGTGGTCGAGGTCGTCAACGAGGATCGCGGCGCCCTGGCCCGCCAGCGCGGCGCGGATGCGGTCGGCGTGGCGCGCCGCGGCGACCTCCTCGGGCAGCACCGCGCGCACCGCGTCGGCCAGGCCGGGCGACGGGGTGATGAGCAGCGCGGTGACCAGCGGGTCGTGCTCGGCCTGGCCGACGAGGTCCGCGGCCACCACACGCGGGTCGGCGGTGTCGTCGGCGACGACGGCGACCTCTGTCACGCCCGCGGGGAGGTCGATCCCGCACGCGCCCTGCGCGGCGACCTGCTGCTTGGCCTCGGCGACGAACACGTTGCCGGGTCCGACGACCTTGTCGCAGCGCGGCACCGCGCCGGTGCCGTAGGCCATCGCCGCGACCGCCTGCGCGCCGCCGACGCGGACGATGCGGTCGACCCCGGTGAGCGCCGCGGCCGCGAGGATGCCGGGGTGCACCCGGCCGTCGCGCCCGGGCGGGGTGCACAGCACGACCTCGTCGACGCCCGCGACGCGCGCGGGGACCACGGTCATGACCACCGTGGACACCAGCGGCGCGCGGCCGCCGGGGACGTAGGCGCCCACCCGCCGCAGCGGGTGGTGGGTGACGCCCAGGACGGCGCCGTCGCGCGCCTCGCGCCAGTCGGCGGGGCGGCTGCGCTCGGCGAACCAGCGCACCTGGTCGACCATGCGGTCCAGCGCCGCGCGCAGCGCGGGGTCCAGGCCGTCCAGCGCGTCGCGCGCCGCCTGCGGGTCCACGACCAGGTCGCCGTCGAAGCCGTCGAACTCCTTGGTCCAGCGCGCGACCGCGGCGTCGCCGTCGGCGCGGACCGACGCGAGCACCTCGGCCACGGTCGCGCGCACCGCGGCCACCGCGGCGGCGTCGGCGCGGGGCAGCCGGTCGGACGGGTCGCTGCGGTCCCCGCGCAGGTCCAGCAGGGCGATCACCGGCGGCGGCGGGCGGAGCCGGTCCCGCGGCGCCCGCCGCTCCGCGCTGTCGAAGCGGTCATGGTCGGCACTGTAGCGGCGGCCCGCGGCCGGCCGCGATCGCGGCCTACCCTGTATGGGGATGGAGCTGCCCCTGTTCCCCCTGCACCTCGTGCTGTTCCCCGGACGGCAGCTGCCCCTGCACGTCTTCGAGGTCCGCTACCGCCGGATGCTCGCGGACTGCCTGGAGGGCGGGCGCCGCTTCGGCGTCGTCGCGATCCGCGCCGGCCGGGCCGAGGGGGGCGGCGCGTCGGAGATCTTCTCCGTCGGGACCGTCGCCGAGATCGAGCACGTCGCCGAGCTGCCCGACGGGCGGTCCGACATCGTCACGCGCGGCAGCCGCCGCTTCCGCGTCCGCGAGGTCCTGGAGCCCGCGCCGTACCTGCGCGCCCGCGTCGACCTGCTCGAGGACGGCCCGACCGGCCCGCAGGACGCCGCGCGCGCCCGGCGGCTGCGCGAGCTGCTGGTCCCCTACCTCGCCTCGCTCGGCGCGCCCGGCGAGCTGCTCGCCCGCGTCCCGTCGGACCCCGACGGCCTCGCCTACCTCGCCGCGGCTGCCGCGCAGGTCGAGGTCCCCGAGCAGCAGCGCCTCCTGGAGCTCGATTCGACGGCCGCCCGCCTGGACGCGACGCTACGGCTCCTGCGACGGGAGGCGGGACTGATGAAGCACTTCGGGACGGTGGGGTCGCTGCGCCCGCCGGGGCCGGGCGGCGCGGAGCTCAACTGACGTGGACCTGCTCGCGGCGATCCCGCCGCCACCGCTGGACCGCATCGAGATCGGCCCGCTGGACATCCGCTTCTACGGCATCCTCATCGCCACCGGCGTGCTGGTGGCGATGACGATGACCCGCCGGCGGTACGCGGCCAAGGGCGGGGACGCCGAGGTCGCCGACGACGTGGCCCTCAAGGCCGTCGGCCTGGGCTTCCTCGGCGCGCGGCTGGGCTACGTCACCCCGCGCCTGGACTACTTCCTGGCCAACCCCCTCGACATCCTGGCCATCTGGGAGGGCGGGCTCGCGCTGTTCGGCGGGCTGCTGTTCGGCGCGATCGCCGTCGTGTGGCTCCTGCGCCGCGCCGGCGGCGACATCCCGGCGTTCTTCGACGCCGCCGCGCCGGCCGTCCCGTTCGCGCAGGCGATCGGCCGCTGGGGCAACTACTTCAACCAGGAGCTCTACGGCACGCCCACCGACCTGCCGTGGGCGGTGCGCATCGACCCGGAGCGGCGCGTCGAGCGCTTCGCCGAGTTCGACTCGTTCCACCCGACGTTCCTGTACGAGTCGCTGTGGAACCTCGGCCTCGGCACGGCGCTGCTGTGGCTGGACCGGCGCGGGGTCCTGCCCAAGGGGGCCCTCGGGCTGGTCTACGCCATCGGCTACGCGGTCATGCGCTTCCTGCTGGAGCTGATCCGCACCGACACGACCTTCCGGTTCCTCGGCCTGTCGCGCAACGCCTGGGTGTCGCTGGCCGTGATCGTGGCCGCCACCATCGGCCTGGTGATCTGGTCGCGGCGGCGGCCGGCGCCGCCCGCCGAGGTGCAGGACCCGGTCGCCCAGCCCGTGCCGTGATCCCCGACCTGGTCACCGGCCCCGACGGGCAGGTCCGCTGCGGCTGGGCGGGCCCCGACCCCGACTACCTGCGCTACCACGACCAGGAGTGGGGCCAGCCCGTCCGCGACGAGGTCCGCCTGTTCGAGAAGCTCTGCCTGGAGGGCTTCCAGTCCGGCCTGTCGTGGCTGACCATCCTGCGCAAGCGCGACGGCTTCCGGGCCGCCTTCGCGGGCTTCGACCCCGAGCGGGTCGCGGCCTTCGGCCCCGCCGACGTCGACCGGCTGCTGGCCGACGCCGGCATCGTGCGCAACCGCGCCAAGATCGAGGCCACCATCGGCAACGCCCGCGCGCAGCTCGCCCTGGAGGGCACCAGCCTGGCCGACCTGATCTGGTCCGCCCAGCCCCCGCCCCGCCCGGCGCCGGCCGCCTTCGCCGACGTACCGGCCAGCACGCCGGAGTCGGCGGCGCTGTCCAAGGAGCTCAAGCGCCGCGGGTTCCGGTTCGTCGGGCCGACCACGCTCTACGCCCTCATGCAGGCGTGCGGGGTCGTCGACGACCACCTGGCCGCCTGCTGGGTCCGCCACGCCGGCGGCCCGCCCCCGGACGGGAGCGGGCCGCAGGGCGCCTGAGGGTCGGAGCTAGGAGAGGCCGGGGATGTTCATGCCCCCGCCGCCCCCGCCGCCGCCCATGAACTTGGCGATGAGGTCCTGCGGATTGACGCCGAACTTCTGGAGCAGGTTCTGGTGCTCCGGGTTGTCGGTGTCGACCTGGCCGGGGAGCTGCTGGTCCGCTTCCTGCGCCTTGTCCTGCCCCATCTGGTTCTTGATGAGGTCGATGATCTGGTCCTTGGGAATCTGCATGACCCACCCCTAGCCCACGGGTCCCGACCCAAACGTCACCCGCGGCGTCAGCGCACGGCGTCGGCGCCCAGGAGGGCCTTGAGCTCGGCGAACAGGCCCGGCCCGCGGGCGACGGCGTGGTCGTCGGCCAGGCGCAGGCGCGTGGCCCGGCCGCTGCCGGACCGCAGCGTGACGTGCACCCCGACCACGCCGCGGTGCTCGGCCAGGATCCCCGCCATCCGCCCCACGACGGCGTCGGTGCACTGCTGCGGCGCGAGCACCAGCTCCAGGGGCGCCGCCGTCGCCTCCGACAGGTCCGGCTGGCTGACCTCCATGGCGATCAGCTTGGGGGTCTCGCCGCCGTCCAGGCGGCCCGTGACGCAGACCACGGCGTCCTCGACGAGTAGCTCGCCGAACGCCGCGTAGGTCGACGGGAAGAAGATGACCTCGATCGACCCGCGCAGGTCCTCCAGCGCCGCGGTGACGTAAGGCTCGCCCTTCTTCGTGTACTTCTTGGTGATGCCCATGAGGATCCCGGCGAGGGTCGTCTGCCCCGTCGGGTTCTCCTCCACCACCCGGTCGATCGAGCCGGTCGACAGGTCCGACAGCAGCCGCTCCAGGCCCAGCAGCGGGTGGTCGGAGACGTACAGGCCCAGCATCTCGCGCTCGGCGGCCAGCAGCTCGCGCTTGTCGTACTCCAGCGCCGGAACCACGAGCGCCTCCTCCATGGGGGCGGCGGCCGGGCCGGCCTCGGCGAACAGCGAGAACTGGCCCTCGCTCTCCGCGCGCTTGGTGGCGACCGCCTGCTCGCAGACGGCCTCGAAGACCTGCAGCAGCCCCTTGCGCGGGTGGCCGAGCGACTCGAACGCCCCCGCCTTGATGAGCGACTCCACGGTCCGCCGGTTCAGGCAGTTCGCGTCGGCGCGGCGGGCGAAGTCGGCGAAGTCGCGGAACGGCCCGCCGGCGCGGCGGGCGACGAGGATCTGTTCGACGACCTGCTCGCCGACGTTGCGGACCGCCGACAGGCCGAAGCGGATCTGGGTGGGCTGGCCGGGCACCGGGGCGAAGTCCATCTCGCTGGTGTTGACGTCGGGGGGCAGGACCGTCAGCCCCATCGATCGGCAGGTGCCCAGGTACAGCGGCAGTCGGTCCTTGTTGCCCTTCACCGAGGTGAGCAGCGCGGCCATGTACTCGACCGGGTGGTTGGCCTTGAGCCACGCCGTCTGGTAGCTGACCAGGCCGTAGCCCGCGGAGTGGGACTTGTTGAAGGCGTAGTCGGCGAAGCCCTCGATGAGGTCCCACAGGTCGACGCCGAGCTTGCGGTCGTAGCCCTGGACGACCGTGCCCTCGAGGAAGGCGGCCTTCTGGGCCTCCATCTCCTTGAGCTTCTTCTTGCCGATGGCGCGGCGCAGCAGGTCGGCCTGGCCCAGCGAGAAGCCCGCGATGCGCTGGGCGATCTGCAGCACCTGCTCCTGGTAGACCAGGATCCCGTAGGACGAGGACAGGATGTCCTCGAGGTCGGGGTGCGGGTAGGTGACCTTGGACAGCCCGTGCTTGCGCTTGGCGTACTCGACGTGCAGCCCGGCGGCCATCGGGCCCGGCCGGTACAGCGCCAGCAGGGCGACGATGTCGTCGAAGGTGTCGGGCTTGAGCTGGCGGACCAGCGCCTTCATGCCGGGCGAGTCGAGCTGGAACACCCCGTCGGTGTCGCCCGTCGACAGCATCCGGTAGGTGGGCCCGTCGTCGAGGGGCAGGTCCTCGATGACGACCGTGCGCCCGGTGGTGGTCTCGATGTGGCGCAGCGCGTCGGTGATGACGGTCAGGTTGCGCAGGCCGAGGAAGTCCATCTTCAGCAGGCCGATGGCCTCGACCATGCCGCCGTCGTACTGCGTGACGATCTCGCCGTCCGCCTCCAGGCGCAGGACTGGGGCGTGCTCGACGATCGGCTCGTCGGAGATGACCACGCCCGCGGCGTGGATCGAGTGCTGGCGGCGCAGGCCCTCCAGCGACAGCGCGGTGTCCAGGACCTTCTTCGCGTCCGGTTCGGTCTCCCAGGCGCCGCGCAGCTCCGCGGACAGCTCGCGCGCCTTGGCCAGGGGGTAGTCCTTGCCGAGCACCGGGGGCGGCATCATCTTGGCCAGCCGGTCCCCGAAGCCGTACGGGTAGCCCAGGACGCGGGCGCTGTCCTTGATCGCCTGCTTGGCCTTGATGGTGGAGAAGGTGACGATCTGCGCGACGCGGTCGTCGCCGTACTTCTCGGTCGCGTAGCGGATCATCTCGCCGCGCCGGCGCTCGTCGAAGTCCATGTCGATGTCGGGCATCGACACGCGCTCGGGGTTGAGGAAGCGCTCGAAGATCAGGCCGTGGGCGATCGGGTCCAGGTCGGTGATGCCGGTGACGTAGGCGACCGCGCAACCCGCCGCCGACCCGCGGCCGGGGCCGACGCGGATGCCGGCGGACCGCGCGTACTCGCAGAGGTCGGCGACGATCAGGAAGTAGGCCGGGAAGCCCATCTGCTCGATGACGCGCAGCTCGTGGTCCAGCCGCGCGCGGACCTCGTCGGACAGGACGTCGCCGTAGCGCCGCCGCGCGCCCTGCTCGACCTTGTGGCGCAGCTCCTCGGCCTCGGTGCGGCCCTCCGGCACCGGGAAGCGCGGCAGGTGGTGGGTGCCGAACTCGATGGTGACGTCGCAGCGCTCCGCGATCGCCAGGGTGTTGCGCCAGGTCTCGGGATGGTCGGGGAACAGCGCCTGCATCTGCGCGGGCGGCTTGACGTAGAACTGGTCGCCCTTGAACCGGAAGCGGTTCTCGTCGGCCTTGAGCGACCCGGTCTGGATGCACAGCAGCGCGTCGTGAGCCTCGTGGTCGGCCTGGTCGGTGTAGTGGCTGTCGTTGGTGACGACCAGACCCAGGCCGAGGTCCTGCGCGATGGCGATGAGCTCGCCGTTGGTGGCGTGCTGCTCGGGGATGTCGTGGTCCTGCAGCTCGATGAAGTAGCGGTCGGGGCCGAAGACGTCGCGGTACCAGGCGGCGGCCTCGCGCGCCTCCCGCCTCCTGCCCGCCAGCAGGTGCTGGTTGACCTCCGCGCCCAGGCACCCCGACAGGCAGATGAGGCCGTCGGACAGCTCCTTGAGCAGCTCCTTGTCCGCCCGCGGCTTGTACCAGTAGCCCTCGAGGTAGGCGCGGCTCACGAGCTTCATGAGGTTGGCGTAGCCCTGCTGGTTCTCCGCGAGCAGGGTGAGGTGGAAGTACGGCTCGTCGCCCTGGCGGCGGTTGCCCTTGGTGAACCGGCTCTCGGGGGCCATGTAGACCTCCGAGCCGATGATCGGCTTCACCCCGTGCTTCTGGCCCGCCCGGTAGAAGTCGATCGCCCCGAACATGACGCCGTGGTCGGTGATGGCGACCGCGGGCATCTCCAGCTGCGCGGCGCGGGCCATGAGCGCGTCGACCCGGCTCGCCCCGTCGAGCATCGAGTACTCGGTGTGGACGTGCAGGTGGGCGAACGAATCGGGCACGGCTCCCTCCGGAGGCGGAATTCCACGGCGGTGATTCGGGGCCGCCGACACTAGCGGCTCGGGGAGGGGAAGGCGGGCAAGACTACTGCGGGCCGCGCGCTACGGTGCCCGGGTGCCGCGCCACCCCCTACCCCTGCTGGTCGTGCTCGCCGTCGCCCTCCTGCCCGCCGCGTGCGACCCCGGCGACCTCCTCCCGGGCGCCGCCGCGCCGCCCGGCGCCGCGCCGCCCGGCGCCGCCGTCGCGACCCCCACCGGTCCCCCGCCGCCGTCGGTCCTGCCCGGCTGCGCGCCCGCCGGACTGCTACGCCGAGCCCGAGCTGACCGGGGCCTTCGACGTCGCCGCCGTCGCCGAGGCCAGCGGGCTGGCCGCCAGCGTGCGCAACCCCGGCCTGCTCTACGTGCTGGACGACGGCCCCACGACCGAGGGCGTCGAGGTGCTGCGCCCCGACGGGACGCTGCTGGGCCGGCTGCGCCTCACCGGGCTGGAGCCCCGCGACACCGAGTCGGTGGCGGTGGGGCCGTGCGGGCCCGGTGACCCCGCGACCTGCCTGTACGTCGCCGACAGCGGGGACAACGTCGGCGGGCGCGAGACCGTCACCATCACCCGCGCGGTCGAGCCCGACCTGGCCGCCGGGGTGCCCGCCGAGCCGATCGGCGCCGACGCCGCGGTCCTGCGCTACCCCGACGGGGTCCACGACAGCGAGGCGCTGCTGGTCGGCGGCGACGGCGCGGTCCACCTGGTCACCAAGGCGGTGTTCGACGAGGACACCGGGGCGACCGGCCCGACGCGGCTGTACCGGGCGGCGGCGTGGGCCGACGGGGACCTCGAGCCCCTCGGGGACCTGGCCGTGCCCCCGCCCGCGTCGGGGCTGCTGGCCACCTTCGTCGGCAACGTCGTGACCGGCGGGGACGCCCGAGGGGGGCGGGTGCTGCTGCGCACCTACGACGCGGTGTTCGCCTGGACCGCCCCCGACGCCGCGGCGCCCCTGGCCGGGCTGGGCGCCTGGCCGGTCGCCGAGGTCCCGGCCGCCTCGCAGCGCCAGCCCGAGGCCGTCGCCTGGGCGGTCGACCGCTGCGGCTTCTACGCCGTCAGCGAGGGCAGCGGCGACATCTGGTTCACCCCCTGCCGCTGACCCGCGGCGCCGTCAGCGGACGGCGCGCCGGTCTCAGCCACCGTCCGGGGACGGATCGGGGCGCTGGCTCCACCGTCGGCCCACGTCGATCGCGTCCAGCAGGAGGAGTCGGGCCTCCCTACCGACTGGATCGCCTGCGGCCTCCCGTTTCAGGACCTGCATGGCGCGCACCAGCGTGTCCCGACTCCCGCCGCTGAGGCGGTGCAGCTCACGCACGCCGGCGTCGTCGATCAGGGATCGGCGCCTGGCTCGCTCCTCCGCACCGAGGGCGATGATGAAGCGGATGGACTCCCAGGTGTTCAGTCGCGCCCGTGGTCCTCCGGTCTGCTCCTCCTCGGCACGCCCAGCCCCATCGTCCTGTTCCGGTCCCGCCCGCCGCTGCGCTGCGAGCTCGTAGGCGCGGCGCGCCAACCGAGCGGCGGATTGTGCCTCCGGATCGACCACGCCAGCCATCCTTCCATCAACACCCGTCGGCTCTGAGGCACGCGTCGCGGGGCCTACGGCTGCTCGGCGAGGAACAGGCCGAGCACGCGCGCGAAGGTCGGGGTGAAGGCCTCGGGCTCGGCGGCCAGCCGCTGCTCGACGTCGCCGACGTCGTGGAACTCCAGGCCCGCGACGTGCCCGGGATCCACGATCCGGGGCAGTGCGCCGGCCAGCGGGCTCCGGAACAGGCGGACGAACTTGGTCACGCCCCGGTCCGGCACCGCGATCTTGCCGACGTCGGCCAGGGGTCCGTGCAGGTCGACCTCCTCGGCGAGCCGCCGGCGCGCTCCCGCCTCATATGACTCCCCCGCGTGCAGGTAGCCCGCGGCCGAGGACCCGAGCAGTCCGGGGTGGCGGTGCGCAGGTCCGGTGCGCTGGAGCATCAGCAGGCCGCGGTCGTCGGTGACGAAGATGTGGGCGGTGCGGAAGTTGGCGGCCAGGGCGTAGACCTCGCCGCGAGGGACGGTGCCCAGGGCTCGGTCCTGGTCGTCCACGCGGTCGACGGGGTCGCTGGCAACAGGCGCGGGCACGGGACTCCTCGGGGTCACTCCGGCCGGGCGACCGGGATCCGGTAGGCCAGCAGGTAGCGGTCGGCGGGGATGACGATGTCGCTGGTCTGCACCGGCCGTTGCGCTGTCCACATGGTCCGCTGGACGGTCAGGATGGGTACGCCCGGTCGCATCGCCAGGCGCTGGACCTCTTCGGGCAGCGGCGCGCGGGCGGTGACCTCCTCGACGACCTCGGCGATGTGCTGCCCGATCGAGGCGAAGCGCGCGATCGTGTTGCTGGTCGCCGGCCCGGCCTCGGGGTCCTCGATGGGGGTGCCGTGCACCAGGGCGGCGGGCTCGTAGGAGGTGGAGAGCTGGGTTGGCTCGCCGTCGCTGCGGAACAGGTAGCGGGCCACCACCACCTCGTCGCCCTTGTGGATGGCGAGCCGGTCGGCGATCCACGGTTCAGCGGGCTCGCGGTCCAGCCGGTACTCCCAGTCCGCCCGGCGGCCCTGCGCCCGCGCATCGCTGGCGAACGGGCTGGGGCCTGGTCCGGCGTAGCGGTCCGAGGACAGGCGGCGCAGCGGGCGGCGCTCGCGCACGAACACCCCCTTGCCGGGGTGGGAGTCCAGCAGGCCCTCGGCCTTGAGCACGCGCAGGGTCATGCGCGGCACCGTCCGGGACACGCAGAACTCGGCCATCAGCGCGGACTCGGACGGCAGCCGGTCGCCGGGTTGGAGCGTCCCGTCCAGGATGTGACCACGGAGGGCGTCGGCGACCTGGAGGTAGGCCGCCCGGCCGGTCGAGTAGTCCACCATCGCCATGCCCTTCCGCGTGCGATCCGGTACGCGGGTGGCGGCTCTGCGATCATGTCGCCCGTGGAGGAGGACGTGATCCGGCAGGCCGTCGCGGCGCTCCGCGCCGCGGGCGCGCGCTTCGCTTATCTCCATGGGAGCCGTGTCGCGGGGACGGCGCGGCCGGACTCGGACGTCGACCTGGCGGCCTGGTTCGGGCGGGACCGGGTGCCCGCCCCGTGGGAGGTCGGCGACCTGCCCGGCGCCGTCGACCTGCTCGTCCTCGACGGCGCGCCGCTCGAGCTCGCCGGTCGCGTGGCGCTGCGAGGTCGCCTGCTCTTCGACGACGACCCACCCGCGCGCGTGCGCTGGGAGGCCACGACCCGCAAGATCTGGGCGGACGAGGCCCCCCGCCGTGAGCGCGCCCGCCGCGACTTCGCCGAGGCCTTCCGTGGTCGACCCTGAGCGCCTCCACCGCGTCCTGCGCCGCGTCACCGACGATCTCGCCCACCTCGACGCCTACGCGCAGGACCCGGGCGGCGTGCGGGCGGACCCAGCCCGGCTGGGCCACACCAAGTACCTGTTCGTCACCGCCATCGAGGGCTGCATCGACGCCGCGCAGCACGTCTGCGCCTCCGAGGGGTACGGGCCGCCGGAGACCAACGCCGACGCCATCCGCCTCCTCGCCCGCCACGACCTCCTCGACGACGCCACCGCGGAGCCCGTCGCTCGCGCGGTCGGCTTCCGCAACGTCCTGGTCCACGGCTACGCGACCGTCGACGACGACGTCGTGATCGCCGCCCTGGACCGCCTCGACGACCTCCGCACCTACGTCCGCGCCCTCACCCGCCTGCTCGTTTGACGCGGTTCGGGGCGGGGGGCGGGTCAGGTGTTGGTGCGGAGGTGGGAGAGGGCGGCGGTGAGGTCGGGGGGGAGGGGTTCGTCGATCTCGACGGGTTCGCCGGTGACGGGGTGGGTGAAGGCGAGGCGGCGGGCGTGCAGCGCGGGGCGGTCCAGGCCCAGGGCGGCGGCCAGCACGGGGGACGCGCCGTAGGTCAGGTCGCCGGCGACGGGGTGGCCGACGGCGGCCAGGTGGACGCGGATCTGGTGGGTGCGCCCGGTCTCCAGGCGCAGGTCGAGCAGCGCGGCCCGCCCGAACGCCTCGATGACGTCGTAGCGGGTCACCGCCCGCCGGCCGGACGGATCGACCGCGAAGCGCGTCCGCGACGCCACCGACCGGGCCAGCGGCGCGTCGATGGTGGCCGCGGGCGGGTCGGGCACGCCGTCGCTGATCGCGGTGTACGCGCGCTCGACGGTGCGGGCCTCCAGGGCGGCGGACAGCCCGCGGTGGGCGGCCTCGGAGGTCGCGAGCACCAGCAGCCCGGACGTGCCCCGGTCCAGCCGGTGGACGACGCCGGGGCGGTCGGGGTCCCCGACGCGCGCGAGCGGCACGCCGGCGGCCAGCAGCGCGTCGACCAGCGTCGCCCCGCGCACCCCCGCCCCGGCGTGGACGACGAGGTCGGCGGGCTTGGCGACCACGACCAGGTGCTCGTCGCGCCAGCGCACCGGCACCGGCGGGGGCGGCGCGGCCGCCGGTGGCGCGGGCGGGACCGCGACCACCAGGCGCTCCCCCGCGTGCACCCGCCGGTTCTTGGGCGCCGGGCGCCCGTCGACGGCGACCTCGCCGGCGTCGAGGCGCTGCTGGGTGCGCGACCGCGGCTCGCCGAGCCAGCCGCTGACCACGACGTCGACCCGCCGGCCCTCCGCGTCCGGGCCCGCGACGCGGTCGAGCAGCGGGCCGTCAGCCACCGGGCGGGACCGCCTCCGCGGCGGGCGGCTCGGGCCGTTCGCGCCACAGGGCGACCAGGAGGAACGCCGCGCCGACCGTGATGCCGCTGTCGGCGAGGTTGAAGGTCCAGGGGAACCACGGACCCAGGTAGATGAAGTCGATGACCGCGCCCTCGGGGAACCCGGGGGGCCGGACGGCGCGGTCCACGGCGTTGCCCAGCGCCCCGCCGACGACCAGCCCGTAGGCCGCGGCGACCACCGGGCTGGTCACCGTCCGCAGCGTGCGCACGACCAGGACCAGCACGATCACGGTGACGAGCAGGAACATGCCGGGGAAGCCGGGGATGCCGAACGCGGCGTCGGGGTTGCGGACCAGGACCAGGCGCGCCACGCCGAGGTCCAGGTCCCCGTCGGCGAGGCCGGTGACGGCCAGCTGCTTGGTCACCTGGTCCAGCGCGACCCACGCGGCGACGACGGCGGCGAACAGGGCCGTGGTCCGGCGGGCGCCCGTGCGGGCGCCGGCGCGGAGCGTGGGGGTGACCGACATGGGCCCCGAACTCTAGTCGCGGCGCTCGATGTCGCGCAGGCGCGGGCCGGTGCCGGGGCGGCGGCGCTGCAGGAGCAGGACCGCCGCGGTCGCGGCGACGAAGACCGCGGTCAGCCAGCCCGCGTTGGCGTCGTTGAAGGCGACGACCGCCGCGATCGGCTCCGCGGCGACCCCGGCCAGCCAGCGCAGGGCCACCACGACCGCGATCGACCCGGCGACGTCGAGCGCCGCGAAGCGCCGCGGCGACATGCCCGCCGCCCCCGCCAGGGTGCAGACCACGGCCCCGGGGAACAGCACGACGGCGACGTCGGCCAGGCGCGCGAACCAGGGGTGCTCGACGGCGGACCGGAAGCGCCGCAGGTGCTCCTCCCCGCGCCCCGCCGCCGCCCAGCGGACGGCGTCGTCGCCGTACCAGCGGCCCAGCAGGTAGTAGAAGGGGTCGCTGGCCAGCCGGCGCAGGACGCCCACGACCACGAAGGGCACGAGGTCGACGCGCTCGGCGACCAGCAGCAGGTAGCGGTTGCGGGCCTCGAGCACCAGCAGCGCCAGCGGCGCGTCGCGCAGCAGGACGGGGGTCAGCGCCATGGCGGCGATCCCGGCCGCCGACAGCAGGAGGATCGGCACGACGACGAGGGCGAGTCGGCGGCTCACGCGCCCACCGTAGCGGCGGGGCCGCTGCGGGCGACCGCTACGATTCGCCGATGCCATTCGAGGCCGTGCCGCAGTCTCCCGACTTCCCCGCGCTGGAGGTGGAGGTGCTCGCGCGCTGGCGCGAGCGCGACGTCTTCCGCCGCTCGCTGGAGCAGACCGCGGACGGCCCGCTGTTCCGCTTCTACGAGGGCCCGCCCACCGCCAACGGGCGGCCCGGGGTCCACCACGTGGAGCCGCGGACCTTCAAGGACGTGTTCCCGCGCCACCGGACGATGAAGGGCTACCGGGTCCCGCGCAAGGGCGGGTGGGACTGCCACGGCATCCCCGTGGAGCTGGAGGTCGAGAAGGTCCTCGGCTTCTCCCGCAAGCAGGACATCGAGGCCTACGGCGTCGCGGAGTTCAACGCGCGCTGCCGCGAGTCGGTGACCCGCTACGTCCAAGACTGGCAGCACCTGACCGAGCGCATCGGCTACTGGGTCGACCTCGACGACGCCTACTGGACGATGTCCACGCCCTACGTGGAGAGCGTGTGGTGGTCCCTCAAGCAGCTGTGGGACCGCGACCTGATCTACCAGGGCCACCGCGTGGTCCCCTACTGCCCGCGCTGCGGCACCGCGCTGTCGGACCACGAGGTCGCGCAGGGCTACGAGACGACCGTGGACCCCAGCGCCTACGTCCGGCTGCCCGTCCTGGACGGCTGGCTGGCGGAGGCGGGCGCCTCCCTGCTGGTCTGGACGACCACCCCGTGGACGCTGGTCTCCAACACCGCCGCCGCCGTCGGGCCGGGGGTCCGCTACGTGCTGGCGCGCGCCCCCGGCGACGACTTCCCGCTGGTCCTGGCCGCCGACCGCGTGGGCCCGGTGCTGGGCGAGGACGCCGAGGTCGTGCGCGAGGTCCCGGTCGCCGACCTCGCCGGGGTGCACTACCGGCCGCCCTACGACCTGGTCCAGCCCGACGACGGCGCCGGGGACTGGCACTACGTGGTGACCGCCGACTTCGTCACCACCGGCGACGGCACCGGCATCGTCCACCTCGCCCCGGCCTTCGGCGAGGACGACATGCGCGTCGGGCGCGCGCACGGCATGCCCGTGGTCAACCCGGTCGACCTGGAGGGCCGCTTCGACCAGCGCGTCACGCCGTTCGCCGGGCGCTTCGTCAAGGACGCCGACGACGACATCCTGGCCGACCTGCGCGACCGCGGCCTGCTGCTGCGGGCCGAGGAGTACCGCCACACCTACCCGTTCTGCTGGCGCTGCCACACCCCGCTGCTCTACTACGCCAAGCCCTCCTGGTACATCGCGACGACCCGCATCCGCGACCAGCTGCTCGAGGGCAACCAGGGCATCGACTGGCGCCCGCCGCACATCCGCGACGGCCGCTACGGCGACTGGCTGGAGAACAACGTCGACTGGGCGCTGTCGCGCGAGCGCTACTGGGGCACGCCGCTGCCGCTGTGGCGCTGCGAGGACTGCGACGAGGTCACCGCGGTCGGGTCGCTCGCGGAGCTGGGCGAGCTGGCCGGGCAGGACCTGTCGGCCCTCGACCCGCACCGCCCCCACGTCGACGACGTCGCCATCGACTGCCCCAAGTGCGGCGGCACGGGCACGTCGCGGCGGGTGCCGGAGGTGATCGACGCCTGGTACGACAGCGGGTCCATGCCGTTCGCCCAGTTCGGCTACCCCCACGTCCCCGGCAGCGAGGAGCTGCTGGCCGAGCGCTTCCCCGCCGACTACATCGCGGAGGCGATCGACCAGACCCGCGGGTGGTTCTACTCCCTGCACGCCATCGGGACGCTGCTGTTCGGCCAGCCCAGCTACCGCACGGTGCTGTGCCTGGGCCACATCGTCGACGCCGACGGCCGGAAGATGTCGAAGTCGGTCGGCAACGTCATCGACCCGTGGCAGCTGATCGGCGCCCACGGCGCGGACCCGCTGCGCTGGCTGCTGCTGACCGAGGGCTCGCCCTGGTCGTCGCGCCGCGTCGGTGACAAGGTCGTGGAGGAGGTCGTCCGCAAGGTCCTGCTGACCCTGTGGAACACCCACTACTTCTTCACCACCTACGCGCGGCTGGAGGGCTGGGAGCCGGGCGCCCCCGGGTCGGCCACGCCGGTCGCGGAGCGGCCGGTCATGGACCGCTGGGTCCTGGCCGAGCTCGCCGACGTGGTCGCGACCGTCGACGCCGCGCTGGAGGAATTCGACGCCACCACCGCCGGCCGGCGCCTCGCCGGGTTCCTGGACGATCTGTCCAACTGGTACGTCCGGCGCAGCCGCGGGCGCTTCTGGAAGACCCAGGAGGGCGTCGCGTCCGGCGACGCCTTCGCGACCCTGCACGAGTGCCTGGTCACCGTCGCGGCCCTGCTCGCGCCGTTCACGCCGTTCCTGGCCGACGAGCTCTACGAGCGCCTGGTGCGCGACGTGGACCCCGGGGCGCCCGACAGCGTCCACCTCCTGCGCTTCCCGGTGCCCGACGACGCCGCCCGCGACGACGGGCTGCGGACGGCGATGGCGTCCGCCCGCCGGCTGGTCGGGCTGGGTCGCCAGGCGCGTAACGACGCCAACGTGCCGGTGCGCCAGCCGCTGCGCCGGGCGATCGTCACGCTGCCCGCGGAGGACCGTGCGGGCTTCGACGCCGTCCGCGACGTCGTCGCGGAGGAGCTGAACGTCAAGGCCGTCGAGCTGGTGGACAGCGCCACCGCCCTGGTGAACCTGCGCCTCAAGCCGAACTTCCGGGCGTTGGGGCCGGACTTCGGCAAGCTCACCCCGCGGGTGGCGGCCGCGATCGAGGACGCCGACGCCGACGCGATCGCGCTGGCCCTGGATGCGTGGGGCAGCGCGACGCTGACCGTGGAGGACCGCACCGTCCGGGTCACCAAGGAGCAGGTGCAGGTGCTGGAGGAGCCGGCCGAGGGCTGGCGCTACGCCGCCGACGGCGTGGCCAGCGTCGCCCTGGACCTCGACGTCGACCGGCCCCTGCGGCTGGAGGGCATCGCGCGCGAGCTCGTGCGCGCCGTCAACGACCTGCGCAAGCGCGCGGGCCTGGACCTGGCCGACCGCATCGTGCTGGCGGTCACCGCCGAGGGCGACGTGGCCGACGCGCTGGAGGCCCACCACGCGGTGGGGGGCCGCGCCGGGCGGGCGCCCCCGGGGGACATCCGGACCGCCGCCGGCCCGGGCCGGGCGACGGCGACCTCGTCGACCTGGTCGACGGCCTGCGCGCCGCGCTCGCCGTCGGCACGCACTGATGCGCGCGGGCCTGGCGGCAGCCGCCGGTGCCGGTGCTGCGGCGGCGGGGGTGGCGGTCGCGGTCGCGGTCCGGCGGCGGGCGCCCGCGGCGGGGCGCGGCGGGGTGGACCGACGGGGGCGCCGTGGCCGCTGGAGGCCGTGCGGCGACCGCCGGCGGGCGGGCCCGATGCCCAGGTGCTCGGCCCGCCGGGCGAGCCGCGGGCGCTGCGCGCCCTCGCGGGCTGGGTGCCCGCCCCGCCGGGGTCCCCCGCGGCGCGCTCGCCGTCCGCCTGTGGGCGGCGCCGACGTCCGCCGTCGGCCTGCTCGTCGGCGCGGCGGGGCTCACGCGGCCTCGCGTCCGCGACGGCGTGCTGCTGTTCGCCCCGGCGCGCGGGGTGACCGGGGCGGTCCTGCGGCTGCGGGGCTTCGCCGCGATCACCCTGGGCCACGTGGTCGTCGCGCGCGTCGACCCGGGCCGGCGCCTGTTCGCCCACGAGCTCGTCCACACCCGGCAGGCGGAACGGCTCGGCCCGCTGTTCACCCCCGTCTACCTCGCGCTCCACGCCGCGTACGGCTACAGCCGCCACCCCCTGGAGCGCGCGGCCCGCCTCGGCGCCCGCCGCGCCACCTGACCGCGTGCCCGGCGGGGCGTCCTCCCCGCCGGGCGTCCGGTGTCAGGCGCCGTTGTCGCTGCCGCGGTCGTCGCCGCGGTACGGCCGGCCCTCGCGGTCCAGCCGCGACACCGCCATCTGGTGGGTCTCGTCGCTGTTGGCCCGCCGGTCATAGCGCCGCGGGGCCGTCGTGGCCCCCCATGACGATCCCGTCCCGGACCCGGCCGGCGCCCCCGACGCCGACGGCGACGGGCTCCACGATCCCGACCCGCCGCGCGCGGCGGCCACCGGGGCGTCGCCGCGCTCCTGTGCCACGAGCTGGGCGACCCCGTCCAGCCCGCTGGGCAGCTCGGGGATGTCGCCGATGCGGTCGAGCGCGTTCATCTGCTCGGCGACGACCTCCCGCACGCGCTCGTGGTAGTCCGCCCGGAAGCGGCGCAGCTCCTCGATGGCGGTGCGGACGCGGTCGGCGGAGACGCGCGCCGCCTCCTGCTCCTGCGCGGCCTGCTGGCGCGTGGTGGCCATGAGCTCGCCGGCCTGCTTCTTCGCCTCGCTGATCGTGCGCTCGACCTTGGCGCGCGCCTCGGTCAGCAGCCGCTCGGCCTCCGCGCGGCTCTCCGAGCGCAGCCGCTCGGCCTCCGCGCGGCTCTCCGACCGCAGGCGCTCGGCCTCCTGGCGGGCGGTCGGCACCAGCGGGTCGGCCTCGGCGTGCGCCTCGCGCAGCAGGCGGTCGGCCTCGGCGCGGGCGGTGGGGACCAGCGGGTCGGCCTCGGCGCGGGCCTCGTTGAGGACCTGCTCGGCCTCCGCGAGCGCCTCGGTGAGGACGCGGTCGGCCTCGGCCCGGCTCTCGTTGCGCAGGCGCTCGGCCTCCGCGCGGGCGGTCGGGACCAGCGGGTCGGCCTCGGCGTGCGCCTCGGTCACCAGCCGCTCCGCCTCCGCGCGGGCGCGGCGCAGCAGCGGCTCCGCCTCGCCGTGGGCCTCGGCGAGCACCCGCTCGGCCTCCGCGTGGGCGTTGCGCACCAGCGGCTCGGCCTCGTCGCGGGCCTCCTTGATGGTGCGGGCGGCCTCCGCGCGGGCCTCGCGCACCAGGCGCTCCGCCTCCGCGCGGGCCTGCGGGACCAGGTGCTCGACCTCCGCGCGCGCCTCGCCGCGCAGCCGGTCGGCCTCCTCCAGCGCCTCGTCGAGCAGGCGGCTGGCCTCGGTCCGCGCCCGCGGGACCAGCGGCTCGGCCTCCTGGCGCGCCTCTGCGAGCAGGCGCTCCGCCCGGGCGCGGGCGTCGCGGACGATCGGTTCGGCCTCCGCGCGCGCCTGGACCAGCAGGCGCTCGGCCTCCTGCTCCGCCTCGCGCACGATCGGCGCGGCGACCGAGCGGGCCTCCGCGACGATGCGCTCCGCCTCCGCGTGGGCGTCGCGGATCAGGGGGTCGACCTGCTGGCGCGCCTCGCCGATGAGGCGGTCGGCCTCCGCGCGGGCGGAGGCGACGGTGTCCTCGGCCGTGCGCCGGGCCTCGGCGACCATCGCGTCGCTGGTGCGCTGGGCGGCGAGCAGCGTGCGCTTCAGCAGGCCGTCGTCCTCCATCGCCGACGACGGCGGCGGCGCCGCGGCCTGCGGCGGGGCCTGGGACACCTGCTGCTGGGCCTTGCGCAGCTCTGCCGCGAAGACGTCACGCTCCCGCGTCAGCGCGCTGATGCGGTCGGCGACCTCGTCGAGGAACGTGTCGACGTCCTCGCGGTCGTAGCCGCGGAGCGCTGACTTGAACTGTCTGTTGACGACGTCGTTGGCGGTGAGCGGCATCTAGAACCCCCCGGGGCAGCAGATCACGCGCGGATCCCTAGCAGATCACGGCTTGGAGGACACGAATCCCGATGAAAAGGATGATCGGGGACAAGTCGAATGCCACGGCTCCGGTCTGCAGCGGCGGGATGAGGCGGCGGAGCGGGTCGAGCACTGGATCGGTGACCGCCCGGATGCCCCGCACCAGCGGCAGGAGCGGCTCCGGCGGTCGCTGGACGAACGACAGAATGATCCTGGCGATCAGGATGAAGTAGTACAGAGTGAGCAGGAAACACAGAACCTCGAGTATGATCACCATCACGCCTGGTTGAAGAATCCGCGTTCGGACAGTCGCCGTCGTTCTTCAGTCGACACCTCCACACCGAGTGGCGTCAACAGGAACACCCTGTCACCGACCCGCTCGATGCGCCCGTCGAGGCCGAAGATGAGGCCGCTGGCAAAGTCCAGCAGGCGCTTCGCCACGTTCTCCCCCGCGCCCTGCAGGTTCATGATCACCGCCACGCCGTCGCGGAAGTGCTCGCCGACCTCCTCCACGTCGTTGAAGGTGGTCGGCTCCGTGAGGTGGACCTTCGCGGAGGCCGGCGCGGGTGGCGGCGGGGTGGGCCGGGGCGCGGGGACCCGCACCGTCTCCGGCGGGTCCTGCAGCGCGACGGCGGTGGCGCCCCCGCCCGCGCGCACGGGCCGCTCGACCTCGCCCCGCACCGGCGCGATCCGCCGGACGTTGGACGGCTCGGCGCGCGCGACGGGCGCGGCGGCCGGCGCCTCGCGGTCCGCCGCGCGCGGCCGGACGTCATCGTCGTCGTCGTCCCGGTAGTCGTCGTCGTACTCCTCGACGAGTCCCAGGAAGGACCCCATCCGCTTCCACATCTGCGACATCCCTGCTCCCCTGCTGTGCGGTCTCAACCCGGCGCCGTGCGGTCCCCGAAGACGGCGCGGCCGACGCGGACGACCGTCGCGCCCTCCTCGACCGCTGCCTCGAAGTCGTCGGACATCCCCATGGACAGGTGCGCCAGCCCGAGCCCGTCGCGCAGCGCCCGCAGCGCGACGAAGGCCGGGCGGGGGTCGACCCCCTGCGCCGGCACGGTCATCAGCCCGTCGCAGCTGACCCCGCCGAGGGCCCGCACGGCCTCCAGCAGGGCCGGCAGGTCGCGCGGTGCGATCCCCGCCTTGGCCGGGTCGCCGGCCACGTTGACCTGGAGCAGCACCCGCTGCACGACCCCGGCGCGCGCCGCCCGCCGGTCGATCGCCTGGGCCAGCTCGAGGCGGTCGACCGAGTGCACGAGGTCGACCGCCCCGACGACCTGGTCGACCTTGTTGCGCTGGAGCCGGCCGACGAAGTGCCAGGTGACGCCCGGCACGACCGCCCGCTTGGCGACCAGCTGCTGCGCCTTGCTCTCCCCGAAGTCGCGCTGCCCGCCGCGCGCGGCGGCCAGGACCCGGTCCGGGTCCACGTCCTTGCTGACCGCGACCAGGGTGACCGCCTCCGGGTCGCGGCCGGACCTGCGCGCCGCGGCCGCGATGCGGTCGCGGACCGCCGCCAGGCGAGCGGCCAGTTGACCCGTGCCCCCGTCGTCGGAGTCGGGCTGGTGCAGGGTGGTCGTTCGAGCACCGCTCATCGTGGACGCGCTGGTACGCTACCTCAACTCTGGGTCGAGACCGTCGAGACGGCAGACGATGCCCGCATGCCGCCCGACCGGCGTGGAGCGCCCGAGTCTAGTCGCCTCGGGCGCGCTGGCACGGGCGCTGAACCAGTCGGGCTCGCCGCAGGCCGTGCACCCGCCGATCCGCTCCGTCCGGCGGACCCCCGCAGCGGCCAGGTCCGCGGTGACCCCCGACCCGACATCGAGGCTGGGCGTCCCCCACCGCGTGGTCGACCGCGCAGCGGGGCGCACCGACGCGACCTCCTCCTGGAGGTCCGCGGGCACCTCGTAGCAGCACCCGCCGATGGCGGGCCCCACCAGCGCGACCAGCCGGTCCGCCCCGTCCAGCGGCTCGCCCGGTCCCGGCCCCGCCGTGGCGGCGGTGGTCCCGCCGCGGGTGGCGCGCGGACCGGCCAGCAGGGCCGACAGGGCCGCGCCGACGACCCCGGCGTGCAGCCCGGAGCGCCCCGCGTGGACGGCGGCCACCCCGCGGCCCGGGTCGACCAGCAGCAGCGGCACGCAGTCGGCGGCGAGCACCGCCACGCCGACGCCGGGGGTGAAGGTCACCAGGGCGTCGACGTCGGGCAGCGCGTGGGCCGCGTCGCGGGCGCCCAGCCCGCGCTCGCCGGCGCCCACGACCGCGACCCCCGCGCCGTGCACCTGGCGCCCCCAGACGACGTCGCCGGGGGTGAGCCCGACCGCCGCCGCCAGCCGGGACCGCGCCGCTAGGGCGTTGCCGGGCAGGCCGGCGCCGACCAGCAGGGAGACGTTGTCCGCCTCCGCCCGGACCGGGTCCGCGTCGCGGCGAGAGAAGGCCGCCCGCGCCGCGGGGTCCTCGGGCACCGCCACCTGCAGCGGTGCCCGGCCCGTTGCCACGGCGGGGACGGTCATCGGCGCAGGAACGAGGGGATGTCGAGGTCCTCGTCGGCGTCCAGCACGATCGGCGGGCGCTCCCCGCCGCGGCGGGCCTCCGGCGCGTCCTGCAGCGCCCGCGGCGGGGCGGGCGGCGGCGGGTCGCGCCGCTCGACGGGGCGGAGCCGCCCGGCCGCGGGGTGGTCGATGCGGTGGTCGGCGTCGTTGGTGTCGGCGAAGCCGGCCGCGATCACGGTGACCTTGACCTCGTCGCCGAGCCCGTCGTCGATCACCGCGCCGAAGATGATGTTGGCGTCGGGGTCGGCGCCCTCCGCGATGATGTCGGCCGCCTCGTTCACCTCGTGCAGCCCCAGGTCGCTGCCGCCCGCGATGGTGAGGATCACCCCGCGCGCGCCGTCGATGGACGCCTCCAGCAGCGGTGAGCTGATCGCCATGCGCGCGGCCTCCAGTGCCCTGTTCTCGCCGCGCGCGCGGCCGATGCCCATCAATGCGCTGCCGGCGTCGCGCATCACGGTCGACACGTCGGCGAAGTCGGTGTTGATCAATCCCGGCGTGGTGATCAGGTCCGTGATGCCCTGCACGCCCTGCAACAGCACATTGTCCGCGAGCTTGAACGCCGCGAGCATCGAGGTCTCCTCGTCGGAGATCTCCAGCAGGCGGTCGTTGGGGATGACGATCAGGGTGTCGACCGCTTCGCGCAGCTTGTCGATGCCCCGTTCCGCCTGCTGCCCGCGCCGCCGTCCCTCGAAGGTGAATGGACGGGTGACGACGCCGATCGTGAGCGTGCCCATGGACTTGGCGATCTCGGCGATCACGGGCGCGCCGCCCGTGCCGGTGCCGCCGCCCTCGCCCGCGGTGACGAAGACCATGTCGGCGCCCTTCAGCACCTCTTCGATCTCGTCGCGGTGCTCCTCGGCGGCCTTGCGGCCCACCTCGGGGTTGGCGCCGGCGCCCAGGCCACGGGTCAGATCGCGCCCGACGTCCAACTTCACATCGGCGTCGGACATCAACAGCGCCTGGGCATCGGTGTTGATGGCGATGAACTCCACGCCCTTCAAACCGCCCTCGATCATGCGGTTGACGGCATTGGTTCCACCGCCACCGATGCCGACGACCTTGATGACCGCCAAGTAGTTCTGGGGTGCCGCCACGGCGCTCTCCTCGAATGCCCCACCCGATTGGGTCGTTCCGGCAGACCTGCTGGGATCTGCGACAGACCTTCACCCTCGAGTCGAGGCTTACAGTTATGTCAACCTCAGGATCGGCGTGACCTTAGTCATCCCGATTTGCTAGGTCAAGGATCCTCGACGGCGCACCAATCGAGGAACTTCTCCTGATCACCCCGGGGAGGTGCAGAAGGGGTTCTCGGGGGTGGTCACGTCCCACTCCCGGGTCGTCAGGTCGCACGCACCGGGATCCGGCGCCACCTGGTCCAGGAACAGGCGGATCGCCTGTTCCTTCACGGGGAGCCGGTCGGCGTCGCCGATCACCACCCAGAACCCGTCCGGAGGCACCGCGGGGGTCCCCCCGCGCAGGTGCAGCCGGACGGGGCCGGCTGCGTCGGCGTCGTAGCGGTCGACCAGGGCGCGCAGGTAGTCGGCGAGCTGGGTGTGCACCGCCAGCGCCGTGCGCGCCGGGCCCTCCCCCAGCGGCGTGCCCACGTCGGGCAGGGCGACGTCCGGCGCGTCGATGGCCGCCAGGGCCGGGTCGGCGCCGCCGCCCATCAGGACGCCCTGGGCGTCCAGCAGCCACGAGGCCGCGCGCTGGCGCAGGACTGCGACCGGCACGCGCGCCTGGACGCGGACCTCGACGCCGGAGGGCGCGACGCGGCGCACGGCGGCGTCGGCGACCCAGGGCAGGCGCCGGACGCGGGTCAGGCCCCCCTCCACGTCGGCGAGCAGGAGGTTGGCGCCGGGGATGATCTCCAGCGCGGCGCGGACCTCGTCCGCGCGGGCGCCCTCGGCGCCGACGACCGCGACCTCGCGGACGGCGAACAGCGGCGACAGCGACAGCGCGACCCCGGCGTTGACCAGCAGGAGCAGGGCGACGACGCTGGCGAGGATGCGCCGGCGCCGGCGGCGCCCCGCGTCGCTGACCGCCCGGCGGCGGTCGCGGATGCGGACGTGCATCTCGCCGGTGCCGCGCCCGCGGTCCCCGCCCGGGCCGGCGGACGGCCCCGGGGTCCCGCCAGGTCGTCGGCGGCGCGCCGCCCCCGCCACCGCCGCCGCGGCGGCGCCGCCGTCCGCGCCATCAGGCCGCCCCCTCGGCGCGGGCACCCCGGCCGCGGGGCCGCGGCCGGCGAGGTCGGGCAGGGGCGGGAAGCCCGCCATCACCACCTCGGGTTCCAGGACGACCCCCCAGCGGTCGGCGACGGCGCGGCGGACGTCGCCGATCACGGTGGCGACGTCCCCGGCCGTGGCCGTCGGGGACACGGTGATGAAGTTGGCGTGCTTGCGGCTGACCTCCGCCCCGCCGACGCGGTGGCCCTTGAGGCCCGCCGCGTCGATCAGCCGCCCGGCGGAGTCGCCCGCGGGGTTCACGAAGACGCTGCCGCACGACGGCTCGTTCACCGGCTGGTGCTCCCGGCGCCAGCGCTTGAACGCCGCCATCTCCGCGGCCAGGGCGGCGGGGTCGGCGCGGTGCAGGGCGAGGCGGGCGCGCACGACGACCGCGTCCGGCGGGAGGTCGCTGTGGCGGTAGCGCAGCCCCAGGTCGGCCGCGGCGATGCGCTCCAGGCGGCCGCCGTCGGCCAGGCGCGCGACCTCGACGTCGGCGAGCACCTCGCGCAGCTCGTGGCCCATCGCCCCCGCGTTCATGCGCACCGCGCCGCCCAGGCTCCCGGGATCGCCACGCCGAAGGCCAGCCCGCCCAGGTCGAGGCGCGCGACGGCGGTGGCCAGGACCGACATCGGCTCCGCGGCCCCCGCCTCCACGACCGTGCCGTCTACCCGCACGCCGCGGAACCCGCGGCCCAGCGTGACCGCCACGCCCGCCCAGCCCTCGTCGGCGACGAGCAGGTTGGAGCCCCGGCCGACGATCAGCCACGGCCGGGCCGTCGCCGCGCACTCCTCGGCCACCGCGGCGAGGTCGCCGGGCGCCTCGGCGCGCACCAGCACCGCGGCGGGCCCCCCCACGCGCAGGGTGGTGAGCGGCCCCAGCGGCACGCCGGCCTCGACCGCGCCGCGCACCCGCTCGCGCAGGCGCGCCGCAGCGCCTCGTCGCCCGCGGTGCCGCGGGGGGCGGGGCCGGCGGGGCCGGCGGGCGGGGAGGCGGTCACGCGCGCTCCCGGAGCAGCCGGAGCAGGACGGGGCCCACCTCCGTCACGTCGCCCGCGCCCAGGGTCAGGACCAGGTCGCCCTGCCGCGCGATCGCCGCCAGGTGCGGTGCCAGTTCGCCGGAGGAGCGCACGAGGTGGGTCTCCACGCCCGCGGCGCGGGCGCCGTCGGCCACCAGCGCGCCGGTGACGCCGGGCACCGGGGCCTCGCCGGCGGCGTAGACGTCGGTGACCACGACGAGGTCCGCGCCCGCCAGCGCCTTGCCCAGCTGGGGCCCCAGCGCCGCGGTGCGCGAGTAGCGGTGCGGCTGGAAGGCCGCGATGACGCGGCCCGCCGGGCGCGTCTGGCGCGCCGCGGCCAGCGTCGCCTCCAGCTCGGTCGGGTGGTGGGCGTAGTCGTCGACCACGGTGACCCCGGCGGCCCGCCCCAGGCGCTGGAAGCGGCGCTGGGTGCCGGAGAAGTCCGCCAGCGCCTCCCGGGCAGCGTCCAGCGGGGCGCCCGCCCAGCGCGCCGCGGCCACCGCCGCGGTCGCGTTGTGCACGTTGTGGCGGCCGGGCAGGGCGACGGTGAACGGGCCCAGGTCCTCGCCGCGGTCGGCCAGCCGGAAGGCCGACCCCTCGGGGCTGGCGACCAGGTCGGTGATGCGCAGCCCGGCGTGCGGCCCCTCGCCGTAGGCGAGGACCGGCCCGGCCACGCCGCGGTCCAGCAGGCGGCGGACGCCCGCGTCGTCGCCGTCGACGATGGCGACGCCACCGTCGCTGCGGGCGGCCAAAAAGGCGGCGAAGGCGTTCTGGACGTCGTCCTCGTCGGCGTAGGTGTCGTGGTGGTCCAGCTCGATGTTGGTGACCACCGCGCAGTCGGGCCGGTAGACCAGGAAGGACCGGTCGGACTCGTCGGCCTCGGCGACGAAGACGTCGCCGGTGCCGTGCGAGGCGCTGGTGCCCGCGTCGTGCAGCGTGCCGCCGATGGCGAACGACGGGTCCCGGCCCGCGGCCTGCAGGATGATCGTGATCATCGCCGTCGTCGTGGTCTTGCCGTGGGTGCCGGTGACCAGGATCCCGCGCGACCCGGCGATGAGGGCGGCGAGCAGCTCGGCGCGCCGCACGACGGGGATGCCCAGCTCGGTCGCCCGGCGGGGTTCGATGTTGGTCGCGGGCACCGCGGTCGAGACCGCGACGAGGTCCGCGCCGACCACGTTGGCGGGGTCGTGGCCGACGCTGACGCGGGCGCCCGCGGCGGTCAGGGCGGCGCACTCGCGCCCGCCGCGCAGGTCGCTGCCGGTCACGACGTAGCCGCGCTCCAGCAGCACCCAGGCCAGGGCGCTCATGCCGGTGCCGCAGATGCCGACCAGGTGGACCCGGTCGCCGGGGCGCAGGACGGGGACGGTCACGACGGTCCTCCTGAGGGGCCACGGGGGCCCGGGTGGGTGGGGGCGGCCGGGTCGGCGGGCTCGGCGGGGTCGGTGGGGTCGGTGGGGCGCAGGCCGGCCGCCGCGAGCACCAGCAGGGCGACCCGCGCCGCGGCGCGTGGGCGCCCGAACGCGCGGGCGGCCGTCGCCATCGTGCTCCGCCGGGCGTCGTCCAGCAGCAGCGGTTCGGCCCGGGCGACCAGCGCCGCGGCGTCCAGGTCGCCGTCGGCCACGACCGTCGCGGCGCCGGTGGCGGCGAGGTCGGCGGCGTTGACGGTCTGGTGGTCGTCCGCGGCGTGGGGGTAGGGCACGAGCACGCTGGGCAGGCCCAGCACCGTGAGCTCGGCGATCGAGGACGCGCCCGCCCGGCACAGGACCACGTCGGCGGCGGCGTAGGCGAGGTCCATGCGCTCCACGAAGTCCAGGCAGTTGACCAGGGGTACGCCCCCGTCCCCCGAGCCCGCCGCGTGCTCCCAGGCGGCGACGGTCGCCTCGTACTCGCCGCGCCCGGCGGCGTGCAGGATCTGCAGGCGCTCGGGGTGGCGCCAGCGCCCGACGGTCCCCACGATCGCCTGGTTGATCCGCCGGGCGCCCTGGCTGCCGCCGAACACCAGCAGGGTCCGGCGCCCGGGCTCCAGCCCGAAGGCCGCGAGCGCCTCCGCGCGCAGGGCGGCCCGGTCGACCCCGGCCAGCGCGGGCCGCACGGGGTTGCCGGTCAGCACGACCTTGGGGCCGCGCAGCCGCGGCAGGCTGGACGGGAAGGTGACCGCCACCGCCGCCGCGCGGCGGGCGGCGAGGCGGTTGGCCTTGCCGGGGATGGCGTTCTGCTCGTGGACGACGTAGGGGACACCGGTCCGCCAGGCCGCCAGGGCCAGGGGCAGGGACACGTAGCCGCCGAAGACGGCGGCGGCGACGACGCCGCGCTCGCGGATCAGCCGGACGACGCGCGCGGTGGAGCGGGCCAGCGCGACGGGCACGCGCGCGGTCCGCGACGACAGCCGCGGGCCCTGGAGCCCGAGGACGTCGACGAGGTGCAGGGGCCAGCCCTCCGCGGGCACCAGGCGCGACTCCAGCCCCTTGGGGGTGCCCACGAACTCGACGCCGAGGTCGGGGCGCGCGGCCCGCAGCGCGTGCGCGACCGCCAGCGTCGGGAAGACGTGGCCGCCGGTCCCGCCCCCGGCGATCAGGACGGTGGCGGTCACGGCGCAGGGTCCTCCCCCGCCGCGGCCCGGCCCGGCTCGCGGCCCGCCCGCGCGACCGACAGCAGGAGGCCCACCCCGACCATGGTGACGACCAGCGACGACCCGCCCAGGCTGACCAGCGGCAGCGTCACGCCGGTGACGGGCAGCAGCCCGACCACGGACCCGATGTTGATGCCCGCCTGCAGCAGCAGCCAGGCGGTGATGCCGGTGGCCACGACCCGGCCGAACGGGTCGGGCGACCGCCGCGCCGCCAGCGTCCCGGCGACGGCGATCCCGGCGAACAGGGCCAGCACCGCGAGGGTCCCGACCAGCCCGAGCTCCTCGCCGATGATGGCGAAGATGAAGTCGGTGTCGGCGTTGGGCACGAACCCCCACGCGCCGCGCGACTGGCCCAGACCGCGGCCGAACACCCCGCCGGAACCCAGCGCGATGTAGCCCTGGAGCTGCTGGTAGCCGAACAGCGACGGGTCCGACGCGGGGTCCAGCCAGGCGGCGATGCGCCCCTGGCGGAACCCGGCCGACAGGATGCCCACGAGGCCCAGCAGCACGGCGACGCCGCCGCCGACCAGCAGCACGCGGGTCGGCAGGCCGGCCACCCACAGGCAGGCGCCGCCGATGGCCGCGACGAGCAGCGCGGTCTCCAGGTCCGGCTCGAGGAAGACCAGCGCGGTGCCCAGCACGGTGAAGGGCACGGCGGGCAGCAGCAGGGCGCGCAGGTCGCCCGCGCGGATGCGCTGCCAGCGCAGGGCGACCACCTGGGCGATGGCGACGGGCAGCGCGAGCTTGAGCAGCTCCGCGGGCTGGACGGTGAGCCCGCCGATCTGGAACCAGCGCCGCGCGCCGAACGCCTCGCGCCCGATCCCCGGGATCAGCACGAGCAGGCACAGGACCAGGGCGGCGAGCAGCGCCGGCACGGCGAAGCGCCGCCAGCGCCGGTAGTCGACCCAGGCGGCGACCAGCGCGGGCACCAGGCCGATGACGGCGTAGCGCAGCTGGCTGGTGAACAGCTCGAAGGCGTCGCCGGTGGCGCGCGCGGAGCGCACGAACGACGCGGAGAAGGCCATGACCAGCCCGAGGACCAGCAGGGTGGCCGCGGTGGCGGCGAGCAGCACGAAGGCGGGCGTCGCCTCGCCGGCCGGGCGCGGGAGCAGGCCGGTGCGCTCCGCGGGCGGGGTCCGCGTCGTCGTGGTCACGTCGGCCTCCTGGATCCCGCCGCGGCGGGGCTCTGCGCGTGGCGGCGCGCCGCGGCGGCGAAGGCGTCGCCGCGGGCGCGGTAGTCGGCGAACTGGTCGAACGAGGAGCAGGCCGGGGCCAGCAGCACGGTGTCACCGGGCCGCGCGGTCAGGGCGGCGACGCGCACGGCCTCGTCCATGGTCCCGGCCTCGATGGCCGCCACGCCCGCGCCGCGCGCGAGCGCCGCGATCGTCGGCCCGGCGGTCCCGATGGTCACGGCCGCGCGCACCCGCCCGGGCAGCAGCGGCGCCAGGGCGTCGAAGGCCACGCCCTTGTCGAGCCCGCCCGCGATCCACACCACCGACGGGTAGCTGCGCAGGGCCGCCGCCGCGGCGTGGGGGTTGGTGGCCTTGGAGTCGTCGACCCAGGTGACGCCGCCGGCCTGCGCGACCGTCTCCAGCCGGTGCCCGCCCGCGCGGAACGCCGCCAGCGGGGCCGCCAGGGACTCGACCGCGGCGCCCGCCGCCACCCCGGCGGGCACCCCCGCGGCGACGATGGCGCGGGGGGGGGCGCCCCGCGAGCGCGACGCTCGGCGGCGGTAGCGGGCCCGCGCCACCGGCCCCGACCGTCCGCGGGCCGGGCCCAGACCCTGCCGTCGGCGACCAGACCGCGGAGCTCCTCGGGCTCGCTGACGAAGAACGCGGACCCAGCCTTTCCGTATCGCTCGGCGTTCGGCGCCGTCTACAGCCCGTCGAAGACCGCCCTCAACGCGATCACTCTCGCCTTCGCCTTGGAGCTCGAGACGACAGGCATCAAGGTCAACGCAGCGTGCCCGGGCTTCACCTCGACGCACCTCAACAACTTCGAGGGCACGCGCACGCTCGAACAGGGCGCACAAGAGCCGGTGCGCCTCGCCCTCCTCGACGCCAACGGTCCGACAGGCACGTTCTCGGACGAGGCCGGCCCGCTCCCCTGGTGACTCCCCGCCGTCTTGCGCCCGGAGGGGCGACGCCCGGTTGGTGAGTCCGGGAGCCAACGCTCGTCGCGCTGGCCGGCGTGGGACGCCTTGTCGTGATGGCACTCCCCGGAAGGCGACGTCACGCCGCGTTCGGCACCAACACGACCTTGCCGACCGCAGTGCGGGACTCGGCGTGTGCCATGGCCTCGGCAGCGCGGTCGAGCGGGTAGCGGGCGGCCACTCGTGCGGTGATCGCCCCGGTGCCGAGGGCCTCGAAGACGCTGGTGAGGTCGCCGTGGAGCCGTCGGCGGAAGGCGGCACGGCGGCGACGGCCAGCCCACACGTTGAAGAACGTGGCGCGGCGCCCGTTCGGCGCCATGTTCCACCACGCCAGCCTGACGACGAGTCCCAGTACCGGCAGCTTCGAGGCGCCGGCTTGGTCGCGGGTGCTCGCCGTGCCGTTAGGAGACCAGGGTGCCGCCCCGCCGCAGGAGCCGCCCGGAGTCGACGACACCCGACCCGCCGATGGGGTCGAACACGGCGTCGACGCCGTCGGGGGCGAGGGCGCGCACTGCGGCGGGCAGCCCGGCGCCCGCGCCCGGATCGGTCCCGGCGGCGGTCGCGAAGGCCTGCACCCGCCCGGGCGGCGGGTGCGCCTGCACCAGCCCGAGGGTCTCGGGGTCCTGGGCGTTCACCACCGCGAGCTGGTCGGCGGCCTGGGCGCGCCAGACCCGGGCCTTGGCCGCGGCGTAGGCGACGAAGGAGCCGTGCCAGTCCAGGTGGTCGGCGGCGAGGTTCAGCACGACGCCGACCTCGGGCGCCAGCGTCTCGGTGAACCACAGCTGGAACGACGACAGCTCGGCGACGACCAGCGGCGGGGCGTCGGGCCCCGGGAGCAGCGTCGTCAGGGGCGTGCCGATGTTGCCCCCCGCGGGCGCGCGCAGCAGCGCCGCGAGCAGCTCGGTCGTCGTGGTCTTGCCGTTGGTGCCGGTGACCGCGACCAGCCGGGTCCGCCCGCCGGACAGCCGCCAGGCGAGCTCCGGCTCGCTCCAGACCGCCAGGCCGCGGTCGCGGGCGGCGCGCAGCAGCGGCGCCGACGGCGGCACGATCGGGCTGGGGACGACCAGGTCGCGGCCGGCGAGCAGGGCGGGGATGTCGGTGTCCTCGCGGGCGACCTCGACGCCCTGGGCGGCCAGGCGCGCGGCCCGCGCCTCCAGCGTGCGCCCGTGCCCGGGCTCGACGACGCGGACGTGCGCCCCGGCGGCGTGCAGCGCCTCGGCCGCCGCCGCGCCGGAGACGCCGAGGCCGACGACGAGCGCGGCGTCGCTCACAGCCCCGTCGCCGAGGTCAGGTAGTCGGCGTAGAACAGCCCCAGCCCGAAGGCGGTGGACAGCCCGCCGATGATCCAGAAGCGCACGATGATGGTGGTCTCGTGCCACCCGGACAGCTCGAAGTGGTGCTGGAGCGGGGCCATCTTGAACACGCGGCGGTGGAACAGGCGGAAGCTGGCGACCTGGATGATCACCGACAGGGTGATGACGACGAACAGCCCGCCCAGGATGACCAGCAGCAGCTGGGTCTCGGTCAGGACCGCCAGCGCGGCCAGCAGCCCGCCGATCGCCAGCGACCCGGTGTCGCCCATGAAGATCTTGGCGGGCGGGGCGTTCCACCACAGGAAGCCCAGGACCGCACCGCCCGCGGCGGCGGCCGCCGTGGCCAGGGCCAGCGACGGCAGCCACGCCTCCAGCGAGTACACGCCGTCGTACAGCTCCGGCACGATCTCGCCGTTCACGAAGGTGGGGTCCCCGCCCTGGCGGAAGATCCAGTAGGCGATGATCACGTAGGCGGCGAAGACCAGTGCGCTGGTGCCCCCCGCCAGCCCGTCCAGGCCGTCGGTGAGGTTCACCGCGTTGGACGCCGCCGCCAGGATCAGGAAGCAGAACAGCGGGAAGAACGGCCCGAAGTCGAAGGCGGTCGCGCCGATGAACGACAGCCGGGTCGACGTCTCCGCGACGTACTGGGCGCCGAAGGCGAAGATGATCGCCACGACGGCCTGCCCGATGAACTTCGCGCGCGCGGACAGGCCCAGGTTCCGCCGCCGCCGCAGCTTGATGTAGTCGTCCATGAACCCGACCAGGCCCATGCCGGCGAACACGCCCATCGCGAGCAAGCCGCCCGGGGACAGCGCGATGCCGAACACGACGGTGGCGACGCCGTAGCCGACCACGGCGGCGATGATGATGGCGACCCCGCCCATGGTCGGCGTGCCGCGCTTGACCTGGTGGCTCTGCGGGCCGTCGGCGCGCACCAGCTGGCCGAACCCGCGGTCGCGGAAGAAGCGGATGATCAGCGGCGTGCCGACCAGCGACAGGGTCAGCGACAGCGCGGAGGCGAGCAGGATCGCCCTCACCCGGGCCCCCGCCCGTCCCGGCCCGGCGCGCCGTCGCCCGCCCCGTCGGCGGCCGGTCCCCCGGCGGCGGCGACCAGGGCGGCGGCCGCGCGCTCCAGGCCGACGGCGCGGCTGGCCTTGACCAGCACGACGTCGCCGGGGGCCAGGCGGCCCGCCAGGACCCCGCCGACCTCGTCGACGTCGTCGACGGCGTAGAGGTCGCCCTGCCCGTAGAAGCCCTCGAGGTCGGCGGCGTCGCGCAGCGGGCGCGCCTCGCGGCCGACGACGACCAGGCCGTCCACGCCCAGGCGGATCGCGAGCCGCCCGATGCGGTCGTGCTCGGCCGCGCTGGCGTCGCCCAGCTCCGCCATCGTTCCCAGGACCGCCCACCGCCGGCCGGACGTGTGCATCGACACCAGGGTGCGCAGCGCGGCGGTGACCGACGCGGGGTTGGCGTTGTAGGCGTCGTTGAGGACGGTCACGCCGTCGCGGGTGCGCACGACCTCCATGCGCCAGCGCGACACGCTCGCGCCGGCCAGCGCGGCGGCCGCGGCGTCCAGCGGCACGCCGACGGCGTCGGCGACCGCCAGCGCGGCCAGCGCGTTGCCGACGTTGTGCTCCCCGGGCAGGGGGACGGCCACATCGACGCCGCGGACCCGGAAGGCGGGGCGCGCGAGCTCGTCGGTGCGCACGTCCTCCGCGCGCCAGTCCGCCCCCGGCCCGCGCCCGTAGGTGACCACGCGCGCGCGGGTGCGCGCCGCCAGCGCCGCGACGCGGGCGTCGTCGCCGTTGAGGACGGCCAACCCGGACGGGGGAAGCGCCTCGACCAGCTCGCCCTTGGCCACCGCGATGGTGTCCAGGTCGCCGAACAGCTCCAGGTGGGCGCCGCCGATCATGGTCACCACGCCGATGTCGGGGTCCAGCAGCGCGGCCAGCTTCGCGATGTGACCGATGCCGCGCGCGCCGACCTCGGCGACGAGGACCTCGGTGTCCAGGCGCAGTCGGCAGCAGGTGAGCGGGACCCCGAGCTCGTTGTTGAACGACCCGGTCGCCGCGACGACGGTGCGCCCGGCGCCCACGGCGGCGGCGATCAGGTCCTTGGTCGTGGTCTTGCCCGACGACCCCGTGATCGCGACCACCGTCGGGTCGACGGTCTCGCGGACCCAGCGGCCCAGGCCCAGGAGCGCGTCGGCGGGGTCGTCGACGTCCACGGCCGGCGCGCCGTCGGGCACGTCGCCGAGTCGGTCGGCGGCCACCAGCGCCGCCGCCGCGCCGCGGGCGACGGCGTCGGCCACGAAGCGGTGGCCGTCGGTGGTCGCCCCGGGCAGCGCGACGAACAGCGCGCCGGGCCCGGCCGCGCGCGAGTCGATGACGACCTCGTCGACCGCGGCGGCGGGGTCGGCCGCGCCGGTGAGGTCGCCGCCGACGACGTCGGCGAGCTGCTCGGCGGTCAGGGGGATCACGCCGGCGCCCCCTCGTGCGCGGCCAGCAGCTCGCGGGCCACGGCGCGGTCGTCGAAGGGCACGGTGACGTCCCCGATCTCCTGGTAGGTCTCGTGGCCCTTGCCGGCGATGACGACGACGTCGCCGGGGCGGGCCTGCTCCAGGGCCGCGGCGATGGCGGCGCGGCGGTCGGGCTGGACCGCGGCCGTGGCACCCGCGACCGACCGCACTCCGGCCAGCAGCGCGTCCAGGATCGCCCGGGGGTCCTCCGACCGCGGGTTGTCGCTGGTCAGGACGACGAGGTCGGCGAGCTCCGCCGCCGCCCGGCCCATCGCCGCGCGCTTGCCCTGGTCGCGGTCGCCGCCCGCGCCGATCACGACGGCGACCCGCCCCCCGGGGCTGCCGGCGAGGTCGCGGGCGGCGCGCAGGACGCCCTCCAGCGCGGCCGGCTTGTGGGCGTAGTCGACGACGACGGCGAACGGCTGGCCCGCATCGACGGCCTCCATCCGGCCGGGGACACCGGCCAGCGCGCCGACGCCCGCGGCCGCGGTCACCGGGTCGACGCCGGCGGCCGCCGCCAGCGCCAGGGCGAGCAGGGTGTTCGCGACGTTGAACGCGCCGGGCAGGCGCACCCGGACCGGCACCGCCCGCCCGTCCAGCACCGCGGTGAACGCGGACCCGGCGGGGCCCAGCAGCACGTCGCGCGCGGTGATGTCGGCCGGTCCGCCGTGGGTCCCGCCCGCGCCCGACACCCGCAGGACGCGCAGGCCGCGCCGCTCCGCGGTGGCGGCGATGCGCCGGCCCGCGTCGTCGTCCACGGTGACCGCGGCCACGCCGGTGAAGGCGGGGTCGAACAGGCGCGTCTTGGCGGCCTCGTAGTCGGCCATGTCGCGGTGGAAGTCGAGGTGGTCCTGGCTGAGGTTGGTGAAGCCGGCGGCGGCGAAGCGGGTCCCCGCGACCCGGCCCAGGGCCAGGCCGTGGCTGGACACCTCCATCGCGGCGGCGGTCACGCCGGCGTCGACCATGCGGTGGAGCAGCCGCTGGAGGTCGGTCGCCTCCGGCGTCGTGCGCACCGCGTCGACCGCCTCGCCCGCGACGACGGTGCGCACGGTACCGATCAACCCCGTGATGTGGCCGGCGGCGCGCAGGGCCGCGTCCAGCAGGAAGGTCGTGGTCGTCTTGCCGCTGGTCCCGGTGACGCCGAGCAGCGCCAGGGACCGCGACGGGTCCCCGTGGACGCGCGCGGCGACGGCGGCCAGGACCGCCCCGACGTCCGGCGTCAGCAGCTGGGGCACGGGCAGGTCCAGGGGCCGCTGGACGAGCAGGGCGGGTGTCCCGGCCGCCACCGCCGCCGGCGCGAAGTCGTGGCCGTCCACCCGCCCGCCGGGCCGGCAGGCGAGCAGCACCCCGGGCCCCGCCTGGCGGCTGTCGTGGGTGACGTCGACCACGACCGTGCCGTCCGCGGGCGCGCCGACCAGGCGGGCGCCCCGAGGCAGGACGTCCAGCAGGTCGGCGAGCGCCACCGGCGCGGGGAGGGGTGCGTTCATGGGAGGAGCGCGGACCACGGCCGCGCCAGGCGAGGATAGAGCGGAGGGGACCCGGGCCGCCGGAGGCGTCCCGGACGGTCGGACGGGCGATGTCAGGGGGCCGCGGGCGTCGCCGACGGGGTCGGCGTCGGCGCCGGTTGCACCCCCGCCTCCACCGGGTCCGTCGGGGCGACGCGCTCGTGGGTGAGCGCGAAGCGCAGCACGTCCTGGAACACCGGGGCGGCGACCTGGCCGGCGTAGTAGCTGCCCTCGCGCGGCTCGTCGACCATCACGGCGACGACGAGCTCCGGGTCCTCGGCGGGTGCGAAGCCGGCGAAGGTCGAGATGTAGGCGCCGTCCTCGTAGCGCCCGTCGGTGACCTTCCGGGCGGTGCCGGTCTTGCCGGCGACGTCGTAGCCCTCGATCCCGGCGCGCTCGCCGGTGCCGCCCTCGTCGGTGACCACGCCCGCGAGCATCTCGCGGACCTGCGCGGCGGTCTCCTCCGAGACCACACGGCGGCGCTCGGGCGCCGCCGACGGCTGCAGGCGCCCGTCGGGGCCGATCGTGCCGCGGACCAGGGTCGGCGCCACCCACTCCCCCCCGCGGGCGATGGTGGCGAAGACGCCGGTCACCTGCAGGAGGTTGGCGGACACGCCGTGGCCGATGGCGATGGTCGGCAGGCTGGTGTTCGACCAGTCGGCGACCGCCGGCAGCAGGCCGGCATTCTCCCCCGGCAGGCCCAGGGGGCGGGTGTAGCCGAAGCGGCCGATCCAGTCGTGCAGGCGCTCGGGGCCCAGGCGGTCGGCGACCATCATGGTCCCGACGTTGGACGACCGGGCCATGAGCTCGGCGACGGTCATGCGGCCGGGGTGCTGCTCGCTGAACGGACGGCTGCCGCGGTAGGACCAGCTGGCGGGGACGTCCACGACCTCGTCGGGTTCGATGAGGCCCTCCTCGAGGGCCGCGGCGACGGTGACGACCTTCTGGACGCTGCCCGGCTCGTAGGCGTCGCTGACGGCGCGGTTGCGGTCGATCGCGCCGTCGGGGCGCACGGCGGGGCGCCGAGCGCGCTCGCCCCCCGCGCCCGAGCAAGCGGGCGCGACGGCCGCGACGGCCGTGGGCGCGACGAGCGGTCCGGGGACGGCGCCGCGGCGGGCCGGCGCGCGCGCGTCGCCGGGGCGGCGCCGGCCGTGCGCGCCGACGCCGCCCCGGCCCGGGACGCCCCCGGCCGTCCCGCGGCGCGGCCCGGCCGTCGCGGGGGGCGGCGCGGCCGTTGCGGCCTGCGGCGCGCGCCCTCGCGGGCTGCAGGGCGGGTTGCGGCCCGGGGCGTGGCGCGACCGGCGTGCGGCACGTCGTTGTCGTCCCGCAGCGAGGGGCGGGCGTCGCGGGGTGCGGGGCGGGCCGTGGCGCGGGTTGCGCGGGGCACGCCGCCGTCCTCGCGGGGTGCGGGGCGGGCGGCGGCGCCGCGGGCGGTGCGGGGGGCGGGGGGCTCCTCGGCGGTTGCCGGGGGGCGGGGGCGGGCGGCGGCGGCCCGGAGGCGCTCGGCGGTCGGGGGTCGGGGGGTCCGGGCCGTCATCGCGTGCCGAGGGTGGCCTTGAGCGGGTCCACCACGTCGGAGGCGGCGACCTGGGCGGGCGCGGGGGGCGCGGCCTGCGGCGCCGCGACCAGGTAGTCCGGCCGGCTGGCGGGGACCATGCCCAGCTCGTCGACGGCGACGCGGCGGACGTGCTCGGGCGACTCGAGCGCGGCGACCTCGGCCGTCAGCTCGTCGTACTCCTGGCGCAGGGCGTTGACCTCGGTCTGCAGGTCGGCGGCTGCGAAGGTGGCCTCGGTGGCGGCGGCGTGCAGCGACACGACGCCGAAGACGCCGGCGGCGGCGAGGAGCAGGCCGGCGACGAGCCAGCGCAGCGAGTGGCGGGGCGGCTCCACCAGGCGGAGCTCGGGGCGGGAGCTCGGGCGGAAGCTCGGGCGGGGCCGCTCGGCGGCGGTGGTGAGGGCCTGCGCGGACATGTGTGCTCCGGGTGTTCGGGGCGATCAGGCGGTCGGTGGTGCGCCGCGCAGGACCTCGACCGCCCGGAGGCGGGCCGAGCGTGCGCGGGGGTTGCGGTCGACCTCGTCGGGGCCGGGCGATTCCGCCCCGCGGGTCAGGAGGCGGACCAGCGGCTCGCGACCGCACGCGCAGACGGGGAGGTCCGGTGGGCAGACGCAGCCGCGGGCGGCGTCGGCGAAGGCGCGCTTGGCGATCCGGTCCTCCAGCGAGTGGTAGGCGAGCACGGCCACTCGCCCGCCGCGCAGCCCGGTCGGGCGTCCGGGGTGCGCGGCGGGCGGGGCCAGTTCCAGCGCCTGGGGAAGGGAGGCGCGGAAGGTGTCGAGTTCTGCGTTGACGGCGATGCGCAGCGCCTGGAAGGTGCGCGTCGCGGGGTCGGCGGTGCGGCCCGACCGGTGCCGCACCGCGGCGGGCAGCGCGTCGCGGACGATGCGGGCGAGCTCGCCGGTGGTGGTCACCGGCCGGGCGCGGACCAGCGCGTCGGCGATGCGCCGGGCCTGGGGCTCCTCGCCGTACTCGCGCAGGATCCGGACCAGGGCGCCCGCGTCGGACCCGTTGACCAGATCCGCGGCGGTCGCGCCGCGGGTCGTGTCCATGCGCATGTCCAGCGGGGCGTCGGCCCGGAAGGAGAACCCGCGCTCGCCGCGGTCCAGCTGCATGGAGGACACGCCCAGGTCGTAGAGCACGCCCAGCAGCGGGCCGGCGGTCGCCAGCACGGGCGCCACGGAGGCGGCCAGGGCGTCGAAGCGCGCGTGCACGAGGACCACCCGGTCGCCGAACGGCGCGAGCCGCTCCCCCGCCAGCGCGAGCGCGTCGGGGTCCTGGTCGATGCCGACCAGGGTCACCCCCGGCGGGGTGGCCGCGAGCAGCGCGGCCGCGTGCCCGCCCGCGCCCAGGGTCGCGTCGACGAGCACGCCGCGGGCGTCGGGGGGCAGGTCGCCGGCGAGCAGGCCGGTGACGCGGTCGCGCAGCACCGGCAGGTGGGCCGGCCCGGCGGGGGCGGGGCGGGGGGGCTCGGGGTCGGTCATGCGCACCAGGGTCGCCGCCCAGCTGGTCGCCGGGGGCATCAGAACGCCCCGCCGACGTCGAAGGGACGTTCGGTGGCCGCGAAGTCCGCCATGGCCTCGCTGCGGTAGGCCTCCCAGGCCTCGGCGTTCCACAGCTCGATGCGGCTGTCGGCGCCGATGACCGCCACGTTGCCGCGCAGGTCGGCGTAGTCGCGGAGCCGCGCCGGGATGGTGATGCGCCCCTGGCGGTCCAGCTCCTCGGCCTGGGCGGAGGCGGTGAGCATGCGGGCGAACATCCGCTCGCGGCGGTCGGTGGTGCGCAGCGCGCGCAGGCCGTTCACGACCTCCTCCCAGCCCTCGCGGGAGTGGACGGTGAGGCAGTGGTCGAGTCCGACGGTCATGACCAGCCCTCCCTCCAGCTCCTCGCGGAAGGCGGAGGGGAGGATCACGCGCCCCTTGGGGTCCAGCGTGTGCTGGTACTCCCCCAGGAACATGACCCGCCCCGCCTCCGCAGCGCCACCCTGACGCCCTTCGGCCCCACTCTCCCCCACTACGCTCCACCGTGTCAACCACGCAGGGTGATCTTTCTGGAACACAACGCCGGTGAAAGAGCAAACCCGCTGGTCAGGGCGGTGGTGCGATGTGGGGGAAGTTGGCCTTGCGCGGCCCATGCGGCCCGTCCGGGCACCCCTGGCCGCCCGATCCGCACCTCGCGAGGGCGCGGCGGCGCCCCTCCGACCGCGTTCCCGCCGTCCCAGCGGGCGCAGCGGGCGGCCCGGGGCGCGCGACCGGCCGGGGTGGTGGGGCGGAGTGGGGGGCGGCGTGGGGCGGCGGCCCGCCCGCAGCGCAGCGTCGGACGCCGGGACGGGTGGGGCGGGGTGGGGGCGCGCCGGGAGGACCCCGCGGCCCGGTCGCCCCGGCGTCAGCCGCGCGGGGCGGGGACCGCGGTCAGGAGGCGGTCAGGGTGTCGCCGAGGTAGGCGTCCCAGGCGGGTTCGAGGCCGCCGACCGCGACGATCAGCCAGAAGGCGGCCCGCGGGGCGAAGGGCGCGCGCGCCAGGGTCATGTGCGCCTCGGCCGGGGTGCGGTCCTTCTTGCGGCTGTTGCAGCGCCGGCAGGCCGCCACGACGTTCTCCCACTCGTGGGCGCCGCCGCGGCTGCGCGGGTGCACGTGGTCCACGTTCTCCGCGGGCACCCCGCAGTACTGGCAGGTGTAGTCGTCGCGCAGGAACACCCCGCGACGCGACAGGGCCGCCCGGCGCCGGTAGGGCACGCGCACGAAGGAGCGCAGCCGGATGATCGAGGGCGCGGCGATGTCGACGTGCTCGGACCGGAAGCGGTGGCCGTTGGCCGACACGACGTCGGCCTTGGCCGCCAGGACGAGCACGACGGCGCGGCGCGCCGGGACGACGCAGAGCGGCTCCATGGTCGCGTTCAGGACGAGCGACTTGCGGGGGCCCCGCTGGCGGGAGGCACCGTGCCGGACCCGGGCCGGGTCCAGCGGCAGCATCGTGACCTCCCCGACGAGCGGGGTCCCGTCCGGCTCCGTGTCGAGCCGTCCGGGTACTGGGCCGTCGTCCAATGCGCCCGTCCTCCTGCGCCGCTACCCCGACTGACCAGTCGCGGCATGCGCAGATCATGCTAGCAGCGCGTCCCGTCGCGGCTGCGGGGGCGCCTCATGGGTGCACCTCAGACGCCGGGCGGCTCGCGAACAAGGACTCCGGGCTTCGCCCTGCAGCGCTCATGGGTGCACCTCAGACGCCGGGCGGCTCGTGAGCAAGGACTCCGGGCTTCGCCCTGCAGCGCTCACACGGTCGCGAGGCGCGCGTCGGCGAGCTCGTTGAGGGCCGTGCCCCAGACCAGGACGAGCGCCGCGATCGCGTCGTCGCGGTCGTGGGGTTCGCCGAGCACCAGCCACAGGTAGGCGAAGTGCTCGACCATGGCGACCAGGGCCGCGGCGACCGAGCGCGCGGACGGCGACCGGCGACCGGACGCCGCCGAGGCCGCGGACAGGTGCTCGGCGACCCGGCGGACGAACATCGCGCGGGAGTCGACGTAGAGGTCGCGGAAGGCGTCGTCCTCGCGCGCGGCCTGCAGCCAGGTCTTGATGACCACCGCGTCGCGGGCGAACAGGTCCACGACCCCGCTGATGACGTGCTCGATCGCGCCGCGCACGTCGTCGCCACGCCACGGCGCCGCGGCCAGCGCGGCGAGGTCGCCCTGGCTCGCCTCCACGAGGTCGCGCAGCAGCGCCGACTTGTTGTCGTAGTAGGTGTAGAAGGTGCCGTGGCTGACGCCCGCCCGCTTGACGATGTCCTCCACGCGGGCCGCGTTCCAGCCCAGCTCGGCGAACGCCTCCCGCGCGGCCAGCCGGAGGCGGGACGCCGTGCGCTCCGCGCGCGTGGGCGGGGTGGCCGTCATCGTGGCCGATGGTACCGATCCGGGCAGGTCACCCGTCGGCCGCCAGCGCGGCGGCGGGCTGCGCGGGGCGGATGCGCCCGGCCTCGATCTCCTCGGCCCAGTGGCACGCGACGGTGTGGCCCGGCCGCACCTCCCGCAGGGCGGGGATCTCGGTGTCGCACCGCGTCGCCTGCCGGAAGGGGCAGCGGGTGTGGAACCGGCACCCCGGCGGCGGGGCCGCGGGCGACGGGATGTCGCCGCGCAGGATGATGCGCTCGCGCACGGCCTCGACCCGCGGGTCGGGGATCGGCACCGCCGACAGCAGCGCCCTCGAGTACGGGTGGAGGGGCCGGCCGACGAGGGCCGGCGCCGTGGCCAGCTCGACGATCGTGCCGAGGTACATCACCGCGATGCGGTCCGCGACGTGGCGCACCACGGCGAGGTCGTGGGCGATGAACAGGTAGGTGAGGTCGAGGCGCTGCTGCAGGTCGCCGAGGAGGTTGAGGATCTGCGCCTGGATCGACACGTCCAGGGCCGACACGGGTTCGTCGGCGACGACCAGGTCGGGGTCCAGCGCCACCGCGCGGGCGAGGCCGATGCGCTGGCGCTGGCCGCCGGAGAACTCGTGGGGGTAGCGGGCGCCCGCGTTGCGCGGCAGCCCGACGAGGTCGAGCAGCTCGGTGACGCGCGTGTCCAGGGCCCGGCCGGACGCGATGCCGTGCACGCGCAGTGGCTCACCGACGAGGTTGGCGACGTTGCGGCGCGGGTTGAGGCTGGAGTAGGGGTCCTGGAACACCATCTGCATGCGCCGGCGCAGCTTGCGCAGCTCCTCGCCGCGCAGGGCGAGGACGTCGACGCCGTCGAAGGTGACCCGCCCGCCGGTCGGCTCGACCAGGCGCAGCAGCGCGCGCCCCGTGGTGGTCTTGCCGCTGCCGGACTCGCCGACCAGCCCCAGCGTCTCGCCCTTGCGGATGGACAGCGACACCCCGTCCACCGCCCGGACCGCCCCCGTCGTCCGCCCCAGCAGCGCGCCGGTGCGGATCGGGAAGTGGACCTGCAGGTCCTCGACGACGACCAGGTCGGCGGTCACGCGCTGCTCACCCGCTGGGCGTCGCTGACCGGGTTCCAGCAGGCGACGAGGTGGTCGCGGTCGCCGTCCACGGGGGTCAGGACCGGCAGGCGCTCGCGGGACTCGTCGGTGGCGTACGCGCAGCGCGGCGCGAACGCGCAGGCCGAGGGGGCGTCGGTCAGGTCGCGGGGGGACCCGGGGATCGGCGCGAGCGGGAGGTCGCTGCCGGCGTCGAGCCGCGGGACGCTGCGCAGCAGGCCCAGGGTGTAGGGGTGGCGCGGCCGCGCGAACAGGTCCGCGGTCGGCCCCGTCTCGACGATCCGCCCCGCGTACATGACCGCGGTGCGCTCGCAGACCCCTGCCACGACGCCGAGGTCGTGGGTGATGAGCAGCAGGCCCATGCGCTCGGTCTCCACCAGCCCGCGCAGCAGCTCCAGGATCTGGGCCTGGATGGTCACGTCCAGGGCGGTGGTCGGCTCGTCGGCGATCAGCACCCGCGGCCGGCAGGCGATCGCCATGGCGATCATGACCCGCTGGCGCATGCCGCCGGAGAACTGGTGGGGGTACTCCCGCAGCCGCCGGCGCGGGTCGGGGATCCCGACCCGGTCGAGCAGGTCGGCGGCCGCGTCGCGCGCCTGCTGCTTGTCCATCGCCAGGTGGGTCCGCAGGGTCTCGGTCAGCTGGCGCCCCACGGTCAGCACCGGGTTGAGCGACGTCATCGGGTCCTGGAAGACCATCGCGACGTCGTTGCCGCGGACCTGGCGCAGGCGCGACTCGGGGGCGTGGAGCAGGTCCTCGTCGGCGAAGCGGACCTCCCCGGCGGGGATCTGGGCGGTCCGCCGCGGCAGCAGCCCCAGCAGGGCCAGGGAGGTCACGCTCTTGCCCGACCCCGACTCCCCCACCAGGCCCAGCGTCTGGCCCGCGTCGAGGTCGAACGACACCCCGTTGACCGCGTGCACGGTCCGGTCCCGGGTGACGAAGCGGACCTGGAGGTCGCGCACCGACAGCAGGGGTCCCGCCGGCGGTCGCACCGGGTCGGCGCCCTCCCAGGCGGTCCAGGCCGCGCTGCTCACCGGCCGAGCTTCGGGTCGAGGGCCTCGCGCAGGCCGTCGCCGACCAGGTTGATGCCGAGCACCAGCAGGACGACCGCGAACCCGGGGAACAGCACCAGGTGGACGGCGTTCTGCAGGCGGCTCGCGTTCTCCGCCAGCATGCGGCCCCATTCCGGCAGTGAGGGGTCCGCCGGGCCCAGGCCGATGAACGACAGGGCCGCGACCTCGATGATCGCGGTCGCCATGGTCAGCGTGGCCAGCACGATCACCGGCCCGATCGCGTTGGGCAGCACGTGGCTGAGCAGCAGCCGCCAGCTCGGCACCCCGATCGCGCGGCCCGCCAGCACGTAGTCGCTCTCCTTCTGGGCGAGCACCGACCCGCGCAGGAGGCGGGCGAACTGCGGCACCGTCACCAGGCCGATCGCGACCATGACCTGCAGGACCCCGGGACCCAGCAGGGTCACGATCCCGACCGCGAGCAGGAACGGCGGGATCGCCAGGACGAGGTCCATGGACCGCATCACCAGAGCGTCGGTCCGCCCGCCGGTCCAGCCCGCGAGCGCGCCGAGCAGCAGCCCCAGCGACAGCCCGACCAGGACCGCCACGAAGCCCACGAGCAGCGACAGGCGGGCCCCGAACACGATCCGGCTGAACAGGTCGCGGCCCTGCTCGTCCAGGCCGAACCAGAACTGCGCGCTGGGCCCCGGCGGCGTGGAGGCCAGCCCGCCGACGGACTCGTTGGGCCCGTACGGCGCGATCAGCGGCGCCGCCACGGCCATGAGCAGGAACAGCCCCACGATCACCGCGCCGGCGATCGCGGCCGGGTTGCGGCGCAGCCGGACCAGCGCGGTGCGCGACAGGCTGACCGGGCGCTCGATCGCCAGCTCGGTCGCCTCGGCCTGGGCGATGCTCATCGGAAGCGGATCCTCGGGTTCAGGAACGCGTAGGAGATGTCCACCAGCAGGTTGACCAGGACCACCACCAGGACGAAGAACAGGATGCCGCCCTGGAGCACCGCGTAGTCGCGGTAGCTGATCGCCTCCACGATCCAGGAGCCGACCCCGTTCCAGGAGAACACGGTCTCGGTCAGCACCGCGCCGGTGAGCAGGAGGCCGGTCTGCAGGCCGACCACGGTGACCACCGGCAGCAGCGCGTTGGCGAACACGTGGCGCCGGTCCACGATCGCACCGCGCAGGCCCTTGGCCCGCGCGGTGCGCACGTAGTCCTCGTCGAGCACGTCCAGCGTCGCGGCCCGGGTGATGCGGGCGATGATCGCCAGCGGGATGGTGGCCAGCGCGACGGCCGGCAGCACCAGGTGGAGCAGCACGTCGGCGAGCGCCGCGCCGTCGCCGGCCAGCAGCGCGTCGAGGACGAGGAAGTTCGTGCGCGTGTCCAGCGAGCTGGTGATGTCGTAGCGCCCCGTGGTCGGGAACCAGTCCAGCCGGATCGCGAACACGTACTTCAGCAGCAGGCCGAGGAAGAAGACCGGGAAGCTGATGCCGATCAGCGACCCCACCAGGCTCGCCTGGTCCAGCGGGCCCTGGTAGCGCTTCGCCGCCACGAACCCCAGCGGCACCCCGACCAGGACCGCGATCAGGATGGCCGCCAGTGTCAGCTCGACGGTGGCCGGGAAGCGCTGGAGCAGCTCCTCGGCCACCGGCTGCCGGCTGCGCGTCGAGACGCCCAGGTCGCCGCTCAGGACGTTGCGCAGGTAGCTCCCGTACTGCGCGTACAGGGGCCGGTCCAGGCCCTGCGCCCGCTCGAAGGCCGCGATCGCCTCGGGCGTCGCGCGCTCCCCCAGCAGCGCGATCGCCGGCCCGCCGGGCAGGGCCCGGACGAACAGGAACACCACGAGGCTGGTGACGAACAGGACCGGGACGACCAGGGCGAGCCGGCGGGCGATGTAGGGGAGCATCGCCCGCCCCCCTCCTACGCCCCGCCGGCGGTGACCGAGGAGAACTGCTCCAGGGTCACCGGGCTGGGCACGTAGCCCTCCACGTCCGCGCGGAACCCGAGCGCGGGCTCGGAGTGGGCGAACGGCAGGCCGGGGAGGAACTCCATGATCTGGACGTTGATCTCCTCGTAGGCCGCGGTGCGCGCGTCCTCGTCGGTCTCCGCCTCGGCCTCGTCCAGGGCGGCGAACAGCTCCGGGTTGTCGAAGCCCCACTGCGCCTGGGGCGTCTGGAAGAACGTCCCTACGAAGTTGTCGGGGTCACCGATGTCACCGGTCCAGCCCAGCAGGTACAGGTCGTACTGGCCGGTCTGGACCGCGCCGAGGTAGTCCGGCGACCAGGGGGCCGACAGCGGCTCGATGGTGAAGCCGACCTCCTCCAGGTCCGAGACCATGGCCTCGAAGACCGCCTGGGGGTCCGGCAGGTACGGCCGGGTCACGTCGGTCGGGTAGGCGAAGCGCAGCGAGACCGGCTGGCCGTACTCGGCGAGCAGCTCGCGGGCGCGCTCCGGGTCGTAGTCGTAGGTGGGCACGTCGTCGGAGTAGCCGAAGACCTCCGGCGGCATGAACTGCGTGGCGACGACGCCCGTGCCCTCGTAGAAGCCCTCGACGATCGCCTCGCGGTCGATCGCGTGGGCGATGGCCTGGCGGACGTTGAGGTCGGCCAGGGCCGGGTTGGCCTGGTTGAAGCCCAGGTAGGCGACGTTGAAGGCGGGCCGGCGCAGGAGCTGGAGCTGGTCGTCGCCGTCGATGGTCGAGAAGTCGACGGGCTCGACCAGGTCGTAGCCGCTGATCTCGCCGCTCTGCAGCGCCTGCAGCCGGGCGGCGTTGTCGGCCACCGGCTGGAAGATCAGCGTCGAGATGTTGCCGGGGAACTCGCCCCAGTAGTCGGGGTTGCGCTCCATGACGAGGCGCTCGCCGACCTGCCACTCCACGAAGCGGAAGGGCCCGGTGCCGGTGGGGTGCTCCGTGCCGTACGTGCCGGTGGGCACGAACACGCCGTCCTCGTTGACCTCGCCCTCGTCCGCGCCGTACTCCTCCAGCGCGGTGGGGCTGGCGATGGTGAAGTTGGTGAGCGCGAGGGCGGGGATGAACGAGGCCGACGGCCGGGTCAGGTTGATGGTGACCTCGGTGTCGCCCTCCACCGTGCAGGACTCGTACAGCGACTCGCCGAGGTCGGGGTTGACCTCCGGGTCGTTCTCGGCGAACCCGCCGAACACCGTCTGCCAGTAGTAGGTGGCGTCGGGGTTCTGGAACGAGCCGTCGAAGTTGTACCAGCGGTCGAAGTTGGCGCAGACGGCCTCGGCGTTGAACGGCTCGCCGTCGTGGAAGGTCACGCCCTCGCGCAGCTGGAAGGTGTAGGCGGTGCCGTCCTCGTTGGGCTCCCACTCCGTGGCCAGTCCGGGCTCGACCTCCGTCGACCCCGGCGCCAGGGTGACCAGGCCCTCGAACATCTGGTCGATGGCGCGCAGGGACTCGCCGTCGCTGACCAGCGCGCCGTCGAGCACGACCGGGTCGGCCGACGTGCCGAAGACGAACGTCTCGCCCTCGCCCTCGGCCGCCTCATCACCCGCGCCCGCGTCGGCCCCCGCGTCCGCGTCCGTGTCCCCACCGCCACCGCCGCCGGAGCAGGCGGCGGCGAGCAGTGCCAGCACTGCCAGGAGCGCCAAGAGCCTGAGCTTCACCGCAGTTCCCCCGTTCGAGCCCGGGCGCATCCCCGGGCGATCGCGGAAGTCTACCCAACCTCCTACCGCGGTGGGAGCCAGCGGCCACCGCGGCACGCACTAGACTCGGAGGCCCGTTCGCAACAAGTTGGGGGTTGGGTGGCGACCAGGCGTCACACGCTGGACGACGTGGCGGAGATCGCCGCCGGGTTCGAGCGCATCGAGCGCAACGTCGCGACCGTCGTCGAGGGCAAACCGGAGGTCGTCCGGCTGTCCCTCGTGGCGCTGCTCGCCGAGGGCCACCTCCTGCTCGAGGACGTCCCGGGCGTCGGCAAGACCCTGCTCGCCAAGGCGATCGCGCGCTCCATCGACTGCAGCGTCCGCCGGGTGCAGTTCACCCCGGACCTGCTGCCCAGCGACATCACCGGCGTCACCGTCTACAACCAGGAGCACGGCGACTTCGACTTCAAGCCGGGCGCGGTGTTCGCCAACATCGTGCTGGGCGACGAGATCAACCGCGCCGGCCCCAAGACCCAGTCCGCCCTCCTGGAGTCGATGGAGGAGCGCACCGTCACCGTCGACGGGACGACCTACGAGCTGGACATCCCCTTCATGGTCATCGCCACCCAGAACCCGGTGGAGCTGGAGGGCACCTACCCGCTCCCGGAGGCCCAGCGCGACCGCTTCCTCATGCGCCTGTCGATCGGCTACCCGTCCCTGGAGGCGGAGCTGGAGGTCCTGGACGTCCACGGCCGCGGCGACCGCGTCGCCCAGCTGGACCCGGTGACCGACGCCAAGGAGATCGCGGCGATGATCGAGGCGTGCCGGGAGGTGCACGTCGCCGACCCGCTGCGCCGCTACATCGTCGAGCTGGTGCGCGCCACCCGCCACCATGCGGCGGTGGAGCTGGGCGCGTCGCCGCGGGCGTCGCTGGCCCTGCTGCGCGCCGCGCGCGTGGCGGCGGCGACCAGCGGCCGGGACTACGCCATCCCCGACGACGTCAAGGCCCTCGTCCAGCCGGTGCTGGCCCACCGGCTGATCATGGCCCCCGACGCGCAGCTGGGGACGCGCAGCGCGGCCGCCATCCTCGACGAGGTCATCGCGTCGGTGCCCATCCCCGGGCGCTCCCGTGCCTGACGGGACCGCGCCGTGGTGACCACGCGCGGGGGCGCGGTCCTGGCCGGCGCGGTGCTCATCGTCCTGGTCGGGCGCGTCATCGGCGTGCCCGAGCTGTACGTCGTGGGCGCCGCGGCGGCGGCGCTGGTCGTGGTCGCCGCGCTGGCGACGCGCTTCTCGTCGGCCTCGGTGGCGGCGCGGCGAAGCGTGTCGACCGACCGGCTCCTGGTCGGCGGGCGGGAGACCGCCGCGGTGGAGCTCCGCAACGAGTCGCGCTGGCCCGCCACGCTCCTGCTCGTCGAGGACGCCTGCCACCCCAGCCTGGCCGACCCGCCGCGCTTCGTCGTCCCCGGCCTGGGGCCGTCGGAGACCGTCGCGGTGCGCTACGCGGTGACGGGCACCGTCCGCGGGCGCTACCAGATCGGGCCCGTGACCCTGCGCGTCCGCGACCCCTTCGGCCTCGCCGAGCGCGTGCGCCGCTACACCACGACCAGCCAGGTGCTGGTCTACCCGCGCGTCGAGCGCCTGGCCGACGGGCTGGGCAACGGCAGCCACCGCGGCACGGGGTCCAGCGACGCGCGCCGCCTGTTCGCCGCCGGCGAGGACTTCTACACCATGCGCGAGTACGTGCAGGGCGACGACCTGCGCCTGGTGCACTGGCCGTCCACCGCCCACCGCCAGACGCTCATGGTCCGCCAGCAGGAGCGCCCCTGGGAGGCCCAGGCGGTCGTGCTGCTCGACGCGCGGGCGTCCGCGCACGTGGGGTCCGGCCCCGACTCGACGCTGGAGAAGGCCGTGTCGATGGCCGCCAGCGTCCTGCTGGCCCTGGCCGAGCGCGGGTACGCCCTGCGCCTGGTCACCGAGGAGACGGGCCGGCTGCCCCAGGCCGAGCCCTGGGGCGTCCTACTGGACCGCCTCGCCGAGCTGCGGCCGTCGCGCCACCAGCACCTGGCGCCCGCGCTCGGTGCGCTGCGCGGGGCGGGCGGCGAGGGCCTGCTGTGCGCCGTGCTGGCGCCGCCGCCGGGCGGCGACGACCTGGGCGCCTCCCCCGACGTGCGCGCCCTGGTCCAGGCCGGGCGCAACCACCCCGACCGCATCGCGCTGGTGACCGCGGACCCCGCCCGCCGGGCGTCCGCCGCGCAGTCCGCCGCCCTGGCCCGGCTGCTCGTGGCCGCCGGCTGGCGCGCGACCGTCGTCGGTGTCCACGAACCCCTCGTCCAGGCGTGGCCGGCCCTCACGGGCCGGCGCCGGCGCACCCCCCGTCCCACCGCGGAGGCGACCCCATGAGCACTGCAGGGCGAGGCCCGGAATGGTCGCACGCGAGCCGCCCGGCGTCCGAGGTGCGGGCATGAGCACCAGCCTCACCACCGATCGCCCCGCCCCGGCGGCGGCCCTCGCCGTCGCGGCGCCGCGGGTGGGGCCGCGCGAGGGCACCCTCCTGGTCGCCGTCTGCGCGCTGGTCCTGTCCGCCTGCCTGCCCCTGGCGCGCGTCTTCGTCGGCTTCGACGCGCTGCTGCCGATCCTGGGCGCCGCGGTGGCGGCGCTGCTGGTCGACGCCGGCTGCCGGCGGCTCGGCTTCGGGCCGCTGTCGACCCTGGCCGCACAGGTGCTCGCCTGGGCCCTGTTCGTCGGGCTGGTGTTCCTGCCCGACACCCTCCTGCTGGGCCTGGTCCCGACCTTCGAGAGCCTGTCGGCCGGGCGGGACCTGTGGCTGTACGGCCTGGAGCTCATCCAGGTGCGCCCCGCCCCCGCCTTCCCCGAGCCCGGGCTGCTCCTGCTGGCCGTCACCGGCGTCTGGGCCGTGACCCACGCGGTGGACGGGCTGGTGTTCTGGCTGGCCGCCCCGATCGCGGCGGCCGTGCTCGCCCTGGTGATGTGGACGGTGCCGCTGGCGCTGGCCCCGCCCGGCACCAGCGCCTGGGTGTGGGCCGTGCCGTTCCTCGCCGCCGCCGCCGGGCTGCTGCTCGCCCACGCCGGCAGCGACGTGGAGCGCTGGGGCCGCTGGGTCTCCCCCTCCGACCCCGCCGGGCTGCGCGGCAAGCGCAACCCGCTGGCACCCGCCGGCAGCGCGCTGACCGCCGTCGCGATCGTCGCCGGCACGCTGCTGTCGGGCTCGCTGCCGGGCTACGACCAGGGGCCCTGGTACGAGCTGCGCGGCCTCGGCGGCACGACGCTGACCACCAACCCGATCGTGGGCATCCAGCAGCGGCTCGTGGCGGGCGACACCGGGCCGGTCCTGCGCGTGACCACGCCGCGGCCCGTGTACACGCGCATCACCGCGCTGGACGTCTACGACGGCGACCGCGAGGAGTGGACCAGCGACAGCATCCGCGGCGGCGACGCCGGCGGGCGGCTGCCGCTGCCGGCGGGCACCTTCGAGCAGATCCAGGTCGCCGTCGACGTGCTGGACCTCGACGGGGTGTTCGTGCCGTTCCCCTACCCCACCGCGCGGGTGACCGACAGCACCGCGGACCTGCGCTACGACGACCGGCTGGGCGCCTTCACGGCCCGCGGCGAGGGCATGCAGCCCGGCGACCGCTTCGTCGCCGAGGCCGTCCTGTCCACCGAGCCGCCCGCGGCGCTGGAGGCGGCGTCCCGGCCGCCGGACCCGGCGCTGGTCGCGGTGCCCGCGTCCCTGCCGCCGCAGGTCGCCCAGACGGCCCGCGACATCGTCCAGCGCGCGGGGGCGACCACGCCGATGGAGCAGGCGCTGGCCATCCAGGATGAGCTGCAGTCGTGGAACTACTCGCTGGAGGTGCCCGCCAGCCACTCCGGCAGCGCGATGGCGCGCTTCCTGGAGACGCGGACGGGCTACTGCGAGCAGTACGCGGGGACCATGGCGGCGATGCTGCGGACCCTGGGCATCCCGGCCCGCGTCGCCGTCGGCTTCACGCCCGGCACGCCGGTGGACCCGGCCGCGGCGGCCCGCGGCGAGACCACCGCCTACGAGGTGTCGCTGGCCAACGCCCACGCCTGGGTCGAGGTGCAGTTCGGGTCCTACGGCTGGCTGGCCTTCGAGCCGACCCCGCGGTCCGACGGCAACGTGCTGGTCCCCAGCGCCGCCAACCTCACCCCTGCGGCCACGGTGGAGCAGGAGCGCACCCGCGACCAGGTGGCGGCGCCCGCTCCCGACAGCCCGGAGGACGACCTGCTGTCGGGCCAGGACCGGGTCGCGGCGCCCCCGCTGCCCGCGCCCGCGCCCCCCGTCGCGGGCGGTGACGGTGCGAGCCCGTGGGCGGCGGCGGGGATCGCCGCCTCCGTCGCGACCGTGCTGGCGGGCGGGCTGCTGGTGCTGCGCCGGCGGACCCAGCCCGACGGCGCGCCCCTGGAGCGCGTGCTCGCCGCGCGCGACCGCGTCGGCTGGCTGGGCGCCGGGCTGGGGCTGCCCGCGGCGGGCAGCGAGACCGACGGGGAGTACCTGGCGCGCCTGGTCCGGTCGCGCCAGGACGGTCCGCCCGGGCGCGCGGTCACCGCCGCCGAGCTGCTCGCCCGCCGGGTGGGCCAGGCGCGCTGGGCGCGCACCCTGCCCGAGGGGGCGGCCCAGGTCGCCGAGGCCGCCGCGGGCGTGCTCGACGCGGAGCTGACGGCGGGGCTGAGCCGGTCACGCCTGGTGGCCGTGCGCGCCCGGGCGGCGTCGGCCCGGCTGCGGTCGGCCGTGCGCACCCGGCTGGGCGTCCGCCGGCGCGAGGGCGACCGCGCGCGCGTGCCCGTCGGCTAGGGCGTGTCCTGCGGATCCGTGGCCTTGGGCCGCGGGGGTGGTTGCGGGGTGTTTGAGGCGGTGGTGTCGATCATGCCGGGATGGTCGGTCGAGGTGAGGTAACGGATCGAGCGTGGGCGCGGATCGAGCCGCTGCTGCCCGCGCACGGGCGGCGGGGCGGGCGGTGGCGTGACCACCGCCAGGTGCTCAATGCGATCTTGTGGAAGCTGCGGACCGGCGCGCCGTGGCGGGACCTGCCCGAACGCTACGGCCCGTGGAAGACCGCTCACGAACGGCTGCGCCGCTGGACCGCCGACGGCACCTGGGAGCGGATCTTCGCCGAGGTGATCGTCAAAGACGACGCGGTCGGCGAGGTCGAATGGATCATCAGCGTGGACTCCAGCAACGTCCGGGCACACCAGCACGCCGCCGGAGCCCGGAAAAAAGGGGCTGCAGCGACCCGATCGACGCGCTCGCCATCGACGGAGAGGCCCTCGGACGGTCACGGGGAGGGCTGACGACCAAGCTGCACTTGGCCGTGGACGCCGCCGGACTGCCCGTCGCGGTGATCCTGACCTCCGGCCAGGCCGGCGACAACCCTCAGCTGCTCGGGCTGATCGACGCCTTGGCCGACCTCCCCGTCGTCGGCGGCCGGGTGCGCGGCGGGCGGGTCCTGGCCGACAAGGCCTACTCCCACCCCTCGACCCGTCGGGCACTGCGCCGCCGCAAGATCAAAGCGACCATCCCCGAACGCAGCGACCAGATCGCGGTCCGCAAACGCAAAGGCGCCCGCGGCGGGCGGCCCTATGCCTTTGACCGGAACCTGTACCGGCAGCGCAACGTCGTGGAACGCTGCTTCAACCGGCTCAAGCAGTTCCGCGACCTGGCCACCCGCTACGCCAAACGCGCCGCCTACTACCGCTCCGAAGTCCTCATCGCCTGCATCATCCTCCACCTCCGATGATCCGCAGGACAGGCCCTAGTCGCTCCGGCGGGGCCGCCCCGCGGGCGGGGTCCACCGGCCGGGCGTGCCCGCGCGCTCCTAGCGGTCGTTGCGGGTTCGCCGTCGCGGCCGCGGCGCTCGTCCAGGTAGCGGTTGAAGCCACCGCGCAGCTGGCCGCTGAGCCGGCCCGCCTGGTCGCGGCCGAGGCGGCGCAGCTGGGTGATGCCGTGCACGGCGCTGGCGAGCATCAGCGCGAACCCGGCGATGCCGAACCACAGGCTGGCGAATGCCGAACAGCAGCAGGAACCCGGCGAGGAACCCGATGGCCGCCAGCTTGACCTGGCGCCGCGACTGGGTGGGGACCGACACCGTGCCCACGGCCCGGGCGAACCTGGGGTCCTCCTGGCGCAGGCGGGCCTCGATGTCGGCGAGGATCTGCTGCTCCCGGTCGTTGAGGGGCATGCGCGCTCCGGGTCGGTCGGGCTTGCCAGTATAGGAACGGGTGGCGTCGCGCGTCGTCAAGAGTCAACCCTTGGTGTTCCCCCGCCACTGCTCGGGAACCGCCCCGCCGTCGGCGGTCCGCGGCGGGCCGTCGTCGTCGAGCAGCGCGCCCCGGGTCACCGCCCCGTCGCCGAAGCGCCCGCGGGCCAGGTCCGCGGCCCGCTCCAGCCGGCCCCAGCGGTCGTCGGCGATCAGCGACAGCTGCCGCGCGGCGCCGCTGGGGACCAGGTTGGTGACGCCGAGGCCCAGGAGCCGGACGCGCACCCGCTCCAGGCGCAGCGCGTCGAGCAGCGCGGCGGCCTCGGCGTGCAGGGTCGTCGCCTCGTCGGCGGGCAGCGCGAGCGTCCGCGACCGCGTGATCGTCTGGAACGAGCTGTAGCGCAGCTTGAGGGTCACGGTGCGGGCGGCGGCATCGGTGGCGCGCAGGCGGCGGGCGACGCGCTCGGCCAGCCGCAGCAGTTCGGTGCGCAGGACGGCGGGGTCATCGACGTCGCGGTCGAAGGTCTCCTCCGCGCTCATGCCCTTGGGCGCCTCCCACGGGACCACCGTGCGGGGGTCCTCCCCGCGGGCGAGCCCGGTCAGCGCGCCCGCCGCGGCGGGCCCGACGAGGCGGACCAGCGTCCCGGCGGGCACGGCGCGCAGGTCGGCGACGGTGCGGACCGCGAAGCGCTCCAGCCGCGCCGCGGTCTGCTCCCCCACCCCCCACAGGTCGCGCACCGGCAGCGGCGCCAGGAAGTCCGCCACCCGGTCGGCGGGCAGGTGCAGCAGGCCGTCGGGCTTGGCCTTGGAGCTGCACAGCTTGGCCAGGAACTTGTTCGGCGCGACGCCGACCGACGCGACGAGGTCCAGCTCGGCCCGGATGCGCCCGCGGATGAGGGCACCGATCCGCTCGGGCGGGCCGAACAGCCGGACGCTGCCGCCGACGTCGAGGAACGCCTCGTCCAGTGCGAGCGGCTCCACGAGCGGGGTGTAGGAGGTCAGGACCTCGCGCAGCGCCGCCGACGCGGCGGTGTAGGCGGCGAAGTCGGGGCTGACGACGACCGCGGCGGGGCACAGCCGCAGCGCGCGGGCCATGGGCATCGCGGAGGTGATCCCGTAGGCGCGCGCCTCGTAGGAGGCGCTGGCGACCACGCCGCGCCCACCCGCCCCGCCGACCAGGACCGGGCGCCCCGCGAGGGCCGGGTCCCGGCGCACCTCGACCGCCGCGTAGAAGGCGTCCATGTCCACGTGGAGGATCGGTTCGGCCGGGCGCTGGGGCATCGTGTCAAGCCTGCCTCGTCGCGCTCCGACAAGTCCCTGGATGGAGCGCCGATCGCCGACACCCGTGCAGCACCCGAGCGCCCCTGCGTTCCCGGTGCCGGGCGGCCGCGCCCCGTCGCCCCCGCCGCCCGAGGGGGCGCGCGAGGCGCCCTGGGCGCCGGAGGCGGGCGACGTGGCGCGCGGGGCGGGCCTGCCCCGCGCCTCGTCGCTGGAGGAGGTCGACCGCCGGCGGGCCCAGCTCTGGCTGATCGCGCTGGCGATCGGCCTGGCGCTGCCGTGGCTGGCGCTGCTGGCCGGCGGCGACCTCGCCGCGGGGCGCAGCCCGTTCGGCGTCGCGCTGGCGGCCTCGGTGGCCGTGCTGGTCGCCGTGCTCGGCGACGTCGCCGAGCGCGAGCGCGCCCTGCGCCGCCTCGCCGGCGAGCTGGTCGACGAGCGCGCCCGGTCCGCGGGTCTGGTCGCCCGCGTCGAGGAGCTCGACCTCCTGCTGCGGGCCAGCCACGCGGTGAACGCGAGCCTGGAGCTGGACGCGGTCCTCGACATCATCCTGCGCGCCGCCTGCGAGCTGGTCGGCGCCCCGGAGGGGTCGGTGCAGCTCGTGCCGGTCGATGCCCCCGGCGAGCTGGAGGTCGTCACCGTGCACGGGACGTCGACGGCCGTGCGCGGGCAGCGCCAGCGCATCGACGAGAGCTTCGCGGGGCGCAGCGTGCAGGGCCGCGCGCCGCTCGCGCTGCTGGGGCCACAGCCCGACTCCGCCCACCCGCGCTCCGGCGCGGCGCTCGTCGTCCCCCTGGTCCACCGCGGCGAGCTGGTCGGCGTGCTGAACATCCGCGTCCCCTCCCGCGCCGAGCCCTTCACCGAGGTGCAGCAGCGGTCGGTGTCGCTGTTCGCCGAGACCGCCGCGGCGGCCGCGTCCAACGCCAGGCTGCACGCCGCGACCCGGGCGTCGGTGCAGGCGCTGACCGAGCTGGACCGCCTGAAGGAGGACTTCCTCGCCCAGGTCACCCACGAGCTGCGCACGCCGCTGACCTCGGTGATCGGGCTGGCGCAGACCATCGAGCGCGGCATCCGGCGCCTGCCCGCCGACCGCGTCGCCGAGCTCGCCGGCCTCATCGTCGGGGAGGGCTGGCGCCTGGACCGCCTCGTCGACGAGCTGCTGCGCACCTCCGCGGCGCAGCGCGGCGCGGCCGCCCTGGACCCCGAGCCCGTCGACGTCGGGGCCCTGGTGGGGTCGACGGTCGCGGGGCTGCGCGCCGCCGACGCCGAGCACGTCATCACGCTGGAGGTGCCGGAGGCGCCGGTGGAGCGCGTCGTCGACGGTGACGCGATCGCGCGGATCGTGACCAACCTGGTCGGCAACGCGGTGAACTACACCCCGCCCGGGTCGCGGGTCGTCGTCGCCGTGCGCGCCGAGCCCGGCGGGGACGTGGTCCTGACCGTGGACGACGACGGCCCCGGCATCCCCGCCGCCCAGTGGGAGCAGGTCTTCGACAAGTTCCGCCGCGGCGAGGGCCGCGGCAGCGGCGGGGGCATGGGCCTGGGGCTCTACCTCGTCCGCACGCTGGCCCAGGCGCACGGGGGCGACGCCGTGGTCGCCGACAGCCCCCTCGGCGGCTGCCGCTTCACCGTCCGCCTGGCCGACCTGGCCCGCGCGCCCGCCTGACCGCTCCGCGAGGCCGTCCGCGCCAAGGCGGGGCGCCGGGTCGGCCGCGCTCGGCCCGTGGTTGACTCCCCGCCACCAGGTCGGGACGGCGCGGGCGCGGATCAGGGAGGCGGTGGTGTGACGGAGGCGGAGATCGCCGAGCAGGGCACGATCCTGCGCGTGCTGGTCGGGTCCGGGGTGCACGGCACCGCGATCGACGGCCAGGACGACCGGGACGAGATGGGCATCTGCATCGAGCCGCCCGACCACGTGATCGGGCTGCTGCGGTTCGAGCAGTACGTGGTCCGGACCCAGCCCGACGGGGTGAGCTCGGGGCGGGGCCGCCGCTAGCCGGTGCCGCGCGCGGCAGCGCCGGCGCGGGGCGGCGGTTCCGAGCAGCGGGTCTCCGGCGACACGGGTCTACTGACCGGCGGAGCCGTCGCTGGCGTGCCACAGCTTGCGGGGCGGCGCGCCGTCGCCGTCGGCGTCGACGGGCCGGCGCGGGGCGGCCGGCGGGGTGCGCGGGGTCGGGGGCGGCGGGACCGGCGGGCGGCGGCGTGGCGGGGCGGGGCGGCCCTCCTGGTCGGCGGGGACGCTGTCGGGGCGCAGCGGGTGGCCCTCGGGCAGGCGGTTGAGGTCCAGGCTGTCGACGCCGGGGTGGCGGTCGGCGGGGTCGGCCCAGGTCGCGCCGTTGGGCCCCACGCGCGACGGCCGCCCCGGGTCGCCGGGGCGGGGGGCGGCGGTGCGGCCGGGGTGGCGGTCGCCGTAGCTGCGCAGGCCGTCGAGGGACGTGCCGTTGACCTGGCCGGGGTCGGCCGCGTTCGTGGCCTGGCGCAGCTCGGCGAGGACCTGGCGGGTGTCGGCGAACGGGCTGCGGTCGCGGGTGCCGGGCTGGTCGCCGCGGGGCAGGCCGGTGCGGTCCCAGCCGCCGCGCAGCGCCTCGGCGGCACCCAGGCCGGACCGGCCGGCGACGCCGCGGATGCCCTCCGACGGGGCCTGGTCGCCGAAGTCGGTGTCGGCGCGGTCGTCCAGCGGGCGCCCGCCGGGGCCGAGACGCTCGGCGAGCGCCTCGTCCAGCCAGCCCTCGCGCCAGGCATGCATCAGCCGGCGCAGGTCCCACGCCGCCTCGGCGTTGATGCCCACCCCGCGGGCGCCGGTGCGGTGGACCGTGCCCTCGACCACCAGCAGCCAGGTGTGGAACACCGTCCACGCGCAGCGGTCGTGCACGCTCTCGAAGAAGGTCGCGTCGTTCACCCCGGTCGCGTCGTCCAGGGACAGGAAGATGATGCGCTGGCCGCTCTTCACCGGCGGGGTCTGGGTGGCGACCTTCACCCCCGCGACCCGCACCCGCTCGCCGGCGCGGCGGTCGAGCAGGTCGACGGTGCGGGTGACGCCCAGCACGTCGAGCAGGTCGTCGTAGAACGTGATCACGTGGCGGGACGCCTCCAGGCCCAGGACCTCGAGCTCCGCGCGGACGCGCTCGCTGGGGCGGTAGGCCGGCAGGCCCGCCGGCTCGGGGTCCAGCAGGCCCAGCTGCTGGGGCTCCGGCCCGCGCCCGCGCCCCACCCGGTGACGGGTCCGCCCCGACCAGCGCTCGCTGACCTCCAGGAGCAGGTCGCGCCGGGTCCGCTCCCCCGCCTCGGGGTGGGCCGGGCCGGGCAGGAGCACGTCGAGCGCCCCGGCGTGGGCCAGCGCCTCGGCGACCGGCGCGGACAGCGCGGACCGCTGGCGCAGGTCCGCGACGCCGGTGAACGGGCGCGCCACCAGCAGGCTCTCGACCTGCCCGTCGTCCATGCCGGCGACGTCCTGCAGGGCGAGCCGGATCGCGAACCGCGTCGCGGGGTCGTCGGGGTCCCCGCCCAGGTCCATGCCCGCGGGGGGCGTCAGCAGGCCGTCGCGCACCCGCCACCCGCGCGGCAGCCGCCCCCCGTCGCGCCGGACGCCGAGCAGGCGCAGGGCCTCGTCGGCGGGGAGGCGCTCCACGCGGTAGTCCCGGCCCGACCGGTTGACGTCCAGCGGCAGGACCGCGACGCCGAACTGGCGGGCGTCGTCCAGCAGCAGGCGCCGCGGGTACATGCCGGGGTCGTGGGTCAGCAGGCCGGCGACGAACTCCGGCAGGTAGTGGCGCTTCAGCCACGCCGACCGGTAGGTGGGGACGGCGAACGCGGCGGCGTGGGCCTTGCAGAACCCGAACGCGGCGAACTGCTGGAGCGCGACCCACAGCGAGTCCGCGACGTCGGGCGGGACGCCGCGGCTGACGGCCTCGCCGACGATCCAGCGCTCGAGGTCGGGCAGCTCGCCGGGGTCGCCGAGCCGGCGGCGGACCAGGTCGGCGGTCGCCAGGTCGCAGCCGGTCAGCGCCGCGACCGCCCGCATCACCTGCTCGTGGTAGACGATGACGCCAAAGGTCTCGCCGAGGGCGCGCTCCAGCAGCGGGTGGGGCAGAACCATCCTGGACTTGCCCAGCCGGCGCTGGAGGAACGGGCCGACCATGTCGCTCTTCACCGGGCCGGGGCGGAACAGCGAGATGTCCACCACCAGGTCGCCCAGGTGCTCCGGCTGGAACTTGCCGACCAGCTCGCGCTGGCCGGGCGACTCGATCTGGAACATGCCCAGGGTCCGGGTGGTGCGGATCAGCTCGTAGGTGGGCTCGTCGTCCCAGCCGACCTCGTCCCAGCGGATCTGCTCGCCGCGGACGCGCTCGACCTCCTCCCGGCAGTGCGCGATCGACGACAGCATCCGCACCGACAGCACGTCGAGCTTGCACAGCCCCAGCGCCTCGACGTCGTCCTTGTCGAACTGGGCCATCGCGAAGCCGGCGGCGCTGCGCTCCACCGGGACGAGGTCGCGCAGGTGCGCGTCGCCGAGCAGCACCCCCGACGGGTGCAGCGCGAGGTGGCGGGGGAAGCCGTCCATGCGCTCGACGACGTCGAACAGCAGGCCGAGCTGGCCGCGGTCCAGGTTGAGCCCGCGCATCTCCGGCAGGTGCGCCAGGGCGGCGCGGACGTCGCCGGCGCGGACGTGGGGGAACGACTTGGCGACGTGGTCGACCTCGCCGGCGGGCAGGCCCAGGGCCTTGCCGACCTCGCGGATGGCCATGCGCGCCTTGAAGGTCTCGACCATCGCGACGCAGGCGACGCGGTGTTCGCCGTAGCGGTCGAGCAGGTCGCGGTACACGTCCTCGCGCCGGGCCGACTCGATGTCGATGTCGATGTCGGGGATCTCGTCGCGGTAGGGGTTCATGAAGCGCTGCCAGACCAGGTCGTGGGCGACCGGGTCGACGTCGGAGATGCGCAGCGCGTAGGCGATCACCGACCCCGCCGCCGAGCCGCGGCAGGCGGCCTGGATCCCCTTCTCGCGGATGGTGCGGACGATCTCGGCGACGGTGAGGAAGTAGGGCGCCAGACCGAGCCTGGTGACCATGGCGAGCTCCTCCTCCAGCAGCTCGCGGTGCCGGTCCCCGGGGGCGGCGTAGCGCTCGTCCAGGCCCACGCGGCAGCGCGCCGCCAGCTCCGCCTGCGCCTCCGCGCCGAGGGCGACGTAGTCGGGGACGCGCAGCTGGCCCAGGCGCAGGTCGACCCGGCAGGTGTCGGCCACGTCCGCGGCGTGGCGCAGCGCGTCGGGTCGCTCCCGGAACACCTGGCCCATGGCCTGGGGGTCCTTCAGCCAGCCCTCGGTGTTGCGGCGGGAGACGTGGCGGGGGTCCAGGGGGACCTGGAGGCGGACGGCCTCGACGACGTCGGCGATGCGGGCGTCGGACGGGTCCAGGTAGCGGGGCCGTTGGTCGGCGACCGCGCGCAGGCCGAGGCGGTCGGCCAGGGCGAAGCGGGCGCGGGCGCGCGTGTCGTCGCCGGGGGCGAGGTGGTGGGTGACGCCGATCAGGACGTGGCCGGGGCCCACCAGCTCCATCCACCGCCGCGCCTCCGCCTCCGCGGCGCCGGGGCGGCCCTGGTCGAGCAGGCGCGCGGTCGGGGCGTCGTCGCCGAGCAGGACGTACAGGTCCTGCAATGCCCAGGTGGCGAGGTGGTCCCAGGTCAGGTGGGGGTCGCCGCGCTCGCTGTCGAGGTGGGCGTCGCTGACCAGGCGGCACAGGTTGGCGTAGCCCCGGTCGGTCTCGGCGACCAGGACGACGCGGGCGGCGTCGTCCTCCAGCCAGCCCGGCCCCGACCCCGGACCCGCGTACCCGCTGCGGTCGCCGGACCGACCCCAGGGCCGGCCGTCCGCGGGTCCGGACCTGCGGACCGGGGTGCTGAGGGCGCGGCGGGCCGCCGCGGACCGCCCCGGGCGGGTGACGCCCCAGCCGGGGCGGGACGGGTCGGGGGCCAGCGCGAGGTCGGCGGCGAAGATCGTGCGCACGCCCGCGCGCAGGCAGGCGTCGGCGACGCGGACCGCGCCGTAGAGGCCGTCGCGGTCCGCGACCCCGACCGCGTCCATCCCCCGGGCCGCGACCGCCTCGGCCAGCGCGCGGGGCCGCAGCACGCCGTCGCGCAGCGAGTAGCAGGTGCGGGCCACGAGGTGGGCGAACACGGGCGTCCTTCCCGGGAGCCGGGCGGTTGGGAAGGAGTACCGCGGGTCGAACAGGTGTTCGTAGTGTACACCCCGTGGGGTGGCGTCACCCTTGGTGATCGCCTGACCGCCCCGGTCCCGGCCAGGGCACGTGGGCTACCCTGACGCGGTGGAGCCCGTCTACCGCGTCGTCATCACCCTCGTCCGCCTCGTCTACGTGCTGTTCGGCTGGCGGGTGACCGTCCGCGGCGCCCAGCACGTGCCCACCCGCGGGGCCGCGGTGATCGCCTCCAACCACGTGGGCTACCTGGACTTCACCTTCATCGGCTACGGGGTGATCCCACGGCGTCGGCTCGTGCGCTTCCTGGCCAAGCAGGAGATCTTCGACCAGCCGGTCGCCGGTTGGCTGATGCGCCAGATGCGCCACATCCCCGTCGACCGCTACGGCCGCGCCGCGGACTCGTTCACCGCGTCCGTGGAGTACCTGCGCCGGGGCGAGCTGATCGGCATGTTCCCGGAGTCCACGATCTCCCCGTCGTTCGTCCCCATGGCGGGCAAGACCGGCGCGGCGCGGATGGCGATGACCGCAGGGGTCCCCCTGATCCCCTGCGCCGTCTGGGGCAGCCAGCGCCTGCTCACCAAGGGGCGCCCGAACAACCTCCAGCGCGGCGTCGCCGTCACCGTCCTCTACGGCGAGCCCGTCCCGTACGAGGCCGGCGAGGACCCCGTCGCGGTCACCAACCGGCTGATGACGCGCATCGGCGAGCTGGTGGACGAGGCGCAGGCGGACTACCCCCAGCGGCCCGCCGGCGACGCCGACCGCTGGTGGCAGCCGGCCCACCTGGGCGGCACGGCCCCCACCGTCGAGGAGGCCAAGGCGTCCCTGGCGGCGGAGAGCGCCGCCCGCCGCACCCGCCGCCGCGCCGCCGCGGGCAACGGCCAGCCCGGGCCGGCCGCCACCGCGGGATCGACCGCCGACGGCACCCCCATCCCCACCGACACCCCCCAGGACCGCCCCGCCTGACCCGCTAGAGCCCAGCTCCTGGGTCGGCGTGGCGGTCCAAGATCTCCCGCAGCTCCTCGTCGGAGGTCCAGCCCCGGCCCGGGGGCGGCGGCCGGCCCCACGGCATGTCCGGCCGGTGCACCTCGACCATCTCGAACCCGCCCTCGACCGTGGCGACCGGGTAGAAGGTGCCGATCTCATACTCGGCGACCACCTCCAGCACCGTCTCGGTGCGCACCCGGAACCCGTGCAGCACCCCGGGCGGGACGACCACCACGCTCCCGGCGGTGCAGGTGCGCTCCTGCTCGCCGCAGCGCACGACCACCTCCCCGCTCACCACGCGGAGGACCTCGTCACCGGCGTGGGTGTGGGGCGGACCGACGTCGCCCGCCGGCAAGCGGCCTGCGACGAGCATCAGGCGGCGCAGCCCCTGCGACCGTCCCGCCACCACCCTGAAGCCGGCGGCCCCGGGCGGTGGCGGTTCGAGGGCCGCGAAGGTCACGCGGTGGGGTCGGGGAAGGACTGGTCCAGGTCATAGCGGGCGATGGCGTCGGCGACGGTCTCGGGCTTGACCTCGCCGCGCTCGGCCAGCTCGGCCAGGACCGCGACCGCGATCGACGGGGCGTCGATGCGGAAGAACCGGCGCAGCATGGGGCGGGTCTCGGAGCGGCCGAACCCGTCGGTCCCCAGCGTCGCCAGCCCGCCCGGCACCCAGGGCGCGATCAGGCCGGGCACGGCGCGCTGGTAGTCGGTGACGGCCACGGCCGGCCCCTCGGCGTCGGCCAGCGCCCGCGTGACCAGCGGGACGCGGGCCTCCTCGGTCGGGTGCAGCCGGTTCCACTGGTCGGTGGCCAGCGCGTCGCGGTGCAGGCCGACCCACCCGGGCACCGACCAGACGTCCGCGGCGACGTCCCAGTCCTCGCCGAGCAGGCGCTGGGCCTCCAGCGCCCCGGTCATCGCCGACCCGCTGCTCATGATCGTGGCGCGGTGCGACCGCGCGTCCTCGAAGCGCGAGAAGCGGTAGATCCCGTCCAGGATGCGGGCCTCGTCCAGCCCCTCGGGCAGGGCCGGCTGGGGTACGGGCTCGTTGTAGACGGTGAGGTAGTACAGGACGTCCTCACCGCGCTCCCCCAGCATGCGATCGATGCCGTCCTCGACGATGACGGCGATCTCAAAGGCGAACGACGGGTCGTAGGTCACCACCGCCGGGTTGGTGGCCGCGTAGAGGATGGAGTGGCCGTCCTCGTGCTGCAGGCCCTCGCCGTTCAGCGTGGTGCGCCCGGCGGTCGCGCCGAGCAGGAAGCCGCGCGCGCGCTGGTCCGCGGCCGACCAGATCGAGTCGCCGGTCCGCTGGAACCCGAACATCGAGTAGAAGATGTAGACGGGCAGCATCGGCTGGCCGAAGGTGGCGTAAGAGGTCCCCGCCGCGGCGAAGGACCCCATCGACCCGGCCTCGGTGATCCCCTCGTGCAGGATCTGGCCGGTCTTGGCCTCCTTGTAGGCCAGCAGCATCTCGCGGTCGACCGACTGGTAGTTCTGCCCGACCGGCGAGTAGATCATCTGCTGCGGGAACAGCGAGTCCATGCCGAAGGTCCGCGCCTCGTCCGGGATGATCGGCACGATGCGCCGGCCCAGGTCGGGGTGGCGGAGCAGGTCCTTGAGCAGCCGCACGAACGCCATGGTCGTGGCGACCTCGCGCTTGCCCGACCCCGCCTTCAGCTCCGCGTAGACGTCGTGGTCGGGCAGCGACACCGGGACCGGGGCGACGACCCGCCGCGGCAGGGGCCCGCCCAGCGCGGCCCGCCGGTCGCGCATGTACGCGATCTCCTCCGAGTCCTCGCCGGGGTGGTAGTAGGGCGGCAGCGGCCCCTCGATCGCCTCGTCGGGGATCTCCAGGTACAACCGGTCGCGGAACGACTTCAGCTGCTTGACCGACAGCTTCTTCATCTGGTGGGTCGCGTTGCGCGACTCGAAGTCCGGCCCCAGCGTCCAGCCCTTGATGGTGTGGGCGAGGATCACGGTGGGCCGGCCCGTGTGCTCGGTCGCCGCCTTGAACGCCGCGTAGATCTTGCGGTAGTCGTGCCCGCCGCGCGGCAGGTTGCGGATCTGGTCGTCGGACAGGTCCTCGACGATCTTGCGCAGCTCGGGCGTGTTGAAGAAGTGCTCGCGGATGTAGTCGCCCGGCGAGGTGGAGTAGGTCTGGAACTGGCCGTCGGGCACGGTGTTCATGCGGTTGACCAGCTGGCCGTCGACGTCGCGGGCGAGCAGGTCGTCCCACTCACGGCCCCATACGACCTTGACGACGTTCCAGCCGGCGCCGCGGAACAGCGACTCCATCTCCTGGATGATCTTGCCGTTGCCGCGCACGGGCCCGTCGAGGCGCTGCAGGTTGCAGTTGACGATCCAGACGAGGTTGTCCAGCCCCTCACGCGCGGCGACGGTCAGCGCGCCCTGCGACTCGGGCTCGTCCATCTCGCCGTCGCCGACGAACGTCCACACCCGCGAGCCGGACGTGTCGGCGATCCCGCGGTTGTGCAGGTAGCGGTTGAAGCGCGCCTGGTAGATCGAGTTGATCGGGCCCAGCCCCATCGACACGGTCGGGAACTCCCAGAACCCGGGCATGAGCCGCGGGTGCGGGTAGCTCGACAGCCCCGGGCGCCCGTCGTCGGTCGTGCGCAGCTCCTGGCGGAACAGGTCCAGCTGCGGCTCGGTCAGGCGCCCCTCCAGGTACGCCCGCGCGTAGATGCCCGGCGCGGCGTGGCCCTGGATGAACACCTGGTCGCCCGCGTGCGGGTCGTCGTCGGGCCCGCGCCCGCGGAAGAAGTGGTTGAAGCCGACCTCGTAGAGCGACGCCGACGAGGCATAGGTGGCGATGTGGCCGCCCACGCCGATGTCGGGACGGTTGGCGCGGGTGACCATGACCGCGGCGTTCCAGCGGATGTAGGCGCGGATGCGCCGCTCCACGTGCTCGTCGCCGGGGAACTCCGGCTCGCGCTCCGGCGGGATGGTGTTGATGTAGTCGGTGGAGGTCAGCGAGGGCACGCCGATCTGCTCCGACCGGGCGCGCTCCAGCAGCCGCAGCAACAGGTAGCGGGCGCGCTCCCTGCCACCGTGCTGCAGCACCGCGTCGAGCGACTCCAGCCACTCCCGCGTCTCGCCCGGGTCGAGGTCGGGGAGTTGGGTCGGCATGCCGTCGGAGAGGATGGTCTCGTCGCCCGTCCGTGTCTCGGTCACAAGTGCCCTCCCGGGCGTTTCGCCAGTCCGCCAACCACGGATTCCTACCCTAGTCCGGCGTCCCCGCCCCTGGGCCCCCGTCGCCCCCCGCACTGGGGAAAACCGGGTCGCGCCGCTCGCGCCGGGCCGCCAGCCCCTCGCGCAGGTCGGGTCCGGAGAAGCCCAGGAACTCCATGGCCAGCGACGCGTCGAAGGCCGGGCCCGCCACCCGCAGCCAGTTGTTCAGCGCCAGCTTCGTCCAGCGCAGCGCCGTCGCGGACCCGGCCGCCAGGCGCCGCGCGACGGCCAGGGCGCGGTCGCGCAGCTCGTCGTCGTCGACGACCAGGGCCACCAGGCCCATGCGCTCGGCCTCCTCGCCGGTGATCGGCTCGCAGGTGAGCAGGTGGTACTTGGCCTTGGCCAGCCCGCACAGCAGCGGCCAGACGAGCACCGCGTGGTCCCCGGCGGCGACACCCAGGCGGGTGTGGCCGTCGATGATGCGCGCGGACCGCGCCGCGACGGCGACGTCGGCGAGCAGCCCGACCGCGAGGCCGGCGCCGACGGCCGGCCCGTGCATCGCCGACACGATCGGCTTGGAGCAGTTCACGACGTTGTAGACCAGGTCGCGCGCCTCCTTGAAGACGCGGGTGCGCACCTCCCAGTCGTCGGCCATGTCGCGGACGAGGTCGAGGTCGCCGCCCGCGGAGAAGCCCCGGCCCGCGCCGCGCACCAGGGCCACGCGCGTGTCGGGGTCGCGGTCGACCTGGAGCCAGATGTCGGCGAGGTCGCGGTGCATGTCGTGGCCGGCGGCGTTGAGGCGGTCGGGGACCGACATCACGATCTCCAGGACCCCGTCCTCGGGGCGCGACAGCTGGAGGGACGCGAAGCGCTCGTAGCCCTCCATCAGGCCGCGGCCAGCACCTGCGCGGCGACGCGCAGGTCGGCGACCAGGCCGTCGTAGGCCGCGGCGCGGGTGGCGTCGTCGGCCCGCAGGACCGACGACGGGTGGACGGTGGCGGTGTAGCGGTACCCGCCCGGCCCGTCCAGGACCTCCCCGCGCTGCCGGGTCACGCGGAACGCCTTGCCCAGCAGGGCCTGGGCCGCCGTCGCCCCCAGGCAGACGACCAGCTCGGGGCGCAGCAGCGCGAGCTCGGCGTCCAGCCACGGCCGGCACGCGCTGATCTCCTCGGCGTTGGGCTTGGCGTGGATCCGGCGCTTGCCGGTGCCGCGGAAGCCGGGCCCGCGGACGTCCTTGGGCGTCCACTTGAAGTGCTTCACCGTGTTGGTGACGTAGGTCTGGGCGCGGTCGATGCCCGCGTCGACCAGGGCGCGATCCAGCAGCGCGCCGGCGGGGCCGACGAAGGGCCGGCCCTCCACGTCCTCGGAGTCGCCAGGCTGCTCGCCGATCAGGACCATCCGCACGGCGCCGCGCTCCTCGGCCGGCCCCTCCCCGAACACGGTCTGGGTGGCGTCGCGCCACAGGTGGCAGGCGCGGCAGCCTGCGGCGGTGGCGCGCAGGTCCCCCAGGGACCGCGCGCCCTCCGCCAGGACGCGCGCCGGCGGGGAGTCGTCGGGTTCCGGCTCCGGCTCGAGCGCGAGCGGCATGCCCGCGCCCTCGGGCTCCGGGTCGTCGGGGAGCAGGGAGTCCTGGGTCACGGCGACGCTCTACCCCGCCGGCCCGGTCCTTGCACGGAGACCGTCCGTCTTGTCATAGTTCGCGTCGTGCGTTCCCGCCTGCTCCTGGTCGTCGCCCTCGTGGTGGCCACCGCCGCGCCCGCCACCGCCCAGCCCGCACCCGTCCTCCGCGGGCAGGTCGTGCGCGGCGACACGACCTGCGCACCGGTCGCCGGCCCGGCGGCGGTGTCGTGCGCTACGCCGTGGTCAACGCCATCCCCGACGCCCGCGACCAGGCGGAGTACCTCAAGGTGCTCGCCAACCTCTAGGGCGGCGGAGTCACGGACCGGTGCCCTGCTACCGCTGCCAGCGCCGTCAGGACGACCCCGCCCGCGGAGCGTCCCCCTGGAAGCGTGGCGTCCTGGCCGGCGAGCAGGTGCTGATCTGTCCGGAGTGCCAGCGGGGTCGTGACTGGACCGCCGAGCTCGACCGCTGCGCCTCCTGCGGCTCGAGCGCGCTCGTCCGCACGCTCGGGGAGACGATCTGCCGCTCCTGCGGCACCAGCGGTACGCCGACCGGATCTCGCTCGTCGGCACGCGCGCCGCACGAGAGCACCAGCCCCGAGCAGGGTGCCCTGGCCGAGCAGGTACGGGCGGCCCTGGACCGGGTGCTCCGCCGCGACCGCCCTTAGGGGGTCAGTTCGCGGACAAAAGTGTCCGCAATCCGCCCCCTTAAGGGAGGCGGGCCCCTCGGCGTACCGGCCGCTCAGTCAGCCGACGTGGGGGACCGAGCCGAAGCGCTGCTCGTACATCGCCATGTTGCCGTTGAGCGCCTCGAGGATGCGGCCGACCATGGTGGGCGCCACCTTGATCCGGCTGACCACCTCCATGCCGTTGTCGTCGCCGGGCACCGACTGGCAGAAGTCCAGGGTGAACTCGTGCGGCGAGTGCGAGACGACCAGGAAGTTCGCGTAGACGCCGTGCCGCAAGGCGGCGTCGAGGCTGATGGACAGCTCGGTGCTGTCCGCAGCCGGCCCGTCGGGCTCGGTCATGGCGACTCCTTTGGCGGTGGCGGGCGCAACTACACTCGCACCTTGCGCCAGCGGGCGTGTAGCTCAGCGGCATGAGCGCTGCTCTTACAAAGCAGAAGTCGTTGGTTCGATCCCAACCACGCCCACCGATGAACCGGTACGCCGGGTAGGTAGCCTTCGGCGTCATGACCACCCGGGTCGGCGACTGGCTCACGGTCCTCGACTCCCTCTACGACCCGGCGTGGGCCGAGCCCTGGGACGCCGTCGGGCTGGTCACCGGCGACCCGGACGCCCCGGCGGACCGCGCGCTCTTCGCCGTCGACCCGGTGGAAGAGGTCGTGGCGGAGGCGGAGTCCATCGGCGCCCGACTGCTGGTCACCCACCACCCGCTGCTGCTGCGTCCGGTGCACGGGATCGCGGCGACGTCGTACAAGGGCCGGCTCGTCGAGCGACTGGTCCGCGCCGGCATCGCCCTCGTCGTGGTGCACACCAACGCTGACGTGGCACCGGGCGGCGTGTCGGACACGTTGGCCGGCCTCTTGGGCGTGACGGGCGCGCGGCCGCTGCGCCCTGGCCAGCCGGGGGAGGGGCGCAAGCTGGTCACCTTCGTGCCGCGGGAGTCCGCCGACGCCCTCATCAACGCGCTCGCCGCCGCGGGCGCCGGGCTGATCGGGGACTACCGGCGGTGCGCTTGGACCACGGAGGGCACCGGCACCTTCCTTGCCGGCGAGACGACCAACCCCTCGGTCGGCGAGCGAGGCGAGGTCAACGAGGTACCCGAGGTACGGGTGGAGATGGTCTTCCCTGCTCGCTGTCTGCCCGACGTCGTCTCGGCGCTACGCCGGGCGCACCCCTACGAGGAGCCGGCGTACGACGTGCTGGTCACGGTCCTGCCGCACGGCCGGGGTCTCGGCCGGGTCGGCGACCTGTCGGAGCCGACGACGGTCGAGGGGATCGTGGAGCGGGCCACCGCGGTGCTGCCTGCCACTGCGGCCGGAGTGCGGGCTACCGGTGAGGCACATCGGCCGGTACGCCGGCTCGCAGCGTGCGGTGGCGCGGGCGACGACCTGATCGACGCGGCGCTGGCCGCCGGCGCAGACGCCTACCTGACCGCTGACCTGCGCCACCATCCGGCTCGCGAGGCGGCGGAACGCGGCTTGGCGCTGGTCGACGTGTCGCACTGGGCGAGTGAGTGGCCTTGGCTGGCCGACGCGCGCCGTAGCGTGGTCGACGCGATGAGCGGCCGGGGCCATAACGTAGCGGCGACCGTGTCCGACCAGGTGACCGACCCGTGGTCGGGACACCGCCCCGGAGGGACCCCCGCCAGCCCGTGAAAGCGCCGCCCGAGGTCCAGCTCCAGCTCATCGAGCTGCAGGGGCATGACTCCGCGCTCGCCCGCCTCGAGCAGCGGCGGCGCACCTTGCCGCAGCTCGCGCAGCTTGAGGCACTGGAGCGACGGCTGGCCCAGCTCAGCGACGAGATCGTGCGGGCTGAGACCGAGCTCTCCGACATCGCCCGCGAGCAGCGCAAGGTGGAGAACGACGTCGACGTCGTCGCTTCGCGGATGGAGCGCGACCAGCAGCGCCTGGACAAAGGCCAGGTCGGCTCACCGCGGGAGCTGGAGAACCTCCAGCACGAGCTCGTCTCGCTGGCGCGGCGCAAGGGCCACCTGGAGGACGAGGTGCTCGAGCGGATGGAGGTGCGTGAGGCGGTCGAGCTGCGCCTCGTCGCGTTACGACGGGAGCGCGAGCAGCTCACCGGCGAGCGGGAGGTCGCCGAGTCGCTCCGGGACGAGGCCTGGCAGGAGATCGACGCGGAGGCGGAGCGCGAGCGGGCGGCCCGGGTGGAGCTCGCTCCACGGATCCCGGAGGACCTGACGGCGCTCTACGAGCGGATCCGCGCCTCTGCCGCCGGGGTGGGCGCCGCAATCCTGCACAGAGGTCGATGTGAGGGCTGTCACCTCTCGCTCGGGCAGGCCGACCTGGACCGGCTGCGCAAGGCTCCGGCGGACGAGGTCGTCCGCTGCGAGGAGTGCCGCCGGATCCTGGTCCGACCGGCCGCCGGCACGGACGCCTAGTGGGGCGGCGGCTGCGGGTCGAGGCCGACGGCGGTTCCCGCGGCAACCCCGGTCCGGCCGGCTACGGCGCCGTGGTGCGCGACGCCGACACCGGCGAGGTGCTCACCGAGGTGGCAGAGGGCATCGGTACGGCGAGCAACAACGTCGCGGAGTACCGCGGGCTGATCGCCGGGCTGGAGGCCGCGCTGGCCCTGGACCCGGAGAGCGTCGAGGTGCGGATGGACTCGATGCTCGTCGTACAGCAGATGGCCGGCCGGTGGCGGGTCAAGCATCCCGACATGGCACGGCTGAAGGCAGAGGCGGACGAGCTGGTGCGCCGGTTGCCGCGGGTGCGCTACGTGCACATCGCGCGGGAGCTCAACGCCGAGGCGGACCAGCTGGCCAACGAGGCGATGGACGCCGCGGCGCGCGGTTTGCCGTGGGTGCGGCGTACCGGGCCGGCGGTAGAGGCGGGCACCGGACCGGCGCCCAACCGGCTCAGCGGCTGGACGGAGCCCACGTCTCCGCCCACCACCACGGTGCTGGTCCGCCACGGCGAGACGCCACTGTCCGTGGAGCGGCGGTTCAGTGGGATCGGTGACCCGGAGCTGACGGAGCGCGGCCGCGAACAGGCGGCTGCCGCCGCGGAGCGGGTCGCCGAGCTGGCCAAGACGGCTCCGCTGGCCGCGGTGTGGTCCTCGCCGCTGCGCCGGGCGCAGGCGACGGCGGAGGCCATCGCCGAGCGGCTCGGCCTGGCGGTGCAGGTGGAGTCGGGCCTACGCGAGACCGACTTCGGCGACTGGGAGGGCTACACGTTGGCCGAGATCCGCGAGCGCTGGCCGGCGGAGCTGACGGCGTGGCTGGCGAGCACTGATCTCGCGCCGCCGTACGGCGAGTCCTTCGCGGCTACGGCGGTGCGGGTCGGGGCGGCTCGGGACGCCATCGTGGCCGCCCATCCCGGCGAGGCGGTCGTCGTGGTGAGCCACGTCACACCGATCAAGGCGATGCTGCGGGTCGCCTTGGACGCGCCGGCGCAGGTGCTCTACCGGCTGCACCTCGACCTGGCGTCGATGACCGAGATCGACTGGTACGCCGACGGGGCGGCCGTCGTACGGTCGGTTAACGACACCTGCCATCTGCCGCTGGGCGCCGATCCGGCGTAGCATCTGAGGTGGTGGATGAGCCGGCCGGACGGTCGCGTCGGCGCCGGGTGACCGGCGTCGCCGAGGAACGTCCGGGCTCCACAGGGCAGGGTGCTGGATAACGTCCAGCCGGGGTGACCCGCGGGACAGTGCCACAGAAAACAGACCGCCTCGCGGCTCCGGCCGCGAGGTAAAGGTGAAACGGTGCGGTAAGAGCGCACCAGCACCTCGGGTGACCGGGGTGGCTCGGTAAACCCCACCCGGAGCAAGGTCAGAAGGCGGCGGCTTCGGCCGCCGCTGCGGAGGCGTTCGAGGGCGGCCCGCCTGAGCCTTCGGGTAGACCGCTCGAGGCCGTCGGCAACGGCGGCCCTAGATGGATGACCGTCGCCTCCGGCGCCGCAAGGACCGGCGGTACAGAACCCGGCGTACAGGCCGGCTCATCCACCACACCAAGGTGCGGGGTTCGCCTTGATGGAATCCGGCGTTCCAGTGTTTCCGCATCAAGCGCTTTTCTTGCCAATGGTCTTCGTGCCGTTCGAAGTAGTAGAACCACCAGACACTCACGCCGCCCGCGGCGAGGAAGACGACAAAGAATGCGCTGTCTGGTAGTTGGTCATCTCCGAACAGGAAGAACACTCCGAGACAGATGAGCCCCACAAGGCCGATGGAGATCCTCCTCACCACAAGGGCGGCAGCGCGGGACTCCTCCAGCAGTCTCCGCATCGGACCTCCTGACCGTCCTCCCCAGTGCGGGCCGTTAGCCAGGCAGGGGCGAGAGCTCCGACTTGGACGGAACGTGGATTGAGACAGGGGAGCCAGAGTCAGTGAACCTGATGCGATAGGTCGAGGAGAACGTCGCTGGAAGCTGCGCCTCTGCTTTCGCGATGTCCCCGCCTGCTGCCTTGAGCAACTTGCGGGTCGTCGGTGCGAGGTCAAGCATCGCTTCCATCAACCGGCCGTCAGCGTCGAGCACCGCCTCCATCGGGGTCTGTCCGGTGAGCTCGCGCTCCAAGGTCTCGGCCGGGACTTGCTTCAGTAGCCGGCCAACCGCTCCCGCGTTCAGGACCTCCAGCGCGGTGGATTCCGAAACGGAGAAGCGGTAACGAAGGGCACCACCTTCACTGGCCACCCGCTCCACTGGTGCCGCTGCGGTGCGCAGGCTTTCGAGGAGGGGTATTCGCACACCTGGTTGCTCATCAACCGGAATCCCGCTGACCTGCTCCACCTGCTCGCGACTCAACCGAGTCCAGGTCTTCACGCCGCTTCGCGCCGCGCCCGCCCCTTTCAGGAAGATGTCGTCGCCGCTATACGCGAAAAGTAGGTGCGGATCGTCCCGAGTCGCGGGGGGCAGCGCCCTACTGCCGAGCGCTTGCAGGGTCTGCGCGACGAGGACCATTCCGACCTGCATCCGTCGCTTGCGTAGGTCGTAAGTGCCGTACTGCTCGATGACCGGCCCGTCCGGAAGCCCCGGAAAGCCGGCAATACTCGTGACCACCTCGTATCGACCCGTCGCCAGCCTCTCCAGTTCGTCGGCGGCAGCGTGGATGACCGACGGAGCTATCACCGGCGCCGGTGAGCCAGCGGACGACGCTGTGGCGACCGGTCCGGAGCCTTGCCCCCCGCCGCATGCCGCCAGCACCACGACCAGCGCGGCAGCCGTGGCGGCGTGCAGACGATGTCTTGCGGCGGCGTGAATCATGCCGGCACGATAAGCCAAGCTGGCTCGCAACTACTCGCCCGCCGGGGTCTGCCGTGCTCTCTGCTTCTTCTGCAGCTGTCTGGACATGTAACCGACGACCAGCTTAAGCAGGCACGCCCACAGCAGGCCCATGAAGATCGCATCGGTTACACGCTTTTCGTCATCGAGGAGGTACGACACTCCGCCGTACAGGACCGCGACGATTGTGATCTTGAGGACCGTCGCGGCGATAGTCCGACCCATCAACCACTCGAGCGCTCTGCGCACATCAGCCCCCTACCCTCACCAAGGCCGTGTACCCACAATCGAAGCATGACCTATGGCGTCCGCTGCGGTGGAAGGAGCCGGCAAATCGACTGGCGAGCTGCATCTGCGTACGTCGTCAGCACCTTGGAGGAGCCCGACGCGGTCTGGGGTCAGAAGTGTGGACCGACCGCGCCGCTCACGCCGCGTCGCTCGAGCCCGAGGACATCCGGTCCCTCATCCAGGAGGCCCGGCCGTTGATCGCCGGAATGTCGGACCGCACCGAGCTGACGGTCCACGGCGGCAAAGGGGCTGCGCGGCTAGCCGGGCAATCGTGACGCTCGGGCCCCCGGGGGCAGACCTCCCCTTCCCGCAGACTAGACACTGCTGATGCCGGCGTCAGCAGCAGCTACGGGCTGAGAGACAGATCCCCCGACCCGCGATAGCTGCGCCGCACCCCAGCGTTGCAGTCCGGTGACAATCCGGCCAGGAGGCGGCCTCCCCGTTGCGTCGGGCAGAGCTCCGCATGACGCTTGCAGCCGCTGAGTAATCCGGCTGAGGCGGTGATGATGCGCGCGGCGGTAGTCCCTAGAAAGGCCCGTGTGCTGCTGGGCGCCTCCGCCATGGCCTTGCTCACAGTGAACGGCTGCAGCTACATAGAGGATCTCGGGGTTTCACGCGACGCGAACGGCCGAGTGCTGATTCACCTCCGCGGATGTGACTCCGAGGATGCTCCGCTCCAGGGAGCTTGAGGTCAGGCTCGGTTCTGATGTCGGTCCTGTCGTGTGGCATATCTCGGGGTAGGGCGGCCTAATCGACCGTATCGCCGTCGGCGAAGTACCCCCCGGCGTCGTAGTGCACGGACGTCCGCCCGAACAGTTCCTTGGAGCTGTCCAGTACGTCGCCAACGCCCGTTTCCGCAAGCGAACTCCGCATGCGGCCGTCTTCCATCTGGAAGATCTGAGCGTCGATCAGATTTGGTACGAGGGACGTAGCGTCACCCCGCAGAAGTACCGATCGGCGGCTGGCTGCGGGCGCCTCTCGTGGATAGGTGAGGTGGCTCCGGTCGCATTCTTGCTCGCCACTGTGGCAGGGTTCGTCGTGCTTATCACGCGCAGTCGCGGCAGACCGGTAACGGCCCCCGCGGCGTGGTATCTCGACCCGACCACGCCGAACACACTGCGGTGGTGGAACGGAGCCGCCTGGACCGAGCATGTGGCTTCCCGCTCCCCGCCTGTGGGGTAGGGGCTCCCGGGCCTGGACGTGTCGAAGCAGGTCGCCCTGGGCTGACCTAGACGTAGCCGCGTAGGTGCGCCGCGCGCTCGACCCGCTCGACCGCGATCGCGAAAGCCGCCAGCCGCAGGGGGATCGCATCCACCACGGCGCGCGCGTGCGTGTTGGCCCAGGCGCGCGACATGGTCTTGCGCAGCTCGCCGTTCACCCGGTCCTCGTCCCAGCGGTACTGCTGGATGTTCTGCGCCCACTCGAAGTAGGACACGGTCACCCCGCCGGCGTTGGCCAGGATGTCCGGGACCACCGTGACACCACGCGAGTGCAGTACGGCGTCCGCCACTGGCGTCACCGGATGGTTCGCCGCCTCCATGACCAGCCGAGCCTGCACTCGGTCGGCGTTGCGGTCGGTGATGACCCGGTCCAGCGCCGCGGGCACGAGTACGTCGACGTCGAGCTCCAGCAACTCGGCGTTGCTGATCTGCTCCACGCCGGCCGCGTCGACGACCGAACCGCCCTCCCGCACGGTGTCGTAGACCGCCTGTACGTCGAGCCCGTCGCCTCGGTAACAGCCGCCGCGTACGTCGGACACGGCCACCACCCGGCACCCCAGCGACCCGATCAGCCGGGCCACCCACGACCCCACGTTGCCGAAGCCCTGGATCGCCACGGTCGCCCCCTGGAGGTCGACCCCACGGTCGCGTGCGGCGTCCTCGAGGCAGTAGACGACTCCGCGCCCGGTCGCAGCGTCCCGCCCGTAGGACCCGCCGAGCTCCACCGGTTTGCCGGTCACGATCGCCGGCGTGTAGCCGTAGCGCGACGAGTAGGCGTCCATCATCCAGGCCATGGTCTGGGCGTCGGTGTTGACGTCAGGGGCCGGGATGTCCCGGTTCTCGCCCAGGACGTAGCTGATCATCTGGGTGAACCGGCGGGTGAGCTTCTCCTTCTCCGCGTCGCTCATCGCCGACGGGTCACACTGCACGCCGCCCTTGGCGCCGCCGAAGGGGATGTCGACGAGCGCGGTCTTCCACGTCATGAGCGCCGCCAGCGCCCGGACCTCGTCGAGGTCGGCCGCCGGGTGGTAGCGCACCCCACCCTTGTAGGGCCCCCGGGCGCCGTTGTGCTGCACCCGGTAGCCGGTGAAGAGCTGCCGCCGCCCGTCGTCCATCCGCACGGGAACCTGCACCTTGAGCTCGCGGTACGGCGTCCGCAGCACCTCGCGCACCTCGTCGGAGACTCCGACGTGGTCGGCCGCCTGGTCGAAGAACAGGCTCACCGCCTGAAAGGGCGAGAGCTCCACGCTGCCGAGGGACAGACCGCCCGCGGCACCAGCGGCAACGGGAGCCTGCGTCTGGTCTGTGGCCACGGGATCCTCCTCGCGGTACGCCGAGCGCTGCCGCCATGGTGAACCCTGCCGCGGGTCTGCGCGAACACGGGACAACGCCAGACCAGGCCCGAGAGAATCAGCGCCCGGCAGCGGTTTGAGACCAGGCCCCCCGGCCGGCCATGACTCAGGTCGCTCTGGCCGGCCGGGGCCCCACCGGACCGGCCGCTACTGCATCCGCTCCAGGAAGCCCAACAGGTCGTCGGCGTGCTGCTCCTCCTGCTCGAGGATGCTCTCCATCAACCGGCGGGTGGTCGGGTCACCCGCCCCGAGCCACTGGATGATCTCGGCGTAGGACGCGATCGCCACCCGCTCGGCGACCAGGTCCTCCCGCACCATGTCGAGCAGGCCGGGGGAGGCGTCGTACTCGGCGTGGCTGCGCGCCATCAACGTTTCGGGGTTGAAGTCCGGCTCGCCGCCGAGCTGCACGATGCGCGCGGCCAGGGAGTCGGCGTGCACCTGCTCCTCGTTGGCGTGCTCCAGGAACTCCGCGGCCACGGGCGCGGCATCGAGCCCGGTGGCGGTGAAGTAGTGGCGCTTGTAGCGCAGCACGCAGACCAGCTCGGTCGCCAGCGCCTCGTTGAGCACCTGGATCACCCTCGGCAGGTCGGCGCCGTAGGAGTCGGTGACCGGTCCCTTCTCGATGTGCGCACGGGCCCGCTCCCGCAACGTCTTGACGTCGGTGAGGAACTCGCCCATGCCGCCGGCCTTCCGTCCTGCAGGGGCCGGCGTCGTGCCGGTCCAGGTCTTCCTATCATTGGCCCCATGCCGGTGGATCGCTGTCCCCGCTGCGGTACGCCGCGACGCGGGGACCTGCAGGTGTGCGTGCGGTGCGAGACGCCGTTCGCAGACGCGACCGCCGCGATCGCCGACATCGACCAGGCGCTGCCCCGACCGGCCGCGCCCTCCACGACGCAGTCCCACGGCACGATCGTCGTCACCATCGTCGCCGGCTTCCTCGTACTCGCCGTGGTGCTCTTCTTCAGCGTGCGCGACGTGGGGCCCTTCGAGGGCCGGCTGCTCGGCACGCCCGCGGTCGGCGGACCGACCACGAGCGTGCAGGTCGAGGTCCGCAACCAGGGCGACCGGGCGGGTCGGGCCAACTGCCGGATCACGCTGGAGGGCACCACCGGGGGCGCCTTGCAAGGGCATCGCTTCTTGTCGCAGAAAGTGCCGGCCAACGGCGTCGTAACCCAGACAGTCCAGGTGGGCACCCTCCAGACCGGCGACAGGGTGACCGGGGTCGACTGCTGAGACTTGACCTTGGAGCGTGCTCCAAGGATTAGCCTCGGTTCATGACCTCACCGCCGCTCACCACCAGCGCCCCGCTGAGCGTCGCCGCCCTCGCCCGGCAGGTCGGGATCCGGCCGGACACCGTGCGCTACTACGAGCGCGTTGGGCTGCTGCCACCACCCGCCCGCACCGCGGCCGACCACCGGCGCTACGACCACCGCGCCGTCGACCGGCTTCGCTTCGTGCAGGGCGCCCAGCGCCTGGGGCTCCGGCTGCGCGAGATCCGCAGCCTGCTCGAAGTGCGCGACACCGGCGAGTGCCCGTGCGAGCCGGCCGAGGTGCTGCTCCGCCAGCACATCCAGGACATCGACCGCGAGCTGGCCCGCCTCACCGCTCTGCGCGCGGAGCTGGTGCGGATGACGGACGGCCTCACCGGAGCCGACTGCCCAGACCCTGTTCCGGGCACCTGGTGCCCATTGCCACGGGGAGGAGGTGACCATCGTGGCGGAGTACGACGGTAACGAGACCGACTGCGAGCCGGGCTGCTGCCCCTGCGGCTGCTGCTGAGCCTTGAGGTCAGCCCGGCAGGCGCGGGGTCCCCTGGAGCCGGTCCAGCAACAGGCCCAGGCGCTGGCGCACCGAGCGGCGGACGCGTACGCCGCCCGGTGCGCTCTTNCGCCACGGGTCGGGCTGCCGTTGCGGGCCTCGACGCGCCACAGGTCGCGCTGGGGGACCTCGACGCCGCCCCCCGTCCAGTAGCCCGCGTCCTCGCGCCAGTGGCCCAGCACCGCCACCACGCGGTACGTGCGCCCCCGCCAGCGGAAGGCGGCGGGCTCCTCGGACCGCTCCTCCACCGACACCGGTTCCCGGTACCGCTTCGTCATCCGCGCACAGGCCTCCCGCGTAGCGGTTCGAGCGGGAAGGACCGCGACGGCGGGGGGAAGCTCCGCCGTCGTGGCGGCCCGGGCGGAGGCCGCGACGCGCCTTCCCCGCACGTCCGACCACCACCCGGGCCTGGGCAATCGAACACGTGTTCGATTGTCGGGTCAGCGTAGCGGCGTCTCCGCCACCCCGTCAACCGCGTGGTGCGAAGCCGGCGGGCCGCAGGGCGTGGTTCAGCCCGCACCGGCGTGGGCTTCCGCCCGCGCCCCGGTCGGCCCGGCCCCCTCGGTGGTCACGGGCCCGCCCGGGCCGTGTTCGCGGCTGTGCCCAGGCGCGGGGCCGGAACGCGCAGCGTCGTCGGCGATGCGCTGCAGTTCCTCGATGTGGGCGGACAGGACCGACCGCCCCGCTTCGCTGAGCTTGAGCCAGGTGCGCGGGCGCTTGCCGATGTAGCCCTTGCTAACCTCCACGTATCCGGCACGTTCCAGCGTGGCGGCCTGCTTGGACAGTGCGGAGTCGCTGAGGCCGACCGCGTCGCGCACGAACGGGAACTCCGCCCACTCCGCCGCGGCGAGCAGCGCCGCGATGGCCAGCCGGGTCGGGTCGACGAGCAATGCGTCCAGGTCCGTGGGCGCGTTCACCGCCTAGCGCCTCCAGCTCGAGAAGCGCATGACCGCCGGGTAGATCAGCAGCGCGTGGGCCAGGTAGATGAGACCCGTCACCACACCCTCTATGGTCCAGTCCGTTGTCCCGTCTGGCCGAGTCAGCGGCGGCACCACGTTCACCAAGAGGATGAGCAGGACCGTGGCCGCCACCTGGCGGCCGCTGAACCCCGGTCGCCGCCGGGCGGGCATGCCCAGCAGGGCTGCTACCTGGGGACGGCGCGAGGCCGTCTCCCCCCCCACGATCACCGCGCCCACCAGGGCCCAGACGGCGACACGCACGGGTGGGCTGTCGAGGCCGGTTGCCGCGATGCCTCCCCCCAACAGGACCGCGAACAGTACGTGCACCCACCAGTGACCGGTCCTGGCGGCATCTACCTGCCGCTGCCGAGCCTCCACGTCGGCCAGGGCCCGATCCGCCTCCTGCCCGCTGATCGCCGTCACGCCCACTCTCTCCTTCTTTTCGGGCTTTTATTTCCCGACAGGAAAGTACATGCTCAGGTGCCTGTAGGCAACTGCGCTGCAACGGCGACCCGGGTTGGAGGCGTCTCACCGTGAGAAGCGGACGGGGCATGGTCTCGCGCGCCATCACCCCAGTCGCGGCAACCCGTCCTAGGCGCTGCCGAGGAAGCGCTGGGCGAGGGCGGTGACGTCGGCCTGTTCGCCCTCGGCGACGGCGTTGAGGCCGGCGAGCTGCTCGGTGGTCAGCCGCGCCAGCGCGGGGGCCAGGGCCGCCTCCAGGCCGGGCACCCGGTCCAGGGTGGCCCGGCGCACCACGGGGGCGACCACGAAGGCCGGGAAGACGGTCAGGTCGTCGGTGACGGGCACGAGCGCGGCGTTGCGCGCCGTCCCCGACGTGGCCGTGGCCAGGCCGGCGAAGCACCGCCCCTCCGCCACGCCGTCGATGGCGTCGGCCTCGTCGGCCTCCACGACCGTCAGCCCGTCGCCGATGGCGTAGGCCTCGGCCAGCGACGGCAGCCCGCCGTCGCGGGCGACGAACGCCGGGTCCGCGCACAGCGGCCCGCCGCCCTCCGACAGGGTCCGCGCGACCCATGACAGGGTCCGGTCGCCCTCCGCCACGTCGTCGGCGCGCACGAACAGCGCCAGGGTCGCGTTGGCCTGGCTGGGCCCCAGCCAGCGCAGCCCGCTGCGCGACCCCTCCTCGGCCACCGCGACCCGGTCGAAGGACTCGCGCGGGTCCTCGTCGGGGTCCTCCTGGCCCAGCGACAGCGCCCACGCCGCGCCGGTGTAGTCCCAGTACAGGTCGATGTCGCCCTGCGCCGCCGCCCCGCGCAGCCCGCGGGTGTCGCCGCCCACGTCGGCCGGCTCCGCGGCGATGCCCGCGTCGCGCAGGGCCTGGACGGCGATGGCGGCCAGCACGCGCTGCTCGACGCCGGCGCCGACCCCGACCACGACCGGCCGCTGCCCGCCAGGCCGCCAGGCCAGCCAGGCCCCCAGCAGGACGAGCACGGCGCATGCCGCCGCCGTCGCGGCGCGACCGGTCATGGGGGAAGTCTGCCAGCCGGTGCGCTCGGGAGCCGCCGATAGATTGGGGGAATGCGTCCTGCCACCCCCGCCCTGTCACGCCGCTCGGTCCTGCGCGGGCTGGGCCTCGCCGCCGGGACCGCCGGGGCGGGGGCCCTGCTCGGCGCGTGCAGCAGCGAGACGCGCGTGCCCGCCGCCGCGCCGGGGATCGACGCGCGCCCGTCGGAGGCGCGGGGGCTGCCCACCGGTGACCCGTCGTTCAGCGTGCAGAACGCCAGCTACGAGACGCTGGCCGGCGGCAACGCGCGCCTCAACCTCGTCGTCACCGAGAACGACCAGACCCCGATCACCGACGACGCGGTCACGGTCTGGGTGCGCGGCCTCGAGGGCGACCTGGAGAGCGGCCCGCACCCCACCACCTACTTCCCCGAGATCGCCGAGGGCGCGGGCCTCGGCGTCCACCAGGTGCTGGTGCCCCTGCCCGAGCCCGGCTTCCGCGAGCTGGTCGCCGTCTCCGGCGACCGCTACGGCGTGGCCGCGATCGAGGTCACCGACCCGGAGCAGGCCGAGGCGCCCGCGCCGGGCACGCCCGCGGTCGCCACCGCCACCCCGACCGAGGCCGACCCGCTGGGCTATGAGCGCATCTGCACCGGGGACCCCGCCTGCGGCATGCACACCGACAGCCTCGACGCGGTGCTGGCCGCGGGCCGCCCGGCGATCGTGCTGTTCGCCACGCCCGCCTACTGCCAGACCGCGGTCTGCACCCCGGCGATGGCCAACCTCGAGTCGGTCCGGACGTCGCGCGACTGGGGCGACCTCGCCTTCGTGCACGTGGAGATCTACCCGAGCGAGGCGGCCCTGAGCGGCCAGCAGGTGGGTCAGGCGGTCGCCGACTGGCGCCTGCCGACCGAGCCGTGGGTCTTCGCGGTCGACGGGTCCGGCACGATCACCGAGCGCATGGACGGCCCGCTCCTGGCCGACGACATGGCGCGCATGGCCGGGGACCTGACCCGCGCCTGACGGCGGGCCTGCGGACGGCGGGCCTGCGGGCCTGGGTCAGTCGCGCCGGCGCGGGGGCAGCAGGCCGACGTCGCCCTCCGACAGCGAGTCGCCCCTGCGGCCCGCGGCGGCCGCCCCGCGCACGGCCGAGACCGCGGCGGCGACGCCGGCCAGCAGCACGAGCGCGGCGACCAGCAGGCCGATCCAGCGCACCATCAGCCCGAACGACAGCCCGTTGACCACCCCGTCGACGACCACGGCGACCAGGGCCAGGACCGCCAGGACACCCGCGGCGGTGCGGAACCACCCCGCCAGCGCGAGGGGGCCGGGCTCCGCGCGCCGGTCCGGTGCGTCCCCTGTCATCCCCCCATGCTACCGGCCGGGGGTTCGGGGTAGATGGACCGCACGAAGGGTGATTGGACGTACAGTGCGCGACATCGGTTGACGGGACGCCGTGCTTTTGACATAATTTCGGACGTACTGCGCAGATCCGCGGCAGGAACCTCGCCGCTCTATCCGGAGGACGTGGTTGTGGGGCAGCGCCTGCTCAGCCTGTTCGTCATCGGCTTCTTGCTCTACTTCCTGCTGGCCAGTCCAGGGGAGGCCGGGGACACGATCCAGGCAGCATTCGAGGTCGCCGCTGACCTGCTCGGACGACTGCTCTCGTCGCTCGTGACCTTCCTGTCCAACGTCTTCTCCTAGCGCCGCCCCGCGCTCACAGGGCGGGGTCGGCGAGGTCCAGCCCGTTCAGCTGCCGCTCGAGGCGCTGGACCTCCTGGGCGACCGCGTCCACCTGACGGGCGATGCGCACGTCGTACTGCGGATACAGGATCTGGAAGCTGGTCTCCGCCGCGCCGATCTGCCAGCCCACGGACTCGCAGAACTCGCCGAGGTCGAACTCCCACGTGAACAGCGCCTCCTCGCCGTCGTCGTGCAGCCACTCCGTGAGGAACCGGTTCGGCCGTCGCGCGTACTGCACCGTGCCCCTCCGGTCGCGCTGCACGGGCGTGAAGCCCAGCGCGGTGAGCTCGTCGTGGAACGCCTCGCCATCCAGCACCATCGCGCGAGGATAACGGGGTGGACCAACGGAGCCACGGACCCGGCCGTCCAGCCAATAGACTCATCGCGGTGGAGAGCTCGTCCGCGCACGGCCGCGCGACCGTGGACCTGATCGAGGCCCCGGCCGACCTCCCGCGCATCGCGGTCGGGTCCGTCCTCGCCTCCCGGTACCGCCTGCGGGGGCGGGTCGCGGCGGGCGGGATGGCGACCATCTTCCGCGCCCGCGACGAGCGGCTGGACCGCGACGTCGCGGTGAAGGTCCTGCACGCCCACCTCGCCGACGACCCGACGCTGCTGGAGCGCTTCGGCACGGAGGCCCGCAACGCCGCGGCGCTCGTGCACCCCAACATCGTCAACGTCTACGACCAGGGCGTCGCGGACCTGCCGTTCATCGTCATGGAGTACGTCCACGGGTCGTCGCTGCGCGACGTGCTCCACCAGCGCGGCCCGCTGTCCCCCCGCGAGGTGCTCGGCGCGGTCGAGGCCATGTGCGCGGCGCTGACCCGCGCCCACGCCGCCGGGGTCATCCACCGCGACGTGAAGCCCGCCAACGTGCTGGTCGACGCCGACGGCACGGTCAAGGTGGCCGACTTCGGGATCGCGCGGGTGCTGGCCGCCAGCGGGTTCACCCAGAGCGGCGTGCTGGTCGGCAGCGTCCACTACCTGGCGCCGGAGCTCGTCGACGGTTTCGACGCGTCGCCCGCCAGCGACCAGTACGCGCTGGGCGTCGTCATCTTCGAGCTGCTGACCGGCTCCAAGCCGCTGCCGGCGGACTCGCCGATGGCGGTCGCGCTGCGCCACGCGCGCGACCCGATCCCGCCGCCCAGTAGCCTGCGCCCGGACCTGGACCCCGCGATCGACGCGGTCGTCGCGCGCGCCACCGCGATGGACCCGGCGCAGCGTTACCCCGACCTGGCCGAGCTCGCCGACGCGCTGGCGCGGGCGGTGCCGCAGGGCCGGGCGCGGCTCGCGCCGGTCGCGCCGCCCGAGCCCATGGACGGCACCCGGCTCCTGGATCCCGAGGGCGGCGCGCCCGTCGCCCTGGTCTCCGGCCAGCCCGAGGTGCTGCCCCGCCGCGTCCGGCGCGGGCGCGCGGCGTCGGCCGCCCCGCGGCCCCCCCGCCGCGCCGGTCGTGTCATCGGTCGGGTGCTGGGCTCCGTGCTGCTGCTCGCGCTGCTGGGCGCGGGCGGCTGGCTGCTGACCGACACGGTCCTGCGCCCGGTCCGCACGGTGCCCGCCGTGGTCGGCCGCCCGATCGCCGAGGCGCAGGCCGAGATCGAGCGGCTGGGCCTCGTCGTCGTCGAGGGCGAACCCGCCCACGACCTGGACATCGCCGCGGGCGCCGTCCTGGCCATCGACCCGGTGCCGGGCCGCCGCCTGCGCCGCGGCGAGGAGGTCGTCGTCACCCGCTCCCTGGGGCCCGAGATCGTGACCATGCCCGAGGTCCTCGGCCTCACCGAGGATGAGGCCCGGCGGCGCCTGGAGGGCGAGCCGTTCCTGCTGAAGGTCGCGGCGGTCGAGCAGGACTGGTCCGACACCGTCCCCCAGGACCGCGTCCAGCGCCAAACCCCGCCGGCGCGCGAGCCGGTCGCGCAGGGCTCGGAGATCACGCTGACGCTGTCCCGGGGCGTCCAGCCCGTCACCGTCCCCGACGTCGCGGGGCGTGAGCGGGCGGAGGCGGAGGCGCTGCTGGCCGCGGCCCAGCTGCGCGTCGACGTGCGCGAGGAGTTCAGCGACGCCCAGCCGGAGGCCGGGCGGGTCGTCACCCAGGCGGTCCCCCCGGGCACGGTGGTGCCCAAGGGCAGCGCGATCCAGCTGGTCGTGTCGCGCGGCGCCGCGACCCTGGTCGTGCCCGACCTGCGCGGCCAGGAGCTGGACCCCGCGGTGGAGCAGCTCCGTGCGCTGGGGCTGGAGGTCCAGGTGTTCCGCAGCGCCCGCCCCCAGATCGGCCCGTTCCGCCGGGGCGACTTCGGGCGCGTGGAGAACCAGAGCCCCGCGCCGGGCGACGAAGTCCCGCGCGGCACCCTCGTCGAGGTCCTCACCTACGACCCGGTCGAGGAGGGGCTGCCCCCCGGCACCGGGGAGGGCGCGGCGACGGGCATCGTGGTCGTCCCGATCCAGGATCGCTAGCTGTGCTTCGCCGGGAGGTTGTTGACGGCTGACATGGGTGTGCCTCCTTGGTGGGCCATGTGGGGTCGGTGCCAGTTGTAGTGGTGCAGCCAGCGGTCCAGGTCGTCGAGGCGGTCCTGGTTGCTGGTGTAGGCGGTGGCGTAGGCCCATTCGTGCTTGAGGGTGAGGTTGAGCCGCTCGACCTTGCCGTTGGTCTGGGGGCGGTAGGCGCGGGTGCGCAGGTGCTGGACGTCGTGGGCGGTCAGGACGCCGGCGACGGCCGCCGAGCGGTAGGCCATGGCGTTGTCGGTCATGACCTGCTGGACGGTGATGCCATGGGCGGCGAACCAGGCGATCGCCCGGGCGAAGAACCCGGCGGCGGTGTCTTTGCGCTCGTCGGGGTGCGCCTCGATGTAGGCGACGCGGCTGTGGTCGTCCACCGCGCTGTGCAGGTAGTCAAATCCGACGCCGCTGCGGTTGCGGCGGCCGACCTGGCGGCCCAGCGCCTGCCAGCCGCCGCCATCAGGGATACGCCCTTGCTTTTTGACGTCGACGTGGACCAGCTCGCCGGGGCTGTCGCGCTGGTAGCGCACTACCGTGCGGGTGGGCCGGTCGATGTCGGCCAGCCGCGGCATGCCGTGACGGCGTAGTACCCGGTGCACCGTGGAGCGGGCTTCGCCCAACGCCCAGCCGATCCGGTGGGGCCCTTCCAGCGTCGCGGCGCGCCGGTCAAGGATCGCCTGCTCCCGCTGTGGCGACAGCCGCCCGGGGCTGTGGTGCGGCCGGCACGAGCGGTCGGCCAACCCGGCGTCGCCCTCGGCGTCGTAGCGGGCCAGCCACTTGTATGCCGTCGCCCGCGAACAGCCCAGCGCCTCGGCCGCTACCGCAGGTGCCCAGCCCTGCCGGCGGACCCTGTCCACCAACAACCTGCGGGCAGCCACGGTCAACACCGCACGCGGGTGACTACGATGCGCCACGAGAGCCTCCTTGCCCGGAACCGTGAGAAGAACCAGGCGGGAGGCTCTCACCTCGTCTGCAATCTCCCGAGGAACTACAGCTAGCGCGTGACGCGCAGCAGCGCGGTGTAGAGCGTCAGCCCGGGCCCGAAGGCCATCGCGACGACGTGGTCGCCGCGGCGCAGGTCGCCGTGGGCCTGGAGGTGGCGCAGGATCAGCAGGACGGTCGCCGACGAGCAGTTGCCGTGGTCGCGCAGCACCGCGCGCGACGACGCGAGCAGGTCCTCGCCCAGCCCGAGGCGCTCCGCGGCGACCTCGACGATCTGCGGCCCGCCGGGGTGGATCGCCCAGCCGCCCACGTCCCCGACGGCCAGCCCGTGGCGGCCCAGGAGCTCGCCGACGGCGTCGGCGACGTGCTCGCGCAGCACCTTGGGCACCCGCGGGGACAGGCCCATGCGGAAGCCCAGGTCGGTCACGTCCCAGCTCATCAGCGCGGCGTGCTCGGCGTCGGTGCGCGCGACCACGTCGACCAGCTCCAGGCCGGGCCGGTCGGGCACCACGGCGACCGCCGCCGCCGCGTCGCTGAACAGGGCGTGGGCGACCATCTGCTCGCGGTCGTCGCTGGGCGGCTGGATGTGCAGGCTGCACAGCTCCAGGCACAGCAGCAGCGAGGTGCGCCCCCGGGCGACCGCGGCGTCCCCCGCCGTCGCCAGGCCGGGCAGCGCCGCGTAGCAGCCCATGTGGCCGATGTGCAGGCGCTGGACGTCGGCGGGCAGACCCAGGTCGCGGGCGAGCAGGATGTCCAGGCCGGGCGTGGCGTAGCCGGTGCACGACACCACGGTGAGCTGGCCGACGTCGCCCGGCGCCAGCCCCGCCTCGTCCATGCAGCCCGTCAGCGCCTCCTTGCCCAGCGGCACGGCCTCGGCGATGAACCGGCGCATGCGCGCGCCCGTGCTCCACGTCGACAGGTCCTCGGCCTGGGGGTCGGTGACGAGGTGGCGGGTCCGCACCCCCGAGAGCTCGAACACCCGCCGCGCGAGACGGCTGCCGCCGTAATGGGCGGAGAAGACATCCCGCCAGAGGTCGTCCTGGGACGCCTCCCCCGGGACCGCGACCCCGCCGCCCACGATCGCCGCACCGCTCATCAGGAAGCCTTTCGCCCGAGACCCTGGTAGACCGCCGCCAGCGACCGCGTCGGCAGCATCCGCACGGGGCGGTCGCGCCGCCGCAGGAACGCCACGAAGTCGCGGACGGAGAAGCGCAGACCGCGGACCCGCAGCGGGACGCCGTGGCGGGCGAACAGCGCCCGCAGCACCGCCGGCGGCACGAACAGCGCGGGGTCGTGGCAGTGCAGCGGCGGCCCGCCGGGGATCCGCTCCCCCACGGTCACCAGCGAGAACCGGGCCCAGGCGGTCGCGTTGATCGTGTCGACCACGACCAGCCCGCCCGGGCGCAGGATGCGGGCCACCTCCGCGACGGCGCGCTCGAGGTCGGCGACGTGCTCGAAGATCTCCCCGGCCAGCACGACGTCGGCGCAGGCGTCGGCGAACGGCAGCGCGGTGACGTCGCCCTGGACGACCTCCACGCCGTGGGCGCGGGCCTGGACGAGCCCCGCGGCGACCCGGTCGACGCCCACGTGGCGGTAGCCGTCGGGCAGGCGCCCGGCCATCAGGCCGCCGCCGCACGCGACGTCGACCAGCACGGCGCCCGGGCGGGCCGGCGGGGGGACCAGTGCCCCGCGCGCCGCCGCCAGCCAGTGCAGCGCGGCGAACTCCCCGTCCGGCCGCCACCACTGGTCCGCCAGCGCGTCGTACTGCGCGAGGTCATTGCGGCCCATGTGACGACGATAGCGGCGGGCGCAGTAGCGTGGCGCGCCATGCGGGTGGAGGTGGTGCGCAGCGCGCGGCGGGTGAAGACCGTCCAGGCGCGGCGGGTGGGTGACGTCCTGCGGGTGCGGATCCCGGACTGGCTGTCCGAGGAGGAGGAGGCCCAGGCCGTCGAGCGCCTCCGCCGCCGCTTCGACCGGGCCGACCGCTCCGCCGCCGTCGACCTGGCGGCCCGCGCGCACGACCTGGCCGCCCGCCACGGGCTGCCGGCGCCGGCGGACATCCGCTGGGTGGCCAACCAGCAGCACCGCTGGGGGTCCTGCACGCCCGCGACGGCCGAGGTCCGGATCTCCGACCGCATCGCGGGCTTCCCGGCCTGGGTGGTGGACTACGTCGTGGTCCACGAGCTCGCGCACCTGGTCGAACCCGGCCACGGCCCCGAGTTCTGGGCCCTCGTCGCCCGCTACCCCCTGGCCGAGCGCGCCCGCGGCTACCTCCTGGCCAAGGGCATGGACGACGAGGCCTGACGCGGGGCCGGCCCACGGCCCGCCGGCTCAGCCGACCTGCCAGCCGCCGTCGACCACCACCGCCTGGCCGGTCACGTAGCGGCTGAGGTCCGACGCCAGCCACACGAAGGTGTCGGCGATCTCCTCCGGCTCGGCGAGGCGGCCCAGCGGGATCCGGGCGGTCAGGGCCGCCTCCGCGGCGCCGCCACCGCGCTCGGCGATCAGGCGGTCCAGCATCTCGCTGCGCACCTGGCCCGGGCAGACGGCGTTGACCAGCACGCCGGCGGGGGCCAGCTCCGCCGCCAGGCTCTCCATCAGCCCCAGCAGCCCGAACTTCGACGCGGAGTACGCGCCGTTGCCGGCGCCGCCGCGAACCCCGAACAGCGACGAGGTCAGCACGATGCGCCCGCCGCGGCCCTGGTCGACCAGGATGCGCCCGAACGCGCGGCAGGTGAGGAACGCCCCGGTGAGGTTGACGTCCAGGACCCGGCGCCAGCGCTCGGGCTCCAGCTCCAGGACCGGCGCGAGCACCAGGACCCCGGCGTTGGCGACCACGCAGTCCACCCCGCCGAGCTCGGCGACGACACGGTCGGCGCACGCGGCCACGGAGTCGGCGTCGGTGACGTCGACCGCCACGCCCAGCGCGTCCCCGCCCAGCGACGCCGCGGCCGCGGCGGCCGCCTGCCCGTCGATGTCGGCCAGGGCCACCGCCGCCCCCTCGGCCGCGTAGCGCCGCGCCACGGCCAGCCCGATCCCCCGCGCGGCGCCGGTCACCACCGCCACCCGGCCCCGCAGCAACCCCTCCGCCATCGCCGACCTCCCGTGGACCACGCGCTGCTCGCAGGATAGGATCCAATCACAGTTGCCATGGATGCAGAAGGGGCGCGCCCGGCGCGCCGGAGGAGGCCGCGTGGAGCCAGACCAGCCGTCGACGGACGAGCAGCTCGACCTCTACCGCACCATGGTCCGCATCCGGCGGTTCGAGGAGCAGCTCGTCACCCTGTTCAAGCGCGGGCGGCTGCCCGGCTTCGTGCACCTGTACATCGGCGAGGAGGCGGTGGCGACCGGCGTCTGCGCGGCCCTGCGACCCGACGACCGCATCACCTCCACCCACCGCGGGCACGGCCACCTGATCGCCAAGGGCGCGCAGGTCGACCGCATGATGGCCGAGCTGCTGGGCCGCGTCGACGGCTACTGCCGCGGCAAGGGCGGGTCGATGCACATCGTCGACTTCGGCCTCGGGATCATGGGCACCAACGGGATCGTCGGCGGGGGCATCCCGATCGCGACCGGCGCGGCGTGGGGCGACCAGCAGCTGGGCCGCGACAACGTCACCGTCGCGTTCTTCGGCGACGGGGCCGCCAACCAGGGCGTGTTCCTGGAGGCCATGAACCTCGCCGCCATCTGGAAGCTGCCCGTGATCTTCTGCTGCGAGAACAACGGCTACACCGAGTGGACGCCGACCGAGAAGCTGACCGCCGGCAGGATCGCCGACCGCGGGCGCGCCCTGGGCATCCCCGGTGAGCAGATCGACGGCAACGACGTCCTAGCCGTCCGCGAGGCCGCCCGGCGGGCGGTCGCCCGCGGGCGCGGCGGCGAGGGCCCCACCCTGATCGAGGCGGTGACCTACCGCTGGCACGGGCACAACGAGGGCGAGGAGGCGTTCTCCGGGGAGTACCGGCCCCAGGACGAGATCGCGCTGTGGAAGGGCAAGGACCCGATCGCGGCCTTCGCCAAGCACCTGGTGTCCGAGGGGCTCGTGGAGGAGGCCGCGCTGGAGCGCATCGACGCCGAGGAGGCCGAGACGGTCCGCGAGGCGCTCGCGTTCGCCGAGGCCAGCCCCGTGCCGGAACCCGACGAGGCGCTGGAGCACCTGTTCGCGGTCGCCGCCGCACCCGACCGGGGGGACATCTGATGGCCGAGCGCAAGCTGTCGTTCCTCAAGGCGATGGGCGAGGGCCTGCGCGACGCCATGCGCGAGGACCCCACCGTCACGGTCCTGGGCGAGGACGTCGACCGCTCCGTGATCGGCGCGACCCGCGGCCTGATCGAGGAGTTCGGCGCCACCCGCGTGCGCAACACCCCGATCTCGGAGGCGACCTTCGTCGGCGCGTGCGTCGGCGCCGCCGCCGTCGGGCTGCGCCCGGTCGTGGACCTCATGGTCGGGTCGTTCTTCTACGTGGCGATGGACCAGGTCGCCAACCAGGCCGCCAAGCTGCGCTACATGTCCGGCGGGCAGGTCGACCTGCCGATCGTCTACTTCACCATGTCGGGCCCGTCCGGCTCGGCCGCGGCGCAGCACAGCGAGAACCCCCACCCGATGCTCATGAACGTGGCGGGGCTCAAGATCGTCATGCCCTCCACCCCCTACGACGCCAAGGGCCTGATGCTGTCGGCCGTGCGCGACCCCAACCCTGTCGTCTACTTCCAGGACGCCGTCCTGGGCGGGTCGCGGGGCTCGGTCCCCGAGGAGCCCTACAGCGTCCCGATCGGCGTCGCCGACGTGAAGCGCGAGGGCACCGACGTCACCCTGGTCGCCATCGGCGCCCTGGTGCCCAAGGCGCTCAAGGTCGCGGCGGTGCTCGCGGACGAGGGCATCAGCGTCGAGGTCGTCGACCCGCGCACGCTGGTGCCCCTGGACCGCGACCGCATCCTGTCCTCGGTGCGCAAGACCGGCCGGCTGGTCGTCGCCGACAACGCCCGCCGCACCGCCGGGGCGGCCGCGGAGATCCTCAGCGTCGTCACCGAGGAGGCGTTCGACGCGCTGAAGTCGGCGCCGCGGCGCGTCGCCTGGGAGGACGTGCCGGTGCCGTTCTCGCCGGTCCTGGAGCGCCGCGTGCTGGTCGGCGAGGACGACATCCGCGCGGCCGTGGTCGCGACGGTGGGTGCCACGACGACGGTGGGGGGCCTGCAGCAGGAGCTGCGGCAGCGGGCCACGATCCTGTCGACGGATCGAGCCTGAGCGATGGACGTGATCCTGCCCAAGTGGGGCATGTCGATGCAGGAGGGCACGATCACCGGGTGGCTCGTCGCCGCCGGTGACCAGGTCACCGAGGGCCAGGTGATCGCCACCGTCGAGGCCGACAAGGTCGACGCCGAGATCGAGTCGCCCGCCACGGGCACCCTGGCGTCCATCGCCGTCGAGGAGGGCGAGACCGTGGACGTCGGCACGGTGCTGGCGCGGATCGACCCGTGACCGCCGCGCAGGCGGGCGCCCCCGTGCCGACCGAGCGCGGCGCGATGGTGGAGTGGCTCGCCCGCCAGATCCAGGCCGCCATCCTCGCGGGCGAGATCCCCGTCGGGTCCTGGCTGCGCCAGGAGGACATCGCCGCGCGCTACGGGGTCAGCCGGACGCCGGTGCGCGAGGCGCTGCGCAGCCTCCAGGCCTCCGGGGTCGTGGAGGTGCTGCCGCGGCGCGGGGCGCTGGTGCGCGGCCCCACCCCCAAGGAGATCCGCGACGCCTACCAGGTGCGCGCCACCCTGGAGGGGCTGGGCGCCGAGATGGCGGCCCGCTGGATCGCCGAGGAGGACCTGGCCCAGCTGCGCAAGGCCGAGGAGCTGTTCGCCTCCGCCACCCGGCGGCTGCTGGGCGGGGTCGCCGACGGCCGGGACGCGCAGTGGTCCGCCGAGTGGATCGCGGCGAACGACTCCTTCCACGGGGTGGTGCTGGACGCGGCCGGCAACGACCGGCTGCGGGCCGTCATCGCGACCCTGCACCAGAGCTTCCCGCGCAACGTGACCTGGATCGCGCTGGCGGGGCGGCCGCGGCTGGCCGAGGACAACGTCGCCCAGCACGCGCTGGTGCGCCAGGCGCTGGAACGCGGCGACGCCGACACGGCGCGGCAGGCCATGGTGGACCACGTGCTGACCTCCGGCGACCTCATGGCCGCCTGGTTCGAGCGCCGCGCCGGGCGGGACGGGCCGTGACCGCCGACGAGCGCGGGCTGGTCGTGCGCGCCGGCGTCGGGCTGGACCTCGCCCAGCGCCTCCTGGCCGGGGCGCGCGCGGAGCGGGCGGCCCGGGGCGGTCAGCGTGCTCGCGCCCACGGGCCCCAGCGCGCCCACGCCGCTCACCGCCCGCCCCCGGTCAGGAAGTCCAGCGCCGCGGTCGCGTACACCACGGCGCAGTCGCGGACGTCGCGGCGGGTGGCGTGGTCGTCGACGCCCGCCGACAGGGTCGGCTGGGGGCCGTAGCAGACCGCCGGGACGCCGCGGTCGCGCCAGCGGCTGGCGTCGCTGGCGGGCAGGCGCACCACGGGGTCCGGGGCGGTCCCGCGCACCGCCGCGGCGGCGTCGGACACCGCGCGCACCAGCGGGTGGTTCAGGCCCGTCCAGTTGGCGTCCCAGCCCTTGAGCCGGGTGACCGCGGTGCCGGGCACCGCCGCGGCCAGCGCGGCGACCTCGGCCTCCACCGCGTCGGCCGGCAGGCCCGGCGGGAGGCGCAGGTCGGCCTCGGCCTCGGCCTCGCGGGCGCGCTGGCTGACGAAGGTGCCGCCGCGGACGGTGCCGACGTTGGCGGTGAGGGCCATCCCCGGGGCGCCCGGCGCGACGGCGGCGAGGTCCGCCGGGCGCTCGGCGAGCCGGCCGTTGAGCGCGTCGACCGCCCCGATCAGCGCGGCGAGGCGGGTGACGGCGGTGCCGCCGCGCTCGGCGCCGGAGGCGTGGCCCCCGTCGGCGCGGGCCGACAGGCGCAGCCAGAGCACGCCCTTCTCGGCCAGGGCCAGGCCCATCCCGCCGGGGCCCTCGCCGCACAGCAGGCCGTCGCCCGCCAGGTCGGGGCGGGCGGCCAGCAGGTGGGCGGCGCCGTGCGGGCCGAAGACGACCTCGTCGGCGACGGCGGTGAGGGTGACGCGCCCCGGCCAGGCGTCCCGGCGCGCCGCCAGCAGGGTGAAGGCGACCGCCATCGCCGCCACCGCGCCCTTCATGTTGCCCATGCCCAGGCCGTAGAGGCGGCCGTCGCGCTCGGTCAGCGTCCACGGCGGCACCGTCCAGGCCGCCTCGTCGCCCGGCTCCATGGTGTCGAGGTGGACGTTGAGCACCAGGTGCGGGCCCGGGCCGGCGCCGTCCACCGACGCCACGACGTTGGGCATGTCCGGGCGGGCGGCCACGCTCTCGCTCTCGAGCCCGTGGGCGGCGAGGTAGCGCCCGACCACCGCGGCGGCCGCGCGCGTGTCCCCCGGCGGGTTGACGCTGCGGGCGGCGACCAGGTCCGCGCACAGCGCGACGAGCTCGTCCTCGCGGGCGTCCACCTCGCCGCCGAACCCCGTGCTCCCCGCCATCCGCGCGTCTCCCCTGCCGTCCCTTCCCGCCCGGGTCCCGCCGCCCGCCGCCGTCAGCGCACCCCGGCGGTCACGCCCCGGCGCCAGTCGCCCGCGGCGATCGGCGTCCCGCCGCGCAGGCCCGCCGCGACGACCGCCCCGAAGCGGTCGTCGCCGTCGTCCAGCGCGGTGACCGCGTGGCCGCGCGCGCCGAGGGTCTCGGCGGCGGGGTGCGCGCGCTCGACCAGCAGCCGGCCGCCCTCGCTGCGCCAGCGCGGGGCGTCCAGCGCCGCGGCCAGGTCCCCGTCGTCGCGCAGGTGCAGCAGCACCTGCAGGAGGGTCTGCACCTGGCCGTCCGCGCCCGGGGTGGCGAGGGCCAGCGGGCCGCGCGGCGTGGTCAGCAGCGCCGGGGCGAGGGTGTGCACGGGCAGGGCGCCCGGGCGCGGGGCGTTGGGCCCGGCGGTGAACCCGCCCGCGCGGTTGTTGAGCACGAAGCCGCCCTCGGGGACCCAGACGGCCGAGCCGAAGTCGTCGAAGACGCTGACCAGCGAGGAGACCACCGTGCCCTCGGCGTCGGCCGCCGCCACCCCGGCGGTGTGCAGGTAGGCCCGCGGGCCGCCGCGCTGCGCCGCGCGCTCGCGGTCGACGGCGAGGGGCTCGGCCAGCAGGGCCGCACCCTCGGCGGCGCGGTCGCGGAAGGCGAACACGGCCTCGGTCAGCTCCACGCCGACGTGGTCCCGGTCCGCCGGCGGGACCGGGCCCTCGCGCTCCAGCCAGGCCAGGGCCATGGCGAGCAGGACCCCTTGCGACGACGGGGGCTGGACCCAGGCCCGGCCGCCGTCCCACGCGACCCCGACCGGGTCGGCGACCACGGTCCGGTGCGCGGCGAGGTCGTCGGCGCTGAGCGCGCCGCCGCGGGCGCGGGCGGCACGGGCGACCGCCGCGGCCAGGCCCCCCCGGTAGAACGCGTCGGCGCCGCCGGCCGCGACGGCTTCCAGGGTCGCGGCGAGCGCGGGCTGGGCGACCCGGTCCCCCGCCCGGGCGGCCAGCAGCGGCCAGCCGCCGGCGCCCCCGCCCACGAGCCGCGCCCGCTGGGCGTCCACCGCCGCCAGCAGCCGCCGGTCGGCCGCGACCCCCGGCGCGCGGCCCCGATGGCGGGCGCGAGGACCGTGCCCAGGGGCAGCCGCCCCCACCGGGCCGACAGCTCGGCCCACGTCCCCACCAGCCCGGGGACGGTGACGCTGGCCCCGCCGACGGGCGCGAGCGCGCCGGCCGCGGCCGGGGACCGCCCCACCCCATTGACCGCCGTCACCCGCCCGGCCGTGTCGGCGACCAGGGCGAGGCCGTCGCCGCCCAGGCCGCAGGCCTCGGGCATGGCCACGGCGAGCACGGCCTGGGCCGCGACCGCGGCATCGACGGCCGTGCCGCCGCGGTCCAGCATCGCCACGCCGGCGCCCGTGGCCAGCGGGTGGGCGGCGGCGACCGCGCCGAGGTCCCCGCCAGCGGGGAGGACGGCCGGCTGGCGGCGGGGCGGGGCCGGGCGCGCATCTGGATACTTTATGATCCGGCGCCCATGGCGACGATCTTGGTGGCGGGTGGGGCGACGGGCATCGGGCGGGCCGCCGTGCGCGCGTTCCGGGCGCGCGGGGACACCGTCCTGCTGGCCGACCTGGACCTGGAGGGCGCCCAGCGGGTCGTCGAGGAGCCGGGCCACGGGCCCGCCGCCGCGCTGGCCTGCGACCTCGGCACCGTCGACGGCCCCCGCGCCGCGGTCGAGGCCGCGGTCGCCCTCAGCGGCGGGCTGGACGCGGCCCTGGCCAACGCCGCGGTCCTGCGCGCCGCCCCCTGGCGGACTGGACGGCGCAGGACTGGGACCGCAGCCTCGCGGTCAACCTGCGCGGCCCGTTCCTGCTGGCCCAGGCGGCGGCCCCCACCTGCGGCGGTCGCCCCTGGGCAGCCTGGTCTTCACCGCGTCGACGGGCGCCTTCCGCGGCCACGCGGGCATGCCCGCCTACGCCGCGTCCAAGGCCGGCCTGGTCAACCTGGCCCGCGCGCTGGCCGACGAGCTCGGCCCCGACGGCGTGCGCGTCAACTGCGTGTGCCCCGGCTGGGTCGACACCCCGTTCAACGACCCGCACTGGGGCCACCAGCGCGACCCCGACGTCGCGCGGCAGGCGCTGGAGGCGGCCATCCCGCTGCGCCGCCAGGCCCGGCCGGAGGACGTGACCGGCCTGCTGTGCTTCCTGACCTCGCCGGACTCGGCCTACATCACCGGCGAGTCGGTGGTCATCGACGGCGGCTACCTGGCGGTGTGAGCATGCGCATCCTGTCCAACCCCCGCGCGGACGGCCCGGTCGACCTGGGCACCTTCGGCCCGCCCGACCGCGAGCCGCTCGCGTTCCACCGCGGGCTCCCGGGCTACGCCCCAACCCCGCTGGTGCAGGCCCCGGCCTGGCGTCGGCGCTCGGGGTGGCCGACGTCTACGTGAAGGACGAGTCGGCGCGCCTGGGGCTGCCGTCCTACAAGGTGCTGGGCGCGTCGTGGGCGGTGCAGCGCGCCGTGGCGGCACTCGGCGACGACCGCCCGCGCACGCTGGTCGCCGCCACCGACGGCAACCACGGCCGGGCGGTCGCGCACATGGCCCGCCTGCGCGGCTGGCCCGCGCGCATCTACGTCCCCGACGACATGGTCCCCGCGCGGCGCGAGGGCATCGCGGCGGAGGGCGCGGAGGTCGTGGTCGTCGATGGCGGCTACGACGACGCGGTCGACCTGGCCGCCGCCCAGGCCGGCGAGGACACGCTGGTCATCTCCGACACCGCCTACGAGGGCTACGTGGACGTGCCCCGCTGGGTGTCGGAGGGCTACTCGACGATCTTCTGGGAGATCGAGGACGAGCTGGCGGCCCGCGACCTCCCCGGCCCGACCGCCGTCGCGGTGCAGATCGGCGTCGGTGCGCTCGCGGCCGCCGTGGTCCGCCACCACCGCCCCGGGCCCGCCCTGCTGGTGGGCGTGGAGCCGGAGGGGGCCGACTGCGTGCTCGCGTCGGTGGCGGCGGGCGGCCTGGTGGAGGTCCCCGGGCCGCACCTGGTGGAGTCGGGCGCCGACCTCGTGGTCGCGGTGCCCGACTCCGCGGCGCGCGCGGCGATGCGCGACCTGGCCGCCGCCGGCGTGGTCGCGGGCGAGTCCGGGGCGGCGGGGCTGGCGGGCATGACCGCGCTCGCGGCCGCCGGCACGGGCCGCCCGGGCCCCGGCGACCGGGTGCTCCTGATCGTCACGGAGGGCGCCACCGACCCGGCGGCGTACCGCGAGATCGTGGGCGCCGCGGCCTGACCGCACCTTGAACCCGGGCGGCACCCCGCATACGGTTCTCCGACTGGATCCAATCCGCCAGGAGTTGCATGCGACTGCTCGACGACCCCCGGACCCGGACCTGGGGCGCGCCGCTGGCGGTCGGGCTCGTCGCCGGGTTCCTGTCGGGGTTGTTCGGCGTGGGCGGCGGGGTCCTGATCGTGCCGGCGCTGGTGGTGCTCCTGGCCATGGACCAGCGCCGCGCCCACGGCACCTCGCTGGGTGCCGCGGTGCCCATCAGCGCCGTCGCCGCCATCGGCTTCGCCCTGGACGGCTCGGTCAACTGGGCGGTCGCGGCCGTGGTGCTGGCGGGCTCGGCGCTGGGGGTCCTGGCGGGGACCCGGCTGCTGGACGTCCTGCCGCAGCGGGCGCTGCGGCTGGCCTTCATCGCCATCCTCGTGCTCACCGCCGCCCGCCTGCTCCTCGCCACCCCGGTGGGGGCGCCCGTCGCCCTGACCCCCGCGGTGGTGGCGGGAGGCGTCGCGCTGGGGCTGGTCAGCGGCGTGCTGGCCGGGCTCCTCGGCGTGGGGGGCGGGATCATCATGGTCCCCGCGCTGATCGTGCTGTTCGGCATGGCCGACGTCATGGCCAAGGGCACGTCGCTGGTGGTCATCATCCCGACCGCGGTCCTGGGCACCCTGCGCAACCGGCGGGCGGGCCACGTCGACCTGCGCACCGCCGTGCTGGTGGGTCTGGCGGGGGCCGTCTCCGCGACCGGCGGCGTCGCGGTCGCCACCCGGATGGACCCGCGGGTGTCGATCGCCCTGCTCGCCCTCCTGCTCCTGGTCACCGCCGCCCGGCTCTACCAGCAGGACCGGTCGGACGGGTAGCGCATCGCCGTCCTGTTCGGCGAGGGGGCCGTCGCACGGCTCCTCCAGGAGCCCGGCTCATGAGGGGCGCGCGGGCCGCTCAGGAGCGGTCGGCGGGGCGGGCGCGGAAGGGGGCGGCGCGGGCGCGGACGGCCGCGAGCTCCTCGGCGGGGAAGCGCTCGAGCTGGGACAGCACGCGGGCCATGCGGTAGTTGCCCTTGAGCGCGGCGCGGTTGCGGTCCAGGAAGTCCCAGTACAGCGCGTTGAACGGGCAGGAGTCGTCCTCGGTTCTCGTCTTGGGTTCATACACGCAGGGCCCGCAGTAGTCGGTCATGCGGTTGACGTAGCGCGCCGTCGCGGCGTACGGCTTGGTGGCCATGACCCCGCCGTCGGCCCACTGGCTCATGCCCATGACGTTGGGGACCATCACCCAGTCGTAGCCGTCGATGAACATCGAGTGGAACCAGCCGGCCAGCTCCAGCGGGTCGACCCCCGCGATCAGCCCGTAGTTGCCGAAGACCATGAGCCGCTGGATGTGGTTCGCCCAGGCGTAGTGGCCCAGGTCGCGGTGGCTGGAGCCGACGCAGTTCATGTCGGTCTCGCCGGTCCAGAAGAACTCCGGGACCGCGCCGTGCTGCCCGAGGGCGTTGTCGTCGCGCCATCCGGGCATGCGCTGCCAGTACAGGCCCCAGACGTACTCGCGCCAGCCGCAGACCTGGCGCAGGAAGCCCTCGTGGGAGTTCGGCGGGCCGCGCCCCTCGCGCCAGTGGGCGTCGACCGCGTCGCAGACCTCGACGGGGTGCAGCAGCCCCAGGTTCAGCGGCGCCGACAGCATCGAGTGGTACAGGATCGGGTCGTCGTCCAGGATCACGTCCTGCAACGGCCCGAAGTCGTCGAGCTTGTGGTCGACGAAGTGGCGCAGCGACGCCAGCGCCTCCGCCCTGGTGACCGGGAAGTGGCGGGGGGTCTCCTCGCCGTACAGCTCCAGGTCGAGGTCGCGCTCGTAGGCGGCGACGTCGCGGCGGGTCGCCGCGTCGATGTCGTCCTCGGTGGGCCGCCACGGCGCCGACGCCAGCACCCCGCGCGCGTCGCGCGGCGCGGGCCTGCGGTTCTCCTGGTCGTAGTTCCAGCGCCCGCCGACGGGCTCGGACCCGTCCATCAGCCAGCCGTGCTCGGCGCGCACCTCGCGGTAGAAGTGCTCGAGCAGCAGGGTCCGCCGGCCCGCCGCCCAGCGCGCGAACCAGGCCTCCCCCGCGATGTAGGCGTCGTTGGGGACCTGCTCGATGCCCCAGCGCTCCAGCCGCGGGCGCAGGTCGTAGCGCGACGGCGCCATGACCACCAGCTCGGCGGGGTCGAAGCCCGCCAGCCCGTCGCGCAGGGTCGGCTCCCGCCGGTAGGTGACGTCGAAGCCCTCGTCGCGCAGCTCCGCGGCGAAGTGGCGCATCGCCGACAGCAGGTAGGTCAGCTTGTGGTGGTGCCAGGGGCGCTCGGCCAGCTTGGCGAACGACTCGACCATCACCACGCGGTCGGTCCCGGGCACCGCGTCCTTCAGGGCGCCGGTGCGCCGGTCGAGCTGGTCACCCAGCACCAGGACGGTCCTCGCCACGCTCCCACTCCCCCGGACCCCTCCGGTGCCGGGCGTCCTACCCCGCGGGGACGGCGGCGAACACCCGCCGCAGCGCGTCGGCGGCCCGCCCGACCTGCGCGCGGTCGACGTCGGCGTGGGTGACCAGGCGCACCGTGCGGTCGTCCATCGACCCGGCCAGCACGCCCTCGGCGCGCAGGGCCGCGACGGTGGCGACCGCGTCGACCGGCTCCAGGTAGACGATGTTGGTCTGGACCTGGTCGAGGTCGACGACCTCCGGGCGGACCTCGGCGACGGCCTCGGCCAGCACGCGCGCGGCGGCGTGGTCCTCGGCCAGGCGCTCGACGCCGTGCTCCAGCGCCCACAGACCCGCGGCGGCGACGACACCGGCCTGCCGCATCGCGCCCCCGTAGCGGCCGCGCCACTCGCGCGCCTCGGCGATCGCGTCGGCGTCGCCGACCATCAGGCTGCCGACGGGCGCACCCAGGCCCTTGGAGACGCAGAACATCAGGCCGTCGAACAGGGTGCCGTAGGTGGCCGGGTCGGTGCCGGTCGCCACGGCGGCGTTGAGGATCCGCGCCCCGTCGCAGTACAGCGGGATCCCCGCGGCCGCGGTCACGGCGCGCAGGTGCTCCAGCCGGTCGATCTCGTACACCGTCCCGCCCCCGCGGTTGGCCGTCTGCTCGACGCACACCAGCGCCGTCGGGGTGAGCGGGAAGCGGTCCGGGCGGATCGCCGCCGCGACCTGGTCGGGGTCGAGCAGCCCCCGCGTGCCCGCCAGCGTGCGGAACTGCACGCCGGCCAGCAGCGCCCCGGCGCCGCGCTCGTAGTTCACCAGGTGGGCGTCGGCCTCGACGATCACCTCCGCGCCCGGGCGGGCGAGCACGCGCAGCCACAGCTGGTTGCACATCACCCCCGACGGGCAGAACAGGGCCGCCTCGTGCCCGAAGCGCGCCGCGGCCGCGTCCTGCAGCGCGTTGACCGCGGGGTCCTCGCCGTAGACGTCGTCGCCGACCTCCGCGGCGGCCATCACCCGCCGCATCTCGGCAGAGGGGCGGGTGACGGTGTCGCTGCGCAGGTCGATCACGGGGTGCACCTCGGGCGCGGGTTCACGGGGTGTCAGCCGAAGAAGGTCTCGGCGACGCCGTAGATCTCCGGCGGGACCAGCTTGAGCTCCCTGGTCGCCTCCTGCAGCGGCACGGGGCTCACCCGGGTGCCGTTGGACCCGACCATCACGCCCCACTCGCGCTTGGCGGCGAGGTCGATCGACGCGACGCCCATCGAGGTGCCGAGCACCCGGTCGAAGGCGTTGGGCGCCCCGCCGCGCTGCACGTGGCCCAGGATGGTCACGCGCGTGGCGAAGCCGGTGCGCTCCTCGATCATCGGTCCCAGCCAGGACGCCAGCCCGCCCAGGCGGGGGCGGCCGTACTCGTCCTTGGCGTACTCCGGCAGCTCCACGGTGCCCTCCGCGGGCACCGCGCCCTCGGCGACGACCACGATGGAGAACGGCCGGCCGCTGCCGTGGCGCCGGCGCAGGTGGCGCACGATGCGGTTGATGTCGAAGGGCCGTTCCGGCACGAGGATCGCGTCGGCGCCGCCCGCCATGCCCGCGTAGGTCGCGATCCACCCGGCGTGGCGGCCCATGACCTCCAGCATCATCACCCGGTTGTGGCTCTCCGCGGTGGTGTGCAGGCGGTCCACCGCGCCCGTGGCGATGTCCAGGGCCGTGGAGAAGCCGATGGTGAACCGGTCCACCGCGCCCGTGGCGATGTCCAGGGCCGTGGAGAAGCCGATGGTGAACTCGGTGCCGCCCAGGTCGTTGTCGATGGTCTTGGGGATGCCGATGATCGGCACGCCGTGGTTCACCGACAGCTCGGTGGCCGCTGACAGGGTGCCCTCGCCGCCGATCACGATCAGCCCGTCGATCTCGTGGATGTCCAGGACCTCCCGGACGCGGTCCGGCCCGCCCGCCGCCCGGATGGGGTCGGTCCGGCTGGTGCCCAGGATCGTCCCGCCGCGGGCGAGGATCCCGCGCGTGGTCTCGAAGGTCAGGGGCTCCGGCACGCCCTCGAGCACGCCCTGCCACCCGTTCTGGAACGAGAACATGCGCATGTTGTGCTCGTTGATGCCCCGGCGGACGATCGCCCGGATCGCGGCGTTGAGGCCCGGGCAGTCCCCACCACCCGTCAGCACACCGATCTGCATCGCGCACTCCCTGGCATCGCACCGGTCCCCCCGCCCGGCCGGCGAAGGGGTCCACAACTTAGACTGCGCCCGCCGACCCGGACTCATGCACCGACGGAGGAGGAACTGGTGGCCGAGGTGCTGGGGGTCGACGTGGACCCGGGGCGGGTGGCCGCGGTGGTGGTCGGCGACGGCGGGGCGGTGCGCGGGTGCGCCGTCCGCGACCTGCCCGGCGGCGGGATCGACGTCGACGCGCTCTGGGCGGCGCTCCAGGGGGCCTGCCGGGGCGCCCTGGCGGAGGCGGGGGTCGCTGCGGCGGGGCTGGCGGGGCTGGGGCTGGCCACGCCCCGCGACCTCGTCCTGGCCTGGTCGCGCGCCACCCTGCGGCCGGTGGTGGCCGCGGCCCCGGGCGGCGGGCTGGGACCGCTGCTGGACAGCGCGGACGGCGTGCGCGACGCCGCTGAGCGCGGGGACCTCGCCGCCGGGACCCTGGACGCCTGGCTGCTCGCCCGGCTGACCAACGGCGACGTCGAGGCGACCGAGCCGTCCAACGCCGGGGCGACGGGCCTGTACGACCCGCGCACCCGCGCCTGGGACATCGACCGCGCCGCCCGCGTCGGCGTGCCCGCGGGGGTGCTGCCCGCGCTGCGCCCGTCCGCCGCCGCCGGCGCGGTCACCGACCCCGAGGCGCTGCTGGGCGCCGAGGTGCCCGTCACCGGGGTGGCGGCGCGCGGAGCGGCGGCGCTGCTGGGCCACGGCGGGGCGTCCCCGGGGACCGCGCGCACCGACCAGTGGCCCGGCGGCGACGCGCTGGCGCTGGCGGACCCGGATCACGCGTCGCCGCCCCGTCCCGGGGCGACCGGGATCGGGGAGTTCGTCGCGACCGTGGCCTGGGACCTCGGCGAGGGGCCGGTCGTCGCCCTGGCCGGCCCCGGCGCCCTGCTCCCCCGCGTCACCCGGGTGGACGAGCTGCGCGTCGACGGCCCCGTCGCCGCGGACGGCCCCGCCCTGGTCGCCTGGGCCGACCTGGTCGGCGTCCCCGTGGTCGTGCCGGCCGAGCGCGAGACGGCCGCCCTGGGCGCCGCGCTCCTGGCCGGCCTGGGCGCCGGCGCGTGGGACCTGGGCGACGTGGCCGGCGCGTGGGCAGCCGCCCGCCGGGTCGACCCCCGTCCCCGCCGCTAGCTACCGCGTGGGCGTGGCCGCCTCGTGGGCGCGGGCGGCCAGCGTGGTGGGGGTGACCGCGGTGCAGGTCATCGGCGCCGGGTCGACGCCCTTCATGGCCAGGACACGGGCCGCCGCCTCGTTCAGCCGCGCCTCGGGGATGCGGCCGTCGGCCACCGCGGCGACCAGCGCGTCGCGCATCGCGCGCGCCTCGGTCCCGCCGGTGGCCAGCACCGCGTCCGCGCCCGCGGTCACCGCCAGCACCGTCGCCTCCGGCTTGCTGTAGGTGGTCGTGATCGCGCCCATGTCCAGCGAGTCGGGGATGGCGACGCCCTGGAAGCCCATGTCGCGCAGGAGCTGGTAGGCGCGCGGGTCCAGGCTGGCCGGCAGGGCGGGGTCCAGCGCCGCGTAGGACACGTGGGCCATCAGGATCATCGGCACGCCGTTGCTGATGGCGTCCGCGAACGGCTGGAGGTCGGCGGCCTGCAGCTCGCCGAGCGGCACGTCGACCACGGGGCGCTCGATGTGGCTGTCCACCGAGGTGCGCCCGTGGCCGGGGAAGTGCTTAGCGGTCGACAGGACGCCCGCCTCGGCGAGGCCGTGCGCGAACTCCGACGCGAACCGGCTGGCGGTCGCGGGGTCCGCGGAGTAGGAACGGTCACCCACGATGCCGTCGTGCGCGCCGTCGTTGAGGTCCACGACCGGGGCCAGGTTCATGCCCACGCCGAGGTCGCCCAGCTGCTCGCCCAGCACCCGTGCCTGCTCGCGGATCTGCTCGGGGGTCTGCTCCGCGGCGAGCGTCCGCGGGGCGGGGGTGCGCCCGACGATCGAGCGGAAGGTGGAGACGCGTCCGCCCTCCTCGTCCGCGGCGACCAGCAGCGGCACCCGCGACCGGCCGCGCAGCTCGCCGATGAGCGCGCGGACCTGGTCGGCGCTCTGGACGTTGGCCTTCTGGATCAGCACCCCGCCGACGCCGAGGTCGGTGAGCTCCGCCACCAGGGGCTCCTGGCCGGTGACCACCCGGGGCAGCCCCACGACCAGCAGCTGGCCGGCGCGCTCCTCGAGCGGGGCGGGGACGCAGTCCGGCGGCACCGCCGGGGTGGGTTCCGCCGCCACCGTCGCCGTCTCGACCACCGCGCCCGCGGCCCGCGGCTCCGGCGCCTGCGGCGACGGGGCGTCAACCCCCGCGGTGACGGCGCCGGGCGGGGCGGTGGCGAAGGCGGTCAGCCCGACGAGGGCGGCCGCGACGAGGACGAGGGGGAGGACCAGACGCATCGGGCGAGCCTAGCCCACACCCCCCGCGGGCCCCCCGGAGGCGGGATCGTCCGCCCGCACATGCGTCAGGCGCTGCGGGCCGGGACCTCTTCGTCAAGCAGGCGCCCCAGCTCCTCCAGGTCGCCCGAGCCGATGATCACCTCGCCCGCCTTGACCTTGGCGGCGTACTCGTCGACGTAGGGCTGGCCCGACAGCAGCATCAGCTCGTACATGAGCTCGTCGGTCGCGCTGCGCAGGACGAAGCGGTCGTTCTCGCCGCCCTCGTAGCGCGACAGGTCCAGCGGTGCGCCGATGCGGACCTCGACGCGGCGGAAGCGGGGCAGCTTGGACCCGGGCGGCAGGACCTCGAAGGTGCCGACCATCGCGACCGGCAGGATCGGGACACCGGTGCGCAGCGCGAGGCGCGCGGGGCCGGTCTTGCCGCGGTACAGGCGCCCGTCCGGCGACCGCGTCCCCTCCGGGTAGATGCCCAGCAGGCGCCCGGACTCCAGGATCTCCTGGCCCTTGCGCAGGCTGGCCTCGCCCGCGTCGCCGCCCTGCCGCGCGACCGGCATCACCCCGACCGACTCGAAGAACAGCCGCTTGGGGCCGGTGAAGTAGTCGCTCTTGCCCAGGAAGAAGATCGGGCGCGGGATGAACATCGGCAGGAAGAAGTGGTCGAGGAACGACAGGTGGTTGGAGGCCAGGATCGCGGGTCCCGTCAGGGGCACGTGCTCGGTCCCCGTCGCCGTGGGCCGCCACAGCGCCGACAGCGCCGGCGGCAGGACGGCGTGGAGGGCCCGGTACAGCGGTGGCGCAGCGTCGACCCGTTCCACTCGGCCCCCTTCCGTCCCCGCCTGCGGGTCAGGCCACCAGCATGCCCGGTCCCGGGCGACCTAGTACCGCGCTTCCAGGGCGAGCAGCCCCGCGCCGATCACGCCCGCGGCGTCGGCGAGCCGGGCGGCGACGATCGGCACCCCCGGGCGGTACGCGCGGCCCGCGATGCGGTCCGCGGCCGCCGCGCGGGCGGGGCCCAGGATGAGGTCGCCCGCCTGCATCGCGCCGCCGCCGACGACCACGACCTCGGGGTCCAGGGTGTTGACCAGCGACGCGATCCCCACCCCAAGCCAGAACCCGGCGCGGGCGAGGATGCCGAGGGCCACCGCGTCGCCGCCGTGCGCCGCGTCCGTCACCGACCGGCCCGTCGGCGTGCCGTCGAGCAGCGGCGACCCGGCGGGCACCTCCCCCGCCGCGACCGCCTCCCGCGCCATCCGGCCCAGCGCGCTGCCGCTGGACCAGGACTCCAGGTCGCCGTGGTTGCCGCAGCGGCACAGCGGGCCGCCCTCGTCGACGACGATGTGCCCGAACTCCGCGCCCATGCCGTGCCCCCCGCGCACCAGGGCGTCGCCGAGCACCAGCCCGCCGCCCACCCCGGTGCCCAGGGTGATCATCACCAGTGAGGAGCGGGCCGCGGCGCCCGCCCCCGCCCGGTACTCGCCCCAGGCGGCGGCGTTGGCGTCGTTCTCCACGACCACGGGGCACCCGAGCAGCGCGGACACGCGCGCCGCGACGGGGTGGTCGCGGTAGGGCAGGTTCGGCGCGAAGCGCATCACGCCGTCGAGGTCGAGCAGGCCGGCGACCCCGACCCCCACGGGCAGGTCGTCGCGCCCCGCGGCGCGGCGCGCGCCGGCGCCCCGCGCCGCCCCCCGCCCGCCGCGGCCCCCGGGCCCCGGGGGCGGCTCGCGGCGCCCGGCGCGCCCCACGCCCCCCGCCCCCCCCACCAGGCCCGCGGCGACCTTCGTGCCGCCGCCGGCGATCCGGGGGGCGGCGGTCCTCCCCGGCACGTCCGCCCGCCCCCCGTGACGGCGGGCTAGAAGCGCACGAGCGCGGCGGCGGGGTGCCCGTCCAGGCGCACCTCGTCGCGGAACAGCTCGACGTGGCCGCCGCCGCGGACGGTCTCCTCGATGACCTCGTCGAGCAGGTCGTCGACCGGCACGACGGGGGCGCCGAAGGCCTCGGCGTCGGCGCGGTGCAGGGCCAGGGCGCCCGACTCGCTGCGGAACCCGGGGTCGCCGTGGCCCTCGACCACGAACAGGATCTCCACCGCCTTGCGGTTGACCGCGTCGACGACCGCGCGCAGCCCCCAGACGCCCTTCTCCCCCGACCCGCGCGCGGCGGCGAGCCGCTGCAGCAGCTCGCTGCGGCGGCTGCTGACCAGCTGCTGCTCGACCTCCTCCATGCGCTCGCGCAGCTCGTCGGCGCCCGCGTTCACGTCGACGCTGATCGGGTCGCCGTGCACCAGGTCCTTGAGGTAGGGGTGCAGCAGGTCGATGAACTCCAGCGCGCCGACGCGGGGGCCGGCGACCACGACCGCGTCGAGGGGGTCGGCCTCGTGGACGCGCAGGAGGATCTCCGCCGCCTCCTTCATGTGCTGGTGGACCTCCTCGTCCACGCTGCGCTCGAAGCGGGCCTGGGACCAGCCCCCCTGCGAGTGCTGGCGGTGGACGTCGGAGACCAGGCCGGTGTACTGCTCGAAGCGGCCGAGCCGGTAGCGGAAGATGCGCGCCTGGTCGCGCTCGATGAGGACGAGACCGATGTGGTACGCGCGCCCGACCAGGACCTCCAGCGGCACGACGTAGGGCCGGTCGTTCACGCGCGCGGTGGAGCGGACGCGGATCGCGGACTGGACGGTGTCCAGGATCTCCCCGCGGGAGGAGAACACCCCGATGCCGCGGATGTCCCCGCGGGTGAAGTCGCTGCGGACCCAGCGGCTGATGGCGTCGGCATCGGCCAGCACGGCGTCGCGCTCGCGCTCCGGGCGCCCCTCGGCGATCTTGCGGACGTCGCGCAGGAGGGCGTCGAGGCGCGCCTCGTAGTCCACGGCGCGCGGGAACTCCGACCCGTCGGTGTTGAGGTAGACGCTCGTGACGGGCAGCCCGTCGTTCGAGCGGTCGACCAGCGTGCGGATCGCCGCGGCGGTGACGTCCAAGTGGAACCTCCAGGTGTGCGGTGGAAGAGGCGGGTGGTGCGCTTACGACACCGACTCGACCCGGGCCTTCATCCCCTTCAGGGCGCCGTCGGCAATCCTCCGGGCGGCCTGGCGGCGCAGGATCCCGGGCAGGCGGACGGCCGGGTCGACCTCCAGGGTGTAGGTGACCTCGGTGGTCCCGTCGCCGCGGGAGGCCAGGACGTAGCTGCCGTCGTTGCGGCGCAGCAGGTCGGACTCGACCAGGCGCCAGCGCATCGTCAGCGGCTCCGGGTAGTCGTACTCCAGCACCAGCGAGCCCTTGAGGACGCGGGCGTCCAGGGCCATGCGCACGCGCGCGGGGCGCCCCGCGCCGTCGCGCGTCAGCACCTCGGTGCTGGTGACCTCGTCCTGCCAGTCGGGGTAGGCGTCCACGTCGGTGAGCACGGCGAGGACCGCATCGGGTCCCGCGGCCACCACGATCCGGTCGGTCACGGCGTCGGTCATGACCGGCGATCCTAGAGGGTCCGACGCGGGCGGGGCGCTCAGACCGCCAGGACCACCGAGGCGAGGCAGGCTGCCGCGATCGCGGCGCCGGGCGCGGCGCGCAGCAGAGCGCGCGATCGCCCCGCCCCGACCGCGGCCCACGCGGCGCCGATCAGCACCCCGGCGACCAGCCCGCCGACGTGGGCCTGCCACGCGATCGACGGGACCAGCAGCGGCAGGGCCAGGTTGATGCCCAGCAGGGTCAGCAGCTGGCGCAGCCCCGCCTGCCCGGCGGAGGACCGGCGGTGCCGCCAGGCGGCCGCCAGGGTGGCGCCGAAGAGGCCGAAGATCGCGCCCGACGCGCCGACCGCCGCGCCGAGCCCGCCGGCGGTGGCCACGTCGTAGAGGAAGAACGCGGCCCCGCCCGCGATCGCGCTGCCGAGGTACAGCGACAGGAACGCCGGCCCGCCGACCTGGCGCTCGATGCCGGGCCCGAACAGGTAGAGCGCGTACATGTTGAAGCCGAGGTGGAGCAGCCCGCCGTGCAGGAACGCCGCGGTCACCAGCCGCCACCACTCGCCGCCGGCGACCAGCGGGTTGACCTGCGCGCCCAGGGCCTCCAGCCCCAGCTGCGGGAGCCGGGACAGCACGAAGGCCGTTACGCACAGGGCGATGAGCGCGAAGGTCACCGGCGCGGTCTGGCGCAGGCCCCCGCCGACCGCCTCGTGGGCGGTGATCACCCGGGCCCCCGGCTCCGGCCGCGCGCACTCAGGGCACTTCTGCCCGACCGGCGCGCTGCGCACGCAGTCCACGCAGACCGGCCGGCCGCAGGTGGAGCACGACAGTCGCGTCTCGCGGTCCGGGTGCCGGTAGCACGTCGGGATGGTGCCGGTGGTGGCGCTGGGAGTCTCCACCGGCCAAGGGTACCGGCGGTCGGGGCCCACTGGAGCGTGTCGCCTCGTTCGTGAGCCGCCCGGCGTTTGCGGTGCACCCCTAGGCTGCGGCGGCGACCCTTGGAGGAACCTTTGCCAGACCTGACCCCCACCCAGTCGGCGGCGGTGCGGGCCGTCCTGGCCCTGAACGCCGGCCGCGTCGTGCTGGGCCTCGCCCTGCTGCTCGCGCCGGGGCGGCTGCTGCGCGCCGCGCTCGGGGGGGCGGCGCCCGGACCGGAGGCGGTCGCGCTGGCCCGGGGCTTCGCGGCGCGCGACCTCGCCCTGGGGCTGGGACCGCTGCTGGGCGCCCGGCGCGACCCGCGCGGGCTGCGCGGGTGGGCCGAGGCCGGGGCCGTGGCCGACCTCGGCGACGTCGCCGGCCTGCTCGGCTGGACCGGCCTGCCCGCCGCGATCCGCGTCCCCGGCCTGCTGGTGGCCGGCACCGCGACGGCCGCCGGCGTGGTCCTGCCCCGCCTCCTCCCCCGGCGATCAGCGGCACCCGCGGCGCCCGGCGGCGCCGTCGGCTAGGCCTCGGCGACCTGGCGGGCGACGGTGGCGTGCTCGGCGGCGGGCAGGCGCAGGAAGCCCTCGGCCAGCGCCGCGGGGCCGAGGCCCGCGGTGACCCCGCGGTAGGTCGCCAGGCCGCGCGCGGCGGTGGCGTAGTCCATCGACTCCAGCGCGACGGGGTAGCAGCGCATCGCCTCCTCCTTGCGCGCGTAGGCGGAGGTGACGTCGAGCACCGCGTCGACGGGTGCGGCCGACCAGAGCTCGAAGCCGAGCACCTCGGCGTCCGCGAGCCCCGCCGCCGCCACGCCGAGGTTGGCCGCCAGGTGATCGGGGTGGGGGTCGAGCACCGAGGGCACGTAGACGACCCGCGCGCCCGCCCCGACCGTCCGCAGCCGCGCCCCCAGCTCTGCGACGTGCGCGGACAGGCGGCCGTCGGGCAGGCGCAGGAACACCGGCTCGCCGATGCGCAGCGCGCGGCAGGCGGCGCGGCACTCGGCCTCGCGGGCCGCCGCGACGTCGCCGCCCCCGCCACCCGTGGACTCCCCCGACGTGGCGACCACCAGGCGCACGTCGTCGCGGGCGCGGGCGTGGCGCACCAGGGTCCCGCCGCAGCCGATGGTCTCGTCGTCGGGGTGGGCGGCGACGACCAGGACGGGCCCTTCGGGCGGGCCGGGCAGCACCGCCGGCCCGGTGTTGACCCGGGCGGCCAGCGCGACGGCGACCTCGCGGACGCCGTCGGGCAGCCGGGGCAGCGCGCGCAGCGCCCCCCGCTGCACGCCGCGCCGCACGGCCCTGCGGACGTCGTCCACGTCAGGAGGTCTGGTACAGGCGGTCGATCTCGCCCGCGAAGTGCTCGGCGATCACGGCCCGGCGCAGCTTCAGCGACGGGGTCATCTCCCCCGCCTCCATCGTGAAGTCGCGCGGCAGGACGGTGAAGCGCCGGATCGACTCGGCCCGGCTGACCGCCTCGTTGGCGGCGGCGACCGCCCGCTGCAGCTCCGCGCGCAGCGCGTCGGCCGCGAGCACGTCGTCCACCTGCCCGTCGAGGCCGTGCCGGGCGGCGAAGGCCACCAGCTCGTCGGGGTCCAGGGTCACCAGCACCGCGACGTAGGGCCGCCCGTCGCCGACGACCATCGCCTGGCTGACCAGCGCGTGGGCCTTGAGCCGCTCCTCCAGCAGCGACGGCGACACGTTCTTGCCCGCCGCGGTGACGATCAGCTCCTTCTTGCGCCCGGTGATGCGGATCGCGCCGTCGTCGTCGATGGCGCCGAGGTCGCCGGTCGCGAACCAGCCGTCGGCGTCCAGCACCGCCGCGGTCGCGGCGTCGTCGTTCCAGTAGCCGCGGAACACCGCGGTCCCGCGGACCAGCAGCTCGCCGTCGTCGGCGACGCGCACCTCCACCCCGCGGGTGGGCCGCCCGACGGTCCCGATGCGGTGCGCCCGCGGGGTGTTCACGACCGTCCCGGCGCTGGTCTCGGTCAGCCCGTAGCCCTCCAGGACGGTGATCCCCGCCGCGGCGAAGAACTCCGCGAGATGAGGCGCGAGGGGGGCGCCGCCGGACAGGCAGTAGCGCACGCGCCCGCCCAGGGCGGCGCGCAGGCGCGCGTAGACCAGGCGGTCGGCGACGGCGCGCCGGGCCTCCAGCAGGCGCGACGGGCGCTCCGCCCGCGCCCAGGCCGACGCCGTGGCCACCGCGAGGTCGAACACCCGCCGGCGCGGCCCGGTCGCCGAGCGCTGGGCGGTGCTGAAGATCTTCTCGAACACCCGCGGGACGGCGAGCAGGAAGGTCGGGCGGAACGTGCGCAGGTCATCGAGCAGGGTGTCGGGCGACCGCGCGTAGCCCAGGACGGCGCCGTGCTCGAGCACGGTGTACTGGATGATCCGGGCGAAGGCGTGGGCCAGCGGCAGGAACAGCAGCGTCGATGCGCCCGGGCCGTCGAACAGCTCCGCCAGGTCCGCGCCGGCGCCCCGGGCCGTGGCAAGCAGGTTGCCGTGGGTCAGCATGCAGCCCCGCGGGTTCCCAGTGGTCCCCGAGGTGTAGACGATCGAGGCGAGGTCGTCGGGACCGAGCGCCGCGAGGCGCCGCTCCACCTCCTCGCGGTCGGCGTCGGCCGCGCGCGCGGCCAGCGCGTCGAGCCCGCCGTCGTCCATCACGGCGATCTCGCCGAGATCGCGCGCCCCGGCGCGCGCGGCGTCCAGGTGCTTGGCGTGGTCGGCGGACCCCGCGATCGCCGCCCGCGCCCCGGAGTCCTTCAGGATCCACTCGCACTGCACGACCGAGCTGGTCTCGTACACCGGCACGGTCACCGCACCCGCGGCGAGGACGGCGAGGTCCGCGACCGTCCACCCCGCCCGCGTGGTGGCCATCAGCGCGACCCGGTCGCCCGGCGCGATCCCCAGCGCCACCAGCCCGGCGGCCACGCCGCGGACGCGGCCCGCCAGCTCGCCCCACGACACGTCGCGCCAGGCCTCCCCGTCGGGGATGCGCAGGGCGGTGCGCGACGGGTCGGCCGCGGCGCGGTCCTGCAGGGCGGTCAGCAGGTGGTCGGTCGGCGCGAGGGGCGCGGCATCGCCTCCCCGCACGGCGGTCCGCGGCATCTCGCGCTCCTCGCAGTGGAGGCGCCATGGTAGTCGGCGCCCGGGCCCACCCCGCCCGGCCTACCCTGGGCGGCTGCACCCCCCACCCACGGCAGGAGCCTGTCCATGACGGTGTCGGCGATCCCCAGCGAGGGCTGGGGCGTCCTCCACCTGTTCTTCCACCTCCGGCGCGAGGCGCTGGAGGACCCGGCCGGCGCGGGCAAGGACCTCGCCGCCCGGCTGCGCGCGTTCGCCGCCGCGGAGGACTACCAGGTGCTCGCCTTCAGCGTCCTGGGCGCCAAGGCCGACCTCGGCCTGATGGTGCTGGGTCCCGACCTCGCGCGGCTCGACCAGTTCGCGGTCGACCTGGCGTCGGCGCCGATCGGCGCCGCGCTGCTGCCCGCGGCGTCGTACGTGTCCCTGACCGAGCGCTCGGAGTACACGTCCACCGAGGACGACGAGTCGCGCCGCCTGGTCGCCGAGGAGGGGCTGGCCGAAGGCTCGCCCGAGCACGCCGAGGCCCTGCGCGGGTTCGCCGATCGCATGGCCGCCTATGCCGAGCACCGGCTCCACCCGCGCCTGCCGCAGCGCCGCGTGCTGGGCTTCTACCCCATGTCCAAGCGCCGCGCGGGCGACGACAACTGGTACCGGCTGGACTTCGACGCGCGCAAGGAGCTCATGCTCGGGCACGCCAAGGTCGGCCGCGCGTACCGCGGCCGCGTGCTCCAGCTCATCACCACGTCGACGGGCCTGGACGACTGGGAGTGGGGCGTGACCCTGCTGGCCGACGACCCCAAGGCCCTGCGCGACATCGTCTACGAGATGCGCTACGACGAGGTGAGCGCGCGCTACGCCGACTTCGGCCCGTTCGTCATCGGGCTGGTGCTGGAGCCCGACGAGCTGGTGGCCCACCTCGGCCTGGGCTGAGCGCGGCGCGGCCCCGATGGGGGCCCGGGGGCGGGCGGCCCTGCGAGGCCAGGGCGGGGCCGCCGCCGGGTGGCGCCCCTAGCCGTTGACGGCGTCCTTGAACGCCTTGGCCGGCTTGAACGCGGGGGCCTTGGACGCCGCCACCTGCAGCTCCTCCCCCGTCTGGGGGTTGCGCCCCGTCCTGGCCGCCCGCTCGCGGCGCTCGAAGGTGCCGAAGCCGGTGAGCGATACGCGGTCACCCTGCTGGACGGCGTCGCTGATGCTGCTGAGGATGCTGTCGAGTGTCTTGGTGACGTCGTTCTTCGACAGGCCCGTCGATGCAGCCGCGGCGTCGATCAGCTCGCTCTTGTTCATTTCTGTGCTTCCTCTCGTTCGCCCGGGCGCGGGACGCTGTGGCGTTCGGCGGTGGGCGGCGGATCGGTACGCCCGCGCCGTGCCACCCGGATCAGCCGAACACAGTGCCCGGTACGGCAGCGCCACGCAAGGATGCCGGGCCGGGCGGGGCGGACGGTCCCGCTCCTGGGGGAGGTGTTCCCCCGCTGCGCCCTCCGATACGCCTCGTAGCGCTCCCCCCGCGGGTCCTAGCGTGGAGGGACGACCGACGAGGAGGAGGCAGGGGTGGCGACGGGGCGCTGGGTGGTGCTGGACGTGGGCGAGACGCTCATCGACGAGACGCGGGTGTTCGCCACCTGGGCCGACGTCCTGGGGGTGCCGCGCTTCACGCTGGCGGCCCTGATGGGCGGGATGATCGCCCGCGGGCAGCCGTTCAGCGACGCGCTGGCGGCGCTGGCGCCCGACTGGCACCAGCGCGCGGACGAGGTCGAGCGCGCGTTCGGTGGGTTCGCCGCCAGCGACCTGTACCCCGACGCCCTGCGGGCGCTCGCCGGCCTGCGCGCGGCCGGGCTGCGCGTGGCGGTGATCGCCAACCAGCCGGCCGTGCGCGACGCCCAGCTGCGCCTGCTCGGGGTCGAGCCGGAGGTGATGGCGATGAGCGAGGCGCTCGGCGTGGCCAAGCCGGACCCGGCCTTTTTCGCCGCCGCGCTCGACCTGCTGGGCCGCCCGGACCCCGGCCACGTCGCCTACGTCGGCGACCGCGTCGACAATGACGTGCGGCCCGCCGCGGCGGCGGGCCTGCGGCCGGTCTGGATCCGGCGCGGCCCGTGGGGGCTCCTGCACCGCGACGACGGCGGCGACGCCGCCCTGGAGGTCCGCTCCCTCGACGAGCTGGTGGACCGCGTCGGCGAGCTCTGGCCCCCCGTCCCCGGCGGCCGCGGCGCCGCCTCCACGGCGTAGCCGCCCGCTCAGCCCGCCAGGCCGGCGCGGCGCAGCACGTGGTCGGCGACCGCGTCCAGGGCCCGCGGTGCGACCGGCAGGCGGGTGTCGACCGCCACGCACAGGGGGCGCTGCGTCGCGGCGTCGACGGCGAACGACACGGCCCCGAACTCCAGCTGGGCGGTCTGCACGACCGCCGCGCCCAGCCGCCCGATCGCCAGGTCGACGGTGACCGGCTCGCCGCCGGCCGTCGCCGCCTGCTGGCGGCCCGCCACGTAGTCGATGCGCACGGCCGGTCCGACGTCGGGGCGGACCTGGACGACGATCGGCGGGCCCTCGTCCACGTCGTGGGCGGCGGGCCGGCCCAGGTCGACCAGGGCGGCCGCCACCCCGCCCGCGTCGGCGACGACGCGGGCCGCGGGGTGGGCCACGCCCAGGTGGGCCAGAAGCGCGATCCGCCGGGCGCGGCTGGCGCCGACCACCAGCGCGTCGAGGCCGTTCACCGTCGGCACCTCGATATCGGCGAGGTAGGCGAGGTGCTCGGTGGCGAACGCGCGGACCGCGGCCGGTGCGCGGTCGTCGACCAGGTTCACCACCACGCCGAGGTCGCTGCGCCGCTCCCCCGGGTCGAAGCGCAGGCCGGCCGCCACCAGGACGGTCGGGAGCACGCCGCGGGCGGCGAGCGCGTCGGCGAGCGGCCGCGCCACCGCGACCTCGGCGGCCAGCAGGCCGACCCCGCGCCCCGTCACCGGCCCTTCACCGCCGCGGCGAAGCGCTCCCACGCCGCCGGGTCGTCGCCGACGGCGAGGTCGCGCCCGCAGCGCACGAGCGGCAGGCGCAGGGGCGAGGGGTCCTCTGACAGCCGGCGCAGCCAGTCGTCGTCGGACGCCGACACGTAGCCCAGGCCCTGACGCTGATACCCCTCCGAATCCTCATCGAGGAGGCCGTCGATGCCGAAGCGGTCGAGCCACTTGCGCAGCTCGCCGGGCGCGGGGGCGCGCTTGCGCAGGTCGTGGAAGCTCACCGCCACCCGGCGCTCGCTGAAGAAGCGCTGGGCCTTGCGCGTGGCCTGCGACTTGGCGAGGCCGAACAACTGGACGTCCATCGGTGGCGATGCTATCGATGCGCCATGCTCCTCGACCGCGTCGTCCTCGTCACCGGGGCCTCCAGCGGCATCGGGCTCGCCTGCGCGGAGGCCTTCGCCCGCGCCGGCGCCCGCCTGCTGCTCGCCGCCCGCCGCACCGACCGGCTGGAGGCGCTCGCCGCGCGCCTCGACACCGACGTCGCCGTCCTGCCCCTGGACGTGCGCGACCGCGCGGCGGTGGACACCGCGATCGCCGGGCTGGACCCGGGGTGGGCCGCCATCGACGTGCTGGTCAACAACGCCGGCCTGGCCGCCGGCTTCGCGCCCCTCCCGGACGGCGACCCCGACGACTGGGACCGCATGCTGGACACCAACGTCCGGGGCCTGCTGGCGGTCACCCGCGCGGTCGTGCCCGGGATGATCGCGCGCGGCCGGGGCCACGTGGTCAACCTGGGGTCCATCGCCGGGCACGAGACCTACCCCAACGGCGCCGTCTACTGCGCGACCAAGGCCGCCGTCGACCGCATCACCCAGGGGCTGCGCCTGGACCTGCTCGGCACCGGCGTGCGGGTGTCCACCGTCGACCCGGGCATGGTCGAGACCGAGTTCTCCGTCGTCCGCTTCCGCGGCGACGCGGACCGCGCCGACCGGGTGTACCAGGGCATGACCCCGCTCACCGCCGACGACGTGGCGGAGACGATCGTGTGGATCGCCGACCGCCCCGCCCACGTGCAGGTCGCCGAGGTGATCCTCCTGCCCACCGACCAGGCCAGCGCGACGCGCGTCGCCCGCCGCGACTGACGCCGGGTCAGGCCCGGCCCATCGCCGTGTCGACGGTGATCTCCAGCACCACGCGGGTGGGGTTGTCGCGCGGCTCGCGGTAGCGCGACCGGTAGGCGGCGACGCCGCGGGCGACCGCCTCGGCGTCCCCGCGGACCACGGCCGCGCCCTCCAGGGTCGCCCAGCGGCCACCGTCCACCTGGCAGACGACGGCGCGGCCGCCGCCCTCCAGGTTGCGCGCCTTGCGGCTGGCCCGGTCGGTGATCACCCGGACGGTGCGGTCGCCCTCGTCGTAGACGAAGCCGACCGGCACGACGTGGGGGGTCCCGTCCGGGCGCAGCGTGGTGAGGGTGCCCAGGTGGCGCTCGCGCAGGAACGCGAGGTAGCCGGCCGGCAGGTCCGCCGGGTCCAGCGCCACGGTCAGGCGACCAGCGCCGCGGCGACCTCGTCGGGCGACGGGTTCACCAGGAAGCGGTCCCCGATGCGCACGGTCGGCACGATCTCGTCACCGCCGGTCGCGCCCCGGACGATCTCGGCCTTGGACCGGTCGGCCCAGATGTCCACCGCGTCGTAGGCGATGCCGCGGGCCGTGAGCCCCGCCTTGAGGGTCTCGCAGTAGCCGCACATGGGCCGCCAGTAGATGGTGACGTCGGACACCGGTTCGCGCTCCTGGGGTAGGGGGGAGCCAGGTGCAACGCCGCGCGGCCTCCCGGCCTTCCCGCCGCTGGGGCAGAGTGGGACGATGACCGAGGACGAGGACCTGGAGCGCTACCTCGCGGCGCTGGCGCAGCGGGCGGGCGCGCCCGCCGTCACCCCGCAGGAGGCGGCGGCCGTGCTGGACCTGGCCCGCGTGGTGGCGCACACCGCGGAGCGCCGCTTCGCCCCGGTCAGCGCCTACCTGGCCGGCCTCGCCGCCGCCGCCGACCCCGTCGGCGGGGACCGGGCCGCCCGCGTCCGCGCCCTGCTGGACTCCGCGCGCGGGCTCGCGGCGGAGGACGGGGACCGGGGCGGGCGTGCCTGAGGGCGCCGTCGCCCGGCGGCGCGTCCTGCGCGTCGACGGCGACGCGGCCGCCGTGGTCGGCGACGCGCTGGTGGCCGAGGAGCCGATGGAGCTGCGCGTCGGCGGGCAGGCGGTCGCCGTGGCCATGCGCACGCCGGGCGCGGACCTGGAGCTGGCGCTGGGCTTCTGCCTCACCGAGGGCATCGTCGCCCGGCCCGAGGACGTCGCGGGCGTCCGCACCTGCCGGGACGACCCCAACGTCGTCGAGGTCGACCTGCGCCCCGGCCTCGCGATGGCCGCGGACCTGCGCCGCAACCTCTACACGACCAGCTCGTGCGGCCTGTGCGGGACGGCCAGCATCGCCGCGGTCCGCAAGCAGGCCGCGCCCGTCCACGGCGACGCCGTGCGCGTCACCGCCGCCGCCCTGGCCGCGCTCCCCGACCGCCTGCGGGCGCACCAGCGCGTGTTCGCCCGCACCGGCGGGCTGCACGCGGCGGCGCTGTTCGGCCCGGACGGCGACCTGCGCGTCGTGCGCGAGGACGTGGGGCGCCACAACGCCGTCGACAAGGTGGTGGGGTGGGCCGCGGTGCACCGCCACCTGCCGCTCGCCGGCCACGTCCTGTTCGTCAGCGGGCGGATCGCGTTCGAGATCGCGCAGAAGGCCCTGATCGCCGCGGTCCCGGTGGTGGCGGCGGTCAGCGCGCCCAGCGCCCTCGCCGTCGACCTCGCCGACGACGCGGGCATGACCCTGGTCGGCTTCCTGCGCGGGGCGCGGATGAACGTCTACACCCACCCCGACCGCGTGGTGGTGGGCCCCGGCCCGGCCTGACCCGGTCGCGCGGTCGCCGCTGCTCGAGGACCGCTCCCGTCCGCATGCGCGCGTAGCGTCCCGCGCGCCGACCGACCAGGAGACCACCGATGGACATGAAGCTCGAGCTCGTGACGATCCCCGTCAGCGACGTGGACCGCGCGAAGGCGTTCTACACCGACCGGGTCGGCTTCGTCGCCGACCACGACGTCCGGGTCAGCGACGAGCTGCGCTTCGTGCAGCTCACGCCGCCGGGGTCCGCGTGCTCGATCGCGCTGGGGACGGGGCTGACCGACGCGGTGCCGGGGTCGGTCCAGGGGCTCCAGGTGGTCGTGGCCGACGCCCGGGCGACCCGCGAGGAGCTCGCCGCCCGGGGCGTCGAGGTGAGCGAGGTCCAGGACCTGCCCTGGGGCTCGTTCACGTTCTTCGCGGACCCGGACGGCAACCGCTGGGCCGTCCAGCAGCTCCCCGACCGCGACGCGGCCTAGGCGGTGTCGCTGACCCCTGCGGGCTCCGCCCTGCACACCGGTCGAGCGCGGCGTTCGCGGTGCACCCCTAGGCGGCGACCATGCCGTGCGGGTCGATGACGTACTTGCGGGCGGCGCCCTTGTCGAACTCGGCGTAGCCCTGGGGCGCGTCCTGCAGCGAGATCCGCGTGGCGTTGACGTTCTTCGCGATCGACACCTTGCCGGCCAGGATCGCGTTCATCAGCTGGCGGTTGTAGCGCATGACCGGGCACTGCCCGGTGGTGAACGACAGCGACTTCGCCCAGCCGGTGCCCATGTCGATGCCCAGCCGGCCCTTCTGCGCCGCCTCGTCGGCGGCGCCGGGGTCCCCGGTCACGTACAGCCCGGGGATCCCGACCCGGCCCGCGGCGCGCGTCACGGTCATGACGTCGTTGAGCACCCTTGCGGGCTGCTCCTCGGCGTCGGCGCCGTGCCCGCGGGCCTCGAAGCCGACGGCGTCGCAGGCGGCATCGACCATCGGCTCGCCGACGATCTGCTCGATCTGCTCGGGCAGGCCGGCGTCCTGGGTCAGGTCCACCGTCTCGCAGCCGAAGCTGCGGGCCTGGGCCAGGCGCTCGGCGTTGAGGTCGCCGACGATCACGACCGACGCCCCCAGCAGCTGCGCCGCCGTCGCCGCCGCCAGCCCCACCGGCCCCGCCCCGGCGACGTAGACGGTCGACCCGGTCGTGACACCCGCGGTGTAGACCCCGTGGTAGCCGGTCGGGAAGATGTCCGACAGCATGGTCAGGTCCATGATCTTCTCCATGGCCTGGTCGCGGTCGGGGAAGCGCAGCAGGTTCCAGTCCGCGTAGGGGACCATCACGTACTCGGCCTGCCCACCCTTCCAGCCGCCCATGTCGACGTAGCCGTAGGCCGCGCCGGGCCGCGCCGGGTTGACGTTGAGGCAGACCCCGGTGTGCCCCTCCTTGCACATGCGGCAGCGGCCGCAGGCGATGTTGAAGGGCACCGAGACGAGGTCGCCCTCCTTGATGAACTCGACGTCGCGGCCGACCTCGGCGACCTCGCCGAGGATCTCGTGGCCCAGCGTCTGGCCGGGGGGCGCGGTGGTGCGCCCGCGGACCATGTGCTGGTCGCTGCCGCAGATGTTGCTGACCACGGTGCGCAGGATCACCCCGTGGTTGAGGTCGCGCTGCTGCTCCTCCAGGCGGAAGGTCGGGTACCCGATGTCCTGGACCTCGACCTGTCCCGGCCCCACGTACACGACGCCCTGGTTGTCCGGCATGCTCGGCTCCTCACGCTCGAATTGCACACTTCCTCACATGTGCGGACGTGGAACTGAAGCAGAGGATGTCCGTCCGGTCAATGGCCGCCGGCGAGGTCGCCGGGCCGGTTGAGGTTGCGGGCGAGGTCCGCGCCGGCGGCCGCCGCGCGCCAGTCGTGCTCCTCCACGACGCGCAGCCCGAGGCCGGCCACCGCGTCGCCCACCACCCGGTCGCCGCGGGCGAGCAGGGTCGCCAGCGGGCCCGCCGCCGCCTTCGCCCAGACCGCGGCCAGCGGCTGGAGGCGGCCGCCGGCCCGCGGCACGACGGCGGCCTCCCCGGCCCACCGGGCGGCCAGCAGCCGGAACACCGCCGGGTCCGCGCCGGGCTGGTCGACGGCCAGCACCGCGACGAGCGGGTGGCGGGCCGCCCGGAGCCCCGCGAGCACCCCGCCGAGCGGGCCCGCGCCGGCCACCCCGTCGCCGATCTGGGGCACGGCCAGCCCGTCGATCCGCCGCCCGTCCCCGGCCGCGACGACGACGTCGTCGCAGCAGGCGGCCAGGATGGCCGCGGCGTGGTCGACCAGCCGCGGCGCGGCGCCCTCCCCGGCCCCGCCGCGGGCGGGCGGCAGGCGCAGCAGGGCCTTGTCGGTGCCCATGCGGCGGCTCGCGCCGCCCGCGAGGACCACCCCGGACAGCACCGCGTCCCCGTTCCGTAACTTGACTGGTTCCAGATCAGATGGAAGGGTGACCGCGATGCCCGTTCCCGCCCATCCGTCCCCAGCGTCGCAGGCCGCGCGCCTGCGCGCCGCGGGGCTGCGCGTCACGGGCCCCCGACTGGCGGTCCTGGCCGTGCTCCACGAGCGGCCCGGCCACCACGACGCCGGCGCCATCGCCCGCTGGGCCCGCGAGCGCTCCGGCAGCGTCTCCACCCAGGCCGTCTACGACGTCCTGGCCGCCCTCGGCGGCGCCGGTCTGGTCCGGCGGATCGAGCTGCCGGGCGGCCCCGCCCGCTACGAGGCGCGCGTCGGGGACAACCACCACCACCTGGTCTGCCGCGCCTGCGGGCGGGTGGTGGACGTGGACTGCCCCGTGGGCCGGGCCCCGTGCCTGGAGCCGGGGGGCGACCACGGCTTCGCGGTGGACGAGGCGGACGTCACCTTCTGGGGCGTGTGCCCCGACTGCACGGCGACGAGGAGCAACGCGTGACCGAGAAGCAGCAGCCGCACCTGACGACCCGGCAGGGTCACCCCGTCACCAACAACCAGAGCGAGCGCACGATCGGCGCCCGCGGCCCGGCGACCCTCGAGAACTACCAGTTCCTCGAGAAGGTCAGCCACTTCGACCGCGAGCGGATCCCGGAACGGGTCGTGCACGCGCGCGGCTTCGTCGCGTTCGGCGAGTTCGAGGCGACCGGCGGGGTCGGCGACGAGCCCGCCTCCACCTACACCAGGGCCAGGCTGTTCTCCGAGGCGGGCAAGAAGACCGAGGTCGCCGTCCGCTTCTCCACGGTGATCGGCGGGCGGGACTCCAGCGAGGCCGCGCGCGACCCGCGCGGGTTCGCGGTGAAGTTCTACACCGAGGACGGCAACTGGGACCTGGTGGGCAACAACCTGCCGGTGTTCTTCATCCGCGACGCGATCAAGTTCCCCGACGTCATCCACAGCCTGAAGCCGGACCCGGTCACGTTCCGCCAGGAGCCCGACCGGATCTTCGACTTCATGTCCCAGACGCCCGAGTCCATGCACATGCTCACCTTCCTGTTCTCGCCGCGCGGGATCCCCGCGACCTACCGGCACCAGGAGGGCTTCGGGGTCAACACCTACAAGATGGTCAACCCCGAGGGCCGGACGTTCCTGGTCAAGTACCACTGGCACCCGCGCCAGGGCGTGGCCTCCCTGTCCCAGGAGGAGGCGAACAAGGTCCAGGCCGTGGAGCTGGGGTCGGCGTCCCACGACCTGTACCGCGCGATCGAGCGCGGGGAGTTCCCGCAGTGGGACTTCTTCGTCCAGGTCCTGGACGACCACGAGCACCCGGAGCTGGACTTCGACCCGCTGGACGACACCAAGACCTGGCCCGAGGACCGGTTCCCCCTGCGCCGCCTCGGCGTGATGACGCTGAACCGCAACGTCACCGACTTCTTCCTGCAGAACGAGCAGATCGCGTTCGGCACTGGCGTGCTGGTGGACGGGCTGGACTTCTCCGACGACAAGATGCTCGTGGGCCGCACGTTCTCCTACTCCGACACCCAGCGCTACCGGGTGGGGCCCAACTACCTGCAGGTCCCCGTGAACCAGCCCCAGGCGCCGGTGGCGACCAACCAGCGCGACGGGCAGATGGCGTACCGCCAGGACCTCGCCCCGGGGATCAACCCGCACGTCAACTACGAGCCGAGCATCCACGGCGGCGTGCAGGAGGACCCCCGCCCCGAGCCCTACGACCCGCCGGAGATCCGCGGGGCGCTGACCCGCGAGGTGCTGCCCCGCCGCAACGACTACGGCCAGGCCCGCGGCCGGTACGTGACCATGCAGCAGTGGGAGCGCGACGACCTGGTCGCCAACCTGGTCGAGCTGCTGGGCCAGTGCCAGCTGGACGTCCAGCAGCGCATGGTCTGGCACTTCCTGCTGGTGCACGACGACTACGGCAACCGCGTCGCGCGGGGCATCGGCGTGGACCTGGACGACGTCCGCAAGCTGGAGCCGCTGGCCACCCAGGCGCTGACCGACGACGAGCGCGCCCGCCTCGCCCGCCTGGGCGACAACGGCGACGCGATCGACCCGTCGGCCTGGCCGCGGATGACCGGCTCGGTCGAGGACCGCCAGGCCACCGCCCAGGAGGTCCTGGCCCTGGCCCCCGCCGTCCCCGGCGCCCGCCAGTAGCACCCGGCGCGGGCTCCGGGCCGCCCTCGCGGTCCGGACCCCGCGCGCCGCGTCAGGCGTTCGCCCCCACGGAGCCCTCGGCGACGGCCTCGACGCCGACCATCTCGCCGCGCGGGGCGACGCGCCAGAAGTGCGGGGCCGCGTCGGCCCAGGCCGCCAGCAGGCCGGCCGCCAGCGCGGACCCGGTCAGCTCGGCGTGGCGGGCGACCAGGTCGCGCAGCCGCGACAGCTGCGGCCCGTCCGGGCGGCCCGCGTCGACCAGGTGGGTGTTCACCTTGGACAGCAGCTCGGTGTAGGGCGAGTACAGGAAGCACTCGCCGCCGGTCATGCCGGCGCCGACGTTGGCCCCGACCGGGCCGAGCACGACCACCGTGCCGCCGGTCATGTACTCGCAGGCGTGGTCGCCCACGCCCTCCACGACCGCGTCGGCGCCGGAGTTGCGGACCGCGAAGCGCTCCCCCGCCCGCCCGGCGACGAACAGCTCGCCGCCGGTCGCGCCGTACAGCACGGTGTTGCCGACCAGGACCGGGTCCCCGGCGTCGTCCTCGGGCGGGCGGACGACGATGCGGCCGCCGCCCATGCCCTTGCCGACGTAGTCGTTGGCCTCGCCGGTCAGGACGAACTCCACGCCGCCGGCCAGGAACGCCCCGAAGCTCTGGCCCGCGGTGCCGGTGAAGCGGGCGCTGACGGTCCCCTCGGGCCGGCCGGTGCCGTCGGGCCCGCCGAACTCCAGCCCGATCGCCCCGCCCAGGCGCGCACCGACGGTGCGGTCGCTGTTGGTGATCGCGTACTTGACCTGCAGGGCGGTGCCGTCCCACAGCGACTCGAACGCGTCGTCGAACAGCCGGTCGCCCAGCGCCGACCGCGGCGCCTGGATCGGCAGCGCCCCGCGGAAGTGGCGGGGTCCCGATCCGTCGACAGGATCGTGGCCCGCACCCGCAGCTCCTGCTGCGGGCCCCTCCTCCCGAGCTCCTGCTCGGGGCCCGGGGGTGCCCGGGTCGGCCAGCAGCGGCCGCACGTCCAGCGCCAGGGCCCGCGGGTGCCCGGCGATGTCGCGGGGGCGCAGCAGGTCGACCCGGCCGATCGCCTCGTCCATGCCGCGCAGCCCGAGCGCGGCCAGCCCGCGGCGGACCTCCTCGGCGACCAGCAGCAGGTAGGTCGCCACCATCTCGGGGGTGCCCTCGAACTTCTCGCGCAGCTCCGGGCGCTGGCTGGCGATGCCCACGGGGCAGGTGTCGCGGTGGCAGGTGCGGACCATGATGCAGCCCTCGGCGATCAGCGCCGCCGTCCCGAAGCCGTACTCGTCGGCACCCAGCAGGGCGGCGACCAGCACGTCGCGGCCGGTCTTGAACCCGCCGTCGACCTGGACGCGCACCCGGTCGCGCAGGCCGTTGGCCACCAGGGTCTGCTGCGTGTCGGCCAGGCCCAGCTCCCACGGCAGGCCGGCGTGCTTCACGCTGGACAGCGGGGAGGCGCCCGTGCCGCCGTCGCCGCCGGCGATCTGCACCGCGTCGGCGAGGCCCTTCACGACCCCGGCCGCGACCGTGCCGACGCCCGCGCAGGCGACCAGCTTCACGCCCACGGTGGCGAACGGGTTGACCTGCTTGAGGTCGTAGATCAGCTGGGCGAGGTCCTCGATCGAGTAGATGTCGTGGTGCGGCGGCGGCGAGATCAGCGCGACCCCGGGCTGGGTGTGGCGCAGCCGGGCGATCAGCGGCGACACCTTGTGCGCCGGCAGCTGGCCGCCCTCGCCGGGCTTGGAGCCCTGGGCCATCTTGATCTGCAGCTCGTCGGCGTAGGCGAGGTACTGGGGGGTGACGCCGAAGCGGCCCGACGCGATCTGCTTGGCCTTGGAGTTGGTGTCGCGGTCGGTGCCGCGGGTGCCGAAGCGCTGCGGGTCCTCCCCGCCCTCGCCGCAGTTGGAGCGCCCGCCGAGGCGGTTCATGGCGATCGCGAGGGTCTCGTGCGCCTCGGGCGACAGCGCGCCCAGCGACATCGCGCCGGTGAAGAAGCGCTGGACGATCGAGGCGGCCGGCTCGACCTCCTCCAGGGGCACCGGCTCGGGGGCCGGGACCGGCTCGAGCAGGTCGCGCGGCTCGGTGGGCGCGCGGTCGTTGACCAGCCTGCTGAACTGCTCGTAGCGGTCGTAGCGGCCGTCGCGCATGGCCTGCTGGAGCAGGTGGGCGCCCGCCACGTCCCGCGGCGGGGGCGCCAGGTCGCCCTCCAGACCCAGCGCGCGGTGCAGGGCGCCGACGACGTCGGGGTTGTTGGCGTGGTAGTCGCCGCCGTCGCGGTACTTGTAGAAGCCCGGGCTGGGCAGCTTGGGGATGCCCTCCGCCCACGCGACGGCGTGGCGGGCCAGCACGTCGGCCGCCAGCTCCGCCAGCCCGATGCCCCCGACGCTGCTCGGCGTCCCGACCAGGGCGGTGTCGACCACGTCGCGGCCGAGGCCGACGGCCTCGAAGATCTGGGCGGACCGGTAGCTGTCCAGCGACGAGATGCCCATCTTCGACATGATCTTCAGCACGCCCTCTTCGACGGCGTGGCGGAAGGCCTCCTGCGCCTCCCCCGCCGACGGGCCGCCGCGGCCCAGCCGGCCCTTGTCGGCGAGCTCGGCGAGGGTCTCGAAGGCCAGGCGCGGCACGATCGCGTCGGCGCCGTAGCCCAGCAGGCAGGCGAAGGTGTGGGTCTCGCGCGCGTCGTCGGTCTCCACCACCAGCGAGGTGCGCGTGCGCAGGCCGGCCTCCACCAGGCGGTGGTGGACCGCGCCGACCGCCAGCAGCGCGGGCACCGGGGCGCGTTCGGCGTCGCCGGACCGGTCGCTGCACACCAGCAGGTCAGCGCCCTCGCGGACGGCCTCGACCGCCTCGGCGCCGAGGCTGTCCAGCCGCTTGGCCAACCCGTCGGGGCCGTCGGCGGCGGCGAAGGTCGCGTCCAGCCCGACGGCGCGCAGCGGCAACGGCGGGGCGACCAGGATGTCCTGCAGGCCCTGGGGGTAGAGCAGGAAGCTCTCCAGCTCCAGGACCCGCGCGACCTCCGGGGTCTCGTGCAGCAGCGGGCGGCGCGGGCCCAGCTGGGTGCGCAGGCTCATGACCCGCCACTCGCGCAGGTGGTCGATGGGCGGGTTGGTGACCTGGGCGAAGCGCTGCTTGAGGTAGTGGTAGACGGTCCGCGGGCGGGCGGCGAGGACGGCGAGCTGGGTGTCGTCGCCCATCGACGACACCGCCTCCTTGCCGTCGTTGGCCATCGGCCGCAGCAGCGTGGTCTCCTCCTCCTTGGTGTAGCCGGCGGCCAGCTGGCGGGCGAGCAGGTCCTGCCCCGCGCCGCCCGTGGGCCGGCCGAGGGACGCGGTGCGCTGCTCCGCGCGCAGCCACTCGCCGTAGGGCGCGCGGGCCGCGAGCGCGCGCTTGACCTCCAGCTCCTCCATGACGCCGCGCTCGGGGTCGACGACGAGGATCTGGCCGGGGCCCAGGCGGGCGCGGCGGACGCGGCCGTGCCCGGTGGTGCGCACCGCGCCGACCTCCGACGAGCAGGCGACGAAGCCGTCCTCGCAGACCGCGTAGCGCAGCGGGCGCAGGCCGTTACGGTCCAGCGCGGCGGCGACGCGCGTGCCGTCGGTGAAGACCAGGCCGGCGGGGCCGTCCCACGGCTCCAGCAGCGCCGCGTGGTAGCGGAAGAAGTCGCGGACGGCAGGCTCGACGTCGCGGATGCCCTCCCAGACCTGGGGCACGAGCATCGCCATCGCGTGGTCGACGTCCCGGCCGCCGCGGACGAGCAGCTCCAGCGCGTTGTCCAGTCGCGCCGAGTCGCTGTTGGCGAGGTCGACGACGGGGGTCAGCAGGGCCTCGCCCTCCGCCCCCAGCTCTGGCCAGTCGACACCCAGCCGCCCATGGCGTGCGTGCATGAGGTTGCCGTTGCCCTCGATGGTGTTGATCTCGCCGTTGTGGCCCAGGAAACGGAACGGCTGCGCCCGCTCCCAGGTCGGCAGCGTGTTGGTCGAGTAGCGCTGGTGGAAGATCGCGAACCAGCCGGTCAGGCGCGGGTCGCCCAGGTCGGGGTAGAAGCCGGCGAGCTGGTCCGCCGCGCTCATCGCCTTGTAGGTGATCGTGCGGGTGCTCCACGAGGCGAAGTAGCCCCGTGCGCCCTCCCGGCGCACGGTCGCTTCCGCGCGCTTGCGCGCCAGGTAGCAGGCCCGCTCCGCGGCCTCGTCGTCCAGGTCGCCGCGGTCGAACAGCGCCTGCTCGATGCGCGGCTGCTCCCGGCGGGCCTGGTCGCCCAGGACCGACGGGTCGACGGGCACCTCCCGCCAGGCGAGCAGCGCCAGCCCCGACGCCGCCAGGGCGTCGGCCACCGCGGCGCGCACGACGGCGCGGGCCGCGTCGCCGGCGGCGTCCTCGGCGCCGTCCAGGAAGCACATTGCGGCGCCCAGGCGGTCCGGCGCGACGTCCAGGCCCGCCTCGGCGGCCAGCAGCGCGGCCGGCAGCGGCACGAGCACCCCGGCCCCGTCCCCGGTGCGGGCGTCCGCGGCGACCGCGCCGCGGTGGCGCACGCCGCGCAGCCCCTCCAGCGCGGCGTCGACGATCCTCCGGGAGGGGGCGCCGCCGGCGTCGGCGACGAAGCCGATGCCGCACGCGTCGTGCTCCCGGCGTGGGTCGTACAGGGTCATCGCTACCGCCTGCCCGCTTCTGGGGGAAAAGGAAAACGGCGCCCGCTGAAAGGAACCGCGGAGCGCCGTCGCTCGAACTGGCAGTGTACGCAGCGTCCTGCGGAGCCCTCAAAGCAGCCGTCCGACCGGTCCGCGGGTGTAGGTGCACGAACGATCGGGTACGGGCGGGCCCATCCACACCACAAGGGGGACGAGATGCGGCACAGTGTACGCATCACCGGGGCCGCGGCGGTGCTGGCCGCGGTCCTGGTCGGGGGGTTCCTGGCCGCGGCGCCGCGCACGGCCACGGCCGACGGGGGCGGGCGGGTCGTGCGCGCCGACGTGCACGGCCCGGTCGGCGAGCAGCTGGGGACCGTGCGCCTGGCCCAGGCGGGCGGGAAGGTCTGGGTCGTCGCGCGGCTGCAGGGCCTCACCCCCGGCTTCCACGGGTTCCACGTGCACCAGGTCGGGCTCTGCGAGCCGCCGGGCTTCCAGTCCGCCGGTGGCCACTACAACCCGGACACCGCGGGCCACGGCGACCACGCCGGGGACCTGCCCAGCCTGCTGGTGACCGGCGACGGCCGCGCCGAGCTCGCCTTCGCCACCGACGCCTTCACCGTGGCGGAGCTGCTCGAGGGCGACGGGTCCGCGATCATGGTCCACAGCGGCGCGGACAACTTCGCCAACATCCCCGCCCGCTACCAGTCCAGCGCGCAGGCGACCCCCGGTCCCGACGCCGAGACGCTGGCGACCGGCGACTCGGGCAGCCGGGTCGGCTGCGGCGTGGTCGGCGGGTAGCTCAGCCGGCGGTGGCCGCCGCCGCGTACTGGGTGCGGTAGAGGTCGGCGTACAGGCCCTCGGCCCGCACCAGGTCGGCGTGGGTGCCGCGCTGCACGACGCGGCCCCCGTCGACCACCAGGATCTGGTCGGCAGTGACGATCGTCGACAGCCGATGGGCGATGACCATCGAGGTCCGGCCTGCCAGGGCGGTGGCGAAGGCGCGCTGGACCAGCGCCTCGGACTCGCTGTCCAGGTGGGCCGTCGCCTCGTCCAGCACGACGATCGCGGGGTCCTTCAGCAGGACGCGCGCGATGGCCAGGCGCTGCTTCTCCCCGCCGGACAGGCGGTAGCCGCGCTCCCCCACCACGGTGTCGTAGCCCTCGGGCAGGGCGGCGATGACGTGGTGGATCTGGGCGGCGCGGCAGGCGGCCTCGATCTGCTCCTGGGTGGCCTCGGGCCGGGCGTAGACCAGGTTGGCCCGCACGGTGTCGTGGAACAGGTGCGGGTCCTGCGTGACCACCCCCACGGCGCGGTGGACCGAGTCCAGGGTGAGGTCGCGGACGTCGTGCCCGTCGACGCGCACCGCCCCCCGGGTCACGTCGTAGAGGCGCGGGACGAGGGCCAGCATCGTGGACTTGCCGGCGCCGGAGGGACCGACCAGCGCGATGGTCGAGCCGGCCGGCGCGGTGAAGCTGACGTCGCGCAGGACCGGGGGACCGGGCTCGGCGTCCAGGACGTCGCCGAAGCCCGCCTCCAGTGAGGCGAGCGACGAGTCTGCGGCGGACGGGTAGGCGAAGGTCACGGCCTCGAAGGCGACGTCGCCGCGCGCGTCGACCAGGTCGACCGCGCCCTCCCGGTCGCGGATCGGCGGCTCCAGGTCGAGGATCTCGAACACCCGCTCGAAGCTGACCAGGGCGGTGAGGACCTCGACGGGGGCGTTGGTCAGCGCCGCGAGCGGCCCGTAGGCCTGGGTGATGAGGGCGGCGAACTGCACCACGTCGCCGACGCTGATGGTGCCCTCGATCACCGCGCGCCCGCCCAGCCCGTACACCACCGCCGTGCCCAGGGACCCGACCAGCGCGAGCAGCGCGAAGAACACGCGCCCGATGAGGGCGCTGCGGACGCCGATGTCGGCGACCTCGCGGGCGGCGCCGGAGAACTCCTCGGTCTCCCGCGCCGGGTCGCCGAACAGCTTCACGAGCATCGCGCCGGCGACGTTGAGCCGTTCGGTCATGATCGTGTTCATGTCGGCGTTGCGCGCCATCGACTGGCGGGTCAGCTCCTGCAGGCGCCTGCCGACGCTGCGGGCCAGCAGCACGAAGATCGGCAGGATCAGCAGCGCGAGCAGGGTCACCCACCAGCTGATCAGCAGCATGAACCAGATCGCGACGACCGCCTGCACCACGTTGGCGGTCAGCGTCCCGAAGGTGCCGGTGAGCGCGCGCTGCGCCCCGACGACGTCGTTGTTGAGCCGGCTGATCAGCGCGCCGGTCTGGGTCCGGGTGAAGAACGCCAGCGGCATGCGCTGGATGTGGTCGAACGTCGCGCGGCGCAGGTCGTAGATGAGGCGCTCGCCGATCCACGACGACAGCCAGCGCTGCACCAGCGACAGCGCCGAGGCGCCGAGGGCGACGGCGACGAGCAGCCCGACCAGCAGCGCCAGCCGCGACGACGCGTCGGGCGCCTGCGGGTCGGCCAGCAGGTCCACGATCGGCCCGGACAGCCGCGCGGGCAGCACGTTCAGCGCCGACGTGACGCTGATGACGAGGATGAGCAGCAGCAGGCGCGCGCGGTAGGGGCGGGCGAACTCGCGCCACACGCGGGCGATCAGGCCCTTGGGCAGCTTGCCGCCCTCGGGGAGGTCCTGGCCGCGGCGGACCAGCGCCGTGCCGGGGCGCATGGACCCCCCGCCCGCCATCCACCCCGGCATGCTCATGCGCCGACCCCGGCCTCGCGCTCCGCGCGCTCGACCCGCTCCGACAGGGTCACCCACTGCTCCATGGCCGCCGCCGCGCGGGTCTTGGCCCGGTCGTGGCGGGCCACGACCTCTTTCACCTTGACCGGGTCGTCGTAGAGCGTGGGCTCGGCCAGGGTGCGGGTGAGGTCGGCGACCTCGCCCTCGGCCTCGGCGAGCTCGCGCTCGACCTTGGCCAGGCGGCGCTTCATCTCCTTGGTCTCCCGGTGCACGCGGTTGCGCTGCTCGGCGGCGGCGCGCTTGCGGTCCGCGGACCCGGCCCGGGTCGCCTTGACCGGTGCCGGCGCCGGTTCGGCCGCCGCGGTCGGCGACTCCGCCGCGCCACGGGCCTCGACGTCCACGCCGGTCTTGGCGGCGTAGTACTCGAAGTCGCCCTCGTAGACCGCGACCCGCCCGTTGCGGACCTCGATGATGGTCGTCGCCACCGAGCGGATGAGATGGCGGTCGTGGGTGATCAGCACCACGGTGCCCGGGTACTCGACCAGCGCGTCCTCCAGGACGTCGCGGCTGGCGATGTCCAGGTGGTTGGTCGGCTCGTCCATGCACAGCAGGTTGACCGGGTGGGCGAGCAGCTTGGCCAGCGCCAGGCGGCTGCGCTCGCCGCCGGACAGCACCCCGACGCGCTTGTCGACGTCGGCGCCGGAGAACAGGAACGACCCCAGCATCGACCGCGGGTTGACGGTCGAGGTGTCGACGGCGGCGGCCAGCTCCTGCAGCACCGTCTTGTCGAGGTCGAGGGCGTCGACCTGGTGCTGGGCGAAGTAGGCCACCTGCACGTTGTGGCCCAGGCGCCGCTCCCCCGCGTCGGCCTCCAGCGCGCCCGCGAGCAGCTTCAGCAGCGTCGACTTGCCCGCCCCGTTGGGGCCGACGAGGGCGACCTTCTGCCCGCGCTCGAGGGTGAGGTCGAGGCCGTCGTAGACGGTCTTGGGCCCGTAGCGCTTGACCACGCCGTCGAGGGTGACGACCTCCCGCCCCGCCCGCGGCGGGTCGGGGAAGCGGAACTTCAGGGCGCGCCGCCGGTCCTCGGGGGCCTCGATGCGGTCGAGGCGGTCCAGCGCCTTGATCCGGCTCTGGACCTGGCGGGCCTTGGACGCCTTGTAGCGGAAGCGCTCGATGAAGCGCTCGGTCTCGGCCACCTGGCGCTGCTGGTTGGCCGCGGCGGACGCGAGCTGCTCCATGCGGATGGCGCGCTGCTCGACGAAGGCGGCGTAGTCGCCGACGTACTCGGTGGCGGTGCCGCCGTCCAGCTCGATGATCCGGTTGCAGGTCGCGTTGAGAAAGTCGCGGTCGTGGCTGACCAGCAGGACGGCGCCGTCGTAGCCGGCCAGGAACGACTCGAGCCAGGTGACGCTGGCCAGGTCGAGGTGGTTGGTGGGCTCGTCCAGAAGCAGGACGTCGGGCCCGGCGAGCAGCAGCCGGGCGAGCGCGACGCGCATCATCCAGCCACCGGACAGCCGCCCGACGTCGCCCTCCACGTCGGCGTCGGCGAACCCCAGCCCGTCCAGGACCCGGCGCGCCTCCGCCTCCAGCCCATAGCCGCCGAGGTGCTCGAAGCGGTCGGCCAGGCGGCCGTACTCGGCGAGCACGGCCTCCTGGCGGTCCTCGGTGGTCGCGGGGTCCGACAACTCCGCCTCCAGCGCGCGCATGCGCACCTCGAGGTCGGTCACGTGCCCGGCGGCGGCGAGCACCTCCGCGAGCACCGACCGGCCCGCGGTCTCCGCCACCTCCTGGCGCAGGAAGCCGACGTTGATGCCCTTCGCGCGGTTGACGGTGCCGGTGTCGGGCGGCTCGTCACCGGCGACCATGTGGAGCAGGGTCGTCTTGCCGGCCCCGTTGGGGCCGACCAGGGCGACGCGCCGCCCCGGCGTCACCTGGAAGGCGACGTCGCGGAACAGCACGCGGGCACCGTGGGACTTCCCCACGCCGGAGACGGTGATCATCTGATCCCCAACGCTACGACCCGGGTGTGTCATCCGCGGCGCCGGGCCGCCGGTAGGCTCGGGCCGATGGACGCTGTCGTCGCCCTCCACGGCTACGTGCTCGGGTTCCTGGTCATCGGCGTGTGGGCCGTGGTCATGTTCTGGTCGGGCGCCCTGGCCCTCACCCGCTACGACGAGACGCCGATGTTCTGGCGCTTCGTGTCGCTGGCGCAGGTGTCGCTGGTGCTCCAGCTGGTGGTCGGCCTCGTGCTGATGGGCTGGTGGCTGCTGGGCGACGGCCAGCCGCCCGGCGCCAACAGCGGCGGCGGCTGGTTCAACGGCACCTTCCACCTGCTCTACGGGGTCGTCTTCCCGCTCCTGGTCCTGCTGGCGGGCCACGGGTTCTCCCGGCGCGGGCGCTACGGGCCGCACGCGGTCTTCGCCGTCGTCGGCCTGGTGAACTTCGGGCTCACCGCCCGCGCCTGGATGGTGGGCGCCGGCACCGGCGGGTGACCCGGTCGTGACCCGGTCGTGACCCCGGTCGAGGCACTGCTGGCGGCCGGGCCGGGCTGGCCGGACGACCCTCGCGCGCCGTCGGGCCCCCTGGCCGGCGTCCGGGTGCTCGACCTGTCCCGCGTGCTGGCGGGGCCGTTCGCGACCATGGTGCTGGGCGACCTCGGCGCCGACGTGCTGAAGGTCGAGCGCCCGGGGACCGGCGACGACACCCGCCGGTGGGGGCCGCCGTTCGCGGGGCCCGACGCCGCGTACTTCCTGTCGGTCAACCGCAACCGCCGGTCGCTGACCCTGGACCTGGCCGACCCCGACGCGGCCGCCGTCCTCCGGCGGCTGGCCGGCACCGCCGACGTCGTGGTCGAGAACTTCCTGCCCCGCCACCTCGCCGCCCTGGGGCTGGACGACGTGCGCGACGCGACCGCAGCGGTGTGGGTGTCGGTCCGCGGCGCCGACGGGTCCGGGCCCGACGGCGGCCTGCCCGGCTACGACGTGATGGTCCAGGCGCGCAGCGGGCTGATGAGCATCACCGGCGACCCGGCCACCGGCCCGGTGAAGGTCGGGGTGGCCATCGCCGACGTCGTCACCGGCCTGTACGGCGCGGTCGCCGCGCTGGCCGGGCTGGTGGGCCGCGGCGGCGGGCGCGGGCGCGTGGTGGAGGTGCCGCTGCTGGAGAGCGCCATCAGCGCGCTGGTGAACCAGGCGGCCAACCACCTGATCGGGGGGGTGGTCCCGGGGCCGATGGGCAACGCGCACCCCAACCTCGCCCCGTACGGGCCGGTGGACTGCGCCGACGTGCCGCTGGTCGTGGGTGCGGGCAACGACCGCCAGTTCGCGGCCCTGTGCGCCGCGATCGGACGCCCCGACCTGGCCGCGGAGCCGCGCTTCGCCACCAACCCCGACCGGGTCGCCGCCCGCCGGGACCTCGACGCCGCCCTGGGCGCGACCTTCGCGACCGCCCCCGCCGCGGTCTGGCGCGACCGGCTGGAGGCGGCGGGCGTGCCCTGCGCCCCGGTGCAGACCCTCGACCAGGTGTTCACCGACCCGCAGGTCACCGCCTCCGGCCTGGTCGCCGAGGCGGGCGGCGTGCGCCTAGTCGCCTCGCCCCTGCGCGTCGACGGTGTCCGCCCCCCGGTCCGCCGCCCCCCGCCCGCCCTCGGCGAGCACACCGCCGAGGTCCTGGCAGCCCTGGGCCTGTCCCCCGCCGACATCGCCGCCCTCCGCGCCCGCGGCGCCTGCTGACCCGACCGGCGACGACTGATGCGTCGGGAATCGTTGACGTGTTGGGTTCCCCCGACATAAGCTCCGCGGGTGGCCGACGACGTCTTCCTCGCCCTGTCGAACCCGGTGCGCCGCCGCCTGCTGGAGCTCCTGGCCGGCGGGCCGCGGACGGCGGGAGACCTGGCCGCCCAGTTCGCCCTGAGCCGCCCGGCGGTGGCGGAGCACCTGCAGGTGCTGCGCCGCGCCGCCCTCGTCCGCGACGAGCCGGCCGGTCGGCAACGGCACTACCACCTGACCCCGGAGCCGCTCGCCGTCGTGGGCGACTGGCTGCACCCGTTCGAGCGCTTCTGGCGAGACCGGCTCCGCACGCTCGCCGACATCCTCGAGGAGGACCCCATGACCGGCACGACCACCGCGACGATCTCGGTCGACCAGTTCGTCGCCGCGCCGCCCGCCAGGGTCTGGCGCGCGCTGACCGATCCGCAGCTCCTCGCCCGCTGGTGGGCGCCGGGCGACATCGCCCCGGTCGTCGGGCACCGGTTCCACCTGGAGATGCCCGGGTGGGGCGCCATCGCGTGCGAGGTCGTCGAGGCCGAACCCGAGCAGCGTCTCGTCTACACCTTCAACGGTGATTGGACCCTCGCCTGGCGGCTGGTGCCGGAGGGCGCCGGCACGCGGGTCTTCCTCGACCACTCGGGTTTCGACCTGGACGACGGCCGGGGCCGGGCGGCCTTCGAGCGGATGGGTCCCGGGTGGCGCGACCAGGTCCTCCCAGAGCTCGCCGCCCTGGCAGCGGACCTGCCCGACTCGATGGACTGACCACGGTCAGCCCGGGGGCGGCACGTCCTCGGCTGCCGCGTCGGAAGCCGCCGGCCCTCCCGCCCGGCGCCGGCGCGCGGGCCGCGGGCGGTCGTCGCGGCGTGCCTCGCTGACCTCGCCGTGCGGCGGGAGGTCGTGCTCGAGGACGTCGTCGCGGTCGTCGCCGTCCCAGCGGTCGTCGTCGGGCCAGTCCGAGGCGCTCACGCGGCGGCCTCCGCGACGGGGGCCTCGTCGGAGGCGCACAGCGAGCGCAGCGCCGCCGATAGGCCCAGCGCCAGCAGGACGAGGGCGGCGAGCCACGGGTACGGCGGGAGCAGCGCCAGGCCGACGAGCGCGGCGCACGCGCCGATCAGAGAGGCGAGGAAGACCGGCCGCCGCGCGCGTGCCACCGCCCCCGCCACCTCCCTGGATCGGCCGCCGACGTTAGCAGCGGTGGGCGTCCCTGGGCGCCCGTCGCCGTGCGGTAGCGTCGGCGCGCCGATCCGACGAGCGAGGGGGGCGCGTGCCGACCGGTGGCGAGCTGCTGGTCCTGGGGCTGGAGTCGCGGGGCGTGGACGTCGCCTTCGGGCTGCCGGGGGTCCACAACCTGCCCGCGTGGCGCGCCCTCGCCGACTCGGCGATCCGGCTGGTCGGGGTCCGCCACGAGCAGACCGCCGCCTACGCCGCAGACGGCTACGCCCGGGCGTCGGGGCGGGTGGGGGTGGCTCTGACCACCACCGGGCCGGGGGCGGCGAACACGCTGGCGGCGGTGGGCGAGGCCTACGCGTCGGGGTCGCCGATCGTGGTCGTGGCCACCGACATCCCCACCACGCTGCGGCGGCCGGGCGTGTACTGCGGCGTCCTGCACGAGACCACCGACCAGGCCGCCATGTTCGCCCCGGTGACCAAGGCGACCGTGCGGGTCACCGACCCGGCGGAGGTCCGGGCGGCCGTCGAGCTGGCCGCCTGGCACGCGCTGGACCCGCCCGCCCGGCCGGTCTACCTGGAGATCCCGACCGACGTCCTGGCCGCCCGCGTCGGCGGCACCCATCTGCGGGCGTCAGTGGACGACGCGCGGCCGACGGTCGCGCCCGCCGCCGACATCGACCGGGCCGCCGCGCTGATCGACGCCGCCGACCGGGTGCTGGTCTGGTGCGGCGGCGGCGCCCTGCGCGCCGGGGCGCAGGCGCCCGTCGCGCTGCTGGCCGAGCGCCTGGCCGCCCCGGTGCTCACCACCTACGGCGCCGCGGGGTTGCTGCCCCCGGACCACCCCTGCGCCGTCGGCCTGCCGCCGCACGTGCCGGAGGCCGGGAACCTGTGGGACGCGGCCGACCTCGTGATCGCGGTCGGGACCGACTTCGACGGGATGACGACGCAGAACTGGGCGCAGCCGCCCCCGCCGCGGCTCGTGGCCGTGAACGTGGACCCGGTCGACGCGGCCAAGGCGTACCGGCCCGACGTGGTCCTGGCCGCCGACGCCCACGACACCGTCGCGGCGCTGGCGCTGCGGGTGGGGGAACGCAGCGGTCTGGACGCGCTCGCGCAGGACCTGGCGGGCCGGCGGGCCGCGGTGCGGGCGCGGCTGGCGGACGAGGCGCCGGAGGCGGTCGCCTTCCTGGACGGCGTCGGGTCGGCCCTGCCGGCGGAGGCCGTCGTGGTCGCCGACATGTGCATCCCCGGCTACTGGCTGGCGGGGTTCGGGCAGGTGCGGCGGCCGCGGGGCCTGCAGTACCCGGTCGGCTGGGGGACGTTGGGCTACGCCTTCCCGGCGGCGATCGGGGCGGCGCTGGCCGGCGCCGGCCCCGTGGTGTCGGTGTCGGGCGACGGCGGGTTCCTGTTCGCCTGCGGCGAGCTGGCGACCGTGGCCCAGGAGCAGGTGCCGCTGACCGCGGTCGTCGTCGACGACGGCGGCTACGGGATGCTGCGCTACGACCAGCGCCGGGCCGGTGAGACCCCCTTCGGGGTCGACCTGCGCACCCCGGACTTCGCGGCGATGGCCGCGAGCTTCGGGGTCCGCGCCGAGACCGTCGACGGGCTGGGCGACGCCTTCGCGACCGCCCTCGCGGCCCACGCCGCCGACCCGGCCCCGTCGGTCCTGGTGGCCCGGGCCACCCTGGACCCGCCCCCCACGACCTCCCCCCGCTGGTACCGCACGGCCCGCTAGCGGACGGGCGGGTGCGCTACCGGCGCGGGCCGGTCCTCGCCGGCGACGCGTCCGCCGCGGCCGGCGCGGCCGGGGTGCGGGCGCGGAGCAGGTCGGCGGCCTTCTCGGCGAGCATGTAGACGGGGGCCATCGTGTGGCCGCGCGGGACGGTCGGGAACACCGACGCGTCGACCACGCGGAGCCCGTCGACGCCGCGGACGCGCAGGTCGGGGTCCACGACGCTCGCGTCGTCGGTGCCCATCCGGCAGGTCCCGACCGGGTGGTACAGGGTCTGGGCGCTGAGCCGGGCGGCGGCGGCGATGTCGGCGTCGGAGGTGAGCTCGGCGCCGGGGGCCTCCTCGCCAGCCAGGTGGTCGGCCAGCGGGCGGGTCGCCGCGATCCGCCGGGCGAGCCGGTAGCCGGCGAGCAGGACGCGCAGGTCCTCGCCGCCCGGGTCGGTGAGGTAGCGGGGGTCGATCGCGGGCGGCGCGAGCGGGTCGGCGCCGGCCAGCGTGATGGCCCCGGCGCTGCGTGGCTGCAGCACGATCCCGCCCAGGGTGACGCCGTGGTCGGCGGGGACGGTCAGGCCCTCGTCGACGAACAGCACCGGGGCGAAGACGAGCTCCAGATCGGGGGCGACCAGGTCGTCGCGGGTGCGCGTGAACAGCGCGGCCTCGGCGATGTTGCTGGTCAGCTGGCCGCGGCCGAGCAGCAGCCAGCGGGCCAGGTTGGCGGGCGAGTCCGCCGTCAGCAGCGACCGCGGCTCGCGCAGGTGGAAGCGCGGGCCGGCGCTGAGGTGGTCCTGGAGGTTGCGGCCCACCTGCGGGGCGTCGGCGACGACGGGCAGGCCGAGTGCGCGCAGCTCGTCGGCCGGGCCGATGCCCGACAGCAGCAGCAGCTGCGGGCTGTTGACCGCGCCGCCGCAGAGCACCACCTCGCGGGCCGCGCGGACGGCGCGGGGGCGCCCGCCGACCTGGGCGACCACCCCGTCGGCCCGCCCGCGCGTCACCGTCACCCCGCGGACGTGGGCACCGGTCGCCACGGTGAGGTTGGCCCGGCGCAGCGCCGGGCGCAGGTAGGCGTCGGCGGCGCTGTGGCGGCGCCCTCGCCGCTGGGTCAGCTGGACCAGGCCGACGCCCTCGGACCCGGCGCCGTTGAGGTCGCCCGCCGCCGGGGTGCCCGTCGCGACCGCCGCGTCCACGAACGCGCGGCTCGCGGGGTGCGCGGCGAGGGGGTCGCTGACCGCGACGGGCCCGTCGCCCCCCCGCCAGGCGTCGGCACCGCGCAGGTTGCCCTCCGCGCGGCGGAAGTACGGGAGGGTCTCGGGGAACGACCAGCCGGGCACGCCCCAGCCGTCGTAGTCCGCGCCGTGGCCGCGCAGCCACATCATCGCGTTGATCGACGAGCTGCCCCCCAGGGTCTTGCCCCGCGGCCAGTAGACCTCGCGCCCGTCCAGCCCCGCCTGCGGGATGGTGCGGTAGTCCCAGTCCACGGCGGACCGGTACAGCTTGGGGAACGCGGCGGGGATGCGGATCTCCAGCTTGCGGTCCGGGGGGCCTGCCTCCAGGAGCAGGACGGTGACGTCGGGGTCCTCGGTCAACCGGTTGGCCAGGACGCAGCCCGCGGTCCCGCCGCCCACCACCACGTAGTCGAACTCCGCCACGCCCGCCCCCGGTCCGCCCGTCGCCCGTGCCCGTCCCCGTCGCCCCGCGGGCGCAGGGGTCAGTCCGCCGCGTCCTCGGCCTCCTCGCGCGCCTCCTCCGCCCGCTCGAGCGCCTCCTCCCGCGCCTCCTCGGCCTCCTCGAACGCCTCCTCGGCCGCATCGCCCTGCGCCTGGCTCTCGGTGAGAACCAGAACGCTGCCGAACACCGCGCCGCCGCGCACGGTGACCGTCCTGGCGCCAGGGGCGGCCGGCTCGCTGCAGGCCGGGCAACGGTAAGCGCCGAAGACGGCGAGACCGCTGTCATCCACGATGGTGCCGTCGGGGACGATCACCCGGACCGAGCCGAAGGCGGTTGAGGCGTTGTAGGTGGGGTCCGTCGCCACCTCCACGGCGCTGACCCGCTCCGTGCGGCTGCCGAACGCGGCCACCGCCGGCTCGCCGGGCAGCCAGAACGGGGACGTCACGGCGGCGATGGCGGTCGCCGCGACCGCGCGGCCGAACCAGGACCCGCCCTGGTGGCGCTCGACGGCGCGCGGCCCGGCAGGTTGCAGGGCCGTGGACCCGCTCGTGCGCTCCGGCCGGGTTCCGGCGGCGACGGCCGCCGGCCGCTGGCCGGCGCGCTTCGCCGCCTTGTCGATCTCCTTGCGCGTCGGGTTGCGGATCTCCACGCCGCCCATGAGCGCGTAGGCCTGCACGCGGACGACCGGGGCGTGCGGGTCGTCGGGCTGGACCGCGGTCACCTCGCGCCCGCCCATGAAGGCGAGCCCGCCCACCTCGACCGCCACGTCGTCGGGGACGATCACCTCGACCCCGCCCATGAGCGCGGTGGCGGTGAGGGTGAAGCCCTCCGGGGGGACCTCCGCGTCGCGCAGGTCGACCTCGACCCCGCCCATGACCGCCACCGCGTTGGTCCGCGGCGCGGGGCGCCAGCGCCCCCGCGTGGTCTCCCCGCTCATGATCGCGACGAGCCAGCGGCGGACGGGCCCGCGCGCCCCCGGCGCGGGGGCACGCGCCGGCCCGGGCGCGGTCGCGGGCAGGTCGGCCAGGACGGTGTCGAGGTCGGACTGGACCCGCGCGGCCAGGACCGCGGTCATGCGCTCGGAGAACTCGTCGAGGGTGAGCTGCCCGGCCCCGACCGCGCGGTTCAGCCGCGCCTCCGCGGCGTCGCGCTCGGCGTCGCCGATGCGGACGGCCGGCGGGCTGGGGTGGTCGCTCATGGCTGCATGGTCGCCCACCCGCGCCCCGCTGCCAAGGTCAGTCCTCCAGGCGGAAGGCCGGGTCGGCGCGCACCTCGGCGACGTCCATCTGCGCCTTCTGCAGGTGGCCCGCGTAGTCCCAGTTCATCGCCTGCCAGCGGGTGAACTGGTCGAGCACCCAGACCCCCGACTGGCGGCTGCCGTTGCCCGACTTGCCGTTGCCGCCGAAGGGCAGGTGCGCCTCCGCACCGCTCGTGGAGTTGTTGACGCTGAGCATCCCCGCCGAGACCCGCTGGCGGAAGCGGAACACCGCCGTCGGCGAGGTCGTGTAGATCGCCGCGGACAGCCCGTAGCCGTGGCCGTTGGCCAGGTCGATGGCCTCGTCGAGGTCCGCGCAGCGGGCCACGCCGACGATCGGGCCGAAGGTCTCGGTCCGGTACACCTCGTCCTTCGCCGTCACCCCCGCCACGATCGTGGGGTGGCGGTACAGGCCGGTGGCCGGGTCGCCGACGAAGCCCTCGCGCGGGTTGTCCGCGGTGATCGCCCCGATGCCGGTCGACCCCAGCAGGGTGTGGTGGCCCTCCACGAGTTCCAGCCACCCGTCGAAGCGCTCCGCGAAGCGCTCGCTGATCATCGGCCCGTAGAGCACGTCGCGCATCGGGTCGCCGATGGCCGCGGCGCGGACCGCGCGGTCGAAGCGGGCGAGGAACTCGTCGTGGATCGCCTCGTGGGCGATGACGGTGCCCAGGGACGTGCAGCGCTGGCCGGCCGTGCCGAACCCGCTGAACAGCGCGCCCTCCACGGCGAGGTCGAGGTCGGCGTCGGGCAGTACGACCAGCGGGTTCTTGCCGCCCAGCTCCAGGCACGGGGACTGCAGGTGGCGGCCGCACAGCTCCCCGATCCGCCGCCCGACCTCGGTCGACCCGGTGAAGCCGACCTTGTCGACCAGCCCGCCCTCCAGGGCGGCCTCCAGGCCGGCGAAGGTCGTGGCGCCGTCGGCCAGCACCAGGGACAGCACGCCCTCGGGCACGCCGCCGGCGAGGAACAGCCGGGTCAGCGCGTCGCCCAGCGCGGGGGCGTACTCCGCGGGCTTCCAGACCACGGCGTTGCCGCACAGCAGCGCGGGCACCAGGTACCACGCCGGTACCGCCACCGGGAAGTTCCCCGCCGTGATGATCGCCGCGACCCCCACCGGGTTGCGGAAGGTGAACAGCTGCTTGTCGGGCATCTCCGACGGCACCGTCTGGCCGTAGAGGCGACGCCCCTCCCCCAGGAAGAAGTCGCAGGTGTCGATGATCTCCTGGACCTCGCCGAGGGACTCGGCGTAGGGCTTGCCGACCTCGCGCGTGACCAGGCGGGCGAGCGGCTCCTTGTTGGCCTCGACCAGGCGGCCGACGGCGGCGATGACCCGGCCGCGCACGGGGGCGGGCGTGGCGGCCCAGTCGCGCTGCGCCTCCCGCGCCGTCGCGCAGGCCTCCACGAACAGCGCCCGGTCGGCGAGGGCGGCCTCGGCGACCACGTCGCCGAGCTGGGCCGGGTTGCGCGACGCCAGGGTGTCGCCGGTGCCGGGCCGGGCGCGGCCGCCGACGAGCGAGGCGATGCTGCGGGTCATGGGGGTTCCTCTCACGTGGTGGTGGCGCCCACCGGCACCGGCGGTGCGGGCCGGGGCCGGGCCAGGACGCGGTCGAGGGCGGCGAGGCCGAGGTCCAGCTCGTCCTCGGTGACCGCGAGCGACGGGCGGAAGCGGATCGACCGGGTGCCGCAGGGCAGCAGCAGCACCCGCTCCTCCACGCGCAGGCGGCGCACGACATCGTCGCGCAGCGCCGCGTCGGGCAGGTCGAACGCGCACATCAGACCCCGCCCGCGCGGCTGGGTCACGATCGGGTGGGCCGCCGCCAGGGCCTGCAGCCCGTCCAGCAGGCGCTTGCCCTTGGTGGCGGCGGCCTCGATCAGGCCCTGCGCTTCGAGAACCTCGAGCATGCGGCGGGACCGCACCATGTCGGTCAGGTTGCCGCCCCAGGTCGAGTTGATCCGCGAGGGCACGCGGAAGACGTTGTCGGCCACCTCCCCGACGCGCCCGCCGGCCATGACCCCGCACACCTGGGTCTTCTTGCCGAAGGCGACCACGTCGGGCTGGACGCCCAGCTGCTGGTAGGCCCACGGGGTGCCGGTGAGGCCGCAACCGGTCTGGACCTCGTCGAGCACGAACAGCGCGTCGTGGCGGCGGCACAGGTCCTGCATCGACTGCAGGAACGCCGGCCGCAGGTGGCGGTCCCCGCCCTCACCCTGGATGGGTTCCGCGACGAAGCAGGCGATGTCGTGGGGGTGGGCGGCGAAGGCGGCGCGCGCCTGCTCCAGGGCGCGGTCCTCCGCGGCCGCGACCGCTGCCGCGTGGTCGTCGGCGGGGAACAGCGCGACGGGGGTGTCGATGCGCGGCCAGTCGAAGGTCGGGAAGCGCGCGGTCTTCACCGGGTCGGTGTTGGTGAGGCTGAGGGTGTAGCCGCTGCGGCCGTGGAACGCGCCGGTGAGGTGCAGCACGCGCGTCCCCAGCACGGGGTCCCGCCCGGCCGCCTCGTTGTGGCGCGACTTCCAGTCGAAGGCCGTCTTCAGCGCGTTCTCCACCGCGAGCGCGCCGCCCTCCACGAAGAACAGCCACGGCAGGGCGGGGTCGCCCAGGACGCGGGCGAAGGTGTCGACGAAGTCGGCGAGGGCGCTCGTGTAGAGGTCGGAGTTGGCGGGCTTGTTCACCGCGACCGCCGCCAGCTCCGCCAGGAAGGCCGGGTCGCCGGTCAGCTCCGGCGGGTTCATCCCCAGCGGCGACGACGCGAACGAGGTGAACAGGTCGAGGTGGCGCGTGCCGTCGCGCGCGTCGACCAGCCACGATCCGCGGCTGGCCGCGAGGTCGAGCACCAGGTCGTAGCCGTCCACCAGCAGGTGGCGGCGCAGCCGGTCGTGCACGTCAGCGGGTCGGGTCGGCATCGGTGTCGCTCCTCCTCGTCCGGCCCTCATTGTCGGGGGCGGGTGTGACAGGTCCGGGGGCGGGAGCGTCGGGAGGCCAGCCGGATGGCGTGCGGATCGTAGGATCGCGCCGACGCAACGTCAGGGGAGGCGGGTGGACCGGACCGACGAGCAGCTCGTGGCGCTGCTGCGCCGCGACGCGCGCCTGTCGATGGCGGCGCTGGGCCGCAGCGTGGGCCTGTCGCGGACGGCGACGCTCGCCCGGGTGCGCCGGCTGGAGGAGACCGGCGTGATCACCGGCTACCGGGCCGACGTGGCGCTGCCGTCGGCGGGCGCCGGCCACGTGGCGCGGGTCGCGATCCAGGTGCGCACCCCCGACGTCCGCGTCTACGTGCGGCGGCTGCTGTCCCTGGCGGAGGTCAGCCAGGTCGAGAGCGTGGCGGGCGAGTACGACCTGCTGGCCCGGGTCGCGGCTCCCAGCGCCGCCGAGCTCGACGTGCTGCTCGACCGCATCGCCTCGTGGCGGGAGACGGTGACGACCACGAGCTTCGTCGTGCTGCGCCAGCACGACGTTTAACTCGTCCGTAACGCCCGCGGCACGTGCCGGGCACGGTCCGCACCTAGGGTTTGCCGCGGCTGGTCGCACCACCCTCGCAGCGGCCAACCTCGCATCGGTTCCAGAGGGCCCATCGGCTCGGGCCCGACGGGACCGGTGTTCCCCGGCCCCGGGCGGTGGACGGATCGGCTCCCGTCCCCCGTCCGGGGCCGGATCCTGTCCCGGCCCCGGTCCCGGCGAGGTCAGGAAGCCAGGATCACCGCTTCGCGGGGCGCGAGCCGGACGCGCGGACCCGCGGGCGACCCCTCCCGCGCCCGGTCCGTGCCGAACCGCACGGAGGCGCCCGGCGCCCCCAGGTCTACGTCCTCGGGATCATCGCCGAGGTTGGCCGCGACGACGACGTCCCCGCGGCGGTAGGCGACCACGCCGCCGTCGTCGGTCAGCCAGGCGACGTCGCGCGGCAGGGGCAGCAGCGGGCGCCGCGCCGCGAGCAGCCGCCGGTGCGCCGACAGCGTCGAGGCGGGATCGGCGCGCTGCACCGCGACGGTGTCCTCCGGCCGGCGGTCGCCGAAGGGCAGCCACGCGCGCGGCGCGCTGGTGAACCCCAGGCCCGGTCCCGGCGCCCACGGCATGGGCGTGCGGGCCACGTCGCGGCCCTTGTCGTACGCGCCGTTGCGCGCGGCGATCGGGTCCTGGGCGTCCTCGGGCCGGATCACCGGGTCATCGACGCCCAGCTCCTCGCCCTGGTAGAGGAACGGGGTCCCCGGCAGCAGGGACAGCAGGACGCCGAAGGCGAGCGCCCGCTCCCGCCCCACCTGGCCGCCCCCGTAGCGGGCGACCGCGCGCGACACGTCGTGGCTGCCCTGCACCCACCCGACCCCGCCGTCCACGCGCTGCGCGAGGTCGGTGCCCTCGCGCAGCACCGCGCGGAGCGCGGCCGGGTCCCACACACGGTGCAGGGGCGCGAACCAGAACGCCAGGTGCAGCCCCTCGGCGGTGAGGTAGCGGTCCAGCCCCCCGGCCTCGAGGATGTAGACCTCGCCGATCAGCACGGCGCCGAACTCGTCGGCGATCCCGCGCCACCGGCGGTAGACGTCCACGACCCCCGGCTGGTCCAGGTCGTAGCGGTGCTCCAGCGCCTCGAAGTCGTCGGCGGTGACGCCGGCCTCGTACTCGTCGCTGACGACCGCGAGCGGGTCGTCGGGCAGGTCGGGGTGCTTGACCAGGCTGTGCGCCACGTCGATGCGGAACCCGTCGGCGCCGCGCTCCAGCCAGAAGCGCAGGATCGCCTCGAACTCGTCGTGCACCGCCGGGTTCGCCCAGTTGAGGTCCGGCTGCTCGGGCAGGAACAGGTGCAGCCAGTACTGCCCCGAGGTCTCGTCCAGCGTCCAGGCCGGGCCGCCGAAGTGGCTGCGCCAGTTGTTGGGCGGCCCGCCGTCGGGGGCGGGGTCGCGCCAGACGTAGTAGTCGCGGTAGGGGTCGTCGCGGCCCCGCCGGGCGGACCGGAACCAGGGGTGCTCCGACGACGAGTGGTTGGGGACGAGGTCGACGAGCAGGCGCATGCCCCGGTCGTGCGCGCCGGCCACCAGCGCGTCGGCGTCGGCCAGCGACCCCAGCTCGGCCGCCACGTCGGTGTAGTCGGCCACGTCGTAGCCGTGGTCCAGCATCGGGGACGGGTAGAACGGGGTCACCCAGACGATGTCGACGCCCAGGTCGGCGAGGTGGTCCAGGCGCGCGACGATCCCGGGCAGGTCGCCGACCCCGTCGCCGTCGGCGTCGGCGAAGGACCGGACGTAGACCTCGTAGCCGACGGCGTCACGCCACCACGCCGTCACCGCGGCGCCTCGGCGCCCAGCCCGACGCGCTCCGGGTCCGCCCAGGTCACCAGGCCGAAGTCCGCCCAGCCGGGCAGGTCGGGGTGCGCGGGGACGACCCGCACGGCGACGCCGTACTCCCCCGACTGGTCGACGTCGAACGCGCCGCGGTACACCGCGCCGCCCTCCGCCGCGGGGTCGTCGAGCTTCAGCGCCAGCACGCGCGGGGACTCCAGCGCGCCGTCGGCCCGCACCGCGCCGTGCAGCAGCTCGATGCGCACGTCGTCGGGGCCGAGGGTGCCCAGGGCCACGACGACCGCGGACTCGCGGCGCTGGCCGAGCTCGGCGGGTCCCTCGTCGCCGTCGACCTGGCGGATCTCGATCTCGTCCCAGTGCTGGCGCAGCCGCGACCGCCACGAGGCGAGCGCGCGGGCGCGCTCGTAGCCGTCGGCCGACAGCCGCTCGGCCCGCTCCGCGAGCGGGAGGTACAGGTCCTGGGCGTACTCGCGGACCATCCGCTCCGCCAGGACCCGGGGCCCGAGCGTCTCCAGCGACCGGCGCACCCGCGTCAGCCAGCGCCGCGGGAGCGGCCCGTCGGCGCGGTCGTGGAACATGGGCACCACGGTGCGCTCGAGCAGGTCGTAGAGGCTCTGCGCGTCGGCGGCGTCCTGCTGGTTCACGTCGCCGTGCTCGGCGGCGGTGCCGATGGCGAACCCGTTCTCGCCGTCGTACATCTCGTCCCACCAGCCGTCGAGGGTCGAGCAGTGCAGCCCGCCGTTGAGGACGGCCTTCTCCCCCGACGTCCCGCACGCCTCGTGCGGGCGGCGCGGGTTGTTCAGCCAGACGTCGCAGCCCGCGTAGAGGGTCTTGGCGATGCCCATGTCGTAGTCCTCGACGAACACGATCCGCGTGCGCAGCTCCGGGTCGTCCAGGGCGAAGCGCACCATCTGGCGGATCAGGTCCTTGCCGGTGTCGTCGCGTGGGTGGGCCTTGCCGGCGAACACGAACTGCACGGGCCGGTCGCTGGAGGAGACCAGGGCGCGCAGCCGGTCGGGCTGGCGCAGCAGGAGCGTGCCGCGCTTGTACTCGGCGAACCGGCGGGCGAACCCGATGGTGAGCGCGTCGGGGTCGAAGACCTCGTCGGTCCAGCCCAGCGACGTCTCCCCGCGGCGCTCCGCCTGCTCGCGGACCAGGGCGCGGACGTGCTGGACGAGGCGCTCGCGGGAGCGGCCGCGGGCCCGCCACAGCAGGTCGTCGCCGACCTCGCCGACGCGCCGCCAGGCGTCGGGGTTGTGCCGCCAGTCGGGCGGGAGGTGGCGGTCGTAGACCGCGGCCATCTCGCGCCCGACCCACGTGGCCGCGTGCACGCCGTTGGTCACCGACGTGATCGGGACCTCGTCCGTGGCGATCTGGGGCCACAGCGGGTTGAACATCTGCTGGGACACCCGGCCGTGGAGCTGGGACACGCCGTTGGCGGCCGCCGACAGGCGCAGCCCCATCACGGCCATGTTGAACGGGCCGTCGGCCGGGGTGCCCTCGGTCTGCCCGACGCGCAGGAGCCGGTCCAGGTCCACCCCGCACTGCTCGGCGAAGCCCGTGAAGTAGCGCGCCATGAGGTCGTGGTCGAACACGTCGATGCCGGCGGGCACCGGGGTGTGGGTGGTGAACAGGACCGCGGCACGCGCGGCCTCGACCGCCTCGTCGAACGACAGCCCGCCGTCGGCCACCAGCCGGCGGATGCGCTCGAGCTGGAGGAAGCCGGCGTGGCCCTCGTTGCTGTGGAACACCTGCGCCGACCACGACGGGGCGCTGAGCTCGCCCAGCTCCGCCGCCAGGTCTAGGGCGCGCACCCCGCCGATGCCCAGCACGATCTCCTGGCGCAGCCGGTGCTCGCGGTCGCCGCCGTACAGCTTGTCGGTGACGGTGCGGTCGTGCGGCGCGTTCTGCGGCAGGTCGGTGTCGAGCAGCAGCAGGGGCACGCGCCCGACCTGGGCGCGCCAGACCTGGCAGGCGACGGCGTTGCCCGCGAGGTCGACCTCGATGGTGGCCGGCTGGCCGTCGCGCTCGAGCCGGCGCAGCGGCAGCGAGTAGGGGTTGAGGTCGGGGTACTGCTCCTGCTGCCAGCCGCCCGCGTCCAGGAACTGGCGGAAGTACCCACCGCGGTACAGCAGGCCGACGGCGGCGAGGTCCAGGCCCAGGTCGCTGGCGGCCTTGAGGTGGTCGCCGGCCAGCACCCCCAGGCCGCCCGAGTAGGTCTGCATCACCGCGGTGATGCCGAACTCCGGGGAGAAGTAGCCGACGCGCGGCGGCGCGGGCTGCTGGGACTGCGCCCACCGTGGCTGGGCCAGGTAGCGGCGCAGGTCGCCCGCCACCTCGTCGACCTGCGCGACGAAGGCCGCGTCGCCCGCGAGGGCCGCCAGGCGCGACGGGGACAGGCGCCCCAGCAGCGCGACGGGGTTGCCGCCCACCCGGTCCCACTCCTCCGCGTCGGCCCAGCGGAACAGCTCCTGGGTGGGCTGGTGCCACGACCAGCGCAGGTTCATGGCGAGGTCGGTGAGCGGCTGCAGCTGCGCGGGCAGGGACGGGCGGACGCGGAAGGTCCGGAGCGCCTTGATCACGGGTGCGACCTCTCGATGTCGGCGTCGGCGGCGAGCATGCGCCCGAGGCTAGCGGCGCCCCGCGCCTCCCCCGTCGCCCTGTGGACAACCTCCGTCCCGGACCCTCCGCCGTTATCCTCCGTTCACGTACGAAGCCGATCGTAAGGAGCCGGGACGTGGTCACCAGGTTGCGGGTATCCGCACTGCTGGCGGTGCTGCTGCTGGGCCTCGCCGCTTGCGGCGGGGGTGGGTCGGAGGAGGCCGCGGAGTCCGCGCCGCCTGCCGCCGAGGGGGAGACGCAGGCCCCGGCGACGCCGGAGGCGGGCGCGTCGGAGGCCGCGGGCGGGGTCACCCGGGCCGACGCCGACCTGGTGATCTGGGCCGACGAGACGCGCGTCGAGCCGATGGAGGAGCTGGGGGCCCGCTTCGAGGAGGAGCAGGGCATCACCGTCGCGGTGCAGGAGCTGCCGTTCGAGGACATCCGTGACCAGGTGCAGGTGGCCGCGCCGGCCGGGGAGGGCCCCGACGTCTTCGTCGGCGCCCACGACTGGATCGGGGAGCTCCAGGCCAACGGCATCATCGCCCCGGTCGACCTGGCCGGCCGCGAGGGCGACTACCAGGACGTCGCGATCGAGGCCGTGACGGTGGAGGGGCAGGTCTACGCCCTGCCGTACGCCGTGGAGAACCTCGCCCTCTACCGCAACACCGACCTCGTGCCCGAGGCGCCGGCGACCTGGGAGGAGGTCGTCGAGATCGCGAACCGGCTGGAGGCCGAGGGCGCGGTCGAGCAGGGGCTGGTCGTGCCGCAGGACGCCGAGTCCAGCCCGTACCACAACCACCCGCTGTTCACCGGCCTGGGCGGCTACCTGTTCGGGCGGACGCCCGAGGGTGAGCTGAACCCCGACGACGTCGGGATCGACAGCGAGGCGGGGCTGGCGGCCGCCAGCCAGTTCGCGGAGTGGTACTCCTCGGGCCTGCTCGACACCTCGGTCGACGGCGCGCTCATGCAGGAGCTGTTCGGCAGCGGTCAGGCGGCGTTCGCGATCTCCGGCCCTGGGCGCTGGTGCAGGACGGCCGCGGGTTCCAGGAGACCGGGGTGCCGTTCGCCGTCCAGCCCTCCCGCCCATCAACGGCAACCCGATGCGCCCGTTCGTCGGCGTCCAGAGCATCTTCGTCAGCCAGTTCTCGGAGAACGCGCTGCTCGCCCAGACCTTCGTCCGTGACTTCCTCGGCACCCAGGAGGCGGCGATCGCGCTGTTCGAGGCCAACGGGCGGCCCCGGCCCTGACCGCGGCCTACGAGCAGGTCGCGACCGACGACCCGATCTTCCAGGCGTTCGGGGAGTCCGGCGCCAACGGCGAGCCGATCCCGTCGCTGCCGGCCATGAGCACCGTGTTCTCCGCGCTGGGCGACGCCTACCTGCTGATCGCCAACGGCGACGGCGACCCCCAGCAGGCGTTCCGCGACGTCGCGACCCAGGTCCGCAACGCCGTGTCGGGAGGCTGACCGTGACCGCCGCCGGACCGGGTGCCGACCGCGCCCGGCCCGGTCCCGGCGGTCGCCTGGCACCGGGCGCGGGCCCGGCCGCGGGGGCGCACGACGCCGCCCCCGCCGCCCGGCCCTCGCCGCCGCCCACCGGCGGGCGGTCCGGGGGCACGGGGCTGGTCGTCAAGGTGGTCGCCCTGCTGGCGGTCAACGCGCTCACGCTGTTCGCCCTGCCGACGCTGGTCGCGGCGCGGGCCTGGACCTTCGTGGTCTTCCTGGTCGTGGCCACCGCCGCGATCGACTGGGCCTACCTCGGCCGGCGCAACCTGCCCGCCAAGTACCTGGTCCCCGGCACCATCTTCCTGGTCGCCTTCCAGATCTACCCGGTGCTCTACACGGGCTACATCGCCTTCACCAACTACGGCACGGGCAACAACCTGAGCCGCGAGCAGGCGATCGAGGGCATCGAGCGCGGCACCCTGCTCGTCCCCGCCGACGCCATCCGCTACCAGGCCGCGCCGTTCTCGGGGCCGGGCGACGAGCCCGCGCTGCTGCTGACCGACCCCGACGGCAACGCGTTCCTCGGCACCGCCGAGGCGCTGGTGCCCGTGGACGAGGCCGGCGAGGTCCAGCGCGACGGCGAGCAGATCTCGGCCGTCGGGGACTACACCCGCCTGAACCTGCGCGAGGTCCAGGACCGCTCCGCGGAGTTCACCGAGCTGCGCATCCCCACCGAGGACGGCGAGGTCGGGCTGGAGACGTTCACGTCCGCGGTGCGGCGCGAGGCGCGCTACGTCTATGACGAGGCGCGCGACGTCATGACCGACACGACCACCGGCACGGAGTACCGCCCCGCCGAGGGCCGCTTCACCAGCGCGGACGGCGAGTCGCTCAACCCCGGCTGGATCGCACCGATCGGCTGGGAGAACTTCGCCCGCATCTTCACGTCGCGCGACATCCAGGGCCCGTTCCTGCGGGTGTTCCTGTGGACCTTCGCCTTCGCCATCCTGTCGGTGCTGTTCACCTTCGGCCTCGGCCTGGGGCTGGCCCTCACCTTCAACGACGACCGGATGCGCTCGCGCCGGTTCTACCGGTCGCTGCTCATCATCCCCTACGCGCTGCCCAGCTTCCTGTCCGCGCTGATCTGGGCGGGGCTGCTGAACACCGACTTCGGGCAGGTCAACCGCCTGCTCGGGGCGCGGATCCCCTGGCTCGAGGAGGGGCTGCTGGCCCAGGCCTCGGTCCTGCTGGTCAACACCTGGCTCGGCTTCCCCTACATGTTCCTGATCACCGCGGGGGCGCTGCAGTCGATCCCCGGCGAGGTCATCGAGGCCGCCCGCGTCGACGGGGCCGGAGGGTTCGCGGTGTTCCGCCGGATCACCCTGCCCCTCCTGCTGGTGTCGGTGGCCCCCCTGCTCATCGCCTCGTTCGCCTTCAACTTCAACAACTTCAACGTGATCTTCCTGGTCACCCAGGGGGACCCGCCCATCGCCGGCACCACCACGCCGGCGGGGCAGACCGACATCCTCATCAGCTACGCCTACCGGCTGGCGTTCGCCGGCGGGCAGGGCCAGGACTTCGGGTTCGCCGCGGCGATCTCGGTCATCATCTTCCTGCTGGTCGGGGTCATCTCGTTCTTCAGCTTCCGCCAGACGCGGGCGCTCGAGGAGGTCAACTGATGGCGACGCTCGACACGCCGCGCGTCGGGGCGGAGGCGCCCGCCCCCGCGCCCCGGCCGCTGGGCCGGACCCCGCAGCAGCGGGCGCGCCTGTGGCTGCGGGACCTGGGCTGGCGCCACCTGGTGGGGATCGCGGCGCTGCTGTTCGCCCTCTACCCGGTCGCGTGGGTCCTGTCCGCCGCGTTCAACCCCACCTCCAGCCTGTCGGCCCAGCGGCTGATCCCCGCCGAGCCGAGCCTGGCCAACTTCACGGTGCTGTTCACCGACACCCAGTTCCCGGCCTGGTTCTGGAACTCCATGTGGATCTCGGCCGTGTCGGCCGCCCTCACCGTCCTGCTCTGCGCGCTGGGGGCGTACCCGTTCAGCCGCATGCGGTTCCGGGGCCGGCGCCCCGGGCTGTTCGCCCTGCTGCTGGTGCAGCTGTTCCCGCAGCTGCTGTCCATCACCGCGCTGTTCGTGCTGGTGGTCAACCTCGGGCGCGTCTACCCCGCGCTGGGCCTGGACTCGCGCCTCATCCTGCTGCTCATCTACCTGGGCGGCGCGCTGGGCGTGAACACCTGGCTCATCAAGGGCTTCTTCGACACCATCCCGTCCGAACTGGACGAGTCGGCCCGCGTGGACGGGGCCAGCCACGCGCAGATCTTCTTCCGGATCATCCTGCCGCTGGCGGCGCCGATCCTGTCGGTGATCGGCCTGCTCGCCTTCATCACGACCCTCAACGACTTCTTCATCGCCAGCGTGATCCTGCGCAGCGAGCAGAACTGGACCCTGGCGGTCGGCCTCCAGCGCTTCATCCAGGACCAGTACGGGGCCCGCTGGGGGCCGTTCGCGGCCGGCGCACTGCTCGGCGGCATCCCCGTGATCCTGCTGTTCACCTTCCTGCAGCGCTACCTGGTGTCCGGCCTGACCAGCGGGGCGGTCAAGGGCTGACCGGGGTGCACCGGAGGGGCGCTACCCTCCGGTGAACTCGCTGCGCCTCACGGATGGCGCCTCCCCTCGTGGGGAACAACCCGGGCGGTACGCCATCTCAGGGGAGGGTCAGATGCACTCGCGCGTGCAGGTGCAGCACGTCACGCCGTCGGTCGACTGCGGGCGCTACGCGGTCAAGGCGGTGGCCGGCGACGAGGTCGTCGTCGGTGCCGACGTCTTCCGCGAGGGTCACGACAAGACCGCCGCCGTCGTCCGCTTCCGGGGCCCCGGGGACACCGACTGGCTCGAGGCGCCCCTGCGGCTGGACGGGAACGACCGCTGGGTCGGGGCCTTCCCGGTGGACCGGGTCGGCGCGTGGCGCTACCAGGTGGTCGCGTGGACCGACCACTGGGCCAGCTGGCTCGACGCGGTGACGAAGAAGGTCCGCGCGGGCAAGACCGACCTCGACGTCGACCTGGAGGGGGGCGCGCAGCTGCTGGAGCGCCGCACCGTCCCCGCACCGGCGCGCGGGCGCCTCGCGGAGGCGGCGGCGCACCTGCGCTCCGACGAGCCCCCCGCGGCCCGCGTCGCCGCCGCCGCCGACCCCGACCTCGCCGCCCTGCTGGCGCGCCACCCCGAGCGACTCGACCCCACCTTCGGCCAGGAGCTGCCGCTGTGGGTCGACCGCGAGGCCGCCCGCTTCTCCGCCTGGTACGAGTTCTTCCCGCGCTCGGAGGGCGCGGTGGTGGAGGGGCCGGGCGCGCCGCGCAGCGGCACGTTCGCGCACGCGGCGAAGCGGCTGCCGGCGGTCGCGGAGATGGGCTTCGACGTCGTCTACCTGCCCCCGATCCACCCGATCGGGCGCAGCCACCGCAAGGGCCCGAACAACGCGCTGGTCGCGGGCCCCGGCGACCCGGGGGTGCCGTGGGCCATCGGCGGCCCCGAGGGCGGGCACACCGCCGTGCACCCCGACCTCGGCACCATCGACGACTTCGACGACTTCGTCGAGGAGGCCGCGCGCAACGGCCTCGAGGTCGCGATGGACTACGCGATCCAGTGCTCGCCGGACCACCCGTGGGTGACCGAGCACCCCGAGTGGTTCAGACATCGGGCCGACGGGTCGATCGCCTACGCGGAGAACCCGCCCAAGGAGTACCAGGACATCTACCCGATCGACTTCGACACCGACGACGAGGACGGCCTGTGGGCCGCGCTCAAGGACGTGCTCGACTTCTGGATCGGCCACGGGATCCGCATCTTCCGGGTCGACAACCCCCACACCAAGGCGATCCCGTTCTGGGAGTGGGTGATCGACGCCGTCCACGCCGACCACCCCGACGTGCTGTTCCTCGCCGAGGCCTTCACGCGACCGAAGATGATGCAGACCCTGGCCAAGGTCGGGTTCAGCCAGAGCTACACCTACTTCGCGTGGCGCAACGCGCGCTGGGAGCTCGAGCAGTACCTCACCGAGCTCACCCAGACCGACATGGTCGACTACTACCGGCCCAGCTTCTGGCCGAACACGCCGGACATCCTCACCGAGTTCCTGCAGACCGGCGGCGTGCCCGCGTTCAAGCTGCGGTTCCTGCTCGCGGCGCTGCTGTCCCCCGCCTACGGGGTCTACTCCGGCTACGAGCTCTACGAGCACCTGCCCCGCCACCCGGGCAGCGAGGAGTACCTGGACAGCGAGAAGTACCAGTACCGCCCGCGCGACTGGTCGCGCCCCGACTCGCTGGCGCCCTACATCGCCCGGATCAACCGCTTCCGCCAGGCCCAGCCGGCGCTGCGCCAGCTGCGCACGCTGCGGTTCCACCAGGTGGACGACCCGGCGGTCATGGCCTTCTCCAAGGTCACCCCGCAGCGCACCGACCCGGTGCTGGTGGTGGCCAACCTCGACGTCCACGCCCCCCGCGCCACCACGGTCCGCCTGGACCTGTGGCAGCTGGGCCTCGACGGCGTCGGCCCCTACGAGGCCTACGACGTCCTCACCGACACCCTCTACATCTGGCACGGCCCCGACAACTACGTGCGGCTGGACCCCTCGGCCGAGCCCGCCCACGTCCTCGCCCTGCGCGCCCTGTAAGGAGGCACCGCCCGTGCTCACGAGCGACCCGCTCTGGTACAAGACCGCGATCTTCTACGAGGTCGTCGTCCGCGGGTTCCACGACTCCGACAACAACGGCACCGGCGACATCCGCGGGATCTGCGAGCGGCTGGACTACCTGGAGTGGCTCGGCGTCGACTGCATCTGGCTGCTGCCCTTCTACCAGTCGCCCCTGCGCGACGGCGGCTACGACATCTCGGACTTCTACTCGGTGCTGCCCGAGTACGGCACGGTCAACGACATCGCCAACCTGCTGGACCAGGCGCACGGCCGCGGGATGCGCGTGATCGCCGACATGGTCATGAACCACACCTCCGACGAGCACGCCTGGTTCCAGGAGGCGCGCCAGCCCGGGTCGGCGAAGCGCGACTGGTACGTGTGGTCCGACAGCGACGACCGCTACAAGGACGCGCGCATCATCTTCGTGGACACCGAGACCTCGAACTGGACGTGGGACCCGGTCGCCGGCGCCTACTACTGGCACCGCTTCTTCAGCCACCAGCCCGACCTGAACTACGACAACCCCGAGGTCGCCGACACGATGCTCGACGTCGTGCGCTTCTGGCTGAACCTGGGCTTCGACGGGCTGCGCCTGGACGCGATCCCCTACCTGTTCGAGCGTGACGGCACCAACTGCGAGAACCTGCCGGAGACCCACGACTACCTGAAGCGCCTGCGCAAGATGGTCGACGACGAGTTCGACGACAAGGTGCTGCTGGCCGAGGCCAACCAATGGCCGACCGACGTCGTGGACTACTTCGGCGACGGCGACGAGTGCCACATGGCGTTCCACTTCCCCGTGATGCCGCGCATGTTCATGTCGCTGCGCCGCGAGGAGGCCCGCCCGATGCGCGAGATCCTCACCAACACCCCGGCGATCCCCGACAACTGCCAGTGGGGCGTGTTCCTCCGCAACCACGACGAGCTGACGCTCGAGATGGTGACCGACGAGGAGCGCGACTACATGTACAACGAGTACGCGCGCGACCCGCGGATGAAGATGAACGTCGGCATCCGCCGCCGCCTCGCCCCCCTGCTGGACAACGGCCGCCGCCAGTACGAGCTGTTCCACGCGCTGCTGTTCAGCCTGCCGGGGTCGCCGGTCATGTACTACGGCGACGAGATCGGCATGGGCGACAACATCTACCTGGGTGACCGCGACGGCGTGCGCACGCCGATGCAGTGGAGCCCGGACCGCAACGCCGGCTTCAGCAAGGCCGACTTCGCCCAGCTGTACGCCCCGATCGTGATGGACCCGGTGTACGGCTACACGATCGTCAACGTCGAGTCCCAGCAGCGCGACGTGAACTCGCGCCTGCACTGGGTCAAGCAGATGGTCGCGATCCGCAAGCAGCACCCGGTCTTCGGCACCGGCCGGTTCGAGCCGCTGGAGGGTTCCAACCCGAAGGTCTTCGCGTTCACCCTGGTCAGCGACGCCGAGACCGTCCTGGTCGTCGCGAACATGGCCGGCACGGCGCAGTACGTGGAGGTCGACCTGCCCGCCTACCAGGGCCACCGGCCGGTCGAGCTGCTCGGGGGCACCCCCTTCCCCCCGATCGGGGAACTGCCCTACCTTCTGACCCTCGGGCCCTACGCCTTCTACTGGTTCTCGATCGGTGTGCCGGAGGAGTCATGAGTCGTGTCGCGCTGTCCGAGCTGGTGCGCCCGTGAGCGCGCTCCCCGTCCCGCCGGCCCCCGGGCCGCCACGCGGGCTGCCGGACACGTCCGCCCTGGCGTCGGACCTGGCCGCCTGGGTCCCGCGCCAGCGCTGGTTCGCGGGCAAGGCGCGGACGCGGGTCGGGCTGCGCGTCGTCGACTTCGCGGGCCTGGGCGACGGGCTGGTGCTCGTCGTCGTCGAGGTCGACTACGCCGAGGGCGCCCCGGAGCGCTACCAGGTCCCCCTGGTCGCGATGACCGCGCCCGGCGAGCGCGAGGTCGTCGCCCGGGCGGGGCGCTTCGTGTTCGAGGAGGCCACGGCCGAGGACGTGACCTGCCGCCGCCTGGCCCAGCTCGCCACCGACGAGGGCGCGACCCTCACCGCGGGCGGGCTCGTCGTCACGGGCACGCGGGTGGAGGACCCGGGCGAGCTCGGCGCGGTGCGCCGGCTGGGCGTGGAGCAGTCCAACACCTCGGTCGTGCTCGGCGACCGGCTGATGCTGAAGGTCCTGCGCCGGCTGGAGCCGGGCGAGAGCCCCGAGGCCGAGCTGACCCGCGCCCTCACCGAGGCCGGCTCCCCCCACGTCCCGGCGCTGCGCGGCGTCCTGTCGGCGGTCGACGACGAGGGCAGCGAGACCGTCCTGGCCACGCTCGCGGACTTCGTGGCGGGCGGGCGGGAGGGCTGGCAGGTGGCCGCCGCGGTCGCCGCGCGGCTGGCCGACGCCGCCGCCGGTGCGGCCGCCGGCGACATCGACGAGGCCGACCCGTCGGCCGACGGCTCCGCCGCCTGGCTGCAGGAGCGGGTGCGCGACCTCGGGACGGCCCTGGCCGAGGTCCACGCGACCCTCGCCGACCGCCTGGGGGCGCGGCGCGCGACCGCCACGGACTCCCGCGGGTGGGCGGAGGCGACGCGGCGCCAGCTCCAGCGCGCGCTGGAGGAGGCCCGGCGGGCCGACCCGGCCCGCACGGGCGCGGTGCTCGCGGCGGAGGACCGGCTGGGCCGGGCCCTGGACGCGGTCGCCGATGTCGGCGACCCCGGCGTGCTGCTGCGCGTCCACGGCGACCTGCACCTCCAGCAGGTGCTGCTGGACCCCGCGACCTCGTCGTGGAAGTTCCTGGACTGGGAGGGCGAGCCCGCGAAGCCGCTGGCGGAGCGGCGCGCCCCCGCCTCCCCGCTGCGCGACGTGGCCGGCATGCTGCGCTCCTTCGACTACGTGGTGGGCGCCGCGGGGGACCACCCCACCCTCGGCGGCTGGCGCGACGGGCTGCGCGCCGCCCTGCTCGACGGCTACCTGCCGGCCGCCCGGGCGGCGGGCCTCCTCCCCGGCGACGACGCCAGCACCGCCGCGCTCCTGGACGCCTTCGAGCTCGACAAGGCTGTGTACGAGCTGGGCTACGAGCTCGCCAACCGCCCCGACTGGGTAGGGATCCCCGCAGGCGGCATCGCACGGCTGCTCGACGATCCCCCTGGAGATGCCATGTCCACCCCGTCCCGCCCCTCCCCCGTGTCCCCGCTGCGCCGGACCCCGGCCGCGCCCGCGTGGTCGCCGCAGTGGAAGGCGGCCCCGGAGGAGGTCGCGAGCCTGCTGGAGGGGCGCCACCAGAACCCCCACGGGCTGCTGGGCGTCCACGGGCTGCCCGGCGGGGGCGCGGTCGTGCGGGTCTTCCGGCCCGACGCGACCGCGGTGTCGGTCGTGCCCGCCGACGGCGACCCCGTCGAGGCGGAGCGGACGCACCCCGCGGGGCTGTTCGAGGCCCGCCTGGACGTGCAGCCCGGCCCGGCGGACTACCGCCTGCGCGTCGCCTACGGCGACCAGGCGTACGAGTTCGCCGACCCGTACGCGTTCTGGCCGACGCTGGGCGACGTCGACCTGCACCTGTTCGGCGAGGGCCGCCACGAGGAGCTGTGGCGCCGGCTGGGCGCCCACGTCACCACCACCCAGGAGGTCGCGGGCATCGCGTTCGCGGTCTGGGCGCCCAACGCGCGGTCGGTCCGGGTGGTCGGTGACTTCAACAGCTGGGACGGCCGCCTGCACCCGATGCGGATGATGGGCAGCTCGGGCGTCTGGGAGCTGTTCCTCCCCGGCGCCGAGGCCGGCGCGTACTACAAGTACGAGATCGTGACCGCGCAGGGCGCCGTGCAGACGCGCGCGGACCCGTTCGCGTTCTGGACCGACGTGCCCCCGGGGACGGCCAGCCGCGTGCACGACTCGACCTACCGCTGGGGCGACGCCGACTGGATGGCGGGCCGTGGGACGGCGTCGGCGCCGGTGGCCGCGCCGATGTCGGTGTACGAGGTTCACCTGGCGTCCTGGCGACGCCACGACGACGGCACGCCGCTGTCCTACCCCGAGCTCGCCGAGCAGCTCGTCGACCACGTCACGCGGCTGGGCTTCACCCACGTCGAGTTCCTGCCCGTCGCCGAGCACCCCTTCGGCGGGTCGTGGGGCTACCAGGTCACCGGCTACTACGCCCCGACGTCGCGGTTCGGCGACCCCGACGACTTCCGCCACCTCGTCGACCGGCTCCACCAGGCGGGCATCGGCGTCATCGTCGACTGGGTCCCGGCGCACTTCCCCAAGGACGACTGGGCGCTGGCCCGCTTCGACGGCACCGCGCTGTACGAGCACGCCGACCCCCGCCAGGGCGAGCACCCCGACTGGGGCACGCTGGTGTTCAACTTCGGGCGCAACGAGGTCCGCAACTTCCTGCTGGCCAACGCCCTGTACTGGCTGGAGGAGCTGCATGTCGACGGGCTGCGGGTCGACGCGGTCGCCTCGATGCTCTACCTGGACTACTCCCGCGAGGCGGGCGAGTGGGTGCCCAACCGCTACGGCGGGCGCGAGAACCTCGAGGCGGTCGACTTCCTGCGCGAGCTGAACACCCGCGTCTACCGGCGCAACCCCCACGCGATGGTCATCGCCGAGGAGTCCACGGCCTGGCCGGGCGTCAGCCGGCCCGCCCACCTCGGCGGCCTGGGCTTCGGCTTCAAGTGGAACATGGGCTGGATGCACGACACGCTGGGCTACTTCCAGCAGGACCCCGTCTACCGGCGCTTCCACCACCACCAGCTGACGTTCTCGCTGATGTACGCGTTCAGCGAGAACTTCGTGCTGCCGCTGTCCCACGACGAGGTCGTCCACGGCAAGCGCGCCCTGCTGGACAAGATGCCCGGCGACCGGTGGCAGAAGTTCGCCAACCTCCGCGCCCTCTACGCCTACATGTGGGCCCACCCCGGCAAGCAGCTGCTGTTCATGGGTGGCGAGTTCGGGCAGTGGCGGGAGTGGAGCGAGGAGCGGTCCCTGGACTGGCACCTGCTCGCCGAGGCCGACCACGCGGGCCTGCAGCGCATGGTCGGGGACCTCAACGACGCCTACCGCGCGCTGCCGGCGCTGTGGGAGGCCGACACCGACCCGTCCGGCTTCACCTGGATCGACGCGAACAACGCGGAGGACAACGTCATCGCGTTCCTGCGCCACGCCCGCGACGGGTCCGGGACGGTCGCGTGCGTGGCGAACCTCTCCCCGGTGATCCGGACCCTGCGGGTCGGGCTGCCGTCGTCGGGGGTGTGGCGCGAGGCGCTGAACACCGACTCCGGCTTCTACGGGGGCGGCGACGTGGGCAACCGGGGGGCGGTGACGGCCGAGGACCTCGGCTGGCAGGGCCAACCCAGTTCCGCGCTCGTGACCGTCCCGCCCCTCGGCGTCATCTGGCTGAGCTCGACCTAGCTCCGGCAGAAGGGCCCGTCGCTGCCGCGCCACCCGCCGTAGGTGCGCGGCAGGTCGAACCCGCGCTCGTCGAGCAGGTCGCGCAGGCGGTCGGGGTAGTCGGTGATGATCCCGTCGACGCCCAGGCCGATCAGCCGGTCCATGGTGGCGATGTCGTTGACCGTCCATGGGATGACCGCCATCCCGCGGGCGTGGGCGTCGTCGACCATCTCCTGGGTCGTGAAGGGCACGTAGCCGGGGTCCAGCACCGACCCGGCCTGCGGGTCGCCGTGCACCGGGGAGATCGCGTCGGCGCCGAAGGAGTCCGCGGCGGCGACGAAGCTGCCGCCGAAGTCGTCGATGTCGATGCCGCCGAGCCATGGCGACGCGCCGGGCTGGCCGGCCTGGAGGAACTGCTGGCCGTTGGTGAGCGCCACGATCGGCAGGCGCGGCTCCACCTCGCGCATGCGCATCAGCGCGCCCCAGTCGAAGCTCTGGATGGTCACGTTGTCGAGCAGGCCGGCCGCGCGCACCTCGCGGGCGACCACCTGCACGAAGTCCTCGCGCGGCGCCGTCTCCTCGGGGGCCCCCGCCTCGACCTTGGTCTCGATGTTCAGGGTCACCCCGCACGGCCCGTCGGCGCGGTACTCGCGCACGAGGTCGAACACCTCGGTGAGCAGGAGCATCCGCGACCCGGGGACCGGGATCTGGGTGTCGATGTAGCGGTCGGTGGTCGGGTCGGCCGGCCGGCGGGTCCCGCAGTCCAGCGTCTTGAGCTGGGCGACGGTGAGGTCCTTGACGTAGCGGCCGACGTACGGCCACTCCGGGTCGCCGGGCGTGGCGGGCTCGGTGTCCTGGCAGACCACGGGGTTGGTCCGCCGGTCGTGGGTGACGACCGCCTGGCCGTCCTCGGTGATCTGGACGTCGAGCTCCAGCGTGGACACCCCCAGCTCCAGGGCGTAGGAGAAGGATGCGATGCTGCTCTCGGGCCGCAGCCCGATGCCCCCGCGGTGCGCCTGCAGGTCGAAGTCGGGGCGGGGGCCGCCGCGCAGCTCGGCCGCGGCCCCGCCCAGCGTGGCCAGCAGCGTGCCCGCCGCGACCGCCAGGCTGATCCAACGTCGCATGTTCGTGTCCGTCCCCTCGTGACGTTCCGGTGCTGACCGCCCGAGGGTGGAGGAAGGGGATGAACGACCGGTGACCGGCGCGTGCACCGCGGCGGGGCGTGCGACCCTGGTGGGGTGAACGCCCGCCGGACGAACGTCGCGCTGCTGGTCCTGGTGCCGCTGGCCCTGGTGACCGGCGGGCTGGCCTACCTGTTCGGCACGCCCACGCTGGGCGCCGCGGTGGTCGTGCTGCACGGGGCGGCCGGTCTCGGCGTCGTCGCCCTGGCGCCGTGGAAGCAGCGCACCGTCCGCCGGGGCCTGCGACGGCGGCGCTCCGACCGGGCGTCGGCGGTCACCCTCGCGGTCCTGGCCGTCACCGTCGTGGTCACGGGGGTCGCCCACGCGGCGGGCCTGGTCGCCCTCGGGCCGTGGCTGACGACCCTCCAGGTCCACGTCGGAGCGGCCATCCTGCTGCTCCCCCTGTTCGCCGCCCACGCCTGGGCGCGCCCGTCACGGCCGCGGGCGGCGGACCTGTCCCGCCGCGCCCTGCTGCGCCACGCCGGGCTGGCGGCCGCCGCGGGGGGCCTGTGGCTGGGCGGCGAGGGGGCGTGGCGGCTGCTCGGCACCCGCGGCGCGGACCGTCGCTTCACCGGGTCCCACGAGCGCGGGTCGGGCCGCCCCGAGGCGGTGCCGGTCACGCAGTGGTGGTTCGACACCGTCCCCGACATCGACGCGGGCACCTGGCGACTGCAGGTGCGCGACGCGCGCGGCGACCGCGACCTGGCGTTCGCCGACCTGGACGCCGGGGACCGGGTCACCGCCGTCCTGGATTGCACCGGCGGGTGGTGGTCACGCCAGGAGTGGTCGGGGATCCGCCTGGACCACCTGCTCGGCGACCCGGGCGGCGCCCGCAGCGTGGTCGTGCGCTCGGTGACGGGCTACGACCGGCGCTTCCCGGTCGCCGACCTGGCCGGGTTGTGGCTGGCGACCCGCTGCGGCGGCCGGACCCTGTCGCCCGGCCACGGCGCGCCCGCGCGCCTGGTCGCCCCCGGCCGCCGAGGGTTCCAGTGGGTCAAGTGGGTGGCGGAGGTCCGCCTGGACCCCGCTCCCCCGTGGGCGCAGCCGCCGTTCCCGCTGCAGTGACGGCGGAACCCGGCGGGTACAAGGGTGGCGATCCGTCCGCACCCTGATCCCGCAGGAGGCCCCCGATCGCCGGTCCCCACGGCCCCGTCGTCCACGCCGACGGCACGACGACCTTCCGCGTCTGGGCGCCCCGCGCCGCGCGCGTGGAGGTCGTCGTCGACGGCACCGCCCAGCCCCTGGCCGCCCTGGCCGCCGGGTGGCACGCCGCGCGCCTGCCCGGGCGCGACGGGCAGGACTACGCCTACCGGCTGGACGGCGGGCCGCCCCGGCCCGACCCGGCCTCCTGGCGCCAGCCGGAGGGCGTCCACGGACCCTCCCGGCTCGTCGACCCGGCGGGGCTGCCCGGCGCCGGCGACCGCAACCCGTTCCGGCCGGCGCCGCTCAGCGCCGCGGTCTACTACGAGCTGCACGTCGGCACGTTCACCCCCGAGGGCACGCTGGACGCGGCCGCGCAGCACCTCGGCCCGCTGGCCGACCTCGGCGTCACCCACGTCGAGCTGCAGCCGCTGAACGCGTTCAACGGCCCGCACGGCTGGGGCTACGACGGCGTCGGCTGGTACGCCGTGCACGAGCCCTACGGCGGGCCCGCCGCCCTCGCACGCTTCGTCGACGCGGCGCACGGCCTGGGGCTGGCCGTCGTGGTCGACGCCGTCTACAACCACCTGGGCCCCAGCGGGAACTACCTCGGGGAGTTCGGGCCGTACCAGACCGAGGCGTACGCGACGCCGTGGGGCCCGGCGATCAACCTCGACGGCCCCGACTGCGACCCGGTGCGCGCCTTTCTCGTCGGCAGCGCCCTGCACTGGCTGGCCGACCTGCGCGTCGACGCCCTGCGCCTGGACGCCGTCCACGGGCTGGTCGACACCTCCCCGGTCCACGTCCTGGCCGAGCTCGCCGATGCCGTCGCGACCGCGGGCGCCGCGCTCGGGCGCCCCCTGGCCCTGATCGCGGAGTCCGACCGCAACGACCCGCGGACCGTCGCCCCCGTCGCCGGCCACGGGCTGGGCATGGACGCGCAGTGGGCCGACGACCTGCACCACGCCATCCACGTCGCGGTCACCGGCGAGCACGACGGCTACTACGCCGACCACCGCGGACTGCCCGACGTCGCCCGGGCCTACCGCAACGGCTTCAGCTACGACGGGCGCCGGTCGCCCTCCCGGCGCCGGCGCATCGGCGCCCCGCTGCCCGACGACGTGCCCGGCTGGCGCCTGGTCGGGTGCACCCAGAACCACGACCAGATCGGCAACCGCGCCGCCGGCGACCGGCTCACCACCCTGGTCGACGCCGACCTCGTGCGCGTCGCGGTGGTCCTGCTGTGCGCCGCCCCGCACGCCCCGCTGCTGTTCATGGGCGAGGAGTACGGCGAGACCGCGCCGTTCCAGTTCTTCACCTCCCACCCGGAGCCGGAGCTGGCCGAGGCCGTGCGCCAGGGCCGGGCGCGCGAGTTCGCCGCCTTCGCCGCCTTCGCCGGCGGCGTCCCCGACCCGCAGGACCCCGCGACCCTCGCGGCCAGCACCCTGGACCGCTCACGCGCGGACACCCCCGAGGGGCGCGCGCGCCGGGCCCTGTGGCGCGACCTGCTCGCCGCACGGCGGGAGTACTTTGCCGGAGCTGCTTTCACCGACGGATGCCGCGAAGATTCTCGGCGTCAGCGAAGCGGACGTTACCCAGACGCTCGAATCCGGTGAGCTCAAAGGCAAAAAGATCGGCGCCACCTGGCGAATCACGCGTGCTGCCCTCGATCAGTTTTTGCATAGCTGAGTTTCCCGGCTAGACTCCGCGCGCATGAGGCCCATCCCCCCGGCAAAAAACGCCAAGCTGGCAGGCGCATGGGCCTTCTCGCTGCTCGCGATTTGGATGCTCGCCTCGTCGTTGCAGACACGCGCCGTCATCCTCGTCGAACCACGTG
>JAUJNX010000005.1 GCA_030447925.1 Egibacteraceae bacterium | reverse complement strand
TCACCGACCCGGCGGCCAGGAACAGCAGCGCCTTGAAGAAGCCGTGGGTGAGCAGGTGGAACACCCCGGCGGTGTGGTCCCCGACCCCGACGCCGATGAACATGTAGCCCAGCTGGCTGACGGTGGAGTAGGCGAGGATGCGCTTCAGGTCGACCTGGGCGCAGGCGATGATCGCGGTCACCAGGGCGGTGAGGGCGCCGATCCCCGCCACGAGCAGCCCGACGTCGGGGATCTCGGCGTAGATCGGCGAGGTGCGCGCGATCAGGTACACACCGGCGGTGACCATGGTCGCGGCGTGGATGAGCGCGCTGACCGGGGTCGGGCCGGCCATGGCGTCGGGCAGCCAGACGTAGAGCGGGATCTGCGCGCTCTTGCCGGTCGCGGCGAGCAGCAGGAGCAGCCCGACGGCGACCAGCGTCGCCGTCCCGATCTCCCCCGCGGCCGGCAGGACGTCGGCGAACGCCAGCGACCCGACCGCGCTGTAGACCACGAACATGGCGATCATGAAGCCGACGTCGCCGACGCGGTTGACCAGGAACGCCTTCTTGGCGGCGCTGGCGTAGTCGCGGCGCTCGAACCAGAAGCCGATCAGCAGGTAGGAGCACAGCCCCACCAGCTCCCAGCCGACGAACAGCACCAGCAGGCTGTCGCCCAGCACCAGGATGAGCATCGAGGCGACGAACAGGTTCAGGTAGGCGAAGAAGCGCGCGTAGCGCGGGTCGCCCTCCATGTAGCCCAGCGAGTAGATGTGGATCAGCAGGCCGACCCAGGTCACCAGCAGGATCAGCACGCCGCTGAGCGGGTCGACCAGCAGGGACCAGTCGACGGTGAACCCGGCGATGTCCAGCCAGCGCGCCACCGGGGTGACGAACGTGCGCTCCTCGGAGGCCAGGAGCTGGAGGAACACCGCGGTGGAGATCGTCGCCGACGCGCCGACGGCGAGGATCGCGACCCAGGCGGCGAGGCGCCCGAGCCGCCCGCCGAACAGCAGCAGGAGGCCCGCGGAGACCGCCGGGATGACGGGGATGAGCCAGGCGAGGTCGATGGGGTCGCCGGGGGCGGACTCCGCAACGGACCCGAGGATGGGGCCGCCCTCGGCGGCCAACAGCACGAGAGGATTCATGCCCGCAGCGCGTCCACGTCGTCGGCGTCGGTCGACGCCTTGAGCCGGAAGAGGTTGACGATCAGCGCCAGGCCGACGGTGACCTCGGCGGCGGCCACGACCATCACGAAGAACGACAGGACCTGGCCCTCCAGGTTGCCGTTGATCCGCGAGAAGGTGACCAGCGTGAGGTTGACGCTGTTGAGCATCAGCTCCACGCACATGAACATGACGATGAGGTTGCGGCGGATCAGCACGCCGACGACGCCGATGACGAACAGCGCCGCGGCCAGCGCGAGGTAGTAGCCGGCGGGGACGGCCATCAGCGGGGATCCTCCTCGAGGGACTGCTGCAGCTCGGCCTGGTAGCTCGCGTCGCCGACGCCCCCGGCGGGGACGCGCTCGCGGCGGAGGACGTCGACCAGGTCGCTGTCCTGCTCCGCCCGGCGGCCGAGGACCATCGCGCCGAGCGCGGCGATGACCAGCAGGACGCTGGTGACCTCGAAGGGCCACACGTAGTCGGTGAACACCAGGCGCCCGACGCCGAAGACGTTGCCGTCCGCGTTCGCCTCCGCCAGGCCCCGGCAGGCCTGCGGCGAGGCGGCGGGCTCCGTCTGCTGCTCCGCGGTGGTCGGGCATGCGGAGTCCGCGCCCAGGTACGGGCCGGCGACGCCGACGGTCAGCGCGGCGAGCAGGACGACGCCGAGGAACACCGCCGCGGCCCGCTGGCCGCGGATGCGCTCCCCGAAGTCCAGCTGGCGCTCGACCCCCAGCAGCATGATCACGAACAGGAACAGGACCATGATCGCGCCGGCGTAGACGATGACCTGGACGACGGCGAGGAACTGCGCCTCCATCACCGCGTAGAGCACCGCGATGGTGAAGAAGTTGCCGACCAGCATCAGCGCGGCGTGGACCGGGTTGCGCAGCACCACGACCGACAGCGCGGTGCCCAGGCTGAGCGGCGCGATGATCCAGAACAGGACGGTCTCGGTCATCCCTTGGGCTCCGTGCCGGCGAGGGCCGGGTCGTGGGTCTCGTCGGGGTGGCTGCCGGTCGACACGTCGCCGTGGTCCAGCGCGTCGGACCGCGAGGCCAGCGGCGTCTGCGACGACTTCCCCTCGTAGTAGGCGATGCCGCGGGCCGCGACCTCGGCGTCGGTGTGCGGCGGCGGCTTCGCGCCCTCCGGCAGCGGCGCCAGCAGGCGGTCCTTCTCGTAGATGTAGTCCTGCCGGTTGTCGAAGGTGAGGTGGTAGTCGTTGCTCATCGTCAGCGCGCGGGTGGGGCACGCCTCGATGCACAGGCCGCAGAAGATGCAGCGCAGGTAGTTGATCTGGTAGATCTTGCCGTAGCGCTCACCGGGCGAGAAGCGCTCCTCCGGCGTGTTGTCGGAGCCTTCCACGTAGATGGCGTCCGCCGGGCAGGCCCAGGCGCACAGCTCGCACCCGACGCACTTCTCCAGGCCGTCCTCGTGCCGGTTGAGCACGTGGCGGCCGTGGTAGCGCGGGGCGACCGGCTTGGCCTTCTCCGGGTACTCGTAGGTGACCGCGGGGCGGAACATGGTCTTGAAGGTCAGACCGAAACCCTTGCGCAGTGCGTTGAACATCTAGAGCTCGCTCCTCGGCGCGCCGACCGTCTCCGGTTCGCGCTCGGTGGTGCGGCCGCCGTCGACGTCGACCGGGGAGGTCTCGGTCGCAGGGACCAGGGCCCGCCCGCCACCGCCGCCGGCGGGTGGGCGCGCGACCGGGGTGCCCCCGCCACCGCCCCCCTCGTCGCCGGCGGGCTCCCGCGACCGGAAGAACGGGGCCAGGATCATCAGGGTCAGCGTCGCCGCGGCCACGACCGCGACGACGGTGAAGAACGACTGGTTGGTGCCCACCTGCTGGAAGGTGACGACGAAGCCGGTGAGCAGGACCCACACCAGCGCGATCGGCAGCATGACCTTCCAGCCCAGGTCCATCAGGCGGGTGTAGGTCAGGCGCGGCAGCGAGCCGCGCAGCCAGACGAAGATGAACACGAACCCGAGGACCTTGAGCACGAAGTACACGAACTGGAGCAGCGCCAGCCAATTGCCCTCGAGGCCGAAGCTGTAGCCGCTGGGGCCGCCGAGGAACAGCGTGACGATGATCGCCGACATCGTGATCACGGCCATGAACTCGGCCAGGAAGAACATCGCGAACTTCGCGCCGGAGTACTCGGTGTTGAAGCCGCCGACCAGCTCGCCCTCCGCCTCCGCGAGGTCGAACGGCGGGCGCTGGGCCTCGGCCACCACGGCGATGTGGAACAGCACGAAGGCGGGGGACATCGGCAGGATGTTCCAGGCCGGCACGGCGCCCCAGAAGGTCCCCGACTGCGCCGCGACGATCTCGGACGCCTGCAGGGTCCCGTTCCAGATGAACACCGCGGCCATCGACAGGCCCATGGACAGCTCGTAGGAGATGAGCTGCGCGCTGGAGCGGATGCCGCCGAGCAGCGGGTACTTCGACCCCGACGCCCAGCCGCCCAGGGCGATGCCGTAGACCCCGATCGAGCTCATGGCCAGGAACCACAGCAGCCCGATCTCGGGGTCCCACACCTGCAGCGGCATCTCGCGGCCGGCGAAGGTGAAGGTCCCGCCGAAGGGGATGACGGCGAAGGTCAAAAAGGCGACGACCGCGGAGACGATCGGGGCGGCGAAGTAGACGGCGCGGTCCACGCCTCGCGGGGTGATGTCCTCCTTGAAGAACAGCTTCGCCCCGTCGGCGAGCACCTGGAACACCCCGAACGGCCCCAGGCGGTTGGGCCCGTGGCGGACCTGCATCTTGGCCACCAGCCGGCGCTCGCCCCAGATCAGCAGCGCGGTCGACAGCAGCCAGATGACGAACGCGAGCAGCACGCGCACGACGACGAGCAGGAACTCGATCCAGTCCATGGCCTGCTCCTCTACACCGTCGTCAGGCGAGCGCGCGGGCCCAGCAGCCGGCCGGGCGTCTCGGTGGAGTTGGCCGGCACGACGACGGTCCCCGGGGCGACGCCCGCGCTGATCTGGACCGGGAGCTCGATCTGCCCCCGGGCCCCCTCGACCCGGACGACGGCGCCGTCCGGGAGATCCAGGGCGCGTGCGTCCGCCGCGGAGATCCAGACCGACGGCGTCCTCGCCGTCGCGTTCAGGTCCTTCGCGCCGAGCAGCATGCTGCCCCGGCCCAGAAGATAGTCCAGGGCGACCACGGCCAGCCCGTCGGCGTGGGTGGGGGCCGCGACCGGGGCGGGCGCGGGGAGCGCGGCCACCTGCGCGAGCGGGATGCCGGCCGGCTCCATCAGCGGCGCGGCCTCGCGCCGCACGTCGGCGGCCTTCTCCCAGCCCAGGTCGTGCCCCATGGCCCGCGCGAGCTGGCGGACGATGTCCCAGTCCTCCTGCGCCAGGCCGGCCGGGGCGAGGGCGCGCTGCCAGCCCTGGCGGCGGCCCTCCCAGGTCGTGAACGAGCCCACCCGCTCCTGGGCGGACTGCGCGGGCAGCAGCACGTCGACCGACCGCGTCGACGCGGTCGGCAGCAGGTCCTGGACGATCAGGGTGTCGACCCGCTCGAGGGCCTCCTGGGCGAGGACCGGGTCCTCGAAGTCCCGGGCCGGGTCGACGCCGACCAGGTAGAGGGCCTTGATCTCGCCCCGGGCGGCGGCCTCCAGCATCCCGCGGGTGTCCAGGCCGGGGCCGGTGGGCAGCCGGCTCCACGCCTGGGCGAGCGTGCCGGGGGCGGCCCGGGGCCGCCCCCCCGGCCGGGCGCCCGGCCGCCGCCCCGCGGCCACCCCGCCCCGCGCGGTGGGCGTGCGCGGGCTCCAGGCGAACCCGCCGCCCAGCCCGGTGGCCAGGCCGGCCGCGGCGCGCAGCGCGCCCGGCGACTGGGCCAGCCGCTCCCCCGCCAGCACCACCGGCGCGCCGCCGCGCAGCGCCTCGCGCAGCTCGTCGAGCAGCGCCCGCGCACGCTCGGTGGCCGGCCGGTCTCCGGCGGCGCCGCCGCGTCGGGCGCCGGGCCGCCGCCGGCGGCGGTGATGGACGACGCGGCGACGGGGTCGTCGGCGGAGCCCCGAGCAGGAACTCGGGAGGAGGGCCACGATGCTGTCGACGCATCGGGACGGCGCGCGTCGGCCGGCGGCACGTCGATCACGTGGAGGGCGGCGTCGCCCGGCTGGCGGTCCGCGGCCAGGGCCGCCAGGACCGCGGCCTCGTCGCCGGCGGCGGTCGGGATCCAGCGCCACGCGATCTCGGCGAGCGACCCGGCGACCGGCCCGACCACCACGATGCGCTGCTGGTGCTGGCGGACGGCCTTGCGCAGCCGGAGGTGGAGGATCGGCGCCTCCTCCTCGGTGTCCAGCCCCGCGACCACGACGACCGGGGCGTGCTCGACGGTGTCGTAGGTGGGGCCGACGGTCCCGGCGATCGCCCCGAGGACGTCGCGCTCCTCCTCGGTGCGCGGGGCGAGGCGGAAGTCGACGTTGTCGGTGTCGAGCACCTCGCGGGCGAACCGGCTGACCGCGTAGGCGTCCTCGTCGGTGATCCGCCCGCCCGTGAGCACGCCGATCGCCGCCCCGCCGCCGGCTTCCATCGCCGCGCGGAAGCCGGCTGCGGCCCGGCGGACCGCGGTGATCCACGCGGCCGGGCGCAGGTTGCCGAGGTCGTCGCGGACCGCCGGCTCGCGCAGGCGGTCGGCGTGGTTGACGTACTCGAACCCGAAGCGGCCCTTGTCGCAGTTCCAGGACTCGTTGACGTCGCTGTTGTCGTGGGCCAGCTGGCGCTGGATCTCGCCGTGGCGCACGTCGACGCGCAGGTTGCAGCCGTTGGCGCACTGGTTGCAGACCCCGCGCTCGCTGCGCAGGTCGAACGGGCGCGCGTGGAAGCGGTAGCTGGTGGCGGTCAGCGCGCCCACCGGGCAGATCTGCGCGACGTTGCCCGAGTAGTAGCTCTCGTAGGGCTCGTCCTCGTAGATCGCGACCTGCTCCAGGGCGCCGCGCTCGAACAGCTCGATGAACGGATCGCCGGAGATCTCCTGGCTGAAACGGGTGCAGCGCGCGCACAGCACGCACTTCTCGCGGTCGAGCAGGATCTGCGGGGAGATCGGGATCGACTTCTCGTAGCGCCGCTTGTCGTCGAGAAAGCGGCTGTCGGGGGCGCCGTGCGCGAGCGTCTGGTCCTGCAGCGGGCACTCGCCGCCCTTGTCGCACTGCGGGCAGTCCAGGGGGTGGTTGAGCAGCAGGAACTCCAGCTGCGCCTCCTGGGCGTCCTTGGCGACCTCCGAGGTGAGGTGGGTCCTCACCACGTTGCCGTCGGCCAGGGGGGTGGAGCACGCCGTCATCGGCTTGCGCTGGCCCTCGATCTCCACCATGCACTGGCGGCAGGCGGCGACGGGGGCGAGCAGCGGGTGGTCGCAGAAGCGCGGGATCAGGATCCCCATCTGCTCCGCGGCGCGGATGATGAGCGTCCCCTTCGGGACGGTGATCTCGCGCCCGTCGATCGTCGCGGTGACGGTCGGGGTGGTGGGCTTGGTGTCGGTCATCAGGTGTCTTCCCTACCGCCGGACGAGCTGGGACGGCCGGTGCATGCCGCTGTTGTCGGTGACCACGCCCGCGTGCGCCGCGTACTCCTGCGGCAGGCGGCCGCGTTCGATGAGCTGCTCGTACTCGTTGCGGAAGTACTTCAGGCTGGACTTGATGGGGCTGGTGGCGCCGTCGCCCAGGGCGCAGAACGACCGGCCGAAGATGTTGTCGCAGGCGTCGTCGAGGGTCTGCAGGTCCTCGATGCGGCCGTGGCCCTCGAGGATGCGCTCCAGGATCTGGGCCATCCAGAACACGCCCTCGCGGCAGGGGGTGCACTTGCCGCACGACTCGTGCTCGTAGAACTTGGTCCAGTTCAGGACGGCGTCGACGACCGAGGTGCGCTCGCTGAACATCATCATCGCGCCGGTGCCGAGCAGGCTGCCCTCGGCGGCGATGCTGTCGAAGTCCATGGGCACGTCGTAGTGCTCCGCGGTGAGCAGCGGGGTCGACGACCCGCCCGGCGCCCAGAACTTCAGCGCGCGGCCCTCCAGCATCCCCCCGCAGGACTCCTCGACGATCTGGCGGGCGGGAGTGCCCAGCGGCCACTCGTAGTTGCCGGGCCGCACGACCTCCCCGGACACGCAGAACAGCTTGGGCCCCGGCGACTTCTCGGTCCCCATCGACCGGTACCACTCGGCGCCGTGCTCAACGATGTGGGGGACGTTGGCGATCGACTCGACGTTGTTGACCACCGTCGGCGACGCGTACAGGCCGGCGACCGCGGGGAACGGCGGGCGCAGGCGCGGCTGGCCGCGGCGGCCCTCCAGCGCCTCCAGCAGCGCGGTCTCCTCGCCGCAGATGTAGGCGCCCGCGGCGTAGTGCAGGGTGATGTCCACGTCCACGCCGCTGCCCAGGACGTCCCGGCCGATGTAGCCCTCGCGGTAGGCCTCCGCGAGCGCCTGCTCGATGCGGATGCCGGGCCACAGGTACTCGCCGCGCAGGAAGATGAAGGCCCGCGTGCAGTTCAGCGCGTAGGAGGCGATGACGATGCCCTCGAGCAGCTGGTGCGGGTCCCGCTCCATCAGCTCGCGGTCCTTGAAGGTGCCGGGCTCGCCCTCGTCGGCGTTGATCACCAGGTAGATCGGCTTGCCGGTGTCCTGCGGGACGAAGCCCCACTTCACCCCGGTCGGGAAGCCGGCGCCGCCGCGCCCGCGCAGCCCGGAGTCCTTGACCAGCTGGCGGAGCTGCTCGGGGCTGGAGCCCAGGGCGCTGCGCAGGGCGGCGTACCCGCCGGTGCGGACGTAGCCGTCCAGGGTGTGGGCGTCCTCGACCTCGTAGCGCTTGGTCAGGACCTTGACGGGCTCAGGCATCGCGATCGTTGTCCTCTCCGCCGCCGGTTCCGCTGCGGATCGTGGTGTCGCCGCCCGGGTAGGTGCCGGTCTCGCGATCGGCCTCCGGCGGGCGCTTGTCGCCGAGCTCGTCGGACTGGGGGGTGTCGGCGATGCCGTCGGGCGCCGCGCGGCGGTCGGTCAGCAGGCGGCTGTCGTCGCGGTCGCCCGCGGGTCGATCGGCCTCGAGGTCCTGCTTGCGGGGGTCGGCGTCGGGGTAGCTGGAGCGCTCCTCGGAGCCGGGGTCGTTGGTCGGGGACTCGCGCGCGGAGTAGCCGCTCTCCTCCTCGACCTCGTCGGCGGACAGACCCGCCTCGCGGACCTGCGCGTCCGCGTCGGCCTTCTCCGCCTCACGCTGGGCGGCACCCGTGCCCTCGGGCGCCTGCGCGGCGCCCGGGGTGGCCTGCGAGCCGATGCCCAGGCCCTTGTCGGCCCCGTCGTGCAGCGGGCCCGACGCGCTGTCGCCCGCCGCGGCGCGCTCCCGGGCGCGCAGCCCGCGGCGCTCGGCCTCGTCCCCCGCCCCGGGCTTCGGCGTGCCCGCGGTGTCCACGACCCACGCCTCGCCGGGTCGCGCGGTGACCGGGCCGAGGCCCGCCAGGCGGTGGGACATGGGCCGGATGCCGGGCGACGGGAACCCGCGCGTGGGCGGCGGGACCTCCCCGGCGACCAGGCGGTCGACCAGCTCCAGCGCCTGCTCCGGCGTGAGGCACTCGTGGTTGAGGTAGTCCACGCTGACCACCGGGGCACCCTCGCAGTTGCCGAGGCACTCGGCGTGCTCGAGGGTGATCGCGCCGTCGGGGGTGGTCTCGTTGTGGCCGACGCCGAGGCGCTCGGACACGCGGTCGTAGACCTCCTGCGCGCCGCGCACCTTGCAGCTGAAGTTGGTGCAGACGCTGACCAGGTGCCGGCCCAGCGGGCGGCGCTTGTACATGGTGTAGAAGGTGGCGACGGCGCCGACCTCCGCCTTGGTCAGCGACAGCAGCTCGGCGCACTCGGCCACGCCGTCCTCGGAGATCATCCCGTCCTGGGACTGCACCAGGTGCAGCAGTGGGAGCAGGGCGGAGCGGCCGACCGGGTAACGGTCGACCAGGGCCTCGGCCTCCCGGCGCAGGTCTGGGCTCAGCATCGGTGGGATCGCTCTCTTTCGGATCGGGTCAGGCGCTAGCGGTCGACGCCGCCCATCACCGGGTCCAGGCTCGCGACGGCGGCGATGACGTCGGCGATCATCAGGCCACGGGTGATGGTGGGCAGGGTGCCGATGTGCAGGAAGCTGGGGTCGCGCACCTTCACGCGGTACGGCTTGTTGGTCCCGTTCGAGGTGACGTGGTACCCGAGCTCGCCGCGGGCGGACTCGACCGGCACGTAGACCTGCCCGGGCGGGACGGTGAAGCCCTCGGTCACCAGCTTGAAGTGGTGGATCAGGGCCTCCATCGACTGGCCCATGATCTTGGCGACGTAGCTCTTGGCGTTGCCCATGCCGTCGGGCCCCAGGGCGAGCTGGGCGGGCCAGGCGATCTTCTTGTCCGCGACCATGACCGGCCCGCCGGGCAGCGTGTCGAGCACCTGGCGGATGATCTTCACCGACTCGCGGACCTCGGCGATGCGGACCAGGTAGCGCCCGTACGCGTCGGCGGTGTCGGCGATCGGGACGTCGAAGTCGTACTGCTCGTACCCCGAGTACGGCTGGACCTTGCGGATGTCGTAGGGCACGCCGGCCGCGCGCAGCACCGGCCCGGTGACGCCCAGGTCGTAGCACTGCTCGCGGGTGAGGATGCCCACGCCCTTGTTGCGCTCGATCCAGATGGGGTTCTCGGTGAGCAGGTCCTCGAGCTCGTCGATGCGATCGGTCAGGTAGTCGGCCTCGATGCGCGCGCGCTCGGGGAAGTCGTCGGGCAGGTCCTGGGCGACGCCGCCGGGACGGATGAACGCGTGGTTCATGCGCAGCCCGGTGACGTACTCGAGGATGTCGGTCACGCTCTCGCGCTCGCGGAACCCGAAGATCATGGCGGTCGTGGACCCGAGCTCAAGGCCCGTGGTGGCCATCGCCACCATGTGGCTGGAGATGCGCATGAACTCGTTGAGGACCACCCGGATGGCGCTGGCGCGCTCCGGGACCTCGTCGGTGATGCCGAGCAGCTTCTCCACCGCCAGGCAGTAGCCCAGCTCGTTCATCAGCGGCGACAGGTAGTCCATGCGCGTGACGAACGTGGTGCCGAGCACCCACGGCCGGTACTCGAGGTTCTTCTCGATGCCGGTGTGCAGGTAGCCGATGACGGGTTCGTTGTTGGCGACCTGCTCGCCGTCGAGGGTCAGCACCATGCGCAGCACGCCGTGGGTCGACGGGTGCTGGGGGCCCATGTTGATGACCATGAGGTCGTCCTCGACGGCGTCGGGCAGGTTCTGCCACTCGCCGGCGGCGACGGTGTACTCGTGGCGGGGCACGGGGCTGCCGGGGTCGGCGACCGCGACGCGCCCCGGCTCCTCGACGTGGCGCCCGCCCGCGGGCTCGTCGTCGGGCACGTCGCCCCACGCGGCGCCGGCGGCGCCGCCCTCGCGGACGGCGCCCTCGCGCGGCCCGTCCTCGCCCATCCGTCTGGCAGCCATGGGTCAGTACTTCCGCTCGTCGGGCGGCGGCACGGTCGCGCCCTTGTACTGGACCTGCACGCCGCCCAGGGGGTAGTCCTTGCGCTGCGGGTGGCCCTCCCACCCGTCGGGCATCTCGATGCGGCGCAGGTTGGGGTGACCCTCGAAGCGCACGCCGAAGAAGTCGTAGACCTCGCGCTCCATGAAGTCCGCCGACGACCACAGCGCCGTGGCGGACGGCAGGACGGGGTCGACGTCGGGGACGTCGGTGCGCACCCGGAACCGGTGGTTGTGGGTCACCGAGGTCAGCAGGTAGTCGACCTCGATCCGGCCCTCGCGCTCGTGCGTGATCGTCGGCCACCCGGTCGTCTCGTGCGCCTGCTCCTCGACGCGGCCACCGGGCCAGTGCACGGCGGACTCGTCGGACAGGAACTCGGTGAGGACGTCGGGGTCGTCGCGGCAGAAGCGCAGCAGGTCGATCAGGCGGTCGGGCCGCACGATCAGCGTCAGCTCGCCGCGGAAGCCGAGGACCTCCAGCTCCGGGAAGGCGCCGACGAGATGGTCGCGGAGCCCGCGCAGGCGGTCGGACAGCTGGATGTCCAGACCGGCCTCGCGCAGGTTGATCTGCTCGGTCCGGCTGACGTCCTCGGTGTTCGGCTGCTGCGGGTTGAGCGGCGTCTGGCTCATCGCCGCGCCATCGGCAGCGCCGACCTGCCGTCCGGCACCGGCGCCGCGCCGCGCTCGGCGGCGACCTCGGCGACCTCGGGCCCCGCCCACCCGGTGCGGCGGCGGAAGTCCTCCATGGACTCGCCCTTGCGCGGGCGCTCCACCAGCTGCTCCTGCTTGATCTTGTCGTGCAGCGCGAGGATGCCGTCCATCAGCATCTCCGGGCGCGGGGGGCAGCCGGGGACGTACATGTCCACGGGCACGAGGTGGTCCACGCCCTGCACGATGGCGTAGTTGTTGAACATGCCGCCGGAGGACGCGCACACGCCCATGGCGATGACCCACTTGGGGTCCGCCATCTGGTCGTAGAGGTTGCGCACGACCGGCGCCATCTTCTGGCTGACCCGGCCCGCGACGATCATCAGGTCACTCTGGCGCGGGGACCCGCGGAAGACCTCCATGCCGAAGCGCGCGAGGTCGTGGTTGGCCGCGCCGGTGGTCATCATCTCGATGGCGCAGCAGGCCAGCCCGAACGTGACCGGCCAGGTGGACCCGGCCCGGGACCAGTTGACGAACTTCTCGACGCTGGTCAGCAGCAGGCCGGAGGGGAGACGGCTCTCTAGTCCCAATCCAGGCCTCCTCGGCGCAGGACGTAGTAGTAGGTCTCGAACAGCAGGAGGATGAACACGCCCATGACGGCCATGCCGTACCAGCCCATGGAGCGCAGGGTCACGGCCCACGGGTAGAGGAAGACCGCCTCGACGTCGAAGATGATGAACAGCATCGCCACCAGGTAGAACCGGACGCTGAAGCGCGACTGGCGGACGTCCACGTCCTCGGTGAGGATGCCGGACTCGTACGCCGCCTCCTTGACCGGATTGGGCCGGTTGGGGCCCAGGCGCGCGCTGACCAGCACCGACAGGCCGACGAAGGCGAAGGCCACGACGGCGAGCAGCAGCAGCGGCAGGTACTCAGCGAGCACGGCGGGCACCTCGGCGTCGGGTGGCGGGCAGCGCTGCAAGCCTACGAGGGGGGTGGGACACCCACCACGCAACCGGTGGACGATGGGTCATGGGCGTTGCACCTCCGGGGGCGGCGCGGCCGCGTTCAGGCGGCCGGCACCGCGCGGGACAGGGTGTTGAGGACGGCGTCGGTCAGGTCCTTGGGCCGGCGGTCCGTGAGGTGGGCCATCATCCGGAAGACGAAGCGCATGAGGGCCGGGCGGGGCATGCCGTGCTCCGTGCAGAAGCGCATGACCGCAGGCTGTCCGATCAGGTCGACGAAGATGCGGCCCAGCGTGTAGTACCCGCCCCAGGCGTCGGCGACGGCGCGCTCGTAGCGCAGCAGCGGCCCGTCGGACCGGGCGCGCAGGGCGGTGTCCGCGGCCTCGGCGGCGAAGGCGGCGGCCTCGATGGCGTAGCTGATGCCCTCGCCGTTGAAGGGGTTGACCATGCCGGCGGCGTCGCCGACCAGCATCGCCCCGCGGTACAGCGGGGGCTTGCGGTTGTGGGCCATGGGCAGGCCGGCGCTGCGCGGGCGGCCGACGCGGGTCGCGGCGCTCATGCCCCACTCGGGCGGGAAGCCCGCGACCCACTCGTCCAGCGTGCGCCGGTAGTTGGTGGAGCGGAAGTGCTCGGAGGTGTTGAGCAGGCCCCAGCCGACGTTCACCAGGCCGTCGTCGAGCGGGAAGATCCAGCCGTAGCCGGGCAGCAGCTCCTTCTTGGCTCCGCCCTCGGCGCCGCCCTCGCCCATGCCGCGGTAGAGCTCGAGGAAGCCCTCCATCATCCCCATCTCCGCGCGGGGGCTGCGGTAGTAGGCGCGGATCGCCACGCCCATGGGGCGGTTCTCCAGGCGGTGCAGGCCCAGGGCGACGGCGAAGCGCGACGACCCGCCGTCGGCGGCCAGGACGATGGGGGCGCGGATCTCGCCCTCCGTCCCGTCCTCGCGGCGGTAGCGGACGCCGGCGACGCGGCGCTGGGACGCGCGCTGCCACACCGGGCCGGTGACCTCGGTGCGCTCCCACAGGTGGGCGCCGGTCTTCACCGCGTTGCGCGCCAGGGCCTCGTCCATGGTCGCGCGCGTGGCGGTGACCGAGTGCGCGGGCCAGTCCTCGAGCTGGGGCCACGGCAGGTCCAGGACGACGCCGCCCCCGTACATGCGCAGGCCCTGCTGGCGCTGCCAGCCGGGCGGCGCGCCCTCGGCCTCGTCGGCGAGGCCGACCGAGCGCAGCGCCTGCACGGCGCGCGGCGTGAGCCCGTCCCCGCAGACCTTGTCGCGGGGGAAGGACTCCTTCTCGATCAGGACGACATCGTGCCCGGCCTCCGCCAGGAAGTGGGCGGCGGCGGATCCACCGGGACCGGCGCCGACCACGACCGCATCGGCGTGCTCCACGCGAACCCCCTCGTGCTCCCCGACCCCCCCGAGTACGCGGCCAGCCTACCAGCGCGGACCCCGCTCGTGAAACTTTTCACATAGCGGCGACGGCGTGGTGGGCGGCGACGATCCCGCCGGTCAGGTCCTTCCAGCGCGGGCGCGTCCAGCCCGCCGCGGCGATCGTCCGGGCCAGCCGCTCCTGGTCCGGCCACGCGCGGATCGACCGCGCCAGGTACCCGTAGGCGCGGGGGTCGGAGGTGATCGCGCGGGCGACGGCGGGCAGGGCCGCGAGCACGCCGCCCTCGTAGGCCGCGCGCAGGGGCGCCCACGTCGGGTGGGAGAACTCCAGCACCACCAGCCGCCCGCCGGGGCGGGTGACGCGGGCGAACTCGCGCAGCCCCGCCGCGGGATCGGGCAGGTTGCGCAGGCCGAAGGCGATGGTCACGCCGTCGAAGGTCGCGTCGGCGAACGGCAGGCGCGTGCCGTCGCCGTTGGCCCACAGCAGCGTGCGGTCCGCACCCTCGCGCACCGCGCCGGCGTGCAGCATGTTCCAGCTGAAGTCCAGGGCGACGACCTGCGCCCCCGCGGCGCGCAGCTCGTGGGCCAGGGCGCCGGTGCCGCTGGCGACGTCCAGGACCCGCTCCCCCCGCTGCGGCGCCAGCGCCCGCGCGGCCACCCGGCGCCAGTGGCGGTCCTGTCCGAACGACAGGAGCGTGTTGGCGACGTCGTAGCGGGGCGCGACGCGGTCGAACATCGCCTGCACCAGCGCGGCGTCCTTGTCCCGCGTCGGGCGAGGGTCGGGCAGGGTCGTCATCGCGCCAGTCTCGCCCGCCAGTCGGCCCGGCGCCTCAGCCCTCGAGCTCGTGGCGGTCGATCTCGGGCCAGGGGTCCGCCGCGGAGGGGCGGCGGGCGCGGCGGACGCCAGCGAGGACGGTGAGCACCTGGCGGCCCGGCCCCTGCTCGACGAGGTCGCGGTAGACGCGATCCACCGTGGTGGCGACGTCGACGGCGACGAGGTCGGCGCGCCGGCCGGGCTCCAGCACGCCCGCGTGGTCGCCCCAGCCCAGCGCGCGGGCGCCGTCGACGGTGGCCAGGCGCACCGCCTGCTCCTCCAGCGGCACCGGCCCCACCTCGGACGGCCAGAACACCAGGTCGCGGTCGCGGGCCACCGCGACCCAGGCGGCGGCCTCGGCCAGGACGTCCAGGTCGGGGACGGTCGCGCACGAGTCGGTGCCCAGCGCCAGGCGCACGCCGGTCTCGGCGTAGCGCTCCAGGGGGACCTGGTTGGACCCGCGCAGGGCGTCGGCGCGCGGGCAGCACACGACCGCCGTCGCCCGCGCGGCCAGCAGCCGCGCCTCGAGCACGTCGACGAGGACCGCGTGCGCCAGCGTCGTCCGCGGGCCCAGCGCACCGCACGCGTCGAGGTAGCGCACCGGCGACAGGTCGGCCCCGCCCTCGAGCCACTCGAAGTCCATGCCCCGCGCCCGCGCGCGCTCGGCGAGCGGGCCGTCGCCGGCGCGCAGGGCCGCGACCTCAGGGGTGGTGCGGGCGGCGGCCACGTGGAGCGGCGCGCCCCGCCGGTCGGCCAGGGCCGCGACCGCCTGCAGCACGCCGGTGGAGACCGTCGTGATCCCCGGGGCCACGCCCACGCGCCGCCCCTCCGCGGGCAGGCCCAGGGCGCTGTCGACCTGGGCGAGGGCGCGGTCGGCGTGCTCGACGTCGACGTGGTCGACCGCGACCCGGCTGTCGCCCCGCAGGTGGCTCCGCGCGGCCGCGGGCACCGCCGGTCCCCGCAGCACCGTGTCGCCGACCACCGCCGTGCCCGCCCGCAGCGCCTGCTGCACGCCGCGGCGGGCCGAGCGGGTCCAGGCGTCCGCGCTCCAGCCGGCGGTCCTGCCCTCGACCGCCCAGCCGTGGGCATGCGCGGGCCCGGCGACGGCCAGCGCCGCGGCGTCGGTCAGCTCCAGGGTCGTGTGGCCGTTGACCAGCGCGGGGAGCAGGACGCCCGCGGCGGGCACGACGCGGTCGGCGCGGCCGGCCAGGTCGGCGGCCGGGCCGACCTCGGCGATGCGGTCGCCGACGACCAGCACCCCGCCGTCCGCCAGCGGCGGGCCGGTCATGGGGCAGACGACGGGGGCGCGGTACAGGACGGCGGGCACGGCGCCCGAGTCTGCCTCAAGCCACCGGACGGGGCTGCCGACGACCGGAGTACACGGCGCGAGGAACCAGGAGGCCCCAGGTGCGCATCTCTGAACTGCTCGGCGACGACGCCGGTGGCCCCTCCGTCCTGGACCTCGGGGTGCTGCCCCCGGCGCCGCCCCGCCCCGCGTCCCGCGGCCGCCTGCGGCCCCTGGGGGTGTTCGAGGCCGAGGAGGACACCCTGGAGCTGGACCGCCGCCACCTGCCCGGCCCGATCGTGGCCGCGCTGGTGACCACGGGTGCGGTCTCCCTGCTGGCCATGGCCGGCGCCCTCGCCCTGGGCTGACGCGCGGGTGCCGTCCCCCAGCTGACCCTCAACCTGAGGTTCAGCCCCGCAGGAGGCGCGCGGCGATGGCGGTCAGGGCCAGGGCCGCGGCGGCGGTGGCCAGGAACAGCGGGGCGGGACCGCCGACCTGGTAGACCCACGCGGCCAGGACGGCGACGCCCGCGGCGGCCAGGGTGCCCGCCGCGCGGGCCAGGCTCTGGCCGGCGCCCGCGCGGGCCGGGGACACCACCTGGGCGGTCGCCGCGGCCGCGCCGACGACGGCCGCCGCCTGGCCGGTGGACTCCACCACGCCGATCCCGGTCACGACCCACGGGTCACGCAGCACCGCATAGGCGGCGATCGAGAGCGTGAGGATCGCCAGCCCGCGCAGGAACGTCCCCAGCCCGCCGATGCGGTCCGCCAGCCGGCCCGCCGGCGTGGCGACGAACAGGAACGGGATCGCGAAGATCGTGTAGCTGGCGCCGACGAGCAGGTCGCTCGCCCCCAGGTCCTTCATGTAGCGCGGCCAGATGGCGTCGTACGCGCCGACGGGGACCATCACCGCCACGGTCAGCAGCACCGCCCCGACCACCCGCCGGGAGCCCAGCAGGTCCAGGGACAGGCGGGGCGGCGCCCCGGCGACCGCGGCGTCGAGGCGGTCCGCCGGCAGCCCGAGGGCGACCGGCACGGCCACGACCGCGGTGATCACCGCCATCGCCCACAGCGCGGCATCGGCCGACGCGAACTCCAGCAGCAGCGACGCGACCAGCGGGCCGGCCGCGATCCCGCCGAGGTCGGCGGTGGACAGCTTGCCCAGGGACTCACCCGACCGCTCGGGGTCCCGGCGGATCAGCAGGGCGCTGACCGCGGGCAGGTAGAGCCCGGCGCCGGCGCCCGCCAGGGCGCGCGCGCCGACGAACCCCCAGGTGGTCGAGGCCAGCGCGAACCAACCCAGGCTGACGGCGACGACGGCCAGGCCCGCGACCGCCATCCGCCGGGCGTGCCCGCGGTCGGCCTGGGGGCCGACCAGCAGCTCGACGGCCATGGCGGCCAGGAACCCGGCCGCGGCCACCGGCCCGAGCGCCGCGGTGGGCAGGCCGTGCTCGACCTGGAGCGCGGGGAACAGCGGGAAGATCGCCAGGCCGCCCGCCGCGACGGCGGTCATGCCGGTCAGGGGCGCCCAGCCCACCGGCGCCGACCGCGTGCGCACGCGCGCTGTTGTCCGCATGGACAACACGGTAGCGCTTCTTCTCCGGTTGGACAACGCCGCGGGGTAGGATGCGGGGATGGCAGCACGGAAGGCCCCGGAGGACCGCCGCGCGGAGCTCCTGCGCGCCGCGGTGGCGGTCATCGCCCGGCGGGGCTTCGCGGCGGTCACCCTGCGAGACGTCGCGGCCGAGGCGGGTGTCGCCCACGGGCTGCTCCGCCACTACTTCCGCTCCCGCGGGGACCTGCTGGCGGCGGCATTCGACCTCGCGGCCGGCGAGGACGCCGCCCAGCTGCCGGCGTCCCCGCCCTCGCCCGCCGCCCACCTGCTGGACCGCTGCGAGCCGCTGCCCGACCAGCACTACCTGCTGTGGATCGACGCGTGGTCGGAGGCCCCGCGCAGCCCCGAGCTGGCCGCCATCCTGCGCCGCCACCACAGCAGCTGCGAGCGCGCCGCGGACGGCGCGATCCGCGAGGGGAACGCGCGGGGCCTGTGGTCCTGCCCCGATCCGGCGGGCGCGGCAACCGCCTTCGAGGCCCAGCTCGACGGCCTCGCGGTCCAGCTCTACGCCCTCCACCGCATCGACCGCGAGGGCTACGCCCGGCTCGCGCGGTCGGCCGCGGAGGGCCTGCTGGGGCTCGGACCGGGCGGGCTGGCCGCCGCCGCCGACCGCGAGCGCGTCCCGGCCACCTGAACCGGCGCTCTAGGGTTCGCGGCATGGACGGATTCGACGCGGCGACGCGGGTGGAGCGGGCCGGCACCGAGCACGGCCTCGCGGTCTTCGACGCGGACCTGCAGCCCGCCTGGCGGGTCGAGCAGAAGCTCAACGGCGGCTACCTGCTGGCGGTGCTCGCCCGGGCGGCCGGCGAGGTGGCGGGCGCCGACCACCCGCACCCGGTGACCGCCACGGCCACCTACACCGCGGCGCCTGACGTCGGCCCGGCGCGCGTCGGCGTCCAGGAGCTGCGCCGCGGGCGCACCGCCACCCAGCTGCGCGCCCGCCTCGTCCAGGACGGCCTGCCGCGCGCGGAGGCCCTGCTGACCTTCGGGCGGCTGGACGGCGAGGTCTGGTGGGACGACGTGGCCCCGCCCGCGCTGGCCGCCGAGGACCGCTGCGTCCTGATCCCGGCGACGTCGTCCGGCCGCTCGGTCCCGCTGCTCGACGTCGTGCACGAGCGGCTGGACCCCGCCCGGCTGGGCTGGGCGTCGGGGCGCCCGTCGGGGCACGGCGAGCAGCGCGGGTGGCTGCGCTTCGCCGACGGCCGCGACCCCGACCCGCTGGCGCTGCTGCTGCTGGTCGACGCGCTCCCGCCCGCGACCTTCGACCTGGGGCTGGGCGGCTGGGTCCCGACCCTGTCGCTGACGGTGCACGTGCGCGCGCTGCCCGCGCCGGGTCCGGTGCGGGCCCGGATGCGCGCCCGCCTGGTCGCCGGGGACCGCGTCGACGAGGTCTGCGACCTGTGGGACGACGCGGGCCGGCTGGTGGCGACGGGCCACCAGCTCGCCGGCCTGCGCGTCCCGCCGGGCGCGCAGCCCCCGCCGCGCGCCTGAGCTGCGAGGGTTGCGCGGGCTCCCGCAACCGCGCACACTCCACCAACATATTGGTTGGGTACGGTCGGAGGGACGAGACATGCGGGTCGTGGAGTACGACGGGTACGGGGGGCCGGAGGTGCTGACGGTGCGGGAGCGGCCCGTTCCACAGCCCGGTCCCGGCCAGGTGCTGGTGCGCGTCCTGGCCTCGGGGGTCAACCCCAAGGACACGATCATCCGCAGCGGGGCGTTCAAGTTCTTCTCGGGACGCCGGTTCCCCAAGTCGACGGGGTTCGACCTCGCGGGCGAGGTGGCGGCGACCGGCGACGGCGTGACCGACCTGCGCCAGGGCACGCGCGTGTGGGGCCTGATCGACGGCTTCGACGGCGGCGCCGCGGCGGACCACGCGGTCCTGCCGCGCGCCGCGGTGTCGCCCGCGCCGGCCGCCATCGGTGTGGTCGAGGCCGCCGCCCTGCCACTGGTGGGGCTGACGGCGCTCCAGGCGCTGGCCGCTGCGCGGGTGCAGCCCGGCGAGCGCGTCCTGGTCAAGGGCGCCAGCGGCGGCGTGGGCAGCGTCGTGATCCAGCTGGCGGTCGCGGCCGGCGCGCGGGTCACCGCCGTCGCCGGGGCGGCCAGCCTGGACCACTGCCGCGACCTGGGGGCCGCGGAGGTCGTCGACTACGCGGTCACCGACCCCGCCGACCTGCCCGCGCCGTTCGACGTCGTCGTCGACTGCTACGGCGCCAGCCCGTTCCGGCGCTATCGCCGGCTGCTGGGGCGCGGCGGGCGGTTCGTGACCGTCGCGCCGGCGCCGGCGTTGCTGGCCCTGCAGGTGCTGTCGCGCGTCCTGCCGATCCCGGCGGTGCGGTCCGTGCTCGTCAAGCCGCGCCGCGCGGACCTGGAGGCGCTCGCCGCCCTGGTCGACCGGGGCACCGTGCGGATGCCGGTCCAGGCCACCTACCCCCTGGACCGGATCGCCGAGGCTCACGCCGACGTGGCCCCCCGCCACGCGCGCGGCAAGCGCGTGGTCCTGGTGGGCCTCGCGCTGGATGAGGCCGCGCGCGACGCGGACGCCGCGAGCACCATGAAGGAGTGACCGAGACGAGCGTCCCCCGCGAGCGGCTGCTGGAGGTCGCGGAGCGGCTGTTCAGCAAGCACGGCTACGCCGCGATCAAGCTGCGCGACGTCGCCCAGGCGGCCGGCCTGCACCACTCGTCGCTGTACCACCACGCGCCGGGCGGCAAGGCGCAGCTGTTCGCCGACGCGATGCAGCGGGGCCTGGACCGCCACGCCCGCGAGCTGCGCGCGCGCCTGGACGCCGACGACGGCGACCTGCGCGCCCAGCTGCGGGCGGCGGCGGGCTGGGTCCTGGCCAACCCGGCGGGCAACCACGCGCGGATGCTCACCACCGACCTGCCCAACCTCCCGCCCGAGGTCGGGGAGCGCATCGCGGTCCAGGCGTGGCGCGGCCTGGTCGGCGCGCTGGCCGGGGTGCTGCGCGACGCCCGCGACCGTGGCGAGATCGTCCTGGACGACGGCGACACCTGGCTGGTGGGTGGGGCGCTGCTGGCGGCGCTGCAGGCCCTGCAGACCGCCGACGCGCGCTTCGCGGGCCCGCGGCCGGCGGCCCACCAGGCCGACCGCCTTCTCGACGTGTTCCTGGACGGCCTGCGCCCCCGCTGACCGCCCGGGAGGTCCGGGCGGCCGCGGGGGCGGGTGCCGTGGGGGGCGCGGCCTAGCGGTTGCCCCGGCGGTGCAGGGGGCGGCGCACCGGGGCCTGCGGCGGCGCGGGCGGCCGGGGCGGGGCGGGGCGCCGCGGGGAGGGCGGCACCGCCGGCCGGCCGGTGCGGACGGCGGGCGTGCGGCGGGACGGGCGACGTGGCATGAGGTGCTCCTGACGCTGGCGTGTCCGGACGGGGACGGCGCGGGGACAGGACCTCAGTTCATGGCGAGCGCTCCTGCTGCGGTGACGGTCGGCGGGCCGGGCCCGGCTGCGCACCCGCGGTCGACGGCTCGAGAGCCGGACCGGCGGGGGACGCGTCAGAACAGGAGCATGGGCCGCACGGTACCCCCGCGACCGCACCGCCGACAAGGGGCGTCGCGCTACAGGCGGGTCGGCTGGGGGTTGCCGGACTCCGCCACCGCGGCGCGCAGGTCGGTGCGGGCCAGCAGGAGCGCACCCAGCGCGAAGAAGGCGAGCAGGGACAGGATGGCGACGCGGTAGCTGCCGGTGAACTGCAGGGCGAGGCCGAACAGCAGCGCGCCCAGCCAGCTGGTCCCGCGGTCGGCGACCTCGTAGACGCTGAAGTACTCGGCCTCGCGCCCGTCGGGGACGAGGTGGCTGAACAGCGACCGCGACAGCGCCTGCGTGCCGCCCAGCACCACGCCGATCAGCGCCGCCAGCACGAAGAACGCCACCGGGCGCCCGGCCGGCAGGACGAACGCCGCGGCCAGCACCCCGACCCAGACCGCGAGGCTGGCGAGCACGACCCGCTTGGCCCCGTGTCGGGCCGCCTGCAGGCCCGCGCCGTACGCCCCGGCCACCGCGACGAACTGCACGAGCAGGATCGCCCCGGCGACGACGCTCTGGGGCAGGCGCAGCTCGGCGTCGGCGTAGACCGCCGACTGGGAGATCACCGTCTGGATCCCGTCGTTGTAGAGCAGGTAGGCGGCCAGGAACAGCAGCGTCGCGCGCGTGCCCGCGAGCAGCCGCGCGGTGCCGGCGAGCTGGCGGAAGCCGGCGGTCAGGACCCCGCCGGCCGGGCGCGGCGGCCGGACCGGGTCGGGCAGCACCGCCAGCGGCACGAGCGTGAACGCCCCCCACCACACCCCCGCCGAGGCGATGGCGATGCGCACCGCCGTCCCCTGGGAGAACGGCAGCGCGCCGGCCTCGGCCAGCGTGACCAGGACGAGGTGGAGCGCGAGCAGGACGCCGCCGCCGAGGTAGCCCAGCGCCCACCCGCGCGACGAGACCGCGTCGCGCTCGTCGGGCGCGGCGATGTCGGGCAGGTGGGCGTGGTACACGACGATCGAGCAGCCGAAGGCGACGGTGGCGACCAGGAACAGCGCGCCCACGGCCAGGTAGCCGTCGGCGACGACCACCAGCACCGTGGCCACCGCACCGGTGGAGGCGGTGATGGCCAGCAGGAGCCGCCGCCGCCCGGTGCGGTCCGCCAGCGCGCCCACGACCGGCATCACCAGCACCTGCAGCAGCGCCGACAGCGACACCGCGTACGGGTACAGCGCCGCGGCGCGCACGGGGACCCCCAGCGGGCGGACGAACCCGTCGGCCCCGGCGGCGGCCTCGGCGGCCGCGGTCAGGAACGGCCCGGCGAAGACGGTGATGACCGAGGTCTGGAACGCCGAGTTGGCCCAGTCGTAGACGTACCAGCCGCGCTGGGTGCGGGTGCTGCGCACCGTCAGGCCAGGCAGGTCAGCGGTTGCCCACCGTTCAGGGCCATCATCCCCAGCAGCACCTGCTCCCGCGGCAGCGGGCTGCCGGGCGGGTCGCCGTCCAGCTCGGCGTAGGCGCGGTGCAGGTTGCCGACCAGGCGCTCGGCGTCGGCCCACTCCGCCCAGCGGCCCAGCTCGGTGCGCTGGGCCGCCGCGAGCGGGGGCAGGCCGTCGTCGAGGCCGCGGCGGGCGACGCCCAGCACGAAGCGCAGGTAGGCGATCTGGTCCTCGAAGGCCTCCGGCCCGGCGATCGGCCCGTGCCCGGGGACGACCCGCGCCGGCTCCAGCGCGCGCAGCTGCTCCGACACCGCGATCCAGCCGCTGATCGTGCCCTGCAGCGCGAACGGCGTGACGCCCGAGAACAGCAGGTCGCCCGCGTAGAGCAGCCGCTCCTCCGGCAGCCAGGCGTACACGTCGCTGGTGGTGTGCGCCGGGCCGGGGTGGCGCAGCGCCACGGGGCGGTCGCCGGCGAACACGTCGAGGCGCTCCTCCATGGTGAGCGAGGGCGGGGTGACCTCGACGTCGGACACGTCCACGTCGGGGAACATCGCCTGGGTGGAGGTGCCGACGGCCAGCACCAGCTCCCGGCACCGGCGGTGGCCGACGATCGTCGTGCCCTCCACCAGGAAGTTGCCGTGGGTGTGGTCGGCGTGGTGGTGGGTGTTGACCAGCAGCCGGGAGGGCCGGTCGGTGGTCGCGCGGACGGCGTCGAGGTAGGCCAGGGTCCGCGGGACCGTGTAGCAGGTGTCGATCAGCGTGACGCCGTCGTCGGCCACGACGAAGCCGGTGTTGTTGACGCACCAGCCGCCGTCGGGCTGGAGGTAGGCGAAGCAGCCGGGACCGACCTCCTCGACCCGTGGGGGTGGCAGTGCGGCGCGCAGCGCGTCGATGTCGAGGCCGGTCATGCGTCCTCCGGACGTCGGGCCAAGCCCTGAACGTAACGCCGCGCCGACGGCCGCGTCGACGGTGTCGCACCGGCCATCCGGCGTGCGATCCTGCGCGCATGACGCCCCGAGGGGACCCGCGCGAGGTGGGCCACGAACCCGACTACCGGTTCTCCCTGGCCAACGAGCGCACGTTCCTGGCCTGGATCCGCACGTCGCTGGCGCTGGTCGCCGGCGGGGTCGGGCTCGTCCAGCTCCTGCCACCGTTCCGGGTGCCCCTGGCCCGCGAGGCCCTGGGCATCGCCCTGGTGCTGCTGGGCAGCGCGGTCGCGGGGACCAGCTACCGGTCCTGGGCGGCCAACGAGCGCGCCCTGCGCACCGACCAGCCCCTGCCGACCCGCCGGCTGCCGCGCCTGCTGGCCGTCGGGATCTCCGCGGTGGCCCTGGTCGCCGCCGGCCTGGTGGTGGCGGGCGCGCTGGCCGGCGGCACCTGACGCGGCCGGTCAGCGGGCGCGGCGCCCTGGCGCTCGGGCCCGGCCGGCACCAAACGATCCGTTGCATCTTCCTGACGGCGCGTGTTCACTGTGTCGCACGTCGTTCCCGGCGAGGGGGAAGCCGCATGGACCTGTACGGACCGCTCCGCGCGGTGCGACAGTACTGAGCATGGGCGGGCTGGAGGACCTCGTCGACGCGTACGCCGTCACGGTCCTGAACGGCCTCGCGCGGGGGCTGGTGCTGTTCCTCATCGCCGTCGGGCTGTCGCTCATCTTCGGGCTCATGGACGTGCTGAACCTCGCCCACGGGGCGGTGTTCCTGCTCGGCGGCTACGCCGCGGTGCAGCTGGCCCCCACCGGCGACGGGTTCCTCGTCGCGCTGGCCGTCGCGGCGGTCCTCGGGCTGCTCCTGGGCGGCGGGATGGCGGCGGCGGTCCGGCCGATCGCCGGGCGGCGGGGGCACCTCGACCAGGCGCTGCTGACCCTCGGCGCCTCCTACGTGCTCGCCGAGATCGCCGCGATCGTGTGGGGCGACGGGTACTACTCGCCCCTGGCCCCGCCCGCCGTCGCGTCGTCGGTGACCGTCCTGGGGCAGGCCTTCCCGGCCTACCGTCTGGTCGTCATCGTCGTCGGGCTGGTGCTGGCCCTGGCCGTCTACCTGCTGTTCGAGCGCACCCAGATCGGCGCGCTGGTCCGCGCCACCGTCGCCGACCGCGGGATGGTCGCCTCCCTGGGGGTCAACACCACCGTCGTGCTGGTCGGGGTCTTCGCCGTGGGGACCGCGCTCGCGGCGGTCGGCGGGGTCCTCGGCGCGCCGATCCTGACCGTGCGGCCCGGCATCGACCGCCAGGTGCTGCTGCTCGCCCTCATCACCGTGGTCATCGGCGGGCTCGGGTCGATCCGGGGGGCGCTGATCGGTGCGCTGCTCATCGGCCAGGTCGAGGCGCTCGGGGTCGCGCTGCTGCCGCAGTTCGCCGCCTTCCTGCTCTTCGGCGCCATGGCCGCGGTCCTGCTGGTGCGCCCCGCGGGGCTGTTCGGGTCGCTCGCGGAGGCCAGGTGAACGCGCCGTGGGTGCGCCGCGCCCTGCCCGCGCTCGTGCTGGTCCTGCTGGCCGCCGCGCCGTTCCTGCTCAACGGGTTCCGGCTGCGCCTGCTCACCGAGGTGCTCATCTTCGGGCTGCTGGCCGCCAGCCTGGACCTGCTGGTCGGCTACACCGGCCTGACGTCGCTGGGGCACGCGCTGGGCTTCGGCGTCAGCGCCTACGCGACCGGCATCGTCGCGACGCGGCTCATCGCGAACGCGTCGCTGACCCTGCTGGCGGGGGTCGCGGCGGCGGTCCTGGTGTCGCTGGTCACCGGCGCGCTGGCCGTGCGCGCCCGCGGCGTCTACTTCCTGATGCTGACGCTGGCGTTCGGGCAGCTCGCGTTCTCGCTCGCCGACACCTGGACCCCCGTGACGGGCGGGAGCAACGGCCTGTCGCTGCCGGTCTTCCAGCTGGTCCCGGGGGCGGAGGGCGGCCTGCTGTCCGGGGTCGTCGGCTTCTACTACTACACGCTGGTGGCCTTCGTGCTGGGCTACGCCGCGCTGCGGCGGGTGGTCAGCTCACCGTTCGGGCTGGCGCTGGTCGGCATCCGCGAGAACGAGGCGCGCATGCGCGCCGTCGGCTACGCGGTGCAGGGCTACAAGCTGGCCGCCTACTGCACCGCCGGGGCGCTGGCCGGCTACGCCGGCGCGCTGTACGCCCAGCAGCAGCGCTTCGTGTCGCCGGGGCTGGCGGGCTTCGAGACCAGCGCCCTCGCGCTGGTCATGGTCATCATCGGCGGGCGGGGGACCCTGGTCGGGCCGGTGCTCGGCGCCGGGGTCGTGCTGCTGCTGCGCGACGAGCTGTCGACCCGCTTCGAGGAGTGGCAGCTCGTCCTGGGCGTGGTCTTCATCGCCATCGTCTACTTCCTGCCGCGGGGGCTGGCGGCCGCCCTGCGCCAGCGGCGGGCCGTGGCGTGAACGTGCTGACCCTGGAGGGGCTGGGCAAGTCCTACGGGTCGCTGGTCGCCGTCGACGCGGTCGACCTCGCCGTCGCGGAGGGGGCGCGCCACGCCCTCATCGGGCCCAACGGCGCGGGCAAGACCACCCTGTTCGACATGGTCGGCGGGCGGACGCGGCCGACGCGGGGGCGGATCCTGCTCGGCGACGCCGACATCACCCGGCGCACCGAGCACGAGCGCGCGCGGCTGGGCGTCGCCAAGACCTTCCAGCACTCCAACCTGTTCGACGGGCTGTCCGTCCTGGACAACGTCGTGATGGCGGTCCAGCGCGACGCGGGGGTCGCGCGGTCGCCGTGGCGGTCCGTGGGCGCGCACCGCGAGGTGCGCGAGCGCGCCGGGGAGCTGCTGTCCCGGCTGGGCCTGCCCGACCGCGCCGGTGCGTCCGCGGGCGCGCTGTCCCACGGCGAGCGCCGCCAGCTGGAGGTCGCCGTCGCCCTGGCGACCCGCCCGCGCCTGCTGCTGCTCGACGAGCCGGTCGCCGGCATGTCGCCCGCCGAGAGCAGCGCGTTCGTCGAGCTGGTGCGCGGGCTCCCGCCGGAGCTGACGGTCCTGATCATCGAGCACGACATGGACGTCGTGTTCACCCTGGCCACGCGCGTGTCGGTCCTCCACGCCGGGCGGCTGCTGGAGGAGGGGACGCCGGCCGAGGTCCGCGACAGCGCCACGGTCCAGGAGGCCTACCTCGGCACCCAGGACGCCGACGACATCTTCCTGACGCCGGAGCCGGGCGCGACGCGGGACGGGGCCCGGTGACCGCCGCCCCGGCCGGTGCGGCACCGTCGGCGGCGGAGCGGGCCGCGACCCCGCTGCTGGCCGTGCGCGGGCTGCACGCGCACTACGGCGCGAGCCACGTGCTCCAGGGCATCGACCTCGACGTGGGGCAGGGGCAGGTCGTCGCGCTGTTCGGGCGCAACGGCGTGGGCAAGTCGACGCTGGTGCACGCGATCGCCGGGCTGCACCGGGCGACGTCGGGCAGCGTGACCCTCGCCGGTGAGGAGCTGGTCGGGCGGCCCCCGCACTGGATCGGGCGGCGCGGGCTGGCGCTGGTCCCCCAGGGCCGCCGCGTGTTCGCCCCGCTGACGGTCGAGGAGAACCTGCGCGTCGCCGCGCGCGGGCGGGGGCGGGGCGGGACCTGGACGCTGGAGCGCGTCTACGACCTGCTCCCCCGCCTCGCCGAGCGGCGCAGGAACCGCGGCGACCAGCTCTCCGGCGGGGAGCAGCAGATGCTGGCGATCGGGCGCGCGCTCCTGCGCGACCCGCGCATCGTGCTGCTCGACGAGCCGTCCGACGGCCTGGCCCCGAAGGTGGTGGAGCAGGTCGCCGACGTCCTGGGCCTGCTCCGCGACGAGGGCATCCCCGCCCTGCTCGTCGAGCAGAACCTGCGCATGGCCCTGGGCCTGGCCGACGTCGTGGTGGTGATGACCAAGGGCGCGGTCGTCTGGACCGGCACCGTCGACGCCTTCCGCCGCGACCCCGCCACCGCCCACCGCCACCTCGGCGTCGGCTGACCCGAGCGTCCCCGCGGTCCCGTACCTGTCACACCTCCCTGGTACGTTCCATGGCATGACGAACACGTGTTCGGACGCCGAGGAGCTGGGCCTCCTGCTCGACGACGTCCGCCGGGCCGAGCACCACCTCGCCCGCGCCGTCGTGCGGGCAGGCCGCCTCGCCGGCTCCGGCGTCGCGGAGTCGGTCGAGGGCCTGCCGCTGGACCTGCTCCTCGGCGTCGCCTGCCGGCTCACCGGCGCCGATCGCCGCACGTTGATCGCCGCGGGCGAGACGCTGGCGGACCTGCCGGCGGTGGCGACGCTGTTCACCGAGGGCGCCTTGTCGTGGGGTCAGGTCCGCGCGATCACCACCGGCGCCAAGCGTCTCACCACCGCCCAGCGCAACGTCTTGGATGCCCAGGTCGCCGCCAGCGCGACAGACAGCTTCGACCCTGACGATCTGGTCTGGGCCGCCCGCGCGGCCGCCGACGACCTGCGCGCCCGGCGCACCGTGGAGCGGGCCGAGCAGCGCCGCCGCGACGCCAACTTCGTGTCGGTCAAGCCGCCCTCGACGGTGGCGTGCGCCTGTACGGCGAGTTCGACGCGATCACCGGTGCCCCCATCCTCAACGCCCTGGCCGCCGCCGCCGGCCCACCAACCCCCGCCGCCGCCGGTGACGCGGAGGCGGCCGATGGGGACGGTCAGGCGGCGGGGTGGTCGGGATCTTCGCGGTCGCGGCAGTACGCCACCGCGCTCGCCCAGATCGCCGCGGACTGGCTGGGTGGGGACACCCGCCGTCCGGCGCGGCCGCTGCTGATCGCCCACGTCCAGGTCGCCGACCTCACCGCTGGACCGGCGGGGACCGTCGAGTTGAACGTGCGGGGGCCGCTGCCGCGCCTGACCGCACGGCTGGCCGACGGCCTCGCCGCCGACGCGGATGTGCGGGCGGTGGTGTTCGACGGGGCGCGGCCGCTGGCGGTGTCCGACAAGCTCACCGCCACCTCGATCCCCACCAAGACACGGATCGCGGTGCAGGCTCGGGATCGGGGGTGCCGGTTCCCCGGCTCCCAAGACCCGCCCGGTCACAGCGACGTCCACCACCTGGTCCACCGCGAACACGGCGGCGACCACCACCCCGACAACCTCGCGCTGCTGTCACGCCGCCACCACAGCCTGGTCCACCACCACGGCTGGACCCTCACCCTGGAACCCGACACCGGCGCCGTCACCGCCACCCGCCACACCCGCACCTTCCGGTCCCTGCCACGCGGCACACCCCTGGCCCCACCCCGACGCCACGACCCCCACCGGCCCGCCTGACCCCACCCCACCGGCACGCCGCCGCGGACCACCCGCGACGGCGCGCCGGCGCGTCTTCACCTCCATGGGCGGCGCGAGGACCGGACCCGTTCGGCGTAGCGCCCCGCCAACAGCCGCGCGTGATGGTGCTCCATGGCCCCCCACCCTCCGGCAGGGCCCCGAGCACGACCAGGGCACCCGGGGAGCACGCGGGTGGCGTCTGGCATGCTGGCCGCGTGGAGGCTGACAACCCACCCCCGCACCCGCTGCGCGCGCTGCGCGAGTCCCGCGGCCTCAGCCAGGAGCGCTTCGCACAGCTGATCGCGCGTGACGTGAGCACCGTCAAGCGCTGGGAGAAGGGGCGGACCTCCCCGAGCGCGGTGACGCAACACGAAGTGGCGGAGGCCCTCGGCGCTGACGTGGCGGAACTCGGCTTCGCCGACCAGCCGCGCGGGGAGGGCGACGACGTGCTGCGCTTGCTGACCAGCGCGCAGCGGTCATCGGTGGGCGAGGCGACGATCGAGGAACTCGAGCAGTCCGCCGAGCGGCTGGCGCGCGCGTACGCCACCACCGACCCCGTGCAGCTGCTGCCGGCCGTCGTCCAGCGTCTGCAGTACGTGGCGGGGCTGCTCCAGGGGACCACGACCCTCGACCAGCACCGCCGCCTGGTGGTGGTATGGGGCTGGTCGTCGCTGCTGCTCGCCACCCTGTGCTTCGACTGGGGTCGGCGGGAGGCGGCGCATGCGGCGCGCGCGGCAGCCCAGCGCGCCGCCCACGAGAGCGGCCGCGTCGACCTGGGCGCGTGGTCGATGGAGGCGGCGGCCTGGTTCGCCCTCGCGGAGGGCAGATACCACGAGCGGTTCGCGCAGCGGAGGGACGTCCCGGCGGGTGACGCGTGACGGTCGAGGACGTGCGCCGGGAGCTGGAGGCGATCGCGCAGGCATACCTGCACAGCGACCCCGTGGCGCTGCGACCCCGGGTGGAGGCGGCGCTGGCCGAGGCACAGGGGGTCACGGACGACGGGATCGAGGCGCGCCGGCTGTCGGGGTGGTTGACGGGCGTCTTGTCGAGCCTTGCCTACACCACGGGGGCGAGCGACCACGCGCGCCGTCTGCTAGGGGACGCGCTGGCGACCGCCGATGCCACCGGGGACGGTGCGCTGCGGCTCTGGGTGCGCAGCCAGCGAGCGCTCATGGACGACGGGGACGACGGGGTGGACGCACCCGACGACGACGATCTCGGTCCGCCGTCCTTCGCGGCGGTCCGGCTGCTCGCGCTGCGGGCCCGCGCCCGGGCCGGGCGGGGGGATCGGGGGGGCGCGGAGGCGGCGCTCGCCCGGGCCTGGGCGCTGCTCCCCCGCCTGCCGAGGGAGCAGCAGGGCGGCGGGCTGTTCGGCTACCCCGAGGAGAAGCTCGCCTCGGTGGAGGGCGACGTCTGGCTGCGCCTGCACGAGCCCGAACGGGCCCGGGCCGCACTCGATCGGGCGCTGCGCGGCTACGAGGCGGCGGACGGGGACCGACGCTCGCTGATCGATCGGGCTCTGGTCCGCTTGAAGCTCGCCACCGCATTGGCTGTCCTCGGCCGCCGCGACGAGGCGGCGGTGCTGGGCGGGGAGGCGCTCGCACTGGACCCGCGGAACCAGTTCGCATCGATCTCGCGGCGCGCCGCCGCCCTCGCGGAGGTACTCGACGGCGGGTCAGGGAGCGAGGCGGGGCGCCGGTTCAGCGGGGCGGTGGCGGTCCGCGAGGCTGGTGGGTGAACAACGGGGTCAGGTGGGGGCGATGGCGGTGGCCTCGATCTCGACCTTCATCGCGGGTTCGAGCAGGGGCCGCCGCGGACCCACCCGCGACGGCGCGTCCGGATGTCCGGGCGTCCACGGCGAGGCATGCGCGTCAGGCGCGGGCGGAGCGCGTCGTCCGGGGGCTCGAGGCAGCCGCGAGCAGGAGGAGCACCGCGGCGGGCAGCAGGTACAGACCGGTCCCCAACCCCAGCAGCAGCGCCCAGGCCAGGAGCAGGAGCCCGCAGGCCCAGGTGACCGCCGCGGCACCCCGCGGGGAGCGCTGGGCGACGAGCGGCGCCGCGGCGAGCAGCACGGGGAGGCCGAGCGCGATGATGGCGAACCCGCCGGCGTCGCGGGTGACGGCGGGGGTCAGCGCCACCGAGACCGCGAGGGCGACCGCGAGCGCCGCCCAGCGCAGCCACCGTGCCACGTCACCACCCGGTCCGGTTCCGCGGGCGAGCACCGCGGCCCCCAGCGCGACGGCGACCAGCAGCCTGATGGTGGCGACAGCGATCATGGTGTGCTCCTACCCTCGGCGAACTCGCTCCCGACGCGCTCGACCGGCCGCCGTCGTTGCAGGTCGGCGGCCAGCGTCGCGAGGTGCGCGCGCTCACGCTGCCGGATCATCGCGGTGTGCACGCGGTCACGGAGCGCCCCGTCCCAGGTCGGCGCCTCCAGCGTCACCTCCGACGAGCACCAGCCACTAGGGCGTGTCTGACGAAGGTGGTTGCGCGGGTTTGGGGGTGCGGGCCGGTAGACCGGCGGCATGCAGAGTCGTCATGATCTTTCGGATGCGGAGTGGGCGGTGATCGAGCCGTTGCTGCCGGATGCCACGCCGCGGCGGGGGGGCCGGTGGCGGGATCACCGGCAGGTGGTCAACGGGGTGGTGTGGCGGGCCCGGACGGGGTGTCCGTGGCGGGACTTGCCGCCTGGGTATGGGCCGTGGCAGACGGTGTATGAGCGGCATCGCCGCTGGTCTGGCGACGGGACGTGGGAGCGGGTGCTGGACGGGTTGCGGGTCGGCTGTGACGCCGGGGAGGGCGAGTGGACGGTGGGGATCGACTCGACGGTGGTGCGGGCGCATCAGCACGCCGCCGGCGCCCGCCACGCCCCGCCCGCCGACGTGCCCGCCGCCCGGCTGGTCGGCGTGCTGGAGGGTGTGGCGGGACCCTCCGGTCCCACAGGGGGCGCTACCGAATCACAACGATCCGCCGCCTGACCGCACTGACGGTGACGTTGGTGACCGCCGGTCGCGGCGGCGGGCGGATCGGGAGGGGATCGGGCGGTCCCGCGGCGGGCTGAGCACCAAGATCCATCTGCTGGCCGACGCCCGCGCCAGGCCGCTGGCCAGGGTCACCACCGCCGGCCAGCGCGGCGACGCGCTGGCCGCCGGGCCGCTGCTGGACCGGCTCAAGGTCCGCCGGCCAGGGCGGGGCCGCCCGCGGACCCGGCCGGGCCGGCTGCTGGGCGACAAGGCCTACTCCAACCGGGCGCTACGCGCCCAGCTGCGCCGCCGGCGCGTCCGGGCGGTGATCCCCGAACCGGCCGACCAGCAGGCCAACCGGCGCCGCCGCGGCAGCACCGGCGGCCGCCCTCCCGTCTTTGACGCCCAGGTCTACAAGCAGCGCAACAGCACCGAGCGGTGCGTCAACAAGATCAAGGCCTACCGGGCGGTCGCGATGCGCACCGACAAACGCCTGTACGTCTTCGAAGGCACCATCGACGTCGCCTCCATGCGCATCTGGACCCGCGACCTCACCCGCCACCATCCGTCAGACACGCTCTAGTCCGTGCCGTCGTCCACCAGGCCCAGACCACCCGCTTCCCGCACGGCGAAGGCCACCCGGCCCACCGACACGTCCGCGCCGTTGCCGAGGAGGTCCAGTTCCGCACGACCGCTGTCCGTCACCCCCCGCCCGCGGTGCCGGGACACCAGGTCGAGGAACCCGGCACCGTCGAGGCCCTGGGCCTCGTCGAGCAGCCGGGCGGCGAGGTCACCGTCGCGCAACCGCGCCCAGACCACGTCGGCGTGCTCCACGGCCGCGAACAGGTGGGTGTGCGCCTCGTACCAGGCGCACGTCGTCGTCGCCGACCTGGTCCGCACCGAAGCCGCTGCTGCGCTCGCGCTCCTGCTCGACAAGCGCGCGGACCAGGGTCGCGCGATCGTCCCCGGGGAGGCCGCGCCGCTGCGCCGGAGGCGACCGCGCACGAAGGGGAAGCGCCCGCGACCTCGACGGGCGCTAGGTGGGGGCGATGGCGGTGGCCTCGATCTCGACCTTCATGGCGGGCTCGAGGAGGGCGGTGACGGCGACCATGGTGGCGGCGGGGCGGACGTCGCCGAGGGCCTCGCGGTGGGCGCGGGCGACCAGCTGGGCGTCGGCGATGTCGGTCACGTAGGCGACGGTGCGGACGACGGCGTCCAGCCCCAGGCCCAGCTCCGCCAGGGCGTCGGCGACGATCGCCAGGGCCGCGCGCGCCTGGACGTAGGCGTCGCCGTCCAGGTCGGCGCCCCGCGCGCAGGTGCCCGCAACGTGCACGTGGTCCCCAACGCGGACGGCGCGGCTGTAGCCGTAGACGTCCTCGAACGATCCGCCCGAGGACACGTTGCGGCGCTCCACGATCCGGCTCCTCCCGTCAGCGGGTCATGGCGTCCAGCGCGAGGGCGGTGTTCACCAGCCCGATGTGGCTGAAGGCCTGGGGCGTGTTGCCCAGCTGGCGCCCGGCGACCGGGTCCCACTCCTCGCTGAGCAGGCCGACATCGTTGCGCAGCGCCAGCAGGCGGTCGAACAGCTCCCGTGCCTCGTCGCCCCTGCCGGTCAGCGCGAGCGCGTCGGCGAGCCAGAAGCTGCAGGCCAGGAACGCCGCCTCCTCCCCGGGCAGCCCGTCGACGGTGCCGGACGCGCTGAGGGGGTCGGCGTCGACCCGGTAGCGCAGCACGAACCCGCCCTCCACCAGCTCGCGGCGGACCGCCGCGACGGTGCCGGCGACGCGCGGGTCGCCGGGGGGCAGGAACCCCAGCCGGGGCAGGAGCAGCAGCGCCGCGTCGAGACCGCGGGAGCCGTAGAACTGGGTGAAGGTGCCGCGGTCCGCGTCGAACCCCCGCGCGCAGACCTCGGCGTGGATCTCGTCGCGGGCGGCGCGCCAGCGCTCCAGCGGCGCGGGCAGGCCCGACCGCTCGGCGGTGCGGACCATGCGGTCGAACCCCACCCAGGCCATCACCTTGGAGTGCACGAAGTGGCGCTCCGGGCCGCGCACCTCCCACAGCGAGCTGTCGGGGAGCCGCCACACGTTCTCGAGGTGCTCGGTCAGGACGCGCTGGAGGTCCCAGGCGTCGTCGTCGGCGGCCAGGCCGGCGCCCCGTGCGGTGTGCAGCCCGTCGAGCACCTCGCCGTACACGTCGAGCTGGAACTGCTGCGCCGCCGCGTTGCCGATGCGCACGGGGCGGGAGCCCTCGTAGCCCTCGAGCCACGGCAGCTCGTACTCCGGCAGCCGGCGCCGCCCCGTCAGCGAGTACATGATCTGCAGGTCGGCGGGGTCGCCCGCGACGGCGCGCAGGAGCCAGTCGCGCCAGGCCGCGGCCTCGCGCACGAACCCGCCGCCGACCAGGGACTGGAGCGTGAGGGTGGCGTCGCGCAGCCAGCAGTAGCGGTAGTCCCAGTTGCGGGTGCCGCCGATCTGCTCGGGCAGCGAGGTGGTCAGCGCGGCGGCGATCCCCCCGGTCGGGGCGTAGGTGAGCGCCTTGAGCGTCACCAGCGAGCGGCGCACGGCCTCGCCGTACCGGCCGCGGTAGGTGCAGTCGCGCATCCAGTCAGACCAGAAGCGCAGCGTGTCGGCCAGCGCGCGCTCGGGGTCGACCGGGGCGGGGGCCGGCCGGTAGGAGGGCGACCAGGTCAGGACGAAGGGGACGCGCTCCCCGGCGGTGACGGGAAAGCTCGCGGTGGTGCGCCGGTCCTCGCCCGTGAGGTCCACCGGCGTGTCCAGCCACATCGCGTCGGGTCCCGCGACGGCGCCCCAGCGGCCCTCCGTGCGGCGGACCCACGGCACGACGTGGCCGTAGTCGAAGCGCACGACGAGGTCGCAGTGCAGGTCGACCCGCCCGCGGACGCCCTCCACGATGCGGACCAGGTCGGGCTCGGTCCCGCGCGGGGGCAGGAAGTCGATGATGCGCACCGCGCCGGAGGCCGTCTCCCACTCCGACTCCAGCACCAGGCTGTCGCCGCGGTAGGCGCGCCGGGTGCAGCGCCCGCCCTCGGCGGGGGCCAGCAGCCAGCGCCCGGCCGAGGGCCCGCCGAGCAGCGCGGCGAAGCACGACGGCGAGTCGAAGCGCGGCAGGCACAGCCAGTCGACCGACCCGTCGACGCCCACCAGGGCGCCGGTCTGCAGGTCGCCGAGCAGCGCGTAGTCCTCGATGCGTCCGGTCACGACGGCCCCCCGACCTCGAGGACGACCTTGACGTCGTCGGTCCCGCGCTCCAGGGCGTCGGCGAACCCGTGCAGTGGCACCCGCCGGGTGACCAGGCGGTCCAGCCAGGCGCGGTCGGCGGCGGCCAGCGCCCGGCCCGCCTCCTCGTAGTGGCCGCGGTTGGCGTTCACCGACCCGAACACGACGTCGTTCTCCAGCACCACCTCGCGGTTGAGCCCGCCGATGTCGACGGGGGCGCTCCGGCCCCCCGCGGACACCCCCGTCAGGCAGGTGATGCCGTCGACCGCCGAGGCGCCCAGGGCGGCCAGGACGACCGGCGGCGCGCCGGTGCACTCGACGATGACGTCGGGCGCGACGCCCGCGTCCTCCAGGGCACCGGTGTGGTACGTGGCGCCCAGGTCGCGCACCAGCGCCGGCTTGGCGCCGTCCTCCACCCGGTCCAGGACGTGCACGTCGAGGCCGCGCTGGACGGCGAGCAGCGCCGCGAGCAGGCCGATCGGCCCGGCGCCGGTCACCATCGCGGTGCGCGGGCGCGCCGCCGAGCGCGACGCGAACAGGTCGATGTGCGCCCACGCCTTGGCCACCACGCTGGCGGGCTCCAGCAGGACCCCGGCGCGGCCGAGGGCGGGGTCCACGCGCACCAGCCGGTCGGGCTCGGCGCGGTAGCGCTCGCGGAGGAAGCCGTGCAGCCCCTTGATGCCGTGCTCGGTGTACCGCCCGTTGCGGCACATGTCCCACTGCCCCACGGCGCAGTTGGGGCACGGCACCGGGTCGGGGTGGCGGACCATGGCGACGACGAGGTCGCCCGCGGCCAGCCCCGACCCTCCGGGCGCCTCGCGCACCCGCCCGAGCGACTCGTGGCCGAGCACCAGCCGGTCCTCGCCCGGCGGGGCCTCGCCGTACTCCCCCGCCGCGACCTCCAGGTCCGTGCCGCACACCCCGACGTCCACGACGTCGACCAGCACGGACCCGTCCCGCGGGTCGGGCTCTGCCACCTGTGCCAGGGCCGCGCTCCCCGCCCGCCCCGGCTCCACCGTCAACGCCAGCATGGGCCTTCCCTACCCCAGCGGGCGCGGCGGAAGCGGGGCCTCGGCGTAGGCTGCGCGGGCGCACCTCACGGATGCGGTGGCGGGCGCGTTGGACAGGTGTGAGCGAGCTGCCCCCGTTCCAATCGCTGGTCGACGAGCACGGCGCCGTGGTGCTGCGGCTGCTGGTGGCCCTCGTCGGGCGCCAGGAGGCCGGCGACTGCTGGCAGGAGACGTTCGTGGCGGCCCTGGCCGCCTACCCCCGGCTGCGCCGCGCCGACAACCTGCGCGGCTGGTTGACCACGATCGCCTACCGCAAGGCGATGGACCACCACCGGCGCGCGGGCCGACGCGCGCTGCCGTCGGCCGCGCTGCCGGAGATCGCGGTGACCGACCGGTCCGCGCTGGACGGCGAGGGGCTGTGGGCGGCGGTGGCCGAGCTGCCGGAGAAGCAGCGGCTCGCCGTGACCCACCGCTACGCCGGCGACCTGTCGTACGCCGAGATCGGCGCGCGGCTGGGCTGCTCGGAGGCCGCGGCGCGGCGCAGCGCGTTCGAGGGCATCAGCAGGCTGCGACGGGAGGGCTGGTCATGAACGACCGCGAGGACGGGCGGCTCGACGACGACCCGGAGCCGGGCGCGCTGGCGCGGCTGCGCGGCGGCCTCGCCGACCGGGCGGCCGCCGCCGGCCTGCTCGACGTGGCCTACGCCACCGTCGACTCCCCCGTCGGCGCGCTGCTGCTGTGCGCCACCCCGGCGGGGCTGGTCCGGGTCGCCTACGACGGCGAGGGCCACGACCGGGTGCTCGAGCGCATCGCGGACCGCGTGTCCCCGCGGGTGCTGGAGGCGCCGGCCCGGCTGGACGGCGCCGCCCGCCAGCTCGGCGAGTACTTCGCCGGCCGCCGCCGCCGCTTCGACCTCGCCGTCGACTGGCGGCTGACGGGGGGGTTCCGCCGCGAGGTGCTCGCGGCCACCGCGAACCTGGGCTACGGGGCGACCGCCAGCTACGGGCAGCTCGCGACGGCGGCGGGCAGGGCGCGGGCGGTGCGCGCGGCGGGGACCGCGCTGGCGACCAACCCCGTGCCGATCGTGGTGCCGTGCCACCGGGTGCTGCGCGGCGACGGGTCGCTGGGCGGCTTCGTTGGCGGCCCCGAGGCCTAGCGGTCGCTGCTGGCCCTGGAGCGCGCGGCCGAGCGGGGCGGCTGACCGCGGCGCCCGGTCACGGCCGCGGCGGTGGGGTCGCGGCCGTCGCGTCGTAGTGGGCGAACGCGCCGCCGTCCAGGCGGTCGTAGGCGCTGAGGAACAGCCGGTGGGCGTCCTGGCCGGCCCAGCCGGCGGGGAGGAGCTCGGGCGGGAGGTCGGGGTCGGCGAAGGGGATCCGCCGGTAGTCGTCGACCAGCTGCACCCGGTTGACGAAGGCGTCGGCGTCGGTCGTGCCGAGCCCGGCGAGGCGCTGCTCGGTCAGCCGGGAGAAGGCGCGGTAGGTCGCGTCGATGCCGTCGAGGTCCCAGCAGCGCGCGGCGAGCTCGCGGTCCCGGTCGCGGCTGCCGGTGTCGGCGGTGAACGTGTCGATCGACACCTTCACGTCGTCGTCGAGCAGCGCCTGCAGGTCGGCGATGCGGTCGTAGGGCGAGATCCACGTCGACGGGGCGAGCGGCCCGAACCCCAGCCACGCGAGCGCCTTGCGCAGGCGTTCGCGCATCGGGCGCTCGGCCTCCGGGACGCTGTAGATGACCATGTGCCAGCGCCCGTCCCAGGCGCGCGTCCGGCGCTGGAAGATGCGCGGGCGGCCCTCGTCGAGCAGCCGCCAGCTGCGCTCGTTCAACGAGTACCAGCTCGCCCGGCCGACCCGGCGCGTCTGCAGCCAGCCCTCGCGCTTCATGCGCGACAGCGTGACCCGCGCCGTCTCCTCGGTGACGTCGAAGGCGGCGAGCAGCGCGGTCAGGTCGCGCAGCGCGATCTCCCCGCCGCGGTAGCGGACGTAGTCGCCGTAGATGTCGAAGACCAGCGAGCGGGGGGTCATGACCCGCCGGCCACCGCGGCGAGGGTGCGCCGGAGCTGCTCGGCGTGGGCCTGCTCGTGGCCCAGCAGGTAGCGGTCCAGGTACGCCGCGAACGGCTCCTCGCCGTACGTGCGGTTGCGCATCGTGGCGCCGACGTGGCCGTCCTCCAGCGCGCGCAGCTCGCCGTCCAGCGCCGCGTTGCGGGCCCGCACCTCGTCGGCCGTCACGCGGGCAGCACCTCCTCGCGGTACAGCGCCAGGGCCTCCATCACCGGGCGGTCGTCGAGGCGGAACAGGTCGCTGGGGGTGGTGGCCTCGTGGGCGACCGTGACCCAGGACGGCACGACGAAGCAGTCGCCCGCGCTCCACGCGAAGGCGGCGTCGCCCACCCGGCTGCGCCCCGACCCCGAGTACACGACCCAGATCTCGCTGCCCACGTGGCGCCGCGGCGCCGTCGCCGCCCCGGGGACCAGGCGGACCATGTGGCACCCCAGCGTCGGCAGCGCGGACCGGCCGTCCAGGGGGTTCACGAACTCCACGCTGACCAGCGGGTCGTCCCCGCCGCGCTCCTCGACCAGCGCGGTGAGGGCGCGGTCGGTGTCCTCGCGCCGGTGGACCAGGAGCGGCGAGTGCCGTCCCGCCGGGCGCGCCTGGTCGGGCAGCAGACCGGGCGCGCCGTAGCGCCGGGCCGAGGCGTTGCGGCCCTGCACCGGCTGGAGCTCCTCCACGGGGTAGGGCTCGAAGAAGACCGCGTCCAGCCCGATGACCAGCGGCATGTCCAGCCCGTCGAACCAGATCATCGGCGTGTCGGCCGCGGAGTTGTGGTCGTGCCAGCGCCACGACGGGGTCAGCACCAGGTCGCCGGGGTGCATGTCGCAGGCGTCGCCGTCGACGGTGGTGAAGACCCCGTCGCCCTCCAGCACGAAGCGGATCGCGCCGGGCGTGTGGCGGTGGCCGGGTGCGTGCTCGCCGGCGTTGAGGAACTGCACGGCCCCCCAGAGCGTCGGCGAGGCGAAGGGCCGCCCGCCCAGACCCGGGTTGGCCAGGGACAGCACCCGGCGGTCGCCGCCGCGGTCGAGAGGGATGAGCGCGCCCGCCCGCTCCGCCAGTGCCCGCAGCTTCGACCAGCGCCAGTGGTGGGGGACGGCCCTGGGGGCCACCGTCGGGTCGGGGGGCATCAGCCCCTCCTGGGTCCACAGCGGCTGGAGCCCTGCGGCGGCGACGTCGGCGTAGAAGGCGTCGAGGGCGGCGTCGGCGGTGGTGGTCATGACGGCTGCGTCTCCTTGTCGAGCCGGGCGGCGACGTCGGCGCGCAGGGCGGCCTTGTCGACCTTGCCGACGCTGGTGAGGGGCAGGTCGGGGACGACCTCGAGGCGCTCGGGGAGCTTGAAGGCCGACCTGGCGGCCGCGCAGGTGGGCGACGAGGCAGGTCCAGGTCCAGGTCGGCGCCGGGGCGGAGCACCGCGTAGGCCGCGGTGCGCCGATGCGGCACAGCGCGAACAGCAGGACCACGAAGGCGCTGCCGTTGGGCAGCTGGACCAGGACGCGGTCGCCGGCCCCGATGCCCTGCGCGGCGAGGGCGGCGGCGAGGCGGTCGGCGGCGCGGTCCAGGTCGCGGTAGCTCAGGCGCGCGTCGCCGTCCACGATCGCGACGTCGTCACCGGACCGGTCCGCCCACGCGTGCAGGAGCCCGCCCAGGGTGTCACCGCGCCACCACCCCGCCGCGCGGTAGCGGTCGGCGAGGTCCTGGGGCCAGGGCGTGAAGCCGTCCTGCGCCGTCACGGCGCCCCTCCCTCCCAGGCGACCAGGTCGGCGCGCCCGGCCAGCACCAGGGTCGCCGCCTCGTCGGCGCCGGCGATCCCGCCGACCATCAGCGTGGGCGTGGCGAGGTCCACGCGGATGCGCTCGCACGCGTGGCGGTGGCGCCAGGCGTCGGGCTCGGGGATGCCGGGGGCGGCGGACACCGCGACGAGGTCGACGTCCAGGCCCCCCACGGCGGCCAGGAGCGCGGCCTCGTCCGCGGCGGTGCCGTCGACCTCGACCCCGACGGCGACGAGGGGCGCCGGACCGGCCCCGTCGCGCGCCGCGGCGGCGAGCGCCGCCAGCCGCCCGCCGTCGCGCTCCCGCCCGGCGGCGACGACGACGACGCCGGCCGTGCCCGCCGCCCGGGCGGCCTCGATGTCGGGGTCGCGGTCGGTCGCCGGCAGGACCGGGCTCGTGTACAGCGTGATCCCCACCTGCCCGCCCGGCGCCCGCTGGTTGCCGCGGACCACCGGCACCGCGGTGCCGTGGGCGAGCAGCAGGTGGTGCCCGACGACCGGCAGGTTCGCCTCGCCGCGCAGCCCCGGCGCGTGCTGGCCGCTGACGTGGCCGACGTAGGTGTGGATGAACGGCTCGTTGAACGTGATCCAGTCGGTGACGCGGTCGCCGAGCACCCCGGTCACGAGGTCCACGTACTCGGCGTAGCGGCCGACCGTGTCGCGGTCGGTCCACCCGCCGCGGTCCTGCAGCGCCTGGGGCAGGTCCCAGTGGTAGAGCGTGACGAAGGGCCGGATCCCGGCCTCCAGCAGCTCCTCGACCAGCGCCTGGTAGAAGTCCAGGCCCCTGCGGTTCGCCGGCCCGCGGCCGTCGGGCTGGACCCGCGGCCACGCGACGGAGAAGCGGTAGGCCTGCAGGCCCAGGTCGGACATCAGGCCCACGTCCTGGCGGAACCGGCGGTAGTGGTCGTCGGCGGGCTCCGGCGTGGAGCCGTCGGCGATGGCGCCGGGCTGCGTGGCGAAACGGTCCCAGATCGACTCGCCCCGGCCGTCCGCCTGGGTCGACCCCTCGATCTGGATGGACGCGGTGGCCGCTCCCCAGAGGATCAGGACTCCTCCTTCACGGTGGTGTTGCGCAGTTCCCCGACGCCGTCGACGACCGTGCGCACGACCTGGCCGGGGGCCAGGAACACCGGCGGCGTGCGGGCCGCGCCCACGCCCGCCGGGGTGCCGGTCAGGATCACGTCGCCCGGGTCCAGGGTGAGGATGTCGGAGATGTAGGCCAGCAGCACGGCCGGCGGGAAGACCAGCTCGCCCGTGCTGGCCGACTGCACGACCTCGCCGTCGACCTCGCAGCGCAGCGCGAGGGCGTCCCCGCCGCCGACCTCGTCGGGGGTGACCAGGGCCGGACCCAGGGGGGTCGTCGACTCGAAGGTCTTGCCCTGCAGCCACTGCGGGGTGCGGCGCTGCCAGTCCCGCACGGAGATGTCGTTGACCACGGTGAAGCCGGCGATCGCGCCCTGCGCCTCCTCGGCGTCGGCGTGGCGGATCGGCCGCCCGACCACGACCGCGAGCTCCGCCTCCCAGTCGACCGCGTCGGACCCGCGCGGCAGGACGATGTCGTCGACCGGACCGACCAGGGCCCGCGCGTACTTGGCGAACAGGGTCGGGTGCTCGGGGACCTTCGCGCCCATCTCCTCGATGTGGCCCCGGTAGTTGTGGCCGACGCAGATGATCTTGGGCGGGCGCGGGACGACCGGTGCGAGGTCGAGGATGTCCAGCGGGCGCGGCGGCTCCTCGGCGGCCAGGGCGCGGTCCCGCCAGCCGGGCGTCGCGAGCAGCGCGCCCACGTCCGGCGCCTCGAGCGGGGTGACCTGGTCGCCGTCCAGGCGCCCGGCGCGGGTGCCGAACTCAGTGCGGAACGTGACGAGTCTCATACCACCAGCCAACGACGGTGTGGAAGCGGTCCCCCACCGTAACCCACGGCGATGCGCCGACCCCCGACCGCCGGACCAGGCGCGCCTGGGCCCCCCACCCTGCGAGTGATCGCTCGTATGGTGGGGGCGTGCGCTATCGGATCGAGGAGCTCGCGGCGCGGTGCGACGTCACCGTCGACACCGTCCGCTTCTACCAGGCGCGGGGGCTGCTCCCCCGGCCGGACCGCGACGGCCGCGTCGCGTGGTACGGCGACGCCCACGTCGAGCGCCTGGACCGCATCCGCGACCTCAAGGCGCGCGGGTTCCCGCTGGCGATCATCGCGCGGCTGCTGGCCGGCGAGCTCGATCCGCAGGAGGAGGCGCTGGCGGTGGCGCTGACCGAGTCCCTGCCCGGGGACGCCGCGGAGCCGGAGGAACGGCTGTCGCTGGAGGAGCTCGGCGAGCGGACCGGGCTGGGGACCACCCTGCTCCAGGCGCTGGAGCGCGAGGGCCTCCTGGTCGGCCGGGTCGACGGCGACCGGCCCTACACCGCCGCGGACGCGCGCACGGTGCGCAGCGGGCTGGCCCTGCTGGAGGCCGGCGTGCCGCTGTCGGAGCTGCTGGCCCTGGCCCGGCAGCACGACGAGGCGATGCGCGCCGTCGCCGAGCACGCCGTGGACCTGTTCGTGCGCTTCGTGCGCGACCCGCTGCGGGCGACGTCGGGATCGGAGCTGGACGCCTCCGAGCGCGCCGTGGCCGCCCTGCGCACCATGCTCCCCGCCGTCGACGAGGTCGTCGGTCACCACTTCCGCCGCCGCGCTCCTGCTGTTCTTCGCCCTGATCCGCGAGGTCGGCCCGAACCGCGCGCTCGTCATCACCTTCGTCAACCCCGCGGTCGCCGTGGCGCTGGGCATCGCGCTGCTCGGCGAGCCGCTGACGACCGGCACGCTGATCGGCTTCCCGCTCGTGCTGCTCGGCTCCGTGCTCGCGACGCGCCGCAGCCGGCCGCGGGCCAGCGTGCCCGAGGCGCTGGTCGCGGACGACCCGCTCGAGCGGTCCGCCGCCGCGCGCTGAGGCGCAGACGGGCCTCGACGCGGGCGCTGATCGGCGTACCGTGCGGGCTACGGCGCGAGAGCGCCGAGGAGGCGGCCGTCGCTCTCCGCGACCCCGTGAGGGCGACCGTACGGCGGTCGACCGCGCCCCGCCGGCTCCGACCCGGTGCGCGGGCGAGGGGATTGCCATGCAGGAGCGAGCCGTGCGCGACCTGATGAGCCGCGACCCGATGACCGTGCCGCCCGACGCGTCGTTCAAGGACGTCGTCCGCGCCCTGTCCGAGCGCGACGTGCACGCAGCGCCCGTCGTCGACGCCGACGGCACGCTGCTCGGCATCGTCAGTGCCTCCGACCTGACCTGTCACGAGGAGCAGCCAGCGGCGTGGTCCCGGATGCTCGGCCGGCAGGCGCGCGAGCACATGCGCAAGGCGCGGGGGCGGACCGCTCGCGATCTGATGACCTCGCCGGCCCGCACGGTCACCCCCGACGCGACGTGCTGCCGCGCGCTGCGCGAGATGTCGGACGCGCACATCGGTCAGCTCGTCGTGATGGACGGCGGCCGGGTGGCCGGGATGCTGACCCGGCGGGACGTGCTGCGCGCCTTCCTGCGCGACGACGACGAGATCCGCCGCGAGGTCGAGCAGGCGGTGACGCGGGCCGTCGAGGACTGCCCGGCGCAGGTGCAGGTCGACGTCCACGACGGCGTCGTGCGGCTGTCCGGCCACGTCGAGCGGCTGTCGTGCGCCTGGGCGGCGACCGGCGGCGCGCTGTCGGTCCTGGGCGTCGTCGACGTGGAGGACGACGTCTCCTTCGACACCGACGACACCGACGTGCACGAGCTGTCGGTGCACGGCCCGTTCGTGTGACCTGACCGGGTGACCGTCGCCCGTAGCGCCGTCGTGCGCTGCGGGCAGGATGGTCCCTCGTGACCCTGCTGCTGCTGTCCACCGCCGACACCGACCTGCTCGCCGCGCGCGCCGCCGCCGACCCCGCCGTGCCGCTGCGGCTCGGCAACCCCGCGCGAGTCGAGCACGTCGATCTCGGCGGCGTGGCCGTCGTCGTCGTCCGGCTGCTCGGCGGGCGGCGCGCGTGGGACGGGTTCGACGCGCTGCTGGGCGAGTGCCGACAGCGCGGCATCCCGGTCGTCGCGGTCGGGGGCGAGGCCGCGCTCGACGCCGAGCTGACCGCGGCGTCGACCGTTCCCGCCGGCGTGGTCGCCGACGCCGCGGCCTACCTGCGCGAGGGCGGGGTCGACAACCTGCGGGAGCTGGTCGCGTTCCTGTCCGACACGGTGCTGATGACCGGGCACGGCTTCGCGCCGCCGACGTCCCTTCCCGCGTACGGCGTGCGCGGCTCGCGGCCGCGCGTCGACCGCTGCCCGACCGTCGGCGTCGTCTACTACCGCGCGCACCAGCTGTCGGGCAACGCCGCGTTCGTCGACGTGCTGTGCGACGAGCTCGAGCGGCAGGGCGCGAACGCCCTGCCCGTCTACGTCGGCTCGCTGCGCCCCGACGCCGACGGCCGGATCCCCGTGGTCGCCGACCTGCTCGGCGGCGTCGACGCGCTCGTCGTCACGGTGCTCGCGAGCGGCGGCTCGAACGCCGCGGACGCGGAGGGCTGGGACGCGACCGCCCTCGCGGCGCTCGACGTGCCGGTCCTGCAGGCGCTGTGCGTGACGAGCAGCCGCGCCGACTGGGCGGCGTCCGACGCCGGTCTCGCGCCGATCGACGCGGCCATGCAGGTCGCGATCCCGGAGTTCGACGGCCGGCTCATCACGGCGCCGTTCTCGTTCAAGGAGGTCGGCGAGGACGGCGTCCCGACCTACGTCGCGGACCCCGAGCGCGCCGCGCGGGTCGCCGGGATCGCGGTCGCCCACGCCCGGCTGCGGTCGGTGCCGAACGCCGACAAGCGCCTCGCGATAGTGCTGTCGAACTACCCCACGAAGCACAGCCGGGTCGGCAACGCGGTCGGCCTCGACACTCCCGCCTCGGCGGTGCTGCTGCTGCAGGCGCTGCGCGACGCCGGGTACGACGTCGGCGCCCCCGGCGGAGCCGGAAAGGACAGCACCTTCCCCGAGGACGGCGACGAGCTGGTCCACACGCTCATCGCGGCGGGCGGTCACGACGTCGAGTGGCTGACCGAGGAGCAGCTGGAGGTCGCCGCGGCGCGGGTGCCGCTGGCGGACTACACGCGCTGGTTCGACGCGCTCCCGGCGTCCCTGCGCGACGGGATGCTCGAGCACTGGGGCCCGCCGCCGGGCAGCCTCTACGTGGACGGCGACGACATCGTGCTGGCAGCCCTGCAGTACGGCAACGTCGTCCTCATGATCCAGCCGCCCCGCGGCTTCCTGCTGTCCGCGGCCCGCGACCACATCGCCGGCCCCGCCCTTGTCGAGGCCGGGACGGCGTCGCCGAGGACGCCGTCGCCGACGACCCCGCCCCGCCCCGGGAGGCCAGCGCGTGACCTTCGCCCCCACCACCGCGGCGCTGCGGCGCGGGCCGAGGACGCCACGATCGGCGTCGACGACCCGCGAGCGCTGCTGGAGTGGCTCCCGCGCGCGGGACGGGATCGCGTGGGTGCGGCGCGGGGAGGGCCTGGTCGGCTGGGGCGAGGCCGCGCGGCTGGACCCCGGCGCGGGCCCCGGGCGCTACGAGCGCCGGCCGACCGCCGCGCTCCCGCCGGGCGCCGTCGCGCTGGCCAAAGCTTCACCTTCGACCCCGACACCGCGGGGTCCGTCGTGGTCGTGCCCGCGGCCGTGCTGCGCCGGGCGGGCGGGCGGACCACCTGACCGCGCTCGGCGCGGCCCCGCTGCCGCGCCCCGCCCGGGGTCCACCGCTGCCCGCCCGGCGCCGTCGGGGTCCACTCTGTCCACCCGGCGCGTCGCGCCCGGCTGGCGTGGATGGAGGCGGTCGACGCGGTCGCCGCCGAGGTGCGCGCGGGCGGCGCAAGGCCGTCCTGGCCCGCGACGTCCTGGTCGACGCCCCGAGCGCCTCGACCCGCGCCTGCTCGCCGCCCGCCTCGCCGAGCGCTGGATGGAGGCGGTCCCCCACGTGCCGTTCCTGGACGTTCCTGGTCGACGGCCTGATCGGCGCGACGCCCGAGCTGCTCCTGCGCCGCAGCGGGCGGACGGTCGCGTCGCTGGTGCTGGCCGGGTCGACGCGCCGGGGGCCGACGCCGCCGAGGACGCCGCCCTGGGCGCCGCCCTGCGCGACTCCGCCAAGGACACCCACGAGCACGCCCTGCGTCGAGTGGCTGACCGAGGAGCAGCACGCCCTGTCGGTCGCGTCGGTCCGCGACGTCGCCCGCTGACCGCGACCCTGCGCGTGGACCCTGAACCCACGCTGCTGCGCCTCGACAACGTCCAGCACCTGGCCACCCGCGTCGAGGGCGAGCTGGCCCTGGTCGACGGCCCGCCGACCGCCCTGCGCCGCAGCGGAGCCGTCGCTGGTGCTGGCCTCGACGCGCCGGGGGCACCCGCCGAGGACGCTCCCTGGGCGCCGCCCTGCGCGACCCCACCCCACGCCGCGGTCGGTGCGGGTCACCCGCGCGACCTCGCGTGGACCTGGCCCCGCATCCGCGAGCGCGAGGGCATGGACCGCCCTGGACCGCTACACCGCCGCGGTCTGCGGCGCGGCCCCGTCCGGCGAGCGCGAGGGCATGGACCGCGGCCGCTGCCCGCCCGGCGCCTGGTCCACCGCGGCGCGTCGCTGCCCGAGCTGGCGTGGATGGAGGCGGTCGACGCGGTCGCCGCCGAGGTGCGCGCGGGCACCGGCCTGCGCAAGGCCGTCCTGGCCCGCGACGTCCTGGTCGACGCCCCCGAGCGCCTCGACCCGCGCCTGCTCGCCGCCCGCCTCGCCGAGCGCTTCCCCCACTGCTGGACGTTCCTGGTCGACGGCCTGATCGGCGCGACGCCCGAGCTGCTCCTGCGCCGCAGCGGGCGGACGGTCGCGTCGCTGGTGCTGGCCGGGTCGACGCGCCGGGGGGCCGACGCCGCCGAGGACGCCGCCCTGGCCGCCGCCCTGCGCGACTCCGCCAAGGACACCCACGAGCACGCCCTGTCGGTCGCGTCGGTCCGCGACGTCCTCGCCCCGCTGACCGCGACCCTGCGCGTGGACCCCGAACCCACGCTGCTGCGCCTCGACAACGTCCAGCACCTGGCCACCCGCGTCGAGGGCGAGCTGGCCGGGCCCGCCACCGCCCTGGACCTCGTCGCCGCCCTGCACCCCACCGCCGCGGTCTGCGGCACCCCGCGCGACCTCGCCCTGGCCCGCATCCGCGAGCGCGAGGGCATGGACCGCGGCCGCTACAGCGGCCCCGTCGGCTGGGTCGACGCGACCGGCGACGGCGAGTTCGGCATCGCCCTGCGCTGCGCCGAGCTCACCCCCACCGGCGCCCGCCTGTTCGCCGGCGCCGGCGTCGTCGGCAGCTCCCTGCCGGAGGCCGAGCTGGACGAGACCCGCCTCAAGCTGCGCGCCATGCAGTCCGCCCTCGAGAGCTGACCGCCGGGACCCGGGGTCAGGAGCGGGGGGTGAGCGGGCGCTCCTGGCCGTGGCGGGGCGGGGGGACGGCGGCGGGGTCGCCGCAGAGGCGGTCGATGCGCCGGCGGGTCTCCGCCGCGGTGGCCAGGACGGGGGCGAGGTCGCCCGCCTGGACCGTGGCCCGCTCCGCGGCCTCCACGATGAGGTCGACATGGCGCAGGAGGGCGTCGCGGCGCCCCGCGTCGACCGCGCCCGCGCAGTCGCCCAGCAGCTCCAGCAGCGAGGTGGTGACCAGCGGCTCGCCGGCGCCGTAGCGGCGGATCTGGTCCAGCGCCAGGGCCAGGTAGTCCTGGAAGGTGGGGCGCTCGACGACCGCGCGCACGGTGCCGTCGCGGTCGGTGCCGACCAGCCAGTGCAGGTGGCGCGGACCCAGCTCGCAGACCAGCACCGCGAGGTGGTGGGTCGCCTCGACCGCGGTGCGCGGGTCGTTGATGGCGGGCGAGATCGCGCGGATGGCGATGTCGACGAGCTGGCCCAGCCCGAAGGCGACGTCCTGGCGCATGGTCCGGTCGAAGCCGAGCTGCAGGCCGTCGGCGAGGCCGGCCTCCAGGCGGCGCGGGTCCCCGACCGTCCCGCCGGGCCGGTCGGCCCACACCCAGGCGAGCAGCTCGCCGCGGGCGACGTGGCTGCCGACGCGGGGGTTGAGGCGGACCAGGGCCCCCGCGTCGCGCGCGGCCTCGACCAGGACCGGCAGGTCGACGGCCTGGAGGTAGCCGGAGCGGTCGGCCAGCAGGACGGCCGCGTCCGGGGGCGGGTCGCGCTGCTCCCGCGTCGGGGCGGGCGCCGCCGCGTCGGGGTAGATCGCGCGGATGGCCGCGATGGTCTCGCGCTCGACGCCGAGCATGATCGCCTCGACGCGGATGCTGCGGGTGATGTGGTGGATGAAGTAGACGAGGGTGCCCAGGCTGCACAGCGACAGCAGCATCCCCGTGGTCACCGCGATCCGCGGGACGTCGTCGCCGTCGGTCGGCAGCGCCTGGAGGACTGCGGTCAGGTAGGCGCAGGTGGCCAGGAACACGCTCAGCGCCACCTGGGTGCCGCGGTTGCGCAGGAACGTGCGCAGCAGCCGGGGGCTGAACTGCTGGGACGCGATCTGCAGCGCCACGATCGTGAGCGAGAACACGACCCCGGTGACGGTGACGAACGCGCCCAGCAGCGTGGACAGCAGGCCGCGCGCGCTGTCGTTGTCGCCGCTGAACAGCAGCCAGTCCAGGTCCCCGCCCGGCGGCGACACGAGCCGGCCGAGCAGGAAGCCGACGACCAGCGCGGCCACCACCGCCGTCGTGGGCAGGAACCACAGCGACTGGCGCAGCCCCTCGCGCAGGGCGGCGAACCGCAGCATCGGGTTCACGGTGCAGCCCCCTGCCCTCGGGTCGACGCGGAGACCCGCAGGGTAGCGGGCGGCGCCGGGTCGCGGCGCCGCCCACCCCCTGACGCCGCCGCCGTGCGTCACGCGGTGGTGACGGGGGCCGGGATGCGGTCGTCGGCGGGCGGTGGGGGGAGCGGGGTCTGGGGGCGCAGGGTCGGGACGCTGATCTCCACCACCGCGCCCCGGCCGGGGGCGGAGTCGATGTGGAAGCGGCCGTGGGCCAGGGCGACGCGCTGCTGCATGAGCGCGAGGCCGTGGTGGCCCTCCGGGATCGCCGACGGGTCGAAGCCGATGCCGTCGTCGGCCACCGAGAGGCTGACGCGCTGCTCGTCGGACGCCAGGCGGACCTGGACGTGCTCGGCGCGCGCGTGCTTGGCGACGTTGGCGAGCAGGCCCGCGACGCTCTCGGTCAGCAGGATCTCACTGGGGTGCGACAGCCCGCCCCGGTAGTCGTCGGCGTCGATGTGCACGAACAGACCGTGCTCGACGCGCGTCTGCTCCGCCGCCTGGCGGATCGACGGCAGCAGGTCCCCGGGGACGATCGTCTGGCGCTGGAGGTCGTCCAGGACGCGGCGCAGGGTCCGGATCCCGCCCTCGACGGCGTCGCGCACGGTGTTGGCCAGGCGCATGGTCATCGGCGTGTTGCCCAGCTCCGCAGCGGTGAGCACGTTGTCGGCCTGGATCTGGGCGGCCGCGAGGTAGGGCAGCACGTCGTCGTGCACCAGCAGCGCGAGCCGGCTGCGCTGCGTGGTTCCCTCGGTGAGGATCTGCTCGGCAAGCGCCGCCTGCGCGACCTGCGCCTCGTGCAGCTCCCCCTCGACCGCCAGGCGCTGCAGCGCCAGCCCGATCGTCCCGCAGACGACCTCGACCTCAGCCCGCCGCCGCTCATCGAGGTCGGGCGGCAACCCCACCCGCGCGGTCGACCCCGGGACGTCCCACGCCACCAGCCCCTCGGGTATGACGCCGTCGATCGCGACTACGACCTGCGCGGCGTCGACGTCCTCCCCGGAGATCTGCCGCAGTGACGCGACCGCGAGTTCCATGACGGCCTGCCGGTCGCGGGCCGACAGGAGGCCGGTCCCGAGCCGGTTCACGACCTCGAGCTCCCGTACGCGCGCCGTCAGCTCGTCCGCGCGGTCGCTCGCCTCCCGCGCCGACCGCATCGCCGCGTACCCCAACCCGACGGGCACGGCGAACAGCACGAACGCCCACAGCCCGACGTCGCGGTGCAGCACGACGAGCAGGACGGCGAGCAGGGAACTGAGCACGTAGTTGCGGAGCGCATTGGGGAAGGGTGTGAACGTGGCCCGGGCGGCCTCGCGCAGGCCCACACGGCCGAGCAACCACACCGCCACCGAGACGAACAGTGTGTTGACCGCGTCGTACACCGGGATGGCGACGAGTGCCGCCAGCAGCCACCCGAACGGCTGGGCGTCGGCGACGAAGGCGGCGACGTAGGTCACGAGGGCGAGCTGCGCGTGGTTGTAGGTGATCATCCACGGGCTGGCGCCACCGCGGAGTTCCCGGTCGCTGGTGATCGAGCAGAGGGTCGTCAGCATCGCGAGGGGCGGGGGGAGCAGGACGGCGGAGGCGACCGCGACGGGCGTCTGGAGGCTCGTCTCGACGTGGTGCCGGGCCACGTAGGAGATCACCGTGACGGAGGCCAGCGAGAGGGCCGCCATCCAGGCGAGGGCATCGACGGGTTGCGCGCGAAGGGCGGCGAACGCCTCCGGCAGCAGGGCGACGACGGCGCCCACGAGCGCGACGGTGTACAGACGGAAGGGCAGGGGCGGTTGCGCCGCCCCTCCGCGCCGCGGAGATGCTCGACTCACGCAGTCCCCCTGATCCGGCCGCCTGCCCCTCCGTACAGGATCGGTGGTCGCGGGCGGGGTCTGCAAGAGTTCCTGGCGCCCAGGGGCTGGGCCGCGGGCCCGGGGGCCCGCGGCACCCCCCGTGTACTGCCTACCAGACCATCTTGCCCAGCTGGCCGGTGGCCGCGGCGGGACGGGACGTGGAGGTACGGATCGCGTGGCTCATGGTTTTTCTCCCACTTGCATCGTCTGAGTCGTATGCCTGCCGGCATCAAGAGGATGCCCGCTGCGGCGGCCTTGAATGAGGAATTACTCGGCCGTGTGACCTAGCAATTCGGTCTTCAATTCACCGCGGAGCCGCGCAAAAATTTGAAGTTTGTTCCTGCTCCGGTGCGCGGACTTCTAGGCAGCGCGCGGTGAGGCATCAACTGGTGGCCGTTCAAGCCTACCCGTACCCCCACCAACCGGACAAATAGACGAAAGGAAAGTTGTCTAGACGGGGCGGCGGAGGGTGGCGGTGGTGGCCTGGCGGAGTTGGGTGTGGAGGGCGGCGTTGGCGGCGCGGTCGGTGGGGACGACCAGGACGGAGGGGCCGCCGGTGGTGAGGGCGTCGGTGAGGACGATGGGGAGGTCCTCGGCGTCGGTCACGCGGGTGGCGGGCCAGCCGGCCGTGCGGGCGACCGCGACCAGGTCGACGCCGTGGGGGGTGCCGAAGACCTGCTCGAAGGACGGCGCGCCGGCCTGGGGCAGCAGGGAGAAGATCCCGCCGCCGTCGTTGTCGATCACCACCAGGACCAGGTCGGGGCGCCGCGACCCCGGCGGCACCAGCAGGCCGTTCTGGTCGTGCAGGAAGGTCAGGTCCCCGCACAGCGCCGCCACCGGCCCCTCCGCCGCCAGCGCCACGCCCAGCGCGGTCGAAGTGAAGCCGTCGATCCCGCTGGCGCCGCGGTTGGCGACGACGCGCAGGCCGTCGCGCGGGTGCATGGTCAGGTCCAGGTCGCGGATCGGCATGCTCGAGCCCGCCACCAGCGTCGACCCGTCGGGCAGGACCGCCAGGTTCAGGTGGACCGGCCCCGCGGGCCCGCCCGCGCCGGTCTGCCGCGGCCCAGGCGCGCGACGCCGCCGACCGCCAGTAGGCGACCGACCCGGCCCGCGCCTCGGGGACCCCGACCTCGCAGAACCAGCGCACCGACCCGCCGTAGAGGCCGACCTGGTCGATGGTCTGGTTCGCGCCCGTGCCGCGCAGCTCGGGCGGGCGGTCGGCGGTCAGGACCAGCAGGGGCACGCGCGACTGGTCGGCCTCGACGACCGCGGGCAGGAAGTTGGCGGCGGCAGTGCCCGAGGTGCACACCAGCGCGGCGGGCCGCCCGCTCGCCTTGGCCAGGCCGAGGGCGAGGAACGCCGCGGAGCGCTCGTCGATGCGCACCGACAGCCGCACGCGGTCGTCGGCGGCCAGTGCCAGCGCGAGCGGCGCCGACCGCGACCCGGCGCCAGCACCGCGTCGGAGAGCCCGCAGCGGACCAGCTCGTCGACCAGCACCTGCGCGAACGCCGTGGCCGGGTTCACCCCGCGCCCCCGGCCGCCGGGCGGCGGTTGGAGGCGGCGATGCGGCCGGGCAGCGTGCGGCGGCGGACCGCGGACGCCGTCGCGTAGCGGGTCAGCAGGCGCGCGGCGTCGGGCTCCGGCGGCCTCCACCGGGCGATCGCCTCGTGGGACGCCCGCGGGCGGCGGACGTCGAGCCGGCCGTCGACGGGGACCAGCGGGTCGGCGACGACGTCGCCCGCCAGCATCGGCACCGTCCCCAGCCCGCAGGCGAAGGGCAGTTCGGGCAGGGCGGCGGCGAACGCCAGCCCGGCGGCGATGCCGACTGAGGTCTCCACCGCCGAGGACACGACCACGGGCAGCCCGCAGGCCTCGGCGACCCGCAGCGCCGCCCACACCCCGCCGAGCGGCTGGACCTTCAGCACCACGAGGTCCGCCGCCGCCAGCCCCGCCACCCGCAGCGGGTCCTCGGCGGTGCGCACCGACTCATCGGCGGCCAGGGGCACGTCGACCCGCGCGCGCAGGCGGGCCATCTCCGCCAGGGTCGCGACCGGCTGCTCGGCGTACTCCAGGTCCCAGCGGCCGAGCAGGCGCAGCATGCGCGCGGCGGTGTCGACGTCCCAGGCGCCGTTGGCGTCGACCCGGAGCTTCCCGGACGGGCCGAGCGCGTCGCGGACCGCCTCGACGCGCGCGAGGTCGTCGGCCTCGGTCTGGCCGGGTTCGGCGACCTTGACCTTCGCGGTCGCGCAGCCGGCGCCGAGCACCAGCTCGCGGGCACGGTCGGGACCGACGGCGGCACACGGTCGTGTTGACCGCGACCCGGTCGCGGCGGGGGCGGGCCAGCCCAGCGTGGCGGCCTCGACCGCGGCGCCCAGCCAGCGCGCGGCGACCTCCGGCGGGTACTCGGGGAACGGCGAGAACTCGCCCCAGCCGGCCGGGCCCTCCAGCAGCACGCCCTCGCGCGCGCCGACCCGGCGGAAGCGGTCGCGCAGCGGGATGCGGAACGTGCGCAGGCGGATCACGCCACCGCCAGCCCGGCGGCGAGCGCGACGCCGAGCACGAGCTGCGCCCGCGCCGTGGCGACCAGCACGGCGATGAGGTCGCGGCCCGCCGCCCCGCCCGCACGGCCCGGATTCCCGGCCAGGCGACCGGTGCCGCCGCGAGCCCCAGCAGCGGCCAGCCCGAGCCGGCCGCCACCGCCAGCGCGACGACCCCCGCCACCGCTCCCACGACGAGCCCCGCGTACAGCCGCCGCGTCCCCGGCTCGCCCACCCGGACGGCCAGGGTGCGCTTGCCGGCGGCGGCGTCGGTGTGCACGTCGCGGAGGTTGTTGGCGACCAGGATCGCGACCGCCACGAGCCCCACGGGCACGGCGGCGAGGACCGCGAGCCCCGACACCCGCTCGAGGTGCACGTACGCCGCCCCCACCGTGGCGACCAGGCCGAAGAACACGAACACGAACACCTCGCCCAGACCGGCGGAGGCGTAGGGGCGCGGGCCGCCGCTGTAGCCGACCGCCGCCGCGATCGCCGCGGCGCCCACCAGCACCAGCTCCCAGCCCGCCGCGGCCGCGAGCGCCAGCCCCGCCGCCGCGGCGACCGCGAGGGCCGCGATGGTCGCGGTGCGCATCGCCGCGGGCGTCACCAGCCCCGCGGCGACCGCGCGCCGCGGCCCGACCCGGGCGGCGGTGTCGACGCCGCGGACCCCGTCGAACCAGTCGTTGGCGTAGTTCACCCCGACCTGCAGGCCCAGGCCGACGACGAGCGCGGCGAGGAACCGCCAGCCCACGACGACGCCGCCCTCGGCGACCGCCGCGGCGGTGCCCACGAGCACCGGCGCGACCGCGGCCGTCAGGGTGCGCGGCCGCGCGGCCTCGACCCAGACCGCCCAGCTACGGGCGCTTGGGGAACCGCCCGAAGTCGGGCCGGCGCTTCTCCCTGTAGGCGTCACGACCCTCCTGGGCCTCCTCGGTCATGTAATAGAGGAGGGTGGCGTCGCCCGCGAGCTGCTGGACCCCCGCCAGCCCGTCGGTGTCGGCGTGGAACGATGCCTTGAGCATGCGCAGCGCGAGCGGGCTGTGCTGCAGGATCGTCCGCGCCCACGCGACCGTCTCGGCCTCCAGGTCCGCCAGCGGCACGACCTTGTTGACCAGCCCCATGTCCAGGGCGGCCTGCGCGTCGTACTGCTGGCAGAGGAACCAGATCTCCTTGGCCTTCTTCTGGCCGACGGTGCGGGCGAGCAGCCCGGCGCCGTACCCGCCGTCGAAGGACCCGACGCGCGGGCCGGTCTGGCCGAAGCGCGCGTTGTCCGCGGCGACGGTCAGGTCGCAGACGACGTGCAGCACGTGGCCGCCGCCGATCGCGTAGCCGGCGACCATGGCGATGACCGGCTTGGGGTGCGGCGGATCTGGACCTGGAGGTCCAGCACGTTGAGCCGCCCGATCCCCTGCGCGTCGCGGTAGCCGTCGTCGCCGCGGACGCGCTGGTCCCCGCCGGAGCAGAACGCCTGGTCACCGGCGCCGGTGAGGATGATGACGCCGACCTGGGCGTCGTCGCGGGCCAGGTTGAAGGCGTGGGACAGCTCGAACAGCGTCTGCGGGCGGAAGGCGTTGCGGACCTCGGGCCGGTTGATGGTGATCTTGGCGATGCCCTCCGCCGTCTCGTACACGATGTCCGTGTAGTCGCCCGACGCCTTCCAGTCCACCACCGCGGTCCTCCGACCCTGTGAGCGATCACTCGCGACGTCGCCTACGCTACCAGCAGATGGTCACGCGGGCGCTGGTCGCGCTGCAGGTGCCGCCGGGGCCGCCCTGCTCCGCGCGCTGGCCGGCGCGCGCGACGGCGGGCCGGCGGTGCTGCCCTGTCCCCGCCCTGCCCCCGCCGAGGTCGCGCGCCTGCTGGCCGAGCTGCGCCCCGCCCGGCTGGTCCGCGGCGACGGTGCGGCGACGGAGGGGGGCGTGGCGCTCCCCGACCCGGGCGCGCTGCCCGGGGACGTCGCCGTCGTGGTCGCCACCAGCGGGTCGACCGGGCCGCCGCGGGGGGTCGCGCTGACCTGGGGGGGCGCTCGCGGCGTCGGCGCGGGCGTCGCTGGACCGCGTCGACGGCTGGCGGGGGCGCTGGCTGTGCTGCCTGCCGCTGTCGTCGGTCGGCGGGCTGCAGGTGGTCGTGCGCGCCTGGCTGGCGGGCGGCGAGCCGCTGGTCCACCCGCGCTTCGACGTCGCGGCGGTGGCGGCAGCGGACGCCGACCACGTGTCGCTGGTGCCGACGATGCTGGGACGCCTGCTCGACGCCGGGGTGGACCTGGCGCGGTTCCGCACCCTGCTGCTGGGCGGGGCGCCCGCACCCGCGGCGCTGCTCGCCCGGGCGCGGGCCGCGGGCGCGCGAGTGGTCACCACCTACGGCATGACCGAGACCGCGGGGGGGTGCGTGTACGACGGGCTCCCCCTGGACGGGGTCGAGGCCACCGCCGACGCCGACGGCCGCCTGCGCCTGCGCGGCCCGGTCCTCGCCCGCGGCTACGCCACCGCGGCCGGCGTGGAGCCCCTGCCGCTGGAGCCCGACCCCGGCGGGGCGTGGTTCGTGACCGGCGACCTGGGCCGCGTGGACGCCGACGGGCGGGTCGAGGTGCGCGGCCGGGCCGACGACGTCATCCTCACCGGCGGGCAGAACGTGGTCGCCGGGCGCGTCGCCGCCCTGGTCGCCGTGCACCCGGGCGTGGCCGAGGCCGCCGTTGTCGGCCGCCCCGACCCCGACTGGGGTGAGCGCGTCGTCGCCGTCGTCGTCCCTCGCGGGACCCCGCCGGACCTCGCCGCCCTGCGCGCGTTCCTCCGCGACCGGGCCGCCCCCCACGAGCTCCCCCGCGAGCTGGTGGTCACCGCCGCCCTGCCCCTGCTGCCCAACGGCAAGGTCGACCGGCTGGCCCTGCGCGGCGGGCGGGGCGGGCGGGGCGGCTACCCGGCGGCCAACCCCAGCAGCGCCTCGGCCTCCGCGGTCACCGCGGACGGCACCGCCGAGGGGCCGCCCAGGACGTAGAGCCGCCGCACCTGCCCGGCGTGGGCCGCCAGCCAGGCGCGCACCGGCGCGGGCAGGGTGTCGCCGACCAGCAGCACGGGGGCCCCGCGGCGGCCGGCGGCGGGTGCGCCCGCCAGCGCGTCGGGGAACGACCGGCCGGTCGCGAGCACCACGACCTCGACGTCGTCGCCGAGCTCGGACGCGACCGCCACCGAGGTCGCGTAGCGGTCGCCGCCCGCGCTGCGACGCACGTCCAGGCCCAGGGCCACGATGTCGGCCTCGACCGCCGCCGACAGCACCGCCTCCCCGCCGACCAGGCGCACGCGGACGCCGTCGAGGCCGGTCAGGAACGCCGCCACCCGCGGGTCGAGCCGGTCCCCCGCGGTCAGCAGGACCGGGGCACGGCGGCGGGCCGCCTGCGCGGCGCCGGCGAGGGCGTCGGGGAAGTCGCCGGCCGGGGCCACGACGACCTCGTCGAGGTCGACCCCCGCGTCGAGGAGGAACCGCGCGAGCCGCAGCGCGGTGTCGACGCGGTCGTCCCCGGCGATGCGCTCGACGCCGTAGCCCAGTTGCGCCAGCGCGTCGGCGACCTGCGGGTCGATCGCCGCCTCACCGCCCAGCAGGTAGACCACGCCGTCGTCGCCCAGCGCGCGGGCGATCTCCTCCAGCACCGCGGGGGGTACCGTCGCGCGGTCGGTCAGCAGCACCGGCGCCTGCGCCAGCACCGCCACGCCCGCCGAGCTGAGCGCGTCGGCGAAGGAGTCGGCCCGGGCCAGCAGGACCGCGCTCGCCGCGCCGTCGGCGGGGAAGTCCTCGCGCGACAGGCGCGCGGCGGTGGCGTAGCGGTCGTCGCCCTCGAGCCGGGCCGCCCCCGCGCCGACCTGCACCGTGCGCGCGGCGGTCGTCGCGCCGCCAGCGGTGGTGGCGGTCACGACCACCTCGTAGCGGCCCTCCGCGGCGTAGGCGTGGTGCGCGACGGCCTTGGCCTTGCGGTGGTTGCGCATGCGCGCGGTCATGGTCTCCCCGCCCGTGCCGTCACCGAAGTCCACGGTCAACGTGACCTCGACCGGCGCGCGGTCGTCCTGGCGGCCCCCGGACCGGCGAGGGCCCGCGTCGGCGGGCTCGTACTCGGCGGCGACGGTGACCGTCTCGCCGGGAAGCGCCAGGGACGGGCGCGCCTCGACCTCCAGTGGCCCCGCCTGGAACTCGCGGTCGTCGCGGGACTCCGCCACGGACGCGGGCACCAGCCCCGCCACCACCGCCAGCACGACCGCCGTCACCAGCATCGACCTGCGCACCACGTCGCCTCCCATCGCGGATCACCCGTACGCAGGGGGATCGGGTCGCCGCGCCGGCACCTTGAGGGGCATGCTGGCGCGCATGGGACTGTTCACGCGTCGCGAGGACCCCGGCGAGGAGGAGCAGGGCGGCGACCCCGCCGGCCTCGCGCTCGACCTCGACGAGACCGCCTGCCCGGCCTGCGGCCGCGACCTGCACCCGTGGCAGGCGACCTGCCCCGACGACGGCACCCCCGGCGTCCCCCGCAACCGCCTGACCCGCCTCGCCCCACCCCCGGCGCACCTGCTCGACGACGAGGCCTGACCTCCGCCGCTGAACGGGCGCGGCACGCGGCCCGTACTCCATCGCACCCACGACCGACCGCGATGGAGGAACCATGACCCGCTCCGCACGCCGCAGGCTCGCCCGCATCGTCGCCGTCCCCGCCCTCACCCTGGGCCTGCTCGCACCGGCCGCCGCGGCCGGCGCGCAGGAGTACGGCGACGAGTGGTCGCCGGAGGCCCAGCAGCCCGGCGACGAGTGGTCCGGCGAGCAGACGTACGGGCCCGAGTGGTACGGCGAGCCGTCCTCCGGCCGGCGCTACGGGCTGCTCGGCCTGCTCTAGCACCTCTGGCACGCACGGGTCCGGGCCCGCTCGCGGTCAGGGGGTGGGCACCAGCACGCCCTCGGCGGCGACCTGGGTGCGGTACAGGTCGGCGTAGCGACCGCCCGCGGCCAGCAGGTCGGCGTGGGTCCCGGTCTCCACGACCCGCCCGCCGTGCACCACCGCGATGAGGTCGGCACCGACGATCGTGGACAGGCGGTGGGCGATCACCACGGCGGTCCGCCCGGCCAGGAGCCGGCGCAGCCCGGCCTGCATCCGGGCCTCGGTCTGGACGTCCACGCTGGCGGTGGCCTCGTCCAGGACGACCAGCGCGGGGTCGGCGACCAGCGCGCGGGTGAAGGCGACGAGCTGGCGCTGCCCGGCCGAGAGCCCCCCGCCGCCCTCGTCCAGCCGGGTCGCGTAGCCCTCCGCCAGCGCGGCGAAGACGTCGTCGGCGCCGACGGCCGCGGCCGCCGCGCGCACCTCCTCCTCGGTCGCCCCGGGCCGCCCGTAGCGCAGGTTGTCCAGGATCGACCCGGCGAACAGGCCGACCTCCTGCGGCACCCACGCGAGCTGCGCCCGCAGCGACGCCAGCGTGACGTCGCGCAGGTCGTGGCCGTCGATGGTGACCCGCCCGTCGTCGACCTCGTAGAAGCGGCCGAGCAGGCGGGCGATGGTCGTCTTGCCCGCGCCGGTCTCCCCGACCAGCGCCACCGTCGTGCCCGCGGGGATGTCCAGGTCGACGGCGTGGAGCACGGGGCGGTCCGGCAGGTAGCCGAAGGTCACGTCCTCGAAGCGCACGTGGCCGCGGACGCCGGTGAGGTCGGGGGCGCCCGGCCGGTCCACGATGGTCACCGGCGCGTCGAGCACCTCGAAGATGCGGTTCCCCGCCGCGGTCGCGTCCTGGATGCTGTCCAGGCGCGTCGTCAGGTCGCGGATCGGGTCGAAGAACTGCTGGACGTAGAGCAGGAACGCGACGAGCACGCCCGGCTCCAGCGTGCCGTTCAGCACCTGCAGCCCGCCCAGGCCCAGCACGATCGCCACCGCGGTGTCCGACAGCACGTCGATGACCGGGTAGAACGCCGCGGAGACCTTGTCGGTGCCGAGGTCCTCGGTGCGCTGGAGGTCGTTGGCGCGGGCGAAGCGGGCGGCGACCGAGCGCTCCTGGCCGAGGGTCTTGACCACCCGGATGCCCGACAGCGACTCCTCGGCGCGGGCGGAGACCTCGCCGACGGCCTTGGCGACCTCGGCGTAGCGCAGGCGGGTGCGGCGCACCCAGCGCCAGGTCGCGGCGGCCATGAGGGGCACGACCGCGAACGTGGTCAGCGCCAGCCCCGCGTCGGCGCGCAGCAGGATCCAGACGATGCCGACCAGGGTCAGCACGTTCTGGACCCCGGTGATCACGGTCCAGGTGACGAAGTCGCTGAGGGTCTCCGCGTCGCTGGTGACCCGGCTCATGAGGTCGCCGGGGCGGTTGCGGTCGTGGAACGACTGGTCCAGGCGCAGCAGGTGGCGGAACATCCGCGTGCGCAGGTCGGTGATGGTGCGCACGCCGACCTGGATGAGGACGTAGCGCTGCCAGCCGCCCGCGGCGGTCTCCACCAGGGCGGCGGCCCCGAGCGCCACCACCGCCGAGGTCAGGATCGCGGCGGACCCGCCGCGGATGCCGTCGTCGATCGCCCAGGCGATGAGCTGCGGGCGGGCGAGGGTCGCCGCCGTGGTGACGAGCATGAGCACCGTCGCCCACGCCAGCCGGCCCAGGTGCGGGCGCAGCAGCGTGAGCAGCCGGCGCCCGGTCCGCGGGCGCGCGGGGGCCGCCGGTGCCGGGGCGCCGGCGCGCCCGTCCGCGGGGGCGAGGGCGCCGGGGGCCGGCTCGGCGGCGCCCGCGTCCACGGCGGCCGGCGCGGCGTCGGCGGGCGCGACCGCTGTGCGCGCGCCGGGGCCCGGGTCGGTGGCGGCGCCGCCGGTCAGGGCCAGGGTGTCCTGGAACATGGCCGCGTACGGGCCCTCGGCGCGGACGAGCTCCGCGTGGGTGCCCTGCTCGACGATGCGCCCCCCGTCCAGGACGACGATGCGGTCGGCGGACAGGATCGTGGACAGCCGCTGCGCCACCGACACCACGGTCTGGGCGCGCGCGCCGTCGCGGGTGGCGGCGCGGAGGGCCTCGCGGATGCGCGCCTCGGTGCGGGCGTCGACCGCCGACACCGCGTCGTCGAGCACCAGCACCGGCGGCGCGACCCGCAGCGCGCGCGCCAGGGCGAGGCGCTGGCGCTGGCCGCCGGACAGGGTGACCCCGCGCTCGCCGACCAGGGTGTCGTAGCCGTCGGGCAGCGCGGTGACGAAGTCGTGGGCGCCGGCGAGCCCCGCGGCCCACTCGACCTGCGCGCGGGTCGCGTCCGGGCGCGCGAACGCGACGTTGTCGTGCACGGTCGCGCTGAACAGGAACGCCTCCTGCTCGACGAACCCGACCGACCGGCGGACGGTGTCGCGGCGCAGCCCGCGCAGGTCGGCCCCGTCGAGGGTGACCGACCCCTCGTCCGGGTCGTACAGCCGGGTCAGCAGCTGGACCAGGGTGGTCTTGCCGGACCCGCTGGACCCGACCACGGCGACGTGCTCGCCGGGCCGCACGACCAGCGTCGCGCCGGACAGGACCGGGCGGCCCTCCTCGTAGGCGAAGCCGACGTCGCGCCAGCCCGCCTCGCCGCGGACGCCGTCGAGGTCGGCCGCGCCGGGCGCCTCGGTGAGGATCGGCTCGCGGTCCAGGACGCGGTAGACGCGCTCGGCGGACACCTTCGCCCGCGACGCGATGTTGAGGAAGAACCCCAGGCGCCGCACCGGCATGCCGAGCAGCGCGATGTAGGAGTTGAAGGCGACCAGCGTCCCGATCGACAGCTCGCCGGTGAGGACCTGGCGGCCGCCGACCAGCAGCACGAGCGCGGTGGTGACGCCGAGCAGCGCGGTCATGAGCGGGAACACCGAGGTGAACACCCGTGCCACCGACAGCCGCCTGCCGTACAGGTCCTCGTTCTCGACGGCGTAGGCGTCCCCGGTGCGCCGCTCGGCGGTGAAGGCCTGGAGCACCCGGATCTGGGCGAGCGACTCCTGCAGGCGGGCGGTCAGGCCGCCGGTCGCCTGCTGGACCGACTGGAACCGCGGCGTCAGGGCCCGCGCGCCGAGGACCGCCAGGAGCCCGAGGACGGGCACCGGGGCCAGCGCGACGGCCCCGAGCACCGGGTCGATGCCCAGCAGCACGACCATCGAGCCGATCAGCAGCACCGCGATCGAGATCAGCTCCGACACCGCGGTGGCCGCGAACTGGCGCACCTTCTCGGTGTCGTCGGTGACCCGGGTCATCAGCCGGCCGACGCTGCGCTGCGCGTGGTAGGCCATGTCCAGGCGCAGGAGCTGGTCGAACAGGTCGAGGCGGAAGTCGCTGGCGACGGTGCGCCCGACCCATGCGGTCCCGTAGCGCTGCGCGAACGACAGCGCCGCCGCGGCGACGGCCAGCACGACCAGCACCACCGCAGCGGCCACGAGCCGCCCGCGGGGGTCGAGGTCGCCCGGCAGCCAGTCCAGGGCGTCGGGGCGCGCGCCGACGGCGGCGTCGATGATCGACCGGACCGCGAGCGGGACGGCCAGGGCCAGCAGGGACGCGGCGATGGCCGCGCCGTAGGCACCCGCGGCCTGCCAGGCGATGGGTCGGAGGCGCCCGAGCAGGCGCAGGAGGGGGTGACGGGTCAGCATCTCCCGGCGGAGAACCGCCCCGTCACCGCCGTTGTTCCGGCCCCGCGGGTGCGACGTGGGCCCGCCTCCCACACTCCTCCGTTCGCCTGTGGTGAACTTCGCTGATGGCGAACTTCGTCAATCGCGAACGTGAGCTCCGCGCCCTCGAGCGCGCGTGCGGCGAGCGCCCCGGCCTGGCCGTGGTCTCCGGTCGGCGGCGGGTCGGCAAGACCGTGCTGCTGGACCGCTTCGCCGCCGACCGCCGGGCGGTGTTCCTGCCCGGCACCCGTGCGCCGGTGGCCGAGGCGCTGCGCCGGCTGGAGGACCGCGTCCGCACCGTGGCGCCGCCCGAGCGCGGGGACCTGCTCGACCTCGGGCACCTGGAGACCTGGGACGCCGCCTTCGGCTACCTGCTCGCCCGCGCCCGCGACCAGCCGCTGCTGGTGGTCCTCGATGAGTTCCCCTACCTCTGCGAGGCCGACGCCGCGCTGCCCTCCACGCTGCAGGCCCGCTGGGACCACCGTGGGGACTCCCAGCTCTCGCTGGTCCTCGCGGGCAGCCACGTCGGGCTGATGGAGGACCTGGTGGCCGCCGACGCGCCGCTGTTCGGGCGCGCCGACGCCCACCTGCGGCTCGCCCCGTTCGGCTGGCGGGAGGCGGGGCTGCTGGTCGGCGGGGACGACCCGGCGGCGTGGCTGGAGGCCTACGTGACGGTGGGCGGGATGCCGCGGTACCTGTCGCTGTGGGACCCGCGCATGGACGCGCGCACCAACCTGGCCGACGCGCTGGACGGGCCCGGCGCGCCGCTGGGCGACGAGGGCACCGTCGTCCTGCAGGAGCTGTCGCCCGGGTCGGCGGCCGCGCGGGCGCTGGAGCTGGTCGCGCTGGGCGCCGACACCTTCACCGCCGTCCGCGACCGGGCGGGGCTGGCGCCGGCCACGACCAGCGAGGCGCTCGCGACCCTGGAGGCGCTCGGGCTGGTGGACCGCCTGACCCCGGTCGGTGAGGACCCGCGGCGGACCCGGCGGGTGCGCTACACCGTCCGCGACCCGTTCCTGCGCGTCTGGCTGGGTCTGGTCCAGCCGCACCGCGAGGCCTTCGAGCTGGGCCGCGGCACCGCGGTCCTGTCGGCCATGCGCGAGCAGCTCGCCGCCAGCCAGGGCATGGCGCTCAAGGCCGTCGTCCGCGACTGGCTGGCCGCCACCGAGGTCGCGAGCTGCGGCCCGTGGTGGCCGGCGGGCGAGGACCGCGACAGCGTCGACGCGCTGGCGCTGCGCGGCGGGGCGCCGGTTGCGGCGGCCGCGGCGGTCTGGGCCACCGGCGTCGACGGCGAGGCCCTGCGCCGCGAGGTCACCGCCGCGCTGGCCGCCGGCCCGCACCGCGCCGTCGACCGGGTCCACATCGTCGCCCGCGACGGCCGGTCGCTGACCGAGGCCGCGGCGCTCTACGACGCCGCCTGACCCGCCCCCGTCAGCGGGGGCGACCCCACGGCCCCCGGCGCAGGCCCCGCCGCGGCGACCCGGGGTCGGGGGTCGGGGTGTCGCGGTTGGACTCCTCCGCCGAGGGGGGCGGCGGCGCGGCCTGGTCGCCCGCGACCTGGTCGCCGGCCGGCCGCGACGGGAGGGGACCCGTGTCCAGGGCGGGGCCGGGGGCCGCGGGGACGTCCTCGGCGGCTGCGGGTCCACGCGGTGGGACCGGGCCCGGCGCGCGTGGCGCGGCGCCGGCGGGCCGGGTCGGCGGGGTCGCCAGCGACCGCGGCACCCGCGGAGCGGGCGACGGCGGTGGCGGCGCGATGGAGCGCGCGTCGCGCAGGTCGATGACCTGCCCGGGCAGCGGCTCGTCCCCGGGGGCGGCCGGGCGGCGGGCGGTCGCCGGGCGGCGCGGCCCCGCCGGGCGGCGCGAGGGGATCCCGGACGGCGGGCGGGGGGCGCGGGGGGGCGGCGCGGGCACGATGGCGAGGGCGCCGCGGGTGCCGCGACCGGCACGGGCGGCCGGTCCGGGACCGGCGCGGGCCCGGGCACGGGGGCCGCGGGGACCGGCGCGGGCGCGGCGGGCGCCGGGGGCGCCGCCACCGGCGTGGGCGCGACCTCGTCCTCCTCGTCGCCGCCCAGCAGCATGATCGGCGGTCCTCGGAGTCGAACCGGCGCTGGTGGTCGGGGCCGTCGTCGCCGAGATCGATGGCCACGAGCGCGGCGGCGAAGTGGGGTCCCAGGACCAGCACGTCCCACTCCCCGACCAGCGGGTCGCCGGGGTCCAGTTGGCCGCCCCGGATCCCGGGCACGGGCTCGGGCTCCATGTCGATGCCGAACGCGGCCACGAACGCGACCCGCTCCGCGTAGCCGGCGTAGCGCAGCTCGGTGCCGGGGGTGAACCGCTCGCGGGTCTGGAAGGCCGCCAGCAGGACCGCGCCGTAGCCGAGCGTCTCGGCCTGGCGCTCGAGGTGCAGCGAGGTCTTCAGCAGCACCCCCTTGTCCGCCCGCCGCACCCCCTGGGCCCGGGTGACGACCTCGTAGGGCGTGCGGCCGTCGACGCGCACGCGCGGGGTGCGGCCGATCTCGACGGTCCCGCGGCGCTGGGGCAGGCGCCACGGCAGCGGGCCGGGCCGCCCGAACAGCCACCCCTGGCCGAGGGTCGCGCCCATCGACCGCGCCCGCAGCACCTGGTCCTCGCGCTCGATGCCCTCGACCAGGACGACCGTGCCCGACTGCCCCTGCTGGGCGTTGACGGCGTGGACGACCGCCGCCACGACGTCGGGGGGCTGGCGGTCGAGCAGGCGCAGGTCCAGCTTGACGAGGTCCGGGCGGATCAGCGGCACGAGCGCCAGCGACCGCGGGTCGGCGCCGACGTCGTCCAGGGCGATGCCCCAGCCGCGCTCGCGGACCCCGTCGACGATGCGCAGCAGCTCGGCGGGCTGGGCCAGGAACGCGCGCTCGGGGATCTCGACCACGACGTCGAGCTCCTGCAGGCCGCGCTCCCACACCGCGCGCATGGGCTCGGGGACCGGGGTCAGCAGCGTCGCCGGCTCCATGTTGAAGCTGAGGGTGAGCGGGCGGGCCATCCCCGCCTGCAGCGCATCCGCCAGCGCGGCCTGGCCGCAGAGCCAGTCCAGCTCCGCCAGGCGGCCCTCGGCCTCGGCGGCCAGGAACATCAGGTCGCGCCGCCGCAGCGACGACCCGCCCGGTCCGCGTGCCAGCGCCTCGTAGCCGACGACGTCGCCGCTGTCCAGGTCGACCAACGGCTGGTAGGTGGACTGCACCGCCCCGGACCGCAGGATCGCGCGGACCAGGACGCGCAGGAAGGGGGTGACCTCCGCCAGGTCCTCCGGCTGCACCACCGCGGGGTCGCCCGGCACCCGCGGCGGGAGGATCGGGCTGGGCCGCTGCGGCGGCGGGGAGAACACCGGACCGGTGGAGGGCTTGGGCGACCGCTCCGCGTCGGGGTCGGGCGCCGCGCTGTAGAAGGCGAAGTGGCGCCCACCGGCCCGGCGCGCCTGGAACATGGCGGCGTCGGCGTGCTCCAGCAGCGACGCCGCGTCGCGCGCGTCGTCGGGGTAGACGCTGATGCCGATGTTGGGGTGGATGCGGACCTGGGTGTCCTCCACCACGAACGGCTCGCGCAGCCGCTGGGCCACGCTGTCCGCGGCCCGCGATGCCGGGCCGCGGGGGTCGGCATCGATGTCGGCGAGGAGCAGCATCAGCTCCTCGCCGCCGGGCCGGACGATCAGCTCGCCCACCTGCTCGACGTCGGAGAGCCGGTCGGCGAGCTGGAACAGCAGCTGCTCGCCGGTCCGGCGCCCGCGGCTCTCCCCGACGCTCGCGACGTCCTCCAGGTCGACCGAGAGCAGCGCCACGCGCAGGCCCCGGACGCGCGCGCGTTCCAGCGCCTCGGTGAGGGGGGTGGGCAGAGCGGTCGCGGTCAGGGCTGGTCACCTACTCGTGAGGGCGGATGGGACCTTGCCCAGCCGTCGGTCCACGTAGTCACGCGTGGAACGTGGATCGTCTACACCCCGGCGTAACTGTGCAAGCCCGTGATCCACAGGTTCACCGCGTAGTAGGTCACCATCAGCGCGACGAACGCGGTGACGCCGACCCACGCGGCCCGCGGCCCGCGCCACCCGCGGGTGGCCCGGGCGTGCAGGTAGGCGGCGTAGAGAACCCAGGTCAGGAACGCGCCGGTCTCCTTGGGGTCCCAGCCCCAGTAGCGGCCCCACGCCTCCTCGGCCCAGACCCACGTGAAGAACGAGCCGGTCTCCTTGGGGTCCCAGCCCCAGTAGCGGCCCCACGCCTCCTCGGCCCAGATGGCGCCGGCGATGACCCCGAACGTGAGGATCGGGAAGCCGAACGCCGTGGTCCGGTACGCCAGGTGGTCCAGGCGGGCGGCGGGCGGGAGGTGGGGCACGGCGTACCAGGTCGCGCTGCCCAGCAGCGCCGCGACGCTGCCGGCGGAGAACGCCGCCACCGGCGACCGCCACACGGCCAGGACGAACAGGCCGACGACCACGGCGGGGACGACGGGGAACAGGACCGGGGACAGGACCGCGCGCTGGTGCTCCAGGGGGGCGATGCGGTCCTCCAGGCCCGCGTCGGCGACGTAGCCCTCGGGGCGGTCACCGACGAAGGTCTCCGCGACCGCGCCGGCCCCGACGGTCGAGCCGCCGAACGCCGAGGAGGCCGCGACGCGCCGCTCGGCCGCGTCCTTGACCAGGTACAGCGCGGTGGCGGCGAAGGCGACCATGAAGATCGACGAGGCGATCATCAGCGAGCTGGAGTGGATCTGGAGCCAGTAGCTGTTCAGCGCGGGCACGACCGGCCCCGCCTCGGCGAACAGCATGATCGCGCTGGTCATCATCAGCACGGCCGCGGCGATCACGAAGCCCATGAGGTGGCCGTAGCCGTAGCGGCGCTGCACGACGACGAGGCCGACGGCGACGGCGATCAGGGCCAGCAGCGAGCTGTACTCGTACATGTTGGCCCACGGCACCCGGGCCGCGGCCACCCCGCGCAGCACGACGCTGGCGGTGTGGACGCCGACGCCGGCGACGGCCAGCAGGGTCGCCGCCACCCCCACCGCGTTGCCGGCCGCGGTGGTCGCGGGGACGCCCTCGCTGGTCACGCGGGTGAACGCCATGCGGAAGAAGTAGGCCACCATCGCGACCAGGTAGGTCACAAAGGCGACGTTGAACAGGGTGTTCGAGGTCTGCGCGAGCGCGTCGTCTGCCATCAGCGGTGCCCCTCCATGGGGGGAAGCGCGCGGCGGAGATCCGCCACGATGCCGGGGAAGTCCTCGTCGAAGGCGTCGCGCCGCTGGAGCGCGACGCCGGCCACCACGACCTCGGTGCCGCCGGCGGCCGCCCGGACCGTGATCCACAGGCGCCGCCGGTAGGAGTACAGGGACGGGATCAGCCCCGCCAGGACCAGCACCCCCGCGGCGAGCAGCAGCTCGCGCCCGGGCTGGCGGCTGACCTGGAAGCCCGACCACTGGTCGACGTCGACCAGCTCCATCTCGAAGGCGCCGCCCAGGACGCCGACGGGCTCGCCGGGGCGAAGGACGACCTGGTCGGCGACCTGCTCGGGCCCCCAGCCGGGGACCAGGGCGGACGCGGGGACGTTGCGGTCCAGGTCCAGGTCGCCCAGGTAGAGGTTGGCGAACAGCACGGGGTTGTCCGGGTTCGGCGTCCGGCTGATGATCTGGCCGTCGCGCTCCCCGGCGTCGGGGACCAGCGCGAGGTCCACCGCCATCTGCGGCAGCTCGCGCGGCTCGCCGGACCCGTCGTCCCAGCGGCCGCCCGCGAAGACCCGCTCGACACCGTTCCAGGTCCACCCCGGGCCCGCGCCCAGCGGGATCGAGCGCTCGTAGAACGGCTCGCCCTCCCCGCCCGCGGGCCGGATGACGACGCGGGGCGCCATGCCCCAGCGCAGCTGGTAGAGCTTCGTCGACGCGAACAGGCCGGGGTGGTTGACCCGGATCTCCTGGCGGTCCACGGTCCCGCGCCCGTCGTCCAGGGTGACGGTGGACACGAAGTCGGACTCCACGCCGTTGGGGTGGTAGCGGACGGTGAAGTCCTCCAGCGTGGTGCGGAACGCCCGGTGGTCGTCCAGGCCGAACAGCCGGCCGGCCCTGGGTGCCTCGTAGGACAGGCGGGTGTCGACGAAGCCGGCGCCCTCGACCAGGTTGACCTGGCCGGTGAAGCCCCACAGCTGGCCGACCAGGACGCCGACCAGCAGGACGTAGAAGGCGGTGTGGAAGACCAGGCTGCCGCCCTCCCGCCAGTGGCCGCGCTCCGCGGCGAGCTGGGGGGTGCCGGTCGGGCTGTCGGCGGCGCCCAGCAGGCGGCGGCGCCAGTGGCGGCGGCGCAGGACGCGGTCCGCGGCGGCCAGCGCGGCGGCCGGCGGCAGGGTCGTGGTCAGCACCTCGCGCGACGACAGCCGGTCCAGGTTGCGCCCGCCCGCGGGAGGCCGGCGCACGACCGTCGCGAACGCGCGGTAGCGCGGCAGCAGGCAACCCGTGAGGCTGACGAACAGCAGCGTCACCAGCGTCAGGAACCACCAGGAGCCGAAGACGTCGAAGAAGCCGAGGGCGTCGAGCACCGAGGCCACCGCCGTGCCCGGCCCCACGGGGTCACCCGCCGCGTCGACGCCCGCGCGCCACTCCGCGACGGTCTCCGCGATCACCGGCTCCTGCGGGACCAGCGTCCCGATGACGCTGGACACCGCGAGGCCGAACAGCAGCAGCAGCGCCGTGGACATCCGCCGCAGCCGCCGCCACGCCAGGCGCAGCGCGTCGACCGGCCCGATCACGACGGGACCGCGCCGCGGCGGCGGCGCCGGCCGCCCCGTCCCGGCCGGGGCGTCGATCGTGTCGGTCATGGGGTCCCTCAGGACGGTCTCGAACCCGCCGATCAGCGGGCGGAGCGCCGCCACCACCTGGTTCCACAACCCCGTGGCGATCGCCAGGCCCACGATCGTCAGGAGGACCCCTCCGCCCACCTGGAACGCACGCGCGTTGCGTCGCAGGAACCCCATGGTGCCGTTCGCCGCGTGGAACAGCACGCCCAGCACGACGAACGGCAGCCCCAGCCCCAGCGCGTAGACGAACGCCAGGACGGCGCCGCGCACCGCGGACCCGCCCGACGACGCAGTCGCCAGCGTCAGGATCGCGGCCAGCGACGGACCGATGCACGGCGTCCAGCCGACGCCGAAGACGAACCCCAGGGGCAGCGCGCCGAGCAGGCCGCGGTCGATCGCGGTGTCGGTGACCCGGCGCTCGCGGTTCAGCACGTCGAACGGCAGCAGGCCCGTGGACGCGATCCCGAACAGCGCGACCGCCAGGCCCAGGACGACCTGCCAGGTCCGCCCCTCCAGCAGGTACTGCAGGCGCGCGGCGGTGAGCCCGAGCAGCGTGAACGGGACCGCGAAGCCGAGGGTGAACAGCACGCCGCCGCCCGCGATGCGCAGCCGGCTGGCGCCGCCCGAGCGCAGCTCCGCGCCCGACAGCCCGGTCATGTAGGACAGGTAGCCGGGGACCAGCGGGACGACGCACGGCGAGGCGAAGGACACGACGCCCGCCGCGAAGGCGACCGCGGCGGCCAGCAGCACGTTCGCGTCGGTGATGAGCTCGGCCACGCCCACCGGGCTACGCCTCCTCGAGCAGGGCGTCGATGCGCGGCGCCAGGGTCGCGCCCGACACCGCGCCGAAGAAGCGCACGGCGACGCGGCCGTCGCGGTCCAGCAGGATCGTGGACGGCATCCCGACCGGACCGGCGCTGCCGAACTGCGCGGCGATGGTCTGGTCCGGGTCGTACCACGACGGGAACGTGAAGTTGCCCCGGGCGAACGTGCGCGCCGGCGCGAGGTCGTCGCGCCCGTTCACGCCGACGACGCGGACGCCCTCGTCGGCATAGGCCTCCACGACCGCGTTGAGGTGGGGCGCCTCCTGACGGCACGGGCCGCACCAGGACGCCCAGAAGTTGACGACCACGGGGCCGTCGCCGACATCGGCCAGGGCGAGGGTCTCGCCCGACAGCGTCTCGCCGACGATGTCGGGCGCCGGCTGGCGCTCCCCGGCGGGAACACGACGACGGGATCGCTGTCGGTGCTGTCGGGGAGGAGTCCGCACGCCCCCAGCAGCACCGCCAGGACCACGAGGAGGAGGTTCCGGTGCACCCCCCCCGGGTCGCCCCCCGGGCCGCCGGCCCCGCCCCGGCCCCCGGCCCGGTCAGACGCGGGCCGGGACGCGCTCCTCGGCGGGGACGGTCAGCTCGCGCTTCTCCCGGCGCTCGCCCTGCTCGTCGCGGTACAGCCACGCGGCGTGGATCAGGAACCCCAGCAGGGACAGCCCGATGAAGATGTAGCTGGGGAAGCGCGGGGAGCCCGGGTCGAAGAACGCGTAGGCGGTGAACGACTCGGCACCCTGCTCGCCCTCGGGGATGACCTGGCCGACCTGGGAGTCGTCGACGCCCTCCGGCAGCTCGCCGGTGTCGGGGTCGGGCTGGTAGGTCGCCGCCAGCGTCACGCGCGCGACGTCCTGGCCGTTGGCGGCCTCGGCGTGGAGGATCGGGCCGTCCACGGCCCAGGTCTCACCGACGCGCGGCGGGTACCCGGACTCCTCCTCGGGCGCGGCGAAGAAGGCCTTGGTGGTCTCGACCGCCAGCGCCTCGTCGACGCCCTCCGGCGCGCCCTCGGAGAACGCGGACTCGTCGGCCACCAGCTCCGCCCAGGGCTCCTCGCCCGCCAGGGTGCTGTCGGGGGCGAACGGCACCCAGACTGGCCGGTAGGCGTCGGCCACGGTGCCCGGCAGGTTGGTCGGCCCGGTGAGGGGCGGGGTGCCGGGGGCGCCGAAGCCCCAGAACAGGCTGATCAGGAACATGAAGCCGAAGAACGAGGTGAACAGCACCAGGTAGGCGCGCAGCGTCCCCAGGTTGGAGCGCAGGAGCAGGTAGGGGGCGCCCAGGAAGAACAGGATCCCCAGCGGGACCGCGATCCGCGCGAGGATGCTGTTGTAGGCGATGCCACCCTCGGTGGCCAGGACCAGCAGCACCGGACCGGTCACCGGTTCTCCTCCGTGTCGTCACCCTCGGCGCCGTCGGTGATCCGCTCGCCCTCGTTGGCCCCGTCCTCCTCGCCCGCGTCCAGGCCGGGCGTCTGCCACTGCGCCGCGCCCTCCGGGACGGTCGCCGGCTGGAGCTCGCCGAGGTACGCGACGATCTCGCGCAGCGCCTCCTCGTCGTACCGGGCGCCCTCGTACTGGTAGGCATCCTGGCCGAAGGCCGGCATGAACGGCTGGCCCCAGCGGGCGATGCCGTTGTTGAGGATGCCGAGGACGCTGTCCTCGCTGTGGCGCTCGAACACCCCGATCAGCGACGGGCCGGGGCGGCCCCCGCCGGCGGCGCCGTCGATGCCGTGGCACTTGGCGCAGTTCTCCTCGAACAGGCCCTGGCCGGTGGTGTCGGCGGAGACTGGCTGCACCTCGGTGACCTCCGCCACCTGGTTGGCCAGGATGTAGTCGGCGATGTCCTCGATCTGCTGGTCGGTCATCGGGCCGCCGTAGGCCGCGCCCCACACCGGCATCGGCGTCCCGGGGCGGCCGCGCTGCAGCGTCAGGATGATGAAGTCGCGGACGTCGGTGACGTTGTTGCTCTCCGCGTAGCGCGTCGCGATGTTGTTCAGCGCCGGGGCGGGCCAGGACGAGTCGGCGTCGTAGGGGGAGGGCGCCGCGCCGCCGCCGAGGTTGGCGCCGTGGCAGGTCGCGCAGTTGGCCAGGTAGTCGACCTCCCCCCGGCTGACCGCCTGGACGAAGAACTGCTCGCGCTCGGACTGGAGCCGGGGGCGCTCGTTCAGCCAGTACACGGGCAGGAAGACCGCGAGCACCGCGGTGAGGACCAGGCCCCACTGCATGAGGTTCTCGAGGTGCCCGCGCTCCAGCTGCTCGTCGGAGTACCCGGGCCGCATGGCGGGGGGGACGTCCTCGAACCGGCTGCGCTGCCGGTTGCCCGTCCAGATCAGGAAGGCGACGACCAGGACCCCCGCGAGCGCGAGGATCCCGAGGGCGAGCGATGCGGACACGGGCGCTCAGGCCTCCTCGTACAGGACAGTGCCGCGGGAGGGGCCGGTGACGACCTGCGCGGTGTTGACCAGCACCCGGCCGTCCTGGATCCGCAGTGGGAAGCGGTCCAGGCCGCGGGGAGCGGGACCCAGAAGGTACTCGCCCCAGAAGGTGTAGTTGGACCCGTGGCACGGGCACTGGAAGCGCTGCGGGCCGACGTTGAACGGCACCCGGCAGCCCAGGTGCACGCAGCGCTGGTACAGGGCCATGAGCGGCGCGGTGCCGCCGTCGGTGACCTCGGCGTAGACGCCCTCGGGGTCCAGCGCCGGGTCGTAGGTAGTGATCCACATGCGCCCGGCCGGGTACGGGAACGGCGACCGCTCGCTGCGGATGTAGTCCAGGATCGTGGACTCGTCGTCGACGTCCAGCTCCGACCCGAAGCCGCCGGCCAGGTTGGGCCACAGGAAGCCCAGCGACGCGCCGCCGAAGCCCGCCAGGCTGATGCCGGTGACCGCGAGCCACGCGGTCCGCAGGAACGACCGCCGGGTCGGCCCGCCGCCGGTCTTGCGCTTGGGGGCCGGGGTCTTGGCGGGCCCGCCGCCGCCGGTGACGGGGCCGCCCGACCCGCCGGCCGCGGAGCCGGTGGCGCCGCCGCCGGTCTTGGGCGGGGTGCCGACCGCCGCCATGAGCTGGCCGCCGAGGTCGCAGGCGGGCAGGGGGGCGCCGGCGCGCGCGCCGATCCCGGCGACCGCGGCGGCGGTGTAGCGCCGCCGGATCGTCCAGTAGCCGGTCGCGAGCAGCAGCGCGGTGACGCCGGCCAGCGTGAGCAGCAGGGTGGTCATGACGGGTTCAGCTCCCTACAGCTCGAAGTAGAGGCCGTCGGTCCACGGCCAGACGAACTCGAACCCGGGGCCGCGGTAGAAGGACCCGATGATGGTCAGGACCGCGGACAGGACGAGGAAGAACGTGAAGGCGACGTAGGCCGTCTTGCGGTTCTCCGGCTTGTTCGACGGGTTCTTGTCGAAGTACGGCAGCGCCATGCCCAGCAGGAGGCCGACCGTGGGGATGGTCACCCCGGCCACCATCGGGTGGAAGTAGCGCAGCAGCTCCTGCAGCGCCAGGAAGTACCAGGGCGCCTTGGAGGGGTTGGGGGTCAGGTTGGGGTTCGCCAGCTCGCGCAGGGGGGCCTGCACCAGGGCGGAGAAGATCACGACGAACGCGGTCCAGGCCAGGACCGCGATGAACTCCGACGCGATCAGGTGCGGCCAGGTGTAGACCTTGTCCTCCTGCTTGCCGCGGATCTGCTGGATGCCGGTGGGCGGCACCATCGCGAGCAGGCGGTGGGTGTGGTCCTGGTTGGCCAGGGCGGCGCCGCCGCCGGTGCGGGTCGAGGCGCCGTTGCCGCGCTGGGCCAGCGCCGCGGCCACGCGGGCCTGGCGCTCCTCGACGGTCAGGCCGCCCGCGCCGCGCACCCCGCCGCCCGCGCGCTCGGCGGTGGCGACACCGCCGCCGCCGCCCGCGGCGGCGGCCGGAGCGGCCGCCTTCGCCGCAGCCGCCGGCGCCGCGGCGGGCGCCTCCGCGCTCTGGGCCCGCGGACCGATGGTCTCGCCGGCGGCGACCTTCTGGGCCTTGACGGTGGCCGCCTTGGCGCGGGCGCGCGCGATGCGCTCGCTCTTGCCCTGGGCGATCAGCTCGTCGTAGACCTTCTGGTCGATCTCGACCTCGTCAGCCATGGCTCGCTCCCTACAGAGGTCCGGAGATGCCGCCGTCCTTGCGGATCCGCCAGAAGTGGACCGCCAGGAAGATGGTGAGGATGAACGGGAACGCCAGGACGTGCAGCACGTACCAGCGCAGCAGGGTCTCGGGGCCGATCTCGGCGCCGCCGAGGAGCACGAACTGCACCTGCTGGCCCAGCACCGGGGTGAAGCCCGCCATCTGGGTGCCCACGGCCACGGCCCACTGCGCCAGCTGGTCCCACGGCAGCAGGTAGCCGGTGAACGACAGCAGCAGCGTGAGCACCAGCAGGATCACGCCGACGACCCAGTTGAACTCGCGCGGTGCCTTGTAGGCCCCGTGGTAGAAGACCCGGGCCATGTGCAGGAACGTCGTGAAGACCATGAGGTGCGCGGACCACCGGTGCATGTTGCGCACCAGGTCACCGAAGGTGACGGTGTCGCGCAGGTTCTGCATGTCGAGGTAGGCCAGCTCCTGCCCGCCGGCGCCGGCGGTGGGCCGGTAGAAGAACATCAGGAAGATGCCGGTGATGGTCAGCAGGATGAACAGGAAGAAGCTGGACCCGCCCAGGCAGTAGGTGTAGGTCAGCTTCAGCCCGTGCCGCTTCACCTTCACCGGGTGGAGGTGGTAGAGCACGTTGTTCATCGACGCCAGCGCGCGGTCCCGCGACGTGTCGCGGTAGCCCTTCCGGTAGATCGACCCGGGCCGGAAGATCGACTTCCAGATCACGTTGTCCTGGACGCGCTTCTTCACCTCGTCCGGGGCGGGGAGCAGGCTCACGTACCTCGTCCTCTTCTCGCTACGTCGTCACCCGTCCGAGCCACAGGGCGTCGGACGGGCACCGCTCCACGCAGATGGCGCAGCGCGTGCACTCGTTGTCGTCGATGACGAAGATCGCCGCCGCCGTGTTGGCCAGCGTCATGACCTCGGGGTTCTCCGCGTCGACCGCGATCGACGGGGCGAGCATGTAGATGCACTCCCACGGGCAGACGTCCTCGCAGGCGCGGCACAGGATGCACAGCTCGGGCGTCAGCCCGATGTGGCGCTTGGGCTTCACGCGCTCCTGCAGCCAGCCGGCGTCGACGGTCTCGATGCGGTAGTCGTCGAAGATCTCGGGGTGCAGCCCCTGGTCGGTCTTGCCCACTGCTCAGTCCTGTCCGTCTGCGCCCTCGGGACCACGGATAGCCGCGATCACTTGTACCCGCCGGACTGCGGCCGGGCTTCCTCGCCCTCCGCGAGCGCGCGGGGGTACCGGCGCTGGATCCACAGTGCCAGGACGACGGTCCCCACCAGCCCGACCGTCATCATCACGACCACCACGGTGTCGCGGAACACCTGGTAGAAGTTGCCGAACAGCGGCGGGAACAGCGCGCTCGGGATGATCCGGTCGATGAGCAGGTCGCGCTCCGCGTCGGCGAAGTACACCCACGCGGAGGGGATGATCCCGAAGATCCACCACATGGCGATGGTGCCCGCCATCATCCCCAGGATCGCGGACAGCCAGCCGCTGCGGTCGCGCAGCAGATGGGCGCCGGCCAGGAACAGGACCGTCATGGCGACGCTCACGCCCATGATCAGGACGCCGCTCCACTCCCCGCCGAACTCCCACAGCGCCACGAAGACCTGCGGCAGCGTCCGGAAGAACTCCCCCACGGCTTCCATTGCTGACGGTCCTGTCTCGCGGGGTGGTAACCCGGTGTGGTGACGGTGGGCACGGAAAGGTCGGGCCAACCGGACCCCCTCCGCGGAGGGTCATGGTATCCGGGAGGAGGAGGGGCTGCCAGCCGCGAACGCCCAGGTGATCCCGCCTACGCGGGGCGGTCGGGCTGGTCGTGGTCGGCGAAGCTGCCCTCGTGGCCGGCCTCGCCCGAGAAGCCGCCGTGGTGCTCCGTGCCGTCCTCGTGCGGCCGGCCCGCGCCCTCCAGGTCGGCGTCGCCGAAGCTGCCCTCGTGCTCGCCGCCCCGGACGGGATGGTCGGTGTTGAGGTTCGCGTCCGCGAAGCTGCCGCGCTCCTCCGGGTCCGGTGTGGTGTCCATGCGCTTCCTCCCCCGCGAGTACGTCTGCGGGGGACGGTACAGGGTGCGGCGACGCCGGTCAGTCGCGGACGCCCAGGTGGTCGGCCAGCGCGGCGCGCAGGCCCGGCGCGTCGAGGACGCCGTAGGTGCGGTGGACGATCGTCCCCTCCGGGTCGATGAACAGCGTGGTCGGCATGGTCGCGACCCCGACCTCCAGGGCGAGGGCGCGGTCGGGGTCCACCGCCAGGTCGTAGCCGATGCCCAGCTCCTCGACGAAGGGCTCGGCCAGCCGCGGCGGGTCGGCGACGTCGACGCCGAGGAACGCGACCTCGTCCTCGGTCTCGCGGGCGACCCGGTCGAGCTCGGCCAGCTCCTCGACGCACGGCGCGCACCAGGTGGCCCAGAAGTTCACCACCAGGGGGCGCCCGCGATAGGCGGCCAGGTCGACGGGCGCGCCGCCCGCGAAGCCGCCCAGCACGCGCCCGGGCAGGGCGCGCGGACGTCGGCCGCGACGCGCTGGTCGAACGGCACCGGCGCGGCGGCGGCCGGCGCGGCCGGGGCGGCGGGGGCGGCGTCCCGGCGCGGGCGCAGGAGCACCAGCGCGCTGACCGCGCCGACCAGCAGCGCCGCGACGACCACGACCGCGACGACCAGCGTCAGCCCGCTGCGCCGCTGCGGCGCCGCCCCGTCGTCCCACACCTCGTCGGCCACGGCCCCAACCTACGACCGGGCCCGGGCCCGCGCCCTAGCGGCGTCAGTGGGCGAACTCGCGCTGGCCGGCCGGGCCGATGCCGGGCAGGTAGCGCCACGCGTCACGCCAGGCGCCGCGGACGGGGTCCAGCGGATGGGGGTAGGTCAGCACGTCCCACGCCGCCTGGCCCGCCTGCTGCACCCAGTTCGGCTGCGGCTGCGGCTGCGGCCGGGGCCGGGGTGCGGCGACGGTGTCGTGCTCGGGCCGGCGCACCGCCGACGGCGCCGCCGGCGCGGCCGGCGCGGGCTGCACCCGCGACCCACCCGCGGGCGCCCGCACCGCGGGCGGGTTCCACACCGGCGCCGACCCACCCGAGGTGACCGCCGACGGCGCCGACGGGGCGGAGGCGAAGCCGTTGATGCGCCCCCAGTTCGGGCACGACGCATCCAGACACGGCCCCACGATCCCCTCACCCACGATCCCCTCACCCACGATCGCCGGACCCACGATCGCCGGACCCACGATCGCCGGCCCCACGATCGCCGGCCCCACGATCGCCGGGCCCGTGATCCGCTGACCCACCCGGTTGGAATAGGAGCCGCCCAGCGCCTCGGTCGCCTGCTGCGCGGACAACCCGAACCGCGACGACAACTCCTGCTGATGGTTGTTGAACACCTCCGCCGCGCTGTCGGCCACGATCCCGCGGCCCGTCAGCTCGTCCTGCCAGGCCGCCATCTGCGCCGCGAGCTCCTCCTCGGGCACCGGGGGGAACACCGTCCGCGGCCCGGCCGGCCCGTGGGGGTAGAGCAGCTCCTCGAGCTCCGGGTTCGGGCCGAAGTCCCCGGGCAGCTGGGCGGGCTCCTGGTCGGGGAGAGGGAACGGCGCCACCCCGCCGCCGCCCAGCAGCTCCTCCAGGCCCGGGTCGCGGGGGACGACGTCGGTGCCGGGGACCTCCACGTCCGGGGCCAGGCGGGTGGGGTCCCCGCCCGGGAACAGCGCGTCGCGCACCTCGTCCAGCCCGGGCAGCGGCGGGAGCTCCGGCGCGATCACCACGCCCCCGCCCGGGACGGCCGGGACGTCCGGGGCCGTCGAGCCCGCCTCCCCGCCCGCCGGTCCCGTCTGGCGCGGGTTGCCCGCCGGGTCGGCGGGCAGCGCCGGGTCCGCCAGGACCTGCTCCGTGCGCGCGAGGTAGGCGCGGATGTCCGCCAGGGTCTGCTCGTGCTCCGGCGACCCCGCCGGCACCTGCTCGGCGCTCACGTCGGTGATCGCCACGGCGCCGTCCCCGGCCGCGATCCGGCCCTGGAAGTCGGGGATGCGCAGGCCCTCCGCGGTGGCGATGTCGAGGATGCCGCGCAGGTCGGCCGCCGTCCGCTCGGTGACCCCCGCACCCACCACGTCGGACGCGGGCAGGTCGAACAGCTGGTCCAGGTCCAGGCCGGGCACGGTGTCCATCAGCATGCCGACCTGCGGCTGCCCGGTCGCGGGGTCGGACCAGCCGACCACGCCCTGGTGGACGGTGGGGACGCCGAGGTCGCGCAGGAAGTCCAGGCTGAGCCGCTGGGACTCCAGCTCGTCGGGCCACTCGGACGCCTGGAAGATGCCCTGCTCGTTCCAGACCCGCAGCGCCAGGTCCGGGTGCTGGGCGAGGGCGTGCACCCGCGCCTCCTGGCCGGTCCCCAGCACCTCGCCGAGGGTCACCTGCCCGCTGCTGAGCAGGTCCGCCCAGTCGGTCGGGCCCGCGGCGGGCGCCGGGACGGCGGTCGCGGGGACGGTGGCGGCGGCGTCCTGGACCGGGGGGTCGACCTGGATGACGCTGACGGAGGTGGGGCTGTGGCCGTACCACCAGGCGTCGGAGTCCAGGTGCAGCCCCTCGAAGACCTGCGGCGGGGCGCCCTCCTGGACCACGCGCGCCGTCCGGCCCGACTGGGCGAGGCGCTCCAGGAAGTCGTCGCGGAAGGTCTCCTCGAGCGCGACGATGCCGCGGCTGCCGGGCCCGACCAGCCGGGTCACGTCCTCGGCCAGCGTTCCGCGCACCCACTGCGGCGGCGGGGCGACCGCGAACACGTCGGCCGTCGGGATCCCGGCGGGCAGGGCCCCGGCCGGCATCTCCAGGTAGCGCGTGTCGAGGTTCTCCGGGAACTCGTAGAGGTCCACGAGGAGCCCCGAGCCGTCCATGATGTCGTTGAGGAAGACCTGGCCGTAGCGGCCCGTGGCCTGCCGGACGACGTCCTCGCCCCGCGGGCCCATCGGCATCCCGCCGAGCAGGTAGCCGACGTCGTTGGCGAACTCGTAGCTGTCGGCGGACGTGAACGCGTCGGCCGGTTGGGGGGCCGGCGGCGGGTCCTGCTCCGCCGCCAGGGCGGGGACGGGCGCGACCAGCAGGGCGAGCACGGTCGCCAGGGCGACGAGCAGCGCCCGCGGGGCTGAGGTGAGCACGCGAGACGGCCTCCGGGTGGGGTACCCGGAACCTAGGCCGCGCGCGCGGGCGGGCAGAAGGGCCCGGCGGCTCATCTCCGCGCGTGGGGCGGCCCCGGTCCTGTTCAGCCGGGCAGGTCGGCGGCGACCTCGTGGGCGGCGGCGATGGTGGCGTCCAGGTCGTCGTCGCCGTGGGCGAGGCTGACGAACAGGGCCTCGTAGCCCGACGGGGGCAGGTAGTGGCCGCGGGCCAGCATGCCGCGGAAGAAGGCGCCGTAGCGGGCGTGGTCCGCGGCCTTGGCCCCGTCGAAGTCGGCGACGTCGCCGTCGGCGAAGAAGATGCTGAACAGGCTCTGGACGCGGGGCAGGCGCACGGGCACACCGGCGGCGGCGAACGCGTCGGCCAGCCCGGCGAGCAGCCGGTCGGCGCGGGCGTCCAGGCCCTTGAAGGCCGCGTCGTCGAGCAGCTCGAGCTGGGCGAGGCCCGCCGCGACCGCCACGGGGTTCCCGCTGAGCGTCCCCGCCTGGTAGACGGGCCCCTCGGGCGCCAGGTTGGACATGACCGCCGCGGACCCGGCGAACGCGGCGAGGGGGAACCCGCCGCCGACGACCTTGCCGAAGGTGACGAGGTCGGGGGTGACGCCGGAGAGCTCGGCCACGCCGCCGCGGGCCACGCGGAAGCCGGTCATGACCTCGTCGAACAGCAGCAGCGCCCCGTGGCGGGTGGTGAGGTCGCGCAGAAAGGCCAGGAAGCCGGGCGCCGGCGGGACGACGCCCATGTTGGCGGGCACCGGCTCGCACGCGACCAGTGCGACGTCGTGGCCGATCTCGGCGAAGACCCGCTCCAGGGCGCGTGGTTCATTCCACGGCACAACGATCGTGTCGGCGGTCGCCCCGGCGGTGACGCCCGGGGAGTCCGGCAGCCCGAAGGTCGCGATCCCCGACCCGCCCGCCACCAGCAGCGCGTCGGCGTGCCCGTGGTAGTGGCCGGCGAACTTGACGACCTTGGCACGCCCGGTCGCGCCGCGAGCCAGGCGCAGCGCGCTCATGCCGGCCTCGGTGCCCGAGGACACCAGGCGGACCATCTCCACGCCCGGGTAGCTGTCGCGGATGGTCTCGGCCAGCCGCACCTCGACCTCGGTCGGCGCGCCGTAGGTCGTCCCGCGGTCGATCGCGGCCTTGGCGGCCGCCACGATCGCGGGGTGGGCGTGGCCGAGGATCAGCGGGCCCCAGCTGCACACGTAGTCGACGTAGCGCTTCCCGTCGGCGTCGCGCAGGTGCGGGCCGGCGCCGGAGGCCACGAAGCGCGGCGTGCCGCCCACGCTGCGGAAGGCGCGCACCGGGGAGTTCACCCCGCCGGGGATGACCGCGCGGGCGCGGGCGAACAGCTCGTCGGAGCGGTCGGCCACGGTCAGGCCCCGACCTGGAGGCCGAAGTCGACCTCGTGCAGCTCGCGCACCTTCTCCAGCTCGTCCGCGGTGAGGTCGGGGACGTCCGAGGCGCCCGCGAACTCGCGGATCTGGTCGGCGCCGTAGATGTTCGGCAGGGTGGACGCGACGGCCTCGTCGGCGAGGATCCAGCGCAGCGCGGCCTGGCCGAGGGTGCGCCCGCCGGACTCGGTGAGGAAGTCCAGGGTCTTGATCTTCTCCACGCCCTCCAGCAGCCAGCTGCGCGGGCGGTGGCGGCGGTGGTCGTGCTCGGGGAAGACGGTGTCGGCGGTGAGGTTGCCCTCGAGCATCCCCGAGCTGTGCGGGACGCGCACGATCGTCTTCGCGCCGGTCTCGCGGGCGGCCGCGAGCAGGTCCCGGCCGGGGTCCTGCTCGAGCAGGTTGTAGATCATCTGCAGCGCCGGCACGCGGCGGTCGCGCAGGGCGCGCACCCCCTCGTCGCGCCAGCCGATCTTGGGGCCCAGGGCCACCCCGTAGGCGCGCAGCACGCCGGCCCGGCGCCGCTCCTCCAGGAAGGCGAACAGCGCGTCGTCCTCGAGGTGGGCCATGCGCGGGTTGTGCAGCTGGTACAGGTCGATGGTGTCGACCCCCAGGCGGCGCAGCGACGCCTCCAGGTCGGCGCGCACCGAGGCGATGTCGGTGCGGTGGGGCCGCTCCTGCTGCCCGCGCCGCGAGTCGGTCGCGTCCAGGTCGTAGCCGAACTTGGTGGCGATGACGACCTGGTCGCGCACGCCGGCCAGCGCCTCGCCGAGCACCTCCTCGGCGTAGCCCTCGGCGTAGGCGTTGGAGGTGTCGAAGAAGGTGATGCCCGCGTCGAAGGCGGCGCGGTGCAGGGCGACCGCCTCCTCGCGCGTGTACCGCCCCCACCAGCCGGTCGTGACCGTCCAGTTGCCGAACCCGATCTCGGAGACCTGGATGCCCGGCACGAGCTCGCGATAGCGCATGCCCCCAGGGTAGCCAGGCGCCGGTATATGGTCGTCCGGTCACCGGCGTGCTGCGCGCTACGACGAGGAGGCCGGCTGACCGGTGCGGACGGGGACGGTGCCCGGCGCGGCGGCGCGCGCCGCGGGCGCGGTGCTGCTCGCGGCGGCCGTGCTGGCGGGCTGCGCGGCGGGGCCGCGCACGGTGGTGGCCCACGAGGACGGCCGCGTCGTCGCCGCGCTGCCGCTGGACGGCGCGCGGACGTTCGACCTGACCTACCGCCACCCGGTCTACGACGTCCCCGCGCGCGAGGAGTTCGCGGTCCTCCGCGGCGGCGGCTTCCGGCTGGTAGCCGTCGCCTCCCCCCAGCAGGCCGTGCTCGACTACTACGCGCTGCCGGGGTCGCGCGCGCTGGGGGCCGACGGCTGGTGGCGCCTGGAGCTGGCGGACCCGCCCGTGTTCCGGTCCCTACCCGTCGCGGCGACGGCCACCGGCGAGCGCGCCCTGGTCGTCGGCGACGACCGCGCACCCCTTGCCGCGCCCGGCCGCGACCGCCCCGTGGTCGTCGAGCTCGTCCCCTGACGGGTCAGGGGGTCTCGCGGTAGACGCGGACGCGGACCAGGACGCCGCTGCGGACGGTGTAGAAGGCGGCGACGTCGATCTCGGTGGAGGAGCCGTCGGGCAGGGCCAGGCGCTCCAGCAGCTCGCAGGCGACGGTGTCGCCCTGGACCACGGCGCGGCGCAGCTCCAGGGTGGCGCGGACGGGGGCGGCGAAGCTGTCGGCGAACAGGGCGTGCAGGCCGCGCCGCCCGACCACGAGCGAGTCGGCCGAGGCGAACACCGCGTCGTCGGCGAACTGGGCCAGGACGCGGTCGGCGTCGCCCGCGTTGAAGGCGTCCAGGTGCGCCTCGACCGCGGCGAGGACGCCCGCGGTCACGGCTGGAGCCGGCGGGCGAGCCAGCCGGCCGCGTAGGTGATGACCAGGTCGGCGCCCGCGCGGCGGATGCCCAGGAGGGTCTCGGCCATCACGCGGTCGCCGTCGATCCAGCCGCGCTCCGCCGCCGCGTGCACCATCGCGTACTCCCCGGACACGTGGTACGCGGCCAGGGGCATGCCGGTCGCGGCCTTGACCCGGGCGATCACGTCGAGGTAGGCGGCGGCGGGCTTCACGAGCAGGACGTCGGCGCCCTCCGCCACGTCGGCGAGTGCCTCGCGCACGCCCTCCTCCGCGTTGCCCGGGTCCATCTGGTAGCTGGACCGGTCGCCGAACTGCGGCGCGCACTCCGCGGCGTCGCGGAACGGCCCGTACAAGGCCGACGCGTACTTGGTGCAGTAGGCCATGATCCCGGCGCCCTCGCCGTGCCCGGCGGCGTCGAGGGCGGCGCGGATGGCCGCGACCTGCCCGTCCATCATCCCGCTGGGGGCGACGAGGTCGGCGCCGGCGGCGGCCTGGGAGACCGCCGCCCGCCCGTAGGCCGCGTTGGCGGCGTCGTTGTCGACCGTGCCGTCGGGCCGCAGGGGCCCGCAGTGGCCGTGGTCGGTGTACTCGTCCAGGCAGGTGTCGGCGATCAGGACGACGTCGCCGCCGTGGTCGTCGCGCAGCGCCCGCAGGGCCGTCTGCACCGGGCCGGAGTCGTCCCACGCCGCGGAGCCCTGGGCGTCCTTGTGCGCGGGCACGCCGAACAGCAGGAACGAGGTGACCCCCGCCGCGCGCAGCTCCTTGGCCTCCAGGCGCAGGCTGTCCAGGGTGTGCTGGGCCACGCCGGGCATCGAGGCCACCGGCTGCGGGCCCGGGATGCCCTCCTTGACGAACAGGGGGGCCACCAGCTGGGAGGGGACGAGGGTCGTCTCGCGGAGGGCGGCGCGCAGGGCCGCGGTGCGCCGCAGGCGCCGCGGCCGGGCGACGGGGAAGGGGGCGGGCTCCATGCGCTCGAGCGTAGCGAGGGGGGACGACGACGGCCCCGCCCGCAGCCTGATCGGCTAGCGTGGCGGGGCCGTCGGGAGAACCCGGGGCAGCTGCCCTAGGACTCCTCCTCCGTGCCCTCACCGGTGCCCGAGGAGCAGGCGACCGCGCCAAAGGCGAGGAGGGCGGTGAGTGCAGCAGCGATGAGCTTGCGGCGCATGGGTATTCCTTCCCTGCAGGGGTTGGCTTTGTGCGGCTAGACACTAGCCCCTACTACGGTAGTAGAGGCTCGGCGGACCTGTCCAATCGGCCGTGGGCACCCTGTACTGCAGGCGCTTCCGCACAGCGCAGCACGGCACCGACCAATCCGTCGAGATCGTGCGCAACCGCCTCGGCGTCCACGCGCAGCCCCAGCTCACGGCAGGTCGCCGACGTGACCGGGCCGATCGAGGCGATCCGGACCGCCGGGTGCGGGGGCCGCCGAGCAGGCCGACGAGGTTGCGGGCCGTCGACGACGACGCCAGGGCGACGATGTCGACCTCGCCGCGCTCCAGCCGGCGGCGGACGTCCGCAGGCAGGTCGTCGACCGGCACGGTGCGGTAGGCCTCGACCTCGTCGGTGTCCCACCCGGCCGCGGCCAGCGCGTCGGTGAGGGCGGGGGTGGCGATGTCGGCGCGCGGGAGCAGCACCCGGGGGCCTGCCCGGGACCGGCGGCTGCGAGGAGCGCCGCGGCCAGGTCGCGGGTGGTCGCCCGGGCCGGGACCAGGTCGGGGGTCAGCCCTGCGGCGGCCAGGGCCTCCGCCGTGCCCGGCCCGACCGCGGCGATGCGGACGCGGGCGTAGGCGCGGGCGTCCAGACCCAGGTCGGCCAGCGCCCCGCTGGCCGCCTCCACGGCGTTGGCGGAGGTGAACGCCACCCAGTCGTGGGCGCCGCCGGCCATGGCGCGCAGGCGCGCGCGCAGGTCGTCGGGGGCGCGCGGGGGCTCCACGGCGATGGTCGCGGCCTCGACCGGGTCGGCGCCCAGGGCGCGCAGGCGCGCCGACAGCTCGCCGGCCTGGTGGCGGGTGCGCGGCACGAGCACCGACACCCCCGACAGGGGCCGGCGGTCGAACCAGGCCAGCTCGTCGCGCAGGGCCGCCACCTGGCCGACGACGGTGACCGCGGGCGACCCGAAGCCGGTCCGCGCGACCTGCTCACCGACGTCGGCGAGGGTGGCGGCCAGGGTCTCCTGGCGGGGCGTCGTGCCCCAGCGGACCATCGCGACCGGCGTCGCCGGGTCCTTGCCGGCGGCGACCAGGGCCGCGGCGATGTCGCCGATGCGCCCGACGGCCATGAGCAGGACCAGCGTCCCGGGGAAGCGGGCCAGCGCCGCCCAGTCCACCTGGGTCGCGTCCTTGGTCGGGTCCTCGTGGCCGGTGACGACGGCGAACGCGGGTGCGACCGCGCGGTGGGTCACGGGGATGCCCGCGTAGGCGGGGGCGGCGATGGCGGAGGTGACGGCCGGGACGACCTCGAAGGGGACCCCGGCGGCCCGGCACGCCTGGGCCTCCTCCGACCCGCGGCCCAGCACGAACGGGTCCCCGCCCTTGAAGCGGACGACCGCGTGGCCGGCGCGGGCGCGGTCGACCAGCAGCGCGTTGATCTCGTCCTGGGACAGGGGTGGCGGTCGGGCAGCTTGCCGACGTCCACGACCTCCGCGCCGTCGGGCACCAGGGCGAGCACCTCGGGCGGGGACAGCCGGTCGTGGGCGACGACGGTCGCGGTGGACAGCAGCCGGGCGGCGCGCAGCCCGACCAGGCCGGGGTCCCCCGGTCCCCCGCCGACCAGCGCGACCGTGCCGGGCGCCGCCGCGGGACCGGCGAAGACCTCGGCGGCGGCCCAGGGCGTCGCGGCGGGGCGGCGGGCGCGCGGCGGGTGCCCACCGTCACCGGCGGGCGTCGGGGTGGCGGTCATGCGGCGAGCTGGCCCGTCAGGTCCTCGGCGAGGGCGCGGCCCAGCGCCTCGGGATCGCCGTAGGGCCTGGCGGGTCCCGCGCACCACCCGGCGGCGGGCCGGGTCCCCGACCATGGCGGCCAGCTCCAGGGCGCCGGCGGCGGTGACCGTGGCCAGCGCCCCGACCGCGGCGAGGCAGCCCCGCCCACGGCGGCCAGCAGCGCCCGCTCGGCGCGGACCATGCGCTCGGTGGGCGCGGAGTGCACGGCCTTGCAGGCCAGCAGCGCGTCCTCGTCGCCCTCGCGGCACTCCAGCGCCAGCGCGCCCTGCGCGGGCGCGGACAGCAGCTCGCCCGGCTCCAGCGGCGCGGCGGTCAGCGGCAGGCCCAGCGCCCCGACGCCGCCCGCGGACTCCGGCACGTACAGCCGCTGCAGCCCCGCCAGCGCGACGACGATGGCGTCGTACTCGCGGTCGGCGACCTTGCGCAGCCGGGTGTCGAGGTTGCCGCGCAGGGGCAGCACCTGGAGCCCCGGCTTGGCGCGCAGGAGCTGGAGCCGGCGGCGCTCGCTGGACGTCCCCACGGTCGCGATCGGGTCGAGCATCGCCAGCGACCGCCCGTCACGGGTGACGAGCACGTCGCGCGGGTCGGCGCGGTCGGGCACCGCCCCGATGACCAGCCCCGGCACGGGGTCGGTCGGCAGGTCCTTGTAGCTGTGCACGGCCAGGTCGCAGTCGCCGTCGCGCACCGCGCGGCGCAGCGTGTCGACGAACATGCCCTTCACGTCGACCTCGCCGATGGGCACGTCCTTGTGCAGGTCGCCCGACGTGGCCATTGGCACCAGCTCGAACGGGCGGCCCGTGCGCAGCTCGAGCAGCCGGCCCGTCTGGTACGCCTGCGCCCGCGCCAGCGCGGAGCGGCGCGTCGCGATGCGCAGGGTCACGGCGCCTCCGAGGCGCCGGGGTCCTGCCCCGGGGTGGGCAGGTCGAACAGCTCGCGCAGGGCATGGGCGTAGGGGTCACCGCTGCGGGTGTCCGCGATGCGCTTGAGGTTGACGGAGGGGTCGTGCAGGAGCGTCGACACGATGCCGCGCGTGAGCGCCTCGACCGCGGCGCGCTGGCGGTCGTCCAGGGACGCCAGCCGGGAGCCCAGGCGGGCGGTCTCGGCGACCCGGACGGCCTCGGCGCGGGCGCGCAGCGCCGCGATGGTGGGCTCGACGCGCACCGAGCGGGTCCAGGACGCGAACGTCCGCGCCTCGTCCTCGACCATGGCGCGCGCGCGGGCGACCAGCTCGCCCGTCGCGCCGGTGTCGGTCAGCGCGCGGATGGCGTCGACGTCCAGGACGGTGACGCCGGGCAGCGTCGCGCAGACCGGGTCCACGTCGCGGGGGACGGCGATGTCGAGCAGCACGAGCGGGCGCCCCGCCCGGCCCGGCAGCGCCGCCTCCGCGTCCTCGCGGGTGATCACCGGCGTCGACGCGCCGGTGCAGGACAGCACCACGTCGGCGGCGTCCAGCCCGGTGCGCAGGTCGTCGAGGTCGACGACCTCGCCGTCGACGCGCGCTGCCAGGCGTTCCGCCCGGTCGCGGGTGCGGTTGGCGACCAGGATCCGCCCGGCGACGCCGAGCAGGCGCAGCCCGGCGAGCTGGCCCATCTTCCCGGCGCCGACCAGCAGGACGGTGCGCCCGCCCAGCCCGCTGACGATGCGGTCGGCGGCCCCGAGCGCGACCTCGACCATCGACGACGCGCCCCGCTCCAGCCCGGTCTCCGCGCGCACGCGGCGGCCCACCCGCAGGGCCTGGCGGAACATCGCCTGGAGCAGGCGGCCCACCGAGCGCTCGCGCTCGGCGTCGGCGAAGGCCTGCTTCACCTGGGCGGCGATCTCGCGCTCGCCGACGACCATCGAGTCCAGGCCCGACGTGACCGCGAACAGGTGCGCCGCGGCGCGGTCGTCGAAGTGGTCGTAGGCGCGGTCGGCGATGTCCTCGATCGGGACCCCGGCCCACTCGGCCAGGAAGTTGCGCAGGTCGGCCATGCCCCCGTGGTAGCGGGTGACGTTGGCGTAGACCTCGACGCGGTTGCACGTCGACAGCACGGCCGCCTCGGTCACGTGCTCACGGCCGGTGAGGTCGGCGAGCGCCTTCTCGAGGAGGTCCGGGGGGACGGCCAGCCGCTCCAGCAGGGCGACCGGTGCCGTCTTGTAGTTCAGTCCGAGGACGAGGACAGGCACGCGGAGACAACTCGTTTCGCTTCGACCCGTCGACCACTGCGAATGAGTCTCAGGATATCGGTGACCGGAATGGCCCGCCAACGGCGGCGGCGCTGCTCAGGGGAGCAGCGGGACAGGGCCGCGCGTACATCGGGATCGCGCCGCAGCTCCCCGTAGAGCGCCGCCAGCTCCCCCCACTCCGGGCCGTAGTCCTCCTCCAAGCGGGCGCGCAGGTGCGCCGACAGGGCGGGTCCCGCCCCGCCCGTGGACACCGCGATGGTGAGCGGCCCGCGGCGCACGGCGGCGGCGACGTCGGCGGTGCCGTCGCCCTCGCCGTCCACGCGCACGCTGAGCGTCCCGCGCGCGGTGGCGGCGGCCACCACGGCGGCGTTGACCCCCGGGTCGGCCGTCCCCGCCACCACCAGCAGCGCGCCGTCGAGGTCGGCGGGCGCCCAGCCGCGGCGCAGCCAGGTGACGCGCGGGTCCTCGGCGAGGTCGGGCACGGCGTCGGGCGCGACCACGGTCACGTCCGCCCCGCCCTCGACCATCGGGCGCAGCTTGGCGGCGGCCACCGCCCCGCCGCCCACGCCGACGACCGGCAGGCCGGCGAGCCGGACGCTGAGCGGCAGCGTCACCTCAGGGGCCGGGCGGCGGGACGGGCGGGTCGACCGCGTCGAGGCGCCGGCGGGCGGTGCCCACCCGCACCGACTCCTCGGCCACCCGGCGCTGCTCGTAGAAGGACAGGATCTGCAGCTCGATCGACAGGTCGACCTTGCGCACGGTCACACCCTCCGGGACGGTGAGCACGCGCGGGGTGAAGTTGAGGATCGAGGTGATGCCGCTGGCGCAGAGCCGGTCGGCGACGTCCTGGGCGACCGCGGCGGGCACCGCCAGGATACCGATGGAGATGTCCTCCTCCTTCACCCAGCGCTCGACGTCGTCGACGTGGCCGACCTCCAGGCCCGCGACGATCTCGCCGACCTTGCCGTCGTCGGTGTCCAGCAGCGCGGCGATGCGGAACCCGCGCTCCGCGAACCCGCCGTAGTTGGCCAGCGCGTGGCCGAGGTTGCCGATCCCGACGATCACGACCGACCAGTCCTGGGTCAGGCCGAGCTCGCGGCTGATCTGGTGGATCAGGTAGTCGACGTCGTAGCCGACCCCCCGGGTGCCGTAGGACCCCAGGTAGGAGAAGTCCTTGCGGATCTTGGCCGAGTTGACCCCGGCCGCTGCCGCGAGCGCGTCGCTGGACACGGTGTGGGTGCCGCGCTCGGCCATGTCCACCAGCGCGCGCAGGTAGACCGGCAGCCGCGCCACCGTCGCCTCCGGGATCTGCCGCGACGCCACGAACCCGCACCCCCCTGATCGCACCAGCCCTTTCACAAGGGTACGTGGCGGCCCCTCAGCCCGCTACGGCGGTGAGGCCCGTCGCCGTCGCGGCGTCCGGCGCCAGGCCCAGGCGGACGTCGGCGCCGTCGCAGGCCAGGGCGAGCACGTCGCGGTCGCCGGCCAGGACCGTCGTGGCCTCGCCGCCGCCCACGGGCATGCCGCCGGCCTGGACCTCGTACCAGGCGCGGACGTCGGCGCAGAGGGCGGCGCCGTCCTGCGCCGAGCCCATGCGCACCACCGCCCCCACCGCCACGTCCTCGCCGCGGGTCCAGGCGCCGATGCGCCCGCCCTGCCAGGACCGCGCCAGCTCCGCGCGCGCGGCCAGGACGCCCTGGACCCGCGCGGGGCCGTCGGCGGGCGTGGCGATCCAGGCGAGGTCGAAGACGCCGAAGGTGTCGGTGTCCAGCTCCTCCCAGCCCGCCGGGGCGGGCGGGACGGGCAGCTCGACCGCGGTGAAGCCGTCGAGGTGGCGCTGGGGGACGACGATCTCCGCGGTCGTCCGCGGCGGGTCGCGCAGGGCGGCGGCCACGGCGGCGTCGCCGCCGGACTCGCGCAGGGCCGCGACGAAGCGCGCGCCCTCGGAGTACGGGAACGACAGGCTGTCCAGCAGGTAGGGGGGCAGCTCGGCGATGACGGCCGCGGCGCCGCCGGCCTGGGACTGCTCCTCGGTGCGGCGGCGCTGCTGCTCCTCGGCCGACTGGTGGGCCTGGGACCACGCCTCCTGGAGCGCGATCGCGTCGCCCTCGGCGACCGCGGTGAAGGCGAGGGCGGCGTCGGCGTCGGCGTCCAGCAGCTCGTCGCCGGGCCGCTCCAGGTCGAACGCGCGGTCCTGGAGCGCGTGCACGACCTCGTGGGCCGCGGTGACCTCGCTCGACGGGGTCAGGTCGGCGGCGGACGAGGCGACGTAGAGCACGTCGTCGGCGGGGACGTAGACCCCCGCGACGCCCTGGCGCAGAACGGTCTCGCGCAGCGCGCCGAGGTCGGCGTCGGGCGGGAGCAGGCGCAGCGCGGCCAGGAGGCGCTCCGCGTCGTCGTCGGGCAGGACCCCCTCCTCGGCCGCGGCCTCCTCCAGGCGCACCAGGACGTCGCCCAGCTCCGCGTCGGAGACCACCCGGGCGGCGACCGGGCCGCCGGTGTCCAGCCGGCGCAGCGCGGCGACCTCGGTGGCGATGTCCTCGACCGCGGCGATCGTGGGCACGGGTGTGGCGCCGGCCGGCGCCGTCGGAGAGGTGGCGGGCGCCGGCACGGCGGTGACCGCCGGCGTCGGGGCGGCGGGGCGCGCGACGCCGGGCGCCGCCGGCGCCGAGCAGGCCGCCAGCACCCGCGCGGGCGGCGGACGGCGGGGGACGCGACCACGGGGACTCCGGTGCGGGGCTCAGGCACGGGGCGGGCGGACCAGGCCCGTGCGGTAGGCGATGACGACCGCCTGCACGCGGTCGCGGAGCCCCAGCTTGGCGAAGATGTGCCCGACGTGGGTCTTGACCGTGGCCTCACCGACGACCAGCCGGTCGGCGATCTCGCCGTTGGACAGGCCCTCGGCGACCAGGGTGAGGACCTCGCGCTCGCGCCCGGTCAGCACCTCCAGGTCGGTGGCGTCGGCGGGCTCGGGCTCCACGCCGCGGGCGAAGTCCGACAGCAGCCGGCGGGTCACCGACGGGCTCAGCAGCGCGTCACCGGCGGCGATGACGCGCACCGCGCGGCGCAGCTCCTCCGGCGGGGCGTCCTTCAGCAGGAAGCCGCTGGCCCCCGCCCGCAGCGCGGCGTACACGTACTCGTCCAGCGAGTAGGTGGTGAGGATCAGCACCCGCGGCGTCGCCGGAAGGGCCACCAGCGCCCGGGTCGCCTCGATGCCGTCCATGCGCGGCATGCGGATGTCCATGAGCACGACGTCGGGCCGGGTCCGGCGGGCGGCCAGGATCGCCTCCTGGCCGTCGGCGGCCTCCCCCACCACCTCGAGGTCGTCGGCGGCGGACAGGATCATGGCGAAGCCCGCCCGCACGAGCGCCTGGTCGTCGACCAGCAGGACGCGGATGGTCACGCGACGGGGACCGGCGAGGTGGCCGCGAAGGGCAGCGTCGCCACGACGCGGTACCCGCCCTCGGGCCGGGGGCCGGCCTCCAGCTGCCCGCCGACCAGCAGGGCGCGCTCGCGCATGCCCAGCAGGCCGTTGCCCCCCTCGGGCCGCTGCGCCTCCTGGTCGTCCCGCCCGGCCGCGCCGCGGCCGTCGTCGACGATCTCCAGGCGCAGCGCCCCCAGCTCGCGGTAGTCCAGCAGCACCCCCACGGTCGCGGGTCCGGCGTGCTTCAGCACGTTGGTGAGCGCCTCCTGGACGATGCGGTACGCGGACAGGTCGACGCTGGGGTCCAGGGGGCGGCGCTCGCCCGCCAGCGCCACGTGCACCACGAGGCCGGCGTCGCGGACCTGGGCGACCAGGTCGCCGATGTCGTCGAGCCCCGGCTGCGGGGTGCGGCCCGCCTCGCCCTCGCCGCTCCCGCGCAGCAGGCCGAGCAGGCGGCGGACCTCGACGAGGCCCTGGCGGCCCGTGACCTCGATCTGGGCCAGCGCCTCGGACGCGCGGTCGGGGGCGACGGGCAGGACCTCGCGCGCGCCCGCCGCCTGGACGACCATGACGCTGAGGCTGTGGGCCAGGATGTCGTGCAACTCGCGCGCGACCCGCGCCCGCTCGTGCGCGACGGCCTGCTCGGCGTCGGCCGCGTGGCGGAGCTCCTCGCCGCGGGCGCGCGCCCGGCGCCACCGCGTCCAGTAGCCCATCGCCCACGGCGTGACCGCGACCAGGGTCAGGTACAGCGACCCGGCGAACGTCCCGTAGGGGGAGCGGTCCTCGCCCGGCTGGACGGCGACCGCGACGAGGAACCCGATCACCAGCAGCGCCAGCGCCAGCAGCGAGGAGCGCCGGTCCGCCCGCGCGGCGAACTCGAAGAGCGCGGCGAGCATCCCCCACCCGGCCAGGCCGAGGTCCAGCCCGTAGCTGGCGAAGAAGAACGCGACGGAGGAGAGCACCAGCACCGTCAGCGGCGCCCGCTGGCGCCACAGCAGCGGCACGTGGATCGCGACGAGCAGCACGACCTCGGGCGCACCGACGGCGCGGAAGCGCTCCGCGACCTCGCCCACCAGCGCCGGGTTGCCGAGCGCCGCGGTCTGCCACAGCTCCAGGACGCAGAACACCGCGGCGATGACGGCGTCGGTCGCCGAGACCCCGCCCGCGACGCGCCGCACCACCCGCCCGATCATGGCAGGAGGTTAGTGGGTGCCGCGCAGCGCGGCCCGGACCGCGGCGGGATCGACCTGGAGCTCGGCGACCTCGCGGCCGTCCACCACGACCACCGGCACGCGCACCGTGTAGCGGTCCGCCAGCAGCGGGTCGCTGTCGACGTCGACGACGCGCACGTCGGCGCGACGCCCCGCCAGGCGGCGGACGATCGCCTCGGCGTCCGCGCACAGGTGGCACCCCGGGCGCCCGTACACCACCACCTGCCGGCGGGTGGCCGGGGTGCGGCGCAGCCTCACGCGCGGGTTCCCACCGGGGTGGCGGCGGGCGCGCGGGTGCGCCGCGGCGGCCGCCCGGCCGCGCGGAACCCGCCGTACATCAGGGTCACGCCGACGGCCAGGAAGACCGACACCAGCTCGCCCTGCCCGGCGCGGATGAACGCGAACGACGCCCCCGCGACCGCCACCCCGACGGCGATGAGCAGCACGCCCCAGCGGCGGGTGCGCAGCCCCGACCACAGCGACCCGAGGATCACGATCGCGGAGGTGCAGTTGGCCGGGGTCACCAGGGCGGTCGCCACCCCGCCCTCGCCGTAGACGTCGGCGCCGCGCGGGATCCCGCCGGCCGCGTCGACCTGGGCGAGCACCGCGACGTCCACCGGCGTGCTGAGCAGGCCGAACACCGCCCAGGCGGTGAACAGCCCCGCGACGGTCCACCACATGACCGCCCAGCGGGGCGCCATCAGGTGCAGCTGGCCGACCGCCAGCCAGGGGACGCACAGCAGCGCGCCGGACAGCCAGTAGGCGCCGAAGGTGAACCGGTCCCAGCCCAGCCCGATGCCCGCGGCGATCGCCAGCGTGCCGACGGCGAACAGCCCCAGCGACACCGCCCAGGCGAGCGCGTGGTCGCGCCGGCGACGGCGCCACTGGCCCAGCAGGGACGCCGCGAACGCCCCGGCGACGGCCGTGGCGGCGAGCGGCGCGAGCAGCGCGGTCAGCATCACCGGCGAGTGTAGGTGGGCGCCCCGCTACCGCAGGCTGGTCGGCGTGCCGCTGCCGGCCGCGGCGCGGCCGCCCTCGCCGACGTCGGCGGCGAAGCGGCGCTCCTGGTGGGCCAGGTGCAGGCCGAAGACCGCGGCGGCGGTGCCGATCCCGACCGCGACGGCCACCGGCCGGCCGACGTCGCCGATCAGGAAGGCCAGGCCCGCGCCCGTGAGGATGGCGTTGATCGCGGCGATCATGCTCGCCGCGGTGAACAGCAGCTCCGCCCTCCCGCTGCGCCGCCCCGACCCGGTGATGACCATGTCCCCCTGGTCGCCGCCGGGGAAGTACTCGGGCCCCTCCGGGACCAGCTCGCGGTAGTACCCGCGGATCTTCTGGATGCTGCGCAGCAGGAGCACGTTCTCGATGCTGGTCTCCACCAGGCGCACGTAGGTGAACAGGCCCAGCACCACCAGCGCCGGGAGCACCGCGGCGGCGAACGGCAGCAGCGCGTCGGTGCCGGCCGCGAACCCGAGGGCGACGAGCCCGCGCGAACGGCAGCAGCGCGTCGGTGCCGGCCGCGAACCCGAGGGCGACGAGCCCGCTGGACAGGGCCGTGAGGTAGAGCGAGGACCGGTTGCCCGCCTCGCTGGTGGTGACGCCACGCGCGGACTGGAGCACGAAGTGCTCGGTCACCAGCGCGCTGAGGAACGCCTGCTGTCTCGCCTGTTCGTCCATCCCCGGCTTCCGTCTAGGAGGAGCTGCGCAGCTCGCGGCGCTTGACCTTGCCGCTGGGCAGGTGCGGCAGCGAGTCGACCACCGAGATGGCCGCCGGGCACTTGTAGCGCGCGAGCAGCCGGGCGGCGTGGGCGCGCAGGCCGGGCTCGTCGAAGGCGGCGCCGGGGCGCAGGACGACGAACGCGTGCGCGGCCTCGCCGGTGGCGGCGTCGGGCACGCCGACGACGGCGGCGTCGGTGACGTCGGGGTGGCGCAGGAGCGCCTCCTCGACCTCGCGGGGGTAGACGTTGAAGCCGTTGACCACGACCAGGTCGGTGGCCCGGTCGACCAGGTGCAGGTCCTCGCCGTCCAGGTAGCCGATGTCGCCGGTGCGGAACCAGCCGTCGGCGTCCAGGACCTGGCCGGTGCCCGCGGGATCCCCCCAGTACCCGGTGAACAGGTTGGGGCCGCGCACGACGACCTCGCCCGGGTCCCCGGCGCGGGCCTCGCGGCCCACGTCGTCGACCAGGCGCAGCGCGACCCCGGGGACGGGCCGCCCGACGCTGCCGGGCACCGGGGCGTCGCCCATGGCCGTGGTGGTGAGCAGGGGCGCGGTCTCGGTCAGCCCGTAGCCCTCCCACAGCGGGACGCCGAAGCGCGCCGTGAAGCCCTCCAGCACCGACGGGGGCAGGCCGGCCGCGCCGGACAGGCCGAACCGGGCCGTGGGCAGGTCGACGCCGTCGGTGCCCGACCACGCGGCGTACAGGGTCGGCACGCCGACCAGGACGGTGGCGCCGTGGCGCGCCGCGGCCGCCAGCGTCGCGTCGGCCGGGGCGCGGTCGACCAGCACGACCGCCGCGCCGCAGGCGAGCGGGTGCAGGAGCGCCACGTTGAGGGCGTAGATGTGGAACAGCGGGAGGACGCACAGGACCCGGTCGCCCGGCCCCAGGTCCAGGCGGGTCGCGCGCATCTGCTCCTGGTTGGCCAGCAGCGCCGCGGCGGGCAGCATCGCCCCGCGCGGCCGCCCGGTCGTGCCCGAGGTGTAGGGCAGCAGCGCCGGCGCGGCCGGGTCGGCCGCCGGGGGCGCCGGGGCCGGCGTGCGGTCGGCGCCCAGCGCGTCGTCCCAGGGCAGCACCCGCGGGCCCGTCCCCGCGCCCCCGCCTGCGGGGGTCGCCACGACGACCTCGAGGGCGGGCCCGGCGGCGGGCAGGAGGCGCGGGAGGACGCCCGGGGCGGCGACCGCCGCGCGGGCCCCGCTGTCGGCCAGGACGTGGTCGAGCTCCGGGGTGGTGGCGCCCGGGTTCACCGGCACGGCGGTCAGCCCGGCCCGGAACGCCCCGAGCAGGGCGACGACGGTCTCCACCACGTTGCCGGCCACCACCGCCAGGCGGTCCCCGGGGACCAGGCCCAGGCCCTGGAGGCCGGCCGCCGCGCGGTCCGCCCGGGCGTCGAGGTCGGCGAAGGTCAGGGTCGCGGCGTCGGTGACCAGGGCGGGGTCGCCGGGCCGGTCGGCCGCGACCCGCCGCACGGGCTCGGCGAGGTCCATGCGCGCATCGTGCCACGCCCCCGTCGGCTGCCGGTCACCGGGGGGTCATGGAGGACGGCGGAGGGCCGGGTACGGTTGTGCGCATGACCGGCAACGATGTCCAGGAGCCCCGGCGCCGCGGGCTGCCCCGCCTGCTGGCGGCCACGGGCCCGCTCGCGTTGAGCCCGCTGGACTGGACCCTCGACGCGATCGCGGAGGCGGGCTACGACGGCGCCGAGCTGCTCCTGGCCCACAACCCCGAGACCCGCGACCCCGACCGCGTGCTCACCCTGGCCGAGCGCGCGGGCCTGGAGATCCCCGTCGTCCACGGCCCCTACATGGTGCTGCTGCGCAACGTGCTGGGGCAGAACTACCGCGAGAAGACCCAGCGGTCGCTGGAGATCGTGCGCGCGGTCGGCGCCGGCCTGCTCGTCGCCCACGCGCCGTTCCGCTTCGAGCCGGGCGGGCGTCGCTGGGCCGTCGAGGAGGCGTCCGACGAGGCCGCCGCGCACGGCGTCACCTTCGGCATGGAGAACCTGTTCCCCTTCGGCGGGCGCAACTTCTCGGCCGTGGTGACCCCCGACGAGCTCACCGCCTTCCCGTCGGTGGTGTTCGACACCAGCCACTTCGCCGTGGCCGGCGTCGACCTGTTCGACGCGTGGGCGACGCTGGCGGACCGCGTCGTGCACCTGCACGTGAGCGACAACTTCGGCAACGGGCGCGACAGCCACGCACCCATCGGCGAGGGCGTCCTGCCGCTGGACCGCTTCCTGGCCATGATCGGGGCGTCGGGCTGGAGCGGGACGATCACGCTGGAGGTCGACTGCCGCGCCTTCCTGGACTCGCGCGAGCGGCTGGTCGCCTTCCTGGCCGAGGAGCGCGTCAAGGCGACGACGCTGCTGGCGGGCGGGCACAGCGACGAGCGGCTGACCGCCGCGACCAGCAGCTAGGGTTCGCGGCGTGCGACCCCGGACCGCGATCCTGCTCGCCGTGCTGATGCTCACCATCGTGGGCGTGTTCGTGGTGCAGCTGATCCTGGCCACCTGAGGCGCCGGGGCCGCCGGGTCCGCCGGGTCCGGCCGGGCCGGTCAGGCGAAGAAGATGGACCGGCGGCCCACCAGGTTGCGGTAGAGCATCTGCTGGATGGTGTCGCGGACCCGGTCGACCAGCTCGAACACGACCATCGGGTCGTCCGCGGCATCCGGGCCGTACGCCGTGGTGTCGATCGGCTCGCCGAAGTCGATCATCCACTGGGACGGCAGCGGCAGGAGCCCGAGCGGCCCGAGCAGCGGGAACTGCCAGGTGATCGGGAAGTACGGGGCGCCGAGGAGCCGCGCCAGCGGGCGCAGGTTCGCCACGATCGGGTAGATCTCCTCCGCGCCGATGATGGCGACGGGGATGATCGGGACCTGGGCGCGCAGGGCGACCTCGACGAACCCGCCGCGCCCGAAGCGCTGGAGCTTGTAGCGGTCGCGGTAGGGCTTGCCGATGCCCTTGAACCCCTCCGGCCAGACACCGACGAGCTCGCCGTCGCGGAGCAGGTGGAGGGCGTCGTCGTTGTGCGCCAGGGTGTTGCCGGTCTTGCGCGCCAGCGGCCCCACGACCGGCATGCGCAGCGCGAAGTCGGCCGCGAGCAGGCGCAGGTGGCGGTGGGCGGGGTGGTCGTCCAGGACCGCGACCTTGGTCATGATCGCGTCGAACGGCAGCGCGCCGCTGTGGTTGGCCACCAGCAGCGCGCCGCCCTCGTCGGGCACGTGCTGCAGGCCCGAGGTGCGGATCCGCCAGTAGGAGCGGTAGAGGGGGCGGAACAGCGGGAGCACGACCTGCTCGGTCAGCTCGCGGTCGAAGCCGTAGAGGTCGACGTCGTACTCGCCGGTCAGGCGCCGGCGCAGGAAGCGCAGCGCGTCGGCGACGCGCGGGTCGATGGTCGCCGAGCCCGGCGGGCGCTCCCCCTCGCGGGTGCGCAGCAGCCGGGCCACGGAGCCGTCGCCCGCCCGCGACCGGCCCGCGGGGTGGGCGGAGCGGGGCGCCCCGCCGGCGTCGCGGGCGCCGGCGCCGCTGTCGCGTGGGGCCGGTTCGTGGACGCGGCAGAAGCCGGAGGGCCCGGCGTGGTTGCGGCAGGGCCGGCCGTCCACCTCGGCGGTGCAGCGCGGGCGGGTGCCGCCGTCGCGGGAGCGCCGCGCGGGGTCGAAGGCGAGGATCTCGGCGCCGTCGCCGTTGGGGCGGCTCACGCCTGCACCTCAGTCGCCGGGCGGCTCATGTTTGCACCTCAGTCGCCGGGCGGCTCACGCCTGCACCTCAGTCGCCGGGCGGCTCACTGGTGCACCCTCGCGGTGTCAGCGGTCGTGGGACTGCTGATGCACCCCCGGTGCCTGCTGGGCCATCGCCTTGGTCGCTTGTCCCGTGAGGGCCAGCGTGAGTTCTGCGAGGTCCGGCGGCCCGGGACGTGCCAAGCGGCAACAGGGCTGAGCGCCACCGAGCGCCGATCAGTGAGCGACCGACGGGCACGTCCCAGCACCACCGGGTGCTTCCCGACTGGGCCAACAGCCAGGAGGCACGCATGCAGGATGACACGACCGCGCCCACCGGAGGAGTGGACTGGGCCACCGACACCAACGAGCAGTGCATCGTCGACGCCGCTGGCGCAGTACTGAAGCGCGCCAACACCGTCGGCGACGCCGCCGGGATCCGCCAGCTGGTCGCGGCGTTCACCCGCCACGGCGTCGCCCAGGTCGCGATCGAACGCCCCGACGGGCCGGTCGTGGAGGCGCTGCTGTCCGCCGGCCTGCAGGTGGTGATCATCGCGCCGCGGCAGGTCAAGCACCTGCGCACCCGCTACGGGTCGGCGGGCAACAAAGACGACCGCTTCGACGCCTACGTCCTGGCCGACGTGCTGCGCACCGACGGCCACCGGCTGACCCCGCTGCAGCCCGACAGCGCCCAGACCCTCGCGCTGCGCGCCGCGGTCCGCGCCCGCACCGACCTGGTCCAGACCCGCGTGGCGCTGTGCAACCAGCTGCGCGCCCACCTGCGAGTGGTCTTCCCCGCCGCGGTCGGGCTGTTCGCCGACCTGGACTCCCCGATCAGCCTGACGTTCCTCACCCGCTTCGCCACCGCTGACGCCGCCGCCTGGCTGACCCACCGACGGCTGGGCGCCTGGCTCGCCGCCAACCGCTACAGCGGCCGCACCCCCACCCGGGTGCTGCTGGAGCGCCTCCAGACCGGCCCCGACGGACTGCACGGCGGCGACGGCGCCGCAGCCGGCCACACCACCGCCGCCTACGTCGCCACCCTCAAAGCCGTCCACGCCCAGATCCACGCCCTGGACACCCACATCCACGAGCAGCTCGCGCTGCACCCCGACGCGGCGATCTTCCAAACGCTGCCCCGCGCCGGCGTCGTCCGCGCCGCCAAACTGCTGGTCGAGATCGGCGACGCCCGCGGCCGCTTCCCACCCAAGCCGCCCTCGCCGCGCTCGCCGGCGCCGCGCCGTCCACCCGCTCCTCCGGCCGCCATCACGTCGTGACGTTCCGCTGGGCCTGCGACAAGAAGCTGCGCGACGCGGTCATGGACTTCGCCGGCGACAGCCGCCGCGCCAGCCCTGGGCCGCCGCCATCTACGACCGCCACCGCGCCGCCGGCAAGACCCACCAGCACGCCACCCGCATCCTCGCCCGCGCCTGGCTGCGCGTCATCTGGCGCTGCTGGCACGACCACACCCCCTACGACCCCGCCCGCCACCGCGGCGCCCAACGCCTGCTCAACACAACCGCTTGACACAGGGCTACTCACGCCTGCACCTCAGTCGCCGGGCGGCTCACGGGCGCCCTCACGACCCGGTCCCCGCCAGCGAGCCGGCGGCGCGGGTGAGGGCCTCACCCAGTTCGCGCTCCGCGCGGTCGATCTGGCTGCGGTCCAGCAGCGGGGTGATGCGCTCGTCGAGGAACTCGCGGAACGCGTCGGCGGTGGAGTGCTTCGGCTCGTAGCCGAAGACGGTGCGCAGCCGGGTCAGCTCGCCGACCCGGCCGTAGAGCAGGAAGCGCAGCTGCTCGGGGCTGACGTCGAGCCGGCCCAGGCGGCGGGCCGCCCCCGCCAGCGGGCTGAGCAGCGGCAGGGGCACGGGGACCATCGGCCGCCCCGACATCCGCACCGCCTGGGACAGGTAGAGGATGCCGGGACCCGCGACGTTGTAGATGCCGGGGTGGTCCTCGGCGATCGCCCGCTCCAGCACGCTGACCGCGTCGTCGACGTGGACGAGCTGGACGCGGGGGTCGTAGCCCAGGACGATGGGGACCACCGGCAGCGCGAAGTAGCGCGTCAGCGGGCTGTCGATGGTCGGGCCGATGAAGTTGGCGAAGCGCAGGATGGTGAGGGTCGCGTCGGGACGCCGGCGGCCGAAGCCGCGCGCGTAGCCCTCGACCTCGACGGCGTCCTTGGCGTAGCCGGCACGCGGGGCGCTGTCGGGGGCGGAGTCCTCGCGGAACAGCGCCGGGTCGGCCGAGGAGCTGCCGTACACCGCGGTCGTCGACTTCACGACCATGCGGCGCAGGTGCGGCGACTTCTGCGCCGCGCCGAGCAGCTGCATCGTGCCGATGACGTTGAGCTCCTTCATCCGCGTGCGCCCGCCCGCGCTGCCCGGCTCGGCGGTGACGGCGAGGTGGACGACGGTGTCGACGCGCGTCGACTCGATCACCTTGGCGACCAGCGGGTTGCGCAGGTCGGCGCGGATGAACTCGGTGCGGACCAGGCCCGCAGGCTCGCGCACGTCCATGCCGGCGACGTAGTCGATGCGGTCGTCGGCCTCCAGGCGGGCCACCAGCTGCCCGGCGAGCTCCCCCGCGACGCCGGTGACGAGGATCCGTCGTCCCTCCGCGGTCCTCACCTCCAAGCGGGTCCGTGTCCGCGAACAGCCTATGCGCTGGCGGTGCCGCACCCTTACCCGTCCAGGGCGATCCTCATCGGCGCCCCGGTCCCCGCCCCCAGCGCGGCGGCCGCGCTGCCGCCGTTCACGGCCACCGCCACCCGTCCCGCCGCGTCGAGGTGGACCAGCAGCCCGCCCGGCGCCACGTCGGTGAAGGTGGTCGCCAGGACCGCCTCGTACGCCCCGTCCGGGCCGGCCACGCGGAGGGCGGCGCCGGGGGCCAGCCCCGCCGCGGCGAGGTCGGCGGGGCCGGCCGCCAGGCTGAGGTTGCCGAAGGCGTCGGTCAGCAGGACCGGGGCGACGAGCAGGCCTCGTGTTGCTGTCGCCGACGGGAGTGCGAGGGGCGTCAGGGCGGCGGGGTCCAGCCGCGCGCCCAGGTCCGCGGGGTCGGCCCCGGTGGCCAGGCGCGCGGCCGCGGGCGCGAAGACGTCGCGGCCGTGGAAGGTGGCGGGGATGCCGGCGGGGACGGGCAGGTCCCAGGCGGCGGTGGCCCCGCCGCAGGCCGCCAGCGCGGGCGCGACCAGGCCGTTGTCGGGGGCGACGAAGCGGTGGGGGGCGCCGCCGAGGTCGACCTCGGCGACGATCCCGCGGCGGGCGGTGCCCACGCCGGGGTCCACGACCGCGACGGTCACGCCCGGCGGCAGGTACGGCACGCAGTCGGCGAGCAGCACCGCCCCGGCCAGGATGTCCTGGCGCGGGACGCCGTGGGTGAGGTCCACGACCGCCACGCCCGGCGCCGCCCGCGCGAGCACCGCCCGGCACTGCCCGACGAACGGGTCGACCAGCCCGTAGTCGGTGAGGAACGTGACGACCGCTGCGACCATGGTCCCAGCATGGACGAGCGCGCGGTGGGACGGCTGCTGATCGGCCTCGGGGTGGCCGTCGTGGTGGTCGGCGCCCTGGTGTGGAGCGGCGCCCTGTCCTGGTTCGGGCGCCTGCCCGGCGACATTCGCATCAGCGGCGAGCGCACCCAGGTCTTCATCCCCATCACCTCGATGCTGCTGGTCTCGGTGGTCGTCAGCCTGCTCCTGTCCTGGCTGCGCCGCTGACCCCTGCCGGTCGGGGGCGGGTGGGGGTCATCCCCGGTGGACGATCGGGGGCCGCCGGGCGGACAGTGGGTTCGTCCACACCGACCACCTGAGAGGACCCGAAGATGTCGGCCACCGCCGGCGCCCCCCGCCTCGTCCGCCCCCGCCAGAACCGCATGATCGCCGGCGTGTGCGCCGGGATCGCCAACCGCTTCGGCTGGGACCCCACCATCGTCCGCATCGCGGCGGTCGCCTCGATCCTGCTGCCGGGCCCCCAGATCGTGGCGTACGCGATCGCCTGGGTCCTGATCCCCAACGAGCGCCCGTAGCTGTCACACCCTCCTGGTACGTTCCATGGCATGGCGAACAGGTGTTCGGAGGAGCTGGCGGACCTGCTGACCCAGGTCCGCCTCGCCGAGCACCACCTCGCCCGCGCCGTCGTCCTCGCCGGCCGCCTCGCCTCGTCCGGGGTGTCCGAGGCGGTGGAGGGCCTGCCGCTGGACCTGCTCCTGGGTGTGGCGTGCCGTCTGACGGGTGCGGACCGGCGGACCTTGATTGCGGCGGGTGAGGCGTTGGCGGATCTGCCGGCGGTGGCGGCGCTGTTCGTCGAGGGTGCGGTGTCGTGGGGTCAGGTCCGCGCGATCACCACCGGCGCCAAGCGTCTCACCACCGCCCAGCGCAACGTCTTGGATGCCCAGGTCGCCGCCAGCGCGACAGACAGCTTCGACCCTGACGATCTGGTCTGGGCCGCCCGCGCGGCCGCCGACGACCTGCGCGCCCGGCGCACCGTGGAGCGGGCCGAGCAGCGCCGCCGCGACGCCAACTTCGTGTCGGTCCAAGCCGCCCTCGACGGCGGCGTCCGCCTGTACGGCGAGTTCGACGCGGTCACCGGCGCCCCGATCCTCAACGCCCTGGACGCCGCCGCCGGCCCACCCACCCCCGCCGCAGCCCAAGCCAGTGGGACCGTTGCCGGCGGAGCCCTTGCCGAGGGCGACGCCAGTGGCGGGGTTGGCGGCGGCGACGCCGACACAGCGGCCAATGATGACGGGCAGGCGCCGGGGTGGTCGGCGGGGCCGCGGTCGCGGCAGTACGCCACCGCACTGGCGCAGATCGCTGCCGACTGGCTCGGCGGCGACAGCCGACGTCCGGCGCGGCCGCTGCTCATCGCTCACGTCCAGGTCGCCGACCTCACCGCGTCGGCGGCAGGGACCGTCGAGTTGAACGTGCGCGGGCCGCTGCCGCGGATCACCGCCCGGCTCGCCGACGGCCTCGCGGCCGACGCCGACATCCGCGCCGTGGTGTTCGACGGCGCAAGACCGCTGGCGGTGTCCGACAAGCTCACCGCCCGTTCGATCCCCACCAAGACCCGCATCGCCGTCCAGGCCAGGGATCGCGGCTGCCGGTTCCCCGGCTCCCAAGACCCCGTCGGCCACAGCGACGTCCACCACCTCGTCCACCGCGAACACCACGGCGACCACCACCCCGACAACCTCGCCCTGCTATCACGCCGCCACCACACCCTGACCCACACCCACGGCTGGACCCTGGCGCTGGAGCCCGACAGCGGCCAGATCACCGCCACCCGCCACACCCGCACCTTCCGGTCCCTGCCACGCGGCACACCCCTGGCCCCACCCCGACGCCGCGACCCCGACCGGCCCGCCTGACCCCACCCCACCGGCACGCCGCCGCGGACACCCGCGCCGGCGGCCTCGGCACGGCGGCGACCAGCCGCCGATGCCGGAGGGCTCCCCGGCGGTGGCGGCGAGGCGGGTCAGGGCGGGAGGGTGGCGATGAGGCGTTCGGGGGCGGTGAGGCGGTAGGCGTCGGTGGCGAGGTCGGTGAGCTCGCGCCAGTCGACATCGCCGGTGTCGAGGTGCAGGCCGACCCAGCCGCGGGCGCCGAGATAGGGCGGGACGAAGAAGCGGGCGGGGTCCTCGGCGACCAGGGCGGCCTGCGCGCCGGGGGCGGCCTTGAGGTGCAGGGCCTCGCGCCTGTCGCCGTGGTGGTCGACCAGGTGGTAGGCGAAGGTCCGCCCGCGCACCTGGAAGCGCAGGTGCTGGTCGCCGTCGACGGCGACCTCGGGGAACCCCCCGAGGATCGCCAGGACCCGCTCGCGCACGGTCGCCATGAGGGCGACAGCGTAGGCTCGCCGCGTGCGCGCGATCCAGATCACCAGGTTCGGCGGCCCGGAGGTCCTCACCGTCGCGGACGTCCCGGACCCGGAGCCCCGGACGGGGCAGATCCCCCTCACCGTCCGGGCCGCGGGGGTCAACTACGCGGACACCCACCAGACCGAGGACAGCTACCTGGCGCCCACGACGCTGCCGCTGGTCCCGGGGGCCGAGGTCGTCGGCACCACGCCCGACGGGCGGCGGGTCGTCGCCCTGGTCGGCACCGGCGGGTACGCCGAGCGCGCCGTGACCTGGCCGGCCGTCGCCGCCGACGTGCCGGACGGCATCGACGACACCACCGCGCTGGCGCTGGTGCTGCAGGGCACGACCGCGTGGCACCTCCTGCGCACCTCCGCCCACCTCGCGCCGGGCGAGAGCGTCGTCGTGCACGCCGCCGCCGGCGGGGTCGGGTCGCTGGCGGTCCAGCTCGCCCGGCGCTGGGGCGCGGGCCGCGTCATCGCCACCGCCTCCACCCAGGAGAAGCGCGACCTGGCCCTGGAGCTGGGCGCCGACGTGGCCGTCGACCCCGCCGTGGACGGCCTGCGCCAGGCGCTGGTCGACGCCAACGAGGGCCGCGACGTCGACGTCGTCCTGGAGATGACCGGCGGGCCGGTCTTCGACGCGAGCCTGGCCGCGCTGGCCCCCCTCGGGCGGCTGGTGTTCTACGGCATGGCGGGGCGGCGCGCCCCGTCGCGGCTGAACCCCGCGGCCCTGATCGGCACCAGCCGCGCCGTCGTCGGCTTCTGGCTCACCCACGTGGTCCGCCGCGGCGAGCCGTTCACCGCGGCGCTGCGCGAGCTGCTCGACCTGGCGGCGGCGGGGTCGATCCGCGCCGTCGGGGGCGGCGCGTACCCGCTGGAGGACGCGCGGCGCGCGCACGAGGACCTGCTCGCGCGCCGCACGGTCGGGAAGCTCGTCCTGCACCCGTGAAGATCGCCACCTGGAACGTCAACTCCCTGAAGCAGCGCCTCCCCCGGGTCCTGGCGCTGCTCGCCCAGCACCGCCCGGACGTGGTCTGCCTGCAGGAGACCAAGACGGGCGCCGACGCCTTCCCCGAGGCGGAGCTGGCCGAGGCCGGCTACGCCGCCGTCCACTACAGCGCGGGCCGCTGGGCCGGGGTCGCGGTCCTCGCGCCCGTGGGCGCCGCGCCCGTCGAGGTCGCCCGCGGCCTGCCCGGCGAGGTCGACGCGGGCGAGGCCCGCTGGGTCGAGGCCGACGTCGGCGACCTGCGCGTCGTCAGCGTCTACGTCCCCAACGGCCGGGCCGTCGGCACCGACACCTTCGCGGCGAAGCTGACGTTCTTCGAGGCGATGGCCGACCGTGCGGCGGCGATCCTGGACGAGCGCGGCGACCGCGGGGTCGTCCTGGCGGGCGACCTGAACGTCATGCGCAGCGACCTCGACGTCTACGACCCCGCCGCCTTCGCCGGGTCGACCCACGTGACGCCCGAGGAGCGCGGGCGATTCGAGCGGGTGCTGGCCACCGGCCTGACCGACGCCTACCGCCACCTGCACCCCGACGAGCCCGGCTACACCTGGTGGGACTACCGCGCCGGGCACTTCCACAAGAAGCTGGGCCTGCGCATCGACTACCTGCTGGTGTCGCCCGACGTGGCCGGGCGGCTGACGTCGTGCGGGATCGACCGTGAGTACCGCAAGGGCTCCAAGCCCTCCGACCACGCGCCGCTGCTCGCGGAACTGGCGCTGGCATGAGCGGCCGGCGCCCGGGGCGGGTCCTGGAGGAGCTGGCGCGCGGCGCGGTCGCGGTCGCGGGGGCGGCGACCGTCGGCGGGTTCGCCGACGTCTGGCCCTTGGCGGTGGCCGCCAACCTCCGCGCCCAGCTCACCGCGGTGCTGGCCGCCGGCGCGGCGCTGCTCGGGCTGCGCGGGCGGTGGTCGTGGGCGGCCGCCGGCGCGGGGGCGGCGGCGCTGAACGCCGGCATGCTCGCCCCGCTGTGGCGCCGCCGGAGGGAGCGCGGCAGCACCGCGCGGCTGCGCCTGGTCAGCTTCAACCTGCTCTACGTCAACCAGCGCTACGACGAGATCCTCGGCTGGCTGCGGCGGTCCGACGCCGACGTCGTGGTGCTCGTCGAGGCGGGCGGCACCTGGGGGAAGCGGCTGGAGGAGGCGGACCTGCCCTTCACCGTCACCCGCGTCGACCCCGAGCACCCCGGCGACGGCGCCGTCGTGCTGACCCGCGCGGCGCCCCTTGACGCCGAGGTCCTGCACCTGGGCCCGCGCCCCGCCCTCGCGGTCACCGTGCCGGTCGGCCGGGGCCGGGTCCGCGTCCTGGGCATCCACCCCTACGCACCGACCACCCCGCGGGGGGCGCTGCTGCAGGAGGAGGAGTTCGCCGCCGTCGCCGCCTGGGTCGGCGAGCAGGACGACCCCGTCGTCGTCGCCGGCGACTGCAACGCGACGCGCTGGTACCCGCCGTTCCGCGCGCTGTTCGCCGCGGGGCTGGTGGACAGCGCCCTCGGGCACGGCTGGCAGCCCACCTGGGCGGCGGGCCCGCTGCGGATACCCATCGACCACGTGCTCCACGGCCCCGAGCTGGTGACCGTGTCGCGCACCGTCGGCCCCTCGCGCGGGTCGGACCACCGCCCCGTCGAGGTCGTCCTCGCCCTCCGCCCCCAGGCCCCTGCCTAGCCCCCGTTCCAGTCCAGGACGGCGGCGGTCACGGGGAGGAACAGGCGTGGGGCGAGGTTGTCGTCCAGGGGCAGGACCGCGTCGGTGCGGCCGCGCACCTGGGCGAGGGGGAGCGCCGGGTCGTTGACGTCGGCGATCGACAGGGTCGCCAGGCCGCGCGCGATCGCCGCGCCGGCCATGCCGTGGTCGGCGACGACCAGGTCGACGACCCCCGGCCCGCCGCCGAGCTCGTCGAGCATCGCCTCCATGAACCGCGCCAGGTGGGTGTGGCGCAGCGCGGCGCCGTCGTGCACGCAGGCGACGCCGTCGAGGAAGCGGATGCCGCGCCGCCCGCGCGGGCCGGGCTCGGGCGCGAGCAGGACGTCGTCGAGGGGGGCGAGCAGCTCGGACCCGGTCGCCTGCAGGGCGCGGGCGATCGCGCCGTAGTGCGGGAGCAGCCCGGTCGGGTGGCCGGTGGCCAGCAGCACGCGCGCGCCGCCGCCGCGGGCGACGGCGGCGAGGCGGTCCCGGTGCACCGCGACCGCCGCGACGGCCAGGTCCGGGTCGATGAAGCCGGGACCGTACGGGTCGGCCGCAGCGGACGGGTCGCCCCCGCAGACCGCCCGGACGGCCGCGACGGCGTCGTCGAGGTCGGCGTCCCGCCAGTCGGGCAGCCCGAAGGTGTAGTCCGGCTGCCCGTCGACCAGCTTCGCGCAGTTGTCCAGCGTCCAGCGCGGCGAGGTGGCGACGTCGCCCGCCAGCCGCGAGGCGACGAGGTGCCCGCGCAGCCCGGGGTCGCTCACGTCGACACCTGGTCGAGGAGGTCGAACGCCTCGGCCTTGAGCTCCTCGACGGCGGCGCGCGCATCGCGCCGGACGCGCTCGTGGCGGTCCGGGGACAGGACCACCGCGCCCTCCAGGAAGTGCGCCGGGGGTCGCTCGCGGGTGCGCTCCTCCGCCAGGGCCAGCCAGTCCCACGGCACCTCGGCGGGGAGGTGCTCCCCGACGAGCTCGGCGAAGTAGATCGTCCAGGCGCGCGGGACCACCGAGGCGATCTGGTACCCGCCCCCGCCCATCGCGACCCAGCGGCCACCGGCGGAGCGGGCGGCGAGGTCGCGGAGGCGCTCGGCGATCGCCGCGTAGTCGTCGGTGGTCAGCGCCAGGTGCGCCAGCGGGTCGGTGACGTGGGTGTCGCAGCCCAGCTGGGTGACGAGCACGTCGGGCCGGAAGGCGTCGAGCGCGTCGGGGACGACGGCGTCGAACGCCTCCAGGTACACGTCGCCCGGGGTGGTGGGCGCCAGGGGCACGTTGAGCGACGTGCCGCGCGCGTCGCCCTCGCCGACCTCGGAGGGGAAGCCGGTGCCGGGGAACAGGAAGTGCCCGCTCTCGTGCAGCGAGATCGTCAGCACCCGCGGGTCGGCGTAGAACATCGCCTGCACGCCGTCGCCGTGGTGGGTGTCGACGTCGACGTAGGCGACCCGCCGCGCGCCGTGGCGCAGCAGCCAGTCGATCGCGGCGGCCGGGTCGTCGTAGATGCAGAAGCCCGACGCGCGGGCCGGCATCGCGTGGTGCAGCCCGCCGGCGGGGTTGAACGCGTGGGCCACCCGCCCCTCCCACACGGCCTTGGCGGCGGCCACGGACGCGCCGCACACCTCCAGCGACGACTCGTGGGCGCCCCGGAAGACGGGGGTGTCCCCGGCGCCCAGCCCCCACCGCCCCCCGCCGCCGGACCGGGGGTCGGCGGACAGCCGCTGGACGGCCTCGACGTAGTCGGGGCGGTGGACGCGCAGGACGTCGTCGGTGGTGAACGGCTCCCGCGGCAGGGTCACCACACCCGGCGCGTCGGTCAGCCCGCAGGAGCGGATCAGCGCGACGGTCAGCTCCACCCGCACCGGCTTCAGCGGGTGGTCCTCGCCGAAGTCGTACTGGATGAGGTCGTCGGACCAGATCAGCGCGCTGGACATCGGGCCAGGCTAGTCGCGCCCCACGGCTACTCGTAGCGCAGGGCGGTGACGGGGTCCAGGCGGCCGGCGCGGCGGGCGGGGAAGACGCCGAAGACGACGCCGACGGTGACGCTGACACCGAAGGCGAGGGCGACCGACCAGCCGGTGACCACCGCGGGCAGCGGGCTGAGCGCGGTGGCCACGGCCGACAGGCCGATGCCCAGCGCGATGCCGACGACCCCGCCGATGCCGCAGAGCACGACCGCCTCCAGCAGGAACTGCAGCGTGACGTCGCGGGTGCGTGCGCCCAGGGCCTTGCGCAGGCCGATCTCGCGGGTCCGCTCCTGGACGCTGACGAGCATGATGTTGGACACCCCGACCCCGCCGACGAGCAGGCTGATCCCCGCGATCGCGGCCAGGACCAGCGTGAGCGTGTCGAGGACGTCGCCGAGCACGCCGAGGATCTGGTCCTGGGTCAGGACGCTGAAGGTCCCCGGCTCGAAGCGCTCGGCGAACACCTGCTCGACGCGGCGGGACAGGGTGGGCAGCACGTCGGTCGAGGGCGCCGACACGACGATCGTGTCGACCCGGCGGGTGCCGAACAGCCGCTGGGCCGCGGTGATGGGGACCAGCACCTCGGTGTCGCGGCTGACCCCCAGGGTGGCGCCCTGGCGCTCGAGCACGCCCACGACCCGGAAGCGCAGGCCCGCGATCGTCACGGTCCGCCCGATCGGGTCGCGCCCGGGGAACAGACCGGTCGCGGCCTCGGCGCCGACGATCGCCACCCGCCGGCCGGTGACGACGTCGGTCTGGCGGAACTCCTCGCCGCGCTCGACGGGGCGGCTGGTGACCGCGTTGTAGCCGGCGGTGACCCCGAGGATGGAGGTGAAGCTCTCGCCGTCGGCGGACCGGACGAACTCGCCGGAGGTGACGTTGGCGGCGACGTCGCCGTCGCCCCGCACGGCGCGCTCCAGCTCCTCGACGTCGTCCAGGGTGAAGCGGCTGCGCGACGGCGCCGCCCCGAAGTCCAGGGACCCGGGGACGACGAGCAGGAGGTTGGACCCCAGCCCCTCGACCCCGGCGGTGACCTCCTCGCGCGCGCCGTTGCCGACGGCGACCAGCAGCACCACCGACATGACGCCGATGACGACGCCCAGGACGGTGAGCCCCGCGCGCAGCCGGTTGGCCGCGATCGCGGTCGCCGCGACCCGGAACGCCTCGCGCAGGTTCACGACCGGGTCTCCCGCTCGATCAGCCCGTCGCGGACGTGGATGCGGCGGGGGGCGAGCGCGGCGACCTCCAGGTCGTGGGTGATGACCACCAGGGCGACGCCGCGCTCCTCGTTGAGGGTGCGCAGCAGGCGCATGACCTCGGCCCCGTTGACGGTGTCGAGGTTGCCGGTCGGCTCGTCGGCGAGCAGCACGTTGGGGTCGGTGACCAGGGCGCGGGCGACGGCGACGCGCTGCTGCTCGCCGCCGGAGAGCATCGACGGGCGGTGGTCGAGGCGGTGGCCCAGCCCGACGGCCTCGAGCGCGGCGCGGGCGCGGTCGCGGCGGTCGGCGGGGCCGACGCCGCGGTAGACCAGCGGCAGCCCGACGTTGGCGACCGACGACGTGCGCGCCAGGAGCTGGAACTGCTGGAAGACGAAGCCGATCTCGCGGTTGCGCAGCTCGGCGAGCTGGGCGTCGTCGAGGCGGCTGACGTCGCGCCCGCTGAAGCGGATGGTGCCCGTCGTCGGGCGGTCCAGCGCGCCGAGCAGGTGGAGCAGCGTCGACTTGCCCGACCCCGACGGCCCGACGATGGCGACGAACTCGCCCGCGCCGACGGTGAAGCTCACCCCCCGCAGCGCGTGCACGACCTGGCGCGGCTCGCCCTTGCGCGCCTCGCCGAGGACGTAGGACCGGGTGACGTCGGCCACCTCGATGACCGCGCCGCCCCCGCCGCCCCCGCCGCCCGCCGCGCCGTCGGCCACCGCCGCGCGCGGCTCGGTCACGGCGCCACCCGCACCGCGGCGCCGTCGACCAGGTCCTCGTAGCCGGCGACGACGACCTCGTCGCCCTCGGCCAGGTCGCCCTCGACCGCGGCGGCCTCCTCGCCCAGCGTGACGGTGCGGACGGGCACCTCGGCGACGCGGCCGTCGCGGACGACCAGGACGACCGTCCCGGCCTCGCGGTCCAGGACCGCCCGCGACGGGACGACGAGGTCGGCCTGGGTGGTGTCGGTCACGATCTCCGCGCTGGCGGTCTGGCCGACGAGCAGCCGGTCCAGCACGGCGTCGTCGCCGCCCTCGACGCCGGTGATGCGGACGCGGGTGGGGTAGCCGACCCCGCCCGCCTCGGTGGTCGCGGCCTCGACGGCGACCGACTCGACGGTGCCGGTGAAGGTGACCTCGGGGAAGGCGTCGACCAGCACGATGGCGCGCTGGCCCGCGCGCACGCTGGGCGCGTCGACCTCGTCGACGTCGGCGTCGACGTAGCGCGCCGACAGGTCGTAGAGGGTGAACAGCGTCTGGCCCGCGGTGACCGGCGCGCCCACGCGCAGGGTCCCGCCGCCCTCGCCGCCGGCGAGCCCGGGCAGCGCGCCCGACAGCGCGCCGACGTCGAACCCGGCGTCGCCGCCCGCCAGCGCCCCCAGCCCCGCCGCCGCGCCGCCGTCGGTCGCGGCCGCCTCGCCCAGGCTCACGACGCCCGCGAACGGCGCGACGACCGACAGGCCCGCGGCCTGCTCGGTGGCCAGGCGCGCCGCCGCCTCCGCCTGCGCGCGCTGGCCCGCGGTGGCCTGCAGGACGGCCTGGTTCAGCGCCTCGGTGAGCGACGCGCTCACCGCGGCCTGCTGCTGTGCCAGCGCGTGGGCGCTGGCCAGCAGCGCGGCGCGGGTGTTGAGGTAGCTCGCCTCCAGCGCGGTGACGGCGGCCTCGGCCGCGGCGCGCTGCTGCGGGTCGGCGATCTGGGCGGCCTGGTCGCGCGCGGCGTCGATGTTGGGCCGGGAGCGGGCGTCGAGGTCGGCGACGACCTCCTCGGCGGCCCGGACCGCGCCGTCGCCGCCGTCGACCTGGATGCCGCCGAGGCCCTGGGCGGCGGCCTGGGCCACCGACGCCTGCTCCTGGGCGGCGGCCACCTGGCTGGACTCCAGCCGGACGATCTCCTGCCCGGCCTGGACGGCGGCGCCGTCGGCGGCGTTCAGCGCCACGACCACGCCGGAGACCGACGCGGCGACGTCCTGGCGGGCGGCCGGGTCGACGCGCGCGGGGGCGGAGACGGTGGCGGCGACCTCGCCGGAGGTGACCGGCTCGACCTCGACGAGGGGGGCCTCGCCGCCCGAGCAGGCGGTGAGGGCCGCGGCCAGCGCCAGGGCGGCACCGCCCCGGCGGACCAGGTGGGACGCGGACGCGCGCAGGGTGCTCCTCCAGACCAGGGGGGTGGTTCGCGCCGCCCCGCGGACCCCTCGCACGCGGCGGGACGGCCACTGTAGCGGCGGGCCCGGAACGCGAAACGGCGCCCCGGAGGGCGCCGCTCAGGTCGGGTGGTGCGCGTCTAGGACGACTTGGCCGGGGCCAGGAGGTCCGGGAGGTCGAAGGCGACGTTGGCGAGGTGCCCGGCGCAGCACCGGTGCGACGACAGGTACCCGGGGTTGTCGGACTCGACCGCGTCGCGGATGGCCGTGACGCGAGCCGTCACGTCGAGGGTCGCGACCTCGGCGAGGTCGACCTTCTCGACGGCGGTGGCCACCGACCGGCGGCAGCAGGCGAAGACGGGGACGTCGTCCCGCCAGGCGTTGTCGAACTCCGACAGGACGGTGCTGGCGGCGGCGGCGGACGTGCGGGTCATGGGATCTCCGATGCCGGATCGTCGTCCACGGGGCGCCACCCTACCTGTGGCATGTCCCCGCGCAACGACCCTCGTGGTTACCGCTGTGTAAACCATCGCCCCACCGCGGGTGTTCCCGCGGGGCCCCCGTTCCTCAAGTCCCTCGCGGGCGCGCCGACCTCCCATGATGCGCGCGATCTTCCTCCCGGCCGCCCACCTGGTGGGCCGGCTGCGCTACGCGCAGAAGTTCGCCGTCGTCGGCCTGGTCCTGCTCCTGCCGCTCGGGTTCGTGGCCCGCGCCTACGTGCAGCTGCAGAACGACCGCATCGCCTTCAGCGCGCGCGAGCGCGTCGGCGTCACCCTGATGGTCCCCCTGGTCGAGCTGACGGCCCGCAGCGCCGAGGCCCGCCACCGCATGGTCCTGCGCCAGGCCCCCGACGACCGCGCGCTGGACGCGGCGGTCGCCCGCGTGGACGCCGCCGACGCCCGGCACGGGGCGATGCTGGAGACCGCGGCCCACTGGCAGGAGGTGCGCGGCCAGGTCGGGCACGCGCGCGACAGCCGCGACCCGGAGCAGGCCTTCGCGCGGTTCAACGCCGCCACCGAGGGGCTGCGCGACCTGATCGTCCACGTCGGCGACGCGTCCAACCTGACGCTGGACCCCGACCTGGACACCTACTACCTCATGGACACCCTGCAGTTCCGGCTGCCCGTCGCGATGGACGTGGCCGGGCGCATGATCGACCGCACGGTGCTGGCCCGGCGCGACATCGGCCGCGAGCGCACCGAGGTGCTCATCGACCTCGGCCTGGACAACGGGGCCCTGGTCAGCACCCGCGACGACGTCGCCAGCGGCCTGGAGACCGCCGCCCGCAGCACCCGCAGCGCCACGCTGCCGGTGCTGGCCGGCGACGGCTTCGCCGCCGTCGACGTCGAGGCGCAGCGGGTCATCGCCACGATCACCAGCACCACCCGCAGCGGCCGCGTGGAGGACGTCGACCCGGACGCGGCGGACGCGTTCCGCGCAGAGGCGGAGGCGTTCGCCCACGCCGTCGCCGGTGAGCTCGACGGCCTGCTCGTGACCCGCATCGACGGCTTCGCGGCCGGCGCCCGCAGCATCGAGATCGTCGCGCTGGTCGCCGCCGCCGTCGCCCTGTACCTGTTCATCGGCTTCTACCTGTCGGTGGCGACGCCCGTGCGCCGGCTGGTCGGCGTGCTGCGCGCCGTGTCGGCGGGTGAGCTGTCCAGCCGGGTCGAGGTCGGCACCCGCGACGAGCTGGACTTCGTCGGCCGCGCGCTCAACGACACCCTGGCGACCACCCAGGCGGCCACCGAGCGCCTGGCGCACCAGGCCGCCCACGACACCCTCACGGGGCTGCCCAACCGCGCCGCGGTGCTCGCCCGCATCGCCGCCGAGCTCGCCGACGCCCGCGCGGGGGGGCCGCTGCCGGCCGTGCTGTTCGTCGACCTGGACGGCTTCAAGGTCGTGAACGACTCGCTGGGCCACGAGGCCGGCGACGTGCTGCTGTGCGGGGTCGCCGCCCGCCTGCGGCAGGCGGTGCGCGACACCGACGTGGTCGGCCGGCTGGCCGGTGACGAGTTCGTCGTGGTGGCCCCCCGCACGCCCGACCGCGCCGGCGCGGTCGAGGTCGCCCGCCGCGTCCTGGCCGGCCTGGAGGAACCACTCGCGGTGCCCGGCGGCGGGGGCGCGCGGCGGCTGGTCAACATCGGCGCCAGCGTGGGGGTGGCCGTGGCGCAGCACGCCCACACCGACCCCGACGAGCTGCTCCGCGACGCCGACATGGCCATGTACCGGGCGAAGCAGCGCGGCCGGGCGCGCTGGGAGGTCTTCGACGAGACCCTGCGCCAGGACATGGCCAGCGAGCTGGACACGCGCGAGGACCTCCGGCGGGCGATCGGCGGCGACGAGCTGGTCCTGCACTACCAGCCCATCGTCGACCTCGGCGACGGGCAGGTCCCGTCGATGGAGGCGCTGGTGCGCTGGCAGCACCCCACCCGCGGGCTGCTCCTGCCCGGCGACTTCATCCCCGTCGCGGAGGACAGCGGGCTGGTCGTGCCGCTCGGGGCCTGGGTCCTGGAGCAGGCGTGCCGGCAGGCGGCGGCGTGGCGGCGCACGGGGACGACCGCGTCGACCTCGGTCGCGGTGAACCTGTCGGCGCACCAGCTCGCCGACCCGCGCCTGGCCGCCACCGTCGCCGACGTGCTGCGCAGGACGCACCTGCCGCCCGACGCCCTCTGGCTGGAGATCACCGAGACCGCGATCATGCGCGACCTGCGCGAGGCCGCCCGCACGCTCCAGGAGCTGCACCGCCTGGGCGTGCACCTGGCCATCGACGACTTCGGGACCGGCTGGTCGTCGCTGGCCCACCTGCGCCAGTTCCCCGTGGACGCGCTGAAGATCGACCGCAGCTTCGTCGCCGGGCTGGGCGACAGCACCCAGGACGACGCCATCGTCGGGCTGGTGGTGGGCCTCGCGCACAACCTGGGTCTGGAGGTGGTGGCCGAGGGCGTCGAGCGGGCGGAGCAGTCGCGCCGCCTGCGCGCCCTGGGCTGCCGCTACGCACAGGGGTTCCACCTCGGCAGGCCCGGGCCCTACGCCGCCCCCGTGCGCGCCAGCGGGCTGCTCCTGCCCCGCTGAACGGGGCTAGCCGCCCGCGAGCTCCGTCGCGCGGTCGCGGGCCGCCTCGATGGCGTTGAGGAACGCGGCGCGGACCCGCTCCTCCTCCAGCACGCGGACCGCCGCGATGGTCGTACCGCCCGGCGAGGTCACGGCCTCGCGCAGCTCGACGGGGTGGCGCCCGCTGTCGCGCAGCATCTTGGCGCTGCCGACCATGGTCTGGATGATCAGCTCGGTCGCGATGTCGCGCGACAGGCCCAGGAGGATCCCGGCGTCGATCATCGCCTCGGCCAGCAGGAAGAAGTAGGCGGGGCCGGAGCCCGACAGGGCGGTGACGGCGTCGAGGTGCTCCTCGCCGAGGTGCACGACCCGGCCGACGCGCGACAGGATCGCCTCGGCGACGCCCAGGTGCTCGCTGCCGGCGTACCGGCCGGCGGAGATGGCGCTCATGGCCTCGTCGACCTGGACCGGGGTGTTGGACATGACCCGGACGACGGGGACCTCACCCAGCAGTTCCTCGATCACGCGGGTGGGCACGCCCGCGACGAAGGAGATCACCGTCTGGCGCGCCGTCACCTTGGGCGCGATGTCCTCGAGCAGGGCGCGCAGGTTCTGGGGCTTCACGGCCAGGACGAGGACGTCGGCCTCGGCCGCCGCCGCCTTGGCGTCGGTGTCGGCGCGCACGCCGTGGCGGGCGGTCAGCTCGGCCGCGCGCGACGCCCGGCGCACGACGCAGCGCACCTGCGCGGGGGTCGCGCCACCGGAGCGCAGGAGCCCGTCCAGCAGCGCCTCCCCCAGCCGGCCGGTCCCCAGGATCGCGAGCGAGGCCTCCATGCCGGGATCGTAGCCCGGGGTTCCTGGCCCCGAGGTCCCTAGCCGAGGCCGTCGTAGACGACGGAGCTGGGCTGCCCGCGGTCCACCCACCGGCCGCAGGCGTAGTGGGCGTTCATCTCCGCGGACAGGACCACGCTGCCGAGCTGGCGCATCTCGAAGTGCAGGTGCGGTCCGGTCCCGGCCCCGGTGTCGCCGACGAACCCGACGCCGCCGCCCTTGGCGATCGCCTGGCCGACCTGCAGGCCGCCCTGGAACGCCGCCAGGTGGAAGTACTTGCTGACCCAGCCGTTGCGGTGGGCGACGACGACGTGGTTGCCGGCGGCGCCGCCGATGGCGGCCGGCACGATCGCCTCCACGGTCCCGTCGTAGACGCTGAGGACCGGGGTCCACGGGTCGGCGGCGATGTCGATGCCGTAGTGGTCGGCGTCGGGGGCGGGGCAGCGGTTGCCGATCTGGCTGGAGACCCAGCCGGTGGTCGGCTCGATCGTGCCGCCCTGCGTGGGCGCGGGGGGCGGGACCCCCGCGTCGGCGAGCTGCTGGAGGGTGATCTCGCCCTCGTAGACGTTGAGGTCGACGGGCCCGGTGATCCCCGGCACCGATCCCGAGTCGGTGGTCTGCCAGAAGCTGTACCGCGGCCAGCCGCCGAACAGGGTCGGCGCGGCGACGCCCCACTCCGCCACCCACAGGCGGTAGTCCCGGAAGGCGGCCGTGTCGCCGGTGCAGGCCTGCCAGGTGCCCCGGTTGGTGTAGATGATCGGGTTGCGGCCCGTGCGCTCGTGGACGCGGTCGATGAACGAGCGGATCCAGTCGACGTGCTGCTGCGGGGAGAGCCCGGCGCAGGTGCCGTCGACGTCCTCGTAGTCCAGGACCGGTGGCAGGGTGAACCCGTCGCGCTCCGCGGGGTCGCGGACCCAGCCGATGACGTCGAGGAAGCGGTCGGCCTGTGCGGCGCCGGTGGAGGCCGACGGGCGGGCGAAGTGGTAGGCGCCGCGGAACATGCCCGCAGCCCGGGCGTCGCTGTACTGGTCGGGGAAGGTGGGGCTCGCGAACGTCGTCCCGTCGGTCGCCAGGACGAAGGCGAAGGTCGAGCCCGACGCGCGGACCTGGGCGAAGTCGACGTCGCCCTGGTAGTTGGACACGTCCACGCCCGTCGCGGACGGCACCGCGGTCGCGGGGGCGGCGGGAACCTGTGCGAGCGCGATCACGAGGAGGACGGCGGCGATCCGTCCGAACTGCCGGGCCTGGTCCATGGCCAACCCTCCGGTCAGTTTGCACTGATGCCCGGAGTGTTGCAGGGATCGGTGTCAACCAAACCGCCGGTTCAGCGGGCGGCGAGGGCGCGGAGGAAGAACACCAGGTTGGCGGGGCGCTCGGCGAGGCGGCGCACGAGGTACGGGTACCACTGGTCGCCGAACGGCACGTAGACCCGCACCCGCTGGCCGGCGCGGACGAGCTGGTCCTGCAGGGGCTCGCGGACGCCGTACAGGAGCTGGAACTCGAAGTCGTCGGGGCCGCGACCCAGGTCGCGCGCGTGGGTCAGCGTGCGGGCGACCAGCCGGTGGTCGTGCGTCGCGATCCGCGGGTGGTGGCCGTGGGCCAGGAGCCAGCGGGCCAGGTCGTCGAACGCGCGGTCGACCGACAGGCGGTCCTGGTGGGCGAGGATCGCGGGCTCGGCGTAGGCGCCCTTGGTGAGGCGGATGCTGGCCCCCGCCGCGGTCAGGCGCCGGACGTCGTCGGGGGTCCGGTACAGGTAGGCCTGGACCGCGCAGCCAACGTCGGCGCCGCCGGCGCGCAGGTCCTCGACCAGCGCCACCGTGGCCTCGGTGACGTCGCTGCCCTCCATGTCCAGGGTGACGTGCGCGCCGACGCGGGCCGCGGCGGCCGCGACCTCGCCGACCAGCTCGCGGCACAGCGCGTCGTCCAGGCCCAGGCCCAGCTGGGTCGGCTTGACGCTCACCCCGGCGGGCAGCCCCTCCTCGCCGATGCGGTCCAGCGCCTCGACCACGACCTTGGCGGCGGCCCGCGCCTGGGCCGCGTCGGTGACGGACTCGCCGAGGTAGTCCAGCGTCACCGACCGGCTGCGCGCCGCCAGCCGGCGGGTCGCCGCCAGCCCGTCCTCGAGCCGCTCCCCGGCGACGAACCGCAGCGCGAGCCGCCGCGGCACGCCCCACCCGGTCACCACCCGGCGCAGCCCCGGGTGCTCCGACGCCTGGAGCAGGACCTCTCGCAGCATCCCCCCAGCCTACGGCGCAGCGCCGGGCGGCTCGGGGTGCCCGGTCAGGGCGTGCCGGTCGGTCCGGGTGCAGGAGGGGTGAGGCGTCGACGGACCTCGTTGAGCGCCTCCTGCGGGTCGACACCAAGCTGGCCGACGGCAAGTGCGTAGGCGCGGGCGGCTGCGGCGAGCCGCGCGTGTCGTTCACCCGCCGGCATCGGAGGGCGGGCGGCGACGACGGTGCCGTGGCGCACCCGGCTGGTCACCAGGCCTTCGGCCTCCAGCTCCCGGTAGGCACGGGCCACGGTGCCGTTCGCCAGTTGCAGGTCGCCTGCCAGCTGCCGGATGGAGGGGAGCCGGGTGCCGGGTGCCAGCGTGCCGGAGGTGATCAGGGTCACCAGCTGTCCGCGCAGCTGCTCGTAGGGCGGGAGCGGCGAGGTCGGGTCGACCTCGATGTTCATGCGGCCGAAGGCGTGGAGGTGCGTACCGGCCGCCCCCAGTGGGGCAGTCCTCGCCAGCTGATCAGCAGCAGGACGAGCAGCGCCACGTCGCTGCCGGTCAGGAAGGTGTGGACCGGGGCGGGAACCGCACTGCGGTCCACACCGGCGAGGAGCGCACCGATCATCAGGCACAGCAGGGCGGCGCCGGCCCCGCTGAGTGTCTGGATGCTGCTCGCCCGGAGGCCGTCGTCCGCCGCGACCAGGTCGGCGGCGCCCAGGCGCTGCGGGCGGGCCACGATCCAATCGCGAGCCCAGACGATCACGACGGCCAGCGCCACGGCGGTGACCGCCACCGCGATCGGCGGGACCAGTTGGACCTGGTCGGGGGGTTGTGGCCAGCGCAGCGGGATGATCAGGGCGACCGCTGCAACCAGGCCCAGTATCGACGGCAGCCATCTGGCCGTCGGTGACACGTACTCCGCCACCCGGCGCGGTGCCAGCGACGCCTGTCGCGGCCCGGGGGGCAGGGTCCCGGCGCTGCGGGCCTCGGCGAGCAGTGCACCGAGGAAGTACCCGGCGAAGGCCCCGCCGTAGACCCCGAAGGGCAGGCCCACGACGGTGTCGAACGACCCGATGCCCCAGCCGACCGCCGCCCCGATGCTGCGGTAGCGGCGGGTCCTGGCGAGGTGGGCGATGAGCAGCGGGGCGTTGTCCCCGGTCACGTGGACCCGGTAGGTGGTGGCGAAGGCCGCCAGGCGTCGACGGGTGACGGGCCACAGGGCCATGAGCACAGCGATAGCTGGTGGGACGAGCGTGGAGGCGGCGAGAACGACCTGGTCGTCGGTCGGCATCACAGGCTCCTCGGGTAGACGTCGTCGAGCAGGTGGTGTATCACTGTAGCAGGTCAACGGTACATTGAGGAGCGGGCGATGAGCGCGATCGACGACGACGTCTGGCAGCGGGTCCGGCAACGGTCAGGGCGTGGCACGCCTGTGCCCGCGGTGCTGGCGGTGCTCACCCTCACCGTGCTGCTGGCCGCGCTCGGGTGGCGGGCAGGGTTCTTCGGTCCGCAGCTGAGCGCCACCGTGCTGCGAGTCAGCGAGGACCCCGCCACCGCCGACATCGATGTCGAGCTCCGGCTCGCCAATGTCGGCCTGTTCGCCGGGCTGCCCTCGTCAGCGATGAACCTCGCCGGCACAGAGGTCCGCGGCGTCGAGCCGCATGCGCACTGGAGCCAGGCGGCGCCTGTCGAGGAGCGGCTGGCACCGGGCGCCAGCCGCACGCTGACCCTGCGGCTGCCCCCTCCCTGCGGTTCGGACCCGGACCGCACCTGGGTGCTGCGGATGGTCGGCTACGGGCCGACCGGCGGGACCGAGATCAAGGTCCCCGTCGCGCCGGGCCCCTGGCAGACCGACATCCTGACCCGGTACTGCCCCCGACGATGAGCCGCACGCTGCTCGACAGGTAGCCCGTCGAGCGCGGACGCCCCATGCGGCCACCCGGCGCGGCCCGGGGTGCTCGGATGCCCGCACCAGGACCTCTCGCAGCACCCCCCGACGCTACGACGCAGCGGCCGGCAACCTGACCAGCGCTGGTCACCGACTTCGGGCCGGCCCCGGTGGCGAGCGCGCCGGGCACCTGTCGCACGGGTGCGGGTCCGGTGGCTCGAGGGGACGGTGGTTCCGGCGCTGCGCCGATGGCGGTGCTCGTGGTGTCCGACGGTCTGCTCCTCACCGCCGGGGTGCGGGCAGCCGACCGGGCGGGGGCCGTGCGCACCGCGGCCGCCGTGATCACCGACCTCGTCGGTGAGCCGGACCGCGTCCTGGGGCTGGCCGTCGCGGCCCGGGTGTACCGCGTCGGCGGCCTCAGGTGATGGGGTTGCGGGGGGCGCCGACCTTGGCGCGCCAGGACTGCTCGCGGGCGATGTAGGTGGCGAAGCCGGTGCGCAGGGCGTGGTCGTAGGTCTCGTCGGCGGTGACCAGGAGCTGGCCCAGCACGCGGTCCAGCTCCTCGACGCTGAGGGCGGGCGGTGGGATCAGGCCGACCAGGAGCACGTCGCCGAGGTCGTCGATCGCGAAGCGCAGGGTGTAGCTGCGCAGGTTGCGCCGCAGCAGGAGGGCGTAGACCTCGTCGTGGCGCTCGTCGGGGGCGGCCATGAAGAACGACTGCACGGCCAGGCCGTGGACGCCGAGCTCCAGGTGCACCGGGATCGTGCGCTTGTGGTCACCCGCCAGCACCGTCTGCCAGGCGCCGTCCCCGACCCGCTCCCGCGCCAGACCCGGCTGCCCGGCGAACCACGCCTCGACCACCTGGGCCGTCATGCGCTGCTCGGCTGGGCCAGGGGCAGGCGGGCCGGGGCGAGGACGTCGGCGTAGACGTCGAGCAGGCCCTCGGCGGTCCGCCCCCAGCCGTGGCGCAGCGCCCGGCGGCGCCCCGCCTCGCCCGCCGCGTGGCGGACCCGGGCGTCCACCAGGTAGGGCAGCATCGCCGCGGCGTAGGCGGCGGGATCATGGCCGGCCACGCGCGTGCCGCCCGCCGCCCCGTCGGGATCGGCGGGGTCCGGCCCGACAACGTGCTGGAGCCCGCCCACGTCGGCGGCGACCACCGGCGTCCCCGTCGCCTGGGCCTCCAGGGCGACCAGCCCGAAGCTCTCCGAGTGGCTGGGCATGAGGACGACGTCGGCCGCCCGGTACAGCGCGGCCAGCTCGAGCTGGGGCCGCGCGGCCAGGAACGCGACGCGGTCCTGGACCCCCAGCTCCGCCGCCAGCCGGCGCAGGGCCGGCGGGTCGACGGTCCCCAGCCCGTTCCCGCTGGCCCCGCCGACGATGACCAGGCGGGTGGGGACGCCGTCATCGGGGAGGAGCGGGTCCAGCGCGGCCAGCGCGCGCACGGCGACGTCGGGCGCCTTGAGGGGCTGGAGCCGGCCGACGAACAGGACGATGCGCCCGCCGCCGAGCGCCTGGCGGGCGGCGTGGCGGTCGATGGCGGCCGGGTCGAAGACGTCGAGGTCCACGCCGGGCTCCACGACCGCGAGGGTGTCGGGGCGGGCGCCGTAGCGGGCGCGCAGGAACGCGGCCTCGCTGGCGGTGGACGCGACGACCGCGTCGGCGTCGGCCACGACGCGCTCCTCCGCGGCCAGCCGCAGGGCGGGCTCGGGGGTGTCCCCCGGCGCGAGCGCGTCGTTCTTCGCCCGGCCCAGGGTGTGGAAGGTCTGGACGAGCGGGAGGCCCAGGCGGCGGCGGGCCTGGCGACCGACCCAGCCGCTCATCCAGTAGTGCCCGTGCGCGAGGTCCAGCGTGGAGGTGGCCGGGTGCGCCGCGAGGGCCAGGTAGAAGGCGCACAGGTGGCTCGCGAGGTCCTCCTTGGAGGCCCAGGCGGGACCGGCGGGCAGGTGGTGGACGGCGTAGCCGTCAGGGGTTTCGACGCTGGGCGGGAGGTCCGCGCCGCTGGCGCGGGTGAAGACGTGGACGCGCACGTCGCGGGCGGCGAGCTGGGTGGCCACCGCGGCCAGGTAGACGTTCATGCCCCCGCTGTCGCCCCGCCCGGGCTGCTCCAGCGGCGAGGTGTGCACGGACAGCAGGCCCACGGTCCGGACTGGGCCCGCCCGGTCGCTCGGCCGCAGGTCGACAGGACGGTCCACGGGCGTGCCTCCCGAAACGTCGAGGGTGCTGGGTGATGGCCCAGGTCAGGCTACCCACCCCTCCCGGCCGCGGCGCTCGACCCTGACCGTGGGATCCGGCACCCTGCCAGCCCATGGAGGACTACCGACAGGTCAACCGGGCGAACTGGGACGAGCGCGCCCCGGCGCACGCGGCGTCGGCCGACTACGGGTTGGACAGGTACGTCGACGACCCGGCGCGCCTGTCGGAGATCGTGCGCTTCGACCTGCCGCGGCTGGGCGACCTCACCGGGCTCCGCGGCGTGCACCTGCAGTGCCACATCGGCACCGACACGATCTCGCTGTCCAGGCTGGGAGCCAGGATGACGGGGCTCGACTTCTCGCCCGCGTCGCTGGAGCAGGCGCGGGCACTGGTCGCGCGCACCGGTGACGACGTCGACTTCGTCGAGGCCGACGTCTACGCCGCGGTCGACGTACTGGGCGGCGAGCAGTTCGACCTGGTCTTCACCGGCATCGGTGCGCTGTGCTGGTTGCCGAGCGTCCGCCGCTGGGCGCAGGTCGTCGCCGCCCTGCTGCGTCCCGGCGGCCGGCTGTTTCTGCGGGAGGGGCATCCGGTGCTGTGGGCCCTGGACGACGTCCGCGGCGACGGGGTGCTCGCGATCGAGCACCCGTACGTCGAGCGCGAGCAACCCACCGTCTGGGACGATCCGGGAACCTACGTGCAGACCGACGTCGCGTTCACGCACAACCGGACCCTGGAGTGGAACCACGGGCTCGGTGAGATCGTCACCGCCGTGCTGGACGCCGGGCTGCAGCTCACGGGCCTGGTCGAGCACGACAGCGTGCCGTGGGAGGCGCTGCCAGGGCTGATGGAGCGGGTCGGGCTCGCCGAGTGGCGGCTGTCCGACCGGCCCGAGCGGCTGCCGCACACCTACACGCTCCGGGCGCGGAAGCCCGCCTGAGGCCGCGGTCCACGATGCGGCGGGCCGCCCCGGAGGGCGGCCCGCCGGTTCGGTGCGGTGGCGCCTCGGTGGTGGGGCCTACTTGGTGGCCTTGGCCTTCGCCTTGGTGCCGGTCTCGGTGCCGACCTCGACGACGACCTGGTCGGGGGTGTCGACGTGGCTGCCGACCTCGGTCGCGGCGGTGGCGGTGGCGGTGGCGGTGTCGCCCGCGGCCTCGGCGACCTCGGCACCGGCGCGGCGGAACTGGCCGCGGGCGGTGCGCAGCTGCTCGCGGGCGGACTTGGACTGCTCGACCGCGCGCTGGGTCGCGGGGGCCTCCGCGATCGCGTCCACGACGCGGCGCCCGCGGACGGTCAGGTCGTCGTAGCCGCGGGTGACGGCCTGGCGGAGGTCGGTCTGCCCGGTGCGGACGACGTAGCGGGGCAGCGAGCGCAAGAAGGCGACGGTGGTCTCGGTGAGCCCGACGGTCGCGTAGGCGGCGTCGACCAGCGCGGTGCTGACGGTGCGCTGGGCGCGCTCCGCGGTCTTCTCGGCGGCGCGGGCGGTGTTGCGGGCCTGCTCCTCCACGGTCGCGGCGGCCTTGCCGGCCTGGTTGCGCGCGGTGCGCAGGGTCTGCTCGGCGGCGCGCTCGGTCGCCTCGGCCTGGGCCTTGGTCTTCTCGGCCTCGGACTGCACGTTCTTGGTGGTCACGATGTCTCCTCGGTGGCGGTGGTGGCCGCGGGCCGCAGGTCGGCCTCACGGCGGAACGACAGGTAGACCTCGACCAGCGCGCGCCGCTGCCCCTCCAGCAGGTGGGGGTCGGCGAGGATGTGCGCGACCAGGTCGTCGCCGGGCTCGCGCTCCTCCAGGATCCCCGCCTTGACGTAGAGGGTCTCCGCGCTGATCTGCAGCGCCCTGGCGATCGACTGGAGGATCTCGGCCGACGGGCGGCGCAGCCCGCGTTCGATCTGGGACAGGTAGGGGTTGCTCACCCCCGCCTGCGCGGCCAGGTTGCGGACGCTCAGCTGCGCGGCGGTGCGCTGCTCCCGGATGAAGCCGCCGAGGTCGCGCAGCGCCGTCGATGCGGCGTCCTTCGCGTCCACGGTGCGGCCCTCCCCGTCGAGACGGCCGCTCTGCTAGCCGTCGCTAGCACTATGGTAAACAGTTGCAAGCGGTAGTGCAACGACGGCCGGGTCGACCTCCACGCGGCCGTGGGGCTCGCCGCCGCCGAGCACGACCGGCGCGCGCACCCGCCCCGGCACCCGCGCGCCCATCTGCCCGAGGACCGCCGCGACCGCGGGTCCCGCCCCGCGCTCCGACCCGTCCTCGACCTTCACCGCGATGCCCAGGGGGCGCCCGCCCACCGCGAGGCCCGCCGCCAGCACGCCCTCGGCGCCGCGCTTGGCCACCACCCGGCCGTCGGCCTCCATGAGCCGGGTGTCCTGGGTGGTGGCACCGCCGACCAGGTCGGGGTGGGCGCGCATGGCCCGGCGCACACGCTCCAGCCCGTGGCTCCCCGCGGCCAGGCGGGCGAAACCGGTGGCCAGGGCGGCCAGCGGCAGCAGCCACGCCGGCGCGCCGCAGCCGTCGACCCCGGGGCCGGTCGGCTCGGCGTCGGTCGTCGCCCACAGCGCGTCGCGGGCCGCACCCTGGATCTCGCTGCCGGTGTCCAGGTAGCGCGCGGGGTCCTCGCCCGCGCTGACCGCCGCCAGCAGGAAGGCCGCGTGCTTGCCCGAGCAGTTGTGGGCGAGCCGCTCGCGGCGCCCCTGGTCGATGAGCGTGGCGCGGTCGTCGGGCCAGGCGGGCGGGCAGCGCAGGGCGGACTCGTCCAGGCCCGCCAGCGCCAGCAGGTGTGCCGCCTCGATCTGGTGGGCGTCCCCGCCCACGTGCGAGGCGCAGGCGATCGCCAGCCCCTCCGAGGGCAGCGCCACCCCCGCGCGGTCCAGCAGCGCCAGCGTCCCGACGGCCTGGAAGGGCTTGGCCGCGCTGCGGACATACACCGGCCGCGCCACGTCCCCGATCCCGCCCAGCACCCGCCCGCCGGCGTCCGCCACGACCAGGGTCCCCCGGTGGGCGGACTCGACCACGCCGTCGCGCACGACGCGGGCCAGGACGGGAGCGGAAGCGGTCACGCCCGCACCCTACGCGCCCGCCGTCACCCCAGGCGGGCGCGGTCGACGGCGCGGGCCAGCGCCTGCTCGACCGCGGCCGGGTCCTGCGCGTAACGGCGGACCAGCTCGCCCTGCAGCCCGTCGAGCGCCTCGATGACCCGCGCGCGCAGCGCCGAGACCTTCCGCTCCTCGTCGGCCAGCCGGTCGGCGAGGGCGTGGAGGGCGTCGACGTCGAGGTCGGGCAGGCGGCCCAGCGACGGGTCGGCCAGGACGTCGTCGCCACGCCGGCCGGCGTCGTCGGGGGCGTGCATCGGCGTCGCGCGCAGCTCGACCCGGGGGGAGGGCGGGGGCTCGTCGGCGAGGACCTCGGGCAGGTCGCCCAGCAGCCGGGTGTCGGCGGTGTCGTCGCCGGCCTCCCGGCGGGTGATCGCCGCCCGCACGATGTCCAGGCGCGCCTGGACCAGCCGGCGGTGGAACGACAGCCGCGACTCCTCCTCGCGCGCCTCGTCGCGCAGGGCGCGGACCTCCTCGAGCGGGCGCCCTGGCAGCCCCTCGAGCAGGTCCGGCGCGGCCACGCGGTCGATCCTGCGGCGCTGGGGCGGCATCTCCGGCTCCTTCGGGTCAGGCGGGTGCGCTGGAGTGTAAGCCGGACGATCAGGGCATCGCGGGCGGGTTGTCCATGGTCCGGAAGGTCTCGTGGTCGCGGGCGATCTCCGACATCGCCTCGGCCTTGTCCCCCCAGCCCTCGACGGTGACCTTCTTCTGCTCCAGGTCCTTGTAGATGGAGAAGAAGTGCGCGATCTCGTCGAGCAGGTGGCGGGGCACGTCGGAGAGATCGCGCAGGTCCGACCAGCGCGGGTCGCTGTCGGGGACGCCGATGATCTTGGTGTCCCGGCCCTTGTCGTCGCTCATGTAGAACGCGCCGAGGACGCGCATGTAGATGCTGATGCCGGGGAACGTCGGTTCGCCCAGGATCGCCATGGCGTCCAGCGGGTCGCCGTCCCCGCCGAAGGTGTCCAGGACGAACCCGTAGTCGCCGGGGTACTGCACCGCGGTGAACAGCATGCGGTCCAGGCGCAGGCGCCGCACCGCCGGGTCCCACTCGTACTTGTTGCGCGACCCCTTGGGGATCTCGACGTAGAGCTCGATGACGTCGTCCATGTGCCCCTCCGCGTACCCGGACGGCCGCCCGGGTACGCCGGGGGCCATGATCACCGCCATCGTGCCCCCGACCGAGCCCGCTCCCGCCCCGGGACCCCCCGGCGTGCCGGACCCCGGCCAGCCGACGCCCCTGCCCGACCCGGGCGTGCCGACGCCCGCGCCGGACCCCGGCGTGCCCACCCCCGGCCCCGCCCCGACCGACCCGACGGCCTAGTCGGGGACGTCCGCGCGGTCCAGCAGGGCCTCGGGGACGCCCTCGGCCAGGAAGGCGGCGCGCCGGACGTTCTCGGCCGCGGCCCAGTCGGCGGCCGCGGCGACGAACGCCTCCTCCAGCGCCCGGCGGACCTCGACGACCCGGCGGCGCTCGTCGACCAGGCGCATCCGGGCCATGGGCTCCGGGCTGGACAGCAGCTGGGCGTCGAGGCGGGCGAGGTCGTCGCCCTGCCGGGCGCGCCGGTGCAGGTCCTCCACGTAGGCGCGGACGGAGTTGGCGGGGTCCACCGTCAGTCGGTGCGGTGGCGGACGGGCGGGATCCTCATCGGCCCGCAGGGTAGCGTCCCCCGCGGAGCCGCAGAGCGCGGCGGGGGAGGACGGGCGATGAAGGTCAGCGTGGGGGATCCGGCACCGGCGATCAGCCTGCCGGACCAGGACGGCCAGGTCTGGTCGCTGGAGGAGCACCGCGGCCGGCCGGTCGTCGTGTACTTCTTCCCGAAGGCTGACACGCCGGGCTGCACCACCCAGGCGTGCGACATCCGCGACCACTGGGCGGAGTTCGGCGAGCTGGGGGCCGAGGTCGTCGGCATCTCCCCCGACGAGCAGGGTGCGATGACGGCGTTCGCGGGCAAGTACGACCTGCCCCACCGCCTGCTGGGCGACCCCGACCGCACGGTCATCGACGCCTACGGCGCCTGGGGCGAGAAGAAGATGTACGGCCGGGTCTCGGAGGGGATCATCCGGTCCTCCGTGGTGGTCGACCCCGACGGCAAGGTCGCCGCGGTGTTCGCCAGGATCCAGGCCAAGCAGCAGTCGGAGAAGTCGCTCGCCACCGTGCGGGCGCTGGCCGGGGAGGCCTAGGGACATGCCCATCGCAACGCCAGAGGCGTACGCCGACATGCTCGACCGCGCGAAGGCGGGCGCCTTCGCCTACCCCGCGATCAACGTGACGTCCTCGTCGACGCTGAACGCGGCCATCAAGGGCTTCGCCGACGCGGGCAGCGACGGCATCGTGCAGATCTCGACCGGCGGGGCGGAGTTCCTGTCCGGCCAGGGCGTGAAGGACATGGTCACCGGCGCCGTCGCGCTGGCCGAGTTCGCCCACGTGGTCGCGGCGCGCTACCCGGTTACCATCGCGCTGCACACCGACCACTGCCCCAAGGACAAGCTCGACGGGTTCATGCGCCCGCTCGTGCAGCTCTCCCAGGAGCGCGTCGCCGCGGGCGGCCTGCCGCTGTTCCAGTCGCACATGTGGGACGGGTCGGCCGTGGAGCTGGAGGAGAACCTCGACATCGCCGAGGAGCTGCTGGCCGCGTGCGCGAAGGCGCGCGTGATCATGGAGATGGAGATCGGCGTCGTCGGCGGCGAGGAGGACGGCGTCGTCGGCGCGATCAACGAGAAGCTCTACTCGACGACCGGCGACGCCCTGCGCGTCGCCGAGCAGCTGGGGACCGGCGAGAAGGGCCGCTACATCCTGGCGGCGACCTTCGGCAACGTCCACGGCGTCTACAAGCCGGGCCAGGTCAAGCTGCGCCCGCCGGTGCTGCGCGACATCCAGAACGCCGTCGGCCAGCAGGTCGGCAAGGACAAGCCGTTCGACCTGGTCTTCCACGGCGGGTCGGGGTCCGACCTCGCCGAGATCCGCGAGACCCTCGACTACGGCGTGGTCAAGATGAACATCGACACCGACACCCAGTACGCCTACACCCGCCCGGTGGCCGGGCACATGTTCACCAACTACGACGGCGTGCTGAAGGTCGACGGCGAGGTCGGCAACAAGAAGGCCTACGACCCCCGGTCGTGGGGCAAGGCGGCCGAGGCCGCGATGGCCGCCCGCGTCGTCACCGCCTGCGAGGCCCTGCGCGCCGCCGGCACCTCCCCCCACGCCGCCTGAGCCCGCACCGGCACGCCCCCGGGGGGCGTGCCGGTGCGGTGAATCACCTGCTCAGGGACCCTGGACGACCGAAATCTCGTCGTAGTACAGGGTCCGGCTGAAGCGCAACGGGTCGCCGCCGTAGATGCCGAACTTCGGGTAGGGGCCGAGCTGGCGGTTGTACATGTTGCCGCCACGGACGTCGTGGACCAGCTCGCCGTCGACGTAGACCTTGGTCACCCCATCGTCGCCCGTGGACCAGCGGTCGATCTGGATGACGAAGTCGGTCCAGCGCCCCGTCGCGAAGGCGCCCACCCGCGTCGTCTCGGTGGTGCCCTGGCTGCGCTTGGTCATCTGCGGGTGGTCCGACCAGCGGCGCCACACCTGCCACTGGTCGTCGACGACCTGGATCCCGAGGTTCGGGCCGCCCAGACCCCCGTGAGGCTTGGAGGAGTGGGCCTGGAAGATGAAGTGGTCCTTCGACTGCGGCGCGAAGTCCTGGGGGAGGAAGACGCTGAACGAGAACGTGGTCGGCCGGTTCCGGTCCACCGAGTCGCCCGCGATCTCGGCCCGCTCGCCGTCCGAGGGCCGGTAGGTGATCTCCAGCGCCCGGGCACCCGCGCGCACGGGGGAGGTCACGAACCTGCTGGAGTGCTGGCAGCAGAACTGCGCGTTCCAGGTCGACGCCAGGCCGTTCTCGAAGCCCTCGTGGAACCCGTCACCTCCGCCCGCTCCTCGCGGCGGACCCTCCTCGGATGGCGTGGGGGTCCCGGGCGAGTCCGTGGCCTCGGGCGACGGCTCGGCCTCCGGCGACGGCTCGGCCTCCGGCGACGGCTCGGCCTCCGGCGACGCGGCGGTGTCCCCCGGCGGTGGAGTCGGCGCCGGGCCGGTGTCGCCAGGTCCCGGTGGCTGGACGGACACGACCGGCTGCCCCTCCAGCTCGTCGCAGGCGCCCAAGGCCAGCGCCGCGACGGCCAGGACCGCCAGATAGTGCCGAGATCCTCTTCGCATGGCCGCTCCTCGTCCGTTCACTCCCGCCCGATGCAGGCACTCCCACAGACGCGCGGCCCCATCCCCTCAAGGGGTCGTGGGACGCGACGACGGCTCGATGCACGCGGTTCCGGTACGGATGGCCCACTGGCGGCAGGCCCCACCTCATGCTCGCTGTCAGGCGCGCAGCCCCACTCCCGCCGGTGCGCGCGCGGTGCGGGCGCGCTGCTCCCCCGCCACCCAGGCGGTCAGGAGCCCGGCCAGGGCGAGCAGGCCCCAGGCGACCACGAGGCGCTGCGCGGACGCCCACGTGCACGCCTCGCGGATGCGGAACAGCTCGCGCTCGTCGGGCGTGTCCGGCAGGGCCTCCACCTCGCGCGGTCCCCACCGGCTCTCCCGCGCCAGGAAGTCGGCGGGGCGCCCGCACTGGCCGCCCGCCAGGTACCCGCCCGGCTCCACGTAGCCGGCGGGGACCTGCACGCGCGTGGCGCCGAGCAGCGTGCCCGCCAGCAGCACGGCGCCCGCCAGCGCCGCGAGGGCGAGCTGCGGCGCGCGGGCGCCGCGCAGCAGGCCCCGGCGGCCGGCGCGCCAGTCCCCGATCGCGGTGAACCCGAACGGGATCCACCCCAGCGGCCCCAGGAACAGCACCGCGGCGCCCCACCAGAACGCGTTGCGCCCGCGGGCGCGGGTGTCCAGGACGGCCAGGCGCGTGGCGACCAGCAGCACGGCGGCCGGGGTCAGGACGTTGGCGAGTCCCGTCGCCCAGGGGCCGAGCTCGGCGTAGTACGACATGCCGCAGCTTTGACCCCCGCGCCCCGGCGTGCCAGACCCGGGCCCCCTCGCCCGGCGTGGCCCATCCGTCGAGGGCGCACCACGCCCTGGCGTGGACGTCGGCCTAGGGCCTGTCCTGCGGATCATCGGAGGTGGAGGATGATGCAGGCGATGAGGACTTCGGAGCGGTAGTAGGCGGCGCGTTTGGCGTAGCGGGTGGCCAGGTCGCGGAACTGCTTGAGCCGGTTGAAGCAGCGTTCCACGACGTTGCGCTGCCGGTACAGGGTCCGGTCAAGGCGTAGGGCCGTCCGCCGCGGGCGCCTTTGCGTTGGCGGACCGCGATCTGGTCGCTGCGTTCGGGGATGGTGGTCTTGATCTTGCGGCGGCGCAGCGCCCGGCGGGTGCAGGGGTGGGAGTAGGCCTTGTCGGCCAGCACACGTCCCACGCGGACCCGACGGCCGTTGATGGTCAGGTCGGCCAGCGTGTCGATCAGGCCGAGCAGTTGAGGGTTGTCGCCGGCCTGGCCGGGGTCAGGGTGACCGCCACCGGCAGTCCGGCGGCGTCGACGGCCAGGTGCAGCTTGCTGGTCAGCCCTCCTCGTGACCGGCCGAGGGCTTCCCCGTCGACCGCGAGCGCGTCGACGGGGTCGGTGCAGCCCCAGGGCCCCAGCGGCGTGCTGGTGGGCCCGGACGCTGCTGGAGTCCACGCTGATGACCCATTCGACCTCGCCGACGGCGTCGTCTTTGACGATCACCTCGGCCAAGATCCGCTCCCAGGTGCCGTCGGCGGTCCAGCGGCGCAGCCGCTCATGGGCGGTCTTCCACGGGCCGTAGCGTTCGGGCAGGTCCCGCCACGGCGCGCCGGTCCGCAACTTCCACAAGATCGCATTGAGCACCTGGCGGTGGTCACGCCACCGCCCGCCCCGCCGCCCGTGCGCGGGCAGCAGCGGCTCGATCCGCGCCCACGCTCGATCCGTTACCTCACCTCGACCGACCATCCCGGCATGATCGACACCACCGCCTCAAACACCCCGCAACCACCCCCGCGGCCCAAGGCCACGGATCCGCAGGACACGCCCTAGGCGCCGGGCTGGGGGAGGTCGGCGCCGACCACGCGGCGGACGCGGGCGGGCTCCCCGCCGACGCTGACCAGGGCGCCCGGGGGCAGCGCCCCGTCGGGACCCAGGGGCAGCAGGGCCAGCGCGACCCACGCCTGGCCCTCCGGGGCGGCGCTGGTCACCTCGCCCACCCGGTGCAGGCCCTCGACCTCGACCGGGTCGCCGGCGCTGACCGCCTCCGAGGACTCCAGCACCGCCAGCGCGCGGCGCGGCCGGCCCAGGTTGCGGACCTTGGCGATCGACTCCTGGCCCGGGTAGCAGCCCTTGCGCAGGTGCACGTGGGTGGGCAGCAGCCCCAGCTCCTGCGGGCGGCGCCCCGCGGCGATCTCCGGCCCCCACGCGGGCTCGCCAGCCCCGATGCGCCAGGCCTCCCAGTCCGCCGCGTCCGCCTCCGGCAGGCCCAGGGCCGCCAGGCGGCGGTCGACCCAGCCGGCCTCGCCGACCAGGTCGACCCCGCCCGACCGGTCGCGGACCAGCAGGCCGCCGCCGTCCGCCGCGGCGGTCAGCGGCTGGGTGGGCGCGCCGGGCACGTCGACCTGCGGGCCGGGACCGCGCACGCTGGCCAGGACCCAGTCCTCGGTGACGTCGGCGGCGGTGGCGTCCAGCAGGAACGTGAAGGACGCGAGGGCGGCCGCCAGGTCCCCCGCGACCTCCGGCGGGGTGACCAGCAGCACGTCGGCGGCGCGGACCAGGGCGCGCCCCGCCGCCTTGGGGTTGCCCTTGGCGTCCAGGTAGAGGAAGTCGGCGACGGCGCCGGGCGCGGCGCCCTCGAGGTCCTGGGACAGCAGCGAGTGCAGGTAGGTCAGCCGGTCCGGGCCCGCCACCCGCACGACGCCGGCCGCCCGCCGGACGACCGCGACCTCGTCGATCAATCTCGTCATGACCCCAGTCTCGCGGTTGCCGACGAGGAGGAGCGGTGTCATCCTTGCCGCACAACAGAGAGGAGGTGGTCCACAGCATGAGTTCTGATCATCGCGTGACCGTTGAGGTGATGGAGTCCTAGGGGCTCACCGACACACAGGCATCCACGTCGGAGCCTGAGTTCCTGGGAAATCCACGCTCTGTCACCCGCTCTGTCGTCGCAGAGGAGCTGGTCACACCTCTCCACCTGGTCCCGTCGCAGCGCCCGGCGAACGCCGGAGCCGCGCAGGCCCACCGGGGATCGTGTCATCGACGTCGAGTGCTGGATGCAGACCCCCCGAGCCGCTGGCTCGGGGGGTCTTCCTTTTCCTTCACCGTCCCGTCACCGCAGCCCCGCCTAGGATTCCCCCAGCGCACCGAGATGAGGAGCACGCATGCGGATCGCCATGGTCGGGCTGGGGCGGATGGGCGCCGGGATGACGCGGCGGCTGCTGCTGGGCGGCCACGAGGTCGTGGTCCACGACCTGTCGCGCGACGCGATGGCCGCGGTGGCGGCGGAGGGCGCGGAACCCACCGGCGGCCTGGCCGAGCTCGTCGCCGCGCTGCCCGCCCCCCGCGTGGTCTGGCTCATGGTCCCCGCCGGCAACGTCACCGAGGAGGCCGTGCGGACCCTGGCCGGGCTGCTCGGCGAGGGCGACGTGCTCGTGGACGGGGGCAACGCCCGCTACACGGACTCGATCCGCCGCGCCGGGGAGGTCGCGGAGCGCGGGGTCGGCTACGTCGACGCGGGCACCTCGGGCGGCGTGTGGGGCCTCACCGAGGGCTACGCCCTGATGGTCGGCGGCGCGCCCGACCACGTCGCCCGCGTGGAGCCGGCGCTGGCGACCCTGGCGCCCGAGGGCGGGTACGCCCACGTCGGCCCGGCCGGTGCCGGGCACTTCGTGAAGATGGTGCACAACGGCATCGAGTACGGGCTGATGGCGGCCTACGCCGAGGGCTTCGACCTCATGGCCCAGGGCCCCTACGACCTCGACCTCTCCCAGGTCGCCGAGCTGTGGCGCCACGGCAGCGTGGTGCGGTCGTGGCTGCTGGACCTCACCGCCCGCGCCCTGGCGACCGACCCCAAGCTCGACCGCGTCAGCGGGTGGGTCGAGGACTCCGGCGAGGGCCGCTGGACGATCGAGACGGCCATCCAGCACGCCGTCCCGGTGCCGGTCATCGCCGCGTCGCTGTTCGCGCGCTTCGACTCGCGCCGCGAGGATCCCTTCGGCGACCGCCTGGTCGCCGCCCTGCGCAACCAGTTCGGCGGACACTCCGTGCGCGCCGCACCACAGGAGGGCATGGACGCATGAGCCGCCCCGCGAGGAAGGTGCACCCGTGATCTCCGAGCTCGTGCCGCCCGACACCGTCGTCGTCATCTTCGGCGCGAACGGCGACCTCGCGAAGCGCAAGCTGCTCCCCGCCATCTACCACCTGCACCGCGAGGGCTGGATGCCGCGCTCCTGGCGGGTGATCGGCGTGGCCCGCAGCGAGGTCGCGGACGCCGACTTCCGCAGGGAGGCGCGCGCGGCCATCGAGGACTCGGGCCACGGCGGGGTGAACGACGAGGACGACTGGGCGTCGTTCGCCGAGCGGCTGTCGTTCACCTCCACCGACTTCGGTCCCGGCAACACCGGCGACCTGGTCGAGGCGGTGCGCCGGGCGGAGGAGGCGGTGGGCGGGCGGCCGCGCCGCCTGCACTACCTGTCGACGCCGCCGACCACGTTCGCGCCGCTGACCCAGGGCCTGGGCGAGGCGGGGCTGGTCGAGCGCGCCCGCGTGGTCTACGAGAAGCCGTTCGGCCTGGACCTGGAGGGCTTCCACGAGCTCGACGAGGTCGTGCGGTCGGTGGTCCGGGAGGAGGACGTCTACCGCATCGACCACTTCCTGGGCAAGGAGAGCGTCCAGAACATCCTCGCCCTGCGCTTCGCCAACCGCATGTTCGAGGCGATGTGGAACCGCAACCACATCGACCACGTCCAGATCGACGTGCCGGAGGAGCTGGGCATCGGCACCCGCGCCGGCTTCTACGAGAAGACCGGCGCCCTGCGCGACATGATCGTCACCCACCTGTTCCAGGTCCTGGCGATGGTGGCCATGGAGCCGCCCTACGACCTGTCGGCCGAGGCCCAGTTCGCGGAGAAGGTCAAGGTCTTCGAGTCGATGCGCGAGCTGCGCCGCGAGGACGTGGTGCTCGGCCAGTACGACGGCTACCGCGACGCCGAGGGCGTGGCTGCCGACAGCCAGACCGACACCTTCGCCGCCATCCGCGTGCACATCGACAACTGGCGCTGGGACGGCGTGCCGTTCTTCCTGCGCACCGGCAAGCGCATGGCCCAGAAGCGCCAGACGGTGACGCTCGCCTTCCGCCGCCCGCCGACGGCGATGTGGCGCGAGATCGCCGCCGAGGGGCTCCCGCCGTCCTACCTGACCATGGAGCTGGCCGGGAACCAGGGGGCGACGCTGTCGTTCCTGGCCAAGGAGCCGGGGCCGACGATCTGGCTGGGTCGCGCGCAGATGCGCTTCACCTACGCCGAGTCCTTCGGCTCGGAGCTCATCGAGGCGTACGAGCGCCTGCTGCACGACGCACTGATCGGCGACCGCACGCTGTTCACGCGCGCCGACGGGATCGGGCGGACCTGGGAGGTCGTGGCCCAGGCGCTGGACAACCCGCCCCCCGTGCAGCCCTACACCCAGGGGACGTGGGGGCCACAGGCCGCCGACGAGCTGATCGCACCGCGCGGGTGGTACCTGCCCGAACGGGACGAGGACTGACTCATCCTCGGAGGCCCCTCGTGCGTCTGGATCTAGGAGAACCAATCGCGGAGGGGTCGGTGGGCGGAGAACGCGGGGACGCGGCCGAGGTCACGGCCTTCTGCCGCGACGAGCACCCGCGGCTGGTCGGGTTGCTCGGCCTGTACTGCGGCGACGCGGTGCTGGCCGCCGACGCCGCCGTGGCGGCGCTGGTCCGGGTCGTGGACGACTGGCCGCGGACCCGGGCGCACCGGTCGCCGGGGGCGCGGCTGCTGGGGGTGGGGATGGCGCTCGCCGACGCGCGGCGGCGCCGGCCCGCGCCGGCCGGCGGGGCGCCCGCCGACGCCGTCGAGGCCGTGCGCGCCGCGCTGGGACAGGTCCCGCGGCGGGAGCGGCAGGTGCTGCTGCTGCGGCTGTACGCCGGCTGCTCGCTGGCCGACACCGCGGGCGTCCTGCGCCTGCCGCCCGGGGTGGTCGCGTCGCTGACGGCCCGCGGGCTGCACCGCCTGCGCGCGGAGATGGGCGGGTGGTGGCCGCGGCGGTCCCACGACGAGGAGACCCCGGCGCCGCTGCCCGCCGCCGCGCCGGAGCCGGCCCCCGCGGCGGACGACGACCACGAGCTGTGGCGCCCACCGCCGCCGCGCGAGACCGCGTCGGCGTGGCTGGCGCCGGAGTCGGGCTCGTGGGGGGCGGCGCGGGGTGGCTGACCCCTCGGACCCCGTCGCGCGGCTGCTGCGCGAGGCGGCGCCGGAGCCGACCGCCGAGCCCGACGTCACCGCGGTGCTGCACGCCGCCGGGGCCCGCCGCCGCGCCCGCGGCCGGACGGTGCTGGCCGCCGTCGCGGCCGTGCTGGCGGTGGCGACCGCGGGCCTGTGGCTCGCCCTGACGGGACGCCCCGGTCCCGGCCCCACCGCGCTTCCCGTCCCGGCGCCCGCCGCGACCCCCGCCCCTATCGGCACCGCCCCGCCCGCCGGCACGCCCCTCTCGTCGCCACCGCGCCGCCCGCGGTGCCCGTCACCCCCGCCGCGGTCCCCACCCCCCGCTGAGCAGCCCGCTCTGCGAGGATCGGGCGCTATGCACCGGTCTTTCTGGTGGTTGTGCGCCTGCGCGGGCGCGGTCGTCGCCTGGGAGGCGTGGCTGTGGGCCGGGCCGTTCGCCGCGGGCCAGGCGGCCGGGTCCGCGTGGTGGCTCGTCCCCCCGGCGCTGCTGACCGGCGCGGTCCTGCTCGCCGTGCACCCCCACCGCGCCCGGCTGCGCCCCGGCGCCGTCGTCGGCCTGGGCGTGGCGCTGCACCTGGCGCTGCTCGCCGTCCACCTCGCGGTCGGCGGCCCGGTCGACCAGGACGTGACCCGGCTGTACCCCGCCCTCGGGGCGGCCCTGCGCACCACCGGGACGCTCCCGCCCGCGGAGTACCCGCCGCTGGCCGTCGCCGCGTTCGCCCTCGCCGGGTCCCTCGGCCCGGTCCGCGTCACCCTCCCGCTGCTGACCCTGCCGCTGCTCGCCGGCGCGTGGGCGGCGCTGGCGCGCCGGGGCCCCGACGCCTGCTGGGCGGCGGCGTGGGTCGCGCTGTGGCCGACGCTGGCGCCGTGGTGGGAGGTCAAGTTCGACGCGCTGCCCGCGGCCCTGCTGCTGCTCGGCCTGCTGGCGGCCGCCGACGGCCGGCACCTGGGGGCCGGTCTCCTCCTGGGTCTCGGCGCCGCGGCGGTGGTTCCCCGGGCTGGCGGTGCCGGTGCTGGCGGCCGGGCTGCTGGGGGCGCGCGACGCGCGCGGCGCGGTCCGCCTGGCGGCCGGGGCCGCCGCGGCGTTCGCCGCGGCCTGCCTGCCGTTCGCGGGCCGGCCGGACGCGCTGGCCGCGCCGTACCGCTTCCACGCCGTCCGGCTGCTCACCGGGGAGTCCCTGCCCTACCTGCCCCTGCGCGCCCTCGGCGTCGTCGACCGCCCCGAGCGGGCCTGGTTCGAGGTCGCGGCCCCGGACTGGGTCCCGGCCGCCACCCTGGCGGTGACCGCGGCGCTGCTCGCCGCCCTGGCCGTCGCCGCGGCCCGCCGTCCCGGCCGCGCCGTCGCGCTGGCGGCCGCGGCGCCGGCGGTCTTCCTGCTGGGCAACCGGATCTTCAGCCCGCAGTTCCTCCTGCCCCTGGCACTGGTGTGGGCGGTCGGCATGGCGGGGGGCCGGGCCGCCCGGCGCACCGGGGTCCTGCTGGCCGTGGCGGCCACGGCGAACCACGCCGTCTGGCCGACCGCCGCGCCGCGCTGGGAGGTCCTGCAGGTGGTCCTGTTCGCGGCCGGGGTGACGGCGACCGTCATCCTGGTGAATTCCCGGCATCTCACCTTGACGGCCGGACAGCAACTCGGTAGGACCGTGACGGACGTCCAGCGCGTCCCCTGACGGGAGTCGCACCCGACCGGGTGCGACCGTCCCATCCGGTCCAGCGGGAGGAACCCGGTAATGCCCGTCCGCAGCCTGCTCGGCACGATCGCCGCCGTCGTCCTGGGCCTCGCCCTGGCGCTGGCGGTACCGGTGCTGCCGGCCATCGGCCAGCAGTCCCCGCCCATGTCGCCGCCCGTCTCGCCGCCGGGAGAGGCGGAGGTCGCCCTGACCGGCGCCGGCCAGGTCGGGGCCCGCGGTGCCGTCGCCCTCGTCGAGGTCGAGGCGTCGTGCACCGGCGCCGCGGAGGGCGAGCTCGTCGTCCGCCTCACCCAGCGCCGCCTCCTCAAGGTCACCGAGGGCTCCGGCAGCACGACCATCCCCTGCGGTGAACCCGTCACCGTGGAGGTCGCCGTCACCCCGTTCCCCGGCCTGGGCCCGTTCTGGGGGGGCAACGCCTTCGCCCAGGCCGACCTGACCGTGTGCTCGCCGACCACGGGCACCTGCGCCACCGCCGAGGACCAGCGCGTGGTCCGCCTGCGGCGCTGACCCGTCCCGCGCACGAGGGAGGGGCCCGGCCGCAGCGGCCGGGCCCCTCCGCGTGCAGCGTCAGGCGTCGGCGCGCAGCAGCCGGATCCGCCCCGTGGTGGTGGAGCTGACCCCCTCCGACACGTACAGGTCGCCGGTGGCGGGGTTCAGCGCCAGGTCGAGCGGGTCGGCGAGGTCGTCGAGCCCCGGGATGCCGGTCTGGGAGGACGCGATCGACCCGTCCGTGGCCGGGCGCAGGACGATGACGTCGTCGTTGTTGGCGTAGCGGGTCACCAGCAGCGCACCGCGCAGCGCCCCACCGAAGGCGCCGCTGGTGTACTCCAGCGCCCCGTTGGGTGACTTGTTGTTGTCCAGGTCGTACGCCGCGCCACGCCAGTTGGGGTCCGGGCCGCGGCCGACCGGGTACTCGGCCACCTGCGCCGGGTCGTTCCCCGCCGTCGGGTGGCCGCCGTTCAGCACCCACTCGCAGCGGGCGGGGTTGGGGTGGCCGTAGTAGCCGCCACGGACGACGCGGAACACGTAGTCGTCCTGGGTGGCGGCCACGCCGGCGATCGCCGGGACCGGCCCCCCGGTGTAGGGCTGGCCGTTCACGCGGCTGCCACAGCGCGACGGCAGCGACGCGGGCGTGCCGGGTGTGGCGCCACCGCCCGCCGACCCGTTGGTCGGGACGTAGAGCGACCCGTTGCTGTGCCAGACCAGGTCGTAGGCGTTGCGGACGCCGCTGCCGAAGACGCGCACCGGCGCGCCCGCCGCGAACGGGTCGTAGGTGCCGCCGTCCGCGGTCTTCACGTTCACGGGCGTGGTGCCGATGGCGGCTGGGTCGATCTCCAGGATCGCCGCGGACAGGGCGCGCTCGGGGCGCTGGCCCCAGGCGTTGTCTGGGGCCCCCATGGCGCTGTTGGAGCCCTGGGACAGGTAGAGCAGCCCGTTCTTGAACGCCAGGCTGTTGGACAGGTGGTCGCGGGTGGACCGCGGCAGGTTGACGACGCGGTCGGCGTAGGTGCCCAGGTTCGCGCCGGACAGCCGGCTGACCTTGCCGCCCCAGTCGGCCATGCCGCCGAAGCCGTAGGTGCTGTGGCTGACCCACAGCACCGGGTTCGCCGCCGTCGCGGCCGGGTCGAAGGCCAGCCCGATGATCATGCGCTGGGCGCCGCCGTTGCCGGTGCGCACCGTGCTGACGGTCTGGCGGGCGGACAGCGTGCCGTCGGCGGCGACGGTCCAGCGGTACAGCTCGCCGGTGAGGGTCGCGGCGTACAGCTTGCCGTCGGGGCCCCAGGCGATCGAGGAGAACGACTGCCCCGACGCGGAGCTGCCGAGGCCCACCGGGGTGAAGGCGACGGGGCCGGACGGGGCCGTGCCGCCCTCGGTGCCGGTGGTGAACACCGAGGTGAATGGCAGGAAGGCCTGGCCGTTGGGGTCGCGGACCGCGTCGGTGACGGTGAACCGGTAGGTCGTGTTCGCCGCCAGCGGGGCGGCCGGCTGCGCGGTGATGGTGTCGCGGCCGCCGCTGGTGGCGACGCTGATGGGCACCGATGCGCCCGTGGAGACCTGGGTCAGGGTCACCGAGGTCGCGGTGAGGGTCGCCGGGTCGACGCCGGAGCCGACCGTGGGCAGCGACAGGGTCGTGGCGATGCCCTCGTCGCGGCGGACACCGGTGGCCTGGTTGGCGGGGATGGCGGACAGGACCGCCGGTCGCCGGGTCGCGGCCGCGGGCGCGGTCGTGATCCTGGTGTGGGTGAACTTGGTGTTGGTGCCGCCGACGGGGCTGAGCGTCAGGCGCCCGTCGGTGACCCGGGCGGTCGTGGTCGCGGTGCGGTAGCGCTGCGCGCTCGTTGGCACCACGCGGTGGACCAGGTTGGCGCCCTCCACGTTGACGGTGTGCGCGCTGTCCAGGTACTGGTCGCCGACGGTGACCTCGACGGTGTAGGTGCCCGCGGGGACCGCCAGCTCCCAGTCGCCCTCGCGGGCGGTGCCGTTGAAGCCGGGCACGTCGTCGCCCTGGGCGTGCATGATCGTGTCGAGCTCCTGGACGATGCCCGACCGGTTGCGGTCGCGGCCGTTGCCCGGCGTGGACCCGCCCACGGACAGGTCCAGTGGGGTGGCGGTGCCCGGGACGACCCAGCCGTAGATCAGCCCGCTGCCCTGGCCGGGGCCCGAGCGGGCGCCATGGGGCTGGCCGTGGTCGCGCACGAAGCCGGCCGGCAGGGGCGCGGCCGCGCTGGAGAAGTTGACGTCGACATCGACGGCGGCGGTCTGGGCGACCGCCGCGGGGGTCAGGAGGAGCGTGGTCAGGGCCAGGACGAGCAGGGATGTCCGCAACCGCATGGCAAGGCCTCCGGGAGTGGCCGATCGGTCACCCCTGGGACTCTTGTGCGGTGCGGATCGATACGGTCGGCGCGGAGGTCTACCCCTTCAGGCGCCAGAGCACATAGAGACCGAACGCTCCTGCCAGGCCCAGCATCAGGAACAGCAGGGCCGTGTAGAAGATCTCCGTCGCGTTCATGGGCCTGATGCTATCGCCGCGCGCCCGCTGATCGATCGGCCAGGTGGAGGGCCGGTCTGCGTGCTCGCTAGAGTCCGCGGCGTGTGGCGGTGCCGGGCGGGCGCCGCTCGTCGATCCGGAAGGCTTCTCCTCCCATGCGACCAAAGCTGCTGCTCGCGGCGCTGCTGGCGCTCGGGGTCATGGGCGCGACCGTCTCCCCGGCCCTGGCGGACGGCGACGACAACCCGATCTACCCGTTCACCCGGTTCAACGACAGCCCCGACGACAACGCGGCGCTGATCTGGAACGAGGCGGCGCTGGAGTGCATCCGCGCGGTGAAGCCGGGCCCGACGGTGGTGGCCCGCTCGCTGTACGTCCTGCACGCCGCGGTGTACGACGCGTGGTCGTCCTACGACGGCAGGGCCGTCCCCACGGTCCGCTCGATCGCGGGCGTCAGCACGGCGTGGAGCCGGCGCCCCAGCGCGGAGCGCACGGAGGCCAACAAGGAGCGCGCGGTCAGCGTGGCCGCCCACGCGGCGCTGACGGACCTGTGGCCGCAGGACGTGCCGCAGTGCCGCTCGGCCTTCGACCGGGAGCTCGCCGGCTTCGGCTTCACCACCGCCACCGACCGGGCGGCGGGGGTCGGGCTCGCCGCCGCCCAGCGGGTGATCAGGTCGCGGAGCACGGACGGGTCCAACCAGGCCGGCGGCTACGCCGACACCAGCGGGTACCAGCCGGTGAATGCGCCCACCCCCGCGCGTGCGACGAGCCCCTGGCGCTGGCAGCCGCTCTCCGTCCCCTTCGGCAGCGCGAACGCGACGGCGCAGCGGGCGCTGACCCCGCACTGGGGCGACGTCCGGCCCTTCGAGCCCAAGCTGCTGGAGACCACCTTGCAGGTGGAGGACCCCAACAAGCTGAGCGAGTCCGAGCGCCAGGCGATGATCGACCGCTTCCTGGCCGAGAGCTCCGACCTCACCGACCGGGAGAAGGTCGTCGCGGAGTACTGGGCGGACGGCCCGCAGTCAGAGCTGCCGCCGGGCCATTGGAACCTGTTCGCCCAGTGGGCGTCGCGCCGGTGGGGCCAGTCGCTGGACGCCGACGTGAAGATGTTCTTCGGCCTCAACGGTGCGATGCTCGACGCGAGCATCGCGGCCTGGGAGCTCAAGTACCGCTACGACTTCGCCCGGCCGATCACGGTGGTGCGCACGCTGCGGGCCGGGCGGACGGTGCCGGGCTGGGGCGGTCCGGTGCCGGCCGAGCAGTGGACGCCGTACCAGCCCGACAGCTTCCCGACCCCGCCGTTCCCGGCCTACACCTCCGGGCACAGCACCTTCAGCTACGCCGCCGCGGCGTTCCTCAAGGACTTCGGTGCGGTCCAGGGCCGCGACGGCGACGTCTTCGGCGCCAGCGTGGTCGTCCCCGCCGGGTCGACCCGGCGCGAGCCGGGCGTCGCGCCGCGGACCGACATCGTCCTGAGCTGGGCGAGCTGGAACGCGGCGGCACAGGAGGCGGCGATCTCCCGCCGTGTGGGCGGGATCCACTGGGAGATCGACGACGTCCCGACCCGCGACCTCGGCAAGAAGCTCGGCGAGGCCGCGTTCTCCCTGGCCAAGAAGTACTGGGAGGGCGGCTGACGCCGCCCGCGGCGCACCGCAGGGGCCGTCCTCACCAGGTGAGGACGGCCTCGGCGGTGCGCAGGACCTCGGCGAGGGCGGGGGCGTCGGCGACCTGCACCCCGGCGACCAGGTCCGCGGCGCTCAGGCCGACGCGGGCGAGGTCCTCGGCGGCGACGACGACGTCGACGCCGCTCTCCAGCAGGCCGACGAGGTCCAGGTCGGAGATCGGCTGCGGCAGGCCGGTCTCGGCGGGGTCGGGCCCCTCCACGGCGGGCGCCGCGACCGCCAGCTCGACGGCGACGCCGCGCAGGACCAGGACGATGTCCACCGCCTCGGCGACGGCGTAGGCGTTGGCCTCCAGGACCGGGTCGGCGCCGCGCAGCGCGACGGGGGCCCAGCGGATCAGGCTGACGACGCGGCGGACCATCGCTAGGACCCCCCGTCGGGGCTGAGGACGACGTCGGCCTGGCGCACCAGCGCCCACAGGTCGGCGTGGTCGCCCAGGACGACCCCCCGGGCCTGGCGGTCGTCCAGGCCGAGGGCGCGCGCGGTCGCCTCCTCGACGACCCAGTCCAGCCCCGCGCCGGTGACGCCGCGGCGCAGGAGGTCGGCGACGACGGTGACCGACCCGCCGGTGCCCGCCGACAGGGTGACCGCGTCGGCGTGGGCGAAGACGCTGACGCGGTGCCCGCGGGCCAGGAGGCGGTCGGCCAGGGCGAGGGCGGTGGCGGTCGACTCGTTGCGCCCGCCGCGGTGCAGCACCAGGGTGATCCGCATCAGTACCACAGGGCCCGGTCGGCGCCGGTGGTGACCAGGTCCGCGACCGCGTCGAGGTCGACGACCGCGACCCCGTCGGCGACGGCGGCGGGGGCGACCCCGCGCCGCAGCAGCGCGCCGTCGTGGACCGCCACCGCGACCCCGCCCGCCTGGGCCGCCCGCACGACGTCGGCGTCGGGGTGCCCGCGCCGGGCCAGCGCCGCCGCGGCGTCGAGCAGCACCACGGTGGGGACGTCGCCGGCGGCGGCCCACCCCTGCGCCGTCTCCAGGATCCATCGCGCCGGATCCGAGGCCAGCACCGTCACCCTCACGACTGCGCACCTTTCCGTATCAGCATCCTGATGGCCGGGCGGCCCGTGCCGTCCGCCGCGCGCTCCACGCCCAGCAGCTGGTGGCCCGCCCGGTCCGCCCAGCGCGCGAAGGCGGCGGGGGTGCCCGGCCCCTCGGCGAGGACCTCGAGCACGTCGCCGGGGCGCAGCCGGGTGACCGCGCGCATCGCGCGGACGACGCCGGCCTCGCGCTGCTGGCCGCGCGCGTCGACCGTCGCCGCGGTCTCGACCTGCGTGCGGGCGCCCGACGCGGGGGCGGGGCGGGCGCGCCAGACCGGCTCGCCCGACGGCAGCGACCCGGCCTCGGTGACCGTCGCCGGGGCGCCCACCCCGGCCAGGGCGCCGGCCAGCAGGCCCGCTCCAGGCCGTCGGCGAGCTCCGGCTTCAGCGCGGCCAGCTGCAGGAACGCGGGGCGCAGGCCGGCGACATCGACCCAGTCCGCCCCGGAGCGCACCGCGCGCACCCCCGGCGCGACCAGCGCGAGCGCTCGCAGCGCGCCGTCCGCGGCCTCCGCGAACGGCCGGCGCGGCCCGTCGACCTGCCGCTCCGCGCCCGCCACCAGGCGCCGGCCCTCGGCCTGCGCCACGCTGTACCCGCGTGCGGCCAGCGCGGCGCGGGCCGGGCCGGGCGGCGCGCGCGTCGGACCCGGGTCCGTCCAGCAGGCCCGCCAGGAGCCGGATCGCCAGCCCCTGGTCGGGCACCAGGCCGTGCACGGCGGTGTCGGCGGCACCCGTCGGCTCGTCCACGGCGGCGTAGACCTTGGCGGGGCGCCCCCGCCGGGGTGCTTGCGGCGTCCCACCCGGACCAGCCCCGCGTCGGCGAGGGTCTGCAGGTGCGTGCGCGCGACGTTGGGGTGCAGGTCGAAGGCGGCCGCGACGTCGCGGACGGTCTGAGCCGTCCCCGCCGCCCGCAGCTGGGCGTAGATGGCGGCGCGGGTCTCCGACCCCAGCGCCCGCGCGACGGTGACGGGCGGGCGGGGCGCGGCGGTGACGACCAGGGCGACCTCCCCTTCCCACGCTTTCCACCAGGCGGGGACGGACCATAGCGCCGTCGAGGCGGTTCGAACAGTGGGAACCTGGTGGTCAGGCGGCCACCAGGAGCGCGAGCGGCGCGGTCAGCAGCGCCGCCGCGGCCGCCGCCACGGCCGCGCCGTCGCCGATCACCCGGCGCACGGGGACGCCGCGGAGCCCGGCGGCGGTGCGCAGGGCCGCGGTGAGCGCGGCGGCGAGCACGGTGGTCGCCGCCGCGGCCAGCCAGACCAGCGTCGTCGTGGTCGCGGAGGGGCCGGCCGGCAGGAGCAGCGCCAGGCCCGCGACGACCGCCGCTGCACCGGCCCCCGCCGCGACGCGCGGCTCGGGGGACGCGCCCAGCGTCGCGGCCGCCGCCGTCCCCGCTCGGGCGACCGCCGGCAGGAGGAGGGGAGCAGCGCGAGGACGGCGCCCGCGGGGCGGTCGCGCAGGAGCAGTAGCGCGCCGGCTCCGAGGGCGACCGGCAGGGCGGCCACGAGCGTCGCCCCGAGCGCGCCCGCGACCGCGCCGTGCTGCCGGGACAGCGCCAGCCGCGCGAAGGTGGCCGCCACCGCCAGCGCCAGGGCGGCGCCGGCGAGGACGCCGAGGTCGCGGGCGCCCGCGGCGATCAGCGCGGGCGCTCCGAGCCCCAGCGCCACGGCGACCGGCACGACGGGCCGCACCGCCGCGCGGTCGAGCAGGACGACGAGGTCGGCCAGGACCACGGCGGCGCCCGCCAGCACGGCCACCGCCCAGACCGGCCCGCCCGCCACCGCCGCGAGCGCCCCGACGACGACCACGGCGGCGCCCACCCGGGCGGCCCGGCCCCGCAGGGCCGCTCCGGCCGCGGCGACCAGGGCGGGCAGCCCGCGCGCGGACGCGGACGCGGGTGCCGGCGTGGTCCGCGCCGCCGCCGGCGCCGGACCCCCGCCGGCGGCGGGCCGCGGGTGCGCCCGGCGCACCCCGCCGGGCCGCCCCGCCGCCGCCCGCCCGGCACCCCGCCGCGCCCCGCCCCGTGTGGCCCCGGCCGGCGGGGGGCGGCCGGCGCGGGGGCGGCCGGGGGCACCGCCGCGGCCGGGGCGGGACCGCGGGCGGGGCGGCTGCGGGTGCGCGGGTCGAGCGCGGGGGTCACGACCCACTCGGGGGGGAGGTCGGCGCGGACGCGCGAGGGCCGGGTCGGCGGGTCGTCGGCGCCGCCGCTGACCGGCGGGAGCAGGGCGACCTCGGCGCCGTCGGCCACGTCGACCGCCGCCTCGCGGGCCACGGGGTCGCCGTCGACCAGGACCGACGACATGCCCAGCACCGCCGCGAAGCGCGCGCCGTGGCGCGCCCGCAGCCCGTCGAGCACCTGCGGGAGCGGCCCTGCGGGCACCAGCTCCTCCCCCGTGCCGGCCGCCTCGCGCAGCGCCGCGAACAGCCGCACCCGAACCGCCATCCCACTCCCCCGTCCTGCGCCTCCGGTCCTGCACGCCCTTCGCACTCGGTAGCATCACACCTTGATCGGGCTCGTGGGCTCGGGGGGAGCGTTCGTGCACCTGTTGGTCCTCAGTGACGCACCGGAGGGTGCCAAGGCGCTCCTGCCGGCGCTGGAGTTCCTGGACCACACCATGGCCCACGCGCGGCTGGCCCCGGAGTCGCTGGCGGGCACGCCCGACGCCGATCTCGTCCTGGTCGACGCGACCCGCGACCTGGCCGCGGCCTCGCAGACCTGCCGCGCCGCGGCGGCCGGCGACCCGGACCGGCCCGTGCTCGTCGTCGTCGACGACGGCGGCCTGGCCGCGCTCAAGGCGGGCTGGGGGTTCGAGGACTGGGTCCTGCCGCGGGCCCAGCCCGCGGAGGTCGAGACCCGCCTGCGCCTCGTCGCGGAGCGCCACCGTGCCGTCCACCGCAGCCGCGCCGCCAGCGTCGGCGAGCTGTCCATCGACGAGGACACCTACGTCGTGCGCCTGTCGGGCAGGCCCCTGGACCTCACCTTCCGCGAGTTCGAGCTGCTGAAGTACCTGGCGAGCAACCCGGGCCGGGTGTTCACCCGCAGCCACCTCCTGCAGGAGGTGTGGGGCTACGACTACTACGGCGGCACGCGCACCGTCGACGTCCACATCCGCCGCCTGCGGGCGAAGCTCGGGGCGGAGTTCGAGGCGCTGATCGGCACCGTCCGCGGCGTCGGCTACAAGCTGGACCCCCACGGCGCGGCCCGCATCGACGAGTCGTGACCCGGGTCACCCGCCACCCCTCCCCGGGGGCGTTCCTGGCGGCGGCGGGCCCGTACCTCCTGGCCCGCGAGGTCGAGCACGTCGCCCTCCTCGGCACCCTCGGCGAGCTGGCCGTCAGCGGCGGCGAGGGCACGACCTTCGCGACCGCCCACGAGGCGGGCTCGGTGGCGGGGGCGGCCGTGCGGCGCCCGGGCCGCAGCGTCGCCCTGGCGCGCTGCGCCCACCCGGAGGCTGCGGCGGCGCTCGCGCAGGATCTCGCCCGCGAGGGCGCCACCGGCGTGGCCGGGCCGGAGGCCGACGTCGTCGCCTTCGCCGGCGCCTGGTCGGCCGCGACGGGGACGACGTCGCACCGCTGGTTCGACCAGTGGCTGCACGTCGCCGACGCGGTCGCGGCGCCCGGCGGCGTGAGCGGCGCCCTGCGCCCCGCCGGCGACGGCGACCGGGAGCTGCTGACCCGTTGGTTCCCCGCGATGATGGCCGACGCGGGCGACCTCCCCCAGGACGTCGACGTGGCCGCCGTCCTGCGCACCCCCGGTGTCCGCCCGTTCCTGTGGGAGGACGGCGGTCGTCCCCGGTCGATGGCCTGGCTGCGCGGACCCACCGCCCGCGGCGTGCGCCTGAGCCACGTCTACACCCCGCCGGCGGACCGGCGGCGGGGCTACGCCGCCGCGTGCACCGCCGCCGTCACGGCGCTGGCGCTCGCGGAGGGGCGGGACTGGTGCGCCCTGTTCACCGACCGGGCGAACCCCACGTCCAACGGCGTCTACCGCAGGATCGGCTACCGCGTGGTCGCCGACGTCGCGCTGGAGGCGCTGGGGATCTCGTCCTCGTAGCAGACCTCCAGGGACCTGGTGCTGAAGCCCTCGGCGGTGTAGAGGCCCAGCGCGCCGGGGTTGGCGTCGTCGACGTAGAGGACGACCTCGCGGCACCCGCGGGCCGCCAGGTGCGCCAGCCCCGCGCGCAGGAGGGCGCGGCCCAGACCCAGCCCCTGCGCGGACGGGTCGATGCCCAGCACGTAGACCTCGCCGACGTCGCCCTCGACCTTGGTCCAGTGGAAGCCGAGCAGCTCGTCGCCGCGCCAGGCCAGCAGCAGGCCCGCCGGGTCGAACCAGTCGGCGCCGGTGCGGTCGGCGAGGTCGTCGGGGGTCAGCCCGCCCTGCTCCGGGTGCCCGGCGAACGCCCGGTCGTTGACGGCCAGGAACGCGGCGTCGTCGACCCCGGGCCGGAACCCGCGGACGGCCACGCCCGCGGGCGGCGCGGGGTCCGGGACGGGCGCGGCGAGCGACCGGACCATGATCGCCAGGCGCCGCTGCACGCGGAACCCCGCGCGGGCGGCGACCGTGCCGGCGGGGTCGTCGACGTGGTGCTCCCACACGTACAGCGTCCCCCCGCCCGCGGCGGCGACCTGCTCGCGGGCGACGTCCAGCAGGCGACCGCCGAGGTCGGGGTCGGGGGCGGCCACCTCGACGGTGGCGCGGGGGACCTCGCCGCGCGGGTTCCAGCGCAGGTGGCCGTAGCCGACCACGCGCGCCCCGTCGCGGGCGAGGATCGCGGTGGCGCCGCGCCCACCGGCGCGGAGCTGGAGCAGCTTCTGCTCCCCCAGCGGCGGGAACCCCCGCGTGCGCTCCACCTCGGCCAGCAGGTCGGCGACCTCGCCCGCGACCGCCCCGTCCCCCGCCCGCACCTCGATGACGACCATGCGCGCAGCCTAGGAGGTGCGGCCGGCCCGGCCCGCCGCACGACGCCGGGCCCACGGCGCCGGGCGCACGGCCTAGGCTGCGGGCATGGATGTGGGGCCGCTGCTGCGCACCGAGGGGTACCGGCTGACGCCGCAGCGCCGGCTGGTGTGGGACGCGCTGCGCCGCGCCGAGGGCCACCTGACCGCCGAGGAGCTGCACGACGAGGTCACGCGCGCCGCGCCCGACCTCAACCTCGCCAGCGTCTACCGGACCCTGCGGGTGCTCGCCGACCTTGACCTGGCCCGCGAGGTCCACCTGGGCGACGGCCGCGGCCACTGGGAGGTCGCCCACCCCGACGACGCCTTCCACCTGGTCTGCCGGTCGTGCGGGGAGGTCGAGCACCACGAGGGCGACCTCGTCGAGAACATCCGCCGGCACCTGGCCGGCGGCCACGGCTTCACCACCGAGCGCGTCGAGCTGGTCGTGCACGGGGTGTGCGCGAACTGCACGGGCAGGCTAGACTCCGTCACTCGGGAGGTCGCCTCTCGCCCTGAGGGCCGTTAGCTCAACGGGTAGAGCTCCGGACTTTTAATCCGGCGGAGCGGGTTCGAGTCCTGCACGGCCTACCGCACCACGCACCACCCATGGATCTGTGGAGCAGCTAGGAGTGCTCGTCACCCTGTCAAGGTGAAGGTCGCGGGTTCAAATCCCGTCAGATCCGCCCCACGAGACGCCCCCGCAAGGGGGCATCTCTGCTGTTCAGGAGCCCAGCGCTGGCCGCCGTGCGGCCTCTGCTCGATGCCCTTCCCCGCCAGCCGCCCCTCGACCCCCAGGCCCACCCAGACAGCGCCGAAGGCTGCCGAGTGGCCGAAGGCGACCCGTTCCTCGTGGTCCCGCTGGCGAAGGACGGCGACGAGGGGCCTACTCGCAGACCAGCTCGCGAATCTGCTTGAGGACGTCCTGCGCTTCAGATCCCGCACTCTGGCGGAGGACCTGATCGCCACCCTCGCTCGGGTGCAGCACGGCGTTGATGGTGTCCGCGATTGGGGTACCGAGCCGGAAGAGACGAACCTCCTCGTGCTGGTAGGTCGGAAGTTCTCTGGGCAGGTGGCCGAGGCCGTGCGCCGCTAGAGCATCGTGGATGGCCTTGCGTACATGGACGCCCAGCTTCCCGGCTCCATGAGCGTCACGCAGCACCTCCATCGTGGTGAGCAGCAAACCCCCACCCACCTCGACCTGCTTCCGTAGATCGTCGTACTTGCTCGCCATTTCTACTCCTAGGTTTGCCGCAGATCTACTGTAGATCAACCACAGATCGACGTCAAGGGTCAGTAGGACCGCTTCCCCTCTGTGCGCTTCGCCGTGTGAGGGGCGCGCTGGCAGGCCCGCGGCCGGACCGGCGCGGGGTGCGTGGGCCGTGGCTGCGGGTGTTGCGCGACGAGGGGCCGTCGCGGACGAACCAGGTCTGGCAGCTGGACTTCACCGAGCTGGCGACCAGCTCGGGCGGGACCTGGCGGCTGGCCGGCTGCCGAGACCACTACAGCAACTACGAGCTGGGCGGGCAGGTCTCACCCACGGCGAACCAGCACGACGCGATCGCCGCCCGTTTCGCGCTGTCGGCCTACCCGGCATCGGGTAGCTGCGGCACCCTCCGGGCGGGGGTGACGCGGGCGGCGCACGGGTGGATGGTGGGGGTGCGGTGCGGCACGTCGGTCCTCGGGGGCGCCCCGCGACGCCCGCCCAGCGGCCGACGGGGCGGGTCCCGCTGCAGGGGGGACCCGCCCCTCACCGTCCGGTCCGCCGGGACCTAGCGGGGCGGCTCGACCAGGCCCATGCGGATGGCCTTGACCACCGCCTCCAGGCGCGATCCCACCCCCATCTTGGCGTGGAGGTTGCGGATGTGGGTCTGCACGGTCTCGGGCGAGATGCCGAACTCCCGCGCGATGGCGCGGTGGTCCCTGCCGTTCGCAAGCCCCTGGAGGACCTGGCGCTCGCGGTCGGTGAGCTGCTCCGCCAGCAGCCGGGCGTGCCACTCCTGCCCCCGCTGCAGGGCGAGGGCCTGGAGGCGCCGCGAGGTGTCCTCGGCCGGCAGGATGACCGCACCGGCGGCGACCCGGCGCAGGATGCCGAGCAGGTCCGGGATGTCGATCGACTTGTGCAGGACCGCGGCGGCGCCGCCCTCGATCGCGCGGCCGAACTCGACGTCGTCGGTGAGCGCGCTCAGGACCACCGTGGTGGTATCGGGGGCCGCGCGGCGGATGTCGGCCAGCGCGTCGATGCCGCTGCCGCCGGCGAGGTCCAGGTCGACGATCGCCACGTCGGGCCGGTGCTCGGCGGCGGCGGGGCCGGCCTGGTCGGCCCGCTCCACCTGGGCGACGACCTCCAGGTCGGCTGACTGCGCCATCACGATCTCCAGCGCCTGCCGGTAGCTGGCGTGGTCCTCGACGAGCAGCACGCGCACGGGGGCGCCGGGCTCGCCGGGCGCCGCCGCCGGTCCCTGGTCGTGCCCCGGCGGCGGGAGCCGGCGTGCGACGGCCCTGTCGTTCGCGGTCATGCTCGCTCCCCCTCATCCGGCACGGCGCAGCTCCAGTCCCACCCGGGCCCCTCGTGGCGGGTCGCCGGGACCGTCGGCGATGGTCAGGCGGCCGCCGTGCGCCTGGGCGATGCGGGCGGCGACGTACAGCCCCAGGCCGGCGCCGTCCGCGCCCTGCGCGGCGCTCCCGCGCTCGAACCTGCCCAGCACCCGCTCGCGCTCCGGGGCGGGGATGCCCGGGCCCTGGTCCACGACCGCGACCTCGACGCGCTCGGCGTCCAGCTGCCGGCAGGTCAGCGTGACCAGCGACCGGGGCGGTGAGTAGCGCGCCGCGTTGGCCGCGATGTTGCGCAGCGACTGACCCAGGCGCACCGGGTCGGCGAGGACGCGGTCGTCGCCGCAGCGCCAGGACAGGACGGGCTGGTGGCCGCCGGGCAGGCCGCGCACGAAGGCGGCGACGTCGTCGAGCAGCGGCCGCAGGCGCACGGGCCGCAGGTCGGCGGCGAACTCCTCCAGCTCCAGGGTGCGCAGCTCGTCCATGCGCGCGACCAGCTGCTGGAGCCGTGCCGACTCGCGCCGCAGCCCGTCGGCGGCCTGGCGCCGCGTCGGCGCCTCGGGCGGCACCGCGTCGTCGGTGAGCGCGTGGGCGTAGGCGCGCAGGGTGGCCAGCGGCGTCGCCAGCTCGTGCACGACGACGGCGCGGAACGACGCCTCGCGGTCGGTGAACTCGCCCATGCGCGCGAGCAGGTGCTGGCCCGCGCGCAGGTCGGTGGCGAGGGCGTCGACCGCCTGGCCCCGGTCGACCACCACCTGGCGGACCTTGGTGAGCGCGCCGGCGAGCAGCAGGAGCACGAACGCGCCGCGCAGCAGGTCCGACGAGGTGATCGCGGGGCCGAGCACCGACGGGTAGAGCGTCTCGTGGACCTTGCCCGCCGCCTGCGCCGCCAGCGCGAGGGCCAGGAACCAGTACATCGGCGAGGCGCCGCGCGCGAACACCCCCGCGGCGAGCCACGCGCCCACGAGGAACAGCAGCGCGGGGATGACGGCGATGAACAGGGTCTGGGCGGGTGCGGCGATCGGCACGATCACGCCCGCCGCCTCGGAGAAGTCCAGCTCGACGAACGGCGACGGCAGGTCGCGGCGCAGCGCCAGCAGGCCGAGGTCGACCACCACCAGCGCGCCGGGCACCGCCAGCAGGTACCAGGCCAGCCGCAGGCGCGGCCGCCCGAGGGCCGCGGCGATGAACAGCAGCCCCACCAGGTAGCGGGCGGCGAGCCAGGGGTAGAAGCTGCGCACCCCGCCGAACGCGCTGGAGGTGCCGGCCAGCAGCGGGCCGACCCCGAACACGACGTTGGAGACGCCGAGCGTCACGAGCGCGGTGATGAACGCGTTGCGCGCGACCTCGGTGTCGCCGTCGTCGGGCAGCAGCAGCGCGAGCGCGGCGAACAGCGCCACGCAGAGCTCGACGCTCTCCAGCATCACCCGCGCCGTCGGGGAGTACCAGGACAGGCGCAGGGCGGGGACCAGCCAGGTGAGCACCGTGACCAGCAGCAGGAACGCCAGCCACCCGGCGGCGGTGCGCGTGCGGACCGGCGCGCTCAGGAAGCCGCGCAGGGGGCGCCAGGCGTGCGCCACCGCTCGCCCGTCCGGCGCTCCGGCGTCGGTCGTCGTCATGTGCCGGGGATGTACCCGCTCGGCCACCGCCGCCCTACCCGATGCGCGGTAGGCGGCACGGCGCCTACCCCCGGGACGCCGCGGCCCGCCGTCCAGGTCCGCGAGGCGGGTGCGGAGGGGCTCGGCGCGGTGGGCGGGGACGGCGGTCAGGAGGCCCTCCAGGAGGGTGCGGAGGCGGGCGCGGACCTGCAGGGAGGGACCGGCCCGTCCGGGGCGGGCGGGGAGACCCGCTCGGACGTGCGACGCGCGTCCGCGGCGATCCGCCCGATGATGGTCTCGACCCGCACGAGCTGGACCATGTGGCTGATGTAGTGGACGCCAGCGCGCCCCCCGCGACGACGATCGAGGCCGGCACCAGCCAGAAGGCGCCCCCGGCCCACTCGGGCAGCCACGGTGTCACGGCCGGGCCAATCGCCGACGCAGGAGCAGGGCGGCGGCGCCCAGGAGGACCACGGTCATCGCCCCCAGCGCGAGCAGCGGCGGCCAGGGCGGGGGACCCCCGCGGAGCATGAGCTCGCGCAGCAGCTGCACGCCGTGCGAGGCGGGCAGCAGCCAGGCGATCGCGCGCAGCGCCGGCCGGAAGTACTGCAGGGTCAGGACGAAGCCGGACAGCAGGATGCTCGCCAGCAGCAGCAGCATCGCCGACTGCACCGCCTGGCTGTCGCTCTGCGCGAGCAGGGCGATGACGAAGCCGAGGGCGATCGAGGCGGCCAGCACCGCGAGCAGGCTCAGGGCGAGCCACCCGACCGACCCGGCCAGCGGAACGCCCAGGCCGAGCACCAGCAGCGCGACGACCGCCGCCGCGATCACCACGCCGATGAGGAGGGCCGCGGCGAACTTGCCGGCCAGCAACTCGCCGACGGTCAGCGGCGCCACGCGGAACAGGGCGAACGTGCCGAGGCCGTGCTCGCGCACGATCGACAGGGCGACCAGCGTGACGACCATGTGCTGCAGGAGCAGCGCCACGACCGCCGGGGCGTAGAAGTCGACCAGCCGGAGGTCAAGGTCCGACAGGCTGCGGGCCTCGCCCGCGAACGGCTGCACGATCACCGCCGGTGACAGGCGCCGGAACAGCGCGATCCCCTCCTGGAGGCGCGCGAGGTCGTCCTCGTAGGCGGCGAGCTGGGATCGGGTGAGGGTGGCGAGATCCTCGCCCGCCAGGTCCTCCACGGCCTCGACCGGGTCGCTCCCCGCCTGCAGCTCCAGCACCTCCCCGGCGTCCCCCGCGAGCGCGACGTCCAGGTCGGCGTCCAGGTCGGCCACCAGCCCGGAGAGGATCTCGCGCTGCTCGGTGGCCCCCGCCTCGTCCCCCCGCGCGGAGGCCTGGCGCAGCGCCGCGAGCGCAGCCCGCGCCTGCGCCACCTGCGCCTCCAGCGCCCCGGTGTCCTGCTGGCTCTGGGCCACCAGCGTGGTGGTCACCTGGTCGTTGATCGCCCCCACGGTGCGGTTGACGCCCAGGATCAGGGCGCGCAGCTCGATCGGGTCGACGTAGTCGTGGTGCAGGATCACCGTGGAGCGCCGGTCGTCGCGGAAGGCCACCGCCGCGTCGGACGGCATCTCCACGACCAGGTCGACCTCCCCCTGCGCCAGGCGGTCCAGCGCCGCCTCGCGGTCGGGCTCCACGCCCAGGACGGCGAGGCGGCTGCCGGTGGGGGTCGTGAACTGCTCGGCGAGCTCCGCCTCGGCGCTGCCGGCGGGCGCCACGAACAGCGTCCGCACCTCGGTGGCGAGATCGCCGAGGCCGGCGCCGAAGGCGAGCAGCACGAGGAACGGCCCCAGGATCAGCGTGACCACCAGCGCCGGCTGGTGGACGATGTCGACGACCTCCTTGCGGACGAACGCGCCCGCGCGGATCCACCGCTTGCCGCCCTCAGCCACCCGGCCGCCCCCGCTCCACCAGCTCCACGAAGACGTCGTCGAAGGGCGGCTCGAAGGTCGCCACGCTCTGCAGCTGCACGCCGCGGCCGTCCAGCCAGTCCTGCACCCGCGGGATGGCCGCGCCCGGGTCGTCGACCAGGATGCGCAGCGCGCGACCCTCGCCGCCGGTCGGCTCGGCGCGGATGACGAACGGCAGGGCCCCGAGGCCGATGAGCACACCGGGGTCGATCGGCGCGGCGGCGACCAGGTCCAGCGCGCGCCCGCCGAGCGCCTGCCGGCGCAGCCCGTCGGGCGTGTCGACGGTCAGCAGGCGCCCCTCCGCCAGCACCGCCACCTGGTCGCAGTACGCGGCCTCGCCGACGTACTGGGTGGTGACCACCAGCGTGCGACCCTCGTCACGCAGGCCGCGGAAGTGGTCCCAGAAGCGGCGGCGCAGGACCGGGTCGATCCCGGCCGTCGGCTCGTCCAGGAACAGCAGCTCGGGGTCGCCGACCAGGGCGGCGGCGAGCGCGAGCCGCCGCTGCATCCCGCCGGAGGCGGCGCGCAGCAGCGTGCGCCGCCGCTCCCGCAGGCCGACGAACTCGAGCAGCTCGTCCAGCCGGTCGCGGCGGCGCCGCGGCAGCCCGTACAGCGACGCGACGAACTCGAGGTTCTCCTGCAGCGACAGGTTCGGGTACAGCACGTTGAGCTGCGGGAGGTAGCCGATGCGCTCGCGGTGGGCGGGCGTGAAGGCCGTGGGGGCGACGCCGAGGACCACGGCCTCACCCGCCGTCGGCGTCTCGATGCCGGTCAGGAGGCGGACCGTCGTGGTCTTGCCCGACCCGCTGGGTCCGATCAGCCCGATGATCGTGCCGGGGGCGACGACGAGGTCCAGCCCGTCCACGGCGACCAGGGCGCCGTAGCGCCGCGTCAACCCGCGCGCACTGATGACCTCGTCCACCCGTTCAGCCGGCACCGGGGTCAAGGATGCCCCCGACGACGTGGGCTATCACCTCGCCCGACCGGTAGCTGGGGCCGGTGACGGGCACGCCGCCGACCAGCACCTGGTCGCCGTCGGCGGTGATCGCCAGCGCCTCGCCGCTGACGCTGGTCAGCTCGTCGAGATCGCGGAGCTCGTCCAGCGTGTAGGCGCCCTCCACGGCGTGGTGGCGCAGGACGTCGTCGACCCGCTCCGGGTCCTCGAGCAGGTCGCGGACCTGCGCGGTCGCGCCCTCGGTGAACGCGGCGTCGCCCGGCACGAAGACCGTGGCGGGGGTGTCCCCGCGCATCAGCTCGTCGAGGCCGGCTATGGACAGGCCGGACAGGAACGTGTCGAACCCACCCTCCGCCCGCAGGCGGGCCGCCAGGTCCTCCACCGACTCGGCGGCCTCGGCGCCCGCCTCGGCAGGGACGAGCCGGCGGACGTCCTGCGCCGCCAGCACGACGGCGTCGCCGAGGTCGGCGATGTCCTCCGCCCCGACGCCCTCGTCCAGGCGCTCGTTGATCGCCGCGAGGTCGGCCTCGGTGACCACGCCGGTCACCTGCGCCAGCGCACCCTCCTCCAGGGCCGGGACGCCCGGGAACACGACCGCCAGGCCGTCAGCGCCGAACTCGTCGCCCGACAGGCGGAACACGGGCCCGTCGGGGCTCCGGGTCACCTCGCCGGTGACCGTGATCTCCTCGCCGACCAGGGTGCCGGGGTCGAAGCGCCCCGCCTGGACGGCCTCGTCGGCCGCGTCCCCGGTGGTGCAACCGGCCAGCAGCGCGGCCAGCAGCACCAGGGACGCGGCGGCTGCGCGAGCGGGTGCGGTCGTCATCGCGATCTCCCCCCTCAGCCGCCGGCCGCGGGTGCCGTGTCGCCCGGCACCTCGGCCTCCGCGTCGCCCGGCTCGACGTCGACCTCGGGCAGCTCGCCGCCCTCCAGGTCCACGTCCGGGGGCGCGACGTCGGCGTCCACCTCCGGGACCTCGACGTCGAACCGCCCCTCGCTCTCCACGTCGACGTCGCCGCCGAGGAGGAAGAACAGCGCGATCCCGATCGCGATCAGCGCCAGGAGCGCGATCAGCCAGCCCCACGGCCCTCGCGACCGCCCGTGGTCGGGCCGCCCGCCCGATGGGTGCGCCCCGGTGGGGGTGCCCATGGTCTCCACGTCGTCGTACCTGCGCACCATGTCGTCCTCCTGATGTCGTGGCTAGGGTGGACGGTGCCCGGCGGTGGTGCGGAGCCCGCGCCCGGGCGGTGGTAAGGGCCTGCACCCGATCCGCGGTAGTCGCGCGGTGTGGACCCTCGCCGTCCTGCGCAGCGCCGGCCGCGACCACCCGAGACGGGGTATGGCGCCGGATGCACGCACCTGGCAGCGTCCCGCGCACCCCGACCAGGAGCAGGCCGTGCCACCGCCCGGCGTCCGACCCGACGCGCCGCCCCGTGACGACGAGCGGCTGCTGCAGGACCTGCTCGGTCTGCCGGCCCTGCTGCTCGACCGCGACCTCGGGGCGATGCTGGAACGGGTGACCGAGCTCAGCGCCCGCCACGTGTCCGTGGACGGCCCGCTGGAGGTCGGCGCCTGGCTGGTCCAGGACGGCCACCTGCGGACGGCCGCGTGGCGCGGCGAGCGGGCGGTGCGCGCCGACCAGGTGCAGCTCGCCCACGACCAGGGTCCCTGCCTGGCCGCGGTCGCCTCCCGGCGCGTCCAGCACATCGACGACCTGGCCGCGGATCGCCGGTGGCCCGCCTTCGCCGCCGACGCCGGCGCGCTGGGCGTCGGCGCGGTGCTGTCGGTCCCGATGGTGGCGCGCGGCCGCGCGCTGGGCGCGCTGAACCTCTACGCCGACCGGCCGGGCGCCTTCGGGGAGGCCGCCCGCCGGCGGGCCCGGATCATCGCCGACTTCGGCGCCGTCGCGCTCGGCAACGCCCAGGCCTACGCCGACGTCAGCACGGCCGCCGCCATGCTGCAGCGGCGGCTGCTCCCCGCCGGGCCGCCCGCCGTGCCCGGCTTCGACCTGGGGGTCCACTACGAGGCCGCCGCGGAGGGCTGGCGCGCCGGTGGCGACTGGTGGGACGCGGTGCCCTGCGGCCCCGGCCGTGTGGCCGTCACCGTCGGCGACGTCGCCGGCCACGGGCTGGAGGCCGCCGCGCTCATGGGCCAGGTCCGCATCGCACTGCGCGCCTACCTGGCCGAGGGTCACGAGCCCGCCGCGGCTCTGGACCTGCTGCACAGCCTGTTCGGCGACCTCGAGCCCGAGGCGCTGGCGACCGCAGCCGTCGTCGCGCTGGAGGCCGCGGAGGGCGGCGGCGTGCGCGCGCGCTGGGCGACCGCGGGCCACCCGCCGCCCCTGCTGGTCCCGCCCAGGGGCCCAGCCTGCTTCCCGGAGGGCGCCGCCGGCGTCCCGATCGGGGCCCCCGCCACCTCCCCGTGCCCGCAGCAGGACGCCGAGCTGGCGCCGGCCACCACCGTCGTGCTCTACACCGACGGGCTGGTGGAGCGCCGCGGGTTCGCGCTGGACCACGGCCTGGCCCGGCTGGCCGCCGCGGCCGACCCGATCCACCCGCCCGCCCGCCTGTGCGCCACCCTCCGCGACCGGCTGCTCGGCGCGGGCCCCCACGAGGACGACGTCGCCCTGCTCGCCGTCCGCGCGGGGCCGGTGGTCACCGGGTAGGTCCCGTCCTGCCGGCCCCGCCGCCCGGCCGCCGCTACCGGTTCTCCGGTAGTACCCGCCCCCCGGGGCCGGGGAGGCGTGCGCCGCTCGCCCGGTGATCCTGCCCCTACCGACGACGCAGGAGGGCAGCGATGGACGCGCGAGGAGCGACCGAGGAGGCCCGACCGCGGACCGCGGTGGCGGCGTTCGCCCGCTACGAGGACGCCAGGGCCGCGGTGGACCTGCTGGCCGAACGGCGCTTCCCCGTGCAGGGGCTGGCCATCGTGGGCGAGGGCCTGCAGTACGTCGAGCAGGTGACGGGCCGCCGGGGCTACGGCGTCGCCGCCGTCCAGGGCCTGGTCAACGGCGCGGTCACGGGCGGCCTGGTGGGGCTGCTCCTGGGACTGCTCACCGCCGGGCAGCCGCTGGCGTCGGCGGGCGTCCTCGCGCTCTGGGGTCTGGTGGTCGGTGCGCTGATCGGGATGGCGCTCACCCTCACCGCCCAGGTCGCCCGCGGCGGCCGGCGCGATGTCGACTCGTTGCCCGCCCTGCGCGCGGAGCGCTACGTGGTGCTGGCTGACGACGACATCGCCGCCGACGCGCGGCGCCTCCTGGGCGACGACGCGGCCCTCATGCGGCCGGAGCGCTGAGGCTCGCCTCAGCCCTCGTCGCGGCGCTCCAGGAAGTAGGCCCCCAGCACGCCGGCCAGGGCGGCGAAGACGACCGCCGAGTACAGCGCCAGCACGACCTCCAGCACGTCGGCGACCGCCGACCGCGGCCCGACGGGCTCGCCGGTGATGGTGGCGAGCGCCGCGTCGTGCAGCGCGTCGCCGTAGGACGGGTACGGGGTCGACTCGTAGAGCAGCTGGCTGGCGGACAGCACCACGATGGCGGTGACCGCGCTCAGCCAGCCGAGCCGCCCGGACAGCCGCGCGGTCGCGGTGCGGGCGCCGCGCACCGCCGAGGACACGACCCGGCCCATGCGCGCCAGGCGCAGGCGGGCCAGGATGCGCACGAAGCGGAAGAACGGCAGGGCCAGGAACACCAGCTGCCACCAGTTGCTGCGCAGGAAGTCCGCGGTGGACGGGGCGATGACGGCCCGGAGCACGAACTCCAGCACGAACACGCCCCAGACGACCCAGCTGACCACGTCGAAGGCGACCGCCAGGGCCCCCTCCGGCTGCGCGGCGGTGTCGACCAGCACGAGGAGCAGGAAGACGACGCCGAGCACGGTGACGGGTCCGTCCATGCGCTCGGCGAGCTCGCGGGCGACCCGCTCCCGCTCGGCGGCGGGGCGGCGGAGGACGGGCGGGGGCGGCGCGCTGGCCATGCCGGACCCCTACCCGCTCAGGAGCCGGGACGGACGGTGACGTCCTGGGTCGCCGACGCCACCCGGATGCCCGCCGACGCGAAGCGGTCGAGGATCCGGCGGGTGGCGTCGTCCTTCACGCGCCTGGCGGCGCGCAGCGGCAGGACGAAACGGGCGGACAGCTCGACCCAGTCGTCGGTCGCGCGCAGGAACACCCGCGGCTCGACGTCGGCGCGGGCGACCGGGTAGCGCTGGGTCATCCCGGTGATCGCCGCCTGCGCGCCCTGCGAGGAGGACACCCGCCGGACCTCCTCCAGCAGGATGCGCTCGGCCTCGCGCCAGTCCGCATCGTGCGGGACGGGGAACGTCAGCTCCTCCCACAGGTACTCGAAGGCGGCGCTGTAGTTGAACACCGGCTCGGTGAAGGTGGCCTTGTTCGACACCGTGACCAGCCGCCCGGTGTACTGACGCCCGCGCACCCACGAACCGTCGTCCTGGGGGGACCCGATCTCCATGATCTTGGTGCGCAGGGGCGTGATGTCGATCACGTCGCCGCGCACGCCGCCCATCTGGATGCGGTCCCCCACCCGGAAGATCCCGCCGAGCAGGATGTTGACGAAGCCCGCCAGCGCGCCGATGACCTCCTGCAGCGCGAACGCGAGGCCCGCGGTCGCGAAGCCGAGCACCACACCGATGCGGCCCGCGAACGCCTGCCAGATCCCCGCGAGCGCGACGACGGCCACGAGCACCACCGCGTAGCGCAACCCTTTGCGCAGGTAGTAGCGGGCGTGAGGGTCACCGGTGCGGTGGGCGGCCAGCCGGTCCGCGGCGACGGCCACCACCAGGGCGGCGACCAGGACGGCGGCGCTGGAGACGGCCCTGCCCAGCGGTGTCCCGGTGTCGACCAGCAGCTCCAGAGCGCGTTCGATGTCCACCCTCCAGCACTACCACGTGCGGCCGGGGCCGCCTACCCGGGAACGGGTAGCGGGCCGCACGCGAACCCGGGCGGGTTGGCCGGGGGCGGGCCTGGTGAGGCTGATCGCACCGTCGACAGGGAGGGGATGGGGTGCACCGCCGGGCTCTCGTGAAGGTGATCGCCGACCGGCAGGAGCCCTGATGCCCGTCGTGGCGCAGAACCTGCTGTTCAGCGGCTGGCCGCCGCTGCTGCGGGTCGTCGTCGTCGGCGGGCTCACCTACGTCGTCCTGGTCGTGCTCCTGCGCGTCAGCGGGAAGCGCACGCTGTCCAAGCTCAACGCCTTCGACTTCATCGTCACCGTCGCGCTCGGGTCCACCCTGGCCAGCGCCCTGCTGTCCCAGGGCGTGCTCCTGACCCAGGCCGCCACCGCGCTGGCGCTGCTGATCGGCTTCCAGCTGGCGGTCGCGTGGCTGTCGGTGCGCCTGCCGTGGTTCCGCCGGGCGGTGCGGTCCGAGCCCACCCTGCTGGTCCGCGACGGCAGGCTCCTGGAGGAGTCGCTGGCGGGCCAGCGGGTCGCCCCGGAGGAGATCCGGCAGGCGGTCCGGTCCACCGGCTACGGCGGCCTGGACCAGATCGCCGCGGTGGTGCTGGAGACCGACGGCACGCTCAGCGTGATCAGCCGGTCGAACGCGGGCTCGGGGAACGCCCTGCCCGGGCACGTGCAGGGGGCAGGGGGGTGACCGCGCGGTCGCCGGCGCGCACCAGGGCGACGAGCAGGGCCAGCCCCGCGCCCACGTGGACCAGGCCCGCGGGGATCCACATGATCGCCCCGGCGAGCTGCTGGTCGGCCAGCGGTTCCAGCCCCCACGCGGCGGTGGTCGTGGCGTAGCCCGCGTACCAGGGCGTCCGCGCGAAGGTGAGCAGGACGGACAGGAACACGCTCTGCAGGGCCATGGCGAAGACCAGGAGGAGGCCGAGACCGGGCGACGCGCGCCCCGCCCCGCGGGGGCCGGCGACCGCGTGCCAGAACAGCAGGGCGGTGCCGAGGAAGGTCACGTGCTCCAGGACGTGCACCGCGTCGCTGCGCAGCGCCGCGTCGTAGGGCACCGCGGCGTGCCAGAACCACAGCGCGGCGACGTGCAGCAGCCACGCGGGCACCGGCCGGCCCACGCCGTGCACGACCGCGGCGACCAGCGGCGCGCGCCGCCACCGCAGCGCCCGGCGGACGGGCAGCGGGCTGCCGCGCAGGAGGGCGCCGCCCGGCGCGCTGACGGCCAGCAGGGGCGCGGCCACGAGCACGAGCAGGACGTGCTGGACCATGTGCGCGGAGGCGAGCGCCCCGGCGAGGGCGTCCAGCGGCGAGACCAGCGCGACGAACACCGCGCCGAGCCCCACCGCGAAGCAGCGCGCCCGCCGGCGGTCCGCCGGCCGCCGCGGACCGGCCAGCCTCCCCCGCCAGTGGGCGGACCCGGCGAGGGCCAGGCCGGACAGCAGGAGCGGGGACAGGTTCCACGCCGACCACAGCGACGGCGGGGTCAGCACCCCAGCACCAGCGCCGGCAGCCCGCCGAACAGGACCGCGACCAGCGACAGCCAGGACAGCAGGGCGCCGGCGAGGGCCAGCGCGCCGCCGGGGTCCTGGTCGCCGTCCTCCTGGTCCCCCGCGGCGGCCGCCCGCAGGGCGCGCCGGCGCCGCTGCGCCCAGAGCGCGGCGGCCACGCAGGCGGCCGCCGCCACGGCGGTGGCGACCAGCGTGACCACGGTCGGGACGGGCGGGTCGAACAGCGCGAGCCCGGGCCCGCCGCCGGTGCAGCCCGCCTCGGCGACGGTGTAGACGACCAGGAAGTGCAGGGACCAGATCAGCGGGCCGGCCAGGAGCACGAGGGAGACGACGCGGGCGCGCCGCTCGCGCGACACGTCGACCGCGAGGGGGGTGCCGCCGGGGGCGGTCGTCGACCCGTCCGCGTCGGGCGGGTCCTGGGCGGAGCCGTGCGCGCCGCTCATGTGAGGTGCGGCCCGAGGTAGACGGTGGCGAACCCGACGATCCACATGACCGCGTTGGCGGTGGCGAAGCGCACGACGTTGGCGACCGGCGCGCGCCGCCGGGCGCTGTACAGGCCGCGCACCGCCCAGTACAGGGAGGTCAGGAGCATGATGGACGCGGCCGTGGTCACCAGCAGCACGAACCCCGCGAGCGTGGCGAACACCGACCCGTAGGCGTGCGCGCCGGGGTCCAGGCCCAGCGCGGCCAGGTCGCGCACCTGGACCGCGACGCCCGCGCCGGTGAGCACCAGCGCCGCGACCAGCCCGGCGACGAACCCGCGCTGGTCGGCGTGGCCCAGGCGGGCCTGCGCCAGGCCGACCGCCGCGGCGCCGGCGACCACGAGCGCCGCGGCGATGGCCGGGGCCAGCAGGCCGGGGTCGGGGATCCCCGCGGGCGGCCACACCGGGTTCTCCAGCCGCAGGTAGAAGTAGCTGAGCACCAGGCTGGCCAGCGCGATGGCGGCGAAGAGGATGAGCAGGCCGGTGCCCCACGCGGCGACGACGACGCTGCCGCCCGCGTTGACCGGCACGCCGGTCTCGCGCTCGAAGGCGGCCTCCTCCTCGTCGCTGGTCGGCGTGTCCTCCGGCCAGTTCCAGCGCACCACCGCCCCGGTGAGGATCAGCGCGCCGAGGAGGGCGCCCCAGCGCAGCTTGACCAGCTCGGCCAGGAAGATCAGGACGAGCCCGCTGCCGGCGACCAGCGGCCAGATCGACGGGCCGGAGACGCGGAACACCTCCTGCGGGCGCCCGTCGGCGGTCCCGACGATGGCGGCCGCGCGCCACGTGAGCGGCCAGCGCGACAGCGCCCCGGCGAAGCGCTCGAGGTGGGGCTCGCCGGTGTGCAGGTCGTCCTGGTCCCACAGCGGGTGGCGGCTGCGCACGATCGGCACGCGCGTCCAGCCGTGCTCGGCCGGCGGGGAGGTGGTCGCCCACTCCAGGGTGTCGGCGTTCCAGGGGTTGGGCCCCGCGGGTTCGCCCTTGCGGTAGCTGCGGACGACGTTCCAGACGAACACCGCCAGACCGGGGATGATGACGAACACCCCGATGGTCGACAGCAGGTTGTGCAGGTCCCAGCCGAGCCCCGCCGGGTAGGTGTAGATCCGGCGCGGCATGCCCATCAGGCCGACCTGGTGCATGGGGAAGAACGTCAGGTTGGTGCCCAGGAACAGCAACCAGAAGTTCCAGCGGCCCAGGCGCTCGTCGAGCAGCTTGCCGGTGAACTTGGGGAACCAGTAGTAGACGCCGGCGAAGATCGGGAAGGCCACGCCGCCGATGAGCACGTAGTGCAGGTGCCCGACCACGAAGTAGCTGTCGTGGGCCTGCAGGTCGAAGGGGACCGCGGCGGTCATGATCCCGGTGATCCCGCCGATCACGAAGATCACCAGGAACCCCAGCACGAACAGGAACGGCGTCCGGAACAGCGGCCTGCCCGTCCAGATGGTGGCGACCCACGCCACGATCTGGACGCCCGCGGGGATGCCGATGGCCATGCTGGCGGCCGCGAAGAAGCTGAGGACCAGCGGGTCCAGGCCCACCGCGAACATGTGGTGCGCCCACAGGCCGAAGGACAGGAAGCCGATGCCGACGAACGACGCGACCAGCCAGGTGTGCCCGACGGTGCGGGTGCGGGTCAGCACCGGCACGATCATCGACACGACCCCGGTCGCGGGCACGAACTGGATGTAGACCTCGGGGTGCCCGAAGATCCAGAACAGGTGCTGCCACAGCAGGCTGCTGCCGCCCTGCTGCGGGTCGAAGAACTGCGTGCCGAAGCCGCGGTCCAGCTCCAGCAGCAGGCTGGCGATGATCAGCGGCGTGAAGCCGAACAGGATCATGAAGGCCATCACCAGCACCGCCCAGGCGAACAGCGGCATCCGGCTCAGCGTCATCCCCGGCGCGCGCATCTTCAGCACGCCGATGATGATCTCGATGGCGGCGGCGATCGCGCCGACCTCGGCCACGCCCAGGCCCAGCACCCAGAAGTCCATCGCCAGGCCCGGCGAGAACTCGGGACCGCTGAGCGGGGTGTAGGCGAACCAGCCCGCGTCGGGCACCAGCTGGAACAGCGTGCAGCTGTAGTACATGAGGCCGCCGAGCAGGAACGCCCAGTAGGCGAAGGCCCCCAGCCGCGGGAACGGCATCTCGCGGGTGCCCAGCAGCAGCGGCAGCAGCAGGATCGCGAAGCCCTCGAAGATGGGCAGGATCACCAGGAACATCGTGACCGTGCCGTGGTTGGTGAACAGCTCGTTGTAGAGCTGCGCGCCGAGCAGGTCGTTCTCGGGGAAGGCCAGCTGCACGCGCATCAGGAACGAGTCGAAGCTGCCGCCGAGCAGCAGGAAGAAGAACCCGGTCAGCAGCAGCCGGGACCCGATCTTGTCGTTCTGGACCCCGGTGAGCTGGCCCCACAGCCCCCGCGGGTCGGCCCAGAGCCGGTTCAGCCGGTCGTGGATGCCGGGGTCGATCCCCGCGTACGCCGGCGCCTGGTCCTCGGTGCTCATCGCAGCCCCTCCACCCAGGTGTCGAAGGCCGCGGCGGGCTCGGCGACGACGGTCAGCTGCATGTCGGCGTGGTACAGCCCGCAGAACTCCGCGCAGCGGCTCCGGTGCCGCCCGGGTTCGTCCGCCTGCACGACCATCGTGTTGACGCCGTCGGGGAGCATGTCGGTCTTCCCGGCCAGCGGCGGGACCCAGAAGCTGTGGATGACGTCGGCGGAGGTGAGCCGCAGCGCGACGGGCCGGCCCACGGGCAGGTGCAGCTCGTTGCGCGTGGTCACCTGCTGCTCCGGGTAGCGGACCTCGTACCAGAACTGGTGCCCGGTGACCTCGATGACCAGCGCGCCGGGCGGCGCGTCGCGCGGGATGGCGCGCATGGCGACCACCGTGGCCACGAACACGACGGCGATGACCACGGTCGGGCCGATCACCCCCCAGCCCAGGAGCCAGCGCTGGTGGCGCCGCTCGTCGGGGGGCGGTCCGCTCCCCGACCGGCGGACCAGCGCCAGCGCCAGCAGCACGGCGAAGACGGCGAACACCGCCACGCCGAGGGCGAGCATCAGCCACCACAGATCCGCGATCGCCTCCGCGACCGGACCCTGCGGATCCAGGCTCCCGCTGACGGTCACTCCCACGCCGCCCCCTCCTGCTCCACGACGCCCCGTTGTTCCTAGCCCGGCGGGCACGTCCGCGCAAGACCCCGGGAGCTGTTGCGGGGGACCCGGGGCACGCCACGGGCCGCCCGGGCACCGCTCCTACGCGCGATCGGGTAGGAGCGGCTGACCGCCGGCGGGCCCGCGCCCCCGCCGGCGGTGGCGATGCTGGACGGGAGGACCCTCCCGATGGCTGCGCGGTCTCCTGGGCCGCGTCGAGCAGCACGGCCTGCCGGGCCACGCCATCGACCTGACCGTGGACGGCGCCGGTGGCGGCGCGCCGCTGGAGCTGGCCGTGCTCGGGGACAGCATCGCCAGCGGCGTCGGCACCCGCGTGGCAGGTCGCGCGCTGGGCCCGCACGCTGCTCGAGAACCTGGCGGGCACCGTCCGCGGGCCGGTGCTGCTGTGCGGCAACGTCCGCTTCGACACCGTGACGGTGGTCGGGCCGGTCCTGCGGCGGCTGGCCAGCGCGCTGGCCGCGCCGGTGGGCCGCGCGCAGCGGCACGCCGTGCGCGGCCCGGCGCGGCGTCCGCTTCGTGGACCTGACCGCCGCGGTCGGTGAGCGCTTCCGCGCCACGCCCGCTGTCATGTCCGAGGACGGGTTCCACCCCGGACCGGTCCGCCACCGCCTCCTGGCGGACACGCTCGCCCCGCTCCTCGCACGCGAGCTGCCCGCGGAGACGTCACGAGCCTGACGGGTCGCGGGTGCGGCGATGATTCCTCGCCGCGGGGCGGTCCTACCTGCCGACCGATTCCCCACGCCCGACCGGATGGAGCAGTGATGCAGATCATCCTCAGCCACTTCATGAGCCTGGACGTGGTCGTGCAGGCCCCGGCGGCCCGCAGGAGGACACCGACGGCGGGTTCGCCCACGGCGGCTGGTCGATGCCGTACTTCGACGACGAGGCGATGGGCCCGGTCATCGACGACGTGCTGCAACGCACCGACGCGCTGCCGTTCGGCCGGCGCACCTGGCAGACGATGGCCGCCGCCTGCCCGACCGCGCCGGGGACCGTTCGCCGACCGCATGAACGAGATCCCCAAGTACGTCGCGTCGCGCACGCTCGCCCAGGACGACCTCACCTGGCCCGGCTCCACCCTGCTACCGCCGGACGACGCCATCCGCGAGCTGCGGGCGCGCGAGGGCGGGGGGCTGCAGGTCATGGGCAGCTCGGTGCTCGCGGCCCAGCTGGTCGCGCCCGACCTCGTCGGCGGGGTTGGCGCCGTCGTCGCCGAGGAGCCCCAGCACCTTTGTGGTGCCGGGATGGTCATGTGCCTACTCGGTGCTGCTACGCGACGGCGGCGAGCCGGTCGTCCAGCTCCGCTACGACGGGCAGGTCGTCGGGCATCTGCTCGCGCAGCCCGTAGAAGCGGGTGAGCCGGCCGGTGACGCCGCCTGATGCGACCTGGTCGACTCCCTGCAGGGGTGCGGCGGGCCGCCTCGTCCACGTCACCGGCGACCAGGAGCGCCTGCGCCGAGTAGTGGAGCATGATCGTCCGGTTGATCGACGTGTGGGCACGTCGGCCAGCTCGCGCATGCGCATCAGCATCGGAGCGGGGATCGCCGCAGCGGCGCCGACCACACCAAACAGGCGCAGGAGCAAGCGTCGGTCCATCTCGGTCACCTCCTGCACCTCACGCTGGTCGGGACCAGGGTGGTTGGCAACCGGGCCTAGTCACTCCTGGGTGACCGCCATTTACACGATCTAGCGGGAGTCCTGTGGGGTGGGTTCGTTAGTGGTTGCATGTGGGCAGTGCGTCCGGGTCGGCGGTGAGCGCGACGTCGATGTCGTCACCGTCGGGCAGCGTCAACGTCGCCGCCCAGGTGGTGCGCGGGCCGTCCCGCTGGATGGTCACCTCGGCCGTGCTGGCGCCCGGGTCCTGGCCGGTCCGCAGGAACAGCCGCGGGTCGCCGTCACCCACGTTGTCGGACCTGACCCCGAACGTCCGCCCCTGGTCGTCGTCCACCGCCACGTAGGTGCCGTTCTGCGTGCACGCCGATACCACGGTCACTGCGACGCCGTCGACCAGCAGGCCCGCCGGCGCCTGGGCGGGGGCGGTGACCTCGATGGTCGTGCTGACCACCGCGACGCCGGGTCCGCCGCGTCGGGGTAGGAGGCGGACAGGACGTGGACGCCCGGTTCGCGCGGGCTGCGCCGGGTGGCCGGCAGGTCGCCGGCCCCGTCGGCGGTGAGCACGACGACCTCGCCCCCCGCAGGGCCCGCCCGGTCCTGCGGGTACAGCGCCACGGCCACGTCCGCACCGGGACGGAAGCCGCTGCCGCCGACCTCGATCGGTGAGCCCGCTGTCACCGTCGCGGGGGCGACCAGGACCGGGTCGCCGCCGGGTTCGGGCGTCACCACCACCGCCGACGCCGACGCCGACGGCACCGGCGACGCAGCCGGCGACGGCGGTGGCGACGGCGACGGCGGGACGGGGAGCGGATCGACCACCGCGGACTCGGGCGAGGACGACGCGGTGACTGACGGGGAAGGCGGCGCGGGGGACGCTGACGGCGTGGGCCCGGCGAACTCCACCTCCCCGTCCGCCGCCAGTTCCCGCACGGACAGGGCGACCCCTCCGATCAAGACCACCGGCAGCAGCAGGACGGCGACCCTGGCGCCTGCCCGACGGCGGCGATAGGCCGCCGCGCGCAGCCGGACGTCGGCGAGGTCATCGACGCCGTCCGTGTCGCCGGCCGCGACCTTGAGCAGGGCGGACAGGTCGTCAGGCACCGCGCACCTGCCTTTCCGGCGTCAGGCCGCCGTCCGCCTTCAAGGTCGCGATGCCGCGGGCCGTCTGCGACTTCACGTTCCCCTCCGAGCAGCCCATCACTGCGGCCGTCTCCGCGACGGGAAGGTCGAGGTAGTACCGCAGGATGATGGCGGTCCGCTGGCCTCGGGGCAGCCGGGCGACCGCCTGCCGTACGGCGAGCATGTCGGCTGGGTCGACCGGCGGTGCGTCGACCTCGTGGCCGAGCCGCCCGCGGGCACGCCGTTCCGCAGCTCGACGACGGTAGTGCGAGGCCGCCAGGTTCAGCCCTACCCGGTGGGTCCACGCCTCGGGATTGGGAGCGCTGCGGACGGTGGACCAATGCGCCCACACACGCGCGAGGGTCTCCTGCGCGAGCTCCTCGGCGACATGCCGCTCGCCGCAGTAGAGGGTCAGCGCACCGAGCAGGCGCGGCCGCATCCGCCGGCAGAACGCCTCCAGGCTCTCGTCTCCCGCCGTGTCCCGCCGCGTCTCGTCCACCCGCTCCCGCTCACCGGCCCGCACTGCGGGAGGCGCCCCCATCAGGGCGCCGGTCGTGAAGCCCTCCAGATCGGCCGCCACTGCTGCCCGTTCGTCCTGTCGGCGTATCGGCGTCGGGAGACGCGCCGGCGGACCTTGCGGTTGCATCCGTTCCCCATGCAACCGACCCAGATACTCCCGCGTCTCTCGCCGTCCTGCCGGCAAGCAACACCAAGGAGCGACGATGAACGCGGTCAAGCACTGGATCCTCGTACTGGTCGTCCTGACATCCGGGTGCGCGGCGACTGGTGCGGCCGTGCCCGGGTCCACGTCCACCACTCACGCCACGGCGGACCGGGGCCAGGCCACCGCTGCCCCGTCACCGCCGCCGTCGCCGGCTGCGTCGCCGGTGCCGTCGGCGTCGGCGTCGGCGGTGGTGGTGACGCCCGAACCCGGCGGCGACCCGGTCCTGGTCGCCCCCGCGACGGTGACAGCGGGCTCACCGATCGAGGTCGGCGGCAGCGGCTTCCGTCCCGGTGCGGACGTGGCCGTGGCGCTGTACCCGCAGGACCGGGCGGGCCCTGCGGGGGCGAGGTCGTCGTGCTCACCGCCGACGGGGCCGGCGACCTGCCGGCCACCCGGCGCAGCCCGCGCGAACCGGGCGTCCACGTCCTGTCCGCCTCCTACCCCGACGCGGCGGACCCCGGCGTCGCGGTGGTCAGCACGACCATCGAGGTCACCGCCCCCGCCCAGGCGCCGGCGGGCCTGCTGGTCGACGGCGTCGCAGTGACCGTGGTATCGGCGTGCACGCAGAACGGCACCTACGTGGCGGTGGACGACGACCAGGGGCGGACGTTCGGGGTCAGGTCCGACAACGTGGGTGACGGCGACCCGCGGCTGTTCCTGCGGACCGGCCAGGACCCGGGCGCCAGCACGGCCGAGGTGACCATCCAGCGGGACGGCCCGCGCACCACCTGGGCGGCGACGTTGACGCTGCCCGACGGTGACGACATCGACGTCGCGCTCACCGCCGACCCGGACGCACTGCCCACATGCAACCACTAACGAACCCACCCCACAGCCACTTCCTCGATCGCGCCACACCGCGACCGCAGGGAGACAACGCATGACCGGAGCGGAGCGAGCCCCGATACCGGCGCCCCGCAGCGGTGTCACGCCGTTGGCGGCGTGGCGGGCGACCGCGGTGCTGTGCGGGGGGGTCACCGCCCTTCTCGCGGTGGTGTTCGGCGGGTCCTACCTGGCACGGGGAACGGTGCAGCATGTGCTGAACCAGCCGTTGTTCGTCATCTGGCTGGTACCGATCGCCGGTGTGCTGCTCTACAGGGCACTGGTCATCATCGCCCTGGCCGGAGGGCGTCCGCGGCCGGCGGTGACGGCTGCCCGCGCCTGGCTGCTCGGCGTCGTCGTGCTGGGGGTCACGCTCGTGGCGATCATCACGCTGGTGAACGCGCTGGATCTGCGCGACACCCGCTTCGCGCCACCGCTCCCCGCGGTGGTCCTGGGCATCGGGTCGGCCGGGATGGCCGCCTGGGGTCGGCGAGAGACCGGCCGAGTCGCAGCGCAGGCGACAGCGCTGGTGACGCTCGCGCTCGTCATCCTGGTCGCCAGCGCGGTGCCCCTCCCCGGGCCCGCGACCGTCGTGCTCTGGCTGTCGCCCCTCCTGCTGACGCTGCCCATCCTGGCGTTGGCCGACCAGCCCCAGCGGGGTGGCCAGGCCGGCTGACCAGCAGCGTGTTCGTCGCGTCCATCGCGGGACCCTGCTGGTCGACGCGGCAGCAGGCCGCCGCTGCCGCTGACCCCACCCCCGCCGCCCGCGCGTCCCGGCGGTGCCGGGCGGGGGCGGTCACGCGCCCTCGATGGTCCCGCGCATCTCGGGGTGGAAGGTGCACACGAACGGGGTGGTGCCCGCCGGGACGGTCAGGGTGGCGGTGGCGACGCCGCCGGGCTGGATGGTGCCGGTGTTGAGCGCGACCGCCTCCACCGCGAAGTCGTGGGCGTCGCCGTCAGCGTTGGTGATCTCCAGGGTGACCGTCTCCCCGGCGGGCAGCGACAGGGTCGCGGGGGCGAAGGCCCGCTCGGCGTCGATCGCGATGGCGACGGCGGCGCCGTCGGCGGGGCCGGTGCCCACGTCGCCCTGGGGCTGGGAGCTGCTGCAGGCGGCCAGGAGGACGGCGAGCAGCGCGAGCGCGAGCGGCGGGCGCATCACACGGCCTCCTGCGCGGCGGCGGGCGCGGGGACCAGGACGACCTTGCCGGTGACGGTGCCGGACTCCGCCAGGCGCAGCGCGCGGGCGGCCTCGTGCAGGGGGATGCGGGCCGCGACCTGGGCGCGCAGCCGGCCGTCGCGCAGCAGGGTGAGCACCTGGGTGAGGTCCTCGCGCACGCGCGCGCGGAACCCCGCGCGGTTCCGGCGCCCCGCCCACAGGTTGTAGAAGTGCGCCCGGCGCCCGTCGGGCAGGGCGTGCCACCAGGCCAGGCGGGCGAGCAGCAGCAGCACGGGCAGCTTGGCGGACCCCTGCGCGTCGCGGGTGGCCAGGGTGCCGTAGGCCACGAGCGTCCCCCGAGGGGCGAGGAGCCGGTGGGAGTCGACGATCCCGGGTCCGCCGACGTGGTCGAAGACGGCGTCCACGCCCACGGGGGCCAGGGCGCGGACGCGGGCGGGCAGGTCGGGGTCGCGGTAGTCCAGGGGGGTGGCCCCGAGGGCGCGGACGGCGTCGTGGGAGCGCGGCGAGGCGGTGCCGAGGACCTGGGCGCCCGCCAGGACGGCCAGCTGCACCAGCGTCGTGCCCACCCCGCCGCCGGCGCCGAGCACCAGCACCGTCTGGCCGGGGCGGACCCGCGCGACGCGGTGCAGCAGCTGCCAGGCGGTGAGGCCGTTGACGATCAGGGTCTCGGCCTCGGCGGGGTCGACCCCGTCGGGCACCGGCACCAGGTCGCCGGCGTCGATGACGACGTCGGACGCCCAAGCGCCGGTCTTGGTCACCGCCGCCTGTCGGCGGCCGACCAGCGCGGGGTCCGCGCCGGGGCCGACGGCGGTGACGGTGCCGACCAGGTCGTAGCCGGGGACGAAGGGGAAGGGGGGCTGGTCGTAGTAGCGGCCGCGGCGCATCTGCTGCTCGGCGAACGACACGCCGGTGGCCTCGACGGCCAGCCGGGCCTGGCCGGGGCCGGGCGCGGGTAGCGCCCGGGTGGTCACCTGCAAGCCCTCCGAGTCGACGACCCCGGGCAGGACGACCGCGGTGGTGGTGCGCACGGCGGCGGGGTGGGACGCGGGGCCGGTGGTCTCGTGCGGTGTGGTCATGGCGTGCTCCTTGTATGTGGCTGATCAGTCACAACAATGGGCCAAGAGCGGGCCGCCGGTCGGCGGCCTCGGGACGGGCGGTGGGGCGGGGTCAGCCACCCCCTCGGTCGGGGTGGGCCATGCCCGCGGTCAGCAGCTGCGCCCAGCCGGCGGGGAGGCCCTGCAGGCCGGCGGCGACGATGAGGTGGCAGAGCTGGCCGAGGGCGATGAACTGCTGCACCGCGGGGTCCGGCGCGCCGGAGCGCTCCTTGGCCAGGGTGACGACCCGGGCGTACCCGCCGCGCAGGGCCTCCGCGATCTCCGGCACATCGGCGGCGCTGAGGGCGTGCACCTGGAGCAGGAGCAGGTCGCGGTCGGCGATGAGCTGCGCGTAGGCGTCACCCATGCGCTCCAGCACGACCGCGGGCGCCTCGCCCGCCGAGCGGTCCGCGGACTCGTCCAGGGTCGCCAGGATGCGCGTGAAGCAGTGCTCCAGCGCCGCCAGGAACAGCCCGAGCTTGCCGTCGAACAGGCGGAACACGTAGGCCGGGGAGATCTTCGCGGCCGCGGCCACGTCCGCGACCGGTGTGGCCCAGTAGCCGTGGCGGGCGAACACGGTGACGGCGCGGGCCACCACCGTCGCCCGGCGGGCGTCGGCGGTGGAGCGCGGGAGCGGCGGGGCGGTCATGTAAGTGATTGAACACTCACAAGCAGCGCCTGTCAAGCGCCGCCATCAGGGACTCAAGCTCCTCCTGGCACCTGCCGAGGCTCACGTGCACCCGGCGAGCGCAGGAGAGGACTCCTGACCCATGGTCTCTCGCACGTCCCCCGACGACCTGGTCGTCGCGGCGGAACCGCCGGCCGGGCCCGACCCGCTGGTCCTTGCCGCGCTCGTCGACCGGCTCGACGACGCGGTCATCGCCACCGCCCCGGACGGCACGGTGCGGGTCTGGAACGCCGCGGCTGACCTGCTGACCGGCCACGCCGCCGAGGAGGCGATGGGACGGCACCTGGCGGACCTGGTCCGCGACGACGGCGACCCGCCGCTGGCGGAGCTCGTCGAGGCCGCGGGGCGGGGCCGGTCCGCCCGCGCCACCTCGACCTGGCGGCACCACGACGGGGGCGGCGTCGAGGTCACCGCCACGGTCGCGCCCGTCCCCGGTCCCGGCGGCGCCGGCGGCGCGCTGGTCGTGGCCCGACCCGGGGGGCACGAGCGCGCGGCCGAGGCGAAGTTCCGCGCGGTCGTGGAGTCCGCGCCCGACGCCATGGTCCTGGTCGACGAGGGCGGGCGCATCACGCTGGTCAACGCCCAGACCGAGCAGCTGTTCGGCTGGCCCCGCGAGGAGCTGGTCGGCCGCCCCGTCGAGGTCCTGGTGCCCGAGCGCCTGCGCGACCGGCACCCGCAGCACCGCGGCGGCTACGTGCGGCGCCCGCGCGTCCGCCCCATGGGCGCGGGGCTGGAGCTGTACGGGCTGCGCAAGGACGGCCACGAGTTCCCCGTGGAGATCAGCCTGAGCCCGATCCGCACGGAGGGCGGGCGGCTGGTGTCCGCCGCGATCCGCGACGTCACCGACCGCCGGCGCGCGGAGCACGCGCTGGCCGAGGCGTACGCGCGCGAGCGCGAGGCGGGCCACCGGCTGCGCGAGCTGGACCGGATGAAGTCGGACTTCCTGTCCACGGTCTCCCACGAGCTGCGCACCCCGCTCACCTCCATCAAGGGCTACGCCCAGACCCTGACCGCGAAGTGGGACCGGCTGGAGGACGGCGTGCGCCACGAGCTGGTGGGGCGCATCACCACCGCCAGCCTCAAGCTGGACCAGCTCATCACCGAGCTGCTGGACTTCACCCGGCTCGAGCGCGGCCAGCTGGCCATCGAGCTGCACCCGCACCCGGTGGCGGCGCTGGTCACGTCCGTCCTGGACCGCCTGCGCGAGCTCGCCCAGGACCACGAGCTGGACGTCGACGTGCCCGGCGACCTCGTCGTCCTGGCCAACGAGCACGCGTTCGGCCGGGCCCTGGAGAACCTGCTCACCAACGCGGCGAAGTTCTCCGACCACGGCTCGCCCATCGCCGTGCGCGCCCGCGCCGCCGGGGACGGCGAGGTCGCGGTCGAGGTCACCGACCACGGAATCGGCGTGGGCGCCGAGGAGCTCGACCGCATCTTCGACCGCTTCTACCGGGTGCCCGACCCGCTCCGCGGCGCCCCCGGGACCGGCATCGGGCTGGCCATCGTCAAGGAGTACGTCGAGGCGCAGGGCGGCCGCGTCGCGGTCCGCTCCACCCCCGGTCAGGGCAGCACCTTCGCCATCACCCTCCGCGCCGCACGGTGACCCGGCCGAGGCCCTCAGACGCCGTGGGTGGCGGGGAGGCGGCCGGCGGCGACCGCGCGGGTGAGCGCCGCGTGGTCGGACTCGGTCTGGTCGGCGTAGGCGCGGGCGAAGCGGGCCAGGGCGCGGTCGGCGCCGTCGCCCTTGCCGAGGTAGCCGGACATGACCGTCGCCCCGGTGGAGCGGGCGTGGCCCTTGGCCAGCAGGGCGCCGCAGACCCGCGCGTAGTCCATCAGCGCCGACCCGTCCATGCCGTCCACGGTGACCGCGCCCTTCATGTCGCGGAACTGGCGCACGTAGTAGTCGCGCCCGTCCACCGTGGTCCAGCCGAGCAGCGGGTCGCTGACGGTCTGCAGGGTCTGCTGGTACTCCACGACGCGCTCGCCCTGGTGGCGGTGCCACGCGGTGTCGCCGTGCACGAAGCGGGCCACGCAGGAGCGCCGCGCCTCCTTCAGCTGCAGGAAGACCACGTCGTGGGGCCCGTTGCCCTGCAGCAGCGCCACGAAGGCGCGCATGCCGACGCTGCCGACCCCGACGACCTTGTGGGCAAGATCGACCACGTGGTAGTAGCCGAGCACCCGCCGCCAGTGCGGCGGGAGGGTGTCCAGGTAGGCCGCCAGCCCGTCGACCAGGCGGGCGGTCTCCGGCGCCGGCACGTGCGTGGTCACCGGCGGGCGGTCCACGATCCGGCGGACGCCGCCGCGCTCGCGGGTCAGCTTCGGCAGGGCGCGGTCGCTGGTGCGGCTGCGCGCGAGCGCCGCGGTGCGCTCGATCTCCCCGCGCAGCGACCAGTCGGCCAGCTCCTGGCGCATGCGGTCCAGGTCGAGGCGGTCGAAGGACCGCGCCAGCAGCGGCTGCCCCGCCAGTGCCCGGATCTGGCGCCGGTAGGCGGCGGCGCACCACTGCACGGCGTCCTCGCAGGTGGCCTCCGCCAGCCCGTTCTGGCGGCCCGCGACCCACACGCTGGTGGTCAGCCGGCGCACGTCCCACTCCCACGGCCCCGGGTGCGCCTCGTCGAAGTCGTTGAGGTCGAAGACCAGGTCGCGCTCCGGCGAGGCGTAGAAGCCGAAGTTGCCGAGGTGCGCGTCGCCGCAGATCACCGGCTCGACCCCGGTGCGCGGCAGGGTGGCGAAGTCCTCGGCCATGACGGCGGCCGCGCCGCGCAGGAACGCGTAGGGCGAGGCGACCATGCGCCCGACGCGCACGGGCACGAGCTCCTCGACCCGCCCGGCGTGCGCCTCCTCCAGGACGTCGACCGGGTCCGGGCGGCCCTTCGGCGCCTTCCAGCGCCCCAGCGCGGCCCGCGGGACCTGGTCGCGCAGCGCCCTGCCCGCCGTGTAGCGCGCGGCGTCGTCCGGCAGCGCGGTCACCAGCGGGTTGCCCATGCCCCGATGGTGCCCCACGCGGGATGGGCGCGGCCCCGGCGGGTACTACTGGGGGGGATGCCCGCAACCCGCTGTGGCCCTGGACCCGGCTGTCGCGCGGACCGCCACCTGATCCCGACGACAGGGTGTACCCGATGACCATCGCTGGATCCGCGGGGCCCCAGCCGCCCCCCCGCCCGCGCGGCGCGTCCGCCGACCCGTCCGTGGCCACCGCGCTGCCCAAGCCGTGGCTCCGCGGCGTCAGCCACCTGCTCGCCGTGCCGGTGGCCCTGGCCGGCGCGGTCGTCCTCGCCCTCGAGGCCCAGGGGCCCCCGAGCGCCCGGCTGGTCGCGATGATCTTCGGGATCAGCCTGGTCGGCCTGTACGCCACCAGCTCCCTGTACCACGTGCCCACGTGGGGCCGCAGGGCGCGCTTCATCCTTGGCCGCTGCGACCACGCGATGATCCAGCTGACCATCGCGGGCACGTTCACCCCGGTCGCCTACCACGCGCTGCCGGGAGGCTGGCGGACCTGGAGCCTCGCCGTCGCCTGGACCATCGCGCTCGGCGGGGTGATCGGCGCGGCGCTGCCGTACCGCACCCCCAAGTGGGCGCGGACCGCCGGGTACATCGCCGCGGGCTGGATCATCGTGGTCCCGCTGGCCAAGGCGATGTCGGCGCTGCCCTGGCAGGGCACCGGCCTGCTCGTCCTCGGCGGGGTCCTCTACACCGTCGGCGCCGTGGTGTACGCGACCGGGCGGCCCAACCCGTTCCCGCGGTGGTTCGGCTACCACGAGATCTTCCACCTGCTGGTGGTGGCCGCCTCCACGGCGCACTACCTGGCCATCTGGCGCTACGTCCTGCCCAGCTGATGCACGTCCTGCTGCTGTCGGGCAGCACCCGCAGCGGCGCGACCACCACGGCGGTGCTCCGGACCGCCGCGGCGCTCGCCCCCTCCGGGGTCACCACGGCCTTCGCGCCGTCGCCGGCGGACCTGCCCGCCTTCGACCCCGACCTGGACCGCGACCCGCTGCCCCCCGCCGTGGCCGGCCTGCGCCGCGCGGCCGGCGCGGCGGACGCGGTGCTGTGCTGCGCGCCGGAGTACGCCGGGACGCTGCCCGGCAGCTTCACCAACGTGCTGGACTGGCTGGTCGGCGGCGGCGAGCTGCTCGGGAAGCGGGCTGCCTGGATCAACGCGGCGTCGGTCGCCGCGCCCACCGGCGGGGCGGGCGCGACCGCGGCGCTCGCCACCGTCCTGGGCTACCTGGGCGCCGAGGTGGTCCCCGCCGCCTGCCTGCGCCTGCCGGTGCCGCGCCAGGCGGTCGGGCCGGACCGGCTGGTCACCGACCCGTCGCTGCGCGACCGGATCGCGGCCGCCATCCCCGCCCTGGTCGCCCCGGCGGCGCCGCCCGCCACGGCCGGGGCGGTGCGGGTCGACGTGGTCGGACCCGGCGACCTGCCGGACCTGCTGCCGCTGCTACGGGCCTACTGCGACTTCTACGAGGTCGCGCCGTCCGACGCGCAGCTGGAGCGGCTCTGCCGCGCCCTGATCGCCGACCCCGTCCACGAGGGGCGCCAGTTCCTGGCCCGGCGCGACGGCGGAGCGGTCGGCTTCGCGACCTGCTACTGGACCTGGGAGACGACCGGCGCGGACCGGGTCGCGGTCATGAACGACCTGTACGTCGCCGAGGCGGTGCGGGGTGCGGGCGTGGGCCGCGCCCTCCTGGCGGCCTGCCGGGACGCGGCCCGCGACCACGGCGCCGCCCGCCTGGTCTGGCAGACCGCGCCGGACAACCACCGCGCGCAACGCCTCTACGACCGCACCGGCGCCGCCCGGTCGACCTGGCTGACCTACGAGCTGCCGGTCGACGCGGCGGGTCAGGCGGCGGTGGCGAGGTAGACCGACCAGCCCGCCGCCGGGGTCGAGGCGGTGGGGGCGGAGGTGTAGGCGGGCAGCGCCCGCGCCGCGAAGCCGGCGCGGGTCAGGGCGGCCAGGACGTCGGCCGGGGCGTACAGGCGCAGGACGTGGTGCTCGTCGGTGCGGCGGTAGCAGTCGCCGTCACCGGCGCGGGCGAAGATGGTGATCGCCCGGTCCAGCCGCGTCCCGTCCGCGGACTCCCGCGCCTCCATGTACAGGCTCCAGGCGGGGGCGTCGACGAACATCCGGTGGGGGGCGCCGCCGTGGCGACCGGGGCCGGCCACGTCGAACAGCAGCACCCCGCCGGGCGGCAGGGCCGCCCGGGCGCGCACGGCCAGCCGCTCCACCGCCGCCAGGCCCGCGCGCTCGTCGCTGGCGTAGTTCAGCGCCTCACCGACCGCCACCACCCCGACCGTGCCGGGTGGGACGTCGGCGTCGTGCAGCGACCCGACCCGGAACCGCGCCCCGGGTGCGGTCGCGCGGGCGAGGTCCACCATCGCCGGCGACAGGTCGGTGCCCTCGACGTCGTAGCCGGCCTTGGTGACAGCCCGCGCCAGGATCCCCGACCCCGACCCGAGGTCCACGACCGTCCCGGCGCGCAGCCCCGCCGCGGCGAGCTCCTCGACCAGCCGCCGGCCCGCTGCGGCGGCGAGGTCGCCGAAGCGCTCGTGGTGGATGCGCGCCTGGTCCTCGGCGTAGAAGCGCCCGGTGTCCACGCGGGGCAGTGTGCCCCGGTCAGACGTCGCCGACCCCTGGCGGCGCCCCGGAAAGCATAGATCTGGCCACTACTAGTAGCCGCGCTAGAACTTGGACCTCTGGAGGGCGTGGTGCTTCGCTGGTCCCGGCCGCCCACCAGGGGCGGCCGTCCAAGGAGATCGATTCGGATGCTCGTGATCGGCGGTACCAGCAAGATCGGCGCGGCGCTCCTGCGGGAGCTGCGCGGAGGCGGCGTCCCGGCGCGGGCGCTGGTCCGCAGCCAGCGGTCGGCGGAGACCGTCCGCGCGCTCGGGGTGCAGCCCGTGCACGGCGACCTGGCGCAGCCCACCACCGTGGAGGAGGCGATGCGGGGGGCGCAGCGGGTGTTCCTGCTGTCCTCACCGCACCCGGACGCGGACCGCTGGCACACCGCCGCGATCGACGCGGCCCGGCGGGCCGGCGTCGGCTCCCTCGTCCGCCTGTCGGTGCTCGGGGCCGACCCGTCGTCCCCCGCGCGGATGGCGCGCCAGCACGGGCTGGCCGACCACCACCTCGCGCGCTCCGGGGTGCCGCACACCATCCTGCGGCCCAACTACTTCGCCCAGAACGTGCTCGAGACGGTGGCGCCCTCGGTGGACCCGGACGGCAACCTGTACGCCTCCGTCGGCGCGGCCCGCCTCAGCATGGTCGACACCGACGACGTGGCCGCCGTCGCGGCCCACGTCCTGACCGGCACCGGGCACGAGGGCCGGGTCTACAACCTCACCGGTCCCGAGGCGCTGTCCTACGCCGACGTGGCGGCGCGGCTGGCCGCGCGCAGCGGGCGCCCGGTGCGCTACGTGGACGTCCCCGACGACGCCGTCCACGCCGCGCTCACCGGTCTGGGCATGGACCCGTGGACCGTGGAGGCGGTCGTCGAGCTGTACGCGAGCTACCGCGCGTCGGGCCCCGGCGGCTGGGCCGCGAGGGTGACCGGGACCGTCCAGGCGCTCACCGGCCGCGCACCGCGGTCCCTGGACCAGGTGCTGCGCGCGGCCGACCTGGCGGTGACGGCGTGACGGGCCGCGGGCCGCGCCGGCTCGCCACGCTGCTGCCGGTGGCGGTCACCCTCCTGCTCGCCCTCTCCGTGCCCGCCACGGCCGGCGCGGACACCGCGGAGGACGCGACGACGGAGCAGTCGTTCGCGGCGCGCCTCAACGGCGCGTTCGCCTTCGGGCCGTGCCCGGAGGGGGCCCCGCAAGGAGCGCAGTGCCTGACCGACGACGTGCACGGTCGCGCGACGGCGCTCGGTCGCGTGACCGGGCGGTTCGACGTCGTGTTCGACGTGGCCGCGTTCGGCGAGGACCAGTGCGGGCCCATCCGCAAGGAGGGTGCCCTCACCGCCGCGAACGGCGACCAGCTCACCATCCGCGCCACGGGCACGTTCTGCTTCACCAACACCATCGCGGCGTACGTGTTCACGATCACCGGCGGGACGGGACGCTTCGAGGGGGCCGGCGGCGACGGCGTCTGGTACGTGCCGGCGCCCACCACCTTCGACGGCACCTCCGGGAACGGGCCCGAGTACCTGTACGGGGCCATCGTCCTGCAGCGCGGGGATCAGGGGCCGCGTTGAGGACCGTCAGCCGGGCGCGGCCGACCAGGACGGGGAGGGTCCCGTCGCCGGCCGGCCGCGCGCCGGCCGGTCAGAAGTTGCCGCGGCGCTCCTGCTCACGCTCCAGCGCCTCGAACAGGGCCTGGAAGTTGCCCTTGCCGAAGCCCAGCGAGCCGTGGCGCTCGATGAACTCGAAGAACACCGTGGGGCGGTCGCCGATCGGCTTCGTGAAGATCTGCAGGAGGTAGCCGTCCTCGTCGCGGTCGACCAGGATGCCGCGCTGCTGGAGCTGGTCGATGGGCACGCGCACCTCGCCGATGCGGGCGCGCAGGGCGGGGTCGGAGTAGTAGGAGTCGGGCGTGGCGAGGAACTCGATGCCCGCGGCGCGCAGCGCGTCGACGGTCCCGACGATGTCGTTGGTCGCGAGCGCCAGGTGCTGGGCGCCCGGCCCGCCGTAGAACTCCAGGTACTCGTCGATCTGGGACCTCTTCTTCGCCACCGCCGGCTCGTTGAGCGGGAACTTCACCCGGTGGTTGCCGCTGGCGACGACCTTGCTCATCAGTGCCGAGTACTCCGTGGCGATGTCGTCGCCGATGAACTCGGCCATGTTCGTGAAGCCCATCACCCGGTTGTAGAAGTCGACCCAGCGGTCCATGGCGCCCAGTTCGACGTTGCCGACGACGTGGTCCAGGGCCTGGAACAGCCGCCGCGGGCCGCCCTCCGGTCGCAGCGGCGGCCCGGTGCGCGCCACGTAGCCGGGCAGGTAGGGCCCGGTGTAGCGGGAGCGGTCGACCAGGGTGTGGCGGGTGTCGCCGTAGGCGGCGATGGCGGCGAGCCGCACGCTGCCGTGCTCGTCGGCGACGTCGTGGGGCTCCTCCAGGATGGTCGCGCCCTGCGCCCGCGCGTGCGCGACGCAGCGGTCGACGTCGGGCACCTCCAGGGCGATGTCGACCACGCCGTCGCCGTGGGCCCGGTGGTGGTCCAGCAACGGGCTCGCCGGGTCGACCCCGCCCTTCAGCACGAAGCGGACCGCCCCGCTGACCAGGACGTAGGCGTGGTGGTCGCGGTTGCCGGTCTCGGGGCCCGAGTAGGCGACGAGCTGCATGCCGAACGCCGACCGGTAGAAGTGCGCGGCCTGCGTGGCGTTGCCCACGGCCCACACCACCGCGTCCCAGCCGGTGACGGGGAACGGGTCGGCGGCCTCGTCGTGCTCCACCAGGCCGACGAGCCGCCGGAGCTGCTCGAGGTCCAGGTCGGCCAGGCGCTCGGCGTCGGTGAGGGTCTGCTCCAGGCTCATGCCCGCCAGGGAAGCGCCGCGGCGCGGGCTGCGCAACGGGCGCACCGGGAACCGGCTGCTGTGCCATGCTGGGCCGGTCCGCGACCCGCTGGACTGGGCGGAGCGCACAGCAGAGGGGCCGAGCACGCGTGGACGAGCTGGACGTGGCCCTGGTCGCCGCGCTGCGCCACCGCCCGCGGGCGGGCGCGCTGGAGCTGTCGCGGGTGGTCGGGGTCGCGCGGGCGACGGTCCAGGCGCGGCTGCAGAAGATGGAGCAGGCCGGGATCATCACCGGCTACGGGCCCGACGTGGACCTCGCCGCCGCGGGCTTCCCGGTGCAGGCGTTCGCCACCCTGGAGATCGCGCAGGGCGCGCTGGACGACGTCCGCGCCGTGCTCGACGCGATCCCCGGCGTCCTGGAGGCCTACGTCACCACCGGCTCGGGCGACGTCCTGTGCCGCCTGGCCGCGCCGTCGCACGAGGCCCTGCAGGACGCGCTGCTCCAGCTCAACGCATCGGCGTCGATCGCGCGGTCGACCAGCGTCATGGTGCTGTCGGTCGTCGTCGCCCCGCGCGTCCTGCCCCTGCTGACCGCGCACCGCTCCGGCGCCCCCGTGCGCGCGCCCGCCTACCGCCGCCCGGGCTGAGCACCGGCGCCCCGGGGTCAGGCGGGCGCGGGCGCGGGGCGGCGGCCGGCGTGGGCGGCGTCGAGGAGGGCGGTGACGCCGTCGGCGGTCAGCTCACGGGGGTTGGGGTAGGGCGCGGCCAGCGCCAGGTCGATCACGCGGGGCAGGTCCGCGCCCGCCAGGCCCAGGTCGCGCAGCGCGGTGGGGCCGCCCAGCCGGGCGACCAGGTCGAAGACGGCCCCGGGCGCATCGGGCGCCCCCAGCGCCGCCGCCACGCGGGCCAGGACGTCGGGCACGGCGGGCGCGTTGTAGGTCAGCGCGTGCGGCAGCACGACGGCGTGGGTCGCGGCGTGGGGCAGGCCGAACGACCCGCCCAGCACGTGGCACAGCTGGTGGTGCAGCCCCATCCCCGCGGCCGCGAGGCAGGTGCCCGCCAGCCACGCCGCCACCAGGACGTCGGCGCGCGCGTCGCGGTCGGCGGGGACCAGGACGACGCGGGGCAGCGCCCGCCCCAGCCGGGTGATCGCCTCCAGCGCCAGGGCGTCCAGCGCGGGGTTGGCCTGCGGGGCGTAGAGCGCCTCCACCGCGTGGGCCAGCGCGTTCATCCCGCTGGTCAGGGAGACCGCCTGGGGCAGGCCCAGGGTCAGCTCGACGTCGTAGACCACGGTCTCGGGGAGGATGTCGGGCGAGGACCGCGTGGTCTTGCGCCCGTCGCGGGTCTCGCCCAGGACCGGGGTGACCTCCGACCCGGCGTAGGTGGTGGGCAGGACGACCTGGGGCACCCCGGTGCGCACCGCGAGCGCCTTGGCCAGCCCCGTCGTGGTCCCGCCGCCCAGCGCCACCACGCAGTCCGACGCGTGCTCGCGGAGCAGCGCCAGCGCCCGATCGGTGACCTCGACGGGGGTGTGCGCAGCGGCGCCGTCGAAGCGCGCCACCACCAGGTCGCCGAGGACCGCGCCCAACCGCGCGGCGCCCCCCGCCCCCGACGCGGCGGCCAGCAGCAGCACGCGGCGCCCGCCGAGGCGCTCGACCTCGTCGCGGACGCCCGCGATGGTCCCCGCACCGAACACGATCCGGGACGCGGGCGGCTGGTAGGTGAAGGCGCGCACGCACGCAGCCTAGGGATGCACCTCCAACGCCGGGCGGCTTCCGCGCACGGAGTCAGGAGACACGGCCTAGGCGCCCACCTCGCACTACCGTCGGGGTGGGACCATCCGATCGACCCGGGGACGACGCCCATGGACGGCACCGGCCCGGCCCGCACCCGGCGGACCGGCGAGAGCGAGCAGTTGGCCGCGCACGTGCTGGGCGGCGGGCGGGTGCTGTCGCGCGGCCAGCGCCGGGAGCCCTGGCACCGCGACGTCCAGGGCGGCGCGGCACGGGCGGCGGTGTTCGGCATCAGCGACGGGCTGGTCAGCAACGTCTCGCTGATCCTGGGCTTCGCGGGCGCCACCCCCGCCCCCGGCGTCGTGCGCCTCGCGGGCATCGCGGGGCTGCTGGCCGGCGCCTGCTCGATGGCCGCCGGGGAGTACGTGTCGATGCGCGCCCAGACCGAGCTGTTCGAGCGCGAGCTGAGCCTGGAGGCCGCCGAGATCGCCGCCGACCCGGCCGGCGAGCAGCAGGAGCTGGCCGACATCTACGCCGGCCGCGGCGTGGGGCCGACCACCGCGCGCGAGCTGGCCCGCGAGCTGTCGGCGTCGCCCGAGCTGGCGCTGGCGACCCACGCCCGCGAGGAGCTGGGCATCGACCCCGAGCAGCTCGGCTCCGCCTGGGGTGCGGCCGGGTCGTCCTTCGTCAGCTTCGTCGTCGGCGCCATCGTGCCGCTGCTGCCGTGGTTCCTGCTCAGCGGGACGGCCGCGGTGATCGGGTCGGTCGTGCTGGGCGCCGTCGCGGCCCTGGCGATCGGGGCGACCCTGGCGCGCTTCACCGGCCGCTCGCCGGTGCGCTCGGCGCTGCGCCAGCTGGTCGTCGCCGTGCTCGCCGGCGCCGTCACCTACGCGGTCGGCGCGGTCCTGGGCGTGACCGTCACGTAGCGGTCGCGTCGGCGCGGGCGGCGCGGTCCAGGGCGTCCAGGATCAGGTCGAGGCCGTCGACGTACTCGGCGCCGTGGTCGTAGCCGGGCTGCAGGACGTGGGTGACGGCCATCTCGGTGAGGTGGGGGTAGGCGTCGGCGGGCAGGCGCTCCAGCATCGCCCCGGCCACCTCGGCGAGCTCGGCGGGGGTCGAGAACGGCAGGCTCGCCTCCTGCAGGGCGAAGCCGTAGATGTAGCTGTCGAGCACGGAGAACGCGCGCGCGGCCAGCGCGACGGAGAAGCCGCCGCCGCGCAGGGCGGCCAGCACCGCCTCGTGGTGGCGCAGGGTCGCGGGGCCCGGCGTGGAGCGCGAGTCCATCAGGGCGGTCGCCCAGGGATGGCGGCGGAGCGCGTCGCGGGCCGACAGCGCGCGCCGGCGCATCGCCTCCCGCCAGCCCAGCTCGGCGGCCGGGAGCTCGATCTCGGCGAAGACGGCGTCGACGAGGCCGTCCAGGACGTCGTCCTTGCCGGCCACGTGGTGGTACAGCGACATCGCCTCGACCCCGAGCTCCTGCGCGAGCTTGCGCATGCTCACCGAGCCCACCCCGCCCCGGTCCGCGAGCGCCAGGGCTGCGCGCAGCACCCGGTCCCGGGTCAGCGGGACGCGTGGCTCGGCGTCGGCGCGCGGCGTGGTCACCGCGCCACCGTACGGCGTAAGGCGACTCCTTGACAGCCTTACGGCGTATGGCTACCTTACGTCGTAAGGACAGGGAGCCGGAGGAGCAGGCACGATGGGCACGACGACCGCAGACCGGGGCACCACGATGAAGGCCGTCGTGCAGGACGCCTACGGCCCCGCCGACGTCCTGCGGCTGGGCGACGTGCCCCGGCCCGCGATCGGCGACCGCGAGGTCCTCGTGCGCGTGCAGGCCGCGGGCGTCGACCCCGGCGTCTGGCACCTGCTCACCGGACGGCCGTACCTGGTCCGCGCGATGGGCTACGGCCTGCTCCGGCCCAGGGTGCGCGTCCGCGGCTCGGACCTCGCCGGCCTGGTGGAGGCCGTGGGCCCGGAGGTGACCCGCTTCCGACCGGGCGACGCGGTGATGGGGACCTGCGACGGCTCGTTCGCCGAGTACGCGGCCGCGCGCGAGGACCGCCTGGCCGCCAAGCCCGCCGCGCTGACCTTCGTGCAGGCCGCCGCCGTGCCGGTGTCCGCGTCGGCGGCGCTCCAGGCCCTGCGCGACCAGGGCGGGGTGCAGCCGGGGCAGCGGGTCCTGATCATGGGCGCCTCGGGCGGGGTCGGCACCTTCGCCGTGCAGCTGGCCACGGCGTTCGGGGCCGAGGTCACGGGCGTCTGCCGCGGTGCCAAGGCCGACCTGGTGCGCGCGCTGGGGGCCGACCACGTCGTGGACCACACCCGCGAGGACGCGCTGGACGGCCGGCGGCGCTACAACCTGGTCCTGGACATCGGCGGCACCCGCCCGCTGTCGCACCTGCGGCGCGCGCTCACCCCGCGCGGGACCCTGGTGTTCGTCGGCGGCGAGGGCGGGGGCCGCTGGCTCGGCGGCACCCACCGCCAGCTACTCGCCGTCGCGATCGGCCCGTTCGTGCGCCAGCGGCTGCGCGTGTTCGTGTCCAGCGAGCGCCACGAGGACCTGGAGGTCCTGGCCGGGATGATCGCTGCGGGCACCGTCACGCCCGCCCTCGACCGCACGTACCCCCTGGCCGAGGCCGCCGCCGCCATCCGCTACCTCGCGGACGGCCACGCCCGCGGGAAGGTGGTGCTCACCGTCTGACCCGCGGTCGGCGGCGTCAGCGCGGGGGGATGGCCGTTTCCTTCAAGAGCGGCGCGGGCCCGCTGCCTACGCTGCCGGGCATGACCCCACGACTCGACGTCATCGGCCTGGTGGTGGCCGACATGGCCCGCTCGCTCGACTTCTACCGCCACCTCGGCGTGGACGCCCCCGCCGACGCCGGCGACCAGCCGCACGTCGAGGCGCCGCTGCCCGGCGGCCTGCGCATGGCCTGGGACACCGAGGCGACCATCCGCTCCTACGACCCGGGCTGGTCACCGGTCGCCGGATCCCCGCGCACCGGCCTCGCCTTCATCTGCGACGGGCCGGCCGACGTCGACGCCGTCTACGCCGAGCTGCTCTCCGCCGGGTACGAGGGCCACCTGGCGCCCTGGGACGCGTTCTGGGGCCAGCGCTACGCGGTGGTGCGCGACCCCGACGGCAACGACGTCAGCCTGTTCGCGCCCCTGCCCGCTCCCTGACCAGCTCGCGCAGCGGGACGCCCGCGAGCCGGCGGACCTCGCGGGCGAGGTGGGGCTGGTCGGCGTACCCCGCGCGGGCGGCGGTGTCCGCGAACGGCACGGCGGCGCGCGCGAGGTCCAGGGCGCGCTGCATCCGCAGCACCCGCGCGAGGGTCTTCGGCCCGTAGCCGAAGGCGACCAGGGACCGCCGGCGCAGCTGGCGCTCGCTGAGCCCCACCTCGCGGGCGACCGCCGTCACCGCCGCACCGCTCCCGAGCAGGGTCGCGACCGCGGCGAGCAGCGGATCGGGCCCGCCGGCCTCGCGCAGGCGCGCCGCCGCGACGGCCTCGAGCACCGGTCCCGCCGCGCCGGCGCCCGCGACCCGGTCGGCCACCCGCCGTGCCGTCGCCGGCGTCCAGACCGCGTCCAGGGGGACGCGCAGGTCGCGCAGGGCGTGCGCCGGCACGCCGAGGACCGCAGGTCCCGTGCCCGGGGCGAGGCGCAGCCCCGTGACGGTCCCGCCGCCCGTGCCCCCCGCCAGGTGCGCCGCGGTGTCGGGGCCCGCGACCAGCAGCCCGCCCGCGCTCCAGATCAGGTCCATGCAGCCGTCGGGCAGGACGCGCGCCTCCCCGTCGGCGTGGCGCTCCCAGACCACCGCCCCCGCGATGCGCGACGCCCGCTCCCGGTACACCGGGGCAGCATCGCACGGCGCGGTGCCCGCGGTCCGGCGGCGCCCAGACGGGGGCGCCGCCGGAGCCGTGCGTCGGTCAGGCGCGGCTGGCGCCGCCGGTGCTGGGGTCGGTCGTCCCGCGCAGCTGCTGGGTGCGGTCCTGCGCCCGCTCCCGGATGCGGTCCCCGGCGCCCTGGGCCTCCATGGCGGCCCGGGGGGCCTCCTGCTCGACCCGGTTGAGGGTGCGCTCCCAGTACGCGCGCATCGGCTGGATGCCGCCGCCGCCGATGGCGACGATGGCGGACCCGGCGATGACGGCGAGGATCGCGTAGAACAGCGTCTCCGCGCTGCGTAGCTGTCGTATCGAGCTGCTGCGAGGTCAGCGCGGGCCGCGGCGTTGTCGGCCCGGGCCGATGTGTACCGGCCTGGGCTGCGCACCCGAGCCGCCCGCGCTCGAGATGCGCCCCTACACTCCCGCGCCATGACGTGGTTCCACGATGCGGTCGTCTACCAGATCTACCCGCGCAGCTTCGCCGACAGCGACGGCGACGGGATCGGGGACCTGCGCGGGATCCTGGGGCGGCTGGACCACCTCAGCGACCTCGGCGTCGACGTGGTCTGGCTGTCGCCGGTGTACCCGTCACCCCAGGCGGACAACGGCTACGACATCAGCGACTACACCGACGTCGACCCGGTGTTCGGGTCGCTCGCGGACCTCGACGAGCTGATCGCCGCGCTCCACGACCGCGGCATCAAGCTCGTTCTGGACCTGGTCGTCAACCACACCTCCGACGCGCACCCGTGGTTCGCCGCCTCGCGGTCCAGCCGGGACGACCCCCGGCGCGACTGGTACTGGTGGCGCCCGCCCGGCCCCGGCGGCGGGCCCCCCAACGGCTGGGGCTCGTACTTCTCCGGGCCGGCCTGGACGCTGGACGAGGCCACCGGCGAGTACTACCTGCACCTGTTCTCACCGCGCCAGCCGGACCTCAACTGGGAGAACCCGGAGGTCCGCCGCGCCGTCCACGAGATGATGCGCTGGTGGCTGGACCGCGGGGTCGACGGCTTCCGCATGGACGTCATCAACCTGATCTCCAAGGACCCGGCGCTGCCCGAGGACCAGATGTCGTCCATCACGGGGCCGCGGATGCACGAGTTCCTCGCGGAGCTGCACCGCGAGGTCCTCGACCGCTACGACCGGCCCCTGCTGACCGTCGCCGAGATGCCGTTCGTCACCGTCGAGCAGGCGCGGCTGTTCACCGACCCTGCCCGCCGCGAGGTCGACATGGTCTTCCAGTTCGAGCACATGTGGCTGGACCAGGGGCCCGGCGGCAAGTTCGACGTCCGGCCCCTGCACCTCCCCGACCTCAAGGCGTCGCTGGGCCGCTGGCAGGCGGGGCTGGCCGACGTCGGCTGGAACAGCCTGTACTGGGACAACCACGACCAGCCGCGGGTCGTGTCGCGCTTCGGCGACGACGGCAGGTACCGCGCGCGGTCCGCGACGGCGCTGGCCACGGTGCTCCACCTGCACCGCGGGACGCCCTACGTGTACCAGGGCGAGGAGCTCGGCATGACCAACGCGCCGTTCGCGGGCATCGAGGACTTCCAGGACATCGAGTCGCTGAACCACCACCACCTGGCGGTCGCGGCGGGCGAGCCGCAGGAGCGCGTCCTGGAGAGCCTGCGGGCGAGGAGCCGCGACAACGCGCGCACCCCGATGCAGTGGGACGCGGGGCCCCAGGCCGGGTTCACCACCGGCACGCCGTGGCTGCCGGTGAACCCGAACCACGTCGAGATCAACGCGGCAGCGCAACGCGACGACCCGGACTCGGTGCTGTCGTGGTACCGGCGCCTGATCGCGCTGCGTCACGCCGAGCCCGCCGTCGCCGACGGCGACTTCACGATGCTGCTCCCCGACGACGAGTGCGTCTACGCCTTCACCCGGCGGCTCGGCGACGTCGAGCTGCTGGTGCTCGGCAACATCAGCGACCGCAGCGTGACCGCCGCGGTCCCCGACGCCGAGGCGTGGGCGGCCGCCGAGGTCGTCCTCGCCAACTGCCCGCCCACGCCCGGCGCCGCGATCACCCTGTCCCCCTGGGAGACCCGGGTGCTGCGACGCCGACGGGACGGCGGACGCGGCTGACGCACCAGCGGCGGCGGCGAGGTGGACCTCGCCGCCGCCGCTGGTGCGTGCTTGGTGGGGGGGCGGGGTGGGCGGTCCGCCCAACGTCCCCGCCCCCGCGGGGCCGTCGTGCTCCGTCAGAGCGGCGTGGACGCCGTCCAGATGGTGCCGGGCAGCGCGCCGTACCAGGCGTTCGGCGCGGGGTAGATCTGCAGCAGCGGCAGGCTGGGGACGCCGTAGGCGTTCAAGGTGTCCCAGACCGCGTTCGCGCAGTTGTTCCCGAGCACCCCGTAGCCGGCACCGCGGTAGGACTCCGCCTCGACGGCCGCCGCGTTGCCGTTCAGCTGCGTGCCGTTCAGGTTCGTGACGCGGTAGTTGGTGTAGCCGCGGGCCCGCATGGCGGCGAACATGTCGGTCGACGTTCCGGCTGCCTGCCAGAAGCCGTTGTCCTCGCCCGCCGGGATGGTCGGCCGCCCGGCCGGGTTCTCGACGGAGCCGTAGTAGTAGCTCGTTGCCGTACCCGGCGCGCAGCGGAAGGCGTAGCCGAAGGCGATGTGACCCAGCCCGTTCGCGCCGCCGGGGCGCTGGAAGACGTACGCCTCGTTCGTACAGCTGGTCGAGTCGACGACATCGGCGGCGGCCGGCGGGGCGGTCGTGCCGGCGAACAGGCCGAAGGTCAGGGCGAGCAGGCCGACCACGACGAAGAGTTTCCTCACGGTGTTTCGGATCATGACGTTCGCTCCTCCGTCACTGATTCGATTCTCCGGACGGCGAGAGGACTACCTCGGCGCCCGAACCGGGAATCATGAACAGCAAGGAACGTCTGCGTGGCCGAGGCGACCGACCTTCTCCTTTACCGACCATCTCCTTTATGAGGAGAAACCCGATCCGGGCCCCTGCCGGCGGGGGCGCCGTCGCCCGCGCCGCCGCTAGCGGGCGCTGGCCAGCAGCTCCGGTTCGGGCACGGCGGAGCCGGCGACCACCTCGCCGAGGGTGACGCCGCACGCCTGGCGGCTGGCGCTCTCGACCGCGGCGACGGCGGCGGCGGTCGCCTCGTCGTCGTCGGCGGCCTTGACGAGCATGGTCACGACCACCTCGCCGCCGCGCAGCACCACCCCGGGGGCGCGGGCGCGGCCGGTGGCGACGATGGCGTCCTCCAGCCGCAGCGCACCCGTCCTGCCCAGACCCGCCTGGAGGAGGCGGTAGACGATCCGCGCGCGCCAGCGCGGGCGGTCGTCGGCGAACCAACTCGACTGCATCTCGCGTCTCCACTCCGTTGTGCGACGCCGAACCGTGCACCCCAACCCAACACCTCGTGGATGAGGACGCGCGCAACCCTATCTGTACGGAAGGTCAAGTTGGGGGTAGTCGTGGCGGTACTGGACGCTGATGCGCGGGCCGGCGGCGCGGACCTTGGGGACGGCGTGGTCCCAGGTCCGCTGGCAGGAGCCGCCGAGGACCAGCAGGTCACCGGCGCGCGGGACCAGGCCGATCGCGGCGCCCCCGCCCTTGGGCCGCAGCTTGAAGGGCCGCGCCGCGCCCAGCGAGACGATCGCGACCGTCGCCTCCGGCAGGTCCCGGGCGATCCGGTCGCCGTGCCAGGCGACGCTGTCGGCACCGTCGCGGTAGAGGTTGGCCCCGACCGAGGTGAAGCGCACGCCGTAGCGCCCCGACAGCGCGTCGCCGATGGCGCGCAGGACCGGCAGGGGCAGCGCGTCGTCGTCCAGCCGCCAGCGCGCCACCAGGCGCGGTTCGACGACCTCGCGGTCGTACATGCGCACGGTGCGCGAGCGCCACGGGACGCGGTCGAGCAGGTCGGCGAACAGGGCGTCGGCCCCGTGCAGCCAGCCGGGCACCTCGTCGACCCACGCGCCGTCGGCCAGCTCGCGCCGCCGCGCGCCAGCGAACCCGGCGTCGAACCCGGCCTCCCCGCCGTCGAGCAGTGACGGCTGCCACCCTGCCATCCGGCCAGGGTAGGCGGCCCGGGGGCCAGGCTCAGGGCGGGCCGGGCTCAGGGCCGGGCAGTGTGGGCCAGCCGTGCGCCGGCGTCAGGTGCGCAGGAAGGCCCCGAGGCCGTCGATCAGGCGGTCGACGTCGGCGGCGTCGGTGTAGGGCGCCAGGCCGGCGCGCAGGCCGCCGCTGTCCCCGAGCCCCAGGTGCCGCGACGCCTCCAGCGCGTAGAACGACCCTGCGGGCGCGTTCACACCCCGGTCGGCCAGGAAGCGGTAGGCGTCCGCGGGGTCGCGCCCGGGCAGGGAGAGCAGCAGCGTCGGGGTGCGCCGGGCGGCGCGGCTGTGCGACACGACGCCGCGCAGCTCGGCCAGGCCGCGCTCCAGGCGGTCACGCAGGGCGTCCTCGTGCGCGGCGACCGCGGTCATGCCCGCCACCACCCGGGTGCGGCGGTCCCCTGCGGGCTCCGGCGCCAGCCCGGCGAGGAAGTCCACCGCGGCGGTGGTGCCGGCGAGCAGCTCGTAGGGCAGGGTCCCCAGCTCGAAGCGCTCGGGCACCGCGTCGGTCGACGCCAGCAGCTTGTCGGGGGCGAGGCGCTCCAGCAGCGCCGGGTCGGCGGCGACCGCGCCGCAGTGGGGGCCCAGGAACTTGTACGGCGAGCAGGCCCAGACGTCGGCACCCAGCGCGCCGACGTCGACGGGCACGTGGGCGGTCGCGTGCACCCCGTCGACGTACACCAGCGCCCCGGCGTCGTGGGCCAGCCGGGCGATCGCGGTGACGTCGGGTCGCGTCCCGATCAGGTTGGACGCCGCGGTCACCGCGACCAGCCGGGTCCGCGGGCCGAGCAGCGCGGCGATCGCCTGCGGGTCCAGCTCGCCGGTCCCGGGGTCGAAGCCGGCCCAGCGCACGGTCGCGCCCGCCGCTCCGGCCGCCTGGACCCACGGCCGGATGTTCGCGTCGTGGTCCAGCCGCGTGACCACGACCTCGTCGCCGGGCCCCCAGCCCTTGGCCAGCGCGCGGGCGAGGTCGTAGGTGAGCTGGGTCATGCTGCGCCCGAACACCACGCCGCGGGGGTCGGCGCCGAGCAGGTCCGCGACCGCCTGCCGCGCCGCCACGACGATGTCGTCGGCCACGCGCTCCGCGGCGGTGACCCGGCCGCGGTTGGCGATCCCCGCGGTCATCGCCCCCGCCACCGCCGCCGCGACGGACTCGGGCACCTGCGACCCGCCCGGCCCGTCGAAGTGCGCCACCCCGCTGCGCAGCGCGGGGAAGGACCGCCGGACCAGCGCCACGTCATAGGTCATGGCGCCAAGGATCACCCATCGCCGGCACCCGCGGTATCCCGCACGCCCCGGGATCCCTCTCCCTCCCACGCGGTGGCCGGGAGCCACCGCACCGGCCCGAGGAGTGCACGGCGATGGCGAACTGTTCAGTGGCAAGGGTGACGTTCCTCACCGTCACCGTCACCACGCTTGCGCGCATCCTACGAACCAGCCTTCGTATCATGAGTCGATGTGGGCCGGAGGGGGACGTGCGGCGGAGCGCGTCGCGGCGGCCACCCCCGGCGCGCGCGAGCGGTATGTGGACCTCCTGCGGGCCGTCGCGATCCTCATCGTGGTGGTCGGGCACTGGCTGGCCGTCACCCTCACGGTCCGCGACGGGCGGCTGATCGGCGGGCACGTCCTGGCGGCGGCCCCCTGGACGCACTGGCTGACCTGGGTCGTGCAGGTCATGGCGCTGTTCTTCGTGGTCGGCGGGTACGCCAACGCCGCGTCCTGGGACGCCCATCGCGACCGCGGCGGGCGCTACACCGCCTGGCTGCTGCACCGGGCCGGGCGGCTGCTGCGCCCCACCACCGCCTTCGTCGCCGTGGGGGTTGCGGCTGCGGCGGCCGCCCGCCTGGCCGGTGCGGACCCCGGCCTGGTCGCCACCGCCGCCTGGCTGGCGCCGATCGCGCTGTGGTTCCTGGCCGTGTACCTCGCCGTGATCGTCGCCGCCCCGGCGCTGCTGGGTCTGCACCGGCGGCACGGGCTCGCCGTGATCGCCGCGGCCACCGTCGCCGTCGTGCTCGTCGACGTGCTCCGCCTGGGGTACGGCGTCCCCCTGGTCGGCCTGCTGAACTGGGCGCTGGTGTGGGGGGTGCTGCACCAGCTGGGCTACGCGTGGCGCGACGGCACGCTGACGCGCCGGCCGCTCCCGGCGGTGCTGGGGGGTGGCGGGCTGGCGGTCCTGGTGGCGCTGGTGACCGTCGGGCCCTACCCGGTCAGCATGGTGGGGGTGCCCGGGGCGACGTTGCAGAACTCGGGGCCGCCCTCGCTGGCGCTGCTGGCCCTGTCCTTCGCCCAGACCGGTGTGGCGCTGCTGCTGCGGCGCCCGCTGACCGGGTGGCTCCAGCGGCCGCGCGTGTGGCTCGTCGTCGTCGCCGTCAACCGGGTCGCCATGCGCCTCTACCTGTGGCACATGGTGCCGGTGGTGATCGCCGCCCTCGCCCTGTACACGACGGGGCTGCTGCCCCGGGCGCCGGCGGGCTCCGCCGCCTGGTTCGCCCTGCGCCCGCTGTGGGTCGCCGGCCTGGCCGCCCTCCTGGCGCTGATCGTCGCGCTGGTCGCCCGGTTCGAGCGACCGCCGGGCGCGACGCCGCCGATCGCGGGGAGGGGGAGCGCGGCGCTCGCCGTCGCCGGCTGCGCCGCGGTCTGCACCGGCATCGCGGCGTTCAGCCTCGGCGGGGGCTTCCAGGGCGGCGGTCCCGCAGGTCTCCCGCTCACGGGCCTGAGCGCCTACGTGGGCGGCCTCGTGCTGCTGCGGCTCGCCGGCGGCGGGTTTTCCGGGGGGCGTTCGCACGCAGGATCAAGGGGGGCCGGCGACGAGGAGGCGGGATGGTCCGCAGCATCTACGTGACCGCGGTGGAACCGGGCGTGGGCAAGTCCGCGGTCGTGCTCGGCCTGATGGAGCTGCTGGCCCGCCGGGTCGGGCGGGTGGGCTTCTTCCGGCCGGTGGTGGGGTCCGGCGACGGGCCCGACGACGACATCGAGCTGGTCCGCGGGCGCTACCGGCTGGAACAGTCCTACGACGCGTCCTACGCCGCCACCGCCGAGGAGCTGGCCCGGGCCGGCACCCGCGAGCAGTACGACGCGCTGCTGACCCGCGTGCTGGAGTCCTACCGCCGGGTCGACCGCGACGCCGAGCTCGTGGTCGTCGAGGGCAGCGACTTCACCGAGGGCGCGCAGTCGCTGGAGTTCGAGTTCAACGCCGACGCCGCCACCCACCTGGGCAGCCCCGTGGTCCTGGTCGTCGGCGGGCGCGACCGCACCGCCGACCAGGTGGTCGCGGCGGCCCGGACCGCCCACGCCGCGCTGGTCGAGCGCGGCTGCACGGTCCTGGCCACGGTCTGCAACCGGGTCGACCCGACCATCGCCGACGACGTCCGCGCCCGCCTCCCCGCGGAGCTGGACGAGCCCGCCTACGTCCTGCCCGAGGTGCGCCTGCTCGCCGCGCCGACCGTGGCGCAGGTCGCCGAGGCGCTGGGCGCGCACCTCCTGCCGGGCGGGGAGGGCAGCGACGGCGCGCTGGAACGCGAGATCGGCAACGTCGTCGTCGGCGCGGCCGGCCTGCCACACTTCCTCGACCACGTCGCCGAGGGCGACCTGATCATCACCTACGGGGACCGGGCGGACCTGATCGTGGGCAGCCTGGCGGCGCGGTCGTCGGGCTCGCACCCCAACGTCGCCGGCATCGTCCTCACCGGCGGGCAGGTCGACGAGCCCGTGCTGCGCCTGATCGCGGGCTTCAGCGACGCGGGCGTGCCGATCCTGTCGGTCGACACCGACACCTTCAAGGCGGCGCAGACCGTCAGCAACGTGCGCGGCGCGATCACGGCGGACAGCGACCGCAAGATCGCCACCGCGCTGGGGCTGTTCGAGGAGCACGTCGACACCGCCGCCCTGGAGCAGCGCATCGCGCTCACCCGCTCGACGCGCGTGACGCCGCTGATGTTCGAGCAGCAGCTCCTGGAGCGCGCCGCGGCCGACCGCCGCCACATCGTGCTGCCGGAGGGCGACGACGACCGCATCCTCACCGCCGCCGACCAGCTCCTGCGCCGCGGGTGGTCGACCTCACCGTCCTGGGCGACCCCGGCCAGGTGCGCGACCGCGCCGCGTCGCTGGGCCTGGAGCTGGAGGGCGTCCGCCTGGTCGACCCGCGGACCGCGGAGTGGCGCGAGGACTTCGCCGCGACCTACCACGAGCTGCGCAAGCACAAGGGCGTCGCCCCCGACCTCGCCCGCGACCTGATGGACGACGTCTCCTACTTCGGCACGATGATGGTCCACAAGGGCCTCGCCGACGGGATGGTGTCGGGCGCCCGCCACACCACCGCCCACACGATCCGCCCGGCCTTCGAGTTCATCCGCACCGTGCCGGGCGTCTCGATCGTGTCCAGCGTGTTCCTGATGCTCCTGGCCGACCGCGTGCTGGTCTACGGCGACTGCGCGGTGGTGCCCAACCCCGACGCCGAGCAGCTCGCCGACATCGCGATCTCCTCGGCGGGGACCGCGTCGCAGTTCGGCATCGATCCGCTGGTGGCCATGCTGTCGTACTCCACGGGCGAGTCCGGGTCGGGCGCGGAGGTCGACAAGGTCCGCCAGGCGACCAAGATCGCCCGGGACCGCCGCCCCGACCTGCCGATCGAGGGGCCCATCCAGTACGACGCCGCCATCGACCCGACCGTCGCGCAGGCGAAGCTGCCCGGCAGCGACGTCGCGGGCCGGGCCACGGTCTTCGTGTTCCCGGACCTCAACACCGGCAACAACACCTACAAGGCGGTGCAGCGGTCCGCCGGCGCCGTCGCCATCGGGCCGGTGCTCCAGGGCCTGCGCAAGCCGGTCAACGACCTGTCGCGCGGTGCGCTGGTCCCCGACATCGTCAACACCGTCGCGATCACGGCCATCCAGGCGCAGGCGCAGGCGCAGGGCGACGGGGCGGCGGCGTGACGACCGTCCTGGTCCTCAACGCCGGGTCGTCGTCGATCAAGTACCGGCTGCTGTCGATGGACGACGGCGCCGTGGCCGCGACCGGCCTGCTCGAGAAGATCGGCGAGGAGACCTCGCGGCTGACCCACCGGGCGGGCGACGCCGACCCCGTCGTCACCGACGACCGGGTGGCCGACCACGACGACGGGCTGGCGCGCATCCTCGACGTCCTGGAGGTCCCCGACGACCTGGTCGGCATCGGCCACCGCGTCGTCCACGGCGGGGACCGGTTCTCCGGGCCCGCCCTGATCGACGACGCCACGGTGGCGGCCATCCGCGACCTCGTGCCGCTCGCGCCGCTGCACACCCCGGGCAACCTCGCGGGCATCGAGGTCGCCCGCGGGCGCTTCCCCGGCGTGCCCCACGTCGCGGTCTTCGACACCGCGTTCCACGCGACCCTGCCGCCCCGCGCCCACCGCTACGCGCTGCCCCGCGACCTCGCCGACCGGCTGCGCATCCGCCGGTACGGCTTCCACGGCACCTCCCACGCCTACGTCGCGCGGGCGGCGGCGGAGCACCTGGGCCAGGCGCTGGAGGACACCCACCTGATCACCCTGCACCTGGGCAACGGCGCGAGCGCCGCGGCGGTGGCCGGGGGGCGGTCGGTCGACACGTCCATGGGCCTGACGCCGCTGGAGGGCCTGGTCATGGGCACCCGCTCCGGCGACCTGGACCCCGCGGTGGTGGTGTACCTGCAGCGCGAGGAGGGCCTGTCGGTCGACCAGGTCGACGACCTGCTGAACAAGCGCAGCGGCGTCAAGGGCCTGACCGGCGGGAACGACCTGCGCGCCGTCGAGGCCCGCGCCGCCGACGGCGACCCGGTCGCCGACGAGGCCCTGGACCTGTACGCCTACCGCATCGCCAAGTACGTCGGCGCCTACGCCGTGGCCCTGGGCCGCGTGGACGGCATCGTCTTCACCGCGGGGGTCGGGGAGAACAGCGCCGAGGTCCGCGCCCGCGTGGCCGCCCTCCTCGCCCCGTTCGGCGTGGCCCTGGACCCGTCCGCCAATGCCGAGCGCGGCACCGCCGCCCGCACCATCTCCGACCCGGGCAGCCGCGTCCCCGTCCTGGTCGTCCCCACCGACGAGGAGCGCGAGATCGCCCGCCAGACCCTGTCGGTCATCCGCCCCTGACCCTGCCCGCCCTCGATCCGGCTTGGACGCGCGCGCTACCGTGAGAGGCGGCGAGCCGGGAAGTCTGGTCGGCCCTCCGCCGGTGGCGGAGGAGGAGCACGACGGCTTTCCCGACCTCGGCCCCAGGAGGACCAGCTGATCCTGGCACTGCTCGCCGCCCACCTCGTGGGCGTCGCACTGGTGGCCGCCCTCGCCGGCCGGCTGGGGCGCGGGGTGTACCTCGTCGCCGCCGTGCCGCCCGCGGCGGCGGTCGTGGCGGGCGCGGTCGTGGCGCCGGACGTCCTGGCGGGGCGGGTGCTCACCGAGTCCCACGCCTGGGCGGGATCGCTCGGCCTTGAGGTGCAGCTGCGCCTCGACGCCTTCGCCCTGCTGATGGTGGCGCTGGTGTCGGGCGTCGGCGTCCTGGTGTTCCTCTACGCCACCCAGTACTTCGCGGGGGGCGCGCGGCGCCACGCGACCTTCGCCGCGACCCTGCTCGGCTTCTCCGGGGCGATGCTCGGGCTGGTCCTGTCCGACAACGCCCTGCTGCTGTTCGTGTTCTGGGAGCTGACGTCGGCGACCAGCTACCTGCTGATCGGCACCGACGACCGCCGCCCGGAGGCGCGCGGGGCCGCCCTGCACGCCTACCTCGTGACCGGCGGGGGCGGGCTCGCGCTGCTCGCCGGGCTGGTCCTGCTGGGCCAGCAGGCGGGGACGACCACGATCAGCGGCCTGGTCGCGGACCCGCCGACGGGCCCGCTCGCGGAGGCCGGCCTGGTCCTGGTCCTCCTCGGCGCGTTCACCAAGTCGGCGCAGGTCCCCTTCATCGCCTGGTTGCCCGGCGCCATGGCCGCCCCCACCCCGGTCAGCGCCTACCTGCACTCCGCGACCATGGTCAAGGCGGGCATCTACCTGATCGCCCGGCTGGCGCCCGCCTTCGCGACCAGCTCCACGGTGTGGCGGCCGCTGGTGCTCACCGTCGGCGTGCTCACGATGCTGGCGGGGGGCCGGCGGGCGCTGCGCCAGCACGACCTCAAGCGCCTGCTGGCCTACGGGACCGTGGGGCAGCTCGGCTTCCTGGTCGTCCTGCTCGGCGCGGGGACCCCGGAGGCGACCTTCGCCGGCTGCCTGCTGCTGGTCGCCCACGCCGCGTTCAAGGCGACGCTGTTCATGGGCGTCGGGATCGTGGACCACCAGGCGCACACCCGGGACCTGCGGCGGCTCTCCGACCTCCGGCGCGCCCTGCCGGGGCTGTTCGCCGTCATGATCGGCGCCGGGGTGTCGATGGCGGGCCTGCCGCCCCTGCTGGGCTTCCTCGCCAAGGAGGAGGCGTTCGCGGCCCTGCGCGAGGGCGGCCAGACCCTGGTCCTGGCCGGCGTCGTCGTCGGTTCCGCGCTCACCGTCGCCTACACCGCCCGCCTGCTCGTCGACGGCTTCCTGCGCGTCCGCAGCGGACCCGACGTCGTCGGCCCCGGGGCGGTGGCCCGGCCGTCGTGGGCCTTCGTCGCCCCGGCCGCCGCGCTGACGGTGGGCAGCCTGGCCGCGGGCGTGTTCCCCCAGCTGGTCGACGGGCTGGTGAACGCGGCCGCCCTGGCGCTGGACCCCGCCTGGGAGGGCTACACGCTGGCCCTGTGGCACGGGTTCACCCCGGAGCTGGCCCTGTCCGGCGTCACGCTGGCCGGGGGCCTGGCGATCTGGCGGCTCGCCGGCCGGACGGGCCGCCTGGCCCTGCCGGAGCTCCCCGGCGGCGGCGAGGTGTTCGAGTCCGGCGTCCACGCGCTCCAGGTCGGCGCGGCGCGGCTGACCGGGGTGCTGCAGAACGGCTCCCTGCCCCTGTACCTGTCGGTGATCTCGCTGACCGTCGTGTCCGTCCCCGGCGTGGTGCTGCTGACCCGCGGGGCGCGCCTCGCGCTGCCCGACCTGGCCGCCAACGCGGTGCAGGGGCTGGTGGTCGTGGTCATCGTCGTCGCGGCGGTGATCGCTGCGGGGACCGGCCGACGCTTCGCCGCGGTCCTGTTCCTCGGCGCGATCGGGTACGGGGTGGCGGTGCTGTTCGTCATCCAGGGCGCACCCGACCTCGCCCTGACCCAGTTCCTATTCGAGACCCTGTCGCTGGTCGTGTTCGTGCTCGTCCTGCGCCACCTGCCGGACCGGTTCGCCATCCGGCCCCCGGGCACCTTCCGCCTGTTCCGCGCGGTGGTCGCGACCGCCGTCGGGGTGTTCGTGGCCGGGTTCGCCCTGGTCGTGGTGCAGGCACGCACCGCGCCGTCGGTCGGCCGGGAGTACCTCGACCTCGCCCTGCCCGAGGCCGAGGGCCGCAACGTGGTGAACACGATCCTGGTGGACTTCCGCGGCCTGGACACCCTCGGGGAGATCACCGTGCTGATCGTCGCCGCGCTGGGGGTCACCTCGCTCGTCGCGGTCGCCCGCCAGCGCCGCCGCGGCCACGAGACCGCGGCGCGCGAGCCCGAGCTGGAGGAGGCCGGCGCATGAATTCTTTGATCCTGACCACCAGCACCCGGGCGCTGTTCCACACCATCCTGCTGTTCAGCCTGTTCCTGCTGTTCGCCGGGCACAACGACCCCGGCGGCGGGTTCGTCGGCGGGCTGGTGGCGGGCGCGGCGCTGGTGCTGCGGGCGGTCGCCCACGGCGCCGAGGACGTCGTCCGCACCGCCCGGGTGCGCCCCGAGGCGCTGCTGGGGGGAGGGCTGCTGCTCGCCGCGGGGACCGGCGCGGGCGCGCTGGTGCTCGGCGGGGACTTCCTGGAGTCCGGCTACGTCGAGGCCGACGTGCCGCTGCTGGGCACGGTGAAGGTCGTGAGCGTGCTGCTCTTCGACATCGGCGTGTACCTCGTCGTCGTCGGCCTGGTGCTCGCGCTCCTGGTCAGCCTCGGACGGGAGCTGGACACGTGACGCTCGCGCTGGCGGTCGCCGTCGGGGTGCTCTACGGCACCGGGACCTACCTGCTGCTCCAGCGCACCCTCACGCGGGTGGTGATCGGGCTGGCGATGATGGGGCACGGCGCGAACCTGCTGCTGCTCCTCGCCGGCGGCAGCCCCGGCCTGCCCCCGCTCATCGGCGACGCGACCCGCGAGCGCGGCGCGCTCGCCGACCCGCTGCCCCAGGCGATGGCGCTGACCGCCATCGTCATCACCTTCGGCACGGTCGCGTTCCTGCTCGCCCTGGCCTATCGGAGCTGGGCGCTGACCGACGACGACGAGGTCGAGGACGACGTGGAGGACCGGCGCATCGCCCGCGCCCCCGTGGTCCCCGATGTCGTCATCGAGCAGGAGGAGCCGTGAGGGCGCTCGTCCCGCTCCCCCTGGTGCTGCCGCTGGTGGCGGCGGCGCTGACCCTGGTCGCCCACGGGCGCCTGCGCGTGCAGCGCGCCATCTCGCTGGTGGCGCTGACCGCGACGACCGCGATCGCGGTGGCGCTGCTGGCCCTCGTCGAGCGCGACGGGCCCGCCGTGGTCACGATCGGCGGCTGGGCCCGGGGCATCGGCATCGCCTACGTCGCGGACCTGCTGTCGGCGCTGTTCCTGACCGTGGCCATGGCCACCGTGCTGTGCGTCCTGGCCTTCGCCGTCGGGCAGCTGCGCGCGGTCCAGGAGTCGCGCTACTTCCACCCCCTGTACCTCGTGCTGACGGCCGGCGTGGCGGGCTCGTTCCTCAGCGGCGACATCTTCCACCTGTTCGTCACCTTCGAGGTCATGCTGCTGGCCAGCTACGTGCTGCTCACCCAGTCCGGCGACGACGGGCAGGTCCGGCCGGCCATGACCTACGTCGTGGTCAACCTGCTGTCCTCGACGCTGTTCCTGACCGCCGTGGCCCTGCTGTACGGCGCCACCGGGACCCTGGACATGGCCGCGCTGGGGGACAGGGTGGCGGACCTGCCCCCGGCCGTGCGCGAGGCCCTGCGGCTGCTGTTCTTCCTGGTCTTCGGGATCAAGGCCGCCCTGTTCCCGCTGTTCTTCTGGCTGCCGGACTCCTACCCGACCGCGCCGACGTCGGTGACCGCGGTGTTCGCGGGGCTGCTGACCAAGGTCGGCGTCTACGCCATCCTGCGCACCCAGACGGTGGTGTTCGGTGTCGGCGACGGGTCGCCCGACGGGTTCATCCTGGTGGTCGCGGGAGCGACCATGCTCGTCGGCGTGCTCGGCGCCATCGCCCAAGACGACGTCAAGCGCATCCTGTCGTTCCACATCGTCAGCCAGGTCGGCTACATGGTCTTCGGCATCGGGCTGGGGACGCGGGCCGGCCTGGCCGCGACCATCCTGTTCGTCGTCCACCACATCCCCGTCAAGACCGCGCTGTTCCTGGTCGGCGGGCTGGTGGAGGAGACGACCGGTTCCGGCGCCCTGCGACGGGTCGGCGGCCTGGGCCGGCGGATGCCCGCGGTCGCGGCCCTGTTCGCGCCGGGGGCCCTGAGCCTCGCGGGGATCCCGCCGTTCAGCGGGTTCTTCCCCAAGCTCGCGCTGGTGCAGGCGGGCCTCGCCGGCGGGCAGTACGCCATCGTGGCGGTCAGCATCGTGGTCAGCCTGTTCACGCTGTTCTCGATGACCAAGATCTGGGCCGGGGTCTTCTGGGGCGACCCGGAGGAGCCGCCGCCGCTGGCGCGGGCGCGCGAGGACGGTCCGCTGCGGCCGCCGCGGCTGATGACCGCCGCCACGGTCGGGCTGGTGGCCGTCACCCTCGGCATCGCCGTCAGCGCCGGCCCGCTGTTCGACCTGGCCCTGCGCGCGGCGGACCCGCTGCTCCAGGCGGGGGCGGGACGGTGAGCAGTGTCACCAGCCGCCTCGCCTTCCTCACCTGGCTGGTCGTCGTCTGGGTGGCGCTGTGGGGCGACCTGTCGGTCGCCAACGTGGTCGGCGGGCTGGCGGCCGGTGCGGCGGTGCTGCTCGCCTTCCCGCACGCCGGTCCCCGGCGGCCGCGCTACCTCGACCCGGTCGGCGCGCTGCGCTTCCTGGGCTACTTCCTGGTCCAGCTGGTCTCGGCGACCGCGCTGGTCGCCTGGGAGGTGGTGACGCCGCGCCCGTGGCGGCTCAACGAGGCGGTGGTCGCGGTGCGCGTGTTCGGGGCGAGCGACGCCGTCGTCACGCTGCTCGCCAACGCGATCTCGCTGACCCCGGGGACGCTCACGCTGGAGGTCCGCCGCGACGACGTGGCGGCGACGCTGTACGTCCACGTGCTGCACTTCCGCGGCGTCGAGCAGGTGCGCCGCGACGTGGAGGGGCTGGAGGCCCGCGCGCTGCGGGCGTTCTGCGCGCCGCCCGTCCTGCGCGACGCGGTCGCCACCATCCACCTGCCGCGCCCCGACGCGGCCGCCCGACCAGGGGAGGACGCCTGATGGAGATCGTGACCTCGGTGTGCTTCGGGGGCCTGCTGGTCGCCGCGGTGCTGTGCCTGGTGCGGCTGGTCCGGCCGGGGTCGCTCGCCGACCGGATCGTGGCGCTGGACTCGCTGCTGGTCGTGACCGTCAGCGGGATCGCGGTCCTGGCCGCCCGCACCGGCACCGGCGCGTTCCTCGACGTGCTGGTGGTGACGTCGCTGCTGGGCTTCCTCGGCACCGTGACCGTCGCGCGCTACATGGAACGGCGCGGCGCATGACCGTCGTCGACGTCGTCGCGTCGGCGCTCCTGCTGTCGGGGGTCGCGCTGTCGGTCATCGCCGCGATCGGGCTGAACCGCTTCCCCGACGTCTTCGCGCGCATGCACGCGGCCACCAAGCCCGCGACGCTGGGGCTGCTGCTGGTCCTGATCGGCGCCGCCCTGCGCGTCGCGGACTCCGGCGACGTGGCGAAGCTGCTGCTCGCCGGCCTGCTGCAGTTCTTCACCGCCCCGGTCGGCGCGCACCTGGTCGGCCGGGCCGCCTACCGGGCGGGGACCGAGCTGTCACCCGACACCTCGCTCGACGAGCTCGCCGCCGCCGGGCCGGACGGCGGGGCTAGCGCACCTGGTACTCCCCGATGAGCGCCTCGATGTAGGCGTCGAGGTAGTGGGGGGCGCTCATCGGGCCGGTGGAGGGCCGGCCCTCGTCGAGGGGGACACCCAGGACGGGAACGTCGAGGGCGTCGAGCAGCGGGCCGCTCCCGGTCTCGCGCCAGTCGACGGGTGCCGAGCGCCAGGATCGTGTCGGCGGGGAGGTCGCCGTAGCGCTCCGGTGAGATCGTTCCCAGGCCCGCGTCGAAGGGCTCGGCCTGGTCCAGGCCGACGAGCTCGAAGCCGAGCTCGGGGACGACGGCGGCGAGCGCGAACTCGCGGCCGAACACGAAGTTCTCCGCCCCGCCCCGGTACTCGGGGTAGATCACGGCCAGGCGCGGGGCCGCCGCCACCACCGGCGCGATCCGCTCGCGGGCGTCGGCCACGGCGTCCTCGTAGCCCGCGACGACGTCGGCCGCCTCCTGCGCGCGGGCCGCGCGGGGCGGTCATCGCAGGTCGCGATCGATCCGGATCAGATCGGCGGATGGCGTCGGGCTGAACCTCTCGCCACCCGTCGCCCGGAGTTGCTCGTCGACCTCGGCGACGACATCCGCGGGGATGGGTTGCCGCGCGCTCGCCATGAACTCAGCAGGGTGCGCCTGCAGGCGCACGCCCGCCGCCGCGGCGCGGCGGCCGCGGTGGCGGGGGTGGATGTCGTCGGGCACGTCGGGGCGGTCAGGGGCGGGGGTGGGGCCAGGTCCAGGTGGCGACCTCGGGGAGGTCCTCGCCGTGGGTGCGGGTGTGCTGGCGGGCGCGCAGGCGGGCGTCCTCCATGTCCTGGCGCAGGCCCGCCGCGCGCGACCCCAGCCCCGGCACGTGGTCGATCACGTCCATGACCAGGTGGTACCGGTCGAGGTCGTTGAGCATGACCATGTCGAACGGCGTCGTGGTGGTGCCGTTCTCCTTGTAGCCGCGCACGTGGATGTTCGCGTGGTTGGTCCGCCGGTAGGTCAGCCGGTGGACCAGCCACGGGTAGCCGTGGAAGGCCATGACCACCGGCCGGTCCCGCGTGAAGACCGCGTCGAACTGCCGGTCGGGCAGGCCGTGGGGGTGCTCGGTCTCCGGCTGGAGGCGCATGAGGTCGACGACGTTCACGACCCGCACGCGCAGGTCGGGCAGCCGCGAGCGCAGGATGTCGGCCGCCGCCAGCGTCTCCAGCGTGGGGATGTCGCCGGCGCAGGCGAGCACGACGTCGGGCTCGGTGCCGGGCTGCTCGGTGCCCGCCCACTCCCAGATCCCCAGGCCGCGGGTGCAGTGCAGGATCGCCTCGTCCAAGGACAAGTAGTCCAGGGACGGCTGCTTGCCCGCGACGACGACGTTCACGTAGTGGTGGCTGCGCAGGCAGTGGTCGTAGGTCGACAGCAGCGTGTTGGCGTCCGGCGGCAGGTAGACGCGGACGATCTCGGGCTTCTTGTTCAGCACGACGTCGAGGAACCCGGGGTCCTGGTGGGTGAACCCGTTGTGGTCCTGGCGCCAGACGTGGGACGACAGCAGGTAGTTCAGCGACGCCAGCGGCTGCCGCCACGGGATCGTCCGCGTCGCCTCCAGCCACTTGGCGTGCTGGTTGAACATCGAGTCGACGATGTGGATGAACGCCTCGTAGCAGGTGAACACCCCGTGCCGGCCGGTCAGCAGGTACCCCTCCAGCAGGCCCTGGCAGAGGTGCTCGGACAGGACCTCCACGACCCGGCCGTTGGGGGACAGGCGGTCGTCCTGCGGGTCGATGCGCGCGTTCCACAGCCGGTCGGTGACGTCGAACACGTCCTGGAGCCGGTTGCTCACGACCTCGTCGGGGCCGAACAGCAGGAACGTGGACGGGTTGCGGGCGATGACGTCGCGGAACCACGTGCCCAGGACGCGGGTCGGCTCGCTGCTGCGGGTGCCCGGGGCGGGCACGTCCACGGCGTAGTCCCGGAAGTCGGGCAGGTCCAGGGGGCGCAGGACCGCCCCGCCGTTGCTGTGCGGGTTGGCGCTCATCCGCCGGCGCCCGCGGGGCGACAGCGCTGCGAGCTCGGGCACCGGCGCGCCCTCGGGCGTGAACAGCTCCTCGGGCCGGTACGCCCGCATCCACGCCTCCAGGGCGGCGAGGTGGTCGGCGTCCTTGCGCACACCCGGCACCGGCACCTGGTGCGCGCGGAACGTGCCCTCGACCTGGTCGCCGTCGACCAGCACCGGCCCCGTCCAGCCCTTGGGCGTGCGCAGCACGATCATCGGCCAGGGGGGCGGGTCGCCGGCCAGCCCCTCGCGGTGGTGCGCCTGGACCGCGGCGATGCCGTCCAGGCTGCGGTCCATCGCCGCCGCGAGCGCCTGGTGGACGGCCGCGGGGTCCGCCGAGACCCCCTGCTCGCCGACGAGCACGGGGTCGTAGCCGTAGCCGCGCAGCAGCGCGAGCAGCTGGTCCTCGGGGATGCGCGCGAGCAGCGTCGGGTTGGCGATCTTGAACTGGTTGAGGTTGAGGATCGGCAGGACGGCGCCGTCGCGGGACGGGTCGACGAGCTTGTTGGCGTGCCAGCTGGCCGCCAGCGGCCCGGTCTCCGCCTCGCCGTCGCCGATGACGCAGAAGACCACCAGGTCGGGGTTGTCGTAGGTCGCGCCGAAGGCGTGCAGGAGGGCGTAGCCCAGCTCGCCGCCCTCGTGGAACGACCCGGGGGTGTCCGGGGCGACGTGGCTCGGGACCCCGCCGGGGAAGGAGAACTGGCGGAAGAAGCGCCGCAGGCCGGCGCGGTCGCGCCCGATCTCGGGGTAGACCTCGCTGTAGGTGCCCTCCAGCCACGCCGCGGCGTTGGGACCCGGGCCGCCGTGCCCGGGGCCCATGACGTAGACGGCGTCCAGGTCCCGCGCGGTGATGACCCGGTTGGCGTGGGCGTAGACCAGGTTGAGCGCCGGCGTCGTGCCCCAGTGGCCCAGCAGGCGGGGCTTCACGTGCTCCGGCGCCAGCGGCTTGTCGAGCAGCGGGTTGTCCAGCAGGTAGATCTGGCCGACCGACAGGTAGTTGGCCGCGCGCCACCAGGCGTCGAGGAGGCGCAGCTCCTCGCGGTCCAGCGGGCCGGGGACGTCGGTCAGGCCGTAGGGCTTGGGCGGGACGGTCGCGCCCTGCCCGGTCCCCTCGTTGTCCGCGGCGGTGTCCCCACCCATGGGGCCGACGGTGCTGGCACTGGTCACGGGGCGGTCGTTCCTCTCCCTCGGCGTCGCGCCACGCCCCCGCCCGCGGGGGCGACGGGGACGCTACCGCGGGACGGTCACCGGGCACAGGCCCGCCGGAGCGGTCCTGTGGAGATCGACGTGAAGTGACCCCCGCAGCGGGTAAGCCGCCCGGCGGCGCGCAGGCGCCGGCGGAGGGGCAGGCAGATGGCGACGACGACGACCGAGGGCACCGCGGCCCAGCGGACCGGGGGGCTGCGGTCCTGGCTGTTGGAGCACGTGGCCGTGGAGCGGGAGGGCCCCCACGCCCACCGGCGCCAGCCGGAGGGCCACCAGCACCCCTGGTGGAAGGTCATGTGCCTCACCGGGGTCGACTACTTCTCCACCCTGGGCTACCAGCCGGGAATCGCCGCCCTGGCGGCGGGCGCGCTGGCGCCGCTCGCGACCCTGGTCCTGGTGCTGCTCACGCTGTTCGGGGCGCTGCCGGTGTACCGCCGCATCGCCGTGGAGAGCCCCCACGGGGGCGGGTCCATCGCGATGCTGGAGCGCCTGCTGGGCTGGTGGCAGGGCAAGCTGTTCGTCCTCGTCCTGCTCGGCTTCGTCGCGACCGACTTCATCATCACCATCACGCTGTCGGCCGCCGACGCGACCGCCCACGTCCTGGAGAACCCCTTCGCGCCGGAGTCCCTGGAGGGCGCGGCCGTCCCGGTCACCCTCGCGTTCGTCGCGCTGCTGTCCGCGGTGTTCCTCAAGGGCTTCCGCGAGGCGATCGGCATCGCCGTCGGGCTGGTCGTGGTCTACCTCGGGCTCAACCTCGTGGTCGTGTCGGTCGGGCTGGCCCAGATCGTCCTGCGGCCCGAGACCGTCACCGACTGGTGGTCGCTGGTCCGTTTGGAGAACCCCGACCCCGTGGGCACCGCTGTGCTGGTGCTGCTGGTGTTCCCGCGGCTCGCGCTGGGCCTGTCGGGCTTCGAGACCGGCGCCGTGGTGATGCCGCTGGTGCGCAGCGACCCGGGCGACGACCCGGAGCGCCCGGCCGGGCGGATCCGGGGCACGCGCCGGCTGCTCACCGCCGCCGCGCTGACCATGAGCGTGTTCCTGATCACCAGCAGCATCGCCACGACGCTGCTGATCCCCGCCGAGGCGTTCGAACCGGGCGGGGAGGCCAACGGGCGGGCGCTGGCCTTCCTCGCCCACGCCTACCTCGGCGACGTGTTCGGCACGGTCTACGACATCAGCACGATCTCGATCCTGTGGTTCGCGGGCGCGTCGGCCATGGCGGGCCTGCTCAACGTCGTCCCCCGGTACCTGCCGCGCTACGGCATGGCCCCGGAGTGGGGCCGCGCGGTGCGGCCGCTGGTGCTGGTGTTCACCGCCGTCGCCTTCGGGGTCACGATCCTGTTCCGCGCCGACGTCGCCGCTCAGGGCGGCGCCTACGCGACCGGCGTGCTGGTGCTGATCACCTCGGGGGCGGTGGCGGTGACCCTCGCGGCCCTGCGCCAGGGGCAGCGGCTGGCCGCCGGGGCGTACGCGCTCATCACCGCGGTCTTCACCTACACCACCGTCGTCAACGTGATCGAGCGGCCCGACGGGGTGCGCATCGCGTCGGTGTTCATCGTCGCGATCGTGGCGGTGTCGCTGGTGTCGCGCGTCATGCGCGCCACCGAGCTGCGCGCGACCCACGTGGAGCTGGACGCCACCGCCGCCCGGATGGTGCAGGAGGCCGCGGCCGGCGGGGACCTGGCGATCATCGCCAACGAGCCCAACGCCCGCGACGAGCGCGAGTACCTGGAGAAGGAGCGCGACGAGCGCCTCGCCAGCCACATCCCCGACACCGAGCCGGTGCTGTTCCTGGAGGTCACCGTCCCCGACGCCTCGGAGTTCGCCGACGTGCTCACCGTCGTCGGCGAGGAGCGCTACGGCCACCGCATCCTCAAGGTGGAGAGCTCCGCGGTCCCCAACGCCATCGCGGCGGTCCTGCTGCACCTGCGCGACGTCACCGGCGAGCGCCCGCACGTCTACTTCGGCTGGACCGAGGGCAACCCGGTGCTCAACCTCCTGCGCTACCTCATCGCCGGCGAGGGCGAGATCGCGCCGACGACCCGCGAGGTGCTGCGCAAGGCCGAGCGCGACCCCGCCCGCCGTCCCCTGGTGCACGTCGCCTGAACCCGGCCGCGCCCGGTCGCGCCCCGGCCGGTGCGCGACCGGGACGCGGGCGTCAGGGCAGGGGCAGGCGGGCCTCGAGGGTGCGCCGGTCGCCGTGCTCGCCGGCGCGCAGGCGGCCGTCGACCAGTTCGAGCCACGGGCGCACCGCGTCCATCTCCGCCCGGCGCCAGGCGCGGCCGCCGTCGCGGGGGCGGGTGACGCGGATGCGCAGCGCGCCGGGTTCGTGGGCCACCGTCAGCCACCAGGGGCCGCCCTGGGCGGCGGCGTGCTGGACGATGCGGCTCCCCGCTAGGTCGACGGCCGGCGGCAGGGGGACCGGGTCACCGACCTCGGTCAGCTCGACGGGCCGCACGGGGTCCGGCAGGGCGCGCAGGGCCGCGAGCGCGGCCGCGAGCGTGGGCCGGCCCGCCGGCGCCGGCGCCGGCCCCGCCGGGTCGCGCAGGATCCCCAGCATCCGGCGCATCGCCGCCAGGACGTCGCGGCCGAGGGACTCGACGGCAGCGAGGGCCTGCTCGGCGTCGGCGGGACGGTCGTCGTAGTGCGCGTGCGCGCGTGCGGCGGTCGTGGCCATGCGCTCCAGCGAGGCGGTCACCAGCTCGTGCAGGTCCCGCGTGATCAGGGCCCGCTCGGTGTCGACGGCGAGGGCCCGGCGGGCCTCGGCCTGTTCCGCCAGCCGGGCCGCGCGGGGGAGCGCCCGCGGGGCCGGGGGGGGGCGGGGACCACCGGGCGCCACCCAGGGCAGGAAGAAGACGGGCACCGATGACAGCGACTCGACCACCGACCAGACCACCGCGCCCCCGTCCGGCGGGTCGGCGTCGATCAGCCCCAGCGCAGCGGCCCACACGATCCCCGCGGCCACCAGCGCGGGCACCGCCATGCGGACCGGGCTGCGCGCCGTCACCGCGGCGGTCACCGACCAGCAGGTCGCAAGCACCGCCGCGCCGAGCAGGGACCAGCGGAGGCCGCTCTGATCAGACGGCGGCGGCGGGTGGCGCAGGTCCACCAACTCGGTCAGCAGCGCAACGCTGACCACCGCGAGCGCGGCCAGCGGGGCGCGGGTGCGCAGCGCCGCGGCGACGGCCAGGCCGGCGCCCGCGACCAGGCCCGCCACCGCGACGAGCGGCGGCTGGGCGACCAGCTCGTCGAGGTCGGGCACCAGGAACAGCACGAGCAGTGCGGCGCCGATCGCCGCATCGACGCGCGCGGGCCCGGCAGCGGGGAGCCCGCGGCGCAGGGCCGCGACGCGCCCGGCCGCGCCCACCATCGTCCCGCTCGCCCGCACCCTGACCTCGCCGCCCGTCCCGCCCTCAACGTAGCGGCCCCGCTGCCCCAGGGGTGCACCTCCGACGCCGCGCTCGACCGGCGTGCAGGGCGGAGCCCGCAGGGGCCGGGCGACACGGCCTAGGGTTCCCGGCATGCGCGGGCGGAGGATCGACGAGCTGGTGCCACCTGCGCGGGACGCGCGCCTGGCCGCCGGGCTGGCCGCGGTGGTCCTGCTGGTGGATCTCCTGGAGCGGGTCGCGGCCGGTGCGGCGCTGCACGGGGTCGTCGACCGCGTCGCCGCGGTCGCGGTGCTCGCGCCGCTCGCGTGGCGCCGGCGCGCCCCGCTCGTGGTGCCGGCGGCGGTCCTGGTCCTGGCCTTCGGGGTGCCCTGGCCGGTGTCCGCCGAGGGCGAGTTCTCCTCCGCCTACGTCGCCGCGGTGGTCGCGCTGGCGGTCGCGTCCGGGACCGCCGCCGCGCTGCGCGGCTGGCCCGGCGCGCTCCTCGCCGTGGCGGCCGATCTCGCGGTCATGGGCTTCCGCGCGATCCTGGCCAGGTCGCCGGCGCCGCTCCTGGAGGGCTCCTGGGCGACGCTGCGGGTGATCGTGCCGGCGGTGCTGGTGGGGCTGGTGCTGCACGAGCGCGAGCGGCGGGCCCGGGAGCGGGCGCTGCGGCGCGAGCAGGGGGCGTGGGAGCACGAGCGGCGCGCGGCCGAGGAGGAGCGGCGGCGCATCGCGCGCGAGCTGCACGACGTGGTCGCCCACCACGTCAGCGGCATGGTGGTGAGCGCCGCCGCGGCGCGCGAGCTGCTGCCCCGGGAACGCGAGCCCGGTCGCCGGGCACTCGCCACCGTCGCCGAGACCGCCGTCGCCACCCAGGAGGCCATGGGGCGCCTGGTGGAGGTGCTCGGGCAGCCGGGCGAACCCGCGCCGGCGGGCACGGAGCCGACGCTGCGGGAGCTGGAGGCGCTGGTGGCGTCGTTCCACCGCCTGGGCTCCCCCGTGCGGGTCCGCGCCCGCGGCGACCTCGGCGCGCTCCCCCCGGACCTGGACCGGTGCGCCTACCGCATCGTCCAGGAGGCACTCACCAACGTGCTGAAGCACGCCCGCGGGGCTCCGGCCCGCGTCGACGTCCAGGCGGACGGGACGGCGGTGGTCCTCGACGTCGAGAACCTGCCGCCGCCGAGCGGCGCGCGCACCGTGGCCGTCCCCGGCGACGGCCACGGCGTGGTCGGCATGCGCGAGCGGGTGGCCCTGTTCGGCGGCGAGCTGCATGCCGGCCCGACCGCCGCGGGCGGGTGGCGGGTCTCCGCCACCCTGCCCCGCGAGCGGGACGCGGCCTAGGACCCCACGAGGTAGCGGTCGGTGTAGTCGTTGGCGAACCTGCCGCCGGGGTCGTAGCGCTGCACCAGGCCGCGGAAGCGGGGCAGCAGCTCGTAGCGGGAGCGCACGACCTGCGGGTCGATGGTGAAGATCTTGCCCCAGTGCGGCCGCGCCGCGAACGGCGCCAGCCGCTGCTCCACCAGCGCGACCAAGGGCAGCACGGCGCCCGCGTCGGCGATCCAGGTGAAGTGGATCGCGACGGTGTCGCGGCCCTGCGCGGGGCTCAGCCACAGGTCGTCGGCGGCGACGGCGCGGAGCTCGCTGATCTGCAGGACGGCCGTGATGCGGTCGCGCACGCCGTCCAGCGCGCGCAGCGCGGCGGGCGCGTCGGCGCGGGCCACCAGGTACTCGGACTGGAGCTCCTGCCCGGTGCTGGGGGTGAACCCGGAGCGGAAGTGGGGGAGGCGCTCGTGCCAGGAGCCGGGGAGGCCGAGCTGCTCGCTGCAGTTGACCGGGGACATGCCCGCGACGGGGTGGCGGGGGCCGTCCGCGGGCGGGGGGAACCAGGGCGTGTCCAGCACCGCCGACGCGGGCTCGCCGACGCGCTGCTTGACCCAGACCTGCGCGCGGCGCGCCGGGCCCCAGTCGGTGAACGCGCTCACGCTGTACCCGCTGCCCATGACCTCGTCGAGGTGGGCGACCAGGACGTCGTGGTCGAGCCACTCGTGCACGACCTGGCCGACGTCGAACGCGGGCACCACGTCCAGGGTCACGGCGACCACGACCCCCAGCGCGCCCAGGGCCACGACGGCACCCGCGAGGTCCTCGTCCTCGCGGTGCAGCACCACGATGTCGCCCCCGGCGGTGACCAGCTCCAGCCCGGCGACCGACGTGGCCAGGCAGCCGTTGCGCGTGCCCGACCCGTGCGTCCCCGTCGCGCACGCGCCGGCCACGGAGAGATGCGGCAGCGACCCGAGGTTGGGCAGGGCCAGGCCCTGGGCGTCGAGGCGCACCGCCACCTCGGCGTAGCGCAGGCCCGCCGCCACGCGGGCGGTCCCCCCGGCTCGGTCGACGTCGACCGCGGGCGGCAGGGCCGCCGTGGACACCAGCACCCCGGGGGAGTCGGCGATCTCGTTGAACGAGTGCCGGGTGCCCAGGGCGCGGACCCGGTCGGCCCGGGCGACGACGGCCTGGAGCTCGGCGACCGACGTCGGCGCGACGATCTCGCGCGCGCCGAACCTGACGTTGCCCGCCCAGTTGACCCGGCTCCCGTCCACCCGCGAAGGGTAGCGGGGCCCGGGGACGGTCAGTAGACCGAGACCGGCATACCGATCGGCACGCGCGGCCACAGGAAGTCCATCGCCGCCATGCTCACCCGCACGCAGCCGTGGGAGGCGGGGTACGGCGGCACCTCGGGGTAGCCGTGCACGGCGATGCCGTCGGGGTGGAAGTACTTGGGCCGGTACAGCCGGCCGAGGTTGGAGGTGCGCCAGCCGTCGATCTGCCAGCCGACCGTCCACTCCCCCACGGGGGTGTCGGCCAGGTAGGTGCCGCCGTCGTAGACGTAGGGCTGCTCGGTGCCCGTCGAGGTGTTCCAGATATGCAGCACCGCGCCGTCGCGGACCCACAGCAGGACCTGGGTGGCCTTGTCGACCTCCAGGACGTCACCGCCGCCGGTGCGCGGCCGGGGCGCGGCGGGCTGCGCCAGCGCCGCGCGGGTGGCCGGGCCGACGATCCCGTCGCGGGCGAGGCCGTTGACCTTCTGGAACGCCACGACCGCCTGGTGGGTCAGGTCGCCGAAGGCGCCGTCGGGCGTGCCGAGCCAGTAGCGCTGAGCCGCCAGCTGCTCCTGGAGGTCGCGGACGGCCGGGCCGCTCGCGCCGCGGCGCAGGGTCGTCGACGCGGGGGCGGGGGCCGGCCCGGGGGGCGGGGCCGCACCGCCCAGCGCCCGGTCCATGGCGGCCCGCGTCTGCGGCCCGACGACGCCGTCGACGTCCGCGGGCGGGAACCCGCTGTCGCGCTGGAAGCCGCGCGTCGCCGCGTCGGTCGCGGGCCCGAAGACGCCGTCGGTGGCGATGTCGGGGTCGCGCACCTGGTTGAGCTGGCCCTGCCAGGCCGCCACCGCCTCGCCGCGGTCGCCCTGGCGCAGCACCGTCGCCGCCCCCGCGGGCGCCGCGAGCGCCACCAGCACCAGCGCCACGAGCGCCGCCACCGCCACCGCCACCCTGGCCCTGCCCTCGCCCATGCCGCCCTCCCGCTCGCCCGCGGCAGGCCACCGCCAGGCCCGCCTCCCCCACCCATATACCCGGTGAGGTGACCGCGATCCCCCCGATCGGGGGGCGCTCACGCTACCTGTTCGCCGGTACGGCCACGACTGCGGACGGGGGATCATCGGCACTCACACCGGCATGGGAGGACCACTGATGAGCACCGGGCGCCGCACGATCGCAGCCGCCGCCCTGAGCGCCGCCCTGGTGGGCGGGTGCGCGGTGCCGGGGGGAGCTCCCACCTCCATCGAGGGCGACCCCCTGCCGAACCAGGGCCGCCCCGGCCTCGAGGAGCCCGACCTCGGGAGCACCCTGGCCCAGGAGGCGCCCAACCCCGTCGACCTGCCCCCCACGCTGCTCGCCGCCGCACGCGAGCGCGACGACCTCACCACCCTCGTGGAGCTGGTCGAGGAGGCCGGGCTGGAGGACCTGCTGACCCCGGCGGAGCGCCACACCCTGTTCGCCCCGTCCGACGACGCCTTCGCCGCGGTGCCCCCGGAGGTGCTGGCGATCTACCGCCAGGACGACGAGGCCCTCCGGCGCCTGCTGCGCTTCCACCTGGTGCGCGGTGCCTTCGGTACGGGCGAGCTGGAGTCGGTCGAGGCGGTGGCCAACCTCGGGGGCACGCCCATCGACCTCGAGGTCGAGGACGACCGCGTGAGCGTGGAGGGCGCGGCGGTCGTCACCCCGAACGTGGGCGCCGAGGACGGCGTCATCCACGTCATCGACACGGTCCTGTTCGTCCCACCCGTCCCCGACTCGGAGGGCTGAGGGCCCCGCCCCCGCTGGGAGCGGATGCGCCCGAGCTCGCCGTCGGTGACCGTGCCCGGGGCCTCGTGCGCCGCGGCGAGGTGGGGGTCCAGCAGGGCATCGGCGACGGCGGCGACCCGTCGGTCCGCGACGGCCGCCGGAACCGTCGGCAGCGGCAGCAGGTCGGCGACCTCCACGCGGAGGTGACAGGCGAGCCGTCCCAGCAGGGCGAGGTCGCCCGCGGTGCGGTCACCGCCGGCGCGTCGAGCAGCAGCTCGTCGCCGCCCTGCTGCGCACGCAGGGGTTGCGGTCACCGGGGGTGCGCCTCCCGTGCGACGGGCTGGAGCTCACGGCCGCGGCCAAGGCCGGGAGCGGCCGGGACGCCGTCATACGGCCCTCCAGCTCCTGGCCGCCGCCGCGGCGCCAGGTGCCGGTCGCCCCACTCCTTGAGGTGGAGCAGGACCTGGGCCAGCTCGTGGCCCGCCGGCGTGAGGACGTACTCGTGGCGCGCGGGGCGCTGATGGCGGTGAGAGCGGAGGTTGTGGTCACCTCGCCGTCGGAGGAGCGCTATCGGGTGCAGCGGCTGCGCTGCCGCCTCCAAGGTCAACTGGCGGTGCCCGACACCGCGGCGGTCGCTAGCTGGACGGCCTTGTCAGAGCGGCTGAACGACGCGCGACGGGCAAGTGGGCGCGGACCTGAGGAGCTACGTGCCGCCGGGCAGGTCTCTGGAGGGACTCGACGTGATCCTCGTGCTGGCCACTGATGCTGGCGCACACGCGGGAAGCGTCCGCGGGGCCCCAGCAGATCGCCCGAGTACCCGGGATGACGGACCCACCCACGCCGGCGCAGGCCCGCGCCGGGAGTCGGCCCCACCCGACGGCTGCTGGCCAAACTGAGCGGCAGCGGGGTGCGGGCGCCTAATGTCGGAAGGTCAGCCGGCGCTTTGTACGGCGGCGGGTACGACGAGGTCGGCCACGACGCCGAAGTGGTCGCTGGCCCAGATGCCGCCCACAGGGCGGTCCAGGAAGCGCTCGCAGGAGTGGACCAGCAGGGTCGGTCCCCGATCGTCGCAGCGCACCATCACGTAATCGATCCTGCGCGGTGGGATCCGGGACCAGTCCGTCCTCGCCCTGATGAGCGGATTCACCTCGGTGAAGGTGTGACCGGGCTCGTCACCGTTCGCTGCCTCCCACGCATCCAGGTACTGCACGCTCATTCCGTGCAGGGCCTGCCGTCCAGTCCAGAATCGGACGCTGGCGGAGTCTGGCCGCGCGTCGAAGTCGCCCGCGAGTACGACGTGGACGTCGCGCCCCCGCACGAACTCCTCAACGGCAGTAGCCGTCCGTACTGCCTGCAACTCCCGTTCCAGCTCCAGCGGAAGCTCCCAGCTCGGCTTGTGGTTGACGAACGCGACAACCCCGACCACGGTGTCGATCTCCACCACGGCACTCCGTCCAACCCCGTCGCCGGAGTGAACCCGGTCGGTCACGCGCAGGTCGACCTCCTCAACGCGCACGTGGGGGGCACGGCTGGCGATCGAGCAGCCCACACCTCCCGAAGTGCGGTCGGCCTGGTGCTCCACATGCCACCCGTCACCGAGCACATCGAGCACTTGGTCATATCCGTCGATCACGACCGACTCCTGCAGCGCGACAAGGTCCGGCCGCAGGGCGTCGAAGCCATCCCGCAACGCGGCGCGCCGTCTCGGCCAGTCCCCGTGCCTGCTCCACACGTTGAGCGTGGCGACGCGCAGCCGATGGCCCGTCCGTTCTTCCACGTTCCGGGCCTACCCCGGCCCCGCAATGCCCACGCCGACCCGATCAGCTACCGATCAGGTCGGCGAAGTCGCCCGGGACCCCTCAAGGGCGACTGAACGACGGAGGCTCAGCAGCGCGTGCCTGTCGATCCGGATGACGTCGGCCGCGGTTCGCCGGCGGGGGAACGTTAGGCCCCACTGCAGAACGTGTCAGGGGTGCCGTGGCTCTGATGGCGAGCCATCCCGGTGACCCGGCGGCTCGGCGCCGCGGATGGTCGCATCGTTGAGCAGCGGCCAGGCGAGGGGGAGCAGCGCCGTCATGCCGGCTGCGGCGAACCAAGCCGGCGCGGTCAGGCCGAGGGTGCGGGCAAGGATGCCGCCGAGCAACGCGCCGATCGGGGCGGCGCCGTTGGACAGCAGCATCGCGGCACTCGCGACCCGTCCCCGCAGTTCGGCGGGGATCGCCCGCTGGCGCACCGACATCGTGACCGCGCCCCAGACCACGCCGTGCAAACCGAACACCGCCCACACTGCGCCAGCCACCACAGCGCTGCGGGTGGTCGCGAGCACGACGTGGGTGGCAGTCTCCACCAGCAGTCCGATCCGCAGCACCGTCCCCGGTCCGAGGCGGCTCACGATGCGGTCGGCAAGCAGCCCACCGGCCACGCCCCCGCCACCGGCAGCAGCGAGCAGCGCACCGTAACCCGCGCCCTGGAGCCCGAGCCGTTCACGCGCGAGCAGCACCAGGACCGCCTCGGTGGCGAACAGCGTCACGTTCATCGCCGCGAGCGTGACGGCCAGGATTCGCAGCAGCGGTGAGGAGAACAGGAAGCGCACGCCCTCTACGACCTCGCGGAGTAGTCCGGCCCGCGGTCGCGGCGGGCTGGCCGGCTGGGTGGCCGGCAGGCCCAGCAGCAGCGCGGCCGCCGCGGTCAGCGCGCCCGCCTGCGCCAGGAACGGCAGCGCTGCGCCCGTGGCGAACAGCAACCCACCAAGCGGCGGAGCTGCGAACTGGTTGGCGACCACCTGGGTCCCCAGCAGCCGCCCGTTCGCGCGCTCCAGATCATCGGGGTCCACGACGTCGGGAAGCAGCGCCACCGAGGTCGTGTCGACCAGCGTCTCGGCGGACCCCAGCACGAAGAACGCGGCGTACAGCAGCGGCATCGTCACCGCGCCGGCGGCGACCGCGGTGCCGAGCAGCCCGACCACCAGCGCGCGGAACGCGTTGGCGCCCGCGAGCAGGCGCCGCCGATCCATGCGATCGGCGAGCGCGCCGCTGACCAGCGTCACCAGCAGCCAAGGCAGCCGCTGGGTCACCGACAGCCCTGCCACCTGCAGCGGATCGGATGTCAGCGTCACCGCCAGCAGCGGACCGGCCACGACCACCAGGCCGTCGCCGACGTTGGACGCTGCAGCCGCCGCCCAGAGACGAGGAAACGCCGCCACAGGCCCTTCTCCCCCACTGAGCTATGCCCGGACCGCCGGGCGTCCCGGGTTGTTGGATGCGGTGCGACGCTACGACGTGGCGGGAGCACGGGGGTCGACCGCGCGCGCAGGCAATCATCAAGGGTGGTTGAGCGCAGGACTCGTGGCAGAGGACCAGGCCGATACGTCGTTGCGACTTTCGCTACGTTCGCCTGACCGTCAGGGCCGGGGTGCGTGGGCCGGGCGGGGACCACCCCGCCGCGGCCCGGATCTGTCGCAGGGGCGGGGTACTGTCCGGGGGGTGAGCGAGCACGGGGTGGCGCTGCGGGTCCGGGGCGCGGTCAAGCGGTACGGGGACGTCACAGCGGTCGACGGGCTCGACCTGGACGTGGGCGCGGGCACCTGTCTCGGGCTGCTGGGACCCAACGGGGCGGGCAAGTCCACGACCATGCGGCTGCTCACCGCGCAGTCGATCGCCGATGAGGGCGAGATCACGGTGCTCGGCCACCCCGTGCCCGCGGAGTCCAAGCAGGCGCGGGCCCGGATGGGCGTCGTGCCCCAGCAGGACAACCTCGACGTCGAGCTGACGGCGCGCCAGAACCTGTCGGTGTTCGCCCAGCTCTACCGCGTCCCCGCGCGGGAGCGCCGCGCGGCGGTCGACCGGGCGCTGGCGCTCGCCCAGCTGACGGACCGCGCGGACGACAAGGTCGACAACCTGTCCGGCGGCATGCGCCGGCGGCTGCTGATCGCCCGCGGGCTGGTGCACGCGCCGGAGCTGGTGCTGCTGGACGAACCCACTGTCGGCCTGGACCCCCAGGTCCGACAGGAGCTGTGGTCGCTGATCAGCGTGCTGCGGACCCAGGGCGTCACCGTGCTCATGTCCACCCACTACATCGAGGAGGCCGAGCGCCTCGCCGACGACGTGGCGGTCATGAGCGCCGGGCGGATCATCGCGCGCGGCTCGCCTGCCGAGCTGCGCGCCCGCTACGCGGGGAACACCGCCGTCGAGTACTACGGCCCGCCGCCCCGGCTCGCCGAGGTCGAGCGGCTGGTGCACGCCGCGGGCATGTCCACGCGCCGGACGGGCCCGAGCATCTCGGTCCTGCGGGCGGAGTCGATGCCCGAGGACCTGTCCGACGAGCTGGGGGACGGGGCCGTCCCGCGCCCCGCCACCCTCGAGGACGTCTTCGTCGCCCTGACCGGGGAGGAGGTCGCATGACCACCCAGGCGGCCAGCGTCCGCCCGCGCGCGCCGCGTCGGCGGCTGCGCTGGATCGAGCCCGCGGCCCTCGCCGGCGTGCTCGTCCACGACCTGACCGTCTACCGGCGGTACTGGTTCTCCACGACGTTCTCCTCCGTCGTGGAGCCGACCATCTACCTGCTGGCGTTCGGCTTCGGGTTCGGGTCCCTGGTCGGCCAGGTCGCCGGGTACGACTACGTCGAGTTCCTGGGCACCGGCGTCGTGGCGACCGCGGTGCTGTTCAGCTCCGCCTTCACCGGCATGTTCCAGACCTTCATCCGCCGGACCTACCAGAAGACCTACGACGCCGTCCTCGCCGCGCCCGTCGACGTCCACGAACTCGTCAGCGGCGAGGCGCTGTGGATCGCGGTCAAGGCGGGCGTGTACGGCTGCACCCGCTGCTGGTGGCGATGCTGTTCGGCCTCGACCCCGCGCCGGGCATGCTGCTGGTGCCCTTCATCGGGTTCCTGACCGGCCTGGGGTTCGGGCTGTTCGGCATCTGGGCCAGCGCTGTGGTGCCGAGCATCGACAGCTTCAACTACATCATCAGCGGCCTGCTCACCCCGCTGTTCCTCGTGGCCGGGACGTTCTTCCCGATCGACACGCTGCCGTCGTGGGCGCGGGCCGCCGCCCAGCTCAACCCGCTCTACCACTGCGTGGAGCTGGTGCGCGGCGCGGTGTTCGGGCTGGAGCCCGGCGACGCGGGCCACGTCGGTGCGCTCCTGCTGTTCGCCGCGGTCATGTGGGCGCTGGCCGTGACGCGCATGCGCTCCCGCCTGATCGGTTAACCCGCCCCGCCGGGTCGCTGCTCGGCCGGGCCGACCTCCAGCAGGTCGAGGTCCTTGACCCGCGGGTCGCCGACCGCCGCCGGTGCGGGGGTCCAACCGACCGGGCCGGCAGGCGCGGCACCCAGCAGGTGGCGCAGGGGGGCGGCCTCGCGCTGGTCGCGGTCCAGCCACTCGTCCCAGGTGTCGCGCGGCAGGGCGACGGGCATGCGGTCGTGCAGCCAGGCGAGCGGGTCCGCCGCGGCGGTGGTGAGCACGGTGCAGGTGCGCAGCGGCGGTGCGTCGGGCGCGGCGGGGTCGCGCCCGACCTCCCACAGCCCCGCGAACGCCAGCACCCCGCCGTCGGGGGCGGCGACCCGCCACGGCCGGCGCGTCCCGTCGGGGCGGCGCTCCCACTCGTACCAGCCGTCGGCGGGCAGCAGGCACCGGCGGCGGCGGAACGCCTGGCGGAACGCGGGCTTGTCGGCCACGGTCTCGGCGCGCGCGTTGATCAGGCGGCCGGCGATCCTGCGGTCGCCGGCCCAGGACGGGATCAGCCCCCACCGGAAGGTCACCAGGACGCGGCGCCCGTCGTGCTCGGCGACGGCGGGGACCGGCTCGGTCGGGGCGACGTTGGGGTTGGGCGCCAGCGGCTCGGCCTCCACCCCGTCGAGGTCGAACACGTGGAACAGCCGGCCCTGCCCCGTCATCGCCAGGTACCGCCCGCACATCCCGCCAGGGTAGGCCCGACCGCCGATCAGCCGCGCAGCGGGTCGATCCAGCGGACCTCGTCGAACCGGGCGAAGTCGGTGTCGGCGGAGCAGACCGCGACGCCGTGCTCCACCGCGAGGGCGGCGAGGTGCGCGTCGGGCATGGCGTTGCCGCGCAACTGGTGGCGCGTCACCAGGGCGCCCAGGACCGCCGCGTGGCGCTCCGTCGGCTGCGGCACCCACGCGGCCGGGGCGGCCAGCCAGTCGGTCACCCGATCCCACGCCTGCGGGCCGGTCAGCGGGCGGTCGTAGGCGCGGGGATGGGTGCGGATGCGCACGAAGGCGAGCAGCGACGGCCACGGCAGCCCGACGCGGACGTCGCCGTTGAGGGCCGCGGTGAGCCAGCGGACGGCCGGGGCGTGGAAGGGGCTGGACTCGTCCTCCGCGAACAGCAGGATGTTGGCGTCGATGAGCATCAGGCGGCGCCGGGCCCGTCGAGGGTCTCGAGCGTCTCCGCGATGTCGGTCACGTCGATCCGGGCGTGCCCCGCGGAGGTGCGCTGCACGAACGCCGGGCGAGGCCTCGGGGCGGCCGCGCCGCGCCGCACCAGCTCGTTGACGGCTGCGCTGACCCCGATCCCCCGCTCGCGGCGGAGCCGCTCGACGGCGGCCGCCGTGTCGGCATCGAACGTGATCGTCGTACGCATGGCGAGCACCATAGCATCATGATGCGGGCAGCGACGCGCGCCGGTGCTGCCGTTGCGCGGCGTAGATTCGGCCCATGGATCTCGGGCTGGCGGGGCGGGTCGTGGTCGTCACCGGGGGGACCAGGGGGCTGGGGTTCGCCACGGCGCGGGTCCTGGTCGAGGAGGGGGCGGCGGTCGTGGTGTCGGGCCGGGACGCGGCGGGCGTCGCGGTGGCGGTGGACCGGTTGGGCCCGGAGCGGGCCGAGGGCGTCGTCGCCGACAACACGGACGCGGCCACCGCCGACCGGCTGGTCAGCGCGGCCCGGCGCCGGTTCGGCGGGCTCCACGGCTGCCTGCTCAGCGTCGGCGGCCCGCCGACGGGGACGGTCCTGGAGGTCGCCGACGCGGCCTGGCGCGATGCCTTCGAGGCCGTGTTCCTGGGCGCGGTCCGCATCGCCAGGACCACCGCGGCCGCGCTGGGCGACGGCGGTGCGATGCTGTTCGTCCTCTCGACCTCCGCACGGGCGCCGATCGCCGAGCTGGGCATCTCCAACGGCCTGCGACCCGGCCTGGCCATGGTCGCCAAGGCCATGGCCGACGAGCTGGCCCCGCGCGGGGTGCGGGTGAACGGCATCCTGCCCGGGTCGATCGCCACGGAGCGCCTGGCCGAGGTCGAGGCCGGCGCGTCCGCGGAGGCGGCCCGCCGGCGCCGCGCGGGGATCCCCCTCGGCCGCCTCGGCGACCCGGCGGAGTTCGGCCGCGTCGCCGCGTTCCTGCTGTCCCCGGCGGCCTCCTACGTCACCGGCGTGATGGTCCCCGTCGACGGCGGCGCCCTGCGCTCCCCCTGAACCCCGGCGCCCCGGCGCCCCGGCGCCCGGGCCCCGGCCCCCCGACACCTCGGCCCCCGGCGCGGCTACCATCGCCGCCCCCACCCCCGACGAGGCGCGCAGACATGGACCCCAGCCCGGCGGCCGGCGACCCGCCCGCGGACGTGGCGGCGCGGCTCGCCGCGGAGCGCGCGCGGACGGTCGCGCGGGTGGCCGGGCTGGCCCGGGAGTTCGACGCCATCGTCGAGGCGGCGGCGGGCGCGAACCTCGACGACGAGCACGACCCGGAGGGCGCGACCATCGCGTTCGAGCGCCAGCAGGTCGGCACCCTGCTGGCGGGGGCCCGCAGCCACCTGGACGACCTGGACCGCGCCCTGACCCGCCTGCGCGACGGCGGCTACGGCACCTGCACCCGCTGCGGCCGCGCGATCGCCGCCGCCCGCCTCCACGCTCGCCCGACCGCCACCACCTGCGTCGCCTGCTGACCGCGCCGCCTGCGGGACGTGACAGGCTGGCGGCGTGCGCGCCGCCGATGTCGTCGCCGTCCTGCCCGTGCTGCTCGCGGGGGCGGACCTCGTCGGCACCTTCGTGTTCGCGCTGTCGGGGGCGGTGCTGGCGGTGCGGCGGGAGCTGGACGTCGTCGGTGTCGCCGTCCTGGCCATCGTGGCGGGGGCGGGCGGCGGGCTGCTGCGCGACGTGGTGACCGGTGCGGTGCCGCCACGGCTGTTCACCGAGCGCGGACCGCTCGCCGCCGCGCTGCTCGCCACGCTGGCGGCCTTCTTCGGCGCCGGGGTCCTGGAGCGTCTGCGCCGGCCCGTGGTGCTGCTCGACGCGGCGGGACTGTCGCTGTTCGCCGTAGCCCGCGGGCGGCGCTGTGGCGCGGGCGGGACGCGCCGAGGCCCCACGGACCCGGCCCCGGCGGGTAGCCCTGCCCGGCGGGTAGCCCGCGGCGACGGCGAGGCCCCGTCCGCGGGTTGCGGACGGGGCCTGGGGGGCTGCGGGACGGCCGAGGGGAACGCCGGGCGCCCCTCCGGGCCGGCCGGTGACTCAGCCCTGCGGCATCAGCACGGTGTCGATGAGGTGCACCGTCGCGTTGGCGGTCATCACGTTCGGGCAGATGACCGCGGCCTGGCCGTTGACGTTCAGGCTGCCGCCCTCGGCCGCGAGGGTGAGCTCCTGGCCGTTGACCGTGGCCACACTGCCCGCCTCGGCCAGCGCGGCGGCGTCGAGCTGCTCGCCGGGGACGACGTGCAGGGTCAGGATGCTGGTGAGCAGGTCGTTGTCGGCGAGCACGGCCTGCAGGTCGGCCGCGGGGATCTTGGCGAACGCGTCGTTGGTGGGCGCGAACACCGTGTACTGCTGCGAGGTGTCGTTCAGCGTGTCGACCAGGTCGGCCTGGCTCAGCGCGGTCACCAGCGTGGAGAGCGCGGGGTTGTTGGAGGCGGCGGTCCCGACCGCGTCGTCGGCCATCCCGGTCGCGCTGCCCTCACCGTCGGAGGGAAGCTCCACCTGGCAGGTGGTGTCGATCATCGCGCCGGACACCTCCGACGCCATCTCGCTGCCCATCTCCGAGGCCATCTCGCTGCCCATCTCCGAGGGCTCCTCGGACGGGGCCGCCGAGGGCTCCTCGGACGCGCCGCCGGTCGCCTCCGACACCGCCTCGCCGGCGGCCGACTCCGCGTCGTCGGCGGCGTCCTGGGCGGCGCCGCCGCAGGCGGCGGCGAAGAGGGCGAGGACCAGCGCCAGGGTGGCGGTCCGGGGTCGCGTGTTGGTGCGCACGGGCATGTTCCGTTCAGTAAGTGAGATTTAGCGAACCGTGTCTAACGATCGCCGTGGTACCCCTCATTCGCCGCTGCGCACGGGATGGATTGGTGTCAGGCCTCGTCGACGCGAACGACGACGGTGTGCCATCCCGTCGCGCCGTCGGGGATCGGCGCGACGCGCTCCTCCGGCTGCGTGGCGCCGGTGGCGTCGGTGGCCCGCACGCGCAACTGGTGGGTGCCGGGGGTCGCGTCCCACTCCAGGGACCACTGGCGCCAGGTCACGTCGTTCAGCGCGGCGGCCAGCCGGGCCGGCCGCCACGGGCCGTCGTCGACCTGGACCTCGACGCGGTCGATGCCGCGGGTCTGCGCCCACGCGACACCGGCGACGGCGGCCGGCCCCGGCGCCACGCGCGCGAACGACGCGGGCACGTCGATGCGCGACTGGGTCTTGATCGGCGCCTGGACCGCCCAGCCCCGGCCGACCCAGTAGTGGTCGAGGGCGTCGAAGGTCGTGAGCTCCAGCTCCGTCAGCCACTTGGTGGCCGACACGTAGCCGTAGAGGCCCGGGGTGACCAGGCGGACCGGGAACCCGTGCTCGCGCGGGAGCGGGACGCCGTTCATGCCCAGCGCCACCAGCGCGTCGCGGCCGTCCAGGGCGGCCTCGACCGGGAACCCGCAGGTGTAGCCGTCGACCGACCGCCCGACCACCTGGGTCGCCTCGCCCCGGACGCCCGCGCGGTCCAGGACGTCGGCCAGGCGCACGCCCAGCCAGCGGGCCGTCCCCAGCAGGCGGCCGCCGACCTCGTTGGAGACGCAGGTCAAGGTGATGTCGGCCTCGACGAGGTCCATGGCCAGGAGGTCGTCGACGGTCAGCTCCAGGGGCCGGTCGACCAGGCCGGTGACCCGCAGGCGGTAGGTGTCCAGCGCGATGTCGGGCACCTGCAGGGCGGTGTCGATCCGGTAGAAGTCAACGTTGGGCGTGACGAACGGCGGCATGCCGTCGACCCCGGCGGTCACGGCCGCGGGGACCGGCGCCAGCGGGCGGGCGGGGCGGGCAGCACCAGCGCGGTCCGCGCCGCGGCCGCCCGCGCGCCGCGCTGCAGCAGCCGCCCGGCCGTCCCCGCGGTCACCGTCAGCGCCGCCACCACCCCGGCCGCCCGCAGGAACGCCCGCCGATCCTGCCCACCCGCCGCGACGCGGGCCGCCGCCGGACCACCCGCCGCCACCGCCGAGGTCGCCGCCGGACCACCCGCCGCAGGGACGCGGTCCGGGGTCGCCGCCGGACGAGCCGTGAGCCGCGTGGTGGGAGGGGTGGCCGGAGGCCGGGCGGGGCGGCGGATCAGGACCGCGAGGGCGGCGAGGCCGGCGGCGGTCGCGGCGACCGCCGGGAGGACCGCCACCGCCACCGGTGCGCCGACGGTCTGGTTCGCCGCCGCCGCGCCGCCGACCAGCCCGAAGGCACCGACGCCGAGCGCACCCCAGACCCGCCGCCGGCCCGCGGCCACGCCGATGGCGGCCGCGACCAGGCCGAGCACCACTCCGATCCCGACGAGCAGGGCGACCTTGTCGGCAGTGCCGAAGAGCGCGATCGCGGCCTCCTTCACCGCCGACGGCACCAGGTCGATGACCTGGTCGCCCACGGCGATCACCAGCGAGCGCGCGCCGCGCACCAGTCCGGCCACCAGCTCGCCCGCCGCCAGGGCGGCGGCCGCGGCCAGCACCCCCGCCAGCGCATCGCGGAGGACAGGGCGGGGTGGGGTCGCAGAGATCACGGAGGATGTTCGACGCCGGTCGCGCCGTGGATCGCCGACGTCCGTCCGCATGGTGGAGGCATCGGCACCCGGGCGCACGCGGTGGAACCGCCCGGCTCGAGGCAACCCGATCGGCGGGTCGTCACCGCCCGCGGGCGCGCAGCGGCGAAGCCCGCACGGCGCGGACCCGCCACCGCGGCGGGGCGCCCCCGCCGCGACCGGCGCGCAGGCCCACGCCGAGCAGCCGGCGCAGCGCCACGACCGCCGCGGCGGTCGCCAGGCGCTGCCAGGTGAAAGGCCCGGCCAGCCGCAGGAGGCCCGCCGCGGTCCAGAACTCCAGCGCCACCCCGAGGGCCAGCAGCGGGACCCGGCTCGCCGACAGCACGATCAGCCCGGCCACCAGGCCGGCCACGGTGCACAGCAGCGCGAGGGCGTCGACCAGGCCGCTCACCCCGGCCGCGCGGGGGTCGCCGCCTCGGCCCGGGCCTCCTCGACCTCGGCCCGTTCCTCGCGGATCTCGCGGGCCAGGAAGAAGTTGAGCGCGGTGCGGATGGCGGCCACGGCGGCCAGCTCGCCGATCTCCAGGAAGGTCGGCGCGACCGCGGTGCGCAGGATGTCGCTCGCGAGCTGGAACTCCAGCCCGATCGCCAGGTAGCGGCCGAGGTCCAGCCGGATGGGCACGAAGTCCGCGGCCGACCGCGACCGCACCGCCACGACGACGAAGCGGACGAAGGCGATCGCCGCGCCGCTGAAGATGACGATCGCCCCGGCCGACTCGACCAGCCGGACGAGCACGTCGACGACGTTGCGGAGCGTCTCCTCGCTGAGCAGCTCGAACACGGCGCGGCCCCCCTCGGCGAGCGCGGCGTCAGGCACCCTGGCCGGTGTTCTGCATCAGCCCGCCGTCGATCACGTAGGTGGCGCCGGTGACGTAGTCGGCGTCGGCGGAGGCCAGGTACACGGCCAGGCGGCCGATCTCCCACGGCTCGGCCGCGCGCTTCCACGGAATGCTCTGGACCTGCTCCTCCAGCACCTCGGGGTCGTCCAGCGCGGGCTGGTTGAACGGGGTGAGGACCATGCCGGGGGCGATGCTGTTGACGTTGATCTTCAAGGGCGCGAGCTCCAGCGCGAGCGTCGTGGTCAGGTTGCGCTGCCCGCCCTTGGTCACGTCGTAGTCGAGCGTCCCCGCGCGCGGGATGTCCTGGTGCACGGAGGTGACGGTGAGCAGCTTGCCGCCCCCGCCGGCCGCCTTGCGGATCTGCACGAACCGGCGCGAGCAGAAGAACGGGCCGTAGAGGTTGGTCCGGATCGCCGTGTCCCAGGTGGGCGTGTCGAGGTCGGCGATCTCCTTGCCCGACCCGTCGACGCCGGCGTTGTTGACCAGGATGTCCAGCGTCGAGAAGGCCGCGACCGCGTGGTCGAACATCGCCTCGACCTGGGCCTCGTCGCCGATGTCGGCCTGCACGACCACGGCCCGGCGGCCCTGCGCCTCGACCTGCTCGCGGGTGGACTCGGCGCCCTCGCGGTCGTCGAGGTAGTGGACGACGACGTCGGCCCCCTCCTTGGCGAACTCGACGGCGGTCCCCTGCCCGATCCCCGAGTCCGCCCCGGTGATCAGCGCCACCTTGCCCTCCAGCTTCGCTCCCGCCATGTCAGTGCGCCTCCCGTGTCAGCCGCCACGCGGCGTTGATGAGCCCCACGTGCGAGAACGCCTGGGGGGACGTTGCCGATCTGCCCGCCGCCGGCGGGGCCCGCCGAACACCGCCGGCGCGTCGAACCGCTGCGAGCACCACCGCCGCACGGTGGCAGCCCGGTCCACCAGCGCGGCGCCGTGCCCGTCGCCCGGGACGCCCTGGTCGGCCGCGTCGCGCGCCGAGGTCAGGACCGCACCGCGCGCGTCCTGGCACCACCGCAAGCCATGCCGCCCCCCACCGTGACGTGTCCGGACCCGTTGGTTCCCCGCCGCGCGGCCCGCCGAACCCGCGTCGCGCTCCGTCATCACCCGTTTCCGGGAGAGGAGGACGGCGGGCCGGGTCCAGGACCGGCCGACAGGGTCCTCGGCGAGGCCAGGGGGCGGCCCGTCAGACCGGCGGGGCGCTCACGCCCGGCTCGGCGCTGGGGGCATGGAGGTCTGGGCCCCTGGCAGGAAGGCGGCCGGGAGAGCGGCCAGCAGCCCGGGCAGCTCGCGGGCGGCCACCGCCGGCGCGAACAGCCAGCCCTGCGCCGTCACACATCCCAGGCCGCGCAGCGCCACGACCTGCTCCTCGCGCTCCACACCCTCGGCCACCGTGGTGAGCCGCAGGTTGTCGCCCAGCTGCAGGATCGCTCTGACCAGCGACGGGTCCCCCTGCCCGCCCAGCTCCTCCACGAAGGCGCGGTCGATCTTCAGCACGTCGACGGGGAAGCGCCGCAGGTAGCCCAGCGAGGAGTAGCCGGTGCCGAAGTCGTCGATCGCCAGGCGCACCCCCAGCCGCTTCAGCGCACGCAACCGCTCGACCGCCTGGGCGTCGTCGTGGACCAGCATCCCCTCGGTCAGCTCCAGGACCACCCGGTCGGGCGGCAGCCCGCTCCCACGCAGCGCGGCGGTGACGTCGTCGAGCAGCCCGGGGTCGCTGAGCTGTTGGGGCGACAGGTTCACCGACACCTCGGCCCCGGCGAGCGCGGTCTCCTCCCGGTGCCAGCGGGCCATCTGCGCGCAGGCCGTGTGCAGCACGTGGTGCCCGATGCCCACGATGGCTCCGGTCTCCTCAGCCAGCCCCATGAACGCGCCGGGCAGGAGCAGCCCGCGCTGCGGGTGCGCCCACCGGACCAGCGCCTCCACACCCCGGGCCCGGCCCGAAGCCAGGTCCACCAGCGGCTGGTAGTGCACCACCATCTGGCCGGCCTGGACGGCGTCGCGCAGGTCGGCGCGCAGCTCGAACTCGTCGCGCACCATCGCCGCCATGCGCGGCTCGAAGCCGCGCAACCCGCCCTTGCCACCCCCCTTGGCCGCGTACATGGCCAGGTCGGCGTGACGCAGCAGCGCCTCGGCCTCGTCGCCCGGCCGGGCGAGCGCGAACCCGACGCTCGCCCGTACGGGCAGCTCGCGCCCGCCCAGGCGGAACGGGTGGAGGAGGGCGTGACCGACACGCTGGGCCGCGCGCTCCGCCTCCTGGACCCCGGCGACGTCCTCGAGCAGCACCGCGAACTCGTCGCCACCGAGCCGCGCGATCGTGTCGCCCGGGCGGGCGCTGGCGCGCAGGCGCTCGGCGACGGCGACCAGCAGCTGATCGCCTGCCGCGTGGCCGAGGGTGTCGTTCACCCGCTTGAAGTCGTCCAGGTCGAGGAACAGCACCGCGACGCCGCCCTGCCGCCGCAGGGTCAGGGCGTGCCCGACACGGTCGCGGAACAGGACGCGGTTGGCCAGGTTGGTCAGCGGGTCATGGAAGGCGCGGTGGTGCAGCTCGTCCTCCCGGACGCGCAGCTCGGTGACCGTGCGCTCCAGGTCGCGGGTGAGGGCGAGGTTCTCGACCAGCGTGAGCAGCTGGCGGGCGACGACCAGCAGGGCCAGCCCGATGCCCAGGGCGACCAGGAACCCGTCCAGGGGGGCGACGGACGCGCCCACCGCGGCGGCCAGGACCAGCGGCACGTAGGGCAGCACGACCCGGCCGCGGTCCAGGTGGGGGCGCGGGACCGCCGAGGTCACGCTCGGCCGCAGGGCCGCGAGGCCGATCAGCAGGTACCCCGCCACCCAGCCCACGTCGGTGGGCGACCCCGACCGGTAGGTCCCCACCTGCGTGAGGTAGGCGAAGCTCATGTCGGCCACCGTCAGGCTCAGCAGCGCGGGGGCCAGCAGCGCGGCCGGCCCAGCCCGCCGCTCGATGCCCCGGCCCAGCACCAGCACGACCATGGTCGCCAGCAGCACGTCGCCCAGCGGGTACGCCAGGCCGATCACGAGGGCGACCACGTCCCCCCCATCGTCCCAGAGCTCGCCGAGCACCAGCGCCCAGGCCACGAACAGCAGCGACAGCCCGATGATCACCCCGTCGAACAGGGTCCGCAGCCGCGACGACACCGCCGTGGGCGCGGCCGGGAAGGCCAGCAGGCCCGCGACCGCGAACGGGACGGCCAGCAGGTAGCCGATGTCCGCCGCGGACGGGAACGGTGACTCCTGCCGCGCGACCAGCTCGTACCAGCACCAGACGGCCTGCCCCGCACCCCAGGACGCGGTGGAGGCGCCGAGCAGCGCCCACGCCCGCCGGGCCAGACCGCCCTGCCGCGCGCGCCGGGCACAGGCGGCGGTCGCCAGCAGCGGCGCGACCAGCTGCGCCAGGATGGACACGACCCTCGGCGTCTCCGGGCCCCCCGCCCGGGTGAGCAGCAGCGCGAGAACGGCGCCCGAGGCGATCCCGGCACCGATCGCGGCTGTGCGGAAGGTGCGCATGTCCGCACTATCGGTACGCGGACCGGGTGGATTGAGCAGGGCCCGGCAGGCCCTGTTCCCAGGGAGGAGGACCGGAGGATGATCTTGGTGCCCGCCCCCGGACCCCTCGGTAGCGTCGCCACGGTCGGCTACCAGAACGGCGACGCCATCTGGTCCACCGAGACCGACGGCGACGCGACCACCACGCTGGTGATGCAGGGCGACGGCAACCTGGTCCTGTACGGCCCCGGCGGCGCCCTGTGGGCCTCGGGCACCGACGGCAACCCCGGCGCCTACACCGAGCTGATCGAGGGCTTCGTCTTCCTGTGCGCCGCTGACGGCCGCGTGCTGACCTTCTTCCCGACCTTCTCGTTCCGCCCGTGACCGGGCGCGGAGGGGGGCGCCCCGCCCCCCCTCCGCGTCAGCGGCGCGGCGTGCCGCCCGCGTCCATGCGCGTGGCGCCCGCGCGGGGGATGGGCCCGTCGCCCTCGCCCTCGTGGTAGTAGGCAGCGCGGATCCTGACCGGCTCGGCGTGGCTCACGGCCCGGCTCCGCGCCCGCAGGTTCAGCATCTCGACCAGGATCGAGAACGCGATCGGCCCGTAGACGTAGCCCCGCGGGATCTCCTGCTCGAAGCCCTCGGCGATGAGGCTGGCGCCGATCAGGACCAGGAACGACAGCGCGAGCATCTTCACCGTCGGGTGGCGGTTCACGAACCCGCTGATGGCCCCCGCCGACACGAGCATCACGGCGACCGCGATGACGACGGCGGCGACCATGATGAACAGCTCGTCGGCGATGCCGACCGCGGTGATCACTGAGTCGAGCGAGAACACGATGTCGAGCAGGAGGATCTGCCCGATGACCGCGCCGAAGGTGGTCGTGGCGCGGCCGGTCTGCCCGTGGCTGCCCTCGCCCTCGAGCCGCTCGCCGATCTCGTAGGTCGCCTTGCCGACCAGGAACAGCCCGCCGGCGATGAGGATGAGGTCGCGGCCGGAGAGCTCCTGCCCGAAGACCTCGAACAGCGGGGCGGTCAGCCCGATGATCCAGTTGATGGAGAACAGCAGCGCGATCCGGGTGATCAGCGCGAGCCCCAGCCCCACCGTCCGCGCTCTGGCCTGCTGGTTCTCCGGCAGCTTGCTGGACAGGATCGAGATGAACACCACGTTGTCGATGCCGAGCACGATCTCGAGCACCAGCAGCGTGACGAACGCGATCAGTGTGTCCGGGCTGAACAGGTCCACGCGGGCCTCCTACGAGCGGGTCGGGGCCCGTGCAGCGTGACACACCGCACGGCGGCGGGTAGATGCCCCTTCAGCGCCCCATCACGCCCAGCCCTGAGGAGCACCTGTGCAGCAGCGACGTATCGGCACCCGGACCGTCAGCGCGATCGGCCTCGGGGAGATGCCCCTGTCCATCGAGGGCCGGCCCGACGAGGCCCAGGCACTGCGGACGATCGCCGCCAGCCTGGACGCCGGGGTCACCCTGATCGACACCGCCGACGCGTACTCCCTGGGCGGTCAGGACACCGGCCACGGGGAGCGCCTGGTGGCCAAGGCCCTGGCGGCCTACGGCGGTGACACCTCGGCGGTGCTGGTCGCCACCAAGGGCGGGCACCTCCGCCCCGGCGACGGCTCCTGGGACGTCGACGGGCGGCCCGAGTACCTGAAGCAGGCGGCCGAGGCCTCCCTCAAGGCCCTCGGGGTCGACAGCATCGGGCTGTACCAGTTCCACCGGCCCGACCCGAAGGTGCCCTACGCGGAGTCGGTCGGGGCGCTGGCCGAGCTGCTCGACGCCGGCACCATCCAGATGGCCGGCATCTCCAACGCCAACGTCTCCCAGATCGACGAGGCCCAGCAGGTCCTCGGCGGCCGGCTCGCCAGCGTGCAGAACCAGTTCGCGCCGAACTTCCGGTCCTCCCGCGAGGAGCTGCGCCACTGCGGCGAGCAGGGCATCGCGTTCCTGCCCTGGAGCCCGCTGGGCGGCATCGGCAACGCCGGCGAGCAGGACGACGCGTTCCGCGAGGTCGCCGACGCGCACGGCATCAGCCCCCAGCAGGCGGTCCTCGCCTGGATGCTGGCGCTGGGCGACCACGTCCTCCCGATCCCCGGGTCCAGCCGCCCGGAGACCGCGCAGGCGTCGGCGGCCGCGGCCGACGTGACCCTGACCGCCGACGAGGTCGCGCGCCTGGACGCGGTCGGCTGACCCGGCCGGGCGCGCTCGGCTGCCCCGGGGGCGACGTCGCCGTGCCGACGTGGGTGGCGCTGCTGCGGGCGGTCAACCTCGGCGGGCGCAACCGCGTGTCGATGCCCGTGCTGCGCGAGGGGCTGGCCGCGGCGGGCTTCACCGCGGTGCGCACCTACGTCAACAGCGGCAACGTCGTCGCCGGGTCGGCGCTGACCGACCCCGCGGCGGTCGCGGCAGCGGTCCGGCGGGTCGTGGCGGAGCGCTTCGACCTCGACGTGCCGGTGGTCGTGCGCACCGGGGAGCAGCTGGACGCGCTGGTCGCGTGGAACCCGTTCCCCGACGCCGCCGCCGAGCGCCCCAACCTCGTCCAGGTGGTGCACCTGGTCGCCGAGCCGGACCCCGACCGCCTCGCCGCCGTGCTCGCCGCCGACGTGGCCCCCGACCGCATCGCGGCGCGCGGGACCGAGGTCGTCATCGCCTACGCCGACCGCACCACCGGCACCGCGGCGGAGAGGGCGATGCGGCGGCTGGGGACCGAGGGCACGGCCCGCAACTGGCGCACGCTGCGCGCCCTCGCCGACCTCGCCCGCGCCGGCGGCGTGGCCGGCGGTGAGAAACCGGCACGGGCGCCCGTTTCTCTCCCCAGGCCCAGGCCCGGACGGGCGCGGGGCTGACCGATCTGGCAGGGTTGGGCCCCGTGACCCGCCTCGCGAACCCCGCGCACCTGCGCTCGCTGACCACGACCGTCGCGCCGCCGCCCCAGGCCGGCCACGACACCCACCGCCTGGCCGAGGAGCCGGCGATCGGGGTGCTGTGGACCTACGCCGAGCCCGACGGCACCGGCGTCCACCGCCCCGTCGGCGGCGGCGACCTGGACCCCGCGACCGGCCGGTACGGGCAGGGCGCGTTCAACGCCGACGACATGGCCCGGGCGGCCGTCGCCTTCACGCGCCACTGGCGCGCCACCGGTGACCTGACGAGCCGCGACGACGCCCGGGCGCTGCTGCGCGGGGTCGCCTGGCTCCAGACGCTGGACGGCCCCGCCGCCGGCAACGTCGTCCTGTGGCTCCAGCCCGACGGCACCCTCAACCCCAGCGCCGAGCCCCACGAGCACCCCGACCCCTCCGACTCCGCGCCCTCCTACTGGCTCGCGCGGTCGATCTGGGCGTTCGGCGAGGGCGCCGCCGCCTTCGCTCCCGAGGATCCCGACCTCGCCGCGTTCCTCGCCCAGCGGCTGGACCTCGCCCTCGACGCGCTGGAGCGGGCGGGCGGCGGGCTGATCGACGGGTCCGCCGACACGTCGGCGGAGGCCCTGTACGGGCTGGTCGCCGCCCGCGACCTCAGCCCGCGGGTGAAGGCGACGGCCGAGCGGTTCGCCTGCGACATCGCCGCCCTCGCCGCGGGCGACCGGACCACCTGGCCGCACGGCGCGATCCTGCCCCGCCCCGGCGGGCAGTGGCACGCGTGGGGGGCGCAGATGGCGGGGGCGCTCGCGCTGGCGGGCCAGCACCTCGGGCGCGCCGACTGGGTCGAGGTCGCCCGCGCCGAGGCGGGGCGGTTCACGCCCTACGTCCTGGTCACCGGCGGGGACGACCCGCGGCTGTCGGCGTCGCTGGACGGCGCCGCCATCGCCTACGGCACCGACGCCATGGTCCAGAACCTCCTGCGCGTCGCCGACGCGACCGGCGCGCCGGGGTACCGCGACCTCGCCGGGATCGCGGCCGCCTGGTACGCCGGGGACAACCCTGCGGCGGCGCCCATGTACGACGCCGCGTCGGGGCGGACCGCCGACGGCGTCCACCCCGACGGCCGACGCAACGACAACGCGGGCGCGGAGTCCACCATCCACGGCCTGCTGTCGATGATCGCCCTGGACGGCCACCCCGACCTGGTCCGCCGCCTGCGGGCGACGGCGGGCGCGCGGCGGCGGCGGGCGCGCGACGGCGAGGTCGGCTGGGTCGTGGTCGCCGGCCCCTCCGGCGGGCACGCGCTGCTCCACAACCTGTCCACCGCGTGGGCGACGCCGTCGCTGCCCTTGGACGGGGCGTGGACCTGGACCGGCCAGTCCTACGACGCCGACGGCGAACCCCTCCGCCCGGTCGCCGTGCACCCCGGTCACGGCACCGCCCCCGTCCCCCCTGACGGCTTCACCGTGCTGGTCGCCGAAGCCTGAGCCGGCTGGGCCGCCCAGGCGGCCGCGCCGGGTAACCCTCCGGGGCGGAGGGGTTCAGGCGCCCGCGGCCCGCCCGCGTGGCCGGGGGAGGGCCCCGCGGGCGAGCAGCGCGCCGCGCAGGCGGCGGGGCAGCGAGATGCGCCGGCTGGCGCGCCAGGCGCGGAAGGTGGCGAGCAGCTCGCGGTCGGGCGTCGGGGCGGCGCCCTCGCGGACCAGCAGCCCCAGCACCTCGACGACGGCACGGGTCTGGGACCCGTCGGTGTCCGGGCCGGGCGCCTGGCCCAGCCAGTCGGCCAGCGCGCACCGCACCCGTTCGCGCCCGGCGGCGAGCAGGCGGTCCCCCTCCCCGGCGGTCAGCCCCAGCGCGTCGAAGGCCTCGCGCGCGGGCCAGCCCTCCGCGTCGTGGAGGTGCACCACCTCGCGCTCGGCGAGGGGGAGCGCGGCCAGCGCCGCCTCGACCGCCTCCCACCCGCCTGCCTGCCACCGCGGCGACCACGCGAGCCCCGCCCACGACGTGGAGGGCGTGGCGGTCGCGCGCGGTGGCGAGGGCGGAGGCGGCTGCGGACGGGCGGCGGCCCGCCCGTGGGCGACGAGGATCCCGATCACCCACGCCCGGAACGAGGAGTTCCAGGTGAACATCCCCAGGCCGTGCAGCGCGGTCCCCCACGTCCAGCGCGCGAGCTCTCCCGCGTCCACGCCGTAGAGCCCGGCCATCCGCGCGACCAGCCCGGCCTGCCCGGCCACCAGCCGCCGGAACGCCCGCTCGCTCCCCAGCCGCACGCCCTCGTAGAGCGCCAGCTCCTCCTGCGCCGTCCCGAGCCCCCCGGGCGCCCCCATCGCCCAAGGATAGTCAGTCCCGTTGGTCCCAGCCCTCCCCCCGGTGCTAACCTCTCCCTCTGCCCCACCCCGGTGGTGCATCCCGGTCAGGTAGCTCAGTCGGTAGAGCGCTCGCCTGAAAAGTGAGAGGTCGGCAGTTCGACCCTGCCCCTGACCACCCTCCCGAACCCGCAGGTCACGGCGCTTTGGCCTCGCCCGCGGGGTCGGCCCCGGCGGGCCCTTCCGAGGCTCCTGGACCCAATACTGGACCCTTTCCCCGATCGCCCGTCCCGTGCAGGTCGAGGGCGGCCCGCTCGACGACTGCGGTGGCGCCCTCCAGCATCCGCTGGGTGACGTGGGTGTAGACCTCGCGCGTCATGCGCCCGTCTGCGTGGCCGGCGAGATGCTGCGCGACGCGCTCGTGCACCCCGTTCTCCGCGAGCATGGTCACGTAGGCGTGCCGCAGGTGGTGGATGCCGCGGTGCTCCACCCCGGCGCGTTCCAGGATGCGCGTCCACGATCGGTGCGCGTTGCGCTGGCTCACGGGCCGGCCGTTGCGCGTCGTGATGATGAGGTCGCGGTCCTCCCGTACGACCGACTCGACCCGCTGGCGGTCCTGCTCCGCGCGGTGCCGGCGCAGAAGGTCGATCACCGGCGATGGGAGGGGGAGGGCGCGGCGCGCGGCCGCGGTCTTGAGGTGCTTGAGCTGCCCGTCGCGACCGAGCTGCTTGTCGACGCGGAGCAGGCGGCCCTCCAGGTCGACCCCCTCCCACCGGAGCCCGAGCAGCTCCGACTGGCGCAGCCCCGTCGCCTGGGCGAGCACGACCATGACGTGGAGCGGGTCCGACTGCGCCGCGTCGAGGATCGCACCCTGCTCGGCAGGCGTGAACGGGCGCTGCTCCCCCGCGGAGTAGGCCGGGGGCTTGACAAGCCGGGCAACGTTGCGCGGGACCAGGCCCCACAGCACCGCCTGCTCCAGCGCGAGCCGGAGCGTCCCGTGCGCGACCTGCACCGTCCGCGGGCCGAAGGTGGTGGAGTAGCGGCGGGACTTGGTGAGCCAGTGGCCGCCGTAGCCGAGCTGGTGCGACCACGACGCGAGGCGGAGGCCGGGGTAGGCGGGCTGGAGGAGCCAGCAGGTGACGACCAGCCGGCGGATGTGCGGGTTGACCGCCAGGGTGGGGAGGTCGTGCAGGTCGAGGCGGCGGTCGAGGGTGCCGAGCGCCTCGGTGTGCTTGGTGGCGTACTTGGCGAGGTAGCCGGCGACGCGTTCGCGGCTGTAGCCGTGCGCGCCCAGCTCCGCCTGTGTCGCGACGGGGATCGGGGTGACGTCGACCTGCTCGCCCAGCGCACCACCAGGTCCGGGTCGGGCATAGCCAGGGCGGGCGGGGCGAGCCGCTCCAGCGCGGCGGTGCGGGTGCGGGTGCGGGCGCGGACGTGGCGGGAGGGGTGGAGCGCGGCGGTGGGGTCGACGTCGATGACGGTCGCGGCGGCGAGTGCGGCGGCGGTGTGTTGGGCCCCGAGGGGCCCGGACGGACCAGCGTTGGGGGCGGGCCGCGCGTCAAGGGTGACTGCGTCATCCGCTCCGCGGACCTGCGGCCCCTGACCCGCTCCGAAGGCGAGGGGGAGTTGGCGGATACGGTCCGCGCCATGAGGCGTATCCGCTTTGTCCTGGCCGTTGTGGTGGCGGCGGTTGCCGTCGCGCTGGTCGTCAATTACTTCGTGGCTCGGGTGGTCGACGGTGGCCGTCAGGAGCTGCCCATCACCGTCGTGGTGGCGCTGCTGGCCGTCGTGATCGCGCTGCGAGCCAGTCGACACGACCGCTGAGCCGACCTGGACCGGTTCGGGTGCGGAGACGTGGGCGTGGGCGGCGGCACCACGGACCGCGGCAGCGAGCAGGTCGGTGGTGTACTCGGCCGGCGGCGGGGTGAACCGGTGCGGCTCGCGCCAGGGGACGCCGTCGGGCCACGACCACCGGAGGTCGGCGGCGTCGAGGCGGATGGCGAGGTGGAAGTGGAGCAGGCCGCGGCGTTGGAACTCGGCCGCCTTGACGTACTGCACCGACACCTCGCGGCGGACCCGCCGCTCGGACCGGCCGAGGTGGCGGGCGAGGGCGCGGTACACCGCGATGGTGGTGCGCCGCCACAGCTCCGATACGTGCGCGTTCCAGATGACGGCGGCGGTGTAGTCGAAGCAGCCGGTGCAGATCGGCTGGCCCAACGCGGGGTCGTCGTCGCGGTGGCGGGCGCCGCACGACAGCCGGACACCGTGCGGGCAGGTGGTGGGGGTGCGGCGGGGCATGCAGGCGCCGCGGGCGTCGATGGTGTGGACCGGCCCGAAGCTGGGGGCGGTGAGGGTGACGAAGACGGCGGGGCAGGCCTGGACGTGCTCGGGCACGGACTTGCCGCCGCGGAGGCCGGCGACGACGAGCTGGTAGGCGTCGGCCTGATAGGTCCGCGAGCACGGTTCACAGCGCGACGCGCGGCGGTTCTTGCACGGCACCCACACCGTCCCGTCCGCCCTGCCCTCGGTCGACCACGAGTGCTGCACTTCGCCGGTGATCGCGTCGATGTGCTGGCGGGTGCCGGCGACGCGGATGGGTGCTCGCAGCCGCCGAGCTGGCGGACCTGCTCCTGCACCTGTTCGAGGTCCTCACCCCAGGCGAGCAGGTCGGCCAGCACCCCCGCCGACACCCCCGGCGCGACGTCCGCGGCGGCGGGGGTTGGTGGGGTCGAGGACGTCGGTCACGCCGCGTCCAGCCCATCACGGAGAGTAACCTGCTGGGTGTGGGCAGAGGGTTGCAGGTCCGGCTCGTGCTGGCCGGCGCGCAGTTCGTGCTGGCCGTCGTGCTGGCCGTGCTCAGCGACGACGGGATGGGCCTCGCGCTGGCCGGCACCTTTGCCTTCACCAGCGTGCTGCAGGCGATCGACATCGTCAGCACGGCCCGTCGTCGGCAGACTCCACGAGTCGAGCAGGGCAGCGGCGCGGCGGTGGGAGCGGCGAGTCTCCCACCAAGCGAGGGCGGGGAGGCCGACGAGCAGGGCGACGAAGACGGCGGTCAGGGCCCAGACGTGCGGGGGTAGGGTTCCGGGCATCAGCGCAACTCCTCCAGGCGTGGGGTGCGGGGCTGGTACGGAGGGCCCGCCTGTTGGCGCAGGAGGGCCCTCGCTCATGTCCAGGGTCAGACGTCCACGACCTGCACGTCTGGACGCTCACCTCGCAGAGGGACGTCGCCAGCGCCCACCTGATGACCGCGCCCACCGCCGACGGCCACGGTGTCCTGGACCGCGCCCGCACCCTGCTGCGCGACCGCCACCACATCGACCACGCCACCCTGCAGGTGGAGCCCGACACCCACCGCGGCTGCGAGGACGTGCGCTGGTGACCGCCGCCACCGTGACGCTGACCACCACCCTGCCCACGTCGCCGACCGCGCGTTCGCGGCTGTCCTCAAGCCCGCGCTGCTGGTCCACGTCGCCCGGCGGCTGGCGCGGTTCCCGCAGCTGGAGGGACGCTGGACCCGTGGCGCGAGGGCGAGACGGTCACAACCTGGATCCTGCTGTTCGGCGTCCTGCCGTTCTCCGCGCCACCGCCTCACCGTCGCCCGCATCGACGCCGACCGCCGGGAGCTCAAGTCCGACGAGGCCAGCGGCCCGATCCGCCACTGGCGCCTCATCATCCGCGTCGAACCCCTGGCCGCCGGCACCTGCCGCTACACCGATGAGGTCCACATCGACGCCGGACCCCTCACGCCGCTGGTCCGCGCGTGGCCGGAGATCTTCTACCGCCACCGCCACCGCCAGCGCCGCTGGCAGGCCCTTGCGCGGCGACATCACGCCGACGTGTAGCCGGTGCTCAGGTGAGCGCGCGCAGCTGACGTGGAACGGTGCACAGCATCGCGGCGTCTCACTTGGTGTGACGAAGAGCGCAACGGTAGACCGCCTGCTGGCGGTGTTGGCCCTGGCCGGTCTCGTGCTGACGGTCGGGCTGGCGCAGCCCGCGTCGGCGTGCAGCTGCGCCGAGACGGATGATGCGGAGCTGTTCGCGCAGGCGGACGCGGTGTTCGTCGGGTCAGTCATCGACGTCGCCGCTGCCCGCCCCGCCGGCCCGATCTGGTCGAGCGGCGACCCGGTGATATGGACGTTCCAAGTCCGTGAGGTGCACAAGGGCGAGGTGGTCCGCACCCAGGAGGTCGTCAGCGCAGCGAGTAGCGCCAGCTGCGGCCTGGAGCTCCCTCGGCGCGGCACGTACCTGGTGTTCGCCGACGCCGCCTCCTTCGACCACGAGCCGGCACAGCTGACCGCCAACCTCTGCGGCGGAACCCGCGAGGCCGGGGTGGCGCTCGCCGAAGGCCTCGGCAGCGCTCGCCCGCCGAACCCTGATCCAGTCCCCATCGCACCGGCCCCGGCCGTCTCGGTCCGGTCACCCTGGTCGCCACCCCTGGCGGCCGTCGCGGGTGCAATCGCGCTGGGGATCCTCGGCCTCGCGGTCGCCACGCGACGCGCGCGGCGCCGGCCCTGACGAGGCCACCGCTGACGCCCGGAGGAACACGACCGGTGCACAGGTAACGCCAAGGGTGACGGTCCGCAAGTCCCATCCGGACGTCGGGACGTGGACGGGGGGCGCTAGGTGGCGCCCCCGTCTGGTGCACGACGCGTCAGGCAGCCTTGTCGTGACGCTGGCGGTGCGACCGATCCTCCAGCCCGGCCAACCCGGCGACCCGGTGGCGGCGTATCCGGGCGTGCACCGATTGGCGCGACACCCCGAACCGGGCCGCCACCTCGGTCACCGGCACCCCACCCGCCAACACCTGCTGCACCGCTTCGTACCGCTGCTCCACCACGCTGCGCTCCGCCAGCACCATCCCGCCGCCCCTCGTCCCGCCAACGGCGAGCGAGTCCAACAGCAGGCGCAGCGGCCACCCGTCAACCGACCCCGTAAAGCATCAGCCGACCGACCCGTAAAGCATCAGCCGGCAGCCGAACGTCAAGCATCAAGCGGCACAACACATGTGAGAGGACGCCGGGTCGTGAGCAGTTTCCCTACAGCTTCAAGGGCGGCTGCGCCGCCGAACACCGCAGCTCGGCTCCGCCGCGCGGGACGGCGGGCCGAGAGGGGCGGTCGGGCACTGCGGGCGGCGCGCAAGCGCGCCGTCCTCGGCCCACCGCCCGCGCGGACCGCAGCGCAGCAGGTGCAAGGAGTCCAAGCCGTCCTACGCTGCACCGCCACGCTCATGCTGGTCCTTCTGCCGCGTGGTGCCTTTGCCGGCGGCGGTGTCGGTCAGATCAGGGTCGTCATCTGGCACCCAGTAGACGCTGATGACTTGGTCCACGCCCTCGCGCTCGACCTGCGAGCGCAGCACGGCGTCGAGTACGTGGACGCGGCCCAGGCTTTCAACCGCGTCAGCTGCCGCGCAGAGGAGCTCACTAGCCCGCCCGTCGGGGCGCGCTATGGAGAAGTGGTGGCAGGTGTAGCTGCGAGCGCGGGTCGGCCCGTCGGCGTTGTCTGTGCTCATGGGGTCAGCGTTGCTCCTGGTGCCGGGTCGTAGTCCTCGCTTCGCTGCGGCCTGCCGCCCTCCGCTCCGCTCCGGTTGCCACCGAGCCCAGGTGCTCGGTCGCTGCGCTGGTCGGCGTGCCGTGGAACTGGCCGCGGGTCCGCTTCGGCGTCGTCGGGCAGCCTGGCGTCGTTGCCTGAGTTGCCCCCGATCGAGCGCGTGCCGCTGTTCAGCGGGTACCCGGGATGCAGCAAGCCGTTCCGCGGGACCACGAGCTGGAGGCCGGGCAGCCCGGAGTACCCGACGTTGCGTTGCCCTTGGTGCGGCACGACTGTCCGACTCCACCGTCGACACATCATCCGCGGGGACTGATGCGACCTCGTATTGCCCTGGGCCTCGCCGCGCTGCTGGCGCTGCTCATGGTCGTCGGGGTGCGTGCGTGGCCGGCCGTGCGCTTTCGGCAGCTCTGTCCTGACCCGTCCACGATGGCTTGCCCGGCCGAGGTCTACGAGTTGGTCGACCCCGCAACCGAGGTGACGGCACCAGCGCCGCCCGACGATCTCGACTGCGACCAGCGAGCATCCGACGTCATCGACTACGCCGAGTACGACTTCCTCGGTGCGACCGATCCTCGTGACGCAGCCCGCGAAGCCCTTCGCCGCGACCTCGAGCCGGGTGACCAGCTGGTGGAGCTGCAACCGCAGCGTTACGGCGTCCTCCGCCAAGGGGAGTTGGTCGCCATCGGCACCATCGTGCAAGTCGGGCAAGGCACGTGGGCCGCCGAAGGCGCGACCCGCGGCCAGTGAGATGAGGGGAACTCGCACCACCGGTGCGTCGTCCAACCGGCCATGAAGGTCATGCTCGCCGTGGCGGCACTGCTCTGTGGCTGTTCCGGTGTCGCGGATGCCGACCAGTACGTCGCTTCCCTCGCGTTGCCCGATCAGGGCGACGCTGCCCGACTCGGATGCTCCGGGCAGCGGGATGATCGTGTGCGACGAGGCCGGGGGCACCTGCACGCGGTGCTCGGGATCGGCCTCGGTCCAGACGACGAGGTCCCGCTGCGTGCGGTTGTCGACGCGCACTCCGTAGCCCTGCTCTCCGGGATGCAGCGACGAGTCCGTCCTAGCCCTGCAACCGCCGCACGACGGCCGGACACGCGACCCTGACCCCACGACGGACTGCCGCAGCCGGGCCGGGAGTCCGCTTCGCGGCCATGGGTCACCAGGACTCGCGTGTCCGTCGTGCGACTGGGGTTATGGATTCGGGAGGGACTCGAGGGCTGACTCGTACTGCCGTCGCTCGAACTCGTATGGACCCAGCGAGGCGTAGGGCGAGTCGCTCGCCTGACTCAGCGATCCGAGACGCGACCACCTGACACGATCGGGGTCCGCCACGACAACTGCGTAGAGGCCGCACTCCCCGGCGAATCCCGACACGCAGTCCAGGACGTACGGGTAGCGCGGGCCGCTCTCGTCCAGGTAGCTCTCGTCCTCTTTGTCCCGCGGCTGGCCCAGCCAGTGGAGCGGGTTGCCGGCGACGCTCGCGGACATCCACCGGTACCTGGTCGTGTGGGGGGTGCCGGGCGGGACCCGCCCGGCAGCCACCTCCTGCTCCATCACCAGGTCCATCAAGCTGCGCTCGTTGATGAAGACCGCGACCACGGAGGTCGGGAGCCCATGCCCCTCCGGGTAATAGGCGACCTGCAAAGCCAAATCGATGCGGTGCATGCTCCCTCCCCTCTCCTTGTGCTAGCAGGATGTCTTCGTGCCGGTGCCCCAGAATGACGTGCGGATGCCCAACCGCCCCAAGCCGGCGTAATCGTTTGTTTCCACGATCACGCGGTGGTACCGGTTCTTACCATCATTGTAGTTCAGGTAGTAGGACATGACACCGAGACGGTCCACGCACCGCATAGACGGTCCTGAGAGGGCTGCTTGCGTGCGGTAGCGCCATGCGGTAGTCCGGCAGTGGTTCACCTCACCGTCGACATTGCATCGGTGGTCGACGTGGTCGGCCCCCCAGCCGTGTCGCCAGTCCCCGAAGCGCAGCGGCACCTTGCAGCTGAACTGATCGAAGAACATGTCGACGATCCGGCCGCGTGTCTGCCCATTCTGCGGCTCCCTGCAGGTGCCCCGCGCTTCCGGCGCCCCTGCACCTTCCTCGAATACGACCCCCTCCACCCAGGAACCGTCCTCATCGACGCTCTCCTGGTCGGGCTCGTCCTCTCCGCTCTCCACGGAGACTTCCCCGGACGGCACACCTCCTGTGGCTGACGCGGAGCCGGCCATGAGCATCAACCCGCTTACTACTGCGACCAGCAAGGCTAGGACCGCCCTCAGGTGCAGGTGCAAGAGGGAACGTGTTGCAAGAGCGAACGGCATCATGTTGACCCTTACCGTCGGTCGACGCGTGAGTATTATGCTTGGAAAGTACCTCGAAGGCCAGTATGGCCGGCTCACTCCTGGGTCCCGGTTGGCCATTGACAGGCCGTACTCGCACGGTCGGGCTCTCGGAGCGGTCACCAACCTTGACCACGGCCTGGCCGATCCACGCCCATCAACGAATATGGGCGGGCAGGTCCATTCGGGCGGAGATTCCTAGTCGGGTGCGCTGGTGGACGGCATGAGCGCGAGGCGCTCCTGTACGTCGTGGGACCGCCCGTACCTGGCGGTAGGGCAGCAGCGCGCCGCCGTACTCGCGGGCCCGCTGGCGAGGCTGCTCACCCCGGCGTCCTCACGCTCGGCTACTAGCCCCGCCGCGCTGGACCCCAGGGCAGACACGTAGGAGCGCTCAGCCGCATGACGCGGACGGGGCCTCGTGCTCGCGCGTCCGCCCGAACGGCAGCGAAAGGCTCCCGCTCGCCTGCAAGTGAGCGGTCGATAGTTCGGCACTGCCCCCCACCACCCTCCCGACCCCCGGGCACGGCTCGCCGTTGTCGCAGGCCGGACCACAAGCCGCGCGCAACCCCCGCCGCATCCTCCTCGCGCTCGTGTCAGGATCGGCCGATGCTGAGGGTGGGGAGCATCGTGCTAGGAGCGCAGGACGTCGCCCGGGCGGCGGCCTTCTACCGGCGGGCGCTGGGCTACGTGGACCGCCATCCGCCGGAGGAGGACTGGGTCCTGCTGCAACCCGCTGACGGGGCGGGTCCCAACATCGGCATCGACCGCAGCGTGACCCCCGTGCAGGAGCGGCCGCGCGTGCACCTGGACCTGTACGCGGGCGACGCGGCCGACCAGGCGGCCGAGGTCGAGCGGCTGGTCGCGCTGGGGGCCACGCGGGTGGACTGGCGCGACTACCCGCCGGACGCCGATTTCGTCGTCCTCGCCGACCCCGAGGGCAACCGCTTCTGCGTCATCGACACCGCCGCGGACCAGGAACAGCCCGAGCGGCCATGAGCGCCACACCGACGCGGGTCTACGTCGACAGGGTCGGGGACCTCTTCCCACCCGGCTCCCGTCGCGCTCCTCCGGGCGGCGCGCCGGTTCGGTGACCGGCTCGTCGTCGGGGTGCTGGCCGACGACGTCGTGGCGGCCTACAAGCGGCGACCGATCATGACCCTCGCCGAGCGCGTCGCCGTGGTCGCCGCCTGCCGGTACGTCGACGAGGTCCTGCCGAACGCGCCCTACCGGCTCACCACCGAGTTCCTCGACGAGCACGACATCGCCCTCGTCGTGCACGGGGACGACCTCCCGGCCGACGCCCTGGAGGAGGTGTTCGGTCCGGTCGCCGCCGCCGGGAAGCTGCGCCTGGTGCCGTACACCCCAGGCATCTCGACCACCGACCTCATCCTCCGCTGCCGGCGGGCCGGCGGGGTCGAGGAGGAGCGGGGCGGGGACCAGCGCGAGGTGGTCCGCCGGCGTCGGTGAGCAGCGCGTCGACGAGGTCGGCGACGGCGCGCTCGTCGAACGGCTCGCCGCTGATCAGCGGCGGTCGTACCGGGTGGAGCGCGAGCGCGGCCAGCAGGCGCAACGGGACGGTGCGTCGCGGCAACAGGTGTGGCACGGGGCTCCCTGGCGATCGGCTCCGGCGCCGGCTGGCGGGCACCCTGGCCGGTTCCCCGGCGCCAGCGGCCGGCGGGGGTGCTGGTCCTGCGGACGGTGTTGGGAGGGCGGGACGGGGGTGAACGCCGCGGGGCCACGTTCGTCCTCGCGCAGGGATGGGTATGACTGGGATATCGCCACGCCGCGCCTAGATCCCGCGCGCCGAAGGCACCACCCACGGCACACCGGGACTCTGAGGAGGGCACTCGTGACTTTGGCGAGCGATCGCAACGCCATGAAGCTGCGGCAGGAGACCAGCCGTGCGCTCGCGGCGGGCGACCGGATCGAGGAGTACGGCCTGCGCCGCACGTGCGAGGTCGTCACCTGCACCGCGCAGCTGTCGCGGTACAACCCCGCCACCACCTGCTCGCTGCACCGGGGTTGGGTCAGCACCCGCACGCGCAGCAGCCGCGACTGATCGCAGGAACTTGCCCGGGGGAGCCGGGGCGGCGAGGGTGCGCCGGACATGACCGCACCCCCGTCCCCGCTCCCCCCGGGCCATCACCTCCGCCACGCCCGCCCCGACGACCTGGCCGCCGTCACCGCGCTCCTCGCGGCCACCGACGTCGCGTGGTTCGGGGTCGCCGAGACCGACGAGGCCGAGACCGCCGAGGCGTGGGCGCGACCCCGCTTCGACCTCGCCGCTGACGCCTGGGTCGTCGAGGACGGCGCGGGCGCGATGGTCGGCTACGTCGACGTCTGGGACGAGGACCCCCACGTCGACTTCACCGTCGACACCTACGTCCTCCCGGGCCGCCCCCGCCGCATCGAGCGCACCCTGCTGGAGGTCGCCGAGGCCCGCGCCCGCGAGCACCTCGCGCTGGCCCCGCCCGGCGCCGCGCCGGTGCTGCACACCATCCGCGCCGGGACCGACGACGAAGGCCGAGCCCTGCTCGCGGCGACGGGCTGGCGCCACGTGCGCACCTTCCTGCGCATGGGCGTCGACCTGCCCGCCGGCCCGCCCGCCCCGACCTGACCGGCGGGGACCGCACCGCACGCCTTCCGACCCGGCCGGGACGAGGCCGCGCTGCACGAGGTCCTGGAGGCCGCCTTCGCCGGCCACTTCCGGCACCCGGCGGTGACCTTCGACGACTTCCTCGTGCAGCTGGCGACGCCCGCCTTCTCACCGGCGCTGTCGTTCCTGGTCGAGGACCGCGGCGCGCCGGTGGGCGGCGCGCTGGCGCTGGACGAGGGCGACAAGGTCTGGCTCCGCCAGCTCGGGGTCGTGTCCTCCGCCCGCGGCCGCGGCCTGGGCCTCGCGATGCTCCGGCACCTGTTCGCGCTCGCCCGCGCGGCGGGGCGCTCCCGCGTGGAGCTGGGCGTCGACACGGAGAACGCCAGCGGCGCCACCCGCCTCTACGAGCGGGCCGGCATGACCCCGGTCCGCCGGTACGACTTCTTCGCCCGCCCCCTGACCTGACGCCGGGCCGTGCTCAGCGGACGCCGGGGTCCAGGACCCGCAGGCGCCCGGCGCCGGCGTCGAGCAGGGCGCGGCGGCCGAGGGGGACGGTCGCCAGGTGACGGCCGTGGCCCAGCGGCAGGCCCGCGAGCAGCGGGACGCCGAGCGGGACGAGCAGGTCGGCGACCACCTCCTCGAGGGTCAGCGACCGGGCGGGGTCCCGCGGGTCGCAGCGCACGTGCTCGCCGACGACGATCCCCGCGCAGCGCTGGAGCTGGCCGGCGGCGAGCAGCTGGCTGAGCATGCGATCGATGCGGTACGGCTGCTCGTCGGTGTCCTCGAAGAACAGGATCCTTCCGGTCAGGTCGGGTGCCCACGGCGTCCCCAGCAGGCTGACGAGCAGGGACAGGCACCCCCCGGCGAGCAGGCCCTCGGTGCGGCCGGGCACCAGCGCGACCGGCGCCGGGCCGTCCGGCGCCGGGCCGATGTCGAACGGGCCGGTGGCGAACAGCGCCCGGACGAACGCGTCGCGGGTGTAGGCGGTCGCCACGGCGAGGCTGGTCAGGCCGGGGCCGTGGAAGCTCGCCCAGCCGAGCTCGGCCGCCAGCCAGGCGTGGAGCAGCGTGACGTCGGAGAAGCCGACCACGGCCTTGGGCGGGACCCCGGCGAGGCGCTCCGGCAGGTCGGGCGGCAGGGCGAGGAGGGTGCGAAGCGTGCCCTCGCCACCGCGGAGGCAGACGACGGCGTCGATGTCCGGGCGGGCGAGCATGGCGGCGAGGTCGCCCGCCCGCTGCGCGTCGGTGCCCGCGAGGTGCCCACGCCGCCGGGCCGGGTCGGCCGCGAACTCGACCTCCAGGCCGAGGTCGCGCAGCACGCCGACCCCTGCGTCGGCGTCGGCCGCGGTCCCGACGGGACTCGCCGGCGCCACGATCCCGACCCGCATCCCGGCCCGCAGCCGCGAGACGACCCGCCCCTCCCCGCGCGCCCGCCGCTCGGCCCCGGCAGGGGCGATCACGACGGCGCCGGCCGCGACCCGCGCGCCCACGACGAGACCGGCCGCGACACCCGCGCCCGCGACAGGACCGGCGTCGGCACGAGCGCCCGCGGCCCGAGTGGACGCGTGAGCGCGGCGGCGGGGTTCACGCGGCGGGTGACGTGGTGAGGGCGGCGCGCAGGGTCGCGACCGCGGCCAGGGCCGCGTCGGCCTGGACCTGGTCGCCGCGGAGGGTCACGCCGATGCACGCGGCGGCCAGCCGGCCCGTGGCCGCCACCCGCCCCACCGCGTCGGCGACGGCGGCCAGCGACGGGCCGCCGGCGGCGGGGAAGCGCATGCCCGGCAGGTCCCCGGGGTCGACGACGTCGGCGTCCACGTGCAGGAAGACGGGCCCGTCGGGCAGCTCCCGCAGGTCCTCGACCGCGACCCGGGTTATTCGCGACGTGGCCAGCGCCGCCTCCTCCGGCGGGTCGAGGTCGCGCGCCCCGCCCAGCACGACGCGGTCCTCGGGGACCGGGCGCAGGCCCAGCCCGCCGAGCGGCGCGGGGTCCCCGCGCCCGACCAGCAGCGCCAGGGTCATCCCGGGCAGGTAGCCCGACGGGCTGGTCGCCGCGGTGTTGAAGTCCGCGTGCCCGTCGAGCCACACCACCACCGGGTCCACGCCCGCCCGCTGCAGCCCCGCGACGACGCCCAGCGGCGCCACGCAGTCCCCCGACCACAGCAGCGGTTCCCGGCCGCCGGCCACGGCGGCGGCGACCGCCTCGGCCACCACCCGGCACTCCTCCTCCACCCCGGCCGCCCGCAGGCGGCGGTGGGGCTCGGCGGTCAGGTCGCGGGGGAGCGGCTCGCCGACGTGCACGGGACTCGACAGGACCTCGAACTCAGCCATGGGCCGCATCCTCGGGGCCGGGGGCGACGGCGTCGAGCCGGTCAAGCAGGATGCGCGGCCCCATGACCGCGACGCCGAGCGCGGCGAGCCGCTCGCGCAGGGCGCGGTCGGCGGTGACGACGACCGCCCCGTGCGGGGCGGGACGGGCCGCCAGCAGCTCGACGATGCGGTCGTCGGCCGCGTCGGGTCCCGCCCGCCGGGCGTAGCGGACCTCGACACCGCCGTCGGTGCCCTCCGGCAAGTCCGGCAGCGGCCGGCCGTCGACCACCAGCAGGACCGGCGTCCCGTCCATGGCGCGCAGGCGCACGAGCCGGGCGTGCAGGCGGCGCACCGCGCCCGGCCGGTCGCGCCACCACCCGTCGGGCCGGGACCCGATCACGTTCAGCGCGTCGACGACGAGCTGGTCCACCGCAGGCTCCCGGTCGTCCGATCGGCGCCGTCGTGGCGTCCGTCCCGGCGATATCGTGCCCTGACCATGTCGAACCAGGCTCCCCGTCCCCCGTCCCGGCTCACCCAGATCGCCCAGGTCTTCAACGCGACCCGGAAGGCCGACCCGCGCCTGCTGCCGATCATGCTGGCGGTCGCCCTGGGCGTGGTGGCCGTGTTCGTGGTCGTCGGGCTGCTCCTGGACCTGGCCGCCGTGCTCATCCCCCTCGGTGTGCTGTTCGGCCTGCTCGGCGCCCTCGCGGTGTTCTCCCAGCGCGCGCAGGCGATGGCGATGGCGAACATCGAGGGGCGGACGGGCGCGGCGGCCGCCGTGCTGGGGTCGCTGCGGCGGCCGTGGCGCGTGACGCCGGGGATCGCCTTCAACCGCCGCCAGGACATGGTGCACGTCGCGGTCGGCCGCCCGGGCGTCGTCCTGGTCGCCGAGGGCGCCCCCGCCGGCGCCGCCGCGCTGCTGAAGCAGGAGCGCCGGCGCCTGGCCCGCGTGGTCGGCGACGTCCCCGTCCACGAGGTGGTGGTCGGCAACGAGGAGGGCCAGGTCCCGCTGCGCCGGCTGTCCAACCACTTCCTCCGGCTGCCGAACGCCATCAAGAAGGAGGAGGTCGAGGGGCTCGACAACCGCCTCAAGGCGCTGGGCAGCAGCAGCCCCGCCATGCCCAAGGGCCCGATCCCCCGCAGCCCCCGCGCGCGCCGGCCGCGCTGACCCGGTCACCTCGGGTCCGCCCGGGGGGCGGCGAGCCCGGCGACGGCGGCGGCGACCAGGGGGATCGCCCCCAGGTGCCAGAGGAAGTCCAGGGCGCTGTGGACGCCCAGCGCCGCCAGCCCGGCGGCCACCCCCGCCCAGCGCGCCGCGGGTCCGGACGCCCGGCCGCGCGCCACCAGCCACGCCACCCCGCCGAGCAGCAGCGCGAGGAGGGCGACGCCGACCAGCCCGAGCTCGGTGAGCACCTGCACGTACTCGTTGTGGACGTAGCGGGCCAGCAGGGCCGAGCCGTCGGGCTCGGTCCAGATCAGCTCCGCACGGCCCGGTCCCGTGCCGGTCAGCGGTCGGTCGGCGACCAGGTCGAGGGCCGCCCGGGTCTGGGACACCCGGTGCGACGACGCCAAGGTGAGCCGGGTCCCCGCCCCCGCCGACAGCAGGCCGTCGAAGGCTCCCGACGCCGCCCCGCCCGCCAGCGCCACCGCCGCGAGCACCGCCAGGGCCGGCAGCGCGCGACGGGGCCACCGCCCCGCCGCGACCGCCACGGCGACACCGGCGACCAACCCCGCCACGGCGAGGACG
>JAUJNX010000016.1 GCA_030447925.1 Egibacteraceae bacterium | reverse complement strand
GCCGGTGACCCCGGGGGTCGTGCGCGGCGCGGTGGGGGCGCGGGGGGGGGGGGGGGGGGCCCGGGCGCCCCCCGGGGGGGGGGGGGGGGGCGCGCCCGCCGCGCCGGCGTCGACCGCCGGCGCCGGCCGCTCCGCCGCCCCCTCCCCGACCCCGGACGCCCACACCACCGCGCCGGCCGCCCGCCGCGGCCTGCCCGCCGGTCAGGACGTGCTGTACCGGGTGCGGTTCGCCGACCTCGACGACCCGACCCTGACCTCCGAGCCGGTGACCGGGCGCTTCCGCACCCCGCCCGGCGCGGGGCGCGACGTCAGCTTCGTCTGGTCCGGCGACACCGCCGGGCAGGGCTGGGGCATCAACCCCGCGTTCGGCGGCATGCGCATCTACGAGACGATGCGCGCCCGCCGGCCCGACTTCTTCATCCACTCCGGCGACACCGTCTACGCCGACGGGCCGCTGCAGCCGTCGGTGACCCTGCCCGACGGGACCGTCTGGACCAACGTCGTCACGCCGGAGAAGTCCAAGGTCGCCGAGACCCTCGACGAGTTCCGCGGCCAGCACCGCTACAACCTGCTGGACGCCAACGTCCGCGCGTTCAACGCCGAGGTGCCGATGTTCGCGCAGTGGGACGACCACGAGGTCACGAACAACTGGTACCCCGGCGAGATCCTGGACCTGCCGCAGTACACCGAGAAGAACGTCGACGTGCTGGCCGACCGCGCAGCCCAGGCGTTCGTGGAGTACATGCCCATCCGCGAGACGCCGTTCTCCAACACCCGGATCTTCCGCAAGATCAGCTACGGGCCGTTGCTCGACGTGTTCTTCCTCGACCTGCGCAGCTTCCGGGGCCCCAACACCGCCAACCTGCAGCCGGAGCGCTCGGCGGAGTCCCAGCTGATGGGGCGCCGCCAGCTGGCGTGGCTCAAGGCGGCGCTGGCGTCCTCCCGCGCGCGCTGGAAGGCGATCGCCTCGGACATGCCGATCGGACTGGTGGTGCCGGACGGCGCGGCGGCGTTCGAGGGCATCGCCAACCGCGACGACGGGCCCGCCCTCGGCCGCGAGCTGGAGATCGCCGACCTGCTGTCGTTCGTCCACCGCCGCGGGATCGCGAACGTCGTCTGGTTCACCGCCGACGTCCACTACACCGCCGCCCACGAGTACTCCCCCGACCGGGCCGCGTTCCAGGACTTCACGCCGTTCTGGGAGTTCGTGTCCGGGCCGCTGAACTCCGGGACCTTCGGGCCCAACGCCCTGGACGCCACGTTCGGGCCGCGGGTGGCGTTCCAGCGCGTCCCCGACGGCGGCGCGGTCAACCTGCCGCCGTCCGCCGGGCTGCAGTTCTTCGGCCACACCGCGATCGCCGCCGACACCGGGGTCATGACGGTGTCGCTGGTCGACATCGCCGGCACGACCCTCTGGTCGACCGACCTCACCCCGGCCTGACGGACCGCGCCCCTTGCCGTCGCGCTCGCGATTGTCGCTCCGCCGTGGGGAGCACCCCACGGCGGGGCGGGCGATGATCGCCGTTCGCGACTACGCGATCGCGACGGCCGATTGCGGCTCCCCCCGCTGCCCGGTCACCCTCGGTGGTGGTGGAGCTGCGCGAACTCCGTTACTTCCTGGCCCTCGTCGAGGAGCTGCACTTCACGCGCGCGGCCGCGCGGGTGTACGTGACCCAGCCGGCGTTCTCGCGGGCGATCCGCAAGCTGGAGCGTGAGGTCGGCGAGCCGCTGTTCGACCGCTCGACCCGCCAGGTCGGGGTGACCCGCCGCGGGGCGGAGCTCGTCCCCATCGCCCGCGACCTGCTCGCCCGTGCCGAGGCGATGTCCCGGCGGGCACCGGAGGGCCGCCACCGCGTGCGCGTCGCGCTGTGCACCGGCGCACCGGCCACGCTGCTGCCCGGGGTCTTCGACGCCTTCAAGCGCGAGCACCCCGAGGTCGCGCTGGAGTTCCGGGAGGTCGACACCGTCGAGCAGGTGCGGGCGGTGGCCGACGGCGAGGTCGACGCCTGCCTGGGGCTCATGCCGGTGGAGGTGGCGGGTCAGCGGCGGACGGTCCTGGCGCTCGAACCGCGCGTCGCGCTCGTCGCCGCCGACGACCCGATCGCCGACGCCCCCTCGGTGACGGTCGCCGACGTGATCGACCACGCGTGGCTGCCGGCCGACCCCGCGGAGCCACCGGGCTGGGACGCCTTCTTCTGCCTGAGCGACGTCCGCGGGGACCCGGGAAGGCGGGTCGCGGCGCCGTTCGACCCGTCCTTCCTGGGCCAGATACGCCACCTGGCCACGCTCGGCGCCGCCCTCATCGTGCCCGCGTCGGTCGCCGTCCCGCTGCACGACTCGCCCCGGTGGGGCACGACGACCGTGCCGGTGGCGGACGCGTCCCCCGGGTCGCTCACGCTGCTGCAGCGCGAGGACGACGACGGCGAGCTGGCGGTCGCGCTGCGCAGCGCGGCACGAGCGGCGGTGGGGGTCGGGCCCGGGGAGCGGTGACCCCCGTGGCGAGCCGTTCGGGCGGACGCTCGCCGGCCCGGGTGGTGCACCGGTCGGCGCACCACCGGACTGCCGTCGGCGGTCTAGGTGTCCTGGCGGGGCAGGACGCAGGCCCAGCCGAGGTCGGGGTCGGGCGCGAAGTCGCGCCCCGTCTCGGTGATGCGGGCCAGGGCGGCGGCCGACATCGCCGGGGCCACCAGGTCGGTCCGGCTGTCGGCGTTCGCGCGGGCCTCGTCGGTCAGGCGCAGGATGTCCACGCCGCGGCCGTAGTCGGCGGTGTAGACGTAGTCGCCGTAGTAGTACGGCGCCCACACGTTGGTGTCGTCGGGGCGGTAGTAGGCGATCTGGATCGGGTTCGCGGGGTCGGACACGTCCAGGAAGCGCGTGCCCTGGCCGTACCAGGCGTAGGCGATCACGCCGTCGCGCAGCTCGAAGTAGTGGGCGGAGCAGAAGGCGGTGGGGCTGGTGCCCTCCTGCTGGTACGGCGACCAGGTGCTGACCGTGCGCAGGCGGAACGGGTCCTCCGGCGTCGACCGCCAGCCCTCGCCGTCGTAGCTGCCCTCCAGCGACGCGATCGAGAACAGGCCGGTGGTGCCGTCGCAGGTGTCGGAGACGAACGCCTCCTCCGTGGCGTAGACCAGGTCGCCCTGCGGCTGGCGCCGCCCGCCCCAGCGCCGGTCCCAGTCCGCTGAGGACGCCGCCCCCGGCCGGTCCCAGCGGCCCGCCCCGGTCACGGGGCGGATGGAGTTGTGCATGAACTCGGTCGGGGCGGCCTGCGCCTCGAAGCCGCCGCCGGCGTAGGGCACCGGGTCCGCCGCCGTCGCCCGCCTGATGCGGTCCTGGAGCGGGTCGCGGTGGAAGCCGCGCGTGTGGTACCCGCGGACCCCGCCGCGGCCCGACACCCAGGCGATGCCCGCGTCGTCGACCTGGACGTCGTGGGCGTAGGCGTTCACCCCGTCGTCACGGCCGAGGTCGATCGGCGTCGGGTAGGTGCGCGGGTTGCGCGGGTTGCGGATGTCGGTCACCCAGATCGGCCGCCCGCCCGGGTACGCCTCGAGCTGGTCGGTGTTGCTGGCCGGCCCGCCGGTCCACAGGAAGTCGCAGTCGTTGATGCAGGTCGAGGTGTGCCCCGCCGGGATCGCGTGGAAGGTGATGAGGCGCAGGTCCGCGGGGTCGCGCGCGTCGATCAGGTAGACGCCCGACACCGCGCTGGGGTCGGTCGCCGCGCGGCCGTAGGCGCGCGGGTCGCGGGCCATGAACACCAGCTTGCGCCGCTGGTCGACGTCCATGTCCTCGTTCTGCCAGAAGGTGCCCTCGACGTCGCCGGGCAGCTTCAGCTCCTCGCTGGTCAGCTCGTCCAGCAGCACCGGGGCCGCGGGGTCGGCGAGGTCGTAGGTCTTGAGGCCGAAGCGGCCGTTGACCACCATGACGGTGCGCTGCCGGCCGGCGCGCCCGTACTCCAGGAAGTTGATCGCCGTCGCCTGCTTGGCCTCGGGCAGGTTGCCGACCAGCTCCACCCCCGCGATGTCGCCCGCGGGCTGTGGCAGCGGTTCCTGCGCCGCGGCCGGGATCGCGAGCAGTCCCGGCACCATCAGCAGCAGGACCCCTACGAGCATTGCACGCCGCATCCAGACCCCCCGTTCCGGCCGGACGACCGTCACCCGGCACCTGGATGACGATAACGGGCGGGTGTGACAGGTGACAGGGGCGCGGCCGCGCCCCGGCGCCTGAGGTGCGCACCCGGGCCGTGGTCGTCCGACTCCGTGCTCCAGAGCCGCCCCGCGTCTGAAAAGCGCCCCTAGGCTGCGGGCATGACCGCCGCGCTCGCCAACCCCGTCCCCGCGCCGCGCCCGTCCGGGCTGTCGCCCGGCGCGGCGGCGGCCGCGCTGGATCGCGTCCCCGCGCCCGCGCTGTTCGTCGCCGGCGCCCTGTCCCAGTACCTGGGGGCCGCGCTGGCGGTCGGGCTGTTCGCGGTCCTGCCGGCGGCCGGCGTGGGCTGGCTGCGCATCGTGGGCGCGGCCGCGGTGATGGTGGCGTGGCGGCGCCCGTGGCGGCTGGCCTGGACCCGCCGGCGGCTGCTGCTCGTCGGGGCGTTCGGCACGGCCCTGGCGGTCATGAACCTGTGCTTCTACCTGGCGGTCGACCTGCTGCCACTGGGCACGACGGTCGCCATCGAGTTCCTGGGGCCCATCGCGGTGGCGGCGCTGGGGACGCGGGGGCGGCGCGATGCGTTCGCCCTGGCCCTGGCCGTCGGCGGTGTCGCGCTCCTCGCCGACGTGCAGCTGGAGGGCAACCCGCTCGGGGTTGCCTTCGCGCTGGCCGCCGCGGCCTGCTGGGCCGCCTACATCGTGCTGGGCAGCCGGGTGTCGGCCGGTGGCGACGGCGTCGACGGGCTGGCCGCGGGGATGGTCCTGGGCGCGCTGGCGACGGCCCCGTTCGCGGGGCCGGCCGCCGTGCCCGCCCTCGGCGACGCCGGCCTGCTGGTCGCCTGCCTGGGCGTGGGCGTGCTGTCCAGCGCGATCCCGTACGCACTGGACCAGCTGGTCCTGCGGCGCACGACCCCGGCGCGGTTCGCCCTGCTGCTCGCGCTCCTGCCCGCCACCGCCGCCGCCGTCGGCCTGGTCGTCCTGCGCCAGGTCCCCACCCCCACCGAGGCGGCCGGCATCGGGCTGGTGATCGCGGCGGTCGCGTCGCGCTCGCGCCCGCCGGCGTGACCGCGGCCGTCAACCCTGCTGCAGGTACCGCACCGCCAGCCGCCGCCCCTGGTAGCGGTGGCGGACCTCGGTGTTGAAGTGCCGGCCGACGGACTCGGCCCCCAGCAGCGCGGCGTGCGCCTCGGGGGTGACCTCGGCGTACTCGTAGACCTCACCGGAGCGCAGCGCGACGAGCAGGATGCCGGTGTCGGCATCGTAGGCGACGGCCGACACCAGGGTGGACTCGACCGCGTCGACCCGCATTCCCGCCCCTCCCGCCGCTGTACCTGACGGTCGTCCATACTACTGGGGATCGCCCGGTTTGCGACCTGGGCGCGCGGCCGAGGGCGCGCGCCCGGCGGCGAATGTGCCCCTACGGGCGGACCCGCGCCGGGCGACGACGGGGCAGGCACGCGATACTGCGTCGGGGGGACGAGCGTCACAGAGGAGGAGCACCGGGATGGCGGAGGACGCCCTGCTGCGCGCCCTGGTGGAGTTCGCGGACACGCTGGTCGAGGACTACGAGCCGACGGAGTTCGCCAACCGGCTGTGCGGGCGCTGCGTGGACCTGTTCCGCGTCGACGCCGCCGGGATCCAGCTCGCGGGCGCCGACGGGGGGCTCGGCGTGGCCGGTGCGTCGGACCGCACGGCCAGGGGCGCCGAGCTCCTGCAGCAGACCTTCGGGGAGGGGCCCTGCCTCGACGCCCACCGGACCGGGCGGGAGCAGCTCGTCGAGGACCTGGGCGCCGACGAGCGCTGGCCGGCCTTCTCCGGGGTGGCCGGCCGGCTGGGCGTCCGCGCCTCGTTCTCGTTCCCCCTGCGCGTGCGCGACGCGCACCTCGGCGCGCTGAACCTCTTCCGCTGCACGACCGGCCCGCTCGCCGCGCGGGACCTAACGAGCGCGCGGACGCTGGCGCGCCTGGCCAGCGTCGGCATGGCCAACGCCCAGGTGCTCGCCGACCAGGCCGCTCTGACCCGCCAGCTCCAGACCGCCCTGGACAGCCGCGTGCTCATCGAGCAGGCCAAGGGCGTCGTCGCCGCGAGCAACTCCCTGGACATGGACCACGCCTTCGCGGTGATCCGCCGTCACGCCCGCGACCGCGGCGCCCGCATCCACGCGGTCGCCCAGCAGATCGTCGACGGCGCCCTCGTCCTCCCCAGCCCGGACGCCGACCACCTCGAACCCACCACCTGACCCGACCGGGTCTGCCCCGCGAGCGGGGCTGCCCCGCGCGGCAGCGGGCGGGAGAACCCAAGTCCCCCGCCTACTGCGTGCGCAGCCGTCCGTCGAGGCGTTAACAAGTTGCGGTTCCCGCAGGTCACAGGGCCGATCCGCAGCGAGACAGCCAACTGTTCACACCTGGACCCCGCCGCAATTCACCCTTGACAGAGGCGCGGTGATGTGAGCGACCGACGGTCCAGATCGGGCCGGGAACCCCTGCCGGTTCGCATGCCGTCTCTACCGGCACCGGGCCTTCGAGCCCAGGGCCAGTCCGCGCGGCAGAACGCCGTCCCGCCTCCCACCCGGAGGTTGCAGGGGACACGACACTGACCGGCGCCATGGCGCGCACCGCATTCGGGCTCGACAACCCCGATGCCCTGGTCGCAGGCACAGTTGGAAAGCGCGCAACGGTTGGGTAAGGAGGACGAGGTGACGGAGCCCGGCGCGGAACAAGGGCCGCCCCCGCGGCAGGTCGAGCCGCGGACAAGGGTAGTCGGGCACGTCGTTGTGAGCGGGCCGCGGCGAACCTTCTGCTCCTGCGGTTGGTCCACCACCCACGAGGCCGCCGCGAACGCCGTGACCCAGCACCTGCGAACTGCGTGGCCCATCCTCGTGGCCAAGGACGACGGCGAGACCGTCGCCGACTGGCGCGAGCGCCTCGTCGCTGCTCACGCCGAGGCGCTGGAGACGCGAGAGCTGTTGTGGCAGCAGCACCGCATGGGTGACCCCATACAATCGGGTCACCCGTTTCCGTTGATCCCGGAGGACTGGGCGGAAGCCGACGAGCGCGTCCAGGTGCTGGAGCACCAGCTCGCGGAGATGCCCGCGCACGAGTTCTAGCCACGCGGCAGGGTCATGGCGCGGGACGCCGCTATCGTCGTCGCCATGCGGGTGTTCATCTCCTCCGTCACTTATGCGCTGCGCGACGAGCGCCAGGGGCTTGTGCGCATCCTCGAAGTCGTCGAGCCGTTCCAGCCGCTCGTCTTCGAGCAGTTCACGTCGCAGGACCGGTCCTCCCGCGACGCCTGCCTCGCGGGTGTGGACGTCTGCGACGTCTACGTGCTCCTGCTCGGCCCCAGGTACGGCGACCCGCTCCCGGACAGCGGCATGTCGCCGACCGAGGAGGAATTCACCGCGGCCAGGCGTCAAGGCAAGCCCATCCTGGTTTTCACGAAGGACACCGACGAGGAGGACGAGCCCCGCCAGCGGGAGTTCAAGGCGCGGGTCGAGGACTACGTGAACGGTCGGTTCCGCAAGTCGTTCTCCGACACGCAGTCTCTGAACGTCGCCGTCCTCGCCGCGCTGAACGACCTGTCCGTCCCCGCGGCGGCGCTGACGTGGGAGCGGCTACCGACGCCCCCGCCGATGGTCTGGGCCCCGGACCTGCCGGCGCTGAGAGACCCGGCGCTCTACGCGCCGATTCTGGAAGTGCACCTCGTCCCGGTACCGCCCGAGCTGCTCCTCGCTGGTCGGCTGCAGTCCCTGCCGACATTCATCACCCGCACAGGGCGCGACCAGGGGTTCTTCGCCGACAATGACGCGGTCGTCGCAGGAAACGACGCCGGCGGCGCGTGGGCCGTGGTCCGTGAGTCGGGTGAGGGCGGCCGCGGGTGGAGGGACCGGAGGGAGCACCAGCACCGGGGTGTGGCGGTTCTCGCGACCGGGCAGGTGATGGCCGCGCAGGCGCTGCCGACGGACCTGATGGGCACCCTGGTCGACGCCGGCGACCTGCAGCGCCGCGTGGCGTCGATGCTGCCCGTTGCTGCGACGCTGCTTGGCCCCACCTCGGCCGTCCTCGCCGTGGCTGCGGCGGTGTCCCCGCTCGATAGGCTGTTCGAGGGCGACCCGGCTCGCCTCGGCGGGCGCGGCTCGGGCGAGATGCGGATGCGGCAGGGACTGGCCGCGACCATGCCGCCCAACGCGACGGTCAGTGCTGCGGCCCTCGCCTCCCACAACGGCGATGTGGCCGCGGAGGTGGCGGCGCACCTGTTGCAGACGGTACGCGACGCCCCGCGCTGAAGCACCGCTTGGGTCGCGCACGGGCGAACTCGCCGAACGGCGGGACGGGCTGCCGTCCGGGCCTACCAAATGCTGCGATCATCCGTTTCGTGGGCACGTCCGGGTTCCTCGTTGCTGCCACCCCCGAGGGCGAGCGAAGGTTGCCTCAACGTCCTGCCGTCGGGACTCCAACAGACCTACCGCAATCCGGTACGTCGCGTCACGCAGCTCGGCGTCGTCGTCTGCACGCCCGCGCCTGCCTCCGCCGCCAGGGCGAGCTGGATCACCGCCGCTTGCTCGGAGCCGCGCCACGTTCGCCGCGATCCTGGCGGCCGCGGTGGTAGAGCTGCGGCGAGACCGGCTCGCCGACAGCCCGCCGGTTGTTCAGAACCGTGCAACTTGCGCTGGCACGGCCGTGGCCAGGAGGTCGGCCATGCTGAACAGGCGGGGATCTCCTGTCGTCGTCGAGAGCGTCGGCTCCCATTCGGGCTGCAGGGACAGGTAGGACTGAGGGTCAGCGCGCAGCAGCCCGAGCAGGGTCTCGCCGACGATGCGGCCCCCCACTGGGCCGAGGTGCGCGCCGCCGTGCATAACCTCAGCCTCCTTGAGGATGTAGAACCACAGCGGAGCCTTACCCGGCGCGGCGGGCTGAAGGTCCGCGTCGTCAAGGCGCTCGACCGCCATCGCGCCGGCGACGGCCTGGCCGCTGGGCAGACCGAGGGCGGCGCCGCGGCGCAGGTTGCGCAGCGCGAGATTTGCGTCGTCGCCGGCTCCGCCCTGCAATGAGAACAGCGTGGCCGGGAGCTTCGAGTCGATCCTCCGCGACGCCTCCGGGCCCTGCTCGTCGAGGTCGAAGAAGAACGGCCACGAGGCGTGCCAGCCCGGGCGCAGCGGCTGGAAGCCGCGGAAGTCGTCACCGCCCGGGTCGAACAGCCGACGGTGGAACGTCCCGTTGATGCTGTACTCGTCACGCACCTGGCTGTGCCCGAACCGGTACGCGGCCACCGAGAACTCGACGGGCAGGTACGGGTTCACCTTGTGGCGGTAGTGCCGCAGCCGGACGGCCTCGCGGACGACCCCGTCGGCACCCTCATCCGCTCGCAACAACGCGTCGTGCAACTCGTCGCCGATTAGGCGGCGGAGGAAGTCGTGGGCGACGACCCACTGGTAGTGCCACTGCGCTTCCCGCTGGGCTTCCTTGAAGACCTCGCCGGTGGTCTGCCCGGCGGCCTGGACCGCGCGGTCGAGTACAGCGTTGTGCAACGCGATGAACGCGACGTGCAATTGGCTGACGATGCCGTTCTCGTCGTTGCGGGGATCGCCGATCAGTGCGCTTCCTTGGTTGTTGCGGGGCAGGTCGAACCCTGCGCCAACGGGGTTGAGCAGCAGTGCGAAGCCGTCGTGTCGGGTCCGGTCGTACTGGAAGGGCTCGTCGGCCGGTCCCGAGCCGTACACGCTGTCAAGGTCGAAGCGTGGGGTGCGGAAGTTGATGAGCCCCTCTTCGTCGTTCCGTCGTTGAAGGAAGGAGGTGGGGTCGAAGGTGATGTCGTGGTCGACGAACTGCCCGAGGTAGGTGTAGCCCGCCGGCATGCGGGCGTTGTCGCCAGAAGGGCTGTTGCCGCTCTCCTGCATCGCCTCGGCGATCGCGCGGAACTCGGCGAGGTCGGCCTCCGGGTCGTGCGCCGACTGGTCGGCGAGCGGCTGGAACAGCCTGCCGAAGCGGCCGTCGTAGGAGACCTGCCGCGGGGTGTTCATCAGGCCGCGCGGCGGAACCGCGTGCCGACGTAGCGGCACGGGGACGGGGGGCTTCTCCGTCGGCGCGACAGCAGGCGTCGCGGTGCCTGGCGTGGAGGACGTGGGCGGTCCGTCGTTGTTCGACACGGCTATCCCTTCGGGGGGTGCGGGTCGTTGCCGTAGCTGTTGCGCTCGCCGATGCGGCCGTCCTTGTTGTGGACCACGTGCTCGGTGTTCTCGCGTCGGGCGGTTTCGCGCCCGGCGGCTTGCGCCTCGGCCTTCGTGTCGAACGTCTTGCTGACCCGCGCGGCACCCTCGCGGCGGTTGGCCCAGCCGTCGGCGTGCTTGACGGTGTGAACGGGCGGCTTCTTCGCCATGTCCGGTTCCTCCCTTCCGCACATCCGCGGAAATCATTTACCTATCACTTCCATCGTTCCCGATGCAGACCGTACCACACACCGAGTTCGACGCGAGGGCGCAGACGCGCCGGTTGTTAGGCAGAGTCGGAGGCGGCGTCGGTGGAAACGCGGCCCTGGGCGAACGCCTGACCTCGAAGGGAGTGCGGATGCCGGTGCCAACGGAGGGTTATCGGGCGTGCGGCCGTCGACGAGGCGCTAGAGCGTGTCTGACGGATGGTGGCGGGTGAGGTCGCGGGTCCAGATGCGCATGGAGGCGACGTCGACGGTGCCTTCGAAGACGTACAGGCGTTTGTCGGTGCGCATCGCGACCGCCCGGTAGGCCTTGATCTTGTTGACGCACCGCTCGGTGCTGTTGCGCTGCTTGTAGACCTGGGCGTCAAAGACGGGAGGGCGGCCGCCGGTGCTGCCGCGGCGGCGCCGGTTGGCCTGCTGGTCGGCCGGTTCGGGGATCACCGCCCGGACGCGCCGGCGGCGCAGCTGGGCGCGTAGCGCCCGGTTGGAGTAGGCCTTGTCGCCCAGCAGCCGGCCCGGCCGGGTCCGCGGGCGGCCCCGCCCTGGCCGGCGGACCTTGAGCCGGTCCAGCAGCGGCCCGGCGGCCAGCGCGTCGCCGCGCTGGCCGGCGGTGGTGACCCTGGCCAGCGGCCTGGCGCGGGCGTCGGCCAGCAGATGGATCTTGGTGCTCAGCCCGCCGCGGGACCGCCCGATCCTCTCCCGCATCCGCCCGCCGCCGCGACCGGCGGTCACCAACGTCACCGTCAGTGCGGTCAGGCGGCGGATCGTTGTGATTCGGTAGCGCCCCCTGTGGGACCGCAGGGTCCCGCCACACCCTCCAGCACGCCGACCAGCCGGGCGGCGGGCACGTCGGCGGGCGGGGCGTGGCGGGCGCCGGCGGCGTGCTGATGCGCCCGCACCACCGTCGAGTCGATCCCCACCGTCCACTCGCCCTCCCCGGCGTCACAGCCGACCCGCAGCCCGTCCAGCACCCGCTCCCACGTCCCGTCGCCAGACCAGCGGCGATGCCGCTCATACACCGTCTGCCACGGCCCATACCCAGGCGGCAAGTCCCGCCACGGACACCCCGTCCGGGCCCGCCACACCACCCCGTTGACCACCTGCCGGTGATCCCGCCACCGGCCCCCCGCCGCGGCGTGGCATCCGGCAGCAACGGCTCGATCACCGCCCACTCCGCATCCGAAAGATCATGACGACTCTGCATGCCGCCGGTCTACCGGCCCCCACCCCCAAACCCGCGCAACCACCTCCGTCAGACACGCCCTAGTCCTCGACCAGCTCGAATCGGCGCCGAAGGCCCTTGTTGCCCACCCCGTAGTCGAGCACGCGTTCGCGCTGTAGGCGCCCGACGACGATCCCAGGCGGGATCCGGAGCCGCCGAGCGAAGTCCTCGATGTCGGCCAACCGGCGGAGCGCGAGCAACTCTGCGGTATAGCGGGGCGGTATCAGGAAGTTGGCGGCGAACTCGTTCGCCTCCTGCTCGTGCTTGTCGTCAGGGTCGCCGTCGCTGACGAAGACGTCCTTCTTTGGGTGGCGCAGTACGTGACACGCCTCGTGGAACAGCGAGAACCAGAACTCGTCCTCCCACTTGCGACGCACGCTGAGCTGGATCATCGCCTTTCGGGGTGTCAGCCAACGTGTCGCACCGAACGCGCGCGCACCTTTGACCTCCGCGCGCAGGACCAGGGCGACGCCTGCGGCGGCGAATTCGCTGGTCAGGCGGTCCAACCACTCCGACGGGTCGTCGTTCATCAGCTCTCGGGCAAGGGCGAGGACCTCCCTCAGCGCCTCCGGGTCGTAGGGCTGGCAGGCGATGGAAGCGGCGTCCAGCTCACCTTGGCGAAGCCACGCAGCCACGGCTACCGGGTCCTTCTCGTGCTTCGGCGATTGTCTGAACGCCGCGATCGGACGTCCCCACACCTGCTCGTAACTCTCGCGGTCGACGACCCCGAAGAAGGACAGGAACTCCTTGAGCACCTGCACGCGCTCGTTCTTCCGCGCGGAGATGATGCCCGCGTCGCGCAGGCTCTTGAGCGGCAGCTCGTCCACCCAGGCGACCTGAGACGCCAGCTTCTCGTCCTGTTGCAGCCTCGCCAGCGTCTCGCGGTAGAGCGATTCGAGGTTGTTCCACATCCGAGCTGGGACACCGGTCACCTGCTCCAGCTTCAACGCAGTGTCCTGCGTCAGCGGCGCCACGCCCTGCACGATCTGATTCACGGTCTTCGTGGACAGGCCGGTGCGCTCCGCCAGCTCACGCTGGGACATTCCGAGCGCGTCGATGGCCTCTCGGAGCGTCTCGCCGGGCGCGACGGCGTAGTCGGGGTCGTGCTCCGCTGGGTTGTCGGGTTTCTGGGGCACTGCTCTCCCTAGTGGTAGTCCTCTATCTGTTGGAAGACGACTGCGGTGACCCGCGTCCAGTCAAGTCCGCCGTCCCGCTTGCGCGCCGAATCGGGGTCCGCTGCGGTGAACACCAGCCGGTACCCGCCGGACAGGTCCACGGCCAGGTCCCCTTTCCGGTCGGCGCTCAACTCGTGGCAGCCGGCGCCCGGCAACCGTCGCATGTCGGCAAGGGTGTCGGCGGCGAGGAGCTGTGCGATGCGCATCCCCACCTTGTTCGCGTTTTCGGCGCCGTACTTACGACTCAGCGCCTTCTTGGACGAGCACAGTGCAGCGAGCCTGGCGGTGGCGTATGTCACCTCCACTGACCATCGACTCCCAGTGTAAAGACTTTACTCAGCACTTCCATCATTTCTGACCAGCCCTTCACGCTCCCCCGGCGCCTGCGCGGGCTGGCTCCTCCCGCTAGGCGTGGGGCGCAGCGGTACGGCGGAGCCGCAGCCGCGTAACCCCTTGGTGCTGGCCGCTCACGAGCCATCACCCGACCGTCGCGCAGGCTTGTAGGCGGCCACGACGGCGACCCCCGCGCCTGCCCGCCGATAACCCGCTCGGGGTCGCACAGCGTCATGCGGGCTGCGCCAGCCCGCACGACGAGCTCGGCGCCCCACGAGCCGATGCCGCGGCAGCCCCAGACGTGCACGTTCTTGCCCGCGAACGCGCCGACGGGTCGCCCGCTGTCGCGGTGGGTCGTGATCGCCGGCCGTTCGCAAACAAGGCGCACCACTCGATCGAAGGGTCGGAAGGAACGTCCGCGAGCGTCCACTGCCCCCCGCGCGGTGGTTGCGGGCAGTCGCGCGGAGGCGGTTTACACCGTCGGCCGGCATCAGGTACCGGCCGTCGCCGTATTCCGCACCGTGACCACAAGTACAAGGGCGTGCCGTCCCCCTACCTGCGCGCCAGAGCCAGCACGGCGAACGTTCTTTACCTCAGTTCTCCGGCCGTTCTCTCGTTAGAGTGGTCGGGCGGAGCGCCTGCTGGCACTCCGCTCGATGGCTTGTCAGTGCCAGTCGCTACTCCCAGGTGATTCCGGTCAGGTCATGCGCCCTTCGTGAAACCCGTAAGAGGTGTCGGCCCAAACGCGTAAGACTCTCCCCTCAGCTGCAGCCGCTGGTGGTGCCGCAGGACTCGCAGACGTGGCAGGAGCCGGCGCGGCGCATCTGGATGCCGCACGTGTAGCACATGGGGGCGTCGCCGTAGAGGTCGTCGACGGGGAGGGGGTGGTCGACCGGCAGCACGGTCTGGCCGGTCGCGTCCGCCCGAGGCGGCTCCGGGCGGGCCGGGGCGGACTCGCCGGCGTCCAGGGAGGCAGTGCGCTCCTCCATGGTGTAGATACCGCTCTCCTGGCGCTTGTCGACCGGGAGGTACTCGATCGCCAGGCGCCGGAAGATGTAGTCCACCAGGGAGCTTGCGAACCGGACCTCCGGGTCGTCGGTCAGGCCGGACGGCTCGAAGCGCATGTTGGTGAGCTTCTTGACGTAGACCTCCAGCGGCACGCCGTACTGCAGGCCGAGGCTCACGCTGATGGCCAGCGCGTCCATCACGCCCGAGAGCGTCGACCCCTGCTTGCCCAGCTTCACGAAGATCTCGCCGAGCCCGTCGCCGGGGTACTCCCCCGCCGTCAGGTAGCCCTCGGCGTCGCCGACCTGGAACGAGATGGTCTGGCTGGGCCGCTGCTTGGGCAGGCGGCGCCGGACCATGCCGGCGGTCTTGGCGGCCTCCTCGATGGTGGCGGCCGGCGCCTCCTTCTTGGCGACCGACAGCGGCTGGGCAACCTTGCAGTTGTCCCGGTAGATGGCGATCGCCTTGAGGCCGAGCTTCCACCCTTGGACGAACATGGTCTCGACGTCCTCGACGGTGGCGGACTCCGGCATGTTCACCGTCTTGGAGATCGCGCCGGAGATCCACGGCTGGGCCGCGGCCATCATGCGCAGGTGGCCGAGGGCCGAGATCGACCGGTCGCCCATGGCGGTGTCGAAGACCGGCAGGTGCTCCGGGCGGAACGCCGGGGCGCCCTCGATCACGCTGTGCTCGTCGATGTAGGCGGTGATGGCCTCGATCTGCTCCGGCTGGTACCCCAGCCGCGCGAGCCCCGCCGGGACGGTCTGGTTGACGATCCGCATCGACCCGCCGCCGACCATCTTCTTGGACTTGACCAGGCCGAGGTCCGGCTCGATCCCGGTCGTGTCGCAGTCCATGAGGAACGCGATCGTCCCGGTCGGTGCGAGCACCGTCGCCTGGGCGTTGCGGACCCCGTGCTCGGTGGCCAGGGCGACCGCGTCGTCCCACGACCGGGTGGCGGCCGCCATGAGGTTGCCCGGCACCAGCGCGGTGTCGACGGTCCGCAGCGCGTCGCGGTGCTTGCGCAGCACCCGCAGCATGCCGTCGCGGTCCTGGGCGTAGCCGGCGAAGGGACCCCGCACCTTGGCGATCTCCGCCGACGTGCGGTAGGCGTGGCCGGTCATCAGCGCGGTGATGCCGGAGGTCCAGGCGCGGCCCTCGTCGGAGTCGTAGGCCAGGCCCTGGCTCATGAGCAGGCTGCCCAGGTTGGCGTAGCCCAGCCCCAGCTGGCGGTACGCGTGGGCGTTGGCCCCGATGCGCTCCGTCGGGTAGCTGGAGTTGCCGACGATGATCTCCTGGGCGGTGAACACGATCTCGACCGCGCGCTGGAACGCCTCGGTGTCGAACACGCCCCCGCGCTCGAACTTGCGCAGGTTCAGGCTGGCGAGGTTGCACGCGGAGTTGTCCAGGTGCATGTACTCCGAGCACGGGTTGGACCCGTTGATGCGCCCGGCGTTCGGGGTGGTGTGCCAGTCGTTGATGGTCGTGTCGTACTGGATGCCGGGGTCCGCGCACTCCCAGGCGGCCTGGGCGATCTGGCGCAGCAGGTCCCGCGCGGGCAGCGTCTTGGTGACCGCGCCGGTGGTGACGGCCTTGAGCTCGAAGTCGGCCCCGCGCTCCACGGCGCGCAGGAAGTCGTCGGTCACGCGCACCGAGTTGTTGGCGTTCTGGTACTGGATGGACGCGGAGTCCTTGCCGTCCAGGTCCATGTCGAAGCCGGCCTCGCGCAGGGCGCGGGCCTTGGCCTCCTCACGGCACTTGCACCAGATGAACTCCTCGATGTCGGGGTGGTCGACGTCGAGCATCACCATCTTGGCCGCGCGACGGGTCTTGCCCCCCGACTTGATCGTGCCGGCCGACGCGTCCGCGCCGCGCATGAAGCTGACCGGGCCGGACGCGGTGCCGCCGCCCTTCAGGGACTCCACCGAGGAGCGGATCCGGGACAGGTTGACCCCGGAACCGGAGCCGCCCTTGAAGATCGTCCCCTCCTCCACGTACCAGTTGAGGATCGACGACATCCGGTCCTCGACGGAGAGGATGAAGCAGGCCGAGCACTGCGGGTGCTCCTCGACCCCGACGTTGAACCAGACCGGCGAGTTGAACGCGAAGTACTGGTTCACCAGGAGGTGCTTGAGCTCGGCGTTGAAGGCCGCCACGGAGGCGGCGTCGGCGAAGTAGTCGTCCGCCTCGCCCCACCCCGTGATGGTGTCAGCCACGCGGTCGATCATGTGCTTGACGCTGCGCTCGCGCTCCGGCGTGCCCAACGTCCCGCGGAAGTACTTCTGCGCGACGATCGTGGTGGCGTTCATCGACCAGGTGGCCGGGAACTCGACGCCGCGCTGCTCGAACGCGACCTCGCCCGTGCGCCAGTCGGTGATGACCGCGTCGCGCAGCTCCCACTCGAGCGCGTCGTACGGGTGCTCGCCCTCCGTCGTGAAGTACCGGTCGACGGACAGCCCTGCGCGCGTCCCGTCCCCGTCGCCCTGCTCCACGGCGCGGAGTGCCGCTCTCGTGGTGACCATGTGCCGCTCCCTCGTGACCCCTGCCGAACCCTGTAACTACAGCCGTGGAATCTGCCTCACCCGGTGCCCCGGGTCAAGGACGTTCTCCCCACGCAGCCCCTACATGCAGAGTTCCCCCACCTGTGCTACACAACATCTTGTGGGTCGTCAGACCTTCCGACCCTGGCGTCAGCGACGACGCTAGCACCCGGGTGTGACAGCTTCGGGCGGGGCTCCGGACCGTCCGGGGGTGGTCTGGGGACGGCCACCGGCCTCGCTGTGGAGGACCGGTGGACGATGGCCGTCCGGCCGTGGACGGACAGGGCCGCGACGGTGGACGACGCCCCTTCGGGCGGATCGAATCCACAGCCGGGACGACGGCGAGGGAGCAGGCGAACGATGCGGTGTCCGTACTGCGGGGGCGACGACCACCGGGTCCTGGACTCACGGGCGGCGGAGGCGGGGGCGGCGATCCGGCGCCGCCGCGCGTGCGACGGGTGCGGGCAGCGGTTCTCGACCTTCGAGCGCGTGGAGCAGCGGGCGCTGTGCGTGCGCAAGCGCGGCGGGGCGGTCGAGCCGTTCGACCGCGCTAAGCTGGCGGCGGGGATGAGCAAGGCGACGACCCACCTGCCCATCGCACCCGAGCGGGTGGACCGGGCCGTGGCCCAGGTCGAGGCGCGGCTGCGGTCGCTGGGCCGGCGCGAGGTCGACAGCCAGCGCGTGGGGGCGGAGGTGCTCCAGGCGCTGCGCGCGCTGGACCCCGTCGCCTACGTCCGCTTCGCCAGCGTCCACAAGGGCTTCACCTCCCCCGAGGACTTCCGGCGGGAGCTGGCCGGTCTCGAACCGGCGGAGACCAGCGGGACCTAGTCAGAAGAGGCACCGCGATCTCACCAACCCGGCGGTTCCCGACGGAGCTCGCGTAGCGGACCATATCGGTGTCCTGATCCCGCGCAGCCCGCGAGAGGCCGCCCGCCGATGTCCCGCCGCGCCGCCCTGCTGCTGCCCCTGGCCACCTGCCTGCTGCTGGCGGCGCAGTCCCTCCCCGCCGCGGCGGCGCCGACGGGGAGCTTCGTCCAGGCCCCCGGCGACCCGGGCGCCGTGGTGGCGCTGCGCGACCGCGTCGCCGGCCGCGCGGGTGGCGCCGCCCTGGCGCCCCTGGTCGTGGGCGGCGCCCCGGCAGCGCCGGGCTCGTGGCCGGCCGCGGTGTCGCTCAACGTCGTCGCCGGCATCGACGGCGGCGACGACCTGGCGGGGCACGTCTGCGGCGGCACGCTGATCGCCGCGACCTGGGTCCTGACCGCCGCGCACTGCGTCGAGTCCGGCGGATACCCCGTCGCGCCCGGTCACCTGGAGGTCGTGGCGGGCCGCCTGCGGCTGCGCGAGCCGGGCGGCAGCCGCCACGGCATCGCCGCGGTCCACGTCGCCGGCGGCTGGGACCCCGCGTCGCTGCGCAACGACCTGGCGCTCCTGCGGCTGTCGACCCCCGTGCCGGTCGCGCCGGCACGGCTGTTCGGCCCGGACGACGCGGCCGCCCGCCCGCCGGCCTCGGGCACGACCGGGGCCGCCGACGGCGTGACCGTGCTGGGATGGGGGTCCACGGCGCCCGGCTACGGCGAGGAGCTGCTGTCCGACCCGCTGCTGCAGCTCGACATGCCGCTGTGGAGCGCCGGGCTGTGCGCCGCCGGGAGTACGTCATGGGACGAGGCGACCCAGGTCTGCGCGGGACCGCGGCCCGGCGACACCCCGGCCGACAGCTGCCGCGGGGACTCCGGCGGGCCCCTGGTCCGACGCGCCGCCGATGGGTCGTGGCGGCTGCTGGGGGTCGTGAGCTACGGGGCCCTGCAGTGCGCCACGCCGGGGCGCCCCGGCTACTACACCTGGGTGCCCGCCTTCGCCGAGGCCATCGCCGCGCTGGTGCCGTCAGCGGCGCCGGGGGCCGCCCCCCCGCCCACCGCCGCGCCCGCCCCCGCTCCCAGGCACGCACCCCGGCGGCTGGCCGGCGCGACGCGCTACGAGACGGCCGGGCGCATCTCCGCCGACGCGTTCGCCCCCGGGGTGCCGGTCGCCTTCGTGGCCACCGGCAGCGGCTTCCCCGACGCGCTGGGCGGTGGGGCCGCCGCAGCCGCGCTGGGCGGGCCGGTCCTGCTGACCGACGGCGCGTCGCTGCCGCCGGCCACCCGCGAGGAGCTGACCCGACTGCAGCCCGCCCGCATCGCCGTCCTCGGGGGCGCCGCGGCCGTCTCCGAGGCGGTGGTCGCGGAGCTCTCCCGCCTGGCACCCGTCGAGCGCGTCGCCGGGGACTCCCGCTACGCCACCATCGCGCGGCTCTCGGCGCGCACCTGCCCGGCGGGCGCTGCGGTCGCCTACGTCGCCACCGGCGCCGACTTCCCCGACGCCCTGGGCGCCGCGGCCGCGGCGGGCGCGACCGGCGGGCCGGTCCTGCTCACCGGCGCCCACGCCCTGGCGCCCGAGACCGCCGCCGAGCTCGCGCGCCTGCGACCCGCCCGCATCGTCGTCCTGGGCGGCCCGCTCGCCGTCGCCGACGCCGTGGTCGCCGACCTCGGGCGCCTCGCCCCCGTCGAGCGGGTCGCCGGGGACACGCGCTTCGCGACCGCCGCGCGGGTGTCGGCCACCGCCTTCCCCACCGGCGCGCCGGTGGCGTACCTGGCGACGGGGGCGGACTTCCCCGACGCCCTGGGCGGCGGGGCGGCGGCGGGCGCCCTGGGCGGGCCGGTCCTGCTCACCCGTCCCGACGCCCTGCCCGCCGAGACCGCCGCCGAACTCGCGCGCCTGCGACCGGCCCGCATCGTGGTCGTCGGCGGCGCGGCGGCGGTGTCCGACGCGGTCCTGGAGCAGGTCCGCGGCTACGCCACCGGGGCCGCATGAACGCACGGCCGGTGGCCCGGCGACCCGCGCTACAGCGACCAGGCGGTGAAGGCGTCGGAGCCGCAGTCCACCGTGGCGGTCGCCCAGGGGCCCGACGCCAGCGCGATGTCCAGGGCGGCCAGGTCGACGCCGTCGGGGTAGTCGACCCCGACGGAGCCCAGCTCCAGCGGCGCCGCGGCCGCGGCGGCCAGGACCTCGTCCACGAGCGCGTCGGCACCGTCCACGGCGCCCAGCTCCCGGGCCACCGCGGCCCGGTCCCCGCCGTTGGCCGCGGCGACGAGCGTCGCGACGCGGGCGGTGAGGGCGTCCACCGTGCACGCCTCGGGCAGGCCCTCGGGCGCCGTCGGGGAGGGCGCAGGGCCGGGGTCCGGCGACGGGGTGGGCGAGGGGCCGGGACTCGGGCTCGGCCCCGGTGACGGGCTGGGGTCCGGCGACGGCGACGGCGACGGCCACGGCGACGTGCTGGGGTCCGGCGACGGCGACGGCGACGGCCACGGCGACGGCGACGTGCTGGGGTCCGGCGACGGCGACCCGTCCGGCGACGGCGACGGCGACGGCGACAGCGACCCGTCCGGCGACGGCGACGGCGACGGCGACAGCGACCGGTCCGGCGACGGCGACGGGTCCGGCGACGGCGAGGGCGACGTGCCGGGGTCCGGCGACGGCGACGGCGACGTGCTGGGGTCCGGCGACGGGGTCGGCACGGGCACGCCGGGCGTGCCGGTCTGGGGCGGTCCCACGGTCGGGCCGTCGGCCGGCGCACGGCCTGCCGGGGGCGGGTCCGCCGGCACCGGGCCGGGGGGCGCGGGCGCCGGGGCGACCGCGGGCGGGGGCACCGCGGGCGGGCCCACGGCGACCTGGACCGGTGCGGGCGCCGGCGGCGCGCGCCCGCGCCCGTGCCGGCCGACGGGCGGGACGTCCGCGCCGGGGCGGTGTAGCTCGCCACGGTGGCGGCCGTCGCCGCGTCCGGCCCGAGCCGGTCGTAGACCGAGATCCAGCTCTGGACCAGCGCGACGTAGGACGAGGACCGGTTGTAGGCGAACAGCGCGCGCCCGAGGACCGCGGGGTCGTCGTAGTCCCCGGCTGGGACCGGCACAGGTGCTTCGCGGCCGCCAGGGCGGCGTCGAACACGTTGTTGGGGTCGCTGGTGCCGTCCCGGTTGCCGTCGACGCCGTAGATCTGCCAGCTCGACGGGATGAACTGCATGGGCCCGACGGCGCGGTCCCACTCGCCGTCACCGTCCCACCGGCCGCCGTCGGTGTCGCGGATGGCGGCGCGGTCGCCCTCGCCGTTCAGCTGGCCGCCGATGATCGGCGGCTGGATGTTCCCGAGGGGGTGATCGCCGTCCCCGCCCCGTTGTGCATGCCGTGCTTGGACTCGACCCGCCCGATGCCCGCGACGATGCTCCAGCGGACCTCGCACCCCGGCTCGACCTCCGGGGCCCGCTGCTCGGCGTTGCGGTAGGCGGCGAGCACGACGCCGGGGATGCCCGCCTGCCCCGCCACCGGCGCCCCCGTCGCGCTGCCGTCCGGCAGCAGGGCCACGGGGCCCTCGTCGGGGGTGTCGTCGTCGGGCAGCAGCCGCAGCACCGGGTCCGACACCGACGCCGCCTCACCCGCGCCCGCCGCCGCGTCGCGCCGGGCCCGCGGCGGGTCCGCCGACACCGGCCCCGGCAGTCCCGGTGCCGCGAAGTCGACCTGCTCCGCGACGACCTCGGCCGAGGGGAGGGGCACGAGCGCGGCCGCCGGCGAGCGGAAGGCGATGCCGGCGCCGAACGCCCAGGCGACCAGGAGAGCGGCCACGCGGACCGGGGCTCTGCTGCGCATCACGCTCCCGTCGGCGGGCAGGTGCCCACCGCCACGACCCGCGATCTCGTGGCGGCCGGCGCTCCTGGGAAGGACTGTCGAACTCTGGACAGCCTAGCCCGCACCTGTCCAGCCGGGCACCCCCGTTTAGGGAGCATTCCCCGAGTCGTCAGGCACGATCGGGACGATCAGGACGCTGCCGGGCACCAGGGCGCCGGCATCGACCCCGTTGTCGGCCACCACCTGCACCGCCCACGCCTGCGGATCGGTCCCCTCGGGCGCGTGCCGCGCGGCCAGCGTCCACAGGGTGTCCCCGGGCGCCACGACGACCCTGGTCGTGGCCCCCGGGTCCGGCGGCGCGGCCGAGGATCCGGCCGCGGCACCGGCCCCGCCGACGGCCACCACCGCCGACAGGGTCGCAGCGACGAGCGCGGCACGTCCGCGACGCACCCGCCGGCGCGTGGTCCGGGGCCGTGAGTTGGCCTCCGGCCGGGGCGCGCGACCCCGGCCGGAGGTCGGGAGGACCTCGCCCCACCCGAGGTCCAGACCTGCTGTCACCATGTCGACCCATCTCCCGAACACGTGTTCGGGACGAGTCTGCCACGCCGCGCACCGACGTCAACCGCCGGATCGAACAGGTGTTTGCCCTGGAGGGTGACGGACTGCTACCTTGCGCGCAAGTTGACGGAGGAGGGGGTCGTGGCGCCGGAGCACTCGCTCACGGAACGGCAGCAGCACATCCTGCGGGTGATCCGCGACACAGTGGCCGCGCGCGGCTACCCGCCCAGCGTGCGCGAGATCGGGGACGCGGTGGGGCTGCGCCCTCCAGCGTGCACAGCCAGATCGCGTCGCTGCAGCGCAACGGCTACCTGCGCAAGGACCCGTCGCGGCCGCGCGCCATCGAGGTGCAGTTCGATCCGGAGACCGAGCTCGTGCGGTCGCCCGCGGCGACCAAGGGCGTCCCGCTGGTCGGTGACATCGCCGCCGGCGCGCCGATCGTCGCGGAGGAGCGGGTCGAGCAGGTCTACCCGCTGCCCCGTGAGCTGGTGGGCGAGGGCACGCTGTTCGCCCTGCGCGTCCGCGGCGAGTCGATGCTCCAGGCGGGCGTGCTGCCGGGCGACCTCGTCGTCGTGCGCCAGCAGCCGACCGTCGACCAGGGCGAGATGTGCGCCGCGCTGATCGACGGGGAGGCCACGGTCAAGTTCTTCCGCCGGACGCGGGCGGGCGAGATCTTCCTGGACCCCGCGAACGACGGCTACGACCCGATCCCCGTCACCGCGGACCAGGACGCCGCGATCCTCGGCAAGGTCGTCACCGTCATCCGCCGCCTGTAGCGCCCGCCGCGCCGGGCGGGGCGGGCGCGCTAGGCGCGGTCGGCGGCCCAGGGGTCCGTGGCGGCGTACGGCCGGATGGCCTCGAAGGTGGCGGGGGTCACGTTGGCCAGGAGCCAGGTGCCGTCCTCGCGATCCTCGCGCTTCCAGGACCTCGCCCTCGCGGTGGACCCGGGCGACCACGTCGGCGCTGTCCCAGGGGACCAGCGCCTCGGTCACCCGCCGGGCCGGGGGCAGCAGGGCGGTCACGCGCTGCACCAGCTCGTCGACCCCCGCCGGTGACCGCCGACACGACGACGGCCTCCCCCGGGATCCGCCGCTGCAGCGCCGCGAGCGCGTCGGGGTCCGCGGCGTCGGCCTTGTTGAGCACGAGCAGGCGCGGCAGGTTCTCGGCCTCGATGCCGCTGAGCACCTCGTCGACGGCGCGGATCTGCTCCTCGGCCTCGGGGTGCGAGGCGTCGACCACGTGCAGCACCAGGTCCGCGCGCAGCGTCTCCTCCAGCGTGGACTTGAAGGCCTCGACCAGCTGGGTGGGCAGGCGGCGCACGAAGCCGACCGTGTCGGTGGCGACCGCGGTGCGCCCGTCGGGCAGCGCCAGGCGGCGGGCCGTGGGGTCCAGGGTGGCGAACAGCTGGTCGGCGACCAGCACGTCGGCGCCCGTCATGCGGTTGAGCAGGGTCGACTTGCCCGCGTTGGTGTAGCCGACCAGGGCGACGATCGGCGCCCCCTGGCGCTCGCGACCCTTGGCCTTGAGCCGGCGGGTGGTCTCGTACTCGCGCAGGTCGTTGCGCAGCTTGGTGATGCGGCGGTTGAGCTTGCGGCGGTCGACCTCCAGCTGCGTCTCACCCGGCCCGCGCAGCGGTCCGGAGCCCGCCCCCTGCCGCGACAGCGCGCCACCCCAGCCGCGCAGGCGCGGGAGGAGGAAGATGAGTTGCGCGAGCTCGACCTGCGCCTTGCCCTCGCGGCTCTGGGCGTGCTGGGCGAAGATGTTGAGGATCACGATCGTGCGGTCCAGGACCTGCACGCCCAGGCGCTCCTCGAGGTTGCGCTGCTGCGCCGGGGTCAGCTCGTCGTCGAAGATCGCGGCGTCGGCCCCCAGGGAGGCGCACAGCCCCTTGAGCTCGGCGACCTTGCCGCGGCCGACGAAGGTCGCGACGTCCGGGGTGCTGCGCCGCTGCACGACCCGGCCGACGACCTGCGACCCGGCGGTGTCGGCCAGCAGCTCCAGCTCGTCCAGCGAGGACTCCACGTCCGCCGCGGTCCCACCGTCGGGCTGGACGGCGACGAGGACGGCGCGCTCGACGGGGCGGAAGATCGCGACGCCCTCGCGCGGTGCGCCCTCCTGGAGGTTCTGCGCCCCGGCGCGGCGGCGCTGGGACCGCGACAGGCGCAGCGCTGTCTCCGGCGCCTCGCCGTCGGCCGCCGGCCCGTCGGGCGCGGTCCCCGCGGCCCCGGGCTCGGTCGCCCGGGCGTCGGCGGTCCCGCCCCGCGCCTCCCGGCGGGGTCCCGTCACCGGCGCATCACCCCGGCCAGCCACGCACCGTCGATGTCGCCGGCGGCGACCTCGACCGCGGGCCCGGTCACCGTCAGGTCGTCCTCGCCCCACTCCACCAGCAGGTCACCCCCCGGCATCGCCACGGTCACCGTCCGGTCCGTCAGCCCCAGGAGGTGGGCGGCGGCGGCCAGCGCCGCCACCCCGGTCCCGGAGGCCAGTGTCTCCCCCACGCCGCGCTCCCAGATGCGCCCGCGGACCAGGTCGCGGCCCAGGACGGCCAGGAACTCGACGTTCGTGCCCTCCGGGAACTCCGGGTCGCGCTGCAGCAGCGGGCCCAGGGCTGCCACCGGCGCGTCGTCGATGTCGTCGACGACGACGACCGCGTGCGGGTTGCCCATCGAGATCGTGGTGACGTGCACCGGCCCGTGGCCCTCGACGTCCAGGGCCAGGTCGACCTTCAGCGGCACCGGCTCCCCCATCCCGACCGTCGCCAGCTCGACCCGTCCCGTGTCGCCGAGGATGCAGCGCACGCGCTTGACCCCGCCGCGGGTGTCGACCAGGACCTCCGTGCCGTCCACCAGCCGGCGGTCCACCAGGTACTTCGCCACGCAGCGGACGCCGTTCCCGCACATCTCGGCGACCGAGCCGTCACCGTTGCGGTAGTCCATGAACGCGTCGGCGCCGCTGCCCTCCCGCCCCGGGGCGATGCGGATCACGCCGTCCGCACCGAGGCCGACGTGGGGGCGGCACAGCGCCCGCACCAGGTCGCGCGTCAGCTCGAGCTTGTCGTCGGGATCGGGCAGGAGGACGAAGTCGTTGCCCGCCCCGTGGGCCTTCACGAACGTCATCAATCGGCGCACACCTCGCGCAGGACGGCTGCAGGGTCGCGCCAGCGTACCCGCGGGTCGGACCGGAACCAGCGGCGCTGGCGCGCGGCGAACCGGCGGGTGCGCGCCCGGGTCGCAGCGATCGCGTCGTCCAGGCCGCGCCGCCCGTCGAGGTGGTCCAGGACCTCCGCGTAGGCGATCGCCTGGCGGGCCGTCGGGGACAGGGACCGCGCGTGCAGGGCGCGGCACTCCTCGATCAGCCCACCGGCGACCATGGCGTCGACGCGGGCGTCGATCCGGGCCGCCAGCTCCTCGCGGGGGCGGTCCAGGCCGTGGACCACCAGACCCGGGTAGATGGACTCGTGGGTGTCCCAGGCGCGGCGCCAGTCGCTGAAGGGGCGGCCCGTGAGCTCCAGGACCTCCAGCGCGCGGACGGTGCGGCGCAGGTTGCCGGGGTCGATGAGCGCCGCCGCGGCGGGGTCGGCGGCGGCCAGGCGGGCGTGGGCGGCCGCGGGGTCGGCGGCGGCGCGGCGCTCGACCTCCGCGCGCAGCGCGCGGTCGGTGGGCGGGAACTCCAGCGCGTCCACGACGGCCCGGAAGTACAGGCCGGAGCCGCCGACCAGCAGCGCGGTGCGCCCGCGGGCGAGGACCCCGTCGATCGCCGCGCGCGCCGCGCCCTGGAACCAGCGCACCGTGCAGTCGCGCTCGGGGTCCAGGACGTCCACGAGGTGGTGGGGCACGGCGGCCCGGTCCGCCGCGGTCGGCTTGGCCGTGCCGACGTCCATGCCGCGGTAGACGGTGAACGCGTCGACGGCGACGATCTCCGCGCCCAGGGCTGCGGCGGCGGCCAGCGCGACCGCGCTCTTGCCGGCGGCGGTCGGCCCGACGAGGGCGACGACGTCAGGCACCCGACGCGACGAGGTACCCGACCCCGCGGGGGGCGGCGGCGGTGCGCACGACCAGGCCGAGGCGGGCGGCCGCGGTCGCGCCGTGGAGGACCACGAGCGGCGCCCAGCCCAGGGCCCCCACCCTGGCCGCCTCCCCCGGTCCGAGGCGCGGGAGCAGGTCGAGCCGGCCCGCCGCGACCTCGTCGACCACGCGGTCGTTCCAGTCCGCGGCGCCCTCGACGAGGGCCAGCGGCGACCGCTCCGTGAGCCCGGCGGCGAGGTCGCCCGCGGCGACGAGGACCGCCCGCACGCCGTCCAGCGCCCCGGCCAGGGCGCGGCCGAGCCCCACGAGGTCGCCACCCTCCGCGCCGGCGGGCACGACCACCGCGACGACCGCCGCCCCGCCCTCGCGTGCGGGCGGAGCGGGGTGCGCGGCGTCCGGCGGTGCGCCGCCGCCGGCGGGCGGCGAGGCGGGCGGTGGCTGGAGGAGGTGGGGGAGGACCGCGGCGGGGAGCGGGAGGGGGCCGGGGGGGTGCAGGGGCAGGCGCAGGGACCGAGCGAGGTCGGCGGCGAGCGCGGGGGCGGCGGCCGCCGTCGTGGTCAGGTCGGGGCGGCCGATGCCCGCCAGGGTGGCCGGGCCACCGGCGTGGACGCCCGGCGGCTCGCCCGCGCGGGCGGGGGTGAGCAGCACCGCAGCGTCGTGCGCGGGGAGTGCCGCGACGACCGCCCGCGCCGCGGCGGTGACACGGTCCAGGCCCGGCGGGCGGGCGGCGGTGACCCCGGGGACCAGCAGCGGCCCGGTCGGTAGGACGGCAGCGCCGGCGATCACCGGAGGACGGGCAGCAGCACCGGCTCGGGGCGCGGCGCGGCGGGCGCGTCGAGCACGGCCTCGACCTCGCCGAGCAGCCAGTGCGGGGCCGCGCGGGTCAGGCGCGCGCGCACCAGCGCGCCCGGCACCACCCCCGGCCCCGCCGGCACGTGCACGAGGCGGTTGGTCCGCGTCCGGCCCGACACCCGCGACGGATCGGTCTTGGAGGGCCCCTCCACCAGCAGCTCCTGGACCGTGCCGACCTGGGCCTCGTTCCCGGCCAGCGACAGGCGGCGCGTCAGGTCCGCCAGCCGCTGGTAGCGCTCCCCCACGACCGCGGGGTCCACGTGACCGTCCAGGTCGACCGCCGCGGTGCCGGGGCGCCGGGAGTACTCGAAGGTGAACGCCGAGTCGAACGCCGCCGCCTCCGTGACCCGCAGGGTCTCGGCGAAGTCGTCCTCGGTCTCGCCAGGGAAGCCGACGATGATGTCGGTGCTGATGGCGACGCCGGGGATCGTCGCGCGCGCCTCGGCGACCAGGTCGAGGTACCGCGCGGACCGGTAGGACCGCTGCATGCGTCGCAGCACCCGGTCGCTGCCCGACTGCAGCGGCAGGTGCAGCTGCTCGCAGACCGCGGGCACGTCGCGCATGGCGGCGAACACGTCGGAGGTGAAGTCCTTGGGGTGCGGGCTGGTGAAGCGCACCCGGTCGATGCCGTCCACCTCGCCGACGGCGTGGAGCAGCTCGGCGAACAGGGTGCGGTTGCGCCGCCCTTCCCCCGCCTCGCCACGGCGCACCAGGTCGCGGCCGTAGCTGTTGACGTTCTGGCCGAGCAGCGTGACCTCGCGGACGCCATCGGCCGCCAGCCCGCGCACCTCGGTGACGATGTCGCCCGGGCGCCGGGACTTCTCCGGCCCGCGCAGCGACGGGACGATGCAGAACGTGCAGGTGTTGTCGCAGCCGATGGAGATCGACACCCAGGCGTGGTGGCGCACCTCGCGCCGGGCGGGCAGCGCCGAGGGGAACATCTCGGTGTGCTCGAGGATCTCGATCACCGGCAGCTCGGCGGAGTCCGCCTGCGCCAGGAGGCGCGGGAGGCTGCCCATGTTGTGGGTGCCGTAGACGACGTCGACCCATGGCACCTTGGCCGCGAGCCCCTCCTGGTCCTTCTGCGCGAGGCACCCGCCGACCACGATGGTCTTGCCCGGGTCGGCGAGCTTGAGGGGCTTGAGGGCGCTGAGCTGGCCGTACAGCTTGTTGTCGGCGTTCTCGCGGATCGCGCAGGTGTTGAACAGCACCAGGTCGGCGCGCGCGGGGTCGGGCACCGGCCGGTAGCCCATGGACTCCAGGACCCCGGCGGCGCGCTCGGAGTCGTGCTCGTTCATCTGGCACCCGAAGGTGCGGATGAAGTAGGTCTTGCTGCTCACCCGGCCGAGGATACGCCCGTCTCGCGGTCGTTGATGCCGGGCTTCAGGGTGCGGTCGGTGGCCGCCCAGCCGGGCACGGCCGACTCCTCCTCGCGGCGGCGCTCCGCCCCCGCGACCTCCGTCGCGCCGCCGCGGCCGGCCGCGAACAGCAGCGACAGCAGCCCGCCGAACACCGCCGCCGAGGCGCGGTCGACGACCGCCATGCCGCCGAACCCGGCCGCGAGGACGGCATAGCCCGCACCCGCCCGCCACGGCGAGCGGCCGACGAACAGCGTGAGGCCGAGCAGCAGCGAGGGCAGCCCGACGAGCAGCCATGCCTGCCAGATGGACACGGTTCCTCCCTGGTCAGAACACTCAGTCCCAGACCCGGTCCAGGCCGCTGACGTCCAGGGCGACCCGGTGGGCCAGGGAGGGACCGTACCCCCGGCGCACGAGCCAGGCGTGCAGCCGCCGCGCCACGGCCTCCGGCTGGAGCGTGGCGGGGAGCTGGCGCAGGCGGTCCCGGGCGAGGTCGGTGGCGACGGCCAGGTCGTCGCGCTCCTCCAGCGCGGCCAGGGCGTCCTCCACGAGCGGGTCGGGGACCTGGCGCCGGCGCAGCTCCTGGCGCAGCCGCGCCCCGCCGTAGCCGCGCACGCGCCCCCGGTCCTCGACCCAGGCGGCCGCGAAGGCGGCGTCGTCCACCACCCCCGCCTCGTGCGCCCGGGCCACCGCGGCGTCGACGACCGCCGGGTCCGCCCCGCGCCCCACCAGCTTCGCCCGGACCTCCGCCTCGGTCTGCGGGCGCTGCTGGGTGCTGCGCAGGACGAACGCGAACGCCTCGGTCACGGCCTTGTCCACCCCGTGCCGTCGCACGGTCATGCCGTGCCGTCGCCTTCGCCCACGATGTCGGTGGGCACGAGCCCGAGCTTCTCGGTGACCTTCTTGGAGATCTCCGCCGCGACCTCGTCGTGCTCGCGGAGGAACTTGCGGGCGTTCTCCCGGCCCTGGCCGAGCTGCTCGCCGTCGTAGGTGTACCAGGCACCGGCCTTCTTGATGATCCCGTTCTCCACGCCGATGTCGATGATGGAGCCCTCGGCGGAGATGCCCTCGCCGTAGAGGATGTCGAACTCCGCCTGCTTGAAGGGCGGGGCGACCTTGTTCTTCACGACCTTGACGCGCACGCGGTTGCCGACGACGTCGGTGCCGTCCTTGAGCGACTCGATCCGGCGCACGTCCAGCCGCACGGATGAGTAGAACTTCAGCGCCCGCCCGCCCGGCGTGGTCTCCGGCGAGCCGAACATCACGCCGATCTTCTCGCGCAGCTGGTTGATGAAGATCGCGCAGGTCTTGGACTTGTGCAGGTTGCCGGCGAGCTTGCGCAGCGCCTGGCTCATCAGGCGGGCCTGGAGGCCGACGTGGGTGTCGCCCATCTCGCCCTCGATCTCGGCCTTGGGCGTCAGCGCCGCGACCGAGTCGATGACGATGATGTCCACCGCGCCCGAGCGGACGAGCATGTCGGTGATCTCCAGCGCCTGCTCGCCGGTGTCGGGCTGGGACACCAGCATCGCCTCGACGTCCACCCCGAGGGCGGCGGCGTAGCCGGGGTCCAGCGCGTGCTCGGCGTCGATGAACGCCGCGATCCCGCCGGCCTTCTGCGCCTCCGCCACCGCGTGCAGGGCGACGGTCGTCTTGCCGGACGACTCGGGGCCGTAGATCTCCACGACCCGGCCCCGGGGGAGCCCGCCGATGCCCAGGGCGATGTCCAGCGACAGCGCGCCCGTCGGGATCGAGGGGATCTTCTGGCGCGACTCCTCCCCCATGCGCATGACCGCACCCTTGCCGAACGACTTCTCGATCTGGCCCAGGGCCATGTCGAGGGCCTTGTCCCGGTCCACCACGTTCTCCTCCGAAAGGTGTGCGTCGTCCATCCGTTGTCGGAGGGGACGCTAACCCCCACCTGTGACAGGTTCCCGGGACGGGCGCCCGCATCTGTGGACGACGGCTCCCAGCCTACCGAACGGATGTTCGAGGAGGAGGCAGCTACTCCAGCGGCCACTCGGCCCAGACGCCGTAGCGCGCACCGCCCACGGCCAGGCGCGAGCGCATGAGCGCCAGCCGCCGCACCGTCCAGGGGTGGCGCGGGCCGGCGTAGCGCTCCACGAGGTCGCCAGGGATGCGCTGGTTGGGGGTGGACCGGGCCAGCGTGAGGTGGGCCTGGAACGGCTGGGCGTCGACGGCCGGGGCCACCGCGCCGAGCCCCCGGCGCAGCCCCGCAGCGAGCTCCTCCAGCATCGGGGCGTCCTCCAGCCCCACCCACAGCACCCCGCCCGACCCGCCGGTGAACACCCCGGCCGCGCCGGACAGCCGCAGCGTGAAGGGGTGGGCGGAGGCGGCGGTCTCCCCCACCGCCCGCTCGATCGGCCCGATCTGCTCGCGCGGGACGCCGCCGAGGAAGGCCAGCGTCAGGTGCCAGCTCTCCGGGTCGGTCCAGCGCAGCCCGGGCACGGCCTCGCGCATCGGGGCCGCGGCCTCGTCGATCGCGACGCGGATGGGATCGGGCACCGACACGGCGACGAACAGCCGCAGTCGCGCCGCCTGGTCCGACGCGGTCGGCGTCGTCACATGCTCACCTCCGCGGGGGCCAGCCGCCGCCGCAGCGCGTCGAGGGCCGCGCTGGCGGCCCACTCCTGGATCTGCTGGCGCGACCGCCCGGGCAGGCGCACCTCGCGGGTGGTGGCGTCGCCGTCCGGCACGGCGGTGCCGACGACCACGGTGCCCACGGGGCGCCCGCCCTGCTCGGCCGGGCCCGCAACCCCGACGACGGCCAGGCCCACGTCGGCGCCCAGCCGCGCGCGGACCGCGCCGGCCAGGGCGGCCGCGGTCGCCTCGCTGACCGGCCCCTCGCGGTCGAGCAGGTCCGGGTCGACGCCGGCCAGCGACGCCTTGGTGTCGGTCGCGTAGACGAGCACCCCACCCCGGAACCAGTCGCTCGCGCCCGGCACGGTGACCAGGCGCGCGCCGAGGTTGCCACCGCTGACCGACTCGGCGATCGCCAGGGTCCACCCGCGCGACCGGAGCAGGCGCGCGACGGCGTGCTCGGGCCCCTCGTCGTCCAGCCCCGTCACGCCCACGCCGAGCAGGCCGACGACCTCCTGTACGACGGGGTCGACCAGGGCCAGGGCGGCCTCGCGGGTGGCGGACTTGCCGGTGATCCGGACCCGGGTCTCCCCCCGGGAGGCGAGGAACGCCACCGTCGGGTTGCCCGCGGCGTCGAGCCGCTCCACGAGCGGCGCGAGGGTCTCCGCCACGCCGGACTCCGACAGCCCCGCGGTGCGCACCAGGCGGCTGACCGTGGCGGCGAGCCCGCCGCGCTCCACCAGGGCGGGCAGCACGTCGCGCGCGACCATCACCTCCATCTCCGCGGGGACGCCGGGGACGCAGAACACGTCGGCGTCGCCCACGCGGACCTGGAAGCCCGCCGCGGTGCCCACCGGGGCGAGCACCCGCGCGCCGGCCGGGAGGTCGGCCTGCACCAGGTTGTTGTCCGGCATCCGCCGGCCGCTGCGGGCGAACACGGCGTGCAGGTGGTCGACGAGGTCGTCACGGCGCTCCAGGGGCACCCCGGCGAGGCGGGCGACCGCGACCCGGGTCAGGTCGTCCTGGGTGGGCCCCAGCCCGCCGGTGACGACCACCGCGTCGGCGCGCTCCGCCGCGCCGCCGATCACCTCGGCCATGCGGTCGACGTTGTCGCCCACGGTGGTGTGGCGGAACACGTCGATCCCGACCTCGGCCAGCCGGGCGGAGATCCAGGCCGAGTTCGTGTCGACGTTGGTGCCGAGGAGCAGCTCGCTGCCCACGGCGACGAGCTCAGCCCGCACGCCGCAGCCCCCTGGCGCGGACCGTGTACTCCAGCCCGCTGGCGATGGTCACCGCCACCGCGACCCACAGCGCCCCGTCGGCGATGCGCTGGTCCAGGGGTGGGATCAGGTACAGGGTGATGGCGACGACCTGCAGGACCGTCTTCACCTTGCCGAAGATGCTGGCCGGCATGACCAGCCCCCGGCGGGCCAGGACGCTGCGCAGGACCGTGACCGCGACCTCGCGGAGGGCGACGACGGCGACGGCCCACCACGGCAGGTCCCCCAGCCACGCGAGGACCACCAGGGTGCCGACGATCAGGGCCTTGTCCGCCGCCGGATCCGCGAGCTGGCCCCAGCGGCTGATCCCGGCGCGCCGGGCGACGAAGCCGTCCACCGAGTCGCTGATGGCCGCGACCAGGAAGACCCCGCACGCCCACCAGCGCGCCGTCTCGCCGCCCGCCAGGAGCAGGGCGGCGATCACCGGCACCAGCGCGACGCGCAGGAGGGTGAGGCCGTTGGCCAGGTTGCTCCACACCGGCGCGGGCGCGTCGGCCGCGCGGATCAAGGTGCCTCCGTCGTCACGCTGGGAGGTTCACCGATGCGGTAGACGATGTCGGCGACCCAGGTGGCCGGGCCGAGCTGCCCCTGGTCGACGCCGTTGAGCAGGATCCGCGCGCGGGACGCGTCGCCGATGCGCAGCTCGACGGACTCCTCGCCGGAGAAGGTGCCGCTGTAGCCGGCGGGCTGCAGGCCCTCGAGCTGCTCCACCCCGTCCACGGTCACCCGCATCCAGTTCTCCGCGTCGGGCAGGCTGACCTGGACGTCCAGGGCGGTCAGCGGCTCGGTCGACGGCGCGGCCGCGGTCGCCTGCGGCGTGGCGGCGGGGGCCGACGGCTGCGGGGCGGCGGTGGGCTGCTCCTGCGGGACGACCGCGGCCTGGACCGGGGTCTCCGGCGCCGGCGCCTCGGCGGCCACCGACGCCGCGGGGTCGGGGGCCGCCCCGCCGGCGATCGAGGTGTCGGCCGGCCCGGCGGAGAGGAAGCGCATGGCGATGACCGCGGCGCCGATGAGCATGAGGACCACGCCGGCGAGGATCAGGGCGCGGCGGGGAGGCTGGCCCTCGACATCGTCCAGGGCCGGCAGGCCCGAGGTGAGGTCGTGGTCGGACAGGTCGGCGGCACCGGGTCCGGCGGTCAGCGTCGGCGGCGCGTCCAGCGGGCGGGCCGCGGTCATGGTGCTCGTGTGCCGCGCCCCGTCGCGCTCGTGCTCCCGGCGGTAGGTGTCGACCATCTGGTCGGCGTCGAGCCCCAGGTACTCGGAGTAGCCGCGCAGGAAGGCCCGGACGTACACGTCGCCGCCGAGGGCGTTGAACTTCTCGTCCTCGAGCGCGGCCAGGTAGGGCTCGCGCACCCGGATCTCCGCGGCGGCCTGCGCGAGCGTCAACTGCTGCTGGCGCCGCGAGGCCCGCAGCGTGTCGCCGATGCCCCGTGCCATGGTCCGTTCGTCCTTGTCGGGAGGGTGACGCCGGTGGTCTGCCCGGGTTCCGGCACCGACCCTGCACGCGGCGCCCCGCCGCACCGGAGCCGGACCGGCGGTCCTCGTGGGTCTGCGTTTCCGTGGGCGCGGCCCGTCCGGTGTGCGCGGCGAGCCTGCGAGCTAGCAGTATGCCAGGTCCGTGTCGGGCCGCCCGGGCCGGGCGTGGCCGTTGTGTGGACAGGCGGACGGGGGTGGCGCGGTGGACGAGCGATCGGCGGGCCCGCTGGCGGGCATCCGCGTCCTCGAGCTGGCGGGGATCGGCGCGGCGCCGTTCGGGGCGATGCTCCTGGCCGACATGGGCGCCGACGTCGTCCGCGTCGACCGCACCGCCGGCGCCGGGCTCGGGGCGCCGGCAGCCACCGACCTGCTGGCCCGCGGGCGGCGTTCGGTCGCCGTCGACCTCAAGCACCCGGAGGGGGCGCTCGTGGCGCGTCGCCTGGTCGACGCGGCCGACGTCCTGGTCGAGGGCTGGCGCCCGGGCGTCGCCGAGCGGCTGGGGCTGGACCCCGGCGGCTGCCTCGCGCGCAACCCGCGGCTGGTCTACGGGCGCATGACCGGCTGGGGGCAGGAGGGGCCGCTGGCGGGCAGCGTCGGCCACGACATCGACTACGCCGCGGTGGCGGGGGCGCTGCACGGGATCGGCACGCCCGACCAGCCGGTCGTGCCGCTGAACTACCTCGCCGACTTCGGTGGTGGCGGGGCGTTCCTGGCCTTCGGGGTCGTCTGCGCGCTGCTGGAGCGGGAGCGCTCGGGGCGCGGCCAGGTGGTCGACGCGGCCATGGTCGACGGGGTCGCCGTGCTGGGCGCGATGGTCCACGGGCTGCTCGCCGCCGGGGCGTGGACCGACCGGCGCGAGGCCAACCTGCTGGACGGCGGCGCGCCGTTCTACCGGTGCTACGCGACGGCCGACGGCGGGCACGTCGCGGTCGGGGCGCTCGAGCCGAGGTTCTACGCGGCGCTGCTGGACGGCGTGGGGCTGGACCCGGCGGACTGGCCCCAGGACGACCCCGGGCGCTGGCCCGCGCTGCGGGCCGCGCTGGCGGCGCGCTTCGCCACGGCGGACCGGGCGACCTGGGCGGACCGCTTCGCCGGGACCGACGCCTGTGTCGCCCCGGTGCTGTCCCTGGTCGAGGCGCGCTCCCACCCGCACCTGACGGCCCGCGCGACCTTCGTGGAGCACGAGGGCCTGGTGCAGCCCGCCCCCGCCCCGCGCCTGTCGCGCACGCCCGGCGCGCTCTCCCGGCCGCCGGTCCTGCCCGGCCAGCACACCGACGAGATCCTCGCCGAGACCGGCCTCTCCCCCGCCGCCGTCGCCGGCCTGCGCGCGGCCGGCGCCGTCGCCTGACCCGACAGCATCGGGTCGGAGCCGGTGCCTAGGGACGCCAGGTCCGGCGGCACAGCACGAGCCGATACCCGTCCTGATCCTCGATCGTGACCCCCCACTGGTCCCAGTAGGGGTTGGCGGCGGGCACCCGCCGGCCGCCGGCGTGCACGAGCCGCTCGAGGAGCGCGGGCGCGGGGTCGGCGCCGAGGTAGAGGACGAGCAGGTCCTCCGCCGTCGGGACCGGCACGACCGGCCGAGCCGGATCGCGGGTCAGCTCAAGGTGCCACGCCGCTGCGGGCCAGCCGACCATGAGCAGCTCGTGTTCACCGGGAACCTCCGCTGCGGCGCGGTACAGCACCTCCATTCCCAAGCCCGCCACCCAGAAGCGCTCCGCCGCGACCAGGTCGCGGCTGGGCCGCGCCACCCGCAGGTGCGGCGCGAGCGTCATCGGCACCTCCACCGCGCCACCGCCTGCCGGACCGCAGGCTCTAGGGGGTGGGCGCGACCACGGCGGCGGCGCCCCCGCCGCGGCGGTCGGGTTCCGCCGCGGCCAGGAACGAGCCGTCGTCGAGCAGGGCGATGCCGGTCGCAGCGCCGATCTCGGCGACCTCGCTGAAGGCGTGGCCGCGCGCCTCCAGCTCCGCGCGCAGGGGCGAGGCGAGGAACGCGGGTTCGGCGTTGGTCACGGGCAGGTTGCGCTGGGAGGCCCGCGGCGCCGCGATGGCCTCCGGCAGCGACGCGCCCAGGTCGATGTCATCGACCAGGATCTGGAGCACCGTCGTGATGATCGTCGCCCCGCCCGGCGAGCCGACCGCCAGCACCGGCTCGCCGTCGCGCAGCACGATCGTGGGGCTCATGCTGCTGCGCGGCCGCTTGCCGGGCGCCGGCGAGTTCGCCGTCCCCGGGACGAAGTTGAAGTCGGTCAGCTCGTTGTTCAGCAGGAACCCGCGGCCCGGCACGGCGATCCCGCTCCCGCCCGTTGACTCGATGGTGAACGTGTAGCTGACGACGTTGCCCTGGTCGTCGGCGACGGTGAGGTGGGTCGTGCTCTCCCCCTCGGCGCTGTCCGGCACCCCCGGCGCGACCGGCTTGGGCAGCGCGGTCTCGCCGATCAGCGCGCGGCGCTCGGCGGCGAACTCGTCGGACAGCAGCTCCTCGAGCGGCACGTCGACGTAGTCGGCGTCGCCCACGTAGGCGTTGCGGTCGGCGAAGGCCAGCGCGGCGGCCTCGAACTGCAGGTGGAAGGCCTCCTCGCGGTCGGCGGCGGCCAGGTCGAAGCCCTCGAGGATGTTGAGCGCCTCGCCCACGGTCGACCCGCCGCTGGAGGGCGGCCCCATGCCCGCCACCTCCAGGCCCCGGTACTCCACCATGGTGGGCGGGCGGTGCGGGGCGGCGTAGGAGGCCAGGTCACCGAGGTCCATGCCGCCGGGGCGGACCGTGCGCGTCTCGCCGGCGAGCAGCGGGGGGCGGTTCACCGTCGAGACGATGTCGCGGGCGATCGGCCCGCGGTAGAAGGCGTCGGCGCCGCGGCGGGCGATCAGGCGGTAGGTGTCGGCCAGGTCGGGGTTGCGCAGGACCGACCCCACGTCGGGGGCGGTGCCGTCGTCGTCCAGGAACAGCTCCCGCGTCGAGGAGAAGTCGGCGAAGCGCTCCAGGTTCGCCTCGGTCTGGGACGCGAAGGTCTCGTCGACGACGAAGCCGGAGCGGGCCACGTCGATCGCGGGCTGGAGGGCCTGGCGCAGCGAGATCGTCCCGTACCGGCTGAGCGCCTGCTGCCAGCCGCGCACCGTGCCCGGCACCCCGACGCCCAGGCCCGACGTGACCGCCTCGCCGAACGGGATCGGCTGGCCGGCGGCATCGAGGAAGGAGTCCTCCCGCAGCGAGTTCGGCGCGGTCTCCCGGTGGTCGATGGTGACGACCCGGTCCTCGTCCGCCAGGTAGGCGACGAGGAAGCCGCCGCCGCCGATGCCGCAGGAGTACGGCTCGGTGACGCCGAGGACGGCCGCCGCGGCCACCGCCGCGTCGACCGCGTTGCCCCCCGCGGCGAGCACGTCGACCGCGGTGCGGGTGGCCAGCTCGTCCACGGTGGCGGCCGCGCCGCCGTCGCCGACGGCGGTGGGCACCTTGGGCGCGGTGGGCGCCAGCGGCGCCGCGGGTTGCGCGGCCGCCACCCCCGGCAGGAGCGCGAGGCACAGGACCAGGGCGAGCAGCAGCGGGCGCAGCGGCCGCAGGTGGCGCATCGGCAGTCTCCAGACGGGACGGGCGGACGGCCACGGACCGTAACCCCCCGGGGCGGCGCCCGCCAGGGCCGGGTGCCCGACCTGTGGACGGTTCAGGTGCCGGGCGGTCCCGCCCCGCCGCGCGACTCCAGCTCGTCCACGGTCATGAGGACCGCGCGCGCCTTGGAGCCCTCCGACGGGCCCACGACGCCCAGGGTCTCCAGCTCGTCCATGATCCGCCCGGCGCGGGCGAACCCGACCTTCAGCTTGCGCTGGAGCATCGAGGTCGACCCCAGCCCGGAGCGCACGACCAGCTCCATCGCGGCCTTGGTGAGGTCCTCGTCGCTGGCGTCGTCGCCGAGCACGTCGGCCGCGACCGCCGCCGCGCCCTCCTTGACGACCCCGGCCCGGTAGTCGGGGGTGCGCTGCCCGCGGCAGTGCTCCACGACGTCGGCGACCTCGGACTCCTCCACCAGGCAGCCCTGGATGCGGTGGGGCTTGGAGGCGTTGGCGGGCAGGAACAGCATGTCGCCGTGCCCGACCAGCTTCTCCGCGCCGCCCTGGTCCAGGATCGTGCGGCTGTCGGCCTGGGTGGCCATCGCCAGGGCGATCCGCGACGGGATGTTGGCCTTGATCAGCCCGGTGACGACGTCGACCGACGGCCGCTGGGTGGCGACGATGAGGTGGATGCCGACCGCCCGGGCCATCTGCGCGATGCGCACGATCGCGGACTCCACGTCGCGCGGCGCGACCATCATGAGGTCGGCGAGCTCGTCGATGATGAGCAGGATGTAGGGCAGCTCCTGCCAGGTCTCGTCGGCCCGCCCCGACAGCGCGGGCGCCGTGCGCACCGTGCCGCCGCGCACCGCGGCGTTGTAGGCGTCGAGGTTGCGGTAGCCCAGCAGCGCGAGGCGCTCGTAGCGCTGCTCCATCTCCTTGACGGTCCAGTCCAGCGCCTCGGTCGCCCGCTTCGCGTCGGTGACCACCGGGGTCAGCAGGTGCGGCGCCCCGTCGTAGGTCGTCAGCTCCACGCGCTTGGGGTCGATCAGGATCATCTTCACGCTGGCCGGGGTGGCGCGCATGAGGATGCTCGTGACGATCCCGTTCATGGTCACCGACTTGCCGGACCCGGTGGCGCCCGCGATCAGCAGGTGGGGCATGGTCGCGAGGTTCACCAGCACCGGGTTGCCCGCGATGTCCACCCCGATGCCCGCGGTCAGCGGGTGGCGCGCGGCCTCGGCCTCGGCGGAGCGCAGCACGTCGCCGAGGGTGATGAGGTCGCGGTCGCGGTTGGGGACCTCGATGCCGATGGCGCTCTTGCCCGGGATGGGGGCGACGATGCGGATCTCGGCGGTGGCCAGGGCGTAGGAGATGTCGTCGCCCAGCTTGGTGACCGCGGCGACCTTGGTGCCCGGGTTCAGCGACAGCTCGAAGCGGGTGACCGTCGGCCCGCGCGACACGCGGGTCACGCGCGCGCCGACGCCGAACTGCTCGAGCGTCGACTCCAGCGCCTGGGTCATCTGGTCCAGCGCCTTGCGGTTGCCCGGGGCGACGCGCCCGCCGCGCAGCAGGCGCGCGGGGGGCAGCGCGTAGTCGGCGTAGTCCTCCGACGGCGGGCCGATCGGCCGGGCCAGCGCCGGGTCGGTGTCGTCGCCCGCGCCCCGGTCGGCCTCGGTCGCGGGCCGCACGGGCGGGCGTCCCGCGAACACCCCGGCGTCGGGCGGCCCCTCGTCGTCGGGCGCCTCCTCGCGCCCGTCCACGCCCTCGAACAGCACCGGCTCGCGGTCGGGCCGGGGACCCGCGGGCAGGCCCGCGGGCGGGGTCGCGTCGTCGGCGGACCCGAGCGCGTCACTCGCGGCGGCGCGGCCGCGGCGCCCCCGGCGATGGGGGGGCGTCGAGGGCCTCGCCGCGGCGCGCGCCCGGCTCGTCCCCGCCGTCGGGGGACCCCTCGCCGGGCGGGCTCCCGCGGCGCCGGTCCCACAGGGCCCGCAGCCCGCGACGCGGGCGGTCCCCGCCGTCGGGGTGCTCCGCGGCGGGGTCGTCGTCGGCGTCGTCGTCCTGGCCGCCGTCGCCGCCCTCCAGGTGGCGGCGCTCGCGGCGCTCGGCCGCGAGGTCGCGGCCCGCGCGCACGCGGCCGGCCACCCAGCGCAGCACCGCCCGCGGCGGCTTGGCGGTCGCCACCGACAGCCCGGCGGCCAGCAGCGCGACGAGGATCACCGCGGCCCCGGCCGGCCCGGCGAGCAGCGTGAGCGGGCGCGAGACGACCGACCCCGTCCACCCCGCCGCCCGGTGCAGCGCCGGCAGGTCGGCCAGGTCGGGGCTGCCCGCGGCGAGGCTGACGAGCCCCGCGACGGCCAGCACCACGATCGCCAGGCCGCCGAGGAGGCGCCCATTGCCCGGCCGCGGGTCGCGCAGCAGCGCCGCGCCCCCGAGCGCGAGCGCCACCGGCGCCCCCAGCCCGAGCACGCCGAACAGGACCCGGAAGACCTGCTCGAGCCAGAAGCCGACGAGCCCGGCGGTGTCGGCGGTCCACAGCGCCAGCCCGGCGAGCACCGCGACGACCAGCAGGAAGATGCCCCACAGGTCGCGGATGCGGTCCTCGCGGTCCGGGTCCGCCAGCGCCGTGGCCCCACCCCGCCCCGTGCCCCGCGCCCCGCGCTCCGGCCGGGCGGGGAGGCGGGTCGTGTCGTCCGCGCCGCCGCGCGAGCGGGCGGGCGACCGGGGGGGCGCCTTGGTGGGCGGCCGCGCCACGGTCAGACCGCCATCACGACCGGGAGGATGACCGGCCGGCGGCCCGTGGTCTCGCGCCAGTACCGGGCGAGGGTCCGCACGGTCGTGCTGCGCACCACCGAGGGGTCGCCCTGCCCGCCCGCGCGGTCGAGCTCCTCCGCCAGGTACTTCGCGGCGTCGTCGAGGAGGGTCGCCCGCTCGGCCTCGTAGATGATCCCGGACTGCACGACCTGGGGGGTCCCGACGAGCCGGCTGTGCTGGTCGACCATGACGACCGCGACGCAGATCCCGTCGTTGGACAGCCGGCCGCGGTCGCGCAGGACGGCGTTGCCGACGTCGCCGACGCCCAGGCCGTCGACGAAGACGACCCCGGCCTGGAACCCCTCCCCGCGGGAGGTCCGGCCGTCGCGCAGCAGGATCGTGTCGCCGTCCTCGCACACGAACACCTGGTCCGCGGGCGTGCCCGTCTCCACGGCCAGGCGCGCGTGCGCCACGAGGTGGCGGTACTCGCCGTGGACGGGGACGAAGGACCGCGGCCGCAGGACGTTGTGGAAGATGCGCAGCTCGTCGGCGGCGGCGTGGCCGGAGACGTGGACGGCCTGCTGGCCGCGGTACACCACGTCGGCGCCCTGGCGGAACAGCCCGTTGATCGACTGGTAGATCGCGTTCTCGTTGCCCGGGATGACCGACGAGGCCATCACGACCATGTCGCCGGGCTCCAGCCGCACCTGGCGGTGCTGGCCGGCGGCGATGAGCGACAGCGCGGAGTACGGCTCGCCCTGCGAGCCGGTGCAGACGATGACGGTGCGGTCGCGCGGCAGGCGCTCGACCTCCGACAGGTCGATCACCCGGCTGGGGTCGTAGGCGAGGTAGCCCAGATCGCGGGCGATCGGCATGTTGCGCAGCATCGACCGGCCGACGAAGCAGACGAGGCGGTCGTTCTCCTCCGCCGCGTCGATCACCTGCTGGACGCGGTGGACGTGGCTGGCGAAGGTCGTGACGATGATCCGCTGGCGGGCGGCGGCGAACACGTCACCGAGGGTCCGCCCGACCGTCCGCTCGGTGGGCACGTGGCCCGGCTGGTCGGCGTTGGTCGAGTCCGCGAGCAGCAGCGCGATGCCGTCGTCGCCGAGCTGGGACAGGTGGGGCAGGTCGGTGGGCCGGCCGTCGATCGGGGTCTGGTCCAGCTTGAAGTCGCCGGAGTGCAGGATCGTGCCCTGCGGGGTGTGGAACGCGACCGCGAAGCCGTCGGGGATCGAGTGGGTGACGCCCACGAACTCGATGGAGAACGGTCCGGTCTCCACGCGCTCACCCGCCTCGACCTCGCGCAGGTCGGGGGTGATCTCGGGGTACTCCTCGAGCTTCGCCCGCAGCAGGCCCAGGGTCAGCCGCGACGAGTAGACCGGCGTGCCGGGGAAGTCGCGCAGGAAGAAGGGCAGGGCGCCCATGTGGTCCTCGTGCCCGTGGGTGATGACCACGCAGTGCACGTCCTGCCGGCGCTCGCGCAGCTGGGACCAGTCGGGGAGGATGAGGTCGATGCCGTAGTGCTCGGCGTCGGGGAACGCCAGGCCCACGTCCACCAGGGCGATGCGCCCGTCGACCTCGATCGAGGCCATGTTGCGGCCGATCTCGCCCAGCCCGCCGTAGAAGGAGACCCGGACAGCGCCGCCGGTCCCGGTGGCGGTCATGCCCGCACCTCCCGGCCCGCGGCGTGCAGCGCGTCGCGCAGCAGGTCCACGGTCGGTTGCTCGACCTCCACCAGCGGTGGCCGCACGGGGCCGGCGGGCAGGCCCACCATCGCCAGCGCCGCCTTGAGCGGGGCCGGGCTGGGCTCGGCGAACAGCGCCTTGGCCAGGGGCGCGATCCGGTACGCGGTCTCCGCGGCCTTGCGCGGGTCGGTCCAGAAGGTCTCGATCATGGCCGCGATGTCGTCCCCGACGAGATGGCTGGCGACGCTCACGACGCCCGCGCCGCCGGCGGCGAGGGTCTGCAGCAGCGTCCCGTCGGACCCCGACCAGATGCCGAAGCCCTGCGGCGCCCGGGCCGCGACCCAGGCGGTCTTCTCGAAGTCGTCGACCGCGTCCTTGATCCCGAGGATGTTGGGCACCCCGGCGGCCAGCTCCACGATCGTGGGGGCGGGGATCTCACACGCCGTCCGCGACGGGATGTCGTAGAGCATGACCGGCAGGTCGGTCGCGGCGGCGGCCGCCCGGAAGTGCACGGTCAGGCCGCGCGCGTTGGGCCGGTTGTAATAGGGGGTGACGAGCAGGATGCCGTCGACCCCCGCCGTGGTGGCCTCGCGCACGAGGTCCGCCGTGGCCGCGGTGTCGTTCTTGCCGCAGCCGGCGATGACCGCGGCCCGGCCGCCGACCGCGTCCACCACCGCGCGGAACAGCAGCACGGTCTCCGCGTGGCTGAGGGTGGGCGACTCCCCCGTGGTACCCGCGACCACCAGGCCCCCGCTGCCGTGGGCCACCAGGTGGCCGGCCAGCGCCTGCGCGCCGTCGAGGTCGAGGGCGCGCTCCGCGGTGAACGGCGTGGCCATGGCGGTGATGACGCGGGGGAATGCGAGCATGGTGGCGTCAGTCTACTGGCGTGGTGGGACCGGACCGTGGCGGCGACCCCGTCCCGCACGAGGTGCGCGGCGACGCCGGGGGGCCCGCGGGGGACGTCAGGCGGGCGCCGCGGTGCCGTCCGCGGCCGCCGGGAGGTCGTCGCGGGACGGCGTCGGCGCCCCGCGCGGGGCCAGGCGGAACGCCACCAGGAAGCGCGCGCCCCGGCCGGAGCGCGGGCGCTCGGCGCGGATGGTCGCGTCCATCTGGTCGCACAGCTCGCGCACCAGGGGCAGGCCGACGGTGGCGTCGCCTTCGAACAGGGTGGCCAGGCGGGCGGGGGGCACGCCCGGGCCGTCGTCGGTGACCACCAGCACGCCGGACCCCGCGGTCGTCTGGGCGCCGATGCGGACCGTGGTGCCCGCCGGGGTGTGCTCGGCGACGTTCTCCAGCAGGTTGTAGACCACCCGCCGGACCGACCGGACGTGGCCGAGGACCTTGATGGGGGCGACGTCGGACACCAGCGGGTGCGCCGCCAGGCGGTCGCCCAGCGCGAGGACCGCGTCGTCCACTGCCTCGGCCAGCGCCACCGGTTCCAGTCGCCCGGCCTGCGCGTCCAGCGACCCGACGTCGGCGAGCTGGGCGACGGTCGCATCCAGCCGCGCGGCGGCGTGGCGCACCCCCTCCGCCAGGCGGCGGCGCTCGGCGGCGTCGCCCTCGCCCGCCTCGAGCGCCGCGGCCACCGCCGCCGGGGTCGCCGGCGCCGGCCGGGCGTCGCGCGACGCCTGCTCCAGCAGGCGCCGGCGCCGGGTGCCCAGGCGGCGCGCGTCCGCGGCCCGCTCCCCCGCCTCGGCGATGAGGTCGTGGAGGCGGTCGGCGTAGGTGGCGGCCAGGTAGCCGACGCTGACCAGCCCGGCCAGGCCGACGAGCAGGACGCCCGCGCGGTCGTCCAGCTCAGGGCGGAACAGCAGCGGCGGCGGGAAGCCGAGCTGCTCCACCGCCAGCTGGAGCAGGCCCAGCGCGACGGTCAGCACGGTGAAGGTCAGGGTCTCGCGGGTCCCGAGCAGGATCCCCGCGCTGACCACGACGATGGCGTAGAGGCCGACGAGCCCCGCGCCGGTGCCGCCGACCACGGCGATGGCGGCATACAGCGCCACGGTGTCGGCGAGCAGGGACAGCAGGACCAGGGCCCGCGGGTGGCGCCAGGACGAGGTGAAGAAGGCGGCCGTCACGGCCACGAGGACCGCGGCGCCGGCGACCAGCGGCCACACCTGCCAGCCGACGAAGGCGACCGTGACGCCCACCGCCAGGACGTAGATGACGGCCCCGACGATGCGCACGAGCGCGAAGCGGCGGAGGAGGTCGGGGTCCAGCGCCTCCCGCCGGAGGGCGACCTCGTCAGGACCGGTGAAGCCAGGCGGCACCGACATGGCCGGATGCTACCGGGCCGGGTGCGACGGCGGCGGTGCCCCTGCCGCGCCCGCGCGGGCGGCGGCCGCGCGCTCCGCCTCCAGCCGGCCGGTGTCGCCCGCGGAGTGGTCCACGAACCGCATCATGGCGGCGACCGCGTGGTGGCCGGCCTGCTCCGCGATCAGGGTGTGCATGCGCTGGCAGACGCGCCGGTAGGACGGGTGGCCCTGCGGGGTGGTCCGCAGCTCCAGCATCTGCATCGCGGCGCGGGCGTTGACCTGCATGCTGTAGCGGATGCGCGCCGCGAACGGCACCGCGTACTGGGCGACGACCGGCTGGTCGGGGTGCAGGCGCGCCCAGAGGTCGCCCAGCCGGTCCACCGCGGCGCGGTACGCGGCCTCCTCGCCCGCGTCGGCGACGTCGGCGGGGACGTCGTACCCGTGGCGCGGGGTCAGATCCTGCCACTCGATGGTGAGCATGCGGTGGCGCTGGAGGTCGCGGAAGGCGCCGTAGTCGCCGCAGACGTCGAAGCGGTAGGACACGCGCTCCAGCGCCCGGCTGGGCCGGTGGCGCCGGTTGCGGCGGTCACCGGTGTAGGCCGTCACCACGCGCAGGCGCTCCTCCGCGGTCATCGCCTCCACCCGGCGCCGCAGCTGGACCTCGGGCAGGTCGCTGTGGGGGTAGAGCATGCCGGTCACCAGGTCGACCTCGGCGTCGGGGTCGAAGGCGACGAGCGTGACCTCGTCCGCCGGCTCCGGCGCGGCGCCGTCGAGCAGGTCCCGGGCGACCGCCCGCGTGGCCGCGCGGGTCGCTGCGAGGTACTCGGTCCACACCCCGCCGCGGTCGGGCCGGTCCACGCGGGTGAGGAACGACGGGATCACCTGGCGCAGGGCGACCAGGAGGCGGTCACCGGTGGCGCGGGCCTCCGCCAGGTCGTGCCCGCGCAGGCGCAGCAGGAGCTGCTCGTAGGCCTGGCCGTCGGCGTAGATGCCGACGTTGGAGGTCGTGGCGGCGGGCAGCAGGCCGCGCAGCGCGTCCAGCGCGCGGGCGCGGACCGCGGCGCGGTGGGCGCCCTCCGGCGTGTCCGGGGCGCGGGGCAGGCGACCGGCGGCCCACGCGGTCAGGCGGGGCAGCAGCGCGGCGTAGGCGGCGAAGGTGGCGTCCAGGTCGCGGACGTAGGCGCCGGCGTGGGGGCCGTCGGCCAGCTCCGCCGGGCGGTGGTAGCGCCAGCGCCCGCCCGGGCGGTCGTCGTAGGGGATGTAGCGGGTGGACTGCTCCAGGTACGCCGCCAGCCGCCCCCACTCCAGCTGCTTGGTGAGCAGGTTGGACGCCTGCTCCACCGCGACGTGGGCGCCGCCGAGCTGGGCGACGGAGTCGTCCCCGTACTCGATGAACACGCGGTCGTACAGCCGTGCGGCCCGCCCCCCCGCGGCCTCCGCGCCGCCGCCGGGGGCGGCCTGCAGCTCCTCCCCGAACTCGTCGAGCAGGAGGCGCCGCAGGCTCCTGGGCGAGCGCGAGTAGCGCGCGAACAGCGCCCCCTTCACCGCCTCCGGCAGCCCCAGGAGGGCGAAGACCGGCCCGTCCAGGTCGGTCACGTGCGGCGCCAGCTGGTGCCGTTCGGCGGTGGTGAAGGTGTCGGTGGTCACGCGGGGGACGATAGCGGCGGGGTGTGACAGGGGCGCGCGTGCATAGCGCAGGTGAGATATCGTTATCGCTATGAACGAGGACCAGCGAACCGACCCCAGCCCGATCGCCCTCATCGAGGCCAGCGTGTGGCGGCGCCTGTTCGACCACCGCACCGTCTACCTGCGCGGCCCGATCGTGGAGCAGGTCGCCGACACCCTGTGCGCGCAGCTCATGGCCCTGGACGCCGAGAGCGACCGCGACGTGACCATGTTCGTGAACTCACCGGGCGGCGAGATGACCGGCATGTTCGCCGTCTACGACGTCGTCCAGCTCATGCGCTCGCGGGTGCACACCGTCTGCGTCGGCATGGCCGCGTCGGCCGGCTCCTTCCTGCTGGCCACCGGGACCGGCGTCCGGTCGGCGACGCCCAACAGCCGGATCATGATCCACCAGCCCTCCGGCGGGGTGCAGGGCACCTCCGCCGACGTGCAGATCCAGGCCCGCCAGCACCTGTGGATGCGCGACCGCACCAACCGGATCTACGCCGAGCGCACCGGCCGGGACGTCGCCGAGATCGCGCGCGACACCGATCGCGACCGCTGGTTCTCCGCGGCCGAGGCCGTCGAGTACGGCCTGGTCGACCGCGTCCAGATCGGCAGCCTCACCCAGTAGGTCCCGCGGGAGGCGACCTAGGGGTGCACCTCAGACGCCGGGCGGCTTAGGGCCAGCCGCGGAGGCGCTCGTCGAGGGCGCGGACCGACGGGTGCGAGGCGGGGGCGGTGATCTGGCCGCGCAGGCTGCGGATGCGCCAGACGTCCAGCGGGATCGCCGCGGCCCGCGCCTCCTCGACCGCCTGGCCCGCGCAGCGGCAGGCGTCGGCGAGCTCGCCGTGGCGCAGGTGCAGCCACGCGAGGTCGGCCAGGACCTTGGTCCGCTGGGAGGGGTGGGGCAGGCGGTGCACGGCCGCGCTGAGCGCGGCCGCCGCCCCGGGCCGGTCCAGCAGGCCGGCGCCCCGGGCCTCGAACGCACCGGCGTCGAGGAACTGCAGGAACAGGCGCAGCCCCCCGTCGGTGCCGGTGAAGCCCTGACGGCCCCGCGAGTCGCGGCCCACCTGGCCGAGTGCGGACAGGGCGTGCTTCATAGCCTTGTCGAAGCCGGGGCCGTTGCCGGCCGCGGCCAGGTGCACCGCCAGCGTCGTGGCGACGTAGCAGACGGTGCCGGCGGGCGCATCGTCGCGGCTGGCGACATCGGCCTGCTGGAGCAGCGCGACCGCGGCCCTGGTGTCCCCGCGCACCCCGTTGTGCGGGATCGTGGAGTACAGGGTGCCCAGCCCCGCCAGCGCGTGCCCCAGCAGCGCGCGGTTGCCCGCCTCCTGCGCGGCGTCGCGGGCGAGGCCGAAGTAGGCGCGCGTCTCACCGTGGCGGACCTGCTGGCTGGACAGGTAGGCGGTGAACAGGGCCGCGTCGGCGAGCAGCTCGCCGGCGCGGGCGCGCAGCGGCGACGTCATCCCCCCGTCGATGAGGCAGACGAGGATGTTCACGTAGGTGCGCACCGGCCCCAGCACGTAGGCGGGGGTCAGCGAGGGGTACGCGCGCGCCCAGCGGTGGACGGCCGCGGCGGTGTCGCGCAGCAGCCCCTCGTCCATGGACCGGGAGCCGGAGATGACGGCGCGCAGGCCGCCCAGCACGCTGGGGTCGTCGTGCAGCCCCAGGTGCGGTGCGGAAGCCTCCGTCGCCAGGTTCACCGGCCCCCACGGTAAGGCGGTGGGTGGGCGTCCCTCAAGGTGCGCGGCCGACGGGCCACCGGCCTGCTGCGCAGCGTGACCGCGGAGTGGCGCCACGTCAGGCGGAACGCGGCAGGCACGCCCGCAGGCGGTCGACCATGTCCGCCTCCGTGAGCTTCGGGCACCCAGCGCACAGCGCGAAGCCGCGCGCGGGGTCCTTGTCGCCCAAGCAGCAGACGCTGAACGACAGCGCTGTGGCGACGCCGCCGCCGTGCGGGACGGACAGGACGCGCGGCCGGGCGCGCAGCGGCGGGTCCGCGACCCCGAGGAGCGCCTCGATCGCGGCCTCGGCCTCGTCCCGCGTGGCGGCGCTGCCGGCCGCGTCGACCGCGAGCCGCGCGCAGGCGTCCACCACGCCGCCCCCCAGGGCGTGGCTGCCGCGGCGGCTCAGCCCGCGCAGCGCCGCCCCCACCGGTGACAGC